>CBDCKA010000002.1:0-2365000 GCA_965218055.1 Terriglobia bacterium
TCCCGAGATGAGCAGTGTCACGACCAATACGCTGGCCATTCCGTCCGCCGGCATCGGGGCGAGGAGGCGGGTACGCCTCGCGGTCCGGGTGTTCCTCGCGCTCGCGGTGCTCCTGGCCGTCACGATCACGGCGACCTCCGCCACGCTGCTCTACAACTCCGCGATTGCCCTGCGCGACGAGGCGGAAGCGGCCGCGGTGCACTTAGCGGAGATCCTGTCGACGAGCTTTGCCGAAATGGGCGAAATCTCGCTGGCCAACGTCGCGCGCACGCTCGACGCGACGCTCGATGGCCAGATGGCGGCGCAGGCACGCATCGCCGCACATCTCGTCGCGGCGGCCGAGGCGGCCGGGCAGCGCCCGGCGCGCATCATCGAGACGTTCGAGGCCGTCACGGCGACTACGGTGCTCGACGAGTTCTGGATCACCGACGAGCAGGCGTTCGCCTATCTCACCAACGTCCGGGATGCCACCGGTGCGCCGGTGCCGTTTCGGTTCGATCCCGATCCCACGGTGCAGCCGCAGGCGTCGAAGTTCTACGTCCTGCTCGCGGCGCCCCGCAACGGCAATGACGTCATCACGCAGCCAGCGCAGGTGCGGGAGATCGATCAGCAGGTCTACAAGTACGTCGGCGTCGGCGGTGTCGACAAGCCCCGGATCGTGCAGGTCGGTAACGCGATCGCCTTCGGCGAGCAGGAGATTCTGACCAACGTCTACGCGACGCAACGGGCCGACGTCTCCGCCGTCATCGAGGGAATTCTCGGCCAGCACATGGCGGTACAGGCGACGCTCGTGGACTATTTCGTCGCGGCCGCCGAGGAGGCCGGGTGGGCGGCGGAGGAGATCGACGGCCGGCTCCAGCGCATCGTTGGCTCCACTGTCATCGGCGAGATTCGTATCGTAGACCCGGGCGGGGCCCTGGTCTACAGCACTCTGCCGACGCCCCTCGCCGCCGGCTTGGTGCACGCCGGCGATCTGGCGCCGCTCTGGGACAGATCGGCGCGGGTCGTGGATCATCCGACGGCGCCGCGCGTACCGGACGGCGCCGTCTACAAGTACGTCACGGTCGCGAGCGCCGACTCGCCGCGAGTCGTGCAGGTCGGCATTCCGATTGAAGGTAGTTCGGGCAACCTGCTTTATTCCGTGTACCAGAGCGAGGCGGACGTGCTGGTCCGCTCGCGGAATCTAGAGGCGCTCTGGGTCGTCAATCTCGATCGCGACCTGGCGGCGTCGGCGCCGCGCGCGGGGCAGGCAAGCGTCGGCGCAGCGGACGCTGCAGGCATCTTCGCGAACCGCGCCGAGGGCGTCGTGGGGCAGGCGATGGACCAGGGGCGCGTCGTCAGTACGGCCAGCCTGAGCCTCCTGTCACCCGCCGACCGCGGCATCTGGGTGGCCTCGCCGATCATCAACACTGGCGGGATCACGATCGGTGGCCTGTCCATCGCCGTCAGCCTGGACGACATTGCAAGCACCGTGCTTACCGAAGCGCGGAACACGACGCTGATCGCGTTTGCGCTGCTCGTCCTTGCCGCCGGCGCCGCGCTCCGAGGCACGCGGTGGCTGACGTATCCGATTGAGGTTATCGCCGCCGCCGCACAGCAGGTGGAGGCGGGCAGGCAGCCGGACACCGGTGCGATGGAGGCGGTGATCCGGCGCACCGACGAGATCGGTAGCCTAGCGCGGGTCTTTTCCGACATGGCGGTGCAGGTCTTCACCCGCGAAGAACAACTCGAGATGCTGGTCTCGAAGCGAACCCTGGAGCTCCAGACGACCAACCAGCGACTACAGCTCGCCCATGAAGCGATGGAGCAGGACCTGGAGATGGCGAAGGTGGTCCAGGCCGCGCTGGTGCGTGAAGGGAACGTGAAGTTCGGCGACTTCGAGGCCTATGCGCGGATGACGCCGGCGCAGCAGGTGGGCGGCGATTTCGTCGACATGCGGGAGCTGACCGCCGGTACGCTCTTCGTCACCGTCGGCGACGTTTCCGGCAAGGGGGTGCCGGCGGCCCTGTTCATGGCGGCGTCGCAAGGCGCGATCACCTCGGTGGCCTCCGGGATGAGCGGGATCGCCGCCATCGCCACCGAAGTCAACCGCCGGCTGTGCCACGAGAACCCGATGGGGCTGTTCTTCACCTGCGTGCTTGCCACGGTCGATCTCGATAAAGGAGTCGTAGAGTATGTCTGCGCTGGCCATGAGCCGGCGGTGGTCATGCAGACCGACGGCTCCCGGCGCGTGCCCCCAATGACCGGCGGGTTGGCGATGGGCGTGATCGACGACTTCGAATACAACATGCGCCGCGAGGAGTTGCACACGGGGGAGACGCTCTTTCTCTATACGGACGGTCTGACCGACGCGGTGAACCTCGGCGGCGAGTTGTTCGGCAAGGACCGGCTCGATGCAACACTCGACGGAGCGGCCGGGCGCTCGCCGGAGCAGATTGTGGACCACGTCTGGCGCAGAATCGCCGACTTCTCAGCCGGGGCCGCGGCCGCCGACGACATGACCTGTTTGGTACTGCGCCGGCACTGAATCCAGTCGCGTCGTCGCCCGAGCACTGTTTCTTTCCATGGCCTTACTAGGTATAATGTAAGTGTTCGACGTGAGGGTCGCTCCGATGATGTTTGAAGACTTGCACGTTACGCTGTCGCCCCGATTGTCGGCGGTGCGCAGTCTGTCCCGGATGGTGGAGGAGTTCGGCGACGCCAACCAATTGCCAGAGCTAAAGATCTACATGGTCAACTTGGCGCTCGACGAACTGATCACCAACGCCGTGACCTACGGCTTCGAAAGGATCGCGTATCCGAAAATCGAGGTCACCGTGCGGGTCACCGACACGACCCTGGTCCTGACGATGGTGGACAACGGGACGAAGTTCGATCCAACGGTCGACTCGAACCCCGATGTGTCGTCAGGGATCGAGGAGCGGGCTGTGGGCGGCCTGGGGTTGCATCTGGTCAAGACGTCCGCCGACCGCGTGAGCTACGAGTTCGTAGGCGGCAAGAACCGGGTGACGCTGGAACACGATCTGACGCCGGTGGGCGGGTGACGCGGCCGGTCGACGCGAGGCACATCAATCAATGGATATCGAAGTTGTGGAAGAACGACACGATAACGCGCTGGTGCTACTCCCCATTGGACGGTTGGACAGTGGGAACGCCCACTCGTTTGAATCGATCGTCATGAAATACGTCAGTGGAGGCGAGCAGTGTCTGGTTGTCGATTTCAGCCGTCTCAACTTCATCAGTAGTTCCGGTATGCGGGTGCTCCTGATCGCCACCAAAGCACTGCGCGCGAGCAATGGGAAGATCGCCCTCTGCGCTATGCAGAACCATATCGAGGAGGTCTTCCGGATCAGCGGCTTCGATCAGATCATCCCGATCCGGGACTCGCAGAAATCGGCTCTGGACGTCGTCGCCTGACGCGCGACCGCCAGACGCCACGATCAACGGCGTGGCGGATTCGGCGCACCGTCAGGGCTTCGACTGCTGGTAGGGTTGTATCGTCCGGAGCATGGCTTCCTCGTCTTCGCCCCAGGCCTTCTTGATCATCTGCAGCGCCGACTCGGCGGTCGGCGCTTGGCGAGCCAGCGCGCGGTTTTTCCCTCCAGCAGGCCCTTTGTAACCGCTAAGTCCAGGAACTTGAACAGGTAGTCGTAGTAGCCGTCGATGTTCAGAAAGACGATCGGTTTCTCATGTAACTCGATTTGCGCCCATGTGAGCGCTTCGAAGATCTCCTCGAGCGTGCCGAAGCCGCCGGGCAGGGTGAGATAGGCCTGCGCCAACGACTGCATCTTGTGCTTCCGTTCGTGCATGGGTGTCGACAAGATGCAGATGGCTCAGCCCCGGGTGGGTGACGTCCTGGTACGCCAGATGTCGCGGGATGACGCCGGTGACGCTGCCGCCGTGCGCAAGGACCGCATCAGCCATGGTGCACATCAGCCCGACGTTAGCGCCGCCGTACACCAGCCCGATCCCCTCCGTCGCCATCAGGCGGCCCACGGTCTCGGCCTGTTCGACATATCGCTCCTCGCGTCCGATGTGGTGCCCCAGGTAGACACAGATGCACTTTCTGGCATCCGATGCCTCGGTTGCCGCACGTTCAGTCTGGTCGCTGTTCTGTGTGTCCATGGTCGACGACATTATTGAAGTACCTTCATAAGGTGTTTAACCGGAATTTCCTTTTTGGCCTTCCGGCGATTGAAAATATACACCCATTGGAGTCCAACCGAACAGGCTTTTTCTCTGACAGCGTCAGGGGTGAGTCGCTGGAGGCGCTGTCGCGAGAGGTCGGGGTGAATATCTACCGGCTGGAGGCTTGGCGGGATCGGGCGTCGGCGGGCCTTGAGCTCGGCTGGAAGGACCGGAAGGGCGAAGGGCACGAGCGGATTGTCGCTGATTGGAAGAACTGGTGGCGCTGGACCCTGATGATCGCGTTGATCGGAGGTTTTTCGGTTCGGTCTGTAGTGCAGCCGCAGGCTGGTTTTGGGACGTCCTGGTTGCGCTGGTTCGCTCCTGGTGGACCGGGTGAGTTCTCTCAAAGCAGGCGGTGAGGCTCCCATTCAGTCGCTGAAATCAGCGAAAATCACCAAGGTGGTTAAAATGCACTGGGGGTTCATATAGGCCGAAGGAAATCGACCATGACTGACAAACAACAGGAACTGGAGTTGTACGGACGTGCAGCGAGATCGCTGAGGACATGAAAAAGCAAGTCGAGCACGAGGGCGAAAAAATCTATCGAAGCGACCGATCCAGTGTTTTAAACTACTCTGTGCAGGGATAGGTATGGGGACGACATGCAGCGACGGGTGGCAGCCGACTGCCCCCGGGACCGGATACTGAAAGCCGCCAATGATCTTGGTAAACCGGCACACCGAAGCTGGAAGGGTGCCTTTCCGCGCCACAGTGCGCATCACGCCCGCTTCCCGCGTCGGCCTGTTCGATGTGAGGGGCAGGTTGAGAGAAGAGTTCGGGTCGGACTTCACCCGATATTCCAAAGAGTTCTACCTCTCGGACCACACTACGGCCGGCTATCTGGAGCAGCGCCTCGTCGAACTGCTTGAACACGACAGCGCCAACATCCAGGATTACCTTAAGGTATTCCAGAAGCTCTTTCCTCCCGAGGCCGGCTACGTCCATGACAAGCTCAACCTGCGGACCGAGCTTTCCGACCAACAGCGCGCCGTCGAACCGCGCAACGCCGACTCCCACCTCACGTTCATGGGGGGCGGACTGCGGAACTGCGCTTCGTACGAGCTGGAGGGGGACGAGCCGGTGTGGTTCGTGGAGCTGGACGGGGTCCACGCGGGCGGCGCCCGGAGCCGGCGCACGAGGGTGATCGCATACAACGGCGAGGAGGACGTCGCCCGGATGCAGGTACAGGTGGCGTCATCGCCGCACTCCATCGACGCCCAGAACCTGCGTGATCCACGTCTCGGCTTTATCAGTCAGCTACGGGCGCTGGCGCGGGAACACCAAGTGTCGTTCGGCCGTTTCGACGTATCCCTCCACCCGAACGAGCGCCATGCGGGGCTGACCGTCAACGAGTACGAAACCCTGCTCATGACCCACGACCTTCGGGAAGTGCTGAAAAACCCCCTTCGCTTCATGGCGCGGATAGGCAAGGAGGCAATTCAGGCCCCCCGGGCCATTCCGGCCAAGGCCCTCAACTACGCGCAGTATGACGCCATGCAGCTCTTCAACGAGATCGTGGATCGGGTAGGCGTCCGGCGTTCAGTGGTGGAGTTGCTCGTCAACCGGGCGCTGGCGATTCCGGTGGCCCATTTTCTGCGGATGAAGCGGGAGATCAGCCTGCCGGTTCTGGACCGCCAGGGCGAAGGGATCGGTGAGATCGGCTGGGGTACCTACCAGAGCCCGATCCTGGTCCAATGGAAAGTCGCCGGCGGTCCGACCCGGGTGCTGGATGTAAGGCTAGTGCGGTTCGTGTAGCGACGGCGACCGACACGCGTGCCAGCATGACAGGTGACTGTAGCAGGCCGCTCCGGCAACGTGAACACCGTCACGGCGGTGCGTCGCAACTGTCCAAACGACGGAGGCCACTCGATGGCAACCGCACCATGTTTCCTCTGGATCTCCTTTTCTCACCGCTAGTTAGTCGACCACGAAAGCGAATCCTCCACACAAGGCATGTTGCTGAACTTGTCTATCGCGTGGCGTGATTGCCAGCCAGGAAAGATCTTCCGGGCTACCCTGGTTGGAGCCGGTTGCCTGAGGAAAAAATTGCTTGTGCTCCCTGCCGCAGACGCTGCATTATGAATATGAATAGGATAGCATGTAACCTGTAAGGTCAGGAGGAAAGATGGAACGAGTGCCTTCAGCGTACATTGCGGGTTACGAGAAAACCCGCCTCTATGATCAGGCAGCTGCCGACAACTATCTCAAGCACACTACCCTTGGCGATCCTGAATTGGACCCGATTATGGAGGACCTCTCCTCCATCCCTCCTCAAGACCTACACCGGTTCATCGAGGCTGGAATAGAGCAGCGGGATGAGATTCTGCACAAGGCGCCGCAAGCCCTGCGCGACTTCTTCAAGAATTTTGAGGAGCCTCCCTGGCTCATGCACGAAATCTTTCGTCCAGGGGTTCGCGCCTTCCACGCAAACGTAGACCTCATGCTTGTCGCATTCGTTACGGGGGTACTGGTGGAAGGCTTTTCGACACTTATCGCCAAGTCTTTCAACATTACAGGGCGAGTGGCGTCCACCAAGAGACGCCTCCAGCAGAATAACCGCCACATGATGGAAATATTTTTCCCCGGCGGCCTGCAAAGAAAAGGAGATGGATGGAAGCTATCCATGCGCATTCGCTTCGTTCATAGTCGAATAAGGGGTCTGCTGGCGAAGTCCGACGATTGGAATCACGAAACTTGGGGCGCGCCGGTAAGCGCGGCGCACCTGGGTTTTGCCATTTCCGTCTTTTCCAAGCGCCTTCTGGAATACTCCTTGTTGGTGGGTGCGAAGTTCAGCAAGGAAGAAAAAGAGAGTGTTCTTGCCGTTTGGCGCTACGCCGGCTATCTCATGGGGATACCTGAAACCATCCTCTATACCAACGGCGCGGATGCGGAAAAAATTTACAAAATCAGCTATATGTGCGAGCCCCCGCCGGATGCCGAATCGATAGCCGTGGCGAATATGTTGATCCAGGCCATTCCGGCAGTTGCGGATGTGACAGATCCGACTGAAAGAGACAATGTGGTAGCTTTGGCCTACCGCCTGTCACGAGCGCTTATAGGAAACAAACTCGCTGACCAGTTCGGGTTTCCAAAGACCACTGCCCTACAAGGACTGTTAACACTGTTCAGTTACCGGATGAAACAACGCCTACAGCGATTTCTGAAGAAGAAACAGCTGGTTAGATCGGAAAATTTTATTCAGCTTCTCCAAATCTCGGTGTACGACGAAGAGGGGCTGAGTTACAGGATGCCCAACCACGTCTACACATCAAGATCAATCAAATGGTGAAGATGCTTGTACTGGTGGTGCAACCAACTCCGTACGGCAACCGCCTCCGTCTGGTAACAGGAAGCAGCGATTCGGTCAGTTGATGGAACGAAGTCATCTGCGGTTGGCAGTGTCGATAGCGCTGCACAATCGAGTCGTCGATTCAGTTGCCGCTCCCAGCCTGGGATGGTCCAGACAATGACGCCTGTGCTATTGGACCGCTACGTTGACACCATTCTGAGCCGTCGGTGGCTGGTCGTTGTGCTTGCTGTGCTGCTCATGCTGGTCATGACGGCGGGCGCCCGCTTCATCGCCGTTACGAACGATTACCGCATTCTGTTCGGCGAAAACAATCCGCAACTGGCTGCTTTCGAAGCCCTGGAGAACACCTACGCCGTATCCAATACAGCACTGATCGCCATCGCGCCGCGAGAAGGATCGGTGTTCACCCGCGAGGCGCTTGGCGCGGTTGAGGAGTTGACCGAAGCCGCGTGGCGCACGCCTCATTCCAGCCGGGTCGACTCCCTCACCAACTATACCCATAGCGAGGCGCTCGGGGAGGACGATTTGGTGGTCGGGTCGCTCGTCGAGGACGCGGGCTCGCTGAGCGATGCCGACTTGGCGCGAGTCGAGACGATCGCGCTGAACGCAATCGACATTGCCGGGCGTCTGGTCTCCCATGACGGCCGCGTGGGCGGGCTGGCGATCAACTTCGTCCTGCCCGAAAATCCAGACCTCGCGGTAGTCGAGATTACCGATTATCTCAACGCCCTGCTGGATCAGGCCCGCACGAGCCACCCGGACATCGCCTATTACCTGACCGGCGATGTTGTCATGAACCGCGCCTTCGCCGACGCCACGCAAGACGATCTTCGGACCCTCATGCCGATCGTGTTTTTCATCATCGTTGTCAGCACGGCCCTGCTCCTGCGCTCGGTGCTTGGCACCGTGTCCATCGTTGCCGTGGTGGTGTTTATTATCGCTACCACCATGGGGTTCGCGGGCTGGATCGGAACGGTGTTCAGCCCTACCAATGCCGGCGTACCGATTATCGTCATGGCGATTGCCGTGGCGCATTCGGTTCACATCGTCACGAGCACTCTGATAGGTATGCGCCGTGGCTTGGGCAAGAATGAGGCGATTGCGGAATCGCTTCGCATCAATGCCTATCCGGTATTTCTCGCCGCGGGCACGACTGCGATCGGGTTTTTCAGCCTGAATGCCTCGGATTCGCCGCCTTTTCATGTCCTGGGCAATCTCGTGGCGTTTGGCGTGTTATGCGCCTTCGTCTATTCCATGACTCTCCTGCCGGCGATGCTTTCGATCCTGCCATTGCGTGCGCCTGTTGTCGGCGCTGAACGGTCCGTCTTCTTCGACCGCTTCGGCGCCTTCGTCGTCGCGCGCCGCACGTTTCTGCTCTGGTTCGTCGCCCTTCTGGCAGTTGCTCTGATCACCGGCATTCCCCGCAATGAGTTGAGCGACAACTGGACGCGGTATTTCGATGAGCGTTACGAGTTCCGGCGCGCCACGGACTTCGTCATCGAAAATCTGACCGGCCTGAATACGCTGGAATACTCGCTGAACGCGGAACGCGAAGGCGGCATCACCGACCCCGAGTATCTGCGCGCAGCCGATGCTTTCGCCGAATGGTACCGGGAGCAGCCCGAAGTGACCCATGTGCAGGCCTTTCCCGACATCATGAAACGCCTGAACAAGAACATGCACGGGGACGAGGAGGCTTTCTATCGGTTGCCTGCCGATCCGGCGCTCGCGGGGCAATATCTGTTGCTTTACGAGCTTTCGCTGCCATTCGGCAGTGACCTCAATAACCGCATTGACGTCGCCAAATCCGCTACGCGCATGACCGTTGTGGTCGGCGATTCGTCGGCTGGGGAACAGCGCGAGCTTGATGCGCGCGCGCAGGCTTGGCTGAACGCCAATGCTCCCCAGCTTGCGAGCGCGGCATCGGGCATCAGTATGATCTTCGCGCACCTTTCCCAACGAAACATCAACAGCATGCTGCGAGGCACGATCATCGCCATGGCCCTCATTTCGTTCATCCTGGTCTTGGTTTTCAAGAGCGTTCGCCTTGGCCTCATCAGTCTTTTGCCCAACTTCATTCCCGCAGCCATGGGCTTCGGTCTGTGGGGCTATCTAATCGGCCATGTGGGCATTGCCGCTTCGGTGGTCTGCGTCGTCGCCTTCGGAATTATCGTGGACGATACGATCCATTTTATGAGCAAGTATCTGAAAGCGCGCGGCGAGGGACTGCCGGCGACCGAGGCCGTGCGCTCCACCTTTCGCACCGTAGGTCAAGCGTTATGGACCACGACGGCAGTTTTGTCGGCGAGCTTCCTGGTGTTCGCTTCGTCGGGGTTCGAGCTCAGCTGGGCGCTCGGCCTGCTGGTCGCGATCATGCTCGGCTTCGCGCTCCTCGCCGATTTCTTACTTCTCCCGGCTCTGTTGATGGCCATTGATCGGAGGAACCCATGATGTACGGGTGTCCCACCCGCTCGACGCTGTTGTTTTTTGTGCCTTACCTGGCCCTCGTGGCTTGTCTCGCTGTGCAGCCACTGGCGCGTGCACAAAGCCCTGCTGCCGAGGAAACCGGGCTGAAGATCGCGCTCGAGGCTCGCGAGCGCGGCGAGGGTTTTGGCAATTTCACGGCTAGCCAAGTCATGGTGCTGCGCAACCGGCAGGGGCAGGAGAGTCGGCGCCAGCTCCGTGTTAAGGTGCTCGAGGTCGCCGGAGACGGGGACAAGAGCATGTTCGTCTTCGATCAACCGCGCGACGTCGAGGGAACCGCGCTGCTCATCCACGCTCATAAGGAAGACGCGGACGAGCAATGGCTCTATTTGCCTGCTCTGAAGCGGGTCAAGCGGATCAGCTCGTCGAACCGTTCCGGATCCTTCATGGGCAGCGAATTCGCCTATGAGGACATGAGTGCCCCGGAGGTGGAGAGGTTCACCTACCGGTACCTGCGTGACGAGCCTTGCGGCGACTTGACGTGCACGGTCTCCGAACGCGTCCCGGTCGATAAGAAATCCTCGGGCTACAGCCGCCAACTGGTCTGGCAAGACCGGGACGAGCTTCGCGTCTGGAAAGTGCAGTACTACGACCGCAAGGACGCGCATCTGAAGACTCTCACCTTGAGCAGCTACGAACAGCATCTGGATCGTTACTGGTACGCTGGGGAGATGACGATGGTGAATCATCTCACGGGGAAGAGCACCGTGCTGAGTTGGACGGATTTTCAGTTCCTAACCGACATCAGCGACCGGGACTTCACCCAGACCGGGCTGAGGCGAGTGCGTTGATGTTGCCACGTTTTGCTCTGCACCGTGCGGGGAATGGCGCTGTCTGGATCTTGGCCGCGGTCTTTGCCCTCGGAGCACACGCCGAGATTGTCCGCCGCGACTTTTCAGGGCAATTGAGTGCCGAAGGCCGAGGATATCCCTCCTCCGGCGCTCATGCCGGCCAGCGCTCGCATGCAGGCGGTTTTGTTGCGGCACCGAATCTCTACCTCGAAGACGACGCAGGTAGAAGCTTCACTCTGGCGCCGTTCTTTCGCTACGACAGCGCGGACCCGGGGCGCACCCATGCCGATCTGCGGGAAGCCTATCTTCTGCTGTTCGGCGAAATCGGCGATGATGAATGGGAGCTGCGCCTGGGGGTTGACCGGGTATTCTGGGGAGTTGCCGAATCACGCCACCTGGTCGATATCATCAACCAGATCGACCTCGTAGAACACCCCTACAAAGAGATTAAGCTGGGCCAACCCATGGCCCATCTCACTTGGTCTGGAGATTGGGGCGCGGTGGAAATATTCGGGATGCCCTACCACCGTGCGCGCACCTTTCCGGGCCGCCCGGGCCGCCTGCGCTTTCCGCTCGTCGTGGACACGGAGAATGCCTCCTATGAGAGCGGGGCTAAGCAGTGGCATCCGGATCTCGCCGCCCGCTACAGCCACAGTCTTGGACCCTTCGATATCGGTATGAGCGTATTCGACGGGACCAGCCGGGATCCTTTTCTGCTACCGGGCAGGGACCGTAGCGGCGAGCCAGCCTTTGTGCCCTACTACGAGCAGATCCGCCAGTTTGGGCTAGACGCCCAGATGACTGTCGGCTCCTGGTTGTTCAAACTCGAAGCGATTCAGCGCTCCGGCGCTCGAAACCTTCTCGGCAGGGAAGAGAACTACGCTGCTTCCGTTTTTGGGGGCGAATACACGTTCCATTCCGTATTGGGTTCGTCCGCCGATCTGAGTCTGCTCGGCGAATGGAACTACGACAGCCGGGGCCGTTATGCGACCAATCTCTTCCAGAACGATATCTTCCTCGCCACGCGCTTTGCATTCAACGATGTCCAGAGCACCGAAATTATCGCCAGTATTCTGGGAGATGCCGACACCACTACACGTGTATTGGCTGTCGAATTGCGCCGGCGCATCTCCGACCAGTGGTCCCTGCACTTGGAGTCGATTGCTCTCCTCAGTGTCGACAAAGCGGATTTCCAATATGAGATACGACGCGACAGCTACATCGAGCTACAACTGATTTACAATTTCTAGCCCGCCCGATCGCGCTCGTCGGTAACCGTGCGAGCGAGAGCCTCCATGCACAGGGACGTTGTTGCAGAAATCTGACTCCATCCCCAACGCTCTCCCCCCTGATAGGCTAGGGGATGGGCAAAAGCGACTACACCTTCCGATATAAGGTTCGCAACTGGCCGGAGTAGAACCGGGCTCTGGTGAAACGTGGGCAGCTGACACTGTGGTTCGACACGGAGGCTGTCCCTGGCGAATTGCTAGTTTACGGCCTAATTCCTGGGTTTAGCGGTTCTTGCTAAGATGCTGAGATGCGCAATCTCGTTATCCTTGTTGTCCATGTCATGGCTACTCTTGCCCGGCTCTTGGGTCCGGGTGGCATTCGCTCTGTGATCGCCGAGTCCGTTCTTGTCAAGCAACAACTCCTGATCCTCAATCGTTCGCGACAGCGATCTCCCAATCTACGCACTTCAGATCGCCTCGCCGCCGGCCTGTGTGCTCTCCTCATCCGCCCCGCCCGCCTGATCCGCTCAGCAATCGTGCTGAAGCCTTCGACTCTTTTGGGCCTCCACCGGGCTCTGAGGAACCGAAAATATTGCCTGCTCTTTTCATCCAAGCACCGGCGTAAGCCCGGACCAAACGGACCCAACAAAGAACTCATCGACGCTGTTGTCCAGATGAAGCAGCGCAATCCCACCTGGGGCTGCCCGCGAATCGCTCAGCAGATTGCCTTGGCTTTCGACATCCCCATCGACAAAGACGTTGTTCGAAGGATTCTCGCCAGCCACTATCGGCCGAAAAAGGACTCCGGTGGTCCATCCTGGCTGACCTTCATTGGCCACATGAAGGACAGCCTCTGGAGTATAGATCTGTTCCGGTGCGAATCGGCCACGTTGCGGACCCGCTGGGTCTTGGTCGTCATGGATCAATACACCCGCCGGATCATTGGGTTCGGCGTCCACGCCGGAACCGTCAATGGCGTGGCACTTTGCCGCATGTTCAACCGCGCCATTCGATGGCAACCCTGTATGCCCAACTACCTCAGCTCCGACCATGATCCCCTGTATCGGTTTGGGCAGTGGCAAGCCAATCTGCGGATCCTGGAGGTAATCGAAATCAAAACCGTCCCCTATGTTCCCCTGTCCCATCCCTTTGTGGAACGGCTGATCGGCACGATTCGACGCGAGTATTTGGATCGCACGTTGTTCTGGACGACGGCGGACCTGGAGAACAAGCTGCTCGATTTCAGGACATATTTCAATGCGTATCGCTCGCACACTGGACTGGAGGGAAGAACGCCTGATCCAGTCACGCCTATACCACGACCAGTCGCCAGGCTCCATTCCTATGGATGGCAACGCCACTGCAGAGGCCTCTATCACACCCCAATGACTGCCTGATTCTCCAAAGACTGGTGCTCCCTGTGTAACCGGCGGACATCGGCAGGCGGGCACTTCCTACGAAACCATTCGCTGTTTGAGCTTGTCAACGCGGAGCGGTTGTCTGATCTGATTGTTTCGCTGCTACCGAGGGTACTCCGCCAGTGTGCACTCGCCTCACTGGGGCAGCGGTCACGAGTAGAATCGCTCAACATATCAATTCGCAATGGACATGAGCAGAATCTGCCCGTTTTGCGGAAGGATTCTGCTGGATCAGAGACTGAGAATCAATGACTTAGCGGTGGCGGCGGGCGGCGAGAATGCCGCCAAACTGCTTAACTTGACAGTACCGACCATGCCCTATCGTTGCAGGGAGCAAGGATGCAGGAAGAACTTCAGCGTGAAGGCCGGAACCTTCATGCAGTCGAGCCCTCTGGACTTCCTGGACTGGCTCTACGTCATCTATCTCATCACCACCAATCTCAAGAGCGTGTCGAGCATGAAACTCCACAGGGAAATGAGCGTCACGCAAAAGACAGCCTGGCACTTGGCGCACCGTGTCCGCCGTGCCCTGGGGAAGCAGACCAAGGCTTTGTTTCAAGGTCCGGTGGAGGTGGACGAGACCTATGTTGGCGGCCGCCGCCGGAACATGAAAAAATCCAAGCGTGAACAGTTGACAGGGCGCGGGCCTGCGGGTAAAGTTGCCGTGGTCGGCGCCAAAGACCGAACGACCAACAAGGTCTCAGCCCAGGTCGTCAAGGACACCACGAGTGAAACGCTCCAGGGATTCGTAGTGCGCAACGTCTTTCCGGGCACAACGATCTACACCGATGACGCCACCGCCTACACCCATCTTCCAAATCACGAATCGGTCAAGCACTCGGTAGCCGAGTACGTGCGGGGGCAGGTTCATACGAATGGCATTGAGAGCTTTTGGAGCACCCTGAAACGTGCTCACAAGGGCACCTTCCACAGGCTCAGCCCGAAGCATCTGCATCGGTATTATAGATGAGTTTGTCGGTCGGCACAACATGCGCGAGTTGGACACGCTCGACCAGATGGCGATGATCGCCAAGGGCATGGAGAATGCCCAGCTTCGCTACAGGGATTTGGTGGGATCAAGGCGAGAGAAGTAAGGCTGTATAGCAGGTTGCTGAAAACCTCAAACTCAAGGATTAGATTTTGGATACACCAGCGAAGATCACGTTCCGTTTCGAAAAGGACGAGGGCTACCGCCTCATCCCGGTAAACGGAGTCTGGGGTGGGGCGACGCCACGGGGTGACATCTTGGTGGACTTCTTCCACGAGTCCTCTACGCTACCGGAGGTGGTTACCCACGCGGTGACACCGGGCGGCCAACTCGGAAAGGAAGTCCAGCGCACACCGACGGGCGAAATCCAGCGCAAGGTTTTGGTAGGCATGGTGCTCACCGCGGAACAAGCGGAGAGCATCGGCCGCTGGCTTCTGGAGAAGGCGCGCCAGGTCCGTGAACGGACGCTAGCGAAGGGGGGCGGTGACAGTGAGCGCGACACTCCTACGACCCACTGAACAGACGACCGACTGGCTTGCCGCGGTACCACTCGTTGGCTTTACGTCGAATCATGACTGCGTCAGGTTGTTCGAGTTCGAACTTGGGGCACCATCTGTCGAGTTCGAGTTCGAACTCGACACCGAACAGTCTGCGGCTGATAACTTACCGCTTCGGCTGTTCCAGTTCCCCAGCGCGAACCAAGCCCTGCCGCACATTGAGCACAAGCGGATCGACAATCTAGGTGAAGCTGGCTACCGTATTCTGCAGCCAATTCCTGTGGAGATCAGGAGAGTCGGGATCGGAGACTTCGAAGCGTCGTTCCGCGAGGCGAACATCGCGATGCCTGGCAGCGACAGCAACGATGCCTTGCAGGCTCTCGTGGCTGAGATTTTAGAGACTTTCGACGTTCTCCTCAGGGAGCGAAATCTGGTGCCAGACGCTGTTGTGCAGCGCCAGATTCTCAGCACATACATTGTCAGGACGTAACCTGTGCTCACCGCCGATTCGGCACTCACGATCGCCAACAAGCTGCAGGCCGAGATCTCAGAGGGAAGCAAGCACACGAACGTTGTGGTGCGAATCGAAGGCACTTACATCGGGCGCTTCGGGATCCGGCGAAACAGGAACGTTGGACACGACTACATCCCTAGGCAGATCTACGTGACTATGAAGGAAGCTCTTGGCTTGGCTCGCTGCAGCCTCTACAGGGCGGACTACGAGAGGATCCTGAAGGAGCGAGGGAAGCTGCCCCCTGATGACACGCTTTGAGCTCAGGTTCGGCTGAGCACTGAAGCAGTCAATCCTTGGGAAACGTTCGAGCAAACTAGAGGGGTTTCGAAGTCCATGAAAAAAACAAAACCCAAGACAGTCGAGTTGGTACGCTCCGGCTACCAGCCCACCAAGGCCGAGATGAACGAGGAGTTTGAGGTCAATGCGTCAATGGAGGACGTAGGGAAAGCATTGATGCAACCGATCAATCCCAGGTGGATCGACAAGCCCAGGAGCCGCAGGAAGTGATGCGGCCTTGGGGACTTTAGTATGTAATTGCCATTATTTACGTGCCTACTCAGCCCGTCTCCTCGGCATCTGTATCGCGCCGTCCAAGATTATCCCTGCGTTCCTCCCTGTTTGCGAACGTCCTAAACAGGGAAGCAATTTCCGGTCAGGCCGGAACGTAACGCTGGACACTGACTTCGTTTGCCCGCGCGCGCATCTGCGAAGCGTCGTGCCAGGCCTGCATCCGCAGCAGCATGTCCATGCTCACATCAAAGGCCTTCTCGATGCGCAGCGCCATCTCCGGGGACAACGCGGCATTACAGTTCAGCAGGTCCGAAAGCGTCGCCCGGCGGACACCGAGAATCTCCGCCGCCTTGGTCACGTTCAAACCCTGTCCCTGGCGAATTGCTAGTTTACGGCCTAATTCCTGGGTTTAGCGGTTCTTGCTAAGATGCTGAGATGCGCAATCTCGTTATCCTTGTTGTCCATGTCATGGCTACTCTTGCCCGGCTCTTGGGTCCGGGTGGCATTCGCTCTGTGATCGCCGAGTCCGTTCTTGTCAAGCAACAACTCCTGATCCTCAATCGTTCGCGACAGCGATCTCCCAATCTACGCACTTCAGATCGCCTCGCCGCCGGCCTGTGTGCTCTCCTCATCCGCCCCGCCCGCCTGATCCGCTCAGCAATCGTGCTGAAGCCTTCGACTCTTTTGGGCCTCCACCGGGCTCTGAGGAACCGAAAATATTGCCTGCTCTTTTCATCCAAGCACCGGCGTAAGCCCGGACCAAACGGACCCAACAAAGAACTCATCGACGCTGTTGTCCAGATGAAGCAGCGCAATCCCACCTGGGGCTGCCCGCGAATGGCACTGTCAAGTTAAGCAGTTTGGCGGCATTCTCGCCGCTCGCCGCCACCGCTAAGTCATTGATTCTCAGTCTCTAATCCAGCAGAATCCTTCCGCAAAACGGGCGGATTCTGCTCAACTTGACAGTACCGTCGGCGGAACCATTGCAGCCCGCGTTCCCACAGGGCCGAGCGGCTGGCATGTCGGTAAAGAGCCGGCTCGTCCGCCGCGCCGGTGCGGCGGACAGGTCAGGTCAGTAATGGACCGGGCGCAGAGTCGAGCAGGAGCGCACCCGCTAGCTAGCGCGGCGATCCCGCCGGGTTGCTGTGGTCAGGATGTACACACCGAGCTTGTGTGGGTTCCGCCCGATAGCAAGGTAACGGCTCCCCGCATCCGTGAATAGTGCCATCCAATATCGGGGGTCGTCATGCTTGATCTTTGACCTCCAGTTCCTCCAACAACCGCGCCCCGCAGTCGGCGCACACGTCCGCGGGGGCCAGCTCGGTTGTTGTGACAGCCTGCATGGTGAGGGTTGCGTCGTTTCCGCCACAGGCGTCCAGACGGCATGGCTCGCAGACGTAAGAGCCGCCGGTCGGTTTCGAGTTGCGCCCTGCACCGCCCCGTGCAAACGCCTAATACTTGGTCATGGTTGCGGGTTTCTTGACCTGCGGTTTCCATTCTTGTTAGTTTTCCCAATGATGAAACATCGGCTGTCTTGTTTCCTGATTCCCTTCACCTTCCTGGCCGCCGCGCCGGTTCTCGGCGCCAATGCGCCGGTGTCTTGCGCACAAAAGTCCATCACCGCCAGCGCCATCCGCACGCCGGAGGACGTTCAGGCGTTCGTTCAATGCGCCTACGAGTTTGTCCAGGAAATGGGGTTTGAGGAGGCCCGCCGGGCCTTTCACGAGGACGAGCGTTGGAAAAGCGGCCAGATCTATGTTTTCGTCGCCGAAGCGACACACATGACTGAGCAATTGGTCGTCTTTCCACCCGACTCCTCGAGGGAAGGATTACCGTTGGGACCGCTGGTCGATGTCTTCGGCAACTAATTCTTCAGCGAAGGGCAGCGTATCCTGAACAGCTTCGGCGAGGGCTGGCTCTTCGGTCTGGTTGGCGGAAGGCAAGAGCGTGCGCGGCATGGCCACGGCCACGGGTCTCACGGAAAACACCATCTATTGGCACCTGAAGCAGATCTACCAGAAAAAGTCCTTCTCCCGGCAGGTGGACTTGGTGCGGTTGGTTCTGTCGATCGCCGAGTTGGGTAACTGCGGCGCTGCCGGCGTCCTCGCTGGGCGGTCCGGTTGCCGGCCGCTTTCTTTTTTTTCCTAAACTACCAATTCTGGCAGTGACCGGGCGGCACATTTGCAGTATCAGAGAGCTGTGTCTATACTGGAGATTGATACACGGACAGCGCTGATTCGCGTGCCGGCATGGCGCGCGCGGTTATCCGGTCGCAACGGTTCGGAGGGAGAAAAAGTTATGGACTGCTCGAAAATAAGGCTTGACATCCGAGGAAAGCATGAGGGCTGCCCTAATTAAGAGTCTTGATTGCGGTGCTGGCGGTGGGAGTGACCTTGGCCGGGCTGATCCTGACCCGCAACCGTGGACGTTGGCAAACTGACGCCAAAACCTAGCGGGCCAGACCGCCGCCAGGCCTACATCCGAGATCATCGTTATGACTACTCAGAAAGCAGCTTGGTTGATTGTGGCCTGCTACCTGCTACCATTTGTCAGCGAAGGGCTAGCGCAAGGAGAACTCCCAAGTCCGCCTAGAATGCTCAAGATTGTAGTCTCAGGAGAATGGGGCGTCGCACGGGTCGCCGATATCGAAAAGTTATTATCGGACGTCGCCTCACACATAAATAGCCTGCTCAGAACGCCATGGTCCGGAGAGGTTCATGTAAAACCCGCGCCGACTAGCGAGCCAAAACCTCGGACTCTATTCCGTTCTTCGAGAACCGACCCAATCGTTATTCAACTCAACTGCAAGGACCATCGTTGGGCTCAGTGTGCATACCAGTTTGCACATGAATTCTGTCATGTTCTATCCGGTTATGAGGACCTGGAAGGCAATCCGAATAATTGGTTTCATGAGACGATCTGCGAACTTGCTTCGGTGTTCACCCTTCGTCGAATGGCAGAGCGGTGGCCCACGCACCCCCCCTACCCGAATTGGGCAGATTACTCGAAGCATTTGCTGGAATATGCTGTGGAGCGGCAAAATCGTGAAGAGGTCCAGTTGCCTATAGACACCACTCTTCCCGATTGGCTATCGTCTCACGAATCTGGGTTACGTAAAAACCCATATCAAAGAGACAAGAACGATTTGGTGGCATACGCTCTTTTGCCAGTCTTCGAGGAACTGCCTGCTGGATGGAACGCCATCCGCCAATTCCCGAGTTCCTCGGGAGAACTCAAATGTTACCTGTCCGACTGGGCATCGGCTGCCGACCCGGATGACGTGCCGTTCGTGGTCCGTTTGGCGGATATGCTCGGACAGGCGTTGTTGCAGAAATCTGACTCCATCCCCAACGCTCTCCCCCCTGATAGGCTAGGGGATGGGCAAAAGCGACTACACCTTCCGATATAAGGTTCGCAACTGGCCGCAGTACAACCGGGCTCTGGTGAAACGTGGGCAGCTGACACTGTGGTTCGACACGGAGGCAGTCGCTGCCTGGCGTCATCCAGGACCCTTCGAAGGGCGAGGCCGGCCCAAGGTCTACGCAGATGCGGCGATCCAATGTGCGCTGGTCCTGAATTCGGTGTTTCACCTCAACCTACGGACCACTCAAGGGTTCCTTCAATCCATCGTGGCGCTCATGGCTCTCGACCTCCCAGTGCCCAACTACAGCACGGTGAGCCGAAGGCAAAGCGCCGTCGACGTCCGACTGAGTGTAGGGCCCACGGATCGACCACGACATGTCGTCATCGATTCGACGGGCCTGAAGATCTACGGAGCCGGTGAGTGGCACATCAGAAAACACCGAACCCTCCGCCGTAGGACATGGCGAAAGCTCCACCTAGGCGTCGATGAGACGACGAAAGAGATCGTTGCGATGGACCTGACTGCGAGCAACGTCCACGACGCCCGAAGGCTCTCTTCGTTGCTGTCTAAGGCTCCTGGTTCGATCGGGCAAGTCTCCGCAGACCGGGCCTACGACACGGGTTCCTGCTACGAGGCCGTGCTCCAGCACGACGCTATCGTGACGATCTTGCCGCGACGCAATGCACGATGCAGCCGAGACTCTCATCCGCCTCCGTGGCGTGCGATGCGTGATACCCATCTCCGGCGTATTAGGACGCAGGGCCGTTATGAGTGGCGGAAGTCGAGTGGCTGCACTCGCCAGAGCGTGGCGGAGAATGCGGTCTCACGGTACAAGGCGATACTCGGGGTAAGCCTCTCGGCCCGCACGGTCAAGAACCAAAAAGTCGAAGCCGCGATCAAGTGCGCTGTGCTGAACCGGATGGCGGAGCTTGGAATGCCACGATCGGAGCGCGTGTACTGAGGCGGATGAGCTTCTCGGCCCGGTTCGCCGCGAGCGCGAATTACGCAACAGCGCCCTCTTCCACCGCCATCTCCAGCCACGCCTTGACCCAGCCCAACAGCCGCCCGTCGCTCACGCGCCGGGCGATGGACTTCATCAGGTCCGCGTGCGGAATCTGGCCGAAGTAGTCCGACAGGTCGGCGTCCACCACCTCCCGGTGGCCCGTCGTCAGCAGCCGATGCACGCGCCTGACCGCGTCATGCGCGTCTCGGCCCGGCCGGTACGCATACTGCTCCGGTTGCAAGTCGGCTTCGAAGATCGGCGACAGCACCAGCATCGCCGCCGTCTGCACCACCCGATCCCGGAGACACGGAATGCCCAACGGCCGGAACTTCCCTTGTTGCTTCTTCGGGATGAGAACCTGCCGAACCGCATGCGGCCGATAGCTCCCTTCCTTCAGGTCCCGCGCCAGTGCTCCCAGCCACCGGTCCACCCCGAACGCATCGATGTCCGCGACCGTCTCGCCGTCCACCCCGGCCGCGCCGCCGTTGCGTCGCACGGCCCTGCCAGGCGACTGCGAGCACGTCGTCCCGCCACACCTTGTCGCTCAGAGAGTAGAACCGGAAGCCCGGAGCTTCTTTCGCTTTCGCATGTAGCGCCGTCTGGAGTCGCTGAACTCTCTCCGAGGCTGTTAGCAGCCCGTGGTGGAAGTCGGGTCCCTCTGATTGGGCGCTCTACGAGCGCCCAATCAGGGACGGTCACAGACCGCCCCTACAGCACGAGCGGCTCGTTTGTGTGTCTTGCCGCGCTTCCGGTGTATCCTCGATGATGCGTTGACGCCACATGACGCCATGGCCGCCCAGGCGCGCTGAGGAGGTTGCGATGACAGAACCTGTGAGGGCAGCGGTTCCTTCATTCATTTATGGAACCGCATGGAAGAAGGACGGCACGGCCGCGCTGGTCAGGACGGCCGCGAGCGCCGGCTTCCGGGCCATCGATACCGCGAACCAGCCCCGGCATTATCAGGAGCCGCTCGTGGGTGAGGCGCTGGAGGCGTTGGCGGCTGACGGGATTCCCCGGGACTCCCTGTTCGTGCAGACCAAGTTCACCCCGGTCGATGGCCACGATCACCGGGTACCCTATGATCCGCAGGTCGATCTCAAGACCCAGGTGCGCCAGTCCTTCGAGTCGTCTCTGAAGAATCTGAAAACCGGCCACGTGGATTCCTATCTTCTGCATGGCCCCTATTCCTTTCCCGGTCTGGGACAAGCGGACTGGGAAGTGTGGAGCGCCATCGAGGAGATTCACACCTCGGGCCGGGCGGACATGATCGGCATCAGCAATGTCAATGCCGGGCAGCTTGAGGCCATGGTGGAGACAGCCCGCGTCAAGCCCATGGTCGTGCAAAACCGGTGCTTCGCCAACCGGGGTTGGGATCGGGAGGTCCGGGCGATCTGCCGCTCGCACGGAATCATGTACCAGGGGTTCTCCCTCCTGACGGCGAATCCGTACGTTTTGCGCCATCCAGCGGTCGTGTCCATCGCCCGAAGGCTTGGCGTCGGTCCCGAGCAGGTCATCTTCCGCTTCGCGATGTCGGTGGGGATGGTGCCGCTGACGGGAACCACCCGGGAGCCGCACATGCGAGAGGACCTTCAGGTTTACGGGATCGAGCTGACCCGCGACGAGGTGGACCGCATCGAGTCGATCGCGGGTTGACAGCCTGTCGTGAAGTTGCCTGAAGCTGTAGGGCGCTCGATGAGCGCCCCTGGGCCGTCGCAGACCCCCAAGGATGGTCTGACTTCCACCGCAGGCTGCTGACCGCTCGTGGCCGGCCGGACCGTCGGCGGCCCGGCTCCCCGGGCTCGATCGAGCCCAGCGGGCCGTGGCAGAATGAATGGATCAGGAACTTCAGCGCTCGGAAGCCCCGTGGGCGCCCAGAGGGTTACGGCGGCATCGCGCCATCTGCGGTGTTGCCGCTCCTCACGGATGGAAGAGCATCGCCCTCGTCGCGGCGCCTAACATCCGGCGCGATGGCGCTCGTAACGCGACCCCGCAGACTTCCACCACGGGCTGTTAGGCTCTCGCCAGTCCTCATGTCCCTTCCTCCGTCATGCGTTGCTCTCGAACTGAGGTCCCTTCCCTGCACCGGCATTACCCGGCTTCCTTGGTATTGCGGAGACAGGCCTACTGCGGGGATGGCTGCCGGAAGAGAGCGCAACTGCAACAACATCGCAACGCCAACCGGAAACACCAGGACAGCCCGGAAGGACGGCTCGATCACCGGGACCGGCAGCGGGCCTACCGGGGGTATTGTCAAGTTGAGGCTGACGGCTGTTTTTGATGCTCAGCATGGTGGGTTCGAGACGGGCTGGAGCCCAATATCTTGGGGGTCGATCGACGAGCTTTTCGTCAACTTGACAATGCCCCCACCGATCCCTGCTGGGAGGCTCGGAGGCTGAGGAGCAACTAACGTTGTCGGCCCCACCGCACGGTATCGAGCAATGTGTGGATTGCCGGTCGGTCCCCTGGCCGGTCGCCGACGTGGTGCAGCCGAACGATCCCCTCCGGGTCGACGATTACGTCACCTCCCAGTTGGCTGACATCGCCACTCGGCATCCGGAGACGCCGCCCCCGTAACAGCAGCTTTACATAGACCCACCAGCTCGGCGGTCCGAAAATGCTCCACCAATGTCCCCGGTTCATGCCGTAGGCCTGATACATCTCCAGCGCACTGTCGATCAGTATCGGCCACGCCAGGCAGGTCTCCCGCGCATAGGCCTCCACGGCCGGGCCGCTCTGGAAGGTGACAACGACAACCTCGACGTCGAGTTCCTTCAACTCCCTCTCGTGCCGTCGCAACTGCGACAGGTGTTCCCGGCACGGCAGTCAGGCCAGGTGCCGGTGAAACACCAGCAGCAGCCAGTGTCCGGAGTAGTCCGCCAGCTGCTGCCAGCGGCCTGTGATTTCGGGTAAACGGAACCCGGCGGCGGGGTGTCCACGTTTTGTTTCCATGTGTCAGCGGCAGCTTCCTGACCCCCATGATGCTCGGGATCGTCTTCGGCGCAATTTTGTCGGCACAACTTGTCTCCAGAACCGGCAGCCCATACCGGATACTGACCCTGATTGGCGATAGGTATAGGATTATGTATCTTATCCCCACCATGAACGAGAATACGGGCTTCGCCCGGGCCGTGGCTGAATACTGTGCTGAACAAAACAACGTCGCGCCTTTCGATCCTCACGACCGCAATTCTCTTCTTGACTGGCGTCGCAGGCACACAAGACAACCACGCAGGATGATACGGTGGCGTGGACGGAATAGCCTTTCCCTGCGACCTGAGCTTCATTGGTCGCGACAGTTCATTGCCTCACGGATCGCTGATCGAAGGGAGTTTTGGTGGAACCCCAAGCGCCCCGATGAGCGGGTGCTGTGGGAGAGCAGGATTTATCTCGGTGAGACATTTTTTAACGAAATCATCCAGCATTCGGTGCCGCTCGATATGAACACCCCTTGAGTGGGAATAGCAATCTCCTGCGGACGCGAGCTTCAAACAGAGCATCTGCCCACGGCAGTCGCTGCCAGGAACCTCCTGCTGTGCCAAAAATGTGTCAGAAATGCAGGTCAAACAGCCCAAAAGGGTTATGTGCTGAGCGAAAGCAGAGTCCCTGAATGGGTGTAAAGCTATGGAAAAGAAGGGAGAGAGTGAAAGGAGAAGAGGAGAGGTAGCCACTTGTAAGGCAGGCGCTCTGACCAACTGAGCTAACCGCCCCGTAGCCATTTAGCGACTACAAGCCCAAATCCTACCATAACTTACGGGCGACCGCCAGAGTGCACTGTCGCTCCATGGGGGTAACCCCCAACGTGGCGAGGAGTGAAGATTTCGCTTGCAATCTCTCCTTGCATGGGGTATAAGATTAGGTATCCACCAAGCGGGGGACGGGCTTATCTCGCCTAACTAGACTTGACCGCTGCCCGTCCCCCTTTTTATTTTCCGAGCGATTCCAGTGGCGGCGGCTTCGTAGACTCTTCCGGGTGCCAAGGCGTGCGCTGGCTCTTCGAGACTCAAAAAATTGGCTTGTCAATCTTGCAGTGGAAAGAGTGCGCTGGTTTGTTGTATTTTCATTCCTTCGGGACAGCTGCCGCGAGCCAGCGTTCCGGGACATGCTGGCGCTTCCGTGCGGGCATCTCTGCATCGGTAACGACCGGCGGAAGGAATTGTTCAGGGGAGCAACCAAATGGTCAGTGGAGAACTGATTCGTCTAAAAAACCTGATTGATAATTGCAGCCGAATGGCGCGCACCATCCAGCGCGAATACCCGCGCCTGGACCCCAGCGAACAGGTCGAACTGGCCGACTACATTCGGGAACACGCGCCCAAGTTAGAAGACGTCGTTGGCCCTGCCCCGGCTCCCAACCAAGGCCCGCGAAGCTGACAGGGGCCCGCGAAGCTGACAGGCCACCATCGACCGCAGTTTCGCCCACGAAGTCAATTAGCGCCGTTCCAATTTCTCTGAGGCAACCGCGCCGGTAGGGTTGAGGCGCCGCGCCCCGGTGGAGCCAACCGATGCTGGCACGCCGGCGTTCCGCTCGGCTTTGGTCACGGCGCATTTTAGAATGGTCCAGATCGCCGCCAGGCCATCCTTCCAGTTGATCTTTTTTCCCTCACTGTAGTCGCGGCCGCGGTAGCTAATGGGCACCTCGTAGATCTGGCACTTCAACTGAGCCACCCGTGCCGTGATTTCCGGCTCGAACCCAAAGCGGTTGGAACTCAGGCGCAGGCCCTTCAGCACCTCGGCGCGGAACGCCTTATAGCAGGTTTCCATGTCCGTCAGGCTCAGGTTGGTGGCGAGGTTGGAGAGTAGCGTCAGGAAGCGATTGGCCTGCGTGTGCCAGAACCGGGTGACACGGCGCGTGGAGCCGGCGAAGCGCGAGCCGTAGACCACGTCGGCCTTCCCTTCCAGGATCGGCTCGATCAGGCGCGGGTATTCAGCCGGATCGTATTCCAGGTCCGCATCCTGAATCAAAATGATCTGGCCCGAAGCGTGCTGAATGCCGGCCCGCACCGCCGCTCCCTTACCCCGGTTGCGTGGCTGGTGAATCACCCGGAGGCGGTGGTCAGTGGCGGCCAGCTCGTCCAACAGCTCCCGACTCCCGTCGGTAGAACCATCGTCCACGGCAACGATCTCTTTTTCGATCGGCACCTGGCGAACCCGACGCAGAATTTCGCGCAGCGTACGCTGCTCGTTGTAGACCGGCAGGATCACCGACAACAGCGGACCACTCTCGGCCATGCGATTCACTTTAGACTCCGGCCCAGGCCGCGTCAAGGCTGCCCGCTCTTGTTTTTCCACGCCGTATACATCGAAGCGCAGCGGCCCTGCGCGAATCGGGGCTTTGCCCCGGGGGCTTGCGCGGCGGGCAACATTGGGATAGCATTCCTGCGAACATTGGGTTCCCGGTGTCCGCCGGATGGTCCGGCGGCATGGGAAGCTGGCGCAAATCCAGCACGGCCCCGCCACTGTGATTGCCGAGGACGTGCCCCGAACGCCACTGTCCGCAAGGACGGGAAGGCGGGCACGGCCGTTCCCGAGCGAATCGGGAGTCAGGCATAAGTCAGGAGACCGGCCGGGAATCTCACTCGTTCCCCTGTCGAGGGATAGGAGGAGAGATGACCTGCCGGTTTCCATTTTCCCTGAGCTTGCTTTGGACCCTGCTGTGGGTTCTTCCTACGGCCCTATCAGCCGAGATTACCGGAACGGTTTCCGATCCGCAGGGCGCTCCGGTCCCGCGCGCGGTGGTGTATCTGTCGGGAGCCGCCTCTTCGCGCACCGTCGGCGCCGACGCCGACGGGCGCTTTCGTTTTGAGGCGCCGGCCGACGGCGCCTACACGCTGCTGGCCTCGGCCCCGGGGCTCAGCGGCGTGCCGCAAAAAATTAGAGTGACGGGCGGCTCGGCGCACGCCGAGCTCCGCCTGCAACTAGCCGCGCGCCGCGAGGTCCTGGTCGTGACCGCCGGGCGCACCGAGTTACCAACTTCGGCAGTGGCCTCCTCGACCACCGTCCTGACCCGGGACCAACTGGAGGAGATGCATGCGGAAAACGTAGGCCAGGCGCTGCGGCACGTCCCCGGTTTGAGTGTCGTGCAGACGGGACGGCGCGGCGGGGTCACCGGCGTCTTTGCGCGCGGTGGCGACTCCAATTTCAACCTGGTAATGGTGGACGGCGTCCGGGTGAACGACTTTGGCGGCGCATTCAACTTTGCTCACCTGCCGGTGGAGATCGTCGAGCGCATCGAGGTCGTGCGCGGTCCGCAGAGCGCGCTTTACGGGCTGAACGCCATTGGCTCGGTCGTCCACATCATCACCCGCCGGGCCACCAGGCCCGTCCAGTTTCACGGCGAATCTGAAGGCGGCAGCTTCGGGACCGCCCGCGGCTCGCTCGGCGCCGGGGGCCGTCTGGGCCGCTTCGGCTGGAATTTCGACCTGATGCGCCACTCCACCGAAGGAGTGGTGCCCAACGATGACTACCTGAACCGGGTCGGCTCGCTAAATCTCGAATACGAGCCGACCGCTGCCAGCCGCATCCGCTACACGCTGGTGGCCGGCGCCAACGAGTCCGGCGTCCCCGGTCCGTTTCGTGTCGCCCCGGTGAACCGGGTCAGCCGCCTCCGGGAGAACTCCCTCGTCAACGGTCTGGAGTTCGAGTTCACGCGCGGGCGCTTCCACCAGAAGCTGACCGGCAGCTTCTACACCGATCGCCGGGACTTCACCTCGTCGTTCGGCACTTCTCTCTCCCGCCAGTTTCACGGCGGCTTCGGTACGGAGACGCGCGTGGCACTGGCGGAGAGCGATACGCTCAGCTTTGGCTTCGATTACCAGCGCGAGCGCTTCCGCAACACCTTCATCACCGATGAACGCGGCAGCGACTTTCCCCTGTTCCGCAACAACTTTGGATGGTTCGTGGAAAACCTCTACGAGCGCGGCGGGCGCCTGTTCCTCAACACCGGCCTGCGTCTGGAGAACATCCGCACCACGGCGCTGCCCGCCGACGCCTTCGGCAGCCGTCCGGCGATTGACGCCCACAGCAGGCTGGCGCTGAGCCCGAATGTCTCGGTGGCCTATCTGCTCGGGCCGGGCCGCGCCACCAAGCTTCATGCCAGCGCCGGGACCGGGCTGCGTGCTCCGGGTGGCTTTGAACTGACCTTCACCAACAATCCGGAACTGGCCCCAGAACGCACCACCAGCTTTGATCTGGGAATCCAGCAGGAACTGGCTCAGCGCCGGGTGGTGCTGGACCTCACCTATTTCCACAACCGCTATCATGACCTGATTGTTACCCTCCGCGGAGACCTCAGCGGGTTAAGCCAGTGGCAGTCGGACAACCTGGCCAACTCGCGCGCGCAGGGTTTGGAGCTTTCCGGAGCCGTCCGTCCCGCCGAGTGGATCAGCCTGAGCGGCCACTACACCTGGCTGAAGAGCGAGGTGCTTTCGCTGGACGGGGCCCCCGGGCAGGCGCCGACGGCGTTCAGCGTGGGACAGCCCCTGCTGCGCCGTCCCGCCCATTCAGGAGCCTACCTAGCCACCTGGCACATCAAGCGCCTGCGCCTGACGCTGAACACCGGCGCCGTTTGGCGCTCGGAAACTCTCGACTCGGACCCCGTCCTGGGCCCAAGTGGCGGCCTTTTCCTCAATCCCGGCTACGTTCGCCCGGACCTCGGCGCTGAGATTGCCCTGAGTCCGCAGGTGGCGCTCTACGGACGCCTGTACAACTTCAGCGACAGCCGCTACGAGGAGGCGCTGGGCTTCCCTGCACTGCGGCGCAATTTCGTCGCGGGCCTGAAATTCCGCTGGTGGAAGTAACGAAGTAACAGGGTCCCGCTGGCCTGGCGACCCAACTTAATGCAAAGGAGACAGCAGATGTTGTCAACCGAAGCAAGCAAGTCGTACCAATCTCTGAGACCACTCGCGCTCTCGCTGTGCCTCTTGAGCGTCGTAGCGCGGTTGGTGCCGCATCCGCCCAACGTCTCCCCGGTGGGCGGCGTGAGCCTCTTCGCGGGGGCACGACTCCCCGGCTGGCAGGCCTTCCTGATGCCGCTTCTCATTCTGTTCGTGACCAATCCGATCCTGGCCGTGTTGCAGGGATACCCCGTGTATCCGAAGACCATGTTGTTCGTTTACGCCAGCTTCCTGGTCAACGTGTGGATCGGGCGCCGGCTGCGCCATTCGGAAAAGCCGCTGTGGATCGGGGGAGCGGCTCTCTTGTGCAGCCTGCAGTTCTTCCTTCTGACCAACTTTGGCGTGTGGGCAACCAGCGCCTCTTACCCCAAGACATGGGCCGGGCTGCTGTGGTGTTATGGGGCCGCCCTTCCGTTCTTCGGCCATACCCTGGCCGGAGATCTGCTCTACTCGGCAATCCTGTTCGGGCTGCACGCCTGGTTGAGCCGGGCCATGTTTCCACGCGAGAAGGTATCCGAGGTATCCAGGGAAGCGACTGGCGCTGCCTGAGGCAGGCACGGAGGCGATCTAGGCGTGAAGAAAGCACTTGTTTCCTGGAGCAGCGGCAAAGACAGCGCCTGGGTACTGCGCGCGCTCCGGGGCCACGACGTTGAAGTCGCAGGCCTGCTGACAACGCTGAACCAGGCGTTCGAACGGGTGGCCATGCATGCCGTCCGGCGGACTTTGCTGGAAGCCCAGGCGAACGCACTCGGCCTGCCGCTGTGGACGGTGCCTCTGCCCTGGCCCTGCTCGAACCAGGAGTATGAAGAAATCATGGCTGGGGTGTGCCAGCGCGCTGTGGGACAGGGGATTGAAGTGGTGGCCTTCGGCGATTTGTACCTGGCGGACGTCAGGCAGTACCGGGAGCGTCAGCTTCAGGGAACCGGCCTGGCGCCCCTGTTCCCACTGTGGGGAATCCCCACCGACGCCCTGGCGCGCGACATGATCGCCAATGGCCTCAAAGCCAAAATTACCTGCGTGGACCCAAGAGTTCTGCCCCCCCGCTTCGCGGGCCGCGACTTCGACGAGGCTTTCCTCACCGAGCTTCCGAATGGCACCGATCCCTGCGGAGAAAAGGGTGAGTTTCATTCCTTCGTCTATGACGGACCGATGTTTCGAGAACCGATTCCGGTCAGGGTGGGGGAGATCTGCGAGCGGGACGGCTTCGTCTTTGCTGACCTGTTAGGCTGACCTGTTGCCCGATGACTAAGGGCTGGCGGTGGTCAAGCATCTGCGCGGGGTTATAGGCGGTGTTATAGAGTAGAAGCAGGTCTCCGACCGTCTGGAATGACAGCTCCCGAACAGAACTATGACCAGAAACTCCTGGAACCAGAACTCATGGCCGCAGAACGCGCCGTCTTGCAGGCTCTTTGTCAAGGTACCGAGTCGGGTCCGGTGTGGTCCGAAGGCATGCGGCTGCTTCACGCCTACCGCTTCGGCGACGTGCACCACCAGGTGGTATTTGACGTCTTACGCCAAATTCCGTCAGGCAATCCCGAGGCAATTCGGCTGCACTTGCAGCAGCGGCTGGTGCTGGCTGGTTTTCCCGATTTGAATGCGCAGGATTTTTTTGTGCCACACGGCCTGGATCACCAGCAGGTTCTGCAATTGATCCGGCGCCTCGCCGATCCGTCCAGCAAACCTAGGACCCGGAAGCCTGCCGCTCCCAAGCCAAACTGATCAGTTGCTAATCGAGCGGATGGACTCTGGTTTACAATGGAGCAAGCCTCTGCGGGCGTTCCGATGGACTTCGATCAGCTACGTATCTTCCTGGAAATTGTCCGGCTGGGCAGCTTCTCCCGCGCCGCCGAAACCTGTTTCCGCTCCCAGCCGGCAGTGAGCGCCCAGGTCCGCCAGATGGAGGAGGAGCTGGGCACCAAGCTGTTCGACCGCGTCGCCAGCCGCGTGCAGCTCACCGCCTCCGGGAAGCGCTTCAGCGAATACGCGCGAGAGATGATCGAGCTGCGCCGGCGCGCCCTGCAGGAAATGGCCGAGATGAATACGGTACCCCGCGGGGAGCTGGTGATCGGCGCCAACGAGGCCACCTGCCTGTACATCCTGCCGGGTGTCTTCGCTGAGTTCAAAAAAACGTATCCGGAGGTGCAGATCAGCATCTTCCGCACGCACGGCGCAGAGGTGGTGCAACGGGTGCTGGAAAACGCGCTGGATTTCGGGATCGCGCAGCTGCCGCTACAGGACCGGCGTTTGGAACGAGTCGCGATCCACACCGATGAGCTGTGCCTGTTGCTTCCCCCATCGCACCCGCTGGCCCGCTCCGGCCCGGTAGAACCGGAGGCGCTGGCGCCTTTCCCTCTGCTGCTGCCCAGGATCGGCCGCACCCGTTCGCTGCTGGATGAATACCTGCTCCCGGTGCGCGAGCGGATGCTGATTTCCATGGAGCTGGAATCCAGCGAGATGGTCAAGCGCTTCGTGCAGGCCGGCTTGGGAATCTCCTTCATTGCCCGAACCTACGCCCAGTCCGAGGTACGCGCCGGAAGCCTGAAGCTGGTGAGCCTGCGCGGCCGTCCCGGCATCCAGCTCGGCCTGATCTACCGCAAGGACAAGCCGCTGTCCCGCTCCGCCCTGGCCTTCATTGAGGTGGCCACCCACCACACGGCTGCCAAAGTCCGCGCCTAGCACCACTCCCTCCAACTCTGAGGCTTCTCCCTCAAAGGAGCGGTGCCGGCGGGTGGGTCCCGTTTGCCTGTTGGTTTGGAGCTTCTGCTGAGCACGTGAGACCGTTCGGCTCGGAAATTTACAGGTGCGGAGCCGTCCGCTGTAGTATAATTTCAAGCTTTAGGTTGGAGAAATCGCGGTCGTGGGGACGGCTAAGTCGAGCACTCGCATGAAGAAAATTCTTCTGCTGCGGCCACGCGGCTTTTGTGCGGGGGTAGTGCGCGCCATCGACATTGTCAACATTGCCCTGGACGCTTTCGGACCACCCATTTACGTTCGCAAGGAAATCGTCCACAACCAGCACGTGGTAGAGGAACTCTCGGCCCGCGGCGCCATCTTTGTGGACTCCTGCTTGGAGGTGCCTCCCAGCAGCCGCATCATCTTCAGCGCGCACGGGGTGTCTCCTAAGGTTCGGCAGGAGGCGCAAGAGCGCCAGTTGCGGGTAATTGACGCCACTTGCCCTCTGGTGACCAAGGTGCACCTGGAGGCGGTGAAGTTTGCACGTAAGGGCTACACCATCCTGTTGATTGGCCACCGGGACCACGACGAAGTTGCCGGCACGCTGGGCGAGGCTCCGGGCCAGACAGTCTTGATCAGCTCCGAGCAAGACGCAGAGAACGTCCGCGTTCCTGACCCGGAACGCGTCGTCTACCTGACGCAAACTACGCTTAGCCTCGATGAAACCGAAGGAATGATCCAGCACCTGCGGCGCCGGTTTCCGGCCATCCAGGGCCCTCCCGCGCAAGATATCTGCTACGCGACCGAAAATCGGCAGCGCGCCGTCAAGGCGGTCGCCAGCCGGTGCGACCTGCTGCTGGTGGTCGGCTCACAGAATAGCTCCAACTCCAATCGCCTCGTGGAAGTGGCCGCCAACACACGCCTGCCGGCTCACCTGATCGAGAATGAGCGGGCCATTGACCCCCGGTGGCTGGAAGGGGCGGGGACCATTGCCGTCACCGCCGGCGCCTCGGCTCCCGAGCGTCTGGTGGAGCGGGTCATTTTGTTCCTGCGGAACTGCGGATTTTCTGCCGTCGAGGAAGTGGAAGTCATAGAGGAGAATGTTCGCTTTGCCCTGCCTCCGGAACTGGTTGCTTTTGGGGAGAGGCAGACAGCTAAACCAGCCGAAATGTGAATCCCCTCAACCGCTTGGAGCCGGCGGTGTCGCCCTTCGCGCCGGTGGGCTTTTCCCCAGCAGTGGCCGCAGCTTTGCAGGCGTCCAGGGAACACCTTCTCCAGCTGCAGCACCCTTCCGGCTACTGGGTTGGAGAACTGGAAACGGACACCACTCTGGAATCTGATTACATCCAGATGGAGCACTTCCTCGGAGTGCAGCATCGGGAGAAAATCCGCAAGGCCGCAAACTACTTGCTGGAGAAGCAGCTTCGTGAAGGCGGCTGGAATATTTACGAGGGCGGCGCGCCCAACCTCAGCGCCACCGTCAAAGCCTACTTCTCCCTGAAGCTGGCTGGAGTATCTGCTCAGGAGCCGGCGCTCGAGCGAGCGCGCCAGGTTGCGTTGGAACTGGGCGGGGTCCAGGGCGCCAACAGCTTCACCAAGATTTATCTGGCCTTGTTCGGCCAGTACGATTGGGCGGCCGTGCCGGCGGTCCCGCCGGAAATCTTATTGGTGCCGGAGTTCTCCTACTTCAGCATCTACGAGATGTCATCCTGGTCGCGGGCCATTCTGGTCCCGCTTTCCATTGTGTGGGCTCACAAGCCGTGTCGGGCCGTCCCGCCCGGGGCCCAGATTGATGAGATTTTCCGGGAAGGCCGGCGCAACCTGCCGCGCGGCCCTGCCCATTTAAGCTGGCGCACTTTGTTCCTGGCCGTGGACCGGGCACTGAAACAGGTGGAGCGCTCCGGCTTCAAACCACTTCGTGCCCAGGCCATTCGTGCTGGCGAAAGCTGGATGTTGGATCGCTTTGAGAAATCCGACGGCCTGGGCGCCATCTACCCGGCGATGATGAATGCCATCTTCGCCCTGAACTGCCTGGGCTATGACCGCAGGCATCCGGTGATGCGCCAGGCGCTGGAACAGTTCTACCGGTTCGAGATCGAAGAAAAGGAAACGTTGCGCCTTCAGCCCTGCATGTCGCCGGTGTGGGACACGGCCATTTCGCTGTACACGCTGACGCGGTCCGGCGTGTCCCCGGAAGGCGAGGCGCTGGTAGCCGCCACCGATTGGTTGCTGGACCGGCAGGCCCTAGGCCAGGGGGACTGGCAGGTGAAGAACCGCCGCGGGCAGCCAGGTGGCTGGTATTTCGAATTCGCCAACGAGTTCTACCCTGACGTGGACGACACGGCCATGGTCCTGCTGGCACTGCGCGGCGTCCGTGCCAGCAACGCGGCCCGATTGGAGGCAGCCATCCGGCGTGGTCTGGGCTGGATGCTCAGCATGCAAGGCTCCGATGGCGGCTTTGCGGCCTTCGACACGGACAACAACCACGCCTTGTTGTGCCGCGTTCCCTTCGCCGATCACAACGCGATGCTCGACCCCTCCTGTGCCGACCTCACCGGGCGCGTGCTGGAGGCGCTGGCTGCTTATGGTTACCGCAAGGGCACCGCGGCGGTGGATCGCGCTATCAGCTTCCTCGAACGAAACCAGGAGCCGGAGGGCTGCTGGTTTGGACGCTGGGGAGTCAACTACATTTACGGTACCTGCTTTGCCCTGCGCGGGCTCCGCGCCGCGGGGCAAGACATGCACGAAGCCTACGTCGTGCGGGCGGTGGAATGGCTGCGCTCGGTGCAAAACCTTGATGGCGGCTGGGGCGAGAGCTGCGACTCTTATGATAACCCCGACCTGAAGGGTGAGGGTCCCAGCACGCCGTCCCAGACGGCCTGGTCCCTGTTGGGCCTGTTCGCCTTCGGCGACTACGATTCCTCCAGTGTCGGTCGCGGCCTGGAATTCCTGCTTTCCGCGCAGAAAGACGGCACCTGGGAGGAGCATAATTTCACCGGCACAGGCTTTCCGCGGGTCTTCTACCTGCGCTACCACCTGTACCGGCACTATTTCCCACTGCTGGCCCTGGCAGAATATGCCCGCAATCGGGCCACGGATGCCGAGACATTGTCCGCCGGCGCGCACCCCGTAGGTGCAATTGAGTCGACCTGAATTGAGTTGACCGAATTGAGTTGATAGTGATGCGGTTCCCCCTGTCACTGACGACCTCGCTGGCCGGCTACATTCTGAAGAAGAAGCTCGGCAGCGGTCACCGGCGCTTCCCGCTGGTGCTGATGCTAGAGCCGCTACACGCCTGCAACCTGACCTGCACCGGCTGCGGGCGCATTCGTGAATACCAGCAGACCATCACGCAGACACTGAGCGAGGAGCAGTGCCTACAGGCCGTGGACGAGTGCGGCGCTCCGGTGGTCTCGATCTGTGGCGGCGAGCCCATGATCTATCCGCCGCTGGGCAGTCTGGTGGAGAAAATCCTCGAGCGGAAGCGCCACATCTACCTCTGCACCAACGGAATGTTCATCGAGAAACGGCTGGGGGAATTCCGCCCCTCCAGCCGCTTCTTTTTCAACGTCCACGTGGACGGGCTGGAAAAGACGCACGACCTGTGCGTGGAGCGTCAGGGGGTGTTCCAGGCAGCCATTGCCGGCATCCGCGCCGCCAAGCAGGCCGGCTTCCTGGTCTGCACCAACACCACCATCTATAAAGAGACGGACATGGCTGAGATCGAAGCCCTGTTCGAATACCTGCAGCAGCTCGGCGTGGACGGCCATATGCTTTCGCCGGCCTATTCCTACCAGGCGGTCAGCACCAAGGAAATTTTCATGACCCGCCAGGACATTCACGAAAAGTTTCGGCAGGCCGAGCACTTGTTCCAGCGCTTCAAGCTGAACACCTCGCCGATCTACCTAGAATTTCTGCGCGGCGAGCGGGAGCTAAGCTGCACGGCCTGGGGAAACCCCACGTACAACCCGAGTGGATGGAAAGGGCCCTGCTATCTGATCACCGACTCGCATCACAGAAAGTTTCAGGACTTCCTGGAGAACACGCCCTGGGAGAAGTACGGCTACGGCAAGGACCCGCGCTGTGAAAACTGCATGGTGCATTGCGGCTACGAGCCGTCGGCTGCTCTCGGGGTGAACCGCAAGCTGGGCGACAGCCTGAAAATGATCGCCTGGGCCTTGACATAAGGGAACAGGCGTCCCCTGCTCGCAACCGCGGCGGAGATGCCTGTGCGAAAGAAAACAAGAATGGCCATCCTGGTCACCGGGGCCACCGGTTTTCTCGGCGGGCACGTGGCGCGGCTGCTGAACGCGCAGGGGGCGGATCTGCGCCTGCTGGTGCGACCGACGAGCCGGCTGGAGAATCTCGAGGGGCTGCGGGCGGAACGGGTCGTTGGAGACTTGCGGGACCCGGCCTCTTTGCGTGCCGCTGTGCGCGGCTGCCAGATCGTGTTCCACGTGGCGGCCGATTACCGCCTCTGGGCCCGCCACCCGGACGAACTCTACCGCAGCAACGTGGAGGGCACGGCCAACCTGCTGGACGCCGCGGCAGAGGCTGGGGTGGGGCGGATCGTCTACACCAGCACGGTCGGCACCATCCGGCCCTCGGATCTCGGCCGGCCCTCGGATCCCGGCCGGCCCCCGGACTCCGGTAAGCTGAGCGACGAGGACTCGCCGGTATCGCTCGAACATATGGCCGGCGATTACAAACGGTCGAAGTTCCTCGCCGAACAGGCGGCACTGGAGCGCGCCCGGCGAGGCGCGCCCGTGGTGATCGTCAACCCCACCGCTCCGGTCGGTGAGGCGGATGTGAAGCCGACTCCCACAGGAAAGATCATCCTCGACTTCCTCCGCGGGCGGATGCCCGCCTACATGGACACCGGGCTGAATTTTGTGGACGTTCGCGCGGTGGCCGAAGCACACCTGGCGGCGGCTGAGCACGGCCGCCCTGGGGAGCGTTATATCCTGGGCGATCGCAATATGACGCTTCACGAACTGCTCCAGGCTCTGGCCCGCATTGCCGGGCGCCCGGCTCCGCGCTTGCGCGTCCCCTACTCGGTCGCCTACGGCGTGGCGCTGGTGGACACCGCGCTGGCGCGTTGGACGGGCCGCGCGCCTGTCGCTCCCTTGGACGGGGTTAGAATGGCTCGCCACAAGATGTTTGTGAGCTCGGAAAAGGGCCGGCGCGAACTGGGCTTCAGCCCCGGCCCGATTGAGGATGCACTGGAACGTGCCGTGCGCTGGTTCTGCGACCAGGGCTACGTGGGGAAACGGGTGGCCGACCATGCTGGGCATCGTTTGCGCGCTGCGATTTGAGGTGCCCAGACTGAGCGCGGGAGCCGCGGTGGTGGTCAGCGGTCCCGGCCCGGCCAACGCCACGCGCGCTGCCGAAGAGTCGGTCGCTCGCTGCCGGCTCGCCGGGCTGGTCTCGGCCGGCTATGCGGGAGCGCTGATGCCGCAGTTGCGCGTAGGAGACCTGGTGGTGGACACCGAAGTGCCGCACTGGAAAGCGCTGGCCAGCCGGCCAGGAGTTCGCCTGGGCCGTGTGGCCACCGTGGACCACGTCGTCCAGACAGTGGCCGAGCGGCGGGCGCTGGCGAGCAGCACCGGCGCGCTGGCGGTGGACATGGAATCGGCCGCGGTGGCTGATGTGGCTCGGCGGCACGCGCTGCCCTGGGCTGCCGTGCGCGCCATTTCCGACGTTGCCGAGCGGGACCTGCTTCTGGATTGGAATCGCTGCCGCCGCCAGGACGGCAGTTTTGGCCTGTGGCCTCTGTGCGCGCAGCTCGTCCGCAAGCCGCAGGGTGTGGCGGAAATTCGTCAACTCTGGTACGCTTCGCGGATAGCTTCCCGAAGCTTGCGTGATTTCCTGCGGGAACTGCTGGGAGGCGAGGGAAGATTTACATTTGGACGGCAAATTGCTTGAACAGATGGAAGCCGCCGTCTATCGAGGGGAAGGACGCGTGTTTTTGGAGCATGTGCCGCGCCCGGAGATCGGTGCGGGCGAGGTGTTGGTGCGCGTGGCTGTCTGCGGCGTTTGCAACACCGACATAAAGAAGATCACTTCCGACCTGCTGCCGCCCCCGCGCATCTTTGGACACGAAACCGCCGGCACGGTCGTGGCCACCGGCGCAGGAGTGAGCCATCTTCGGGTGGGCGACCGCGTCGTGGTGTTCCATCATGTCCCTTGCGGCGAGTGCTTCTATTGCCACCGGCGTCTCTACGCCCAGTGCGCCACCTACAAGAAGGTGGGCGTCACCGCTGGCTTCGAGCCCAGCGGCGGGGGATTCGCGCAGTACGTGCGGGTCATGGACTGGGTCGCAGCCCGGGGCGTGGAGAAAATCCCCGACGGGGTCAGCTTTGAGGAAGCGGCGTTCGTGGAGCCGGTGAACACCTGCCTGAAAGCGCTGGGCACCGCCGGCTTATGCGCCGGCGAGTGCGTGTTGATCCAAGGCCAGGGGCCGATCGGCATGTTGTTGCTGCTGCTGGCTCGGCGCCGGGGGGCGGAGGTGTTCGTTTCCGACCTGCTGGACGATCGGCTGAAGCGTGCCTCGGAGCTGGGGGCCACGGCCATCTTCAACCCGCGGCGGCTGGAGGTGTCGGCAGCGGTGCTCCCGCTGACAGGCGGGCGGGGTGTGGATCTGGCGATCGTGGCCGCGCCCGGCCCTCAGTTAGTGCCGAAAGCCTTGCAGGCGGTCCGGCCAGGTGGCCGCGTCCTGCTGTTCGCCCAGACGGCGCCGGCCGAGCAGGTGACTTTGCGCACGGCCGCCATTTGCGTGGAGGAGAAACAGGTTCTGGGCAGCTACAGCGCCGACTGGGATTTGCAGGCCGAGTCGGCACGGCTGGTGTTTGAGCGGGAGCTGCCGGTGCGCGAGCTCATTACGCACCGCGTTCCGCTGTCCGAAATTGATTCCGCGATCCGGCTGGCGGCTGATCCCCGCCCCGACTCGCTCAAGATCGTCGTCGAATGCGCGTGAGGCTGCTAGTACCGTGAACAAACGAATGATGGCCGCCGTCCTATACGGCAAGGAAAACCTGCGCGTCGAACAGGTGGATGTGCCGGGGGTCGCCCCCGATGAAGTGCTGGTGCGAATCGAGGCGGCTCTGACCTGCGGGACGGATCTGAAGGTTTACCGCCGCGGCTATCACGCCCGCATGATTGTGCCGCCGGCAATTTTCGGGCACGAATTGGCCGGTGTGGTCCACGAAGTGGGCGGGCAGGTGGAACACTTCCAGGAAGGCATGCGGGTCGTCGCCGCCAACTCCGCCCCGTGCAACGATTGTCTCTATTGTCACAAAGGTCGGGAGAACCTCTGCGAGCGGCTACTGTTCAATAACGGCGCCTATGCTGAATTCATTCGCATCCCCGGCCCGATTGTGCGCAAGAACTTGCTGCGCATGCCGGACCATATCAACTACCAGGACGCAGCGCTGTTGGAACCGCTGGCCTGCGTGCTGAGGGGCCTGGAGGACGCCGGGGTACGGCGGGGCGATTCGCTGGCAGTCATCGGGTTGGGGCCGATTGGCCTGATGTTCGTGCGGTTGGCCAAACTGCGCGGCGTCTCGGTCCTGGCCTTGGGCAGGCGCCAGAGCCAGCGGCAGGCGGCGCTGCGCATGGGCGCCGACGAGGTGATTGACGTCAGCCAGACCCCCGATCCGGTGGGCGCCGTGCGCCATCTCCAACCCGGCGGCGTGGACGTGGCTATCGAGGCCGTAGGCAGCCCCCTCACCTGGCAGTGGGCTGCCGGCATGGTGCGCCGTGGAGGCACGGTGAACTTGTTCGGCGGCTGCCCCAGCGGCACGACCGTCGAGTTCGATACCTCCCTGCTCCATTACTCGGAAATCACCCTACTGGCCAGCTTCCACCACACACCGCTCTACATCCGGCGCGCGCTCGAATCCATCTCCCGCGGCGAGATTTGCGGCCAGGATCTGATCACCGGCGAAGCGCCCCTGCAGGAATTGCCGCGCGTCCTGCGCCACATGATGAACCGCAACGGCGACCTGAAGACTGCCATTCTGCCGTAGCCACAGCCAGCCTGAGCAGTTCCTGCAACCCCGAGGCGGGCGGCCCGCCTCAGGCCCAGCCTCAGCCAGCGACAAGCACCCTCTGATGTTTCACGGTCCCCCCCCGGTTCTGCGGGTTCTCCTGTTTCGAGGAGTTGAAGTAGAATCGCTCCAGTGCAGCTTCCTTGGGAATGGGTGGATGCTCCGCCGACGATGACGGCGGAAGAGGCGCGCCAGTACTGCGCGCAACTGGCTCGGTCCCATTACGAGAACTTTAAAGTTGTCAGCTTCCTGCTTCCCGCAGATCTGCACCAGGACTTCTACAACGTCTACTCCTATTGCCGTTGGGCCGACGATCTGGGTGATGAGATCGGGGACCCGGCCGAATCCACGCGCCTGCTCCAGCTTTGGCGGCAGCAGCTGGACGCCTGCTATGCGGCCGGCATAGGGGCCGCGGGCCACAAGAAGGGAGGGCCGCGTCACCCGGTCTTCCTGGCGCTGGGCGAGACTATCCGCCGCCACAAGATTCCCTCGGAGCCATTCTGCGATTTGATCACCGCATTTCTCCAGGACCAGCGCGTCAGCCGCTATAGCACCTACGCCGAGCTGCTCGACTACTGCCGGTATTCCGCCAACCCCGTCGGACGACTGGTGCTTTACGTTTGTGGCTATCGCGACCCGGAACGCCAGGAGCTCTCCGACTTCACCTGCACCGCTCTGCAGCTCGCCAATTTCTGGCAGGATGTCCGAGTGGATCTGGGAAAAGGGCGGCTATACATTCCGCTGGAAGACATAGCCCGCTTCGGGTATTCCGAACAGCAGCTGCTGCGGCTTCAGTACACGTCCGAATTCCGGAATTTGATGCGTTTCGAGGTGGAGCGCACGCGCGAACTGTTTCGCGCCGGCCAGCCGCTCGCCGGCCGGGTGGATCGCCGGCTCGCCACCGACATCGAACTGTTTACCCGAGGCGGGCTGGAGGTTCTCCGAATGATTGAGCAGCAGAATTTCGACGTGCTGTCGCGGCGGCCGGTGCTGAGCCGAGGCCGAAAGTTGCGGCTCCTGGCGGGAACCGTATTGCGCCGCGCTTTCCACCGGGCGGGAGAGCCAGCATGAGCTTGCCGGGAGGAACACGGCCCGCACTGGCGGACTCCTACAGGTATTGCGCCCGCGTAGCCCGCCAGGAGGCGCGGAACTTCTATTACGCGTTCCTGGTGCTGCCGCACCAGAAGCGCCGCGCTTTTTGCGCCATCTACGCCTTCCTCCGACACAGCGACGATATCCCCGACCGCGATGACCCTCACCAGGACCCCGCGGCGCGCCGCCGCTTGCTGGACGGCTGGCGGAAGCGCCTGGAAGCAGCTCTCCAAGGCGACTACGGCGATAGCCTCCTGTTGCCCGCCTGGCATGACACCGTGCGCCGCTACGCCCTGCCGTCCAAGTACTTTTTCGAGCTGATCCAGGGTGCGGAGATGGATCTGGACGACGTACGCTTCCAATCCTTCCCCGAGCTGTACCAGTACTGCTATCGCGTGGCGGGCGTGGTGGGGTTGATTTGCCTGCACGTCTTCGGATTCAAGACAGCCGAGCGGGAGCAGGCCTGCCGGCTGGCCGAAGCCTGTGGCATCGGCTTCCAGTTGACCAATATCCTGCGCGACCTGCGCGAGGACGCGGCCCGCGGCCGCGTCTATCTGCCCGAAGAAGATCTGGCGCGCTTTGGCTATTCCTGTCAGCAACTCTGTGCGGGGGTGACTGGCGAGGCCTATGAACGTCTGGTGCGCTTTGAAGCGGAGCGCGCCCGCCAGTATTATCGCCAGGCTGCGCCCCTATTGGAGATGGTTTGCCTCGATTCCCGGCCGGCTCTGTGGGCCATGATGACGCTCTACTCCGGCATCCTGCAGCGCATGGAGGCCTTGGGCTTCCCCATGCTCGAGCGGCGGGTTGAGCTGAGAGCACGGGAGAAACTCGGAATCCTGGCGCGGGCCTGGTGGATGCGCCTGAACAACGGAGGCAGGGGTCCGTTTCCGGCGCCGCTTCTGGGATGACGTTGTCGGAAACTTCGCCGGAGGTGGTGGTAGTCGGCGGCGGGCTGGCCGGCCTGGCGGCCGCCTCGGCGCTTGGTGGGGCCGGCTTTCGGGTGGATCTATTTGAACGCCGACCCTACCTGGGCGGCCGGGCCACTTCCTACGAGCTGCCGCGTACCCAGGAAACCGCTACCCAGGAAACCATTGATAACTGCCAGCACGTCCTGCTGGGTTGCTGCACCAACCTGTTCCACTTTTACAACCGCCTGGAGGTGGGCCACCTCATCAGGTTCCACGACCGCATCCGGTTTGTCACTCCCGGCGGTCGCATGTCGGTGGTCTCGGCCGACCACCGGCCCCCGCCGCTGCACCTGTGGCATTCTCTGCGCGCGTTTCACGCGCTCACCTGGCTGGACAAGCTCGCCATCTGCGCGGCGATGGCGGCCCTCTCGTTCGAGCTGGGCATGGTCCCGCGCGAGCGGCTGGACTCGGAGACCATGCTGAGTTGGCTTGAGCGCCACTGGCAAACCCGCCGGGCCGTTGATTTCTTCTGGCGAGTGGTGCTGACCAGCGCCCTCAACGAAGACCTGGAGCGGGCCTCGGCCTGGCACGGTTTGCTGGTTTTCTGGAAGGGTTTTCTGGTGAATCACGGCGCTTGCCAGCTGGGCGTACCGGTGGCGCCGCTCGGCGAGCTCTACCGGCTCGAGATGCCCGGCGTTCGCGTACATCTCCGGGCCCACGCCCGGTCGCTGGAAACCTCGGCTGGGCGCGTGAACGGGGCGCGCCTTGGCGACGGGCTCTGCGCTACTGCCCGCTGGTTTGTGATTGCCTTGCCATTCGAGAACGCGCAGGAGCTGCTGCCCGGCGACTACTCCGCTTTCCGCCACTCCCCCATCGTCGGCATCCACCTTTGGTTTGATCGCCCGGTGACCGAAGAACCCTTCGCCGCACTGCTGGGCCGCACCATCCAATGGGCTTTCCGCAAGCCAGGCGACGCCGGATACGTGCAGTGCGTGGTGAGCGCCGCTCGCGCCCTGCTGCCTCTGGGGCGCAAGGAAATCGTGGAACTGGCGGTGCGTGAGCTGGCCGAGTTTTTCCCCTTGCGGGGCGCACAACTGCGCAAATGGGCCGTCGTCAAGGAAGTCCGCGCCACCTACTCGCCGGCTGCCGGGGTGGAACGGCTGCGCCCGACGAGCGCGACCCGCTTCGAGAACTGTTTCCTCGCCGGCGACTGGGTGGAAACCGGCTGGCCGCCCACCATGGAAGGCGCCGTGCGCAGCGGCTACCGCGCCGCCGAACTGGTGACTGCGCGCGCCGGGCGCCCACAACGCTTCTTACAGCCGGACCTGGAACCTGAGGGATTTGCACGATGGGCACCCGCAGCCAGATTGCGTTCCTGATCGCGCTGACTCTGACCTGCCGCCTGCTGTCTACTGGCCCTCTGGGTTGGCAACGCGACGTAGGCGAGTGGCCAGCTTGATCACCACCCAGGCCACGACAATGCTGGTTCCCACCACGAGCACCAGAAGCGCGCCTCGGCCAGTCATGAAATGCCAAACGGCCAGTCCATAATGCACCGCCAGGAAGGCTTCGGAAAAGTAGCGAATGGCGCGCCCGATGACCAGAGCCAGTAGGAATTTCCCCACCCGCACCTCTGCAACCCCCGCAGTGATGATGAAGGCCTTGAAGGGTGTGGGAGGAGGCATGATCGCCGGCACCGTGATGGTGAGGAACTCGTACTTCTCGAACCAGCTGCGAATACGGGACATTCGTTGCTTGCCGACTCTACGCTCGGCGGCGGCGTGGCCGCCCCGGCGGGCTGCGTAGTAGAGAACCAAGCAACCGGCCACCGAACCCACCGTGGCCACCGAGGCGTAGAGCAGCATGGCCTGGGGATTGCGGATGCAAAGGGTGATCACCCATAGATCAATGGCGGTGGGAAGCGGCAGAAAGGCCGAATCCACGAAAGCGATGGCCATCAATCCCCAGATGCCGAACGGCATCAGGAACCCCTCCAGCGCCGAAGCGATCTTGAACAGGAAACCTTTCAAAGGAGCAATCTCAACGATTTCGATCCTTGACCCTGCCTGGCCCTCAGTGCGAGGTGCCACGCAAAAACGGCCACAGTTGCACGACCCCACAGTTGCACAACCAAGGCTAGGTTGCTGCCGAGCACAACATTTCGAGGCCGACTCAGCTGGTGTGCCGGATCACACGGCGGGGGCAGCGCTGTTGCACTGCTTGCAATATCCCCCGATCTCCACGCGGGCGAATGCAATACGGAAGTGGCGCTCCCGCTGGATCTGACCCTTGATTTTGTCGAACAACGGGCTGGCGTATTCCTCGACCGTGCCGCAGCGAAGGCAGGCCAAATGCATGTGCTGGCGCAGCGGCCGCTGTTCGTAGAAGTGGCCGCCGCCGCTGAGGTGCAGCAGATCCAGTTCGTCCACCAGACCCTGGCGCTTCAGCAACCCCAGGGTGCGGTAGACCGTGACCCGGTCGATGCCCTGGTCTTCCTTGCGCGCAGAACGAAGAATGGTGGCCGCGTCCAGATGGCGGCGGGCATTCTCGATGACCCGCAGGATGACCCGACGCTGGCGGGTCAGGCGCACGCCGCGCTCCACCAGCTGGTTTTCCAGGTATCCGGGGGGCAACAGCTTGCCTGACGGCTGGGCTTCATTTTGCAACATGTTGCAACTATACCACGGGACCGGGGGCTTGGGCAGCTCCGATCCCGGGGATCCAGGGCTGGCGCCAGATGTCTAGATAGGGGTGGACGATACCGGTTGGTTCTGGTAACCTGCCTGGGTCTACGAACTAAAGAATCAGGAGCATATTCTCATGAAAAAAACAGTGTTTGCTTTGGGGCTGGTTTTGGTGCTGTTGGCAGCCCTACCCGCGGCGGCAGGTGAAAAGGGCAGTTGGAAAGGCTGGATCGCCGACGCCAAGTGCGCCGGAGCGAGGGATGACAAGGGAGCCAGCGCCGCTCACGCCGGCTGCGCCGCGAATTGCATCAAAGGCGGGCAAAAGGCCGTGTTCGTCTCCCACGACGGTACCGTCTACCAGGTCACGAACCAGGACGCCGTCACTTCCCACGCCGGGCACCATGTGGAGGTTACCGGGACTCTGCACAAAGACAAGACGCTGACGGTGGACAAAGTCAGCATGCTTTAGGAATATCGGGAAGGTATTGCCGTTTCAAGACCCGCCAAGGCTCGGGCTGGCAAGTGAGTCTTTGCGGGTCGCTTCTCTAAGGAGTTCCACGTCGAGCTGGGGGTGTGAAGCAAGCAGGGTCGGCTTCGCGCCCGCACGTTGAGGCGGAAACACCTTATCCCCCTGCAGCAGAATCTACTCGCCATCCGTCGCCAGCGATCTGAAGACTATCCGCATTGCTGAAGTTGCGTCACACGAGGGGGCAGCAACGGTTCTTTCCGATTCTGATGCTAGTTCCCGAAGAAAAGGGGGGTGGCCTCAGGAGCCATGCAGAAGTTTTCTGACGAGAGACTCTCGTGCGGAGTGATCCAGCAGTTGTAGAGCGCGGTTTTTGAGAGAAGTCCATTATGATTTTAGGAGGCGGCCATGGCAAAATCCATGACAACGGTCCAACGACACATCCTGGAGCAGGAGCGCGCGCACGAGCAGGCGAGCGGTGACCTAACTGGGCTGCTTTGGGACCTGACGATCGCGGCCAAGGTCATCTCCTACCAAGTGAACCGTGGGGGTCTGGCGGACATCTTTGGAGAAACTGGTGAGGCGAACGTCACCGGAGACTTGGTGAGCCGCTTGGATCGAATTGCAGAGGATACCATCTACAGAGCCATGGATCATGGTGGCCACCTCTGTGTAATGGTCTCCGAGGAAAGCCCTGATCTGATCCCCATCCCCGCGAAATACCCCAAGGGAAAGTACCTGCTCCTGTACGACCCGTTGGACGGCTCCTCGAACATTGAAGCCAATGTCAGCATCGGCACTATCTTCTCCGTGCATCGCCGAATCTCTTCTTCGGGGAACGGCACGCTCGAAGATTGCCTCCGGAAAGGATCGGAGCAGGTCGCCGCAGGGTATTTTCTATACGGCTCGAGCACCATGATTGTCTATACCACCGGGCAGGGCGTCTACGGCTTTACTCTGGACCCAAGCGTCGGAGAGTTCATGCTCTCGCACGTAGCCATCCGCACCCCGCCCAAAGGCAAGTATTACAGCATCAATGAGGGTAACGTCGCCGGGTGGGATGAGCCAACGCGAAGCTACATTGAGTATGTGAAGCAAAAGGACCCCGCGACCGGCCGGCCCTACTCACTGCGCTATATCGGCTCCTTGGTGGCCGACTTCCATCGCACCCTACTCTACGGGGGTGTCTTTCTTTATCCTGCCGATTGCAGTCATCCACAAAAGCCAAAACCGAAGCTGCGCCTTCTCTACGAGGTGGCCCCGTTGGCTTTCATCATGGAGCAGGCCGGAGGCGCGGCTACAACCGGGGCCGAGAGGGCACTGGATATCCAAGCCACCTCCCTCCACCACAGGGTTCCGATCGTTGTGGGAAGCAAACAGGATGTGGAACTCTATGAGAAGTTCTGCGCAGATTCTCGATCTATCCCCGGCAGGCACAGAGTACCCACTGAGCCCTAAATGGTATGGGGTTGGGGCAATCTGCTAATATGTTTGGCTTTTGGACCTAGCAACGGAGGAGGGAATGCCCAAAGTTACACTCTCAGTGATTAAGGCCGATGTGGGCTCAATTGGGGGACACACCAGGCCTTCCAATAGCATGCTAGAAGTGGTTCAAGCCCGGCTGCGCAATAGCATTCAACAGGGGCTTCTGCTGGACGGCCTGCTCACGCACACTGGTGACGATTTAGCCATCATCATGAGCCATACCCGGGGTGTAGGCGCCAAACAGATCCACGGCTTCGCCTGGGAGTCGTTCCTCGCGGCCACCGAAACAGCCAAAAGCGCGGGCCTATACGGTGCAGGGCAAGATCTTCTGGTGGACGCCCCCTCAGGTAACGTCCGCGGAGCAGGTCCGGCAGTCGCAGAAATCGAGTTTGTACGGGATCCGAAGAGCAAGGACCGGCCCGCGGAGGCGTTCATGGTTTTCGCCGCCGATAAATGCGGACCCGGCGCCTATAACTATCCGCTCTACAGTGTCTTCTGCGATCCCATGCATAACGGGGGACTACTGCTCAGCCCCAAATTACACCAGGGTTTCGAAATCACCGTCATTGACATGGATCACAAGGGCAAGGACAGGGACCGCGTCATCACCCTGAACGTTCCGGAACGAGTTTGGGACGTCGCCTGCCTGCTGCAAGACCCGGATCGGTTCGCCATCGAGGCCGTCCAATCGCGCTGCTGCCCCGAGGAGCAGATTGTCTCTGCCTCGGCCACGCGGCTGCACAATATCGCCGGCAAATACACCGGCAAGGACGATCCGGTGGCCATTGTCCGCAGCCAGGGAATCTTCCCTGCGCCGGAGGAAGTTGTCGAACCCTATACGTTGGGACATTTCATCACCGGCGATTGCCGCGGTTCGCACGTGATGCCGCTGATGCCGGTGGCAATCAACGAGTCGGTCTCTGGCCCCTTCTGTCTGCCGCTGGTTTCCTGCCTGGCCTTCTCCATGGACGCCGAGGGCAGGTTTACCCACGACTACGTGGACCTGTTCGGCAACACAGCTTGGGAGGCGACGCGGCTAAAGGTCCAGCAGAAAGCGGATGAGTGGCGGCGCCAGGGTTTTATCGGTCCCACCATGGCTTCGCGTGCCGAGCTTTCCTATACCGGTATCGTGGATACGCTGGGACGGCTCGACAAGGAGTTCAGCCTGCGCGAGGAGATGGTCGCCTCGACGAAAAGCTGACCGAGTTACCCTCCGCTCACGCCCGACTCCGGCAAGAGGTCGGAGGGACACCTGCCCTTCTCGGCTTGCGCCAACTACCTCAAACGCCTGGACTTCCGCCTGACCGGTCCCTAACCAGTCCAATGCTCTGGCAAATGATGTAACCAAAGCGCCTAAAAGAGCTATCATAGTAAGTAGGGGCGGTACAGTAACCTCTGGCGGAGGGTTCTAATGCGGAAGAGTGTTTTTCCACTCCTGATCTTGGTGGTCATTTTCCTTGGAGTCTGGGCAATCCAGGCACAGACGGAGGCGTCTCCTCAAAAGCCCGCAGAGGAGAAACCCTCAGTCGGCGGGCCAAAGCGTTCGGTAGGCGCAACGGTGGCAGTGCCCCGTCGGCCGCCTGCCCTGAAGTCCAAGAAGTCCAAGCGGCGCATGCCGGCTGCTGCTGCCAAGCCTGAGAAGCAACCGTTCAATATCGCCGTCAACGTGGACCTGGTGACGGTGGACGTAGTGGTACAGAACAAAAGGGGGCGCTTCCTGCCCGGCCTGACCAAGAAGAACTTCCGCATCCTGGAGGACGGCGTCCCGCAGCAAGTCCAGACCTTCGAACACACCGAGGCGCCCATGACGGTGGTGCTGGTGGTCGAGTTCAGTGCCCGCTTCCAGCGGTACTGGAGCCAGACCTGGTACCAGACCCTGACGGCATCCTACGGCTTCCTGGGCACACTGAAGCCCAAGGATTGGGTGGCGGTGGTGGCTTACGACCTGAAGCCGCGCGTTCTCCAGGACTTTACCCAAAACAAGGATGCGGCTTACGCCGCCATGCGGAGTCTGATGTTGCCCCGCTTCTCGGAGTCCAACCTGTATGACACGCTGGATGACGTGCTGACCCGCCTGAAAAATGTCGAGGGCAAGAAAGGGATCGTGCTGATCTCGACCGGCAGGGATACCTTCAGCAAGCTCACCTACGGAGAGGCTCTGAAGAAGGTGAAGTCCAGCGAGGTGCACATCTATCCCATTGGGATGATGCAGGTGACGCGCATGTTTTATGAGGCCCAGATGAGCGGCAGCACCCGCCTGGATTTCCTGCAGGCCGACAACGCGCTCAGGTGGTTCGCTAAGTTCTCGGGCGGTCGCGCTTTCTTCCCCCGGCACTTCGGGCAGTTCCCGAGCATCTACCACAGCATTGCCTACCACATGCGCAACCAGTACACGCTGGGTTACGTTTCCAGCAACCCGGCCCGCGACGGCAAATTCCGCAAGCTCAAGGTCCAACTGGTGGGCGAGAACGGCAAGAAGCTGAAGATCATGGACCGGAAACGCAAGGGCAAGGAAGTAAAGTACAAGATTCACGCTCGCGCCGGCTACAACGCCCCCAAAGGGGAGATGGTCGTCCAGTAGCAACTCCAGCAGCCCCACTTCAGCACCACCTGTTCGCGTATCTGCCGCACTGTTCGCGCTCGGAGTCGCGCAGGGCGCTGCCAGAAATCGCACTTCCGTTCGCTCAGGTTGACAGCTCTTTTGAGCGTCTGTTACCATCCGCTTGCCTCACAACGAAAGCCTTCTCATGCCACGCCTGCTTTGCATCGACGATAATCGTCACGGCTGTTTCGCCCGGCAATCCGTGCTGGAGGAGAACGGCTATCAGGTGGTGGTGGCCCACAGCGGGAAAGAGGGCCTGGAAAAGTTCCGGTCGGAAAAGATCGACCTAGTCATCGTGGACTACATCATGCCGGAGATGAACGGAGCCGAAGTGATCCGCCGCATTCGCCTGGCGAATCCCCGAGTCCCCATCATCCTGCACTCCGGTTATGCGGAGCGGCTGGCGTTGGAAGAAAAAGTGGGCGAGGCCGACGCGGTGTTGCAAAAGGGGCCGAGGGAGATCAAAGAGTTGCTGGAAACGGTGAGGGAACTGCTGCGGAAGCGCTTTAAGAAACCCGCCGCCAGCCTCCGCAGCAAGGGGCGCAGGAAGCGCGCCCCGCGGCGCTAAATTTCCCTTTGGCAGGCACGTCCCGCTACTTTAACGACGCGGTCAGGCGTTGCATCGCCGCTTCGTCCACCCGCAGCTTTCCCTCGGCTTCTAGACGCGCCTTCAAGTGTTCAGCGAACAACTCGTAGGCCAGATTGCGCTTGTCCTTCAACAACTTACGACGTACCGTATCGCTGTTCCTGAGAAGCTCTTCGGCCGGGGCCGGCTGCTGTTCCAGGAGGCGGAAGACGACCTGCCCGTCGGCGACCGGCAATGGTCCGGCGATCTCCCCCACGCTCAAAGACGCCGCAGCTTCCCACAGACCACCGGGGACACCCACACCGGGCACGCCATCTTGGCTGGTGAATGGCTCGCTGGTCTTCACGGTAAGTTTGCGGGAGGCAGCCGCCCTCCTCAGATTCTTTAGCTTGCGGGCCTGCTCGGCCAGATCCTTCATCCGGGACAGCACATGCAGCGTGGCCTGTCTTAAGCGCACATTGTTTTCCACCTGTGCGCGGACTTCCGCCAATTCGGCTGGATGCGCCGGGTCAATGCGCCCCAGCAAACCCACTACGAAGCCGTCGGGAACCGGAACCACGGGCGTGATCTCGTTCTCCTCGAGGGTTGCCGAGAACAACGCGTCCTCCAGCGCCGGCGACGCGCCGATGTTGGGCAGGGGCTCGCCGCGTTTCAGCAGGTCCGTCTCAAGCACCGGGACGCGCAGTTGCTTCGCCACGGCCTGGAAGGTACCGGGATTTTCCCGCAGGTCATTCTGCGCCTTCTGCACCAGATCTTCAGCGGCGCGCCTCGCCTTTTCCTGGGTGATCAATGGCAGGATCTGGTTGCGCACCTGCTCGAGCGTCTGCTGATGAGCGCGCTGGCGTTCGTGCACCTTCACGATGTGAAAACCGTACTGTGTCTTGATGACATCGCTGAGCGTACCCGGTTCAAGTGAAAAGGCCGCCTTCTCAAATTCGGGTACGGTCTGGCCGCGCACGATCCAGCCCAGGTCGCCTCCCTTCGGTGTGGTGGCAGCGTCGTCCGAATATTGCCTGGCGAGCTTCTCGAACGCTTCCTTCTTGCGCAACCGGCCCAGGATTTGCTCGGCCTGCAAGCGCACCACGCCGATTTCGTCCGGCTGTTTGCCCACGGTCTTCAGCAGGATGTGGCTGGCCCGCACCCGCTCTTCGACGCGGAAGCGGTCCAGGTTCTGCTTGTAATGGCGCCGCAGCTCCTGTTCGCTGACCGAAACGGTGTCGCTGACCCTGGCGGTCTGCAGGTACAGCAGCCTGAACTGCCGGCGCTCGGGCACCTGGTAGCGGCTCGAGTTCTTTTTGAAGAATTCAGCAACTTCGGCCTCGGAGACCCGCAGCGTGCTCCTCACATCAACTGTGTTTAGCACAGAGTACTCGATGCGCACCTTGTCGTTGCGGCGGTGGAACTCGCGGGTCACTTCCTGGTCGCTCACCGCAATGCCGGCAATAACCATGCGGCGCAGCTTTAGCTCCAGCAAGGAGTCGCGGAGTCCCTCCTGAAATTGTTCCAGGTTCATCCCGTATTGGCTCTCAACGATGTCGCGGCCAACGAATTTCCCATCGGGAAAAAGCCCGGGGTTCAGGCGCGCCTGGCCAAGCAGCTCCTCGGTCGAGACCGTCAGGCCCAGGCGCCGCGCTTCCTGTAGAATCGCTTTCTCCGTTACCATCTGCTGAAAAACCTGTGGCGCATACAGAGGGAGCAGGTGAGAGGGCATCCGGTTGCCCCTCGCGACCTGCTGGAGCTGGCGAACCAGATCTCTGTCTGTAATCTCCTCGCCGCCGACCGTGGCCAGGATCAGATCATCGGAAGACGCGCTCCCGTCGCCGACCCCGGGAATCAACGTCACTACCAGCATGATGCAGACCAGCAGCAGTAGCGCCGCTAGGAAGACTCGCACCCATTTGTCTCTGCGTCGAAAAAATTGGAACATGCCTCGAGTCGCTCCAAAAAAAGTAGAAACTCGCTTTGCTGCACCGCCCGGGCCGGCGAGCACGAAAGGCCACACACCGGCTGCTTCAATTGTATAAGGCATGGACGTTATCTGGCAAGCAATGGAGCGCATTAGCCGGCTGCCGGACTGGGACATGCACCGGGAGCCGAATCCGGAAGCGGGTGTTGCGCGTCCAAACAAGAGGACCCGCCGTTCCAGGCAGAGCGCTCACGTACCTGTCCAGCTTCTCGGGTTCGCGTTGACAGAATCACACGGCAAGGTTACTATCGCGGAAGGCGCTCGACGGAACCTGAGCCGGGTACGCCGGGACAGCAAGCGGGCAACGTCACAGGGAAGAGTTCGAGACTTGGACGAGCAGCTGAAACACTTGATGAAGGAACTGGGCAACGCGATCAACGAATCGCTGTCGGAATCTGAGCGGATTGCCGAAGTCATTGGCAGCATCAAGCAATCGGGTTACGATGTTTTTCTGGTGCTGGAAGCCACGATCGGGTTCAACCGGCGAGAAGAGAGCATCAAAAAAGAGCCTAAGAAGAGCGGAACGAACACCACGGACCGGCTGCGGTTCACCAACCAAGACGCGAAATTCCTCAAGGCGTTGAAAATTACCGTGGACGAAGACATGCACTAACCTCGCAAGGACCCCAAAGATTTTCCCCCGATTCGCGAGCTCGCCTTCCTCATTGCAGGCAACCTATTCCGCAGCTTGAGCCCCACCACCACCGCAGCCGAAGGCGTCGAGGGGCCACCTTCAGGCCGACCAGGACGCGCCGGGCGCGCCAGGAAGCTGGCACCCGCGAATTCCATCCGCTAGAATGGGACCGTTGGTTGAAGGAGGCAGGTCATGCTTCGATCGCCCGCGGTGGCCGGCCGCTTCTATCCGGCCAAGCCGGAACTCCTGCGCCGGGATGTGGACCGCTACATCGCCCCAGCTCCGGAACCGGTGCGGGCGCTGGGTTGTGTCGTTCCTCACGCCGGTTACATGTACTCCGGCCACGTTGCCGGAGCCGTCTACGGCGCTTTGCAGCTTCCACAACTGTTGGTGATCCTCTGCCCCAATCACTCCGGGCGCGGCCGTCCGCTGGCCCTCTACGGGTCTGGGGAGTGGCTGACGCCGCTGGGGCGAGCCGCGGTGGACGTGGAAATGGCGGCGCTGCTGAAGCGCGAGTATGCGCAGCTCAGCGAGGATTCCGAAGCCCATGCCGCCGAACATGCCCTCGAGGTCCAGTTGCCTTTTCTCCAGCGCCTAGTGCCCGGCTTTACCTTCGTGCCCATCGCAGTCGGCGTGGGCGACTTCGCGCGGTTGGAAGAACTGGGACAGCAGCTGGGACGGACGGCGGTCTTGGCCGCTCGGCCGCTGCTGATCATTGCTTCCAGCGACATGAACCACTATGAGCCCGACGCCATTACGCGCGTCAAGGATCGCCAGGCGATCGAGGCCATCCTGGAGCTCGATCCCCGCCGCCTCTACGAAGTGCTTCGGCGTGAGAACAACACCATGTGCGGCTACGGCCCGGTCATCGCCATGCTGACTGCTGCCCGGCAGCTCGGCGCCAATCGAGCCTCCCTGGTGCGCTACGCGACCAGCGCCGACGCCGGCGCGGGCCGCGACTCGGTGGTGGGCTACGCCGGCATTGTGGTCTATCGCGAGGAGCCGGACAGGGCCTGAATGCGCCCCCTCGCCCCTGAAGGCGGAATCGCGGGTTGTAAACTTCTGCTGATAATGTTCCGTGTGCCGCTGTTGTGCCTGTTGTTGTGCCTGCTGCTGGCCCTTCCGGCGGGGGGGGAGTCGTGGACTCTGCTCGTGGAGCCCACCGAAGTCCGGCAGGGTGGACTGGTGTTCCTAGAGCTGGAAAGCCCAACGACGTTCGGCCGCCCCACCTGCCGGTGGCTGGGGCGCACCTACCGCTTGTACCGGGTCCCGGGTGGCTACCGCACTCTGCTCCCGGTGGATCGGCTCCAGAAGACAGGGCCGGCCGAGCTTCTGGTACGGGTCAAGGGCAGCCACGCGCCCCTGGCGCGCCGGCGGCTGTCCATCGTCGAGCTGGACACCGGCCCAGTCCAGACCATCCGGTTGAAGCCGGACCGGATGGCGCTGCAGAAGGACCCGCGGGTGAAGGAACAGTCTAAGCGAATCCGCCAGCTGCTTCGCACCAAGTCTGCGGTCCAACTGTGGAAAGGCAACTTCCGGCCGCCGAGCAGCAAGCCAGGACGCGGTTTCGGGCGGCAGCGGCGTTACATCGAGGCCCAGGGCAGCCGCCGGAGCGGCTCCGGCTTCCGCGGCTACCACCGCGGCCTGGATTTCTCGCTCAAGCCCGGCACTCCGGTGTACGCAGCGAACGCCGGCAAGGTGCTATGCGCGGAGTCGTTCGTGGTGCCCGGGAACTCGGTGCTGCTGGATCACGGCCACGGTGTGATCACCGCCTACTTTCATATGAAGGAAATCCGGGTGAAACCAGGCGACAGGATTGCCCGGGGGCAAGTGATAGGCACAGTCGGCAATACGGGACGCAGCACCGGCCCGCATCTGCACTGGGCCGTTTACGCGCAGGGGCAGGCGGTCAATCCTGTGGCCATCACCCGCCTTCCCAAGCGGTTCTGGAGTACGCCGCCGTAGCGTCTTCCAGCGGGCGGCTCGGTGCAGCCTGGCACACAGGAGCGGACGACGCAGCTAGAAAAGGGCAAGGCGATTCATCCCCGCGCTCGCGCCTCAGCTATTTTTTGCGGCAAGAAACTGTGTGATCTGTTCACTGGGGATGGCGCCCTCGCGGATTAGCCGCCAGCCGTCGCGGGTCACCTCGACGATCGTAGAGGGCACCTGTATCTTTGACTCGCCGGCATCCAGAATCAGCGGCAGCCGCCCGCCCAAGCACTGCTGCACTTCCTGGGCGCTGCCGCATTCCTTCGTCCCGGCCAGATTGGCGCTGGTCCCGGTCAGCGGCATCCCCAATAGGCGGATCAGAGAAACCGGAACCTGAGCATCGGGCAGGCGCACGGCCACTTTTCCGGTGTTGCCGGTGATCTTCAGCGGCACCCGGCGGGAAGCCCCGATCACCAGTGTCAGCGGTCCCGGCCAGAAGCGCCGCGCCAGGGTGTAAAAGCGCTCCGGGAGGTTGCCTACCGAAAGCTCCTCGGCCTGCTCGATCGAGGCAACCAACAACAAGAGCGGCTTATGGCCAGGCCGGCCCTTGATCCGGAAGATTTCCTCCACTGCATGAAGATTGAAGGGGTCCGTGGACAGGGCGTAGAAGGTCTCGGTGGGGACGGAAATTACCTGACCGTCGCGGACCCATTCGGCGGCGTATTCAATGTCCGCCGGCTTGGGAGATTGAGCGTTAACCTTGACTACTTCCGCCAACTCTACTTCTCCGTAAGAACCGCGGCCGGTGAAATCGCGTCAACGTAGCACGCAGCAACTGAGGCGACCCTAGGCAACCGCTGAGGGGGTTCGGGATCAGTAGGGCCGCTCCTTTGGTGGCCGATTGCGGCCAACACGACCACGCCCGGCGCAAGGCCGGGCGCTGCAGCTGACAAAGATCGCCAGCCCCTGCGGGGCCGGCACGGTTAGTTGCGGGAGAAGAAGCCGCGGCCTGGATCGCCCTCTTCTTCCTCCTCTTCTTCAGCCATTGGCAGCAGGGCTTCCACGTCTTCGAGAGCGGAACAGTAGTTGTCGTACCAGGAAGCAGTGTGTTCATAGGCCAGCCAGCGGCCGCCGTACTCGAAGGCAATGCGGACCCAGGCAGTCTGCCCGATGCGTTTCCGCAGCGCCTCAAACTGCTTCATGTAGTAGACCCGGTCTTCCGAGTTCATCTCGCACTCGCTGAGCTTCTCGAAAACCTGCTCCAGGTGAGCATCGGCGAAGGTTTCTGAACTGAACAGCAACAGGCGCGCGCCGCACTCTTTGCCCACATCCACAAAGTGGCGCCAGTCGGGGAAGGCACGAGTGTCCCAGAAGGTGTACTCATCCTCGTCGGGGTCGCCTAGGCCGTAGAAGATGGGCAGACCGGTTTGGCGCATGTAGTCCCTCATCTCTGCGCGGAGGCGGTCTAGGTCAACTTCGGTCTGCGGCATGGCAGTAGCCGGCCGGTCTGCTCTTCTAAACTGCGCTCAGACCCTGCGACGACGGAACCCGTCCTGGCTCATCACCAGCACCTCGTTTTCCACGGCCAGATCGCGGGCGGAGGGTGTCACGATGGTGCGCGGCCCGACGTGAATCTTCTCGTTCCGGTTCAGCGCCGCGCGCACGTCACTCTCACATACAAAGTCTACCACCTTTACGGGAGCCGGAGCGGTCGATTCCTGCGGGTCCAAGGGCGGCGAGACCAACGTGGCTGGCGACCCGGCTGGAGGCGAGGAGGGTGGCGGCTCCGGTCCGCGTCCAGGTGAACGTGTCGAAGCCGGCTGCGCCCGCGTAGGAATCCCCTTCGTGGCCAGGAATCGCTCGACTACCCGCGCGATCGTTTGCCGATCAGGCACCAACGTGGTGGCGGCCACCGGGCTCGGCGTGGGCCCCGGCAGAGCTGGCACGGCAGTGCCGGCCAACACCCCTGGCTGCGGCTGGTGCGGCTGGGGTTGCGTCACCGGTCGGGTCTCGTAGGCGATGCGCTTGATGTTGATCAGGTGCAGTGGCGAGATGTTGTCCCCGGTCGTATTTCCTCCCAAGGCCCCGCAGCCCAGCGTCATGGCAGGGAACAGGCTGGTGCTGTAGCCAATCGACCCGTGTGTGGCTGGCGAGTTCACCACCACCCGGAAGGCCGGCACGCGCAGCCCGAACTGGCGGATCAACCCCTCGTCTCGCGAGTGAATGGCCACGGTATGGCCCAGACCTCCGAAGCGCAACACGCTCTCGCACAGACGGCAGCCTTCTTCGAAGTCCTTGACGAAGTAAAGCGCCAGCACCGGCGAAAGCTTTTCGGCCGAAAGCGGGTATTCGCGGCCCACGCCGCCGAGCGGAGCCACCAGCAGGCGGGTCTCGGGCGGCACGGAAAACCCTGCGATCTGCGCGACCGCAGGGGCCGGTTTGCCCACGCACTGCGGGTTGACCGTCCATTGCGGCGTCAGCAGGACGCGGGCCAGCGCCCCAATCTCACTGTCGTTCAGCAGGTAGGCGCCCTGGGCACCGAGTTCAGCCAGCACCTGCTCCCGCAGCGACTCTTCCGCTACCAGCGCCTGCTCGCTGGAGCAGATGGTGCCGTAGTCGAAGCATTTGCCCCTCACGATATCGGTGACCGCCTTGTGAACATCGGCGCTGCGCTCGACGAATGCGGGTACGTTGCCCGGGCCGACCCCAAAGGCAGGCTTGCCGCTGGTATAGGCAGCCCTCACCACGCCCAGTCCTCCGGTCGAGAGGACCACGCCAGTGCGCCGGTGCCTCATCAGCTCCTGCGTGCCGGCCAGCGTCGGGGTGCGCATGCAGCTGATCACGTCGGCAGGAGCGCCCGCCGCCCGCGCTGCCTCGCCCATCAGATCGGCCGTGCGACAAATCGAACGGATGGCGTTGGGATGCGGGCTCAGCACGATCGAGTTGCGGCCTTTTATGGCTATTAGAATCTTATAGATAGCCGTGGAGGTGGGATTGGTGGTGGGCAGCACGGCGGCCACCACGCCTACCGGAACGGCGACTTCGAGGACCCGCGCCTTCGAATCCTCGCTCACCACCCCGACCGTCCTCATGGGGCGGATGGCGCGGTGGGTGTCGCGCGAGGCGAACAGGTTTTTCTCCACCTTGTCGGCCACGTTGCCATAGCCGGTCTCATCCACAGCTAGGCGGGCCAGTTCCTCAGCGGCGCCGACAGCCGCTTGCGCCATGGCGTCAATGATGGCGTCTACCTGCTCCTGGGAGTAGGCGAGGAACTTCTGCGAAGCCTCGTGAGCCTTTTCCGCCAGGTTCCGCGCTTCCTGAACAGAAACCAGATCCGCGTCGCGCAACATAACGCCGAGTGTCAGATTTGAGGGTCAGGTGTCAGGTGTCAGGCGACAGGTGTTAACTTTCAGCAGGATCGGGTCTCGCATACAGGATTGCTTGCTCGCTGACAGCTAAAACCTGACACCGGACACCTGCCTACTTGCTCTTCGCCCCGCCAGGAGCTCCTCCGGGAAGGAATTTCTCCACTTCCGAATGCGGCCGCGGGATGACGTGGACGCTGACTAGTTCCCCGACCCGGCGTGCGGCCGCCGCGCCTGCATCCGTGGCCGCCTTGACCGCGCCGACATCGCCCCGGACCATCACGGTGACGTAGCCCGCCCCGATATACTCGCGCCCGATCAGTACCACGTTGGCCGCTTTCACCATAGCGTCGGCCGCCTCGATGGAACCGACCAGACCGCGGGTTTCGATCATGCCTAAAGCTTCCATGCTGCTCCTCGCTTGCCTAGGGGGTTACTCACAGAAGCGTCCACACTAGCATTGTGATGGGGAAAATTCAAACAGTATGGCTACCCCGGGGTAGTGTCCGAATTTGAAGCTGAGAAGGGGGAGTCACCTTAGTCCACTGCGGCGCTGGCAGCGCGCATATCATCGCCGCCCCACGGCTAGGGAGTAAAGAGAAGGGGCAGGATCGTGCCGTTTTTCAGGCTCCTGCTTGGAAGCATAAGTAATCACTAGCTGACAACATCGGAGAAGAACTAAGGCAAATTATTCAAGCAGTACCCTGTTCGGGTTGCCGTTTTGGTTCGGCACCGTACGGCGGCAAAGGTGTTGGTCGCAAGACCAATTCCGCCTAGCTTGAACCCAAAGGTTTGTCAGCTTTCGACTGTTACCTTCGCCTAAGTGCCTGACTCACCCAAGAAAGATTTTCCAAAGATGACGCACAGAAACGCACGTTTGACGGCCACGAACATCAGGTGCATGGCGATAGATCCAATGGCAGTTGAACTCTTCCAGCTTCCTCCGCGCAGCAAATTTTCGAAGGCTATGAGCCCTAGAAGCCCCACAGATACTAGGTAAGAGGCGAGGATCTTAGCACCTCTCTTGAGGCGATGACGTTCCCGCTGCTCGGGCCCGCCATATTTGGGCTTGTATGGCAGCCGCCGCAAGTCGGCAGGCGCGTGTGAATCGCTCAATCCAATTGGCCTGGGTTCCACCCATCCCAACCCCTCCATGTCGCGGACTACCGTCCCCAAGTTGTCGCTCATTGCCCTTTTCCTTTTTTCTGATGGCTCCTCAGCGAGCGTGGAGCGCTGCGGGTAATGGAACATGTCAAGGAGAAGCGTAGAAACTCCGGCAGCCTGCTGCAGTTCATTCGTGCCGCAATTACCGCGCAGAACAATGCTGCCATGGCCTGGGTCCTTGTCAGGTTCATAACAGCGTCTAGTTAAGCGCAGAGGCCCCGAGCAGCCAATAGGCTCATAGTTACATTTCGCTTAGTACTTTTGAGCCACCCGGCGCACCCAACAGGTGGGAAGGGGTCTGGTCTGAACCTTGCGGAGATTACGTGCGGGCTGGTGCCGCGGCACCGGTGTGCTCCCGCAACTTGCTGGTGAGTTGATCAACCGCCTGCGCCAACAGTATGTAATCGCCTCCCAGGGCCAGAAAGTTCACTCCCTTGTCAATCAACTGGCTGACCTGCTGGGGATCGCAGCCAGTGCCGATTCCCAGCACGCGCCCGGTGTTTCGGACTTTCTGGATGACGGTGTCCATGGCCCGGACCACGTCGGGATGCTGCACGTCGGCCAGCCGGCCCATGGAACCGGACAAATCGTAGGGGCCCAGGACGACCCCGCTGAGGCCCGGGACAGCGAGAATTTCGTCAATGTTCTGGACCGCCTCGATGTGCTCGACCTGCACCAGCACAATCATCGCCTCGTTGGCCGCCCGGCAAAACTCCTGTCCCATCATCCGTCCGTAGTTGCTAGGGCGGCGCGGCCCGAAGCCGCGAATGCCCTCAGGAGGATAGAGGCAGCCAGCCACGGCCCGGCGCGTCTCCTCGGCGTTGCGGACCATGGGCAAGATCATGCCGGCAGCGCCGGCGTCCAACACGGGTTTGATCAGCACCGGATCGTTCCAGGGAACGCGAACCACAGGCGTTGCCCCGCCGGCCCGGGCCGCAATCAGGTGTCCCTGCACCGTTTCCAGCGAAAGGGCACCGTGTTCCATGTCGATCCAGACAAAGTCCAGCGCGCTGGACAGCGCCTCGGTGACGGCCGGGTCCGTGAAGCTGACGCAGGTCCCTAGGCAGACCTGCCCTTCGCGGATCTTCTGTAAGAGATTCGGAGTTTCTCCCATATGCTTTCCTTCCTGCGCCTTTCCGGACGGTGAACCCGGGCGCCTATAAAATCACTCTTCCTGAGGGACTAGAGCCAAGCAGGCTGTTGCCCCTCGTCCGGCAGGAGCTTCCTCCGCGAACCCGCCAGTACGCCAGCACCTGTCAATAATAGAAGCGCTGCAGTTTCTTACGCGCCTGCTCGTGTTTCTTGTGCAGCTCTTCGGTTGCCGAATCATTGCTCGCCTCGGCCACGGACACATCCCACCAGAGGCCGGAGGACGGCACGAAGACGTGGGGTTCCGTCTTGGCAACAATCACGCAGGGACGCTTTTCCTTCCGGGCCTCCCCCAGCGCCTGGCACAGCTCGTTGGGTGTCTTCACATGCCAGGCACGGGCACCCATGCTCTCCGCGTTTTTCTTGTAGTCAAGCGAGAGGTAGTCGCCAGTGAGGCGATTGGTCTTCTGATCGCGGGCCCGAAATTCATTGCCGAAATCCTGCCCGGTGCTGCCCATCTGGAGATTTCGGATGCACTGGAACCCATAGTTGTCAGAGACGACCACGGTGACCTTCAATCCTTCCTGCGTGGCGGTCACCAGCTCAGTAGGGTTCATCAGGTAGGTGCCATCGCCAATAAACACGTAGACTTCCCCCTTTGGCTGGGCCATGCGCACGCCCAATCCGGCTGGGAGTTCGTACCCCATGCAGGAGTAGCCGAATTCCAGGTGACACTTCCGCTCCCGGCTGGTGTCCCAGAGCCGAAGCAGGTCCGCCTCAGGGTAACCCGCGCCCGCCACAATGGTGTCGCCGGGCTGGGCGGCTTCATTGAGCGCCCCGACCACCTGCCCTTGGGTCATCCCCCTCCCGGGCACCTGCTGATAGACCTCCTCGGCAATCTGCTTTCGCCAGCCGCGCTTGGCGGCCAGAACCTCTTCGGTATAGGAAGCGCTGGGCTGGATGCCGGCTTCCCGGGCGGCGACCAGCAGGGCGCGCAGGCCTAACTGAGCGTCCGCCAGAATGGGCAGGGCGCCCTGCTTGTAGGCATCGTGGCTGCCGACGTTCACGCTAAGGAACTTCACGTCCGGATGCTGCCAGATCGCCTGGGAGCCCGTGGTGAAATCGCTGAGTCGCGTCCCGATGCACAATATGAGGTCTGCATCGGTGGCAATCTTGGCTGCCCCCGGGCTCCCCGTGACCCCGAATCCGCCCAGCAGCAGGTCCGAATCCACCCGAATTGCGCCCTTGCCGGCGGAGGTTTCTCCTACGGGAATCCCTAACGCTTGGGAAAGCTCCTGCAGCTCGTCCCAGGCCTCCGAATAGTGAACGCCACCACCTGCGATGATCAGGGGGCGGCGAGCCTGCTTCAGCAGGCCAACGGCCTCGTGGATGCGTTGTGGGTCCGGAATGCGCCGTTCGATGCGCCATGCCCGTTTTTCGAAGAAGTGGGCGGGGTAGTCATAGGCGTGCGTTTGTATGTCCTGCGGCAGGGCGAGGGTGACCGGCCCGGTGTCGGCCGGGTCCGTCATGACCCGCATGGCCTCCGGCAGGGCCGTCAGCAGTTGCTCCGGACGAGTGATACGGTCAAAGAATCGGCTGAGCGGACGAAAACAATCGTTGACACTGACGTCGCCCGCCGTTGGATGCTCCAGTTGCTGCAGCACCGGTCCCTGATAGCGTGTGGCGTAGTAGTCACCGGGGAGCAGGAGTACGGGCAGCCGGTTGACGGCGGCGGTGGCGGCGCCGCTAACCATGTTGGTCGCGCCCGGACCAATCGAGGAGGTGCAGGCCAACGTGGCCAGCCGCAGGTTGGTCTTGGCGAAACCAGAGGCCGTGTGCACCATGGCCTGCTCATTCTTCGGCTGGTAGTAGGGCAGTTCCTTCGCGTACTCTCCCAGGGCCTGCCCCAGGCCGGAGACGTTCCCGTGTCCGAAGATCCCGAACATGGCCGGGATGAACCGTTGCTCCCGGTTGTCTCGCTCGCTGTACTGGACGGACAGGTACTTGACCAGGGCCTGCCCCATCGTCAGGCGAATCGTTTTCCTTCCCTTGTTTCCGCTCATGATCTCTCCTTCAGAAGTTGTCTGGCCGAAGTCCTTTGGCCACAGTCGCTTAGCAACAGGCCATTGGGCGCACAGGCGTGGGCGCGTCAACCATCCAAGCCGTGCATTACGACGGTCTTGATTTCCGTCATCTCTTCGATCGCATAGCGCGGGCCTTCTCTTCCGAACCCGCTTTGCCGGAACCCGCCATAAGGGATCAGGTCAGCACGCCACAGCGAGGTCCAGTTGATTTGCACCGTGCCGGTGTGCACCTCCCGGGCAAACCGCATGGCGTTGTTGATGTCACGGGTGAAGACCCCGGCCCCCAGGCCGAAGGAACTGTCGTTGGCCACCCGGATTGCTTCGTCAATGTTTTCTACGGGGGTGACGGCCACGGCTGGCCCGAACAGCTCATCGCAGGAGACGCGCATCTTGGGGGCCACGTCGGCCACGATGGTCGGGGCAAACTTAGCGCCATCCCGCTGGCCTCCGGTCACCACCCGGGCCCCTTGCTTTACAGACTGGTCAATCCAGGCGCCGACCCGCTCGGCGTCGCCCTCGCTAATCAGGGCGCTCAACTTGGTCTCCTCGTCCAGCGGATCGCCCATTTTGATCGCCTCTACCTTCGGCTTCAGAGCGTCGAGAAAATCGCCATAGGAGGAACGTTGCACCAGCACCCGCTGCACAGAGAGGCAGACCTGGCCGGCATTGACGTAGCCTCCAACCACAGTCGCCGCCGCTACCGCGTCCATGTCGGCATCCTTGAGAACCACCACCGGGCAGTTGGATCCGAGCTCAAGCGACAGTTTCTTTGCTCCGGCCGCCTTCGCCAGTAGCTCTCCCACCTCAGCGCTGCCCGTGAAAGTGATCTTGCGGACCCGCGGGTCCCCGCACAAGGCCGGACCGATTCGGCTGCCAGAACCGGTAATGCATTGCAGCCCGTTCTCCGGCAGCCCAGCCTTGAGGAACACCTCGGTCAGTTTCAGGGCAATCAGGGGGGTGTAGCTGGCCGGCTTCAGGATCACTGCGTTGCCCGCGGCCAGCGCTGGAGCGATTTTATGAAGGACCAGCAGGAGCGGGTAGTTGAACGGGCTGATGGCGACAATCACCCCGCAGGGCACTCGCAAAGTAAAGCCGAACTTGCCCTGCGCGCCCGCCTGCGAATCCAGCGGCAAGGTCTCGCCCCGGATCTGCGCGCCCTCGTAGGCGGACAGGCGCATCAGGTCCGGCATCCGGCCCGCTTCGACGCGCGACTCGCCCAGCGGCTTGCCTTCCTCCAGGGTAATCGTTCTCGCAAAGTCCTCGACGGAGGCCTGCACCAGATCGGCAGCACGGAGCATGATCTGGCTGCGCTCGTACCCCGTCAATTGGGCCATCGCTGCGGCTCCCTTTTCCGCTGCCGCCAGCGCCTGTTCGACTTGCTTGGAGGTGGCATCGGGAACGGAGTCCACCACCTCCCCCGAATAGGGCGCCTTCACCTCTAGCATTTTGGGTGAGTCCACCCACTGACCTGCAACATACATTTTCATGATTTGTCAGACCTCCATGCAGTCATCTCTCGGCCTCTGCCTCTGAACCAAACTGCCGTCAACCAAGTTGGTCCCTCCGGGCGACGCGGCAAGCGCCGACACTGCCGTTCGGACAGCAAATGACGGGTCAATACATTAGCATGCCCCCACAAACATTGAACCCCTGTCCTGTGATGCCCGCCGACTCGTCGCTCGCTAGGAGCACGGCCAGGGGGACCATTTCGTCAGGTTCCAGCCGCCGGCCGATAGGGGTCATGCGAGACTCCAGTTCTTCCACGCTCACGCCGAGGCGGTCCGCATCGTATTTCATGCGACGGTCGTTCATCACGGTGCGCACGGGCCCGGGACAAATGGCGTTCACCGTGATGCCCTGGCTGGCCGTCTCCAGGGCGAGCACTCGTGTCATGCCCAACAGCCCATGTTTGGAAGCTGTATACGCAACTCCATGGAGAGAGGGAATCTTCGAGGCCACCGAAGCCACGTTGATGATCCGACCCTTTTTTTTCTTTAGCAAAATGGGCAGCACCGCCTTCGACAGCAGGTACGGCGCAGTGAGGTTCAACGCCAATGTAAGATGCCAGAACTCGTCGTTGAACTCTGTGAATGGCCGGGGATCGGCGCTGCTGCCGATCCCAGCGTTGTTCACCAAAATGTCGATTGTTCCAAACTCCGCCTGAGTCCGTTCAACAATTCGCCGGGGCGCCTCAGCTTCCACAAAGTCGGCGGGAATGGCAACGGCCTTGCTTCCCATTCCCCGGATCTGCTGGACTAGGGAGTCCAAGCCGCTCTCCGTGCGCGCTGTCACCGCGACCGAGGCCCCTTCGCCCGCGAAGCCGAGGGCGATCGCGTGGCCGATGCCCCGGCTGGCTCCGGTAACCAGCGCTACACGGGTTTCCAACTTTCGCGCTCGCATAAAGGTACGTTTGGAACCGGCGCGTACTATACTGTATAGCCCATTTCGCTGGCAAGAGGGCGGGACCAGGAACTTACTCAAGAAAGGATTCCGTCGATGAACACGCCCAATGCGGCGCGCTTGTATAAGGCAAGCTGCGTGGCGCTGATCGTCACCGCTATTGCGTTCGCCGTTCGCGGCGCCATCATGAGCGAACTGGGCCGGGAATTTGGCCTGAGCGGCGCAGATCTGGGATGGATCGCCGGTGCTGCCTTCTGGGGCACTATGGTGTCGCTGTTTTGCTCCGGCCCCCTCTGCGACGTGCTGGGGATGAGGCGCTTGATGTGGGGGGCCTGGGTAGGCCACGTTTTGGGCACCGTACTCACCGTTTACTCGGTCGGGTTCTGGTCCCTGTTTTTCTCGACGGTTCTGATTGGAGTTGCCAACGGCTTTGTCGAAGGAGCGACCAACCCTCTGGTCGCAACCCTCTACCCGGAGGAAAAAACCAAGAAGCTGAATCAGTACCACGCCTGGTGGCCCGGTGGAATCGTCATCGGCGGTTTAGCCGCCTACCTGCTGCAGGACCTCGGCGCGAACTGGCAAATCCAGGTGGGAATCGTGCTGATACCCACCGTCATCTACGGGGTCATGTTTTTCCGGCAGCCGTTTCCCGCGACCGAGCGGGTCGCCTCGGGAGTCTCGACCCGAAAGATGTTCACCGAATGCCTCCGGCCGCTGTTTTTGTTCATGGTCATGTGCATGTTTCTGACCGGCGCCACCGAAACCGGTACCAACCAGTTTATCCCGCTGTTGCTGGAAAACTCCGGCATTTCCGGCATCCTGATCCTGGTGTGGGTAAACGCCATCATGATGGTGGCGCGTCTGGGCGTGGGCCCGATGGTGCGGCTGCTGACCACCCCCGGGCTGCTCCTGTTTGCTACGGCGTTCGCGGCCATGGGGCTTTATGGGATGAGTTATGTGCACGGGCCTGCCTCGCTGCTGGCTGTTGCCGCCGTTTACGCTGCGGGAGTCTGCTATTTCTGGCCGACGATGCTGGGATTTGTTTCGGAGCGCTTGCCTGCCTCCGGCGCTATGGGCATGGCGGTCATCGGCAGCGGCGGTATGCTCTCGATGGCGATAGCGCTTCCGTTGGTTGGCGGCCTCTACGACCAGCAACTGGCCGCCGCGCTGCCCGCGGGCACCACGGTGGAAATATTGCGGGCGGCAGCCGCGGGCACAACCGCCGCGACACAGTGGACAGCGGTCCAGTTCTCGGCGGGCTCGGCCACATTGCGGCACCTGGTCGTGCTGCCGGCTGTGCTGATCACGGCTTTTACGTTCCTGGTGCTGCAGCAACGGGGCAAAGGGGTCGTCAGGCTGGAACAGGCTCGAGCGCAGAGCGTTGAGGCTGAAGCAGTGGGCCTGGAGGACTGAGGGACAAGCCGCGCCGGCTAGAACACAGTTGGGGGCCAGGACGCTGGCCGTCAACAAGGCCATTATGAGAAAGGAGTACTTCCGATGAAGGTGCGTATTGGCACGGGCCCCGATAGCTGGGGAGTTTGGTTTCCGAGCGATCCAAAACAGATTCCGTGGCAGCGGTATCTGGACGAAGCCGTAGTCGCCGGTTATGAATATACGGAACTGGGCCCCCACGGATACATGCCAACCGACCCGGCCCAGTTGGGCAAAGAACTGGAGCGCCGGGGGCTCAAGCTGATCGCAGGCACTGCAATGGCTCACCTGGATGACCCAGCCGAATGGCCAAACATGGAACAGCAGGTGCGCGGGTCGTGCGAAAGCGTTCGCGCCCTGGGCGGGTTTTTCCTCGTCCTGATCGACGATGTCTACTCAAACCTGTTCACGGGTGAACCCACCGCTCCCAAGGATCTGGGTTCCGACGCCTGGAAGCGGTTGATTGACAACGCGCACCGGGTGGCGGACATCGTGGTGGACGAATACGGGCTGAAGGTGATGTTCCATCCACATGCCGAGACGCACGTGGAGTACGAACACCAGATTGAACCTTTCCTGGAGCAGACCGATCCGAAACGGATCTCTCTCTGCTTGGACGTGGGTCACCATTCCTATCGCGGCGGCGATCCGGTTCGCTTTATGAAGAAGCACCATAAGCGAGTGGGCTATCTGCACTTCAAGAGCGTGGACCGGAAATTGCAGAAGAAAGTGGAGGCCGAGAAGATCCCCTTCGCCCACGCGGTGGCCATGGACCTGTTCTGCGAGCCGTCGGTCGGCGCGGTGGACTTTCCCGCTTTCCGCGACGTTCTCCGCGAGATCGATTTCGACGGATATGCCCTTGTGGAGCAGGACATGTACCCCTGCCCCTTTGATAAGCCGCTGCCCTTCGCCAAGCGGAGCCTGGAATACCTCAAAGAAATCGGAATCGGCTGAAACACGGCGGGCGAGGGGCCTAAAGGGAGAGTCTCATCCCTCAAGCGCGAGGCAATGCGTCGCTCCGGCGCCACTGGCAGCCCGGCAGACCTGGCGATGGGAATGGCTCAATAAAGCGCGATAGCGCGGCCGGGAGCGCCGTGGGCGTCGCGAATCTTGATGGGGGCAAACAGCAGATACGCTTTCCCGGGAAGCTGCTCGAAATTGGTCAGGTACTCAATGCCGACCATGCCCTTGCTTCCCAGTGCCCAGTAGGTCATCAGCGCCCGGCGGGGCTCCACGCCTCCGAGCGTGGGCGCATCAATGCCAACGGCCCGTATCCCCTTGCCGGCCAGGTAAGCGATGACCTCGGGACCCGGTGCTGGCCAGCCCTCGCTGCGGCCGTTGATGGGATCGTCAAGGCAGCCAAGGGCCTTGGGGTCCTTTCCCGACGGCGTACAACGCGGGCTGTGGCCGGTATGAAAGACAACGATCTCGCCCGGTTTCAGCGGGCCGTTTTTCTTCTCGTAGCGAGTCACGTGGGCGGGCTTGATTTCGGGAGACGCAGGCCAGTTGCTGCGGTCCGTGGAGCCCACCAGATCACGCACATCCACTACCCGCAGCCACCCGCTAGTCTGTGAGAGAGGAACCTTGTCCACGGTCACCTCGCTGGTGCCGCGAGGGCCAAACTGTTTTTCGTACTCGGCCAGCCAGCCTTGCACCTCGGCCGAGTAGCTGCTGTTGGAGAAACCGGTGGGCGGTAAAGCGTAGACCGGCGGCACAAGGTGGGTGCCGGTGTGGGAATCCATGACGTGCAACACGTGGGAGGCCTCTGTTTCCGGACCATAGGCAAACAGCGCCGTCTTGAGGGGCTGGCGATGATTTCCGTATCCGGTTCCGGGCCACCACACGGGCAGGTTGTCGGCAACGATGATCGAAAGGTCCAGGACCCTCTTGTTGCGGGCTGACTCAATCAACTGCCCGGCCAGGGGTGAGCCGATGACCGCCACGGCGCGCGCCTCGGTGGCCATGGCGCCCGCGTACTTCGGAGAAAGCACGCCGTACAAGGCCCCTGTCGGCGGCAGTTGTCCAAAACCGGTTGCTGCTTCGGTCCAGATCATTCCGTATTTCAGGCCGGCCGTATGCGTCGGCGCGGCAAGATCGGGAATCGGACCCATGCTCGGGCTGTCGGTAGCAGCAGCCCGCACGCCCCGCTTGGCGATGTATTCCATGGCTTCCGGAGTGGGATCCGGCCAGGCCGGCGTGCGCCCTTCCAGTGGATCGGCCACAAATCGCCTGCCCTCGGGCAGGGGAAGGTAGTAGGCATCGCTATATCCGCTGGCGAAAAGCACTACGTCGCCTGGGCCTAGCGCACGGTGCTTTTTTTCCCATGCCTGAATATCGCTGGCCTGGATCAGGCTGCTGTGCCCTTTGGCGGCGCGGTCCCGCAGGTGAGCGACGTCAATCACACAGGCCTCGCCGACAAACTGCCATGCCGGAACACTTTCCGCGAACAGGAGGCCGGCCGGCCCCGCATTCGGGAGGCCGGAACCGGGTTTGGGAATGGAGTGCGGCGGCGTATCCAGTTGGGTGGCGGTGTTCCCCTCCATGATGATGACGTCGCTATTGTAAGGGCTACTTGGGCCAATGCGAAGGTAGTGGTGGATGTGGAACAGCGGAAAGTCGCTCCGGGGCCACGGTCCCGGTAAGTCCGGGGCGACCAGCAACGAGAGATCGGCGACACGGGGGGTTGCTGTTGGTACGGGCGCGGTGCTCGCGGTCGCTACAAGAAACACCGCCACGGCGATCAGTGGGATAAGAAATTGACGTCGGGCCATTCTAGAGGTCTCTCCTTCCAACGGATTCAGTTAGAAAACTTCGGCGCCCTGCGGCGGCAAATCGGCGACCGTCTTGCCCTGAGGACGGTGCGAGACTGTGGGGTGGGGGGAAGCATCAAAGGCGATCGATCGATTCCACCTGAATGGTTTGGCCCTTCAGCGTTCCGCTAACCTTGATCCCAATCTCCTTCTCGTCTTTCCGGGCAGCCTTCAACAGTTCCGTCGCCTTCTTGGTGCCGGACTCGTCAAACTTCAGGAACTGACCGTTCCGCTGCACCAGTCCGTACCCTGTCTTGGCGCAACCGAGCATGCAACTGACAGGGTGCGCGCTCACATCCTGGCTCTTGCACGCCACGTCGCTGAGCCAGCCCTCCCAGGTCTCCGCAATGGCTGGTGAAGCCATCAGGCATCCCAGTGCCAGAATAGCAGCGCACCTTCTGACCGTTCGCAACCCGACCGGTCGCAACATTGTACAAAGCATAAGCCCCCTTAGCGCCAGACTAGGTTCCCGGAGCCACCTAGACTGTAAATAGAAAGCCCGGGCCGGTCAAGCGCGAAGCTGCTCGCCGCCCCTGCCAGTCGGTCTGCGACACGCTTAGCGCTCAAGTAAAGCCTAGTGTTCACGTGCAGACCTCGGTCGTCCCGGCGTCGCCTGACGCGTTTCGGGGTGCCTACTCGACTCCGTTAGGGAGGCGAACAGGTGTTGCTCGCCGAGGCGGATTGGTCTAGTCTAAGCTGCGGCCACGCCGGTAGCTCTGATGTCCTAACCCGACATTTGCGCCGGAGAAAGGAGCATGGCTCATGGTGCGGCGCACGTTCATTCTGGTTGGTATTCTCTGCTTGGTGACTGGCGCTTGCTCTCCCCGCGGTCCTGCCCGCGGCTCACCGGAGTGGCTGCTCCAGGCAGCGCTGGATACTTACGCCGCCGGCGACCTGGAAAAGACGGTCGAGCACCTGGAGAATCTGGAACGGAGCGAGGGCAGCCCTCACGTGCCACGTGCGCGCATTTGGCGCATCATCCTGACGTTCGGAATCGCCCATGGTCACCTGGAAATGGCGGAGGCCTACTCTGCCGGCTCAAGGATTGCCGGCGCCAACAAGACCGCCCTTCTGTTGGGAAAAGGGACGCACCTGAAGGAAGCCCGCAGGTACGCCTTCTACGCGCTGGAAGCCTCCGAGGCTTTTTTCAAGGAGTCTTCCGACCAGCCGGTGGTGCTGGAATTCCCCTTCCCCAAAGGGACTGCCGCCCCGGTGACGGAACTGGAGCGCGTCTATGGCGGATTGCCCCTGGGAGCAGAGCAACGCGGGCCAGTGAAGGTGAAAGCGCTGGATCGTGGAGTGGTACGGGCGGTCAGCACTGTGTTGACCTCAGCCGATGATTCTGCCGGAGCGCAGCAAGCGCTGCAGTCGGGTCGCGCCGAAGTACCTCCGGCGCGTTTCTTGCTGGCCGTAGCCACCATGATGGAAAAGTTCTCTCCCATCTTTGATCGCAGCGGGCTGGGCGAGATGGGCGTGCTGGAGGTGGTTCGGAAGCGTGCTCTCAAGACCATCGAGCGGGTGCTGGCGCTCGAGCCGGATGAGGAGACCGCAACGGCGGCCAAGGAGTTGCAGGCCGGCCTGGAAAAGGCCCTCGAGGCGCTGGCCAGCAAGACGGCCGCCAAAACCCGTTAGCCAACCCCGGCAACGGCTAGGCGGGTCCCGCCAAACGACGAATCATTTCCAGGATCTGCTCCCGCTCCTCAGCCGAGAGCACCGGGACGTAGCGGCGCATCTCTTCCAGGAACTGCTGCTCGTTGGGTTCTGCGTTGCCGGAAGGGGCATCGGCTCCCAAGAACATGTCCACCAGTTGCGTTTCCATGGCCCGCGCAATCCGGGACAGGGTTTCGATGCTGGGAACCGTGTGGCCGTTTTCTACGCGTGAGATGTAGCAGCGCATCAGTCCCGTGCGCTTCTCCAGGTCCCCCTGGGAGAGGCCACGCTTCTGCCGAAGGTTGCGGATTGAGATGCCGACATTCATCTCGCTATCTATGCTTGGGCAGAATATAGCGCAGCCTCACCCCGCAGCCAAGCAGGAAATTTTTTTCTTCGCCGGCCGTGCGCCAGGCGATCCGCCTGGATCCCTGCAGGCTGCGGTAGAATCGCGGTGACGAATGGGGAGAACCAGCTTGCCGGGCGCCGACCGATGGGTGGGAACCGACCGCCAACTGGTGCTGGGTCCGGCTGGCGCCGGAAAAAGCCACCGGCTTCGGGAAAGCTTTGTTGAAGCGCTACGGGCCGGGGGCGCGCCCAATCCACCGGCGCAGACGCTGCTGCTGGTGCCCACCGCAAGCTACCGGGATCACACCCGCAATTTGGTGCTGCGCGAAGGGGGCCTGCGAGGCTTCTCCGACGCCGCGGTCTGCACCTTTCCTGATCTTTTGGAGCGCCTGTTTTCAGAGGGTCGCCGGAACGGACCGGGAGATTCGCTGCTGGCGGGGCGAAGTGCCGGCGAATCGCCCGCCGAGTTGAGCGCAGCGCGCCGCGAGCTGCTGATCCGCCGCTTGCTTCGGGAGCTGGCGCTGCCCTACTTGAATGTGGTGCGGGACTTCGCTGGCTTCCGCGCAGTGCTGGGAGAGGCGCTGGAAGAGGCGCGTCGCGCCGGAGTGGAGCCGGACACACTGCCCAACGCACTCGACACCGCATTACCAGATGCCGTACCCTCGGCGCGACATCACGCCTTTCGACAACTTTTTCGGGCCTACCTTGCCGCCCTCCGCCAGGCCGGCGCCGATGCCGCCCAACGCCTCAGCCCTGCTTTGGAAAGTCTCGCCGAGGGCGGCCTGCCCCTCCGGCTCCTCCTGCTAGATGGATTTGCCGACTTCACTGCCGAGCAGCGAGTCCTACTGACTGCCTTGTTGGCGCCGGCCCCGGCTGTCGTAGCAGTTATCGTAACGCTGACTCTGGGCCCGGAGAATCGCGATCTCTTCTACCAAGCGGAACGGTCCCGCGCGTGGCTGCAATCGCTTGGCTTCCGCGAGGTCTGGATGGAGGGCAACCACCGGGCCCGAGGCGAATCCCTGGCCGCAGTCGAACGCGGGCTACGCGAGGGTCGGGCCGAGGCCCCGCCGCCACTGTGGACCCAGGAAGCCGCGCTGTCGCTTTGGTCGGCCGCAGACCGCCGGGATGAGGCCGAACTCATCGGGCGCGAGATCCTTCGCCTGGGGCGCAGCGGTTTCCGCTACGGCGAGATCGGCGTGGTTGCCCGCCGCCCCGGCGAATACGTTCCCCTGCTACGAGGCGTGTTCCGCCGCCTGGCGATTCCACTGCGGGCCCTTGTACCCGTCTCTCCAGCCGACACGGCCGCTGGCCGTCACCTGCGCCTCTGCCTGGATCTGTTTCAGCCCGGCAGCCGCCCGCAATCGGTTTTTCGGTGGCTGAAGTCGCCTTACGGCCCGCTCAGCAGCCGGAAACTGGTGGAAAAATTTGAATATCGCGCCATTGCACGTCTCGCAGAAGTCCGCGAGGGCTGTTGGGATGGCTGTGTCACCCAGGGAACCCGGTTGGCTGACATTCTCAAGAGGCTGGCGGCCTTTGAGGCCGAGCTGGCCGGGCTTGATGATCCCAGCGAGCTGGCAGCCTGGACGCTGCGTCTCTGGCGCGAGTTCGCATGCCTGGGTGAAATTTCCGACCAGCTGCCCCCGGAACGTGCGCTGGAGCTGAGGACCGAGGCCGTTGCGTTTCGGCGGATTGAGTCGCTGCTGGGCGAAATTGCAGACGCCGCTCGGGCGGAACATGCCGGTCCGATGAACTTTCCCGAATTCCGCGAGCTGCTGTTGTCGTTGCTGGCAAGGGAACGGTTCTGGGTCCGCGACCGGCGCCAGGACGCCGTGAACCTGATGAACCCCTTTGAAGCCCGTCAGTGGGAACTGCGGGCGGTGTTCGTTGTCGGGTTGGTGGAAAACGAGTTCCCAGCGCCGATTCGTGACCCGCTCTTTCTGGATGACGACGACCGGAGGGCATTGGAGAGGACCTGCGGCCTTGCTTTGCCCACCACCGCCCACCGTCTTCTAGAAGAGCGCCTGCTGTTCTACGCAGCTGCCACCCGGGCGCGAGACCGCCTGTATCTTACTTACCCGCTATCCGATTCCAACGGAACCCCTCTGCTGCGCTCGTCTCTTCTCCACGGGTTGGGCGCGCTGCTCGAACCGCCGGCCTGCCGCAAGCTCCAGCGGCAGCGTTCGGCGACCACCTTCCCGACCGAGCTGGCCACCGGCACCGGAGACTTGCTGGCGCTGGCCCACACGGAACTGGGCGCGAGGTCGCCCCAGCCGGAAGAGCTAAGCCGCGCCGTCGCCCTCTACGAAGAGCTGCGTCGGTCCAGCGCCACCCGTCGCGCCGCCGCCGCCCTGGCTCCCAGGCCCGGCAGATTGCTTATGGAGGCGGCGCGGACACGACTGCGCGAGCGCGCCGTGCTGTTCAGCGCCTCTGGCTTCCGCACCTTTGCCGAGTGTGCCTTCAAGTATTTTGCCCAGGAGTCGCTCCGTCTTCAGCCCCCCCCGCTGCCAAAGGAAATTGATCCTCAGATGGCCGGCAAAATCGCTCATGCCACCATCGAGGCGTGGGAACGGGGCGGCCGCAGCCAGCCCATTTGTGAGGTCCTGGAGAGCTGTTTTGACAAGAAGACGAGCGACATTTCCCCCGGTCACCTTGCCGCCAAGGAACGCGAGGAGCTGCGCCGGTGGCTCGAACGCTTCGCTGCCTTCGAGCAACAGCACGGCGACAGGTACCGCACCGAGATACGCCCGGAGTACATCGAGCTGAAATTCGGCTACGCGGAAGGAGCGCCCGCACTGGAAGTGACGCTCGCCGATCACACCATCATTCGCGTCCTAGGGCGGCTGGATCGGGTGGAGGTGGTTTCTGCTGGGGACAGGAAGCTGGGCCTGGTGGTGGATTTCAAGTACAATGCGAAACTTTTCAACAAGGAAAACTGGAACCAGATCCAGCAAGGGTTGGAGCTCCAATTCCCCATCTACCTGCTGGCGCTTCAGGAGCGATTCGGCCTGGTGCCCGCCGGCGCGGAACTCTACCCGCTGAAAACCGAGGCTCTCTCCCGGCGTGGCATTTACGATTCCGCCCTCCTGGGCCAGATCTTCCAGCCGCCCCCCCCGGCCAAAGCCATTCGCCTGGACCCGCCACAGTTCCGCGAAATGATGGAGCAAGGCCGCCAGTGGATGGCCCAGCATGCGGAGAATATCCGCGATGGAGAGATCGCCGTTTTTCCGAAGTTTCCCGAGCGCTGTAAGAACTGCGCCTTTTTCGACCTCTGCCGGGTAAATGAATGGGAGTTTCCGGGACAACGCGCGCGGGCATGGACTCGCTGACCCCGCAGCAGCTCGCCGCCATCAGCAGCGACGCCTGGCGTCTCTCGGTGCAGGCCGGGCCGGGCTCCGGCAAGACGCGCGTGCTGGTGGAGCGAATCGCCCGCAGAGCGCTGGACGGCCAGCTGGACCTGGCTCGCGCGCTCGCCATCACCTTTACGGAAAACGCCGCTGCCGAGGTGAAGGCGCGCCTGGCCGAGCGTCTGGAACGGCCGGGCCTGGAGGACCAGCAGCGGCGCCTGGAGCGGGCCCACATCTCCACCATCCACGGCTTCTGCGCGCGACTCCTGCGCGAATACGCCATTGAGGCGGGCGTCGATCCCCGCTTTCAGGTGCTGGACGAGATTCGCTCAACAGCCCTGAAGCAGGCCGCGCTCGACGGCGTGCTCGAACAATGGCGTCAAACTCAGCCGGAACGGTTCCTGGCGCTTGCGCGACACTTCAAGAGAGGCGAGTACAGACGACAGTTGCTCGGCGTCTACGACACCATCCGCGAGCTCGGGGGTGACCCGCTGGACCGGGTTGCCCTGCTTCGTTCTCCCACCCTGCCGTTCACACAGGAAGAAGCCGAGGCGGAGCATCGCGCCTCGAGCCAGCGCGAAGCGGTCGCGGAGTTGCTCGGAGAATTCCACCGCGACTATGGCCAGCGCAAGCGGCGTCTTTCGGCGCTGGATTTCGAAGATCTGGAACAGTCAACGCGCGGCATGCTGCGCGTCTGGCCGGATGTGGCTGGGCGGATTAGCCGGCGCTTCCAGGAGATTCTGGTGGATGAGTATCAGGACACCAGCCCTGTGCAGAGCGAGATCATCCAGTCGCTGGCCCTCCACTGCCGGCTCTTCGTGGTGGGCGACCCGGCCCAGTCCATCTATGGCTTCCGCAATGCCGATCCAGCGAGATTCGAGGCGGCCTGGAAAGAGGCGGGCGAATTCCAAGGCCAGGTCGAGCTGCGAGATGATTTCCGCAGCCGTCCCGAGATCATTCATGCCGTAAACCGCCATTTCGAAGAGATGTTCTGCGGAGCCGGTACTCCCTTTGTGACTCTCGAGGCAGGCTCCCCGTTTGCACCAAAAGAGCAGCCCTCGGTGGAAATCTTGCTGGTGGGCCTTGAAAGCAGCAAGAAGTCCGATATTCAGCCCCTTGAGGCCCGGCACCTGGCGCAGCGCATTCGCCAGCTGATCGAGTCGGAGTCACTGTCGATCACCAATCAGAAACGCGACGACTGCGGCCGGCCATTGGGCTACGGTGATGTGGCGATGCTGTTCCGCAGCGCCACCGACATCAAGACCTACGAGCGCGCCCTGGAAGATGCGGGAATCCCCTACTTCTCCGAAACGGGCCGCGGCTTCTACGAAGCCCGCGGAGTGCGCGACGTCGTGAGTTTCCTCCGAGTGCTCGACAACTCCCGCAATGAAATTGCCCTGGCGGCCACCCTGCGCTCACCCATGTTTGGGTTGAGCGACGACGCGCTCTACCTTCTGGCGGAACACGCCCACGGGCAGAGGGGGCGGGTCCTGGCCGACATCTTGGAGGAGACCGATTCGCTCAACGAGCTACCCGCCGAGGATGCCGAGCGTCTGCGCGAGTTCCGGAACCTGCTGGAGCGGCTGCGTGGCGAGACCCCCTGGCGGCCCCTGGCCGAGCTGGTGCGCGACATTGTCCAGGGCACCAGCTACGAGACCACGCTGCTGCTCGAACCCGCCGGCCGCCGCAAGGTGGCCAACCTGAGGAAACTTTCCGAGGTGGCCGACGCGCTGGAGAAGTCCGGCTTCGGTTCGCTCCAAGAGTTTGCCGAGGCCGTGGACCGCTTCCATGACGAGGGGGTGCGCGAGGGTGAGGCGCAATTGGATTCGGCCGCCGAGGGCGCCGTTCGCCTGATGACCATGCACGCTGCCAAGGGCCTGGAATTCCCCGTGGTAGTCCTGCCCGACTTGACTCGACGGCCGCCCCGAGAGATCAGCGCGCTGGAATTCTTGCCGGAATTCGGCCTGGGCGTGAAACTTGCCCAGGGGGCGGGAACTGAGAAATCACCAACCCTGGAGAGGATCCACAACGAGCTGAAGCGGCGGGAGCAGGCGGAAAGAAATCGGGTGTTCTACGTTGCTGTGACCCGCGCACAGGAACACTTGCTCTTGAGCGGCTGCTTGAACAGGACGCAGAAGGAGTTCCGGCTGCGGCACGCGCTCGGCGAGATTTGCGACAGTTATGGAATTGTGGTGAGCCGCGATGCGGTGGACAGGCAATGGCGCACGGTTCACGTGGAAGCCACAGGCCAAGGATTCTCCGTGGCGCTGCTGGCAACTGACGAAGAACTTGGAGCAGCGTATCAGCAAGAGCTGAGCGTAGCAGAGCGCCACGGCATGGCGCTCGCAGCGGGCAGCTCCCTGGAGCTGCCGCTCGATCGCGACGCGGAAGCCGAGGCCCAACGCCTGGCAAAGCAGGCGCTCACAGCGCCGCCGGAAGCCGAGCGCAGCGATTTTCTGGCCGCCGTCACTGACGTTGTGGAATTTCACGGGTGCCCGCGCCGCTATTACCTGAGCCGCTATCTGGGATATGGGCTGGGATACGGGCTGGGATACGAGAGTCCTGGCACGGGCGATCTTCCCGATCCGGCCCCAGGCGTGGAGACACGGGAAGAAGCTGCGGAGCTTGTGGACGATGAGTTTCCGCGCACCGAAGTTGGGCGGGCGGTCCACCGGGTGCTGGCCCTCGGTTCCGGTGCGCTGGCCGCCCTGCCTGCGTCGCTGCGGGCCGAGGCTGAGCGCCTGGCACAGCGTTTCTGGCAAAGCTCATACGGGCAGCTAACCACCGCGGCCGGCACAGCGGCAGGTAGTGTCCGCCGCGAGTTGCCGTTGATGGCCGCCGGGATCGTTCCCCAGGAAGCAGGAGCCCTCCTGAGGGGCACGCTGGACCTGCTCACCTTTGCGAACGGGCGTCCCGCCCTGCTTCTGGATTACAAAGCGAACGACATCGCTGCCGACCAGGTGGAAACCGAGGCAGCCTACTACCGGGTGCAGATGTTGCTTTACGCGCTGCTGGTGGAAGCTGTCTTTGGCGCCCTGCCTGGCGAAGCGGTTCTGTTTTTCCTGACGCCCGGGGTGGCGCATCGCGTAGAACTGACTCCCGCAGCGCTCGAGGAAGCGCGCCGGGGGGTGGCAGAGTTTTTCGCGGCTCAGCGGGAGGCCCGTTTCCCGCCGCTGGTAGCACGCCATTGCTTTCGGTGCGCCTTTTCCGGCACCGTATGCCTGGCCCCCCAGCGGGCAGGTCAAGCGGGGCCCGGCCTGACCGCGTCCTGACCCTGCTGGCAGGGTGCTGAAAAACTGATTTTGTGGACCGCTTGCTTACGCGCGCGGCTCGGTAACCGCTGGGGAATCAGTCGAGCTGATTCAGAGCCGCGACCATTAGCGAGTGGTTTCGGGCAGTGGGACCCTGTTTACGGACGTCTCAGCAACCGCAGTAGTTCGTTGAGCTCCTGGCGGATTTGCCGCAGCTTCTGTTGATCTGGTTTCGGTCGTGCCGGGTTGGAGGCTGGAAAGGCGATCTTCTGCTGCCGGGTTTCCCCGCGCAGCTTCTTCCGGGCGCCTTCGATGGTGAAGCCTTCCTGGTAGAGGAGCTTCTTGATTTCCAGCACCAGCTCCACATCCTTGCGCCGGTACATGCGATGCCCGGTGGAACTCTTCACCGGCTTCAGCGTGGGGAATTCCTTCTCCCAGAACCGAAGGACGTAGGCATAGGTGCGGGTGAGCTTGCTGACTTCCCCAATGCGGAAGTAGAGCTTGTCGGGAATTGCGACCGTGCGCCGTCGCTCCGCCATGGGCTGGGGCTATGTTACGTGCTGCGCCGGCGGCCCGTCAATGCGGCTTTCCGGCCAGGCGCCGACCAGGCGTTGGACGTGAACGCGGCAGGCCGTTGGAGATCCCGCGCAAGGAGTGGAATTTGGATAGCTGGAGTGGAACGCTACCCTCCCTCCAGGAAGCGGTCGCGGCATTCCGTAGAGCAGAAGTAGAACTGCTGTCCGCGGGCTAGCGTCTTAACCGCCAACTCCTCGGCCACGTACAGGCCGCACTGCGGGTCTTTGTGGACCTGCCCGGTGATCGGAGGGGGCGGGCGGGAAGAGGAGGACAGGCGCAGGAAGCCCACCACCTTCCTATAGAGATAGTAGAGGAAATACAACAGAAGGAAAAAGAAGAAAAGGCGAACTAAGAAACCCATATAAGCCAGCTCCCAGGCGCCAGGTCTTTACTTTCGACCAGGGTCGTTCGCCCGGCTGTTCGCCAAAATGAGGAACCAGAACGGACCTACCGTTTCTTTTCCTTCTTTGCTTGGAACTCAAGCTCAACCGTGGCGGCAAACGCCGCAAGCAGAGACTTGGCGTGAGCGGCGAAACGCCCGTCAGGCGCCAATTCCAGGTATTTTTCCAACGATTCCACCGTGCCGGGAGCCGGGATGGACTTGCCGGTTTCATCCACCTTGGCGGCGGGAACCAAGTACACGCCGATCTGATACCAGGACGGCGCGAAGCTGGGGTCAAGCTTGGCAGCCTTGCGGAAAGCTTTGATGGCATCTGCGCTCCGGCCATCGTTGCTCAGCAGCGCGCCCAGGTTGTACATGTGTTTGGCGCCGGTGGCCGGGTCGAGCTCAACGCACTTGCTCAGTTCCTCCTCAGCCCGCTGAAATTCACTCGCATTAGCCAGGGCCACTCCCAATCTGACGCGATGGATACACTCGTTCGGACTCAACGCCTTGGCCTTCTCGTGGGCCGCGGCCGACTTTTGGAAAAGGGCCCGGGCTTCCGTGCCGCTCTTGCTTCTGCCCGCTCTCATGTAAGCTTCCCCGAGATTCTCAAACACGGCAACCTGTTCGGGGCCAAACTGTGCCGCTTCTTTCAAATGGGCAATGGCCACCTCGAGATTGCCGGCAGACAGCGCTTCCATTCCATCGCCAAAGGCCTGATTGAGCTTCTCCTTCTTCTCCCGCCCAATCCGCTTCTTTTCGAGATGCTGCTCAATTTGCCGCTGCTGTTCTTCGGTGAACTTCCCGCTTTTGCCCACCTCAATGCCTGCCTCCGCGGCTTGCTCGCGAAAGCCAAGCTTCTGCAAATTGAAATCAACCACGGATCCGCCGGTGACCCCCCCGGCGTTGACCCCCCTCGTCCGGCCCTGCCCAACTTGGACGCCTTGCACGGTCCCCCGTTCCACCCCATTAATTATGAGGGTCACGTTGTGGGTTTGACCCCATCCCATCTGGCCGTGGTAATAATTGCCATTCTTGTCGGTCTTCGTTTTGTACTTCTTTCCCAATTCAATGTTCTCAATACGGATCTCGGCGCCGGCGATGGGTTTACCAGCTTCATCTAGCACTGTGCCCTCGATGGCACCGCTGTAAATTTGGGCGTGCCCGGGAACACAAACACTGGCCGCGCAAGCCAGTACGGCCAGCAAACTCAGAATTCCACGCTTCGACATGATCCATCCCTCCACTACGTCAGTCTCAAGATCTGCAAGCAGCGCCGCGGCCTGGACTTCAGCGCAGGACATCTGGGGCGCTGAAATATGATGGCTTCCCCTCGTGTGGGATCGAGTCCACCACAGCGGCCTGTTCGAAAGCCCGCAGGCGCAACGCGCCGCTATCGCATACCACAGGCTTTGTCGTTACTCATTCGGTCCGCCCCCGGCGCCTCCGTTTTTTCTTTTCCTTCTTGAACTCGGTCTGGACCTTGGCGTCAAACGAGGCAATCAGGGACTTGGCCTGGGAGGCGTAAGGCCCGGCAGGCTGCAATTCGACGGACTTCTTCAGGGCTTCCACCGTGCCGGGGACCGGGGCAATCTTGCCGCTCTTCTCATCCAGCTGCGCCTCGAGGCTCAATGTCACGCCAAGCTGATACCAGGCATTGGCGTCATTGGGATTAAGCTCGACGGCCTTGCGGTAGGCTTTCTTGGCTTCCTCGTTCTGGTATGTGCTGCTTAGCGCGGCGCCTAGGTTGTAGAAGTACTGGCCGCCGGTGGCCGGGTCGAGCGCAGCTGCTTTGCCCGCTTCCTCGTGGGCTCGCTCTAAAGCACCCACATAAACCAGGGACTTTGCTAACCTGATGTGATGGCCAGGACCGTCCGGGTTCAAGGCAATGGCCTTCTCGTGAGCCTCGACGGACTTTCGGAAAAGTGCCCGGGCTTCCGCGCTCTTCTTGGTTTTGCCTGCTTTCAGGTAACCTTCCCCGAGATCCGCATACACGTTGGGCTCTCCAGGGTTCGCTCGCGCCGCGCTTTCCAGACTAGCGAGGTTGACCGTCCCCCGCCTGCCGCTCAACCCGCGCCTGCGGGCTGCTGCCTGCAAGTCGATATTAAGCCTCACATCTGGGCGCTGCCCGGAGAGCTCCACGTTTGTCCGCTGGTATCGTTTGTTTCCATCAATCATGAGGGTGATGCTGTGTTTATAACCGGCTCGCAGTCCGCCATGGTAATAATGGCCCTTCTTGTCGGTCTTCGTTTTGTACTTCGCTCCCGTGTCGTTGTTCATAATCAGGATCTGGGCACCGACGACGGGCTGGCCATCTTCTCCCTTCACTATGCCTTCGAAAGTGCCAAAGACCTGGGCGCGCGCGGGAACGCAAAACCCGGTCGCACAGGCCAATACCACCAGCAAAATCAGAAGTCCACGCTTTCGCATACTCCCTCCCCTATGACGTAAGGCTGACACCCACGGCAGCGCTGCAGCCTCGACTTCAGCGCGGCACATGCGGGGCACTCAGATAGGACGGTTTCCGTTCGTACAGGATCGGGTCTTCCACACCGGCCTGCTCGAAAGCCCTCAGCCGCAAGGCACAGCTATCGCACACACCGCAGGCTTTGTCACTACCCTGGTAACAAGACCAGCTTAAATGAAGAGGCGCACCTAATTCAATCCCCTTCTTCACAATCTCGTGCTTGTGCAGCAAGACGAGCGGGGCGACGATTTCCAGCCGTGTTTCCGGCCGCGTCCCGAGCTGGGCCACCTGCTGGAAGGCGCGGTAATACTCCGGGCGGCAGTCAGGATAGCCAGAGCTGTCGGCGGCTACTGCGCCGACATAAATGCGCGTCGCCCCGAGAACTTCGGCCCAGGAGACTGCCACCGCCAGGAAATGCGCGTTGCGGAAGGGCACATAGCTGGTGGGAATTTCGCTTGCGTCGAGATTGGCCGGGCTGACCGGGATGCCGGCCTCCGTAAGGCTGGAGCCCCCGATCCGCGCCAGGTAGCGCTGCTCGATCACCAGGCGTGGGACCTCCTCATGTTCCAGTGCCGAATAGAAATCCGCCATCTGCTCAAACATGAGACGTTCGCGGGCCTCAGTCCGTTGCCCGTAACTGCTGTGCAGCAGCGCCAGGCGGTAGCCCTCGGCCCGCGCGACGGCGGCCGTCACACAGCTATCCATGCCGCCGCTGAGCAAAACCACCGCTTGGGGTCTGGCCACCGCTTGGAGTTTGGCCACCGCTTGGAGTTTGACCATGGTCTAGCTCCTCCGCTGGACTCCCCCGTGTCCGGTTCCTGGGCCATTTCCGGCCCGGCCGGCACTGCTATCCAGCGCGCTGCATGCTGCACGCCCCACTTGTTAAACCCCCCTCATCGCGGGGTCCCAGATGAACTTGTGCAACTGGAGTCCGAGGCGAACCCGCAGGCCGTCGGCCAGGATCCACTCGGCGAGCTGGCGTGGCTCCAGTTGTCCGAAGACCGGCGAGAAGATCACGGCTCGCACCTTGGCAGATAACCCGTGACGCTGGAGGAACTGACGGGCGAACTCGTAATCAGCGCGATCCGCCAGCACGAATTTCACTTCGTCATTGGGGGTCAGCACGTGCAGGTTCTCGAAGCGGAACTTTTCCGCCTCGCCCGAGCCGGGGCACTTGACGTCCATCACCTTGACGACCTCGGGCGGGACACGGCCCAGGAAGCGCTCCCCGCTGGTTTCCAGCAGCACCCGGTAGCCCTCCTCCAGCAGCCGCGCCATCAGGGGCAGCAGTTCCCTCTCCTGGAGCATTGGCTCGCCGCCGGTGATTTCCACCACCCGAGCCGGGTAAGCATGCACCCGGCGGAGCACCTCCTCCACTTCCATGGGCTGGCCGTCGTAAAAGGCATACTCGGTATCGCACCACGAGCAGCGTAGGTTGCATCCGGTGAGCCGAACGAAAACGCACGGCTCCCCGGCAAAGCTAGATTCGCCCTGAATGGAGAAGAAAATCTCGGTAACCTGCATCCTGTGTTGATTATAGCTCAGGGCCGCAGTTGCGGATAATGGGTCAGTTTCCGGGAAGCCGACTACACGCGCAAGCGACCGCCGACAGTCAGAGGAGGAGCCACCAAGCGCTGGGGTACTTTCCGAGTCGGCGACTATTCACCCAATTGAAACCGGGATTGATAAACGCTAGCCCGTTAGTGGGGACCTATCCAGCATTGCTGGGGACAGGGCGGAAGGTCACTTCGGCGGGTTCTTTACGGCGTGCTTAGCGCGAATGGCCTTGGCGCGGGCTTCATTCTAACTGCCTCGGTCTCCCGATTTGTCTTCCGCAGCAGCTTGGAGCAGTTCTCCAGGGCTGTGGCCACGTCGGGATGCTCCGGCCCCGGAGCCTTCTCCGAGATCGCCAGAACCCGCCGGCACAGCGGCTCGGCCTCCGCACACTTGCCCTGGACGTGGTAGAGCATTGCCAGGTTGTTGAGGCCGGTGGCCCCGCAACAAGCAGAATGGCGATGATAGTGCGATGACAGTGATAGTTGGGCCAGCTTTGGTCTGTTTTGTGTCCTGGTGTCTTTGCGAGGAACCCACTCACCGGAAGCTGGCGTTTAAGATTTTCTTCCGCAGCCGGATCGACTGCGGCGTTACCTCCACCAGTGCGTCTTCGCGAATGAACTCGATGGCTTGTTCCAGGTTGAGAATGCGCGGCGGAACCAGGCGGATCGCGTCGTCGGCGGTGGAGGCACGCATGTTGGTCAGCTTCTTTTCTCTGACGATGTTGACGTCCATGTCCTTGTCGCGCGTGTTTTCGCCGATCAGCATACCCTGGTAAACTTCGGTGCCCGGGGCGATAAAGATTTCTCCACGTTCCTGCAGATTGAAAATGGCATAACCGGTGGCTTTGCCCAGGCGGTCGGCCACTAGCGACCCGGTGGGCCGGGAGGCAATGTCGCCCTGCCACTCGATGTAGCCGTGGAACAGGGAGTTCATGATGGCCGTGCCGCGGGTGCCGGTGAGGATTTCGCTGCGCAGTCCGATCAGGCCACGGGACGGCACGTGGAACTCCATCCGCACCCGCCCCGTGCCGTGGTTCCATCTTTACGACCTTTCCCTTGCGGGTCCCCAACTTCTCCATCACCACGCCCAGGAAAGTCTCGGGGCAGTCGATTTCCAGCAGTTCCAACGGCTCGTGGAGCTTGCCGTTGATTTCCCTGGTCAGAATCTCCGGCTTACCCACCGCCAGCTCGTATCCTTCGCGCCGCATCATTTCGATGAGGATGGCGAGCTGCAGTTCACCGCGGCCCATCACCTGGAACGAGTCCGCGCTGGCCTCTTCCACCTTGATTGAGACGTTGGCGAGCAGTTCCTTCTCCAGTCGCTCGCGCAGATTACGAGAAGTCACGTAGGTACCCTCGCGGCCGGCGAACGGCGACGTGTTTACCGTGAAGCTCATGGCGATAGTTGGCTCGTCGATCTGGATGCGCGGCAGGGGGCGCGGTGCTTCGGAGTCGGTGACCGTTTCGCCGATGGCGATGCCTGCCACGCCAGCGATGGCCAGGATGTCGCCAGGTCGCGCTGCCCTGGACTGGGTAATTTAGACACTGAGGTTGGGAATTAACTACCCTGGTGTCATATGAACAAAAAACATCATCGTATTGCAGCTGACGTAAAAGCCGATATCCTACGCCGCGTCAAGGAAGAAGACATCTCGGTGGCCCAGGCCGCCAAGGATCACGGTATTTCTGAAGGGAGCATCTATGGTTGGATGGTAAAAGGAGCAACCGGTGCCCCGTCCTGGGCGGAGTTCTCCCGACTTCAGAAGCAGAACAGAGAACTCCTGGAACTCGTGGGCGAGATCACGCTCAAGCTCTCCATGACTCAAAAAAACAATTGAGCGAAGGAAGAAACAAATCAGCGCTTGCCCGAGCCCTTGGCATATCCCGCGCGAGCCTGTATTACGTCCCAAGAATGAAGGAGAAGGACTGGCGCCTCAAGGTCCGCCTGGAAGAAGAGCTGCAGATCCATCCCTCCTACGGCTCCCGGCGAATTGCTACGGCACTGGGACTCTGCCGCCAGCGGGCGCAGAGGGTCATGCGTCTGTTTGGCATCAAGCCCTACCGCAGGAGAGGCAGAAAATGGAGAAAATCCAAGGTTTCCCGGACCTATCCCAACCTCCTGCTCGCGCTCATGCCCGCATATGCAAACCACATCTGGGCAACGGACTTCACCGAGTTCGTGCAGCACGGAAAGAAGGTCTATGTGGCGACCGTGATCGATCTCTACACCCGCCGGATCCTGGGAATCCAGGTTGCGGTGAGAAAGGGAGCCGCGCTCACCATTCAGGCGCTTTCCAACGCCCTGCTCCATCATCCGCGCCCGGGTCTATTCCACTCCGACAACGGGAGGGAGTATGACGCGATGGCGTTCACTGAAATCCTTGATGGATGCGGCATCGTGATTTCACGGAGCCGCCCGGGGTGCCCTTGGGAGAACGGATACCAGGAATCGTTCTACGACAAATTCAAGGTTGACCTGGGAGATCCGAACCGCTTCAAAACACTGGGGGAGCTAGTGGCGGAGATCTACCGCACCCTGTGGGACTACAACAACACGCGGATTCACTCCGCGCTCAACATGCCGCCTGTGGTATTCGCCAAACGGTATGCGTTAGTCGCGTAAAAAACTCTCAGAATCAGTGTCTAAAGAAATCAGTCCTTGACAAAACGCATTCGGATACGGGCCGCTCTCCAAAAGTGCGTGTCGTTGATGGATCTGCGGTATCAGATAGAGATAGGCGGCTACGGTAAGGTAGTGCCCCGTCAAATCAAAATAAACGCATCCAAGACGACAGCGCGATACCGTGTGCTAGAACACCCCTTCCGGTACGAGGACTTGGTAGCCTCTCGGCCTCCGACGGTCTTCTTTGGTGCACACCCCACGGCGTGGGACCAGGAAGGGTTATCGCCATTTGGTGATGTTCTAAGAAAGTGGCCGAACACGGTGTTCGTGCTGGCCCACACGCCCCTGATGGAAGCCACGATTGCCAGGGTGCAATCCTGGTTCTCGAACGGACGAAAGCCGCGAAACAGGAATTCTAACGTTAGTAGGAGACAGGAGAAAGCAGATGAAGAGTTCTTCGCATCGATGAAGGATTTCAGCCACCACAGGCCAATGGTGGTGGATGCGGATTTCAGCCTTACGTATTTCCTTGACAGCGGGTCACCAGGAAGCGCGGCTGACCTGGACGCTGCGCTAACCTTCGTCTTGAGCCGTTATGACCTGAATGTTGGACTGTGGGATCTCGCTCGTGATCCGGGATTGCGTGAGAGCTTGCTGTCTCCTGAAGAACTTGAATCTGCGCCGTCCCATCAGGCCTCGATGCCGGTCAAGCTGAGTGCTATCGCGACTGAAGCGAAGTTGGCATGGGAGAAGCAACGGCGATCGGAAAGGGTTGCCCGACGACAGCTTCATAACTCGGTGTGGCCCCTTCTCAAAGACCGGGAATGGCGAACCTTGAACCGCAAATCTGAAGGTAGGACCTACGTGCTTCCGAAGGGTAAGCCCGTCAAGTGGGCCGATATATATGATCCGTCACCAATCCTCTACTTTGCGCTGGATGTGACCATGCAACAGGCGGTACTGCGCCTAAAGGCAGCACCGTTCGGATTCGAAGGCATACCGGAGTACCTTCATGAGCACGGCGACGGACTACGAAGAATAACTGGCGAGAGGCCTACTGAAATGGTCATTTGTCGCTTTCAAGATCATGGATGGAAAAGAGAACTTGGTGACTGGGATCAGACGGTCCAAGTCGTAGATGCCGTCGTCAAGTTTCTTGATCTTACGATTTCCACTTTGAGGTCGAAGGCGGAAGAGCAGTTTGCCGACTTCAGATCGAAGAACCCACCGCGAGAAACGACCAGGTCATGAAGTCCAGCGCCTCAAGGCCCGCGGTTTCCCGAGTCGGCGCGCAAACGTTTCCTCGTCGGCGGCCAGCCGGAACGTCTCGAGCTTCGTCGGACGGCCCGTCGCATCCTCACTCACCAGCACGAAGTCGCGCGTGTTCGTCATCAGCACCAGCCGGTAGCGCCCCCAATAGCGGCTCACCTGGTCGCCCGCCGCCGTGAGCCACGCGTCGTCTCCGGCAGCTTTGACCGCCCTGTAGAGCCAGAAATCGGGATGACCCGCGCCGTGGTCGGCGAGTTCGCCCACGCAGAACACCGCCGGCGTGCATGTCGCGCACACGGCGTTGAGCAGGGGTCGTGAGCGGTCCATAGCTCGACCGTTCCCCGGTCGCGCCGCCCGATGCGCGCACCCGTCCGAGATCGGCGAAGTAGTTCTCAGCCGCCGCAGTCAATTTCGTGTTCGTTCCCGTCATCGGCGCCGCCGTGCCTTCTCGTCGTCGGGCACGATCTGGCGCGTCTCAATGAAGTGGTACAGGGCGGACCGGGAGACGTCCAGGATCTTGGCAATGGAAGCCTTCGAGACGCCCTTCCCCAGGAGCCCCCGGATGTCTGGCTCCTTGCCGTCGAGCTTGGAGGGTCCAAAGGTCCCCTTGGGCCGGCCGAGCCGCACTCCCTTGGCCTTCGCGGCGGCGAGGCCTTCCTTGGTCCGTTCTGAAATCAGATCCCGCTCCACCTCCGCGAATAACCCGAACAGGGCGATCATGACCTTGGTGCGCAGGTCCTGCTGGCCGTCGAACTCAATCCCTTCCTTGATGGCGATGAAGTGGATCTGGCGCTGGACCAGGGTATCCACGATGTGAATCACTTGCCCGAGGCTGCGGCCAAGCCGCGACAGCTCGCTGACCAGCAGGCGATCGCCAGGCTCAAGCGTCTCCAACTGCTCCTCGAGGCGGCGCGCGCGTGGACTCGTGCGTGCCGACAGCTGGGACTCGATGAAGTGGTCGATCGGGACGCGGCGTGTCTGGCTGAACTCAAGGATCGCCAGCTTCTGAGTGGCGAGGTCTTGCGACCGCGTGGAGACGCGGAGGTAGGCGACGGTTTTCACGGCTATGTCCACACAAAGGCGCAATACGGTCTGTTTGCGACAGAGAGAGCCTACCGTAGTCAGTGCGTTGTGTGGTCAGATAGCGTCGAATAAGACGGTCGTTTGTCTCGACACTTGGGGGCGCGCACCGGCACCGTAGCCAGCCGCGCAGGGCGGTCCGGAACGTCTCGCGCGGGCGGTTCCGCTCCGCCGTCTCCCCTCGCGGCCCATGTAATGGTGACCATGGCGTAACACTACAATCCAGCGCATATGACCGAAGACGAACGAGAGCACCTGCTCAGCACGGTGGGCCAGGCGCACGCGGGTCTGTCCGAGGTAGCCCTCAAGTTGCGTCTGGGATTGCCGCCGAACACACCGGCGCTCAAAACGGCGATCAAGGCCGAGCGGGCGGCCTTCGATCTCAAGCGCACGCTTCAGCGGCTCAAGGTGAAGGACGTTGAAACGACCTGAAGCGCAACGACCGCCAGCGCCGGCTGAACCGGCGGTCGCGTGGCGACGATTGACCGGGTAGTCTCCCCTTTTTTGTAGACGATCCATTCCTGGAGGTTTCTGGCACAGTGCCACGGCACGGGTTCTGGTGCAAATAGGATTGTCGGAGCGATAAGACCAGGAGTGCACTGCGGCGATGCGGACTATGCTGCCATGACGTGACGCCAGATCACCGCGGGATTCGACTGCAAGGTGATCGGGATTGCGAACTGGCGTTTGTGAATCTTCTGCGCCAGCTCGATGCCGATAATCACGCGGCGCGCATTGTAGAATGTTTTGAATCCCAACATCGGTTGCAAGCGCCCCTTCACCCGGCGGTGGTCCTGCTCCACAACGTTGTTCAGGTATTGACAGCAACGAATCTTCACCGGGTTCCGGCCCCGGAAGTTGAACTCACCGTTCATTCCCATGCGCCGCAGGGCGCTATGGCTCGGCCGGTGGCCATCCAAGCTGATACTGTGCGGCTCCCGATGATGCTTCAGTGCCTTGCGAAAGAATGCCTTCGCCGCCGTAATGCCGCGTGTTCGACTCAGACAGAACTCCACGGTGTTGCCTTGTCCATCTACGGCGCGGTACAGATACATCGACTGGCCTCGAACCTTGATGAACGTTTCATCAACCCTCCAGCTCCCACCCACCGGTCGCTCGAATCGGCGCCAGCGCTTTTCGCACGTTTCGGCATAGCGAACGACCCAACGCAAAATTGTGGAGTGCGAAATCGATAAACCCCGCTCACCTAAAATCGTGACCAAGTCCCGGTAACTCAGTTTGAAGCGAAAATACCAGCGAAGGCAGAGGAGAATCATGTCGTCTTCGAACCAACGCCCGGCAAAAAGAGGATTCCGTTCAGTTTTGCGATGCGCCATAATCCATTATCGCCAATTCCCTTGGCTGTCTGCACCAGAACCTCCAATCAGGTCTGGTGCGCCGACATCACCTACATCCCGGTGCGCCGCGGCTTCCTTTACCTAGTGGCGATCATGGATTGGGCGAGTCGGCATGTGCTGGCCTGGCGGTTGTCGAACACCCTGGACGCGGGCTTTTGCGTCGAGGCGCTCGATGAGGCGCTGACCCGCCATGGCCAGCCGGAGGTTTTCAACACCGATCAAGGCGGCCAGTTCACCGGCTTCGCCTTCAGCGGGCGCTTGCAGGCGGCCGGTGTCCGTATTTCGATGGACGGCAGGGGCCGTTGCCTGGACAACATCTTCATCGAGCGGCTGTGGCGCTCGCTCAAATACGAGGCTGTCTATCTGCACGAGCTTACCGACGGCTTCGAGGCCCGGCGCCTCATCGACGAGTGGATCGGCTTCTACAACACCGAAAGGCCACACTCGGCGCTCGATGGGAAAACCCCGGCCGAGGCCTACCGCGGCGACCCGCTTGTGGGTATGATGGACAAGCCGCTACGCGCCTTGCCCACATACCCACAGGCGCAGCAACAGCGACGGGAAGATCTATCCAAGGAGATTTTGGCGGTATGAGTGACAATCGGAATATATCTTAAACAAACCGCCAAGCTGCCCGACCGACCGGGGCCACCTCAAAAGCCTATCGTAGGCTATCGTCCGATAAGTTCTCACAGACACCGGCGGCATATCTGGATCTTAATCGACCCCGAGGTCGATACCCTCTCGATCCGGAACGGGTTGGAGGTGCGCTTCAACTATTGGAGTGCCTAATCCCTGGGTAGCGAACGCGAAACGGTCTAATGCCTCACAAACAGGTCAACGCGACGGCCAAACCATCAAGCGATTTGGTTTCCTCCGTACCTACGCGCTGCCCCTGGCCCAAAGACAACCAGCTGATGATTCAGTACCACGATCAAGAGTGGGGCTCACCCCTGCACGACGACCGAAGGCTGTTCGAGTACATCGTGCTCGACGGCATGCAGGCAGGCCTGAGCTGGCAGACGATCATCAACAGGCGCGAGAACTTCCGCCGGGCTTTCCACGATTTCGACCCCCGGCGTGTCGCCAGGTATACCGCCAGAGATCACACGCGCCTCCTTGCCGATGCTGGCATCATCCGCAACCGTGCGAAGGTGGCCGCCGCAATCGTCAACGCCCAACACTTCCTCGAGGTACAGGAAGAGCACAGGACCTTCGACCGTTACATCTGGCAATTCACGCGCGGCAAGACGATCAACCACCGGCTCAGGAGCATGACCGACTGTCCGACAGTCTCGGCCGAGGCCGTGGCCATGAGCAAAGACTTCGTCAGGCGCGGCTTCAAGTTCGTCGGGCCGACGATTTGCTACGCGTTCATGCAGGCGGCCGGCATGGTCAACGACCACATGGTCCGATGTTTCAGATATCGGGAGCTCGCGCAGTCGCGGTAGCTCGGGCCCTATCCAGGCGACTCACTCCACACCGAACGCCAGCAGCACGAGAGTGACAACCGCCATGAACCGCACGCCCACCGGCACCCGCCGCAGGTCGGACGCCGCGATGAAGGCTTCGTAGACTTCACTCACGATGTCGCTCATGTTCATTCTCCTTGTCGAGGATCGGATCGCGGCAAGGATCGGCCCGGCCGCTCTCTGATCCGTGTCGCACTAGGACTCGGCCTTCGGCTCTTCTTGCTGCGGAAGCTCGAAGATGCGCGAGTGGGCATGATCGGCCACTTTGGCAAGCACCAACAAGTCGTTGCGCCCGAAGCTCTGCGTGCTCTTCCATTTCTCGCCGTCCCTATAGAGACGCGAAAAGGTGACGTTGTGCCGCTTGCGGCCTTCGGTTTCGTTCTGCCAAATCGCAGCTTTAACGCGACCGATGCGGACTTCAGCGACGGGTTTGTGGTTAGCCATGATCTGTTTCCTCCTGAAAGTTTAAGGGTTTGTGAGCGTTTCCGCTCACCCGCGAATGGCGGAAACGGCCAAACCCTGACACGGGAGGAACAGCGCCGCCAAGCCAGTGACGGGTAGGACCGACAAGGGCAAGAGTGAGTGACAGACGCCCCCAGGCGAGGGGATCGTTGTGGCGCGAGCCTTGCGTCGGAACCAACCGGAACCGGTGAAGGCCAGCGGCTAATGGCGCAACCCCACACTCGTTCTCCGGTCGTAGGCGGCAAGCCCGATTGAGGAATCGCAACCAGGACGGGGCGCCTGGAACCGGACGCGCCATGCTCCGGCGAATGGAACGCCGCGCGAAGGGAATAGCAGGATGGATTCCTGCCAAAGTGAACGGTGTTGGGCCACAAGCTTCATTTCGGCAGGAAGCCTCAGAAGGGTAACACGCGCATCAGCGAGGGTCATGTTACCCGCCGCTCGCGATCTTACTTGCAAGCTCCAATATACGGACTTCGATCAAGTGCCCATAGCTCAGCCAACATCTGGCGGCATCCATTCTGGCCCGAAAGCGGTAAATCCCGGGAGTCGGGGGGGGGCACCCCCCAGCAAGCATGTAGTCGCGAAGCGACATCATTAGTAGTCCTTCCGCCTGCTGCTCGAACTCGACCGGTGGATCATAGTTCCGATCGATAATAGCTCTTGACACTATTAGTGGGCCACACTATTTCTGAGGGGTGATCCAGAGTTACAAGAATCTCGACACCGAAGCGGTTGCAAACCGCGAACGGTGCAGGACATTCCCCGCGGACATCCAGCGCCGTGCCCAGGCCAAACTGATGATCTTGAACAACGCCAAGAACTTGAACGATCTACGGGTGCCTCCAGGGAACCGTCCGGAGGCGCTTTCAGGAGACCGAAAAGGCCAGCACAGCATCCGCATCAACGATCAGTGGCGGATCTGCTTTTTCTGGAAGCAAGGGAATGCCTATCAGGTCGAGATGGTGGATTACCATTGAGAGCGCAAGGACCTGAGAGCAAGAAGGAGTCAAAGACATGAGCAGATCAGTGGCGCGTAGCCGCAAAAAACTACCCCCCATTCACCCCGGTGAGGTTCTTAATGAGGAGTTTCTCGGCCCTCTGAAGATCACCCAGTACCGGCTGGCTCAGGTAATCGGTGTGGATGCTCGCCGGATCCATGCGATCATCCACGGTCAGCGGTCGATCACGGCGGAGACAGCCCTACTGTTCTCGCGCTTCTTTGGCAACTCTGCAGAGTTCTGGATGGGCCTCCAGAGCCAGTACGACCTGGAGAGGGAACAGGATCGCCTGGCCGACAGGCTCGATCAGGTGCCGGCGCACAGCGTCCAAGTCACAGCCTGATCCGTCCTCACCCAAGGCCGGGTTCCTGAATGTCCTCTCCATGGGAAAAGGTATTGGTGGTTGCCGGCCCGGTGCCCCCAACTCCCTAGCAGAGGGTCTACTACGAAGCGCCACCGTCCGACCGAATAACGGCGGAGGATGGATCGTTTCATCGCATGATACGGTCGGGTCGCAGCCATGCCGGACAGGGGGTCTGCTCTGACTTGGGCCAGGATCGCACATCCATCCCTTCTGAGGATGGAAACGGACGTATCGGCCGATCCCTGGCGGAAAAAGCGCTTGCCCAATCACTCGTGGGTTGCGGGGAAAAGGAGAAATTGACGCCTCCGGATAAATGGTTCGCAAAGGCGAAGAAGAAAATAGAGAGCGATCACTACAGCTTCGTTGTGGACCCAGAAGCAGCGGGTGGTGGTTAGAGAAATTAGGTCTCCGGCTCGACAAAGCGCGTCCTAACGAGGAGCCGGGCTATTGCAGATCAAAAACCATTACTGCAACAACGTGCTGCACAGCCCGTAGAGCATGACCGTGGCAGCAACGACTGTCAAGAAACTGTCAGGAAACTCGCCCATCAAGGGGGCCAGGCCGTAGGCGTTGCGAGCGAAAGCAGACGCCCTGAAGTTGTGTAAGAGCAACGAGAGGAAGGAGTTGGTGGAAAACCGTGGAAGACGCCAGCATGACTTACAAGCACTGAACTCCTCTCTATTGCGTCTATCTGCTTCTATATTGTTCAATAACTTAGGGACTCTGCTTTTCGCTCAAAGCTAATCCCAACCGACTCAGATTCGGTGGTTTTGTCACGGTTTTGTCACGGTCGTAAATCGGTCCTCGCAAGTCCTTACACAGTTTATTCACACCTTGTCACCAGGCAGTCCTCCCCACGAAATCGTTCGTTATTCTAGACACATGGCCATAATATTTCCGTCCCGACTCGTCCCTGACTTAGACCGACCTAAACGCTGGTCAGGGAGCGTTCCGCTCCCGCTTCTTTCTTTGGCGTGTTCCCCGTTTGTGGTACATTGTGGCGTTGTTGCAGAAATCTGACTCCATCCCCAACGCTCTCCCCCCTGATAGGCTAGGGGATGGGCAAAAGCGACTACACCTTCCGATATAAGGTTCGCAACTGGCCGCAGTACAACCGGGCTCTGGTGAAACGTGGGCAGCTGACACTGTGGTTCGACACGGAGGCAGTCGCTGCCTGGCGTCATCCAGGACCCTTCGAAGGGCGAGGCCGGCCCAAGGTCTACGCAGATGCGGCGATCCAATGTGCGCTGGTCCTGAATTCGGTGTTTCACCTCAACCTACGGACCACTCAAGGGTTCCTTCAATCCATCGTGGCGCTCATGGCTCTCGACCTCCCAGTGCCCAACTACAGCACGGTGAGCCGAAGGCAAAGCGCCGTCGACGTCCGACTGAGTGTAGGGCCCACGGATCGACCACGACATGTCGTCATCGATTCGACGGGCCTGAAGATCTACGGAGCCGGTGAGTGGCACATCAGGAAACACCGAACCCTCCGCCGTAGGACATGGCGAAAGCTCCACCTAGGCGTCGATGAGACGACGAAAGAGATCGTTGCGATGGACCTGACTGCGAGCAACGTCCACGACGCCCGAAGGCTCTCTTCGTTGCTGTCTAAGACTCCTGGTTCGATCGGGCAAGTCTCCGCAGACCGGGCCTACGACACGGGTTCCTGCTACGAGGCCGTGCTCCAGCACGACGCTATCGTGACGATCTTGCCGCGACGCAATGCACGATGCAGCCGAGACTCTCATCCGCCTCCGTGGCGTGCGATGCGCGATACCCATCTCCGGCGTATTAGGACGCAGGGCCGTTATGAGTGGCGGAAGTCGAGTGGCTGCACTCGCCAGAGCGTGGCGGAGAATGCGGTCTCACGGTACAAGGCGATACTCGGGGTAAGCCTCTCGGCCCGCACGGTCAAGAACCAAGAAGTCGAAGCCGCGATCAAGTGCGCTGTGCTGAACCGGATGGCGGAGCTTGGAATGCCACGATCGGAGCGCGTGTACTGAGGCGGATGAGCTTCTCGGCCCGGTTCGCCGCGAGCGCGAATTACGCAACAACGCCGTTCTCCTTCTCCAATTCCTTCAGCCGTTTCGCCTGATCCAGCTTCAGCCCCCCATATTCCTTCCGCCACCGGTAGTAGGTCTGGGTGTGGATTCCGGCTTCTTTGCAGGCTTGGGGCGCAGTCTTCCCGTTCGCCATCTGCACTTCTATCTGCCGTAGCACCGCTACAATCTGCTCCGGCTTGTAACTCCTTGTCGGCTTGACCTCACTTCCTCCTCAAGTGGATTCTCTCTCTTTCCACTTGGTACAAAAAGCGCCGGTCAGGTCAACATCGCCTGCAATTCTTGGTCGCGCCAGCCTGTGTTGTCAACGGCGGCAGTGCAGTCCAGCGATGCGGCAAGCGCAAGACCACCCGAGCGCCTCGCCAGCTCGCCACGTTGACTTGCCGACAGGAGGCGCCTAGCATGGACTGTGACAGGGGATTCCTACTTGAGTCGTGACTTGCTCATCGCGTTGTGCTGCCTGCTTCTGCTGTCTGCTTGGTCCTCAGCGCGAGCCGCCCAGCCCGACCCCCCGCAAACGACTCAGGCACGCGCGAAAAACTCAGAAGCCCCGGTCCCCAGGAAATCAGACTGCGGGGTAAACCCGGCCCGGAACCTGGACAATGCCCGGCCACCCGACCCAGAAATCCCGGCGAGTAACCTTGACCGGGGTGATCCCGAGACCTCGGCTGAGCGAACGACCGTCAACCTCCTTGGAGAGGTGGAGACGTCTGCGGGCGAGACCCTCAGAAACGAAAACATTCGCATCATCCTCATCGACAACAACGTACTCAGGGACGTGAACCGGCGAATGGGGACGACAGCCACGATCATCCGCGAGTTTCGGGCCGATCGGAACTACTTCGGAAGCGAATTCGGAGGCAGCTCCCAGGCGCCGCTGCATCTGATGCCTTCACGGGTCTCGCGCATTCACGGCGATGTCTATTGGGGCCACGACAATAGCATGTTCAGAGCTCGCTCCTTCTTTCAAGTGGGCGAGGTGCAACCAGCCCACACCAACGATTACGGCTTCTCCATCGGCGTTCCGCTTTGGGAGGGAGCCAGCCTGACGGTCAACGCCAGCCAGAGAAAGCTGCGCGGTCAGGTCAACGGGAATGTGCTTGTACCCATGGCAGACGAGCGGACCCCGATCTTCAATGACCCCGCCACCCGCGCGAATGACCCCGCCACCCGCGCAATGATCGAGAGGATCCTGGGAGCCTATCCCGACGAACTCCCGAACCGAACTGACATCAACCCACGCGCCCTCAACGCCAATGCCCCGCAGGCGATCGACAACGATCGAGTGTGGGGAGTGCTCGACCAGACCTTGGGCGATCAGGACCGTCTCTCTCTGCGTTACAACTTGACTTTTCAAGACGTAGAAGCCTTCCAGATTGTCGGTGGCCAGAACCCCGACACGACCACCAAGAACCACCGCGCACGCGCCACCTGGAATCGCACCTGGACGGCCAGCACCACCACGGATTTCTCGATCGGCTTCGACCGCATCGGCTCGCTGCTGGTTCCCGAGGAGACCTCCATCGGACCCGCGATCTGGATGGTAGGCGCTCTAACGTCTGTTGGCCCCACCAGCAGAGTCCCGATCGATCGGGCCCAGAACTTGTTCCGCTATGCCGGGCAGATGCAGCAGAGTCGCGGCCGGCACACCTGGTACGCTGGGTTTCAGGTACTGCGACGTCAGGTCAACGGTGTAGAAACCTTCGGACACCGCGGCCTGTTTAGCTTCCCGGAAGATTTTGGCCGGGACCCGATTGAAAACCTTCGCCTGGGTACCCCCAGCAGCTACAGGGTTGCGCTGGGCAACGTTCATCGCGGGTTCCGGAACTGGGACATGGAATACTTTGTCGGAGATGCTTGGCGGGTGAGTGGGAAGTTGGCGCTCAATCTGGGTCTGCGGTATCAGCCGGTGACGCGGCCGTCGGAGGTGAACGGTCTGAGTGACATTCCCTACGATTGCGACTGCAACAATTGGGCTCCGCGTTTCGGCGTTGCCTACCGTTTGAGCGATCGCTGGGGCGTATTGCGGAGTGCCTATGGGGTGCAGTACGGCGAGATCTTTCCGGTTACCTTTGGACGGGCCCGATTCAACCCACCGACGAATCTGATTATTTCCGTCGACGCTCCCGATCTGGCCAGCCCCTTGAAGGACTTGCAGCCATCCGATCTGGACCCCACCGCTCGAAGCTCTATCTTTCAACTCGATCCCAACCTGGTCGCTCCCTATTCGCACCAATACAATTTCAGTTGGGAGCTGAGCTTTCGAAGGGACTGGTACTTGGCCTTTGGATACGTGGGTAGTCGCTCGCACCGGCTCCTGACCACGTGGCATTTGAACCGCGCCCGTCCCGTGGATGGCATTCCTCAAGACACGAGCACGATCAACGAGCGGAGACCCGACCAGCGGTTCTACCAGGTTCGGCATATCCTGAATGGGTCTCGTGGGTACTTCGACGCCGCGAAGGTCAGGTTCACGATGCCCCCTTGGAGGGGGCTGACACTCGACGCGTCCTATTGGTTTAGCAAAGCGATCGACCTGGGGGCTAATTACACTAGCACGGGCAGGGCGTCGGCAAGTCCAAGTGAATCCGCCTACCAGGAGGAGATGAAGGGCCCTAGCTCTTTCGATCAGCCCCACGCTCTGCTGTGGCGTGTAAACTATGAGACTCCGCGACTCCCGATGCGAAACGGCTGGATGGGTAGAATCCTTGGCCAGTGGCAGATTAGTTCCATCATTCTGCTGAAGTCTGGCGCCCCGTTTGGGGTGTATTCGGGCTCCGACGGACCCGGCTTCGGGAATGTAGACGGTAGCTCCCGCGACAGACCGATTCTGCTGGACCCCTCGATTCTTGGCCGTACCATCGACAACCCAGACACCTCTCAGCAGATGCTGCCGCAGTCGGCTTTCGCGTTCATCGAGCCCACTTCCGCCAGGGGTAATTTGGGCCGTAACACTTTCCGCAGGGACGGCATCTGGAACGTCAACGCTGGACTCTCCAGGCGATGGTCGTTGAGCGGGGACAAATCGTTACAGTTCCGGGCCGAGTCCATCAATTTCCTCAATCATCCCCACTTCGCGAGACCCGGCCGCCGGCTCACAGCTGATAATTTTGCGCAGATCACTCGCACCCTCAACGAGGGTCGGACTTTCGCGTTTACCCTGAGATTTTCGTTCTAGTCTGGACAAGCCGTGCGATGATCGGACAGCGACCCAAACCTGCGGCGCTGGGCCAGGCGAGCTGACTGCCCACAGCCATGGTGATCTCAGCTTGAGTCGACAGGGCACTTGGCATATGCTTTTGCGCCAAGGGAAAGCTCAAATCGGAAATCCCAGCGCTATGAATTGAGGGCGAGAATATGGGCCTGACAAACGGTGGCTTCTGTCCCAGGGTCAGAAAGCTGGTAGTGGTGTTAACGGTAACCCTGCTTGCATTTTCGATCGCCGCGGGGGCAGCGCAGCCTAATCCCCCGGCTGGCCCGGCGCGGGAGGTCAAAAACCCGCTTGCTGGGGACCCCGAGGCAATCCGGCAGGGCAGGGTTATTTTCCGGTTTGGTTGCATCTTCTGTCATGGGCTGGAAGCGAACGGAGGGACCCGCGGGCCGGACCTGACCAGGGGGCGCTGGACGCACGGCAGCAGCGACGCTGCCATCTTCCAAAACATTGACGAGGGCGTGCCGGGCACGGCCATGCCGGCGACCGTTCTGGCGGAAGACGAGATCTGGTCGGTCGTTGCGTACTTACGAAGTCTGAGCGCTGCTTCGGTCACACTAATTACGGGTAATCGCGAGGCTGGTGAGCGGATCTTCTTCGGTTCCGGAGCTTGCTCCCAGTGTCACATGGTGAATGGCAAGGGGGGCCGCCTGGGCCCAGGTCTATCCAACATCGCAAGAGCGCGCGGCATCCAATACCTCATAGAATCCATTCGTGATCCAAACAAGCAGATTACCATCCGGCACCCGAACTGGCAGGTGGCGGTAGGCTACGCGACGGTCAGCGTGCTGACCAAGGACGGCCGGCGCATCACCGGCGTGCGCCGCAACGAAGACAGCTTTTCCATCCAGATCATGGACCGGCGCGAGGAAATTCACAGACTATTGAAGAAAGACCTGCGGGACGTCATCTACGAGCCCGGATCTTTGATGCCGGAATACACCGAGCAGATCCTGAGCGACGAGGAGTTGCAGGACTTATTAGCCTATCTGGATAGCTTGCGATGACGATGAGCAACCATACCGAAGTTAAAGAGATGGGAGCGAGGAGCTTGGAGGGAAAAAATGGCCTGAAAGCATACGCGCTCTTCCTCGGCCTGTGGCTTGCCAGCGTGGGTGCCCAAGGCGCTTGGGGCCAGTTAACCTACGAGCGGCTACTGAAGGCGGTCGACGAGCCGCACAACTGGCTTACCTACTCAGGCGACTACAGCGGTCGGCGCTACAGCCTGCTGAAGCAGATTCATACGGGCAACGTCGAGCAGTTGGCGGTGCAGTGGGTCTTTCAGACCAGGACCCCCGACAAGTTCGAAGCCACGCCCCTGGTCATTGACGGCCTTATGTACCTGAGCGCGCCGGAGAGCCACGCCTATGCCCTGGATGCCGGCACCGGGCGCCTCATCTGGAGCTACCAGCATAAGCTGCCCGAGAAGATTCCCCTTTGCTGCGGCCTGCCCAACCGCGGTCTGGCGGCGCTCGGCGACAAGGTGTTCCTGGCGACGCTGGATGCCCACCTGGTGGCGCTGGACTCAAAAACCGGCGACGTCGTTTGGGACGTGGCGGCCGATGACTACCGCAAGGGGTACAGCTTCACGGCGGCGCCGTTGGTGGTCAAGGATAAGGTAGTCGTAGGCGTGTCCGGGGGCGAGTATGGGATTCGCGGCTTCATCGATGCCTATGACGCGGAGACCGGCAAGCGTGCCTGGCGGTTCTACACCATCCCCGGCCCGGGCGAGCCCGGCAACGAGACCTGGGCGGGGGATTCCTGGAAATCGGGCGGCGCGCCGGCTTGGCTCACCGGCAGCTACGATCCGGAGCTGAACCTGATTTACTGGGGCACCGGCAATCCCGGGCCGGACCTTTACGGCGGAGACCGCAAGGGGGACAACCTGTACAGTGACTCTGTGGTGGCGCTGGATACCGACACGGGAAGGCTGAAGTGGCATTACCAGTTCACCCCGCACGACTTGCACGACTGGGATTCCACGCAGATCCCGATGCTGCTGGACCTGGAGTATCAGGGCCGGCCGCGAAAGCTGCTGGCGTTTGCTAATCGAAATGGCTTTTTTTACCTGCTGGACCGCACCAATGGCAAATTCCTGCTCGGCAAGCCGTTTGTCCGCGTGACCTGGGCTAACGAGATTGGTCCGGATGGCCGTCCCCTGCGGCTCCCAAACGGCGATCCAACCGAGGAAGGCAATTACGTCTGTCCCGGGGTCATAGGCGGCACCAACTGGATGTCTCCCTCGTTTCACCCGCAAACGGGCTATTTCTATGTGGCTGCCCGCGAGCAGTGCGATATCTATTTCACCTCACCTCAGAAGCACCGGGAAGGGCAGATCTTTTTCGGCAGCGCGTTTCAGAGCAAGCCTGGCGAGAAAGGATGGGGAGCCCTGCGTGCCATTGATCCCCTGACGGGGGACATCAAATGGGAATTCAAACACCACTCGCCCCCCTGGGGAGGCACGCTGGCGACCGCGGGCGGATTGGTCTTCGCCGGAGACCAAGAGGGATACCTGCTGGCCTTCGATGCCCGGAGCGGAAAGCACCTCTGGCACCTACAGACCGGCTCCCCTCTGATTGCCGCCCCGATGACCTATGCGCTGGACGGCAAGCAGTACGTTGTCATCCCCTCGGGAGGCGCCCTTTTTGCCTTTGGCTTGCCCGACAGCGTCCTCGCCAAAGGAGGCTCGGGGAAACGTTAGCCACGAAGGCAGGGCACGGCCGCAGGCATTTTTGCTTCCCAGGGTTCCTCCGGCTCCACCCGATTAGCATCCCAGGCTGGTAAACTACAACAAGGCAGGCAGTCATAATGGACCGCAGGCGTTTCCTTATCGCAAGCACGGCCGGGGGTGCCTGGTTCGTAGGGCTGCTGACGCTTTACAACAAGTATGGCGACACGCGGGTCTCTTCCCGCATCCGTGTCGAAGAATACCTGCACCTGGGAGAGCGGGCGGCGCTCAAGGCCATCACTTCGAACGCGGACTTCTATACCACTTCGCAGGGCTTGACTCCGCAGGTCAATGCGGACGAGTGGCGGCTGGTCGTTGACGGCCTGGTCAAAAACCCAGTCACGCTAACGCTGCCGCAGGTCAAAGCCCTGCCGCCACTCGAGCGCATGCTGACGCTCGAGTGCATCGAGAACCGGGTCGGAGGTCCCGCCATTGGCAATGCGAGATGGCGAGGCACCGCACTCCGGCCGCTATTGGAGAGCGCACGTCCCCGCAAGGAAGCGCAGTCGGCCCTGCTCCACGCCGCAGACGGCTACGCCACTGGCATTCCCCTGGAACGGCTTCTCTGGGACGACAATTTTCTGGCCTACGAGATGAATGGCGAGCCGCTGCCGGCTGCGCACGGCTATCCGCTCCGAGTTTTCTTCCCCGGCAAGTACGGGATGAAGCAGCCAAAATGGCTTACCCGAATTGAGTTGCTCGCCGAGCACCAACTCGGCTTCTGGGAGGAACGCGGCTGGTCAGACACGGCCGAGCGGCAGACTCGAGCTGTCGTCGACGGCCCGCGACCGCGAAGGGGTGCCAAGCTTTCCGGCCAGAGTTTTCTGCTGGTTGGCTACGCAGTCGCGGACGCCTCCGGAATTACGCGTGTCGAGCTGAGCGAAGATGATGGCCAGTCCTGGCAGCCCGCCGAGATTTTCAGCAACCCCTCGCCCTACGTCTGGACCTTCTGGCGCTATGAATGGCGGCCATCGGCCCCGGGCACCTACAGCTTGCGGGTACGCGCCGTAAACGGTGACGGGAAGCTGCAGACGGCCACCCAACACGACTCTTGGCCGGAAGGCGCCACAGGCCACCACCGCGTTCAGCTCGAACTCGCCTGACGTAAAAGAGCCCGCAAAACAGCCAGTGCCAGCCCGTGAATGTCTCATCCGGACGCGCCCATTATCCCATGCGGCCCGTCTTCAGGTAGGCAGCAAGCTGTTTTTTTTGCATCCCCGCAATTCCTAACTCCTTCATGCCCCGCCCCGATGTCCATCCATCGAAGCCCATCACGACGGATCCAATATTTACAAAAGACCGCATGACGGGGGTGTCAACCCCGTATTGCGCTCCGATGGAACTCCAGACGGCCAGGCCGTAAGGTATATCCTCGGTGAGCCACCGGCTGTCCAGCGTTCCGGGGGCTTTCAACTGCGTGAGCATGCGGCTGCCATTAATGGTTGCCCACAGGTCCCCCTTAGGACCAAATCCTACCCGCCAGAACGCCTCATCGGCAGGGCAGAGATTGTAGCCCAAAGCTTTCGCGGTTGCCCGGCGCTCGGCGTCGACTTGCATGATGACCTTCGCGACCGAGGGCGAGATACCCTCCTCGTAAAAGTAGAATTCGCCTCGTGCGTACTCGACGCGTCCCGCGTTCATAAGCACACCCGCTGGATGCACCACTGGATTCAGCGCACTCAAACCGCAGGCCATGACATCCGGATAGCAGCTCACCCCAGGGAATAGGGGTTCCAGTAGCTCCCGCACCCCTTCTGTTTCCGTCGCCGGGAGTACGCCCAATCCTAGATGCAGGACGACTCCCCAGATCGTGGCTGTGTCCGGAGCCGTCTTTCGGCAGACGTAAGGGGCCGTGTCCGTCTCGGCAAGGATCACTCCTGTCGTTCCTGCTTCCCGCAGAATGCGCGCCCATTCCAGCGTCCCCAGTGTGCCCGGCGTCAACACCACGATCTGCCCTTTGCGCAGGTGCGATGCACAGACCTCGGCAAACGGTCTATGTGCGTAGGCCGGCACGATCAGCAGGACCAGATCCGATGCCCGCAACGCTTCTTCGATGTCGGTCGTCATCCGGTGAATCACCGCCGCTCCCTGCCCGGCCACCCCTTTTAAATGGATGGTGCTCGTGCCTTTCACCGGCGCCAAGGAGGCTTCAAACCCCGGGATCTCATAGAGAATCACTTTATATCCACGCAACGTCAGGTTCGCCGCTGCCGAGAAGGCAGTGTTACCTCCTCCTAGGATGGTGACAGCTTCATGTGGCATAGAATTCGCTCCTACCTACTTAAGTATTCAAACTCGCGATACATCCGGCCCATCCCCTCCACACTAATCGTTTCCTCCACGGCAACCGTTTTTCAAGGACAGGCACTGTGGCTCAACGTTCAACCAGTCATTGGGGAAACGGCACGGGCGATCATAGGCCGCGCCCGCGGGCAAGTCAATGCCTCACGGTCGAGAGCGGCCTCCCTTGATTCATGATGAGGAGAGGGGTTATGCTGGATATTCCGAACACTGAACCGAGAGATCCATCCAACGCGCGTCGTCCCTAGAAAGGAGCCCTACCATGGCGACAGTTGCACAAGAAATCCATCCGGCAGTTCGATCTTTCCTCGCGACTCAACCCAAGCGAATGTTGATTAACGGCAAGTGGGTTGAGGCAGCTTCGGGAAAAACCTTCGAGACCCTGAACCCAACGACCGGCGAGGTCCATGCCCGGGTGGCAGAAGCCGACCGGGAAGATATTGACCGGGCGGTGAAAGCGGCGCGCAGGGCATTTGAAGGCGAGTGGGGAAAGGTGAAGCCGGTGGAGCGCCAGCGCATGTTGCTCCGGCTGGCGGACCTGATCGAAGCCAACGGGGACGAGCTGGCCTTCCTTGAGGTGTTAGACAACGGAATGCCGATCACGATGGCCCGAACGGGGATGATCCCTCGGGTCGCTGCGGTGTGCCGCTACTACGCGGGATGGGCGACCAAGATCCATGGAGAAACAGTCGAAAACTCGGCGCCCGGGAATTACTTCACCTACACGCTGCGGGAGCCGGTCGGCGTGGTGGGAGCGATTGTCCCCTGGAACGGTCCTCTGGTCACCTCGATCTGGAAGCTGGCGCCGGCGCTGGCCACCGGGTGCACGGTGGTGCTGAAACCGGCCGAGCAGACGCCTCTAAGCTCGCTTCGCCTGGGGGAGCTGATCCTGGAGGCCGGGATTCCAGCTGGAGTGGTGAATGTCTGTCCGGGATTCGGCCCGACTGCCGGAGCAGCCCTGGCTGAGCACCACGATGTCAATAAAATCGCCTTCACCGGTGAACACCTAACTGGACAGAGTATCGTCAAGGCCTCGGCGGGGAACCTAAAGCGGGTTTCTCTGGAATTGGGTGGCAAGTCTCCGGATATCGTCTTCGCGGACGCCGACCTGGAGCGAGCGGTTTCGGGAGCAGCCTGGGCCATCTTCCGACTCTCGGGGCAAGTCTGTTGTGCAGGCTCGAGGCTTTTCGTCGAAAAGACAATTTACGACAAATTCGTTTCCGAAGTGGCCAAATTTGCCTCGACGATCAAGGTCGGCAACAACCTCGATCCCGAGACCCAGATGGGACCGCTAGTCTCCGAGGAGCAGCTCAACCGCGTGACCAGCTACCTCCGAATCGGGAAGGAAGAGGGGGCCAAACCCCTCGTAGGCGGCGAACGCTTGACGGCGGGAGAGCTAGGAAAAGGCTACTTCGTCGCGCCCACGGTGTTCGATGGCGTGCGGACCGATATGCGCATCGCCCAAGAGGAAATCTTTGGGCCTGTCTTGACTGCGATCCCATTCCAGGAAGTAGATGAGGTCGTGAGGCTGAGCAACAATACCTTCTATGGACTGGCCGGAGGTGTTTGGACACGGGACGTAGGTAAGGCCCACCGTATCGCCAAGGCCTTGCAGGCCGGAGTCGTCTGGGTCAATTGCTACACCGTTTTCGATCCGGCCATGCCGTTCGGCGGGTACAAGATGAGCGGGTATGGCCGCGAATCAGGAGTCCACGCACTCGAGCTTTACACTCAGGTGAAGTCGGTCTGGGTCAATGTTGACTAAAGCGCAGGGTGACGAGCGGATTGGCGTATTGCCCTGGACTGGGTAATTTAGACACTGAGGTTGGGAATTAACTACCCTGGTGTCATATGAACAAAAAACATCATCGTATTGCAGCTGACGTAAAAGCCGATATCCTACGCCGCGTCAAGGAAGAAGGCATCTCGGTGGCCCAGGCCGCCAAGGATCACGGTATTTCTGAAGGAAGCATCTATGGTTGGATGGTAAAAGGAGCAACCGGTGCCCCGTCCTGGGCGGAGTTCTCCCGACTTCAGAAGCAGAACAGAGAACTCCTGGAACTCGTGGGCGAGATCACGCTCAAGCTCTCCATGACTCAAAAAAACAATTGAGCGAAGGAAGAAACAAATCAGCGCTTGCCCGAGCCCTTGGCATATCCCGCGCGAGCCTGTATTACGTCCCAAGAATGAAGGAGAAGGACTGGCGCCTCAAGGTCCGCCTGGAAGAAGAGCTGCAGATCCATCCCTCCTACGGCTCCCGGCGAATTGCTACGGCACTGGGACTCTGCCGCCAGCGGGCGCAGAGGGTCATGCGTCTGTTTGGCATCAAGCCCTACCGCAGGAGAGGCAAAAAATGGAGAAAATCCAAGGTTTCCCGGACCTATCCCAACCTCCTGCTCGCGGTCATGCCCGCATATGCAAACCACATCTGGGCAGCGGACTTCACCGAGTTCGTGCAGCACGGAAAGAAGGTCTATGTGGCGACCGTGATCGATCTCTACACCCGCCGGATCCTGGGAATCCAGGTTACGGTGAGAAAGGGAGCCGCGCTCACCATTCAGGCTGACCCAGGTGGAATTCCCCGTTGACAACTTGGCCTTCCCACTGTTTCCAGGCTTCGCCCATTCTGCTCCCCCGCGCACTGTTAGCCCAAGCCGCGCGGGAAGTCCATCAAACCGCCCGCAATTATCCCGCTATTGGCCCCGAGCTGATAGGGAAGTCTAGCAATCGCCCGCAATACGCATAGTGAATTATATGCCGCGCCGTCAGAACCAGCGAAAATGTCCACCAACCCCCACCCAATATGCACATATGAAAATTATGTGGCGCACCGTCAGAATCACCGCGTTACTCGGGGCTGCCTGGCAGCTAAGTCTAGTAGGATGTGTAAGATGGCACGTGAGGCTTCTCACTCGCGGCCTGGATCGCTAGGGTGATAGTACCGCCCAGGGGTGCGTTCGCAAGTTTCGGTGCCAGCATAATGGATTATATAGCGAGCACGCGCCGCCATGACCTGTTATGGCTATATGTGATTGGTGGGTAAACGGTTACGCTTGGGAGCTTTGATATTGCAGGGATGTTGCATAATAGTGGGCGGCGCGTCGGAAACAAAGGAGTTACGCGCGCAAATTGGATCATGTGGGCGTTTTCGCCGCAGTATCAATACAGCATCACCACAGTGACCGGAATCTTACGGATCTGCGCTTCTGCGAATGGTGTAGGCGGTCCCGTACGCGGCGTGGTTCGTCGTAGTTGGTGGTGGTTCCTCGACCCGCATGTCGCCGCGCGGCAATGCGTGCAGCGCTACCGGGAATCTAACTTCAGCGCGAGACCACGATAGTGGTGGTTCACTTTGCAACTTGCTAGGCCCTATTCCCTATGCGGGCCTGGGCTTCAGCCGGGGCTAGTTCTTTGTGGGTAACCACCACGTTTCCATCTGTGGAGGCCGTATGCTGGGGCTTGCTCATCACCGCTGTCACCGGTATCACCGGTTTTTCGGAGATAGGAGAGCCGACGTAGAGCGCGTGTGTATATTGGGCAGGTGTCTCTAGAGCCTGTTGCAAAACCACTGCTATCTCCTAGAATGGGAATCCTTGTTCGAGCCAGGAACCGACACTGGGGCCAGTTGTTGCTGAACATAAGGGACTTAGCATAGGCAAAACGGCTAGATCTTTGAGCACCTCAGCCTCCTCCTCACGGAATCAGCCACTTCCATGGGGTTTTGTAACGGCTTCTAGGCAATACAAGAAACCTGCTGCTCTATGGCGTGTCTCTCTACTCCATAAAAGTGGTGATAGTGGTGACAACCGGTTACACCACAGGTGGCAACACAGGGTAATCTCCTAGCACCTCAGGGAACTGTTCACCAAGGAGATCCTCAACGGCTGCCCGACGAAGGCAAAGAACGCGGCGGGTGCCTCCGCCTACCCTTGCCGTGGTGGTGTGCCGCCCAGGGTCACACTCGGAAAGGTTCTCTTGGGCCAAGTCCCTCATGAGCCGCTGTTGGCGCATGGGGAAAGGTTCGCCGCTGTCCCGGCAGAACCTGACCACGGCCTGAAACGCCGCGTCGGGTATCAGGTAGATTGAGTCCTCGTCCTGCCACCCCACCAACGGGCCGCGGCTGGTGAGTTGGTCATACGAATCCTTGGGAAGGAGCGCGGCCCGGTCCTGGGTTACCAGCGCTAGAAGCACGCGGAGAAAACGGCGGGACGGACGCTCCGCCTCAACCGCGCGGCCCTGTGTGCGCCCCACGGTGAGTGGCGCCACCTCAAGGAGTCGCAGGCTTGCCCGCATCGCCTCCACGGGGTCGTCCGCTACGCGTGGCAGCTGGTAACGCGCTAACTCATTGCCAACGTCCACCTCGAATCCGTCACGTCCAACCGCCCCGGTCGCCGTCAGGTAAAACCACTCCTCCCCGATCTGACGCCACCCGGTGTGAGTGAAGACTTGCCGCCGCCGTGCGCTAGGCGAAAGACGTTGGATTGCCTCACGAAGCTGGTCACGCATCGAGAGTCCGGCCCGAACCACTGCCCGCAGGCCCCAGCAGTCGGTCACCCACGCCATCCCGCTGAACCGTGTGGCAGGCACGCGAACTGCGGGAAGGACCTCACCAGATTCCAGCTTCCCCTCCAGAACGAACGCCCTCGTCGTGTCAGCGCTGTCGTCGAGGGTCACTTCTTCCGTGACGCGGGCTTCAAAGTTGCAGAGCGGGACCACGACGGGGCCATCGCGCGTCGTGCGTTCAACGGCGATGCACCCGCCCTGGACTCGATAAGGACCGCCGTGCTGCGACGATCCGTTGGACGCAGCGCTCTTTAGCCCTAGCCAGTCACGCAGCCGATCCACCACTTCATTGCCCATCAAATCAGCAACGGTTCGACGTGCCTTCACGGGCTTGTTCTTTGCGAGCCTTTTCGCTGTGTCCCTGACCGCCTGCACTCGGTCCTTCGCCTCATTATCACCGGCTATGCGAGCCGCGGTCCGCACAATCCGCGAGGTGACCTTATCACTGAGTCCACCTCGCAGCAGAAGACCCCCCAGGCCGAGGGCTAGTTCATGTCGACTGCCCGACTGTTTTGGCCAGTGGCGGGCGAGCAGTGCGGTGCTGGCGCCGCCGCCGCAACGCAGGCTCAATTCGTTCCCGTCAATCCGAGCGGGCTCGCTGTAGACGGCCCTCCTGTCGGCGGTTCGGAGAACCGCAATTCAACTGTAAGTCTGTGAATCAGAAGGCGGTTTTGGTGGCCGGAGCACAAAAAGAGCACAGGTAACGCGGAGCGGTTTCGCTTGAAAAGAAACGAATCGATATATACCATAACACCGGCTGCTTGGGGTGGAGCGTGCTCGTTGGGACGACCTCAGAAACCAAAGCACTTGAAGCGCGGCACGATCTTCCCTGTAAAGTGCACACGGGCCGAGTTGCGCCGACTCAAGGCGTTGGCTTCCTCGGTGCGGGTTCCACTTGCAGAACTGATGCGGGAAGGAGCACGGTTCTACGCTCGACGGCTAAAGAAGGGAAAAGGCGAGTCGAGAAAGGAAGAACGATGAAGACTCGCCGTAGTTTCCAAAAGGGCTATGTGACAGATCGTAGGGGTAAGTGGATTATTCGCTGGAGGGAGCGCGTATTGAAGGACGGGAAGCTGGCGTGGGCACACCGTCTCGAGACGCTCGGGGCTACCAGTTCGATGACCAAAGGCGAAGCCAGGAAAATCCTGCTCGAACGGCGGGACGAACTCAATCCGCTTGCCCATTTCCCGGCTCGGGAAACAACGCTGGAGCAACTGGGGAGACGTTGGGAGCAGGAATCGTTGCCCAACAAATCACTGCCCACACAAGCAGGATACCGGAAGCTGCTTAAGAAGCACATCCTTGCCGGGGATGGGTTGGCGCTGGTATGTTTGCGGCTACCTGACCTTTCTCCGGGGCTGGTTCAACGTTTTGTCAGCCGCAAGACTGAAGCGGGGCTTTCGCCACAGACGGTGCGTAACATTTATCACCTGCTGCGCTCGATCTTGCGCTTCGGCATACGTCTCAAGCTACTCATGGAAAACCCATCAAACGGTGTAGAACTGCCCAAGAAGTTGGGGCCTCGTCAAGAACGGGCTGTGTACACACCGGAGCAAGTCAGCGCCATTTTGACGGCGTTCGAGCAACAGGGCGATTTACTGTCCCGAACTCTAATTCTGTCCGTCTACTTTACGGGTCTTCGCCGCTCAGAATTATGCGGTTTACGGTGGCAAGACGCAGACCTCCAAAGAAAGGAGATTCGACCGCAGCGGGCGGTATGGAACGGGCTGGAATGCGATCTGAAGAGCGCAGCCAGCTATTCTGCCTTACCTATCCCTGAGATTCTCAGGGATGCCCTCCTCGAACTGCGGCTACGTAGCAGGTTTGCGAATCCCTGTGACCCGGTCTTCGTGGGGCCCGGTGGCAAGCCTATGATCCTCGCGAATTGGGTGAGACGAAAGTTGCGTCCTGTTCTTCGACAACTGGCTTTGCCAATGGGTGCTCTTCACAGCTTCCGGCATACCCGGAGCACTCGGCTGAATTTCCTTGGCGTTGACCCGCGTACGCTTCAGGCACTAAATCGCCATGCGGATGTGGGGGTGACGTTCAAGCATTACACGCACCTGGTTCCAGGGGTCCAACGGCAGGCTGTAGATCTCATGGAGGCGGAGTTTCTGGCAGCCTGCGGGAACTTGTGCTCCACTGGTGCTCAAGAGAGGTTGGTTTAGGTGGCTCTCGGAGCTAAACTATTGATACCAAAGTATGCCCCTGTAGCTCAGATGGACAGAGCAGCGGTTTCCTAAACCGTTGGTCGGGAGTTCGAGTCTCCCCAGGGGCGCCAGTTTTCTAGTTGACCCGGCCAGAGCCAGACCCAGAACCGGGAAGACCCAGAAGCCGAAGTATCCAAAGAGCAGATAGCTGAAGAAGGCGAGAAAGATTGCGTTCGAGAAAAAGTGCGCGATGTCGGTGTGCACCGCTACGGCCGTCATCAGTCTCCAATATTCATGTTCCTCTAGAGCCCCTTCCCGAAGTGGCGGCAAGAGTCGGCAGGAGAGCCGCTCCGTTCTGCCAGGCCAGCAGGGAAATCCCCAGAATCGTCAAGACCGAGAGTGCCCCGACTTCCAGGCTGTACTCTCGCGGTTTTCGCGACAGGAGAGTCTCTAGGACACGGCGGGACGGAAAACTACCCATGAGGTAATCTTACCGCAGCGAAGGCGGAGGCTGCGGTCACGGTTCAGCTCCCCCAAAAGTTCCGTTTCCGGTATGCCGGCTTCCGGCCAAGCGGCGCCGAATCGGTAAACACATCTGGCTATCGTATGGGCGACGTCCTTGTCCTGCGATAATGCGCGATACGAAGGCACTTGTCCGATAAGCGCGTTATACATCCATCTATGAAAGCGTCGGGCCTGTCAATCGTATAATGGGCAGACTTCCGCCCAGAACGGAGGCCATTCTTGCTGATTTCCTAGAAAACGTCCTGCTTCCATCGCGCCGACCAAGGCTCGCTTCTAATCGTTGCGGGCGGAACTCGGTCCGACCCAACCATCTATCCGGTCACAACTTCGACCATGATTACGACTTCGAACTCCCTCTTGAATGGCGAGGGAGCGGGGCGCCCCATCAACTGGACGGTGATTTACTTCACACCATGGACGTATCCGGACTCCCCCGCGTGCGAACCGAACTTTCTCAGCTGCTGGTCATTCCATCCTCGGCGCCACATCCAGTACAGGCGCACCGCGAGCTTGCGCACCATCGCCACCTTCGCGATGCGACGTTCGCGACGCATCGCCAGGTGCACGAACTGGCGTCGCCAGTCCCGATCGGAACCTACCGCGGCCTGCGCCGCCTCCACCAGCAGGAAGCGCATCAGCGAGTTCCCTTGTTTGCTTGGGTGTCCCAGCCGCTGCCGGCCCCCGCTGGAATCCTCACAAGGAACCAACCCCAGATAGCTGCCGATCTGCTTGCCGCCACCGAACCGCTCCGCAGATCCGATGATCAGCACCTAGGCGAGCGCCGTCAGGGGGCCGACACCCGGATGGGTCATCAGACGTTGCACCACCGCTCGTCGCCCCGCTTCTTGCTCGAGCGCAACAGGCGGCCCTATTTAATATTGGCGTCCCATAGGGGAGCCGGGGGCTTCCGGATCAGGACCCTGTGCAGGAGTTGCACAGCTAACTCGAACCCCTCCTCCGGATCAATCAGCGGATCCTCGTGTTCGATCGACAGCACGTCATCATAGCCCACCTGGCGCAGTGTGCTGACGAAGGCGCGCCAGAACTCTTCCGGGTGTCCATAGCCGACGGTGCGGAAAATCCAGCTGCGGTTCCTTGTGTCCTGAAACGGCTTGGCGTCGAGGACCCCGTTGACGCGCACGTTGTGCGGGTCCGGCAGGCTGTCTTTCGCATGGGCATGGTAGATGGCCTCGCCCAGCGTCCGGGTGACTTCCAGGATATCCATGCCCTGCCAGAACAGGTGAGACGGGTCCAGGTTGCACCCGACGACCGGACCCACCGCATCTCGCAAGCGCAGCAGCGCTTCCGGCTTGAACACCATGTCCCCGGGATGCATTTCAAAGCACAGCCGAATCCCTTGGTCTGCGGCAATTTTGCCATGTTCGGTCCAGTACGGGATCAGCCGTTTCTCCCACTGCCACTGATACATCTCCACCAGCCGCGGCGGAAAGGGATAGAGAATCCAGTTCGGCACCTTATCCCCCGGGGCCGCCTCCGGCAAGCCGGACAACAGTGTCAGCCGGGTGACCCCAATTTTCTGGGCTAGCGCGCAGGCCTCACGAAAATCGCGGTCGTAAGCTTCAGCAATCGCAGGGTCGGGATGAAGCGGCTCGCCGTGAATCGCAAGGGCGCTGAGCTTCAGGTCCGACTCGGCTAGAGTGGCCTGAAACTCCTCCAGCGCGCGCGGATCGGCCAGCAACCGCGCCGGGTTGCAATGGTTTTTCGGGAAGAACCCCCCGGTGCCGATTTCGATTGCTTCCAACCCCATCGCGTGCATCTTCTGCGCGGCTTCCCGTAGGGGCCGGTTTATGAAGACCGTGGTAATGGCTCCTAGATGCATAGCTAGTCTCTCCTCCTGTTAAAACGGCAATCAGCCTCTTTTAGAACGTGGCAGCCTACGACGAGGAGAGCGCCGAGCGGACAACCCTCTCCGTGAGCCGGAAGGCGCGCTCAGTGACCGCCTTGAGGTCGGAAGTATAATCTTCGCCCCGGATACATTCCGCGTGCCAGAACCCCCCGAATCCTTTGGCGTCGAGGACCTGAATAAATTCCTTCAACGGCAACTCTCCTTCTCCGGGCATGATCCGGTTGAAGTCAATGCTTGGGTCGCTCAGGTCCGCCGGCGCATCCGCCAGATGGACAGCAATAATCTTGTCCAGCGGGAACTCCTCGAGGTCCTTCAAATTTGAGGAACCGGCATAGAAGTGATAGCTGTCGATGGTCACACCGCCATTGGCGGTGCCGGCGAGCTCCACCACTTCCCGAGCCACGGCGAGGCTTTTTAACTGGGGGGCCGGCCCGATAAACTCCAGACCCAGAGGGATCCCCAGGCTGCCCGCGTACTGGCACAGTTCCCGGTACCCCTGGGCGGCCTGACGCAACTCTCCGGTCTCAAAGGACCCGACGATGCTGGCGTTCTGGCAGCCGGCGGCATGCGCCAGGTCCAGGGAAGACTTGGCGAGGGAGAGCGCGTTTTGCCGAGCGCTGCCACTGGCGAAGGCCCAGCCCTCGGCCACGAAGGTGCATCCTGTCAGGGGCAGCTGGAGCTGCTGCGTGAGCGTCTTCAGTTGCGACAAGGCACCGCGCTCCTGGTAAAAGGAAACCAGGTCCCACCAGCTTGTCCCGACCCCATCGAAGCCGGCCTGTTTGGCGATGCGCATCTTCGTTTCTAACGGGCTGCTCGTCGGAACCCGGCCCTCCATAACCCAGGGGTAATACCAGCCGGCGGCGCGGTGATCGATGAAGGAAAACTTCGGTTGCCTCATCAGAAAGCGCACCTTCGGTTGAACGAAAGTTGAAAAGGCTGCTTTTGGCTCTCACACACTGGGTTTCTACCCCTTCAAGGCCGTACTGGCGCCGGAACCAGCATGGATATTGGTGTCGGAGCCCAGTATAACGTCAGCTATGGAATTCTATGAGGGAAATGCGGGTCCAAAGCAGTCTTCAGCCAACCATGAGGGCAGGGCCCCGACGTGCCGTTCGTACTCAGCATCGGCGGCACCACCGGCTGGAACGGGCGTCCCCGTGGCATATGGATCTGGACATCCAAGGGGGTCCATTCGCAAATTTCGGCAGACTGAGAACTTACCCTGTGGAAGCTATCAATACTCCTACAAAGTGAACTAGCCTCTTTGGTTCGAAGGGTTTGGTGACGTAGAGCACGCCCCCTAGTTTCTGGGCTTGTCTATAGGAGTCGAAATCCTTTTGCCCTGTGAGAAAACCAATTGGAATCTTGGCGGTTGTTTCATCGGCTTTCAGCCTCTCACAAACTTCCAGCCCATTCATCTTCGGCATCATGATGTCTAGCAGTATGGCATGTGGTCGCTCTGTCAACGCTTTCTGGAACGCCTCTTCGCCGTCCACGGCGGGAATGACCTCGAGTCCTTCCGCACCCAAAGCTATCTCCACAATGCGGCGAATCGCAGGATCGTCGTCCGCCACAAGGATTTTCTTTTTCTTCTTAGAACCGGCCACGGCTCCTCCCGCCATTTAGTGCAGCGCCATCATAACAGCATCTAGTTGAACGCAGCCGCAGCGAATGGCCAATGGACCCACAGTTACATTTTGCTCGGTACCTTTGGACCAGCGGGGGGCACCCAGCAGGTGAGAATCACGGCAGGCTGGCATTACGCCCAAAGAAATGCCTGAGCACTCGGTTTTTTACCTAGAATTCAATTGGTTGTGACACGACTGTAACAAAGGTGGCCCATACTGAACCTGGAAACGCCCAATGAAACGACGCAAGGAATCCGGCTTGGGCGCACCAAGCCAGGAGCCCCAAACGGGAGGATGATCAATGAAATCTGCTTTCATGGGACGGTTACTGTTTCTTTTGCTGGGGATAGTCCTATTCGCTTCAGCAGGAAGCGCTGAAGACGAGCCCCAGAAGCATTTTTCCCGTTCGCAGATCGGCCTGCAAGGACGTGTACTGGAGCTAGAGCGCCTCGTTGGGCAGCAAGCACAACTGCTGGAACGACTGCAGGCTCAACTGGCCGAGTTGCAGGCCGAGAGCCGCTCCGCGGCTTCCTCCTCCTCTGCCTCGGAAAGCGCTCCGGCGGCCTTCAACGGCCAGCAGCTAGAACAGCCTTCCCGCAAAACCAATACCGTGGCTGCCTCCGTGGTTCAAACGCAGGCCAGTCGAGCAAAGGCTGCGGAGCCTCAACAGGGACGGGAACCAGCAGCCCCCTTGCTGGCCGGCTGGACAGGCAGCCACCCCTACATCCGAAGCGCCGATGGCGATTTCACCATGCAGTTTGGGGGCCGCGTGCAGTTCGACTGGCGCAGCTACACCGGCACCGCCACACCGCCCTCTTCTTTCGTCCTTCGCCGGGCGCGGTTGGAGGCACAGGGGCAATTGTTCAAACACTACGAGTACAAGGTCCAGGCCGACTTCGCCGACATCGGCGCCTCGCTGCGGGATGGTTACCTCAACATCAACTACAAAAAAGGATTCCAGGTGCGGTTCGGACAGTTCAAGGCGCCCTTCAGCCAGGAGGAATTGCAGTCGTCCAAGTACATTGACTTCGTGGAACGCTCCAGCGTCAACAATCTGGCGCCAGGCCGCAGCCCGGGTCTCATGTTCCACGGAGACCTAGCGGGAGGAACCTTCCAGTATTACGCTGGAGCCTTCAACGGACTGGGAGAACTGAGGAACAATACTTCCAGTACGCCCGAAGGTTACCTCCGCCTTCGCTTCACACCGTTTCGTAGCCGAGGGCCGGCTATTTTGAAGAACTTTAGTTTCGGCGGAGCCTTTGCAGAAGGCCGCCACAAGGGCGGCGACAGCTTCCTCGGGCGTGCCTCCAGCCGGAGCGTGGTGTTTTTCCCACTCTTCCAACCGGTCCGCGTCAACGGGAAGATTGTGCGATCGAACGCCGAATTCTGGTGGCGTTTCAAGAACTTCTCGTTGCGGGGCGAGTACGACCAGACCCACCAGCATCGGCAGAATCGGGGACCGGGCGGCACCAACCTGCCGGGCGTCATCGGCAAAGGGTACTTGGTGCAGGCCACCTATCTGCTGACCGGCGAGAAGAAAACGGCACGCGGGATCACTCCCAAGTCCTCTTTCCTGGGTTCCCCGGGAGGTTCAGGCGCCTGGGAGTTGGCATTCCGCTATGAGAACCTGCAAATGGATGACGCCATCAACGGGAACCGTGCCGACGCCTTTACATTTGGCGTGAACTGGTGGCTGACTAAGTTCGTGCGCTACCAGTCAAATTTCATCCTGGAGCGGTTCAAGGATCCGTTCCGAACGCCCTCACCGGGCGACCGGGACTCGTTTTCCTACCTGAGCCGGGTTCAGGTGATCTTCTAGAAGCGATCGAGGCTGACAGTGCTTGACTTTTCCCGTCCCAGGGAAATATCTTTGTCCTGAATTCCCCCCCCGCCGGATTGCTGTCATGCGCAAGACAAATACACCTGTACTGCTGCTGCTGGCTCTTTTGCTCGGGTCCTTCCTTCCCTGTTTTGCACAAACTCCGATCAGCGTGGGAGAAACGAAAACCGGGACCCTCGAAGCTTCTGACAGCCGCCGGGAGGATTGCAATGGGTGCATCGCTGACCGCTACGAGTTCACCATCACCAGCTCGCAGGCGCTGGTGATCAGCCTGACCTCGACCGACTTTGACGCCTTCCTGCGGGTACGAGACAACAGCGGGACGGTGCTGGCCACCGACGACGACAGCGGCGGGGGATTCAACTCACTCATCTCGCGCAACTTCGTTGCGGGGACATACGAGATTCAGGCCAGCACGTTTGGTGAAGGTGAAACCGGAGACTATGCGCTCTCGTTGCAAGCGCCGCCTGTGACGGCGATCAGCGTGGGGCAGACGGTGAACGGGACGCTGACCGTCTCCGACGCGCGCTCCATTGGGTGCAGCGGCTGCTTCGCCGACCTGTACGAGTTCAGTCTTAGCAAATCGCAGGCTTTGGTGATCACTCTGGACTCCATCGACTTTGACGCCTTCCTGCGGGTACTGGACAGCAGTGGCTCGGAGGTAACCATCGACGATGACGACGGCGCGGGGATGAACTCACGTATCTCACGTACGTTTGAGGCGGGGACCTACCGGATCGAGGCCACCACGTTTTCCTCCGACGAAAAAGGAGACTACACGCTTTCGCTCAGCGGTGTACCGCCGCCGACTAAAACGCCAATCAGCGTGGGCGAGACGGTGAGCGGGACGCTGACCGTTTCCGATGGCGGCTCAGTGGGCTGCCTCGGTTGCTTGACCGACCTTTACGAGTTCACCCTCAACACCTCTCAGGACTTGCTGGTTCGCCTGGACTCGACCGACTTCGACGCTTTCCTGCGGGTGCTGGACAGCACCGGCGAAACGGTGGTCGCAAACGATGACGGCGGCGCGGAAACCAACTCACGCCTCTTGTTTACCTTCGTTGTAGGAACCTACCGGATCGAGGCCACCACGTTCTCCGCGGAGGAGGAGGGAGCCTACACGCTTTCACTCGAGGAAGCGCCGGTACCCACGGTGACGCCAATCAGCGTGGGCGAGACGGCGAGCGGGACCCTGGACTTCTTGGACGGCCGTTCGCTGGGCTGTACTGGCTGTTTCGCCGACCAGCACGAGTTCAGCCTCAGCAGCTCGCAGGCCCTGGTGATCCGCCTGGACTCGACCGACTTCGATGCCTTCCTGCGAGTGCTGGACAGCAACGGCACGGAGGTGGCTATCGACGACGACGGAGGCGAGGGTACGAACTCGCGCCTCTCACGGACCTTCGCGAAAGGGACCTACCGAATCGAGGCCACAACGTTTTCCGCGGATGAGGAGGGAGATTACACTGTTTCGCTGGCGGAAGTGCCGCCGCCCACGGTGACGCCAATCAGCGTGGGGCAGACGGTGAGCGGGACCCTGACCCTTTCGGACGGCCCCTCGTTGGGCTGCCTTGGCTGCCTGACTGACCTGTACGAGTTCAGTCTTGGCGGTTCGCAGGAACTGAGCATCATCATGGACTCGAGCGGGTTTGACACTTTCCTGCGGGTGCTGGACAGCAGCGGGTTGGCAGTGGCCATCGATGATGATGGTGGCGGCGATACCAATTCGCGGATCGTCCGCACCTTCGCACTAGGCACCTATCGCATTGAGGCCACCAGCTATTCACCAAACGAGACCGGGGCTTACACGTTGTCTCTGCTACCAGGCATGGCGCCGCCGGCACCTTCCATCACCTTGCTTTCCCCGGCCAGCACCAGCGCCGGGGGCTCGGGCTTCGAGCTGACCATTGGAGGCACGAATCTTGCAGCCAACTCGGTGGTGCGCTGGAACGGGAGCGACCGGCCGACCACGTTTGCCGGCGGCACGGAATTGCGGGCTACGATTTCCGCCGCAGACATTGCGCAGCCGACGACGGCCCTGGTGACGGTGCTCACCCCCATGGGCGGCACCTCGAATGCTCTGGAGCTCAGCGTGATCGCTGCGCCGGCGCAGCTGGAGGTGGCCCTCGAGCTGTTAAGTTTCGAGGCTGCCGAGGGCGCGCCCAGCACTCCCGCCAAGACTCTTTCCATCACGAACCTGGGCAGCGGCACCCTGGAGTGGAGTACCACGGTCCAAACCAGTGGCGGCCAGTGGTTGAGCGTATCCCCTGCCTCGGGCACCGCCCCTTCGTCGGTCGCGGTGGTGGCGGATCCCAGCAGTCTGCCGGCGGGCGTTTATAGCGGACTGGTGACGGTGGAAGGGGCCGGCGCCAGTAAGCCAGTCGCTGTCACGTTTCTCGTGACCCGTGCCGTCCCGATATTGCGGCCTACCCAAACCGGGTTCCTGTTCGAGGGCACCGAAGGCGCCTTGAGCGTTCCGGCGCAGACCATCCAGATGCTGAACACCGGTCAGGGGACGATGAACTGGACGGTGCGGGCGGAGGCTTCCGACGGCGGGAACTGGCTTTCGGTCTCCCCCACCAGCGGCACCAGCCAGGGAGGCGTCAGCGTCGGCGCTCCCACGACGACGATCCAGGTGGACCCGTCCGGGTTGAAGGCAGGTACGCACGTGGGCCTGCTGACGTTTGAAGCTCCGGGCGCGCCCAACTCGCCGCTGTCGGGCATCGTGTTGGTGAACATGTTCCCGCCCAGCAGCGAAGCTCTGGGAGTCGTGCAGCCTTCAGGGCTGATCTTCCTGGGAGTGGCCGGCAGTGCATCCCCGTCGGCGCAGCAGATCAGTCTCACCAGTACCGGAGGCAAGCAGCTTCTGTATGAGGCCACGGCAGGTACGGCGGATGGCGGCAATTGGTTGAAGGTGACGCCCGGTAGCGGTTCGCTCTCCCGAGCCAGCGACGTCGTCCTGTTGAGCGTGCAACCGGATGCGGCGGGCCTTCCGGCCGGCATCCATAGTGGGACGGTCTCTGTGGCCCTGAGCACCGGCCGCCGGCTGGACGCTTCGGTGGCGCTGGTGCTGGCGGCCACTGGCACGGCCCTAAGTTCTTCCCAGGCGGGCACGACACCAACCAGCGCCGACGCGGGCTGGAATGGGGCGGCTCAGGAATGCCAGCCGACCGGGGTAGCCATTGTCGAAACGTTGCTCTCGGGCAACTTTGCGCTGTCAGTGGGCGTTCCGAGGGCCATGCTGGCGCAGGTGGTGGACAATTGTGGCCAGCCAGTGACCAACGCCACTGTAGTCACTTCGTTCAGCACTGGCGATGCGACTTTGGTATTAAAAAACCTAGGAGACGGGCGTTACTTAGACACCTGGGTGCCATCCAGAGAAGCGAACTCTGTGATCGTGACGATGCGGGCGAGGGTGCCGGAGCTGCCCGAGGCGCGGATCCAGTTCACGGGCAAGGTTCAGCAGGCCGGCGGGCCGCTGGTATTCCCCAACGGCGCGGTCAACGGGGCCAGCTTCGCGCGGGGCATGCCACTGGCGCCGGGCAGCATCTTCTCCGTATTTGGGCGGAATCTACCGCGGTCGGCGATGGTCGCAACCGTAGTGCCGTTGCCTGTGGACCTGAACAATGTGCGGGTCACCCTGGGCGGCAAGGAGGTGCCTTTGTTCTTCGTTGGCGCCGGTGGCTCCAGCTTTGAACAAGTCAACGCGCAGGTGCCGTTCGACCTGGCGCCGGGTACCACGCCCTCGCTGCTAGTGACAGTGAGCGGCCGCCCAGCACCTCCCGAGCAGGTGACTCTGGCTGCGGTTCAGCCCGGCATCTTCGACATCGGCGGCGGGAAGGGAGCGGTTTTGATCGCCAACACGGATATCCTGGTGGCGCCGGTGGGCAGCATCCCCGGTCGCCAGACGCGACCGGCCGCCGGCGGCGAGTTTCTTTCGATCTTCTGCACCGGTCTGGGCGCCACCAATCCGACGGTGCTCGCCGGTCAGCCAGGCGGAGGGCAGCCGGTGACGACTCCGGTGACCGCGACCCTCGGCGGCCTGAGCGCGCCGGTCACTTTTGCTGGGCTGGCGCCCGGCTTTGTGGGACTCTACCAGGTGAACGTGAAGGTGCCGGAGGGGGTCGCCGCAGGCGACGCCGTGTCGCTGGTCATCACGCAGGCCGAGGTCAGCAGCAACACGGTCACGATTGCTATCGAGTAGCATGGCCACGGACCCGGTCGGCGCGGGGGGTGCCCTCAACTAAGGAGTCAGCAGAAGCAGGGGAGGCAGGATGAAGAAACGTTGCAACATCGCGGGTCTGGGGGCGTGTTTGGCGGCGGTCTTGGCATTGTCAATCCCCTTGCTTTGCTGGGGTCAGCGGCAGACGCAGGGGAACCAGGTGAAAGGATCCGGTACGCCGGTGAAAGAAACCCAGGTCGTGAACCCAATGTCGAGGACGCAAGGTGAGCCCGGGCAGCGAATGGAGGACCAATCTGTCGTGTATCGCTTCCACTTGGCGTCGGCCGAATCCAGATCCGATTTGGTGGTGACCAACACCTCTGCAGTGGAGGAGGTATTCAGGTTGGTCGCGCAGGGAGCCGAGGGGGGGCTCGCACACGAAAGGACCGTCACCATCGGCCCTGGGGAAACCCTGCGAATCCCTTCGGCCGAGGCCCACTGGTCGGCGTCGGGCGGGGTCTCCATTAAGACGTCGCGCCGGCTGCGGTTTAGCCTTGTTTCCTCCGGCAGTTCCAAACCGACGGCCATCAAGTTGCACCCCAGCGCCGCGACCTACGACGTTTTCAGTCTGGAGAGGGATTGGGAAGTGGGTCTCAGGGGTGCCAAGGGCCGAGTGGAACTGCTTTCCTCGGGCAAGAAGTTCTCGACCTCCATTACCAGGGCTGAATCTCTACAACGGGCCGTCCTGGAACTGTGGAACACGAAGGGCTCTGACGGGGAGCGCGGCCTATTCGTGGCCTATACCGCCAAGTAACTCTTCGCTCTTCCGCGCCTTATCCCACGAAGCGGCTGCATTCTGACCTGTGCCGAAACCACATGTTTTCCACACAGCCTCAAAGTTTAAGGGACACACCCCTGTGATGTGAGGAAGGGCCTTCGTTGGGACCACGCGCTTGACGCCCGACGTCCGAATCAACAGATACCGTGCGCCATCCAAGCTGGATCATAGGAAAACGCTAGCCCGTTAGTCGGGACCTATCCGGCATTGGTGGTGACGAGGCGCCGTGCCTTGCTAGAATCGGCTTGGCACGCTCCTGATACTCTCGCCAACGGAGGCATGCGGTTGCCACTGCAGCGCGGCGGTGGCGGTTTTGGGGCTTTTGAACCCGGTTTCAAGGCCCCAGGCTATTATGTACACTCTCACTACTGTTGGTACAAAAAATCGGTCAGGTTGGTGAACCCCTCAATCTAGAAACTAGAACCAAGTTCTTTCCAGCCTTTGCTGGACATACAAGGAGGCAACAGCATGACTCATACAGTACACTTGTGGCTTACAATCAACGGCAACGATATTGAGGGAGAAAGTAGAGTTCCAGGTCGTGCGGGCACGATTGAGTGTTCATCCTTTAACTGCGAGGTCACGAGGCCTTGGGATGATGCTACCGGGCAGCTCACTGGTGCAAGGAAATATACGCCGGTAAGGATCCTCAAGCGCGTAGACAAAACCACGCCTCTTCTCCTCAAAGCGTTGTGTCTCAACGAACCCGTTAACTCAGCAACTTTCATGTTTTACCGAGTCGGTCGTTCGGGCTTCGAGGAGCAGTTCGCCTTTATGGTGGTCCTAGAAGACGCCTACATCTCCTCTGTGAGACAAGCCACTATTATTGCCGGCCAGGAATTTCCACCAATGATGGAAGAAGTTGAATTTGTCTTCCAGCGTATCACTTGGACGTACGAGGGGGGTGTGACATTCCAGGACAGCGTCGAAAGAGGCAGCCAGGGGTGATCTTGGGGGCGTCTAAGTGTGACTCCCGACTTCCCTTCCACTCTCGCCTACAATCCCGATTGTCAGTCCAGCAGTTACCATGCAGTCCATCCACGTCAGTGGGCAGTCTCTGAGTACAAGATGTTTGCCTCAGGTGCAGTGAATAGGTCCCCACTAGTCGGTTGGCGTTTACCTAACCACTTCGCCTGGCAAAATTCTAGGCTGACCCAGTTATAATGCCCCCTCCTAGCAGAGGTCTGAAATCGTCTCCTCGAGCGTGACATCTTATCCGTTGGCATGCCGAATATTCAGCCATCTCACCCTCGAGAAACCGCCCGCGAGGTGCAAATCCGATCGGAGATGAGGTGACGGTGCAGCGAATCGTGGACTTGAGCCATCAGCTCGATGAGGCCACCCCCGTGTATCCAGGCGATCCACCGTTGGAGGTTTCCGTCCTGGAAACGACCCGAGACATGCGCCGGGACCGACGCGCACTAAACAGCAGCCGGGTGTCGCTCGGAATGCATTGCGGCACGCACATGGACGCTCCCTTTCACTTTTTCGACGAAGGCCGCCCGATTGACCAGGTACCGCTGGAGCGACTGGTTGGTCCCGCATTGCTTATTGACCTGCGGAGCGCGTCGGCCGGTGGCAGCATCGAGACCGCACACCTGCAGGCCCACCGCGCGAGACTGGAACAAGTGCGCCGGGCAGTCTTGTTTACCGGCTGGTCCCGGCAGTGGGGGCGACCGGAATATTTCTCCGACCACCCGGTCATGTCCGAGGAGGCGGCGGAATTATTGGTGGCCTGCGGCGTACAGTTGGTGGGCGTGGACACGCCTTCGGTGGACCGGCCGCCGTTTCCGGCGCACAGTGCCTTGCTCGGCAAGGACGTGTTCATCGTGGAGAACTTGACAAACTTGGAGGCGCTGGCTGCCAACACATTTCACCTGGCGGTGATTCCGCTCAAGCTGACGGGCCGGGAGGCCTCGCCGGCTCGCGCCATTGCCTGGGAACTCTAAGGAGTTGTGATGCCAAACATTCAGCAATCTGACCTTCGGAAAACCGCCCGCGACATTTTCGAGGCCGCCGGCGCCACTGCGCGGGAGGCGCGTATCGTAGGCGACGCCCTTGTGGAGTCAAACCTGGAGGGGCACGATTCGCACGGGGTGGTGCGCATTCGCGAATATGTCGAAAGGATGGAGCAGAAGCAGATCCACATCGGGGCGAAGATTCGGGTAGCCCACGAAACAGAAGCCTTTGCGGTGATTGACGGCGACTGGGGTTGGGGACAAGTGGTGGGGATCGAAGCCATGGAGGTGGCCATTCAGAAGGCTTCCAGGGTTGGAGTTGGCGTCGTCGCCGTGCGACAGTGCAACCACCTGGGGAGGGGCGGTGACTACCCGCGCCTGGCGGCCCAGCGCGGGATGGCAGGCCTGTTGTTCATGAATACCCATGGCGCCGGCCGGATTGTGGCGCCCTGGGGCGGCCGGGAGCGGCGGCTCTCGGCCAACCCCATTGCGATGGCCATACCCCGACCGTCTCAGGAGCCTCTGGTCATGGATATCTCCACCTGCGCGATTGCCGGCGGCAAGGTTGTGGTGGCACTCCACGGTAAAAAACAGGTTCCCCCGAATTGCATTGTTGACGCGGAAGGACGCCCGACAACCAACCCCGGCGATTTCTTTGGTCCGCCCGAGGGCGCCTTGCTCCCTTTTGGCGGGCACAAGGGCTTTGCCCTGGGGTTGCTCAGCGACATTCTCGCTGGAGCCTTCTCCGGCGCCGGTTGCTGCGGTCCCAACGCCACGCGGATCGGCAACAGCTTCCTGGCGGTGGTTCTTGACATTCAGCAATTCCGCGATCGGAAGATCTTTGACGGCGACGTCGAGCAACTGGTGGAGTACGTCAAGGGAAGCCCGCTGATGCCCGGGTTTAGCGAAATTCTTGTCCCCGGCGAGCCCGAACGCAGAGAGCGCGTGCGCAGGGAAAGCGACGGGATCCCGATCGCGGATGAAACGTGGCGGCAAATTTGCGAGACTGCCGAGCGCTATGGAGTCCAGGCCGGTCGCTGAGGCTGGCCCCCGCGGTCTTCCGCCTGGTAAGGCCTGGTAAGAAGAGCTGGCAGGAAGGCTCAGCCGGACCGCTACACTCTAAGGAGCTTGGCCATGAATGCAGTGGTACTTGAGGAAGTCGGGAAATTCCAGCTTCAGGAGATTCTCAAACCAGAGGATCAAAGTCGATAAACAAATCCTGGAAGGCATGTTCTACACTGGGGCGGGCTTCGAAAAAATGTCGAAAGAGGACGAAGATGGATTTCTCGAGACGCAGGTTGCTTTTCTCTGCGCTGGCTTTGGCTGCCACGCATCATGGGGCCCAAGCCGCGAAAGCTCAATCCCAACGTCGGCCGAACATTTTCTATACGACTGCAGACGATTGGTCACACGGCCACGCGGGTGCCTATGGCTCTAAGTGGGTTACGACGCCGACTTTCGACCGGATCGCGCGAGAAGGGGCGCTGTTTAACAACTGCTTTACGTCAAATCCCAAGTGCAGTCCGTGTCGCGCAAGTATCCTAACGGGCCGGAACACGTGGCAGTTGGAAGAAGCCGTGAACCACGCGGGGATCTTCCCGTCCAAGTTTGCGGTCTACCCCGACCTACTCGAGGAAGCCGGATATCTGATCGGATACACCGGCAAGGGATGAGGTCCCGGAGACTATCGAGCGGGTGGCTTCAAGCGAAATCCCGCTGGCCCTGAATATGCAAAGTACAACCTGAAAGCTCCCTTCGCATCCATGTCGTCGAAAGACTACGCGCGCAACTTCGAATACTTCCTCGAGCACCGTAGGCCGGGGCAACCCTTCTGCTTCTGGTTCGGACCCACTGAGCCGCACCGCGACTACGAGTACGGCTCGGGTGTGCGCAGCGGTAAGGACCCAAAGGAAGTACGCCTGCCGGCCTACTACCCGGACCACCCTACCATTCGGCGTGACATGCTCGATTATGCGATTGCAGTGGAATGGTTCGATAAGCAGCTTGGGAGGATCATTCGGAAGCTTGAGGAAATCGGGGAATTGGACAACACCTTCATTCTCGTGACGTCAGACCACGGGATGCCCTTCCCGCGCGTCAAGGGCCAGATCTACGAGCACGGCTTCCACCTGCCTCTTGCTGTTCGGTGGGGAGGGATCGAGGGAGGCCTGATCATTGACGACTTTATCAACGCCCGTGACTTTGCACCAACCTTTCTGGAGTTAGCGGGCATCAAGCCTCACCCGCAGATGACAGGTCACAGATTCCTCGAGATTCTCAGGCAAGGCAAGTCGGGTCTCATGGACTCAAGCCGCACGCGGATGCTGGCGGGCAAGGAACGTCACGATCTGGGGCGTCCCAACGATTGGGGATATCCGGTGCGAGCGTTGCGGACGCCGGAGTACCTGTACATTCACAATTATGAGCCGGACCGCTGGCCGGCGGGAAATCCCGAGACCGGCTACCCCAACTGCGACGGCAGCCCGACGAAATCCGTTCTCTTACAGAACTTCAACAGGTACTACGCGTTGTCGTTCGGAAAGCGCCCCGCAGAGGAGCTTTACCGTATTAAGCGCGATCCCGATTGTGTTCACAACCTGGCGGCTGATCCCATGTACGCGGAAACAAAGCGAAAGCTCCGTGCTGAAATGGAGCAGATGCTCCGCGAGGACGGGGACCCGCGCGTACTCGGCAACGCCGCTGTTTTCGATACATACAAGCGGACCATGATGCGTGGTCAGGCGTACGACAACTGGCTGAAAAACCAGAAGCTGTATTAGACATTTCAACTCACTATTTTCGAGCAGGCGGCAAGAACTCCCTTCGCATTTTCGCTACCACAGTGAAATGCGGGTCCACATTAGCAATTTCGTACTCCAGCACATGACCCATCAGTAGCGAAGAACCACGCTCGCTGAAGCCGTCGTCAGTCATCAGTCACCGCTGCAGCTCGGTAGTAGCATGCTGCAGGGCCTGGAGCAGAGGTCTGGCGCTGCCCAGCACCATGATGTATTCATCGTTCTCCAGCCTCGGCCAATGCCCTGAAGGGGGAAACGCGGACCAACACCTTGCTGGAGTACCCCGGCGGACTGCAGCTGCTGCACCGTACCAACCACAATAACCATGCCGGTGACACCTACGCCCGGTTTCGCGTGGAGGGAAGCGAAGGCGCGGCCAAGGGAGACTTCGGCATCTACTACGGGGATCCCCACGGTCGCACCGACGAGTTCTCTTTTATCACCCGGCAGTACCTACCCTCGTGCTGGCTGGATGTCCGATTCCAGGACAAGTGGATGCCGGACGCCTTTGCCGGGCCGATGTTGTCGCTGATGGAAGCCATCGCTACGGGCTCGGAGCCGGCCACCTCGGGGCGGGAAAATCTCAACAGCTTGCGGCTGGCCTTCGCTGTGCGCCGCTCGCAAGAACTTCACCAACCCGTTCGGCCCGCAGAGGTGAACCTTTAGGAAGAGTGAGACTTTCCGACTCCCTCCGAGGCTGACGACGCCGGGGCGGCCGGAAGGGCCTCCGAACATTGACCGCGCCCTCCGAAAGAGCCTATAGTTGTTTGGGGCACCCCTGCCGCGGGGTGCAACGCTCACGATGATCCTGTACGAAGCCTTCATGCGCTGCCGCTACTGCGGCTCCCGCGTGGGGCACAAGCTTAGTCCGGACGAGGCGATTGCCCTAGGACAGAACAGGCTGCCCAAGCGCAACTGCAACTATTGCGTAGGGTTGACCGAGTGGGAATTGTTGCAGTGGAAGGGGAGTCCGCCTCAGACGGAAGCGGAGTCCGAGCTCGAGGCAACCCAGGCCGCCCAGCGGCCTCACGATCGCATTCTGGTCATTGACGACGATGACCTGACGGCCATTCTGCTGCGCAAGGTGTTGGAAGCAGATGACTGCACCCTGGAGATCGCCAGCGACGGCAAGGACGGCCTGCAAAAACTGGTGGAGCAGGAGTACTCGCTGGTGATTTGCGACATGCACATGCCCGGTCTGGACGGGAAGCAAGTATTCCGCTTCGTTGACGAGCAGGCTCTAGGTAGCAAGCGACAGATTATTTTTATCACTGGAGACACCGGCCCCGAGACCCGCGAGTTCCTAAAGAGTACAGGTTGCCCCTACCTGTACAAGCCCATCCAGATTTTACAATTCGCTTCGATAGTGCGGGAAATCCTGGATGCCAATCGCGCCCATCTGGACTAATCCACCGCGGAGCCATTCTGGAGCGGGCCTTCCCGTGGCGCACAATGCCCGGTGTCAGGCGGGCGCTTAGCGCCGCAACCCCAGAGCCGATCACGGTCTATTTGCGCAGCGCCTGGCGGATCGCTTCGTTCGATGGGCGCATCCTGAAATTCACTTCGGTGAAGCGCCACACCACTTTGCCCTGCTTATCCAGCACGTAGGTGGTGGGATGAGGAATGAACCGCCCCCTGGCGGCCGCTGCCTCATTGCGCAGGCCGTAGCGGTCAATCACCCGGTGGTCGGCGTCCGACAGCAGCCGGTAAGTTACCGCGACGGGCGAGGTGGCCCGTATCCGCCCAATCATTGTCCGCAGCTTCTCCGGCGGATCGGAACTCACCGCCAGGAGTTCCACTTCCTGGCGCCCACTTTCGCTCAACAGGTCACGCAGCTCTCCAAGCTGCTTCATACAAAAGCTTCACCAGTAGCCTCGGTAAAACACAAGCACAACCTTCTTCTTCCCCCGAAAGCTGGAAAGCGTCACCGGGTTGCCGTCCTGGTCTTGGAGGGTGAAATCCGGAGCCAAGCTACCCTCGCGGACCCGGTTCAGGTCGGCCGGAGGCAGATCCCGTTCCCCGCCAGTGGCGCCGAGGGCGAGGGGAGCCGCCAAGGGAAAAGCGAGGCAGCTCAGCAGCACCGCTACAAGAGAACTGAGGAAGCTGGACTTTGAGCGCATACACGGCCAGTCTACCTTCGGTCCCGGGTTGCGATAACAAAAATCCCGGTGTCAGAAGCGCGGCGGCGAACCCGCTGCGCCTGGAGAGCTGCGCGAAATCCTCAGCTCTACTTGTCGGGTCCGGGGGCAGCCTCCCGAACAGTGGCAGAGTCAGCGGAAGGCGCCCGGTGAAGCACAACCGTCTGTTGCGGGCCGACGAGCCGGTAGGAGGTGCCGCGCCAGGCGATGGTCCGAGTCAGCCCGGCCCGGGTGAAATTGTAGAACATCAGCAGCGGCACCAGCGGCGCCAGCAGAATGAAGGACCAGCGCAAGCGCTGGATTGCGTCGCGGTGATCCGGCATTGCGGCACACGCCCCGTCCGCACGGGCGGCACCAGTGGCCATGCCCACCAGCGCAATCGCCGCCAGCAGCGGGACGGCTGGCGATGAGGACACTGCCCAAAGCAGCCCTGCCACTCCCGCGCAATAGAGGCCGTTCGATGCCAGGCCCAGTTGCCACAGCCCGGGAGCGCAAACCCGGGTAATGATCATCTGCCGCGTGGTCCAGGAGAAAAGCTCACTCCAGCCGCAGTCGCCGTGGGTGGGAACCAGGCCGGTAGGCACAAAGTGGATGAGGAGGCCGGCCTGGCGAAGCGCGGCCGTGAGGCGATAGTCGTCGCTCACCGACCCGCGCCAGTACTGGTCCACGTTCAGCCGCGCGAAGGTCTCGCGGCGGACTGCGGTCCCGCCGCCCCAACAAAAGTTGCGGTTGTGATCGCCCAACACCGAAGCGATGAAGGAGTTCCACACGGCGCGGAGGATCGAAGGCAAGCTCCGGCCAAGGCTGCTGCGGGCAGGCAGGTACCAGCGGTAGCTGGTGGTGGCTCCTACCTCCTGTTCGGGTCGCGCCAAGGGCCGCACCAGCTCGCGGAGCCAGCCGGGGCCGGGCCGACCGTCGGAATCGGCAAACACCAGCACCCGGCTCGACGGGCGCGCCTGACCCACTGCCGCCCGCAACTGCGTCACCTTTTCCCCTTCGTCCGACCGGGGTGCGGCGTAGATGAGCCGGGCGCCAGGGATGGTGCTGGCCGTCGCCGACGCCCGATCCTCCGGTCCCGAGGTCGCAAAGATTAACTCGTAGTCTGGATAATCCTGGCGGCCGTAGGCGGCCAGGTTCTCCTCCATGCCGATTTCGGACCCGCGGCAAGGGACAATCAGGCTGAGCGGTGGGGTGTCGTCTCGAGGGAAGAGCGGAGAGTGGGGAGCGCCGCTTTGGACGGCGTCTTGCGGGCCTGTCCCGCGGGTAGGCAGCGGGGAGCCTGCACCCTGCCTGTAGCGATGGATGAAGGATAGCCAGCGCCGCGCACTCCGCAGCGAAACGACACTTTGTAATAGAACCAGCAGCCCCAGCACCCAGAGCATAGGGTTCCGATTATGACATGGGGCCTAACGCCAACTGTTTCCTTGCAACATGCCCGCTGGCGCAGGCTGCTGCTCTGCCACGGGCCTGGCTGCCTGTGCAGGTCAGGTTTGGCCTGGCGGGGCACCCGGCATCCCGTTTCAGGTGGTTTGCGGCTTGTATCCCCTCGATTCCACTGGTAAGATGTGCGCGTCTTTGAGGAGTGCCATTCCCTCATCCCGCCGCGCCCGTGGTTCCCGAGTGGAGCCATGACTTCGTAGAAAGCGTATCTTTTGGCTGATGTTTAGTCGTCGAAGCAAGGTTCTGGGACTGTGGCTGGCTTTGAGTGACCTGGCCATCATGGTCCTGGCGTTTGAGCTGGCCTACGCGGTTCGCCAATACCTTCCCGCGCTGCGGCCGTTTTACCTGGAACGGGGTGTCTTTGTCGGGCTGCTGGCCAGCGTGCTGGCCATTTGGTGGACGGTGGGTACCGGCGTGGGAATCTACCGGCGACCGGAATTATTCGACACGGCCCGGATCATGCGCGACACGCTGCGTCAGGGGCTGCTGGGCACGGCAGTGCTGATGGGCTGGCTCTACCTGCTGAAGCTGGGCCACGTCAGCCGGCTCTTCATCCTGCTGTTCGTGATCATCACCACGGCATTGCTGCTGGGGTACCGTCTTTCGGCACGATCGCTGCGGCGCCAGCGCCGCCGGGACACGGCCCAGATGCGCTATTGCGTCATCGTGGGGACTGGAGCGAGTGCGGTGGAGGTGGCCCGGCTGATCGAAGCCAGCGAGGATCTGGGAGGGCAGGTGCTCGCATTTGTACGCGAGCGGCCCGGGACATCCTCCAACGGGCCAGGCGCCGAACCGACCGCGCTCGAAGCCGACGGCCTGCGCCAGGCCTATCCCATACGCGAACTCCAGCAGTTGTCCCAGATGCTGCAGGAACACGTGGTGGACGAAATCATTTTTGCCGTCTCCAAGCAAGATCTGGAACAAATGGGGGAAATTTTCCTGGCCTGTGAAGAAGAAGGCGTCAAGGCCCGGGTGCTGGTGAACTTTTTCCCGCACCTGTCGTCGGAAATCTACCTGGAAAATTTGCAGTCGCTGCCGATGTTGACCTTCAGCACGACGCCGGAAGACGAATACCTGCTGTCCCTGAAACGGGTCTTTGACGTGGGGCTGGCCTCGCTGCTGCTGGTGGTACTGGCCCCGCTGTTTCTGCTGCTGGCCGCGGCCATCCGGCTGACTTCGCCCGGGCCAGTGATCTTTTCCCAGGAGCGCTGCGGGTTAAACGGGCGTCGCTTCCGGCTCCACAAGTTCCGCTCCATGTACCGGGACGCTGTACAGCGCCTTTCCGAGGTGGTCCACCTGAACGAAATGGACGGCCCGGTGTTCAAGTGCGCCCGCGATCCGCGGGCGACGCCGGTGGGGCGCCTGCTGCGGAAATTCTCCGTGGACGAATGGCCGCAGTTGTTCAACATCTTGAAGGGGGATATGTCCTTTGTCGGCCCGCGACCCCCGCTTCTGGAAGAGGTGCGAAAGTATGAGCGTTGGCAGCGTCGCCGTTTGCGCATGAAGCCCGGCCTGACTTGCCTCTGGGCCCTGGAGGGGCGCAATAATCTGGATTTTTTGAGCTGGATTCGGCTGGACTTACACTACATTGACCACTGGAGCTTTCTACTGGACCTCAAGATCCTGCTCCGTACCATTCCGCACGTGCTTTCCGGAAAGGGCGCCTAGCGCCGTTCCAACTTTTCTTCGCTAACTGGCGCACAAGCCACCGTCCTAGCGGCGGTTCATGATCATCTCGTCCATTGACCAGCGCCAGCCGCCCGCGGTGCCGAAGATCACCAGCAACGCGGCGATGAACAGGCCGTTGACGACCGCGGTGACGATGCCGTTGCCCGCCGCAGCCAGCAGGAAGAGCACCTGCATCAGAATGGCGGCCAGCGATGCCACGCGCGTGCCCAATCCCAGCAGCAGCATCGAGCCTAGCAGCAGCTCGGCACCCAGCACCAGCCAGGCAAAAATGTGCGCTTGGGGGATCACGTACGATTTGAGCAGCCAGCCGGCTATGTACAGCGAGTTCTCGGCTGCAAGGGCCTGCAAGGTCTTGGGAAAGCTGGTTAAGAATCCGTTTCCCAGCTTGCCTGCAAAAGCGAACAGATAGGTCAGCCCAACTGCGATGCGCAGGAAGGCCAGCCACCGGCGCATCGTCTCGGGCTCCGGGCCCAAGAGCGCCCGGCTCATTTCGTGCGGGTTGCGGGCCCAATCCGAATAGACTGACACGTATCCTTCCCGCCCACCAAGCACTAACCCCTTGGGGCAAAAAACCCCTTTTACCACGATAGCAGACCCAGAATGGCTCGGAAAGACCCAAATCGGGCCAGCTGCTTCTCAAAGTGGTAATGGGGAGCTGAAGATAGCTAAGCCTGTATTGAAGGATGTATCTGCCAGAGGGAGGCCTAATGGCCAGGCATCTCTCTGCACCTCACCCAGAAAGCAACCCAGGGGGCGGGCGAGATCATGAGAAGCGAGAACCCAACAAGCTGGAAGACCATGAGGCACTCACCCCCTTGTTTTGTGTCGAAACATAGTCTTGTATCGGAACATGGTTTTTGTCTTGGAACATGGAATGAAGCGGTTGTGAAATGGGGCGTTTCCGCCCATCATTTCTGTGAGGGATGGTCTGTTGAGGCTATGGTGCTAAAGGAATATCACCGGAAAAGGAAATTCGGCCAGACGCCCGAGCCCACCGGCGAGGAGGCCGGGGAGACTGGTGGCAGCCGTTTCGTCGTCCAAAAACACCACGCCACCGCCTTGCACTACGACTTCCGCCTGGAGATGGCCGCCGTGCTGAAATCCTGGGCTGTTCCTAAGGGTCCCTCACAGGATCCGGCGGAAAAACGGCTGGCCATGATGGTGGAAGACCATCCGGTTGATTACATTCACTTTGAGGGTGTTATCCCGGCAGGCAACTACGGAGCCGGGACGGTGATGGGGTGGGACAGCGGCACTTATCAGGTGTTGGGCCAGCCCGACCCGCTGGCCCCGCTGGAGAAGGGCGACCTAAAATTCCTGCTGCATGGGAGAAAGCTGAAGGGGGAATTTGCGTTGGTCCGGATGCGCTCCCGCCGCTCCGGCAGCAAGGGCAACGAGTGGCTGTTGCTGAAGAAGAAGGACGAGCACTCGCGCACAGGCTGGAACATAGGCGACTACGACTGGAGCGCGTTGACCGGCCGCTCCCTCGAGCAGATCGCGCGCGAGGAAGGCTTGAGCGGTGAGGAAATTCCGGCGAAAAAAGGCGCACGCCGGCAGCCGGCCCATGCCAGGCCGGACAGCGACGCGGAGTTCGGCCGAAAGAAAGCCCTGGCTGCCAGGCGTACCCTAGAAAAGACGCGCGAACGGATGTCCAGGAAGGGTGACGCGACCGAGCCGCCTTTAGGTGCCGTCAAAGCCGAGATGCCGAGGCTCGTACGCCCCATGCTGGCCACTCTGGCGGAACTGCCCGAAGACAGCCCGGAGTGGCTGTTCGAGATCAAGTGGGACGGGGTGCGAGCCGTGGCGTTCCTGGAAAACGGCCGGGTCCGCTTGCAGTCGCGCAACCTGCGCGACATCTCCTCCCACTATCCGGAACTCACAGGGCCGGAACTCACAGGGCCGGAACTGGCAGGCATGGCCGGCCAGTTCCGCGCCCGGCTGGCGGTGCTGGACGGCGAAATTGCTGCGCCGGACGCCGAAGGCCGCCCGAGCTTCGAGCGCCTCCAGCAGCGTATGCATACCATCCCCGACGCGCGTCGGATGGAGCAGTTCCCTGTCGTGTATTACGTCTTTGACCTGCTCTACCTGGACGGCTACGACCTGCGCCACGTTCCGCTGGAGCAGAGGAAGCAAGCTCTCACCCGAATCCTGCTCCCTGCCGACGGGGCACCCGTGCGTCTCTCCGATCACCACATCGGAGAAGGCCGCGCTCTGTGGGAAGCTGCGTGCCAGAAGGGCCTGGAAGGCATTGTCGGCAAGCGCCGCCAGAGCTTCTACGTCGAGCGCCGCTCTCGGGAATGGCAGAAGGTCAAGGCCACGCAGGAACTGGAGTGCGTGGTGGGTGGCTACACCGACCCGCGACACTCGCGCCGGTACTTCGGCGCGCTGGTGCTTGGCCTCCACCGGGACGGTCAGCTGGTCCACGTGGGCAATGCCGGCAGCGGTTTCACCCAAGCGTCGCAAAGAGCGGCGTGGGAAAAGCTGAGGCCTCTCCGCAGCGAGGACAACCCGTTCGCCGGACACCCCACGACCCTGGAGCCACCCCACTGGGTCCGCCCGGAACTGGTGGCCCGCGTCAAGTTCGCCGAATGGACCGCCGAGGGGAAGATGCGCGCCCCCGTGGTGCTGGAAGTGCACCGTGCCGAAAGCCCGGCGGTTTCGCGCAGGCGCGATTCGACAGGGAGGCCGGCCCTCCCGGGGGAGCCGCCGCCCTCCCTGTTCTCCGGTTCGCAACAAGTGCAGAGGATTTCGGTCGGAGGCCACTCCTTCACGATTCAAAACCTGGGCAAGCTCTTTTTTCCTGAGCAGGGTTACACCAAGCGTGACGTGGTGGAATATTACGACCGCATCGCCGGCTACCTGCTGCCTTACATGCAAGACCGTCCGGTGGTGATGAAGCGCTATCCCAACGGCATCCACAAGCCGTTCTTCTTCCAGAAGGAGGCGGGAGAGGCAATGCCGCAGTGGATTCGCACCGCCCGCATCTCGTCGGAGCGTGACGGCGGTGAGTTCACTAACTTCGTGATTGCCAACAACCGCGCTACCCTCCTCTACCTAGCCAACCTGGGCTGCATTGAGCAAAACCTGTGGATGAGCCGCCTGCAGTCACTCGATACCCCCGACTTTGTGCTGTTCGACCTGGACCCCGGCGAGCGGGTCCCGTTCAACGTGGTGGTCGAGGTGGCGCAGGTGCTGAAAGCACGGCTGGACCTGCTGGGCCTGGCCGGCTATCCCAAAACCTCCGGCTCCCGGGGCCTGCACGTCTACGTGCCGCTGGCGCCGCAGTACACCTACGACCACAGCCGGCATCTGGCCGAGCTGGTCAGTTTGCTGGTGGCGCAGGAGGCGCCAGAGCTGGTCACGCGCGAGCGCTCGTTACGCAGGCGGCCCAAGGATCACGTCTACTTGGATTTTCTGCAGAACGGCTGGGGAAAGACCGTGCCCCCGCCCTACAGCCTGCGGGCACGGCCGGCCGCGCAGGTCTCGGCTCCCCTGCGGTGGGAGGAACTCAGGCCCGGCTTGGACCCCACCCAGTTCCACCTACACTCCATCTGGGAACGTTTGGAGACGCAGGGTGACCTGTTCGCCGAGACGCTGGAGAAGCGGCAGCGGTTGGAGCCGGCACTGGAACGGCTGCAGGCGGCGTTGGAAGGAGCGACGAGCGTTGCCAGAGGTTCCCGAAAATTTTAAGGGGCTCCGTCGCCGGAGCCCCAGCGAAGCATGGCTTGAAGTCCGTCCCCCCGGTCGGGCTTCAGCCCTCTTCGACCAGGGAGCATTCTCGGTCAGGACATGGCGGCAGACAATGGAACCACGGTTACATTTTTGTCTGATACCGAAGTACTAGGGGCTGAGTTGCCACAGATCCGCGACGAGCCAACCACCAGCAGTTGCCTGCATCGCACGGTCGTCGTCATCGGCCCAGGCTCAGGCGCTGAGCCAGCACCGCAGGCAGGTCCGCGTCCAGCATCTTCTTTTGGGTGGCAGCGATGTCGTAGGGGACGCGCCAGTATTCCACCTGGCCAAGCTCGCCTTTGCGAGAGTAGATGACGAAGGCGGCTCGGTTATCCCCGTCACGCGGCTGGCCTACCGAGCCGGGATTCAACAAGTACTGTTCCCGTTCTTCCAGATCCAGGATCCTGGAATCCACACCCATCTGGAAGCTCGGGTAGATCGCACGCGCTGCTCCACCATCCTGCCGCCGGAAGCCGCCCTGCATGTGGGTGTGGCCGAAAAAGCTCAGTTGGTGACCAAGGTGGGGGAACTCCGGCTGAGCATCCGCGAGCGTGAACAGGTATTCGTCCTCGTCCCGAATCGACCCGTGGACCATCTGGAAACCGTCCACTTCCATGGGTCCCGCTGGGAGGGCACGCAGATAGGCCAGGTTTTCCGCCGTGAGGCGTTGGCGGGTCCACAGGGCGGCAGTACGGGCCACCTGGTTGAAGTCTTCTGCCTCGGTCACGCCGCAACAGGCCTTGTCGTGGTTGCCGCGGATGACAGCCGCGACGTTGGCGCGCACCCAGTCCACCACCTCATTGGGGTCTGGACCATACCCGACCAGGTCGCCGCAGCAAACCACGCGATCGTAGCGGCTCTCGACAGCCGAAAGCACAGCTTCCAGGCCCTCCAGGTTGGCGTGCAGGTCGCTTATAATCAGATACCGCATCGAAAAAGAGTTTCGCCTGCCAGCTTTCAGCCGGCACCGAGCACGATTATAAGCGAAGGGTGGCCTCGCTGGCCTCTGATAGCTGATCCCTAATCGATATCAGCTTCTTAGAGCACCAGCATCGAATCCCCGTAGGAATAAAAACGATAGCGTTCCTGAACCGCATGCTCGTAGGCGCCGAACACCGCCTCCTGTCCGGCAAAGGCGCAGGTTAGCATCAGCAGCGTGGAACGGGGCAGGTGAAAATTAGTCAGCAGCGCGCCCGTCAGCTGGAAGGTGAAGCCGGGGTAGATGAACAGCGCCGTTTCGCCTGTTCCAGGCGCAACTCTCCCCGATTCGCCCGCGGCGTGTTCCAGGGTGCGGACTGTCGTGGTGCCTACCGCCACCACTCGGCGCCCTTCGTTCCGTGCCCGGTTGACGGCGGCTGCTGCTTCCGGCGGAATTTCGTAGCACTCCGAGTGCAGGCGATGTTGCTCGACCTGCTCGCCTCGGACCGGCTGAAACGTGCCCAGCCCTACGTGCAGAGTCAGCTCGGCGATCTCCACGCCGCGCCCCCGCAGGCGGTCCAACATCTGCTGGGTGAAGTGAAGCCCGGCGGTGGGCGCCGCGACCGATCCGGTCGAACGGGCGTAGACTGTCTGGTAGCAGGCAGCGTCCCGCTGCTGGTCGTTGCGCCGGATATAGGGCGGCAGCGGCACGTGGCCCAGGCGCTCCAAGTGCTCCCCAAAGTCTCCAGTCCAGTGGAAACGCAGCGTGCGCTCGCCAAACGGCCCCCGTCCCACTACTTCCGCTTCCAGGTCCTCTCCAAAGCCGATACGTTCGCCGACTCCCACCTTGCGTCCGGGACGGACCAGGACTTCCCAGGTTTCCGAATCGAGCTGCTTGGTCAGCAACACCTCCACCTGCCGTGTCAGGAAGGTTCGCGAGGCTGGGTTGCGCGGGCTCACCGGTTGCGCGCGAACTCCAGCCCGTCTGCCGAACAGGCGTGCCCGGATCACCCGGCTGTTGTTCAGCACCAGAATATCGCCCGGTCTCAGCAGTTCTGGCAGTTCGGCAAAGGCGCGGTCGGAGAACTTTCCCGACGCCCGCTCCAGCACCAGCATGCGCGAAGCGCCACGCTCGGGTAGCGGCTCCTGGGCAATCAGTTCCGGCGGCAGGGTGTAGTCAAAGTCGGTGACGAGCACATCTGGAGGGGCGCTTTTGCCGGCCAGGGGAAGCGCGCTCTGAATAGGCAACAAGCCCTGTCGCGCGATAGTCTATCACGCTGTCTGGCAGTGGAACCGATAGTGACCATCAGGTGCTGGGTGGTGGAGCAAGCCCTCTATTCGTCTATCCATAATGCTCTGGCAAAATGGCTTGTTCGTCGCTACCCGCTCGCACTAAACGGTCAACGCGGTAGCGTTGACCCTCAACCTGTGTCTCCACAGACCTTAAGGTCGTGACCTCAAAGTTGACGGTGCGCATTAACGGGAGTCCGAAGTTGACTGCCGAGACAGAACACATTACATGCTATTGAAATATTGGTATGGTCGTCACCGATAGTTAGAACGTCACTGAAGAATTCTGTTCAACAACAGGGGGAGGGGTTCGGCCAAAGCGAGCCACGCTGCCACCCCAAGACCTGGCGATGTGAGCTTGACGCGATGGGGTGGCAGATGTAGATTTTCCGGGAGGGGTCCCATATAAAGATCATATACAAGGGCGCAATGATTTCATCTCTCAAGCGTTTGGTAAAGTCAGTTGCGAGGCCGGCCTTGGCTTTTACCGGATACGAGCTGAGAAGTTGCTCGAATCGGCAGGAACGCCCTTTCCAAAAGGATATCCTGGGAAGCTACCCTCCGCACGGAAGCTGGAGGCGAGTCGGCCACAAGGAAAATCACTTCATTCACGACGACTACCAACACCGCCAGAGCTATCAATATTTCGATGATACTGACTTGAAGGACGAGTGGCAGCGCGAGATCTACCAGCTAGGCAGCGAGCTCTGCCGAAAAGACGGCCTTCCAAAAGTGTGCGATATCGGGTGCGGGTCGGGATATAAGCTCCTGAAATATTTTTCGCCTCTACGGACCTTAGGAATTGAAGTTTCGCCGACCTACGAGTGGCTCCTGAAACGATATCCGAACCGGTCCTGGATGAAATCCGACTTTCACGCCACACTCAGCGAGCCATATGACTTGGTCATTGCTGCAGATGTCATAGAGCACCTCTTGAATCCAGACGAGCTTCTGCGGTTCATCGGAAGGATCAGCTTTCGATACGCGATTTTGTCGACACCGGATCGGGACCTCCTTCCCATGGCGCACTATGGACCGCCTTCAAATCCCGCTCATATTCGAGAGTGGAGCTTTGCTGAGTTCGAGGCCTACATCGCCGAGTACTTTCAGATTACCGAGCACTTCATTTCGAACTCCACACAGGCGACTCAAGCTGTGGTGTGCGGGAAGCGATAATGACGGGAGGGTCCGGACACCGCATCGGCCTCGGGTCAGTCAGCGCGTGAGACTGGCATCCCACCTGTATTGGCCTAAGAGCAGGCCCCCGGGGACCTCAGCCAAGTCAACCGGTGATGGTTCCGTTCTGGCAGCCACGGCGGAAGCCAGATCATCCCTTCTGATTACCAGGCTAATACCACGCAAGCCCCTTCGCCGTCCGGTGTCAAAAGTGAACAGGTGATTCCGCTCACGGGCTGTCTTCGACTACGTAAATAGTCACGTGTAACACTTGAGGGATGATCTTATTGAAACCGGGTCTTTTCTCTACGAAAACGAAAATGGTCCCAACGTGTAGCCCGGGCCTCATGTCTTGGCGAACATCAATGCGGTACTTTATCTTGGAAACTTTGTTCGCCTCGAAGTCCCCAAGAGGAGCATAGTGGCCCGTGTGTCCAAAAAAAGGAAGCATCGAGCCAGTAGTAGCCAAGTACGCGTCCTCTATGGCAACATCACTGATAAAACGCGCCTCGAACTCGAAGGTTTCGCCCTGTAAGACAACCCATGTGTGCCCGCCGCTGAGCCAGTGAATAGGAGGACGGTCTGCCACGGCAGAAGCCGAGCTCATGCATATCACCAGAAGACTCAGAAAGACCCGTTTTACATTGACCTTTGGCATGGTTTTTGCTTCCTCCTTAAGCTGACGCTTTTTGCATCTAAGACAAACACAGCACGCAGAAGCTTCGTCCGAAAAAACAAGCGTCTTAGGCTGAGCTTGCCGAGTTCTCCGGTGACCCGACAGCTAACTGTAACGAAGCCGGCGCGATTCCTATCTGGGCCATGAAACGCGGAGACTGGCGGGGGTGTCTCTCTCCCTGGATTTCAGCCGGCATATTCATCCCCCTCCAAGTTCACTATCGGTCATTGGCTAGGACCACTTTAGGTTGCGGCCTGTTCTAGTCCGTCGAAAGAACTCTCACGGCGGCAAGCGGGCGTTTCGGCTGGCTGACAATGAAATCGGCCGTAACGCTAAGGGTGCCGTTATTCCGCGATCCCGCTTTCGCGCCAAGATGGTATTCTCGAGCTATGCTTTCGAGGTGATCCCTTTCTGCTCCAAAACGTGGACGCATTGGTCAACTGAACCAAACCTTGCACAATGCCGTCATAGGTTGGGCCTTCGAGCGCACCCAAAGACTCTACCGAAAGGCGCCGGAGCAGCTTCTCCAAGAGGGCGCGGCTTTGGTCGTTCACGGAGATGGCCCTCTACCACTAGTAGGGGGCAACTCCATAAAGCAGGAGATATTTTGGCCGTAAGTGTTTGAACGTTAAGCTTAAAAATATACTGACAGCAATATACTAAGAAGATATTATATTGATGAACTAAGATTATGGGGCGGTCAACCATGCCTACTCTACGTTGGGAAACCATTCCCCGACTTTGGAACCCTGCGGGACTCCATGAATCGGATGTTTGGTAACTGACCGGTAGGGAATGGATCTGACCGGCTCGCTGGTCCCCAGCGACAGCGAGCCGGCCCCGGAGGGAGAGATTCATGATTCGCATGGACCGCTTTACGCTCAAGGCACAGGAGGCCATCGAACAAGCACAACGGGTGGCTCAGAAGCATGACCACCAGCAACTGTTGCCCTTGCACCTGCTAGCGGCGTTGGTCGCTCAGCCGGACGGCGTGGTGCAGCCGGTGCTGGGGAAGCTGGGCGCTTCGCTGGACACGGTACTGATGGATGCCGAGCGGGCCATGAAGGCCATTCCTCAGGTGACCGGCGCCGGTGGTCAGCTCTTGCTGTCTCCGCAACTGGCCCAAATCTTCCAGGCCGCCGAGAAGGAGGCCGAGCGGTTTAAGGATGAGTACATCTCCACCGAACACCTGTTGCTGGCCATCGCCGACCTGAAGGGCGACCCGGCCCAGATGGCGCTGGAGGCCAGCGGGGCCCACCACGAGGCAATCCTGAAGGCACTGGCTGCCATCCGCGGCACCCAGCGAGTGACTTCCCCGACCCCGGAAAGCACCTACCAGGCGCTGGAACGCTACGCGCGAGACCTGACCGAGCTGGCCCGCAAAGGCCAGCTCGACCCGGTGATCGGCCGCAACGAGGAGATCCGCCGTGTCATTCAGGTGCTTTCCCGGCGCACGAAGAACAACCCGGTACTGATCGGCGAGCCGGGGGTGGGCAAAACGGCCATCGCCGAGGGCCTGGCGCAACGCATCGTTTCAGGCGATGTCCCAGAGTCGCTGAAGTCCAAGCGGCTGGTCGCGCTGGATCTGTCCGCCCTGGTGGCCGGCGCCAAGTTCCGCGGGGAATTCGAGGAACGACTGAAGGCCGTGCTGAAGGAAATTCACGATTCGCAAGGGCAGGTGGTGCTGTTCATTGACGAGCTGCACACCCTGGTCGGGGCCGGGGCGGCCGAGGGCGCCATTGACGCCTCCAACATGCTGAAGCCGGCGCTGGCCCGCGGCGAGCTGCGCGCCATCGGCGCCACCACTCTGAACGAGTACAAGAAGAACGTGGAGAAGGACCCGGCGCTGGAGCGCCGCTTCCAGGTGGTGTACGTGGGCGAGCCCACGGTCGAAGACGCCATTGCCATCCTGCGCGGCCTGAAGGAGCGCTACGAGACCCACCACCGGGTGCGCATCAAGGACAGCTCCATTGTGGCTGCTGCCACGCTGTCACACCGCTACATTTCCGACCGTTTCCTGCCCGACAAGGCGATTGACCTAGTGGACGAAGCGGCCGCCGCCTTGAAGATGCAGATTGACACCATGCCGGTGGAGATTGACCAGATCCAGCGCCGCGCCACCCAACTGGAGATCGAGCGCCAGGCCCTGCTGAAGGAGAAGGACTCAGCCTCGCGCGAGCGGCTACGGCACCTGGAAGGGGAGCTCGAGCGGCTGCGCGGCGAAGCCGGCCCGCTGCGCCAGCGCTGGGAGCAGGAGAAGCAGCTGATCGGCCGCGTTGGCGAGCTGATGGGCCAGATTGAGCAGCTGAAGCTGGAACAGGAGCAGGCCACCCGCCAGGGTGACCTGACCCGCGCCGCCGAGATTCGTTACGGCCAGCTGGTGGCCCTGGATGGCGAGCTGGGCGAAGCCCAGCTCGCCATCGAGCAGCAACAGGCTTCCCGCATGGTCAAGGACGAGGTGGACGAGGAGGACATTGCCCGCATCGTGGCCAAGTGGACGGGCATTCCCGTCTCCCGCATGCTGGAAGGCGAGATTCAGAAGCTGGTGCACATGGAAGAGCGCTTGCGCCTGCGGGTGGTCGGGCAGGAGGAAGCGCTGGCTAAGGTGGCCAACGCCGTCCGCCGCAGCCGCGCCGGCCTGGCCGACCCGCGCAAGCCGATCGGCTCATTCATCTTCCTGGGGCCGACCGGGGTGGGTAAAACGGAGCTGGCACGCGCCCTGGCTGAATTCATGTTCGATGACGAGCGTGCCATGGTCCGCCTGGACATGAGCGAGTACATGGAGAAGCATTCTGTAGCCCGCATGATCGGCGCCCCGCCCGGCTACGTCGGCTACGAGGAGGGCGGGCAGTTAACCGAGCACGTGCGCCGGCGCCCTTATTCGGTGCTGCTTTTCGATGAGGTGGAGAAGGCGCACCCGGACGTCTTCAACGCCCTGCTGCAAATCCTGGACGACGGCCGGCTCACCGACGGCAAGGGGCGCACCGTGCACTTCAACAATGCGGTCGTGGTCATGACCAGCAACGTCGGCTCCAGCCATATCCGCGACGCGCACATCGGCTTCCAGGCGACCGACGGGCGCCGCGAGGCCGCCGAAGCAGAGTTGAGAAAGCGCATTCAGGAGGCCCTGCACGCGACCTTCCGGCCGGAGTTTCTGAACCGCATTGACGAGTTGATTACCTTCCGCACGCTGAGCGAAGGGGAGATTGTCAAGATCATCGAGATTCAGCTCGTCGGCCTGCGCAAGATGCTGGCCGAGCTCAAGGTCGAGCTGGAGCTGAGCGAGGCAGCCAAGCGCGTACTGCTCCAGCAGGGCTACGACCCGCAGTACGGCGCCCGCCCGTTGCGCCGGACCATCCAGCGCCTGATCCAAGATCCACTGGCGATAAAGCTGCTGGAAGGCGAGGTGGTGGCCGGCGGCCGCGTCCGCGTGGACGCCGACGGGGCCGGGGCGCTCGTTTTCGAGCGCCAGCCGGTCCCGCAGCCCGCCGAGGCTCCTGCGGTATAATTTAGAAGGGAAGATACGGCAATGAACACGTTTAAGACTGCGTTCCTGCTGACAGCTCTGACCCTGCTGTTCCTGGGCATTGGCCGAGCGATCGGCGGCGAACAGGGCATGGTCATGGCCCTGTTCTTTGCCGGCGCGATGAACTTTGCTTCTTATTACTGGTCGGACAAGATCGTGCTGGCCATGTACCGTGCAAAGGAAATCACCCCGGACTCCGCCCCGCAGGTTTACCGGCGGTTGCATCCCATGCTGGAGCGGCTGACAGCGCGCGGTAACATGCCGATGCCGCGCCTTTACCTGATCCCCAACGAGACGCCCAACGCCTTCGCCACCGGGCGCAACCCCCAGCACGCGGCGGTGGCTGTGACCGCCGGCATCCTGCGGCTGCTGAATGATTCGGAGCTGGAAGGCGTGGTCGCCCACGAATTGGGGCATGTGCTGAACCGCGACATCCTCATTGCCTCCGTAGCGGCCATGATCGCCGGCGCCATCAGCTATCTGGCGTTTATCGGCCGCTGGGCGATGATCTTCGGCGGCTACGGCCGCGGCAGCAACGGCAGAGGCGGCGGGCTGGAAGCATTGGTCATGCTGATTGTGGCGCCCATCGCTGCCCTGCTGATCCAGATGGCGATCTCGCGCTCGCGCGAGTACGGCGCCGATGCCAAGGCTGCGGAGCTGACCGGGAACCCCTACGGACTGGTAGGCGCGCTGGAGAAGCTGGAGGCCTTGAACAAGCGCATGCCCATGAAGGCCTCGCCGGCCACCGCGCACCTGTTTATCGTCAAGCCGTTCTCCGGCGGCGGCGTGTCGGCGCTGTTCAGCACCCACCCGCCCATGGAGAAGCGCATCGCCCGCCTCCTGGGCCGCGTTTAAAAGACAACACAAAGACTCGAAGGCACAAAAGGGCACAAAGAAACAATCTTTGTGCCTTTGGTTTGTGATCTTCGTGTCTTAGTGACTTCGTGTTGTCTTTTACATCAGCCGGTGATGGCGCCGCGGGAGGCGGTCGAGACCAGGTTGGCGTACTTGGCCATGACGCCGCTGGTGTAACGGGGCGCAGGCGGCTTCCACTTGGCCAGCCGGGAGCGGAGTTCACGCTTGGACAGTTTCACGTTGATCTCGCGCTTGGGGATGTCGAACACAATCGTGTCGCCATTGCGCAAGGCAGCAATGGGCCCGCCCGCAAAGGCTTCCGGCGCCACGTGGCCCACCATAACTCCGTGGGTGGCGCCCGAAAAGCGGCCGTCGGTCATCAGCGCCACGGACTCGCCCAGACCTTGCCCGACTAAGGCCCCGGTGACCCCCAGCATCTCCCGCATGCCTGGCCCGCCCTTGGGACCTTCGTAGCGGATCACCACCACGTCGTCGGCCTGGATCTGGCGCTGCTGGACGGCCTGCATGGCGTCCTCTTCGCGGTCAAACACCCGAGCAGTGCCCTGGAAGCGCGTGGCCTTCTTCCCGGCGATCTTCATCACACCGCCCTCGGGCGCCAGGTTGCCACGCAGGATGACCAGACCGCCGTTGGGCGCCAGCGGCTTCTCGAGCGGTTGGATCACCTGCTGCCCAGCCGTCTCGGTTGCCTCGCGCGCTTCGGCGCCGATGGTTTTCCCGGTGACGGTCAGCTCGTCGCCATGGAGAATCCCGGCTTCGAGCAACCGCTTGGCGACCACACCGACGCCGCCCGCCAGGTACACGTCATTGGCGACATAGCGCCCCCAAGGTTTCATATTGGCCAGCAGCGGCGTGCGGGCGCTGATGCGGTCGAAGTCGTCTATGCTGAGCTCGACCCCGGCCTCCTGGGCCACCGCCAGCAGGTGCAGCACGGCGTTGGTGGAGCCGCCGGTGGCGGCCACCGAAGCGATGGCATTTTCCAGCGACCCCCGGGTAATCACCTGGCGCGGCAGGATGTTGTTGCGTAGCGCCTCCATCACGAGTTGGCCGCAGCGAAACGCCTCGTCCAGCTTTTCCCGGACCACCGCCGGCACCATGGCGCTGCCCATGGGAGAGATGCCCAGGACTTCAAACGCGGTAGCCATGGTGTTGGCCGTGAACTGGCCGCCGCAGGCGCCCGCGCCAGGACAGGCGGTGTTCTCAATGGCGCGAAGTTCATCCTGGGTGATCTTACCCGCCGCGCAGGCTCCGACCGCTTCGAAGACATCCTGAATCGTCAGGTCGCGCCCAGCGTGCTTGCCCGGCAGGATGGCCCCGCCGTAGAGCATCAGCGAGGGGACGTTGAGCCGCGCCAGCGCCATGACGGTCCCGGGGATGGTCTTGTCGCAGCCGGAGATGGCCACTATGGCGTCAAACATGTTGCCGCGGGCCACCAGCTCGATGGAGTCGGCAATCAGATCGCGGCTGATTAGCGACGTCTTCATTCCTTCGGTACCCATGGTGATTGCGTCCGACACGCTGACCGTGTTGAATTCCATGGGCGTGCCACCCGCCGCGCGAACGCCTTCCTTGATCTTGGCCGCCAGCTCGCGCAGGTGGTAATTGCAAGGGCCGATCTCGGTCCAGGTGTTGGCCACGCCAACGATGGGGCGCGCCAAGTCCTGGTCGGTGAATCCGACGGCTTTCAACATGGAGCGGGCCGGCGCGCGGTCCGGCCCCTGGGTGATGGTGGAAGAAGGCATGCGTGTTCTCCGGTCGAGAAGTTACCCGCAGGGAATCATACCATCGCCACGCAGGCCTTCGCGCCGGCCCATGCGTGACAGGGGCTGGACTTGGCCTTGCGCGCGAGGGGATTCAGAACCAGCTGGGGGCGGTCCTGGCGTGTGGATACGTCCCCGGGGGCCTGGAAGCGTGAGTGCGCTTCCGGCAAACGCTGGCCGGTTACTGCACACTCCGCAGCCACTCGCCAACGTCGCAATCCAGTGCTTGATAGTCCAGGCGGTGGACAGAATTCAAAGCCGATGCGATCGGTTGCCCTTCTGCCAAGTGGTCGAGCAGACGTTCCAGGTCGTGCATGCCGTGGCGTCGAACCAGGAACTCGGTGGCGGCCAGCGACTGCGCGTAGGCCACCGAGGCTAGGCCCGGACCCAGGTGGACGAAGGACTCCTCAAGCCCTGGCCATGGAAGCAGTTGGCCTGCCATCCACAACTCGGCGAGGCGCCGGTTCCCCTTCACACTCGCTCCCTCCAGTACCTGCGCCAGGCCCTCATTGAGCCAGGCGGGACACCGGCCCCCGGTTTTGGCCCAGACCAGGGAATGCACCAGTTCGTGCTTCAGCACCGCCGAGAGTTGGGGTGTGACGCTGGAGAGGCCCTCGACCGGAATGCGCATCCGCCCGTTGTTCAGGGCGCCGGCCCAGGACGGGGCTCGGGTCACATCGCGAAATGCCTGGTCGGTATACAAGATGACGGCGACGGGTTCGCGCAAGGAAGCGTCCAGTTGGCGGTCCAACTCCTGGTAATGCCGTTCCAGCACTTGCAGAATTTCCCGGCGGAAGGCGGGAGTCACCTGCCGGCCCTCAAAGCGCAGGGTAAAATGACCGCTGGAGGCCTGCTCGTAGTGCGCTTCGGCCGTGGTTTCGCGCTGGGCGCGCTCCAGCATACGCTCGACCCCGCTGTCCGGTGCCAGAGACAACGACTTGCGCCAGGCGCGGATCGCGTGATCCGTGCGGTCGGAAAAGTATTCGGCAAACCCCAGAAACTTCCATACCTGAGCTGAGTTGGGAGCGGCCACGCGGGCCCGTAGCAGCCACTCGCGCGCCGCCTGGTATTGCTGCTTGTGGAGTAACAGCGCACCGTGGGCCAGCGTCAGTTGCGGATCCCCGGGAAATGCCGAGACGCCCTTTCGCGACAGCGAAAGGGCGTCATCGGTGCGGCCGCGCCGCATCTCGTACTCGATGGCCGCCAGAAAAACGGCAGCCCGCCTGCGCCGCCCTGCATTGTCCAGGTTTGTCTGGCGGGCCATCCTCTCCAGGGATTTATGGTCCACCTCGCCGCTGGGCAGCAACGGTGCTTTTTCCGCGGCGGCGGGGGACGGTATTGGTGGCAGCAGCGTTGCGGGCGCCCGCCGCGGCGCCGCAGGTCTTGCGAGACTCCCTTGTTTTTCAATGCGTTCCACCAACGACCTGGGGAAGCTGTAGGTTCCGTCTTCGGTCTCATAGGAAACGCGTGAGCCTTCCTCGCGGACCTCGTGAGCGACGATGCGTCTTCCGTTCTTCAGGATGATGGTGTCGGACGCAGCCGGCAGTGCAGCCAACCCAAACAACAGCCAGACCAAAGGCGCGAGCAAACGCATTCTGTCATTTTACACACCGTGGCAGGGGTTCGTGGGTGTCGTGATGGGTTTCCTAGTTGTTCATTTGTCAAGCGCAGTGGCTGACTCTGAGCGCCGATGCAGTTTCCACCGCCATTGGTTTTCCCGAAGATTGCTTGCTCAGGGAATGTCGGGTGCGGCGGCGTGAGCCAGGATCAGGGGCAGAATCCCGACCGGTACCAGGCGCTCGAGGGACTGGATTCGAAAGCCGGCCTGGGCCAGAGCTGCTGCCGTATCGCGGTTTAGGTGGCAACCGCGGGCAAGTTTTTTCCACGCCGGCGTGAGCCGCGCTTGCCAGCGCGCTGTTCGAAGATCAGCGGAGCCCACATGCTCGAGTAGCAGCAACTGGCCGGAGGGCCGCAGGACCCTGCGAATTTCGGCCAGCGCCCGGGCCTGGTCCGTGACGTTGCACAGCACCAGTGTGGAGACGACCGTGTCGAACGAGCCGGCGGCGAAGGCCAGCCGTTCTGCGCAGGCCAGCACAGCAGGTGTGCCGCCAAGAGGCGCGCGACGCAGCATCGCCCCATCGGGCTCGCTGAGCACCACCCGCGCATCCTTGCCGTAGTGCGCCAGATTCGCGCCCGTTCCGGCCCCGATTTCCAGCACCCGGCCCTGGACCCTGGCCAGCAATTCCCGGCGGAGGTGACGGAGGTAGAAGCGCTCGGCCGGCCACAGGAGGGCATCGTACAGGGCCGCGTACAAACGATCATTCATGCTGGCAACCCGAAACAGGTCACGGCCGATCGCGGGGCGCGGATCGGCACGAAACCTGCTGGTTGAATGACATGGTTGAGCGACAGCCTCAGCCTGCCCGGGGCTTGGTCCCCTGCCCTAGAATGACATGGTGAGCGACAGCCTCAGCCTGCCCGGGGCTTGGTCCCCTGCCCTAGAAGACGTATTGCCGGGGGAAGGTGAGTCGAAAGTCGAACTGAGGAAAGGTGCTGACGATCTGTTCCCAGCAGCCGGCGCTGACCTTCGCAGGCCCCATCACGAACGCCTTCTCTCAAATCCAGTTGGTTGACGGGTTCTCACAGGCTGTGTTAAAAGTGCTGTTCTTGCCGTACTCCGCAAGATTGTTCCCCTAGCAACTGCTAGCAACAAAATGGCTGAAGAAGAGAAGAAACCCGCAACAGGAGAGGGAGAAAAAACAGCAGCGCAGCCAGCGCCAGACGCTGCCGGGGCAAAGCCGGCGGGAACGCCGGAGAAGCCAGCAGCGCAGCCAGGGTCAGCCGCGGGCGAGGCAAAGCCGGCCGGAGCGCCCGAGAAGCCAGCCGCGCCACCCAAGCCGCCCAGCGGGCCTCAGCCCTGGGACGATGCGTTTCCCCGCCGCGTCCGGGAGCATTTGGGCGGCGCTATCCAGGAAAGTCTGACGTATCTGGGGCAGAACTTTTTCGTGGTGGACGCTGGTTCCATCCTCAGCATCTGCCGTTACCTGAAACAGGAAGAGCAGTTCAACTTCCTGACGGATCTGACCGCCTTGGACGATCCCCAACGGGAAAAACGCTTTGATGTGATTTACCAGCTCTATTCCTTCCCCCACAACGCCCGGCTCAGGCTGAAGGCTCCCCTAGGAGAGAAGGAAGGCATCGAAAGCGTGGTATCGCTTTGGGCCGCAGCCAACTGGCTGGAACGGGAAGTCTACGATATGTTCGGGATCCGTTTCCGCGGGCACCCGGACCTGAGGCGGATTCTACTCCCCGAGGAGTGGCAGGGACACCCGTTGCGCAAGGACTATCACATCTTGCAGCAGGACGTGCAGTGGGTGCAGGAAAACCTGCATATTGAAAGCGGCCAGTAACAAGGACATGGCTGAAGAAAAGCAGCTCGTCACCGCCGAAGCCACCTTCCTGGATGCGAATGAAATCGTGTTGAACATGGGACCGCAGCACCCCTCCACACATGGGGTACTGCGGGTGGTGCTGAAGCTGGATGGCGAGAAGGTGATGGGTTCCGAGTGTGTCATTGGGTACCTGCACCGCGGCGTGGAGAAGATCGCCGAGAATCGCACCTACGCGCAGTTCAACCCCTACGTGGACCGCATGGATTACGTTGCGGCAGTTTCCAACGGGCTGGGGTATTGCGAGGCGGTGGAAAAGCTGCTGAATGCGACGGCGCCGCCGCGGGCGCAGTACGTCCGCGTCATCCTCACCGAGCTGAACCGCATCGCCAGCCACCTGCTCTGGCTGGGGACCCACGCTCTGGATATCGGCGCCCTCACACCACTGTTTTACACCTTCCGCGAGCGCGAAGAGATTCTGAAAATTTTCGAGAACTACTGTGGGGCGCGTCTGACAACCCACGCCTTTCGCATTGGCGGCCTCCAGTATGAGACCTACGACGGATTCGAGGAACAGGTGAAGGCTTTCTGCAACGATTTGCCCCACAGGATTGATGAGTATGAAGCGCTGTTGACAACCAACCGCATCTGGGTGGGGCGGACCCGCGGCGTGGGGGTGCTGAGCGCTGAGGACGCCATCGGGCTGGGCGTGACGGGACCGCTGCTGCGCGCCTCCGGGGTCAAGTGGGACATTCGCAAGGCGCAGCCTTACGCGGCCTACAACGATTTCGATTTTGAGATTCCGGTCGGAGAGTCCGGCGATACCTACGACCGATATCTGGTGCGCATGGAGGAGATGCGCCAGTCGCGGCGCATCATCCTGCAGGCGGTGGACCGCATCCCCGACGGGCCGATCCTGGCCCGGGTTCCCAAGGTGATCAAGCCGCCGGTGGGCGAGGTGTACCATTCGATCGAAGCGCCCAAGGGGGAACTGGGCTACCTTGTCGCCAGCGACGGCAGCACTCAGCCATCCCGATGCCGGGTTCGTCCTCCTTCCTTCGTAAACTTGCAGGCTCTGGACCAGATGGTACGCGGGCAGCTGGTGGCCGACGTGGTGGCGATTATCGGCACGATTGACATTGTGCTCGGGGAGGTGGACCGCTAGCGCCCATGCAGCCGGCGCGATTCCCGCGATTCCAAGATTGATGCTGAGCTTTCCGTTGCCCTTCCCGATCGAGCCCTACAAGCCATACATCCTCATGGCCCTGGTGGTGATGGTGTTTCCCCTGGTTGCCGGCTACATGGTGTTGCTGGAACGCAAGCTCATGGCCGACATGCAGGCTCGGCTCGGCCCCATGCGGGTGGGGCCTCACGGGCTGCTGCAACCCATCGCCGACGCGGTGAAGCTGCTGCTGAAGGAAGACATCATCCCCGGCATGGTGGACAAGTGGGTCTTCTGGCTGGCGCCCATCCTCTCGGTGACCACAGCGCTGGTGGCCTTCTCAGTGATTCCCTTTGATGAGAACATCTACATCGCCGACCTGAACATTGGCGTCCTGTTCCTGCTGGCGGTCACCTCCGTGGGCGTTCTGGGAATCATCCTGGGAGGATGGGCCTCCAACAGCCACTACCCTCTGCTGGGGGCGCTACGCGCCACGGCGCAGATGGTCAGCTACGAGGTGGTGATGGGGTTCGCGATCATCTCGGTTCTGTTGATGGCCGGGACGCTGAGCATGGTGGAAATTGTGAAGGCGCAGGCCGAGGGGCCCCGGTGGTTTTTATTCGGGACCAATAACTGGCTACTGCCCTTTAGTCTGATTGCCTTTTTCCTGTATTTTGTGGCGGGCATGGCGGAGACCAACCGCGCCCCGTTCGACCTGCCGGAAGCCGAATCAGAGCTGGTCGCCGGATACATGACCGAGTACAGTGGCTTCCGCTGGTCGCTGTTTTTTCTGGCCGAATACGCCAACATCTTCATCGTGGCTTCCATTGCGGTCACGCTGTTCTTGGGCGGCTGGCTGAGCCCGTTTCCCGGCGCGCCCTGGCTGGATTACGCCGTGCCGATTGGCTTGCTGCTGCTGCTGGCCGCGCTGTGCTTGTATCTGGCGGCTCCGCCTCCGGTGCAAAACGCTGTGAGGGGAGCATTGGTTCGTGGAGCCGGGCGCAGTCCGGAGCAGGTCAGCTACCCGCGCCAGAAACGGGAGGCGGACCGGCTGATTATGGCCGGACTCGGGTTTGCGTTCCTGGCCGTGGCTGGGCTGTTTGCCTGGCCGGCGTTTAACGAGTTGGCGCGCGGCCTGTTCTGGTTCCTGGCCAAGGTGACGGCCGTTGTCTACTCGTTCATCTGGTTTCGTTTCACGTTCCCGCGGTTCCGCTACGACCAGTTGATGCAACTGGGCTGGCGGCTGATGATTCCACTCGGCATCCTGAACGTGATTGCCGTGGCGATTGTGCTGGCTTTGACGAGTCAAACCTAATTCGACTGGCCAGACTTAACGCGGCGGAAGCCGCAGATTACGAGGTTTTTGCATTGGCCGACACGGTTTTCTTCTACATCTTCGCGGCTATCATCCTGGGGGGCGCGGTGCTGACCATTACCCGCCGCAACGCGGTGCACAGCGCCATCTTCTTGATTACCACGCTGCTGGGGATTGCCGGGCTGTACCTGCACCTCAATGCCGAGTTTCTTGCCGCCGTACAGGTGGTCCTGTACGTGGGCGGGATCATGGTGCTGTTTCTGTTTGTGATCATGCTGGTGGACCTGGGTGAGGCGGTTCGCCTCTCCCAATTCAACCGGCAGTGGTGGCTGGCGCTGGTGGCGGGGGTTGCAATGCTAGCCGAGTTTGGCTACGGCGTCTACCGGGGCGGCGAGGCCTTCCGCTTGGGCACGGTGCCGGTCGGCGCTGTCCAGGCCGGCGCTGGGGCCTTGGGCAACACCCAGGCGGTCGGCAACGCACTCTACCAGAACTACATGCTGCCGTTTGAAATCGCCTCCATCATGCTGCTGGTGGCCATGATCGGGGCAGTGGTGATGGCCAAGAAGCAGCTATGAGGCGCGCATGAATATACCGGTCACTCATTACCTGTTTCTTTCCACCGCGCTGCTCACCGTGGGTGTCATCGGAGTGCTGACCCGCCGCAACTTGGTCATCATCCTGATGTCCATCGAGCTGATTCTGAACGCGGTCAACATCAACCTGGTGGTGTTCTCCCGACAATTGGCCGATGTGAACGGCCAGGCCTTTGCCGTCTTCATCATCGCCGACGCCGCTGCGGAAGCAGCCGTCGGCCTGGGGATTATCATTGCCTTCTTCCGGAACAAGGACACCATCCTGGCCGACGAGGTGGATCTGCTGAAGTGGTGAGATGAGCTTCTTGCTGGAATATTGCTGGCTGGTTCCGCTGTTTCCGCTGCTGGGCGCGGTGCTGATGCTGTTTTTCGGGCGCGCGCTGGAACGTGCGGGCCGCCGCTCGACCATCAGCGTTCTGTGCCCGGGGCTGGTGGGCCTCTCCTTCGTTTTCGCGCTGGGTGCCGTGATAGAGGTGGCCTCCCGGCCCGGTCACACTTTCGAAAAGACGCTTTTCACCTGGATCGCCGGGCTGCCCTTCCACATGACAAACGGCCAGATTGCGCGGTTCGAGGCCGTCTGGGGCGTGCTGCTGGATCCGCTCTCATCGGTGATGGTGCTGGTGGTCAGCTTCGTTGGCTTTCTGATCCACGTCTACTCGGTCGGCTACATGGCCCACGAGGGCGGCTATTACCGCTACTTCGGCTACCTGAACCTGTTCATGTTCGCCATGTTGACGCTGGTGATGGCCAACAACTACGTCTTGATGTTCGTGGGCTGGGAAGGCGTGGGGTTGTGCTCGTACCTGCTGATCGGCTTCTGGTTTACGCGCAAGTCGGCATCGGATGCGGGCAAGAAAGCATTCGTGGTGAACCGCGTCGGCGACGCGGCGTTTCTGATGGGGATCCTGCTAACCTTCGCCACTTTCGGGACGGTGGCGTTCAGCCAGGTGAATGAGGCGGCGCGCAGCGGTTCATTCCTCGTGGGCGACGCTACCATCACCGCCATCACCCTGCTGTTCTTCATTGGGGCGACGGGCAAATCCGCGCAGATTCCGCTTTACACCTGGCTGCCCGATGCAATGGAGGGTCCCACGCCGGTCAGCGCCCTGATCCACGCGGCCACCATGGTGACCGCGGGGGTCTACATGGTGGCGCGCTCCAGCCCCCTGTACTTGCTGGCACCGACCAGCATGAAGACAGTGGCGGTGGTCGGGGCGCTCACTGCGATCTTTGCCGGCTCGATCGCGCTGGTGCAGAACGACATCAAGCGCGTCCTTGCCTACTCCACCGTCAGCCAGCTCGGCTACATGTTCCTGGCCTGCGGAGTGGGCGCCTTTGGCGCCGGCATTTTCCACCTCTCCACGCACGCCTACTTCAAGGCGCTGCTGTTCCTCGGGGCCGGCAGCGTGATCCACGCGCTTTCGGGCGAGCAGGACCTGCGCAAGATGGGTGCGTTGAAGGACAAGATTCCCTGGACCTTCCGCTTCTTTGCGGTGGCTGCGCTGGCGATCATCGGGATTCCGCCGCTCGCCGGGTTTTTCAGCAAGGATGAGGTTCTGTGGATGGCCTGGTCGAACGCCCCGTACGGCTCGAAAGCCCTGTGGCTGGTCGGATTCTTGACGGCGGGGATGACCGCCTTCTACATGTGGCGGCTGGTGTTTCTGACCTTCTGGGGCCGCTCGCGCGTGGCCCCCGAGGTGGAGGGCCACATCCATGAATCACCGCGGGTGATGCTGGTGCCGCTGGGGGTGCTGGCGGTCCTGTCTGTGGTCGGCGGCTGGATTGGCTGGCCGGCGAGCCTTTGGCCCAAAAGCCTGGGTGAGGCGAATTGGTTCGAACACTGGCTGGCTCCGGTGTTCCAGAATCATGCGGCTGTGGCAGCTCCGGAGGCGCATCATGATCCGTTCGAGTACGTCCTGATGCTGCTGGCAATCGGGCTGGCAGGAGTGGGCGTGTATGTGGCCTATCATCTCTACCACCGCCGGCCGGAGCGGGCCGATCGGCTCCAGACGCAGTTTCGCCCCGCTTACAACGTGCTGCTGAACAAGTACTACGTGGATGAGCTCTACAGCGCGGTGTTTGTCGAGGGACCGGTGCTCGGCAAGAAGATGGGCACAGCGATGTCCACCTTTGACGAACGCGTCGTGGACGGCGGCGTCAACGGCGCCGGTTGGCTGACCCGCTTCACCAGCACGCTTTCGATCTGGTGGGACACCTGGGTGGTGGACGGCGCGGTCAACCTGGTGGGGTTGACCGCTAAGGTGGCCTCGTTCCCGGTGCGGTTGATCCAGACCGGTTTTGTGCAGAGTTACGCCCTGCTTATGGTGCTGGGCGTGCTGACTTTTTTGGGGTATTACCTGTTCCGGTAGTGGCTGGCTTGCGCAGCCCGGAAGGGGCGGCGCGGGGTGTGAGAAGAATATGGAATTTTTTCGTAGCAACATCCTGACGATTACGCTGTTCACGCCGCTGGTGGGTGCCTTGGTGATCATGCTCCTGCCCAAGGAAGCCAAGGACAGAATCCGCTGGGTAGGAAACGTTTTCGCCTTCCTGGGCTTTCTGATTTCGCTGGCGCTGATCTTCTGGTTCGACGCCGACCAGGGCGGTTTCCAGTTCGTCAAGCAGGTTGAGTGGATTCCCACGATCGGCGCCCAGTACCACCTGGGGCTTGACGGCATCAGCCTGCTGATGGTGCTGCTGACCACGCTGCTGGGCTTCCTGTCCATCCTTTCCTCCTGGACAGCGATTGGGGAGCGGGTCAAGGAATACTACGCCTTCTTCCTGATTCTGCAGACCGGGATGCTGGGCGTGTTCATGTCGCTGGACTTCTTCCTGTTCTATGTCTTTTGGGAAGTGATGCTGGTGCCGATGTACTTCCTGATTGGCATTTGGGGCACCCCGGGACCGCGACGGTTGTATGCCGCCATCAAGTTCTTCCTCTTTACGCTGGTTGGCTCGGTGCTGTTGCTGCTGGGTATCCTGGCGCTTTACTTCAACTACTACGAGCAGTTCGGCGCTCGCACCTTTGACATCACCCGCCTGATGGAGCTGAACCTGCCGCTCGAGACTCAGGTCTGGATTTTCCTGGCGTTCTTCGTTGGTTTCGCCATCAAGGTGCCCATGTTTCCTTTCCACACGTGGCTGCCGGACGCTCACACCGAGGCGCCCACGGCCGGCTCGGTGATCCTGGCCGGGGTCCTGCTGAAGATGGGCACCTACGGGTTCGTCCGCTTCTCGCTGCCACTGCTGCCGCAGGCCTCGGCCCACAGTCAGGTCGTCCGGGCCATGGTGCTGCTCTCGATCATTGCCATTATCTACGGCGCGCTGGTCAGCCTGATGCAGAAGGATTGGAAGAAGCTGGTGGCCTACAGCTCGGTCAGCCACCTGGGCTTCTGCACGCTGGGTTTGTTCGCGCTGAATCCCAACGGCATCGCCGGCAGCATCCTCCAGCAGATTAACCATGGCATCACCACCGGGGCACTGTTCTTGATCGTGGGCATTGTCTATGAGCGGCGGCACACGCGCGAGATCTCCGAGTATGGCGGGCTCTCCACGGTCATGCCCGTTTTTGCCACCATCTTCATGATCATCACCATGGCCTCGATCGGGGTGCCGGGACTGAACGGGTTCATCGGCGAGTTCACCATCTTGCAGGGGGCGTTTGAGGAGAGCAAGGTCTGGGCGGCGTTTGCCGTGCTTGGAATCGTACTCGGCGCTGCTTACATGCTCTGGCTCTACCAGCGCACGATGTTCGGACCCGTCACCAACGCCAAGAACGAAAAGCTGCCGGACCTGAACCTGCGCGAGTTGGTCACCTTGGTACCGCTGGTCATCCTCGCGTTCTGGATCGGGCTGTATCCCAAGCCCTACTTCCGGATTCTGGAAAAGCCGGTGGCCCAGATCGTGGAACGTGTGCGGCCGGGCTATTACGCCCAGCGGGGAATTCCGTCGCCGTTGGAGGCAGTGCCGGCTTTACCGTCCGGGGGCACAGCAGTCGCGGAAACGTCGAGCGCCAACGTGCCGCCCGGTTTGCCGGCCAATGTGCGGCCCAATGTGCCGGCCAACGAGCGTCAATGAACCGAGCATTGGAAGTGACTGGCGCCCGGGCAGGTTGGCAATCCGTGAGGACTGGACCCTGTGAGGATTAGACCCCGTGAGGACTGAATATAGCTGAATGTTTAACGACTATTTCAGCACGGTAGATTTCTTTCTGGTTAAACCGGCCATCCTGCTGGCCCTGTTCGGCTGCGGCATTCTGCTGACCGATTTTCTCCACGAGCGCCGATACAAGTACCTGAACGCAATCACTGCGCTGCTGGGCCTGGGCTTCGCCGGCTTTCAACTCTTTCTGATCCAGCGAGCCATGTCCCGGGAAGGGTACGGCGAGGTCAGTGGTTTTAATGGGGCGCTGGTGATGGACGGCTTCGCGCTGTTCTTCGTCTGGGTGTTTCTGATTGCCACCGCCATCGCCATCCTGTTTTCCATCCGCTACCTGGAGATCGAGGGGGAACACCACGGGGAATACTACGCGCTGATGCTGTTCAGCCTGGTCGGTATGTATTTCCTGGCCACCGGGATGGATTTGATCACGCTGTTCATCGGCCTGGAGACCATGGCGCTGTCGGTCTACGTGCTGGCAGGCTTCCTGCGGGGCGATCGCCGTTCGAACGAGGCCGCGCTGAAGTATTTCCTGTTGGGGGCGTTTTCCAGCGGCATCCTGGCGTTCGGCTTTTCACTTCTCTACGGGATGTCGGGCTCGACCAAGCTCACCGAGATCGCCGATGCGCTGGCCCGCCGGCCCGAAGGCGACCCGGTGGTGTACATGGCGCTCATCACCACCGCCACCGGACTGCTGTTCAAGGTGGCCGCCGTACCGTTCCACCAGTGGGCTCCGGACGCTTACGAGGGCGCGCCCACCTCAATCACCGGCTTCATGTCCACCGCCCCCAAGGCGGCCGCGTTTGCTTTGCTGCTGCGGGTGTTTCTGGTGCCGCTGGCTTCGGTACGTCCGGCCTGGGAAGGCCTGCTCGTGGTGGTCTGCGTGCTGACGATGACCGTAGGGAACCTGGCAGCCATCAGCCAGAACAACACGAAGCGTCTGTTTGCCTACTCCTCCATCTCCCACGTGGGCTACATCCTGCTTGGCCTGGTCGCAGGCAATGAGACGGGCATGAGGGGGATTCTCATCTATATCCTCGTCTATGCCTTCATGAACCTGGGCGCCTTCACCGTGCTGGTGTCGCTGCGGCGCAAGGACATCATTGGCGACGAAATCGAAGACCTCTCCGGGTTGTACTTCACCAATCCCGGCGCGGCGCTGATGATGCTGATTTTTCTGCTGTCGCTGGCCGGCATTCCGCCCACAGCCGGTTTCCTGGGAAAGTACTTCATCTTCCTGGCCCTGATTGAGACCGGGCACTACGTGCTGGCCGTCTTTGCCGTGCTCTATGTGGCTGTGGCGCTCTACTATTATTTCCGCTTGGTGGTGATGATGTTCATGCGGGAGGCGGCCGATGTGGAGCGCCCCAGCATCTCTGCCGGCGTGAGCGTGGCGCTGGCGGTGACCCTGGTGATGACTCTGGTGATCGGCATCTACCCCGAGCCGTTCGTGCGGATGGCGAGCGGGTCGGTGCTGTTGTTGCCCCGCTAATCCCGCAGTGCCGGAAAACCAACGCTCGGGACGGAGCGCCTGGAAGCAGGTCGGCCGATACATGGAAATCGGCATCATGTTTCCGGCCTCGACGGTAGCCGGGTTGCTGGTCGGCTATGGTCTGGACTGGCTGTTCGGAACCCATTTTCTCTATTGGGTGTTCATGCTGGTGGGCATTGCCAGCGCCTTCGTGCAGCTGGTGCGCCTCGCTGGAAAATTAAATCAATGACCGATTGCGTCAATGCCTGTTAATACCTGCTAATGCCTGTTAATGCCTGTTAATGAATGATGAGGAGCAGTTCGTTGCCGCTGCCCTGCGGCGGATGTACCGCTGGATGGGCGTTGTCGCGGTGGCCGCTACCCTGGCGGTGCTGGTGTGGAAGGGGCCCTGGTACGGGGGCGGGTTTGCCGCCGGCGCGGCCCTCTCCATCCTGAATTTTCACTGGATGAAAGGGGGCGTGGACCAGCTGGCCGCCTACTTCCAACCGACCACCGTGCCGCGATCGTCAACCGCAGCTGTCCAGCCTGCGGGGCCGGCGCGCCGGCCCGGGCGCGCGGCTCCGGTGGTTAAGTTCGTGCTTCGTTACGCGTTGCTGATTGCGGTCGGCTATGTTATATTCCGCACTTCCATCTTGAGCCTGACCGCGTTTCTGGCGGGCTTGTTTGTCTTTGTAGCTGGTGTCCTGGCGGAAATGATTTACGAACTGGCAACCGGAATGGGGAGCGAGTCCCCGACCTAAAGCAAATGCACGAAACCCTCTGGTTCACCAAGCTGCTGAACTACCTGTTTGCGAGTCAGGTCAACGGGTTCCTGGGGGCGCTTGGGATCCACCCGCACAATCCCGCCGAGCCGATTCCCAACTACATGGCCATGCAGGTCCTGGTGGCGTTGATCCTGGTGGCCATGGTCCTATTCCTGCGCTCGCAACTGTCGCTCGATCGGCCGGGGAAGCTTCAGCACATTCTGGAAGTGGCCTACGGGTTGATGCGTGGGCAGGCGGAGGAAATCATCGGCCATCATGGCCCCCGCTTCATTCCCATGGTGATGACGCTGGGCCTGTTCATCCTGTTCTGCAATCTCGTTGGCCTGGTTCCCACGTTTGGGGCTGCCACGAGCCACATCGAGGTGACGGTCGGCTGTGCAATGGTAGCTTTCATTTACTATCACTATGCAGGCATTCGGCAGCAAGGCCTGTTCAAATACCTGAAGCATTTCTCCGGCCCCATATTGGTGCTGGCCCCGCTGATGATTGTCGTTGAATTCTTTAGCCACCTGGCCCGTCCGCTGTCCTTGTCGGTTCGCTTGTTCGCCAACATTTTTGCGGGCCATCAGGTTGCGGAGGTTTTTTTCGATTTGAGTAAGGGGATCGTCATCCCCATGGTTTTCTATGGGTTGGACACCTTTATCTCGTTCCTGCAGGCTTATATTTTCATGCTTCTGACCATGGTGTACCTGTCTGGAGCCGTGGCCGAAGAGCACTAAAAACAGGTGTCAGGTGTCCGCGGAATCAATGAAAAGTTTTACTGACACCTGCTTTTGCCTCCCCGGTGTGAGCCCGGCTGTACGAGGATGTCCGGGAACCACCTCCCAGGGAGAATTCATAACAAGGAGACGTAAGTGAAACGCAAACTCAGCTTTCTTTTCCTGGGGATGGTGCTGTTTCTGGTGGCCACCCCCGCGTTCGCTCAGGGGCCGGGGGCGGCGCAGGACAACGTCAAGTGGGTCATCATTACCTCGGGCTTCGCTATGGCCATCGCCTCGGGGCTCTGCGGCCTAGCCCAGGGGCGGGCCACGGCGGCCGCTGTCGAGGGCATGGCCCGCAATCCCAGTGCCGCCGCTGCCATCCGTATCGCACTGATCCTGGGACTGGCGCTGATTGAATCGCTGGCGTTGTACACCTTAGTGATCATCTTCTTCAAGGTCTCAGCCGGCTAGTACCGTAACCGGCTGATTCCGTACTACCGCGAGGTCGCACGGCCGTCCTGCGGGCGGCGCACCAGTGTCCTCTGTGAGGGGGCACTTCTCGCCGCGCCGGTTGACCCGGTTGACGAAGTCGGTTGCAGGCGCGGCTCCCTACGGAGGGAAAAAGTCTGGGGCAAGGTCGGCGGAGTGCTCGCATAGCAACTCCCATGCGGTGCGCACGTGCTCTTCGGTGGTCCGCAGGTTGCCAATGGCGAGCCGGAGGGTGAAGTGGCCGTCCAATCCCGTGTGCGACAGGTACACCTTGCCGCTGGCGTTCACCCTGTCCAGTAGCGCGGCGTTCAGCTGATTGAGGCGGGCGTCGTCCGGCTCGACCGACTGGGGCCGGGCGCGGAAGCAGACCACCGAGAAGGGCACCGGGGCCAGGCGCTCGAAGCCGGGGTCTTCATCCACCCAGCCGGCGAATATCTGCGCCAGGCGCACATGTTCGCGCAGGCGCAACCGAATCCCTTCCTGGCCGAAGTAGCGCAGAACAAACCAGAGTTTCAGGGCGCGGAACCGGCGGCCCAGCTGCACACCGTAGTCCATGTAGTTGTTCACGTGCGCATCCTCGGGCGTGCGCAAGTATTCCGGGACCAGGCTGAAGGCAGCCCGCAGCGTCTCCGGATGGCGGCAGTAGAAGGCGCTGCACTCGACGGGGGTGAACAACCACTTGTGGGGGTTCAGTACCAGTGAATCGGCGCGTTCCCAACCGGCCATCAGGGGGCGATACTCCGGCACAATGGCGGCGGGTCCAGCGTAGGCCGCGTCTACGTGCAACCAGAGCTTCTGGGCCCCACAGATGTCGACGATCGCCGGCAGCGGGTCCACACTGGTGGTGGAGGTGGTGCCCACCGTGGCCACCACGCAGAAGGGTAGCCAGCCAGCGGCGCGGTCCTCCCGGATGGCGGCGGCCAGCGCGTCCGGCCTCATGCGGAATTCCGAGTCCACCGGAATCTTGCGTACTCCTTCCTGACCGAGTCCCAGCACAATGGCGCCCTTCTCGATGGAGGAATGCGACTGCTCGGAGGTGTAGAGGCGGAGGCGAGGACCACCGGCCAGCCCGTGCTGGCGAAAGCCCAGCCCCAGCGCTTCGCGCGCCGCCGCGATGGCGCGCATGCTGCTGACCGAGGCCCCTTCGGTCAGCACCCCGAAGAACTCTTCCGGCAGACCCACCATCTTGCGAAGCCAGCCCAGCACCACCTCTTCCAGTTCGGTGGCGGAGGGCCCGGTGCGCCAGAGCATGGCATTGATGTTGAGTGCCTGGCTGAGCAGCTCGCCCAGGATGCCCGGCCCCGAACCGCTGATGGAAAAGTAAGCAAAAAAGCCGGGGTGATTCCAGTGTGTGATGCCTGGCAGCAGCAGCCGTTCCCAATCATCGAGTACGCGGGAAAACTCTTCGCCTGTTTCGGGCGCCTCAGCCGACAGCGCCGCCCGAAACTGGCCGGGCTCGACCTGCGGGAGAACAGCAAACTGCTCCGGATGAGCCAGGTAGTCGGCGATCCAGTCGATCAGTCGATAGCCGTGCCGGCGAAATTCCTCCGCGGGCATGTCCCCGGCCTTAACCGTAATTTGTTCGGACGGGGCAACGGCCGCATCAGGGCCGATGCTGGTACCGCCGGATTTTGCCTTTGCCCTTTTTCGACTTCTGACCTTCATGGCTGACCTGTCTTCCGAGGGTTACCGAACTCTCCGCCTTCGGGCAGCCTCGTCGCTGCCCCCCGCTCCGGCGGGCACCACTACCTCACCCATGGCCTCACCTACACCCTCACCTACAATGGTAACGCTGATTTTGGCTGGCGGCCTACTGGAGGGGTTTCCACTTATCGGGGGCGTAGCAGAGTTCGTCGAGCCGGCAGTCGCCGCAGCGCGGGCGGCGGGCTATACAAAGCTGGCGGCCGTGCCAGATGATCTGATGGCCAAATTCGATCCACTTCTGGTTCGGGATAATCTTCATCAGGTCCTGCTCAATCTTCTCGGGAGTGTTCTGTTGGGTGAGGTCGAGTCGCCGCGCGATGCGGTGCACATGGGTGTCCACGACGACCCCGGTGGACTTGCCGTAGGCGGTGCCCAGCACCACGTTGGCCGTCTTGCGCGCCACACCAGGGAGAGTGAGAATCTGTTCCATGGCGTCGGGCACGCGCCCCGCAAACTCAGAGACGATTTTGCGCGCTGCTCCGACGATGGATCGAGCCTTATTGCGGAAGAAGCCCGTGGAGTGGATGTCCGGCTCCAAATCCTCCGGTTCCAACCGGGCAAACGCATACACGGTGGGGTATTTGCCGAACAGTTGGGGGGTCACCCGGTTGACGCGCTGGTCGGTGCACTGGGCCGAGAGAATGGTGGCCACCAGCAGTTGCCAGGGGTCAGCGTGCCGCAGTGCACACTGCACATGCGGATAGAGCCGGTCCAGGCCGCGCATGATCTCCGCGACCCGCTCCGGCGCGGTGCCCTTCCCGGGTTTTGGATTGCGGAGTGTGGATTTCCGATTCTGGGCCGAAGGAACTTTCGGCCCGGCACCCCTGGCTTTCTTATTCTGTTTCTGCTCCTTCTGGGCGCGCCGAGCGGGCGCTGTCATAGGCTCTCTACAGTCGGAAATCGAAAATTGGAAATCCGCAATCCCCTCAGCCCCCCAGAGTATCCAGCGCCTCCGGCAGGGTCTTCTGCAAGCAGGTGAAGATGGGGGTATCGCGCAGAGTGTAGCGGCTGGCCTCGGTCTCGCGCAGATTCATCACCACGTCCAGGAAATCGCCCGGCTTGTCGGTCTCAAAGGCCACCACAAATTCCTGGTCATCCAGGCCAAACGAGTAGGTGGTGTTCAGCTTGACCGAGGGGTACTTGTGCCCCACCGTGATATGTTCGTTCATCATTTCCTGTCGCGCCGGCATCGACATCCGGTACCAGTCGCGCGTCTTCACAAACGGGTAGACGAACAGGTATTTGTGCTTTCCGGGCAGGATCCGCCCGCGCGAGTCCTGCTGGCCGGCGTGCTCGTGCCCCAGAATATAGGTGGAGCGCTTGGTCATCGCCAGGAAGGAATATGCCGTGGAAAGATAATGCCCCAGGCCGGTGGCCCGCAGACAGGAGTTCAGTTCCTGCAGCTCTTCCAGGCTGTAGCAGATGAGCCACAGCATCATGTCACAGTCCGCCCGGGTTCCGACTGTCGTGTAGGAGAGCACCTTGAAGCGGTCTTCCTGAGCATGGCTCTCGACCGCCCGGCAGAACTCCTCTTTACCTCGTTGCCGTTCCTCCTTGGGGAGCCGACGCCATGCTGGGTCCACTTTGTAGAAGACGAAACTGACAAACTGCCGCGTTATTTCGGGTTCAGGCATGAGGGAATCATAACACTCCCGGGGGGCCTTTAGCGCGGTTGAGAAGGCAAGAGCACTCCCTGCGAATTGGCCCTGCTAACTAACTGATTTGCTGCTGCGAGAGCCAGGCTAGGAGGGCGCGAAACGCGCGGCCGCGGTGGCTGTAACGCAATTTCTCGTCGGGGGTCAGCTCGGCGAAGGTGCGGTCCAGCTCGGGAAGCAGGAACAGCGGGTCATATCCAAAGCCGCCGCTGCCGCGAGGGGCGTCGGCCACGATGCCATCTACCTGCCCTTCAAAGTTGCCTAACACCAGGCTTTCCCTGGCCAGGGCCAGGGCGCAGCGAAAGCGCGCTCGTCTGCCTGCCTCGGGCTGCGGACCCAGTTCCCGGAGCAGCTTTTCGTTGTTGAGGCTGTCGGCGCCGGCGACCCCGGCAGCTCCCGCATAGCGGGCGGAGAGCACCCCGGGCGCGCCTCGCAGCGCTTCCACTTCCAGGCCTGAATCGTCGGCGAAAACCAGACCGGCACACGAGCGGCTGTAATGCACCGCTTTCTTTTGGGCGTTCTCAGCAAAGGTGGCTCCGTCTTCCGAGCAGACGGGTAGTGAAGCTAGACCGGGGAGTGGCTCGACCAGAAGGGCCCTGCGTTCTTGCAGGGCAGCAGCCTGAAATTCGGCCACCTTTCCCGGGTTCGAGGTGGCCGCGTAGAGCGTCAGCACAGCTGAGTCCCGGGATGCTCACCGGGGTGAGGGAGCCCGCAACGGAACCAATGCCTTCTGCTGCTCAACCAGAGTTTCCACGCCCGCGCGCCCCAGAGCCAGCAGTCGTTGCAATTGGTCCTCGTCAAAGGCTCGCTGTTCGGCCGTGGCCTGCACCTCGACCAGGCGTCCGGCACCGGTGAGCACCAGATTCATGTCCACCTCGGCGCTGGAGTCTTCCTCGTAATTCAGGTCGAGCATCAGGGAGCCGTCCACAATCCCCACGCTGACGGCGGCCACGTAATCGGTGAGCGGGGAATAGGGCAGGTCGCCCTGTTGCACGATGCGATCGAAGGCCAGAGCCAGAGCCACGCAGGCCCCGGTGATAGAAGCCGTGCGGGTGCCGCCATCGGCCTGAATCACGTCGCAGTCCAGCCACACAGTACGCTCGCCAAACGCCGCCAGGTCGATGACCGCGCGCAGCGAGCGCCCAATGAGCCGCTGGATTTCCTGTGTCCGGCCCGAGAGCCGGCCGCGTGAGCTTTCCCGCGGGGTACGGCTCAGCGTGGCGCGCGGCAACATCCCGTATTCGCTGGTCACCCAGCCCTTCCCGCTGCCACGCAGGAAGTGTGGGACGCCCGAATCCAGCGTCGCAGTGCAGATCACGCGGGTGCCGCCCACTTCGATCAACGCTGACCCCTCCGCGGTGGAAATGAAGTTCGGGACAATGCGCACGGGTCGCATTTTGTCGGGCTGGCGTCCGTCATTTCTCATAGTGTGTCCCGAGCCTTTCGAGGGCGCCATTGCAGGACGGCATACGGGCGCTCGCCGCGATCCGCGGCCTAGTCGCGTCCAGCGGCGGAACCCGCCAACAGGGGCTCGGCACGGCACCACGCAATCGTTCATGCACAAGAATGATAACGCGAAGTTGCCAGGACGCAAGCCATCTGTCCCGGCTGCTACCAGGTGCTATAGGCGGTGGTTCCGTCCGACGAGATCTGACTGGAGCCGCTGTGGACATCCCGAATGCCAGGCTCGGTTTGGTCCACGGCCATGAGCGTGTCTTCCATCTCCACCTGCCAGGTCGTGTTGCTGCGGGTGAACGGGTCGCGCGGAATCACGCGCAGGTACTCGGCAGCCACCAAGTCCTCCAGTGACTGCGGGGCCTTCTGCTTGTCCAAGGTGTACTCGTCAATCAGTTGCCGCATCGTAAACAAATTGTCGCGCAGCACCGCTTCCTTGGCTCGAATGATCGAATTGCGGTAGATTGGCGCCGCCACCGAGATCAGGATCAGGACGATCGAGACGACGATAATCAGCTCAATCAGGGAAAAGCCGGTAGCAACAGCTCGATCCCGCCCAGCTCGACCCGCATGGTGCCGGCTGCGAGGGGTTAGAGCACCTTGGGCCCGGGCCTGGCTTCGGTCACCAATCGGCATACTGGCTTCCATCCAGTGCGGTGCCCTGACTCTTGGTGTAGACGTCAAAGAGGTTCTCGCCTCCCCAGCTCATGGACTGGGGGTCGTCCTGCATCGAGCGCAGTCCCCATTCGTCAGAATTGGTCATGGGGTCACGCGGGATGCGGCGCAGAAACTTGAACTTCTTGTCTACCTGGCCCACCATGTCTACGCCGTTGACCAATGTTTCCATGTCAGGCGGATACCCTTCGCTTCCCACCTCCACCTGGATCAGGCCGCGGTCGGCGGCGTCCTTGTAGCGATCAATGGCGTCGCGCATCTGGCGCAGCACGTAGCGAAGCTCGCGTTCCCGCTCGCGCTTGACCTTGACGCGCGCCAACGGCAGGGCCGCAGTGGTAAGAATCAGCAGAATCGTAAAGGCAACGATCAATTCCACCAGGCTCATGCCTCGGTCGCTTCTCGACTGCCTCATAGCGCGATTGCTCCATCCCCTTAGTTCACCAGCACGCGGGCCCGAGCCCCGCTGACCTCGACAGCCTTCTGATCCGGGTCGCGCGCGCCGGTCCGCAGCAGGTTCAACATGGACTCGCCGGTGGCCTTGGCTTCGAAGGTGAGCGTAGCAACAATTTCAGTGCCGGAGACTCCACGCATCCCGGGCGCCCGGGCCAGCGTGACCGTTGCCGTGCCCGCTCTGTGATCTACTCGCTCGGCCACAGCGACTAACTGCCCATCCGGCGCCAGCCGGTTTTCATGGCTCACATCTATTAGTTTGAGCAGTCTTGGATCGTAATGCAACCAAAGAGGCACTGAGGCAATGTTCTGCGCTCGCTCGATATGGACAGCCACTTTGAACCTGCTGCCCACGGGCTGGTTGTAAACTGCCTCGGCAAAGTGCAGGGCGGTCATGGCGGAGGCTGTCGGAACCGCGGGAGTCTCAACGACATCCGGGCGGGGTGGAAGCGCCGGTGCAGTGGCGGAGCCCACTTCCGGGTCGGCCGGTCGTTTGGCGGGAGACGGATCGGGAGGGGTGGCGGGCGGCTCAGATTCCGGGTTGTCTGAGCCCGGCTCTGGGGATGCCGGAGGAGCCGGCCGGGGCGTACCGGCCGGCGGCCCCTCAGGGGGAGCCGCCGGCGGCGGAGCCAGCGCGTCGCTGCTGCCGGGCGCTGCCGGCGCACGCTCGGTTGTTGCTGGGCGGGTCCGAATCCGGAAATTGCTGGATGTGCCCACGTCAATTCCCCGCAGGTTGGCGGCGGTCATCCGCGGCAGCCGCACGATCCGCGGAGTCATCACAATCAGCAACTCATTTTCGGATACCTCCGTGCGGGTGGAAGAAAAGAAATGCTTCAATATCGGGATCTGCGACAGGCCCGGGATCCCGGCCATCGAGGTGGTCTCCTGGGTCTCGATGATGCCTCCCAGGATGTTCATTTCCCCTTCGCGCAGGCGGATCTCTTCTTCCACTTTCCGTTGCCCGATCACCGGCTGTTCCAGACCCCCCACATTCACACGGGAAGTGACCGCGGAAATCTCTACCTTTACCTTCAGGGTAACGTCGCGGTCGCCGTGCACCTTGGGAGTGATGTCCAAATTGACTCCGACATCAATATATTGAAATTGGGTGCTGATCAGCGGACTGATCCCCGCCCCAACGGCGCCGATGCCGGGTGCGAAGCTGCCGGTGGCGATCGGAATGCGTTCTCCGATGGCCATTTTGGCGCTCTGGCCGTCAACGGCGCGCACCTGCGGATTCTGCAGCAGGCGGGCGCCGCCGTCGGTGAGCAGCAGGTTGAGGGCGCCGCCGGGTAGGATGATGCTCCAGTCGTTAGTACTAAGGCTTCCCAGGCTGCTCAGGGGGATCCCGGCGGAAGTTCCGCCATTGTCGCCGGATCCGCCAGGCGTGAAGGTAATCGGAATCTGTAGGCCCGGGCTCCCGGGAAACAACCCTATCTCCCGCGACCGGTCGCGGCGCATCTGCAACACCGCTACGTCAATCACCACCTCGGCCTTGGATTTATCAATGTCGTTGACGATCTTTTCGGCGATGGCTACCTTATCCGGCGTATCGCGTACGATGATCGCATTCTGAGAATTCACTTGCTGGACACGGTTGTTCTCCAGCAGGTTGCGGATTGACTGGGCCAGCTCGGTGATTTCTTGGGGCTGGATGAGGTTGGAAAGGTAGAACGTCTTGATAACCAGCGGCTCTTGCTCCCGACGTTTGGCCGCCGCGTAGACCAGGATGGTGTTCGGAGTGAGCGGCTTCCAAAGGTTCTTGGTGATCACCGCCAGGTGGTCCAGCGCTTCCTCCAGCGTGACGCGGCTCATTTCGATGGAGATGCGGCGGCTCTGAAAGTCGGGCTCGAACAGCACGTTGATGCCGGCCAGCTTGCCAACGGTTTCAAACAGCACCCTGCTGTCATTGGTGGCCTTCAGAGTGATAGGGGCGCGGGAAAGGGGGGTCAGCGTGACCGGGCCTTCCACCCGCTCCAGCCGTTGCTGCAGTTCAGCTTCGGCCTGTTGACGGGGCGTCAAGGGCTTCGCCTGAGCGGCTTCGGCGCCAGGCGGCAGAGCGCCCTCCTGGGCCTCCAGCATCTTAAGCGTGTGCCGGAGCTCCTGGTCGGCGATTGTACTGGAGGGATCGATGGCAAAGGCACGCTCAAATTCCTTCAGGGCTTCCACCAACTTGCCGCTATCCCAGAGTTTATGCCCGCGATCCACGTGGGCCATCGCGGCCAGGAAGCGCAGGCGGCGCGCGGCGAGCAGGTACTGTACGTCGTCAGGTTCCTCGCGCACAGCTCGCTCGTAGAGTACCAGCGCCGTATCGAACTCGTTGCGTTGCTCTGCCTTGCGCCCTTCCTGGAAGTACTTCTTGCCCTTGCCGGCCAGGGCAGGCTCGGCCGAGAGACTGAGCAGCAGGAGTAGGCATAGCAGCCCTGCGCCAGCCCTAACGCATTGATTCAAAGTTGCTTGTGCTAAGCTACTAGCAGTCCTCACCGGCTCGCCCATGCGGATGCACACCTCCCCTCCGTTTGTGCTACCATCGCTTAGCTTGACGGTGAAACTGCCCGAAACGTTGGGGTGAAATCCTCGCAATCTTCATGCCCGAGCAGAAAGACGAGAAGGTCCTCACTGTTAATCGTCAGGCTTCCCACAACTACCAGTTGCTCGAGCGGTTTGAGGCGGGTGTTGCGCTGACCGGCACAGAGGTCAAATCGGCTCGGGACGGCCGCGCGAATCTTCGCGACAGCTACGCCGCGCTGAAGGAGGGTGAGGTCTGGTTGCTTAACTGCCACATCAACCCATATTCCCATGGCGGCTTCTCCAACCATGAACCAACTCGTTCCCGTAAACTATTGCTGCATAAGGAGGAAATCCGCCGTTTGATCGGCAAAGTGCGCCAGCGCGGCTTGACGCTGGTACCCACGCGCATGTACCTGAAGAGGGGCCGCATCAAGGTGGAACTGGCGCTGGCCAAGGGCAAGCGTAGCTACGACAAGCGCGAAGCCCTGCGCCGCCGACAGGACGAAAAGGAGGCGCGCCAGGCGGTGCACCTCCGCAGATGAGGGAATTGGCAAATAGGGCTGCTTATGGAAATCCAACTTAGCTTTGATACTCCCGAGGGCCTGGAAACCGAGGCTCTGGTCGTGGTGGTGTTTGAGAAGGAAAATGCGTATGCGCCGCGGCTGGAAAGTTTGGCGCCGCTGCGCAAGTTAGTTCAAGAAATGATAGACGCGGGGGAAGTAAGCGGACAGCCCTATGAGATGACCCTGGTTCATCGACCAGAAGGGTTGAAAGCCCGCCGCCTGCTTCTGGCGGGGGCCGGGAAGCGCGAGCGTTTCGGCGTTGTCGAACTGAGTCGTGTTGCCGGTGCGGCCGCGCGCTTCTTGAAGCCAAAATCTATTTCCGAATTCGCCTTTCTCCTGGACGGCAGTCTGGGTGATGTGGAAAGCGCCGCTGCAGTGGTGGAAGGCGTTGTCGTGGCTGCCCTTGACCCGGATCGGTACAAGACCGACAAGAAAGAGGAGAAACGGATCGCGCGGCTCACTCTGGTTGGTGCGGACCATGCCCACGAGCGCAAGCTCGCCGAACGCGCGCGGCGTTCTCACATTCTCGCTGAAGCTCAAAACTTTGCCCGCGAATTGATCAACGAGCCCAGCAACCGCATGACGCCTTCTCAGCTTGCCGAGAGCGCCCGCACCATGGCCGCCGAGGTGGGGCTCAAGTGGGAGGTCCTGGACCGCGTAGCCCTCGAGCGGCTGAAGATGGGCGCATTCCTTAGCGTGGCCCAGGGCAGCGCCGAGCCGCCGGTGCTGATTGTGCTGCAATACCGGCCCAAAGGGGCTCCCGCCTCGCCTCAGTTGGGCTTGATCGGCAAGGGCATCACCTTCGATACCGGCGGAATTTCCATCAAGCCGTCCGAGGGCATGGAGAAGATGAAGTACGATATGGCAGGCGGGGGCACCATGATTGCGGTGATGCGCGCCATCGCCCAGCTCCGCCCCTCGGTCAGGGTGGTGGGCCTGATTCCCGCCACGGAGAACATGCCCGGGGGCCGCGCACAGAAACCGGGCGACGTCCAGGTGGCCATGTCGGGCAAGACCATCGAGGTCATCAATACCGACGCCGAAGGACGGTTGGTGCTGGCCGACGCCCTGCATTACGCCAAGACGTTGGGATGTACCCACCTGGTGGATGTGGCTACGCTGACCGGCGCCGTCGCGGTGGCGTTGGGCAATGTCAACGCAGGCGTGTTTGCCAGCGACGAGAAGTTTCTGGAAATGCTACTGGCTAGCGCTCGCGGCTGCGGGGAAAAACTGTGGCCGCTCCCGCTGGACGAGGATTACAGCGAGCAGATCCGCAGCCACATTGCCGATCTGAAGAATATCGGCGGGCGGTACGGTGGCGCCATTACTGCGGCTATGTTCTTGAAAGAGTTTTCGGCCGACACACCCTGGCTCCATCTCGACATTGCGGGCACGGCCTGGTTAGATGAGGCCAAACCGTACATGGCCAAAGGGGCGTCCGGGGTTGCGGTTCGCACGCTGGCGACCCTGGCGTTGCGATTGGGAGAAAGCACGGCGGCGGGGACATGATAGCGGAACACCCTTACGCGGTCGCCGTCACCCTGTTGGCCCTGTTTCTGCTGGTCGTGCTGGTCTGGGTGCTGCGTCGGCCGCCCAAGCTGCCGGCCGGTGTGGCCAGGGCGCGAGCGAGCGTCAGCGCCATGCGGCGCATCCTAGTTCCTATCCGCGGCTTCCCGCATGAGGAGCGCGCGGTGGAATTGGCCTGCCGCCTGGGACAGGAGCAAAGGGGCCGAATTCTGCTGGTCTCCGTTATCGAGGTGCCGCTCACTCTCAGCCTGGGCACCGGATTGCCGGAGCAGGAAGAGCGGGCCGAGGCAGCCCTGTGTCGCAGCGAGGAACTGGTGAAAACGCATGGGCTGGAGCCGGTCTCGCGCCTGGAACGGGACCGCGAAGCGGGCAAGGGAATCTTGCGGGTAGCCAAAGAAATGAATGTGGACGTGGTGGTGATCGGCCTGGATCCGTCGCGTAGCATCGACGGGGATCCGGTCGGCCCGACGACGGAAACCTTACTCCGCCGCGCCAACTTTGAAGTCATCGTGGACCGCCCGTCTCCTGCGCCGGTTGAATGAGCGGCGCCGTTGGCAGCGCACCGCACTTTACAAGTTTGTGGTAGGCTAAAGTTCAAAGTCGGGCCGTAGCGCAGCCTGGTAGCGCGCTTGCTTGGGGTGCAAGAGGTCTCGGGTTCAAATCCCGACGGCCCGACCACTGAACTTCTGTGTTTTCAGCACCCATCTGCCTTCTCTCTCATTGCGGAAGACGGAACTGTAAAGAAACTGTCAAAAAACTGGTCCTAGACGGCCAGCGCTGTCAAGGAAGTCGCGCCGCGCTCGTTCGCCTGCCGATCGAGCTTGGACAGCGCTTCCCGCATCATGTTGAGCTTCGCCTGGCTGTAGCGCTTGAACACCGAGGCGTCGCCTTGTCGGAGCATCTGCGTCACGAAATGATCCGCTACGCCCCCGGCGCTGAGCCGGGTCGCAAACGTGTGGCGCAACTCGTATAGGGAAAAATGCGGCAGCCCGGCCCGCCTGAGCGTCCGGTTCCACAGCTTGCGCACCGTCGTGATGTGCGGCTTACTCGACCCCATCCGCGGGCTCGGGAACAGGTAGTCGGAATCGCCGCTCTGCTTCATCTGCGAGGCGAACGCTTCGCGGGCTCTGTCCGTCATCGGCATGTCCGCGATGCCGTTCACCGTCTTGGAATCCGGCAGATGCACGATCCCGTTCTCCAGATCGACCTGTCCCTTTCGCATCGGGATCAACTCGCGATAGGGCCGCAGCCCCATCTCCACCATGATCGCAATGATGTTGTGCAGGTGCAGGGGCGCGCAGGCTTCCAGCCAGGCCTGCTTCGAGGCGGTCAGATAGTACGGCTTGCGCGTCGTACCCGCCAACGCCACCGGAAACTCCACCCCATTACACGGATTGACCGCCAGCTGCCGCTTCTTCACCGCCACGTTCAGGATGCGTCTCAGGACGCGAAACTCCTGATGCACGGTGGCAGGTTTGAGCCTGCCGCGAAGTTGCAGCCCCAACTTGGTGTACACTCGCTTTCCTGTGTTCAATCTTGTCATCAGGTACGATTCGATATCCTCCGGTGTGATGTCCGATAGTCTTTTCTTGCCGAACCGGGGCCTCAGGAACTTCAGCGCGCTGAGGTTTTGCCGGTGGTTCTGCTCGCTCCGGAAGGGCGGTTTGGAGCGGTTCTCAAGGAACCAGTCCGCCCACCCGTTGAACCTGATCCCACCGTCCGGCGCGGCACTCGGCAGCAACCCCTCATCGCGGGCCACCAACCGCTTGCGCATCACCTTCTCGGCTTCCCCTTTTTCCCTCTGCCCTGTCGAGGTCTGTCTCCACCTCCCGTTCTGCTCCCGGTAGCTCATCCACCAGACGCGTGAATTGCTCCGCAGGTACAGGCTACCAGCGGTATTTCTGGGTCTACCTGTCTTGTTCATCGATTCCTCCATTCACATGAAATTGCTGACGCCACTCGGCTAGCTCCGACAATCGGAAGCGGATCGAGCGGCCCATCATGCGGTAATGGGGAATCTGCTTTCGCTCGACGTAAGCATACACCAGCGAGGGGCTGACACCCAGGAAACGGGCGGCGGCCTTCACCGTGATCGGGGCTTCTGGCGCTTCTTCGTGAAGGCTCATGCTTCCTCCCCTACTCTTCACACCAGATCAAAAGAAGGCCCTCCGCGCTCAGAGTCCGTTGCGTCGCCGCCCTCATCGCCCCACCCGTCAGAAGACGCCATATTCCCGGGCGATGGACACGGGGACTTCCAGCGTCTCGTTACCGTCCCGGCCGAGTTTCCGGTCGAAGGCTTCGAGGGTCTTCACCGGTATGATTTTTTCTTCATCCGTCATCGTGTTGCCCCCGGATCGGCTCGATAAGCCAGCGGTTCTGCGGTGCGTCGTAACCCTGGACGAGCAGCGCTTCCTCCACGAACCGCCGTCTCTCTCTTCGGGTCATATGAATCACCATGGCAATGCCATCCACCACGCTGCGGCAAGTCACCTCCCAGGGAAGTTCTCCTCCGGCCTGCATGGCGCAGCTGGCGATCCTTGAGAGGGCGCTCTCGGCGTTGTTGGCGTGTACGGTGGTGAGCGAGCCCCCATGTCCGGTGTTGAGGGCCTGCAGCAGATCGGCCGCCTCTCCGCCGCGAACCTCGCCCACCACGATGTGATCGGGGCGGTGGCGCAAGGCATGGCGCACCAGATCGCGGATCGTCACCGAGCCGGTTTCCAGCCCGCGAGCCTCGAAACGGACGCAATTCGACCGCTCGATGCGAAGCTCGAGGGTGTCCTCGATGGCGACGATGCGCTCATCCTCCGGCAGCAGTTCAATGAGCGCGTTGAGCAGCGTGGTCTTGCCGGACCCCGTACCGCCTGAAACCAGGATGTTGCGCCGGGAGCACAACACTTGCTCGGCTTCGCGCCGCACGTTTTCGGTGAGTGCGCCTTGCTCGACCAGATCATCGGCGGAAAACGAGCGCTTGCCGAAGCGCCGGACGGTGATCGCCACCCTGGGGCTGGCGGGCGGAACACAGATGGCCACCCGAGAGCCATCCTCCAAGCGAGCATCGATGATGGGCGAATGGGCGGGGTCCAGGCCCAGGGGCCGGGCGATATGGATGGCAGCCCTCTGTAGCGCCGCCGCATCCAGCCGCGGCGCTTCATGAGGATCGAGCTTGCCGCGCCGCTCAATCCAGACGTTGTGAGGCCCGTTAATCATGATCTCGCTCACTTCGGGATCTTCCAGCACGTCCTCCAAGCCGGGCAGGAACGGTTTCAGATGTTCCAGCCCGCTCGCCACGCTCACAACTGCCCCGCTTCCCGCGCCCGCCAGTAAGAGTGCTCGCGGGGGAGGTAGTGCGGCTTGAGATAGACCCGGCAAGCCTCAAGCGACTGCGCCCCGTCATACGGAAGACAAATCGCCTGACAGTTGGAGAGCAAGGCAAAGTCTCGCGGGTGAAAGACCGCCTCCCGCTGCTCCCGGAAAGACTTGGCCGCACCGATGCTCCCGCCGCCGCCCCCGGCGCGGCCCGAGAGCAGGGAGACCTCGGTCCGCCGCGAGGTCTCGCTGATCGTGTAGGAGGGTTTGATCTTCGCCACTTGCCCGCATAGTTCCGAAGCGATCCGGGCGCTGGCGTCATCGCTCAGAGACAGGAAAATGCGGGTGCGGAGCGTCTGCAAAAGCGAGCGCCACGCCTCCGAGCTCCCCAAGACGGAGCGCAGCGAGGAGATGGACTGGGTAGCGACAATCGGGATGCACCGGCATTGCCGGGTGAGAGCAAAGGACTTTTCATCGCCCGAGGGATCGTCCTCTCCCACCGAGGCGAAGGCTTGATACTCGTCGCACATGAAGACGGCGGGACGGTAGTAGCTCCCCGGGGACTGCTTCATTCGAGCGGGCCGCCGCAGGAGCGCCTGCAGCCAGGCGTTCTTGAGCATCACGCCGATCGCGCGAGCGAGCGCCGGGTTCGCACCGGCGGGCATGTTCAACGCCAGCACCTTCCCGCCTTCGATCAGTTCATAGAGCGGCGGCAGGTGACGCCGCAGCTCGGGCCGGGCTTGCTCGACCGGAGGAATCGGATCAGGCGGGGGTTCCTCGCTCTCCGCTTCCGGCCCCGGGTCCGGTTTCTTCTGCTCCCGCTCCAGCTCGTCTCGCACCACTGGCGGCGGGGGCGGCGGACAGAACACCCGCGCCACGTCCGGCAAGTCGAACATCGAGAGGAACACGGAAACCCCCTCGACAATGGAGGATTTCAATTTGTTGTCCAGCATTTGCCAATCGTGGGCGTACCAGCGCTTGACGGCGGCCACGCGCAAGCGCACGTCCTCACCGGCCCCGGGTTCCCAATCGACCCGGTAGGTCAGTTTGAGCTCCGTCAACTCCTCCTTGAGCGGCACACTGAACGCCGCCCGCCGTTCGTCATCCGCGTCTGTCCAAGCCCACACGCCAAGCGCCTTTTTGTGCTTTGTAAGCATCTTGGCCGGAATGAACACCGCCCCGGTGTTCAACTCAGCGCTGAATAATTCGGCTTGCCGGATCTTGGCGGCAAACAGTTCGGGGTCGATGGCGCAATGGTAGACGTCCCGTAACGTGACCCAACGCTCCGGGAGCACCCGGTGAAGCTCGATGATCCAGCGCACCAGGTTGGTATAGGCTTGCTGCCAGAAGGGTTCCTTGCCCTTGCCGAACAACTGATTGAGCAGCGAGGAAACGGTATAGGCCAGCGAGTAGGAATCGAGCCACCAGGCCGAGAGCGGGTTCCACTGCCAGCCGCCCTCCATGCCCAGCTCGATGTAATCGGACTCACGGCCCGCGCCGGCGAGGATGCGGCGAATGTCGTGGCAGAAATCCCCCTTGACTTCGAGCACCAGCGCCGCCGCCCGCCGCTGCGGGTTTCCGGCTTGCCAGCCGAGAAGCTGGGACGCGAAGGGGTGCATACAAGCCGAGGTCTTCCCGGACCCCACGGCCCCGAAGATCGCCACGCCGGTATACAGGCCGCGCTCGGGAATGACGAGCCAGGAGGGATTGAAGATTTCCCGGCACTCCACCGGGTGATGTTTCTCCCCGATCACGATCCCCGGTCCCGTGCCGCCGGGATCGAGCGGCCACTCGGGAAGCTTGCCGAGCGGGGAAAGGCTACGGCCCCGAGCCTCGAACCAGACCCGCCAGATCGCCAGCAGGATCAAGCCGCCCATGAGGACCAGGACGGCGGGAGACAGGTAGTACCAAAGGACCATCCAGCCGTAAAAACGAGGGGTGTGGTAGGCCACCAGATCGAGCAGAGGATTTTCTTCGAGCAAGGGAAAGGGCCGGTAGAGGAAGCCCCAGGCGGACCCGCACAGGCCCAGGAAGAGCAGGATCGGATGACGCCATTTCATGGGGCCTCTCTCCGGCGCGCCAGCGCCGCCACTTGTGGTCTTTTCCAAGCCTTCCCGCAGGGATCATTGAGGACGGGAGCGACCCCCAGGCGGGCGTATAGAGGTGTGGTACACAGGGCCGCTATGGGTGCGCCAAACATCGCCAGATGAGGGGGTCGCTCCCGTCCTCCCCGATTTTGCCGGTGCGGCTCGGGTTCGTCCGGTTATCGAGGGGAAACCACAGAAGGACAAGAGAATAGGGGAACATGATTGCGGTACAAAGCATTGCTGATTTTTGGTACAACCCTCCCTTTGTCCCTGTACCATCCTGGATCGGCACCAGTACCAGCGATTCACCGCCCAATTTGGCCTCGACTTCCGGCACACTTCTATGAGTCTTCTGCTCGGCTCTTAAACCCGTTTTCGATCACGGCAAACCGGCTCGCCCGCCAAGTGGCGTAGCCGTCAATCGAGACGCCTTCCGTAAACTTCGCCTCGGGGAGATCTTCGAGTTCCGCACAGTAGCGCAAGGCTGCATTGAATCCGCCATACTCGGCCAGTACGTCTCGATCATTACTGTTCAGGGCCTCGTTGATCTGCTCGATTTCCTCCTTCACCGTCAGCCCCCCGCTCTGCTTCCTTGGCGCAGTCGATGCCCAAGCCCGCAGCTGCCCCGCGGCCCGCTCGACGGCTTCATGATTTCCGGCAATGGCGACAACCCGGACCCGGAGCCCTTTTCCCCGGAGCGCCGCCCAAAGCCGCCCATGCGTGTCCCCCCAGGAGCGCAACCCGCCATCCGTTTCGTTTCCCGGATCGACGTAGGCGAAGGTGGCGGTGTCAGAGTCCACGGCAACCGGGAGCTTGAGCGCAAAGTAGCGCTTCTGTCTGCCGACGGCCCCTCGATAGACCCGCCGGGGCAGCAGTCCCCGCTCCAGGCCTAGCGCTTCAAAGCAGCCGACCTTCTCCGGCTCGGTGGGCAGCCACGGCAACTGCGGGTGCTCCAGGACATAATCAAGCGAGAGCAGCCGCCGCATCATGACGTTGGTGGAGGCCAGCCGCCGGTGGCGGATGTCCTCGACCCCCAGCGCTCGGTAGATTTGCTTGTTCGAGATGCGGCAAGCTCTGGCCCCACCGGCGACCATTGGGGTTGCGGCCTCGGTAGCAACCCCCCGATCCACCAATGCCTCCACGAATCGCTGCGCTCGATTGCGGAAAGCATCAAAATGGAAACAGAACTGCGCCCGCGTGAAGACGCCGCTGTGCAGGCACACCAGCGCGATCCACTCCGCCTCGCGGCCCGTCCAGCCGAAGGGCTCCAGCGCTTTTTCACGTCCGCGCAAGTGCTCGATCATCGAGGGTTCGTAACAACGGCCCGGTCGTCCTGCAGATAGGAAATGACCAGGCCCATAGGGTTGTAAACGATCAGGTCCGGGGGGATCTGCTCGAGGAACAGGAATTGCAGCGAGAGCGACCAGCGCTCTCGTGCAATCTCGTTTTGCCCGACCAGCCGCACCAGATCAAAGTCGGCGGTTGCGCCATGGGGTTGCTCCGGGTTGGCTTGAATCCGCAACACCACGCGCTCGACTTGCAGTTCATCTTTGGCGGCCCCCGCCGCCAGCAGCGCGATGTTTTGACTCTCGGCCTGGAAACTTGAGTTGGCAAGCTCGGTGCTCAGAAAGCGAAGGCTGCGGGACCAGTGCTCCTGAACCGTGGCGCGCCGCCGGGAGTAAAAATCGTGAATGAAGCGATTGAGAAAATACTTGGTGGTGGGGTCCAGCGGATCGGCCCGGGCCTCCATGGCCTCGTAAGCGATGGCCTCGGCCCGGCCTATTTCGTCCACCCGCACGACGATGGGCCGGGGCGGCTCGACGGACACGATCCGGAAGATGACGATGACGAGCAACAGCGCGACCACTGCAAGCCCGATGGAGAGCACCCGCAAGTGGCGGTTGGAGTGAACCGCCTCGCCCCATATCTCGGCGTATTGCTGCCCGGCGTCTTTGTTCGGAGCAGCGGTCATTTTTTCAGCACCCCCACCCCCGCCGTTGCGACGGCGGCCTTGCCGCCGGTGGCGGCCATCATCCCCGCGCTCATGAGTCCGCTGCTACTGGCGCCGCCACTGGTGACGAGCATCGAGGCCAGCTCCCCGACTTTGAGGCTTGCCAGCAGCCCGGCGACAAACAGGGGAATCACGGCAAGGCACCATAAGCCCAGGTCCGAAATCGAGGACCAATTGAGACTGGTATTGGCGAGGGTCGTAACGTATCCCAGGCCAATCCCGGCGAACACCCGCATGACGACTCCGGCAATCGCCCCATAGAGGGCGTAAATGATCAAGGCCCGGAACCAACCCCAGAACAAGAACGCCAGGGGATCGAACACCAGCCAGGGAATGAAGATCGGACCCAACAAAATGAGGATCGAGATGGCGACCTGCGCCCAAATCACCTGGGCATAGGTCACGCAAAAAAGCAGCGCGAGACAGATGACGACGAATGCCATGATCGCCGCCCCGGCGAAGAGGGTTAAGGTTCCGTGGCCGCCGGTGGTGATGACATTCAAAATGCTTCCCTGGGAGTAGGAGGTCTCGAAATCCGCCCAGAGATGATGGACCAGGTTTCCCAGCTCGGTCTGCATCGCATAGGCGGTGTCGGCGATGAAGAAATTTTGCAGCCAGGTTCCCCCGGCGGCGACGGCCCCGGGGAAGCTCCATGCCATACCGGGCAAGGGGGTGGAGTAAAACTGCAGCATGACCCAGGGCACCCACAGGCCGATGACGAGCCGCACCAGCTCCCACGGCTGGATGTTTCCGCTGAAAGCAATCCGCGCTCCGGTCCAGACCACGACGATCACGGCCATGCCGGTCCAGAGGGCATTTCCGGTATCGAGCAACGGTTGGGCCGCCGGCCCGATAATTCCCGCAAGGACGGTATCGAGGAAACTCTTGAAATCCCGCATCTGCTCGGGCGGGATCGCGGTTGGAACATTCGGATCAATCTGGATCTGCATCGCCGCTCACGGGTTACTGCCCGCTCCCTCCATAAAAAGGGTGGACGCGGATGAGCTGGCTTTCGCGCATCGCACCGCGCCTCGCGTCGAGCCCAGCTTGTTGGGCCGCAAAATTAACTTGAGCACGACGTTGGGCCTCCACCAGTTCAGCCAGCGCGCGCCGCCGCTCGAGTTCTCTCTCGTAGTCCTCGGCGGCCTCCCGCGCGGCCTGGTAGGCCATCATCTGCGACAGGGCCACGGTGAGTTGTCCCTGCGTCACCTGGCCGGCGACCGCCGCCTGCTGCAAGGCGGTGTTGGATGTGTTGCGGTTGTTCCGCAGAGTGTCATAGGAGTTCACGGCGGATCTCACGGCGTTGGTCAACTCGGCGGCTGCGTCCGAGATAGCGTGATCGAGCACCAGCCGCTTGTCGCTCCGCTCTCGCGCGTTGTGGAAGTTCTCCACGGCGCGGGCGGCCAGGCCGGGGGGATGGCGGGTGAATAGTCCAACGATGTCCTGCTCGCTCACCTGATCGGCCTGCCGAAGTTGGCCGCGCCAAGCTTGGCGGAAGGACCGGCCGGTTGCGCCCATGTCCTCGACCGCATCCGCGAGCTGTCTTGCCTCCCCGGTAAAATCGTTTTTCCAGGCGATTCCCGTACTGATCAAAGCGGTGGGTTGAGAAGCCAGCGTCGTGAACGGTTCACTGATCGCGCCGACGCTCCCCAAAGCCTGCTCTCTCAAATGTTCAAACTGGCTTGTGAGCTTGGTCAGTTGACCGTCCATCGTCAGCTTCGCTATCTGCGCCTCGTAAATCTGAACGCCCTGATTGATGATCATCTGCGCCCGCTGGATGCCCGCCAGGATGGATCCGAAGATGGCATGGGCGGGCGTGGCGCTCACCAGAAGGATGAGAGGGATCAAAACAACGGCGGTGAGGTTTCTGCTGTTCATGTCATGCTCCTTTTCACGGATGTAGCGTTACGTTTGCCTGAGGCCGGGGAACCAGCACGTCGGAAGTGAACCAGATGCGCAGCCGGTGCCCGGCGCGGATGGTGATGGTGGGCAGACGATTCAGGAAACGCTGCAGGATTTGGGTCGCGCTCTGGGCCAGTCCTTGCCCGGCTCCGGCCCGGAAACCCTCCAGGCCTCCGGCATAAGGGTTGGAGCCTCGCAGGGTGAGCCCTGAGAGAACTCCAATAGCGCCCGCGGCGGTGAACATGGAGAGATAGTGCCGGTTCACCCGGTCCTTGAGCGCTCCCTCTCCGAGTTGGTTCAGGCCGTGAAATTCAAGCGACACCCAGCGCCCATCCGGGAACAGCAAGCGGTGAAAACTGACGGCCAGCCGTGCCTGGTCTTGCTGCGTAACGGCCTGGGACGTGCCGATCACTCGCGTGCCGCGCGGCACCAGAATGCGTTGGCGATCTGCTGAGTAAAACGGTACCGAAACCACGGCCAGCACCGGGCCGGGGAAATCGCCGGAAAGTTGTGTCACCAGCGCGGCCTCCAAAAACGAGCCCTCATAGATCCGTTCCCAGCCGGGCGGATCTTCAGGCACTCCTACGCGGGGCGGCTCGGTGTAATCCGGCACCGGCGACGATCCGGCGGGCGAGGGCGAGGTCTCCGGCGGAGCCGTAGGCGCAGTGTTCGCTTGCAGAAGCGCCGCCTCCGCAGCCTTTGCTTCCGCTTCCAGGCTCGCCGTGGCCTGTCCAAACGAGTCGAGCGCCCGTTCGAGCGCCGCATCGTTGCGTGCTTGAGCCGAAGCAGCGGGCGCGTCATCTTCGGTCCCTTGCGCCGGGTCCGCTCCCGCGGCCCGGCCATCCGCTTGACGGTAGGTTTGCGCCACCGGCGCACTGCGAAGCGATCGGCGGCGGCGCTCTATTTCCTCGAGGCGCAACCGCTCGCGCAGCTTCCATTCTTCCTCGCTGTAGGGTTGTCCGGTGTCCTCGCTGTCTCCCGCGGCCCTCATTGCATCCATAGCCGAAACCCGCCCGGCAGCGATCCCGCCGGTCGTCGCGGGCAGTTGGGCAAGCGACCGCTCCGCATCCCGCACCGCCGCAATGCGCCGTTGTTGCTCCCGCTGGTCTTCTTCGGCGACCCGAGCCGCCATGCGGTCGGCAAAACTCCGGGGAGCTTGCGGGTCCGGTTCCGTTCCCGGCGCAACTGCGGTTTCACCGCCGCCGCCGAGGTAGATCCAGGCGGTCAAGAATCCGAGCACCAGGAGAATCGTGATGCCGACGCCCCATTGCGTGACCATGCCGCCCGGCAGCGATCCCGCCGGTTTGGGGTAAAGACGCCTCCAAATGCTCACGGTCCGCTCTCCGGGCGCTCGAGCCGCCACTTGGCTTTTTGTTTGCCGATCTGCAACCAGCCTTCTCCCAAAAGATGCCGGGCGATATACAGCCCGTCCTCGCCCAGATCGTAGGCGACAAGCGCCGGTTTGCCGTCTTTGAGTTCGTAGAGCGCCGGAGACTCCTGAGCGTTAGAGCGAAGGTAGGTAAAGCGCCCGTCATGCCACATTCCTTCGACCAGAAACGGCCACTTGCGGGCCTTATCCTCCAAGCGGTAGGGAAATTCGAGGCGCGTTGGATAGTCCGCCCGGAAAGCCTCGGCTTCTCCAGCCGCGAGGGCCGCCGCGTCCACCTGAGCGGCTTTGGCCGTTTTCATCGCCGCCTCGGCCATCTGCTGATACGCCGCGACCCGGGTCCGTGCGACAAAGGCGGGCTCATGAGGCGCTCCCGCGCCGGCCCGATCATCTTGTGGGGCCGCATCGATGCGAACGACGAGATGGGGCGTTTGGGCGCTTCGCTCGGTGACGAGAAACGAGTAGATTCTGCCGGACTCGCAAACCAGCGCGACGTTGGTGGTGACACCCTCCGCGATGGGTTTCAAGAAAGCGAGGTTGGCCGCCCCGGTCAGGTGCCAATACTCGCTGTCTCCCACTACGAAATCCAAGACGTTCTCCGTGGCCGGGAGCACGATGACGGTGGTATGCCGGGTCTTGGCCCGGATCTCAATAATCTGGTCCTCGGCCTCGGTAAGCCGCAGCACCGGCCCGTCGTTCTGAGCGGTAAGAGGGGAAGCGGCGAACAGGAGCGCCGCCGCGAGTGGAATGAGTTTCATGGATGAGCTACCTCCGTTTTGCGAGATGTTCAATGGCCCGTTCGAGGCCGTGTTTCTCCACTGCCTCCGCCCGTTTCCGGGCATCGAGCGGGGATGAGGTGTAGAGCCAATAACTGGCCGGATCGACTTCAAGCCGCAAGATTCCCGCCGCGTCTGTGCGGCGCAGGTAAAGCTCGCGTTTCGGGATCAACCCCCGAATCGTGTTCACTTCCGCAGGGTTGAGCCGGAACGTCTCGGCGGCTTTCTCGGGGAGATCGGGATTGGCGAGAAAGAGCTTGGTCGGCATGGACTCCAACAATGCCTCCGCGCCCGCGGTGCCGGTCACGTCCACCGCCGATTGAGTCGCCATGATTAAAGCCGCGTTCTTCTTGCGCCAGGTCTTGGCGGCCTCGGCCAGATAACTCAGCACCGCCGGATCCCGCAGATAGCGCCAGGCCTCGTCCACCACCATGAGCTTGACGCGGGCCGTCTCGGCAGGGTCTTCCAAGGCCAACCGCATCCGCTCCAGCAGGTAGAACAGCGCCGCTTCGCAGAGGTCTTCGTGCTCCGCCGCACCGGCCATGTCGATCACCTGCCAGTCTTGGAGATTGAGGTCGTCGCCATCCGCCGGATTATCGAAGTAACGGCCCCAGGCTCCCCCGCCGTGCCAGCGGTCCAACGCGGGCCACATCTTTGAGGGGAGCGAGCGAACCAATACCCCCAACTGCCTCCGCTCGGGCGGGAAGGCATATAAATCCTCGACGCGGGACCGGATCTCGCTCGGGTCTTCGCCGCTGAGCGTCCATCCTCCGATCCGCAACAGCCGCGATATCCAGCCGGTGAGGAATTGGTAGGAGCGTTCGCCCGGTGGCAAAGAAAACGGGCGCAGGCGAAAGCTGCCTTCCCCGGAGCTTTCCCCGGGCGAAAGCTCCATATATCCGCCTCCCAGAAAGCTCGTCAGCCAACGGTAGGAACCGCCCAGATCGAGGATGAGAACCCGCGGATCGTATTGAAGCGCTTCGACCAGGAGAAAGTTCAAAGCGAAGCTCTTGCCCGCGCCGGTCGCCCCGAGAACGAGCGTGTGCCCCACGTCACCCTGAAACAGATCGTAGTGGTAGGGTGTCCGCCATTGGGTTTCGAGGACCGCCAGTGCCGGCCGGCGCAAGTGTCCGCTCCGAGGCGATCCGACCGGAGGACCGAAAATCGGAGCCATCGAAGCGACCGCGCCCGCCGAGACGAAAACAGAGCGGACCTGCCGCCGCCGGGGTTGGGCGGGCATCCGGCTGAACCACGCCGGAAGCTGGCCGTAGCCTTCGCGGATGAGCTTCGCGTCGTGGCTTGCAAAGATCCGGCGGATATCGCCGTCCAGGCGCTCGGTGCGCTCCAACGGGCCGTGGATGGCAACGGTGAGCGACAGATCGCCGTAAGCGATCCCGTCTGTTTCCAGTTCCACCAGCGCGTCCCCCAGGCGGTCGGATTCGGCGGCGGCGGCCGAGTCCACCATGGCCGCCGCCGTCCCTTCCGTTTCCTGCATGTGCGCGGCCATCGAGTAGCGCTTCGAGAAGTAATGCCTCTGAGCGCCGCGAATCTTTCGGCGGGCGGCTTCCAGGCGCTGAGGCCGCCATTCCAGCGCGACCGTCATCGTCGCGTCGAGCCGGTAAAGATCCTGTAGAAGATTCGCCCGCGCCGTGCCGGGCGGGGAGAGAAGCGAGTAGAGGATGACCGGCTCGCCATCGAGCCGCAGATGGCGCCGCTCGGCCTCGAGTTCCGAGACGGCCAGCCGCCAACTCATTCCGCTTCCGGTCTCGCCGTCCCAGAAGGTTCCGGGCCGATTCGTGAGTTCGCTCAGAACGAGAGACGCCTCCCGTGCTTCGAGCAAGTGCAACGGCGTTAGATCGCCGACCAGCGCTCGGCTGGCCTCCACCAACTGCCGGAAACTTGTGGCCGCCGCCTGGATGTGCGAGTACAGGTAAACGGATTCGTGCTTGTTCCGCCGCCGGGCCATCCAGTTCTTGGCATAGGCCAGCCACCACGGCCCACTTGTTCGCTCGGTGGCGACGGCGGCCAGTTGCGGATCGTGACACCAGGCAACATAGGTGCTCACTTCCTGTACCCGGTTCGCCAGGAAAGCCCGGCGCTTGCGCCGTCCGAGCGCAGCCACTCCCGCCGCCGCGCCGTCATCAGGATCCAAGGCGCTCGGCCTGCGAAACAGATAGAAATAGAGCCGGGTCCGCGAATCGCAACCGGAAAGCATCCTCTGCCAGCGGTCCAGCACGCGGTCCAGCTGCTCGGGGGTTTGGCCGTCCAGGACACTCGGAAAGAGCCGCCCTAAGCTGACCAGCTCCCCGGAGCGGGTGAGGCAGGTGCGGCCATCCTCAAGCCAGCCCCAATAAGGCAGTTCCTCGGCCAGCGCACCGGCTGATTCGTAATCCAGAATTTCCCGGTCCACATTCATGAGCTATCGCCGCATCAGGAGATACCAGGGGGCCGCGCTCCACTTGCCGGGATCGTAGCGGGCGCGAAACTTGGCCGATGCCCGCAGAATTTCAAGCATGTGGGGGTCCTGCTTCCAGGCCCAGAATCCCGCGCCGTACAGCAGCGTAAAGATGACCGCGCCGACGACGATGCTGTCGATGGCGTTCCACATCGCCAGCCCCAGGGTGGCGCTCAAGAGAAACCAGCGCCGCTCGACTCCCAGGATCGTGAGGGGTTTCGAGAGCGCCGGGTAGCCGCGCCAGCTCTTGCCGCGCTCCATCAAAAGAGCCACGCCAGGAAGTTCGCCGCGCCCATGGCCATGCCCAGGCCGAAAACGATCCCGGCCAAGGCCCGCTTGCTGCTGCCTTCCCCAAAGGCGAACATGAGCCCGCCCACGACAATGGCAATGAGGCTCAATCCCCGGGCAATCGGCCCGGTAAACGCCTGTTCGAGCACGTCCACGGCCTGCAGCCAGGGACTCACGCCTTGCGCCAGTCCTTCGTCGGCCGCTACCAAAATCATCAACGCGACGAGCGCGCCACGCTTCCAGATTCGGCAATTTTTCATCGTCATGCCATCCCCCTTTCTCTGGTTTGATCCGTTGTTCATGCTCCCGGAAATTGGCCCCGATCCTCGTTGTCGAGCTTCGCGGTGAGGTCGGTTTGCCCGCCCTCCCCGCGCCGGATCGACCGCTCCACCAGATCGACCTTGCGGCCCACGTCGGCCAGCCCCACAGATCGGGCGGCGCCGTAAATCAGCATCGCTACGGAAACCACCCCCAGCCCCCCGTACCAAGCAACAGGTATCCAATAGTCGGTGAGGATGATTCCCAGGTGCGGCTTCAGATAAGCGAAACTCTCTCCGGCGATCATCACCGACACCGCCAAGATGCTGGCCGTGAGTCCGATGCTGATCTTCCAGGGCTGCATGATGGATTCAGAGTTCGACGGTGGCCTTATCTCCGCCCCGTCCCCTGCCGCCTCCGCCTCCGTCCCTGCCGCCATCGCTCCGCAAGGCGCGCGCAATCAGCGCTGACGCCTTCCCGCCGCTGCCGTGCATCTGAAAGCCCGCGGCGGCTTTCATGGCGATGGCGCTGGTGCGGTAGTGTTCGGTTGCAATCTCGATATTGACCCGGCCGCCGCGGCCTTCCGCGTCGGTGTATTCCAGTTGCGCATCGGGGTACAGCACCCGCCCGTCTCGGACCGGAAGTCCCAGCTCGTCGGCGGCCTGGAAGCGGGCGGCGTCTGCCGCCTCTTTCCCGCCGCGAGTTCGAGCTGTTTCCCCGGCGCGGGCAATGTCTTTTTTCATTTCCGCGTCGATGCGGACCCGGTCGACGATGGCTCCCCGCTCGGCCAGCCGGACGTGTTCGATCTGCGCGGCCCGATAGATGGCTGCGTCGTGTTGCAGTTCCCCTCGCTTCACCAGCCCGGCCCAAGCCCGTTGATCTTTGTCAAACCCTTGTTGGTGCGCGAGACGGCGGGCGCGGGCGGCGCCGGCCCGCGTGAGGGTGAGCACTTTGTAGGAGCCACCCTTGGGACCGCTGGCCTGATACTCCCGCATGAAGCCGCCGCGAATCATGCGATCCACGGCCCGGCGGGTGGCGTAGGGGTGGCCTTCAAAATGAGCTTCGCTGAGGTCGCGGTAGGAGACGCCGCGGTACATCCCCACGTCGGCCAGCGCTCGATCCGAGCGGTCCTCGAAACTTCGCCGCTGGTGGCGGGGCTCATGTTCCCGCCGATGACCTTCCCGTGCTTTCTCCCGCTTGCCATTGTCGCGGGGATCGTCACCGCCCGGCGAGCGGGCGTGGCTGCGGATCAAGTCTCGGGGGTCGAACATAACGGCTCCTTACAGGAGGCGGCCCGATCAGCGGCTCGGGCCGGTGTTTCGTTGCAGTTCCTTTCCTTGCTGCGGCGTCGGGCTTGGAGTTTGGCTGATCTGCGGTCCCTGGGCGTGGGAGTATTTCTGCGTGAGGCCGTCCTTCTGTTCCTTGCCGGGAGTCTCGCGGGTTTGAGTGCGCCCTGTCAGATAATCGCTCATGCGTTGCGCCTCCCCTGCTGCGCGGTGGATCTCTCGCGGATCTTCTTCCAGCACCTTCACCCAGTTCTCGACGTACGCCGCGCCGCGCTTCGGATCATGCCCGACACCGACCCTCTCCCCCGTCATCATGGCGCTTATTTCGGCCCGCAGTTCCTCGCGGGCGTATTCCGGCGAACCAAACCCCTTGTCTAATCCCTCTTTGAGTGATTCCCGGTCCATCCGTTCCGGGTGGCCGGTGGCGTGGCCCAGTTCGTGCATCGCCGTTTGGTAGTAGGCGTTGGCCGTGGGGAACTGTTCGCGCTCCGGGAGCACCACTTTATCCTGGTGCATGTTGTAGTACGCTCGATCTCCAGCAACATGGGACACGGCCACTCCGCTTGCGTCGATGAGCCGATCCGCTTCCCGGTGCGCTTGCCACTCGGGCGGCGCTTGCGCGGTGCGCGACGGAAGGTTGAGTCCGTCGGCTTGCTCGACGTTGAACACCGTGTACTGCCGCACGACGGGCTGACTGCGTCGATACTCCTCATAGACCTGCTTCCCGTCCTTGTCCTTGAGCGGCTGCCCGGCCTCGTCTTTGATCGTCTCTCTCGCCCGGTCAGTGAAAAAAAGCACCTTGGTTCCCCGTTCCCCTTTACGGACCTGTCCGCCCGCCGCTTCGATCTGGCCGTACGTTCCCCAACGGTTATCTCCGCGGCTCTGGCGGATGCCCCTGCTCATCAGGTAGAGACTGTTGCCGCCCGTGTAGGATTTGCCGGTCGAGAAGTTCTCCGGGGTGCATTTCTCACCTGGCCTCCACGGTTTCTGCCAGGGCGCGACCCCGGCCTTGATCTGTTCAATGATTTCGTCTGAAACCTGGCGGGCGTATTCTTTGGATCGCTCCCAAAAGTTTGTCATGGCTATCGGCAGGCGTCCTTCTGCGCCTCGATGATGTCTCCCAGCTCCCCTACGTCCTCGAAACTCACCCCGATCCGAGCCGCAAGCTCGTGGGGCAGTTCGACGGGATGCCCGCGCTTTAGGGCCTCGTGAAATTCCTCCTCGGTTTCAACCGACAGGTATTTCTCTTCGGCTTGTTCCTTTTCTTGAATCATGATTTCTTCCTCATTTCTGCCTCTCTGGGCCGATCGTCTTCACGCCCACACGCCCGCACAGGATGCAAACGGGCCGGATGGCCGTTTGGAGCCGCTCAAACCGTGGCCGATCATGAAATATCTCCGCCCATGACGTGCTCATTCCCTTTTCCGTCCATGGCTCCCCGACCTTGTCCGATCGACCCCTGCCGGCGGAAGTGTGATCTGTCACGCTCCTGAGGCGGCAACGTTCTCGGTAGGCCCGCTGGCGGTCGCGGTGATCGAGCCGGGCTTCCCGGCTTTGCTGGTAGCGCCGGTTGGCGCGCCGCCTCTGTTGCTGCCGCGCTTTCTGTCGGCATCTATCCCCGCAGTAGCGATGCCCCCGGTAGCAGGAACTGCAGATGTAAAACATCACCCCGCAACCCGACCCTCGACAGAACAACTGCCGTAACACCACTTCTCTGGCCATCGCACCCCGCACGGGTGTGGACAACGGCCTTCTGTCGTAGCACGCTGGCCTTGCTGTTGCTGGAGTCGTGCCCTTTGACCGGGACTGCCATAAACAAAACCCCGATCGCTCTAACGATCGGGGGTTTCCCTTTCGCTTAATGCCCCAGCAAGTTGGGGCGGAACAGCTTGAGGCAATCTGCGACCTGGATCCGGACTCCCCGCAGGAGCGGGAGCCGCCGCGAGGATTTGGCCGCAACTGAGCGGAAGGCCTTCAGCAGGGGAAGGCCCTGAGCTCCCCTGTAAGACGCTGTAATCGATCCGGGGGCACTAGGACACCTCGGGAGGGCCAAAACGACTCGTGAAGGCGCTTCACCACTTCACCCGCTTCGATTAGGTGGATCAACTCGTGAGAGGCGCCCTGGCCGACCTGGAACCACAAGCCGTTAGACCGACAAGAACTTCCGTTGACTTCGTATGCATCATTGATGCAGACTGATGCATATGAGAACGACGTTAAATGTCGATGACACCTTGATTAAAAAGGCGGCTAAGCTGACCGGCACAACTGAAAAGACGGCGCTGGTCCGGCGAGGGTTGGAGGCGCTGATTGCGCTGGAGAGCGCACGGCGTCTGGCAGCATTGAGGGGCACTGAGAAAAATCTCCGGTCGATTCCTCGGCGGCGGCCGCCCGCAGCATGATCACGCTGGTCGATACCTCAGTGTGGATCGACCACCTGAGGAAAGGTAACAACCAACTTGCCACACTGCTCGACAAAGGCAGTGTCTGTTGCCATCGCTTCGTAATCGGCGAATTAGCTTGCGGTACGCTTCGCAATCGTGATGAGCTGTTGGGTCTATTACGGGCTTTACCAGAGGTACAGCTTGCTGAACATGAGGAAGTCTTGAACTTCATCGGCGAACGAAAACTCGCGGGTCGCGGTCTGGGATGGATCGACATGCATTTGCTTACTTCCGCACTACTCGAAAACTGCAAAATGTGGACTTTCGATAAAGCACTCGGAGCAGCAGCAACAGAACTGGAGCTTGATCCGAATTGAATGCCAGCTTAACACCTGGCGACACCCGTCGCCGGCCACTGTTTTTTGGGATTTTCACAGGAGTAGCAGCCGCAGGTGAGCCATCCGTGATGACCTGACCGGCGCTTTTTGTACCAAGTGGAAAGAGAGAGAGTCCAGTTAGCCGAAAGGCTGGAGCCGCTCGGAGTCAGAGTCGGCACCGTGGACAAGTTTCAGGGGCAGGAGGCACCGGTCGTCATCTACTCGATGGCCACGTCGAGCCCCGAAGACGCCCCGCGTGGCATGGAGTTTCTTTACAGCCTAAACCGCCTGAACGTGGCCACGTCGCGCGCCCGGTGTGCGGCTATCCTTGTTGCCAGCCCGCGTCTATTCGAGCCAGAGTGCCACACGCCGAGGCAGATAAAGCTGGCGAACGCGTTGTGTCGCTATCGGAAACTCGCACGTGTTGTGAGTTCAACCGCGAGTTGATTACGACTCGGCAACCCACTTCCGAGGCACACCCTCATGTATCAGACTGGCGGCACGATCAAGGAGACGCTTCGGTCGGTCCAGAACAGTACATACGTACTTCCTGCGATCCAACGTGAGTTCGTCTGGAAGCCCGAACAGATCGCCCGGCTTTTCGACAGCCTGATGCAGGGGTACCCGTTCGGAACGTTTCTGTACTGGAAAGTCGAGAAGGCCAACAGCAGTCGCTACAAGTTCTATGGCTTTGTGTGCAACTACCATGAACGGGATAGCCCGCACTGCCCTCCACTTCCGATATTTCACGACAACGACTTGACCGCAGTCCTCGACGGGCAGCAGCGACTCACCGCGTTGAACATCGGACTCTGCGGTTCGATGGCGTGGCGACTTCCCTATAGGTGGAAGAACAACCCTACTGCCTACCCAGTACGACACCTATACCTCGACCTATTGGCGGATCGCCGCGACAGCTCCGAGAGCGGTGAAATCTACCGATTCGAGTTCCTGACCGAGGAGAGTGCCGCTTCAGACGATCCCAAGGAGTGCTGGTTCAGGGTAAGCGACATCCTCGGGATGCAAAGCGGGCCTGAGATATTGGCGTGGCTAAACGCACGGCTGCCACAGGACGAGACAACGCAGGCATTCACCACTCTTGATCAGCTGTACCAGGTCGTCCACAACAAGATTTTCATTTCGTTCTATGAAGAGAAGAGCCAAGACCTAGAGAAGGTGCTCAATATCTTCATTCGCATGAATAGTGGCGGCACCGTCCTTTCCTATTCTGATCTGCTGCTGTCAATTGCCGTCGCTCAGTGGACCGGGGACGCACGGGCTGAAATTCATACCCTCGTCGATGAACTCAATGCGACCGGCGACGGCTTCAACTTCTCCAAAGACCTGGTCCTGAAAGCGGGGTTGATGATCGCTGAGATCGGGAACGTGGGGTTTAAGGTCGAAAACTTCAACCGAGAAAACATGGGGATTCTCGAGAGGCGCTGGCCTGACGTGAAGAACTCACTGAAGGTGACCGTACAACTGTTGGCGAGTTATGGCTTCAACGAGAAGACCCTGCGCGCCGACAGCGCCATCCTGCCCCTCGCCTATTACGCGTGTCATCGGAAGCTCGACAGCACATACATCACAAAGCGCAGCTGCGCCTCGGACCGCGTGGCAGTCCGCACTTGGCTGATGCGCAGCTTCCTGAAGGCCTCAGGCATCTGGGGAAGCGGCCTCGACACTCTGCTGACAGCTCTTCGAGAGACCATCAAAGAGCATGGTTCCGATGGCTTCCCGACGGACCCGCTGCAAGTCCTTATGGGCCGTCGTGGCAAGTCACTCCTATTTAGCGACGAGGAGGTCAGCGAGCTTGTTGAGATGCAGTACGGCGACAAGAGACTGTTCGCCATGCTCGCCTTGCTATTCCCGTTTGTGGATGTCAGGAATCACTTCCACATCGACCACGTCTTCCCAAAGTCCAGGTTTACAACGCAAAGACTGAAGCAGGCTGGCGTTCCAGACGAGGACATTGACGACTTCCAGGAAATGGTCAATGGCCTGCCGAACCTTCAGTTGCTTGAGGGATCGGAGAACATTGAGAAGCTGGCGGCGATGCCCGCTGACTGGGTGAAGAGAGCCTTCCCAAACCCCAATGACGAGTCGAACAAGACGAACTACTGCAAGAATCACCTGCTCGGCAAGGTTCCTGAGTCCCTCACAGAATTCAGGACGTTCTACGCAACCCGTCGTGAAGCGCTCCAATCACGCATCTTTGATATGGTCGCTGCAAAGGAGTCCGATGCAAACCTGGGATAGGCGGAATAGGCAATGCCGCGCGCCATTGGAGGGGGCCGACGAAGGCGGAGACCGCAGCTAGGCCGAGTGCTCTTGAAAAGTGCTTTGAGCTGACGACGAAGTGACCAGACCGATTTTTTGTACAAGTCGTTGTGAGAGAGTTTACATCACAACCTGGGGCTGTGAAACTGGGTTCCGGACAGGGGTATAGAGCCTGTGTGGAAACTCGGTTTAGCTGGCTGGAAATCAAAAGAGATCATGATCCGCTCCAGAATTCTGGTGTTTCGATCTTCGCCGAGTCGCCGGTCCGGGAGTCTGCCGAACTAGCCTTCCTGATCCAGCTTCGGTTTGTTGCGCCACAGGCGGGTGAGGTTGAAGGCCGTTGCGGCCAGTGCGAACTCCACCGCGACCTTCCCCAGGCCCCGCCGCCGGAACTGCCGCATTCCACGCTGTTCTTTCAAAACCTCGATCACTGGTTCCACGATCGCCTTGCGCCGCTGATAAACCGCCCGGCCGGCCGGGTCGCGCAGCTTGCGTCGCATTCGCCGGTGTTCCGGATGCCGTACAGCAGGTGCTCCGGGCGCGCGTTGGCCTCGGTTCAGTTCCCGCGCCAAGTTCGAGTCGGGTACATAGACGTCCAGGCCACGCTGGGCCAGTTCCACGATGGTCTCCAAGCAAAAGAAGCCGCTGTCGGCGCTGACCTTCTGCGGGCGTTCCCGGCAGCGTCGCTCGACCGTCTCCACCAGAGGGACCAGCGTCGCGTTGTCGGTGGCGTTTTGCCCCACGCGCTGCTCGACAATCAGATGATCTTCGCTGACCGCCACCTCCGCCGTGTAACCCAGCGTGAATCCCTTGCGGTCGCGCAACAACCGGCTGTCGGGATCGGTTTCCGAACGCCGCTTCAGCCCGCTTTTACGCAACCGCTCCAGGCATCGCGGGATTTCTTCCAGCCGCTTCTCCAGCGCTGCCATCTGCTTGCCGCTCAGTTGCTGGCCAGCCGCTTCCTCGCAGGACTGCGCGTCACATTGTTTCTGCCAGCGACGAATCTGCCGCCGAATTTTGGCTCGCTCTGCCCGCAACTTGGCCACCGTCTCCACCCGGTCCCGCGAGGCGTTGGCCGCCACCCGCGTCGAGTCCATGGCCACCGTGTCCCAGCCGCCCCATTCCCAGCGACCGCGCCAACTCCACCACCTGTGTGAACAGATCGTTCAGGGCACGGGCGTGCCGCGTCCGAAACTGGTTCAGCGTCCAAAAGTCCGGCCCCGCTCCGGCCGCCAGATAACGGAACGCCAGGTCCTCCCGCACCCGCTGTTCCAGACGGCGGGCCGAGGTCACGTCCAGCGCGTAGGCATACAGCCACACCTTCAGCAACAGCGCCCGATGATAGGCCGGGCGGCCTTCTTCCACCTAGCCCTGCTCAAACGCACTCAGTTACAGCCGCTCCACGACTTGCTGCACAAAAAAACAGATGTGATCTTCTCCCAGCACCTCCCGCACGCTGGGCGGCAGCAGACACGCTTGCTCCGGGTTGTAGGTCAAGAATTTCATCGCGCCTCCTTAAGGCGCATTATACGTGACTCGCAAAAGCGGTTTTCACACAGACTCTTCAGGCCCCCGGCGCCGGGGGCCTATAACCCAGCGCAGCGTGCGGCCGCACCGTGTTGTACTGCTGCCGCCACTGCCCGATCACGATCTGTGCCTCCTTTAGTGAGTAGAAGATCTCTCCGTTCAAGCATTCATCTCACAGCTTCCCATTGAAACTCTCACAGTATCCGTTCTCCCAAGGGCTGCCCGGTTCGATGTACAGCGTCGCGGTCCCTAGTTTCGCCAGCCACTGGCGCAGCTGTTGGGCAATGAACTCGGGCCCGTTATCAGAGCGAAGGTGCTCTGGAATGCCCTTCCACAGCATCACCTCCGACAACGTCTCGATGACCTCCTGGGTGCCCATCCTTCGCTCTACCCGGATCGCCAGGCATTCTCGCGTGTATTCATCGATCAGCGTCAATAACCGCAACGTTTTCCCCTCATGCCTTCTGGCACTCACGAAGTCATAGCTCCAAACATGATTCGGTCGTTCCGGCCGCAGCCGCACACAGGAACCGTCATTCAGCCACAATCGTCCCCGGGGTCTTTGCTTTTGCGGCACTTTCAGCCCCTCCCGCCGCCAGATCCGCTGCACCCGATCCTTGCCCACTGGCCCGCCTGCACCCCGCAGCAGTGCCGCGATCCTCCGGTAGCCGTAGCGCCCCTACTGCGTCGCCAGGGCAACGATCGCTCGGGTGAGGCCATCTTCGTCCAGCACAGGATCGTTGTGTCCCTCGCCATTTCCCCAGCAGCCGGCAGCCATGCCGTTCCGACAACCCGTGTTGCTCCCGCGCACGCTCTACCGCACAACGCCGCCGCTCAGGGCTTACAAGTTTCCCTGCGCCACATCCCGCAAAACCTGCTTCTCCAGGGAAAGCTCGGCCACCAACCGCTTCAGCCGAGAGTTCTCTTTCTCGAGTTCCTTCAGCCGCTTCGCTTGGTCTAGCTTCAGCCCGCCAAACTCCTTCCGCCAGCGATACTACGTCTGCACCGTGATCTGAGCATCCCGGCAGGCCTGCGGCGTGGTCTTCCCGTTCGCCATCTGCACCTCAATCTGCCGTAGGATCGTTACGATCTGCTCTGGTTTGTAATTCCCGGTTGGCATGACCGGACTTCCTCCTCAAGTGGATTCTCTCTCTTTCCACTTGGTACAAAAAGGGCCGGTCAGGTCAAATCGATGTGACCTGCTCATCAGGGATACTTTTCTTTCGAGTTCACAACCTGATCAACTGCAGCACAGCTATACCGACCATAAGAGGGGCCGTATACGGGGAGAGAATATCCATCGATCGGGTGATGTATTCAACATCGTCGCTTGGCACTTCCGTTCCGCCGGAGACAATTGTTCTTCGCATCTGTCAACTCGTGTCGATCTAACGGAGAGGGACTCACCTACTACGGCTACTTCCGGCGCAATTCAAGTGAAGATCGGGATCGCGGTTCCATTCAGTAACGCCAGTCTGCGTGAGCGAGCGGCGCACGGTTGAGTTCGTCCCGATGCATGCGCCACTGAGGCATGAGTCTGTCCATCAGATCCCGAAACCGGTCGTTGTGACTGCGCTCGATCAAGTGGACCATCTCATGCACTACGATATACTCAAGGCAGGACGCCGGTTTCTTCACCAGCTCAAGATTCAGCCAGATTCGGCGGGCGGCCCTGTTACACGTCCCCCAGTGGGTCTTCATCTTCCTGATGTGAACCTCGGCGACCCACGCGCCGACCTTCGGTTCCCATTTTGCGAGAAGCGCCGGTAACCGGTCGCGGAGTTGACAGCGATACCATCGATAAAGTACAGCTTCCCGTTTGTCCCGGTCGGTACCTGGGCGAACGCTTAATGCCATCTTGGTGTTGTTAAGCAGACGAACGGTTGGTGAGTCTCCGCGCTCAGTTACATCGATCCGGTAACGCCGCCCTTCAAAGTAATGGCTCTCGCCAGTCACGAACTCCCGCTGAGATTGGCGATCCTGTTGCTCGAATTCCGCCTGCCTCCGCCGAATCCATCCCAGGCGTGAAACGACGGCCAGCCGCACGGCGTCGTCATCCAGGCGCACCGGCGACGCCACCCGCACACGGCCGCTCGGCGGGTAGACGCCCACATGAAGGTTCTTGATATCCCTGCGGACGACCTCTACCGGTGTCCCTTGTACGTTGATGAGGTGTCCTTTCACCTTAATAGTCACTCTGTGCCTTCACGATCTCGAATATCTTGCTTACGACTCCCTCGTCACCGCCGAGCGTTGATTTGATGGCGTTGCGGACCTCGCGTTCTTTGAACCTGTTTCCCCGCCAGTCCGCTTTCTTCACATCACAGATGGCGTGATCCAGGGCAAGTGCTGTCGCTTCCCTGACATCCGCGGCTGGATTGGCGCCGTAATGTGCTGCTGGCTCTCGCATCCCTGCCGGAACCTGTGCGGCCTCCAAGTCCAAGTTGTCGAAAAGCGACCGCAGCGCGGCGCTGGTGATGCGCGGAGGATAGGACGCATGGGTCTCTGGGCTGCTGATCTTCCTGGCCAGCTCGACGAGCCTCACTAAGTGCTCCTTGTAGTCCATTGCCTCTCGCTTGCGCTGAAGGATCAGGGCGTCCAGCAGTTCTGACATCTTCTCGTAGTACTTGGGGTTGACCGCCATCTCGTCAATGATGAGCCGCCGGACGTTGTTCTCAATCGTTTCGGCCATCGCCTCTCGGTTCTTGCGGATGCCCTCGGGTAGCACATCGACGGCTGCGTCGCCGCGCTCGACAATCAGTTGCACGAGCGTCAGATCGTTAAAAGCTGAAAGCTCCTCGCTCTCCTCGGCCCGGATATACGTGTCGAGCAGGTGCCGCATGGCCGGCTCGTACATCTTCATGTCCACGTAGTCGCCGCTGGCCAGCTTGACCTCCTGGCGTACCTTCTCATAGTAGTCCACCTCGGCCTTGATCTCCCGCGCCTCGGCGTCGGAGTAACCGGCATCCTGCATCTCGTTGGCCAAGTTGGCGTAGGCCCGCAGGAACGCCGCGGCCAGCTTGTAGAGCGCCACGCGCTTTGGCTCATTGTTCTTGAGCTGTTGGGCGTTGCCGTTCTCGGCGGCGCAGAAGAAGCGCAAATAGGCTGCGGTGTCGCGCGGCGGTTCGACCGGCTCGCACAGTGTCTTGACCGCCTCGCGTGCGTCCTCTAGCCGATCCCGTCCCTGCTGCAGTCGATCCTTGAGCAACCCCCTCACGTCGTCTTTGTCGTAGCCGCCGAAGGCTTCTCCGGTGTAGTCCTTGATGGACTGCTCCAACGACCGAAACAGGTCCTTGTAGTCGATGATGTAGCCGTATTCCTTGTCCTCTCCGTCGCGCCGGTTGACACGGCAGATTGCCTGGAACAGGCCGTGGTCCTGCATCTGCTTGTCGATGTAGAGATAGGTCGCCGGCGGCGCGTCAAAGCCGGTCAGCAGCTTGTCCACGACGACCAGGAGCTTCATCTGCCCTGGCTCGTCGATGAAGCGCTTCTTCACCTCCTGTTCGAATCGCTCGACTTTGTACATCGCCGTGTCTTCCGGCTCGTTGAAGTGTTCCCCCAGCATCTTTCGGTAGATACCGTACTGGCGCAGCTTCTCGGTGAGCCCCTCGCCGGTCTCCTCTCCCTTGATGTCCGCCGGTGCCGGCTTGTAGGAGGTGACGATGGCGCACTTGCCCGCCAGGTCGGTCTGCTGAAACATCTCGAAGACGCGGCACGCCGAGTAGATGCTGCCGGAGACGAGCATCGCGTTGCCGCGGCCGCTCTTCAGCCGGTCGCGCGTCTCCATGTCGATCAGGATGTCGGCGACGATCTTCTCCAGCCGGTCTTGTGCACTCAGCACCTTCCGCATCGTGCCCCAGCGCTGCTTGAGCTGGGCCTTCGCTACGTCGGTCAGTCCCCGGGTCTTGAGCTCGAACCACCGATCGATTTTCGCCTGGGAGGTGATGTTCTGGTCGATGTTACGCGCCTCGTAGCGCAGATCCAGCACCACGCCGTCGCCCACCGCCTCGTCGTACTTGTAGGTGTGGATATACGGTCCGAAGGTCTCGATGCTCCGCTGCTTGTCGTCCTTGAGCAGCGGCGTCCCCGTGAAGCCGATCAGCATGGCCCCCGGCAGCAGTTCCTTCATTGCCTTGTGGAGCTTTCCGGACTGGGTGCGGTGGCACTCGTCTACGAAGACAAAGATATCGCCCTTGGCGTGGAACCCTTTGGGTAGACTCTTCTTGATCTCCTCGACGTAGGTTTCGATATCCTTGTCGCTGATCTCGTCGGACACGCCGAACTTGTGGATCAGCGAGCCGATCAGCCACTGGTCACTGGCGTTGAGCACGCGCACCAGATCGGCGCCGCTCTTCGTTCGATAGATATCCTCGCTGACGCCCTTAAAAACCTTCTCGATCTGCTCGTCCAGCTCGGTCCGGTCGGTGATGATCAGCACCCGCCCGTCGGTCACGTGCTCGCGGATCCATTTCGCCAGCCAGACCATGGTCAGGCTCTTCCCGCTGCCCTGGGTGTGCCAGATGATGCCGCCCTCACGGCGTTTCACTCGCGCCTGCGCCGCCTGCACGCCAAAGTATTGGTTGTGGCGGCAGATCGTCTTGACGCCCGCGTCGAAGACGATGAAGTCGTGCACGATCTCGAGTAACCGCTCCTTGCCGCAGAGTTGGCTCAGTTCCCGGAGCAGCGGGTTCTCTCCGGCGGCCGGGTGGACCTCGGCTTCCTTCCAGCGCAGCCAGTACTTCTCCTGTGTCTTGATCACGCCGTAGCGCAGGCCCTCGGTGTCGTTGCCCGCCATCACGAGCTGCACGGTGGCGAAGAACGGCTGGATGAACTCCTTCTTCTGGCTGTCGAGGTTTTGGCGGATGCCCACGGTCACCGACACCGTGGAGCGCTTCAACTCCAGCACGCCCAGAGCGATCCCGTTGACGTAGAGCACGAGGTCCGGCCGCTTGGTGTTCTTCCCGGCAACCGTCACCTCCTCGGCGATGGCAAAGTCGTTGTTATCGGGGTTTTTCCAGTCGATCAGCCAAATGGTGATGTTTTGCTCGCCTACGTCCGGCTGGACCTTCACGCCATAGCGCAGCAGGCCGTAAACCTCTCGGTTGGCGTCGTAGAGTGTCTTGCTGCCGCCGTGCGCGACCGCCTTGCTCAGCTTGCGCAGCGCCTTAGTGATGATCTTGTCGTCGTGACCCTGGCGCTTGAGCCAGTCGGTGAGCAGCACCTCCTCGACGTTACTGTTGTCGGCGCGGTCCTTCCAGTGGCCCAGGTAGGCGTAGTTCAGCGCGTCCTGGAAGAACGCAACCACGCGCTGCTGAGTAAGGATCTCCCGCTGGCCGACTGTGCTCATGGCGCCGCACTCCCCGGCTTCAGGCTTGCGACGGCGACCCGCCCCTTGGCCGTCAGCCGGTACTTCTGCAGTCGGCTGCGATGCTTATCAGGCAACGTGTACTCGATCATTCGGTCAGCCATAAGCAGCCGGACGACCTTGTTGAGTTGGCCGGAAATTTCTTTCTGTCCCAAGTTCTTCGACAGCTCGGCCTTCGACATTGGCCTGCCAGCCAGCAGGCTGAGCATCTTCGCCTCTAGCGACTCTGGCTGCAACTCTTGATCCGTGGGTTCTCCCCGCCAGATCTTCGTGACAAACACATCCAAAGCTGCGGGCAAACACCCCGATCTGGTGTCTCATCCTGAGATGCTCTCATCCAGAAAGCGCGTGATCCTCTCGCGGTTTGCGGTGAGGCTGGAGAACTGCTTCTCGCAGACGTCGCTGAAGCGCGCCAGCACCTTTCGATTGATCGATTCCTGATCCTCAAAGATGGCCAGGGAACGGAACCGGGCCCCCCATTTCTCGAACTGAAGCAGCGCGATCGTGGCATCGCGGGTCTTGCCGTCACTGGCAAGGGCGTTAACGAAAAGCGGTCGAGGTATGCCGTTGATTCGGCAGTCTACGGCGTACATCCCGCGGGGGTCATGCTCGGGATCGTTCCAGTCGAAGCTCCTGCGCTCTTCCGGGACAGCTTCACTTAACAGCGATCGAAAATCCTCCATGAACGTAGACCGAACTCGTTCTCGTGACAAGTACGACACGTCGGAGATCTTGAGGAGCGACTGCACAAAGGAATATAGCGCGTCGCCGTAACGTTCATCCGGCACGTCGAGTATCAATTCTCCATCGCGGTCCTCGATCCGGAACGTGGACAACGCGTTAGAGATGATCTTCTGTCGTGTGCCGCTATGAAGATCCTCCTCATCGATGTCGTAGGTGAGGTGCATGTACGTGTGCGCCTCATCGGACAGCACCCACCGCGCCCCCTCTTTTTTCAAGACGATGGTCAAGTGGTCGCCGTCTTCGAAGAGGAACGGAGTGAACACGCGGAAACGTTCCATGCCTTCGGCTGCCAGCCGAATCTTCGCCGAAACTTTCTCGTGAAAATCTCGCTCTATGGTCTCGATGGACATCGCTTACCCTTTCTCAAAAAGTTCACCTTGCGGATCTGGCGGGACCGCAAGATTCACGTCGTCGATCAGACAGCGAAGGGCACCGTAGAAGTCGCCGTAACGGTCGGTCGGCTCGGCGTAGGCGTCCTCCCGTGTTCCGATTTCCTGATACCGCTCCGTCGCGACGTGAATGTGAAAATCATAGAACGTCACGTCTTCTATATGATTGGTGTGTTCGTGGCTCTTGCCGTTGTAACGTCGGAGGCGAAAAATCTGGTTTGAATGCGGGGCCCGAACCGCCAGGATGACCGAGAAGTTGAGCAAATTGATCTGATTTTGTCTGAGGATCAGGCGGAACTCGCTTCCTGCATCCCCGGTCAGGTCCAGGTGCTGCTCGTCGTGACCGCGTTTGGGTCTTAGACGAGTCCAGTTGCGCCAGTCGGTGGGCAGAAGCTTGCGCTCCTGTACCAACGACTCGATCTCCTGGTCCAAGTACTTTACGGCCATGGGCTACTCTGGTTTGACCAGCCGCACCCGACCGGTGAGGAGCTGTTGCATCATGCCCTGCTTGACGGCGCAGGTCTTGTCCCGGCGTTGCCCCAGGGCGGCGATCTCGGCGTCCATGTCGCATAAGATACTCGTGATGGCGTGTTGCTCATTGCAGGGTGGCAACCTCACTTCGATAGCCGCCACATCGCGCTTACCGATTTCCAAGAAGGTTGACCCAATGGCTCGCTTGATCATCTGCGGCTTCAGGGTCACCAGGAGGTAGTACAGAAATTCGTTAGATACGCCATCTTTGCAGACGAGCGACTTGAAGCCTTGGTTCGTACACACCGGCGATGCAGCAATCTTGATTTCCCCGATAGTCGCGCGGCTACATAGGAGAAGAGCACCAGCAGGGAGCAGGCTTGCCGCACAACTGGCCAACCCCTCCGCAGTGATACTTCGCTCCGTCGTGAGGAGATACTTTCCGGGCGTACCCGTAATGTCGGTCGGCGTGCACCACGGAATCGACCCGTTCCAAAAAGCAGTAATCTGAGTGCTTGGCGTTGCTCCGTTTCTTATGTCTGCGGCTTCTCCGAGCGTTGTTGTCACCCACTTCCCGCTGAAGCCGGGCAGGCGGGTCTTGCCGGTGAGGAGTTGCTGCATGGCGGCCTGCTTGATGGCCCGCTTCTTGGCGATCAGCGCCTCCAACGCCCCGAACAACCCATCCACATCCGACAACGCCTCGGCGATGGCGCGTTGTTCTTCCGCCCTTGGGTATGGGATCACGAACGAGTTGAGGCTTCTGTTGGTTATCTGATTGATGGTTGCTCCAAGGTGTTCGTGAATCTGGTGCCTCACGATGTCGGACTGGAAGCAGTAGAACACGAACCGGTTATTGACTGACCTGAAGACAGACATGAATGCACCGAAGGTCATACCGACGGCTTGGAGGTCAATTAGGGCGCATTTCCCAATCAATGGTCGACTGCCGTTCCGCACGCAGATAAGCAAATCATCTTCACGGACAATAATCCGTTCAGGGACTTCCATGTTCACAAATACATGGTCGTCGAACTGAAGGTTGCCATCACCGATGTTCGACGACCGCAATACCAAAAGACCATCTGAACTAATATTCCTCGGCTCGTAGGTTAGGCCGATTAAGCACTGCCCGATTTCCCCAAGAGAACAGGTACTCCAGTCTGAGGGTAAAACGCCAAGATTCGTCTGTTTGTACCCAGATGCCACGGGTGGTAACCGTCCATTCTCCTGGGCAGTTTCAGAATGCATTGCTTCTGCCGTCATACCCACACTAGCCTCATCTTCTTCAGATGTTCCTCGACCTTCCCACTGAAGGCCTGAACCTTCCGCTCCAACTCCGGCAGCGGGCGTGCGTAGCGCTCTTCCAACTCCTTCACGCGGCCAGCGAGCTGCTGCGTCAGCCGCTGCACCTCACCCTCAATGGCGATACGGATGCTGGCGAACCACTTGTTCTCGACTACCAGAGTCTTGATCTGGACCTCAGTGAGCGTGGCGTACCGGTCCAGCACCTTTTGGTCGAGCGAGGTCTGGGCCTCCTTCACGGCCTTACCCGCCTCGTCCTCAGCTTCGATCAGGGTCAGGCAGTCCGTGAGAGCGCCGCGTTCGTCATCACTCTCCAACTCGTCCTGGATCGCCTTGAGCCGGTCCTTCACGCCGCCCGCGGTGATCTTACCCCTGTCATTAGTGGCGTCCTCAAGCAGGCCTTCCTCGCCGGTGTGCTCGTCGACGAACTCCTCCAGTTCACGGGCAGCAGTTTCCTGCTTGGCCTGTAGCGCCTCGATGGCGGCCCGCTCGGTGGCGAAGTAGCGCGCGACGATCAAGGTCGGAGGAACAAGGTCCATCTTGTACTTCTTGCGCTTAATGGTCAGGTCTGGAGTCTCCTTGATCTTCTTTTCCTTGTTCTCGATGATCCCCCGTGGTTTGGCCGCCTCGACCCAGCCATCCGCAGCGATGAGGTACACATCGTCCTGCATCATCTCGTCCCAGTAGTCCAGGAGCCGCTGATAGATGTCGTAGCGGCTGAGTAGCGGCAGGTCCGCAAAGCGTGCAAGCAGATCCTCCGACAGGATGCCGATGATCTCCCTGGGATGACTGCCTACCTGGACTCCTGCAAGACGCCGTTTGTGCCGTTTACCCCAAGTGTCAAAGATGCCTGTGACTCGCTTCTCGTATACTTGGAACTCGTCGTGGCCGAGAATCGTAGACTTTACCTGCGAGGCATCGATTCGCGCTTTGCTGTATCCCTTGCGATTGTGCTTGAACAATGCCTTGCGCAACGACGGGAAGTGATCCCACCAGGCGCCGAGCGCCTCGATATCACGGTTAGGGATGCCGCCGTTCAGATGCGCATCGAGATCGTGTAGGTCTTTGGGCTCGCTGGAATCGATGTAGCGCGGGATGTTGAGGTTGTAGTCGTTGGCGGGGCCGGCGACCTCGGCCACCGGCACCATGCGGGAGTAACGCGGCAACTCGGTCCGCTTGTTGAACACGTCCACGATCTGGTGGATGTCCTGTGAGCGCAGGCGGTTCTTGTTGCCGTCCTTGAGGAAACCCTTGCTCGCATCGATCACGAAGATGCCGGTACGGGCGTGAGCGTTCTCCTTGTCGATGACCAGGATGCAGGCGGGGATGCCGGTGCCGTAAAAGAGGTTGGCGGGCAGGCCGATGATGCCCTTGATGAGGCCTCGCCGGATTAGGTTCCTGCGGATATCGGCCTCCCTGTTGCTGCGGAACAATACGCCGTGCGGCAGGATAATCGCGCCCTTGCCCTTGCTCTTGAGCGAAGCGATGAGGTGCAGGAGGAAGGCGTAGTCGCCGTTCTTGGCTGGCGGGATGCCGTACTCGAAGCGCCTGTACTCGTCGTGGGCCGGATTGAGACCGCTGGACCAAGCCTTGGCGGAGAAGGGCGGATTGGCAACTGCGAAGTCGAAGGTCTTGAGGCTGTTGTCCTGGTTCTTGAAGTACGGGACGGCCAGGGTGTTGCCGCGCCACAGCTCGGCGGTCGGGTGGCCGTGCAGGATCAGGTTCATCCGCGCCAGTGCCCAAGTGGCATTGTCCATCTCCTGGCCGTAGACGGTAATCCCATGCGGTGCCTCAGTGGCGGCCTTGAGCAGCAGCGAGCCGGATCCGCAGGTGGGATCGTAGATGGTCTGATCCTGGCGGGTGTCCGGGGTAATGCCGATCACCTTCGCCATGATGCGCGAGACCTCGGCCGGGGTGTAGAACTGTCCCTTGCTCTTGCCTGCCTCGGTGGCGAAGTGCCGCATCAGGTACTCGTAGGCATCGCCGAGCAGGTCGTCGCCCTCGGTCCGGTTTGCGCGGAAGTCGAGACCGTTGAAAATCGCCACGAGCTTCGAGAGGCGGTCCTGCATCTCCTTGCCCGCGCCGAGCTTGCTCTCGTCGTTGAAGTCGGCCTGATCGATGACACCCTTGAGTTCGTTGGCCTCGGCCAACAGGCTGATGATCGCGTTGATCTTGTCGCCAATCTCCTTGTCGCCTTTCAGCTTCACCATGTCGGAGAAGCCACCGTCTGCGGGCACCTCGATGAGCGCACCGGGCTTGCCGGCGTATTTGTCCGAGACGTATTTCATGAACAGCAGCGTCAGAACGTAGTCCTTGTACTGCGAGGCATCCATGCCGCCGCGCAACTCGTCGCAGCTTTGCCAGAGTGAGGAGTAGAGTTGGGATTTCTTCAGGGCCATTCGTCAGTTCTCACATCTTGGTCCCGGGGGAGGAGACTCTCTCCTTGGGGATGTTGGTGATCACCTACAGACCCTCTCATATACTGCTCCTCAATTAAGAGGTTCAAATCGAAGCACTTTCAGATTGATGGGGAACTGCCTGACGCAAAATGCGAATCGCGGCGACTGTGTCCGTGGCACTTGAATCATCCCAAGGCAGCGAGGGTCAGTCCAATGCTTCGAGAGTGACGGTGATGTGGTTGGGGGGAGGAGTGGGGAGCGCCCGCTTCTGGACGTATAGGGTCCCGATCTTCGGCGGCTGCCCCGCCGTTTCCTCGGCGTAGCGGAACGTTCCTTTTGTCTCTTTCTCCAGCTTGAATTGAGCCGAAAGCTGCATTTTTCCTCCTCTGATTATTTACGTGCCTACTCAGCCCCTCTCCTCGGCATCCGCATCGCGCCCTCCAAGATTACCCCTGCGTTCCTCCCTGTTTGCGAACACCCTAATTGTATTTGTTATCAAGACGAAACTCCAGCCATCCGAATTTCGGCGCTGAGGCGGCTTCGGCTTTCCCAAACTCGAAAGCCACAGGTGGAAAGGCGATGCTTCATTTGTCCCGGCCCAGGCCTACTCTCGACTGATGAACTGAACCGTCCCTGATTTCCTGGATAGAGTCAAGCCGGCGGCCATGAGCTAGCGGACGGTTTTCTGCGCTTGTGTGACTAGCTTGCACAAAGGATTAGTTCTGCAACCCGCTGAAGGACTTGTACGGGCGTTTCCGGCACATGACGCACGTGGAGTTGGCGATGATGTGGCCGCCCGTGTTCGCGGGCGGTTTCCTGGGCGCGAGGTCAGAGAACACAACAGGATGAAAATCGTGCTGAGAGGTGCCAGGAGTGTCCATTCTCCTTGTTGAAGGATCAGATAGCGGCGGGGACCGGCCCCGCCGCTCTCTGATGCGCGTTGCACTAGGATGCCGCCTGCGGCTCTTCTTCCTGCTGAAGCTCGAAGATGCGCGAGTGGGCCTGATCGGCCACTTTCGCCAGCAGCAACAGGTCGTTGCGACCGAAGCTCTGCGTCCTCTTCCATTATGCCGCGTGCCAGGTCATGCCGAGTGGGCAGGGTGAACGGATGATGGGAGGCTGTTTCAAGGGTTTTTGCTCGGCATAATCAGAGGGAGTTTAAAAACGCCAACAGCTTGTCGTCTGTTCGGAATCTATAGAACCGACCGCCCAAAGGAGTGACCTTTTGCAACGCTCGTTCTTTGATCGCGAGGTCGGCCTCCAAGTACATGTGAGTCGTCTCAAGGCTCGCGTGGCCGAGCCATAGGGCAATCACTGCGATATCGACGCCGGCCTGAAGCAGATGCATGGCCAATGATGCTCGAAGCCGAGCAACCATTGATCGACGATGGTCGGGGGCGAGGGCGGAGCAACGCCAACCGCCACGCCTCCTTGCCGCAGGAGGCTCAGCAGCGGCGTCAAGCCGGCTGACGCATGGGTCAGGCCCCCAGACGGACGGCGTCGAAAGCCGCTCAGATAACGCTGCATCGACGCTTCCTTGACGTCGGATGAACCCAGCCCCTGTTCCGCAAGCCAGGCACCAAAGCTTGCAATGGACCAGAGATAGTTACGGATGGTTTCGCGAGAATAGCGTTCCCGCACAAGAGTCGTCGCCAGTTCTTCCATGTAAGGGCCCAGAGGGCCCTGCCGAAAACGGGCGACGACACGAGTCCGGCAAAAAAGAGTCTCAATCATGAACTCCTCCATCGGCCTGGTTGGCCTCAAGAGAAGCATCCGGGATTATGCCGAGTCACCCCAACAAGAACCCGTTTCTGATCAGCGTTTCGCGTCAAAAACCCGACCCACTCGGCATGACCTGGCACGCGGCATAATGGAAGTTATGCCGTGCTCGGCATAACTTCCATTGATCGCCGTCCTTGTAGAGGCGGGAGAAGGTGACATTGTGTCTCGTGTGGCCTTCGGTTTCGTTCGGCCAAACGGTAGCCTTGACGCGACCGATACGGACTTCAGCAACGGGTTTGGGGTTAGCCATGATGTGTTTCCTCCTGGAAGTTTAAGGGTTTGTGAGCGTTTCCGCTCACCCGCGAATGGCAGAAACGGCCAAACCCTGACACGGGAGGAACAGCGCCGCCGAAGCCGGTGACGGGCAGGGCCGACAAGGGCACGAGCGAGTGACAGACGCCCCCAGGCGAGGGGACCGTTCTGGCGCGAGCCGCGCGTCGGAACCAACCGGAACCGGGAAGGCCAGCGGCAAATGGCGCAACCCCACACCGGTTCTCCGGTCGGAGGCGGCAGGCCCGATTGGAGAATCACAACCGAGACAGGGCACCTGGAATCAGACCGCTATCCCCCAGCGAGTGGAAAGCAGGGCGAAGGTCATTGCAGAATGAATTTTTGCCAAAGTGAACGGTGTTAGGTCACAAACTTCATTTCAGCAGGAAGTCTCGCAAGGGTAACACGCGCATCAGCGGGGTCATCCTGCCCACCACACGGCCAGCAGGTTCAATTACTCATATACTTATTTACTCGGAAAATGCTTCGACCTGACCGGCGCTAGAACTCACCGTGACTTTCGTGGTGTCCAATCGAGCATCAGACCGAGTTCCCTGCGAAAGGCCACTCCCTCCAGCCCTGAAGCATGGGGAAATACAGACCCAGGCAAATAGGACGGGAATCCATGGGCTGGAGAACGCGTGCGAAGCTTTCTAGCTGAGCGCGATACCGCACCTGCTCATTATCAAGAAATCTTTCCGGGGCTCCACCGGTGTGAGTTCCCGTCTTGTAGTCGATGATCCACCGCGTGTCACCATCTACGAAGGTCCTGTCCAAGACAAAATGTCGCACTCGCCCTTCGACGACTGCGGAGAGTGCGTACTCCCGTTCGTCGTGTTCGTGCTGTGAGAGAATCCACCGACCGCGCTCGTCGCCGATCGTATTTTGCAGAGCGAACACTACTCGAAACACAGCTTCGTCGAGCTTCTCGCCGTCCAGTCCCTCGGATCGAAGTGCAATACGGAGGATGTCTTCGCTGAAGTCAAGCCGATCCGGAGCGCGCATCCCCTGAAGCATCCGATGGACAATGATCCCGACCCGTCGCTGAAGTTCGCTCACCCATTCGAAGGTCGGATGGCGTGTCTCGTTGTCTTCCGTCTCGGACGGCTGCTTCTGTGGTTTCCAAACGATATCGTCAGGTGGAGGGAGAGGCACCCAATCCGTAACCAGGCGTCGGAGTGGGATGCCTTGACGCTCTACCGTGGCTGTGTTGTCTTCACCGTCTTCCGGTATATCCAGATCCTTTAACGCATCCGTGAATTCCGGCTCGACCGTTCCCCATATCTTTGCCAAGAGGGCACGCGTATCGGGAGCTTTCAACGCCGTGCCTTCACGATCGAGTCGGGCGTGTCCCAGGAGATGTAGATTCTTCCGAGCCCTCGTGGCAGCCACATACAGAAGACGCGTACTTTCATGAGCGTGTTTCTCCGCGTCAACCTTTCGCAAGTACTCGTAGAGCGAATCCTTGTCGTCGCCGACTTCGTGTATCGGTGCCAGTAACAGACGGGACCGATCGCCATCCATGTACTCGAGCCACATCAGCAAACGCGGATCGTCTGGCCGCGTACGGCGCCCCAGACTCGGCAGGATGACCGTGTCGAACTCCAGCCCCTTGGCCTTGTGAATTGTCAGTAGCTGCAGGTCTTCGCTGGCTTCGACATCGGGAGAAGCGAACAGACGGGTAACATCCTCGGCGAACTTCTTCTCGTTCCGGATATCCAGGCCGTCGAGCGAATGTTCCAGGAGATCCAGGTAGGCTGCAGCATCTTCCAACTCTGTCCGGGTTTCGAGGCACGCTGGGCCACCCAGAGCGATCCACACGCCTTCCACCCACCGGCGGACAGGCAGTCTTCCTCGTCGGGCAAGTGCATCGCTGAGAAGAAGGATCAGACGGCCGATGCGTGTCCTGCCGTCGAGAGGCAAACGGTCTCGTCTCGCGGGATCCTGAAGGAGGTCCCAGACTGCGGCCGTGGAGTCGCCGTTCACCAGCGCTTCAAGATCCTCAAGCGTCAGACCGCACCAGGGCGCACGGAGAATCGACAGCCAGGCCAGCCGATTTCCCGGATGCAAGAGCGCCTGTGTGAGTGCCAGCAAATCTTGGACTACCGGGCGTTCGCCTAAGGCATCGATCTCTACAGCACGAAATTTCTTTCCGCTTCTGCGAAGCGCAGAGACGATACCGAACAGATGACTACGGGCCAGCACGAGCACGGCGATCGTCTCACCTGGGCTCTTTGATTGCGTTTCATCGATGATTTCGAGAACGCGCTCGGCTTCGGGCTCCAGCTCATCCACCAGAAACGGATGCACGCGAACGGCACTGTGAGGACTGTCGGCTTTGAAAGATACTGAGCGTTCGTAAGTCACCGCACTGGTGAACATATCTTCCGTATCCGGGAACGCATCGCTCAATGCGCGGTTTACCCATTCCACGAGTCCTGCACTGGAACGAAAATTCACCGAGAGCGTGAGTGGCGTCAACGGGATAGCGCCTATTCCATTCGCTCGAGCATGCAGAAAGAGTCCCACTTCCGCTTCGCGAAAGCCGTAGATTGACTGCATTGGATCCCCTACCAAAAACAACGTCCGGCCGTCTTCGGGCTGCCATTCGCTGGTGAGTCGTGTCAGCAAGTCGTACTGACTCTGGGACGTATCCTGAAACTCATCGATCAGCAGATGCTGGATTCGGCAATCAAGCGCGAACGCGAGATCGGTGGGAGCTTCGTCCGAGCCCAGAGCGGTTCGTGCTCCGATCGCGATCTCAGTGAAGTCGACACGCCCTTCTTCCTGAAAAACGAGCCGAAGTTGGCCGACGGCCACGGGCAGCAAGAGCATCAGAGCACCCAGCATGTCCCACTGTGTCTCGTTGAAGCGCGCTGGCGGCAGTGACCGTAACGCGTGCAATGAAGCGACGACGGTTGGGTCCAATTCGATCTTGCTCAACCGACCCTTGGCCGCACGACCTGCATCGGTTGCCGGAAACCCATCGTTCTTCGTAGGCTTTAGGCGGCGCGTTCCTTGATTGGTGAGGAACATCTCCGCAAGTCCCAACCAACGAGGCAGCGACTCGATGGCAGCTTCCGGAAAGTCGCGGAGCTCGGCGCAAGCGTTGAGGGCACTCGCACGGGCTTCGTTTCGAAGGTTCCCAGCTGCGAAGCGGGCGAGTTCAACTGTTTCGGCCGTGAAGCGTTCCGGGAATGCCGCCACGAGCCGTTGGAGAGCACGCTCGATGACCTGGCCGAGTGATGACTCTAACTCCTCGCGCAGAAAGGCAGGTGCTGGCTTTCCGACCACATGGCGCAGCCACTGGTCACGACTCCCCAGCACGGTGCTCAACAGGCGCTCGACGGTTCCGACATTGTTGTCCAGGTGTGAGAGAAGTTGCGACAACGCCCCGGATACTTCCGTGGGCGTCCCGTCAGAATCCAACATAGCCAGCGTCCGGCGGGCCGCCTGACGGTACAAATAGCCGATGTCTTCTTCCGGGCGGAGCGGCGCACCCATATGGGAAACCCAGGGCATCTGCCGAACCAGTGTGGCACACAGAGAATCGATTGTCTGAATTCGAAGACGCGATGGATGCTCGGCCAAACGCCAGTTCAATCTGTCGTTCCGGGTGAGCGCTTCCTGTGCGAGTTTCCACGTGTACTTTTCATGCGGCGACGTGGGTTCCGGTCCCGAGGCGCTCTGGAGGGCTGCGATCACCCGGTGGCGCATCTCGGCGGCTGCCTTGCGCGTGAAGGTGATGGCGACGACGGCCTCTGGTTGATCGACTCGGCCCAGCAATGTCAGGAATCGCTGGATGAGCAGTTCGGTCTTTCCGGAACCTGCCGGCGCCTGGACGATGAATGATCGATTGTGATCGAGCGCCTGCAGACGCTGCGTTTGATCTTGCGCGCGTTCAGGCATCGTCGTCACGCTCCGACTGATGGTCGGCTTGGCCGATCCGGCAAAGTGTTGGCAATGCACAGTACCTGCAAGTGCGGTGGCGGTCCTTGGGGTCGACCATGGCTCGTCCCGCTCGAAAGTCCTGGCCTAGTTGATCCAGGACATTCCGCCACTCTTCAATCGTATGGCCTAGTGGCGGCTGGCCGTCGGGTACCCTGATGCCGGGAATAATGCCCTCGGAGTGAGCCAGACCTCGAAAGCCGACTTTCCCGGTCTTGAGCCTGCCGAAGAAGACACCTGCCACCAGAAAGTCCGCTGTAACAGCGTAGATGGGGAGTTGCGGTTCATCCGGCCTCGGGCCCTCCCAATCGGATGGGCTGCACTCACTAGTCTTGTAGTCCAGGATGACCAGTTCCCCATCTTCGAGACGATCCACGCGGTCGGCGCGGATATGCAAGTCGATGCCGCCTACTGTCACACGCCGCCTTTCTTCCTGTTCGAGCATCGTGAAGGGCTGCCGTTCTCTTTCGAGAAGCAGCCACTTTCCAATTACGCGTTCGAGTCGCGCTTGTTCGATGGCAGCAAACCGAGGGCTTCGGAGGGCCCGGCGGTTCGCGGACAAGTTCTGGATCTCCACGCCGACGCTCGTCCGGACGATGTCCGCCAGCCGGCCCTCAGCCGTCGACAGTAGTCCCTCGTGGGATTGCAGCTGCTGCCAAATCTGCTCGAGAATGCGATGAATCACTTGACCCCTGTCGAGGGCGCTCAATCCAGGTTCCGGCTGATCCGGCGCCTTTGCTCCTAGGCGCAACTCGGCAAACGCCTTGAACGGGCATGCCGCCTGAAGCTTGAAGAGGGAGGTCCCGCCCTTGAGTGAGGCATCGCCGCACGGCGGTCCACTGTGGTCCTCCAGCGTTTCCATCACGGAAGAGCGTTGAAGTTGCTCGACGTGACGGGCCGAAGCCAGAAGGCCCAGTTCGCCAAGCGAAACCTCCGGCAACGCGGCAAAGAGAGGGCTGATCCTCAAATCGGAATCGCCTTCCCGTTCGGGATAGCTCACGACGACGGTTGGAGCGCTCGACAAGAGGCGGGCGGTGAGAGTCTTGGCAAACTCCAGTTCCTGGTCCGGCGACGAACGAGGCAGGTTGAAACGACGCTGCAGGCGAAACGGCAAGAAGGGATCGGGCGCAGGCGCTGCCGGCCACGCATTGTCGTGCATCCCCATAATCCAGAGTCGGTCGAAGCGTAGGCCCGAGGCTTCGAATACACCCAGAATCTGGACAGGTGCCGGCTCGGACTCCGGTTGAAACTGTCTGAGTGAAGCCAGGCGCCTCATCATGCCGACGGCGGTGCCCAGCGGGATGCGTCCAGAGATACTATCGAGTCCGGCCAGTTCGGAAAACAACTCATTCCAGACCTCAAGGGTTTGGTACTCAGTGCTGTCGAGGCCTCGATCTCCGGGCCATCCGATCTCCTGTAGAAACCGAGATAGGACAGGAGCCCAGTCGCTGGGCATCTGCGAAGTCTGCAGTGCCTTGTACTGCTCCATCCACGACCGGAGCTGGGACGCGAGCCTGGGACACCGGCACGAAGCATCGCCAGCATCGGCCAACTCGATGATGTCCATCAGCGATACGTGAGGCTCTCCAAGAGAACGCAAGGCTACATCCAGCAGGGCTCGGCTCGTCAATTCATCTTCAGCACCATGAACAAAAGGGGACCGCACAAGTCGCCCAGCGATCTCGATAGGAATCTCCTGAGGGTCCGTTGCAAAGGCCAGGAAGGCCGTCTCAATGATCGGATATTCGCAGACAGGTAGTCCGAGAGAGATGTTGAAGAGCCGCCTCGGGTCCAGGTCCGGTCGCAGCCGAGTGCGGGGATGGAACTCCTCGGCGAAAACACGCTCGATCTGGCTGCGGCATTGGCTCAGGTCGGGAACGATGACGCCGATCCTGAACTCCGGGGCGGTGGCGTTCGGATCACCTTCCAGAGTGCGGCGTGCCCATTCGGCGGCAGCACGAATTTCACGATTGCCATCAGTCAGGCCCAGGCAGACGGCGTTGCCGACGGCATCGGGGAGTTTGCGCTCCTGGACTTTGGCCCCCCGCCAGACGAGGGAGTCAAACAATCGCTGCTGGACAGGTGTTGGTTCAAGAAATCCTTTAATTTCAATATTTTCTTGGACTTGAACCTCTCCCCGGCCGATGAGATCTGCGACAAATGCTGGAAGTTCGGCACCTGAGAACCACCCGTTCTCGAAGCACCGGCGACGGAACTCCCGGGCCCACAGGTGGAAAGTCTCGGAGTCGGCGGAATCCTTCCACTCTGCGGCGTCCAGCGGAAGGGTCCAGGCACACAGAAGATTCCAGGAGTCACAGACTGCTTCGGCGGTCGCGGTTACTTCCAGCAGTAGATTCTCAGCCCCTGAACGAACGATATCTTCCCAAATTGCACGTTCTTCGGCTGGCCGGAGGAGGCGCTGGGTTGTCTCGGCGTGCCCAGAATACAACCAGTTCGTCCACAGCTCTGATAGCCACGCCGACAACGGCAAGATACGGGCTGTCGGCCAGGAGGGAAGGCCTGCAGCTTCCTGTTTGCGGTCGTATTCGTGCCGGAGTTCGCGGGCGAGTCGGGTGGTCGCAGTTATGACGTTCATGCTCGGAAGGTCCAGTCTAACGCGATCGGCCAACGGAGGGAGCGGCGCGACCGGTCGGTTGCTTGAACGACTCGTCTCACGGGTACGAACCCGTCCAACGGCGTTAGGACAGGCTGACCAGCATCGGCTCAACCCAATGTCCGCGAATAACCAGGTGGTCCGCTCGGAGTCGTGAATCAGCATTATCAAGCATTTCCATTAGATCTGTCACCGAACAAAAGAGTTTGGTTGGCCGAAGATTTCCGCTAGCATAGCGGTACCGAAAAGCCTGGCGCGTCATGGGGATTTTGGGTTTCTATAGGGCTGCCCAGAACCTCGACCGAGATAGGGCACTTGATCGAGATTGCTCCTCGGCGATCATGCACTAGAATCGTGATTTGAGCTGCTCGATCTGACGCTGCCAATCGTCAAGACGACGGCAGTATTCGCGCAGGAGCGATCTAATGGAACGCTACGGAAATGTTGGAGGAGACTCGGGCGTTGCTGCGTATGAGAGCGGAGCGGACTTCATTAGAGTCCAGTTCTCTGATGGTGGCAGCTATCTATACACGTACGATGTTACTGGACGCGAAAACGTCGAACGGATGAAGCAACTAGCAAGTAGCGGCCACGGACTCAACTCGTTTATCAACACGACAGTTCATAAAGCATATGCTCGGAAGGAGCGCTAGCTCACGATCCGTACCACGTATAGCTTCCGACGGCTTTGTGCCCAGAGAACCAGTTGAAGGTATCCTATGGGAATAAGGTTTCTGCACACTTCCGACTGGCAAATTGGCAAGGTTTTCCGATTCGTTGACGACGCTACCGCGGGGCTACTTCAGGAAGCGCGACTGAAGGCGATAACGCGCTTGGGAGAGCTTGCCTGCAAGTACGGTGTCTGCTACGCCCTGGTTGCCGGCGATGTCTATGACATGGAGGCCCTGTCTCCGCGCTCGCTCAACCAGCCTCTTGAGCGGATGCGTGGCTTTATCGATGTCCAATGGCACCTGCTGCCCGGCAACCATGATCCATATCGCTCTAACAGACTCTGGGATCAGCTTCTCCGCAAAGGTCTGCCTGACAACGTCCATGTCCATATCACGCCAGAGCCGGTGGTCCTTGAGGACAATGCTGCGATTCTGTTGCCAGCGCCGTTGCGCTACCGGCGGATGCTTGATGATCCGACCGCCTATATGGATGATGCGGAATCTCCAGAGGGCATGATCCGCATCGGCCTGGCCCACGGCACGGTGACCAGATTCAGTTCCGATGACAAGGACGTGCCCAACTACATCGCTCCAGACCGGCCAAATCGTGCCGGCTTGTCCTATCTTGCCCTTGGCGATTGGCACGGCCAAAAGAAGATCAATGACCGGTGCTGGTATAGCGGTACGCCGGAGATGGACGCCTTTGACGTGATCGGCGGCGGGCAGGCGTTGCTCGTGGACCTAGAAGGGCCGGGCGCGGCCCCCACCGTCACGCCGATTCCGACAGGGTATTACACCTGGACTAGGCTGACCGAACAGATCAATGGCCGCGAGGACGTCGAGCACCTTGCCGAAAAGCTGCGCAGTTCCGCTAAGGAGCTGGACCGGGTTCTGCTCCATTTGGCGGTGGAAGGTACCCTGTCCCTGGAGGATCGCCAGTATTTCCAGGAGCAGATCGTTGACGGCGTTTCAGCGGCGTTCTGCTTCATGCGCGTCGACGCTCGCCGACTGTTCCCGCAGCCGACGGCCGAAGACCTTGATCAGATCGACCACGCCGGATTCGTACGCACGGCCGCTGAAAGGCTAAGGCAACTGGCCGAAGAAGGTGATGAGGCGGATAGCGGTATCGCCGCCGAGGCCCTGCAACGCCTTTATATCGAGCATATGAAGCTACAGGGAGGGGGCGAGTGAAACTCCGATCCCTTGCCCTCAACCAGTTCAAGAAATTTACGATCCCGACGCGCCTGGACGGCATCGAGGACAGGCTGAACGTGGTCGTCGGCCCCAACGAAATGGGCAAATCGACTCTGCTCGATGCGTTGCGGGCCGCCCTCTTCGAAAAATACAACTCCAAGGCCCAGCCCATCACTGCCTTGCAGAATGATCGCAACCAAGCCGGGCCCGTGGTCGAACTGGCTTTCGAGCTTGATGACGGGCTCTACCGGATCACCAAGCGATTTGTAAAGAAGCCCTATGCTCGCCTGTCCTGTCCGGACGGGCGCACTTTGGAAGGCGACTCTGCCGAGGACACGCTTCGCAACCTCCTTGGTTCCGACGAGCCCGGCAAGACGGGGGCGAAGCCGGAAACCCTCGGCATGTGGAATGTCCTGTGGGTGCAGCAGGGTCAGCCCGTCGGTCCCCTCTCTCTTCCGGACAGCGCCCGGTCTAACCTTCACAGCGCCCTTGAATCGGAAGTCGGTACCGTGCTAGGTGGCCGCCGAGGCCGAGCGCTTCCACAGGCCATTGAGAAACACCTAGGCGAACTGGTTACCGGCACTACCGGCCGGCCGCGCGGCGCGTATAAAGAGCTGGTCGATCGCGTGGAGTCACTCCGAGAACAGCTTGATGACTTGCGTACCCGACGCCACGAGCTATCCCAAACGCTCGACGATCTCGAAGGCGCACAGGATACACTCGCGCGTCTCTCTTCCGGCGTCCGTGACCAGAGAGACCAGAAGGAGCTTGACGAGGCGCGGCAACGCCACAGCCAACTTGCCGAACTGGAAACCCGCATAGAGGCCGCATCCACCGAACTGGAACTCAGGAAACGCAATCTTCAACAGGCTGAGCAGGCGGCGGCCGGGCGGCAGCAACTGACGGACGATGTCAAGAAGGAGGAAGCTGCCCTCGAAGAGACCGGCAAGCAGCTGGCGGAGGTTCGTGAGCAGGCAAAGAAAGCCCGATCCCGTCTCGATGAGTTGCGGGCCAGCGCGCGCGGATCGGAGGCGGCTGTGACCAAAGCTGATGAAGCCGTCTCCCGGCAGCGTCGCGTCGTTGGTACGGTAGAGCGCCAAGCCCGGATTCGTGAGCTTGAGAAACGGTACGAGAAGGCGCAGGGCGCCGAAAAGCGTCAGCGCGAAGCCCAGCTGGCCGCCGCTGCCGTTCTGGTTACGGATGAGGCGATCGACGCAATACGTAAAGCCGCGAAAGGACTTGAGACTATCCAAAGCCGCCTCGGCGCGGCCGCCACGCTCATATCCTTCGACATGACACCGAACGGGTTGTCCGGCATCAAGGTTGACGGAGAGCCGCTGACACCTGAACAGCCGTCCGTTCAAGCGGTCACACCGGCTACCATCACCATTCCGGATCGCGGTCGGATCATGATCGAGCCGGCCATCAAGGATCGTGACAGGCTGCTGCGCCAGCAACGCAACGCCAAGACCACGCTAAGGGAGGCACTTGAGGAGACCGGTGCCAAAACCGTTACCGATGCTGAAGACCAGTACGCCAAGCGCCAAAAGCTCCTGCAGGCCGCTGAGCTTGCCCGCCAGGAGGCCGAATTGCACGCACCCGCCACGGACAACTATGAGGCCGGGGCGCAGGCGCTTGCCGACTACGTCGAAGGTTTGCGGCAAGTCCTCAAGCGCGAGATGGACGACCTCCAATCGCAAGCAATGCCGACGCAACAGGACGCCGAATCGGCATTGCGGACCACTCAGGGTCAGGCCGACGAGGCACGCAGTGGGCTGGATACCGCTCGTGCCGCGTTAAGCGGGCCCGAGGAAACGCTGAGCCAGCTTCAGACCGAACTGGGCACCGTCAAGGCTCGGTGCGATGACAGCAACGAGCGGCTCGAAAACCTACGAAGACAGCTTGCCGACGCGGAACAGACGCTCCCAGACGATGAGCTTCAGGCTGCCATCAGAGCGGCCCGCACCGCCCTGTCAGAGCAGGAAACGGCCATTGCCAGCCTTGCGCTGCAGCGCACAGATGAGATGCTGCCGCAATTGGAGGCGCGCATCGATCGTCTCGAAAAGGCCCTTCAGGACAGGCGCGACAAACGTGCCAATCTGAAGGAGCAGATCGCCGGATTAAAATCGCGCGTCGAGGCGGCTGAAGGTGTCGGGCTCGACGAGGCAATTGAGCGAAAGACACGTGAATTAGAACTCTGCGAGGAAGAGCGCAGGCGCGCGGACCGTGAAGTGCATATCCTCAGACTTTTGTTATCTACGTTGCGCACTGCCGAGCAGGAGGCCAAGGAGAGGCATCTCTCCCCAGTACTGAGTCGCGTTCGCCCTTACCTACAGCTTCTCTTTCCCGGTGCTGACATCCGCATAGATGAAAACCTCCATATTACAGGGGTCGTGAGAGAGGCCGGTTACGAAGAAGCCTTCCACCACTTGAGCATAGGCACACAGGAGCAGATCGCCGTGTTGGTGCGTCTTGCCTTTGCGGAAATGCTCGTTGAACAAGGTCATCCGGCAACTGTCATTCTCGATGACGCCCTTGTATTTTCGGACGACCGCCGCATGAGCCGCATGTTCGATATTCTTAACATGGCAGCGCGAAACATTCAGATTATCATTCTGACGTGCCGGGAACAGCTTTTCGAAGAAATTGGAGGACAGCAATTGTCGTTACAGCCTGGAAACGCAGAGGAGCTTGTCTCGGCGTGAGAGATGAATGGAGGTATGAGAAGTGAAAATCGCTTCCGTCCGCATCGAGAACTTCCGATCCTTTGCCGACGCGACTGTCCCCTTAAATGACTATGCCTGTCTTGTTGGCCCCAATGGCGCAGGAAAGTCCACGATCCTAACTGCCCTAAACGTGTTTTTCCGCGAATCAAGCAATGTTTCCACAAATCTAAGTCTCTTGGATGAAGAAGACTTTCATCGAAAGGGCACCGGCCAGCCAATTCGGATTACGATCACCTTCACTGATCTGAGCAAGGAAGCCCAGAACGATTTCTCAGATTACGTTCGACAAGATCAACTTATAGTTTCAGCCGTGGCTACGTTTGACGAAGGCTCTGGCAAAGCCCAGGTCAAACAATACGGACAACGGCTCGGCATGCGTGCCTTTACACCATTTTTTAAAGCGCTTGGCGATGGTGAGAAGGTTGCAAAGTTGAAAGAGATGTATGTCGAGCTCCGAAAGTTACATCCTGACCTTCCTGCATCCGGCACCAAAGACTCCATGACGGAGGCGTTGCGACAGTACGAAACCGAGCGCCCAGACGAAACAGAACTTCTTCCTAGCGAAGACCAATTTTACGGCTTCTCGAAGGGAGCAAACCTTCTCGCCAAGCACGTTCAGTGGGTATACGTTCCAGCCGTGAAGGACCCAACGTCCGAGCAAGTTGAGGCTCGGAACTCTGCGCTCGGAAAGCTCTTGGCCCGGACGGTCCGTTCAAGAACCAACTTTGACGAAACAGTTAGGCTCCTGCGGGCCAAGATGCAGCAGCAATACCAAGAACTCCTCGACGAAAATCAACATGTGCTTGATAGTATCTCGACGGCTCTTCAGACACGCCTGTCTGAATGGGCTCATCCGGACGCGAGATTGCGGCTGCAATGGAAACAGGACCCCGAGAGGTCCGTACGTGTGGAAGAACCCTGGGCCCACATTCTGGCCGGCGAAGGCGAATTTGAAGGCGAGCTTGCTCGCTTCGGGCACGGCTTGCAGAGGTCTTACCTTCTTGCCCTTTTGCAGGAACTTGCAGGCGCCGACACCGCAGGAGATCCTACATTGATCCTCGCTTGCGAGGAGCCGGAACTCTACCAACATCCTCCTCAGGCCCGTCACCTTGCTGCGGTCTTGCATAGGCTCATCCGCGGGAATTCCCAAGTAATCGTTTCCACCCACAATCCGTTGTTTGTATCTGGTGAGGGTTTTGAGGACGTGCGCATCGTCCGGAAGGAGGTCGGCAGCTCGGCCTCGTCTGTGTCGCATATGTCTTTTGCCCAGATCGCCCAAGCCGTGGCAGCCGCCACTGGTGAGCAGCCTAGGAAACTCACGGGTGCGCTGGCTAAGGTCCATCAGGCGTTACAGCCGACTATTAATGAGATGTTCTTCACGCGGCGACTTGTACTCGTCGAGGGCGTCGAAGACGTGGCCTATCTGCTGGCTTACTTTCATCTTCTTGAAAAGTCGGAGGACTACCGACGCATGGGGTGTCATGTCGTAGCTGCTAACGGCAAGAGCGAATTACTACAGCCCGTGGTCATTGCCAAACACATGGGCATTCCGACGTATGTCGTCTTTGACGCTGATGCCGACAAGCCGGACAAGAATGGCAGTCGGGTCAAGCATGAGAAAGACAACAAAGCCCTCTTAACGCTAATGGGTAAGCCGAACGAGAATCCGATGCCAAACGCTACAATGTGGGAAACGGGATTCACGATGTGGTACTCCGACATTGGCACGATTGTTGAATCTGATATTGGCAAGGAAGACTGGAGTGCGTCCCGTGCAGAAGCTGACAAGCGGTACGGGCACGCAGGAAGACTCGGAAAAAACGCCCTGCACATCGGTGCCAGTTTGGCGTTGGCCTGGGACGCCGGCAAGCGGTCAGCGAATCTTGAACGCCTCTGTACAGAGATACTGCGTCCTAAAAACGTCGTTCCGCAAGTACCTTGATTCGAACGACGAATCTCACAGCTGGTGGTTGGGCACTGGGGTCGGCTGCTGGCGCTCGCCTGTGCATCGTTTTAGCTGGTTGCGGCGTCAGACCGATCAGCCGCTCGGCTTTTGGATGTTTGGAACTCTTTGTTTGTCCAGCCAGTTTACGTATGTCTTGATCGCCGACGACCACGAGGGTCGTCCCTTTTCCGACCGAACCCGCAACCGTGCATCCGGCGGCTGCGGCGAAGTCCGCAGCTTCGCGCCTTGGGATCGACAGGGCTCCGGTGAAAACCACTTCTTCTCCAAACAGTTTGCCGTCAGGATTTCCGGCTCGGGTGAATTTGGGGCCTTGCGGATCAATCGGTTTCTGTATCCGTTCGAGCTAATCATGAACGCTGAGTCCCGTGTCCGAGATCGCACGCAAAAACACCTGCCCGGCTGCCCGCGCGTCCTCTCCCGCGTCGTGATGCCGGAACTCGATATCAAAGAAAGAAGAAACGTCGGCGAGTCCGTACCCAGACTTCGAGAACTGCGTCCACGCGCGCCGGACAACTCAAGCTGTGTCCAACCATGAGCACTCGATTCCGGGCAACCCGTATTTTTCATGCACACGTGACAGAGCTGACCAGACCGATTTTTTGTACCAACCGTAGTGATTAGATGAAGGCGTTGGCTTCTTGAAACCGAGTAGACTGGGTCGTGATGACCAGACCGATTTTTTGTACCAGTCGTTGTGAGAGAGTTTACATCACAACCTGGGGCTGTGGAACTAGGTTCCGGACAGGGGTATAGGGTCTGTGTGGAAACTCGGTTTAGCTGGCTGGAAATCAAAAGGGATCATGATCCGCTCCAGAATTCTGGTGTTTCGATCTTCGCCGAGTCGCCGGTCCGGGAGTCTGCCGAACTAGCCTTCCTGATCCAGCTTCGGTTTGTTGCGCCACAGGCGGGTGAGGTTGAAGGCCGTTGCGGCCAGTGCGAACTCCACCGCGACCTTCCCCAGGCCCCGCCGCCGGAACTGCCGCATTCCACGCTGTTCTTTCAAAACCTCGATCACTGGTTCCACGATCGCCTTGCGCCGCTGATAAACCGCCCGGCCGGCCGGGTCGCGCAGCTTGCGTCGCATTCGCCGGTGTTCCGGATGCCGTACAGCAGCTGCTCCGGGCGCGCGTTGGCCTCGGTTCAGTTCCCGCGCCAAGTTCGAGTCGGGCACATAGACGTCCAGGCCACGCTGGGCCAGTTCCACGATGGTCTCCAAGCAAAAGAAGCCGCTGTCGGCGCTGACCTTCTGCGGACGTTCCCGGCAGCGTCGCTCGACCGTCTCCACCAGAGGGACCAGCGTCGCGTTGTCGGTGGCGTTTTGCCCCACGCGCTGCTCGACAAGCAGGAGGTTGGAGGTTCGAGCCCTCCACCGCCCACCATTTAACCTCTGTGTTTTCATCACCCGTCTGCCTTGCCTCTCGTTGCCGAAGACGGAACTGTAAAGAAACTGTCAAAAAACTGGCTCTAGACGGCCAGCGCTGTAAAGGAACTCGCGCCGTGCTCGTTCGCCTGCCGGTCGAGCTTGGACAGCGCTTCCCGCATCATGTTGAGCTTCGCCTGGCTGTAGCGCTTGAACACCTGCGAATCGCCTTGCCGCAGCATCTGCGTCACGAAATGATCCGCCACGCCCCCGGCGCTGAGCCGGGTCGCAAACGTGTGGCGCAGCTCGTATAGCGAAAAATGCGGCAGCCCGGCGCGCTGGAGCGTCCGGTTCCACAGCTTTTGCACCGTCGTGATGTGCGGCTTGCTCGAGTCCATCCGCGGGCTCGGGAACAGGTAGTCGGAATCGCCGCTCTGCTTCATCTGTGAGGCGAACGCTTGACGGGCTCTGTCGGTCATCGGCATGTCCGCGATACCATTCACCGTCTTGGAATCCGGCAGATGCACGATCCCGTTCTCCAGATCGACCTGTTCCTTTCGCATCGGAATCAACTCGCGATAGGGCCGCAGCCCCATCTCCACCATGATCGCGATGATGTTGCGCAGGTACAGGGGCGCGCAGGCTTCCAGCCAGGCCTGCTTCGAAGCGGTCAGATAGTGCGGCTTGCGCGTCGTACCCGCCAACGCCACCGGAAACTCCACCCCATTACACGGATTGACCGCCAGCCGCCGCTTCTTCACCGCCACGTTCAGGATGCGTCTCAGGACGCGAAACTCCTGATGCACGGTGGCAGGTTTGAGCCTGCCGCGAAGTTGCAGCCCCAACTTGGTATGCACCCGCTTGCCTGTATTCAATCTGGTCATCAGGTACGATTCGATATCTTCCGGTGTGATGTCCGATAGTCTGTTCTTGCCGAACCGGGGCCTCAGGAACTTCAACGCGCCGAGGTTCTGCAGGTGAGTCTTCTCGCTCCGGAAGGGCGGTTTGGAGCGGTTCTCAAGGAACCAGTCCGCCCACTCGTTGAACCTGATCTCCCCGCCCGGCGCGGCGCTCGGCAGCAGCCCCTCGTCGCGAGCCACCAACCGTTTGCGCATCACCTTCTCGGCTTCCCCTTTTTCTCTCTGCCCTGTCGAGGTCTGTCTCCACCTCCCGTTCTGCTCTCGATAGCTCATCCACCAGACGCGTGAATTGCACCGCAGGTACAGGCTACCAGCTGTATTTCTGGGTCTACCTGTCTTGTTCATCGATTCCTCCATTCACATGAAATTGCTGGCGCCACTCGGCTAGCTCCGACAATCGGAAGCGGATCGAGCGGCCCATCATGCGGTAATGGGGAATCTGCTTTCGCTCGACGTAAGCATACACCAACGAGGGGCTGACGCCCAGGAAGCGGGCGGCGGCCTTCACGGTGATCGGGGCTTCCTTCGCTTCTGTGTCCAGGCTTATCCTTCCTCCTCTACTCTCCACGCCGGACCGAGCGCTCCGTCAGATCCACCTTCCGCCCTGGATCGGCGAGTCCGGCGGCTTGCGTCTTCGGGAAAGACGCCGTACTCCTGGGCGATCCAGGCCGGGACTTCCCGCGTCTCCTCACCGCCCCGGCCGAGCTCCCGGTCGAAGTCCTCGAGAGTCTTCATCCGTCATCGTGTTCCCTCCAGATCGGCTTGATGATCCAGTGGTTCTGTGGCGCGTCGTAGCCCTGGACGAGCAGCGCTTCCTCCACGAAGCGGCGTCCCTCTCGCCGGGTCATGTGAATCACCATGGCGATGCCGTCCACCACGCCCCGGCAGGTCACCTCCCAGGGAAGCTCACCGCCGCCCTGCATGGCGCAACTGGCGATTCTCGACAAGGCCGACTCGGCGTTGTTGGCGTGTACGGTGGTGAGCGAGCCGCCGTGTCCGGTGTTGAGGGCTTGTAGCAGGTCTGCCGCCTCCCCGCCGCGCACCTCGCCCACGACGATGTGATCCGGGCGGTGACGCAGCGCGTGGCGGACTAAATCACGGATCGTCACCGAGCCGCTGTCGATCCCGCGAGCCTCGAAGCGGACGCAATTAGAGCGCTCAATGCGAAGCTCCAGGGTGTCCTCGATGGCGACGATGCGTTCGTCAGCGGGCAGGAGTTCAATGAGCGCATTGAGCAGTGTGGTCTTGCCCGATCCGGTGCCGCCGGAAACCAGGATGTTGCGCCGGGAGCGCAACACCCGCTCCGCTTCCGCCCGTACGTTTCCAGAGAGTGCGCCTTGCCTCACGAGATCATCCGCCGAAAAAGACCGCTTCCCGAAACGGCGCATGGTGATCGCCACCGTGGGGCTCGCGGGCGGAACACAGATGGCAACCCGCGAGCCGTCGTCCAGGCGCGCATCGACAATCGGCGAGCTCGCCGGATCCAAGCCCAAAGGACGGGCGATGTGGATGGCCGCCCGCAATAGGGCCGATTCGTCCAGGTCCGGCGCGTCATGCGCCGTCAACCGCCCGGCCCGCTCGACCCAGACATTGCCGGGGCCGTTAATCATGATCTCGCTGACTTCGGAATCTTCCAGGGCGCTTTCCAATCCCGGTAGAAACGGTTTCAGGTGTTCCAGTCCACTCGCGGCGCTCATAATCTGCCCGCCTCCTTCGCTCTCCAATAGGAATAATCGAGGGGCAGATAGTGAGGCTTGAGGTAGACCCGTCGCGGCTCAAGCGACTGCGACCCGTCATAGGGCAGGCAGATCGCTTGACAGTTCGAGAGCAGCGCGAAGTCTCGCGGGTGAAACACGGCCTCGCGTTGCTCTCGAAATGATTTGGTCGCGCCGATGCTGCCCCCGCCTCCACCGGCGCGGCCCGAGAGCGGGGAGACTTCCGCCCGCTTGGAGGTCTCGCTGATCGTGTAGGATCCCTTGATCTTCGCCACCTGCCCGCACATTTCGCTTGCAATCTTGGCGCTGGCGTCGTCGCTGAGAGACAGGAAAATCCGGGTGCGGAGCGTCTGCAACAGCGAGCGCCACGCTTCCGAGCTTCCCAACACGGAGCGTAGCGAGGAAATGGATTGCGTGGCGACAATCGGGATGCAGCGGCATTGCCGGGTCAGCGCAAAGGATTTTTCATCGCCCGATGGATCGTCCTCGCCCACCGAAGCGAAGGCTTGATATTCGTCACAGATAAAGACGGCAGGCCGGAAATAGACCCCCGGCGACTCCTTCATCTTGGTCGGGCGCATGAGAAGCGCCTGTAGCCAGGCGTTCTTGAGCATCACGCCCACGGCGCGGGCCAGCGCCGGGTTCGATCCGGCGGGCATGTTCAAGGCCAGCACCTTGCCCCTTTCGATCAATTCATAGAGCGGGGGCAGGTGTCGCGGCCCGGCGATTCGTTCCTCTTCGACGGAAGGAATCGACGTGGGCGCGGGTTTGTCTCCTTCCCCGCCGTCCGGCTTCTTGTTCAGCTCCTGGGCTCCCCGCGCCGCCCGCATAGCTACCCTGGCCTGAACGGAAATGGCTTGTGGATCGTCGGGGATTTCGGGCGCGGGCGGGCAAAACACCTTCGCCACATCCGGCATGTCGAACATGGCAAGGAATACCGAAACCCCCTCCACAATCGAGGACTTCACTTTGTTGTCCAGCGTTTGCCAGTCGTTGACAAACCAACGCTTCACCGCCGCAACTCGTTCTCTCACGTCGTCGCCGGGTCCGGGGTCCCAAACCACCCGGTAGGTCAGCTTGAGCTCGTCCAGTTTTTTGAGCATGGCGCGGCTGTAGACGGCTTGCTGTTCCTCCCGGCCCAGCGTCCCTTCCCATACCCATTCAGCCAGCTTCATTTTGTTCTCGCCTACTAGATCGGCCCGAACGAAAACGGTTCCCTTGTTCAACTCGTTGCTCCACGCTTCGGCTTGCTCGATCTTGGCAGCGAAAAGCTCCGGGTCGATGGCGCAGCGGTAGACCTGCTGCAACGTCACCCACCGTTCCGGAAATATCCGGTGAAGCTCGATGATCCAGCGGACCAGATTGGTATAGGCTTGCTGCCAGAACGGTTCCTTGCCCTTCCCGAATAGCTGGTTGAGAAGGCTCGAAACGGTGTAGGCCAGCGAGTAGGAATCGAGCCACCAGGCCGAGAGCGGGTTCCACTGCCAGCGCCCATTCATCCCCAGCTCGATGTAGTCTTTTCCCCGGCCCGCCTCAATCAGGATTCGCCGGATGTCGTGACAGAAATCTCCCTTGACTTCGAGCATGAGCGCTGCCGCCCGCATCTGTGGATTCTCCGCTTGCCAGGAGAGAAGTTGCCGAGCGAATGGGTGCATGCAAGCCGAGGTCTTCCCGGACCCGACGGCTCCGAAAATCGCCACGCCGGTATACAGCCCGCGCTCCGGGATGGTGAGCCAGGAGGGATTGAAAATCTCCCGCGCTTCGACCGGATGATGAACCTCCCCGATCACGATGGCCGGGGCCGCTTGTTGAGGTGAAAGCGGCCAGGTCGGGAGCGCCCCAAAGGGCGCGAAATCCCGCCGCCGCGCTTCCAGCCAGACCTTCCAAACGGACATGAGAATGAGGCCCGCGAGCATGACGGCGACGAAAGGCGAAGCGTAGTACCAGACGATCACCCACCCGTAGAAGTTCGGGGTGTGATAGTCCATGAGATCGAGCAAGGGACTGTCCCCTAGCATGGGGAAGGGACGGCGGACAAAGCTCCACAGGGCGTACCCCAGCGCGCCGAAAAACAGAAGGATGTGAGGAATGAACCGCCTCCATTTCATAGCTCCGTATCCCTTCCGTCAGCGCCCCCGCTGGGGGCTGCTCCGAGCCTTCCCGCAGGGATCAATGAGGACGATAGCGACCCCGCATGGGGCCGGATAGAGGCGTGGAACAGCGCGCCGCTATCGGGGCCACATGCCCCCCCACTTTTCGTGGGGTCGCTATCGTCCTCCCCGATTTTCCTGGATCGGCGCGGGTGAGGCCGATTAGCAGGGGAGAACCACAGCGGAATGAGAGAGATAATGGAATGTGGCTTTGCCGCACCTTTAGCCAGAATCGTGCCACACCCTCCCTCTGAGCGCGTGGCACTTAACATGCGGTCCTCAGTGGCACAAAAACTCCCGGATTTGTGCGCTCTTTTCATCCGCCTTCGTCTCGCGCCGCAAACCGGGTGGCCCGCCACGTCGAATAGTCGTCAATCGAGACTCCTTCCGTCACTCTTGCCTCCGGGAGACTTTCGAGTTCCGCTCCTTTTTTCATTGCCGCGTTGAATCCCCCGTACTCGGCCAGGACTATCGGATCATTGGTCCTCAGTGCGGTGTCGATCCTCTTGATTTCCTCCGCCAACGTCCGCCCCTCCCCGGTCTCCTTCGCGGGGGCTGCGGCCCACACGCGGAGCACCCGCGCCGTCCGATCCACGGTTTCGTTTTCCGCCGCAATCCCGATCACCCGGACCTGCCGTCCTTTCTTACGCAGCGCATCCCAAAGCCGCCCATGCGCGGCTCCCCAGGAGTGCAACTCCCGATCCGTTTGGTGGCCCGGATCGACGTAGGCGAAGGTGACGGTTTCAGCGTCACTGGCCAGGGGAAGCTTGAGCGCAAAGTAGCGCTTCTGCGCTCCCACAGCGCCGTAGTAAATCCGTCGCGGAATCAGCCGCCGCGATACGCCGAGCCCGTCAAAAAACGCGACCTTCTCCGGCTCGGCGGGGAGCCAGTTCATGCCCGGATGTTCCAGAACGAAATCCAACGAGAGCAGCCGCCGCATCACCACCGGCGGATGGGCCTTGCGCCGGTGGCGGATGTTCTCGACCCCCAGCGCCCGATAGATCGGCTTGTTCGATATCCGGCACGTCCGCCCGCCGCCGTTGAACGTCACATGATCGCTTTCGACCGCCGCCCGGCGGTCAATCAATGCCTTTACAAAGCGAAGCGCCTGCTTCCGATCTGTATTGAAGTAGTGACAGAATTGAGCGCGGGTGAAGACGCCGCTGTGCAGACACACGAGCGCGATCCACTCCGCCTCCGGCCCGGTCCAGCCGAATTGTTCCAGTGCTGTTTCCCTTCCCCGCAAGTGCTCGATCATCATTGGTCGCCGGTGACTATCGCCCGGTCGCCTTGCAGGTAGGTGATGACGATCCCCATAGGGTTGTGGACGATCAGGTCCGGCGGGATCGTATCGAGGAACTGGAATTGAAGCGAAAGGGTCCAGCGTTCCCGGCTGACTTCGTTTGCCATCGCCATCCGCACCAGGTCAAAATCGGCCGTCGCGCTGTGCGGCTCCTGGGGATTGGCCTGAATCCTCAAAACGACGCGATCCACTTGCAGTTCATCCTTTGCCGCTCCTGCCGCGAGAAGAGCAATATTCTGACTCTCGGCCCGGAAACTTGCGTTGGCGAGTTCGGTGGTCAGGAAGCGCAGACTGCGGGACCAGTTCTCTTGGACCGTGGCCCGCCGTCGCGAGTAGAAGTCGTAAATAAAGCGATTGAGAAAGTATTTGGTGGTGGGGTCCAGCGGGTCGGCCTGGGCCTCCATCGCCTCGTAGGCGATGGCCTCGGCCCGGCCTACTTCATCCACCCTCACGACGATGGGGCGGGGCGGATCGACGGACACAATACGAATGACGACGATGATGAGCAAGAGCAAGCCAATTCCCAACCCGACGGAGATCACCCGTAGATGACGGTTGGAGTGGATGGCCTCGCCCCATATTTCGGCGTACTCGGCTCCGGCATCTTTAGCCTTGGTTCCGGGTCCGCTCATTTAATCCCCCCTGCGCCCGCCTTCGCCGCCGCCGCGCCTCCGGTGGCCGCAACCGTTCCCGCCGTGGTCGCCATCCCCATGAGGCCGCTCCCGGCTGCTCCTGTGCTGGTGACGAGCATCGAAGCGAGCTCCCCGCATTTGAGGCTTGCCAGCATCCCGGCGACGAACAAGGGCACGACGGCGATCATCCACAAGCCCACGTCTATGAAGCTCTGCATGTCCAGGTTGGCATTCCCCAAGCTCGTGATGTAGGAGATTCCGACAGCGGAGAACACGCGCAGCACCGCTCCGGCGATCACGGCATAGAGCGAGTAGGTAATCATCGCCCGGAACCATCCCCAGAACAGAAACGACAGCGGATCGAACACCAGAAACGGAATGAAGATCGGCCCCAAGATGATGAGGATGGCAAGCGCGATTTGGGCCCAGATCACTTGAGCGTAGGTGACGGCGGCCAACAGAAGCAGCATAAGGACCACGAACACAAACATTGCAAACCCCGCAACCGCCGTTATCGCGGCATGAATCCCGCCGGTGAGTAGGCCGAGCGTGTTCCCCTGTTGCGCCTGGGCCGCCTGGTTCGCCGCAAGGGAGCGAATGAGGTTCCCAAGCTCGGTCTGCATCGAATAGACGGCATCGCCGATCAGCAGTTCGTGAAGCCAATTTCCACCCGCCGCAATCATCCCTGGGAAGGTGAAAGCCATGCCCGGAATGGTGGTGGTGTAGAACTGCAACATCACCCACGGTATCCACAACCCAATGACGACCCGAATCAGCTCCCACGGCTGAATGTTCCCGCTAAAGGCGATCTTCAGCCCGTTCAACACCACAACGATGACGGCCAGTCCCCCGAAGAGCGCGTTTCCGGTGGCGAAAACCTCCCCTCCCGCCGCCGCCGACAATCCGTCCAGAGCGACATCGAGAAACGACTTGAAGTCCCTCAGTTGTTCCGGGGAAAGGTTGGCCGGGATGTTGGGATCGAGTTGAATCTGCATCGGCGAAATGGATTACTGCCCGTTCCCGCCGTAGGCCGGGTGAATCCGAAAGAGCAACCCTTCGCGCATGGAATCGCGGCGGGCATCGAGCCCGGCCTGTTGCGCCGCGAAGGTGATCTCGGCCCGGCGCTGCGTCTCGATCCATCGAGCCAGCGCCTCCCGCCGGGCAATCTCGCGTTCGTAATCCTCCGCCGCCTCTTTCGCCGCCTGGAATGCCATCAACTGCGCCATAGCAGCGGTGAGGTTCCCTTGCGTCACTGTCCCGGCCACTTGTGATTGAGCAAGGGCGGTGTTGGAGGTATTGGTGTTGTTTCGCAGTCCTTCGTAGGACTCCACGGCGTCTCGCGCCGCAATCATGAGATTCGCCGCCGCATCGCTCATTGCGTGATCGAGCACCAGGCGCTTGTCGCCTTCCTCCCGCGCCGCGAGGTAGCCGTTGGCGACTCCCGCAGCGATCTCCGGGCGATAGTCCCCGTACAGAGTGAGGATGTCGCTCTCGGTCACCGTGTCCGCGGCGGTGAGCCGCCCGCGCCAGGATTGGGTAAAGCTCTTGCCGGTTTCGCCCATCTGTTCGACTGACGACGCAAGCTCCGCCGCCACCCCGGTAAAATCGTCTTTCCACGATAGGCCCAGGCCGATGAACCGTGTCGGGACCGATGCCAAGTTGGTGAACGGATCGGTGAGAGCCCCGACGCTTCCGAGCGCCTGATCTTTCAAGTGTGAGAACTGATCCGTCAGTTCGGTCAATTGGGTGTCCATCGTCAGCTTGGCGATCTGCGCCTCGTAAATCTGAACGCCCTGATTGATGATCATCTGCGCCCGTTGAATGCCCGCCAGGATCGAGCCGAAGATGGCGTAGGCGGGCGTGGTGGTCAGCACGATCAAGAGCGGGATGACAACCATGCCGGTCAAAATTCGGTGTTTCATTTCAGTCTCCTTTTAGGGGCCGGGGCACCAGCACGTCGGAAGTGAACCAGACGCGAAGCCGATGCCCGGCGCGAATGGTGATGGTGGGTAAACGGTTCAAGAAACGCTGCAAGATTTGGGTGGCGCTTTGTCCGAGTCCCTGCCCGGCACCGGCCCGGAAGCCCGCCACGCCGCCCTCGTAAGGGTTGCCGCCTTGCGCCGTGAGGCCGCTCAGGACACCGACCGCCCCGACAGCGGCGAACATGGAAAAGTAGTGTCGGTTGACTTGATCTTTCAGGGCTCCCTCGCCGACTTGATTGAGCCCATGAAATTCGAGCGCCACCCAACGCCCGTCGGGGTAGATCAAGCGGTGGAAACTCACGGCGAGCCGGGCTTGGTCCTGGTTTGCCACGGCCTGAGCCGTGCCAATGACCCGCGCCCCTCGCGGCGCCAGGATGCGCTGCCGGTCTGCCGAGTAGAACGGGACGGAAACCACGGCCAGGACCGGGCCTGGGAAGTCACCGGAAAGCTGCGTGACCAGCGCCGCTTCTAAAAACGAGCCTTCATGGATGCGCTCCCAACCGGGGGGATCATCCGGTGTACCAACACGAGCCGGAGAAGAGTAATCCCGCGCCGGTGCGGGCCCCGCCGCCGTAGGAACGGCGGGCGTGGCCGCAGCGGTTGGTGTTCCTCTGAGTGTTTCGATAAACGCTCGGTCGGCCTGGGCCTCCGCCGCCACTTCATCTTCGAGGCCGGTGGTGACGGTCCCAATCGTGTCGAGGGCCTGTTCGAGCGCCGCCGCCCCTTCCGCTCTCATGGCATCGACCGGGCTTGCGGTTTCGGCCCCCTGCCCCTCGGTTTCCGCCGCCGCCCGATCCAGTTGCCGGTAGGTCTGCGCCACCGGCGAACTGTGCCCTGGACTGGGTAATTTAGACACTGAGGTTGGGAATTAACTACCCTGGTGTCATATGAACAAAAAACATCATCGTATTGCAGCTGACGTAAAAGCCGATATCCTACGCCGCGTCAAGGAAGAAGGCATCTCGGTGGCCCAGGCCGCCAAGGATCACGGTATTTCTGAAGGGAGCATCTATGGTTGGATGGTAAAAGGAGCAACCGGTGCCCCGTCCTGGGCGGAGTTCTCCCGACTTCAGAAGCAGAACAGAGAACTCCTGGAACTCGTGGGCGAGATCACGCTCAAGCTCTCCATGACTCAAAAAAACAATTGAGCGAAGGAAGAAACAAATCAGCGCTTGCCCGAGCCCTTGGCATATCCCGCGCGAGCCTGTATTACGTCCCAAGAATGAAGGAGAAGGACTGGCGCCTCAAGGTCCGCCTGGAAGAAGAGCTGCAGATCCATCCCTCCTACGGCTCCCGGCGAATTGCTACGGCACTGGGACTCTGCCGCCAGCGGGCGCAGAGGGTCATGCGTCTGTTTGGCATCAAGCCCTACCGCAGGAGAGGCAGAAAATGGAGAAAATCCAAGGTTTCCCGGACCTATCCCAACCTCCTGCTCGCGCTCATGCCCGCATATGCAAACCACATCTGGGCAACGGACTTCACCGAGTTCGTGCAGCACGGAAAGAAGGTCTATGTGGCGACCGTGATCGATCTCTACACCCGCCGGATCCTGGGAATCCAGGTTGCGGTGAGAAAGGGAGCCGCGCTCACCATTCAGGCGCTTTCCAACGCCCTGCTCCATCATCCGCGCCCGGGTCTATTCCACTCCGACAACGGGAGGGAGTATGACGCGATGGCGTTCACTGAAATCCTTGATGGATGCGGCATCGTGATTTCACGGAGCCGCCCGGGGTGCCCTTGGGAGAACGGATACCAGGAATCGTTCTACGACAAATTCAAGGTTGACCTGGGAGATCCGAACCGCTTCAAAACACTGGGGGAGCTAGTGGCGGAGATCTACCGCACCCTGTGGGACTACAACAACACGCGGATTCACTCCGCGCTCAACATGCCGCCTGTGGTATTCGCCAAACGGTATGCGTTAGTCGCGTAAAAAACTCTCAGAATCAGTGTCTAAAGAAATCAGTCCTTGACACATGGACCTGTTGCTGCGCAGCAGCCACTGGGAAGGCTTTGGCATGGCCGTGCTGGAAGCTATGGCCATGGGCAAACCGGTGGTTGCCTATGCGGTAGGAGGGATTCCGGAGCTGGTGTCCCAAGGGAAAAACGGCTACTTGGTTCCCCCCGGCGCCATCTCGGAGTTGCGCCATGCTGTCGAGCAACTGGCCTCCAATGGCGAACTCCGTCAGAAAATGGGCCAAGCGGGGCGCAGGATTGCGCAGGAAAGGTTTTCCGCTACGCAGACGGGGTGCGAACTCCGCGCGCTGTACGAATCCACTGTTTGCGCTGCCAAAAGCATCCCCTAAAATTCGGGGGAAGCCGCCATCGGCCCGGGGTGCGCCGGTGGCAACGGCAGCTTGGGCGCACACGGGCGCAGACCAAGTTCGTGCTTCAGTTGAAATCGAACGACTCCGGGTGCAAGACCGGGTCGCTTTTGATGAACACCGCCTGATGGCTCATGTCCTCGATTTCCTGCACGACCGTTACGTCCCGCTGTTTCAGGTGCCGCGCCACCTCGGGGCTCACCCGCAAGGTGATTTGCTTGCGTTGGGAGAACGGGACGAGCTTGGAGGCTTCGGTCAGGATTTCCATGGCGATGGTGTGGGGGGACTTCAGGAAGCCGGAGCCGCTGCAGGAGGCACAGGGGGCGCACAACGCGTGCTCCAGCGATTGCTTCACCCGCTTGCGCGTGATAGCCACCAGCCCAAACTCGTTAAAGGCCACGACTTTGGAGGGAGCGCGGTCATGTCGCAGGTGTTCCTCCAACGCCTGCATCACTCGCGTGCGGTTCTTCCGCTCCTCCATGTCTATGAAGTCAATCACGATGATGCCGCCGAGATCCCGCAGCCGGATCTGCCGGACGATTTCCCTGATGGCCTCCACGTTGGTCTTGACGATGGTGTCCTCCAGCCGCGGCGTTTTGCCCACGTACTTGCCGGTATTGATGTCAATCGAGACCAGCGCCTCGGTATGGTTGATCACGATGTAGCCGCCGGATTTCAGCCAGACTTTCGGCTTCAGCGCCTTGTTGATTTCCTCATGGACGTTAAACTCTTCGAACAGGGGGGAATCTTTGGTATACAGCTTCACGCGGGAAACCAACGCCGGCTGCAAGCCCTGCACGAACTTCAAGATCGCCTCGTACTCTGGCTCGTTGTCTACCCACAGGGCACGAAACTCCTCCGAGAGCTGGTCGCGCAGGATGCGCTCCACTAGGTTCAGGTCGTGGTGCAGCAGCGCCGGGGCGGGGGTGCGCTCCGCCTTGGCCCGGATCTCGAGCCAGAGGTGGTGCAGAAATTCGATGTCCTGCAACAGCTCCTTTTCGCTACGGCCCTCCCCGGCGGTGCGGACAATGAAACCGCCCGGGATGTCGCGCTTGGCCTCCGAGACGACCCGCTTCAAGCGGTGGCGCTCCTCCTCGGTAGTCACCTTGCGAGAAACTCCCACGTGCTCGAGCGTCGGCATGTAGACCAAATAGCGGCCCGGGAGGGCGATGTGGGACGTAATGCGCGCGCCCTTCCTACCCAGGGGCTCCTTAGCGACCTGAACAAGAATCTCCTGCCCCTCGCGCAACAGGTCGGTAATCAGCGGCTGCGCCCGGACGGCACGGTCCGCAGGCGCCTGGGGACGCTGCGATTGCCCGCGCTCGCTCAGCATCTTGCGACGCTGGCGTCGGCCGAGCCGACGGCCAAAGTGGGGGGCGGGGGCACTCATCCGTTCTCCTTCCGGCTCCCTCGCCGGCGCATTCTCAACGCCCGCGACGCTGCTTTCCTCCGCCACGGTCTGCTCCGGCTGGCCATTCTGTTCGCCGACGGCAATTGCTTCCTCGTCCTCCTCGATAACTGCCAGCGGGGAAATATCCTCCGGCGTCTGAGGAACGCTTTCTTCGGCAGCTTCCTCTTCGGCGGCTGGGGCTGGCTGTTCTGTCTGGGGTTGCTCGACAGATTCCACTGCGGGTGTGACCTCCAAGACCGGCTCAGGGGCCGATCCGGACTCGGTCGGCGTGGCAGGCAACTGCTCGAATTGCGGCCCGTCCGCTTCGGTGCCTTCCGGAGCCGGCTCAGAAGCGGACCAGGTGTCCGGCTCGGGGCTGGAAGCTTCCTCCTGCGGGGCGTCTTCGAAGCGCGGTTCGGGCTGGGCACCCCGGACAGGCTCGGGCGTCGGTTCTGTTTCCTCCGGTTTCCCTATTTCCTGTGTCGAGGGTTCATGGAGGGTGGGGCCTTCGAGTGGAGAAGGGGTAAGATTTCGATACTTGGCCAGCGATTCGCCGGGGAGAACCATGGGCACAAGATGCTGGCTGACAATGGAGGACGAGGGGGGTGACGCGGGGGTGCGTTCTTCCTGCTGAGAACCTTCCGTCGATTGGACATATCTTGCCTGGGGGAGGCTACGGTCACGGGAGGTGAGTTCCCCCCGCTGAAAACTGGCTTCGGACCGGGCGGCATATTTTGCCTGGGGAAGGCCACGCTCACGGAAGGGGCGGCGCGCGCGCCGGCGCCCGCGGCGGCGGCGCCCGGGAGGGCGGGTTGTCTCCACCGGGGCCTCAGGAGCCACCTCCGGCAACCGGTCTTCAGGAGCTGGAATTGGCGCCAGGCGTTGAGGCGCAGCAAGGGGGCGGGTGGGGAGCGAAGCGGCCCCCCTGCCTGTCCGAGATAGGCCGTTTCCGACTCCGTTATCGATCTTGTCGAAAACTTCGGCTTCGTCCAGGAAGTCAGAGACGTAGAGAAAGGCGTCGCGCTCGAGGCCGATGTCCACAAAGGCAGACTGCATGCCCGGGAGCACGCGCGTCACCCGGCCCTTGTAGATGCTGCCGGCTATGGAGTATTCGTCGGCGTGTTCAAAGTAAACTTCGGCAAGCTGATCCTCTTCGAGAATGGCCACCTTGGTCTCGTGCAGAGACGAGGAGACCAGTAGTTCCTTCACCATGGAAACTCCTTTGAGAGGGGCACCGCCGAAGGGGAGAACTGTCGTAAGGGTCAGCCGGTTTCTTCGGCCCACGCACGCTGTCCGTTGTCGCAGTGCTGATCCAACTCATCTGGGTTAGCATTCGCCTCTGCCGCGGGTCTTCCCGCAGGCTCATGGTAGCCCTTGCACAGGGCCTAGGCGGATTCGTTGGAAGAACACAAGGACAGGCACGGGCAACCGTGTCGGCCAGTGGGTCTAAGTTGCTCACCACAGACATGGCGTGCCCGCCGACCCCGGGGGGCCGGCCTGAAATCGTAAATTCGCAGAGGGACCCTCGAACTCAGTGTCCGCGCGGTTGGCTTCCCTGCTGCCAACCGCGCCAGCGCCTCAAGCTACGCGCGCAGGCGCGGCCCCTCCAGACATGCTAATGGACAAAGCGGCGCAGCCGGACGTTGTTCACCAGGCCGAGCGCCATAAACGTAAACACCACAGAAGAGCCGCCATAGCTCATCAGCGGCAGTGGAATGCCGGTGATCGGCATGAAGCCGATCACCATCCCGACATTCACCAGAATGTGGAACAGAAGCACACCCACCACTCCCATGATGATGAACACACCGGCGCGGTCGGGAGCCGTCTGGGCGTTGTGGATGAGCCTCATCAAGACCATGAAATACAGGAGCAGCGCGGAAAGAACCCCGAAAAAGCCGTGCTCCTCGGCAAAGGCCGAAAAGATGAAATCGGTGTGGGGCACCGGGAGAAACCACAACTGAGTCTGGGTCCCTTTCTTGGTGCCCTGGCCCCAAAGGCCCCCCGATCCCACCGCAATCTTGGATTGCGTCAACTGGTATCCGCCTTTCAGCGGGTCCTTCTCCGGATAGACGAACGAAATGAGTCGCCCTTTCTGGTAAGGCTTCAGCCCATAGGTCCAAGCGACGGGCATGGTGAGCGCCAACAGCACCGCGAGGACTGCTATGTGTTTCAACCGAATCCCAGCCAGCAGTACAGCCATCATCACGATGGGAGCATAGGTAAGGGCGGTACCCAGGTCGGGCTGCAACAAAACCAACCCCATCGGTACGCCGCCCAGCAGTCCCACCTTGATCAGGTCCGGGGTGCTTACCCGACCCTGGCGAGATTCGCTGAAATATCTCGCCATGGCCAATATTAGCACCAGCTTGACGAACTCTGACACTTGAAAGTGAAAGCCGCCAGCCAGCGGAATCCAACGCCGCGAGCCCAGCACCTTGCGACCCACCACCAGCACCAGCACCAGCAACCCCACCGAGACCAAATACATCGAGGGGACCTGCTCCAGCAGGGTGTGGTAGTCAATCAGGCTCATCACGTACATCAAGACCAGGCCAGCCAAGATCCAGTAGATCTGCCTCTCGTAGGCTCCGGCGAACTTGGTTCGGTAGGTGGCGCTGTAGATCTCCATCAACCCCAGGGCGGAGATCAGCAGCACCAGGCCCAGCAGGAACCAGTCCATCCTTCTGAACCAGTCCACCCCTCTGTAGCTGATGTAATTAGACACTGTAGCTGATGTAATTAAATATAGCTGCTTGCGGCAGAGGGCATCAGGGCGCCAGCGCGGCCGGTGTGCCCATCTGGCTGACGGCCACTTGTTGTGGCTTCTGAGGCTGCCGTTTCTCCCAGTAGGTCTTGATCACCTCACGCACAATTGGAGCAGCCAGGTATCCATGCCCTCCGTGCTCAAGCAGGCAAACCACCACAATCTCCGGATTGCGCCGGGGGGCCGCGCCCACAAACCATGCATTATCTTTCAGATTCGAGGCACCACTGGCACTGGCAACCTTTAGGCTGGCCAGCTGTGCAGTCCCGGTTTTCCCAACCACGTCCACCCCCTCTATGCGCGCCCGCCGACCGGTGCCCCCAGGCTCGTTGACCACTCCATACATGCCCAGGGTAACCTGTCCAATCGTTCCTTCGCGCAGGGGAAAGCGCCATACCTCGTCCAGGTCTGTGTCCAGGTCCGCGTCCAGGTTGGTGCCGGGACGGTGGCGCTGAATTTCGGAGGAGAACACCAAACGGGGGCGCCGGAAGACCCCGCCGGAGGCAATCCCCCCGACGCCGTAAGCCAGCTGCAGCGGTGTCATCGCCACCGACCCCTGCCCGATGGCGACCGAGATGGTCTCGCCGGCATGCCATTTTTTCCGAAACAGCCGCCGTTTCCATTCCGGCGAAGGCATCACGCCTTCCTCCTCATAAGGCAAATCGATTCCGGTGGGAGAGCCCAGACCGAGTCGCTGGGAATAATAGGCCATTTTTTCGATACCCAGGCGGCGGCCGACATTGTAGAAGAACACGTCGCAGGATTGGACGATGGCGCGGTGGAGAGTCATACGGCCGTGCCCGCCTTTGCGCCAGCACCGGAAGTACCGCCCATAGAAAACAGCGCCTCCAGAACAATAGAAGCTCGTTTTCTCCGTGAGGACATCCTCCTCCAAGGCCGCCGTTGCCAGAAAGATCTTATAGACGGAACCTGGAGCCAACTGGGCCTGAATGGCACGGTTCAGCAACGGCAGGTCGGGATCCTGGGTAAGGCGAGTCCATTCTTTGTCGCTGATTCGGACAGCAAAATCGTTCAGATCATAGGCCGGGCGGCTAACCAAAGCCAGAACCTCCCCGCTGCGAGGGTCCAGCGCCACCAGGGCGCCCTTCTTGTCCTCCATGGCAACTTCGGCCGCCACCTGCAGATCCAAGTCGAGGGTCAGCCGCAGCGGTTGTCCGCGCACGGCGGGTTTCTCATCCAGCCGCCCCACCTCGCCGCCAATACTGTTGACGATGACGCGCCGAAAACCGTCCTTCCCCATCAGTATGTCGTTGTACTGCCGTTCCAAGCCGTTTTTGCCCACGATAGCGCCAGGGCGGTAGCCTGCGAATTCCGCGCGGTTCAGCTCGGCCTCGCTGACCTCACCCAAATAGCCGAGGACATGCGCCGCGAAGCCACCACGCGGGTAGAGGCGCCGTTGCACCATCACTGCCTCCAGCTCCGGCAGGTCATCGCGGTGCGCCTCCAGGAAAGCCAGGTCCCGGGAGGTAGCGTCCTCCCGGATGACGACAGGCTCATAGGGCGGCGCAGTACGGAACCGATGCAGTCGAGCCTGAAGTTCCTTCAGCGGGATTCGGAGTCCGGTGGCGATCAGCGGAAGATTCCTGTGATTCCTCATTTGCTCGCGCAGGAGCAAGATACTGAACGAAGGATAGCTGGAGACGATGACGCGTCCTTCGCGGTCCAGGATGCGGCCGCGCGGCGCCAGAATCGGCAGGTTTTTTACACGGTTCTGCTCGGCCAGTGCGGTGTAATACTCCGGCCGCTGGATCTGAAGCTGCCAGAACCCGGTGGCCAGCAGCAGAAAGATGCCCAGGGTCAGATACTGGACAAGCGCGATCTTGTATTGGGCAAACTTAGTGTCGCCGAGCTCGAACATCTCTAGAAAGCCCGCCGGAAAAGCAACGATCCCGAAATGAACAAGTTGGACCCCGGAGCCCCGGGCCCTGCTTGCATTGTAGCAGGCCCGGGCCGGCTCAGCTCAACCCCGGAGGCCCGGATCGTTAAAAGTGTACCTTTTTGAACTGGAGCCTTGGAAGAAGAACAAACGGGACAAAGAACGTTCAGACCGGCTTTCTGAGCCGATCCATCAGCTTGAAAAGCAGCACGGCCAGGATCGCGTTGATCAGGGCGACTGCCAGACTGCGCACGCCAGGCATGCTCACTGCTTTCTGCAGCAAGACCTGCTGCAGCAGCAGGAACAACCCCAGATGAATGTAATAGAACACGAACACCACCACCAGCCGTATCCCCGGGTGTTCCGTATCAATCCGGGTGCTGAGCGAGGATGCGGCGTAGCCCACAACGGTTTTCACCATCCCAAACAGACCGATGGGCCCGTGGCCCAGGCTATCTTGTGCCAGACCGATTGCGGCGCCCACCAGCATCCCGGAAATCTGACTGCGGCGGCTGAGAGCGAAATATACGGTCACAAGCAGGGGCAGGTCCAGGACCGATGCGGTGGGGAACCACAGCGGGAGGTAGCCCTGCAACCACAGGGCCAGCAGGGCAATCAGGATGACCGCCCAAGGAGGAAACCGGTACGCCTCCACACGCAACTCGGATCGCGCGGGAACCGCAAACTTCACTGCTGCGGGGGACTCTCTGCAGCTGGAAGCCGCTCATCAGAGGGCTCCGCAGGAGCAGTGGTGGGAACCGGTTGGCTGCCAGGACGGGCAGACGACGCCTCCGCTTCGACTTCGGCGTTCGCTGGTTCCAGCGCTTCCGCCGGCTTGGGGGCTTCGGAAGGTTTGGGAACAACGGAAGGGGAGGGGGCCCGCGGTTGGGGGGGAACCAAGGCTCGTTTCTGATCCTTGCCCTTGTGCACTTGTGCAGTGCGGTAGGCTTCGAGCAGCTTGTCAGCATCCGTCTCAGGTCGGTTGCCAGCCCTCGTTACTGCTGCCGGTGCTGCCGGTTGGGCTTCGGGCTCGGTCGTTGCTGCAGCGACTGGCGGAACGGCTGCCATGGCAGTGGCCCCAGACCGCCGAGGCGAGGTCCCTGCGGCGACCGGCCCTTCAGCTCTGGAAGGAACCTGCCGCCCAGCGCCACGCACGACAACCAGTACTTCCTCCAGCCGGTTCAGCTGCGCCGAGGGCTGCACCTGGATTTCGTGGAACACCCGGCCCGGTTTGACCGAAGTGACCGTGCCGACCGGCAGGCCCTTGGGATAGATTAGATCCTCACCTGAGGTCAGCACGCGCTCGCCCACTTCCACGCTCTGGTCGTTCACGACATAGGCCAGTTGGCAAAAGAAGCCGCCGGAACCCAGCGCAGCCCCGTGCACTCGCGACTTTTCCAGTAGGGCACCAACGCCGCTGTCCGGATCTGTGATCACCAGCACTTGGGCTGAGCCCCAAAACACCCGGTGCACCTTGCCGACGATCCCGTCGGGGGTGATCACCGGCATGTTGGGCCGAATTCCAACTTCGCTGCCTTTGTCAAGAAACAGCACGCGAGACGTTTCCGAAGCACTGGAACCGATAACTTGGCAAGCTACGGTGGAGAAGGGGATTCGGCTGCCCAGTTGCAAAACTTGCTTCAGCCGGCTAGCTTCCCGGGCTTCCTCCTGCAGGAGGTGGTGGGAGAGCTTCAGCCGGCCAATCTCTTCGGTCAGGCGATGGTTCTGCTGCCGTGCCTGGCGTAGGTCCACGTAATCGCGCCACACACCGACCAGGCCGCGGATGACGCTGCTGGAGGCTTTCTCCACCGGCGCAATCACCGCCACCGCCCAGATGCGGATGAGCGGGACGTCCTTGCCGCGTTTCACCTGAAAGGCCAACAGGACCAGTTGCAGAAACAGGACCGCAACCAGCACTGCGGCGTTGCGGTGCCGGCTTAGCAGACTATTCATGGAAGCGCTGCCCCAATGGGTCCGCCGATCCATCTCGTTCGATGGCTCATTCGATGGACACCTTTCGCAACAGCTTGAAATCGCTGAGCATCTTGCCGGTGCCTAAGGCCACCGAAGCCAGTGGGTCGGCGGCGATGGAAACGGGTAGTCCAGTTTCCTCTCGAATGCGCCTGTCCAGGTTCTTCAGCAGCGCGCCGCCGCCGGTCAGCACGATGCCGCGGTCGCTGATATCGGCCGACAGCTCCGGCGGCGTGCGTTCCAGCGCCACCCGAATGGAATTCATAATCGTCGAGACGCACTCCGACAGCGCCTCGCGAATCTCGCTGTCGTCGACGGTGATGGTTTTGGGCACGCCTTCAACCAGGTTGCGCCCTTTGATTTCCATCGTCAGGGGTTTTTCCAACGGGTAAGCGGAGCCGACCTCGATCTTGATTTGTTCGGCCGTGCGCTCGCCGATCAGCAAATTGTACTTCCGCTTCAAGTAATGCATGAGAGCTTCGTCCATCTCGTTGCCTGCTACCCGCACCGAGCGGCTGTAGACGATTCCGGACAGGGAGATGACGGCGATGTCGGTGGTGCCCCCACCGATATCCACGATCATGTTGCCGCCGGCCTCAGAAATGGGCAGCCCGGCGCCGATGGCCGCCATCATAGCCTGCTCAACCAGATGCACCTCGCTCGCCTTGGTTTGGTAAGCCGACTCCATGACCGCGCGCTTCTCCACCTGGGTGATTTCGCTGGGCACGCTAATGACGATGCGCGGATGCACCAGCATCTTGCGGTTGTGCGCCTTTTGGATGAAGTAGTTCAGCATCTTCTCGGTGACCTTAAAATCGGCGATCACCCCGTCCTTCATCGGCTTGATGGCCACGATGTTGCCCGGCGTGCGGCCCAACATCTCTTTGGCTTGCTTGCCCACCGCCTCCACCTCGTGGGTGTTCTGGTTGATGACCACAATCGAGGGCTCGTTCACCACAATCCCTTTTCCGACGGCGTACACCAGGGTATTGGCGGTGCCCAGGTCAATCGCCAGGTCCGAGGAAAAGAGGCTGAACAGCGAGCGGAAACTCATCGTCTACCCTGCTCCAAGAGACTCCCCCACCCCGGGATGGAAGCAGACCACCCGAGTCACCCGTCCCCTACTGAATATACACGGTCTTGCGCCGCGTGGCGATTTGACCTTTGGCGTTCTGTGCGGTAATGGTGATTTGATTGGCACCCGGGTTGGCGAACGGCTGGGTGAAGTGCTTGAATGTGCCGTCGGGAGCGACCGAGAACACCGGCGAATCGTTCACGATGACCCGGGCGCCGGGTTCGGTTCTGCCCGCGATCTCGATTACTTTTCCGTGCTGGATGAAGTTGTCCACTTCCAGAAGGATCTCGTCCTCGGGCAATTGGCGCAGTAAGGTAAACTTGTTGGCGTCACTGGTCTGGCTCTCCCGGTTCTTAGTGTCCAGCGAAGAAACGGCCCAATAGTAGGTGCCCTCGGGCAGTCCGTTGACTTTCACCGTACTGGAAGCTACGTGGCGGTCATACACCCGACTGGAGAAGATCGGCGAGCTAGAGATCCGGAGCCGGTATGCCTTCGCCGAGGGGACCGGGGTCCAGGAGAACGTCACCCGGGATGCTTGGCCCTCGGTCGCCACCACCGGAGCCTGGTTGGCCGGTATGAGCAACAGCGGTGGCCCCATGACCCGCTGCCGGCTCATGCTCCCAGCTTCCCCGCGAAAGGAAACCTGTTCGTAGGTGCCCAGGGTGACCCGCTCGGTTCCGCGTAAGACTTCCGAATTCCCCTTCACCAGGGTCAACTGGCTGACCCTCGACTTCGGGTCACTCTTGACGTTCGCCCGGCTATCCTGGCCCATCGTGGCCACGGCGTTAGCAAACACGACCTTGGATTCCCCCTGAAATTTTGTCGTGGACAGGTCCACTTGCCCGGAGCTGACCTGGACCGAAACGTTGGTAATGTTCGAATCCTGCATGCTGGAGTTCTCTTGCACCACGATCAGGGTACCGGGTCGCACCGTATAGACGGTGCCATCGGCGAACGAGAGGCGCGCGACTCCATCCCCTGAAGTCTGCACGACGTCCCCCTTTTCCAGGGGCAGATCCAGAGAGGCAGCGGCCCACTTCACCTCGTTGGCCTTCTTGACCCGGACGTTGCCGTCAATGTTCAAAAACCGGGCCTGGCGCTGCTCGAACACCGGCCCGGTGATCACCCGATCAGGGAAAAGCTTGGCGAACGCACGGCGAATCTGTTCGGGGTACAGCAGATACACGACAATTGCCGCAGCCACCAGCAGGAGCACACCAACCACCGTCACGCTACGGTAGGAGATGGTTCGCCACTCAATCTCTACCCCGTGATCTGATTTCTGCTCTTTCGGCTCCAGAAACTCAGGGACTTTCGGCATGATCCAGCGAGAATATCCAGCTTCCTTCTGCAGGCGAATGTACCACTGCCGTCGGCCGGCTGCAATAGGTTTTCCGAGCTGTCATCCGGCTTCCCAAATCTGCATTCTCCCTGCCTGTCTTCTGCTTCCTCCGCTGGATGGTTTGTTACACTAGCCTCATGTGGCCCCGCCTTGCTCTGGGCGCGATCGGGTTGGTTCTAGTCCGCTACGGGGTAAAGTTTTTCTCCCGTGCCTTGTTTCTGCTGCGCCAAGTGTGGCACGAAGCCATCGGATCTCTCTTTTTCGTTCTGGCGGTGGTGGGGATTTCAACCACCATTCGGGAATGGCATGCCGGCTTCGGCCACGGTGTCCTACTGGCCCTCATCTTCACGGTGATGATGGTCGGGTTCGGCATCACTTCCTTTAGGAGCGCGCGCAAGGCCCGCCAGGAGGGCCAGTCCCGCCATCGGTGAACACCATGGACGGCTCATCGTCCCGGGAGAAGACGCCTGCTGGCCGGCAGAAGAAGGCTCCTGGTCCGGAGCACCGGGGGAAATTTTCAACCTCCTCCGGACAGGACCTGGATCCCTACTACACTCCGGAAAACTTGGAAGGGGAAGGCTTCCGGTATGAGACGGAGCTGGACAAGCCGGGCCAGTTCCCCTTCACCCGAGGCCTCTACCCCAACATGTACCGGGGCCGTCTTTGGACTATGCGTCAGTATGCCGGCTTCGGCACTGCCGAGGAAGCCAATCGCCGCTTCCGCTACCTGATTGAGCAGGGTCAAACCGGCTTATCCGTCGCCTTTGACCTGCCCACACAAATGGGAATGGATTCCGACCACCCCCTGGCGGCCGGTGAGGTCGGCAAAGCGGGCGTCGCCATTGATTCGCTCCCCGACATGGAGCTGCTATTCGAAGCGATTCCCCTGGAGCGGGTTTCGACGTCGCTAACCATTAATGCCACCGCGGCCATCCTGCTGTGCCTGTATGTGACCGTCGCACGCAAGCAGGGCGCCGACCTGCGCCAGCTCTCCGGCACGGTGCAAAATGACATTCTGAAGGAGTACATCGCGCGGGGCACCTACATTTATCCGCCCCGACCGGCGATGCGGCTGGTCACCGACCTGATTGCCTGGTGCCACGGCGAGTTGCCCGAGTGGAACACCATCTCCATCAGCGGCTACCACATCCGCGAGGCCGGTTCCACGGCTGTACAGGAGGTGGCCTTCACGTTGGGCAATGCACTCTCCTATGTCGAGACCGCGGTGGAGGCAGGCCTCGAAGTCGACCAGTTTGCCCCGCGGCTCTCTTTCTTTTTCAATGTTCACAACCACCTGCTGGAGGAAGTGGCAAAATTCCGGGCAGCCCGCCGGTTGTGGGCCCGGCTGATGCAAGAACGCTTCGGGGCGCGGCAGCCGCGCTCGCTGATGCTGCGCTTCCACGCCCAGACGGCGGGCTCCACCCTCACCGCCCAGCAGCCTGAGGTTAACGTGGTCCGCACTACGCTGCAGGCGCTGGCTGCAGTGCTGGGCGGGGCGCAGTCGCTACACACCAATGCCCGCGACGAGGCCCTGGGTCTGCCCACCCAGGAAGCTGCCCTGCTGGCGCTGCGCACCCAGCAGGTTCTGGCTCACGAAAGTGGGGTCGCCAATACGGTGGACCCGGTGGCCGGCTCCTACCTCATCGAGCACCTCACGGGAGAGATCGAGCGGGGCGCCCGCGAATATCTAGAGCGCATCGACGCTATGGGTGGAACCTTGCATGCCATCGAGACCGGCTACATCCAGCGGGAAATTCAGGCCGCCGCTTACCAGTACCAGAAAGCCGTGGAAAGCGGCGAACAGGTAGTCGTGGGCGTGAACCGGTTCCGCACCGACACGCAGAAGCCCATCCCTGTGCTGCGGATGGATCCCCAACTGGAAAGCGCACAGGTGGAGCGCCTGCGCCACCTGCGCGCCACTCGAGCGCCGGCCGCTGCGGCAGCTGCCCTGGAGGCATTGGAACGCGCCGCGGCCTCCTCCGGCAACCTGATGCCTTTCATTCTGGCCGCGGTGGAGGCCCGTTGCACGGTGGGCGAGATCAGCGCCGCGATGCGGCGCGTCTTCGGCGAATACCGCGAAACAGTCGTGCTCTGACGATTGCCGTTCCGAAATCCCGAAGAGGTTTGCGTCCGTATTGGCTGGCAGCCAACCGTGTGACCCCTGTTCAAGCGTGACGACAGACTTCCGCTTCACCCGCTGGGCGGCGAAATTTGGCCCGGCAACCCCCTCGGCGGGACGGCCACTTGTCCGGTAAGCCGACTATACGTCCAAGTGACCGCCGACAGTCAGAGGAGGAGCCGCAAGGCGCCGGGGTACTTTCCGAGTCGGCGAGCATTCGGGAGTTGGCAGCCGGATCGGGAAAGAACTGGGGGTTAAGGGCAATCTATCCGGCGTTGTTGGTGACAGGGGCTCTTCTCGACAGCCATCAGGCAGTGTCAAGGACTGATTTCTTTAGACACTGATTCTGAGAGTTTTTTACGCGACTAACGCATACCGTTTGGCGAATACCACAGGCGGCATGTTGAGCGCGGAGTGAATCCGCGTGTTGTTGTAGTCCCACAGGGTGCGGTAGATCTCCGCCACTAGCTCCCCCAGTGTTTTGAAGCGGTTCGGATCTCCCAGGTCAACCTTGAATTTGTCGTAGAACGATTCCTGGTATCCGTTCTCCCAAGGGCACCCCGGGCGGCTCCGTGAAATCACGATGCCGCATCCATCAAGGATTTCAGTGAACGCCATCGCGTCATACTCCCTCCCGTTGTCGGAGTGGAATAGACCCGGGCGCGGATGATGGAGCAGGGCGTTGGAAAGCGCCTGAATGGTGAGCGCGGCTCCCTTTCTCACCGCAACCTGGATTCCCAGGATCCGGCGGGTGTAGAGATCGATCACGGTCGCCACATAGACCTTCTTTCCGTGCTGCACGAACTCGGTGAAGTCCGTTGCCCAGATGTGGTTTGCATATGCGGGCATGAGCGCGAGCAGGAGGTTGGGATAGGTCCGGGAAACCTTGGATTTTCTCCATTTTCTGCCTCTCCTGCGGTAGGGCTTGATGCCAAACAGACGCATGACCCTCTGCGCCCGCTGGCGGCAGAGTCCCAGTGCCGTAGCAATTCGCCGGGAGCCGTAGGAGGGATGGATCTGCAGCTCTTCTTCCAGGCGGACCTTGAGGCGCCAGTCCTTCTCCTTCATTCTTGGGACGTAATACAGGCTCGCGCGGGATATGCCAAGGGCTCGGGCAAGCGCTGATTTGTTTCTTCCTTCGCTCAATTGTTTTTTTGAGTCATGGAGAGCTTGAGCGTGATCTCGCCCACGAGTTCCAGGAGTTCTCTGTTCTGCTTCTGAAGTCGGGAGAACTCCGCCCAGGACGGGGCACCGGTTGCTCCTTTTACCATCCAACCATAGATGCTCCCTTCAGAAATACCGTGATCCTTGGCGGCCTGGGCCACCGAGATGCCTTCTTCCTTGACGCGGCGTAGGATATCGGCTTTTACGTCAGCTGCAATACGATGATGTTTTTTGTTCATATGACACCAGGGTAGTTAATTCCCAACCTCAGTGTCTAAATTACCCAGTCCAGGGCACGGCGGCACAAGCGAATCGTGACGAATCCTGAGGAATCGTAACAGTACCGCTTGCGGAACCGATACACCCTAATAGCCAGCCGAATGTGGAAGGTCTTCTCGGCAGGGAGGCCGGAAGCACCGAATCATGGGGGGAAGTCCATGGCGGACGAGGAAGCGAAGAGCCTTGGTCATTCTTCTTTTCCGTAGCATGCGGTTACATTCCTGAACTCAGCCAGGGCTTGCTCCGCTGCTTTGCCATCGCCCAGACGCCGGTAGAGAGAAAAGAGATGATAGTGGGGCGAGCTTTGTGTGGCGTCGAGCGCCAGCGAAGCTTTGAACTCATCGACCGCCTCGGGTAACCGCCCAAGTGCGACATATACTTTAGCCAGCTCGAGCCGATTATCCGGCAACTTCGGTTCCAGAGAGACAGCTTGGCTCGCGAACTTCACAGCGCTTTCGGGGAGGTTGTTCAGCCGATCAAGGCGCGACAATCCCTGGTATGGCAAGCTAAACGTGCGCCGGACGCCCTCGGAAGCGGTGAGAGCGCGTTGGTACAGAGTTTTAGCTTGCGCCACATCCCCGGCGGCCTCAGAAGCCCGTCCGAGGTAATAAAGCGCTTCATAGTGGTCCGGCTTCCGCTCGACAACGAGGCGGTAATGCTTGGCGGCCTCTTCGTGGTGTCCCTTTTGAGACTGCAAGTACCGTCCCAGATAGTAGCGTGGCCAGAAATCCGCGGGGTCCAGTCCGATCGCTTCTTTCATCTTCAGCTGAAACAGAAGGTTCTGCCCGAGTGCGAGGTACGCAAGCCCTAACACTTTTTCCACGGCATTCCCAACAGGCCGCAGCTTCTCAGCTTGCCGCAAGTGCCTGACGGCCGAGTACCAACTACGCCGTTGGAACTCCACAACGCCTGTCCAGAAATAACCTTCGTAGTTTTGCGCTTCCTGGCTCATCAGCGAGGCCGCGAGTTTTTCGGCCTCACTGAGTTCAAGGAGGGAGAGGCGACTGCGAATTTGGGCCACAATCGGACTCCTGTCCACTGCAGCGGGAGGCAGGACGCCCCGGAGACCCGTTGACTTCCCCAATTCCGCCCTTGCCTGGCTGGCCGTTAACAGCACCCATACGAGGCAAACCGCAGTTGCTACCTTCCGCCCGGCGCGCCCCACGGAAGGCTGCTGGTCGATCGCCCAGCCGGTCCTAACCTTGAAAGCATCGCTCATCACAGTTCACAGCGAACACTAGGCACTGCGCCTGCAAGCTCAACCCTGAACGGCATCTTTGAACCAACCCGCGCGCGCCTTTCTCTGTGTTCGCTCCTCAACATACTCTGCTGGCGTGCAGCAGCCTCACGTGGGACGGCGTCGCACGTTCGACTGCCACTCCACCGATGATACATCTTCTCAAGTTGCGAGGAAATACTTGGATTGTCAGGTTGCGAGGAAATGCTTGGAACGTGCAAGGAGGCCAGCCAGAAGTTAGCCAGCCTCAGAAAACCTAGAGAGCTTTAAAGTGGACGGGGGGGGGGAATTCCCCCCCCGCTCAAGAATCAGGCAGCTCAGAAAATGATCTTTCCAGCGAGTTGGGCTGTCCTACCCCCACTGGATGAGCTAACTTCGCCAAAATTCGGGTTGCTTACGTTGTGCTGGAACCGAGTCCAGCGATGCCGGTTGAATGTGTTAAAGCTCTCGAAGCGAATTTCCAAAAAGACACCCTCTTTCCCTAAACCCGTTCGCTTCATAATGCTGATGTCTTCGTTTATATTACCGAAACCATTGATGTCCAGCGTCTGCGACGAATTGCCGTAGGCGAAGGGCGCCGGTTCCGCAAAGCCCGCCGGGTTAAAGTAAGTTACCCCGGGCGCTCTGGGATCCTGGATGTTTTGAGTCTGAATCTGAGACCCTCCAGTGATATTGGGGAAATTAATATCGTTGAAAAGCGGCAGGGTATTGTTCACGACCGCGACGACCGGCTGGCCCGAGTGATACGTGAGTATCCCATTGAGCTGCCAGCCCTCCAGCAGTTTCGCGGCAACTCCTGTGGTACCTGAGCCAAATGGCTTACCCGGTCCAAAGGGCAGCTCATAATTGAATGCGATGTTGAGCATGACGCCCGGGGTAGGCCCCTTGATCCGCTCTCTGCTTCGGTCGAAATGATCCCGCGAACTGACGCCCGCGAACCCGCCTCGGGTGCTGATCTGCCCATTGCCCCCGCCCGCAGTCGTAGTGGCATTCGTCAGCCATTTCTGCCAGGTAAAAGAGCTCAGCAGCCACAACCCGTTCTTAAAATCGTGTTGAAGCTTCATTTGCAGCGAGTGGTAGCTGGAACTTCCGTTTTGAGCGCCCCCGAGTAGGGAAAGGCGAAGCTCATTGCCTCCGGCTCCAACGTAGAGGTACTGTGGGAAGGGGCGTAAAGACTGGGCCAGACTTCCTGTAAAGCCCGGGAACGCCGGTCCATGCCCCGCGGCCGCCACCTGCGCACTGTCGGCCGGCTCGTTCAGCAGGGCTCCCAAACCTAGGAAGCTCGAATTGGTTTGATTAATATTCATCGTCCCACTGTAAAGCCGGGTTCCTTTACTGCCCACGTAGCTTATATCAAACAGCCAGTCCTGCGCGAAGCTTTGCTGGATGGTGAAGTGCCATTGCTGAATATAGGCTGGATAGGAAGCATTTACATCATACGAAACGGCCGAGCTGCCGTTGACGAAGGTGGGGTCGATGAAAGGCGGAGCAATGAACGACGGGAATCCGGCGTCCCACTGGAACGGGGCAGTCACGCCATTGTCCGAGCTCTGTCTTGTTATGTCCGCAGAGAACCCGAGATCGGACCAGCGAACACCGCCGCTTCCCGCCCGGGCAGGCATTATCATCGATACCGCGTAGCCGGTGCGGACAACCAGATTATCTTTTGGTGAGTACGCAAGCCCGATACGTGGGCTGAAATTCTTTTTTTGAATCGGAGGATCGAACCGCCTTGGATTGCCATCGCGGCCGGCAAAGATCAAGGCGCCTGGAAGCCCCCCGGCCCCGGGGTTTGGGGTCCCCTTGTCCATCGTGGAGTGGTTGTCGCCCTTGTCATAGAACGGCGCATAAACCTCCCAGCGGAGCCCGAGATTGACCGTCAAATTCCTGTTCACTTTGATATCGTCCTGCACATAAGCAGCCTGATACCAGTAGAAGGCATGCGTGGTATGGGCCTGAATGTGCCGAACACTTGAATCTGGAAGCCCCAGCATCTGGCTCGCGTAGGGATTCCCGGTGTTAGGGGTGCCTGGTAGACCCGTCTCAAGCGCTTTGAAAACGAAGCGGGGGAAGTCGGGCGAGGTATGCGCGTTCGAATACCAAGAGTGTTCGGCGCCGACCTTAATGCTGTGTTTTCCCCGGATCAGTATTATGTTCTCGACGAGTTGAGGGACAGTGCCGTAGTAACACTCAAAGCTCGCGTTCCCACTGAGATCTTGGTAACGACCGTCATAGTTGATACTCGGGAACCTCCCAGTACCCATGTTCGGAATGCCGAGGAGGTTCTCCCAATGGTTGGAAAAATTCCACGAATCAGGAGGACTACACTGAAAGTACCGGTCTACCCCCGCAGTAAAGTGAAACAGGGTTGTTGGCGAAATAGTCAGATCGTAGTTCAGGTGGTGGAACCAGTGTGTGTTACTGCCCCCGGGAGAGGAGGCCGCACTCTGCATCCCTTGCGCTATGGTTTGTGTACCAGAATCGAAATCGCCCGTGTCCCCGGGGGTAAAGCAGAGACCGCCGCAGCTCTTACCCGCGCTGCCGGCCCGGTTATAGGTCCAGCTAATGCGCATCGAATCAGTTATGGCGTGATCGAATTTCATCGTTGAATTGTTCCTGCTCGAAGTACTAAGGCTCGGCCGGAGGAAATTATTCGAGAGACTCGCGATGGTAGGATCCGGCATACCTTGGGAGATTAGTACCGCAGCTGGGCTGAGCCGGTCCGTGGGTATGATGTTACCTGGGAAGGGATCGCGGATAAACCCAGGCCCGGAGGGATTGGCGCGGGTTGTGGCCGGATCGTAGATCGTCTCTGGGAGATCGGAAAAGTTTCCCACCTGGTTCAGAGCGGTCGGTAGGGTAATGAATGCACTTGAAGGAGCTGATCGCCGCGAGAGGCGGTTGTAGTTAAAGAACCAGAAACTGCGGTTCCTGCCATCGTAGACGCCGGGAATGTAAATGGGTCCGCCGACAGTTCCTCCATACTCATTCCGGACGAATCGCGACTGATTTCCTTGGAAAAAGCTGCGTGCCACAAGAGCGTTGTTGGTGTTGAATAGGTAGAGACTGCCGTGAGGCTTATTAGTTCCTGACTTGACGGTGTATAGGATGCTGCCGCTGAGATTGTTCCCCTGGTCGGCAGGTGGGGTGAGGGTGTTGTAAGTAAATTCCTGCAAGGCGTCCGGCGGGAATGTATTAACCTTACCGCTATCGCCGGGTTGCGATAGCACGTTACCAATGTCGAGGCCATCCACAACAATCCGGCGGGAAAAGATCTGCCCACCATTGGCCTTGGCCTCAAACGAGCCGTTGCCGTGGCTGCCGGTGGCGAGATTGATGAAGCCCTCGACCGAGCGGGCTCCGCCTCCAACATTGAGAGGCAGAGCGAGGTAAGCTTTCGGGTTGACCGTAGTAGCCACCGTAGTGGTTTCCTTTTCGAGCACTACAGCCGTGGCCGTCACCTCGACGGTTTGGGTTGTCTGTCCCAGTTCAAGCGCCAGATCCAACGAGACAACCTGTGCCGTAGGGACCACGACATTGTCCTGCAGCAATCTGTTGAAGCCAGCCTTCTCTACTTCGACGCGATACGTCCCGGCGGACAGATTCGCGATGTAGTAATAGCCGGCGCTCGAGGTGACCGTGCGGATAGCCACTTCTGTCGCAGTGTGAGTGGCGCTCACATTCGCATCAGGAATGACAGCTCCGGATGGATCTACAACAGTACCGCGGATGCCGCCAGTTTGGCCGAACACAAGCGCTGGGAGAACCAACACCAACGCACAGACCGCAATGATCGTGGTTTTCATTAACCCTCTCCTCATCAGAAGTCTTGACCGCACTGCAGTGTTTAACAAGTTGCTTTTACCTTGTCAAGTGAAATCTTCGGTCCTCCACGAATCGATCTAAAGTCATAGTATCCAAACGACTTTTTAGAGTCCGCCCAAGGACAGAGTGAGGGTAAGACCTAGGCGGGACTGGAACCTTTTTGATCCCGACGTCCTGGCGTGGCAAAGCGAGGGGGTCGTGGATAGAGATTCCATTCGCACGCTTTCTGAGGTCCGCCTGATCGTGGAGACGGCGGGGGCGGCGCTGGCTGCGGTGCGGGCCACTCCTCAAGAAAGAGCTGCCATCCCCAGCTGCTTCCGAAAGATGGCGATGAGCATTTGGCAACAAGCTGGCCTACGACGAAGCGGACATGGAATTTGACACTTCCGCTCAACGCGATTGCGTAATTTCCGCCCGAATAGGGTAGACTTAAGGAAGACCAAATAAGACCCGTTGAGGTAATTCGATGCTGGGCTTTTTGCGGTTTGCTCGTTCTTTACTTTTGCTGTTGGCGAGTGTCCCTGCGGTTCTGTTCGCCTATCCCGCCCAGGACGAATCACCCCAGGAGTTGTACCAACAGGCGCTCGCTGCGCAGGCGGCTGGCGATCTTAAAACGGCCACGCAAAAGTACGTGCGAATTGTGGCCCTCCGACCTGACCTAGCCGAAGCTTACGCAACTCTAGGCATGCTGTATTTTCAGCAACAGCAGTCGGAAGATGCGGAACGCTGCCTCAAAAAGGCCATCAAACTGAAGCCACATCTGGCGGGTCCCCACTTCTTCATCCTGGGAGTATTGGCTTTCAATCGCCGGCACAATGAAGAAGCGTTGAGCTACCTCAAAAGGGCCGAGAGTCTGGATCAATCAGACATTGAAACCACACTATACCTCGGATACACAGATTACGCTCTTTCGAATTATCTGGACGCCGTACGGGATTTCCGGAAAGCGGCTAAAGTCCGTCCGGACGACCCGGATGTTTTGTATTACCTGAGCAAATCGTATGGACAAGCCGCGAAGCATCATTTTGGGTTGTTACAGCAAACGTTTCCAGATTCGTTTTATACGCATCTCGCCCGAGGCCACGCCTATGAGGCGCAGAAGAAATGGGAAAATGCAAAAACAGAATATAGCTTAGCTCTGAGTCAGCAGCCGGGAAATGCCCGCCTGAAGCAGAGGCTCGCATGGGTAAGCCATAATACCTCAGGACATCCGCCCTCCCGAGCTTCAGATCCTCAGGGCGAGCTGATCGACGGTTCACTGCGATTTTTATACGCACCGCCAGAAGCAAGCGAAGTCCGGGGCGAGCTCGGGCGGTACGAGAGCCTGATCGAGCGTGATACTGGCGGAGTTTCAGCTGAAAACACTTATTCTCTGGCCGAAAACTACCAAATACTCTCCTATCTCGCGTCGTTGCTTGTATTCGAGATCGACCCAGAGTCGTACCGCGCCCACCAGCTAAAGGCCGAATACTACGTAGAACTGGGCAATGATGATGAAGCACTTAAGGAATATCAGGCGGCCGCCAGCCTAAAACCTGATCTCCCCGACCTGCATTTCGAAATCGGGAATCTCTACTGGAAAAGCGATCGTCTACAGGAGGCTTTGCCCGAGTTGAAGCAAGAGCTCAGCATACAACCCAACCACCCTCAAGCGCTCTATGAGGCCGCCGATATTCTGTATGTCGAGGGAAAGTTGGGGGAGGCTGAGCAATACCTTTTGAAGGCTTTAAGAGTCGAACCCACGATGGCGGAGGCACGCCTTGCCCTGGAAAAGATTTATACCGCAACCGGCAGGTATTCCGAGTCGTTAGCTGAATTAAAGCGGGTCTTTGAACTTACCCCAGAAGACCCGACGCCGCATTACAGAATGGCCACCATCCTGCGAAAAATAGGGAAGCAGGACGAGGCGCAAAGAGAGTTGGCCATCTTCACCCATCTGAAGACCAAGTCAACCAGCCACTAAGCCGGCGCGACGCCCTTCTCGCAAATTAGCGCGCGGAGATAGGCGGTATCGGTAGGCTTGACAAGCGTGGAAGTCTCTTCCGGGTCATCCTATTCCAGCCCCACAGCCGGTGATCCGCACTGACCTCCACCCCAATCATCCCGCTTGTTGGCTTGGCTCCTGCGAAGGGGTGGGCAGTGAAAGGGGTCTGACAATCTTAGACGCAGCGCGGGATCAGGCCCTGTTCGGGCCGTGGTTCCAGGGCAGCAACTGGGCAGCCTGGAAAGCGTTCCTGGCGGCGCTGTTTGGCTTGCCGATCCACAAGGCCGCCCTGGAAATCCACCGGCAGCATACTGGGCGCCCATCGGCCCCAGAATTGCCCGCCAGGGAAACCTGGCTGGTGGTGGGCCGACGCGGGGGCAAGAACCGCATCGCGGCGCTGGTAGCGGTGTTCTTGGCCTGCTTTCGCGATTACCGGAAGATCTTGGCCCCGGGCGAGCAGGGAACCGTCATGGTGATTGCCGCCGACAGAAGGCAAGCGCGGGGTGTCTTTGGCTACATCGCTGGCTGACTGGACGGCGTGTCCATGCTGGGTAGATGGTGGAGTCCAGGACGAGAGCGATAATCAACCTCAGCAACCGCATAACTACCGAGGTGCATACGGCCAGCTTCCGGGCAGTCCGTGGCGGAATGACGACGGTTCCCGATGCCCTGCTGCTCTGCATTTCTTCGTCCTACACCAGGCGCGGGGCCTTGTGGGACGCCTATCGGAGACACTACGGCCAGGACGGAGACCGGATCCTAGTCTGGCAGGCCGACACTCGCAGCATGAATCCATCGGTCGACGAACAGGTGATTGCAGAAGCCTATGCCCAGGATGAATCAGCGGCAGCGGCCGAGTACGGCGCACAGTTCCGGCTGTTGTTGTTAGCCCTTCCGGAGCTGGTCCAGTTGATGATCGAGACGGCCGTTTCGACGGGCATGAGGATCAGCGAAATCCTGGGCCTGAAGTGGGGTTGCGTCGATCTGGACCGCGGTCTCGTGTGGGTCCGGGAACGCTACTACCAGGGCGACACGGACGAGCCTAAGAGCGAGCGCTCCAGGCGAGTTCTCCCACTCGGCTACTTGGTAGAGGCATACCGGAGGCGCAGAGCTAGGTGTCCGACACTGAGCGGTTACGTCTTTGAGAAAACGGCGAACCAATGGATGACCGAGCACTTCTCAAAGATGAGATTCGTCCGGCTGCCAAGCAGTTGGGGATTTATTTTCCGGGGTTCGGATGGCGGTCGTTCACTTGGAGCGGAAAAAAGCGGCAGTGCTCCGGTTGCAGAAACGACTACTGGGAGAAAGAGCAAGCTCGGCGGTGAATTGATGGGTGATTTGCGGGAATTGTGCGGGATGCCGAGAGGCCCAAAGTGGCTAAGTTGTTGGAAAGATGGTAGGCCCGAGCGGGCTCGAACCGCTGACCTCTACCGTGTCAAGGTAGCGCTCTAACCAACTGAGCTACGGGCCTACTGTTTGCGAATCAATCAGTTAACCTTTCGCAATTCTACCACCGTTTCGATTTGGTTGCCAATTTCTCGCACACCGGCCCCAATTTCGGGGGTTGCGATAGCGTCCACGACACGGCGCTGAACGTATGGCCTGATGTTCCCATACCGCTTCGCCATGCGAACGGCTGTAGCCGCAGACCACACCAGAATGTGAGCAACCACGGCGGATGGTATGCCTCTCCAGGAGTTTGGTAGCTGCGGTGTGCCTCAAGTCATGGAATCTTAGCCCAGCAAGCCCAGCCGCCTGACACGCAAGCTGCCAAGAAGCTCGCCAATTGGTAATCAGACTAGATTCTTCGCTGCCATCTTAATCTTGGACTTGTGCTGAACATTCCTCCTCGTCCTTTCTTATGCAGCCCTGGTGGAAGATGTTCCCATCCTTGTCGACTGCAGCGAATCGCACTTCTTCCTCACTGACCTCGAAGTGCAGGAAGTGATAGGCAACTTTTCCAAACGCAACCTCGGCGTGATTCTTCTTGATACCTGCTCGTATCTTGCCGGCACCACCGGACACGAAGTAATGAATTCCACCCTTCTGTTTCCTTATCTTTTGATAGAAGTGGTCATGCCCCGAAAGAACGATGTCTATGCGTCCATCTATGAATGTTTGCTCCCAGCGTTTCCGCAATTGTTTGTCTGAACCATGTCCCCAACCGAAACTCAACCATCCGAATGGGAACTTGGAATGGGCGAATGAGTAAATCGGATGATGAAAGAAGACGAAGTTCCAATGATAGTCCGATGATTTCGAGAGCCATCCATCAAGGTCCTTCTCGCGCCTCGACAAGTCGTCCCTGTCTCTCCATGCCCCCGAGTTCAAACAGGTGAAGCGTGCTAGTTGCTTACCGCCAATTCTAGGGCCCGCAGGAAACTCATACTCGTCCTTGCGATCCGCGTAGCCGAACGCGGGATCTTGAACCTGTTTCCTAGCAAATTCCTCCGTCCTCCGATCGTGGTTGCCGAGGGTGGCATGAAATGGAACGTTGAGTTTTTTGTAGATGTTTTTGAATTTCTCGTCGAAATCGTCGGGGTTGCCATTCTCGTAAATGTTGTCACCCAGCATGAGAATGAACTCCCAGGGATGGTTCTGGTGGAAGGCTGCCATTTGAGAGGCGACCTCCTTCTGGTGGCCGCCACCCGTACCGCTGTCGCCAATCACGGCGAATTCAATTGTCTGGCTGAGGACCGAAGCAGGTGCTCCCAGGAGTAGCGCAATGAGGAGAATCAGCCGAGCTCGCATAGAAACACCTTCAACTGAGCGGCTATCGAACTATGTCGAGGCCGGAAGCTGCCTGTGCCTGCCAAAGAGTCCGTCGGTGCTGTGAGCATTGGATGTTAGCAAGAATTTCCGATTTGAGCTTCCTTTCGCCCGCCGTCGTCGTGCGCCAATAGACAGCTTCGCGAATCGCTCCGACAGTTCCCGCAAGAGCCGTCCGGTAATTTTCGGGACCCATCCTTATTCCAGAGGTTTCAGCAGTAGCGTGGACCGTCCTGTGCACCGGGGGTGCCGCTGGCTTTGCGAACTGGTGGTTTTGCGAACTATTGCGTAGGACTCGCTACCAGCTCCAGCCAGTCCCCTGGAACAGAAAAGCTGCCAGCGGGAAGAATCTATGGGAGAGCAACGAAATCTGTGCAGCCGGTTCGAGTCAGGTGCTCGAGTCTTACAGCAAGCGGAAGGTCACTTCGATAGAGGCGGCCACGTTAACCGGCCGGCCGTTCTTCATGCCAGGCTTGAACTTCCACTGCCGCACGGCTTCCAAGGCTTTTTCATCCAGGCCCAAGCCAAGGCTGCGGGTCACGCGGATATTGCGGACCATGCCGCGAACGTCTACCACGCAGTAGAGCACCACCGTCCCCTGGTACTTGGCCTTGCGGGCCTCTTCGGTGTACTCGGGCTCGACGCGGTAAATCAACTGGGGCGCGCTGACGCCGCCGCCCGCCCGGAAGACGCCGCCACCGATGCCGCCGACCGATCCCGGTCCGACACCGCCGCCGCTTCCAGACCCAACGCCGCCGCCGTACCCAGAGCCGATCCCGCCGCCAGCCCCGGTACCACTGGAAAGCGGACCCAGCGCGCCCAGCGGATCGCCAAGCTGCGCGATGTTGGGTTGGGGCACGTTAATGTCGGGCGGGACCAGCAGGGTGGGCTCGACCGCCAGCTCCGGGTCCTCGTTACGGACGATCACGGTGGGGGGCGCCAACTGTTCCAGGGCAAACCTGGGCAAGCGCCCCTTGGAAGCCGGCTCCGGCGAGCTGTCGCCTCCGCCCCCACCGCCGCCGGCTTCCTTCGCCGAAGCGGGCAGCTGGGATATGTAGGGAGAAATGTCGAAGGCCTGGGCGAGTTTGTCCGCGGCCTCAACCGCCTTCTCCGCCGCTTTGGGAGCGGCGAGGACCAAGAGCGCAATCAAGATCCCATGAAACAACACCGACATCGGCCCGGAGATCTTCCCGTAGCGATACTCTCCCCAGATGTCTTTTACGGGAACCGGTCGGGAGGTAACCCTCAAGGGCGGTGCTTTCTTGGAAAACAGCCACTGGATGTTGTTCTTTAGCGACAGGTACCAGCGCTCGTCGGTCTCCACAAACAGGCGCGAAAGATGCACCTCGGGGTCATCCGGGGAAAGCCTGGTGCGACGAGGAGTAGCTATATTGCTCATCAGAACAGCTTGCCTCTGGCGGCCGTCTTCATTTTACACTGGGTCGCGCCCACTACAAATCCCAAAAGTAGGGCGCAATACATTAGACGCAACTCCCGCCACGAGAGTTTCGCACTCCTGCAACCCTAGACTAGCCTTGCGGGCCGCGGAGGCCACCGTCGCCAGATGTTATAATTAAGGATTGCGCCCCGTGCAACCGGAGCAGCCATGAAAGCCCCCCTGGACCTGAAGCTTACCATCAATCTGCCGCGAACCGACTTTCCCATGAAAGCCAACCTGCCCCAGCGCGAGCCCGGCGTCCTCGAGCGCTGGGAACGCGACCGGCTCTACGAGCGCATCCGGCAACGGCGCCGCGGCGCGCCGCTTTTCGTCCTGCACGACGGGCCGCCCTACGCGAATGGCAACATCCACTTGGGTACGGCGCAGAACAAGATCGTCAAGGACATGATCGTGAAATCGCGCGCCATGGCCGGTTTCGACGCTCCCTTCGTGCCCGGATGGGATTGCCACGGTTTGCCCATCGAGATCAAGGTGGATCAGGAGCTGGGCGAACAAAAAACGCAGATGTCAGCTTACGAGATTCGCCAGCATTGCCGCCGCTACGCCGAGAAATACGTCGATCTGCAGCGGGAGGACTTCAAGCGGCTCGGCGTCTTCGGCCAATGGAGCAATCCCTATCTGACGATGAGCGCCGAATATCAGGCCGCCATTGCTGGGGCTTTCCTGACGTTTCTGGAGAAGGGCTACGTCTACAAGGGCCTGAAATCAGTGCACTGGTGCATCCACGACCGGACGGCGCTGGCCGAGGCCGAGGTGGAGTATGGGGACCACGAGAGCCCGTCGGTGTGGGTGGTATTTCCCCGGGCCGAGGGCGGCCCGCAACGCTTCGGCCCCAATCTCCGAGCCATCATCTGGACGACCACGCCCTGGACGCTGCCAGCCAACATGGCCCTGGCGGTTCACGCCGACTACGCCTACGTCATCCGCGAGGCCAGCGACGGGTACGCCTACCTGCTGGCCCATGAGCTGACCGGCGTGGTGGCCGAAAAGACCGGCCTCGTGTGGGGCGCCGTGCGCGCCGAAGTCCGCGGCCGGGAACTCGAAGGCATGCAGTTCCGCCATCCCTTTGTCGAGCGCGAGGTACCGGTAATCCTGGGGCCACACGTCACGCTGGAGCAGGGCAGCGGCATCGTGCACACGGCTCCCGGGCACGGCTACGAAGACTACCTGGTCGGGCAGCGGTACGGCATCCCTATCTATTGCCCGGTGGACGCCGACGGCCGCTTCACCTCGGAGGCCGGAGGATTGGCCGGCCGCCAGGTCTTTGAGGCCAACCCGGTGATCGTCCAGATGCTGCGGGAGGGCGGCATGCTGCTGGCCACCGAGCAGATACACCACTCCTACCCGCACTGCTGGCGCTGCCACAACCCCACCATCTTTCGGGCAACCAACCAGTGGTTCATCGGCGTGGAACACAACCAGCTGCGGCGGCTGGCGATCGAGCAAGCGGGAAAAGTGAAATGGTCCCCGGCTTGGGGCGCTGAGCGCATGTCGCAGATGCTGGCCACGCGGCCCGACTGGTGCATCTCGCGGCAACGCGTCTGGGGCGTGCCCATCGTGGCTTTCTATTGCGAGGGTTGCGAAGAGCGGCTCGCCGACCTGGCCGCGCTTCGGCACACGGTGGCCATCTTCGCCCGGGAGAGTGCCGACGCCTGGTACTTGCGGCCGGCGCGGGAATTGCTGCCCGAAGCCACCCAGTGCGCCAGCTGCGGCGCGAGCGAATTCCGCAAAGAGAGCGACATCCTGGATGTGTGGTTTGACTCCGGCTCCAGTCACCTGGCCGTGCTGGGACACGGCGACGAGCTGCCCTGGCCGGCCGACCAGTACGTGGAAGGAGCCGACCAGTACCGGGGCTGGTTCCACAGTTCGCTGCTGGTGGGGCTGGGGGTGCGCAACGCGGCGCCCTACCGCCAGGTGACCACCACCGGCTGGGTGCTCGATGCACAGGGGCATGCCATGCACAAGGCGCTCGGTAACGTGATCCTGCCCCAGGAAGTGTGGCAAAAGTACGGGGCCGAGATCCTTCGCCTTTGGGTGGCCTCGGTGGACTTCCGCGAAGACATGCGCATCTCGGAAGAGGCATTGAGCCGGCTGGCCGAGGCCTACCGAAAAATCCGCAACACCTTCCGGTTCGCGCTCAGCAACCTCTACGATTTTTCCCCCGAGCGCGATGCCGTCGCTCGCGCCGACCTCCACGACCTGGACCGCTGGGCTCTGGTACGGGCGGCGGAGCTGGTGGAACGCTGCCACGCCTGGTACGGCGAGCAGGCCTTTCACAAGGTCTATCACGCCGCTTACGACTTCTGCACCGTCGAGCTCAGCGCCTTCTACTTCGATGTGCTGAAGGACCGCTTGTATACATCGCCCGCCGCCTCCGGCGCCCGGCGCAGCGCGCAGACTGTCTTCTATCTGCTCGTCGAGGCCCTGTTGCGCGTGCTGGCGCCCGCGCTCTGCTTTACCTGCGAGGAGGCCTGGGGCTTCCTCCCCAAGCGGGCCGGCGCGCTTGATAGTGTGCACCTGACGGATCTGCCTCGCGGTGGAGAACTCACCCAGGGCATCACCGCGGAGCAGCTGGAACGGCTCCAGGATTGGGACCGTCTTCTTCTCGTGCGTTCCGAGGTGCTGAAAGCGCTGGAGGCTGCGCGCAACGACAAACAGATTGGCTCGTCGCTGGAAGCGCGGGTGGTTGTGGTCGCCGTCGGCGAGTGGAGCGGGCTGCTGGAGCAATATCGCGCCGAGCTCCCGATGCTGTTCATTGTCTCGCAAGTGGACCTGGTTCGGGACGGGCTGCCCGAGGGGCAGCCCTCGCCGGTGCCCGGCGTGATGCCGGGCACCGCGCAGGACGCGGTGCCACACGCCTTGGCGCCGGTGCGCGTCGCCGTCCAGCGCGCCACCGGGGAGAAGTGCGGGCGGTGCTGGAATTATTCGGTGCATGTGGGAGAGAATGAGGAGTACCCCACGGTGTGCGAGCGGTGCGCGCCGGCGCTCGAGCAAATCAGCAGCGCGCAGTGACGAATCATTTATAGACAACGCACCGAATGGGCCATCATTCATAACTTCATGCTTTTTCGCTCTGCACTCTGAGGAATGCGCGGGCTCCATTTACTGATTGCACTGGCAGTGTTCACGCTTGACCAGGTCACCAAGGCCGTCATCGAGTCCCTGATTCCTCTGCACGAGGTCCGGCCGGTCATCCCGGGGCTGTTCCGCCTCACCCACGTGAAGAACCGCGGCGCGGCCTTCGGCATGTTTGCCGATTCCCCGTCCGAGTTGAAGATCGCACTACTGATTGCCTTTTCTGCGGTGGCGCTGGGCGTGGTATTGGTGCTGCTGTGGCGTCACCAGCCCGAGGCGCGGCGCACCGGGGTGGGACTGGCGCTGATTTTGGGCGGCGCCATCGGTAATCTGTTTGACCGGCTGATCCATGGCAGCGTGGTGGACTTCCTGGACTTCTACGTGCGCAGTTGTCACTGGCCTGCCTTCAATGTGGCTGACAGCGCAATTGTGATTGGGTGCGGATTGCTGGTCCTGGACATGCTCCTCAGTCCGTCCCCCCAAGGTCCAAAGAGTTCGAGCGAGGCCAAGCGAAGGTTAAGGGAGGATAGTTTGTACCCCAGGCTATTCACCATCGGCGATTTCGCCCAACACACCTACGGCCTGCTGGTGGCTCTGGGTTTCGTGGTGGCTTTGTGGCTGGTCACGCGGCTGGCGCGGCAGGACGGCCTGGATGCGGACCGCGTCTTCAACCTCGCAGTCTACTCGGCCCTGGCGGGGTTCGTGGGAGCCAAGCTCCTGTTCTTGGTGACCGACTGGGAATATTACATGCTGAATCCCCGACAGGCGCTCTCTTTGCAGTCCCTCCAGGCGGGCGGGGTGTTCTATGGCGGTTTTCTTGGCGCCGTGATCTTTGCGGCCTGGTACACCAGGCGAGCCCGGCTCCCGTTTCTGAAAACCGGTGATGCCGTCGTACCGGCTGTAGCGCTGGGCCACGCAGTGGGGCGGCTCGGGTGCTTTTCGGCGGGCTGCTGCTGGGGGAAGCCTTCCACTCTACCCTGGGCCGTCACCTTCACCGATCCCTATGCCCATCAGACGTTCGGCGTGCCGCTGGACATCCCGCTGCACCCAACCCAATTGTACGAAGCAGCCGCGGCGACGCTGATCTTCCTTTTCCTGATGTGGCAACGAACCCAAAAGCGCTTCGACGGCCAGATTTTTGCGCTCTATCTGGCGCTCTATGGCGCGGCGCGTTTCGGGCTGGAGTTTTTCCGCGACGACCCGGAGCGCGGCTTCTTGTTCGACGGGCGGCTCTCCACCTCCCAATTCATTGCCCTCTGCTTGATTGCCGCCAGCGCCGCGCTCTGGTACTGGAAGCGGCCGGAGCGGGCGGCCGGGGTGGCCGACCGTTCCACGAAAAGCTGACACCCCGGTCCCGTGTCGTGCTCGAACGCTGGACAGGTGAGCACCCCTGTTTCACACTACATTCTGTGACGCGGAATTTTGTGGCCGAGGCGACAGACGCGGGCAAGCGCCTGGATCAGTTCCTGGTCGAGCACCTGGAGGACGTGAGCCGCGTTCACGTCCAGCGACTGCTGCGCGCGGGGCGGGTCGAGATGGATGGCGGGGGGGCGAAAGCCAGCTTCCGGCTCCAGGGCGGGGAGCAGATTTCGCTGGATTGGGAACCTCCGGGTCCGCTCCGTGCGCTGCCCGAAGACATCCCGCTGGAACTCCTTTACGAAGACGACGACCTGGTGGCAGTGAACAAGCCTGCGGGGATGGCTGCGCATCCAGGGGCGGGTCGCCCCTCAGGCACGCTGGTCAACGCCGTGCTGCACCGGTTTGGGCTCCTGTCCCGAGTGGGTGGCGAGCTGCGCCCGGGCATCGTGCACCGCCTGGACCGCCAGACCAGCGGGGTGCTGCTGGTCGCCAAGAACGATATCGCCCACCGCCGTCTGGCCGAGCAGTTCCGCGCGCGCACCATAGCCAAAACCTACCTGGCTCTGGTGCACGGCGTGGTCCGACCGGAGAAGGGCCGGATCGCCGCTCCTATCGCCCGCGACCTGCAGCGGCGGCGCCGTATGACCGCGCGCCGCCAGGGGGCCAAAGCGCGTGAGGCCCTCACTGAATACAAGGTGCTTCGCCGCCTGCCCCGGTTCACCCTGCTCGAAGTTACCCTGCATACCGGCCGCACGCATCAGGCCCGCGTGCACCTGGCCAGCCGGGGGCACCCCGTTGTGGGCGACACGCTCTACGGGGCGCCCGGCGGTTTGCTCGACCGCAACTTCCTCCACGCTGCCTCGATCGGCTTCTGCCATCCGCGCACCGGGGAGACGCTAGAAATCTCTGCGCCGCTGCCGCCTGCGCTGGAGAAGTTTCTCGCATCCAACGTTTCGGCGACCGGCCCTGCGTCCGGCGCTGCGTCCGATAAAGGGTAACTTTGCGAGTCACGTTTCGGCTCCTTGGTTTGCCGCGGCACTGCTCGCCCCGCTAGACCCCGCTGGACAACGCTGCTAGACAATGTTGCTTCGAGCGTTCCGGCACGAGGGCCGTGCGGGTAGTGGTACCTGCCGGGGAGGGGTTTCGACTGGGACTGGCAACTTTTGCTATAATCAGGTCAGGAGCTCTGGGCTGGTGTTGCACTCCATCAGAAAACCTCTCCTGTTGGCCTTTGCCGTCTCTGCCCTGTGCCTGGTGGCACAGAACCGGGCGGTAGAGCCGCCGCAAGGCTCCAGTCGTGTCAGAGGCAGCGATGCCGACATCCGAATTCGCGTGGATCGCGTGCCGGTGCTGTTCAGCGCGCTGGACGGCAAGGATCGCTTCATCACCGACCTCACCCGCAATGAGATCACGGTGTACGACAACAAGAAGAAGCAGCAAATCATCGACTTCGCGCGGGAGACCGACCTGCCGCTGCGCATCGCTCTGCTGATCGACACCAGCAACAGCGTCCGCGACCGGTTCCAGTTCGAGCAGGCAGCGGCCATCGAGTTCCTGCAGTCCGTGCTGCGTCCCAACAGGGACCGCGCGTTCTTGCTCGCCTTTGATACGAACGTCGAAGTGGTGCAGGATTTCACTGACGACATTGATAAACTCCGTACCGGAATCGAGTCCTTGCGCGCCGGCGGGGGCACTGCCTTCTATGACGCCATCTACCATGCCGTACGCGACAAGCTGATGAAGGCGGAACCGGAGGGCAGTGTGCGACGCACCATTGTGGTGCTTACGGATGGCGAAGACAACCAGAGCCGGGTCACGGAGGAGGAGACTCTGGCGATGACCCAGAAGGCCGAGGTCACCATCTTTGTCATAGGGACCAACATCACCGGCATCCGCAAGAGAGGCGACAAGGTTTTGAAGCGCTTCGCGGAAGAGACCGGGGGGCGCCTCTTCGTGCCCTTCAAATTGACCGACTTAACCGGTTCCTTCAAGCAGATTGGCCACGAACTGCGGAGCCAGTACGTCGTGTTGTTCCGACCGAATACGCCGCGCGACGGCGCCTTCCATACCATCAAAGTGGTGGCCCGGCGCAGGGGTGTGAAAGTCCGGGCGCGTAAAGGCTATTACGCCGACCCTGAGTAGGGTGCGCCGCGAACCTCTGGAGGTGAAGTCGGCCCCCGCGGCTGCCGATCATGCGTTGCCCCGGTAGCATTCCAAGCGGACGTGTAGTATAACCGCAGGGAATATTCCACCCAGGAGATATCCTGACCGCCGTGGCCAGCACGGCAGAAACGTAGCAGGGCAGTATGGCAGAGGAGCGGCAAGAAAAGACCCGGGCTCTGGAGCTGACGCTCGCACAGATCGAGAAGCAGTTCGGCAAGGGCTCCATCATGCGCTTGGGAGCCCGGGAAGCCCTGGTCCCGATCGCAGTCATTCCCACTGGCTCGCTGGCGCTGGACGCGGCGCTGGGAGTGGGTGGCCTGCCGCGGGGTCGCGTCAGCGAGATTTTTGGTCCGGAGGCGAGCGGCAAGACTACGCTCGCCCTCCAGGTAGTCGCTCAGGCCCAGAAGCGCGGGGGAATGGCCGCCTTCGTGGATGCCGAGCACGCGCTGGATCCGGCCTATTCCCGCCGGCTGGGCGTGGACGTGGACAACCTGCTGGTCTCGCAACCAGATTACGGCGAGCAAGCACTGGAGATTGCGGAAGCCCTGGTGCGCTCGGGCGCCATGGACGTGCTGGTGGTGGACTCGGTGGCGGCGCTGGTGCCCAAGGCAGAACTGGACGGCGAAATGGGCGAGCCAACCATGGGCCTGCAGGCTCGGCTGATGTCGCAGGCGCTGCGCAAGCTCACCGCTATCGTTTCCAAGTCCAAGACCAGCCTCGTCTTCATCAACCAGGTGCGGGAAAAGATTGGAGTCATGTTCGGCAACCCGGAGACCACCACCGGCGGGCGCGCGCTAAAGTTCTATTCCTCGGTGCGCTTGGACATTCGCCGCATCGCCGCCCTGAAGGATGGCGACGTGATCATCGGCAACCGGACGAGGTGCAAGGTGGTGAAGAACAAGCTGGCCGCCCCGTTCCGCAACGCGGAATTCGACATCCTCTACGGTGAAGGAATCTCCCGCGAGGGCGACCTGCTGGATTCGGCCGTGGAGAAGGGACTGGTTGAAAAGAGCGGCTCCTGGTTTTCCTTCCGCAGCCAGCGCATTGGGCAGGGCCGCGAGAACGCCCGCCTTTTCCTTAAAGCGAACCAGGATATCCGCGACGAGCTGGACCACCAGGTGCGTAAGGCGTTGGGGCTTCCTCCGCCCGAAACCGAAGCCGCCCCTGCCGCCCCCTCTGCCGGTGGTGCCGCGGCTGCGACCCCGCCCGCCACGCCGCGCGGCAAAGCAGTGACGCGGTAAGACCCAACAGGGCCAGCAAAACGCGGCTCCCCTGCGGGTTTCCGTTACCCCCGTTTCCCACCTTCACCAGTCGAGCGTTTCTCCAGGATTGAGTTCCAGCACTTCCACTTCGGGCATGTCCGAGAGTAGCTGGCGCAGTTGCGCCGGGCGCCCGATGAGCGGCGGGAAGGTGCCGTAGTGCATCCCCAGCACTTTCTTCGGGCGCAGCAGCCGGCAGGCATAGGCGGCCTCCACTGGGCCCATGGTGAACAGGTCCCCGATGGGCAGCACGGCCAGCCCGGGCGCGTACAGATCGTGGATGATCTTCATGTCGCCAAAGACATTGGTGTCACCGGCATGGTAGAGACGGCGCTCGCCCAGCTGAATGACGTAACCGGCTGCCTCGCCCCCGTAGACGATCTTCCCTTCATCTAGGATGCCGCAACTGTGGTCGGCGTGCACCATCGTCACCCGGAGCTCGCCTACCTGCTGCGACCCGCCCTTGTTCATTGGCAGAGTTTTGGAAACGCCCTTGCTCTCCAACCAGGCGCACACTTCGTAAACGCCCACCACCTGCGGGTGGTGCTGCCGGGCCAGCGCCACCGCGTCGCTGATGTGGTCGAAGTGCCCGTGGGTGATCAGCATCACGTCCAGGCAGTCGAACTTCTTCAGCGCCTCCGGACAGGCCGGGTTGCCTTCCACCCAAGGGTCCGCCAGCACCACGGCGCCACCGGGCGTGATCAGTCGGAACGTGGAATGACCCAGCCAGGTAATCTTCATCGTCGGTATACTCTCCTCCGGGGCATGCTCTCCTCCGCAGCGAGTATACAGTGCTGCCCGCTCCTTTCCTTGTACGGCGAACCTATTGGCCTTCGCGCCGCGTGGCGCGCGCTATAGATAATTTTCCACCCCTTCCTCCTGCGTGAAATTCAAAAGCCAAGAGTCCGGTCGCCCCGAGTGAACATGCTAGAATCGGTCGTGCCGATGGAGTTTGCAGTCGAAACACTGGGGGCCTGCCGCTATCCGACGCCGTTCTCCTGCAGCCGCTACGTCACTGCCGAGGATCGCATCAGCTTCCACTCGGAAATGAAGCTGTTGCGCGCCGCCTTTGAGCAGCACCAGGAGCCGCCGTCGTTCGAAATGGCCGGGCCGCGGGAGAGCCTGTTTTTTGACCCTCGCCAGCTTAGCTGCGCCATTGTGACCTGCGGCGGTCTCTGCCCGGGATTGAACGATGTCATCCGGGCCATCGCTTTGAGCCTGTACCACCTCTACGGCGTGAAGCGCGTGATCGGCATTCCTTACGGTTACCAGGGCCTGACGCCGCCATTTGATAAGAGCTGGCGCAACCTGACCCCTGCGGTGGTGTCCGACATTCACCACCTCGGGGGCACCGTGCTGGGTTCCTCGCGCGGACCGCAGGACACCGGTATGATGGTGGACACTCTCGAGCGCAATGGCATCGGCGTGCTGTTCGCCATCGGCGGTGATGGGACCCTGCGCGGGGCGCACCAAATCACGAAAGAGATTGCCCGCCGCAACTTGCCAATCGCCGTCATCGGTCTGCCCAAGACCATTGACAATGACATCGCTTACATCGAGCGCTCGTTCGGCTTTGAGACAGCGGTCGGGGCAGCGCGCCAGGCGATTTCAGCCGCCCATTCGGAAGCGCTCGGCGGCCCGCACGGTATCGGCTTGGTCAAGCTGATGGGCCGTCACTCCGGCTTCCTGTCCGCTCACGCGGCGCTGTCGACCGGCGACGTCAACTTCTGCCTGGTGCCGGAAGTGCCCTTTGCGCTGGAAGAGGACGACTCCGGCTTCCTGCCCACGCTCAAGCGGCGGCTGGTGGCCCGCAACCATGCCGTCATCGTGGTGGCGGAAGGCGCGGGCCAGGAGCTGGTAGCCGCACACGCGGAGCCGTCGTTCGACGCCTCCGGAAACGTGGCCCTGGTGGACATCGGCACGTTCCTGCGCAACAAGATCCTGCAATACTTCGGGCGTATCCAGATGCCCGTCGGGCTGAAGTACATTGACCCCAGCTACATGATCCGGAGTTTGCCGGCCGCCCCGGACGATTCCGCCTTCTGCCAAATGCTTGGCCAGAACGCCGCCCATGCCGCGATGGCTGGCCACACCAACACCCTGGTGGGCTACTGGAACCAGCACTTCACGGTGGTGCCCATCCCGCTGGCCGTTTCCCGCCGCAAGCGCATTGATCCGCAGGGGGGTCTCTGGCACAGCGTGTTGCAGGCGACCGGCCAGCCCGACATGAACGGCAGCAGCGGCTCTTAGCTACCGCAAAACCTCAAAAGCCAACCCGAAGTCACCGAGGCTCAAAAAGTTGCCGAAAGTCCTCGGATTGTCTGCGCAGGGCGAGCCAGTCAAAGAACAGGTCTGGGGTCTGGAGCCAGATGGTGAACCACTTGGCAATCTCTTCTTTCTCCGCGCGCTTGTCCGCCGCCACCTTGCGGTTGCGGGCGATCAGGGTGGCGCGGCGGCGCACCCGCATCGCGGCGCGGCGGCACTCCTCGGCGAGGCCGGGTTCATTTCGAGTGCTGCAGCTCCGGTAGCGCTCATCGAGCGTCCGCAAGGTGGTTTCGGCGGCTTCCAGCGTGTCGAAGTGCAGCAGCCCTAGAACTTCTCGGGAGATCCCTCCCAGTTCGGCGGCCACGCTGGCGCCCAGCTCAGCCAGCACGTCCAGCAGGTACTCTTGGGAGATGCGTGCCTGCGGGCCCATTACTCGCGCCAACTCGCGCCGCATGGCTACCGCCTCCTCAGCGCCGATGTGCGCCGGACGGGCCTGCTCCAGGTATTGGCGAATGATCGACTTCTTGGTGGGACGGGCGGTCACTGCGGTGAAGGCTTTTGCGGGGCTGCTTCCTGCTGGGCACCGGACGGACTCTCAGCCGACAACCCGGTGGACCCCGGCGCTCTTGGCCTGGGTTGGGACGGGCTGCCGGCCGGCTGCAGCCTGCGCAATTCTGCCGCCAGGACAGGGTTGTCGGAAAATTTCCGCAGGGCCTTGCGCAACACTTCCCGCGCGCGGTCCGGTTCCCCTCGCGACCGGTGCACCAGAGCCAGGACGCGGATCGGCCCCACTGCCTCCCAGTTACTGAGCTCGACCGCGCGGCGAGCGTATTCGAGCGCCGCGTCCGGCCGCGCTTCGCGCAGATAGACGGCCAACCCGGCTAGCGCCGCCGGGTTGTTGGCGTCGGTGGCCAACGTCAGCCGCCATTCCCTGGCCGCCTCTAGGGTTCGTCCCAGCGCAGCCAATAGGTTGCCGCGCAGGGCCCGCGCGTCGCTTCGCCGCGGGTTGATCTCCACTGCGCGCGTCACCTCCTGCAAGCCTTCTGGAAAGCGCCCAAGCTGCAGCAGGGCGTTGGCCAGTTGAAAGCGCGCCTCCTCCGAGTTCGGCCGCTGCTGGAGCACGGTACGCCACTGCTTCTCAGCCTGGGCCCAATCCTGATTCTGCATATGGGCCTGGGCCAGCAGCTCGTGCAGGTCGGGGTTGTCCGGATCTGCCTCCAGTAGTTGACTCGCGCGGGTCATCGCTTTCTCGACCGCCCCGGACTGCAGTTCGGCGGCAGCCAAGTAGGCTTTGGCACGGGCGTTCCCTGGCTGTTCCTCCACGATGGCTTCGAGAGCGGCCTTAGCATCGGCAATCCGGTTCTGGCGAAGCAGCTCGATCGCGCGCTGCTCGACGTGAGCCCAAGCCTCGGCAAGGCGTTGCTCCATACTGCGCGTGTCAGCAGGTTTAGACCGGCCGGGCTCCTGGGCCAGGGCGGCAAACGACAACAGGACCGCGCCCACCACGACGGCCACACCGCTCAGATGCCGCGCGCAAGAGGTATCGCAGCGCCGAGGCGCGCCGGGCAGCGAATAGCGATTTCGGGCCACGAAGCGGTAGAAAGGCGGGCCCAGCCAGCGCAACGGAGGCCTTGCCAGCACCCACCCCAGCCAGGACAGCGCGGGTAACGCGCGCATCACCGTAAGCCAGGCGAAGAATCCCTTGCTCCAGTCGCCGTCCGCGCCGCGCACGTGCATCTCAGCCGCCAATTCCTGGGCTTGAAAGGGCAGCGCCGGTTGGATCGTCGGGTCGTTATAGTCGAGAAATTCCACGCGCCCGTGGCGGTCGAAACGCTTCACCCGCTGTTCCATCCAGCGGCAGAAGGCGCAATGGCCGTCTACGTAGACCTCAATCCTCGCAGGAACTGGCATGCGGGCTTCCCTTCGGAGAGATGGCTCTTGCTGACTCTTGCTGGCTCTTGCTGACTGGCACGGGCGGCTTTCCTGGCCCGCATCAGGCTCGTGCCAGACGGTTGTACAGCAACGCGAAGACGGCCCCGCCCACGGTCCCGTCCACAACTCCATACAGCGTGCCCACGATCACCTGACCAAAGCTGGCCGTGGCATTGTAGCCGGGGTAGATCGAGGCCAGCAGGCGGAGAAACTCCTGGCCATAGCTGGGCCAGATGAGGTTCGCGCAACCGGTTAGAAACACTGCCAGCATTCCCCACATGATTCCGGCAGCAATGGCCATACCTTTCACGCTAAGTTTCATGGCTACCTCCAATAGTGGAACTACTACCATTCTACTCCCCAAAGAATCGGCGCAAGACGGTTTGACTGCTGCTCTGGTGTCCAGTCGGATTAGCGCCGGTAGAGCTGGATGGTGTGCTTAGTGCCTTCACCGCGGTCCAGCTTCTCAATGCGGGTCGCCTGCCAGAGGGGGATGCCGAAGTCGTGGGTGACCACGCGGGCGCCGGGACGCAGTTGCTGCTCGAGCATTGGCCGCAGGCGCGCCAGCGCTTCCGGCAGCAGGTAGAGAGCCACCACATCGGCGTCGCGCAGGTCGACGTCAAACAGGTTGCCGCGGACCAGCGTGATGCGGTCCTTCAGGCCGTGACGGGCCACATTGGCGCGGGCCAGCGCGAGGACCTCGGCGTCCAGCTCCACTCCCACACCACGGGCGCCGTATTTCTGCGCGGCCATCACCAGGATGCGGGCATCGCCGCAGCCCAGGTCATACACGGTTTCCCCCGGCTTCACCTCCGCCAGGCGCAGCATCAGTTCGATCACGGCGGCCGAGGAGGCCAAAAACGGCGATACCTGCTCCGGGTCTTCTGGAACATGCAGCGTCAGCGGGCCGGGCTCCGGCTGGTCGTGGCTCCTCACGCCGAGCAGCCCTCGGTTGCCCAGCGCCACCAGCAGAACCAGCACGCCGACCGTCAGCCAGAGGAGTTTGCCGCGCATCACTAAGTCGAATCTTGGGCCGATTGTTGGGCCAGGTCTTGGGCCGAGTCTTGGCCATCGTGGCACAGAGGCACACCGCGCCCTGTGGCAACACTAGGCATGAACTAGGCCACGGTGGTCACTTCTTGCTTGAGTTTTTCGGCCTGGAAGTGAGTCGTCAGGGCATCCACCAGTGGTCCCAGCTTGCCGTCCATCACCTGTTCCAACTGGTGGAGGGTGAGACCGATGCGATGGTCGGTGACGCGGTTCTGGGGGAAGTTGTAGGTGCGAATCTTCTCGCTGCGATCACCCGAGCCGACCATGGCCCGGCGCTCCTGGGCCAACGCCCGTTGCTGCTTTTCGCGCTCCAGCTCGTAGAGCCGCGCCCGCAACACGCGCATGGCCTTGGACTTGTTCTTGATCTGCGATTTCTCGTCCTGGCAGGTCACAACCACCCCCGTAGGCAGGTGGGTGAGGCGCACCGCCGAGTAGGTGGTGTTCACCGACTGGCCGCCGGGTCCAGAGGAGCAGAAGGTATCCACGCGCAGCTCCTTGGGCTCAATCGCCACCCCCACTTCCTCGGCCTCTGGCAGCACCGCCACAGTCACCGCCGAGGTGTGGACGCGTCCCTGCTGCTCGGTCTGCGGCACCCGCTGCACGCGGTGGACCCCGCTTTCGTACTTCAGCCGGCTGTACACGCGCCCCCCTTCGATGACCGCGATGATTTCTTTCACCCCGCCGATGCTGGAGGGACTGCTGGAGATGACATCCACCTTCCATCTCTGGGTTTCAGCGAAGCGCGCGTAGAGGCGGAAGATTTCGGCGGCGAACAGGGTGGCCTCGTCGCCTCCGGTTCCAGCGCGGATTTCCAGGACCACGCTCTTTTCGTCGTTGGGATCCCTGGGGGTCAGCAACACCTTCAACTGCTGCTCGGCGGCGGCGGCGCGCTCCTCCAGGTGGCCGAGCTCCTGCTCGGCCAGGGCGCGCATCTCCGGGTCGGCGTCGTCGAGCACGTCGCGGGTGTCGGCGACGCCCTGCCGCATGCCCTTCCACTCGCGGTACTTTTCGACAATCCCGCCCAGTTCCGAGTGCAGGCGGGCCAGCTTCTGGTAGCGCGCGCCGTCGGCCAGCACCGCCGGATCGCCGAGCTGCTGGCTGAGATCCTCGTAGCGCGACTCGATCTGGTCCAGCTTGTCCGTCAATTGCTTCTCATTCATAGAAGGAGGCCACCTAAACAAAACCCTCCGCCGGACGGAGGGCAAACGAAACTTGCAGACCTGCTAGGCGATTACCAGTTCACCGCCGCGCTGCTTCTCCAGCACCATGGCCTCCTCCAGCGCGTGGATGGCCACCTCCAGTTGGTCGTCGGCCGGCGGCTGGGTGGTGATTCGCTGCAACCACAGCCCCGGGGCCACCATCGAGGCCCACAACGTCCCCTGGCGCCGCGCCGAAAATCGGATCAGCTCAAAGCTGACCCCGGCGATCAGCGGCAGCAGTGCAACCCGCACCAGGAAGCGCATTCCGAACGACTCCACCGGGATCAGTGTGTAGACGGCCAGGCTGAGCAGCATCACCACCAGCAGGAAGCTGGTGCCACAGCGGGGGTGCAGCGTCTTAAAGGGGCGGGCGTTTGCCACAGTGACCGGCTGCCGCGATTCAAAGTTGAACACCACCTTGTGTTCGGCCCCGTGATACTCGAACACCCGCCGGATCTCGCTCCAGCGGGAAACCAACAGCAGGAAAGTCAGAAACAGGGCAATGCGGATCAGCCCGTCCACCAGGTTGAACACGAAATGGTTCTCCACCGCCGCAACGTACTGCTGGAGCCGGGTGGTGAGGAACAGCGGCACAAACTTGTACAGGAAAATGAAAAAGCCCACGCTAAAGGCCAGATTGGCGGCCATGACCCAGGAGCTGACCTCGGCCTTGCGTGTTGGCTCGCCGGGCCGGCCTTCGGCGGCTTTTTCATCGGCCTTTTCATCCTCTAGGGCGCTGTTGGCCGAGAAGCGCAGCGCGCGAATGCCCAGCACCAGCGCCTGCCCCATCGTCCCCAGTCCTCGCAGCACCGGGATCTTCCACAACCGCCGGCGTTCGGAAGGTCGCACCAGCGGGCCGGTCTGGGTGGCCAATTCGCCGGAGGGTTTGCGCACCGCCACGCAGTAGGCGTGCGGCGAGCGCATCATCACGCCCTCGATCACCGCTTGGCCGCCCACCAGCACCTCCTCGCCTCCTTCCATGGCTGGAAGCAGCTGCAGGCTGGCCGCCAATCGCAGGTTCCGCTTCAGTCGGCTCATCTTCTTGATTATACCTGAAAGCGGCCCGGCGCTATAATACCCCTCCGTTTACCCAGGCGAATGTGAGGGGAGCCGCCCACGAGGCGAGTTACTGGATCAGGAGAAGGAGCGCCCCATGCCGGATGATTTCGTTGCCGACCGCCGTGCCGACCTAAACAAGTACTTCCACGAGCGCGACCGGGAATTGGTTGAGAAGATGCGTGTCAAAGCCGAAGCCGAGCGGCGCGAGCAGGAGCGTAAGCACCGCAAGGAAACCCACTGGATGAAGTGCCCCAAGTGCGGTCACGACCTGGAAGAGATCCAGATGGGGCCGCTGCTGGTGGACAAGTGCAAAGACTGCAGCGGCGTCTTTTTCGATGCCGGCGAACTGGACCTGCTTGTGGCCGCCGAAAAGGATAGCTCCATTCTGCGCCGCATCTTCAAGCGCAAATAGCCGACTGTCAGGTGCCAGGTTCCAGTTCCCCTGACGTTTGAAATCCAAGGCAGCCTCTCCTGTCGTTTATGACTTTCGTTTATGGCTCCCTTACTGTGTCTCGTTACGGTACCCCTGACGCCTGATACCTGAGACCTTGCACATGCCCGCTTCGTGGACGCAGGTTTATTACCCCTGGGGACCGGCGTTGTGGCCCCTCTCGACCCTGGCGGCCGCGCTGCCGGTGGTGGTCCTGTTCACCTTCCTGCTGAAAGGTGCCCGGCCACACATCGCGGCCATCGCCGGTGCGCTGACGGCGTTGGTTTGCTCGATGGTTGTGTTCGGGATGCCGGCGCCGCTGGCGCTGGCATCCTTCAGCTTCGGCGGCGCCTTCGGGCTGCTGCGCATCTGCTGGATCGTATTGAATGCCGTGTTTCTCTACGACATCACGGTAGCCAGCGGGCAGTTCGACATCATGCGCGCCTCGGTGACCTCCATTTCCGCCGACCGGCGGCTACAGGCGCTGCTGATCGCCTTCAGCTTCGGCGCCTTTATTGAAGGCGCCGCGGGCTTTGGGGCGCCGGTGGCCATTTCGGCAGCGATGATGGCCGCCCTGGGGTTCAACCCGTTCAAGGCGGCAGCTCTGTGCCTGATTGCCAACACGGCGCCGGTGGCGTTCGGCGCCCTGGGCACCCCGATCCACACGCTGGCGCTGGTGAGCGGGCTGAACGAGAGCGATCTGTCGGCCATGAACGCGCGCATTCTGCCGCTGGTTTCGCCGATCGTCGCTTTCTGGCTGGTGCGGGCCATGGTGCCCTGGAAGCAGACCTTTCAGGTGCTGCCCGGAATCTTGGTCACCGGCCTCAGCTTCGGAGCTGTGCAGTTCTACTGGGGCAATTATCAGGACAGCAACCTAGTGGACATCATGGCCGCCATGGCGGCATTGCTGGCCACTGTCGTTTTTCTCCGCTTCTGGCAGCCGAAGGAAATTTGGCGCTTCCCGGAGGAACGCGCGACGGCCGTGGCCGGCCATGACTACACCCGCAAGCAGGTGCTGAAGGCCTGGATGCCTTTTGCGGTCCTGACCCTGTTCGTGCTTCTGTGGGGGTTCATCCAGCGGCCCCTGGACAGCTACACGCGAATTGACTTCCAGTTTCCCGTGCTGCACGACGCTGTGTGGCGGGACGCGCCAGTGGTGCCGGAAAAAGCGCCGGAGGCGGCCGTCTACCGGTTTGCCTGGCTGACGGCCACCGGCACGGCGGCATTCTTCTCGGCTGTCCTATCCGGGCTGCTGCTGGGGATGGGCCCGCGGCGCATCTTCCAGATCTTCGGGCGCACCCTCTACCGCATGCGCTTTGCTCTCACGGCCATCTTCTTCATGCTGGGGCTGGCCTACGTGACTCGTTACTCCGGCATGGATGCCGTGCTGGGCCTGGCCTTCACCCGCACCGGCGCGGTCTACCCGTTCTTTGCGGCGTTCCTGGGGTGGCTGGGCGTGGCGCTGACCGGCAGCGACACCTCCTCCAATGCTCTGTTCGGAAGCTTGCAGCGCATCACCGCCGAGCAGCTCAGCCTGGACCCCATCCTGATCGCCTCGGCCAACAGCACCGGAGGCGTGATGGGCAAGATGATTGACGCGCAGAGCATCGTGGTGGCGGCGGCGGCCACCAACATCGTTGGGCGGGAGGGAGAGCTGCTGCGCTACGTCTTCTGGACCAGTGTGGCGCTAGCCTCCGTGGTCGGCGTCATCATCATGCTCTACGCCTACGTCTTCCCGCAGTTCGTTCCCCACGGTCTCACCTTCATGCAGTAGAGTCGGTGGAGAACTTCCAGCGAAATCAGGCAGAGCACGCCGGCTGTTTCTCTCACAAATCAGAACAGGCTGGGTAGCCCGGGATCCCTTTGGCGTGCAGGATGGCGGAGACTACCGCTGCGGCCACCACCTCGGCAGCCAGTGCGCCAACGATACCCTGCAGGGCGGCTCCGAGGGAATTTGGTGCGCTGCCCGCCGCCGGTTTCAGCTTCCCGGTTGCCACAGCAAACAAAGTGTCTCCGTCGGCAGGCGTGTGGACCGGCTGGATCGTCCGAGCCAGCCCGTCGTGTGCCATCTGCGCCACCTTGTTCGCTTCAGCCTTGGTGAGCGCCGCATTGGTGGCCACTACGCCGATGGTCGTGTTCTGCTTCTCTCCCTGGGAGCCCGGTTTGAAGGAGGGTAGTTCCCCCTTGCGCAAAAGGGCCATCACGTTGACCAGCCGCTTGCCGTCGGCGGTTCGAGCGCCAGCCAGCAGCTTGCCGCGCCGGTAGTCGAAAATATCGCCCACCGCATTCACAGCCACCAGCGCCGCCACTACCAGCCCGCCGGGCAGCCGTAGGCTGGCGGTGCCCAGGCCGCCCTTCATGGCACGCTTGCGCCCCAGCAGCTTGCCGACAGTCGCCCCGGCCCCAGCGCCCACATTCCCCTGCTCGACGCGGGCCTTCGGACCGCCGCGGGCAGCCAGGCAGGCCTTATATCCAGACTCGGCGATAGGCCGAATGGCGCTGTCCCCCACCAGCAGGTCGAACAGAATGGCGGCGGGGACAATCGGCACCCGCACGCGCCCAACCTGGTACCCGATGCCCTTCTCCTCAAGGTAACGCATCACCCCGTCGGCCGTAGCCAGGCCGAAGGCGCTGCCGCCGGAAAGCACGATGGCATGCACCATTTGCACCGTGTGGACCGAATGCAGCAGATCGGTCTCGCGCGTGCCCGGCGCCTCTCCTCGAACGTCCACACCGGCCACTGCTCCCTGGCCGCACAGCACGACGGTGCACCCGGTAGGGCGCCGGCGATGGGTGAAGTGGCCAACCTTGATGCCTCCGACATCGGTGAGCGAGCCGCTGGGTTCCCAGCCCTCCAGGTCCTGCCCGGTTGAAGAGGCGCTGGTAACCGTCACGCCCAATGGCGGCGCGGCAAAAAAATCCCGCCGTTTCACATCACCTCCTGTTTTTGGTCTTCTTCCTTCTGCCTCCCGCTTCCTGCCCCCCACTATCATAGCCCTCCACTAAGTCAACTTTGCGGCCCACGTGAGGGATTGGCCTCCAGCGCACCCCGGGGAGCTGCGGCACATCGCCGGGCGTAATGGTGTATAATGAAATGACGAGTTAGTCTTTCATGCCTGAAGAACAATTGAAAATCGCGGTATTCGTTGACTTTGACAACATTCAGATCGGGGTGCGCAGCACGCTGAGCCAGGAGTTCGACGTGGCGGTGGTGCTGGAGGCCTTAAAGGAACGGGGCGAGGTGGTCAGCAAGATCGCTTACGGCGACTGGAAGCGCCACGGAACCGCCAGCCGCAAGATGAGCGAGCAGGCGGTGCAGATGGTGCAGCGGGACCCCACTCCCCGCGGCGACAAGAACGGGGCCGACATCAACCTGGCCCTGGACGCGCTGGAGATGGCTTTTACCCGGTCCCACATCAACGCCTATGCAATCGTAGGCGGCGACAGCGACTTCATCGCTCTAGTGGAGAAGCTGAAGCAATACAACAAGGCGGTGTTCGTGGTTGGGGGTCGGGGTTTCACCAGCTCCATCCTACAAAGGAATTGCAGGGAGTTCCTAAGCTACGAGAACCTGGTACAACACCCCGCGCCGTCCCGCCGTGCTTCCGCGGCACCCCGGCAGCCGTCGCGCCGCCGCGCGTCGCTCCCACTCGAGAATGCGCGGCCGCTCCTGGAGCGGGCCCTCAACGTGCTGACCCAACGGGAGCATCGGCCAATGCTGGGGCTGGTCAAGAGCACTATGTTGCAACTTGATTCCACTTTCAGCGAGCGCGACTACGCCTCCAACTCCTTCCTGGACTTCATGAAGAAGATGGCTCAGGCCAGCTTCGTGCAACTAGACCGGGTGGATTCCAACTACACGGTGAGGCTACCAGAGGAGGGGATCTCCTCATTGCCGGCGCCCCTGCCCCAACCAGAGGCTCTCGCAGCGCCAGGGCCCCCTGACAGTGAAGCTCCCTCCGGGGACGATGCCAGCGCAACGGCAGCGGGTGACGAGTCTTCCACCCCGACAGAGGCGGCTCCTCCCCGAACCGCGAGGCCGCGCCGGCGCCGACGTTCGTCGGGCACCCGCAGGCGCCCTTCTGCTGCCGCTGGCAGCCAGCCCCAATGAGCCACGCCGGCCCGGCCGCGCCATGGGGAAGCCTACTGCGGCGTCTCTGGCTTCACCGGAAACTGCTGGTTGTAGGCCGCCAGGATCTCGTTGGTGATATCCACGGCAGGCCCAACGTAGAGGGCACCGGCGGTAATCCTGTCAAAGATCACGGCGTATTGCTTCTCGGACCCGTACTTTACCGCCACCTGCCCAAGCTGCCGGTTCAAGCGCGCTAACCCTTCCTCGCGCGCCGCATTTGCATCGTAGTTGAAATCTTCATTCAAGCGCTCCAGATCCTTCTGCTTTCGCTGGAGTGCCAGGGAACGCTGCTGCCGCTCCGCGATGGGAAACGTGGTTTCCCCCTGGCGATATTCCGTCTGCAGTCTCTGTATCTCCGCGGATAGCTCCTCCATCTTCTTTTGCCGCGGCCCAAACTTCTTCGCCATCTCGGCCTGGAGCGCTTTGCCTTCCTCACATTCAGCCAAGACTCGGGTGGCCAGGATCAGACCCAGTTTGCCACTCGCCGCCGGTGCCGGAGCCGGGGCTTGACCCACCGCCAGCCAAGTCACCAGAAGTAACATCATCATAAGCGGTACTGCTCTCATCAGCCCTCCTGCGGCGCCGGAGCGCCTTGTATGTTCTTCCGTCTCTTCTACCATATAAGAATACGGCGGCTTCGGCCAAGAGGAGCTTGGGCTGAAGTGTGCTCTGGCAGACGCGGCAACGGGGCAGTAGCACATCACCGGGTTTCTGGCTTACCCTGGAACCTCTATGGCGCACCCGAAGATTCGCAAGGCAGTCTTTCCGGTGGCTGGCCTCGGAACACGATTCCTCCCGGCCACCAAGGCGCAGCCCAAAGAGATGTTGCCGCTGGTGGACAAACCCATCATTCAATACGTGGTCGAGGAAGCGGCGCGCTCGGGTCTCGACACCATGGTCCTGGTGACCGGGCGGGGCAAGGCTGCCATCGAAGACCACTTCGACGTCTCCTACGAACTGGAGAAGATTCTGGAGGAACGAGGAAAGCTCGACCTGCTGGCTCTGGTGCGCCAGATCACCGACATGATCCACATCTCATACGTGCGGCAGAAGGAGGCTCTAGGCCTGGGCCACGCCATCCTGATGGCCCGCGAGCTGGTGGGCCAGGAGCCGTTCGCGGTGCTGCTGGGCGACGACATCATCGACGCCCCGGTGCCCTGCATGCGGCAGATGCTGGATGTCTACGAGCGCTACGGGAAGTCCATTGTGGGCATCTACGAGGTGCCCGGCCCGGCCATTTCCGCCTATGGGGTGATCGCAGGGTCGCCGGCGCCGCAAGAAAGCAACAACCGGCTCTACGAAGTCAGCGACCTGGTGGAAAAGCCGCCTCCAGACCGTACTCCTTCCCATCTGGCCATCATCGGCCGCTACATCCTGACCCCGGAAATCTTCGACGAACTGGAACGAACCGAGCCGGGCAGCGGAGGCGAAATCCAGTTGACCGACGGCTTGCGCGGCCTGCTCCGCCGTGGCCAGAAAATATACGGTTACCGCTTCGAAGGCCGCCGCTACGATGCCGGCGACAAGCTCGGCTTCCTGGTGGCCACCGTCGAGTTTGCCCTGAAGCGCGAGGAGCTGGGTGAGGAGTTTCGCCAGTACCTGAAGGGATTGCGTCTCTAAGCGCGGCGCTGGCGCCACCAGGCGCGAATGCGGGCCAGGTGGTCCGCTTCGTGCGTCCAGGCAAACTCCGGCAGCCAGGCGGTCACCGCATAGCGGTGGGAGGGGTCATCGAGCGCGGCGGGCGGCAGGCGGAGTAATGCCTCGACCAGGCGGGTGCGAACGCGCCCGGCACGCCGCAAAAGCGCGGCCCAGGACCAGCGCCGCGATCGCCGCACCGCCCGGGCGTTGAAGCGGTCGGCCTCCGCCATGTCGTCATAGAAGTGGATGCGGCCGCCGCGGCCCCGTCCGATCAGTTCCAGCCGCCGGGCTCCGTCCTCCTCCCAGGCCGCAATGTGCGCAAAGGTGTCCTTCACCGACCAGTTGCCTTGCGTGCGCGGCTCCAGGATGGCGCGCTCAGGAAGGCGCTGGAAGAACCGCAGGCTGGCAGCTCGGGAGCGCTCCATGCGCCGGACTGCCCGCTGACGCCAAGCCACAAGCCGCACTAGTCCTGCTCCGCGAACAGCTTCAGGTTTCGCTCCTGTGGTGCGTGCCGGATGGGGAAGGGAGAGGCGGCTGCCACCGGAGCGTAGGTCTTGCGATGCAGTGGAGTGGGGCCGAATTGCGCCAACGATTCCAGGTGTTGAGGCGTGGTGTAGCCCTTGTTGCGCCCCAGGTGGTACTGGGGATACACCGCATCCCATTCTTGCATCAACTGATCGCGGTGTACCTTGGCCACAATGGAAGCAGCGGCAATGGAAACGCTGCGGGCATCACCGTGAATGAGGGCGCGCTGGCGCACCTCCCACGGAAGGTCGAGCCGCAGGGCATCCACCAGCACCAGGTCGGGGCGAGCCGCGAGGCGCAGCACCGCCTCGCGCATGGCCATCTGGGAGGCCCGGTAGATGTTGAGCAGGTCAATGTGAGCGGCGTCCACGGCGGCCACCGCCCAGGCGATGGCCTGCCGCCGGATGCTCTCGGCCAGTTGCTCGCGGACTTCCGCGTCCAGTTGCTTGCTGTCATTGATACCGCGAATGCGGCGAGCGGGATCCAGGATAACGGCGGCCGCCACGACGGGGCCAAACAAGGCGCCACGCCCCACTTCATCTACCCCGGCCACGCAGCGGTGGCCGGCCGCGTAGGCCCGGTTCTCCAGGCGCCAGGTGCAACCCATGGAAGTGGAACTACGGCCATGCTAGCGCCACCGGGACAATTCGGCAAGAAATCTCTGTGGCGGGGTAGCTGTGGTCTAGCGGGGACAGTCCGGGCGGACGGTGCTATTCGCGTTCGCGAATGCGAGCCGCCTTGCCTCGCAGGCTGCGCAGGTAGTAGAGCTTGGCCCGGCGGACCTGGCCGCGGCGCACCACCTCGATGCGCTCGATCACCTTGGAGTGCAGAGGGAAGATGCGCTCAACCCCCTGGCCAAAACTGATCTTGCGGACGGTGAAGCTCTCCCCCGTTGCTCGGTTCTTGCGCGCAATCACCACGCCCTCGAAAGCCTGGAGCCGCTCCTTGTCGCCCTCCTTGATCTTCACATGGACGCGGACGCTGTCGCCTGGACGGAACTCTGGCAGGCCAGCACGCAAGTGCTGCTGCGCAATCTTCTCAACCGGATTCATGCTGATTCCTCTCCTGCTGAATTTCCGACAGCAACTGGCGGTCCTCCCCGCTGAGCTTCACTAGCTCCAGGATTTCCGGGCGGTTGCGGACTGTCTTTTCCAGCGCTTTCTTGCGCCGCCACCGGCGCACTTGCTCGTGGTGCCCCGAGAGCAACGCCTCCGGCACGTGCAGGCCGCGAAATTCGGCCGGCCTCGTATAGTGAGGCCAGTCGAGGATGCCGCCAACGGCTCCCGAACCTCCGGAGAAGGCGAACGATTCGCGCACCGCGGACAGCTCGTCTCCCAGGGCGCCGGGCAACAACCGGGTGACGGAATCCACCACGACGGCCGCCGGCAGTTCCCCGCCGCTGAGCACGTAGTTGCCAATGCACAACTCTTCGTCAGCCACATGCTCGGCCACCCTTTCGTCCACGCCTTCGTAACGGCCGCAGATCAGCAGAAGGCGTTCGCAGGTGGCCAACTGAGCAGCCCGCCGCTGGGTCAGCAAGCGACCCTGCGCCGATAGCAGAATGATGCGCTGCTTCGGGTCAGAGCCGCGGTTGGCGCCCCACAGGGCTTCGACCGCGGCAAAGATGGGCTCCGGCTTCAGCACCATGCCCTCGCCACCGCCAAACGGCCGGTCGTCCACCACCTGGTGGCGCTCAGTGGTGAAATCGCGCAGGTTGTGCACCCGGACTTCCAGCAAGCCGGCTTCGCGGGCCCGGCGCAGAATGCCGTGTTCCAGCGGCCCGGTAAAGAACCCGGGGAAAATCGTCAAGATATCAAAGATCATCAACGTCCGATGCTTTCCTTGGCAACTGAATTCAACTCCAACAGCCCGTCGGGCAGCTCCACCTCAATGACCCGGCTGACGAGATCAATTCGCCGGCAAATTTCCTCCGCGAACGGGACCAGCAATTCCCCCGCGGAGCTGTCCACCACCAACACGGGAGTGCCCACGGTGGGATCGAGCCAGCGCACCACGCCCAGCTCGCGCCCGCCTTCCACCACCCGGCACCCGGGCAAGTCCGACCAGTACACAGCAGAGCCTTCCGGTGTGCGGCGCTGGGCGGCCGGGATGCAGACTTCGTAGCCGGCCAGCTTTTTGGCCGTCCCCAGATCATCCACTCCAGCGAATTTCAGGATCACCGCGCCCTTGTGAAACCAGAACCCCTCCAGACGCGCCGGACGCTGGCGGCTGTCGGAGTCCACCAGCCAAACCGGCTCGGCCCCGGCAAAGCGCTGGGGGAAATCGGTGAGCAGCTCGGCGGCTACTTCGCCCCGGCGGCCCTGTGACCGCCGAATGCGGGCAATGGTCACCATCGGCCCGGCGGCTTCCGGGCGGGGTGTCTCTGCGGTACGCGCCTCTGCCACGCTCAGCTCACTCCAGGATTTCCAGCGTCAAGCGCTTTTTCAATTTCATGCCCGCTGCACCCAGGATGGCGCGCATGCTTCGGGCGGTGCGGCCCTGCCGGCCGATCACCTTGCCCAGATCGCTGGGGGCCACTCGCAATTCCAGCGCGGTCGTCTGTTCCCCCTCGACCGCCCGCACCTGCACCTCATCCGGATGATCCACCAAGGCCCTCGCCATGTGCTCGACGAGTTCCTTCATGACGCCTCCCGCTTCCCGTCCCCGCCAGCCGGGGGCTCGCGGACGCCGCGTTCAGCGCCCGAAACCTGCGAAAGAGGGGGGTCCGCCGTCCGGCCCTGGCTCAAGCGACCTGTTCCTGCTGCTGCGGCTGGTGCTCCAGGAGCCGGCGCACCCGCTGCGAGGGCTGTGCACCCCGCTCGATCCAGTGGCGGATGCGCTCGACGTTGAGCTTGACCGTCGGCGGGTTCGTCAACGGGTTGTACACGCCGACCACCTCCTCACATTTGCCGTCCCGAGCGCGCTCCCGCTCGATCACCACCACTCGATAGACAGGCCTTTTCTTGGCGCCAAACCGCGCCAGGCGAATCCTCAGCACCTGCTCACCTCCTTGCTTAGCCGCCCGCCAGGGGCGGCGCTACTGCAATGCTGGGAGCTTCAGCTTTCCCAGCCGTTTCTGGAGCGGACCGCCGGAGAGCGACCGCATCATCTTGCGAGCCCCTACATACTGCTTCAACAGCCGGTTGACCTCCTGCACCGTAGTGCCGCTGCCCCGCGCAATGCGGCGGCGGCAGCGGCCGTTGATGATCTGATGGTTGCCGCGTTCCTGGAGCGTCATGGAGTTGATGATGGCCTCCAGGCGCACCAGTTGTTTCTCCTCCACCTTCACCTGCTGCAACTGGCGGAAGGGGCCCACCTGCGGCAAATGCGACAGCACCTGCTCGAGCGGACCTAGCTTGCGCATCTGGCGGAGCTGCTCGCCGAAGTCCTCCAGCGTGAAGCTGGCCGTGCGCACTTTGCGCTCCAGCTCCAGGGCCTGCTTCTGATCCAGCGTCTGCTCAACCTTCTCAATCAGCGACAGCACGTCGCCCATGCCCAGGATGCGCGACGCCACCCGCTCAGGCTGGAACAGCTCCAGTGCGTCGTACTTCTCGCCGACCCCCACGAACTTCAGCGGCTGGCCGGTCACGGCGCGAATGGAAAGAGCAGCGCCGCCGCGGGCGTCCCCGTCCATCTTGGTCAGGATGACGCCGGTCAAGCCCAGCCGGCGGTGGAACTGGTCGGCGCTGTTCACCGCGTCCTGGCCGGTCATAGCGTCGGCAATGAACAGCACCTCGGCGGGCTCCAGACGCTGCTTGAGCTGCTGCATCTCCTGCATTAGTTCGTCGTCAATATGCAGGCGCCCGGCGGTGTCCACGATCAGCACGTCGCGGCCGCTGTGGGCGGCCTCTCGGCGCGCCAGGCGCGCCAGCTCAAGCGGCGACGCTTCACCAGCCGGCCCATCGAACACCGGCAGCTCCACGGCCCGGCCGATCACCCGTAACTGCTCCCGGGCCGCCGGCCGGTAGACGTCCACCGAGACCAGCAGGGGCCGGTGCCCGTGCTGGAACAGCCACCGGGCCAGCTTGCCCGCGGTGGTCGTCTTACCCGAGCCCTGCAACCCGGCCAGCAAGATCACCGTCGGCGGCTGCGAGGCGAACCGCAGTGAGGCCGCCCGTCCCCCCAACGTCTCTACCACCTCGTCGCGGACAATCTTGACCACCTGCTGCGCTGGCGTCAGGCTGGTCAGCACTTCCTGGCCGAGGGCTTTCTCCCGGATGCGATCAATCAGCTGCCGGACCACCTTGTAATGGACATCGGCTTCGAGCAGCGCCATCCGAATTTCCCGCAGCGCGTCCTGAATGTTGGCTTCGGTCAACTTCCCCTCGCCACGCAGGGTCTTGAAGACGCGCTGAAGTTTTTCGGTCAGGTTCTCAAACATGGACTCGAATCCTTTGCCTGGTCAGGGGAGTCAAAGCCCTAAGAACACACCTGCCCTCGGCAGCCAAACGACCCATTCTATCACGCGCAGCAGAGTCGGGCACGAGCAGCAGAACCCACGCGCAGCAGAACCGTGGAAATCGCGAGAACGAGGGGTTGTCATCTAACTCGCGTGGTTCGCGAAAAAGGGTACTACCGCACGCCGAGGGTGACGGCGTTGGCGCGGCACACCGGCGTTAATGATTCCTAGATTGTGATCAGTCGGGGAGGGACTAACTATTCGGCGGGGACACACCCACGGGCACCTCGACCATGTTGCTCGGCACGCCGATGTTGATGATTTCCAGGTTGTGAGTAACGGGCGGGGCCGCACCCTCGGGCTGTTCATTCGGGGGGCTTAATCCCAAGGGTACCTTGACGTTCACTTGGTACAGGCCCACGAATCCTGGGGCCAGGCCGGAGTAGACCACCTCAGCGGGAATGCCGCCGATGTTCACCAGCGGCGGGCTAACGGTTCGCGCCAGCGGCTCCGTACCGGGAGCAACATTACCGGATGGCACTTCGGGCAGGACCGGACCGAGCCCCGTGCAAAAGACCAGCAGGAACTCGCCCGTCTGTGCCGGGTTGCTCTCGGTGACAGGCTCGAAATCTGCCGCGTGAAGGATCGCCCCGGCGCCGGTGCCCTGTTGGTTCTGCGTAAAAATGCCCGGCGATACGGCTGCGACTGAGACCGGCTGCATCACGCTGGTTTCACCTCCTCGTGTCACCTGCACCGAGGCCAAACCCGCTCCGGCCACCAGATCAAACGGGACCTGCGCATTGACCTGCGTGCCAGAGACGAAAAACAGCGGGGCAAGTATGCCATTGAAGGTCACGCTGGTCTCTCCCAGCATGGTGGGTAGAGGCACCTCCGACGCTACCTGGGTATCGGTCGCCAGGTCCGTCCCAAAGATGGTCACGATCGCACCCGGAGCGACAAAGGATTTAGGCTCCGTCGCCGGCCGGAAGCTGGCGCCGTTGACCACGGAGTCGGGTGGCAAGATCGGAGGCGTCGGAGGCTCGCTCAATGTAACCGCGACCAAAATAGAAAACGTCTCGCCGCTGTCGCCAGTGCCGATGACCTGCGCCTCACTGAGCCCAGGCCCCGGCAAGAACCCGAAAGTAATTGTCAGTGTGAAAGAGGCCCGACCCGGCTCAAACGTGGCCGAGGGCGGAACACTGAGCCAGCCTGTTCCGTTCATGAAATCGACCGAGAGAGTAAACAGGACGCTTCCCATTCTCTCGCAGGCCGGGTTTCCCTCGTCCACCATCACAACATGCTGTGAAGGCGGGGCTACCGTGGAGGAGGTAGTAATATTCAGGACCCGTGGAGACATACACCCGCTAATGTCTTGCCCGAACGCGGGCCTGGCAAAGATCAATGCCAGACAGCAAACCCCCGAAAATACCAACCGCCAGACGGACATCATGTCTGTTCTCCGCCTGAGTTTTACGAGTTTCCCAGCACCCCGTGCGCCTAGGTTCTGCGCGGGAAGAGTGTGCTTATCCCTCAGCCATAGGGCAGTCATGGTGGGAGATGCCTTACCCGGCCAGTTTCCGGGCTGCCTCCAGGGCCGCGTCGAAATTGGGAAGCGTACTGAGCTCCTTGACGTACTCGGCGTGCCGCACCGTACCGTCCTTGTCCACCACGAAGACGGAGCGGGCATCGAGGCGCAGTTCCTTGACCAGGGTCCCGTAGGCCTGGCCAAAGGAGGCGTCACGGTGGTCCGACAGGGTACGCAGGTTGCTGACGCCGGCGGCGCCGCACCAGCGCTTCTGGGCGAACGGCAGGTCCATGCTGATGGTCAGGATCTCCACGTTTGCCAACTTGGCCGCTTCTTCGTTGAACCGGCGCGTCTGCTGGTCGCAGACCGGCGTGTCTAGCGAGGGCACCACGCTCAAGATGCGCACCTTGCCCGAGGTGTCTTTCAGGCTGACGGGCTTCAGGTCGTTGTCCAGCACGCTGAAATCCGGCGCGCGGTCGCCCGCCCGGATTTCCGGTCCGACCAGCGTAAAAGGGTTGTTAAACAGCGTCACCGCGCCGGCGCGTTCCACCGGCGTCGCCTGGGCTCCTGCCATGGGATACCCCTCCCTATGAGGATTTCCTGCTTCGAACCGGGAGATTATACACGCGAACCCACTACTGAGCTTGTCATTCGGCCTCGGCCTGCTCTGCAGCCTCTTCTGCCTCAGGGGGCCCAACGTCGGACGGCATCTCGCCGGTCAGCGATTCCAGGAACACCACCAGATCGGCACGCTCCCGGCCGCTGAGGAAATCCAGTTCTTTCATGTTCTCATCCAGGTGTGGGTTGGAGTTGCCGCCTCCCACATAGAAGTCCACGACATCTTTCAGCGTCTTCAGGCTGCCGTCGTGCATGTAGGGTGCAGTCTGCGCAATGTTCCGCAGTGAAGAGGTCTTAAAAGCACCCCGGTCGGCATCATTCTTGGTGACGTCGAAGCGCCCTTGGTCGGTCAACTCCGGGACGCCACCGAGTACCAGCTTCACGCCAACCCCCAGGTTGTGGAACTTGTTGTCGGTAAACAGGGCGTGTTTCTCACCAATGGCGTGGCACTCAGCGCAGTTGCCCTTCTTGGGATCGCGAAACACCTCCAGACCGCGCTGGGCGGCCTTGCTCAGTGCCTTCGTATCGCCGCCATAGTAGAACTGGTCGAAAGGAGAATTGCCGCTGACGATCGTACGCTCAAAGGAAGCGATGGCCTTCTCCGCCTTCTCGTAAGTGATCGGCCCCGGGCCGAAGGCCTTCTCGAAGGCCGCTCGGTAGCTGGCGTCAGCCGTTAGCTTCTTCTCCACTTCCTCCAGAGTGTTGGCCATCTCGATCGGGTTCTCGACCGGACCCTCGGCCTGCTTCTCCAGGCTCGGCGCGCGCCCATCCCAGAACTGCGTCGTGTAGTAGGCGGTGTTGAAGACGGTGGGTGCGTTGCGCCCGCCCTTCTGGCCTCCTACGCCCTCAGAAAACTGCTTCCCATCGGTGAAGCCAAAGTCGGGGTGATGGCAGCCGGCGCAGGCCACTGTGTTGTCCACCGAGAGGAGGGGGTCATAGTAGAGCCGACGGCCCAAGGCGACGGTGTCAGCGGTGGCAGGATTGCCGGCCGGAATCGGGACCGGAGGCAGTCCCAGCGGAGCCCGGACCTCGATGGGAGTCCCGAGAGGCATCGCTGCGGGAGGCGCCTTGGCCGGTGGCGCCGGCGCGGGCTTCCTGGCGCGGTACATCAACACTCCGACTAGGATTAGCACAACACCAAGAACCATGAACATGAGCGCTTTTAGCGAATTCATCACCCCTCCTCCCGGTAGTCTACCTCCATTCCACGGCTGAGTTCACGTGCCTTAGAGAAAAGTCGCTCCCTTCCAGCGGAACGGCACTAGACTGGGAGCGATGCCGGAGTGCCTATTCTGCCAGATCGTGCGCCGGGAGCTCCCCTTGTGCATTGTGTTTGAAGACGACACCGTGGTGGCCTTCGAGGACGTTCGCCCGCAGGCGCCGACCCACCTGTTGCTGATCCCTCGCAAACACATCGCCGGCCTGGACGAGGCTGCAGCGGAAGACGAATTGCTGCTGGGCCGCCTCCAGAGGGTGGCGGCCCAACTAGCGGTCGAGCGCAACATTCACCGCACCGGCTACCGCACGGTGCTCAACGTCGGCCCGAACGCCGGCCAGAGCGTCTTCCACCTGCACCTGCACTTGCTGGGCGGGCGCTCCATGGGCTGGCCTCCGGGATAACTTCGCAAGATGTTATCCTCTTCGAACTGATGGCCGAAGCCCACAACGCAAAAGAACCCGAGGGCGCCCCAGCCCAGGCGCGCCAGCCTGAAGCCGCTGCGACGTCGGAGAAGTCAAAACCCCAGGTACCAGCAAGCGCTTTGAGCCCTGCCCGACCGGCCAAGCCTGCTGTTGAGAAAAAGCACGAAGCGAAATCGCTCAAGCCCCAGACCCCCACGCCCGGCGCTCTAGTGGTGGAGGAAATGGTGGAGATTACCGCGCCTCCGGAAAAAGTGTGGAACATCTTCACCGCGGAACAGAACTGGCCCCGCTGGAACCCGGCTGTCCGGCGGGTGGGCCAGATGGGCGGGGAGCGGTGGAGGATAGGCTGGGAGTTTGAATTCGTGCTGAGAAGCCCCTTGTTGCTTCCTGTGAAGATACGGCCTGTCGTGCTGGAGGTGAACGTGCCGCGGCTGCTGCGCTGGTTTGCGACGACGCCGGGCCTCAGCGAGATGCACTGGTTCCTGTTCGAGAAGACCGCGACGGGCACGCGTGTGATCAGTTACGAGGAGTTCACCGGAATGATGACGCCTGTGCTGCGACTGTTTCCCAGCGTGATCGCCAAACCCACCCGCCGCTGCTTACAGGCCCTGAAAGCGGAGTGCGAGAAGCCGCCGCCAGCGGCGACGGATGGCCGTCTGCCTGTGCTGGGCGCCAAGTAGCGCCAAGTAGCGCCAAGTAACCGGCAATTCCGCAGTGCTAGCCGAGGATGCGTCGCCGCGTCCCTTGGGGTAGCTTCTCACAGGCGATGCGCAGGGTGAGTCGCGGCGCCCGCTGCCGGACACGCCGCAAGTAGGTCACCACCGGCTGGCGTCTCACCTGGCTAGCTTCCTTCAGCAGCCAGCCCACGGCCTTTTGCACCATGTCGTCGTCATCCTCCAGAAGTTGATCGGACAACCGCAGAATCTGCTCCGTATACACCCCCCGCCTGGCGGCGGGGACCAGAGAGACAGCCGCCGAACGGCGGCACCAGCGATTTCGCGATTTGGCCCAGCGAAAGACGCTGCCCGCCCGGCCAGGGTCGGCCGCAATCATCCGGCCCAGCAACGCGGTGCAGAACAAGTCACAGGCGGCCCAATTGCGGATGTGCGGCAGCCAGCGCTCCAGGCGCCGAAACTCGGCCAAGCTAAATCGGTGCACCGACCGTTGCAGCAAAGCCACTCCCAGAACTGCCTCTTCCAGCGTGGGTCCGGCGAACAGTTTTCCAGCCACGCTCAGCAGAAGATCGGAATCGCCCGTGGCCAATATCTCCCGCCGCAGCCTCCCGGCCAGTTTTCTGACTTCAGCCGTGCGCCAGCCGTAGGCTCGCACCGGCTCCTTGAAAAACCGCTGCATCTGCCGCGCAAAGGCCGGCGACGCCTTGCTCTGAAGCTGCCGGCGAGCGGAGCGGACCAAATCATCTGCGCGTTTCATGGGCAACTTTATGTCATGGAGGCCCAGATCTGGCAAGCGAACAGAATTCTGCTTCGGACCCTCTGTGGCCAGACGCGCTACAATCAAGCTGTGGCGGCGCGGTACGAGATCCTGGAGCATCCAGCCGACGTGGGGCTACTGGCCCGCGGGGCGACCCAGGCCGAATTGTTTGAGAACGCGGCGGCCGGCATGATGGAGATTGCCGTCGAGCCGAACGGCGTCGCCGAGCGTGAACAGAAGCGAATCGTCGCCGAGGCCGCGGACCGCGAGGCGCTGCTGGTGAATTTCTTGCAAGAGGTGCTGTGGCTGGTGGACGGGGAAAGCTGGCTGGCCCGCCGCGTGGCGGTGGAGCAAATCAGCGACACCGGCGTCTCGGCCACCGCCTTCGGCGAGCCGCGCAACCCGGCTCGTCACGCCATGCGGCTGATCATTAAGGCCGTCACCTATCACCAGCTTTCGGTGCGGCAGCGATCCGAAGGCTGGCGCGCGGAGGTGTACTTCGACATATGATCCCCCGCGAAAAAATTCAGAAGCTGGACGACTACCGCTACCTGATCCCGCGCGACACCCGCGCCGGGATGCGTACCGACGCCCTGGTCTACACCGACGACGGCCTGCTGGAGCACATCGTGAAGGACCTGTCGCTGGAGCAGGCGGTGAACGTGGCCATGCTGCCCGGCATTGTCGGCCGGTCGCTGGCCATGCCCGATATCCACCAGGGCTACGGCTTCCCCATCGGCGGGGTGGCTGCCACCGACTGGCACGAGGGCGTGGTCTCGCCCGGCGGCGTGGGCTTCGATATCAACTGTGGGGTGCGCCTGCTCGGCACCTCGCTGAGTCAACAGGACGTGCGGCCCCGCCTGCGGGAGATGGTGCTGCAACTGTTCCGCGACGTGCCCTGCGGCACGGGCGGCCAGGGCCACGTCAAGCTGACGACGGCTGAGCTCCACCACCTGCTGGTCCACGGCGCGCAGTGGATGGTGGAGCATGGCTACGGTCAGGGCGCGGACGCCGAGTTCATCGAGTCAGGCGGGGTGCTGGCGGCGGCCGACCCAGCCAAGGTCTCCGACCGCGCCCACCAGCGTGGCCGCCCGCAGGTGGGAACGCTGGGCAGCGGCAATCACTTCCTGGAGGTGCAGTTCGTCCAGCGCATCTTTGATCAGCAAGCGGCTGAGGCGCTGGGCCTCGGGCAGGACCAGGTGGTGGTGCTCATTCACAGCGGCTCACGCGGCTTCGGCCACCAGGTCTGCACCGACTACGTAAAGATGATGCACGCCGCCATGCAGAAGTACGGCATCGAGCTGCCCGACCGGCAGCTGGCCTGCGCGCCCATCCAGTCGCCTGAGGGCCAGGACTACCTGGGAGCCATGGCCGCGGCGGCCAACTACGCCTGGGCCAACCGCCAGGGCATTACCCACTTCACGCGCAAGGCGATCCAGCGGCTGTTCGGCGAGCCGACATCGGTGCGCGTCATCTACGACGTGGCCCACAACATCGCCAAGCGCGAGCGCTACCAGGTTGAGGGCGAGCGAGAGCCGCGCGACGTGCTGGTGCACCGCAAGGGCGCCACGCGCGCCTTCCCCGCCGGCAACCCGGAAATCCCGGCGCGCTACCGCCACGTGGGCCAGCCGGTGCTGATCCCCGGTAGCATGGGCACCGCCTCCTACGTGCTGGTGGGGGCCGAAGGGGCGATGCGCGAAACCTTTGGCAGCGTCTGCCATGGCGCCGGGCGCATGATGAGCCGCACCGCCGCCAGGAAAGGGCGCAACGCAAGGGAAGTGCAGCAGAAGCTGGAGGAGCAGGGCATCCTGGTGAAGAGCGAGACGCGCGATGGCATCCTGGAGGAGATTCCGGAAGCCTACAAGGACATTGACGCCGTCATTGACGTGGTGCATAACGCCGGCCTGGCCAAGAAGGTGGCCCGCCTGCGCCCCATGGGCGTTATCAAGGGCTGAATTGCAGAACTAGCGCGGGATAGCCCGTCGCGGGAGATTCGTATGGGAAGGCTGTCCACGACCTGGAAACTGGCCAAGGTGAGCTGGGGGGTGCTGCGCGCCGACAAGGAACTGCTGCTGCTGCCTGTGCTGTCGGCCATCTGCGCCGTACTCGTTTCGGCTACTTTCCTTATTCCACTCATTTGGATGCCGCAACAAGTAACCGAAGGGGAACCGGGCTTCTGGGTCTACGTGGGCGTGTTCCTGTTTTACTTCGTCAACTACTTCGTGGTGATCTTCTTCAACACGGCGCTGATCGGCGCCACCACCATTCGCCTGCAAGGCGGTGACCCAACCCTGGGCCAAGGCCTCAGCTTTGCCTGGCGAAACCTGGGCCGCATCGCTCAGTGGGCCGTGGTGGCTGCCACGGTGGGCATGATCCTGCAAGTGATTGAACGGCGGGTGAGCGCGCTGGGAGGCTTGATCGTCAGCCTGATTGGTGTCGCCTGGACGCTGGCCACCTATTTCGTGGTGCCGGTGATGGTCTACGAAAAGTTGGGGCCCATTGAGGCCGTCAAGCGTTCGGCCTTGATGTTCCGCCAGACCTGGGGCGAGCGTCTGGTCAGCGCGGTCAGCTTTGGGTTGCTGTTTCTCCTGCTGGCGATCCCGGCGTTCGTGGTCCCTGTGGCGGCCGGGTTACTGCTGGGCGGCACAGCCTTTGTGGTGATGTTCCTCGCCGCGATCCTCTACCTGATCCTGCTGACGGTGGTCAGCTCGGCGCTGAACAGTGTATTCGCGGCAGCTCTTTACCAGTACGCCACGCGCGGCCAGGCGTCAGGTCCGTTTACCCCGCAACTACTGAACTCCGCCTGGAAACCGCGGTAGCAGGAAACTGCCGATTCAGGACCCAGAATTTCCCCGGCGCGAACGAGTCCACACACCCCGATGTGGCCCCTGGACCGGTGACTGCGGGAGCACGTAGCGCCGCTATCCTGGCCTCACCTCTCCAGCGAAAGGCGGCTCTCGGGTTTATCCTCTCGGGTTTATGATGGCGAACTGCGTCGAACACTATGAGCCCTGACGCCAATCCGGTTGCACCCACATGGAAGACACGGCTGCAGAACTGGGCTGATGCCGAGCCACTCCGGCAGCATGAAGCCAAGATCCTGCTCGCCCTGACGCTGGTGATCGGCGCAGTGGTCGGCTTGGTGGTGGTGGGCTTTATCCTGGTGACCGAAAACCTGGCCTTGCGCATGTATCCGGCCGGCGGGGGGGCGTGGCGAGGCGTCCTCATGCCCATCGTCGGCGCGCTGGTTGCTGGGTTTCTGCTCAAGCAGTACTTTCCTGATTCTCGCGGCAGCGGGATTCCTCAGACAAAAGCAGCGTTTTTTATTCACAAGGGGTTCATTCGTCTCAGAACGACGGTGGGGAAATTCGTCTGCTCATCCATCTCACTGGCCAGCGGTATCGCGCTGGGCCGTGAGGGCCCCGCAGTTCAGGTGGGCGCCGGCATTGCCTCGGGGGTGCTGGAGCAATGTCTGGCTGGAATGGCAGAGCAGGACGTTCCCGATCCCATCCGGGCGTTGCTCAACAGTGCGCGCAGGTCACTGGACCGCCGTGGAAGGCCACGCTCTTACGACGACGCCACCGAGAGCAACATCTTGCTCGCAGAGCAGCTCTGGGCCGCGCGAGCGCAACTCTGCGAGGCATCCGGCGCCGTGGACGAACCGTTGGCCCGCGTGCTGGCGCGCCTGGAGCAGCAATGACGCGACTGGTCCTGGGTTGATAGGGGGGTTGATCGGGAAAATGGTATAAGAGTGGCACAAGGATATCGCTGCGGAGAAATAGCATGCGCGCATTGGTGACCGGAGGCACTGGGTTCATTGGACGGCGGTTGGTGAGCAGCCTGGACCGTCCGGTGGTGCTGAGTCGTGACCCGGAGCACGCCAAGAAGCTGCTGGGCGACGTTGAAGTGCACCGCTGGGAGCATCCGGGTGCCCTGCCGCCGGAAGCTGCCTTCGAGCAGGTGGAGGTGGTTTTTCACCTGGCCGGCGAGCCAGTCGCCGGCGGTCGCTGGACCGAGGCCCGCAAAGAGCGCATCCGTGAGAGCCGTGTTCGCGGCACGCGCAGCCTGGTCACCGCCATCGAATGGCTGCGCCAGCGTCCCCGGGTACTGGTCTCGGGCTCTGCTGTCGGTTACTACGGCGACCGCGGCGAGCAGCTGCTGGAGGAGTCGGCAAACCCTGGAAGTGATTTCCTGGCTCAAGTGTGCGGTGCCTGGGAAACCGAAGCCCACCGTGCCGCCACCCTGGGATTGCGCGTGGTCACCGCCCGCACGGGAATCGTGCTGGGCCGGGGAGGTGGCGCGCTGGCTAAGATGTTGCCGCCCTTCAAGCTGGGCCTCGGCGGCCGGCTGGGCAGTGGCCGGCAGTGGATGCCCTGGATTCACCTGGACGATCTGGTCGGGTTGCTCCTCCATGCAGCCCAGAAGAGCGAGATCTCCGGCGGCCTGAATGCAGTGGGCCCAGCGCCAGTGACGAACAAGGAGTTCACCCGGACGCTGGCCTCGGTGCTCCGGCGGCCGGCGATCTTCCCGGTCCCGGCGCTGGCGCTGCGGCTGCTGTTCGGGGAAATGGCTGCGGTTCTGCTTGGCTCGCAGCGCGTGGTGCCGCGCGTCGCCGAGCAGACCGGCTATCGCTTTCGCTACCCGTCTCTCACCGAGGCGCTCCGCGCCATCCTCCGCGGCGCGCGGTCATAGTCTCCCCACCAGCGGGAGGCGGGGGCACGGGCACATGTCACATATAATAAAAACGCTACAATTAATAAGAACGAAACCATGAAGTGCGTGCTGTGCAATCAGCGGAGCGGCAAGCGGTACTGTCCGGGAGTGCGCGGCTACATCTGCCCGCCCTGTTGCGGCAGGGAGCGCGAAGTTTCCGTCGAATGTCCCTTTGATTGCGTGTATCTGCAGGAAGCGCACCGCCGTGAGATGGAACGAGCCGAACCCCAAACCGAGGTGCCGTACGCCGCCCACGAGGTTCCCCGCGACTTCGTGCACGAAAAGGAGCCATTCATCGGCGGGTTGTCGCTCTCGCTGATGCGCTACGCGCTGAACAATTCTGAGGTGGTGGATGCCGACCTGCGCGCGACGCTCGACGCCTTGGTCCGCACCTACGAGACGCTCTCCAGTGGCCTGGTCTACGAGACGCTGCCCGAAGGGCTTCTGCGGGTCAACCTCTACCGGGACGTGCAAAAGTTTGTCGAGGACTGGAGGAAACAGGAGTCGCAGCGATCCGGGCTGGCCGCAATCCTCGATGGCGACGTGCTGCGTGCGGTGGTCTTCCTGGGACGCCTGGCGCAGGCGCACGACAACCACCGGCCGCGCGGCAAGGCCTTTGTTTCCTTCCTTCGCCGCGTCTTCCCCGAGCCCACAACGCAGCAGTCCCAACGCCTGATCGTCCCCGGAGCTTGAACAGACGCTGCCTAGGGAACTCAGCGGTTCCCCGCCTGCACCAGCTCACCGCCGGGCGCGCGGGTAGCTGCCTAATACGCGCAGGAATTGGGTCAGTTCGGCCAGGTGGCGTAGGGCGTTGCGGCAGCGCTTTTGCTTGGGTTGACCCAGAAAATCCAGGTAGAAGAAGTATTCCCAGGGGCGGCCGCGTACCGGGCGCGACTCGATCTTGGTCAGGTTGAGGTCGCGCAGGGCAAACACGCCCAAGCACTTGAACAGGGCCCCGGGGAGGTTCTGGGTCGCAAAGACAATGGAAGTCTTGTTGGGCGCGCCCAGGCGGCGTAGCGCCGACAGCGCCGCCCCACGGCGCGACAGCAAGAAAAAGCGCGTGTAATTTTCCTTGTCATCTTCGATGCTGCGCCGCAGGATGCGCGCGCCGTAGATGGAGGAGGCGGCGGCGCTGGCAATGGCGGCCGCGTCCGGCTCCCGCTGCTCCATGATCGCCTTGACGCTGCCGGCGGTGTCGTAAAACGGCACCGCCTGGAGCTTCCGGTGGCGGCGGAAAAGGGTGCGGCATTGGCCCAGCGCTACAGGGTGCGAAAGCACCCGTCGGACCTGCGCAAATCGCACGCCCGGCGGGGCGATCAGGTTATGCACAATGCGCACCTGGGCCTCACCGACAATGGGGAAGCGGTAGCGCAGCAACAAATCGTAGACCTCGTGCACCGAGCCCGCCAGCGTGTTCTCGATCGGCAGCAGTGCGCAATGCACTTGGCGGCGCGCCAGTCGTCGGAACGCTTCTTCAAAACTGGCCGAAGGCGCCAGCTCGATCCGCTCGCCGAGCAGCTTCCGGGCAGCTTTTTCGCTGAAGGCGCCCCGTTCTCCCTGGATGGCCACCCGCATGGCGCGCATCATATATCATCCTTGGCAGCATCCGCGGCACCATTGGCCCCGTGCAGCCGGCGCTTCATCCGCGGGCCCGTGTAGAAGCCAGCCCACAGGTCAAGCGCGAAATGCGCTCCAACCGCCGGCCATAGGCTTCCCGTACCGGCAAAGGCAGCCAGCAGCACCGCACCCAGCAGCAGGGTGCGGAGCACGCCGTACCAGCCTTGGTAGAGGTGGGTCAGAGCAAAGGAAGCCGTGGCCAGCCCGGCGGCGATCCAGCCGGGCAACCATACCGTTGCCCGTCCGTAGGCAAAGCCGCGGTAGAGCACCTCTTCACAGAAGCCAGCGGTCAGCGCCAGGCCTACGAACGCCACCTTCTCCGCAGACGATTCCGGGATGAGCCGGAACACCAGCGGGTCCTCCCGTTCCGGTGGACGAGCCAACAAGCGCGCTACTGCGGCAACTGCCGCCAGCGCCAGTAAGGTGGCCAGCGCCGCTCCTTCGACACCCCAGCGCCCCGCGGTGCCCAAGCCTAACGCGAAACCTTCCCGATGTGCTGCCCACAGAACCAGCACTGTCGCGCTCCACTGGATGGCCATGCTTTGGCCATAAAGCCAGAGGCGTGGCCAATCCAACAGCTCCCCGCGGTGCCGACGCAGGCGGAGGGCCAGTAGCGGGAAACCCGCGTAAACCACCAACAGCAACGCAGCAGACAACAGCACAGGCTGCCAGCTTACCAGCGATTTTTGCCCTCAGGCGTCGGGGGCCCGGTGGTGGGCCAAAGAGAGCGAGAGTCGGCACGGTTCGGGGGGAGCTATACTCGTGCGGTGAAAATCCTGGCGGAAACCATCCCCGGGACCGGCGGGTGACCTGGAAGGGTTGTTCACAGTGCCCGAGCAGGCGGCAGCAGGCCAGCCTCCGTGGGTGGCGGTCGTCTGTCACCCGCACCCGCTCTACGGCGGCACCCTGCATAACAAGGTGGTGTTCCATGTATCGCGTGCCCTGGCTGGGTTGGGCTGGCCGGTGCTGCGCTTCAACTACCGAGGCGTGGGCCGCAGCGCCGGAAAATTGGAGGAAGGGGCAGGCACGGCAGCTCTGCTCCAGGCCGCGAGCGAAGACTTGCAGGCTGCGTTGAAGTGGCTGCTCGCGCGCTTTCCGGACGCGCCCGTCTGCGCCGCCGGATTCTCCTTCGGCGCGCTAACGGTGCTCCAGGTGGCTCATTCAGACGCGCGGCTGGCGCGCCTGCTGGCTGTCGGCACGCCGGTGACAATGGGGAACGACCCCGACCTGTTCTCCCTCGTCCCGGGCCTGACCCAACCCAAGCTGTTCATCCAGGGCGAAGCCGACGCGTACGGTCCGCCGGAGCAGATTCGCCGGCTGTTTGAAGCAACCGCTAATCCCAAGCGGCTGGTGATGATTTCCGGAGCGGGACATTTCTTCGAAAACCACCTGAACGAATTGCGTGAGGCCGCTGCTTCGGTCACCGACTCAGGTCCGTGGTAAACTGACCTTGCGAACAATTATGAAGCTGCATCCCGGAATCCGAATTGATAAGATACCGGTCAGGTCTGCTGCGGGGCTTATTTTTGTCATTACCGTCCTGGCCATTTTTCTCATCGGTGTTCCCGCCACCCGCTGGTTTCTGATCCTCGGAATTGCCGGCGGCATCGTAACAGCAGCAATCCTCCATTTCTGGCACAACCGCTAGAAACACCGCGCGGTCGGCAAGCGGCAGCGCTTCAAGCTAATCCAGTTCCAGGCGGATGATTTCCAGGTTGGGTGACACCCGGTTCCAGGCATCGGGAATCTCTTCAAAACCCATGCGGAACTGGCGCGACTCGCCGGGACCCAGCGGCACATGCCCGGGGCTGATCACCCTAGCGCGCTCGAGCAACACCACCTGGCCGAGGCCATCACGGAAACGCACATTCACTTCCAGCAGCGTGATGGCGCGATCGCCGTCGTTGCTCACCTCCGCCGCCACGTAGTACACGGTTTGCCCCACCATGTTCTCCCGGGCGCTCAAGCGGAATTTAGAGAACGAAATTCGGGTGGCGTAGTTGGCAATGTCGCGTGGGGAAAGCTCAGGACTAGGACGGCAGCCCCAGCAAATAAATGTCGCCAGGCAGAGGAAAAGCAATAAGGAATGTTTACTCATTGGGGCGGAAATAATTGCCGCTTGGCAGAGAGGAAAGTTCTAAAAAAAAAGAATAATCCGCAGATTTCGCGGGTTTCACAGAAAGTTCGGAACAACCTGAGCGATCTGTCGATTCATTTGTCTCACTCTGGATCTTTGTGAGTCAGAGCCCGGCGACGGTCATCTCGGCAATCTTGACGGTGGGGGCCGCCACTGCGCCGCGGAATTCCAGGTCGTTGCCGACCATCTCCACGCTGCGCAGCATGTCGGGGAGGTTCCCCGCGATGGTGACTTCCTCCACCGGATAAGCCAGCGCGCCGTCTTCAATCCACAACCCTGCAGCGCCCCGGGAATAGTCCCCGGTCACCAGGTTCACCCCGAAGCCGATGCATTCGGTGACGTAAAAGCCGCGCTTCACCGAACGGAGAATCTCTTCCGGCGAATGTTCTCCAGCCAGCAGGTAGAAGTTGCCCGGACTGATGCCAGGATTGCCCGCCAGGCCGCGCGAGGCGTTGCCAGTGGTGGGCATGCCGAGTTTGCGTCCGGCGTAGCAATTCAGCAGGAAATTGCGCAGCACACCCTGCTCGATCATTGGGGTGCGCCGCGTGGGCACTCCCTCTGCGTCGAACGGCGAGGTGCCAAAGCCTCCAGGCATGGTGCCGTCGTCCACCAGATTGACCAGCGGGGAAGCCACCAGCTCGCCCAGCTGCCCCGCCAGGAAGCTGGCTTCGCGATAGACAGCTTCCCCATTCAGCGCTTCGGCCAGGTTCCCCAGCAGGCCCCTCGCCGTACGCGGTTCAAACACCACCGGCACGCGGCAGGTGTCCACCTTGCGGGCCTCTAGGCGTCGCACGGTGCGCTCGGCGGCGATGCGGCCCACCTGTTCCGGATCTTCCAGGCCGGCCAGGTTGCGGGAGATCGTATACCAGTAGTCGCGCTGCATGGCCCCGCCATTGGAAACGGCAATGGGCACGGCGCTCAGCAGACAGTAGGAGCGGCTGTATTCGCCCAGAAATCCGCTGGAATTGGCCAGGATCTGGCGGCCGCTGGCGGCGTCGAACGCGCCCCCCTCAGAGTTCTGGATGCGCGGGTCATAGTCCAGCGCAGCGCGCTCGGCGCGCCGCGCCAGCTCAATCCGCGCCGGCACCGGCAGAGCATCCATCTCGTCAAAGTAGAGCTCAAGGTCACCGCCGAGCTGCCCCAGCAACTCCGGCTCCGGCAGCCGATGCAGCGCATCTTCGGAGGTGAAGCGCGCCATAGCCAGGGCGTCGCGGACGGCGCGCTCCACTCCCTCGCGGGAAAAGTCGGAGGTATAGCAACTGGCGGCTCGCTGCCCCACCAGCACGCGTATCCCCAGGGCCTTCGACGCCGCCTCTTTCACCGCCTCCACTTCACCCAGGCGCACCGTAGTGGAAAACTCGCGGCCGTCGCGGATGACGCACTCGGCGGCGCTGGCGCCGCCGCGGCGAGCGCGCTCGACCACCTCGGTAGCCAGGTTTTTCAGCTCGTCCATGTCGATTGCGCCCCGCGCGGGCCGGTGCCGCCGACCGTTAGCCGGTCCACCCGAATGGTGGGCAGGCCCACACCCACCGGCACCGATTGTCCGTCCTTGCCACAGGTGCCGATGCCCTCGTCCAATTGCAGATCGCCGCCGACCATCGAGACCTGTGTCAGCACCTCCGGCCCGTCGCCGATCAGCGTGGCGTTGCGCACCGGGCGAGTGATGGCGCCGTCTTCGATCAGGTAAGCTTCCGAAGCCGAAAAGACAAATTTGCCGTTGGTGATGTCCACCTGCCCGCCGCCAAAGCTGACGGCGTACAGGCCGCGGTCCACCGAACGGATGATTTCCTGCGGGTCGCTCTCCCCGGCCAGCATGTAGGTGTTGGTCATCCGGGGCATGGGCATGTGCGCGTAGCTTTCGCGGCGGCCGTTGCCGGTGAGCGGGGCGCGCAGCAACTGCGCGTTCAGCTTGTCCTGCAGGTAGCCCTTCAGCACCCCCTTTTCGATCAGCACCGTGCAATTGGTCGGCGTACCCTCATCGTCCATGTTCAATGATCCGCGACGGGCGGGGATGGTCCCGTCGTCCACCACCGTGCACAGCTCGCTGGCCACGCGCTGGCCGAGGCGCCCGCTGAAGGCGGAAGTCTTCTTGCGGTTGAAGTCCGCCTCCAGGCCGTGGCCCACCGCTTCATGCAGCAGGATGCCGGGCCAGCCCGGACCGAGCACCACCGCCATCTCGCCGGCGGGGGCGTCGGTGGCTTCCAGTTGCATAACGGCCTGGCGGGCGGCTTCGGTGGCGAAGTGCTCAGGGGTCTTTTCGCGCTCAAAGAATTCCAACTCGACGCGCCCGCCGCCGCCGCTTGTGCCGCGCTGAGTGACCTGGCCCTGGCGGGCAAGGCAAGCCAGACTGAGGCGTGCCAGCGGCTGGAAGTCTCCTACCATCCGTCCATCGGAGCCGGCCACCATCACGTAGCGGACCTCGTCGGCATAGCCGACGCGCACCTGGAAGATGCGCGGGTCGTGGCGGCGGGCAGCCCGGTCGGCGCGGAACACCAGCTCCATCTTGCGCGCCAGCTCCACGTCGGTGGGCGCGGTGAGAACCGGGTACAGGTTGCGCTCCACGGTAGCGCCCGCCAGGCCCACCGTGCTCACGCGGGCCGGGCCGCTGGCGATTTGGGCGGCGATGCGCGCCGCCTGCAGGATTCTCTCCGCGGCCAGATCGTCGGTGTAGGCGTAGCCGGTCTTCTCGCCGGAAATGACCCGCACGCCACAGCCCACCGAAACTCCCTGCGTGGCCCCCTTCACGATGGATTCATCCAGACTAATGGAGGTGGTGGCCTGGTACTCGAAATACAGGTCCGCGTAGTCACCGCCGGCCGACAGCGCTTCCCCGAGATAGCGCTCCAAATCGCGCTCGGTCACGCCGTACCGTTCGTTGAAGAACTTGTCTTCGGCCTTGGCTGTCATTGTCGTTCCTATTCTATTCCAGTCGCATCTGCCAGGATACACACCTCGACGTCAGTCTACCAGGAAGCGCTCCCTGACGGTCCGCTGGTGCTGGCGGGAGCTGCTCACCGCGGATCGCAGATTCCGCCCGCCCCACGGGCTTCGCAACTTTGCGGCATGCTATATTTAGTTGTTTATGCGGCAGGAGTTGGCCAAAACATACGATCCGCGCGCAATTGAGGAGCGGTGGAGCAACTGGTGGGTCGAGCGCAACCTGTTCGTGGCCGACCCGGCCAGCCAGCGTCCCATGTTCTCGCTGGTGATCCCGCCGCCCAACGTGACCGGCTCGCTCCACATGGGCCACATGCTGGAGCACACCGAGATTGACATCCTGATCCGCTGGAAGCGCATGAACGGCTTCAACACGCTGTGGCTGCCGGGCACCGACCATGCCGGCATCGCCACCCAGGTGATGGTGGAGCGGCAACTGGCCGAGGAGGGACTGGACCGCAAGAAACTTGGGCGCGAGGAATTCGAGCGCCGCGTGTGGAAATGGAAACAGGAGCACGGCGACACCATCAACCGCCAGATGCGCCGCCTGGGAACCTCCTGCGACTGGTCGCGCGAGCGCTTCACCCTGGACCCCGGATTGTCGCGGGCGGTGCGGGAAGTCTTCGTGCGGCTCTACGAAAAGAAGCTAATCTACCGCAGCCGCTACACGATCAACTGGTGCCCGTGCTGCCAGACGGCGCTGTCGGACCTGGAGGTCATTCACGACGAGCAGGCCGGCAGCCTGTGGCACATCCGCTATCCGGTCCTGGGCACCGAGGAGCACGTGGTGGTGGCCACCACGCGTCCCGAGACGATGCTGGGCGATACCGCCGTCGCCGTGCATCCCGACGACGCGCGCTACCGGAAATTTTACGGCAAGACCATCCTGCTGCCGCTGATGGAGCGGGAAATCCCACTGATCACCGATACTTACGCCAATCCGGAGTTTGGCTCCGGCGCCGTTAAGGTGACCCCGGCGCACGATCCCAACGACTTCGAGGTCGGCCAGCGGCACCGCCTGGCAGAGGTGGAGGTGATCGACGAGCAGGGCCGAATGAACCACAACGCCGGACGTTACGCCGGCGTGGACCGCAAGGAAGCTCGCCACCGTGTCGTGGCGGACCTGGAGCGGCTGGGGCTGATCGAGAAGGTGGAACCTTACACGGTGCCGCTGGGCAAATGCCAGCGCTGTCGCACGGTCCTGGAGCCGCGCGTCTCCCTGCAGTGGTTCGTGCGTGTCGGCCCGCTGGCTGGGCCGGCCATCGAGGCCGTTCGCGATGGACGCATTCGCATCGTTCCCGACTACTACACCCGGGACTACTTCAACTGGATGGAGAACCTGCACGACTGGTGCATCTCGCGCCAGCTCTGGTGGGGCCACCGCATCCCGGCCTGGTACTGCCGCGCCTGCGGCCAAACCCTGGTCAGCCGCGAGGACCCGCGAGCCTGCCCCTGCGGCAGTCATGACCTGGAACAGGACCCCGACGTGCTGGACACCTGGTTCAGCTCGGCTCTGTGGCCGTTTTCCACCATGGGCTGGCCGGACCAGACCACGGACCTGCGCGCCTTTTATCCCACCTCGTTGCTTATCACCGGCTTCGACATCCTGTTCTTCTGGGTGGCGCGAATGATCATGATGGGCCTGGAATTCGCCGGCGACGTCCCCTTCCGGGAGGTGTACATCCATGCCCTGATCCGCGACGCCGAGCGCCAGAAGATGTCCAAGACGCGAGGCAATGTGGTGGACCCGCTGGAGATTACCGACAGCTACGGCACCGACGCGGTGCGCTTCACGCTGGCGACCATGGCCGCCCCGGGCACCGACATTGCGCTTTCCGAAGATCGCATCCGCAGCTACCGGGCCTTCGCCAACAAGATCTGGAATGCGGCCCGCTTCATTTTCCTGAAAGGCGTGCCCTACACCGGCGCGGAACCGGCGATTTCCTCACTGGAAGACCGCTGGATGTTCTCCAGGCTCGACCAGATAGCGGCCGAGGTGGACGCTGCGCTTTCCGCCTACCGCTTTCACGAAGCGGCGCACCTGCTCTACCAGTTCTTCTGGCACGAGTTCTGCGACTGGTACATCGAATTGAAGAAGCTGGACACCTCCGAGCAGTCCTGGCAGAACCTGTTGTGGGTTTTCGAGCACGCCCTGCGCCTCCTGCACCCGTTCATGCCCTTCATCACCGAGGAGCTGTGGCAGCAATTGACCAGACCAGGACAGCCTGCCGCCACTTCCATTGCCGTCGAACCCTACCCACGCCCGGGAGGGCGCTGGCGCGACGACGATGCGGTGCGGCTGATGACCGCGCTGCAGGAAGCCATGGTCAGCATTCGCAACATCAGGGCAGAGCTGAAAATCGAGCCCCAGCGGCGGGTGCCAGCCGAAGTCTATTTCCCGGACCCGGGCCTGCGGGCGCTGGCCGAGGAGGCCCGCCCCGCGTTTGAAAGCCTGGCCCGTGTCTCGCAGCTGACACTTCTGGAACAGCCGCCTTCCAAGCAGGGAGGCATGTTGCGCCATAGCCCCGAGTTTGACCTGCGCGTCCCGCTGGCCGATGCAGTGGACCGGGACGCCGAGCGCCGCCGCCTGGAGAAGGAGCGCGAGCAGCTCCGGCGCCAGTCGGAATCGCTGCACCGGCAACTGGAAAACCCCGGCTTCCGGCAGCGAGCCCCGCAGCAGGTGGTCGCCGGCGCCGAACAGCGCCTGAAAGAGAATCTGCTGCAGCAGCAGAAGATCAAAGATACGCTTGCCAGCCTGGCCTGAGCGCGACGTTCGGGAGCTGATTGCCCGCGCCCTGGAAGAGGACCTGGGGCCGGGCGACATCACTACGGCCGCCTGCGTTCCCGCCGATGCCCGGGCCCGCGGGCAGTTCCTGGCGCGACAGGAGCTGGTGCTGGCCGGCATCGAGTTGCTGCCACTGATCTACGAGCAGGAGATGGAGAGTCACCGGGCGAGCAGCGAGCGCATTGCCGCCGGTGAAGTGATCGCCAGCGTCGCCGGAGGAGCCCAACGGCTGCTGGAGCGGGAGCGGGTGGCCCTGAACTTCCTCCAGCACCTGAGCGGCATCGCCACCTACACGCGCAGCTTTGTGGACGCCGTGGAAGGGACCGGAGCTACAATTCGGGACACGCGGAAAACGACTCCGGGATTGCGGCGGCTGGAGAAACGGGCGGTCCTCGCCGGTGGCGGATGTAACCATCGCGCGGGCCTCTACGACGCCGTGCTGATCAAGGAGAACCACATCACGGCCGCGGGAGGGGTTCGCGCCGCGGTGGAGGCGGCGCGGCGGGTCTCGGAAAGTGTCGAGGTGGAAGTGAGGAACCGCGAGGAACTGGAGCAGGCGCTTGCGGCCGGCGCCAACTGCGTCCTGCTGGACAATATGACCCCCGAGCAGGTGCGCGCCTGCGTGGCCCGGGTGCCCGGCCTAGTGAAGGATAGGACCGGCGGAGCGCCGGCCAGGCCAACAGGCCCGTCGCCGCGGCGCGTTCTGGTGGAAGTCTCTGGCGGGGTGACGTTGGCCAACGTTCGCGACTACGCGTTGGCAGGCCCAGATTACATTGCCGTCGGCGCGCTGACCCACTCGGCTCCGGCCGTCGACATCAGCTTCCTGCTGGAGTCCTTGCTGGAGTCGGGGCTGGAGTCGGGCAGCCGTGGATAAGGAACTGGACCGGCTGGTGGACCTGATGGTGGATCACGCCATGGTCGTGGTCTCCGGCACCAAGGCGGCTGCGGAGATCGGCGTGCCCCACTCCACCCTCCAGGACTGGATCGATCGGTTGCGCGCGCATGGCGCTGACATTGCCGGCGTGCGGGGACGAGGCTTCGTGCTAAGAGCCCTTCCCGACATCCTGACCCGGCGGGTCATCAAGCAGGCGGCGCACGGAACGCAGTTCGGAGCGCAGGTACACCACTACTACTCGATCGGCTCAACGATGGATGTCGCCTCGGAGCTGGCCCACCGCGCCGCGCCTCATGGCACAATTGTCTTGGCAGAAGAACAGACAGCCGGACGAGGGCGCCTCGGCCACAACTGGTATTCGGAGCGCTCGACCGGGATTTACTGCTCGCTGATTCTTCGCCCAACAATGCCAGCGGCTCTAGCGCCGGTATTGACTCTGGCAGCCGGCCTGGCGGTGGCCGACACCGTTTCGGAACTCACCCGCCAGCCCGCGGACCTGCGCTGGCCCAACGACGTGCTTCTGGGCGAGCTTAAGTGCGGCGGCGTTCTGCTGGAGATGACCGCTGAGGCTGAGCGCGTCAAGCACCTGGGGCTGGGCATCGGGGTCAATGTGAACCAGCACGCCTTTCCGCGGGAGCTGGCCGAGGAAGCCACGTCGCTGGCGCTAGTGGCTGGACGGCGCTTTTCGCGTGCCGAGGTGCTGGAAACCTTGTTGCGGGCACTGGACGGGCGCTGCCGCCAGTTCCTCGACGCGGGCAGCGCCTCGGTAATTGCAGATTTTCAGTCGCGATCCAGTTTCGCCTGGGGTCGCCGAGTGGTCGTGGAAAACGAGTCCAGCAGCTTTACTGGCGTCACCCAAGGCGTGGACTCCGCCGGCTTCCTGCTGGTGCGCCATGACGACACCGGGAACGTCGAGCCCGTGCTGGCAGGCACGCTCCGGCCAGCTTGAGAGGGCGCCTGAGAGGGCGGATGTTTCTGGCCCCTGAGAAGGCGTATGCTTCTGGCTCCTGAGAGGGCGTATGCTTCTGGCCATTGATATCGGCAACACCAACACCGTGCTGGGGCTGTTTGACGGCCAGCGGCTGGTGGCCCACTGGCGGCTGACCACGGTCCACGAGCAGACCGTGGATGAGTACGGCATCCTGATCCGCAACCTGTTTGCGGTGGATCAGATTGACCCCGACGGCATCCACGGCATCATCATCTCCAGTGTGGTGCCGCAGCTCGACTCGACCCTGGAGGAGGTGGCGCTGCGCTATTTCGGACGCCCCCCGCTGTTTGTCCGGCCAGAGACGCTGACCGGCATGCCGATACTGTACGAGAACCCCCAGGAAGTCGGGGCGGACCGCATGGTGAATGCGGTCGCCGCCCATGCGAAGTACGGTGGACCCTGCGTGGTGGTTGACTTCGGCACAGCCATCACCTTCGACGCCATCTCCGGGCAGGGCGAGTACCTGGGCGGGATCATTGCGCCCGGATTGGGTATCTCGGCCGAAGCCCTGTTCCGCCGCACCGCTCGGCTCACCCGGGTGGATTTACGCGAACCGGCCCAGGTGATCGGAACCACCACCACCGCCAGTGTCCAGGCCGGGCTCTACTACGGCTTCATCGGCCTGGTGGACGGCATCCTGGAACGAATGCTGGCATCGCTGGGGTCCGGGGCGGCGGTGGTAGCCACGGGAGGCCAGGCGGACCTGCTGGCCCGCGGCTCCCGCATCATTCGCGAAGTGGACCAGAAATTGACCCTGGAAGGCCTGCGAATCATCTGGGAGCGAAACCGCCCGATCTAGCCGCCGTATCTCACTGTGGCGAGTCATCGTCTCGGCGCTCGAAACGCAGCGGTGGGATAAAGTTGGCGTCTGGGATGGAAAACTACTCTAATTACTTTACCGAAATTGAGGAACATTTTCAGAGGGCGCGCGGGACAGGCACCTTCCGGCTTTCCACCCTGGACTGGGCGCTCATTGAAAGCTGGAAGGAATCGCAGATTCCGCTCGAGGCCGCGCTGCGCGGCATTGACCTTGCCTTCGAGAAATGGCACGGGCGGCAGCGCGGGAGCCGAATGGTGAACAGCCTGGCTTACTGTGCCCAGGAAGTGATGGCGGCAGCGCATGAGCAGGCGCCGCCGACTCCCAATCGACCGGCCGTCGCCGCTCCTTTCAGCGCGGAGGAACTGGCGGCTCTGTTTGGCCGCCACGCGGCGGCGCTGCGGCCTCGCCTGCCGGAGCTTGCCAAGAGCCTGGACGATCTCCGCCAGGCCGCCGAATCGGGCATCCCGCTGGACTTGGAAGCAGTGGAGCGCCGCCTGACAGTGCTAGAGGAAAAAATGTTTTCCGCGCTGTTCACCGCCGCCAGCGAGGAACACCTGCTGGCCCTCCGCCGCGAACTGGACGCGGCGCTGCGCCCCTACCGGCGCAAGCTGGCAGCTGAGCAGATCGCGCTGCTGGAAAAACAATTTCTACGCCGCAAGCTTATGGAGATGGCCGGCCTGCCACGTCTCAGCCTGTTCCATTGGTGAAACCTGGAATGGAACTGCACATTGAAAAGCTGGTCTATGGAGGCGAAGGCCTGGGACGGTTGGAAGGTCGTGCCGTGCTGCTGCCTCTCGTGCTGCCCGGAGAGCGCGTGGCGGCTCAGACAGTGAAGGAAGAACCTCGGCTGGTCCGGGCGCGTCTTGGCCAGGTGCTGGAGCCTTCGCCAGCACGCATTGCTCCCCAGTGCGTCTACTTCACCAGGTGCGGCGGTTGCCACTATCAACACATTGGCTACGAAGACCAGCTGCGCTATAAAGGGGCCATCCTCGCGGAGACGCTGCAGCGGGTGGGCAAGATCGCCGCTCCGGAGCCGGAGCTGCTGGGGTCCCCGCCTTGGCAGTACCGCAACCGCGCGCAGTTTAAGACCCACAAGCCAGACGACACGTTCCAGCTGGGGTATTTTGAGCTGGGCTCTCATCGGCTGCTGCCCGTGGAAGGCTGTCCAATCAGCTCGCCGCGTATCAATGAAATTGTTCCCGAACTGTGGCGATTGGGCCGGCGCCCCGATTTCCCCGCCGGAAGCGGTGAAATCGAGGTCTTCATGACGCACGACGACTCCGGTGCGCTGGTGAATGTGGCCAGCCAGAGCCGCTGGCCGGAAACGTTGGTCAGTGCGCTGCGCGAGCATATTGCTGACGTGGTCTCGTTGTCCGTCGTGGAAGGCCACGCCCGGCTTGCCGCCCTCCCCCGGTCCGCAAGGAGGCGCGTCTTCGGGCCCGGCTACCTACTCTACCGGGCCGGGAATATGGAGCATCGGGTCAGCCACGGCTCGTTTTTCCAAACCAACCGCTTCCTGGCGGATACTCTGGCGGGGGTGGCCACCGAAAATCTGGAGGGAGATACGGCGCTAGACCTGTTCGCCGGCGTCGGCTACTTTGCGCTGCACCTGGCGGGCAAGTTCCGCCGCGTGGTGGCCGTCGAATCCAGCGACGCCAGTATCCGGGACCTGGAGTCGAACCGGCAGCGATCGGGAATGGCGCACGTGGAGGCGGTGCGCGCTACCACGGAGGAATTCCTGGCGCAACCGAACGCTCTGCCGCGGCGCAGCTCCGCAAGAGGACCGCTGCACCCCGACGCGGTGTTGCTGGACCCGCCCCGCGCCGGCCTGAGCAAAGCCGCCGCTGAGCGCCTGGCCATCCTGGAGGCGCCCACCATTGTCTATGTCTCTTGCGATCCCTCCACGCTGGCGCGCGACTTGGCCCGGCTGACGGCTCGCGGCTATCGCCTGGCTCGCCTGCGGCTGGTGGATCTGTTCCCACAGACGTTTCACATCGAGACGATCGCGACATTGGAACGCGATACTGGAAAAAGCTAACAGCTGATTCAAAAAAAACCGAGGTGACTACTGGGTCAGGACTGGGAGCTAGGACCGCAAACCGGGACTGCTGGCCCGCTGGCCACCTCATCGACATCAGTGACCCTGAAATAGGCTGTGCGGAATCCACTATTGCCCGTGGCGGCGGCGCTGGCCGGCGGCATTTACGCTGAACGCTGGCTTCGCCTGCACGAGCAAGAATACCTGCTTTGGGCCAGCATCCTGTTGTGTGCGGCGGCGATCGCCTTGCGGCTCGAGCGCCACACCGGCGCTCTCGCCTTTGCGTTGCTGGGCACGGCGCTGGTCGGCTCATTCTTTCTGTTCCACTGGCGTCACGACCGGACGCCTGAGGATATCGCCAGCCTCGTGGACGCCGGTCGCGTGGACCTCAGTGAACCCGTCCGGCTGACCGGCTGGGTCGCCCAGGCAGCACTGCGCCGAGGCCGCGACGAAACCTACCTGCTCCGCCTGGAACAAGTCGAGAGCCTGCAACGGGTCTGGCCCGCCTCCGGGACCATCCGCCTGCAACACTTTCTCTTGGACCCATTCGAGCCACGCCTGGACCTGCGTTATGGCCGCCGGGTGAGCCTGCTGACCCGCCTGCGGCCTGTCCGCGGCTTCCTCAACCCGGGCAGCTTCGACCGCCAAGGGCGAGCCCGTCGCGAGGAGGTGCTCTTTTACGCGAGCATCAAAGCGGCGGAATTGGTCGAGCGGCTCCCAGGCCGCAGCGGCTCCAGATGGATAGCCGCTCTCCACAGCCTGCGCCGTGCACTGCTGGACCGCCTGGACGCTCTGTTTCCGATGCCGTCGCAGGCGAACGGGCTGCTGCGCGCTGTACTGTTCGGAGACCGCTCGGGGCTGGATCGCCGCGTCCTGGAAGACTTTCGGAAGAGCGGCGCCTACCACGCCCTGGTTGTCTCCGGGCTCCACACCGCGGCCGTGGCCGGGTTCTTGCTGCTGCTGTTGCGGCTCTTCCGTTTGCCTCCACTACCGGCCACGTTGCTGGCCCTGGGCGGGGTGGCCTGCTACGTCGGGCTGGTTGCAAGGAGCGTGCCCACCCAGCGCGCCGCGGTCATGATTGGCCTGTACCTGCTGGCCCGCCTGATCTACCGCGAACGCGCCTTGTTGAATACGATTGCCGCCGCAGCCTTGTTGCTGTTGATTCTCCATCCGGCCGACCTGAACGATGCGGGCTTCCAGCTTTCCTTCTTTGCCGTGCTGCTGATCGCGGCGATTGCCCTGCCCTGGATTGAGCAGACCTCGGCGCCTTACCGCAGGGCCGTGGACGACTTGGAGAATCGCGACCGCGAACTCACCCTGGCTCCCTCGCAGGCGCAGTTTCGAATCGAGTTGCGAATGCTGCACGGCGCGCTCCGGGAGAAAGTGCCGGCATGGCTCTTCTTGCCAGCCGTGCGCGTCGCCTTCCGTTTTTATGAATTGGTCGTGGTCTCGCTGGTGATCCAGGTGGGGTTCTTGTTGCCGCTATCGGTGTATTTCTACCGTGCCAGCTGGGCTGGCGTGTCGGCCAACCTCTTCCTGGTGCCGCTTCTGGGGCTGGTGGTGCCGTTAGGACTGGCGACGCTGCTGCTGGCGCTGGCCTCCGAGACACTGGCCGGACTGCTGGCCATTCCTCTGGCCGCCTTGGTGGAAATGATGCAGGCAGCCGCGCGCTGGCACGCCGGGCTGTTCCTGGGCTCGGTGCGCGTGCCGCCTCCACCTGCGTGGGTCTCGGCAATGTTTCTGCTGGCGACTGCGTCGCTGGCCGGCGGCCTGATGGCCCGCCGGGCCCGCCTAGCCGCCGCGGGAGTGCTGGCCTTGGCGGCCGCGGCTGTGCTCATCACCTGGCACCCGTTCCCGCCTCAACTGCCGCAGCGTGAGTTGGAGATTACGGCCCTGGACGTGGCTCAAGGCGATGCGCTGGTGGTGCTGGCCCCTCCGGGACTGGTGATGGTGGTGGATGTGGGCGGCCTGCCTTGCGGTGAACGGGCCGCCGACACGGGCGAGATTGTCTCGACTTACCTGTGGTCGCGCGGTATTCGCCGTATTGACGTGGTGGCCCTCACCCACGCCCACTACGACCATATTGCCGGGCTGGAAATGGTGCTCGAGAATTTCCCGGTCGGCGAGCTTTGGCTGCCGTCGGTCCCCTACCTGGAAGCCTACGAGCGACTCCAGCAGAGGGCGCAACAGCGCGCTATCCCGGTTCGCATGCACAGCCGGGGAGACACGGCACGTCTGGGCGAGGTCACTGTCGCTTTCCTTTCTCCCGGTCCGAACTACCAGCCGGCGCGGCGCCCGCACAACAACGATTCACTGGTGATGCGGCTCAGCTACGGTAGGCGTGCGGCGCTGCTGGCTGGCGATGTGGGACAAACCATGGAGATAGAGTTGCTGCGGGACAATGATACGGTACGGGCTCCGGTGCGGGCCGACTGGCTGAAGGTGCCGCACCACGGGAGCAAGAGTTCAAGCTCACTGGAGTTCCTGTCGGAGGTGCACGCCCCCTACGGAGTGATTTCGGTGGCCGCCAACAGTCGCTTCGGTCACCCGCACCCGGAGGCGCTGGAGCGGCTGCGCGCCGCCCGCGTCCACCTTTTCCGCACCGACAAGCACGGCGCGGTCACCTGGGCCACCGACGGCCATCGTGTTCGCCTCGGCACCTTCCAGTGGGAGCGCCGCCGCGTCGCCACCGACCTGTGGTGAACCTCGCGGCGGACTCGGCAGACTCTTCCGCTAAGGACGCAACTGTCGGACGCCGGCGTGTGGACACTTGCTGGATTGAAGGGCCGAAACCTATAATGGGACCGTATTTAGGCGCCCGTCCGGGATAGCCATGAGCTCCGCAACCGGTACTCCACTCCCACCGAAACCGACAGAAGCTGAGCTTCGGGAAGAAAACCGGAAAACGCGGCGGCTCCAGTTCCTGGTGCACCTGGTGATGAGCGTGATTGGCCAGAGCCGGAACATGCCCATCGAGGAGGCTTCAGGCATGGTGGCCGCTACCAAGCGGGCGGCCCTGGTCATGTTTCCGGACAAAGAATTTGCTTTCGACCTGATTTATAAGCCCCGCCTCCAGAGACTGCTCACCGAGAAATACAACATTCAATAGCAACCCAGCCTGTGTTCCAACATGGGTGAGGGGGCAGCCTACTGGTGTTCGATTGCTTCCAGGACGGCGGTGACAGTGCCCACCGACAAGCGGGCCCGTATCTGAACGGGCAGCCGTTGGGGATCGTTACTGAACCAGACGTGCAAGCGGCCTCTTCCTCGGAACAGGTATCCACCCACGACTGTGGGTTCGACCCGGATGGCGGGAAAGTCCCCCACGCCGGTCCTCACTTCTTCCTCGGCCTCGACCTCCACCTTGATGGGCAGGGTTTTGGATCCATCGTTGACGGGCACCTGGAAAGTCCGGCCTACTTCCAGCGGCAGGGAACGCACGTAGAACAGCGCGGAGACCAGGTCGTAAGCGCATTCGGGGATGGAGTTCTCGGTCTGACGAACCAGGCGGCCCTGGTTCGGGTCGCTTTCCTCCAGCACTGCCATCTGGCGTTCCTTTCGGAAGTCAATGCGGATGGAGCGGTGCCGAGGGCCTTCGTGCAGGGTCTTGAGGAGGAATTGCGAGCACAGCGCCCCATTCCCGAAGCGGGAAATCAGCGTGTCGTTCACGCTGTACAACCGGGAGACAACGCCGGTGGAGGCCGCCTGGACCGTGGCCTGCCAGTAAGGCGGGCCGTCGGTCGGGCTGTGGCGCTCAACCTGAATGCGGCCTTCCCCGGCGGGGGCCAACCGCCACGAGATTCGGTACTTCAGGACCTCGCCCGAAGAGAACGGAACGGTATTGTCGGAGGTAAGGCTGGACGCCTGAGACCATGCCGGGAGCGCCCACAGCAGAGCTGCTGCCAGTGCCGTTCCCACCAATTTCGCCGATTTGCCGTGGCCCATCGAGTGAACCTTTTTCCGCAAGCCGAGGCGCTCCCGCCCGGGGGGTAGTGGAGAATTCGCCGGTCACGGTGCTAGCGCAATTTCCAAAGCAGCACTGCAATGCCAAGCAGATAGCCGAGCAACGCATTGTACTCCCGGTTCTTCGAATACAGGGCCCAGCGGAACTTGCCTGAGGCCGACCCTCCGGGCCCGACAGGCGCCCTGGGCCAGAATCGCGGAACCGCCGCGGCGTACTCGCGGAACTCAGGAAATAGCTTGGCCAAATGGGCTTCCTCTTCGCTCACCACCGGCGGGTACAGTGCCACCAGGAACAACCCCAACAGCAGTCCCAACCACCAAACTCCCCCCGCCAGCGCGAACCCCAGCGCCACCATAGCCGAGCCTAGGTAGAGGGGGTTGCGCGTGTAGGCATAGGGTCCAGAGGTTGCGAGCCGAAGATTCTTCTCCAGGTGTCCGGCGGCGTAGGCCCGCAGAGCGACTCCCGCCAGCGCCACTACTGCGCCCAGAGCCAGCAGCGCGGGACGGGGCTGAGCGAAGACCGCGTAGGCCGCCACCAGCAGGAATCCGCAAGGGACCCGGATGCGGGCAGCCAATTCGGCGTAGCGCTTCCACCTCATACGTCTGGCTCATCGGGCCCGCAGCAGCTCTTGCGTGGCGCGAAACACCTGCTCGACCGTGACACTGCGAATGGCTTCGCGGTCCGCGGCCCGCGAGTAGGTGGTGGACGCGTCGTGAGCCCGAACCACACGACAGGCCGGCGAGAAGGGGCCGTTGCGCGCCGGGTCCGTTGGGCCGAAGATCGCCACCACCGGCGTGCCGCAGGCGGCGGCCAGGTGTAGTGGGCCGGTGTCGCCCCCCACCAGTAGCGCCGCCTCGCGCACCAACGCCATCAATTCGCCCAGCGAGGGGCACAGCAGCAGGGGTTGGGCATCGCCGGCCAATTCCGCCACTCGGCCGGCGATCGGCTCCTCCCCGGGGCCGCAGTGAATCACCACCGGTAGGCCCAGTTCCCGGCTGAGCTGCAACACCAGAGCCGCATAGGCTTCCTCTGGCCAGCGCTTGGCGGCCCAGCCGGCCGAAGGGCTCACGATCACATATCGCTCTAGGCCGGGCAGACCGGCGAGGCCGGCCGTCGCCGTCCGCATGCGAGCTGTGTCTTCCGGGGCAGGCGTGCAGCAAAACTCCAGAACCGGTTCCTTGGCACCGACCGCCGCCGCCAGCACCAGGTTCCGTTCCACCACGTGAGCCGGACGCCCGTTAGCCGGGGGACGCGCCTGGGCGGTGTAAAACACAGAAGCAACGCTTTCGCGCAATTCAGCGCGGTCAAACCCCACAACCGAGGCGGCGCCGCTGAGACGCGCCACAACGGCCGACTTCACCAGACCCTGAAAGTCCAGCGCACAATCGTAGCGGCGGCGGCGGAGATCACTGACGCTTCCCAGCAAAGCGCGCCAGGTGGCAGTTGCGGCCAGCCGACGGCGCCAGGTGCGTGTCTCCAACCGGTGCAGTTGTGACAGGTGTGGATTGCGCTCGAGCAGCGGCGCCCAGTGCCCCTCCACCACCCAGTCAATCTCCGCGCTGGGGAAGGCGCGCTTCAGCGTGGCCACCGCCGGCAGCGTGTGGATGACGTCGCCCATCGAGCCCAGGCGGACAATCAGGATCCGTTGCATCGAACCAAGCCAGGTCTCTGGCGCCGGCTTCGCGGCTAACCTTTCACCAACCTACCGCCTACCGCTTACCTGCCACTGCCTAGTGCTCGCCAGCTTCCGCCTTCACAATACGGCTGATCAGGTCCCGGGTGGAATGCTGCTTGGCGTCGCCGACGATCGCCACCTCGCCGCCCAGCGCGTGCATCGCCTCCCGCTCGGGCACGGTCTCAGCGGTGTAGTCGGTCCCCTTGGCGTGGACCTGAGGACGCAGTTCCCGCAGCAGTACGGTCACGTCGGGCTCGTCGAAGATGACCACCCAGTCCACCGCTGACAGGGCCGCCACCATGCACGCGCGCGCCTGCTGGTCCATCAGCAGGCGCCCGTCGCCCTTCAGCGCGCGTACGCTGCGGTCCGAGTTGATCCCCACTGCCAGAAGGTCGCCGCAAGCCCGCGCGCCCTCCAGGTAGCGCACATGGCCCACGTGCAGCAGGTCAAAGCAGCCGTTGGCCAGCACCAGGCGGCGCCCCTCGCGGTGCGCCTGCGCGGCAATCTCGCACGCCCGCGCGCGGTCCACGATTTTGTCGGCTGTGTTCACCGCCTCCTGCCTGGCGCCGGGCCGCGCGCGGCCTGGCTGGTGACCGCCTGCCGCAACTCCCGCAGGGTCACGGTGGCGGTGCCGCGCTTCATGACCACAATGCCGCCCGCAAAGTTCGCCAGGCGCGCTGCCTGCTCAAAACTTGCGCCGGCGGCCAGGGCTAGGGTGAAGGTGGCAATCACTGTGTCGCCGGCCCCGGTGACGTCGGCAATCTGATCCGAGCCCCAGATGGGGATGTACACCGGGCGGCGCCGTGGCTCAAACAGCACCATTCCGTGCCGCCCGCGGGTGACCAGCAGCGCTTGGAGCCGCATCCGTCGCAGGACGTTGCGCGCTGTCCGCCCCAGTCTTTTCGTATCCGTGCCGATGCGCAGGTTGAATGCCTCCTCCAGTTCCGGTTCATTCGGGGTGGCCGCGGTCGCCCCGGCGTAGTTCAGCAGGTCAAAGCGCGAATCAACGGTCAACGGACGACCGTTGAGGGCGGCGCCCAACGCGCCGGCCAAGCGGGGCGAGGCGGCGCCGTAGCCGTAGTCAGAAACCACAGCCGCATTGGCCCGGCGCGCCAGGCGTAAGGCACGGCGCTGGAGCTCCGCCTGCCGAGCCGGGGAAACGGGCCGTGGCGGCTCACGATCAATCCGCAGCACCTGCTGCCGGTTGCCGTGCACCGTGCCGGCCAGAACTCGGCTCTTGGTGGTGGTGGTGAACTCGCGCGCTACTATGATGCCGCCCGTTTCCACCCGGCGCTTCCGAAAACACTCCAGCAGCGCCTGCCCGGCGGCGTCGTCGCCGACCACTCCCACCGGAATGACCTGGGCCCCGAGGGCGGCCAGGTTATACGCCGCATTCGCTCCACCACCAGGCAGAATCTGCGTCTGCCGGTGCTTCAAAATCAGCACCGGCGCTTCCCGCGAAGCCCGGGAGATCTCTCCCAGCACGAACTCATCGGCAACCAGATCGCCCACCACAAGCACCGTCTGTGCCGAAAAGCGCTTCAAAACCTCCAGGTACGCGTCTGGTTTTCCAGTGTTCAAAGGTTCGCTGCTCCTTGTGAAGCCGGCCAAGACAAGGACGAATTAGGCACGGCCTTCACGGAAGCTAGGTTCTTCCAGCATCTGCTGCGCGGCGGCCAGCACCTCGTCGGCTTCCACGGCGGTCATGCAGCGGTGGTCAATGGGGCAATCGCGCAGCTTGCAAGGGCTGCACGGCACCGGTTTGTTGATAATCCGGACATACGGGCCGAGCGGGGCGGTGGCCACTTCGTCGGTGGCCCCGAAGATCGCCAGTACCGGAACGCCGGCCGCTGCGGCCAGGTGCATGGTGCCGGTGTCGTTGGTCAGAAACAGGTCGCAGCCCGCCACCAGCTCCAGGAACTCGGCCAGGCTGGTACGCCCGGCGGTGGAAATTGTTTCCCGGCCTATGCTTCCTGCCACCTCCTCGGCCAGCGCCCGTTCAGAGGCAGCGCCGAAAACGATCACGGCTGCTCCTTGCGCGGCCAGGCCCCGTCCTACTGCCGCGAACCGCGAGGGGAACCACCGCTTAGCCGTGCCAAACGCGGCTCCCGGGTTGATCCCGACCACCGGGCCACGAAAGGCGTCGGGCAGCCCAAAGCTCGCCAGCCGGCCGCGGCCAAGTTCCCGTGAGGGCGGCCGGGACAGCCTGATTTGCTCGACCCGCGGCAGCTCCGGCAGCACGCCCAGGCGCCGCAGCAACTCCAGGTAGTAGTAGCACTCGTGCACAGGAATCTCGCCCTGGCTCGGCACCGGGACCGCGTGGGTGAGCAGCCAGGAGCGGCCGTCGCGGGCATAGCCGCAGCGAACCGGAATCCTGGCCCACCGGGCCAGCAGCGCGGCCTCGAAAGCGTTCTGGAACAGCACGGCTGCTTCGAAGCACTCCGCCCGAAGTGCTACCGCGGTCCGGCGCCAGCCCAAGCTCCCATTGCCGGGATACAACAGCACGCGGTCCGCCACAGCCTCCTGCTCAAAGACGGCGCTGACCCAGGGCCGGGCCAGCAGAGTGATGTGGGCCGCCGGCAACGCGCGGCGCAACTCGCGCAGCGCCGGCAGAGTCATCACCGCATCGCCTACCCAGTTGGTGGCCCGCACTAGAATTTTTTGCGCTCCAACCAGCTGGCTCATTTCCGCACCAACCCCGCGACACGATTCACCAGCTCGGCCCCCCGTTCCACTTCCAGCTCCATCCCCACCACGCGCAGCGGCAGGTCCAATCCGTCTCGGCAGGACTCGGGCAGGTTGGCGGCGTCCTTCTCGGTGGTAATGAGCCCCTCGGCGCCCACCCGGCGGGCGCGCTGCTCGAGCCGCTGCAGATCGCGAACCGTGTAGTGATGGTGGTCGCGAAACGGCTGTGTGCCCACCACGCGAAACCCGGCAACGCACAGGTCGGCAAAGAAAGCCCTCGGATTGCCGACAGCCGCAAACGCCAGCGCTGGCTGTGTGGACACCAGCGCAAGCTGTGAGGAAGCAGGTCCCGGGCCGGGGACCGAAGGCTCGGCTGCGCCGGCCTCCGCCCTCAAGCGCGTGCGCGCCCTGTATATCTCCGCCTCAGGCGCCAGGCGCCGCAGGCGAGTTTCCAGTGGCTCCCTGACTGTCCAATCCTGCACTCGAGTTAACACGATGACCCCGGCGCGTCTCAAGGCTCCGGGTGGCTCCCGCAGGCGCCCCGCCGGCAGCAAGTCATCCTCCCACGGTGGGCGGGAGCTGTCCACAAGCACAATGTCCAGGTCCCGGCCCAGTGCCAGATGTTGAAACCCGTCATCGAGCAGGTGCAGGTCCACGGCGCACTGTGCTTCCAGTGCTCGTCCGGCCCGGAGGCGGTTGGCGTCTACCCCAATGGGAGCCACGCCGCTCCGCAGCATCACCTGGACTTCGTCGCCCGCGCGGACAGCTTCCGGCGTCCAGCCCACACGGGTGAACAGCAGCGTTTCCGCTCCCGACGGACGACGATAGCCGCGCGTCAGCACCGCCGGTTTCAGGCCGCGCTCGACCAGCGCGGAGAAGAGCCAGATGACGAACGGCGTCTTCCCCGCTCCGCCTACCGAGAGGTTGCCGACGCTCACGACCGGGCGGTCCAACCGTTGCTGGCGCCAGGCGCCGGAAGCGTACCGGCCGGCGCGCGCGCGCGCGGCGAGCGACCACAAGCGCGCCGCCGGCCACAACAGCACCCTCATGAGGTCTGCCCCGAGGCCACCTCAGCCGGTGCAGGCAGCAGCGCCGCCACAGCCTCCAGCACGCGTTCGGTGGCGCCGCGGTTGGCTTCCAGCAACCGGCGGCCTGCATGACCCATCGCCGCCGCAGCAGCGGGATCGTTGAAAAGCTGCTCGAGCGCACCGAACAATTCGCCGCCCGACCCAACCTGCCGCAACGCGCCCGCTGCGCCGAAGGCATGTGCGATGTCCCGGAAATTCTGCATGTACGGACCCACCACCACCGGACGCGCAAACTGGACCGCCTCGAGCACGTTCTGCCCGCCGTGCGGCACCAGACTGCCGCCCACAAACGCCACGGTGGCGTAGCGATAGACGGCGCTCAACTCGCCCATGCTGTCCAAAAGCAGCACGGCTGCCTCGGGGTCAATCTCGGCGTCAATCTCCACGTCAGGCGCTGCAGTGAGCTGCGAGCGGCGCGCCAAGCGGAAGCCACGGGCCGCGATCAGCTGCGCCACCTCCTCGAACCTCTCCGGGCGACGCGGGGCCAGCAGGAGACGTAATGACGGCCGATGTTCGCGCAGCCGCTGGAACGCCGCCAGCAGCACTTCCTCTTCGCCGGCGGCAGTGCTGCCGGCGACCAGCGCCCCCGTCGCAGTCCAGCGGCTGAGTTGCCGGTCCAGCCAATCCGGGAGGGGAGCCGCAGCTTCCCGGTCAAACTTCAGGTTTCCGGCGACCCGGACGCGCGCGGGATCCGCGCCCAACTGCCGCAAGCGTTCGGCATCCACTTCCGATTGCGCCATCAGCAGCGTCGCCTGGTTCAACACCTTCCCGATAAAGCCGCGGAAGAGACGGTAGCGCGGAAAGGAGCGATCGGAGATGCGCGCGTTCACTACAACCACCTGGACTCCGCCCCTCGACGCCTCCCAGAACAGATTCGGCCAGAACTCGGTTTCGGCCACCAGCAGGAGCGCCGGCCGCACCCGCCGCAGCACCCGCCGCACGGAAAACCGGAAATCGAAGGGGCAGTAGAAGATAGCATCGGTTTTCAGCGCGCCAGTTTCGAAACGCTGCTGCGCGGTGCGAAACCCGGTCTCGGTGGTGGTGGAAACCAGCAGCGGCCGCTGCGGGAAGCGTTGCTTGAGCCCGGCCACCAGGCTCTGGCAGGCCAGCAGCTCGCCCACGGAAACCGCATGCAGCCACAGCGCGTCTCCTTGGCTGTGGGGGCTGTGGGCCCGCTCCGGCACCCGGCCCAGCCGCTCGCGGAAGCTGCCCAGGTACTTTCCGTAGCGCAGGCCCTGCACCAGGAAGTAAGGGAACGTCACTAGGGCAGTCAGGGCCAGCAAGAAACTGTAGAGCAGGTACATCGGCTCTGAGCGAAGGGCCAAACGGAAACTGGCAAAAATGGCTGTTCGACCGTTCCGGTACTCATTATATCTTGCCGAGCAACTCTATCTTGCTGAACGGCGGTCCCTTTCTCATAATTGGTTGGTGAGGCAGCGCGCTCGTAAAACGTCCGGCCGGCAAGGAGGACTACGGATTTGGGGCGGCGTGGCCTTCCTGGGAATGGCTCTGTTGGCCTGCGGGGCTGCAGCTGGCGAGAAGGAGCGCCTGACGTTCCGTCCCAAGCCGGCGGAGGCCTATCCGGCGCGGGACACCCACGAGGGGTTGACCGTGGCCGCCGAACCGTTTGAGACCCGCCAGAAAACCAAGCCGGTTTTCGGCAAGCACAAGCTGGCGGAAGCAGGCATCCTGCCGGTGCTGGTGGTGATCGCCAACACCACGGGCAAAACGGTGCGCCTGGATAGCTTCTCGGTGCAATTGCTGACGCAGGACCGGAGGAAGATTGATCCCACCCCGGCTGGGGTTGTCGTGCAACGACTGTCGGGCAAGAAGGGGAAAAAACTGCCCTTCCCGTTGCCACGCTTGCCCGGGGGCTCGCGGGGAAACGCAGCCATAGAGGTGCTGGTTCACGAATTCAACATGCGCCTGCTGCCGCCCGAGGCCACGGCCAGCGGCTTCTTCTACTTCGACATTGGGCGCAACCGGGACTGGCTGCGTGGTTCCAAGCTCTACCTCACCCGGCTCTTCTGGGCGCACAACTCACAGCCGTTGATGTATTTCGAAGTCCCCCTGGACGACGCCCTTCACACCCGCCCCACCGCCAAACAGTAGGGACGCGTTTCGGCGGCTGCTATGATACGTAGTGTCGGGAGAGAGGTTCCTGTGACGGGCTGCAATCGTCGCGAGCTGGGCCGGATGGCGCTGCGCACCGCCGGCAGCCTGGTCCTGGCCGGCGGGCCAGAGGGTTTGCTGGGGGGCAGTAGGCCCAATTCCAATTTCCATGGGGTGCAGATTGGCATCCAGAGCTACAGCTTCCGCGACCGTCCCCTGGACGAAGCCCTGGACGCAATCGTGGCGTGTGGCATCAACTCGTGCGAGCTGGCCTCGATGCAGGTCGAGCCCAGAGCCGCCGCCCGCGACGCGAAGGCGCGCGAGGAACTGCGGCAGTGGCGCCTGACGGTTTCGCTGGACGAGTTTCGCAAGATTCGCGAAAAGTTCCAGAGAGCCGGTGTGGCGCTGTCTGCCTATAACCTCAGCTTCCGCGACGACTTCAGCGATGAGGAGATCGAGCGCGGCTTCCAGATGGCGCAGGCGCTGGGGGTCCGGGCGATGACCGCCTCGGCCAACGTCGGCACCGCTCCGCGCATTGATCGCTACGCGCGCCAGTACAAAATCCGGGTGGGCATGCACAACCACTCGCAGCTTAGGCCGAACGAGTTCGCCACGCCGGAGGACTTCACGGCGGCCATGCGCGGCGCCTCCCGCTATATCGCCATCAATCTCGACATCGGACACTTCACCGCAGCCGACTTTGACGCGGTTTCGTTCCTCCAGCAGCACCACTCTGGAATCGTCACGCTGCATCTGAAGGACCGCAAGAAGAACCAGGGTGCCAACCTCGAGTGGGGCAAGGGCGACACACCGATCCGGAAGGTCCTCCAGCTCCTGAAGAAACACCGCTACCCGATCCCCGCCAACATCGAGTACGAGTACCCGGGCGGCGACACGATCGAGGAAGTGAAGAAGTGCCTGGCCTACTGCCAGCAGGCGCTGGCCTGATGGCGGCGCTCGAGGGTAGTGTCCTAATTTGAAATTAGGACACTACTCCAAATTTTCTTTGGTTGACAAGGTGCGGAGCGGGTGCTATAAACCCGCCGCAATCACAGTCGCAGCAGGCAGGAGGATGTCTTCATGAACAAGGGAGATTTGATTGAGCGGATTTCGACCGGCGCAGGCATCACCAAAGTCCAGGCCAACCAGGCCCTGGACACTTTGGTAGAGGGAATCACCGGTGCCCTCAAAAAGGGAGATCGGGTGACCCTGGTCGGGTTCGGCACCTTTTCCACTTCCAACCGCAAAGCACGCACCGGACGGAACCCACAGAGCGGGGCACCGCTGAGAATCGCCGCCCGTCGCGTGGCCAAGTTCGCTGCCGGCGCCGAATTGAAGGCGGCGGTCAACAGGAGCAAGAAGTAACTCTTCACCGTTCCGGTCGCGGCCCCGTGTGGCCAGGCCTCGGCCAGGTTGCGGCCGGTTCCACGGCCAGGTCGTGGCCAAGTCGAGCCACACAGTGACGCCCTGTCCCGACCTCCCGCCGGGGAAAGTCCCCCATTTCCCTCACCAGCCGTGAACCATTGAATCGGCTGGTCACTATCCCCGTTGCCGGCCTCGTTCCCGGAGCCGGGCCCGTCTCAGCGGCCTTGGCCGGTGAGCCCGCCTCGCCCACCCTCGTCGTGCTTGCCCACGGCGCGGGAGGCGATATGAATTCCGAGTTCATGCGGGTATTCCACGCCGGCCTGGCCGAGCGGGGGTGCCTGGCCATGCGCTTCAATTTCCCTTACAAGGAAGCAAGGCGGAAATTGCCGGACCGGCGCCCGATGCTCGAAAGCTGTTACGGCGCCGCGGCCGACTTCGCGCGCGGGCAATCGAAGCTGCCCGCACCTCGACAGCCGAAGATTGTGCTGGGCGGCAAGTCCATGGGCGGGCGCATTGCCTCCCATCTGGTTGCCGCTGGCTACCCCGCCCACGCACTGGTTTTTCTGGGTTATCCGCTCCACCCGCCAGGCAAGCCGCAGCAGATCCGGGACCAGCACCTGTACTCCATTCGCTGCCCGATGCTGTTCCTGTCCGGGACCCGGGATGCGTTTGCCCGACGAGAGTTGTTAATCCCCCTCGTCGAACGTCTCGCCAGTGGTGGACCCGGCTGCCGTGCCACGCTGGTTTGGATTGAAGGCGGCGACCATTCCTTCCGTGTGCACAACCGGCCGCAGACGGAGGTTTACAGCGAGGTGCTGGACACCATCGTTGGCTGGCTTACAGAGGTCCTGGAACCTGGGAGTTGAGAGGGGGGACCAACTATTTGGCGCCTTTGAAAGCCTTCGCCAGTACCCCGGCCACGGAAATCATGGTGGTGAGATCTTTGATGGTGAAATCGGAGCCCGCCGCCGGCCCGGTCTTGCCCTTGCGACAGACCTGGATCACCCCCACCGCCTTGCCATCCACAACGAGCGGCGCGCTCATAATCTTCTGAATGGGGTTGCCTTTGGTCTCGGCGCTCAGCGCGATGGCCTCAAAAATCGTCGGGTGTTTTTGGGCGGGGAAATTGTTGATCATCTCCGGCCGCTTCTCGCGTACGGTCCGCACCGCCAGCGAGGAGGTGCTGGTCATCGGGATGCTGCCCACCTTTTGCAGTTTTAATGGATAAAGAAAGGAAAGCACCGCCCCGCGGTGGGTCAGGTGCAGGACGGCCACTTCGTCCAGTTTCACCTGGAAGGCCTTGGAGAGTTCGGAGACGATTTTATCCAGAACCTGGCCAGACAGACCCTGCCCGGACTTGTTGGCTTCATCTATCAGTCGGGACAATCCTGCACTCAGTGCGGCGCCCATATTGCCCTCCCAGAGGCGGCCCCATTTTAATGGGAAAGAAGCCGGCAAACAAGCCGGAAGTCATCCCGCAACCACCCCTGCGGCCCAACGCCCCCGAGGCCGGTCCCCCTGCCGGGGTGTGCGGTCGGGGACGGCTCACCTGCACGGCGTCCAGAATGTTACCGGCGGGGGGAGAGATGAACCCGGAAATTTTGGCCACGAGCCCCTTCTGGCCGGCGCGGCAGACTAACAACTTTGCGGTCTCGCGCATGGGTCCGGCTCGATAGGTGCTTGCTCAGGTCCTCCCTCGAGGAAAGGATGTGCTCGGTCATGGCCTGGCGCGCTTCCTCAGGGTGACCCTTCTTCAGGGCTCGCAAGATTTTCTTGTGCTCGGCGACCGAAACAGCGGCTCGCCGGGTTGAGTCACCAGCCGGGGAGGACGCCAGGGTCTCCCGGATATAGGCCTGCAGGTAGCCCCGGATAGTGGTCAGCAGGTTGTGCAGGATCGAGTTTTGCGTTGCTCGGGCGATGCCCAAGTGGAACCGCAGGTCACTTTCCAGGTATTTCTCTGGATCGGCCAGTGATTCTTCCATGCCCCGAAGGGCCACTTCGATGTCGCGCAGGTCTTTCTTCGTTGCCTTCCGGGCAGCCAGATCGGCCGTCTGCGACTCCAGCATCATCCGGGTTTCCACCAGGTCCTCGACGACCTTGCGGTCCAGCAGCAATCCCCACTGAAAGGCCCGCTCCAGATAGCGGCCCGGGTTGAGGCAAACGAAGGTTCCTTCGCCCGCGTGCGATTCCAGGATCCCCATCACCGAGAGCGACCGCAGTGCTTCCCGAACTGAGGTCCGGCCCACCCGGAACTGCCGGCAGAGCTCCTTCTCGGAGGGGAGGCGGTCACCCGGCTGGAACACGTTGCGCGCAATCATAGCGGTGATCTGCTCGACGATATCCTCGCTGAGCAACCTGCGAGCGACTGGCTGGAGAGACTCAACCATCGGCTTGACACCTTCCTGGGGCTTTACAGCTTGCTGCCAACTGGGGTATACTAAGGTGTCAGCTTAGCAGACAAGCAGGCAGGATGTCAAACCTGATTCCCTTCCGGCTTGACTCCCTGCCGGCCGGCACTCTCTGCCAGGAGGATCCTGACTATGGGCCTAACGCTGGATCTGGGTAACCGCGTCGAACTGGTCCCGATGGATCCCCATTGCCAGGACATCACCGTTGCTCTCTATCGCCAGGATGGCGGTCACCAGCCGGAATACTTGGTGCACAGCTACAGCCGGCTGGAAGGCGTTCGCGAACGAATCGAATTTGTGGCCCGGGCGCTCGAGAACCTGGCGGGGGCGGAGCGGACGGACGTTCGGCTCCGCTTCTCCTGTGGCTCGGCCCACCAGGCTGGGGCCAAGCGTGGTTTTCTGGAGGCATGCAAGCTGGCCTCCACCGCGGCGCTCGAACCGAAGCCGCTCCGCGCCTTTGACAAACGGTCGGGCCGAAACATCGCCGTGGCGAGCCTGGGGGCGGGCGTCTACCAGGTGACGGCAGACGGGCCCGAGGAAGACAAGTCTAAGCGGGTGGAAGCCATCGCAGCCGGATTCCGGAAGCTGGCCGAGATGTCGCCGGTCGAAGGCAGCGCCGACCGGGTGGCATTCCCCTGCGGGCAGATCCACGATGCGCTGGTCGGGTTGTTGCTTGTTCGCGCCTTGAACCTGCGCGCGGTGTTGCGCGAAGATGAGGCGGCTGCCTCCCGTGGCCAGCTGGTAGCACCGAGCCAGCAAAAGTAATTCTAAGGAGAATGAGATGGTCGGACCAATGACGAGTCGCCAGCGCGTGCTGGCCGCCCTGCGTCGTGAGCCGGTGGACCGCACGCCGGTCTGCAACCCCACCTCGGTAGCCACCGTGGAGCTCATGGACCTGGTGAACGCGCCCTTCCCGGACGCCAACCGCAAGCCGGAACTGATGGCGCGGCTGGCCGCCACCGGACACACCGAGCTCGGCTTCGACACCATCATGCCGGTCTTCAGCATCATTCAGGAGTCCTCGGCGCTGGGTTGCAAGATCCAGTGGGAGCAGAAGGACAACTGGCCGACGGTGAAAATGCGCGAGCCGATCTTCGACAAGCCGGAAGACATCCGGATCCCCCCGGACCTGCTGAAGCATCCCGACATGCAGTGTGTGATCCAGGCCATCAAGATTCTGCGCCGTGAGTTCGGCGACGAGGTAGCGATCGTCGGCAAGACGATGGGGCCCTGGTCGCTGGGCTACCACTGCTTTGGCGTGGAGCCGTTCCTGCTGCTGTCACTGGATGATCCGGGCAAGACCAAGCAGTGCCTGGAGGCACTCAAGCAGGTCACCATTGACTTTGGCCTGGCCCAGATCGAAGCCGGTGCCGACGCCCTCACGCTGCCCGACCACGCCACCGGCGACCTGGTCAGCGGTGAATACTACCGGCGCTACCTGCGCGACATGCACATCGAGTTTGTCGAGCGGATCCCGATCCCGCTGATTATGCACATCTGCGGCCGCACGGTGGACCGGATGGAACACATTGCGCAGACCGGATTCGCGGCGTTTCACTACGATTCCAAGAACGACCCCGCCGAATCGATGTCGATCATGAAGAACCGCATCTCGCTGGTGGGAAACATCAACAATCCGGAGACCCTGTATTCGAGGGGCCCTGAGCAAGTCCGGCAAGAGGTTTGGAAGAACCTGGACGCGGGCGTGCAGTTGGTGGGCCCGGAGTGCGCCATCCCGCTGCAGACTACGGTCGAGAACCTCAAGGAGATTCCCGGGGCCGTGCGCGAGTGGCACCGGCAGCACGCCTCGGCCAACTAGGAACAGGCTTAGGAACACACTATGGCGGAACTCAGCGACATTTCCAACGACTTCATCCGGCAGGAGATCGAAGAGTACATCGAGCGGCCGGAGGAGCGGAAGCGCATGATTGACACCTTCGCGAAGGTCAAGCCGAAAATGCAGACCATTGCGGCGGCGCTGATTGACGGCGACAACGGCACGGTAGATCAACTGACCAAAGAGGCGCTGGAGGAGGGGACCGTGGCGCTGGAGGTGATGGACGACGGCTTGATTGCCGGCATGGGAATTGTCGGCATCAAGTTCCGGGAGAACTTCATCTTTGTGCCGGAAGTTCTGGCCTGCGCGCGGGCAATGAAGGCGGGCATGGCCTACATTGAGCCCATCCTGTCGGCCTCCGGCGTTAAGCCCATTGCCAAGGTCGTCATGGGCACCGTCAAAGGGGACCTGCACGACATCGGCAAGAACCTGTGCATCATGATGTTGCGAGGCACCGGCTTTGTGGTGATTGACCTGGGAGTGGACACCTCGGCGGACCGGTTCATCGAGGCCGTCGAGGAGCACGAGGCCCCCCTGATGGGGATGTCCGCGCTGCTGACCACCACCATGCCCAACATGGGCAAGACGATCGAAGCCTTCATCGACGCCGACCTTCGAGACAACGTGAAAATCATGGTCGGCGGCGCGCCTGTCACACAGGACTTTGCCGACGACATGGGAGCCGACGGTTACGGCAAGGACGCCATGGCGTGTGTCGCGCTGGCCAAGCGACTGATGGGTGTGGCGGTCTGAGCCCTGACGGGACGCCATGGAAAAAATCGACCAACATGAGTACCAGAAACGCCTGGACCGGCTCACCGAAATCCTGACGGGGATCGCGGCGCACGCCGACGAGCTGTCTCTCCGGCGTTGCCCTTACAAGAACCGCCTGGACCAATGCACGGCGCAGTTTGGCTGCCGCAACAAGCGAAAGCCCAAGCGGGATGGAGAGCTGCCGGTGTGCGCCAGCGACGACAAGCTGGACTACCGCAAGGCCTGGGAAACCACCTGAGCCCTGGGAACCCCCTGAGAGAAGATGGCCCATATCTCCTATGACAGCAGCCGCTGCAGCCTGGAGAGGGGCCGCACCGTCTTCGACTATGCCGACGATCTCGCCGTGCAGGTGCCCACCTCCTGCGGCCGGAGCGGTATCTGTCACGAATGCATCGTGGAAATCAAGCGCGGCGTGGAGGCCTTATGTCCACGCACCGAGGCGGAAGAGTTCCTGCGGGAGAACTACCGGCTGGCCTGCCAGGCGGTGGTCGAAGATCCCGAGGTTGACGTTGAGTTCGAACTGCTCCGCCGCCGCCCGCAAATTCTGACCAGTTCCGCGGCCACCGCGGTTGAACTGGATCCGTTGGTCACCCGCGCCGGCGACAAAGTCCTCTACGACGGCGAGGTGGTTGACCACTACCGCGGCCACCTCTACGGCCTGGCCATTGACCTGGGCACTACCACCATTGTTGTCGAGCTCGTGGACCTGGAGACGGGCGCGGTCGCCTGCCTGGCCTCGCTGGAGAACCCGCAGCGCTTCGGCGGCAGCGACATCATGCACCGCATCTCCTACGATTCCGGCCCGTTCCAGGGGGAGCTCCACAAGAGTGTGATCACGGCAGTCAATTACGAGCTGCGGGAGATGTGTCAGACACTGGGAATCGTGCGCCATGAGATTTACGAGGCCGTTCTGGTCGGCAACTCCACGATGCGCGACCTGTTCTTCAATCTGGACGTGCAGTCCATCGGCCAGAAACCCTACAAGTCGCTGGTCGAGCACGAATACCTGGCCGGGCAGCGCACAACGACGGCGCTGACCGAGCTGGCTCACCGCCTGGGCCTGCTGACGCATCCCAAGGCCCGTATCGTGGGGGCTCCCCTGGTGGCCAGCCACGTGGGGGCGGACACCCTCGCCGACTTGGTCGCGATCGATATCGCCTCCCAGCGCGACCCGGTCATGCCAGTCATGTTGGTGGACGTGGGCACCAATACGGAGGTGGTGGTGGGCCATGCCGGCCGGCTGTTGGCCGCTTCCTGCCCGGCAGGTCCGGCCTTTGAGGGCGGGCTTATCCGGTACGGCATGACCGCCGGCGACGGAGCCATCGAGGCGCTACGGCTGAGCGGTAGTACCTGGGACTACCAGACCATCGGCAACGTCGAGCCGAAAGGAATCTGCGGCTCGGGTCTGATCGATCTGCTCGCCGAGCTGCGGCGGCACGAGCGAATGACGCCGAAAGGCGTCTTTGCCAAGAAGCAGTACGAGCTCCCCATCGTGCCCGAGCAGGGCATCACCTTCTCGCGGCAAGACGCCAGCAACCTGGCGCAGGCCAAAGCCGCCAATTACTGCGGCCAGTACATCGCCCTGCGCCGGTTCGGTGTGCGTCCGGCTGACATCAGCCGGCTGTACCTGGCCGGTGGTTTCGCGAATTACGTCAACGTGGGCCATGCCGTCGAGATCGGGTTCCTGGCGCCGGTGCCCGAGGATCGCGTCGTCAAGGTAGGCAACGCCGCGGTGGCCGGAGCGCGGCAGATCCTGCTGTCGCGGCGCAAGCGCCTCGCCATCGAGGAACTGGTCAAGGGCATCGAGCACATCGAGCTGGAAACGACCCCCGACTTTTTTGACGTCTTCGTCGAGGGCTGCCAGTTCAAGCCCATGCCGACGGCGTTCGGAGAGAAGCCATGAGCGTATCTCCCGGGCCCACGCGGCCGGCCTCTGGCGCCTGGAGCAAGCGAACGTTCCGCTCCCTGTTAGAGGAAACCTCCAGCTTCCTCACCGTGGTCGAGCTGGTGACTTCCCGCGGGCTGATCATTGAGCGCAGCGGCCGCCGTATTCTGGAAATGGCCCGGTTGCTGGCCGAGCATCCGCGCTTCCATGCCCTCAGCATCACGGACAATCCGGGCGGGAATGCAATGCTCAGCGCTGACACCTTGGGCACCGACCTGATCTCCCGCGGCCAGGAGGTTATCATCCACCTCTCCTGCAAGGATTGGAACCGCAACGCGCTGGAGAGCCGCGGCTGGAAGTTGGCGAGCGAAGGCTTCCACAATGTGCTGGCGCTGTCTGGCGACTACCCGGTAACCGGCTACCAGGGCCAGGCCGCCCCGGTCTTTGACACCGATTCGGTCGGCTTGCTCCAAATGTACTCCCGGATGGAGGGGACCAAATTTTTCCTCGGCGCGGTGGTGAACAACCACAAGCGGTATGAGGTCGAGGTGATGCCGCAGTACTTTAAGCTGGCCAAAAAGATCGAGGCCGGCGCCAGCTTCATTATCAACCAGATCGGCTACGACGCGCGCAAGCAAGATGAGCTCGTGCGCTACATGGCGCTGAAGGGACTCCAGTCGCCCGTGCTGTCCAATGTTTACGTCCTCAGCGCCTCGGCCGCGCGCTATTTTCACGACGGGCGGATTCCCGGCGTCGTGGTCACTGACGATCTGCTGGAATTGGCCGAAAAGCAAGGCGCCTCGCCCGACCGGGGCAAGGCGTTCTTCCTGGAGTTCGCCGCCAAGCAGTGCGCCATCGCCCGGGGACTCGGCTATCGGGGGGTCTACCTGGGGGGGCATCTGCGGTTCGAAGACTACGAGCGGATCCTCCAGATCTGGGACAGCTTCGGCGAGAACGACTGGAAGGAGTTTGCCCGCCAGATTCGTTTCGCGCAGCCTGGCGAGTTCTACTACTTTGAACCCGATCCAAAGACGGGCCTCAGTTCCTCGGAGGTCAACCGCGAGTATCTGCGCTCGAAAACCTCGCCGGCCGGTGCGCCACTCTCCTACCGACTCAACCGCCTGGTGCACGGGAAGCTATTCGAGCAGGGCTCCTCGGGGTTCCGGGCAGGAACCGCGCTCTACCAGTCGGTCGAGGGATCGCCGCGGATCCGCAAGGCGCTGCACGCGGCCGAGCACGCGTTCAAGATCCTCGCCTTCGATTGTCAGGACTGCGGCGACTGCTCCCTCCCGGACATCGCCTACCTCTGTCCCGAGTCGCAATGCGTAAAGAACCAGCGCAACGGTCCCTGCGGCGGAACGCGGCAGGGCTTGTGCGAAGTCGGGGAGAAGGAGTGCATCTGGGCCCGCGCCTACCAGCGCCTGAAGGCCTATGGCGAGGAGGAGCAGATGCTCGACCGGCCCGTGGTCTTCCGCAATGGAGCGCTGCGAGGCACCAGCGCCTGGGCCAATGCCTTCCTCGAGCGGGACCATAACGCCCCTAAGAAACCAAAGGAACAATGAAACCTCAAGACTTGAACAAGGAATTCGTTGTCATCGGGGAAAACATCCACACGACCCGCGTCTTGCGCCGCGCGGGCAAGCTGGTCACCACCGCTCCCAGCGGTGAGGAGGCGGTCCGCTACACCAGCGCGAGCGGAGAAACCCGCTACCTGATCATCCCGGAACAGGTCAAGAGCCAGCAGGACTATGAGGAAGGGCGCGTCAAGCATGTGGCCATCGCGGTGCGGGCGGCCATGTCGGGCGCCCAGCCCGCCGCCACCGAAGGAATGGAGTACCTGCGCGCGCTGATGACGCGGCAGCTCAAAGGCGGCGCGGACTTCCTGGACTTGAACGTGGACGAGGTCTCCCTCTATCCGGACAAACAGATCGAAGCGATGCGCTGGCTGGTGCGCGCCATCGAACCGCTGGCGCCGGTGCCGCTCTCGATTGATTCCTCCAATCTGGACACCATTCGCGCCGGAATTCAGGCCTGCGAGGGCAAGACGGGCCGGTCCATGCTGAACTCCGCCTCGCTGGAACGGCTGGAGGCACTGGACCTCGCTCGGGAACGCAACCTGGCGGTGATTGTCACGGCCTCCGGCTCTAGCGGCATGCCCCAAAACACCGAGGAGCGAGTGGCCAACGCTTCTCAGGTGATCGATACCGCCCTGGCCAAGAGCCTCCCCATCGAGGATCTCTACGTGGACGGCCTGGTCTTCCCCATCTCGGTGGACGGCCAGTTCGGAAATCATTACCTGGAGGCGATCCGCCAGCTGCGTGAAAAGTACGGCGAGAAGATTCACCTGACGGGCGGCTTGAGCAACGTGTCGTTCGGCCTCCCTTGCCGCCGGTTGATCAACGAGGCGTTCATCAATCTCTCCGTGGAAGCAGGCGCCGACAGCGGCATCGTGGACCCCGTGGGCAACGACCTGAACCGGGTGTTCTCGGCAGACAAGAATTCCGGGCCCTATCAACTGGCCCAGGACATGCTGACAGGGCACGACCGGAACTGTAAGAACTTCCTCCGCGCCTACCGCAAGGGGGAACTGGAGCCCGTCACCGCTGGGTAGGGAAACATATGGCGAAATACCAGATCCTCTACTGGAAGCATATCCCGGCGCAGGTGAAGGTGTCCGCCGAGGGCCAGAGAACTCTGTCGCGGCCCATGCCCGGCCGGTTCCAGGAAGAGATTGACAAGATCGCCATGCAGGAAGGGCTGGCCGGCACCGACGACTATCTTAATCAGTGGAACTGGACACCAAAACAGGAACGGCCGGGCACTCCCGAACAGGTGGCTGAGGCCCTGATTCAGGAACTCGAGCAGCAGGTGGAGTTCACTGAATAAGGCAGCCGCTCGAAGCGCAGCTACGGGACGCGGCAGCCATCGAGTAAATTCTCTTAGCGGTGGATTTGTAACACCACTGGATAATCCCGGAGCACCTCCTCCGGTTTGGGATGGAAAAGTTGAGAAGGAGTTCATCTCATTCGGCGGTCCTCACCGCGTCCGTTTCATTCCTGCTGGCCTTCATTGTTGTGGCCTGCCGCCCAGCGGATCCGGAATCCGAAACGCGAAATCCGAAACCTGAAGTCCGCAATCCGCAACCGAGGGACAGCCTGAGCCAGGCGCGACAGATTCACCGCCGCGCCATCGTCATTGACACCCACGCCGACACCACGAAGCGCCTGGTGGAAGAGAACCTGGACCTGAGCCTCCGCGACCCGGACGGCCATCTGGACCTGCCCCGCATGCGCGAGGGTGGCCTGGATGCCGTCTTTTTTTCCATCTGGGTGCGCCCCAGCTACAAGCCGCATTACTTGCGGCAGGCCCTGACGCAAATTGACGCCGTGCTGGACCAGGTGGAGCGCCACTCGAGCGAGCTGGAGCTGGCGCGCACGGCGGACGACATCCGCCGCGTTCATGCCGCCGGCAAGCTGGCCGCGTTGATGGGTGTTGAAGGCGGACACGCCATCGAAGACAAGCCGCGCGTGCTCGACGTTTTCTACCGGCTGGGTGTCCGCTACATGACCCTCACCTGGTCCATTTCCACCTCCTGGGCCGGCTCCTCCGGCGATGCCGGCCGCAAGCGCGGGTTGAACGAGAAGGGCCGCGCCATCGTCGCTCGCATGAACCGGCTGGGCATGATGGTGGACATATCCCACGTCTCGGACCGAACCTTCTACGACGCCTTGGAGGTGACGCAGGCCCCGGTCATCGCCAGCCACAGCTCCTGCCGGGCGCTGGCGAATGTGCCGCGCAACATGACCGACGCAATGATCCGAGCGCTGGCCGAAAACGGCGGCCTCATCCAGATCAATTTTTACTCCGCGTTTCTGGACGTCAACTACACGACAGCCTGGAATAAGGTGAGCGCGGAGTTTCGGCAGCAGGAGCGCCGGCTGGAGCAGAAGTGGAAGGCTGACCCAGCCCGGCTGGCCCGCGAGAAGCTCCGACTGGAGCTGACCTTCGACGCCCGCCTGCCCCGGCCGGGCGTGGAGCGCATCGCCGACCACATTGACCACGTGGTAAAGCTGGTAGGCGTGGACCACGTGGGGATCGGCTCGGACTTCGACGGCGCGACCATGCCGCGCGGCATGGAGGACGTCTCAAAGTTGCCGAGCCTCACCGCCGAGCTGTTGCGGCGCGGCTACTCGGAGCCGGACCTGGTAAAGATTCTCGGCGGCAACCTGCTGCGCGTGATGGAACGTGTCGAACAGGTTAGATTGAATGACCGGCCACCGGATGATTGACGAACTGTCAAGGCAGTTCTTTCCTTAATCCGTCGTCAATGGTTTAATTGTCATGGTTTAATTGTCAATGCTGCAATTCAAATTTGGAGGAACTATGAAGAGAGGCCTGATCTTTGCAATTGCGCTTGCAATTGCGCTGGGGCTGGCAACCACTGCGCTGGCGCAAAAGAAGCGCTCCCCCGGCGTCTACGCCACCTTTCACACCTCGATGGGCCAGATCGTCTGCAAGCTGTACGAGAAGGAGGCCCCCAAGACGGTGGCCAACTTCATCGGCCTAGCGACCGGCACCAAGGGATGGACCCACCCGGTGACCAGGGCCAAGAAGAAGACGCCGCTGTACAGCGGAATCATCTTTCATCGGGTTATCCCCAGATTCATGATCCAGGGCGGCGACCCGGCGGGCACAGGCTTCGGCGGGCCCGGCTACAAGTTTGAAGATGAGTTCGTGTCGAGCTTGAAGTTCAACCGCCGCGGCAGGCTGGCAATGGCCAACAGCGGTCCGAACACCAATGGCAGCCAGTTCTTCATCACCGAGGTTCCCACCCCAGGCCTGAACGGAAAGCACACGATCTTTGGCCAGGTAGTCAGCGGCCAAAGCCTGGTGAACAAGATTGCGCGAGTACCGCGCGACGGCAGAGACAAACCGCTCACTCGGGTGACGCTGAAAAAAGTCACCATCGATCGGGTTGAGAAATAACCGCAGGGCCCCGGCCCAGCGGCGGGGGCTCTGAGAAGCTCGCGTCAACAAGCAGCCAGAAGCGCTGCGATGGACCGCTCCTTCACAGTCGCGGCTCGGTGGGTGGTGGTAGGTGGTGGCGGCTACGGAGCCGCCTGGTTGTCTGAACCGGGCGGGGTCTGTTCCAGTGGTTTGCGAGCAAACAGATAAAGGATGATGGCCAGCGCCAGGAACATGGCCAGCGCCAGCAGGTCGTTGGTGGCAAAGTCGCCCAAAATCCCAGGCCCGATCGCAAATTTTTCCTCCAACTTATTGGCGCGGATGGGGGCGATGACCAGCAGACCCACCAGCGCACCAGCGGCAATCAGGCCCGAGCCGAACAGCTCCCCGCTGCCCACCTCGCTTTCGCCGTGTGCCCCGGCCGCGGCAGCCGGTTTGCGGTTGCGCTCCACAAGCCAGCGCACCGCGCCGCCGCCAAAAATGGCGGCGCTGGTGGAGATCGGCAGGTAGGTGCCCACTGCAAAGGCCAGCGAGCGCACCCCGAGCAACTCGACCACGATCACCAGGAACACCCCCAGTAGCACCAGGCGCCACGGCAAGTTTTGGTTGAGGATGCCGTTGACTACCGTGGACATCAACAGCGCCTGCGGCGCCGGCAGCCGCTCGGAGCCGATCCCGTGCACCAGTTGATACTGGATCTGGCCGGTGGCCGGATCGGCGTAGTAGGTGCCGTCGGGAACCTGGCGGGAGCCGATCACCGTCAGCCGTTGATACTGCCGGCCCTGGTATTCCACCGTGCCCTCGGATTTGGCTTCCGTCAGCGCGTGCGCATCCACGGCAAGAGTAATTTCGTGCACCCGGGTTTCCGATTGGTTCAGGTAGGTGATCGTGTAGCCGATCACCATCACCGAAACCAGCGTCCCTACGATCAAGGCGAGCTGCATGCGCCACGGTGTGCCGCCCACCAGGAAGCCGGTCTTCAGATCCTGCGAAGTAGCTCCGCCGTTGGCGGCGGCAATGCAGACAACTGCCCCGATGGACAGCGCCACAGCAGGGAAGACGCCCCCGGTCCAGCCCACCAGCAGAAAGAGCAGCGAGGTGGCCATCAGCGTCGCAATGGTCATGCCGGAAATCGGGTTGGCCGAGCTGCCGATGATGCCCACTACCCGCGAGGAGACGGTGACGAACAGGAACCCAAAGATCACCATCAGGACGGCGGCGATCAGGTTACCGACCGGCGCACCAGGATTGATGTTGAACTGCAGCAGCCCCCAGATCACTACCAGCAGCACCAGTGAGCCGCCCAACACCAGTGTCAGGGGCAAGTCCTGATCGGTGCGCAGGCGGGTTTCGCGTACCTCCCGTCCCTCGCGGCCCGCCAGCAGATCGCGCGCGCCGGCGCGGAACGACTCCACAATGGTGGGGATGGTGCGCCACACTGTGAACAGTCCCGCCATGGCCACCGCGCCCGCGCCGATCGGGCGGATGTAGTTGTGCCAAATCTGGCCGGCACTCATCTCGGCGATGGGAATGGTGCCGGGGAAGATGGGCGTCGTGAGGTTTCCGCCGAAAAACTTGATGGCCGGAATCAGCACCAGCCAGGACAGCACGCCTCCGGCAATGATCGTGCCCGCGATTCGCGGCCCAATGATGTAGCCCACGCCCAGGTATTCCGGAGTGATGTTGCCGGCTACCGTGCCACCTGGATACCAGCGCGGCTGGTAGATGGGCGTGTCTTTCCACAACTGCAAGCCCTCCATCAGGAACTTGTAGACCGCTCCGATGCCCAGCCCCCAGAAGACCCTGCCGGCAAAGGAGCCACCGCGCTCGCCAGCCACCAGCACGTCGGCGCAGGCCGTTCCCTCCGGATAGGTGAGGTTGCCGTGCTCTTTCACGATCAGGTAGCGCCGCAGCGGGATCATGAACAGCACGCCCAGGCAGCCGCCAACCAACGCGACCAGGAAGATTCGCAAAGGCGTGAAGTATTCGGCGAACCCCAGAAAAATCAACGCCGGAAGGGTAAAGACGACGCCAGCGGCAATGGACTCGCCCGCCGAGCCCGCCGTCTGCACAATGTTGTTTTCCAGGATGGTGGCTCGCCCCAGGCGCTTGAACAGAGCGATGGCCAGCACGGCGATGGGGACCGAGGCGCTCACCGTCAGCCCTGCCCGCAAGGCCAGGTAGACGGTGACCGCTCCGAAAACCAGCCCAAAGAAGGCGCCTAAGATGACGGCCTTGACGGTGAACTCGGCGGGCGACTCCTGGGGTGACACATAGGGCTTGAAGGCAGCAGCAGCCGATTCCGCCGACGCCGGTGTCACCTGGACCTTCTCAGCCATGGCATGCTCCTTCGGGGCTGCCGCGCGGGCCGTTGGCCGCGTGTGCAAGCGTGGCACGTTACCATCGGCAGGGGGGAGGGTCAAGTAAGCAGTAGGCAGTAAGGAGTAGAAGTAGGCACAAGGCCGGGTCGGTTTGCCGACTGCCTATTGCCTACTGGCTGCTCAGCCGGGCGCGCACCTTTTCATTGACCTGCTTGCCGTCCACCCGACGGCCCGCTAGCCGGGCCAACGTGACTTTCATGACAGCACCAAGCTGTTTTGCGGAGGTCGCGCCCGTTTCCGCAATCGCTGCCTCGATGGCCGCCTCCACTTCCGACTCGCTGACCGGGGCGGGCAGGTACTGTTCCAGGATGCGGATTTCCGCCTCTTCCTTTTCCGCAAGATCCTCGCGGCGGCCCTTGCGGTACTGCTCGACGGAATCCTGGCGTTGCTTGATCAGCGTGGAGAACACCTGCTGGCATTCGGTCTCGTCCAGCGGTTTGCGCTTCTCCACCTCCCGGTTGCGAATTGCGGCTTTCATCATCCGCAGGACGCTCAGACGCAGCTCGTCCTTTCGACGCATGGCGTCGGCCAGCTCTGCCTGAACGCGCTCCTGAACCGTCATGGTGTCGACCGGTGTGTTATTCTAGCTTGTCTACGGCTCTTCTTGGCGTTCCTCAGGTGAATCTTCATGATTCGTAAGCCACGGCTTTTCACTCCCGGGCCGACACCTCTCTTTCCGGCGGCCCAGCAAGCCCTGGCGGCGGCCGACCTGCATCACCGCAGCCCCGAATTCCACCGCATTTTCCGCAACGTCCTAGAGGAGTTGAAGTATTTCTACGGGACCGAGAATCAGGTGATCCTGTTCACCAGTTCCGGAACCGGCGCCATGGAAGCAGCCATTTCCAACCTGTTCTCTCCTGGTGAGCGTGTCCTGGTAGCTACCTCCGGCAAGTTCGGCGAGCGCTGGGTGGAGCTGGCGAAAGCTTTCGGGCTCGAGCTCGAGTGCGTGGCCGCGCCCTACGGCCGAGCGGTGCCGGCGGCCGCGGTTGGCGAGAAGCTACGCGGCGGTGAATTCCGCGGCGTCTTCATCCAGGCCACGGAAAGCTCCACCGGCGTGCGCCAGGATGTCCGCGGCATCGCCGAAGCTGTACGCTCGGCCCGAGGCGAGCCCCTGATGGTCGTGGATGCAGTCACCGGCCTGGGCACCATGGAGCTGGACGTCGACGAGTGGGGCCTGGACGTGGTCATCGGCGGCTCACAGAAGGCGTTCATGATTCCGCCCGGGTTGGCTTTTGCCAGCGTCAGCGAGCACGCCTGGCAGCGCATGGAGACGGCCCGTCTGCCGCGCTACTACTTTGACTTCCGCAAGGAGCGCAAGGCGGCGCAGAAGGGCGAGGCTGCCTTCACTCCGGCCACCGCCCTGGTGTTGGCGCTGGCGGAAGCCCTGCGCTACGTGCGCGAGCTGGGCCGCCAGCGCTTGATTGCCAACGCCCACCTGCTGGCCGAGGCCACCCGCGCGGCGGTGCACGCGCTCGGCCTGACGTTGTTTGCCACCGACTCTCCTTCCGACGCCATCACGGCGGTCTGCGCGCCCGAGGGTCTGGACTCGGGCGCCCTCCTCAAGCAGATGCAGTCCCGCTTCGGCCTGGCGCTGGCCAACGGGCAGGGGAATCTGAAGGGCCGCATCTTTCGCATTGCTCACCTGGGCTACTTCGATCTTTCTGAAACGCTGGGCCTGCTGGCCTCCCTGGAGATCGCGCTCCAAACGCTGCACGTGCCAGTGGCGTTGGGAGCGGGAGTACGCGCCGCCCAAGAAGTCTACCTGCGGGCGCCCGAGGAGACTCCATGAAGGTCGTCGTCGCCGAGAAGATTTCCCGTCGCGGCATCGAGTTGCTGAAGTCCGAGCGCTGGAAGGTAGTGGAAACCTCCGGCGTCGAGGAGCTGCCGCGAGCTCTGAAGAACGCCCACGCGCTGATTGTGCGCGGGGCCGTCCGGGTTACTGCCGAACTGCTGGAACGGGCGCCAACATTACGGGTAGTGGGGCGGGCCGGGGTGGGCGTGGACAACGTGGACCTGGAAGCAGCCACCAAACGCGGCGTGCTGGTGTTGAACACGCCGGGCGGCAACGCCGTCAGCGTCGCCGAACACACCCTGGCCTTGATGCTGGCCCTGGCCCGCGCCATCCCGCAGGCCAACCAGTCGGTCAAGCACGGCCACTGGGAAAAGAAGCTGTTCATGGGCCGCGAGCTGCGCCAGAAAACCCTGGGCATCGTCGGCCTGGGCCGCACCGGGGTGGAAGTCGCCAAGCGAGCGCGAGCCTTGGAGATGAAGGTGGTGGCCCACGACCCCTATGTCACGCCGGTGGTAGCGTCGGAGGCCAACGCGGAACTGGTAAGCCTGAAGCGGCTGCTGGGGGAAAGCGATTTCATCAGCCTCCACGTGACGCTCACTCCGGAGACGGCCGATCTGATTGACGCCGCCGCCCTGGCGCGGATGAAGCGGGGCGTTCGCATCATCAACTGCTCCCGCGGCGAGGTGATTGACGAGCGCGCCCTAGCGGAGGCGATCCGCGCGGGCAAGGTGGCTGGCGCGGCGCTCGATGTCTTCAACCAGGAGCCGCCGCTACCCAGCCATCCGCTGGCGTCGCTGCCCCAAGTGATTGGCACCCCGCACATCGCCGGCTCCACCGAGGAGGCCCAGGAAGTAGTCGGGTACCGCATTGCCGAGCAGGTGCGCGAATACCTGAAGCAGGGGGTGATCATCCACGGAGTGAACGTGCCGGCGCCTTCGCCCGACGAGTATCGCAAGCAGCAACCGCACCTGAAACTGGCCGAGCGCCTGGGCGCATTTGTGGCCCAGATCACCGAAGGGAACCAGCGCGCAGTGCGCATCGCCTACTTTGGCAAGCTGGCGGAGATGAACACAAACCTGCTTCGCAACGCTGTGCTCAAAGGGGTGCTGAACCGGGTGCTGGCGGAGAAGGCCAATCTGGTGAACGCCGCATCCATCGCGGCCGAACGCGGCATGTTGTTGGAAGAGAGCCGGCACAGTGGCCGCGCCGAATTCACCGACTCGGTGCGTGTCAGCCTGCAAACCGACCGCGCCGAGGTGGCGGCCGAGGGGACGGTGTTGCTGCACAATCCTTTTCCTCGCCTGCTGGGCGTTGACGGCATCCACATCGAGGCGCCGCTCACCGGAAATCTGCTGTTCTTCAAGAACACCGACGTTCCCGGAGTCATCGGACGCATCGGGACGCTGTTGGGCCGGCGCCACGTCAACATCGCCAACTTCTCTCTGGGGCGCCGTGAAAATAGTAGCCGGCGCAAGGGCCCGGCTCAGGCCGTCGCCGTGGTCCACTATGACGGCCCGCGGGTAGCGGACTCGGTGCTGGCGGAGCTGCGCAAAATCCCGGCCGTCCGTTTTGTGCGCGCGGTTGAAATCGGCTAGGAGTCATTCGTGGCGAGGGATGATGGGGGCCCCGGGCCTTTTGGTCAACCTGGTGCGGGTGGCGCGCTCTGACCTCGATTGTCAATAAATTGCTTGCACTGGGACCGCAACAACTCTCGGAATTGGTCTGCAACTTCCGGTTTCGCGAAAGCTCTCTTGGGAATGTAGACGGGCCGTTTCCCGGTGATCAGGAACCCATCCCGACCCTCGTGAATCTCCCCGCACTGATCCCATCGCGACGACCACTCCGACGCGGCTTTGGAAAACCGGAATCCTTCCTGATCGGCTCGTAGGCGGACCGGCGTATCTGCGGCTCGCTTGGGAGTCAGCAGCGGCCGCCGCCGGGAAAACACCAAGTCCAACGTCCACGCGATCACGATGACCATCAACAGGGCGGCTAGCCAAGTCCAACCCGAAAAGGCGAGTTGATACATCAGAACGGGTAGCACCACGAGAATGGCTTTCCTTCTGAGCGGCCTGATGTCGCGTCGCGGCACGATCGCCCAGATGTGTTTGAGGTCCTCATCCGTGTAGGAGAACTCCAGCTCGATGGGCTCTGTCATGAGGGTCGGTCGCGATTCAGCTTACTCGGGGGGGAGGCGACGTTCCGCTGAGCTGTCGGGGTCTCGATTAGACCTCGATCCGGCGCGCGAGTCAACTTCCTCAACAGGATCCGCCCGGGCCGCTCCCCGTTTGATTCCGTTCCCTGCAAGAAGCTTGGGAGTTCACACCGAATCGGCTAGACTTCGGGCTGTATGCAGAATGGCAAGAGGCGACGCGAGGGGACCCTGCTGCTGCGTGGCCTGTTGCGGCACGCCCCGTTTGTGCTGAAGAATTTCCGGCACTACTTCCAGAACCTCTACCGCCGCAAGATTCTGCGCACCAACGTCATTACCCCCTATGCGGCAGTTCTCTACGTCACCCATAAGTGCAACCTAGCCTGCACCTATTGCACGCAGAAGGAACCGGACGTGTTCAGCGACGAGCTATCCACCGCAGATACGGTCCGGATGCTCGGCATGATGCGGCGCGAAACCGACTCGATCCTGTTCACCGGCGGCGAGCCCCTGTTGCGCAATGACATCGAAGAGCTGGCCGACGCCGCCCGGCGCAAGATCAGGTTTCGCTCGGTCCTGCTGGTCACCAACGGCACCCTGCTGCACCGCCGGCAACGGCTGTTCGACTCGCTCACAGGCCTCGTGGTGAGCCTGGACGCGCTAGCCACCGACACCCGCCTGCCCATGTCGAAGTCGGCGGTGGTGCCCAAGGTACTAGAGAACCTGCGACTGGCCCGCTCGCGCATGCCCTCTCCGGGCACCATCACCGTCAGCACCGTGATCGAGGAGTGGAACATCGCGGAGATCGAACGCATCCTGGACTACTGCGGCGAGCACGGATTCGTCTTTGCCACCCAGGCCGCGCTGAAAGAGAAGATGCCGAACCTGCGCTTGCTCGGCAATCCGCGCTACCGGCAACTGGTGGAGAAGATCGTTGAGCGGCGCGGCCAGAAACTCCAGCCCATCAACGGCACCCCCAGGCTGATCCGCAGCGTGCTGGAGTTCGGCAACTTTCAGTGCTTCCCTACGATGTTCCCCCGGGTGTATCCCAACGGCGATGTTTTCTACCCCTGCGAGCCGTTGAAGAAAATCGGCGGCAACCTGCTCCGGGAGGGATCGTTCGCGAAGGTTTTTGCGCGCGGCAGGAAAATGTACGGCGATATCCCCGCCTGTCAGGGAATCTGCCACCTATTCGGCAACGTTCTGTCGTCGTATTACGCCAAGGACTTCTGGGGCCTGTCGGGCGACTACATCCGCTGAAAGCGGAAGGTCGCATTCGAGCGCCAGATGTGTGTTTCCAGCGGCGGATGTCCGTTGATGAACCTCGTCCTTGCCTTATTGGCGCTGGCGGGCCGCGCTCCACGGTGGCACAATGCCATTCATCCGCGCGTAGGCGATCGCCTGGCCCAGATGCTCGTGCTGGTGCAAGGCCAGTAGTAGGAACACGTCCCGCACGGTGGTCTCGCGGCCGAACATCTTTACCGGCTTGTCCATCTCAGCGTCTGGGGTCTTCAGCGCCGCCTGACGGACATGCTCTAATGACTGTTTCAGCAACTCCAGGATCTTGGCCTTGTCGGTGATTTTCTCCAGATCGCGGGGATCCTGACCGGCCGGGGGTTCAACGCCGATGATCCGCGTCAGGAAAAAATTCGCTCCAGCCACGTGCATGTAGGCCTCGCTCACTGACCGGACACCCTCCGCGGGTCGCCAAGTGTATTTCTCCTCGGGCGTGGCTTGGGCCAGATCTAGGAGCTTCTTCTCCACTCCGTCGAGTTGCCTGAGGAACTCGGCGCGGAACCCGGTGGCCTCCGGCGGCGATGGGGACTCGCCAGCCAGGGCGAATTGCCCGACCGCGCCTGTCCCCAACAGACAAGCCAGAACTAGAGCACTCAAGGTTGATCGTTTCATCTTTCGTTCTCCTTCTTCACACCACGGTCAGGTCCCGCTCTCCGACCGCAGCAGCTTTGCGCGCTTGCTGCATGTATTGCCGCATCGTCTCCAGCGAACCGGGGGCCCGCCGCTCGGACCATTTCTTGTAGCGTTGTGCCGCCTTCTCCAGGTCCGAGAACATGTGAGGGTTGCGGAATCCTTGCCGCATGGCACCCACCACTGGCTCCATGCGCTCCCACACCCGAAAGAACTCTCCGCCGGTCAGGAAGAACACCTCTTCATGCAGCTTGCCGTTGTTCAGCAACAGGCAAGCCTGGTCCCAATAGCTGACCACCATGCGCATAGAGACGTTTTCCTGGGAGAACGGCGGGGCCAGCCGCTGTAGGTCCTCCATGGACTCGGAAAAGAAGTTTTGCAGGTACCACTCCCGGGCTTGGCGAATCCTGGCCTCCCGCCGCAAATCGTACAGTTGCAACTGCAGTTGCCCCTGGGCATGAGTCGGTTTTCCTTTGGCCATTGTCTTCTCCTCCAGAGTTAGCTGGGTCTATCCTACCTCACAATCGGCCTCACAATCGTCCAGACAACCTACCGCACGACCTACCGCACGACTGGCAGTTCGCGCTGGAGCTGGCTGCGCAGGGTGGTCTCTGCAATCCGGGCCAGATGCTCAGCGAAGAAACCATCATAATAAAACTCTCGAGGACTTTCTTCACAGGAGACGCGCAAGCGCCAGCCCCCTGCGGCGGGTTCGGCTCGAACCGAGGAAATCGAGCCGAGGGGGATTTCAAACAGGGGCTGGTGCTCCAGGTTTAGCACGTGCAGGGCCTCTGGAGCCAGGAACAGCCGCACCGGGCGCGACGGCTCGCCAGCGTGGCCAAACCGCCCACCATTGAGCGCCACCAAGGCGCCCAGCTCGCGCGCCTGCTGGTCCACGGATTTTTCCTCCCTCGCCGGGCGCACGAAAAGGGCCAGCAGCAGCAGCAATAGCCCGAGCAGAAGCTGGCCGGGGGAGCCTGCCTGCTCCGCGGACAGGAGGGCCCCGATCAGGGCCACTGCGAAACGGAGAAGGTTCCATAAGCCGGGGCGCCGGCGCAGGGCCAGCGTCTTGGGAATCAGCAGCACCAGCGAGAACAGGACCAACAGGGCCGCCTGCCGCAGCCGCCCGGCCCAGTGTGCCTCACCCCGTTCACTTTGCTTGTCAGCCATAAGCCAGCTACGCTGCAAATGCCGCTCGGAACGAGTTTTCGGCCAGGCGGCGGAGTTCGTCGCGGCTAAAGCCGAGCGCCTCATGGGCCAGCGCGTATTCGCGCACCAGGTCGGTAGCAAACATGCTCGGGTCGTCGGTGGAAAGCGAGACCAGCACGCCGGCGTCGAAGTAGCTGCGCAGCGGGTGCTGTTTCACGGTTTTCAGGACCCCGGTGCGGACATTGCTCGACAGGCAGATGTCCACCGGAATTTGCCGCTCTGCCAGGTAGGTCACCAATTGGGGGTCGCGGATGGCGGTCAGGCCGTGGCCGATACGCTCGGCTTCCAGAGCACGCAAAGCGCCCCAAACAGATTCCGGGCCGGCGGTCTCACCGGCATGTGCGGTCAGTCGCAGGCCCTCGCTACGGGCGTAAGCGTAGACTTCGCGGAACAGCTCGGGCGGGGCCATGGTCTCGTCGCCGCCGATGCCGATGGCAACCACGCCGCGGTCGCGCAGGCGCGCCGCGTGGTGGGCTGTGTGCATCGCGGCCTCCGGACCGAACTGGCGGGTCGCGTCAAAAATCCACCGCACCTCGACTTCGGCTTCCGCCTGGCCGCCGTGACAGCCGGCTCGCGCCCCGTCAAATAGCTCTTCGAGCGGCTTGCCCTGCCACAGCAGCACACCGGCGGCAAAATAGATTTCCGCATGTCTCACCCCAGCAGCCCGCAGGCGTCGCACCAGACGGCAGGTGATCAGCTCATAGTCTTCGGGGCTGCGCAAGTATTCGCAGACTGTCTTGAACGCGGTCAAGAAGCCCGTGAAGTCTCGGAACTGGTAGAGGCCAGCCGGCGGAGGCGGCAGGCCGTGGCGTGCGGCCAGCTCCCGCAGCGTTTCCAGCTCCACCGACCCCTCCAGGTGCAGATGGACTTCGGCTTTCGGCAATGCAACGATAAACTGGTCGAGATCCGTCAAGGGGCGATGCCATCATATCGGAACCGGACGACCGTTCGCCCCGTCATTCACCACAGGATGGCAGTTCTTCGAAGCGCTTTGCTGGTGCTGGCCGTCAGCCTGCTAGCTCTGGCCGCCGGTCAGAAGCTGGTACTGAAGGACGGCAGCCACCAACTGGTGCGCAGCTACCAGCTCCAGGGCGACCGCGTCCGCTACTTCAGCCTGGAGCGCAATCAATGGGAACAGGTGCCCGCTGCGCTGGTGGACTGGAAGGCTACCGAGGAACTGAACCGGAAGGAACAGGCCGAGGTTCTCCAGAAAGCCAAAGAAGCCGCCGCCCAGGACAGCGAGCTATCGGCTGACGAACCCGGTTTTGAGATTGCGCCCGGCCTGCATCTCCCCCAGAAAGACGGCCTGTTCGTAGTGAAGAAAGGGATGGTCCGGGAGCTGCCGCAACAACAGGCGTCGGTGCGCACCGATAAGAGACGGATGCTGACCAACATCCTGCTGCCTGTTCCGCTACTGAAACAGCGCACGCTTGTCGAGATCCCTGGGGCTCGCGCCACGCTGCGTCTGGAGAAATCGCCTGAAGCGCTGTTTGCCAACGGGCGGACGGGCGACGACTCGCGCTTCGCCCTGCTACGCCTGAAACCAAAGGGCGACAAGCGCCAGGTGGGAGCCATCCTGTTGCAAATCTTCAGCGGCAAACCCACTCATTCCGGCGACTCGATCCCGCTGGATGTGAGGACCCTCGCCCCCGGCGTCTTTCGGCTTGTCCCGCGTGAATCCCTCCGTGCTGGCGAATACGCAGTAGTGGAATTCCTCGGCAACGACCTGAACCTGTTCCTCTGGGACTTCGCCGTGGGCGAGTAGCGTGAACCACGGCGAACGCGGGAGACACAGCAACAAGTGGCAGCAGTCAGTTCCCGTATCTCCCCCGAGCGCCCCGTGATTCACGCGGCAGCGGTCAACCGATTTGGTGCGAGCAGTTGCGAAGCCGGCCCCCGCTAACGCCTCCGCGCCAGACCCGGGCCTCTCTTCGTTACCTTCCGCTTCCGGGAGCCGCGATCAGCGGTGGATTTCGGCTTTGGGGAGTTGGTCTTGCGCGCCTTGCGCACTCCGCGCTTGGCTTTCTTGCGTTCTTCACGTGAGAGTTTTTTTGTGTCCATAAGCTTGTCGATTGTAACTTGTAGCCCTTAGTTTGGAGCTGCCGAACGTGACCGGACGGCAAACTACTAACTACGAGCCCGTTGCGACTAGCCGCTATTCCTAGGCCTTTTCCAGGCCGGCGTACTTCTCCATCAGTTTCCTCAACCCGTAGTCCGGGAATGAGACCGTCAGTTTTGTTCCTTCGCCCTCGCCTTCGCGATCGACCACAGTGCCCACTCCGAACTTCGAATGGCGGACCCGCTGGCCCAGTCGAACATCCAATCCGCCCCGCGGTAGGTTGACCGGTGGCCCCTTCGCGTTCGGCCGAACGCCGATTCCGCGGTCTGCAAGGAACTGCCCAATGTCTTCGACGGAGTTGTAAGCGGCACCGCTGTAGGTTGCTGTCACCTTTCGCCGTCGGGGTCTCCCCAGGTTCTCCAGCAGTTCGCCTGGGATCTCGCCCAGAAACCGGGAAGGCTCGGTCTGACCCTGGAGCGCGGCGCCGTATTGGCGACGGAACTCGGCCCGGGTCAGAATCAGCCGCTGCCGGGCTCGGGTCATTCCCACATAGCAGAGCCGCCGCTCTTCCTCCAGACCTGCCGGGCCCTGCACGGAGCGGCTGTGGGGAAACAGCCCTTCCTCCATGCCGACCAGGAAAACCACCGGGAACTCTAGGCCCTTAGCGGCATGCAGGGTCATCAGGGTGATCCTCGCTCGCTCGTCGTAGTCGTCGGCTTCAGAGACCAGGGCGGCGTGATCCAGAAAGCCGGCCAGCGTTTCGCCGCGCTCCACGCTGTCCTGGGTTGCATTCAGCAATTCCTGGATGTTCTCTACGCGGCTGCCGGCCTCTGGAGTGCCCTCCTCTTCCAGCCGGGTAACGTAGCGGGTGCGGTCGAGCACGGCGCGTAGTAGCTCGGTGGCGGGGGCAGCGGCCTGGGCCAGCGCCTCCAGATCCTCAGCCAGCCGGCGGAACTCGGCCAGGATTTCATGCTTGCGCCCCGAGAACAGTTGCGCCTCCAGCGCTCTTTCCAACGCCTGCCACAGCGCCACGTTGTGCTCCAGCGCGTAGCCCTCGAGCTGCTCAACTGTTTTCTTGCCGATGCCCCGCGGCGGAACATTGATAATTCGCAGAAGGCTGAGGGCATCCTCGGGATTCTGCGCGAACTTCAAGTAAGCCAGCAGATCCTTGACCTCGGCTCGGTCATAAAAGCTGGTGCCAGCGACCACGCGGTACTTCAGGCCGTAGCGCCGCATGGCTTCCTCCAGGGGACGGAGCCGCGCGCTGGAGCGGAAGAGCACAGCGACGCGCCCGTCGGGATTTTCCCCCGTGTAGCGCGCCACCCAATCCGCCACAAACAGCGCTTCGTTCTCGGCGTCGGGCGCCTCGTACAGGCCCACGCATTCACCGTGCGGGTTCTCTGTCCACAGTGTCTTGCCGATGCGGGATTCGTTGTGGGCCACAACGGCGCTGGCCGCCGCCAGGATGGTTTTCGTCGAGCGGTAGTTCTGCTCCAGGCGAATCATGCGAGCGTTCGGAAAATCCTGCTCGAATTCCAGGGTATTGCGCAGGTCCGCCCCGCGCCAGCCGTAAATGGACTGGTCCTCGTCGCCCACCACACACAGGTTGCGGTGCACCTGTGTGAGCAGCCGGACCAATTCATACTGGGGGCGGTTGGTGTCCTGGTACTCGTCGACCAACAGATGCCGGAATCGCTGGTTGTACTTGGCAGCTGTCTCCGGACTGGTCGCCAGCAAGCGCACGGCTTCCAGCAGCAGGTCGTCGAAATCCAGGGCATTCGAGAGGCCGAGCGCCGCTTGGTAATGCTGGTAGATCGTCGCCAGCTGCTCGCTGAGCGGATCCGACGCGTTGGCGCGGAAAAGCTGCGGGCTGATCCCCCGGTTCTTGGCGTGGCTGATGCGAGTCAGCACGGCGCGCGCCCGCATAAACCTCTCGTCCAAGGACAGCTTCTTCATCGTCTTGCGGACGATCGCCAACTGATCGTCCTCATCGTAGATGGTGAAGCTCCGCAGGATCCCGATGGCGGGCCCGTCCCGGCGCAGCACCCGCACGCAGAAGGAATGGAAGGTGGAAATCCAGGGCATGCTCGCCGCGTGTCGCCCCAGCAGTGACTGCACGCGCAACTGCATCTCGTCGGCTGATTTGTTGGTGAAGGTGACGGCCAGGATGTTCTCCGGCTCCACGCCCAGGCAATCCATCAGGTAAGCGATCCGGTAGGCAATGACGCGCGTTTTCCCGCTGCCCGCGCCCGCCAGCACGAGCAACGGCCCTTCGGTAGCCGTCACCGCCTCACGCTGCTGCTGGTTGAGCTGGTCCAACAGGGGCATCGAATTTTGATTGTACTCCAGCGTAGGTTCTGGCTGGTCCGGATCCGGACGACGCTATGTCGGTCCCCCTACCGATTTCTTCACCGGAAGGAACAGCGCGCCCGCCTTAGCCGAGGAGTTCGCGGAATTGCCCGGTGAGTTGGGGCTGGCCTAAGTCCAGTTCGCGCCGCACCATGTTCAGGCCATAGACGCATATCTCGAAGTGATCGGAAAGCCGCCGAAACAGAGGCGCAGCCCTGCGGTACTCGAACTGGTCGAAGGCCGCGACAATGTGATAGGACTCCTTGCCGGCCTTGACGTAGTCCAGGAAGGAATCCAGGCGCTCGTGCCGCAGCCGCCAGTTGCGGATGGATTCGGGGAACATGCCGGTGAAGAAGAGCGTGAAGTCCCCAATGTGCTTGCGGACCTGCCGTTCCTGATCAAAGGAGGGAGCGTTCTGCAGGGGGTCGGACTCGATCAGCATCTCCCCTACGTCCTCGAGTGGCCTCCCGCGCGCATCGCGGACCTTGTAGAGATTCTCGATCCGGGCAAAATCGGTGAGTAAGGCGGCAACATAGGAAGTAACCTCAAAATCGTTCAGTGCCAGTGTTTGGTGGAAGCTGCGCGCCACCAACTCGTTGAACAGCGAACTCAGTTCCGATTCCGGTCGCATGTACATCGGACTAGCTCCGAACCCAATCCGAGACTCCAGCCAGCTAAATGGACGCGCGCCGATCCCCTTTGGTTGCTCCCGTTTGGTTGCTCCCCTTTGGTTACTCCCCTTTGGTTACTCCCATTGTTATCTAGTACTGTTATCTACTGTTCTACGGGGGGGTTGTCAAGTTGCCAAGCCGCAGGGTTGCTGTCGGAAGTAGAACCTCAGCACGGGCTGTTCTCGCGCCACATCGCTTCCGGCGAGGGCAGCGCTGCGGAGCCGCAGAACTGTCACCGCGACTCTCAGTAAAGCAACAGGCTGCACTGGCGCAGTGGCTGGAAGCGCTGCCCGCAGGATTCAGCACTCGGCTGCCGCGCATCAAGATTGCAGTCGCCACCAGCTTGCAAACACCGGCCCGCGAGCCTGCCCATGCAGCAAGCTTCATCCCACAGCGCTATTTGCTGCTGGCGCAGTCCCTTTTTGCGCGGCGCGGAGAGCTGGGCCGCATCCTGTACCACGAACTCTGCCATTTCCTCTGGCCACGGTTGCGGTCTGGCCGGCGCCTCTATGAAGCAGCCATCACGCGGGAAACAGAAGCCGGCATCAGGGGTGAGCTGGGCTACTCGGCGGCGTCGGCCAAAGAAGCCATGTGTGCCGACCAGGACCAGGTAGCGCGGTCGCCCTCTGCAAGGCTAACTCGCGTTCGGCAGCGACGCTGGCGCCATTACCTGTGCGAGAGCTTCTGTGACACCGGCGCCTGGTTGCTTCTGCGCCAGGCGGGCCACCGCCGCAACCGTCACTCGGAGTGGACGTTGGAGCGGCGTGCACGGCCCGAGCGATCCCAAGCCTGGCACGCGGGGGCTGGTTTCCCGTAAGATCGCAATTGCCTGCCGAAGTGCGCTAATATGAAGTTGGAGGCTGTGGGTCGCCGGCGGCCGGCTTTTGCGTATCACCGGCTTTTGCGCATCAAAAGCAGCGCGCATCGCGTCTAATTTAACGTATGGACGTTCCTTTAACCGCAGCGTTTCTCGCAGGGGTCGTCTCCTTCCTTTCCCCCTGTGTTCTTCCGCTGGTGCCCGGCTACGTTTCGGTGATTTCCGGGGCCAGCGTGGAGGAGCTGAAGGGGGCCGGGCGTGAGGAGGGCTTGTTGCGCCGCGTGCTTTTTCATTCCCTGCTCTTCATTGCCGGCTTCTCTATCGTGTTCATCTCACTGGGGGCCTCGGCCACCTGGCTGGGCGGGGCGCTACGCTCCCACCTGCCGTTGTTGTTGCAGATTGGCGGCGTGGTGGTGATCCTGTTCGGCCTGCACATGACTGGTATCCTGAAAATCGGCTTGCTGTACCGTGATGCCCGCATCCGCACAAACCCAGCCAACCGGTCTGTATCGGCCTTCGGTTCCCTGGTGATGGGTCTGGCCTTCGCCTTTGGCTGGACACCGTGTATTGGGCCCATCCTGGCAGCCATCCTGGCTTTGGCTTCTACCCAGGAGGCAGTCGCCCAGGGCATCCTGCTGCTCGCGGTGTATTCACTGGGTCTGGCGGTGCCGTTCCTGCTGACCAGCCTGGGGCTGACTCAGTTCATGAACTTCTATCGCGGCTTCCGCAGGCATCTGCACACGGTGGAGGTGTTTTCCGGCGTGGTGCTGATTGTGGTCGGCGCTCTGCTGGTGACGAACCAATTCACCAGGCTTGCTGGCTATCTTTCCTTTTTGAACCGTTTTGCGCTTTAATTCCGGATATGAGCACTAACACGCCACCTTTTGAACCGGTCCCGCCGTCGGCGCCTGAACCGGGACCGGCTGGATCTCCGCCCCCGGACGAACCGGGGCGCGGCCGCGCGTTGCGGAACTTGGGACTGATCCTGGTCGGGGCCGCCGTGCTGCTGTTTGGCGCGTACCGCTACGCCTCACTGCAGCCGTTGCCCACTCCTCCGGGCGACAAGGACAAGGAGGGCCCCCTTGTCCCCGACTTCGTGCTCAAGGATATTCAAGGGAATAATTTCCGGATGGCCGACCTGAAGGGCAAGGTCGTCATCCTGGATTTCTGGGCCACCTGGTGCCACCCGTGCACCATCGAAATCCCCTGGTTCATTGACCTGTACGACCGCTACGGCCCCGAGGGCTTGGAGATCGTCGGCGTCGCCATGGACGATGAAGGGCTGCAAGTGGTCAAGCCCTTCGCCAAACGATACAAGATGAACTACCGGGTCCTGCTCGGCAATGATGCAGTGGCCGAACTGTTTGGGGGCGTCTGGGGCCTGCCGACCACGTTTATTATTGACCGGGAGGGGCGCATTCGCGACAAGCACGAGGGGTTGGTGAGCCGCAGCGTGTTCGAGGAGGCGGTCGAGAAGCTGCTGTAAGGCAGCCGGTTCCATCCCGAGGCAAGGGGGCAAGCGAGCGGCGAATCCGGCAAACAGTCGAGGCTATGAGCCAATCCCCAAAAATCTTCGTTGCGTTGCTCGTAATGGTTTGCCTGAGCTGGACGGCAACGGCTGGCGAGCGATCCAGGCGGGCTGAGGTAGTTAAGGTCTTCCCTCCTGGCGCGCCCGTGGTGGCGGCGGCTCGGGGCACAGTGGAACTGCCCCTACGGCTGGAGATTGCTGCCGGCTTCCACATCAATGCCAAAAAACCCACCCTCAGTTATCTGATTCCCACGAAGTTGAAGTGGACGTCGAAGGAATTCCGGCTGCTCGATATGGAATATCCGCCCGCCGAGCGCTACACGTTCAGCTTTGCACCTGGCAAGTCGCTGAAGGTGTACCAGGGAACAGTCAGTATCCGCAGCCGCTTTCGCGTCCCGGGGCGGACGCCGCCGGGGAAAGTGACACTGCACGGGACACTGCGCTACCAGGCCTGTGACGACAACGCCTGCTACCCGCCGAAGAAGGTTGCCGTGGAAGCACCGGTCTATGTGATGAAGTCGCGCAAGCCCTGATGAGTCTCCCCCTACCGCCTGACACCTAAGACCTGACACCTGCTTTCAGGCGACTGACGGTGCGGTCCCTGCCCAGCAGGGTCATCACCTGGAAGATGCCGGGGGCCACCCCCTGTCCGGTCAGCACTACCCGCGCGGCGTTGATCAGCAACCCAGCCTTCACTCCGCGCTGCTCGGCAAAGCCGCGCAGTGCCGTCTCCGTCCGGGGAGGGTCAAAGGGCTCCGCCTGCTTCAGCACGGCGGCCAGCGCGGGCAACAACTCAGACAATGCCGGGTCTTTGCAGAACTTCTTGGCCGCTTCCGTGTCCACCGGATAGTCGTCGGTGAAGAAAGCTCGGGCGCTGCTCGTGAAATCCTTCAGATTGCGCATGCGGACCTTCAGCAGGCCGATGGCGTCCAGCAACCAGGCTTGCTCCGTTTGGCCGAATTCCTCCCGCCACAATCCGGCCCGCTCCAGTTGTTCCCGGACAAACGGGAGCAGGTGTTCGGAGCTGGACTGCTGGATGTACTGCTGGTTGAACCACTCCAGTTTTTCCGGGGTGAACACGGCGTTGCCCTTGCCGATGCCTTCCAGGGAAAAGGCAGCGACCAGTTCCGCGGTCGAAAGCAGCTCGCGATTGTCGCCGGGCGACCAGCCAAGCAGGGCCAGGAAATTGCGCACGGCCTCCGGCAGCGCGCCTTGGTCACGGCAAGCAATCACCGAGGTAGCACCGTGGCGCTTGCTGAGCCGGGTGCGGTCCGGACCCAAGATCAGCGGCACATGGGCAAACAACGGCGGGGAAGCCCCAAGCGCCTGATAGAGCAGTACCTGTTTGGGCGTGTTCGACAGGTGGTCGGCGCCGCGCAGCAAGTGCGTGATGCGCATATCCAGATCATCGGCCACCACGCTCAGGTAATAAGTGGGCAGGCCGTCGGAACGCAGCAGCACAAAATCTTCCAGTTCGGCGTTGGGGAATTCGACCGACTCGAAGACTGCATCTTCAAACGAGGTCGCGCCCTCCTCAGGGGTCAGGAAGCGAATGGCAAAGGCGCGGCCAGCGGGATCCTCCTCGCGGCGAGCGCGGCAGGGATCGCGCAGCGCTCGCGGCTGACGTTGGCTGCCTTTTTCCACCGCCGGTGGAGTGGTGGGCGCGCAATAGCAGCGAAACGCGCGCCCCGCGGCCAGGACCCGCTCGGCCACGCTGCGGTAGAGTTCCCCGCGCTGGGATTGAAAAAATGGCCCCTCGTCCCAGTCCAGCCCCAGCCAGCGCATCGCGCTCAGGATGCCCTCGGTCATCTCCGGGCTGGAGCGCTCCACGTCGGTGTCTTCGATGCGGAGGATGAATTTGCCTCGAGGGCCGTGGCGGCGGGCAAACAGCCAGTTGAACAACGCCGTCCGCGCCCCGCCGACATGCAGGTAGCCGGTCGGCGACGGCGCAAATCGGACGCGGATCTCCTCTGGTTGGCTCATTGAGAATTGTTGATTGGGCCGGCTCAATCGTCAATGGCTCAATCGGCAATGGCCCAATCGCCAAGGGCCCAATCATCAAGGGTCGCGTTAACAGCCGCGGGAGAAAAGCAAAGCCAGCAGCACCACCGCCGTTATGAAGGCCACCATGAATCCCACTGCCCGCAGGGAAGGCAGGCCGCTGGCCTGCGGCGGTTCCATTCCCTCCGGGGGACCCATCAAGCCCAGAGGGGTAGGACGTCGTAGGCGGTGCTCCGCGTTTGGGCGCTCTTCTGGCAGCTTCTCAGGCATCCGCTCGCCACCTCCCCTGCCTTCTATGATACGCGCCGATACGCGTCGGTGGCCGCCCGATGCTCCCGGGGCGTGACTCGGCTTCTCATCCGAACGATTCAGGCCTCCCGGTGCCGGTTTCCTTGAGTTGCTTTAACCAGAGAAAGCCAAGCAAGAAGGCGAGTCCCGGAAACAGCCACACCGCAATTTCCGCAAGTAGCATCAGCTGGGGGAAGGGACGCTCCATCACCCGTGTTGAATAATGCAGAAACATCAGCAGCGGGAAGTAGCAGGCATGCACGACCGCAGCCAAAGCAAAGGCGGCGGCCACACGCTCGGCTACCTCCCACAAGGCCCAGGCAAGGAAAGCGAAGCCGACTCCGGCAAAGAAAATATAGAGCCAGCTGAATAAGTGCTGGAACAGCAGGTTGTGATGCAGAAACACCACCATCGCCTGCCGGGAAGCCTCGTCGGGAGCGGCAACGAACAGGATTCCCGCGGAGGGTTCCACGGCGGCCATCCAGATGCCGCGGAGCGCCTGCACCAGGAATCCCAGGGCGGCGAAGCCGCCGCCCAACAGGGCTCGCGTTGGATGCAGGGAGCGCGCAGCCAGGGCCACCACCGCCACCAGCCCGGCCACCCCCTGCACGAATTTCATCACCCCCAGGACCACTCCCAGCGCGAAGAAACGCACCACCTCCTCCAACTGGTGCTCTGGGTCGGCCAGTGTGAACGGCTCTGCCCGCTGGTGGGCCACGGGTGTCGCCGCTGCGGCGGCCAGATAGGCGATCGCCACCAGCAACGCAGCCAGAGAGGCCCAGTGCAGCGAACGCGCCGTGGTGAACACGGGCGCATTGTAGCGCGATTCTTCCGCTTCAGGACCAGGCAAGTCGGCCTGCCCGCCTGGGCAACAGAATCGAGAACTGTCCGGTTTGGTTGGGAAGCGCCGGGCGGGCTATTTGACCGTCAGCCGCCAGAGCTCCTTCTCGCGGAAGATGCGGAACAGCTCCTCGTCCAACATCTTGTCTTTGACCTCGAATCCGATGATCTTGAGAGCCTTCTCGACCGGCACTGCTTTCTTATAGGGGCGGTCCGAAGCGGACAGCGCGTCGTAGATGTCCGAGATGGTCATCATTTTCGACTGGATGGGGATGTCCGGAGCGGTAATCTTGCGCGGATACCCGCTGCCGTTCAGCTTCTCATGGTGGGCGCGGGCGATCAACGGGATGTTGCGAATCTCTTTGGTCCACGGGATCGTGCTGAGGAAATTGAAGGTGTGCTCAACGTGGGATTGGATCTCCTCGCGCTCGGCCGTGTCCAGAGTGCCCTTGGGGATGGAGAGCAGCCGCACCTCGCCAGGTTGAAGCAGCGCGCGCTCCTCGCCAGACCAATCGTCAAGGAAGCGGCGACCCGCCAGGTCAGCCAGCCGCTCGAAGTTGCCTTCAGGAAGCACCGTTGGTTCGTTGCATTGCAACAGGAACTCGAAAAACCCGTCCACTTCCTTCAGGCGTTCTGCCAGCTCAGCGTCGAATTCGCCCAGCCGCTTGAGGTATCCCTCGCGACCCCTTTCTAGCACGTACTGGAGCCGCTGGCCGGCGTGCTCTTCTTTGATGGACTTGCGAACAAAGTTGAACCTTTCCCGCACGATTTCAAGTTGCTCCGGATAGAGCTTCTTGGCCTTGATCAGCACCTGCTCGCGGACGCCGACCTTGCCGAAGTCGTGCAGCACCGCGGCGTAGCGGAGCTCGCGCATCTGGTCGGGAGTGAAGCTAACGTTGCGATAAAGACCGTCGTCCACGCGGTCCACCGCCTCGGCCAGCGCGCTGGTGAGCTTCTCGACGCGGAACGAGTGGCCGAAGGTAGTGGGGTCGCGCGCTTCGATGGCGACCACCGAAGCCTTCACCATCCCCTCGAACAGATTCTGAATGCTCTCGTAAAGCCGGGCATTTTCCAGGGCCACCGCTGCCTGGCTGGCCAGGGATTCCACTAACTGCTGCACTCGCTCCGGGTAGGGCATCACCAGCAGGTCAGCGTTCTCCGGCGTGACCTTGGCCTGGAGGTCCCTCTTGCAATTGATCAGCTGCAGAACGCCCACCACTTCGCCCTCGGGGTTTTTCATGGGCACCGTCAGCATGGACTTCGTGCGATAGCCGATTTGAGCGTCAAAGTCGCGGCTGAAGCCGTAAGGCACGCCAGGCGGCAGGTAGTAGGCGTCAATGAGAGCCAGCGTCTCCCCCTTCAGCGCCACGTAGGGAGCGATCCGGCTGGTATCAATCGGGATGGTGAACTGATTGAACGGGACTTGCACGCTCTCATTTTGGGTCAGCGTGAAGCGCAGCACCTTTTCTTCCGTAGCCTCGTTCTCTTCCACCAGGTAGAGGGACCCGGCGTCGCTGCCAGTGATTTCGCGGCTCTTGCCCAGGATCAAGTCCAGCAGGGGTTGCACATCGCGCTCGGCCGAAAGGGCAATGCCGATGCTGTTGAGGTTGTCAATTTCGTCGTGGGCCTGCTTGAGCGACTCGGTGAGCTCGCGATTGGCCACCGCCAGGCGCAGATTCTCCAACGCGCCGCGTACCGTGCTTTACAGCACGCCTTGGTGAAACGGCCGGGTCGGGAAGAAGTAGATCGGGAAGCCAATGGATTCGGGGGGCAAGGTGCCGTCCCCCTCCAGCACGTACACCAGCCGCGCCTGCTCCTCCAGCACAACCTCGCGTAGTTCGCCCGAAAACACCGCCGGCGTGTCGGAGATAATGACCGCCGGCAGCTTCAGGTCAAGGACCGAGACCTCTTTCACTGCGCGCGAGCCGGGCAGCCACTGACACAGTTGTTCCAGACCCTGGCCCTGGGTTACCAGGATTACCCTTTGCCCCAGTCCGGACTCTGTGGCAGCTTGAGTAGACATGGCTTCGCGCTCGAAGGAAGGCGATAGTTTCGCTCCGATGTTACTTGATCGCTTGGCGCATTTGCAACTCCAACCCCAAGCTCCGGTGGGGGTATCTGCAACGGGCGCTTCGGGACTTAGCGGGCTCCGGTTTCCCTAAGTCTTCAGCACAAAGTAGATTTCTTCCTTGACGGACTCCTTGGGGAACCCGGCCCGGCGGAGCATGCCGCGGGCGTTCTCGATCATCGTCGGGTGCCCGCACAGGTAGGCGCTGGTGTTTTCGGGGGTGAGGCCCAGCAGGTCGGTATGTTTGCGCAGCACGTCGTCCACCCGCCCGCGCTCGCCCCGCCATTCGGGATCTTCCCAGACGCGGCTGACGGTCGGGACAAATTTCAGCCACGGGTGGTTGCGGGCGGTCTCCTCCAGTTCCTGGGCATACGCGAACTCCCAGGAGCGGCTGGCACCCTCCAGGACAAACAGTTGGTGGCCCTCTTCAGGCTGGCGGACCATAGTCCGGACCATGCTGACATAGGGAGCCACGCCAGTCACCGTGGCAACCATCAGGTGCCGGGTGCGGCCGCTTTTGCGGTCCAGCATGAACAGGCCCTTGCAGGCCGGGCGCACCAGCAGCTCGGCGCCGGTTCCGAGTTCGTACAGCAGCGGCGTCAGCGCCCCCTCCGGCACCAGCTCGAAAAAGAACTCCACTTCCGATTCGGCGGGGCTGGAGACGATCGAATAGGGGCGCTCAACGATCTTGCCGTCCTGCGGCACGCCCAGAGTGGCATACTGGCCGGGCTTGAACGAAAGCGGTTGTTCTGCCGCGATGCGGATGCTCCATAAGTCGGGAGCATAGTCCTGGCGGGAAACGATCTGGGCGTGCAAGTGTTTTGGGGCAGCCATGGCGAGATACTAATTTACCATCTTTTGCTGGGCTCTAGCGTCTTGTCCCGGAAAAACGTTGCCTATGTTTGTGTGCGTGTGGGACTGCTTGCCGAGGAGCGCGGCGCGGTATTTTCAATGCGCTTCCGAGCCACGAGCGTGAGCGAGTGGTCATGAACTTTTGCGGCGAGGGAAAATCAAGGATCAGGCGCTTTGGCGGAACCGGCGGAACAGCAGGTAAAATGGCACCCCGGCGGCCACCGTCAGCAGTCCCAGCAAGGATTCCCGGGGACGGCCGTACAGGGTGAAGATGACGATCCACCCCGACACCAGCACGAATAGCGCCGGCACCGCCGGATAGCCAGGAACGCGATAGGGGCGGGGTAAATCGGGGCGGCGAAGGCGCAACACCGGCACCGCCAGTACCGCAAGGGCTGAGAAGACCACCAGTGTGAAACCTGTGTAGATCAGTAGCCGTTCGAAGCTTCCCCAGAAAACAATCAGCACAGAACTCCAGGTGCTCTGCAGAAAGATGGCCCGCGCCGGAGTATGGAAACGGGGGTGCACGGTAGCAATCGCCCGGGGGAAGACGCCATCGCGCCCCATGGCAAAATAGACGCGCGGCCCAGCCAGGACCATAGCACTGGCGGAACCGGCCAGCGCCAGCAGCAGCGTCGCCGCCACCAAGTGCGCGGCTTTCTGCCCTAAAGCAGCTACGCTGGCCTTCTCGGCGATGGCCTGCACGCCGGCCATCTCCGGGATCGGCAGGGCATACAGATAGAAACCGTTCAGTGCCAGGTAGAGAGCGGTGACCAGCAACGTCCCTCCCAGCAGAGCTAGAGGCAGATTGCGGCCCGGCTCTGGTATTTCCCCCGTTAGGTAGGCCGCGGCATTCCACCCGCTATAGGCAAACATCACGAAGACGAGCGCGATCGGAAAATTATGCCACATCGCCGGTTCGGCGCTGCGAAAGTGGGCTATGTCGCCGGTTCCCAGCCAGAAGCCAGCCACGACCAAGACCAGAATGACCGACACGTTGGCAGCAGTGATGGTCCGTTGGAACAGACCGCCCGGTCCCACGCCCAGCGAATGGATCGCGGCCAGTCCCCAGACCAACGCAATGGCCAGCGCGATGCCTGCCGCCCGCGGGGGCTCCACGGCAGGGAAAAAGTGCGCCGCATAGTGCGCAAACGCCAGGGACACCACCGCGATGCCACCACTGAACCCGATGAAAAACGAGGTCCAGCCGCTCAGGAACCCGACCAGCGGTCCGTAGGTTTCACGCAGGTAGACATACTCGCCGCCGGCCTCTGGCATAGCCGCTCCCAATTCGCTATAGGAGAGGGCCCCGGCCAGCGCGAGCATGCCTCCGACCAGCCAGACTGCCAGCAGCGCCACCGGATCGCCCAAATCCCGGGCAATAAAGCCCGAGGTGGTGAATATGCCCGCTCCAATCACGTTGGCCACCACCACGGAGGTAGCGGTGAGCGGTCCAAGACGGCGATCCAAAGTTGTGCGCGCCCCGGGTTTCACGAAGCTAGCTTATCCGAATACGGGCCCATTCCGAGACCGGCATATCCCTGGTCCCGAAGGCACTCGCCAAACTAGCAAACAGCTTCCGTGCCAGGAATCCGGCTTCGAACTGTCCCCTGTCGTAACCTGTGTCGTAACCTGCCGCCGGATAGGCCGCCGAATCGGCTGGCGCCGTTTCCAACTTGATTCGCCTATGGATTCCGCCTACCTTCTATAGCCATGAGAAAGCGACGTGTCACCAACATTCTTGCTGTTTCCCTGTTACTGATCGGCCTCGCCGGCCGGGGGCAGCAGCCGGAACGGGTCCAGGTCCCAAACGAACATTACGACACGCTGGAGAATCGTGCCGGGGTTGTCGAGTACCTGGAAAATCCGGAGCGAATCGAGCAGCTGAAGCCGCGCGAGTTGGTCGCCGCGCTCAGTGTCCAGCCGGGCGACCGCGTGGCCGACATCGGTACCGGTTCCGGCGTTCTGCTACCCTATCTGAGCCGAGCGGTGAACCCCGGCGGGCTGGTCTACGCCGAAGACATCTACCCGGATTTTCTGGAACGCGCTCGAGAAAAGGTCCAAAAATTCCAACTGGACAATGTCCTTTTACTCCTGGGCGACGAGCGGAACCCGCGCTTGCCCCCGGGCGAGATGGACCTGGCAGTGATGCTGGATTGCTATCACCACTTTGCCTTTCCCAAAGCCATGCTGGACCACCTGCGAAGGGCGCTCAAACCCGAGGGACGAATTGCCATCGTGGATTTCTTCAAGCGAGACGAGATGCGCGACCATGTCCGACTGGACCGAGAGGGGGTTGTGGAGGAACTCCAGCGTTTCGGTTGGAAGCTCGAAGCCTCGCCAAAGCTGCTGGACGATCAGTACATCTTGATCTTCCGGGCAGTACATCTTGATCTTCTGGCCGACCCCCCACTAACCGCCCTCCATTAACGACAAGCGCAAGGCGGAGACCTTCACATTGCGGTCTTGCTTAGCACTCAAGGGGCGCGTATGCTTTAGCTCAGAGCAGATCCCCAAACGGCGAGGTTTCTTATGGAAATCCGAAACGTGGGTTTGGCCCGAAACCTGGGTTTAGCAGTTCTACTTTCTGTTTCCATGCTCTGGGCGCAGCAGACCCCGGGACAGGGGCAGCCCCCGACGAGTCCTTCCCAACCCTCCCCCGGCAGGGAACCGCAGCAGCCCGGAAGGCAGCCGGAACAGCAGCAACGTCCCGGGTTCCCGGGTCAGGACCCCTTCGGCCGCGACCCGTTCGGCCGCTCCGGCCGGGGCATCTCGGGCAGAATTGTCAACGCTCCGTCGATCAACCTCCGCATAGAACTCTACCGGGACGGGATGCGCCAGGACGCCACGTTTATCCAAATGGATGGCAGGTTCCGCTTTGAGCAGGCGCAGCCCGGCAACCGCTACGAAATCCGCCTGGATATGGGCAACGGCTGGGAATACCGAGAAGAGGTGGATTTCCACCAGAACTTCCCCGTCACGATCATCATCCGGGAAAACGGCTTTCGAAGAGGCACATTTACCAGCGGCAAAGATGTCGGGGACGGCACCATCATCAGCGTGGCCAGCCTGAAAGTCCCTAAGAAAGCCAAAAAGGAATTCAAGAAAGCTCGCAAGGCAGCGCGGAAGAAGAAGTACGGGGAGGCTCTCGGGCGGCTACAGAAAGCCACCGAGATTTATCCCCAGTACGCGGAAGCTTTTAACGAAATGGGGATGATCTACCTGGGGCAGAAGCAGAGGGAGAAGGCGCGTCAAGCCTTCGAGCAGGCGATCGCCGCCGACCCCAACTGGGTGGACTCCTACGTGAACCTGGCTTCGCTGCAATTGTCTAGCAATCAACCCCGGCAGTTGCTGGAAACTTCGAACAAAATCCTCCAGCTCTATCCCACGCTGGGCCCGGGGCATTTTTTCCACTCCGTCGCCAACCTGTCGATGGGCCGTCTGGAGGAAGCGGAAAAAAGCGCTCTAAGAGCGGACAGCCGCGAGCATCGTCGAGTGCCTCAAATCCACCTAGTGCTGGCCCGCATCTACCGGCATAGGGGAGAGTGGGCCGAGGCCGAAAAGCAACTGCGCACGTTCTTGGAAGAGAGGCCCAAGGCGTCCAACGCCGATGGAATCAAGGCCCAAATCAAGAAGTTACACCAGCAAGCGAAAGCCCAAGGCGAACAGGCAAAGAAGTAACCGGGGAGTTCCGGTCATTCATCTAGGCGGTCGTTCAGCGCACTGTGATATCGCCCTGCGCCCGGCACGCAGTCCCAAACACATCACCAGAAAGCCTATTCCCCAGGACCGGCGGCTGACCATGCTGTCGCAATATACGCCACCCGCCCTGCTCCTTGCAGATGGTTGCAGGGGCCGGACGGCCAGCGTCGATTCAAGCCATCCCTGCCGGGGCGGACTTGTGCTACTCTCTGCCTACTATGATAGCCAAACAACTGACCATTTATGTGCCAGACGCTGTTGGGACATTGGCCCATGTGGCCCGTGTGCTGGCACAGAAAAAGGTGAACATCACCGGGCTGATCTGTGTTGGAGCCGGAGACCGGAGTCCGATCCGCTTGCTGTCGGACAGCCCTGCCCGCGCCCGCAAGGCTTTGCAAGCCGCGGGCTTGGACCCCACCGAAGAGGACGTGCTGGTGGTGCAATTACCGGACAAGCCCGGGGCGTTGGCCGCAGTGGGCGAGAAGTTGGCTGCGGCCGGCATCAACATCCATTACGCGTACGCCAGCGGCGGCACCGGCAGGAAGGTGAACACTGTGCTGGGCGTTTCTGACGTTGGCCGGGCCTCGCGCCTGGCCCGTTGACGGACCCATTGACTGAGTTGCTAGCCCGTATTTTTCTGAACCCGCCGAAAAATCACATGGCGCGCTAGGAGCGAGGCTGAGCTAGCTGGCGTGCTTCCCTTTCTTTGCTGTTATTCACCCCTAAAAAAGCTCCTCGGCGTAAAAAACTCCATTGCCTAACCGTCCACACCCCGTAGCTCGCAAGTGGTGCAACGAATAGTGAACGGGCTGCGTGTTCAGCGGAGGTCGCGCCGTAACGTGAGCCCGCCATCCACCGTCATCACCTGCCCAGTGACGTAGTTGTCCGGCTCCAGCAGGAAGCGGACGGCGCGGGCAATGTCCTCGGGACGGCCTAACCGTGGGATGACCCCCCTTTCGACGTAGACATCGTACTTGCCGCTGCGGATGCTGCCCTCAGCCATGCCGGCGATCGTGGCACCAGGCGCCACGACGTTGACACGGATATTGGCCTTCCCGCCCCATTCCTTGGCCAGGATCTTGGCTGCGTGAACCAGCGCGGACTTGGGAGCCGCGTACGGAACGCTGCCCTCGAACACACCTACCGCCTGCATGGTAGAAAACAGCACAATGCTGCCGGGGGTGCCGGCAGATAGCATCCGTTCGCCCGCCAGTCGGGCCAGCAAGACCGGGGCAAGAAAATTCAGACCCCACGAGGTTTCCAGAGATTGCTGGAGGGATTCGTCCCCATGATCGCCGGCAGGCGCGCCGGGGGGCAGGCGAGCCGGATCTCCCACGAAGGCGACCAGGCCGCATAGTTCCCCTTGCTGGTCGGCGGCCGCCAGATACCGCTGGCGGGCGGGGGCTTCCCTTAGATCGCCCTCCACCAGTTGCACGCGCCCGCTGCCATACGTTGCCAGTGCTGCGGCCAGCGCCTCGGCGCGCCGGCGGTTGCCGCGGTAGCCGAGCACAACCGTGGCCCCCTCCTTCACCAGCAGCGCGGCGGTCGCGGCACCCAGCCCCCCCGAGCCTCCGGCGACCAGCACCACCTTCCCGGCCAGAGTGCGTTCAGAAAAATCGAACTGGAATTGACGGTACCGGACCACCTGCTGTTCGTCGAGGAAATGGGACGCCATCTGGAACCTGCTTTCCTAGTCTTGTTACGCCGTGGCGGAGTCGAACAGGGAGGACGACGGAATTAGCCTGTCACGGCACTAGCCCTCCCCCACCATAGCAAGTTCAGCCGGCCGGGAAGGCTCGCTGGCCTGTTCCAACACGTGACGCGCCGTGTAGCCATGACTCAGGTAGAACAGCAGCAGCATGGCTACTTCCGAATCGCCAAAGTTGTACTCGAAGGCGCCCGCCACCAGCACCGCGACCACAGCGGCTCCGATCCCGTGCGCAACGTAGCGGTACTGAGGGTCTAGGTGTGCGGTGAGGCGTCGCTGGTCGCGAAGAGCTGCCAGCAGCATCCACAGGAAAAAGGCCAGGCACGGCAACCCGCGCTCGGCGGCGATCTGCAGGTAATTGCTGTGGAGGTGCCCGTAATAGGCTGCCGGCGTGGAGCCCAGGGGACGCGGTCGATACTCGTCGAAAGCGGACTGCACGCGGTTGGGACCAACGCCAAACAGCAAATGCTGTCGAATCATGTTCAGGCCCGTGCGCGTCATCAGAACGCGGGCGCGGCTGGAGGTTTCCGACTGCGGGCTGAACAGCGAACGCACGCGCAACTTGACCACGGGCGGCGCAACCAGGTAAAGCAGCACCAGCGCCACCGGGATCACCGGCAACCAGCGCCGCCGCAGGTCCCATAGCAAGTAGACCAACGCCGCCAAGCAGCCCAGCCAGACCCCACGCGTAAACGCCAGCAGAAGCGACAGGCTGATCAGGGCCGCGGCTGCCCAGGTCCACCAGGGCCGCGCTTTGGAGGCCAGCAGGAAGGCCAGCAGCAAAGCCAGTACCAGCATCTGCATGCCACTGAAGGTCTGCCAGTGACTCATGAACCCCGTGATGCGGGACTGCGTGTAGAGTATGTAAAAATCACGCTGCGATTGCAGGCTCTGGTAGTAAAGGTGGTAGGAAAGACTGAACTCGGCGATGGCCAGGACGGCCGCCGCCGAACCCGCAACAAACAGCACTCGGAAAACGCGGTGGACCTGCACCACACTGCGAAATGCACTGTAGGCCCCCACCAGGATCAGGAAAATGTAGAACTTCTTCACCTGCCCAAGGCCGGACACCGGCGTCGGCGACATAGCCAGCGAAGCCAGCGTCCAAACGGCGAACAGCGCAAGCGGCAGCATCGGTAGCGGCGCCTTCAGTTTCTGGCGTCCCAGCAGCAGGGCTAGCAGACCCAGCCCCAGCAGGGTCTGGCTAAGGAAAATTGAGAACAGCACGGACACGTTGGCCAGCGCCAGCAGATAGAAGGAAGCCGCGCCGGCGCGAGCGCGCGCACGATCCCACCGACCGCCAGCCAAGCCACCGACCTTGTCTGAAGAGAGGGTCACCAAAGTAGCATCAAAAACAAAGCTGACACGCAAAGTGCAGGAGGTGATCCCTGCCGCGTTTCGGGCTTCCCTTTCGTATTGGGGAGCATTCAGTCACGCTATGCCCCTCCAAACATGGCCCGCCCGTCCAACTCCGAGGAAGGGGCTATCGGAGCGTGGAGTGCCTCGGGAGGGCAAGCATTCTCGCCCCCACGGGACGGGCACTAGATTCGGTCCCTGATCAATTCCCCACAGAGTGTACTATAGGAAGTGGCTTTTGTTTCTCGACGGCGGCCGTGGACGCTTTTATTGTTGAGAAAGCAGCCCATGCTGACCCTGGCCACCGAGGTGAAGTACATCAAAGGGGTGGGGCCGGAGCGGGCCCACATCCTGGAAACTAAGAGAATCGTCACCGTCGAGGACCTGCTGTATTACATTCCGCGGCGGTACGAGGATCGCACCCATCCGCGCCCTGTTGGCCAGCTGCTGCCGGGCGAGACGGCGACCGTGGTGGCTGCCGTGCGTGGCGCGCGTGCCTATGAGCCGCGCCGGGGCCGCCAGAGTATTTTTGAAGCGGTGCTGTTCGAAGGGGCGCACCGGCTCCGCTGTCGCTGGTTCAACTCCGACTATTTGAAGAGAATCATCACCGCTGGCCAGGTGCTGGCCGTGCACGGGCGCGTGGAGGAGGGCCGCTCCGGCAGGCATCTCCAGATGATGCACCCGCAGTATGAGGTGGTGGCTGACGACGGCGAAAGCGGGTCGGCCGGTCCCTCGCTCGAGATGGGCCGCATCGTCCCCATCTATGAAACGGCCGGCAGCGGACGGCTGAATTCCCGCTACTTCCGGCGGTTGATCTATTGGGTGCTTGAGCAACTGGGCGGAGTGGAGGATCCGGTGCCGGCGGCTGTGCGCGCAGCGTTGAACCTTCCCGACCGCTGGGAGGCGCTGGCCAAGACGCACTTCCCCGACCCTGGCGCCGATCTGGTGGAGCTGGAACGCTTCCGCTCCCCCGGACAGTTCCGCCTGATCTTCGAGGAATTCTTCCTCCTGGAAACAGGCACGGCGCTCAAGCGACGGAAGGCACGCCAGGCGCCCGGCGTGCAGTTTCAGTTGACCGACGCCGTCCGCGAAAAGATTAAAGCCCTGCTACCATTCCACCCGACTGCCGCGCAGAAGCGTGTCTTGAAGGAGATTGCAGCCGACATGGCCGCGCCTCAACCCATGAACCGGATGCTGCAGGGCGACGTCGGCAGCGGAAAGACCATCGTGGGCTTGCAGGCCGCAGTAGTTGCCATCGAAAACGGGTATCAGGTGGCGGTGATGGCCCCCACCGAAATCCTGGCCACCCAGCACTACCTCTACTTCCGCGGCCTGCTGCGCGGCACCGGCTACCAGGTGGCGCTGCTGACCAGCGCCGCCACTCCGGGGGAAAAACCTAAGCTGAAGCGCCTGATCCGCCAGAAGCTGATTCAAATCGCAGTGGGAACGCATGCGTTGCTGGAACAGGACGTGGAGTTTGCCGCTCTGGGCCTGGTGATTGTGGACGAGCAGCACCGCTTCGGAGTGCTGCAGCGACTGGGCCTGATGCAGAAAGGGCACTGGTTGGACACGCTGGTGATGACCGCTACACCAATTCCGCGCACTCTGGCCCTGACACTCTACGGTGAACTGGACGTTTCCGTCATTGATGAATTGCCGCCCGGGCGCCAGCCGATTGTGACCCGGCACGTTCCGGACAGCCGCGCCGCCGAGGTCTACGAGTTTGTTCGCAAGCAGGCCGCCGCCGGCCGTCAGGCCTATATCGTCTACCCGCTGGTGGAAGAGTCGGAGAAAACCGACCTGAAGAGCGCGCTGGAAATGTACGACCGCCTTTCCCGCCAACTGTTCCCAGAGTTGCGCCTGGGCCTGTTGCACGGACGCCTCTCCGCTGAGGAGAAGGAACGCACGATGGCCGATTTCAAGGCCGGCCGAATCCAGGTGTTGGTCGCCACCACCGTTGTGGAGGTCGGCGTGGACGTGCCCAACGCCACAGTGATGGTGATCGAGCATGCCGAGCGCTTCGGCCTGGCGCAACTGCACCAGTTGCGCGGCCGAGTGGGCCGCAGCCGGCTAAAGTCCTACTGCATCCTGCTGACCTCCGGCCCGCTCACCGAGGAGGCCCGCGAACGCACCGCGGTACTGGTCCGAACGCAGGACGGTTTTGAGATTGCAGAGACCGATCTGACGCTGCGTGGCCCCGGCGAGTTTTTCGGCACCCGCCAGTCAGGCCTGCCGGCCTTCCGGGTTGCCGATCTGCTGCGCGACCGCGAAATCCTGGGACTGGCTCGCAGCCAGGCGATGCAATTCATCGAGCAGCCTCCCTCGCGCGATGAGGCCGTGGCTCTGGTGAACTACGTCCGGGAGCACTGGTGGCGCCGCTACGGCCTCATTCAAGTGGGCTAAGCAATCCAGGGCCGGAAAACGGAAGACCCGAGGCATTCAAGGGGAGACCTGAGAGTCCGCCCATGCGCATTATTGGCGGGGAGTTTCGCAGCCGGCGGCTGAAAAGCCTTCCAGGGGAGAAGACCCGGCCCACCAGTGACAAGCTTCGCGAGACACTGTTTAATGTGCTCGGGACCAGCGTTGCGGGTGCGGTTTGGTACGACTGCTTTGCCGGCAGCGGCGCGGTCGGCCTGGAGGCGTTGAGCCGCGGCGCCGCCTTGGCCGTGTTTGTGGAAGGCCGACGGGCGGCAGCCAGCGTGCTGCGGCAGAACATCGCCGCCCTAGGGCTGGAGCCGCAATCTGAGGTGCTGGAGCGGGACGTGTTCCGGGCACTAAAGAGCGCCCAACATCCCGCCGACTTCGTATTCCTGGATCCCCCGTATGCGGCTCTCCCCGAGTACCATCGCGTCCTGAGGCATCTGAGCCGCAGCTCGTTGCTCCGTCCCGGTGCCCTGGTGGTCGCCGAGCACGCCCGCCGCTGGTCCTTGGAACCCTGCTACGCAGCCCTGGCCCGGTTCCGCACCCTGGAGCAAGGCTCCAGCACCCTCAGCTTCTACCGCCTCAGCACCGTTGAATCGCCGGCATCTTCGGACACAAAGCCTCTGAAAAAATCCTCTACATGACCACTCGCTTACGCTCGTGGCTCGGATAGTGCCCCTTGTTGCGCGGCAGCCTTGGCCAGCGGGCGGGCATCAGTTCTCGTTGGCCTGCTCTTCTGCTCCCGTTGGCCTGCTCTTCTGCTAAGGTGGAGCAATGGCGGGGAACGCGCGAACCCGGACAAAGCTGGTGGCAGCCGCCTTCGGCGTGGCTGTCCTGCTGCTGATCCTTTACGCCAGCCTGGGTTTGAGCCAGTACACCTGCGAGGTGTGCATCGAGTTCAACAGGCAGACCAAGTGCCGCAGCGCCGCTGGCGCGACGCGCGAAGAAGCGCAGCGAACTGCCACCGACAACGCGTGCGCGTTCCTGGCCTCCGGGATGACCGAGAGCATCCGCTGCTCGCGGACGCCCCCCACCAGCGTACGCTGCGAGCCCTAGGCAGGCGGCGGAAACGGCCCAGCTCCTCAGGCTTCAGCGACCACCGGGTTGCGCAGCGTGCCCACCTGATCGACTTCCACCTCCACCACGTCCCCTGCTTTCAGATACACCGGAGGCTTGCGCGCGAAGCCCACGCCGGGCGGCGTGCCGGTTGAGATGATGTCGCCCGGAGCAAAGGTAACAATATCGGAAATGTAGGCGATCAGCTGCGGGATGGTGAAGATAAGCTCGCGGGTGCTCGAATCCTGCATCAGCTGGCCATTCAGGCGCAGGCGGATGGCCAGCGCGTGCGGGTCGGGCACTTTCTTCGACGTCACCAGGAACGGGCCGCAGGGTGCGAAGGTGTCGAAGGTCTTGCCCTGGATCCACTGACCTGTGCGGCGCTGAAAGTCTCGGGCGCTGACGTCGTCGAGAGCCATGTAGCCGGCCACATATTCCAGGGCGTGCTCCTCCGGGATATGCCGGCCAGGTTTGCCCATCACCACCGCCAGCTCAGCCTCGTAGTCCACCCGGCGGGAGACGCGCGGCAGCACGATTGGGTCATAGGGACCTGCCAGCGCGTTGCGGTACTTGGCAAAAAATATCGAATACTTGGGAATTTCCATGCCTGTCTCGCGGGCATGGTCGCGGTAGTTCAGGCCAATGCAGATGATCTTCTCCGGGTCCGGCACCGGCGGCAGCAACTGCACCTCCTCCAGCGCCACCGACGGCAGCGAGGCGAGGTCAGGAACCTGCGGGGACTGCGCACCCTGGAGGAATTCGATGATTCGGCTACCCAGACGGTAGAGCCGCCCGCCGGAGAAAACTCCGCAGTGCGTTTCGCCGTTCCACCTGTAGCTGGCCAGTTTCATTGCGTGGGGATCCTTTTTCGCTACCAGTCACACGAGCCGTGGGCATCTTTACAACGCCCACCGCTAAATTCCGATGAAATGCCCGGTCAGGCTTCCCAACACGCCTTCTGTCAACTGGCAAGAGCGATATGCTAACCCACCTAAACGGGTAAAGGGAACAAGCCCGTCCCTCCAGGTCGTCATTGAGGTGGATGCCGAGGGCTTCCTCCGGCACTTCCTCGAAACCTTCCTCAACCCTTCCTCGACAAGGAACCGATCCCCGCTCAACGATCGGCTTCCGGAGCGGTCACCACGCCAGAAAAAAAGGCCGCCCGAAGGCGGCCTGTGAAGAATTTTAGGCTGGGTTCTGTTTAGAAATCGCCACCCATGCCGCCATGCGGTGACGGGGGCGGCGCTTTCTCCTTCTCCGGCAACTCGGTCACCAGCGCCTCGGTCGTCAGAAGCAGCCCGGAGATCGAGCTGGCGTTCTGCAAGGCGAAGCGGACCACCTTGGTCGGGTCAATCACGCCCCCCTTCACGAGGTCCTTGTAGACAGCCGTCTCGGCATCAAAACCCTGATTCGGGTTTTTATCTGCCCGCACGCGCTCGGCGACGATGGCGCCCTCGTGGCCGGCGTTCTGCACGATCTGCCGCAACGGCTCCTCCAGGGCGCGTTTCACGATCTTCACGCCAGTCTGCTCGTCACCCTCTAACTTCAATTTGTCCAGCGCGGGAGCGGCACGGAGCAAGGCCACCCCACCGCCGGGAACGATTCCCTCTTCCACGGCCGCCCGGGTGGCGTGCATGGCATCTTCGACACGAGCCTTCTTTTCCTTCATCTCGGTTTCGGTGGCCGCCCCGACCTTGATGACCGCCACGCCGCCGACCAGCTTGGCCAGCCGCTCCTGCAGCTTCTCCCGGTCGTAGTCCGAGCTGGTTTCTTCAATCTGGGTGCGCAATTGCTTCACCCGGCCTTCGATCGCCTTCGTGGTGCCGGCGCCCTCGACGAGGGTTGTGTTGTCCTTGTCAATGGTGGCCCGCTTGACCTTGCCGAGATCTTCCAGCCGGATGCTCTCCAGCTTGATCCCGGTCTCCTCCATGATGGCCTTGCCGCCGGTCAGGGTGCCGATGTCCTCCAGCATGGCCTTGCGGCGATCGCCGAAGCCCGGCGCCTTGACTGCGGCGCAGGCCAGCGTCCCCCGCAGCTTGTTGACCACCAGGGTGGCCAGCGCCTCACCTTCGACATCTTCGCACACGATCAGCAGCGGCTTGCCGGACCGGGCAATCTGCTCGAGCAGCGGCAGCAGGTCCTTCATCACGGAAATCTTTTTCTCGTGGATCAGGATGAAGGGATCTTCCAACACCACCTCCATCCGCTCCGGATCGGTGACGAAGTAGGGAGAGAGGTACCCGCGGTCAAACTGCATGCCCTCGACCACGTCCAGTTGGGTCTCCATGGTCTTGGCTTCCTCGACGGTGATGACCCCGTCCTTGCCCACCTTCTTCATGGCCTCGGCGATGATGTTGCCGATGGTCGAGTCATTGTTGGCCGAGATGGTGCCCACCTGGGCGATGGCGTCGCCCGACACCGGCTGCGACAGCTTCCGGATCGCTTCCACGGCCACCTCTACAGCCTTCTCAATGCCGCGCCTCAGAGCCATCGGGTTGGCGCCCGCGGCCACCGTTTTGACCCCCTCGCGGAAAATGGATTGCGCGAGCACGGTGGCGGTGGTGGTCCCGTCGCCGGCCACGTCGCTGGTCTTGGAGGCTACCTCGCGGACCATCTGCGCGCCCATGTTCTCCAGATTGTCCCCGAGCTCGATTTCCTTGGCCACCGTCACCCCGTCCTTGGTGATGGTCGGGGAGCCGAACTTCTTGTCCAGGAGAACGTTGCGCCCCTTCGGGCCCAGCGTAATCTTTACCGAGTCGGCCAGCACGTTGATGCCACGAAGCACTGCCTGCCTTGACGCTTCCCCATGTACGACTTGCTTTGCCATAACCTGTCTTCTCCTTGCTCAGATGGAATTTTCACTTCCGCTTGCCTGCCGACTTTGCCGCTCCGGTTAGGACGCCCAGCACCTCGTCTTCGCGCAGGATCAGATATTCTTCCCCTTCGATCTTGATGTCTGATCCGGCGTACTTGCCGAACAGGATGCGGTCCCCAGCCTTCACATCCAGCGCCACGCGCTGGCCGTTTTCCAGAATCTTGCCATTGCCAACGGCGATCACCTCTCCCTCCTGCGGCTTCTCCTTGGCCGAGTCCGGGATGATGATGCCGCCGCGCACTGTTTCCTCCTCCGCAACTCTCTTGATGAGAATGCGGTCATGCAGCGGACGAATCTTCATACTACCAACTCCTTTCTTCTCGTCTTTGTTCTTGGGTGGCTCTGACTCCGCTGAACGGCTGCGCCTTCAGGCCCCAGCGCGACCCTGGGAACCAGAGCCAAGCGGAAGGTGAGTTTAGCACTCACTCCGCGCGAGTGCTAATAGTAATGAGGAAGGAATTGGTTGTCAAGAGATTCGATGAGCCTCCTCTACTGCCTGAGGCCAAAGTCCATGTTATTGAGAGATAGTACTTTATGCGAACAGCCAGGGGGCACCGGTGGGGGCGTCCCCAAATGGTTTGCCCCTGGGGCAAACCATTTGGCTCGGTGAAGAGTGGTTCGGTGATACGCAGAAACGGGCGGTTCGGTGAAAAGCAGAAACGTGCTGGGAGCCTTCTGCTCCAGCATGTCCCTTTCAATTGCCGGAGCGATCGGCGGGGCCAGCGGAGGGCAATTGTGTTTGAAGCACCTTGTGGTTGAAAATGGGATGGGGTCACGAGGGGCGCGTGCCCCTCCCGGGGGGTCGCGGCCCGAGCAGCAAGCCAATGCCAGAAAGCACACCGCACTACATCGAATTCCGCCAGGTCTCGAAGACCTTCAACAGCCAGCCCGTGCTGGACCAGGTCAGTTTTGAGGTTGATCCGGGCGAGACGGTTGTGATCTTGGGCCGCAGTGGTGTGGGTAAATCGGTCACCCTGTCGCACATCATGGGTTTCCTGAAGCCAGATTCGGGCCGAGTGTTTGTGGCCCATCGGGACATCACCGAGCTCCCCGAGCAAGAGCTGTTGGATATTCACAAGCGGGTGACGCTGGTGTTTCAATCCGGCGCCCTGTTTGACTCGCTGAGCGTGGCGGAGAATGTGGCCTTTGCGTTGCGCGAGCGTGCTGAGCTGACCGAGCAGGACATTGAAATGATCGTGGAGGGGATGTTGGAACTGGTGAACATCAGCGAACTGCGCGAGCGCATGCCATCGGAGCTCAGCACCGGCATGAAGCGCGCGGTGGCCATCGCCCGCGCCCTGGCCGCCAGACCCGAAGCCGTCCTCTACGACGAACCCACCACGATGGTGGATCCACTGATGGCCGCCCATATTGCTGACCTCATCCAACGGCTGAAAAATCAGCTTCGGCTGACCTCGGTCGTGGTGACCCACGATACCCGATTGGCCCGTAAGCTAGCCGACCGGGTGGTCTTCCTGCACGAAGGTCAGGTGGCTTTCTTTGGTCCCATGGAGCAGATGCATCGGAGCGAGCACCCTTTCATTCGCGACTTCATGACCTTTGATGAGCCGCTGCGCGTGCTCGAATAAGCGGACTGCCTGAATCTCCAGGGCGCGTAGCTGCAATCATGGAAGAGTCAAATGGGGACACGTCTTCCCGAAATGGGAAACAACCCAGCTCGGCTCCACCGGCCATGGTAGCTAACCCGTTTACTTTCAAGGAAAACAAAATCGGCATGCGGCTTGCTTTGTCCAGGGAAAATGCTTATATAGCTAGGAGAGAGCGTGAGTACCTCAGTTGCCGTTGTGGACCTACCCAAGCAGAGTTCGGAGCTGCCGGTTCACGTGTTGATCGTGGACGACCAGGAAGTGGTTCGGGAGCTGTGCAGTGAGATTGCTGACTCGCTAGGCTACCGCGTTTCGGTGGCGGCCAGCGGTGAGAAAGCACTGGAAGTGCTGGAGCGCGAGCACGTGGACGTGCTCATGGCTGACCTGAAGATGCCCGGCATGGACGGGATGGAGTTGCTGAAGAAGGTCAAGAGCCGGTCGCAGCAAACCGAAGTGCTCATCATGACCGCCTACGGCAGCGTGCTCTCTGCCGTACAGGCCATGAAGCTGGGCGCCTGCGACTATCTGACCAAGCCCTTCAATATTGAGGAAGTCAAGCTGTTGCTGGAGCGGATTGTGCAGAAGGCGGACCTAGTCAGTGAGAACCGGCTGCTGCGGGAACAGGTGCGCTTCCGCGACGGCTACGGCGAGCTTTTGGGAACGGCTCCCTTGATGCAGAAGCTGTTCAAGCTGATCGTCAAGGTGAGCCAGAGCCACTATCCCGTGCTGATGGTGGGCGAGAGCGGCACAGGTAAGGAGCTGGTGGCGCGCGCCATTCACCAGAGCGGACCGCTGCGCGAGAAGCCCTTTTTGCCGGTGGATTGCAGCGCGCTGGTGCCCACGCTGATCGAAAGCGAGCTGTTCGGCTACGTGCGCGGAGCTTTCACCGGAGCCCTGCGCACCAAGCAGGGACTGATGGAAGCGGCCCAGGGAGGCACTGTCTTCCTGGACGAGATCGCCGAAATGCCAGTGGACCTGCAGTCCAAACTGCTGCGGGCGCTGCAGGAACGGGAAGTCAAGCCGGTGGGCAGCACGAGAGCGGTGAAGTTCGATGCCCGCATCATCGCTGCCAGCAACCGTGACCTGGAATCGGCCATTCAGCAAGGCATCTTCCGCAAGGATTTGTACTTTCGTCTGAATGTGGTCACGCTACGGCTGCCGCCGCTGCGCGAGCGCACCTCGGACATCCCGCTGCTGGTAAACCATTTTTTGGAGAAATTTTCCCCAGGCCAGCGGCACCGCCCGGCGCTGTCACAGGAGGCGCTGAACTGCCTGCTCTCCTACGAGTGGCCCGGCAACGTCCGGGAACTGGAGAACTGCATCGAACGGGCAGTTGCTCTGGGCTCCGGCCCGGTGTTGCACATCGGGGACCTGCCCACCAATTTACAGAACCCGCAGCGAGCTGCCTCGCTGCCCGTTGGGGATGGTGAGTCGGTGCTTTCCCTGCGCGAGTTGGAACGGCAGGCAATCCTGCGGGCTGTGTCGGAAGCCCGTGGGGACAAGCTGCTGGCCGCCCGGATACTGGGCATCGGCAAAACCACTCTCTACCGCAAGCTAAAAGAGTACGGGGTGCGCTGATTCCGGAACGGGATTTCGTTCCAGGTTTGGGAACCACTGGCTCGCTAACCCCTTCTGCTTCCAACGCTTAGTTTGGCCCTTCGCCTGCTCCTCTGGCGGCAAACCGAGCAAAGCTCGAGACCATGTAGGGGTGGATGGAATCGATGTGCCAGTAGGAATGGGAAGGGTCGTTATGAAGCGTTCAGAGAAGGAAACCATGCGCCGCGTGCTGGCGATGAGCGATTTTCGCCAGGGCGTGACCATTGAGAATATCCTGTCAGACCGCTGGCACGTGCAACGGGCCCACCGAGCCGAGGAAGTGCTGTGGCGGCTGCGCTCAGGGCGGTATGCAGCCTTGATTCTGGTCCTGCGGACATCGGATGGCTACAGTTTGGAAACCCTGGAGGAGGTGTTGCGCGTCCATCCCGAAGCTGCAGTAGTTGTGCTGGTGGAACCGGGAGCCGAGCCCCAGGCCGCCCGGGCTCTGTCGCTGGGCGCCGTTGGACATGTACTCACCGGCCCGACCCTGCCGGTGTTGCTGGAACCGGTGTTGGAACAGGCCCTGTTGTCCGCGCGTTTGTGGAAGACGCAGTCGCAGGCGCTGCAGCTGGAGTCCCAGGACCAGTTGCGCGCCCTGGCCCTTTCCATCCGACACGAACTCAACAACCCGCTCACCGGCATCTTGGGCAGCGCGGAAATGGCGTTGAAATCCCCCGGGCTGTCCTCACCGCTGGCACGCCGCCTCACGAATATCGTCCGGCTAACTGAGGAGATTCGCGGGCTGTTGCAGGAATTGGAGACTGTTCCGGAGCAACCCTCCCGGCTGTGGCAGCTAACCTAGCGCCCCCCTGCAGGCCTGCCGGGCATGCTACAAGCCCCCTGGCGGCCCGATGCCCCCTGACGGCCCGCTATAAGATGTAAGATGAGGCGTGCGCCTGGCGTTGGATGCCACCTACGCGCTGGACTCCTATCCATCCGGAGTGGCCCGCTATTGCGACCGGCTCATCCGGGAACTCTCCCAAGTTCCGGAACTCCGGGTCACCCTCTGTGCGCGTTGGCCGCGTGTCTTGCGCCTGGGCCGGCACTTTGACGGCCTGCCGTTTCGTTCCTGCTGGCTCCAGGAACCGCTGAACTGGCGCCTGCCCGGGCGGGTGGACCTGTTCCACGGTTTGAATCAGCGCTTGCCCCGTTATCAGTTTCGGCGCCAGGTCGTGACAGTCCACGACGTGTTCGCGCTTTCGGGCCAAGACTACTCGACTCCGGCGTTTCGGGCCCGGTTCTCAGCCTCCATCACGGATGCAGTGACGCGCGCCGACCGCGTCATTTGCGTCTCCGCCTACACCCGCGACCAGCTCTGCCGGCTGCTCGGAGTGCGGCCAGAATCTTGCGTGGTGGTGCACCATGGGGTCGACCAGGCCCCGCCACCCCCATCAGGGGAGGCGCGGCGGCGGGCGCGCCGACTGGCTGGAGAAGGACCGTTCTTCCTCTCGGTGGGAGCCATCCAGGTGCGGAAAAACACGCTGGCGGCGGTGGAGGCCATCAGCCGCCTTTCCACCCCAACGTCGGCGCGCCTGGTTGTCGCCGGCAGCGCCGGCCATGGCGCCCAGAAGGTGCTGGATTTCATCCACGGCCGCGGCCTCAATGACCGCATCCGTCTGCTGGGCTACACGGAGGAGGGGACACTCGATGCTCTCTACGCAGAGGCCACCGCGCTGCTGTTCCCCTCGCTGGAAGAGGGCTTTGGACTGCCCGTTCTGGAAGCCATGGTGCGGGGTCTGCCCGTGATTGCTTCCAATACCTCTGCGCTACCGGAAATCGCCGGCGAAGCGGCGGTGCTGGTGGATCCCACCGACATTGAAGGGATGGCAGAGGCGGCGCGGCGCATGGTGAAGGATGAGTCCTGGCGGGCGCGATGGAGCGCGCTCGGCCGCGCTCGCGCCAGCCAGTTCAGCTGGCAGCGCGCCGCCGAGGCCACCCTGGACGTCTATCGCGCTCTGCTGCCAGGCTAGGCGCTCGGTTGCAGAACGCAGCGTCAGTTACACTGGGAGGGCGCAGGAGGGAACTCGTGTCTGTTGGGCCGGCCCCAGGACCTGTAAGGCTGTGGCAAGTCAACGTCCAGGTGCCGGCTGAGCCTGGTGAAGATGTTGAGCTGCAGATGACGGCCCGCGGGGTGGTCAGCAATCCCGCCCTTCTGCCTGTAGCGTGAGGGGATTATGTCTCACCAGTTCGCCGACATATTCCTGAGCCTGCTGCCAGAGCGCTATCGCAGCCGCTACCAGGCGAACCCCGTCGCCGGTACCTTTCTCTCCGGAATCTTGCAGTTGCTGGTGGCCTTGGCGGTGTACTTGATTTTGTTCTTCCGTTTCCTGAATCAGTTTGGCCAGCTAGCGGGCGCTGCCTTGGCCACTGACACGGAACATAACCTGTACTGGCTTTCCATGGGGGTGGGCGCAGTGGGCTGGCTCGCCTTCTCCATCAGCCCGGGTCCTCTACTGGCCTTGTACTTCATGGTTGAGGGAGGCGTGCGGATGCTTTCCACGGTGATCACGCACGAACCTCTCCCCTCTCTCCCCTTCTGGCTGTTCGGCAAAGCGCACGGCGCACTGGAGCGCTGGCACGCGCGGCAGCGTCTAGCCCCGCCAGCTCCCGACGTGGTCGAGGTGAAGCAGCCCGGCGTTGCCTGGGACCTGCGCATCACCTCGGTCCGCCCAAAGCCCAACTGGCGTTCGCTGGTACAAATCGAGTACAGCGGGGAGCTTTACCACATCTCCAATAGCGCCAATGCGGTGGTGGATGGCCAGGCCCGCTTCCGCTATTACCTGAAGCGGTCCACCGCAGTCGGCGCCTTCCGCGGCATCGTCCGCTACGACCCGTTTGAATACTGGAAAGCCGACGACAGTTGAAATCCCGACTGGCTCGCCCCTAGAGTCTCTCGTTGCTTTCCTTGGCTCCGACTCTGACTTCCGCCCAGTGGAGAAGCCTGCCTGGAGCAGGTCCGGTTTCACTTGTTGCCCGCACAGGAAAACGGTCCGCGTCCAATTCTTGACCAGTCTTTGAATCGCATGCTATAAATCCTGATTCGCCCCCACGGAAACCGCGCCTCCTGTAGGTCCACCGCGTGGGTGACGACGGCCAGCGCGGAGCGAGCGCGCCCGAGGCCTGCAGCCGGAGCGGTTGCGACTCATGCCGTTGTTGTACTCGGAGGAAATTGAATGTTGGCTGCTTGCAACCTGGCTGGCCTTGCTTTGTTCTGGCAAGGCGCTGCCGGCACCGATGGCCAGGGTTGGCTGCTGCGTGTGGTCGTGCTCAGTGCACTGTCGCTGGGCGTGGCCGTCCTGTTAACGGTCTACGTGCTGCGGCAGGACACCGGCACCACTCAGATGCAGGACATTTCGAACGCCATTAAAGAAGGCGCGGAAGCGTTCCTGCGGCGGCAATACACCACGATTGGCGGCTTGACCGTAGTGTTGGCCGTCATCATTTTCCTCGGGTATTGGCAAGGCAAAGGAGACTTCACCATCGCCTGGCGAACCACGGTGGCCTTCATTGTGGGCGCCCTGTGTTCCGCCATTGCCGGCTTCAGCGGCATGTTCGTCTCCATCCGGGCCAACATCCGCGCCGCCAGCGCCGCGCGCACGAGCCTCAACCGAGCCCTGCAAATCGCCCTGCGCGGGGGGGCGGTGACCGGCCTGTCGGTGGTCGCCATGTCCCTGCTGGGGGTGGGCGGTCTGTTCTACTTCTTTGGCGGACTGGAGGAGCCGAAGGCCGTTCCCTTGCAGATTGTCGGCTTCGGCTTTGGCGCCAGCTTCGTGGCCCTGTTCGCACAGTTGGGCGGCGGCATCTTCACCAAGGGCGCCGATGTGGGCGCCGACCTGGTGGGCAAGGTGGAGGCGGGCATCCCCGAGGACGACCCGCGGAACCCGGCGGTGATTGCCGACCTGGTGGGGGATAACGTCGGCGACTGCGCCGGTCGCGGCGCGGACTTGTTTGAGTCCACCGCAGCGGAAAACGTGGGCGCCATGATCCTCGGCGTCGCTCTGTACCCCCAATTTGGCCTGAAAGCTATCCTGTTCCCGCTGGTCGCTCGCGCCTTCGGTCTGCTGGCCTCCATTGCCGGCATCCTGGTGGTGCGCACGCGGGAGGACGCTGCCCCCATGCAGGCCCTCAACCGCGGCTACTACGTGACGACGATCCTGGCCATTGTTGGCTTCTACATCGCCGTGCACCAACTGCTGGAGAACAACCTGTGGTTCTTCGCAGCCGGAGTGGTAGGCATCCTGACCAGCTTCGTGTTCGTCTACATCACGCAGTACTACACCGAGTACCGCTACCGTCCGGTGCAATCCATCGCGCTCGCCTCCCGCACCGGCCCGGCCACCAACATCATTACCGGCTTTGCGGTGGCGCTGGAGTGCACGGCGCTGCCAGTGTTGGCGATCTGCGCCGCCCTGCTGCTCTCCTACTGGATGGGAGCGCGCGCTGTGCCTGGCGGAGGACTCTATGGCACGGCGGTGGCCACGATGGGTATGCTGTCCACCGCCGCCTACATCCTGGCCATGGATACCTTTGGGCCCATCACCGACAACGCCGGCGGGATCATCGAAATGTCCGGGCAGTCTGAGGAGGTCCGGGCGAAGACCGACCGGCTGGACTCGGTGGGCAACACCACCAAGGCCCTCACTAAGGGCTACGCGATCGGCAGTGCCGCCCTGGCCGCCTTCCTACTGTTCTCGGCCTACCTGGATGAAGTCAGCCTGCTGACCGGGCGACCCTTCCACACAGTGGACATCGGCAAGGTGCCGGTGTTTTGTGGAGCGCTGCTGGGCGCCATGCTAGTGTTCCTATTCAGTGCCTTCGCCATCAAGGCGGTGGGCAAAGCGGCCTACTACGTTATCGAAGAAGTGCGCCGGCAGTTCCGTGAAAACCCGGGCATCATGGCTGGAACGGCCAAGCCCGACTACGGCCGCTGCGTGGACATTGTCACCGTGGGCGCGCTGAAGGCCATGGTGGTACCCGGACTGTTGGCGGTGGGCATGCCGGTAGCCGTGGGCTTGGCGTTCAGGCACCTCGGCGTCGGCAGCCGGGGCCCAGACGATCTGATTGGCGCCGAGTCGGTGGCCGCGCTGTTGATGGTGGCCACCATTACCGGCATCTTACTGGCCACGCTGATGAACAACGGCGGCGGCGCCTGGGATAACGCGAAGAAGTTCATCGAGACGGGTCAGTACGGCGGCAAGCGCTCGGAGGCGCATATGGCCGCCGTAGTCGGCGACACGGTGGGCGACCCCTTTAAGGACACCGCCGGCCCTTCCATCCACGTGCTGATCAAGTTGCTCGCCACCATTACCCTGGTCGCCGCCCCCCTGTTTATCTAGAATGCTGTGCCCCCGGACTCGGCGCCTGGCGCTCGCCGGCTCTGCAGGTGGCGCAAGACGCCGAGCCGCGCTTTCGCAGGATACGCAGCCCGGGTGATGCTGGCCGGTTCCCACAGGGGTTGATATAATACGTAACTAGCAGCGGCTGAATACGAGGCGCGATGGGACACAAAGGGATGCGTTCGACCACGGTGTTGTGTGTGTGCCGGGACGGCGGTGTGGTAATGGCCGGCGACGGCCAGGTCACTCTGGGCGAGAACATCATCAAGCACCGCGCCCGGAAAATTCGGCGCCTGTTCAACGACAAGGTGTTGGCCGGCTTTGCTGGCTCCACCGCTGACGCCTTCTCTCTGTTTGCGCGCTTTGAAGCCAAACTGGAGCAGTACCAGGGCAACCTGTCGCGGGCCGCGGTGGAGCTGGCCAAGGAGTGGCGCACCGACCGCGTGCTGCGGCACCTGGAGGCGCTGCTGATCGTCGCCGACCAGAAGAACATGTTCCTGCTCAGCGGGCAGGGCGACGTCATTGAGCCGGACGAGGGCATTACCGCCATCGGGTCCGGCGGGGCGGTAGCTCTGGCCGCGGCCCGTGCCCTGGCCAAGCACACAAACCTCCCGGCGCGCCAAATTGCCGAGGAAGCGCTGGACATTGCCAGCAAGACCTGCATCTATACCAACAGCAACGTCACCCTTGAGGAACTGTAATGGCGATCTATTTGCCTGGAGCCGTGGACGAGATGCCGGCGCTGGACGAGCTGACGCCGCGCGAAATCGTCTCCGAGCTGGACAAACACGTGGTTGGTCAGATGGCGGCCAAGCGCGCCGTGGCCATCGCCCTGCGCAACCGCATCCGTCGCCAAAAGCTGGCCGCAGAACTGGCCGAGGAAATCCTGCCCAAGAACATTCTGATGATCGGTCCCACCGGGGTGGGCAAGACCGAAATCGCCCGCCGTCTGGCGCGCCTGTCGAACTCCCCGTTTCTGAAGGTGGAAGCCAGCAAGTTCACCGAGGTGGGCTATGTCGGCCGCGACGTGGAATCCATGATCCGTGACCTGGTGGAGATCGCCATTGACATGGTGCGCCAGGAGAAGCTGGACGAGGTGGCCGACAAGGCCGAGGCGGCCGCCGAGGAGCGCCTGCTGGATCTGCTGGTGCCGCCTCCTCCACCCACCGACGGCGACCGTGGGGAGAGCTACCAGCGCACCCGCGAAAAGTTCCGCCAGCAACTGCGCGAAGGCAAGCTGGACGAGCGAATGGTGGAGATCGACGTCCGCGAGCGCAACTTCCCTTCCTTCGAGATCGTCACCAACACCGGCGTCGAGGAGATGGGCGTCAACATCCGGGACATGCTGCCGGGCATGTTCGGCCAGAAGACCAAGAAGCGCAAGGTGCGCGTGGCCGAGGCCGTGGACCACCTGATTCAGGAAGAGGAACAGCGGCTCATTGACATGGACCAGGTGACCCGGACTGCAGTGGAGCGCGTCGAGCAGTCCGGGATCATTTTCCTGGACGAGGTGGACAAGATCGCCGGGCGCGAGAGCGGGCACGGCCCCGACGTCAGCCGCGAAGGGGTGCAGCGCGACATCCTGCCCATCGTCGAGGGCACAACGGTGAACACCCGCTACGGCATGGTGCGGACCGACTACATCCTGTTCGTGGCCGCCGGCGCCTTCCATGTCTCCAAGCCCTCCGACCTGATCCCGGAACTGCAGGGGCGCTTCCCCATTCGCGTGGAGTTGCATTCGCTGACCCTGGAGGACTTTGTCCGTATCTTAAAGGAGCCAAAAAGCGCCTTGATCAAGCAGTACACGGCGCTGCTGGAGACCGAAGGCATCCGGCTGCATTTTGCCGAGGAGGCGCTCCAGGAGATCGCCCACAGCGCGGCCCAGGTCAACGAGCAGACCGAGAATATCGGGGCGCGGCGGCTGCACACCATCATGGAACGAATCCTGGACGAGATCAGCTTCGAGGGGCCGAACCTGAAGAAGAAGAGCGTCAAGATCGACGCCGCCTACGTGCAGAAGCAACTGGCTGACATCGTGAAGAATCAAGACCTCTCGCGGTACATTCTGTAAACCTTGCCTCTCACCGCGGAGCTGAAAACCACATGGGGCGACCGGGCCAAGTGGGCCGCCCACCTCTGCCTGCTCTGCAGCTGGGCGGGCGCGCTGGCCGGCTGCGGAGTTCGCGGCGAACCGCTCCCGCCGCTGCTGCACGTGCCCCAGCCCGCCGAGCTTCGCGGTGTGCAGCAAGGGGATAGCGTGCGGCTGGCCTGGAAGACGCCCGCTCGCACCTCCGAAGGCGAGACTGTGCTCCCGGAGAAGCTCGGCGCGGTGGAAGTGCATCGGGCAGTGCTGCCGGGCTTGCGCACTGAGGTGAGCCTGCAAGAGTTCCAAGCAGAGGCCTCGCTTGTGTCGGAGCTCCCCGCCTTCGGGGAGCAGTACAGTGAGCCGGTGCCGGACGGCCAAGTGGGCAGCACGGCCGCTTACGCCGTGCGACTGCTGAACCGGCACGGCGAGAGCGCCGGCTTTTCCAATATTGCTGCGGTTCCCTTGTTGACGGCCCTTCCGCCGCCGGCTGCGATTCACCTGCGGGTCACCGAGCGGGCAATCCGGCTGGAGTGGCCACCGGTCCCTGGCGCACCGGCTTATCACCTGTATCGCGCCACCGACGAAGGCCCGTGGGAACTGGCCGCCCAAACCGTGCAACCGCGTCATGCCGATGCGCAGTTCGACTATGGCCGCGACTACCGCTACCTGGTGCGGGCGGTTTCGGCCCAGGGGCCGTTTCGGGCCGAGAGCCCCGACTCTCCGGTGGCATTCACTCGTCCCGAAGACCTATTTCCGCCGCAAGTACCGGCAGACCTGACGGCCCTGCTGGAGCCGACAGCCCCGTCTTTGGTGGACCTGTCCTGGAAATTAAATCTCGACCCTGACCTGGCCGGCTATAACCTGTTTCGCAGCGAAAATGGCGGGCCGCCACGTCGGCTCAACACCGGCCTGCTCGTTTCACCCACCTTCCAGGACGTCACCGTCCGGCCCGGGACCACCTACTCCTACGCGGTGAGCGCAGTGGACCGGAAGGGAAACGAGAGTGCGCGTTCGGGGACGGTTCTGGTCCGGCCCTGAACCAGAAGTGGCGCGCGCGTCGTTCGAGAAATCACGAGTTCCAAGGACGGGCCACAGAGGAAAACGCACATGGAGCCAGACCAACTCCTCAGCTTGGGGTTGATCGCCGGGGGACTGCTGGCGGGCGGCCTCGCGCTGGGACTTTCCAGGCGCTACAGGAAGAGCCCTGGCGAGAGGGAGCGCGAACGGCGCCTGCGGATTAACGCCATTGGGCGCATCTGCGACGGCACGATCCTGGAAGTGACCGATCTGGAGCAGAGCGGCCGCAGCCTTCGGCTGCTCCATTACCACTACTCAGTTTCTGGAGTGACCTATTCCGCCGCCCAGGACATTTCTGTGTTGCTCCACATGGTCGGGACAGAAACATGCAGCGAAGGCGTTCCTGCCATCGTCAAGTACGACCCTCAGAACCCGCCGAATTCCATCGTGGTGTGCGAATTGTGGACCGGACTGCCCTAACCGGGCGCTGGAAAACTGTGATGGGACCGGGGACTAAAGCGGGTGATTGACCGGGCCAGCTAGCGGCCCTTCCCCAGATTCAACTTGGCGGAGTAGTTGCCGCTGCGGATGTTTTCCAACAGTTCAGCAGCACGTTCCTGTGCCATGTTGAGGTAACGCGAGTCCTGGGTAATCTCCTCCAGTAGAGGAACGAACTGGGCCGGGGCCACCAGTTCCCGCTTGATCATGGCAGACTCAATGTGCGTGAGTTGCCGCACAATTCCCAGCCGGTCGAAACGCATCACCCGCTCTAGACCGATCAGCTGCTCCTCGGTGAAGGCGATCTTGTCGAACAGGCTGGCTAGAGCGCGAGCGTCCCGGTTCTCCGTAAAATCGTAAGAAGTCTCGAAGCGCGTGGCCCCGGCCTCGTAGCGCAACGTCTTCTTGCCCATCGAGGCAACCCCCTTCCTGCGCGTGTCGAGCGACGTGCGAGACGGGCTTAGGCCGGCGGCAATCTGGAACACCCGGGCGGTCAACGGCGCCGAGAGGCGGAATCGAACTGGCCGAGGGTCCTCCGGCGCGGTGGCGTAGATGGCTTCGCCATTCTCGCTGAGCGTGATTCGGTAATAGGGGGGCGAGCTGCCGGGAAAGTCCTTGATGAACACCAGCCGGGGCAAGGCCGGCTTGTCTTGCTCGAGCGCGGCGGCACGGCTGCTGAACGACGCGGCGCATAAAGCAAGAAGCACAGCCGAGATCTTGAGGCGCAACTTCACGGTAGAGTCATCCCCTGGAGCTGGCGGCACGGGCCAGTTTCTTCTGGGTCAATCCCACGTTGATATGACAGATGGCAATGGCCAGCGCGTCGGCGGCGTCCTCGGACTCCGGCGGTTCCGCTGATCTCAGGATCGCTTGCACCATCTGCTGCACTTGCGTCTTTTCCGCGCGCCCGTACCCCACCACGCCGGATTTCACCTCCAACGGGGAATACTCCAGGACCGGGATACCGGCACGAGCCGCTTCCATCAATGCCACCCCGCGAACCTGTGCCAGCTTCAGCGCGCTCTTCACGTTGATGGAGGCGAAAACCGTTTCGACCGCCGCTTCCTGCGGGGCATAATCCTGAATCAGCCGGCGCAGCTCCTCAGCAATCCGCAGCAGCCCTTCGGGCAGGCTCAGCCCCGCCGGAGGCCGGATGTCGCCCGCGACTACCAGGCGATAGACCTGGCCGTCGCTGTCCACGATTCCGTAGCCGGTGCGCACGGAACCGCAGTCAATGCCCAGAACCCGCATTGCTCCTCGCTGCAACCGCTGCGCGCTCGTACGCCTCCCGACCTGGAGCGCCGCCACTGCGGTGCTGTTGTTTGCGGTGCGGTTCAGGGGGCCAGCCGGGACGCGCTGCCTGCCTCATTCGCTCACCGCCTCGAGCTCCCGTTCTTCCACGTCGAAGTTGGAATAGACGTGCTGGACGTCGTCGTGCTCCTCCAGCGCCTCCAGCAGGCGCATCAGTTGCTGCGCGTTTTTCCCCTCCAGCTTGACGTAGGTCTGCGGGATCATGGAAATTTCGGCCAGGGCCGTTTCCACCTGGTTGGCCTTCAAAGCATTCACCACCGCCTCGAAGGTCTCCGGTGCCGTCAGTACCTCCCACTGCGAGCCGTCGTCCCGCAGGTCTTCCCCGCCAGCATCCAGGACAATGCTCAGCAACTGGTCTTCGCCGGCCTTCTCTTTGGGAACAACAATGTAGCCGCGCTTCTTGAACATCCAGGCCACGCTGCCCGCCTCGCCCAGGTTCCCGCCTTGCTTGGAAAAGATGTGGCGGATTTCGCTGACTGTCCGGTTGCGGTTGTCAGTGGCCACCTCCGCCAGCACAGCCACTCCGCCGGGGCCGTAACCCTCAAACGTCACCTCATCCACCACGACACCGGGGATTTCACCGGTGCCCCGCTGGATGGCCCGCTTGATGTTGTCGGCCGGCATGCTGGCCGTCTTGGCGGAGGTCACCGCTGTGCGCAGACGCGGATTGGAGTCCGCGTCGCCGCCGCCGGCCCGCGCGGCCACCGTGATCTCTTTGATCAGCTGCGAGAACAGCCGGCCACGGCGCGCATCCGTCGCCGCCTTCTTGTGCTTAATGCTGGCCCATTTAGAATGCCCCGACATACCGCTCGACTCCTCTGGCTACACGGGAACTCCCTGCAAAAGAAAAAGATAACACCGCTTCCGGCCCGCTGCAAGCTATCGCGCTGGGCGGCAATGGGGCGAATCTGATCTTAACTCCCCGCCGCAACGGGTATAGCATTGCTCTATGCATCAAAACTGGATGATCGGGGTGATCGGGGAAATCCTAATTCTTGGCCTCGCCACCCTTCTCCTTCTTTGCCGGCTTTACCGGTTTTACAAGCGCCAGCAGCGCAGCCGGGCAGGAGGGTAAGCCGCCAGCGGGCACTCCAGCAAGCTGGGCGGTGCGGTGGTTTATCGCTTGTAGCCGATCTTACGTAAAAACTCTTTGCGGGCCGCCACATCGGCCGGGCCCTCGACGCCGGTGGGCGGTGAGCCGTCAATGACACCCAGCACGCCGCGCCCGGCCTCGCTTTGGGCCACCACCACCTCGACCGGATTGGCTGTGGCGCAGAAGATGTTGCACACCTCAGCCACGTCCTGAATCCGCTTCAGCACATTGATCGGATAGGCGTTTCGCATCAAAAGCACGAAGACGTGCCCGGCGGCGATGGCCTGTGCGTTGCGCACCGCTGCCCGTTCGAGCGCCGGGTCATTGCCGTCCGAGCGCACCAGGCAGGGCCCGGAGGACTCGTTGAAGGCCAGGCCAAACTGCGCCCCTGGGACGGTGGTGGCCATCACCTCGTAGAGGTCCTCCACCGTCTTGATGAAGTGGGATTGCCCAACGACCACGTTGGCCCCTTCGGGGATTCCGATGCCGACCGAATGCAGCTCTACAGCCATCCTTTCCTCCAAAAAAACAGCAGCATCGCCAGGCTGGCGGAGCCCAGGGCCCCGATGATGAAATAGACCGCAAAGGGTGACTCCTGCATAGGCAGGTGGACGTTCATGCCGTAAAAGCCGGTCACCACCACCAGGGGGATGCTGATGGTTCCGATGATGGTGAGCAATTTCACCACGTCGCCGGTGCGGTTGGCGACCGCCGACAGGTAAATGTCCAGGGCGCCGGTGAGCAGGTCGCGGTAACTATCGATGAAGTCCAGGGCGCGCACCAGGTGATCGTAGACGTCGCGGTAATAGAGATAGAGGCTGTTGGGCTGCTCGGGCCGCTCCGCCTGCATCAGGTGGTTGAGCACCTCGCGCATCGCCGTGGCGTTTCGACGGAACGCAACCAGCACAGACTTCAGGTGGAGAATCTTTTGCAGTACCTCCGGCGTGGGCCTCGCCAGAACCTCATTCTCGATGGCCTCGATCATGTTGCCCACCTCGTCCAACACCGGTTGGTACTCATCCACCGCCCGGTCCATCAGCAGGTAGGCGACGCCTTGGGCACTGTGGAATTCCGGCTCCTGGGGCAGTTTCTCCTGGGTGCGGGCCACGACGCTGGTGGATCCCTCGGCCACCGTCAGCAGCAACTGGGGCAGGATAAACAGGTCGAAGTCTTCAAACAGGACTTCCCCGGCGGCCTGGTCATATTCGACGGTCTTGATGACCACGAAGTTGTAGTGGGCCTGGCTGGTCACCTTGGCCACCTGGCGACGGTGCCGGCAGTCCTCCACGTCCAGTTCGTGCAATCCGTGCTGCTGCGCCAGCAAGTCCAGCGCTGCGTCGTCGGGGTCGGAAAGGTGAATCCAGGGGACCCCGGGAAACGGTCCGGCCATGGCTAGCTCTCAATCAATGGGATTTCCAACGCTGTAGTCTAGTGCCGTTCCACCTTGATTGGTAGCCACTTGGTTTGCGGAAGCTAGCTCAAAAAGCTGGAAGGGCACTAGCGCCCCCCCGCCATCGGCCCCTGTTTGATCGGGGTCCGGACCATACGCCCAGCTTGCTTCGTGGCGGGCCCGCCTCCGGCACAAAGCCGGAATTCCCTTGGCAGGGGTTTCCGTGTTAAATTAGTGCGCTCGTTCTGGCGAGTAATCTTTTGGGATAAGAGGTTTTATGGCGGAAGCCGTTGCCAAAGCTGGTTTGGAAGGGGTGGTTGCCGCAGATTCCTCGATCTGCTACATCGACGGGGAAGCGGGCATCCTCAGCTACCGGGGCTTTAACATCCATACGCTGGCCGAGAATGCCACCTTCGAGGAAACAGCGTACCTGCTTTGGTTCGGACGCCTGCCACGGCGCGCCGAACTGGAGGACCTCCAGCAGCAGCTAGCCGCCGCCCGCGGCCTGCCTCCCCCGGTGATGGATTACCTGCGCTCGCTGCCACCCGATGCCGTTCCCATGCACATGCTGCGTACCGCCGTCTCCGCGCTAAGCATCTACGACCCGGACGCGGAAGACATGTCGGAGCAGGCCAACATTCGCAAGTCCATCCGGCTGACGGCCCAGATGGGCACCGTGGTCGCGGCCTTCGCACGTCTGCGCAACGGGAAGCAGCCGGTGGATCCCGACCCGGCGCTCTCCTACGCGGCGAATTTCCTTTACATGCTGAACGGGACTCGCCCGGCCGAAGTGTCGGCCAAGACGCTGGACATTGCGTTGATCCTGCATGCCGACCACGAGTTCAACGCCTCCACCTTTGCCGGGCGAGTGACGGCGGGGACGCTGGCCGACCTGCATTCGGCGGCAACCTCGGCCCTGGGCGCGCTAAAGGGACCGCTGCACGGTGGAGCCAATCAGGCGGTGATGAAGATACTGGCGCCGATCGGCAGCGCCGATGAGGCCGTGGCTCACGTGCGGGAGATGCTGGCCGCCAAGAAGAAGGTGCCCGGCTTCGGCCACCGCGTCTATCGAACCGAAGACCCGCGCGCCACGCACCTGCGCCGCATGTCGGAAGCTCTTGCGCGCGAGCACAACGATCTGAAGTGGTTTGAAATGTCGCGGGCCATCGAGCAGTTGGTGAACAGCGAGAAGCGGCTCAACGCCAACGTGGATTTTTACTCAGCTTCCACCTACCACGTGCTGGGTATCCCCATTGACCTGTTCACCCCGGTGTTCGCCATGAGCCGGATCACTGGCTGGACGGCGCATTTCCTGGAGCAGTATGCCAACAACCGGCTGATCCGTCCGCGTTCGGAGTACGTCGGCCCCCCCGTAGGACAAGCCTGGGTCCCGATCGAGAAGCGCTAGCGCTTCAAGGTCCATGGCCTAGAGTCGAAGACTCGGCGGCGTCCCGCTAACGCTTCCTTCCCGCCGCCGATTGCCCGCTGCCTTCCATCTCCTCGACCCACTTCAGGAAGAGCCGCAGGCGGCGGCGCTCCCGCCACAGAAACCGCCAAAATTCCCGGAAGCCGATTTGCTCCGCCCTGCCGCCAGCGTAGGTTTCGATGCGCCAGCGCAGATAGGGGCTGTGCCACGGCCGGAGCCGATAGCCGCGGGTGGCAACCCACAGGAATCGCAGAGCGGACCGCATTCCCCGGCATTGAATCACAAAGCCGAAACCGAAGGTAGCTTGTCTGGGCCAGAGAGGTTACGGACAGGAGAGGTTACGGGAAGCAAGCGCGGGGACGGAGCCGGAGCAGGCCGGCTGGGATCTATCCGCCGGAGCGGCGGGCGGCCGCCGATCTGGACTTGGCCGTGGCGTAGTAGCCTGTCCGGGTGCGCACGAAGAGCCTGCCCTTCCCTGGCGCACGGACCTTGACCTTCACGGAGCGATAGCTGCCGTCGGTAGCTGCGTTGGACGGTTTGTAGGTCAGCAAGTACTGGTTGCGGATGTCTTGCGCGATCCTGACGGCGATTCCTTCCACCGCGTCGACCTCGCTCGGGAAGAAGGCGGCGCCACCGGTCGCCTCGGAGATGGCTTCGATGGCCTTGCGCGCCCGTTTTGCCGCTCGGGCGTTATCGTCGCCCAGCACGCCGACGCTATAAATGACCACGTCGGTTTGTTGGACGTCCTTGATGAGCCGCTCCAGAGTGACCCGGCTGGCATTGTCCTCGCCGTCGGTGATCACCAGCAGCACCTTCTTGCTCATGCGACCGCGCTGGTCCAGGTGGTTCAGAGACATCCGGATGGTGTCGTAGTAGGCGGTGCCTCCGCGGGAATCAATCTTCTCCAGTCCTTCCTTCAGCTCCGCCAAGTTGGAGGTGAAGTCCTTGTCCAGGAAAGCCTCGTCATTGAAGTTGACGATAAAGACCTCGTCATTGCGGTTGCTGGTGCGCACAAAGGTCAGCGCAGCGGCATTGACCCTGGGCCGTTTGTCCCGCATGCTGCCGCTATTGTCCACCAGGATGCCCACCGAGACCGGGATGTCTTCCCGCCTGAAATCCTTAATCTCCTGCACGACGTTGTTTTCCAAGACCTTGAAGTGTTCCCGGCGCAGGTCGGTCACCAGGTGCTTCTGCTTGTTCATCACGGTCGCGTGCAGCACCACCAGCTTGGTTTCCACCGCAAACCGGGGGACGCCCTTCGGCGGGGCGACCGACGACCGCTGCGCTGGCGCGCTGACACACCACAGCAGCGCCGCCAGGGCCAGCGGGACAACCAGACGGGCGCACTGGCTATTCTGTGGGGGCATAGTAACCTGTCTTGGCGTGCACCCGCAGCCGGGGAAGGCCTCGCGGGGGGCTCAGCTTCACCTTGATCTTCCGCCACTTGCCGTCCTTCACCCTGTTGGTGGAGACGTAGCCGAGCACATACTGGTTCCGCAGCTCCAGGCTGATCTTCGCGGCCACATCGGGTAGCTCGTTCAGGTTGTCCACCGGGAACTGCCGGCCGCCGGTCGCCTGGGTCAGATCGTTCAGCAGGCCAGGCCCGCTCATTTCTTCCGTCGTGCCGCGCGAATGGTAAGGGCTGTAAATACCGATGGCGTAGATCTGTATATCGGCCTCCCGCACCAGCGACTTGACTTCGTTCCCGCTGTAGCGGCTGCTATTGTCCCCCCCATCGGAGATAATCAGCGCCGCCTTCTTCCGGTGCCTAGCGTGGCGCATGTGGTTCATCGCCAGGTAGATAGCGTCCAGCAACGCAGTCCGCCCCTTGGCCTTAGTAAAGACCAGCTGGTCCTGGATATCTTCGACCCTGGTGGTGAAATCCGACATCAGCCTCGGCCGGTCATTGAAGTCCACCAGAAAAAATTCGTCCTTCGGGTTCGCCGACTTGAAAAACTCCAGCGCCGCCATGCGTGACTTGCCCATCTTGTTCGACATGCTGCCGCTGGCATCGAACACCACGCCCAACGAAATGGGCACGTCCTCACTGCTGAAGTGCTGCACTTCCTGCTCCCGCTTGTTCTCAAACACGCGGAAGTGCTCTTTCTCCAGGCCGGTCACCAACCGGTTGAGTGGGTCGGTGACCGTTACGGTCACCAGGACCACGTTGACATCCACCTGGATGGGGCGCTGGCGGGTCTTCAGTGCCTTCTTGGAGCGCCGGGTCTTGGAAGGCTGCACGAGCAATTTGGCCTGATCGGCGGCCGGCAGCAGCCAGCCCGTACAGGCGAACGCGAACAGCAAGAGGGGAAGTGTGAAAAGCGCGCGCTGCAGATTGCCCGATCTCATGACTTGCTTGGCGCCTGTGCCTGCGGGCGCCAACCTCCCACCGGACCATCTCTCATTTTAGTTTACCACAGCCACACAAGCCTATGCTAAACTACGCGGTACTCACGTCCCTGGGCCGACTCCATATTCTCGTCGGGTTGGAACCGATTGGCGGGCACACACATCCTGGCTGTGATTCCGGCGCGTTACCATGCCAGCCGCCTCCCCGGTAAGGTTTTGCTGCAGATCGGCGGGCGGACGATGCTAGAGCGCGTCTATGCGCAGGTCTGTCGCTCCCGGCTGGTCACGCGCATCGTGGTGGCCACCGACGACGAGTGCGTTTCCCGTGCTGCCCTGGCGTTCGGCGCTGAGGTTTGCCGCACAGACCCAGGCCACAGCTCGGGCACCGACCGGGTCGCCGAGGCCGTCCAGCGCATTCCTGAGGCGGCCCTGGTGGTCAACGTCCAGGGCGATGAACCCTTTATCGAACCCGAAGCCATTGACCAGGCCATTGCCCCCATGCTGGAGCAGACGCCACCGTCGGCGCGAGCGCCGGTTTGCACCTTGAAGACCGCCCTGCCCAGCCCCGAGCAGGCCGCCGATCCCAACGTCGTCAAGGTGGTCACCGATCGGGAAGGTCGCGCCCTGTATTTTTCTCGCGCCCGGCTCCCCTTTGTCAGGAACAGCCAGGAGGCCGGCCCCGTTCCCTACTACAAGCACCTGGGCCTGTACGTGTACGAGCGCGAGTTCCTGCTCCGCTTCCCCAAGCTGCCGCGTGGCCCTCTAGAGGCACTGGAGAAACTGGAACAGTTGCGGGTGCTGGAGAACGGCTACAGCATCCGTGTCGTGGAAACTATCCACGATTCTCTGGGTGTGGATACCGAGGAAGACCTGGCCCGAGCGCGTCTGCGAGCTGGAGAGGCAACCAAACCTCAGACCGAACCCGGGGGGCCGCGTGTCCCCTCCCGAGTGCAGGACAATGCCTAAGTACATTTTCATTACCGGTGGTGTGGTTTCTTCGCTGGGTAAAGGGGTGGCGGCGGCTTCCATTGGATCGCTGCTGGAGAGCCGCGGCCTGCGAGTCACCTTGCAGAAGATAGATCCCTATCTGAATGTGGACCCTGGCACCATGAGCCCCTACCAGCACGGCGAAGTCTTCGTCACCGACGACGGCGCCGAAACCGACCTGGACCTGGGCCACTACGAGCGCTACACCAACGCGCGGCTCACCAGCGATAACAACTGGACCACCGGGCGCATCTATGAGCGGATCATCGCCAAGGAGCGGCGCGGCGAATACCTGGGCAAGACCGTGCAGGTGATTCCGCACGTTACCAATGAAATCAAAGCGGCCATCCGGAAAGTCTCCGGCGAGGTGGACGTGGTGATTGTCGAGATCGGCGGCACGGTGGGCGACATTGAGTCGCTGCCCTTCCTGGAGGCCATCCGCCAGATGCGGCAGGAGGAGGGGCGCGACAACACCGTGTTCATCCACCTCACTCTGGTGCCCTACATCGCCACCGCGGGCGAGCTGAAGACCAAGCCGACCCAGCACAGCGTCAAGGACTTGCTGCAGATCGGCATCCAGCCCGACATCCTCCTGTGCCGCAGCGAGCGCTTTCTGCCCCGTGAGCTGAAGGCCAAGATCGCGCTGTTCTGCAACGTGGCCGAAGACGCCGTGATCACGGCCCGCGACGTGGCCTCCACCTACGAGGTGCCCATCTGCCTGGGCCAGGAAGGCGTGGACGAGATCATCCTGCGCTACCTGCGCATGGAGGCCGGCGAGCGGGATCTGAGCCGGTGGCAAGAGCTGGTGGGAGGCCTGGCAAACCCGCGCGACGAAGTTTCCATCGCCATCGTGGGCAAATACGTCGAATTGGAGGACGCCTACAAGAGCCTAAAGGAGGCGCTGGTTCACGGCGGCCTGGCCCACAACCTGCGCACCGTCATCCACTGGGTGGAAGCTGAAGGGGTGGCGGGCGAGGGCTGGCAGCACCAGCTCGAGGAATTCGACGGCATCCTGGTTCCGGGCGGTTTTGGCAGGCGTGGGATCGCCGGGATGATCAACGCCATCCAGTTCGCCCGCACCCGCGAGGTGCCCTACTTCGGCATCTGCCTGGGAATGCAGTGCGCGGTGATCGAGTTTGCGCGGCACGCCTGCGGGCTGGAAGGCGCCGATTCCAGTGAGTTCGATCCCTCAACCGCGCACCGGGTGATCTACAAGCTCCGGGAGCTGACGGGCGTTGATGAGCTGGGCGGGACTATGCGGCTGGGGGCTTGGCCGTGCCGGCTCCAGCCAGACAGCTTTGCCCATCAGGCGTACGGCACGGGGGAGATTTCCGAGCGCCATCGCCACCGCTACGAGTTCAACGCCGAGTACCAGGAGATGCTGACAGCCGCCGGCATGCGCATCAGCGGCTTGACGCCCGACAATACCTATGTGGAAATCGTGGAAATCCCCCACCACCCCTGGTTCTTAGGCTGCCAGTTCCACCCGGAGTTCAAGTCTAAGCCCCTGGATCCCCACCCCCTGTTCAAGGCCTTTCTCGGCGCCGCTTACAAGCATCGGCAGCAGCGCCTTGAGCGTCGCCGCGACCTGGCCGCCCAGCCCTTCCTGCGCATCCGCGCCCGGTGACCCGGGCAGTGAAAACTCCCTGAGTGCAATGCAGCCAGAGCGTAAAGCGAACGCTGCTAAGGAGCGTAAACGGGCTGTCGCGCTGGTCATTTATGACCAGGCCCGGTATGACAAGGACCGGTATGACAAAGCCCGGCGGCACTTACTCGTTGTCAAGAGGCCTCCGGAAGACGACCGGCTGGCAAACGTCTGGGGCCTGCCGGCAGCAACGCTGCGGGTTGGGGAAAGCTATGAAGCTGCGGCGGTGAGAACCGGTCAGGAGAAGCTGGGAGTGAAGATTAAGATCCTCGGGGAAATCGGCGAGGCAACTACGGACCGGGGTGACCACATTCTGCACATGAAGGAGTTCGAAGTCGAGGTGAGGGAGGGTACGCCGCGTGTGCCCCAGCCAATCGCCCAACTAATAGGGGGCGTCACCCAGTACGTGGTCTGCAAATGGGGAGAACCAGATGATCTCATCGAAGCAGCACGGAAGGGCTCACTTTGCTGCCGCTTGTACCTGTCGAGCATCGGCCGCCTTCAGGGAGACCAGTCGGAAGCAGATTCCTCGCTTGGCTCGGAATGACAGGGAAGCAAGGCCCAGTGGTGGAGAGTCGCGGAGAATGTGGCGCTGCTAGCGCTGGCTGATCTGCATGGTTTCGTCCACGCTCAGCTTGGGCATGCCGGTGGCCGGCCCGTGATAGCTGGCGGTGATGACGAAGTGGTTGCCGCTAATATCAATGGAATAGGTGTAGCCAAAGCGCCCCTGGGTGTTCACGTAGACGTGGCCTTCTGAGCTCAGCTCCTCCAGGTTGGCATACTTGCCGTTCAGCGTCCTGTAGGACCGTTCGGCGTTGGCCATGGTCATCAGGTCGCTTTTCACCCCGGCCAGATCGGCGGCGGCCCGCGGGTTGTTGGTGCCCTGGGTGATCGAGCTCGTGCCGGTAAATTGTGCGCGGTAAATGAACATGCCGATGCCCAGAGTCAAGAGTAGTCCTATCAAACCCATTACGCCACGCATGCTGACTTGTTACCTCCCTCCGTTGCGATAGCTCCCGTTTCGATAACTTGATAGTAGGAGAACCGTCCGGGAGAGTCAACCGTGGGTAGTGAGTCAGTTTCCGGGAAGCCAACTATTCTCCCAGCTGAAACCAGACCAACTGAAAGCGGGCCAACGGAAACCGGAATTGACAAGCGCTAGCCCGTTCGTCGAGACCTATCCGCCATTGCTGGTGACGAAGTGGACATGCGACCCCGCTGCGTGTAGTCTTGGTCATTCGTCTCCGAGGAGGGAACAGCCATGCGTAGGTCCTTGATTCGTCGGGTAGGACCGGGAATGGCACTGCTAGCGCTCGGGCTGCTAGGCGCCGCTGTGGTGGAGCTGGGGGCCGGCCTCATCCTTGCCCACGAGCCATACCCCCGCAGCAAGAATTGCGACGGCCAACAAGCCGCAACTTCTGGAGGCCCCCGGTGAAAAAACAACTCATCCTTGCGGTTGTTGGTCTCAGTATCGTTGCCGCGATTTTTCTGACCAAATTTCTCCCACGCCTTCAAGAAAAGCCCCCAACTGTTAGCGACAGCCGCGCAGTCAAAACCTTCACTGAGCTGTACAGCGCAAAGAGTCAGCAGACCTGGATGAATACATACTGGTTGGGCACCCGTGTTGTGAAAATTCCTCTCGATCTGTGGGTCTATCAGGAAATCATATATGAAACGAAGCCCGACGTCCTTATAGAGACAGGCACCTACAAAGGGGGGAGCGCGTATTTTTTCTCGTCAATCTTCGAGCTTTTGAACCGGGGCAGGGTGTTGAGCATAGACATTAAGGACCAGCCGGAAAAACCTAAACATCAGAGGATCACCTATTTGGTGGGTCCGTCCACTTCCGAGCAGATTTTCCAGGAGATAAAAAGCTCAATTCGGCATGACGAAAAGGTCATGGTATCGCTGGACTCCGATCATAGTTATTCGCACGTGATTAAGGAGTTACGGCTCTACAGCCAACTTGTGACGGTAGGCAACTACCTCGTGGTCGAGGACACGCGCGTTGTGGCCCCCGGAGCAGGGCAGGCCTTGGAGAAGTTTATGGAGGAAACATCTGATTTTATTCGCGACCGAAGCCGCGAGAAGTTTCTACTAACTGGTAATCCCGGCGGATTTCTGAAGCGGGTTCGATGAACTTATAGGCCTGACAGTTGCCTGCGACGGGGTAAAAGTGAAGATCTTGACTGCTGCGCAAATGCGGGAAGTGGACCGCATCACCATCCAGGAGCTGGGGGTGCCGGGCGTGCTCCTGATGGAGAACGCCGGCATCAGTGTGGTTCGGGTGCTGGAGGAGCGTTTCCGGCCGCTGGCCCGGCATCGCATCGCCATCCTGTGCGGCAAAGGCAACAACGGCGGCGATGGCTTCGTTGTGGCACGGCAGCTGTGGATGCGAGGCCTGCGGCCTCGGGTGTTGCTGCTGGCCGATCCGGACAGCATCCGGGGCGACGCGCGCATCAACTACGACATCATGCTCAAGACAGGCTGCCTGCCCGGTCTGGTGCGCGACCGGAACGACTGGCTGGCCGTGAAGGCTGACCTGCGCGCTTCCACTCTTCTGGTTGATGCGCTGCTGGGCACCGGCTTGTCCGACCCGGTCGAAGGCTTTCTGGCTGACGTCTTGAGCGAGCTGAACACTGGCTTTAGCGACATTCCTCTGGTTGCGGTGGACATCCCCTCCGGGCTGCCGAGCGACACCGGCAGGCCTCTGGGCGAGTCGCTGCGGGCCAGCGTCACCGTCACCTTTACGGCGCCCAAAGTTGCCCAGATCTTTCCGCCCAACTGCGAGCGCGTTGGAGAGCTGGTGGTTTGCCCCATCGGGACGCCACCCGAAGTCTACGAACGACGCGCTGAGCTGTACCTGAACCTGATCACTCCCGCGCAACTGGCTCCCTTTGCCAGGCGACGGGCGCAAGCCGCGCATAAGGGCAACTTCGGTCACGTACTGGTCGTGTCTGGGGGGCGCGGCAAGACTGGCGCGGCGGCCATGACCGGCGAGTCGGCGCTGAAGATCGGCGCCGGGCTGGTCACTGTGGCCACCGCCGAAAGCGCGCTGCCGGTGGTGGCTGGCTTCGTGCCGGAGCTGATGACCGAGCCGCTGGCTGAAACCGATGCAGGCAGCATCTCGGGGCGAGCTTTGGACTACGGGCGGTTCCAGCAGATTCTCGAGAGCAAGGACGTGCTCGCCATGGGCCCCGGTCTGTCCACACATCCCGATACGGCGGCCTTTGTGCGCCGGGTGGTTCGCGACTTTGCCATCCCTGCCGTGCTCGACGCCGATGCCCTGAATGCCTTCGCCGGGGAACGGGAGCTGCTCCAGGCCCGGCGCGCTCCGCTGGTGCTCACCCCGCATCCCGGCGAGATGGCTCGCCTGGCAGGGATCTCCACCGCTGAGGTCCAGAGCAATCGGGTGGAAGTGGCGCGCCGCATGGCCACAGAGCTCGGTGTCTTTGTCGTCCTGAAAGGCTTCCGCACCCTGGTGGCTGCTCCCGAAGGGCAGGTTTACGTCAACCCCACCGGCAATCCGGGCATGGCCAGCGGAGGAACCGGCGACGTGCTGACTGGCTTCATTGCCGGGCTGATGGGGCAGTTCGCCCACGAGCCGCTGGCCGACGTGCTGTGTGCCGCCGTCTACGTGCACGGCCTGGCGGGGGATCTGGCGCTGGCGAGAACCGGCGAGAAGGCCCTGGTGGCCACCGACTTGATCCGCTCCCTGTCCCAGGTCTGGGAGCAGCTTGGCGCTAGCGCGCCCGCTTCAGGCTCCGGCGACGCGGTACAGGACGAGCCGGCGCACCGCTGAGACACCGTGGCTGGGGAGCAGCGCAGGCGCGAGTACATCACCGAATCGCACGAACAGACGGTAGGGCTGGGCCGGGAACTCGCCCGGCAGATGCGCCCGCCGTTGCTCGCGCTGCTGGTGGGCAACCTAGGGATGGGAAAAACCACCTTGGCCAAGGGCATTGTCAGCGAGTTGGGCGCCGCGGCGGAGGAGGAGATCACCAGCCCCTCCTTCACTCTGATTCACGAGTATGGACGTGGCAAGGTACCGGTGTTTCACGTGGATCTCTACCGGCTGGAGAGCCCGCGCGAAATCGGCACGCTCGGCCTGGAAGATCTCTTCGACGAGGCCGAGCCAGCCGTCGTGCTGGTGGAGTGGGGCGAAAAACTGCGTGAGGTGCTGCCGGGGCCGCGCTGGGAGATTCACCTGGCCGATCTGGGCGAGGACCGCCGTAGAATAGTGGTGGAGGAATGGAATGGTTGAGAACAACAAGCGCCTGTGGGCGCTGATCTTGGGCGCCTCCAGCGGCTTCGGTGAAGCCAACGCGCGCGAACTGGCGCGGCTGGGCTACGACATCCTGGGCGTGCACCTGGACCGCCGGGCCACGCTCCCGCACGTGGAGGAGATCACTGGAGCTATCCGTGCCGAGGGCTCCGAGCCGGTTTTTTTCAATGTCAACGCCGCCGACGCCGAAAAGCGTAAGCAGGTGATCACGCAGATCCGGGCACGGCTGGACGGCAGCCAGGGCCCGCCGGGGACTGTCCGCGTTCTGCTGCACTCGCTGGCGTTCGGTACGCTGAAGCCGTTCGTCAATACCGACAACCCGGTAGGGCGGGACCAGGTTGAGATGACCGTGGACGTGATGGCGCATAGCCTGGTCTACTGGGTCCAGGACCTGCTGGCCTGCCACCTGCTGGAGCGCGGCGCCCGCGTTTTCGCCATGACCAGCGCCGGCGGCACGCGCGCGCTGCCCACCTACGGCCCGGTCTCGGCGGCCAAGGCGGCGCTGGAATCCCACATCCGGCAGCTGGCCATGGAACTGGCCCCTCTGGGTATTACCGCCAATGCCATCCGCGCCGGCGTCACCGACACCCCGGCGCTGCGCAAGATCCCGGGACACGAAAAGCTGATTGAGTTTGCCCGCCAGCGCAACCCGCACGCTCGCCTGACTACTCCGCAGGATGTGGCGGCCGCCATTGGGGCGCTTGCCCGACCGGAGACTTACTGGATCACGGGCAACGTCATCGGTGCAGATGGCGGCGAAGACATTGTGGGCTAGGAATCAGCCGGTCAGGGCGAGCGGCGCGGACTTAGTCGCCAAGGAGAAACTTCATCGTCACGTAGAATTGTAGCAAGAACAGGGCCAGCAGCAGCGCCGCGGCACTGCGGCGGAGCAGGCGGTGGGCAAAAGACAGTTCGGTGGGTTCTTCCGAGGCCGGCAGAGGGAAGTGCGCCTCACAGAATTCGGCCCCTTCTATAGGGGCCAAGGAGCAGCTTCTTCCCCTCGAATCAATGTGAAGGCAGCGCATCGTCTACAAACGGTTGTTCACTGAAAATTGAAGCGTACGCAGTTTATCGCGAACCGGCTACCGAGCAAAGAATGTGCCGCACCCCTAGGTTCGCAACAAAAATGCCCACCTTTCGGTGAGCATTTTGTGCCCCTTTTTCCAGGGACCATAGGGAGAAAAGCTTCAACGGATGCGCAGCCGCCAAGACTTTCCAGGGCCAGTGTATTCTCCGGGTAGGGGGCTGTCAAGAAAAAACGCCTGCAAATCGTAATCCTATAAGTCTTTTAAAATAAGTAGCTTGTGGGCGAAAGCGCCCCCTCCTTTTCTGCCTCACCCCCCCAGGCAAACCGGCTCAAGCAACCCCATTTCTTAGTCCAACAAGCTTGTTTTCAATAGTTTATGTTGAGACGAATGATCTCCGTCTCCTCGGGCCGGTCAAAGAAGCGGCCGGGATAGCGGCTTTGAAGCAGCGCTCGCAGGAAACCGAATCCCAATCCTGCAATGAGCGCGAACGCAAGCAGCGCTCCGATCAGCGCAAAGACGTTCAAGATCAACTTCGCAAAAGTGGATGCGTCCACTTTTCCTACCGGCTCGTTCCAGATAACATCGGCGGTGTAGGAGATGCGGTTCAGAAGCTGATCAGCCTGGTTCTTTTCCGTAGCGCCCAGGACAAATGCAAGCAGCGGGCCGACGCGACGAGCGTACAGCGGCGTGGCGGCTGCCTCACCGCTTTCGACCGGCGAGCCTTGCCAGGCTTTCATCTTGCTGGCCGCCACTTGCGTTATGGGATAGCTGAGCAACAGCAGGGTTAACTGTGGCTTACCCGGGAATTGGTAGCGAGCCAAGTTGGCTTCTGCACCCATCTCGAAGTCCACCAGTTCTGACGGTATCTCAGGCGCTAAGCGAGCAAATACCACTGGTCCCAGGATGTATTTCCTGCTCGCCGGGACTACACCACGCTGAGGAAGATACAGTTTCAGGGTCGGCAGCGGGCCGCCACCCAAGGTCTCTAGCCCGGCGGCCAACTCACCGAGGTCTCCGACGCTGAGTCGGGCATGGGGCGAGTCCCCTCGCAAGGAGGCGCGGACCAGCACCTCCTCCTTCCGAAGCAAGAAATCAGTTCCGCGCCAGGCAAGCTGCTCCGTGCCGCTCTCCCGGATGGTCCAGTCCTGCTGGCGATAATAGGTGAACAGCCCATAGCTACCCGAGGCGTCTTTCAGGCGCAGGGCCTCCACGCTCAAGGTCTGGCCGCTTTTGGTGAACTTGCGCCGCTCGGCCCCAACGTACCCATATTCCAACAGGATGGGCGCGGCGTCTCCGGCCAATGTGGCCCCGTTGTAAGGCCCAAAGGTCTCGGGAGCCGTGCCTACCCATCCGGCAAAGTTGTCCGGCAGGATGGTGCCGCGCCGCGGACCAGCCGTGGCAGTGGAACCCGCGGGAGGCGGGCTGTCCGTCTGGGGCGCAGCAGGAAACTGCTTCAGCGCCCGCTGGCCTTCTTCGGGTGGAACCAGCATCACCTGACGGGAGGCCGGGCTGAAGGCCGCGCTGGAGAAAAGGACAAGCAGGACGAGCCAGGACTTCATGGGTGGTCCTGAACTTTATCATAGCGCACCTTGAGCACCTTCGGGTAGGGCAAGCGGCCTCCGCCCGCTGCGAATTGTCGCCATCACGCTTGTTTCCGTTGTATATCTACTTGTCTTTCTGGCGTTTCACATGCTGGCCAATCGGTTGTTGGTAGTTGGAGGACAGGGTGCAGGCCTGAGTGCTGCCAGCCGGGCACGCCGGCTGGACCCGCGGCTGCACATCACCGTTCTGGAACAAGGGCGCCATATTTCATATAGCACGTGTGGCTTGGCCTATCTGCTGAGCGGGCAGGTGCGGCGAGCCGAGGATCTGCTGGTGTACTCGGCCGAATTTTTTCGCGAGCAGCGCAACATCGAGGTGCTGGTTGGCATGCGGGTGGTTGAGATCGAACCGGGACGGCGGCGGGTGCGCGCGCTGGCGGTCGAGACCGGGCAGGAACACCTGTTCCCCTACGACCGGTTGGTTCTGGCCACGGGCGCCCAGCCCGACTGGCCCTCTATCCCCGGCATGGATCTGCCAGGCATCTTCCAGGGGAACAACTTGGAAGGCACGCTGGCCTTGCAGGCCTTCCTGAAAAGTGGCCAGCGGGCCCGCCGGGCCGCCATCCTGGGCGGCGGCTATATCGGGCTGGAGTACGCCGAGGCGCTGCGGGAGCAAGGCCTCGAGGTTGTGGTGCTCCACTCCGGCGGCGAGCTGCTGGAGGGGTTCGACCGTGAAATCACTGAGCGGGTGGAACAGACACTGCTGCAGCACGGCGTGGAAGTTTTCAAGGGCACGCCAGCCACCGCAGTAGGGGGGCAGGGACGCGTGCAGCAAGTGCTCTCCGCCGTCGGGCGACACGAGGCGGACCTGGCGCTAGTGGCCACTGGAGTTGTGCCGCGCGCCGAGCTGGCCGTCGCTGCCGGGGTCGCCACTGGGGTGGCGGGTGCGATCGTCGTGGATGAGCGAATGCAAACCAGCCTGGCAGGTGTCTATGCCGTCGGCGATTGTGCTCATACGGTTCAACTGGTAACCGGCCGCCCGGCTTACATCCCCCTGGGCACCACTGCCAACAAACAGGGCCGCGTAGCTGGTGAGAATGCCGCCGGGGGCAACGCGCGCTTTGCGGGTGTCGTGGGCACCACCGTCACCCGGGTATTCGAACTGGAGTGCGGCCGCACCGGGTTGTCGGAACCGGAAGCGCGCGGCGCCGGGTTCCGCGTGGTTACCGCTGTCGTCGAGCACGGCAGCCGCGCCCGCTACTTGGGGGCCAGGCAGATGCGGGTAAAACTGCTGGCGGATCGTGATAATGGGCGCCTGCTCGGAGGGCAACTGGTGGGCGAAGAAGGAGTGGCCAAGCGGGTCGACGTGCTGGCCATGGCCCTGCACGCGCGCATGAATATTGAGCAATTGGCCGGCCTGGACTTGAGTTATGCGCCGCCCTTTGCTCCGGTCTGGGATCCGCTGCTGATTGCCGCCCATGCCCTGGGCCGGAAACTTCGCGGCGGACGCTGAGAATGCTCCTGTGCCAGCATGTCCGCAAGCGCGAACTGAGACTTGTATCTTAGGCAGGTTTCTATCCAAACTGGTGGGAAGGAGACGGCGCATGGCTGCTTTGGAACCGGACTCGCGGGCAGTGGACTTTAGCCTGGCGGGCCTGGACGACAAGAAATATTCGCTGGCGGAATCGTTGAAAGAGGGGCCGGTGCTGGCTGCTTTCTTCAAGTCAAGCTGTCCGGTCTGCCAACTTACCTTTCCATTCCTGGAACGATTTCACCACCATTTCCACGACACCAAGGCGCGCATCTGGGCCGTCTCCCAGGATGAGCCGGAGGAAGCGCGAGTGTTCGCCGCCGAGTACGGTCTCAGCATGCCGATGCTTTTGGAAGACGTGGAGGATCACTATCCGGTATCGAATGCCTACGGCCTGACTCACGTGCCCACCCTGTTCCTGATCGGCCAGGCCGGCGACATTCTGCAGACCTCGGTCGGCTTCGCCCGCAAAGACCTGCTGCAGATAGGGCGTAAGTTGGAGATGCTCACCGGCCGAAAGGGCTTTCTACTCTTCCAGGAAGAGGACGATGCGCCGGAATGGCAGTCCGGTTGAAGCTCTAAGAACTAGCCCCCGGTCGGGGGCTGCTAATCCTGGTGGAGTTCCCGCAGCAGGCTTTTTTTGTGCTTGGCGGTCTTGCGTTTCCGCGCGTCCGGAATGGGGCGGGAGGGAGGAGGTGCGCCCAGGCGCTCTCGTGCGATTGCACGGACTTCTTTGGAAGCGCTAAACCGGCGCCGGCGCCTACGTGATGGAGCCATCGGGTAATCGCAACATGAACCGCAATTCGCCAATCGGCAATGACTCAATCAGAGCTGGCGGAAGGTTATGGGAATCGAACCCATCGCTGCTCGTGAGAAACAGCCACCGGCTTTGAAGGCCGGGCGAGTCACCAGACCCGATTACCTTCCGGGCCCAGTATAGCGCGGAATCGGATGCCGGCAGGCGCACGGCCGTCATGGGGCAGGCGGGTGGCCGGCAGGAGGAGGCGGCGGTGGCTGTCAGGGGGAGGCAGCCTGTCCCAGGGCTTGCTCGGTGGATTGATACACCAAGTGGTTGGTGCACACTTCGTAGTAGCGCCGCCTGGTGTACTCTTTAAAACTGAAGGAGTGGGCGTCAACAAAGGGAATCTGCGCTTCGCGTACCACCAGCCGCTGGAACACTTCGTTGGGCAAGGGGAAGGAGCCACAGTGCAGCGTCACCTTTTCCGGTTGCCAGAGCAGCGGCATCTCCAGCTCGACCGGCTGGAGCGAAATCTCCTCTTGCAGCTTGTCAAACGCCTCTTCACTCAAACAAATCCCGGTGTTGTAGCGGACCAGGAACTCTTCCATGGCGCCGCCGGCGGCCTCCTCCGTGATGGTCTGGAACACAAACGCCTGGAAGAGCGACTGGTTGCTGTTCAGCGCCCGGCGGGCCAGCTTGCTGCACCCGGAGAGCCGGTCGGCCAGGTTGATGGCCGGGGAGATCATGATCCGGTTCTCGCCGTCGAGCAGGTACATGGGCGCTGAGTTCTGCCAGCAGATTCCGATGCCGATCTGCATCCGCGGCAGGTCCGCCTTCTCGGCCCGCGCGTTGTACTGCTCAACCACGCCCATGATCTCGCGCGCCAGGCCACAGGCCCGGGCCACGGGATAACCGCCCAGCGCCGCAGCCTGTTTCTCGAACATCGCCAGAATCACCGCGTCGCCTTCAAGGAAGACTTTCTCCGCGGCATACTTGGGCAGCAGCTTGTTGAGCGGCTGGTAAAAGTTCAGGCTGAAGTGGCTGGCTGGATTCAGCCCGCGGGCGAACAGGTCGGCGGTCAGCCTGGTGGAGTCGCGCACGTCGGCCTTCAGAATCACGTGGCCCAGTATCTGTTCGTCCTGCGGCTTCTCCTCCGCCGACAGCAGGAACTCGTACAGGGTATTGTTAATGCGGGAGAGTTGCTGGGTTTTTTCCTCAAACACCAGGTTTACCCGCTCCATCAGGCCTTGCAGGACCTCGAGCAGCCAACTGTCACAGTGGTGCCGCAGGAAATCGCGAACAAATCGAACGAGAAAGACGCGAAGGTCGCGCGGCTGACAGATACGCACCCGAGCGGCGGCCTCTTCCAAGGTGGCCGAGCTGGCCTGGGTCAGCTTGTAATGGGTGATCAGATCGGCCACCTTCTTGCGCTCGGAAGGGTCCAGCAGGGCGCGTTTCAGTTGTTGCGGATGGATCGGTGGGCAATAGTCCTGGTAGATCGCCGCCGCCTCGTAGGCGGCGGCGAAGCAGGGCAATAGCCCCAGCTGCTGCGCTGTGCTGTAAAACTCATCTGCGATCTGGCGCTGGATCTCTAGCTTTTCCTCCAGGACGTTCCGTTCTTCCCGCGGCGCCTTGCGGGCACGCGCCTCGGCCAGCAGTTGCTCGGTGCGTGCAGCGCCGAGCAGCTCTTCGACATTTTCGGGGGCGTTGAGCATCGCCGCTAGGCGCATGTCGTAGGCCTCCGTCAGCAGCCGCAACAGTTCGGCCGACTGCGACAGTTGCCGGTCCGACTCCTCCAGGCGCGCTGCAAGGTCGGGAAGCCTCTGAGGCGGGGACTCCTGGCGCGAACCAAAGAGCCGTCCCAGTCCCAATCCCAGTCCGCGGTCGGGCGGGTGGACCTGGTCACGCAGGGATGTGGTCCTGCTGGCCAGTTGGAGATGCTCTTGCTGACGAGCCTCCAGCTCGCGCGCCTCCGAACTGGACGCGTCCACTCGCTTGAGCATGGACTTCAGCCACTGCTCCACGGCTTCGTAGAGGTCCGGGTCGCGGTGGAAGTTCCCCAACATCACGTACTTGGTAAGGTGAAGGTAATCGTCACGGCCGTTTTCGGTAAAAACCAGCGGGTGCGAGAAGTAGGGAAACCACGGGGCGGCTTCGTCGCCGAAGAACGATTCTCGCGTCTTGCGAACCACGCCTGCCTGCACTTCGTTGACCAGCGACAGCAATTCATTTGAGATCCGCCGCAGGGCGTTCTTCTTGTCGGCCTGGAACTCGCTGAAGATTTCCTTCAGTTGGAAGGCACGCATGTTCCGGTCGTGGCGCGGCCCCTCAAACAGCCGCAGCTTGTTCTTGCCCTCCAGCTGGATGCGGCTGTACTGCTGCTGCATTTCCCAGCCCAGGTACTTGAACAGGGCAACGTTACCCAGCAGGTCGATGTCGGGGTTGCCTGCCGCCTTGGCTCTGCTCAGCGCGCTGAGTAGTACCTCCTGTAACAGACGCTTGAATTCGTTGCGCTCCTGCGGCTTTGGCGAGCCCGGGTTTTGCTCCACCAGGTGGGGTGCGCGACTGTGCTTCACGAAGAGCTTGTGAATGTAGCCTCTGGCGAAGCCGATGAAGCGGGGGCTCAAGTGGACGTCGTGGCGAAAGTTGTCCACCCCGGGCACTAGCGATGGAAAGCCTAGCTCTGGCGCGGACTCAACGAGGTGAACCGCCGCGCGCACGCGTTCCGGACTGGAACGGGAGAACAGCGGCATCGTCCATGCAGTCTAGCAGAAAAACCGCGCCCCGAGCGCAACAGACCACTCTGGGCCAGGTTCACATTGGTACTGGGAGGGTACGGTCCGCCTGTGTTTCACTGTTGACGTCCATCTCACTGCGGTGGGTTAGCCCGGAGTGCGAGAGGAAAAATGCGGAGACGTAGGGCAGACTGTAGCGCAATTCTCGTACACGTTAGGGCACCTCTGAGCCAACTGGTGGCCTTGGGTAGGCGCCAGGCGGGTTCCGGGCGCTGAACTGAGCGCCATCTCGGCCAGCCACGACTCCCTCGGGACGCCGACATTCCCGCAGCTTCCCAAGGGGCGTGCTAGGACCGTGTCCGGCTAATTCCGTTCGACCGCACGGTATCACAGCAGCCCCGAGCGCAACGCTAGCGCTACCATCGGGAAGCACTTCTCCAGCTGGCAGGAAGCACTTCTGCAGCCGGTCACGGCGCTAGGAGGCCCGCAGCAGCAGCGGACGCGCGTGAATTGCTTCCCGCTCCGCTTCCAGTACGGCCAGTTCGTTGTCCATCGCCGCGAGCCGCCAGGAAAAGCCGGCACAGCTCCAGCAGGTGGCGCGCTTCATCTCATCCCCCGTCATGAGGGGTTCTCCACAGGCGCATCGATTTGGTTTCATCTCTTCCTCCAATGCCTGCGAAGATATGGCCGCTCCACCCGACTGGCAATAGAACGCCGGTCTCATTTTTGCGTGGGACCACAGTACCGTGCCCCAACGCTCCAATGGTACTGCCCGGCTCAGCTTGGCCGGACAGGGGCTGTCCCGTCCATCATCCGGCGGACAGACGACTGCAGACCGCATAGGCGCCATTGGGGTCAATCGCGCTCCCGCCTTCCTCGATGTGGCGAATGATCCCCTTCTTGTCCACGACGAAGGTGAACCGCCGAGCGAAGTTGCGCTCCGAATCCCAAATTCCGTATTTCTTGCTGACCTCGCGCATGAAGTCGCTCAGAAGCGGAAACTTCACCCCGAGGTCTTCGGCGTAACGACGATTGGCGGGAGAGCTATCAACACTGATGCCCAGTACTTGGGAGCCGGTCTTTTCGAATTTGGCGATATCAGCCTGATACGCCTTCAGCTCCTTCGTTCAACCACCCGTGAATGCCAGGACGTAGAAGGCCAGGACCACATTCTTCTTCCCCTTGAAATCACTCAATCGGACCTGCTTGTTGTTCTGATCCGGAAGAGTGAAATCGGGCGCTGAATCGCCTACCTTCAGATGGGTCATGATGTCTGGTGTCGGCTGAGCCGGCGCCAGACTGAATGGAGCGGGCAGAATCAGAGCCAGCGCCAAAGCTGTTCGACAAACCATACGCCTACCTCCAGTTTCTTGCCAATTCGGGATTCGCATGGACCTCGTCCATGCGTTGGTTCCTTCCTGGATTATGGACCGGAATCCTGGCTTCGTCCAGGCCCTCGTCGCGAACACTCCCGGGTAGCAACTGTCCTCATGGACGGCGCGGGTCTACGGCTTTCCATCTTGACACCACTTGACAGCGGGGGGACCCAAAGCTAGGATGCGCTTACACGAGAAAGGAGGTGGTCCATGTTGCAGGATTCATTATGTAGGCCCCGTGAGGTGGTCGCGCCCTAAGGCGGAATTTGCCTCAGAGCCGTCGTGTTTTTTTTCTGCTTGCCTGTGGCTATAGAATTCCGCCCAGGTAATCTTACGCGGCTACCGACGCCGGGCTGGAGGGGTTGGCCCTTCAGCCCGGCGTTTTGCTTTCAGGCGGGTGCCGCAAAGCTAGCGGCTGAGCCCCTCAGAACAGCTTGGTGGCGGGCACGAAAACGAACTCCTCAGTAAACCCCAGAAAGAGTAGCCCCAGAAATCTCACAACAAAACCGACCAGAGGCGGCGACCGACCGATCTAGAACAGCTTGAATTTGATGGTCAGGTACTGTTTCGGGTTCTTTCGGAAGTCGGCAATTAGGCCGCGCATCTCCAGGGTGAAACTGTTTACGTTCTCATAGAGAACCGGGTCGTGGAGGAGCCTGCCAAAGGTTCCCTCGCCGCGTTCCAGCCGGGCGGCGATTTTATCAATGCGCTCCGTCGCGGAATTGGCCCGGTTGTAAAACGATTCGTCCTTCAGCAAACGGCCGATCGTGCCTCGCCCGGCGTTTACGTCCGCGACCACGCGATTGGCCCGGGTCATCAACTGGTCGGCGTTTTCATAGAGTTTGGGATCGTAGACGAACCTGCCAAAGGAACCCTTGCCCTGTCGGACTTCTTCAAGGATCCCGTCCACTTTGGTCACACTGGCCCGGATGTCGGTGTACAAGTCCTCGGCCAGCAACAGATTGCCCAGGGTCCCCTTGCCCGCGGCGGCATGGGCAACCAGACTGCGCGCGTCATTCACGGTCTGGTTTGCCTTTCGCCACAGCGCCTCGTCGTAGAGGATTTTTCCCAGACTGCCTTCTCCGGACTCGACCTGCTCCATAACTCGGTCCACGCGCCCGGCGATGCGGTTGAGTTTGGTCATTGCGTCGGCTCCCGTGGCCAGGACCTCACTCAGTTCCGGGGTTTCCTTGAGCGTGATCTCGCCGCCGGGCTGGATCAGCGGCTGCCCGGGACTGCCCCGGCTGAGATTGATGAAGCGCTGTCCCAGCAGCCCCTCGGCATCCAGGCCGGCGGCGGAATCGGCGCGGATTTCCTGCTGATACTTGCGCAGGATGCGCATGACCACCTCCACGGCCCGCTTGGGATCTTGGCTGCCGGAGATGCGAATTTGGGCCACGTTGCCGGCGTCAACACCTGTCAGGCGCACCGGGTCGCCGGTCTTCAGCCCGGCGGCGTCTTTCATGAAAACGCTGATGAGGTACTTGCGCTCGAACAGGCCTTCGCCGGTCATCAGGAAGACCAGGATGGCAAAGATGATCAGGCTGGTCAGGACCAACAGGCCAACGCGCAGTTGAGTCCAGCTAAGCTGCTTGGGTTGCGGCATGGAGCCTCCTTCGGGGCGCTACAAAACAAATTTTCGGACGTAGGAGTCCTGCGAGCGAACCAGCTCCTGCTGGCTGCCGTGCAGGACAATTTCGCCTTCGCGTAGGACCAGGAACGAAGTGTTGGTATCCACCTGCCGACCGTCGGAATCAGCGGGCAGCAAGCGAGCGGCCGTTTGATCAAAATAGTAGTTGGCGACCACGTTGGCGTCCTGGAGCCGGTGCGTCACAAGAAGGCTGCTGACGTCCTGCAGGTCGCCCAGCCGGATGATCAGCGAGATGATGAGCCGACTGGTGACCGGGTCCAGGCCGCCGGTGGGCGAATCGTAGAGCATGAGCGGCGGCTCGCCGACGAACGCCCGGGCAATCGCCACACGGCGGCGCATCCCTCCGGACAGCTCTGAGGGCAGCTTTTCCATAGCGTCTTCCAGGTCCACAAAGCGCAGCGCCTGGCGCACCCGTCGCTGCTCCTCCTCGGGAAGCAGGGCCCGGTCCCCTTGGAACACGTAACCGACGTTCTCGGCGACATTGAGCGAGTCAAACAGCGCACTTTCCTGGAACACCATGCCAATTCTCTCTCGGATGGGGTACAGCTCCTGCTCACTCAACCCCGCGATGTCCTGTCCAAACACCGAGACGTATCCCGAATCAGGACGGAACAGCCCCAGCGCCGTTTTCAGCAACACCGATTTGCCGGACGCCGTGACTCCCAGCAGCACCTTGGTTTCGCCGCGGGTCAGCCGGAAGCTGACGTTGCGCAGCACAGGAGCATCGTCCAGGGTCAGCCAGACCCGGTCGAACTCCAGCACCACCTCCGAACTGCGCTCGAGCGCCATTACATGACGGCCAGGAGCAACTTGGTAATGAAGAAATCCGCCATCAAGATCAACACCGAAGCAGCCACCACCGCTTGGGTCGTCGAGCGTCCCACTCCCTCGGTGCCGCCTCGGGTGGTCAGCCCGAAATAACAACCCACTATGGAGACAATGAAACCGAAGATGAACGGCTTCGCCAAACCCTGGAAGACATCTTCGAAATCCAGCGCCTGATAGGCGCTGGTCCAGTACTGAATCGGGTCCATGCGGATAATGAAAAAGGAGACCACGAAACCTCCGAACAGGCCCACGAAGTCGGCGATCACCGTCAGTAGTGGCAACATCGTCACCGTAGCCACGACCCGAGGGGTCACCAGTTTCTTGCCGGGGTCGGTGCCCAGGGCACGCATGGCGTCAATCTGCTCGCTGACCAACATGGAGCCCAGCTCGCTAGCCATGCCAGAGCTGTTGCGCCCGGCCACCATCAGCGCGGTTAGCACTGGTCCCAGCTCCCGCACCAGCGACAGGGCCACCAGCTGCCCGGAGAGCGAGACAGCGCCGAACGTCTGCAGCGTCGAGGAAGTCTGCAACGCCAGCACCGCCCCTGTGAAGAACCCGGCCAGGATCGCAATGGGCAGCGAGCCTACGCCAATGATGTCCATCTGGACCAGAATGTCGGTCCAATAACGGGGGCGGGAGAACAGGTTTCCGATGGCCCGTGTGCCCAGAAGGGTGAACTCCTGGACGGCGAAGATTTTGCCTTTGGCAAAGTCGGCAGGCAGCGTGAAGATGCGGTTCAAGGTTGTTCGTTTTTCCTCGCCGCGCGGGTTCCAGCGTCCCAATGTAACACAAACTGCCAGCGCCGACGCACAGCACACAGCGGTACAATAGGATGCGAACGCGCGATGAGTATCCGCATCCTAGGGATCGAGTCCTCTTGTGACGAGACAGCGGCCGCGGTCGTCGAACAGGGGTCACGCGTGCTCTCCAATGTGGTGGCGTCGCAGATCTCGACCCATCAGCCCTACGGCGGAGTGGTGCCCGAACTGGCGTCGCGCGAGCACCTGCGGGCCATCGTGCCGATTGTTGGAAAGGCACTGGCGGAAGCCGGAATCGGCTTCGACCGGCCCCAGGCCGTGGCCGTCACCCAAGGCCCCGGCCTGGTCGGCTCGTTGCTGGTGGGGTTGACTTACGGCAAGGCGTTGGCCCTGTCGCGGAGCTTACCATTGATCAGCGTGAACCATCTGGAAGGCCATATCCACGCCGTCCTGCTGGAGCAGCGATTGGCGGGCAGCCCCGAGGTGGAGCTGCCGGCCCTGGCCCTGGTGGTCAGCGGCGGCCACACTCTGACTTGCCTGGTGGAGCGGGCGGGCGGGCGCTTCCGGTACCCGGTGCTGGGTAGGACCCTCGACGATGCGGCCGGTGAGGCCTTCGACAAAGTGGCCAAGCTGCTGGCCCTGGGCTATCCGGGCGGCCCAGTCATTGACCGGCTGGCCCCTCACGGAAATCCGCGCGCGGTGCGCTTCACCCCGCCGAAGATCAAGAGAAATCCGCTGGATTTTAGCTTCAGCGGTATCAAGACGGCGGTGCTGCGCTACGTCCAGGCCCATGACCTAGCCGAAGAAATCGAGCGCCGCCGCGCCTTGCGCGAGCGCCAACCCCGGCTCCCCGCGGAAGCCCTCCTGGAGCTGTCGAGCCCGACCACACTGGATCTGGTGGCCAGCTTCCAGCACTCGGTGGTCGAGCAATTGGTGGAACGCACGATGGCTGCCGCCCAAACGCGCGACGTGCGGGCGGTCATTGTTTCGGGCGGGGTGGCCTGCAACTCCCTGCTGCGTGCGCGCTTCCAGCAGCTTCCTGCCAGCCAGCGGATTCCGGTGTTCTTCCCCAGCCTGGCCCTTTCTACCGACAACGCGGTGATGATCGCCGCGGCCGCATATCCCAAGTTTCTGGCCCGGGATTTTGCCGGCTTCGACTTGGCGGCAGAGCCGGGTTTGCCGCTGGACGGGGCCGGGGGCTGAAGGGCAGCGCGGCGCGGCGGCCATTGACGCATACCTAATTTGGCGACGCGTGCCTATGCGTGCTTATTTGGCGCGGAAAACGACCCAGGAGAAGACGATCGCCACCAGGATGCTCATGAGCAGAAGGATGCCCATGGGGACGAAGTTTCCGGTCTTGGCTACCCGCATTGTGAAATTCACGGCCAGCAACAGAGCCGTCACCGCGGCGATGGCGAACCCCGGCCTCGGTCGGGAGCGGGACACGGCGAAGGCGCCCAGCAGCACGACGGCGCTGCCGAGTCCTCCAATGAGGGAGGCGGTGCTCCCGGCGCGGTAGCCCATGATGCCGCCGATTACCATCAGCGCGGCGTAACTCAGAAGAGCGATCGTCGCCAATTTGGTCATTGGTTGGCTCTCAGGAAAAAAAACGGACGCCGGGGTTTCATCGGGCGAGCTTCCGATAGTCTTCACCGACGATCTCTGCCAGGCGGCACATGTCGCGCAACCGCGACGTCACGCGCAGCCCCAGGCGTTCTTCGAACGTTGCATGCGTGCGGCGTTTTCCCGCCTCGCCGCTCATGGCTTCTTGGCGCAGGTTTGCCGTGAGCAGCGTGGGCTTCTTTTCGTTGTAACGATGGTTGAGCATGTAGTTGATTGTGTCTTCCACCCAGTCGGAAATGCGGTTGGCGCCCAGGTCGTCAATCACAACAACTTCGGTCTCCAGCACGGGTCGGATCACTTCGCGCTCGGCGGTCAGGGCCTTCGGGTTGTAGCTGGACTGGATGCGCTTCAGCAGTTCCTGGTAGTCCAGGAACAGGCCCTCGGCGCCCTTCTCGATCAGCGCCTTCAGCAGGGCCACCACCAGGTGGGTCTTGCCCACGCCGGTGTCGCCGGTCAGCAGCAGACCTGCGCCGTCTACCAGCGGGTAGTCGGCCAGGTATTGATCCACGACGCCTAAAGTTTTCCACAGCGACTCGTTCCGCGGGCCTCCGCGGTGAGGGTACAGCTCGAAATTGGTGAAGGCGCAGCCCTGATACCGCGGCGGAATCTGCGCCGCAGCCAGGGCGCGACCCAGGCGAGTCTGGGTGCGACACTCGCAGGGCACGACGGCGTCGCCGGTTTCGCTGGCGCGCCAACCGGTATCCGAACACAGCGGACACGCTGCAGCCGCATTGCTCATCGGTGAAGCCATTTTACCCAATTCAAAACTGCTTTACAGCAGCGCCTCCTTCACCGTGGTGCCGTCCACATTAGTAAGCTTGAACGAATTCGCCGCAAGGCTGGGATTGTAGCTCTCCATTAAGCATAGTCTGGGCGTGGGGCATCTCATCCCATGTACGCCCATCCAAAATTCGACCGGTCTTACTCTTCGCGATTCCACCCCACTGTTTGAAGAAGAACGGTACGACTGCACGCATGCACTGCTGTCTAATATCGCGGACCCAGTCCGGATTAACCGTTCTAGCTCCTGGTCCTGACTCGCCACCAACAATTACCCAGTCAATGCCCGTAAGATTCAGCATTGGCAATGGGCCAAGTAACGGCTCCAGCGAAATAAACTTTACATGCGCTCTGATTCGCCGGAGGTGGTCAATCCGGAAGGTGTACTTCGCGTTCTCGACGCTAACGCCCATCCAGATGTGCGATTCCCATTTCAGAAAAGGGTCGAGTTTCAAGAGCCTCTCTGAACGCTTAGTCAGGACTTGGTATTGGTGCCAGTCAGCTTCCTCCATCATTGCAAATACTTCCAGAATAAAGGATAGGGGAACGTCGTTGTGGAAGAGGTCGCTCATTGAGTTGACGAAAACACGGCGAGGCTGCTTCCAGCGAAGTGGAACATTCAGCATGTGCTCGTGTACAGTCGTCTTAAACCCATTCGCGTAGTTCGGTTGTCCCATGGCCCTGAGACGCCTCGCCATCCGCTCAGCGTAGCAGTGCTTGCAGCCGGGGCTGACCTTGGTGCAGCCCGTGACCGGATTCCAGGTAGCATCTGTCCATTCGATATGTGACCCACCGGCCATCAATGCATCCCTCTGTCACGATACTTGTTGAAGATGTGTTCGACGATCTTACTGCCTGTCGCACTCGGAGAGGCAAAGAAAAGATAGTACACCGTCGCACCCCTGCTGTTGCGCATGGGCATTGGGTCTGGCACATATTTAAACCCAGCGACATCCTGGAGTCTCTTTCGATATGCAAGAACAAGTGCTCTATTCCCCGACACCTTTTCGTCCCAGCCGAAGAGGTTACCTGTCTTGTCGTACGCGACATCACGCCACGACCCGTCCCCCCAGAAGCGATTCATTCGTTCGATCTGCCTGCTGTCAACCTTCTCTGGGTTGTGCCTTAGGACATTCATGTTAATGTCCATGATCATGAAGTTTAGAAATATCTCCATGCTTCTCATTACCCCGGCCTGGAAAACCACGCGCCATGACAGGTCGATGTTGTAAGGGTCCAGCAGACAAAGTGCACGTGAGTAATCTTTGAACTCGGCGCGAGGGAAGACCTTCCTTGGCAGGATGTCGTTGCAATCTCCTTCGTAGGTGAATACATTGGCTTGGTTCCCAGCGATCTGGCGCAACCGCTCCGCCCGATTCCCGTCGGCGTCAATGAAGTGAAATTCACGGAAGGGAGGCTGCACGAGAAGCGCATTAAGAGGACTGCCCAGAATGTATTCTCCGGAGGTACGCGAAAGATTCACACCCGGCCCTGCGAACGCGTCGATGTAGATGTGCTTGAAGCGGTTAGCCATAATCTTCGAGTACGCGCTGGCATAGGCCCGTACTATCTCAACCTTGACCTCTGACCAATAGCCGACGGTGTCAATCGCAGGTTTCATAATCGTGAGAACTTCCAGATGCGCGTCGTAAGCAAGCGTCAGTCGGTTGGCCCGATCCTCCGTCCTCGTTTCTCGGGCCCTTAGAAGCGTCCCCTCCTCTGCTCAATTACACTTATCCTATGGCGAAGAAAAAACGAAAACAAGAGCAATGTCACGGGTTGGTATCGGCAAGAGCATAACGACAAATAGTCAACCCCAGTCATTTAGACCGCGTCGAACCCGTGCGGTCGGGTCGTTGATGCACTTTGGGTCGTGTGCTAGGATGGGCGTTTTGTAAGGCGCCAAAAAAATCTACCGGGGCGTAGCCTTCCAGCGCCGCTCCAAGGAGCTTCTGCCTTGAAGGTGTACAACGGCAAAGACATCCGCAACGTTGGAGTCGTCGGCCACGGAGATGCCGGCAAGACTACGCTGGTCTCCGGGCTGCTCTACACGGCCGGCATGGTGAGCCGGCTGGGCCGCGTGGACGATGGCAACACCGTGACCGATTTCGACGAGGAGGAAATCCAGCGTCGGGTGACCATCTCGACCGCGCTGGCCTACGCCGAATGGAAGAAGGTCAAGATCAATCTGGTGGACACTCCCGGCTACAACATCTTTCTGAGCGACGCCAAAGGCAGTCTGGTCGCCGCCGATACCGCTCTGGTAGTGGTGGACGGGGTGGCCGGGGTGGAAGTCCAGACCGAAAAAGTGTGGGGCTTTGCTGAGGAGAACAGCCAGCCCCGGTTGCTGGTGATCAACAAGATGGATCGGGAGCGGGCCAGCTTCGAGCGGGCGCTGGAATCCATCGGCAACGTATTTGGGCGCGCTGCCATTCCCGTCGCGTGGCCCATCGGAGAAGAACGGGGCTTCCGCGGCGTGGTGGATCTGCTCCGGATGAAGGCGTTCACCTACCAGAATGATAGTGACGGCAAGGGAGCGGAAGGAGAAATCCCCCCCGAGCTGGCCAAAGCCGCCGGGGCGGCCCGCGACAAGCTGGTGGAGATGATCGCCGAAGGTCGAGATTCGCTGATGGAGGAGTTCTTCGAGCAGGGCACCCTGAGTCAGGAACACCTGCGGGAGGGGCTGCAGGAAGCCATCCGCTCGAGCAGGATTTACCCCATTTTTTGCGTCTCCGGATATCACAACGTGGGCAGCGACCTGCTATTGGATTTTCTGGTGGATTTCCTGCCCACCGCTGTGGAGCGTGGCTCGGTCTCCGGCAGCGCTCCGGGCGACGGCGCCGGACCGCTCACCCGGAAGCTCGAGGACTCGGAACCCGTTTCCTTGTTCGTGTTTAAGACCAGCGCCGACCCGTTTGCCGGCCGCCTCTCCTACTTCAAGGTTCACTCCGGGGTCCTGAAGAACGACGCCACCCTGGTGAACTTCAACAAGGATCACCAGGAGCGACTTGCCCACATCACGATTGCCCAGGGCAAGGAGCACGCCGGAGTGCAGGAGATCCGGGCAGGGGACCTGGGGGTGGTCACGAAGCTGAAAGACACCGTGACGGGCCAGACGCTGGGAGACAAGGGAGCCCCGATTCTGTATCCGCCGGTGAAGCTGCCGGAGCCGTTGATTGCCTTCGCCATCCAGCCCAAGTCCCGCGGCGATGAAGACCGCCTGGGCCAGGCCTTGCATAAGATCCTGGAGGAGGACCCGTCGCTGCGCTTCTACCGTGACCCGCAAACCAAGGAGTTCCTGCTGGCCGGAGCCGGGCAACAGCACGTGGAGGTGATCGTCTCCCGGCTCAAGCGGCGCTACCACGTCGAGGTGCAGTTGAAAGCGCCCAAGGTGCCCTACCGCGAGACCATCCGCGGCAGCGCTGACGTGGAAGGCAAGCACAAGAAGCAAACGGGCGGCCACGGCCAGTTCGGCGTCTGCGAAATCAAGATGGAACCGACGCCGCGCGGCGCCGGCTTCGAGTTCGTCAACGACATCTTCGGCGGGTCCATCCCCAAAAACTACATCCCGGCGGTGGAGAAGGGCATCGTGGAGTCTGCCCAGCGCGGCTTTCTGGCCGGCTTTCCGGTGGTGGACTTCCGCGTCATTCTCCACGATGGAAAATATCACGATGTGGATAGTTCGGAGATGGCCTTCAAGATCGCCGGTTCGCTGGCGTTCAAGAGCGCCATGAAGCAGGCCAAGCCCATCCTGCTCGAGCCGGTCATGAACGTGGAAATCTTGGCTCCGGACCAATTCTCCGGCGACCTGCTGGGCGACCTGAACTCGCGCCGCGGCCGAATTCAGGGCATGGAGAACCGGGGGACGCTCACAGTGATCAAGGCGCAGGTGCCAATGGCCGAGATGCTGACCTATGCTACTGACCTGACCTCCAAGACCCAAGGACGCGCCAGCTATAGCATGGAATTCTCCCGCTACGACACGGTTCCGCAGCAGATTGCCGAGAAGGTGATCGCGGCCGCGAAGGCAGCGAGTGCAGCTGAGGCAGCGGGGGAGGAAGAAGAATAGCCCCGCACTTGTGGGCAACCGTGTTGGCTGTAGCCCGCCCAGCCGCATCTCTATCGGGCTGCAAAAGATTGTCGACCTCAACAACTCGACTTGTCTGATCGACTCGTCTGGCAACCGACGGGCTTATCCCGTTGACCCGCTGTCAAACCGCATGGTAAAATTTTTCTTTATAGCTTGCTTCATCGGCCAGAACGGGAAAGCCAAGGTAGGAGGGTCGCAGCCTCAAGGGACCTATGAGAGCGAAGAATCTTCTCCTCCTGCCTTGGGCAACATTCCTGCTGCTGGGCCTGCTGCTGGGATCGTCCGGTTGCGAAACAGCAGGCAAAAAAGTTGTCCTCGTCACCCCTCCCGTTACCTACATTCCTCCCCCTTCGCCCGTAGAGCCGGTCCCTGAGCTAGTGACGGAAAAGCCCGCCGAGCTACCCCCGGCTCTTCCGCAGCCGAACCCCGTGGAGCAGTTGATCACCGAGAGTGGGAAAGCGTATGAGGCGGGGGTTGCAGCCTACGAGTCTGGCCATCTGGAGCGAGCCAAGCGCGAATTCGACCGCGCGGTGGACTTGCTGCTGGAAGGACCCGCCCAACTGGAGGCAGATACCCGCCTGGAGAAGCACTTTAGGAAGCTGGTCGATAATATTCACAACTACGAAACGGTGGCCCTGAAAGAGGGGGACGGCTTTACCGAGCACCGCTGGGTGCCCGCTCCAGTACACGAAATCGCCGACCTTACCTTCCCTCTCGACGACCCCGGTCTGAAAGAAAAGGTCGAGCTGGAGGTTCAGGAAACAGTCTCCGATCTGCCGCTGGTCATCAACGAACACGTGCTGGGCTACATCAAATACTTGTCTACCCGGGGCAAGGGCGGCCTGGAGACGACCTTGCAGCGGGCCGGCCGCTACCGGGGGATGATCTCCCGCATTCTGCGCGAGGAGGGTGTCCCCCAAGATTTGATTTACGTGGCCCATGCGGAATCGGCCTTTCAACCCTGGGCGGTTTCCCGAGCCGGGGCTCGCGGGATGTGGCAGTTCATGCGCAGCCGCGGCCGCGAGTATGGCCTAAACAGCAGCTGGTGGGTGGATGAGCGCCAGGACCCGGAAAAGTCCACCCGCGCTGCGGCTCGCCACCTGAAGGACCTCTACGAAGACTTCGGCGACTGGTATCTGGCGATGGCAGCCTACAATTCCGGACCCGCCAGAGTGCAGCGCGCGATTCGACGAACCGGGTATGCTGATTTCTGGGAGTTGCTGAATCGCAAAGCGCTGCCGCGCGAAACCCGGAACTATGTACCCATTATCTTGGCCACTACCATCGTGGCCAAGAATCCGGAAAAGTACGGGATCAGCCGTGTCGCGCCGCAACTGCCGGTAGCGATCGAGACGGTCACGATTTCCACCCCCACTGACCTGCGGCTCATCGCCGAGACCATAGACTGCAGCGTCAATCTTCTGGAAACCCTGAACCCCAGCCTCCTGCGGCTCGTTACTCCCAAAGAGAAATTTGAATTGAAACTGCCGACCGGAACGAAGCAGCGTTTCCTCGCGCAGATTGCCCTGATTCCGGAGAACAAGCGGGTCTTCTGGCGCTGGCACCGCGTGACCCCCGGTGAGAGCCTCGGCAGGATCGCTGGCCGGTACAAAACGACGGTCGCCGCAATCGCCAAAGTCAACGGCTTGAAAGTCAAAGACCCGCTGCCGGTGAACGCCAAGCTGGTGATTCCGGTCACCAGCAGGCGCGCGGGACACGCGGGGAGCGTACGATTGCGCTACCGGATCCGGTGGGGCGACACCTTGTCCGGACTTGCCAAGCGCTTCGGTGTTTCTACAGCAAACTTGCGCCGTTGGAACCGGATCCGAGGTAGCCGTCTGGTTGCAGGGCGCTATCTGGTCATTCACGCTCCGCAGTCGGGTGTGGGTAAAACAGCCTCCAAAAGGCGTTCGTCCGGCAAGGCGGGAGGAAAGGCGATCCGTGCCTCCGGCGCTAACAGGAAGAACAAAAATAGGTTAGCAAAGAGCAGGGCCTCCTCTAGCAATGGTTCCCTGCCCGCTGCCACCCGAGCCCGACCCGCGGTTCGTTGAAAATCATGCGCCTTCCCGTCTGACTTTTTCCTGTACTGTAGCTAGTCGGCTCTTGACAGCCTGGCGCCGGTGGAGTTAATTTCGCGCCGAAAAAACGTTCATCCGCACGTCTGTTTGATTGGATTCTCGGGACCTAGACCAAAGCAGTAGTGAGCGGAGTACCTGATGGCGATCAACTATCGGCGGGAAGAAGACGACGAGTTGGAAGAGCTGGAGTCGGGCTCCTTACACGAGGAAGATCCGGAGGAGGAAGCGCCGGGAGAAGAGCCGATTGGAGGCGCGCCTGCGGCGATCCCACCGGCTCCCCTGCCTCCGCCAGCACCGGCAGCTCCGGTTCCTCCCAGGATCCGGAGAGCAGCGAGGAAGAGGCCGGTCCGCAGGCCACCCAGGAGGAAGCCGGCTCGCAGGCCGCCCAGGCGGAAGCCGGCCCGCAAGCCACCCCGGAGGAAGCCGGTCGGCAGGCCGCCCAGGCGGAAGCCGGCCCGCAAGGTGCCAAAGAAGAGGCCGGCGAGAGCCAAACCGAAGAGAAGGGCGAAGGCCAAGAAAACCCGGCGGCGCCGGCGCTAGCGTGGGCCAAAGCTGAACGATTCTTCCGCTGCCTGACTCCTGACCGACTGGCGCGCCGGCGATTCTCGTGGCGGCGGGCTTGCTTGGCTGGCGGCTGAGCAACCTTATCTGCGGCGCAGAGGCAACGCTGGGTGCCCCGGCCCAGCGGCTCGCGGCCGCCGACAGGATACGCTTTCGCTTCCCAGGCAAGCGTCGCTAGGACACCTCCACCCTTCTTTCCACCGCAGCCCGGCAGCGCTGGTACAGTTTCAGCAAGCTCTCGGCCACGTCTTCGCTTTTCTCCGGCTTGGCCTGGAATCCTGCCGCCGCTGCCGGGCGGTCGTATCCCGTCGTGATGGCAATGAACTTCATCAAGTCCAGGGCAATATCTTCCACTCGCCGCGTGCCCGATCCCACTGCAATGGACTCTTCCGGCATCTGTTCTCTCCTAAAGGTTTCGTCTGATGGCGCACAGCTACTATACTTGCTGTATGGAAGACCGGGAAAGCGTCACGCTGTCGGGACCGGCGCTGGACTACGACTGGGTAACAGACCGGCTGGCCGTGGGCGGCGCCATTTGGACCCACAGAAACATGCGATTATTGGCCGCCGCCGGCGTCACCCATGTGGTGAACATGCAGATGGAGTTCAATGACTCGGAGATCTCCGACGGTACCGGTGTGTCCGTGCTGTGGAACCCCTGCGACGACGATTTCCTGGAAAAGCCACCGGAGCTGCTTCGGCAGGGAGTCGAATTCGCCGTTCGCGCCTACCAGGAGCCCGACTCGCGGATCTACTTCCACTGCTCGGCCGGCGTTCACCGCGGGCCCATGATGCTGCTGGCGTTTCTGAGCGCCCGGGACATGAGCATGGACGAGGCTATGGCCCTGATCCATAGCAAGCGCCCCATTGTAGACTTCCCCGAGGTCTACCGGAACAGCGTCGAGCGTTTCCTGGCCACCTACCAGAGGCTGGGAAAGTAGCCGGGCTCGTTTTCCCGAAATCAGCCCGGCTTCCACAATCGGCTCCCCATTTCGGAACCTGCCCCACTCGGGCCCCACTCGGGCTAAGATGGCGCGGTCATGCCCAGAGCCCTGTTCCAGGTGCAGCGCATGCGCGGAGGAGCCCAATCGCACCTGATGTTCTGTGAAGATGGCAGCTTCTATGTAGTGAAGTTTCAAAACAACCCCCAGCATGTCCGCATTTTGGCCAATGAAATGCTAACTGCCTCACTGGCGAACTTTCTTGGGCTGCCGGTCCCCGAGTTTGCCGAGGTAGAGGTCTCAGCAGAGCTGTTAGAACGTGCTCCAGAGCTGAGTTTTGAGGCTGTCCAGGGACGTGTGGGTTGCGCCGCCGGCCGGCACTTCGGGTCGAAACTGCCGGTCAATCCCTCGCGCGAACCACTCTACGATTTTGTCCCGGACCAGACGCTGGCGCTGCTGGCCAATCGCCAGGCCTTCGCTGGCATGCTGGTTCTTGACCAGTGGGCGTGCAATGCCGACGCCCGCCAGGCGGTCTTTTATCGAGCCCAGGATTCCGAGGGTCGTTACCGGGCCCTGATGGTCGATCAGGGCTTTTGCTTCAACAATGGCGAGTGGAATTTCCCCGATTCGCCTCTCCGCGGCCTCTATCCGCGGTTGGTTGTCTATGAGGGCGTGACCGGCTGGGACAGCTTTGAGCCCTGGCTGACGATGTTGCGCGAGATGGACTGGCGTGTGGCGGAAGAGTTTGCCGGCCGGATTCCGCCCGCCTGGTACGACGCAGAGGACGAGGCCTTACAGCGGTTGATGGAAACCTTGGAGCGGCGGCGGCGGCGCCTTCCGGAGCTGCTGGAGGCCGTGCGCCGGAGCCCAAAGAATCCGTTCCCGAACTGGCGGTTGCCACTGGCCGCCAGATAGCCAGCGTCAGATAACCGCCGCCGGATAGCCAGCATGGGACGGAGCCATCGGACGGAGGCTAAGAGGCGTACAGGCAAGCGACGAAGGCAGGCAGGAAACAAGTAACAGGGAGGTAGTAGATGGAAACATTCCGATTTCAATTGCTGCGCTACGTGCCGGACTCAATCAAGAATGAATTCGTAAACATCGGCGTGGTGCTGCTGGACGACCTGGGTCGCTCGCTAGGCGTCCGCATGGCCAGCGAGACCGACCTGCGCCGCGTGCGCTGCGTCCATCCGGGCGCCGACCTGGAGTTGCTTCGTTCCTGGCAGGCCACTGTGGAAGACGAACTGGCTCATCAGGCTGAGGGGGCGGGCGGGTGGCTGCGTTCTTTGGAAGAGGTGGCTTCCCACGCGCTTCGCTGGACTTCGCCGACGGGCTGCCAGGGCCGGGACGCTCCGGTTGCACTGCAGGAACTTTACGATCGGTTCGTAGCCTCGCCGACGCGGGCCGCCGTGGGTGTCCGTGCTGGAACCGCCGCCTGGGTGAAGCGGGAGGTGGACAGTGTATTCCGGGCCACGGGCTTGCTGGAGCATTTCCAAAGCGGAGTGTGGGCCCAGCGTTTCACTCATCCGGGCGACCCGTTCCGCATTCACTATGCTTATAGCAATGGCGCGCCCCGCTACATTCACATGCTATCTCTGGAGCATTCGATACAGCAAGCCAAGGTCTTGACGTTCACCTTCGAACGCATCCAGCGCAACGGGCCGGCGGCGCTGACCTCGGTGGTGGAGCCGGAACCCCGCCCCATCCCGACGGTCCAGTTCACGCGCCAGTTGCTGGAACAGAGCGGCATTGAAGTCCTTACGCTGGACCGCATCCAGGGCTTGGTGCGCCGGGCGAGGGAGGAACTGCGCCTTGTCTAGCGATCGCGTTGGCGAAAGCGGCGCGTTGGCGGAGAGGCGCGTTGTGTCCCTTGAAGACTGTGGCCCGCAGATTTCGCAGATCGCGCAGATTCTTTGATCAACCTTCCGCGTTTCTATCTGTGAAATCTGTGTAATCTGCGGATTGATTCCTGCCTGGTTTTAAGAAACACTGATCAAGTCGCGGATTTCTGTTAGGACCGAGGAGGTCCCCTAGTGGGTGGGGTTATTCTGCCGGTGGCGGTGCGCGTGCCGGGCTCCAGCGCCAACCTGGGACCCGGCTTCGACGTGCTGGGCCTGGCATTGGAAATCTACCTGGAGGCGCGTGTGGACAGGTCCGCGCCGGACAGGTCCCCGGTGCGGCTCGCCGGTCCCCACACCGAGGGGATCTCCACCGACGACTCCAACCTGGTACTGACCGCTTTTCGCGCTGCCTTCCAGCGCGCCCGCCGTCAGCCCCCGCCTGTTTGCCTGGAGCTCGACAATGGCATTCCTCTGGCGCGGGGATTAGGCTCCAGTGGAGCGGCTGCGGTGGCAGGGGCCACGCTCGCCAACCACTGTGGGCGCCTGGGGTTGTCCCGTAGGGAGATAGTAGCGCTGGCCGCTGGACTGGAAGCCGGCCATGCGGACAACGTAGCTGCCTCTTGCCTGGGTGGCTTGACGGTGGCCTGTCGGCCCAATAGCGCGGAGGGCAGCGCCGAAGGTGGGGCCGAGGAGGAAATTCAGGTTCTGGGCTTGCCCTGGCCGCCGGAGATCGTGCCGGTACTGGCCATTCCCGAGTTTGGCCTGGAAACCAAGCAGGCGCGCAGCGCGCTCCCGAACTCTTACAGTCGCGCCGACGCCGTGTTCAACCTCCAGCGAGTAGCGCTGCTGGTGGGGGCCTTGGCTTCCGGGCGCGCGCCCGAGCTGGCCAGCGACCGAGAATTGTTCGCCGCCGCGCTCGCCGACCGCCTCCACCAACCCTACCGCGCCCCTCTGGTGCCGGGACTTCGCGAAGCGCTCGGGCTCGGTGCCCCTGGCCTGCTCGGCGTGGCCCTGAGCGGGGCGGGCACTTCGCTGATTGCCTTTGTTCGAGGCGCGACCCAGCCCACCGTGGCCGCCCTGGAGCAGGTTTACCGGGACCTTCGGCTGGCAGCCGAGGTGCGGCCGGTGAAGGTAGACACCGAGGGCGCCGTTCTGATTGACGATTGACTCATCGACGATTGTCGATTGATTCCTCGGAAAGCCGGAGCTTGCAGGCGCTCCTTCATGATCCAATCGTCAATGATTCAATCCTCAACGTGTCCATTCTGTGGTTTGATAAGGCTGCATGAACGGCTATTTCCGCTGCGTGCGGGCGGCGTGCGGCGCCGAGGTTCCCCTGACCGAAAACATCCATGCCTGCCCACGCTGCGGAGGCCTGCTGGATGTGCTGTTCGAATTTGACCGGGCCGCTGCACGGCAGTGGCTGGCCTTGTGGCAGCGGCGCCGTGCCTCGCACCACAGCCTGGACGCCAGCGGCGTCTGGCGTTTCCGAGAACTGATCCCCTTTCTGGACGACCATATCAACGTGGCCACGCTCGGGGAGGGAAATACGCCGCTACTGGAATCAGAAGCCATAGCGCGCTTTGCCGGGGCGGAGAACCTTCGCTTCAAGCATCAGGGCTTCAACCCCACCGGCTCGTTCAAGGACAACGGCATGACCTGCGGGGTCGCCCGGGCGTGCGCACTGGGCATGCGCCTGGTGGGCTGCGTCTCAACCGGCAACACCTCGGCTTCCATGGCCGCCTACGCCTCCTATGCGGGGCTGCGCCCGGTGGTCTTCGTTCCGCGCGGCAAGGTCGCCATGGGCAAACTGGCCCAGGCGTTGGAGTACGGCGCGGTCACCTTTCAGGTAGAAGACAACTTCGACGGGATCTTCCGCCTCATCTTGCAGGTAGCTGCCCGGGTGGGCCTCTACCTGCTCAATTCGGTGAACCCGTTTCGTTTGGAAGGCCAGAAGCTCATCATGGCTGAGCTGCTGGAGCAGTGCGCGTGGAAAGAGCCCGATTGGATCGTGTTACCCGGAGGCAACTTGGGCAACGTCTCTGCTTTCGGTAAAGGGCTGCGGGAATTGCTGGATCTGGGGTTGATTCACCGGCTGCCGCGGCTGGCAGTGGTGCAGGCCGAGGGAGCTGCCCCGCTGTACCGGATGCTCGCGGCGGGCTCAGAGGAACTCCAGCCGGTGGAGAATCCACATTCGCTGGCTACTGCCATCCAGATCGGCGCGCCGGTCTCCTGGCCCAAGGCCGTCCGCGAATTACGGGCATCAGCGGGGGTTTGCGAGATCGTCAGCGAGCAGGAGATCGCCGACGCCAAGGCAGCGATCGGCCGTGCCGGCATCGGCTGCGAGCCAGCCTCGGCTGCCAGCCTGGCCGGCGTCAAGAAACTGGTTGCCGCCGGAAAAATCTCTCCTCACCAGGACGTAGTGGCCGTGCTGACCGGCCACCTGCTGAAGGACCCTGACTACATCCTGCGCTACCATGCCGGGGAACTGGAGTGCGCCGGCCATCCCCTGGAAAGCCGCTTCGCCAACCGGCTCCGACAGGTCCCCGCAGACAGCGCCGAGCTAGAACGCGTCATCCTCTCTATAGTGCCTTAGAACTCAGAAGCAGACGCAACTCTGTGCAGTCGGGAGTTGGTCGGTGCCAACCAAAAGAAAGTCCTGTGACTCCCGGTTCCGCTGGTAAAACATTCTGCTTGCATTCTGTTTAAGTCCGTTCCATCCTAGGCGGGGGCCTAGACAAGGAACGGAAGGCCCAAGGATGGGCGCCAGTGGCCATCTCCGGAGCGTCAAATCCCAGAACGTCAAATCCCAGGGCTTCAAATCCCAGAGTTTCAAATCCAAGAGCTTCAAAGCAATGAGATGGCAATCCTGACTCTATCTCGACAGCTCGGCAGCCGCGGAGAGGGTGTTGCCCGGGAGCTGGCGCGCTGCACTGGATTTCGGCTCCTCACCCGGGAAGTCGTCGAACAGCAGATGCGCGAGCGGTGTGGCATGGAACCGGCCGCGTTCGCCACCGAACTCGACCAGTCCGGCGCCGACGGGCCGGACGGCAACGGGAACGTCAATGGACGCCGGGCTGCGGTCCTGAACCTCTACGCCGACCTCGTCACCACTGTGCTGGCGGAGCTGGCAATGGCTGAAGATCTCGTGCTGCTTGGCCTGGGGGGGCAGTTCCTGTTCGGTGAGACGTCCTGCGCGGCGCACCTGCGCGTGGTGGCGCCGCGCTCCTGGCGCGCTGCGACGGTGGCCGCCGAACTGGGCCTGGCGCCGCTCGTCGCTGCGGAGCTGGTGGCCCGCCAAGACGCCGCCCAGGCACGGTACCTGCGGATGGTTTTCGGGCGCAGCGCGCAGCGCTGCGATCTCTACCACCTGGTTCTGAACACCGCGGCGCTGGACCAGGATCACGCCGTGCAGCTAGCGAGGTCCGCCGTGGATTCCCTGCAGCTGCGCAGCGCGGGCATGCTCTCGGCCGAGGACGGCGAGCGCATGAAGGTGCAAAGCAGGATGCGCCTGGCCCGGCACTTTTCCGAACTGCCCGGCTCGGCCATGCTCGAACGCGTCTCCTTCGCCCACCCCAGCGAGCGCGTCTTCGCACGCTTGATGGACTTTTATGGCATCGAGTGGGAGTACGAGCCGCGCACTTTCCCCATCGAGTGGAACGAGCAGGGCGTGGCGGTCGAAGCCTTCACCCCCGACTTCCACCTGCCCGAACTGGATTTGTACGTGGAATTGACCACCATGAAGCAGTCCCTGGTCACCCGAAAAAACCGCAAGGTCAAGCGACTGCGCGAGCTGCACCCGGAGGTCAATATCCGCGTCTTCTACCAGAAGGACGTCGAAGACTTGATCTTCAAGCTGGGAGCGCCGTACCAGCGCGAAGAGTTGAGCGTAGGGAGTTGACAATCGCCTGTTGGCGTGTCCTGGCGCGTGCCGGCGGGTGCTGGGTGGTCTTGGCTGTTAACTTCTAACTCTTCATTCTAAACTGTCCGCTCATCCCATGCATCCGGACCTGGAACGAATCCTGTTCTCCGAAGAGGAAATTCGCAGGCGCGTGAGCGAGGTGGCCGAGGGAATCTCGGCCGACTACGCGGGCAAGGAGCTGACGCTCGTCACCGTGCTGCGCGGCGCGCTGTTCTTCGGCGCCGACCTGGCTCGCGCCCTGCGGCTGGCTGTGCGCATGGATTTCCTGGCCGTCTCTCCTTTCCCGCGGGGCGAGGGCTCGGGCGTGGTCCGGATTGTCAAGGACCTGGACGAAAGCATCTCCGGAGAAGACGTCCTGCTGGTGGAGGACATCGTGGACACCGGCCTGACCCTCCGCTACCTGCTCAAGACCCTGGCGGCGCGCCAGCCCAACAGCCTGGCCGTCTGCACGCTGCTGGACAAGACACCTCGGCGGCTGGTCGAGGTCCCGGTGCGCTACCGCTGCTTCGAAATCCCCGACCGCTTCGTGGTAGGCTACGGGCTGGACTACCAGCAGCGCTACCGCAACCTGCCCTGCGTGGGCGTGCTCAAGGCGGAAGTGTTCCGCGGCTGAGCATTTTGTGTTCCCCCGCGCACGGGCAACGGGCTGAACACTGGGCACCTGCTGGCTTCCCCTGAACAGCAATGCGACTGTGGTGGATCATTCTCCTATTCGTGACCTGTGGCTGCGCCCAGTCTTCCAAGCCGCCGTTTGTTTCCTACCCCATCCATAAGAAGACTCTCGGAAACGGCCTGGACGTGGTGGTGATCGAGACGCCGGAGTTCGCCGGCGTGCTCAGCTACAACATGATGATCCTGGCCGGCTCCCGCAACGAGACCGAGAAGGGACAGTCGGGACTGGCGCACCTGTTCGAGCACATCTTGTTCCGCCACCGCTACGGGGGCGTGCCCGGCGGCTATACCCAGGCGATCCGCCAACTAGGGGCTCACAACAACGCCTGGACTGCTTTCGACGCCACCTACTACCATCCGTTGACATTCCGCTCCAATCTGGAGCGGCTGGCCGAGCTGGAAGCGTCGCGCTTCACCGATTTGGATTTCGACGAGAAGATTTTTCAGACCGAGACCGGGGCGGTACTAGGCGAGTATCGGCGCATCAGCTCCGACCCGAGGCTCAAAATGGAAGAGGCGATGCTTCAGGCGTTGTTCCCAGACCACCCCTACGGCCATACCACCATCGGGTTCTATGAAGACGTGCTGGAGATGCCCAAGCACTATCGCGCGGCGTTGGACTTCTACCGCCGCTACTACCGCCCGAACAATGCCGTGCTGGTCGTGACCGGCGACGTCAAGAAAGAGGAGATTTTTGAGCATGCAGAGAAATCCTATGGGCGCTGGGAACGTGGCGCGACACCCCGCATTCGTCCCGCAGAGGCGCCTCAGGGGCCGCACCGGAAACATGTGAGCTGGCCCGCCGAGGTCGCACCCCGCCTGTTCGTCAGTTTCCGGATGCCCCCGTTTCGGAGCCGGAGCACGGAGGCGGCGGTCGCCCAGTTGCTCCCCGAGCTGCTGGTCTCGAAGTCCGCGCCGCTCTACCGGAAGCTCCGCTATGAAGGGCAATCGGCCAGCGAGCTGGAATTCTACGACGGCACGTTCGCCTACGAGAGCTTTGACCCGAGGCTGATGGCGGTTTCCGCCCAGCTCTACGCCGAGCGCTTCCAGAAAGAAGGCCGGGCCTACTTTGACCGCGTGCTGGGGGACATCACGGCCGAGCTGGACGAACTGAAGAACTTCTCCTCCCGCCCGGACGCCGTGGCTCTGCTCGATGTGCTGAAGAACAAGTACCGCTATGATTTTCTGGCGCAGTTGCGCAGCCCCGCCGACATCGCCCAGACCTTCGCCTGGTACTACCGGTTTGAACGCGATCCGCAGGTGCTCGAGCGGCTGATGGAAAACGTCGCCCGGCTGACACCGCAGGACTTCGATGAGTTTGCCCGCAAGCACTTCACGACGGAAAATCGCGCCGTGGTAACGATGGCCCACGGCGCTGCGGCGGAACAAGCCGCGCCGCAAAGCGCGGCGACAGAAAAAGCAGCGCCGGAAGGGGCCGGAACCGGGAAGAACCCAACGAAATGACCAACCGTTCGCCTCAGCCCATGGGACTCCTCCGGCAGTGGTTGATTAGCCTGGCGCTGGTGGCCGGGATGGCCCCGATTCTTGTCGCAGGCGCCCAGCAATTGGTGACCCTGCGGTCGCAATCCCCGCTGCTCGAGCTGAAGCTGATGGTGAAAGCCGGATCGGCGGCCGATCCGGCAGGACGCGAAGGTCTGGCCTATCTGACCGCGCGAATGCTGCTGGAAGGCGGCTTTGGCGATCCGGAGGCTCCCGTCACCAAGGAAAAGCTCGCCGAAATCACGCGGCCATGGGGCGAGCTGGCTATGCCCCGGGTGCGCGTCGGTAAGGAAACCACCACGTTCTCGGCGACCGTGCCGCGCGAAGTCTATGAGGAATTCTTGCGCCAGGTCTGGCGGCCGATGTTTACCCGCCCCCTGTTCGTGGCCGACGAGTTGGAGCGCCTCCGGAAAGAGGTGAGTGTGTTCGTCTCCTCGGAGCTGCGCTACGAGAATGCCGAGCGGCTGGGACTGGAGGTATTGGATCAGGAGGTGCTGAGCGGCGGCTATGCCCATCCGGTGGAAGGCACCGACAGCGGCCTGGCGCGTGCAACCCGCGAGGATGTCGTTGGCTTCTATCGCGCCCACTACCGTCCGGACTGTGTGGCCGTAGCAGTGACCGCGGATACGCCGCGCGCCGGAGGGCAGGCACGCCGGGCAGTAGCCCGTATCGGGGGCGGTCCAAGGAAGAAGGCAGAAAGCGGGGCGCGGCCGGCCGGCGCCACCCCGCCAGACACTGAGTCCGACCCGAAGATCAGGCCCGGCCGCCACGTCCTGCTGGTCGTCCAGCCCAACGCCATCGCCACCGGGATTCACGCCGGCTTCCCCTTTCCCGTGACCCGCGCGCATCCCGACTACTGGCCGCTGTTCGTAGCCAACATTTTCTTCGGCACGCACCGCGACAATTTCGGGCGCCTGTACAACGCCATCCGCGGAGACCGCGGCTACAACTACGGAAACTACTCCTATCTGGAATGGGTGGACGAGCGCTTTCGCTATCTGTTTCCGCCGCCGACCGTGCCGCGCTCCCGGCAGTACTTTTCCATCTGGATTCGCCCGGTTGGGCACCAGTACGCGCACCACCTGATGAAGGCGCTCACTTGGGAGCTGGAGAACTTTATCCGCCGGGGGATGGCGCCCGAACAGGTGGAGCTGGCCAAACAGAAGGCGCGCATCCTCTACTTGAACCTGGCCGAAACAGGAGACCGGCTGCTCGGCTATCGCCTCGATGACTGGTTCAACGGCACGCTGGAAGGCGGCTACATGGAAACCTACCTGGCTCAGATTGACGCCGTCACGCACAAACGGGTCAACGCTGCCATCCGCAGACACCTTCAGGCCCGGCACTTGAGGTACGTGGTGATCACCGACGAAGCCACGGCGCGCAAGCTACAAGCCGACCTGCCGACGGGAGAAGATGCGCGAGGCAAGCCACCCGCTGACTACCAGCTCGAGTCGGTGGAGAAGGACGGCGTCAAGGTCTGGCAGATCCCGGAGAAGAAATTGGAAATCCTGCGCATGGATAAAGTGTGGGAGGAGCACCCCCTGAATATCGGTGCCAAACACATCCGCCTGGTGTTCGCCAGGGAGTTGTTCAAGTGATTTAATTTCTTTATTTAAGAAGTAACTGCGCGCCAGAGCTCGCCTGCGGCAAATATAGATTGTAACGAACCCTGGGCTCAGAATTTTGTGACTTCGGTGAAATGGAAGTCGCGGACTTTCATTGCGGGCACCACCATCTCGAAGGACTCTTCGCCGGCGGCGCGTTCGGCAATCCCCAGCACCTCCACGTTGCAAAGCATCTCGATCAGGCTTTGATTGAAGCGGAAGTTCACGATGCCGCGGCCTACCTTGCCATCCTCGACCAGGAAGGTGCCGTCACGGGTCATTCCGGTCAGGATCTTCTGATACGGATCCACTTCGCGGATGTACCAGAGGCGAGTGACTAAAATGCCGCGCCCGGTGGAGGCGATCATGCTGTCCAGTGAGGCACTGCCGCCGGCGAACACGATGTTCACGGGAGCCTCGCCGAACTCGTTGGGAAGAGGGAACCCGTGCCCGGTGGACTCAGTTTTCATGAGGCGGGCGGTCTGCCGGGAATAGACCAGGTTGGTGGCCACGCCGCGTTCCACCAGCACCATCGGCTTGCGGCACGTCCCCTCGCCATCAAACGGGGCGCCCGATTGCAGTGGGTGGTAGGCATCGTCCACTACGGTGATGTTCTCGCCAAACAGCTTGGTTCCGAGGCGGTCATTCAGGAAGCTGCGCTGGTCATACACGGAGCGCCCGCCAAAGTCATAGAACAGGAAGCCGACTAGGTCCAGGACCGCTGAGGGTTCCAGCAAGACGGTGTAACGGCCGGCAGGAATCTCTGCGGGGTTAGCGCTGAGCGCGGCCTTGGTGGCGGCGCGCAGAGCCAGCTGTTCGACCGGGATGTCCCGCACGTCGGGCGCATTGGCCTTGGCCCAGCCAGAGCTGTTCTGGGCCAGCATGGTAACGGAGAACTCCGCGTCGGTTTCCCTGTGGTAGGCAAACAGGCCTCGGGAATTTAGCATGGCCAGCATATCGGTGCCACTGGAGAGGATTCCGGCCGCGGTCTGGTCGTGCCGCTGGGCCACCTCGACCACTTGACGGACGCCGGCGGCGCGCGCCTCCGGCGTCATGGCAGCAGTGGCCTCAAAATAGCGCTCCACACTGGGACAGCTGTCCGGGCCGGGCAGGGGCGGCAGATCGGGGTCGGGTTGCTGCTGGCGGGCCACGGAAGCTGAAGCGTTCACCACCCGCCGGATGGAATCGTCGTCGAACCTGTTGGTGGTGGCCCGTGCCGTTCGGCCGCCGTAGACGGTGCGCACCGAGAGCGAGTAGCCCTCTTCGGCTACGTTCTGGTGAATGCTGTTATTGGCAAAGCGGGTCAGTTCGTGGACGCCGCCCTCGATCAGCGCTTCGGTTTCGTCGGCGTCGCTGAACTTTCGGACCTTCTCGAAAGTTTCTTGGCAGCGTTCAGGTTCTAGCACGAGCTTGGTCCAAATATTCCGGAGCCCGAAAAACTAAATCGGAAAAACCACCTACAGATCGCGCAGATTTATCTGTGGATGCGTTCGAAATTCGGAATCCCAAAATCCGCAATCAGCCGGAATAGGCTACGCCCACCTTCACGCGACGGAACCTGGCCGGGGAGGCGCCGTGGCCGGTCCCCATGGTCTGTGACGGCTGGCCCTTGCCGCAGTTCGGCGTGCCCCACAACACCCAGTGGTCGCGGCCGGCGATCGCATCGCAGTTGTTCCAGAACTCAGTGGTGATTCCGCTGTAGCTGGGGTTCTTCAGCATCCGCGACCGCTTGCCGTTCTTGATTTCCCAGCCCACCTCGCAGCCGAACTGGAAGTGGTAGCGTTTGTCATCAATGGACCAGCTCCGGTTGGTTTCCATGTAGATGCCGTCGTCGGTGGAGGTCACGAGATCCTCCGGGCTGCCGTCGCCGGGCAGCAGGCTGACGTTGGTCATGCGGATCAGCGGGATGCGGTTCCAGCCCTCGGCGCGCATGGTGCCGTTGGAACGCGCCAGGCCCACGACCGGAGCCGTCTCCCGCGAGGCGAGGTAGCCCACGAACTCGCCATTTCGAATGATGTCGGTCGATTGCGCGGCGACGCCCTCGTCGTCGAACGCGAAGGTGCCCAGTCCGGGGCCATGTTCCGGGCGCGCATCGGCAACCACGTTGACGATTTCTGACCCATAGCGCAGGCGGCCAAGCTGGTCCAGCGTGAGGAAGCTGGTGCCGGCGTAGTTCGCCTCGGTACCCAGCACACGGTCCAGTTCAATGGGGTGGCCGATGGATTCGTGGATTTGCAGCCCCAGTTGTGAGCTTTCCAAAATCAGGTCCCGCACGCCTTCCGGGCACTGGTCGGCCCGGTGCAAAGCCACCGCTTCCTCGGCGACTCGTGGCGCATTCTCCACCAGCCGCAGTTCCTCGATCAGATCGTAGCCGCGGAGCTGGTACTGCCCGCCGAAGGAACTGGGATAGGAGCGCTTTTGGATCTCGTTTCCGGAAAAGGCAAAGGCGGCGTAGCCACCGCCGGTCAGATAGCGAGTCTGGTGAATCACCGAACCCAGCGTGCTCAGGAACAGCTGCTCCTGGCGCTGGAAATGCAGCGCAGCTTCCGCCAGCGTAACCCCGGCCACGCGGCGCAGTTCCCCGTCCACCTTGAGCAGCAGGGCAATGTTCTCGTCAATGCCGGTGGCAAACGGATCCTTGCCGATAGGGGACTCCCAGGTGGCCTCCACCTTTTCTTCGGGAGCCAACACCACATCGCTCTGCTTGACCAGGGCGGAGGCGCGGGCAATGGCCATGGCCCGCGAGGCTGTCTGCTCGACCCTCACGCGGGTGAGCGTGTCGGTGGAGGCAAATCCCCAGGCGCCTTCGGCCAGCACCCGGACCCCCAGCCCCAGCGTTTCGCTGACGCTGGCCTGGCCTACCTTTCCGTTCTTGGTCGAAACAAAGCGCTCGCGCGTCTCCACCACGCGGACGTCCGCATAGCTGGCGCCTAACAGTTCGGCACGATTGAGCGCCCAGGAAGCCACGTCCCGCATTTACGGCTGAAATCAGGTCCCTTCCGACCAGGAAGCCAGGTACGTTTCCTGTTCTGAAGTTAGGCGGTCGATTTTTAGGCCCAGCGCCTCCAGCTTCAACCGGGCCACGTTCGTGTCAATCGCCTCAGGTACCGGGTACACCTTCTTCTCCAGTTGCCCGGCGCTCTTCACCAGGTGTTCGACCGACAGGGCCTGGTTGGCAAAGCTCATGTCCATCACTGCCGCCGGATGGCCCTCGGCCGCGGTCAGGTTAATCAGGCGGCCCTCGGCCAGCAGGTAGAGTTTCCGGCCGTCGCGCATGGAATATTCGTCCACAAACTCGCGTGCGCGGCGCTTGGCGGAGGCCAGCTTTTCCAGCGCTGGAAGATCAATCTCGGCGTTAAAGTGGCCGGAGTTGGCCAGCACCGCCCCGTCCTTCATAAGTTCAAAGTGTTCGCGGCTAATGACGTTCTTATTGCCGGTCACGGTGACGAAAATGTCGCCAACGCGGGCAGCTTCAGCCATGGACATGACGCGGTGGCCATCCATGATGGCTTCCAGGGCACGGGTGGGATTGACCTCGGTCACGATAACGTCGGCGCCCAAGCCTCGCGCGCGTGAAGCCAGCCCGCGGCCGCACCAACCGTACCCGCCCACCACTATCTTGAGACCGGCCAGCAACAAGTTGGTCGCTCGCAGGATGCCGTCAATGGTGGACTGGCCGGTTCCGTAACGGTTGTCGAACAGGTGCTTGGTGTAGGCATCGTTCACCGAGATCACCGGGTAAGGCAGCACGCCGTCGCGGGCCATGGCGCGCAGCCGGATGACGCCGGTGGTGGTTTCCTCGGTCCCCCCAATGGTCTCGGCCAGAGCATCGCGGCGCTTCGTCAGACCGGTGGTGATCAAGTCGGCCCCGTCGTCTACGGTGACCTGCGGCCGGTGATCCAGGGCCGCATCGACATGCGAGTAGTAGGTTTTGTCGTCCTCACCCTTGATGGCGAATACCGGGATGTTGTAGTCGCGCACCAGCGCGGCCGCCACGTCGTCCTGGGTGCTGAGCGGGTTGGAGGCGCATAAGATCACCTGGGCACCGCCGTCCCGCAGGGTAATCGCCAGATTGGCCGTCTCGGTTGTAATGTGGAGGCAGCCGGCAATCCGGATGCCCTGTAAGGGCTGGCTCTTGATGAACTGCTTGCGGATCAGCTGGAGCACGGGCATAGACTGGTTGGCCCAGTCAATGCGCCGTCTGCCCGAGTCGGCCAGGCCAGGATCCTGAATATCGCACGTCATCTTAGGAATAGTGGACATGATGGACCTCGAGTTTCCTCAGCGGGCTTGGGCTGCCGCGGGAACACCAGCGACGCTGCGCAACGCGGACGACTTGTCGGTGCGCTCCCAGGTGAATTCCGGCTCACTACGGCCGAAGTGCCCGTAGGCCGCGGTCTTGCGGTAGATCGGCCGCCGGAGCTGCAAGTGGTCAATGATCCCCAGGGGGGTGAGGGGGAAGGTGTCGCGGATCAGCTCTACCAGCCTCTCCTCTGGCATGGACCCGCTCCCAAACGTATTCACCATCACCGAGACCGGCTCGGCCACGCCGATGGCGTACGCCAACTGAACCTCCGCCCGGCGGGCAAGCTCGGCTGCCACCAGATTCTTGGCAATGTAGCGGGCCATGTAGGCGGCGGAACGATCCACCTTGGAGGGATCCTTACCGGAAAACGCCCCGCCCCCGTGGCGGCCAACACCCCCATACGTATCGACGATGATCTTTCGTCCGGTCAGGCCGGTGTCGCCGTGAGGGCCGCCGCACACGAAGCGCCCGGTCGGGTTGACGTGGAACTTGAGTCCCTGGAGGCTGAGGTGAGCAGGCAAGACCGGTCGAATAACGTGCTCGATGATCTCCTGGCGGAGTCGTTCCAGCGGGATATCGTCGGAGTGCTGCGCCGAGACCACAACCGTGTCCAGACGGACCGGCTGGTCCCCTTCGTACTCGATCGTCACCTGTGACTTGCCATCCGGGCGCAGGTACCCCAGGACGCTTTCCGTACGGCACTGGGCCAGACGACGGGTGAGCTTGTGCGCCAGTAAGATGGGCAGCGGCATCAACTCCTCGCTCTCGTCCGAGGCGTAGCCAATCATCATCCCCTGGTCGCCCGCTCCCCCCGGATCCACACCCATGGCAATGTCAGGAGACTGCTCGTGGATGGCGGTTAGCACCGAGCAGCTTTCATGATCCAGTCCGTACCGGGCATCGGTATAGCCCACCTCCTTAATAGTGTTGCGAACGACCGTGGGATAATCCACAAGCGCCCGGGTGGTGATCTCCCCTGCAACCAGGGCCAGCCCGGTGGTTAGTAGGCATTCGCAGGCCACTCGCCCGGTGGGGTCTTGAGCCAGGACCGCATCCAGGACGGCATCAGAGATCTGGTCGGCCATCTTGTCCGGGTGTCCCCCGGTAACTGACTCGGAAGTAACCAGATAGCGAAGACGCGAGTTGGACAATTGATGCTGCCTCCTTTGCTCAACTTTATATTCTAAACCACCAGGGGAGAATCACGAAGGCACTTAACCTTGTCGATAGCGAGGCACCGTAGCAGAGCTCGCGCGGAACTGTCAAACAATTTCCCGCCGGCGGCGCTCGTGGGTCGAATCCCAGCCGCTTGCCGTTTTCCACAGAGGACGGGTGACGGATGCCTGCAGCGTTGTAGTTTGAAAAGCTTACCGAGCCGCCGCCCACAAGTAGCGGTCACGCCGGAGGTTTTCCCAGCCCCCGGCCACAAGCAGAACTGCACGCAACTAATGGTGACTCGGGCTCGTCTAATGTATGCCGGAGAATTTGCCGAAAGAGCATCCAGATGGCGACTGCTTTGAAGGAGTTGCGAGAGACGACAATACGGACCAAGGTCTATTGCACCCTGTGCACCCGAACCGTGGAGGCCATCGCCGGTCTGACCACCAGAATGTGGGGCAGGCGGCGGCTTGCTGTTTCTCCCGGGCAGAAGTGCCCGCGGTGCGAGGCTTTGCTGGATGCGGCGTTCGTCCTCAGCAATCTCTGATAAGTTGCGGTGGCTCTCATGGTTTTGGGGGCTCTAGTGAGTTGCGGTAGGTGGTCTGGTCCTGCCAACCCACCCCAGCCAGGAGCTCTCCGCAGCCGAGAACCGCAGCCTGCCGGCGGCAGTTCGCTTGCCTGGAACCAGACCCGGGAGGAATTCACAGCAGCCCAGCAGAAAGCCTCGTGCTCGGAAAGGTCTTGGCAAGCAATCATTTAGACCTTCGCCAGAACAAGTTGTAAGTTTATTGTTTACTGCAAGATTCCAAGTGTATCTGTAACTCCCGCCATTTCGGCACTGCCTGCAAGGAAACGGCCAGCTCCAGCGGGGCCTCTACCTCCCGAAAGGAGTTGGGAGCCAGCGCGCCACTCAATTCAAACCGGAAGGAGGCCAACGCCGTGCGATCCTGGCTGCCAGCGCGCCGCAGATCGACTCTGCAGGACAGATTCTTCAGCTCGTCCCTGCCATGGTTGGTGAGCAGGACCATGACGCGGGCGCGCGCGGTGCGGTCGGTGTAAATCCGCAAGCCGGAAACCTCCAGGGTCCCGCGAAGCGGCGCTGGGAGGGCCGTGGTGGGCGCTGCTGTGGGCGACGGGCGCGCACGCAACTGCCGCAAGGTAGGCAGGGCCAGGTAGACGGTAACGGCCAGCAAAGCTAGGATTCCACCCAGCACCGCCCAGCGCCGCGCCCCTGTCACGCGCACGCGAACCCGCCTGCCGCCAGCCGAAGCTTGCTGAGGTGGGCGCGCGCCGCACTGCGGGCACTCGGATACCGATACGTCCAAGACGCGCCCGCAGCCACTGCAGATCCACTGAAACAATGGTAAGACCTTCCACCCACATTGTACTGCCACTGCGGTGGCGACGGACAGCTACCCTTGACAGCAATTCCCTAACGGAGTTACACTCAATGGGATTCATTCGGTCGGGGCAGGAGGAGTCGTGATGCCTGCTATGCCCTGCGTACTAGCTGTAGTAGACGAACCTTCCGATTTCGCCTCGCTTTCCGCACACCTGGAACCTTTAGGGATTGCGGTCTACCGTGCGGATGGTCTGTTGGACGCCATCTTGCGCCACGCCGATGCCCCGGCCAGCGTCATCCTCTGCGATGCCGACGGCCTGGATTGGAAGGAAGCGGTGCATCTGTTCCAGCGCTTGAAAACGCCCGGCGCGGTTGTGCTTCTGACCCGCCTGGCCGACGAACGCCTTTGGGTTGAGACACTGGACGCGGGCGCCTTTGACCTGCTGGAGAAGCCCTACCGCCCGGAGAATCTGCGTTGGGTGGTTTCCACGGCCTTGAAACGCCGCAGGGGAAAGGTTGCCAGCAGCGCGGCATAACAGGTCCCTCGGCTTGCCCTCGCAATCCGAGGCTTATCCACACTTATTCGGCAGAATGGGTCTGCTACCATCGCGGCATGGCTATTGACCAGGCCGAAGGGCGGTCGCGCGCCGGGCAGCACGCAACTATACTGAGGCTCCCGCTTAAGGGCAGAGGCTCCCGCTTCAGCCGATGCCCTGCTCAACTGCCCGCTACCGGGCTCGCCGTTTGTTCCTCACCCGGCTGGCGCGCAGCTTGGCTTTCTTGCGCTTTGGTTTGGAAATGAGAAACGTGCCGCCGCCCATATCTTTGGCCTGCCAGGTCTTCTTTGTTTCCTCAGCCATTCAGTTTCCTCTTCTCGGGGCAACCTGCTCGCTCCCGGACTTCTAATGCTACATTCTCGCACCCGGCGCGTCTAGCCAGCGGTTCGAGCAATCAGGCCCTTCATTGGCATGCGTCAGCCTCAATCTGGCACCCGGTAGATGGCCAGTCCGGAGAGCAGCTTCGGGAAAAAGTCGGTAGATTTCTGCGGGAGGACCCCGCCGCCAAAGGCAATCTCCCGCATCTGCTCGATCCGCACCGGGTTGAGGAAGAAGCAGGCAGCCGCGCCGTCAGCCACCGCCTTCATGCCCACCTCAAATTCCCGCACGTACTCCAGGAACTTTTGCTCGCGTACCGCCTGCTCGTCAATTCCCAGGCAGCGGGCCAATAGCAGATTGTGCAGAACCACCACGTCCAGGCTGCGCTGGGCGGGAGAAAACTCAGGCAGCAAGGCGGCCAGATCCGTTTCCGAGCGCAGGCGGAGCAGGAAAAACTCGGGACCGCCCGGGCCGGCAAGCGCCAGGCCGATGGCTTGGCCGGCGCCATACGTGGCCAATCCCCGCCGACCTTCCTCCGGGCTCATGGGCAGGGATTCAAAGTAGCGCCCCGCCGATTCCAGCAAGGCCGCTCGGTCCAAGCCCGGCAGGCGCGCCAGCAGGCGGTGGGTGGGCAGGATGGTCAGCCCCGGCGCCTCCATGTTCACCAAGGTCATCATCACCGCCTCACACCGGCCGCCGGGACGGTGCGCGGGGGAGCGCCGGCATTCCTCACGAAAGGCCAGCGCCGTTTCGTAGCGGTGGTGGCCGTCGGCGATCAGCAGTTTCTTGTCGGCCATTGCGCGCTCGATGGCGGCAATGGCCGAAGGCTCTTCGAGGCGCCAGACCATGTGCTCGGCCCCGTAATCGTCGCTCAGCTGCTGCAGCGGTTCGGCGGCCGCCGCAGCCTCCAGCAGGCGGTCCACTTCCCCGGCCGGGTCGGAGTAGAGCATGAAAATCTGGCCAAAGTGGGCCCGGGTGGCTCGCAGCAATTCCAGGCGATCCTGCTTGGGACCCGATAGCGTCTGCTCGTGACGGTACACCACCCCGGCCCGATACTCCTCCAACTGGACGGCGGCAATGAACCCCTTGCGGGTGAGCGCCCGATCTGAACCGGGCGGGCGGTATCTCTGGAAGTAGGGATAGATGGCAGGGGCCGGATCAGGTCGCAGGATGCCCTCCGCCAGCCAGCTCTCCAGCAGCGGCGCCGCTCCCGCGTAGTCCGTGGTCTTGATAACGTGCGCCAGGTTGTACGGGCTCAGGCGCTGGTAGCGCGCCAGCATCTCCGGAGTGATCTTGTCGTAAGGCTGGGTGATGACGCTCTCCAGCGCGCCAACCTTTTCCTCAGCGTAACGTAGAGCCGCGAAAGGGAAGACTTGGGCCAAAGCTGCTCCTCCGTCAGGATGATACAATAGCCCGAACAATGGAGATTCGCCTGCTGATTTTCGATCTGGACGGCACGCTGATTGATTCCAAGCTCGACCTGGCAGTGGCGGTCAACGCCACCCGGGCCTCCCTGCACCTGCGTCCCATGGACGAGGAAAGGATCTATTCCTATGTCGGCGAGGGCGCGCCCACGCTGATCCGGCGGGCAATTGGGCCGAAGTTCAGCGAGGAGGAGCTGGCCCAGGCGGTTGAGTTTTTCCTCACCTACTACCACAACCACAAGCTGGACCACACGCGCCTCTATCCCGGCGTGCGCGAGGCGCTCGAGGCGCTCAGCGACCGCATTCTAGCGGTGCTCACCAACAAGCCGGTGCGGATCAGCCGGGAGATCCTGGACGAGTTGGGGATTGCCGGACGCTTCCGCTACGTCTTTGGCGGAAACAGTTTTACGACTAAGAAACCTCATCCGGAAGGGGCCCACACCATCCTTCAGGACAGCGGGGTTCGGCCCGAGCAGGCAATGATGGTAGGCGACTCCGGCGTGGACGTGCTCACTGGGCGCAACGCCGGCATCCATACCTGCGGGGTCCGCTACGGCTTTGCCCCGGAAACCTTCGCCGAGCACCCACCCGACCTGATGGCGGATAGCCTGGGGGAGCTGGTAGCGCTGCTGAACTCAGTGCCATCGGAAACCGCTCCGACCTGGGCTGTTCCACTGATCCAGGACAGCAAGCCCCTTCCTTAGAAGTTCCCATCTCCGGCAATCCATCCTTAAGAGAGTCGGCCCCAACTGAGCCGGCCGGTCACGGGACTAGCGCGCGATGCGTGGAATACGGGCCAATTCCTGGTGTTGCTCGGGAGAGATGAGCCCCATCTCCAGGGCCTCGTCCAAGATGTACAGGACCTGGGGCGAGGCGGCGGCGGTATGGGGGTAGAGGTTCCAATAGCGTTTGGAGCGCATCTGGTGATGATGGATCGCTTCGTCCACCGCAAACACGGTGCCCTCGCCCTCGCGCCAGCGTCGGATTGCCGCTTCCACCGGGACCAGGGATTCGGCCAGCCGGCGCTCATGCACCTGCGCAATCACGGCGCGGATCCGCTTCTCCTGGCCTTTGGGAAGCGCCATCTCAGGCGGAGCCTGGCAACAGGCGCAGGTCGCTGCCGCTCATCTGTTCCGGCTGCGGCAGGCCGAGCATGCTCAGCACGGTGGGTGCAATGTCGCGCAACGAGCCATCGGTGCGCAGCTTCCAGGCGGAGGCGGCGCTGGCGGCGATCAGCAGCGGCACCGGGTTGGTGGTGTGGAAGGTGTGGGGACCACCGCTGGCCGGGTCCACCATGACCTCGGCGTTGCCGTGGTCCGCAGTGACGATCAGTGCGCCGCCCCGCTGACGCAACGTGCGGTGAATCCGGCCCAGGCAGGTATCTACCGCTTCTACGGCCCGCGTTGTGGGCTCCAGTTTCCCGGAGTGGCCCACCATGTCGGCGTTGGCAAAGTTGACCACCAGCAGGTCGAACGAGCCCGAGGCCACCGCTTTCTCCACCGCCTCGGCGATCCCCTCCGCGCTCATCTGGGGCATCAGGTCATAGGTGGCCACCTTGGGGGAAGGCACCAGGATGCGTTCCTCCCCGGCATAGGGTTTCTCCACGCCCCCGTTAAAAAAGTAGGTGACGTGTGCATATTTTTCCGTCTCCGCCAGGCGCAGGTTTTTCAAACCCTCAGCGGCCAGGATCTGGGCCAGGATGTTGTCGGAAGTTTGGGGCTGGAGCAGGAAGGGCGCCTCCAGGGTCTTGTCGTAGCGGGTCATGCCCGCGAAGAACAGGTCGCGGGGCATTGTCGAGCGCGGGGGCTGCTCCAGTTCGGGATCGGTGAGGGCGCGGGTCATCTGGCGGGCGCGGTCGGCGCGGTAATTGAAGAAGATGACCGCGTCGCGGTCACGGATGCGGGCCAGTGGCTCGCCGCGCTCATCAGCCACCACGATCGGTTCGATGAATTCGTCGGTGACATCGTGCTCGTAGCTGGCCCGGACCGCGGACAGCGGGTCGCGGGTGTGGAGACCTTCGCCCAGCACCATGGCGTTGTAGGCCCGCTCGATGCGCGCCCAGCGCTTGTCACGATCCATGGCGTAATAACGTCCGTTGACGGTGGCAATCTGCCCCACGCCGTAGGCGCGCATCTGCTGCTGGAGCTGCTCAAGGAACCCGGCGCCGCCATGAGGCGGCGTGTCGCGGCCGTCCATGAAGGCGTGGACGAAGGTGCGCTCCACCTTGTTCTCGGCGACCATGCGCAGCAGCGCATAGAGGTGCGTCTGGTGCGAGTGGACCCCGCCGTCACTGACCAGACCCATCAGGTGCAACTGGCGCGGCCGGGCGTGCTCCATGGCCTGGAGCAGCAACGGCTGCTGGAAGAACTCGCCGCTCTCAATCAGCAGGTCCAGCCGAGTCACGTCCATGTTGATCACCCGGCCTGCGCCCATATTCAGGTGGCCGACCTCGCTGTTGCCCATCTGACCCTCGGGCAGGCCCACGGCCCGTCCCGAAGTGTGAATTAGGGTGTGGGGGAAAGACGAGGTCAGCTCTTCCCAGGTGGGCTTGCGGGCCAGGGCGATCGCGTTGCTCTCTACCTGGGGGCTGTGCCCCCAGCCATCCAAGATGACCAAAACCAGCGGCCGCGGCATTGTTTTCTCGCTAGCGCGTCGGAGAAGCTTCCTGGGCTGCCGCCCGTGATGCGGGAAAGGCCGAGCGGCCCAGAAAGCGCGCTTCGGCGCCCAGCGCCTCTTCAATGCGGAGTAACTGGTTGTACTTGGCGATGCGGTCAGTGCGGCTGGCGGAACCGGTCTTGATCTGCCCAGCCCCGGTGGCCACCACCAGGTCAGCGATGAAGGTGTCCTCGGTCTCACCAGAGCGGTGGGAAACCATGGCGGTGTAGCCGTTGCGGCGTGCCAGCTCAATGGCCTCCAGGGTTTCGGTCAGAGTGCCGATCTGGTTCACCTTGATCAGGATGGAGTTGGCGATGCCCCCTTCGATGCCGCGCGCCAGCCGCTCGGTGTTGGTGACAAACAGGTCGTCGCCGACCAACTGGAGCTTGCCCCCCAGCCGCTCGGTCAGCAACTTCCAGCCGGCCCAGTCATCTTCGGCCAGGCCGTCTTCGAGCGAGACGATGGGATAGCGCTCGACCCAGTCGGCCCAGAATTCGACCATCTGCTCGGAGCTTTTCCGGCTCTTGTCCGACTTCTTGAAGACGTACTGGCTCTTCTCGAAGAATTCGCTGGCGGCCGGGTCCAGTGCGATGGCAATGTCCTGGCCGGGGCGGTACCCGGCGGCCTGGATGGCCTCCAGCAGCACTTCCAGCGCCTCCACGTTGGATTTCAGGTTAGGCGCGAACCCGCCCTCGTCGCCCACGGCCGTGTTGTAGCCGCGCTTGGTGAGCACCTTCTTCAGCGTGTGGAAAGTCTCCACGCCCATGCGCAGCGCCTCGGAGAAGCGCGGCGCTCCCAGTGGAACCAGCATGAATTCCTGGAAGTCCACGTTGTTGTCGGCGTGTGCGCCGCCGTTGATCACATTCATCATGGGAACGGGCAGCAGCGTGGCATGTACTCCTCCCAGATAGCGATAGAGCGGCAGCTTCAGCGACGCGGCAACAGCGCGCGCGGCAGCCAGCGAGACCGCCAGCAACGCATTGGCGCCCAGGCGGGATTTGTTGGGCGTGCCGTCCAGCTCAATCAGGCGACGGTCGAGCCGGGCCTGGTCGGCCGCGTTCAGGCCCACGGCCGCTTTTTGAATCGGCCCGTTGATGTTCTCGACCGCCTTGCCCACGCCCTTGCCCAGGTAGCGGCGGGCGTCGCCGTCGCGCAGTTCCACCGCCTCGTGTTCACCCGTTGAGGCGCCCGAGGGGACAGCCGCGCGCCCCAGTGCGCCGTCCGACAGCCCCACTTCGGCTTCCACGGTGGGATTCCCTCGAGAATCCAGCACCTCCCGCCCCCGTAGCGATTCAATGCTTGTCATGGTTGCTCCCGTCCTTCAGAAAAGGAGTTGCACTTCACTCGACGACGAACGCAAGTTCCTTCCCAAACTCCCGCGTGGCGGCCTCCCGCGGCACCACCACAATTCCCGACTCGGTGACATGATAGCCCCGGGCCTGGTCCTGTTCCAGGTTGAATCCGATCTCGCTGTTTTCCGGGATTTCCACGTCGCGGTCGATGATTGCCCGGCGGACGCGGCTGTAGCGCCCCACGTTCACCCCGGAGAACAGGATGGAGCTATCCACCTCGGAGTAGCTATTGATGCGCACCGAGTGCGACAGAACGCTGCTGATCACCCGCCCGCCGCTGATAATGCAACCGGAGCCAACAATGGAATTCATTGCAATACCCACACGGTGACCTTCGTCGGCGAAGACAAACTTGGCCGGCGGCGACTGCGGCTGGTAGGTGCGGATCGGCCACTGCTCATCGTACAAGTTGAACACCGGGGTGACCGCCACCAGGTCCATGTTGGCTTCATAGTAGGCGTCGATGGTCCCCACGTCGCGCCAGTAAAGTTCTCTCTTGTTTTCGTCAATGAAGTCGAAAGCGTGGACCCGGTACTGCGCAATGACCCGCGGAAGGATATCATGGCCGAAATCGTGGGTGGAGTTGGGATCCTCGGCGTCCTGACGCAACACCTCGCCCAGCACCTGAGTATTGAAAACGTAGATACCCATGGAGGCACTAACCATCTCTGGATTCGACAGCGAGCGCGACCGCGGCGCGGACGGCTTCTCCTCAAAGCCGGTGATGCGCCCGTTGCGGTCAGCTTCGACTACCCCGAAGCGGTGGGCCTCTTCGGGCTTTTCCTGAATCGTACCCAGGGTAATCTCGGCCCCGGACCGCACATGCTGGCTCACCATCCGCGCGTAATTCATCTTGTAGATGTGATCGGCGGCCAGAACCAGCACGTACTGGGGCGCTTCCTCCCCCACGATGCTGTACAGATTTTGATACACGGCGTCGGCGGTGCCCAAATACCAGTTTTCGCTGATCCGCTTTGTGGGCGGCAGGATCTCGATGAACTCGCCAAGTCCCGGGGAGAGAATGGTCCACCCCTCGCGGATGTGGCGATTGAGCGACAGTGCCTTGTACTGAGTCAAGATGAAGATGCGGCGCAGTCCGGAATTAATGCAGTTGCTGAGGGTAATATCAATGATGCGATAGCAGCCCCCAAACGTGACGGCTGGTTTGGCCCGATCCCGGGTCAGAGGGTGCAGGCGCTCGCCGGCGCCCCCTGCCAGCAGAAGAGTTAACACCTGATTCATGTCGTTTCCGGCCGGAGGACCTTCATGCCCAGGCTGGTTCGGGCAGCGTTCACCCAGCCCCCTCCGGCGGCCTGGGCCGGCAGGGTGCGCGAAGTGGAAAATCCCCTGCCTAGCTTAGCGCACAATGTAGTGCAAACGCCACGCTCCGCAGGCCACCAACCTCCCGGCGCAACTCGCCGGCTGTTCCTATTCGATTTGGGTTCTGTCAGTTACGAGCAAGACGCAGCAGATTTTCCTTGACTTAGGCCAGTAAACGCCTATGATTGGCTGCCGGAGCTTACTCCACAACAGCGAGGGGGTGTTTTCCGATTGGCGGAAGTCAGGCTTCAAGAGGGGGAATCCCTTGAGAATGCTCTGCGTCGATTCAAAAGGAGAGTGCAGCAGGAAGATATTATCAAGGAAGTTAAGCGGCATTCCTACTATTTGAAACCCGGCGAAAAGCGTCGAATCAAGCAAGCCTTGGCACGAAAGCGAAACCGTAAGAAGATGCGGCGCGAACAGGAATAGGCAGGAATAGGGCGGTCCAGATTGGCTCTCGGTTCTCTGTGCTGTTGTTTGAGGTGGCTGGCAACCCAGCTCTCCCTGGACAAGGCGCCAGGCTCTGGGATACGTCCCTGTTCCGGGAGCTACACATTTCTCAAGATGTATCACCCTTCCCGCAGGCGGGAAAAAGGCAACCCAACGGCTGGCGGCACCCTGCGGGGGGAATTTCGGTCCCAATTCGGCGCCCATCTCAGTGCAGAGCGGGACACCGAACAGGCAGCTGCTGCTGGCCTATGACTCGAAGCATGGGCTATAGGGGGCATGTGTCCGATGGCTGAATACAGTGACAGGGTGTTGAACTGCGTAGATTGCGGTGCGGAGTTCGTCTTCACCGCCGGGGAACAACTGTTTTTTGCCGACAAGAACTTTAAGAACGAACCGAAACGCTGCAAGGCGTGCAAGGGCAAGCGCAATACCGCCTTGGGCGGTAGCGGCAACGTCCGGGTAGAAACCACCACAAATTGTCACCAGTGTGGGAAAGAAACTACGGTGCCCTTTAAGCCCACTCAGGGGCGTCCGGTCTACTGTCGGGAGTGCTTTCAGCAACGCCGCGCAGCTTCGGCGGCGGTCTGAAATTGTACTCTCGCTAGCAAGGTTGCCGGAAAAACCTCTGGCGTGGCCGTTCCCTTGACGGTCGCGGCGGGTTTGTCTTTCATCCTCCCACGCAATAGTTCCCGCGGTGAACTCCGCGCCAGAAGCGCTAGAATGGATAAGGTGCCAAGCTTTTTTGTGCAAAATTTTGGCTGCCGGGCTACTCAGGCGGATGGCGCGGCCCTGGAACGGGAACTGGCGCACCGCGGCTTGGTGCGCACCGCCGAGGCCCGTGCCGCCGACCTAGTGGTGCTGAATACCTGCACGGTGACCGCCTCGGCCGATGAGGATGCTCGCCAGGCCATCCGCCGCCTGTCCCGCAACAATCCGGGATGCCGCATCCTGGTCACCGGCTGCTATGCCCAGCGCGCCCCGAACGAGCTGGCTGCCCTTCCCGGGGTGAGCTGGGTCGTCGGCAATTCGCACAAGAACCGAATCGGGGAGATTGTGGCGGGCAACGGCGCACTGGTGCCGTTGTCAGGGCTCCGCCCGGCGCCGGCCCCGCCAGTTCAGGAATCTCCGCCAGTTCCGGATCGCCCGCAGGTCATCGTCGGAGACGTCTTTGCCCACACCGAGCTGCTGGCGGCGCCGGTCTTCGGTGCCGGGGCCGAGCGCACCCGGCCGAATGTGAAAATTCAGGACGGTTGCAACAACCGCTGCTCATTCTGCATCATTCCCGCGGTGCGCGGGCGCAGCCGCAGCCTGCGGCCGGAAGCCGTCCTCGCGCAGGTGCGCGAGCTGGAGCACGCCGGCTACCGCGAAATTGTCCTCACCGGCATCAACCTGGGCCGCTACGGCCGCGACCTGGAGCCCCGCCTCGGTTTCCCGGCCATCGTGCGTGCCATCCTACGCGAAACTACGATCGAGCGGGTTCGCCTCAGTTCAGTCGAGCCGCTCGACTTCACTGACGAGCTTCTGGAGCTGATGGCCGGCTCCTCGCGAATCGCCCGGCATGTGCACGCGCCGCTGCAAAGCGGCTCGGACCGCGTCCTGCGCCGCATGCGCCGCCGATACCGCGCGGCGCAGTACGAGCAGCGCCTGTTCCGAGCGCACCAACTGCTGCCCGAGGCGGCCTTCGGTGCTGACGTCATGGTCGGCTTCCCCGGCGAATCCAACGAGGATTTTGAGCAGACCCGGGCGCTGGTCGAGCGCCTGCCCTTCACCTACCTGCACGTGTTCACCTACTCGCGACGTGAAGGGACGCCGGCCGCGACCATGCCCGACCAGGTGCCGGTCCGCGTGGCACGGGAGCGCAACCGCCTCTTGCGCGAGCTGGCCGGCCGAAAGAATCTGGAATTTCGCCGCCGTCAGTTGGGGCGCCGGCTGTCGGTCATCACGCTAGAGGGCGACTCGGCCCTCAGCGACAACTACCTGAAAGTTCACCTCTGCGGGCCGCCGCTCCGTCCCAACCGCATCGTGGAGGCGCTGATCACTGACGTCGAAGAACGAGGCTTGGTCGGCGTGGCCGACGAGACCCACCAAGCAGGCAACCGGGAGGGTCGCGAGCCCCTGAGTTGCTGGAAGGCCTGCACCGGCTGAAGCCTGTGCCACTCTTCAACAATTTGCAGGCCGCCGGTGGCACAGACTTCAGTCTGTGCAGATTAATCTTCCAGGATCACCTGGGCCACGGCCTGCGCCTGGGTGTGCGTGAGCGATAGGGAGACGTTGCGCACCTTCCGCCTCTCGGCGATGCGCGCGGCCACTCCCGAAAACCGCAGTTCCGGCTTGCCCCCGCGCTGGTTCACCACCTCCAGGTCTTGCCACCGCACGCCGCCCCGCCAGCCGACTCCCAGGGCTTTCATGCCTGCCTCTTTGGCCGCAAAGCGCGCGGCATAGCGCTCGAAGCAATTCCTGTGGCGCTCGCAATATGCGATTTCGCGCGCGGTGAAGACGCGTTCCAGAAACCGCTGTCCGTGCCGGGCCGCCGCCTGTTCCAAGCGCGCAACTTCGGCCACGTCAATGCCGGTGCCGACGATCATTTTGTTCCCAAGAAACTTCACCCCAAGAACTTCACAAGGCTGCGCGCTATTATAGCCAGCAAGATGCACCTGGACCAGTGATGGGACCATCTTCGAGCTTTAAGACCACAAAGACCGTGCTGGTTGCCCGCGCCTGGCAGCGGCTGGCGGGAGTCGTGCACGCCTTCAGCACGCGTCACAGCTCGCGCCGGGATTTCTTTGCCCTCGTTGCCTCAGGGGAGAAGCAGCTGCGGCCGGTTGAATTGCGCCAGATTCACTCGGCGACGGTACGGACCATAGATGTTGTGCCACCGTACCTCCCGGTGGGCGACGCCATGGTCACCGCCACCGCCGGCCTGGCCTTGGTGGTGAAGACGGCGGATTGCCCCCCGATCCTGCTGCTGGACCCGGTGGCGCGAGCTGTGGGCATCGTGCATGCCGGCTGGCGCGGCACGGTGCGCCGCATTGCCGAAAAAACTGTCGGCACGATGCGCGCTCACTACGGCGCCGACCCGTCGAGGATGCGCGCAGTCATCGGGCCGGGAATCCGAGTCTGCTGCTATCAGGTGGGCGAGGAAGTGCTGGAGCAGTTCCACTCCCAGTTCCCTTACGCTGAGGAGCTATTCCGCGGTCTGGAGCCGGAAAACCCCGCCGACACCCTGCTGCCACGGCAGGTCATGAGGAATCGCGAGTCTACGATGCGCCCGCTGGCCACCGCCACCGCCTACCTGGACCTGGAAGAGGCCAACCGGCGGCAGATGCTGGCGGCCGGGCTGAGGAAGAAGAACATTGTCACCGGGGCGCCCTGCACCGCTTGCCGCACCGACCTGCTCTACTCTTTCCGCCGCGAAGGAGCCGCCGCCGGCCGCCATTACGCCCTGGTTGCCCTCCGCCCGAGGTAGTGGCAGGCTTCCAGCCTGCCCCCAGCGCGGGTCCTGAAGGGCGCCGCGATGTCGTGGCTCCGCCGCTATGGGCGGGAAATGGCCGCCCGGCTCGCGTGCTATACTCGCGGCCGATGACGCTGCGCGGCGACATTGTGCCGCGGCTGGGCGAGTTGGTTGGCCCGGAACACGTGGCCGGCGACACCGTTTTCCCCGGCACTCCGGAGGAGGTAGCCGCTGTGCTCTCGCTGGCCAACACCGAGCGCCTCCGCGTCATCCCGGCGGGAAACTCCTCGCAGCAGGAGTTGGGGGCGCCGCCGGCCGGCGCCGACCTCACCCTGTGCCTGCGACGTCTGAACCGCCTCAAGCAGTACGAACCGGCCGACCTGACCGCCAGCATGGAAGCAGGACTGACGGTGGGTGAATTTTCCACCGCCCTGGCGCCTCATCGGCAGTGGCTGCCGCTGGGTGTCGCCTGCCCCGAGCGCGCCACCATCGGCGGCGCACTCGCTGCCAACTCCAGCGGTCCCTTCCGCCTCTTCTACGGTACCGCGCGCGACATGGTCATCGGGACGCGCTTCGCCACCGTGGATGGCAAGCTGGTGAAGAGCGGCGGCATGGTAGTGAAAAACGTCGCCGGCTATGACGTGGCCAAGCTCCTGATCGGGTCGCTGGGGACGCTGGGGGTCATCACCGACGTGAACTTGAAACTGTTTCCGAGGCCCGCCACCGAGACCAGCCTGCTGGCCTTTGGCACGCTGGGGGAAGCGCTCGAGGCACGCGGCGCGCTGCTGAAGTCGGTGCTATCGCCGCTGGCGCTGGACCTGCTGGACAGCGCAGCCGCCTCAATGGTGAGCGATGCCACCCGACAGCAGTTACCCCACGGCGAGTTTCTGCTGGCGGTAGCCTGCGGCGGCGTAGAACGCGTGATCGAACGCAGCCGCCGGGAGGTAGCAACGCTGGGCCAGGCCGCCGGCGTCCGGGATTCCCTCACCCTGGGCGGTGAGCAGGAACAGCGGCTGTGGCAGGCCATTTGCGACTTGCCGGCCACCTTCTTTGCAGCCTATCCCGACAGCGCTCGCCTCAGGCTCTGCTCGACGCTGGTGGGGATGCGACCCCTGCTGGAGGCCACCTTGGACCACCTGCGGCAGCAGGGGGCGGAAACGGCCCTGATTGCCCGCGCCGGTTCCGGAATATCCTACCTGTATGTCCGCGGGGAGGACCTGCTGGGGTTCTGCCGAGACACGCAGCGGATGGCTCTCTCGCTCGATGCGCATGTGGTGATCGAATTCGCCCCTCCGCCAATTCAGGCCCAACTGCAGGTTTGGGGTCCCCCGCGGGACGACTACCTCATGATGCAGAAACTCAAACAGGCCTTCGACCCCAAGGGGATCCTGAACCCAGGCCGGTCCGTATGCTGACCCCGGTAGAGGAAACGACGAACGGCACTTCTGGCGGCACCTCTGGCGGCGCCTCTGGCTTTCAGGGTCCCGACCGGCCCCTGTGGGAGGACTACTCCAAGTGCATCCACTGCGGGCTGTGTCTGAATCATTGCCCCACCTACCGCGAGCTGGGGGTGGAAATGGATTCGCCGCGCGGCCGCATCTACCAGATGATCCAGGTGGACCAAGGCCGCCTGCCGCTGGCTGACAGCTTCGTAAAGCACATTGACCTGTGCCTGGATTGCCGCGCCTGCGAAACCGCCTGCCCCTCTGGGGTGCAGTACGGAAAATTGGTCGAAGCAGCGCGGGCGCAGATCGAGCAACATTACCGGCGGCCGCTCGTCCAGCGCGCCGTTCGACGTTTTGTCTTCCGGCATCTGCTGAGCAGCCCCGCCCTGCTGCGGCTGGCCGGCTGGGGCTTGTGGTCCTACCAGGCCTCAGGGCTGCAGCAGATGGTGCGGCGCGCGGGCTTGCTGGAAGAGCTTGGGTTGTCCAGCATCGAGGCGTTGACGCCGCCAGCCGAGCCGCCCTTCTTTTTCCGCCAGCTCGGCAGGCTGCACCCGACACGGGGACGGCGCCGCTACCGGGTGGCGCTGTTCGCCGGCTGCATCGCCAACGTCAGCTTTGCCCGGCTGAACGAAGCCACCCTGCGGGTGCTCACCGCGAACGGGTGCGAGGTGGTCATCCCCCGCGACCAGATCTGCTGCGGCGCCCTGCACGTCCACGCCGGAGTCCGCGACCAGGCCCGGCGGCTGGCCCGGCGCAACATTCGGGCTTTCCTAGCCGAGCCGTTTGACGCGTTGCTCACCAACGCCGCCGGCTGCGGCTCGACGTTGAAGGAGTACCACGAGGTGCTGGGCGGCGATGAGGAATACGCCGAGCGGGCCGCGACCTTCGCTGAGAAGACGAAGGACGTGACCGAGTTCCTGGCCGAAGCCGGCCTGGTGCAGCCGCTGGGAGAAGTGGCGGTGCGGGCCACCTACCAGGACCCCTGCCACCTGGTGCACGGGCAGCGCGTCCGCTCCGCACCCCGCGAGCTGATCCAGCGCGTGCCCGGCGTGGAGTTCCGCGAACTGCCCCTGGCGGAGATCTGCTGCGGCAGCGCCGGCATCTACAATATCGCGCACAATGACCTGTCCATGGATCTGCTGGAGAAAAAAATCCAGGCCGTCAACGCCACTGGAGCGGAGCTGGTGCTGACGGCGAACCCGGGCTGCCTGCTGCAATTTCGCGCCGGGGTTGCCCGCTGGGGCCGTGGCCAGCGCGTGGGGCACGTGGTGGAATTGCTGGACCAAGCGGCTCGCGCCGCCACCGAGCGGCAGGACCTCCCGGAGCACGCCCCCGCGGTCGGGGTCGGGAAAACAAGATGAAAGCCAGAGTCTTTGTCACGCTCAAGAGTACGGTGCTCGACCCGCAGGGTCAGACTATCCTTGCGGCCCTTCGTGAACTCGGATTCTCCGAGGTGGCCGAGGTGCGTCAGGGAAAGTATTTTGAAATTGTGCTCTCCGACGGCCTAAGCCACGACCAGGCTCGCGAGGAAATCGAGCGCATCGCTCGGGACGTGCTGACCAATCCCGTCATTGAAGAATTTTCCTGCCAGTTACTGAACTCAACGTAGGCGCGGTCACGGCAACGGCGCCGACGCACCGCCAGGGTGCAATTTCGCTATTCTAGGGATTAAATCTTATTATAAGAGGCGGGGGGACGGAAGGTGACCCTTGTCCTGTATAATGAGCGGATGGCCGGGGAGCAAGGGCCCGGCTCCCAAATAACCCTCCTAGCCGGACGCTTAGGAAGGCTCAGGAAACTGGGGAGTTTGCAGATATGTGCGGGATTGTGGGGTATGTAGGTAAGAAGCCGGCGTTGCCGGTCATCATCGAAGGACTGAAGCGGCTGGAGTACCGCGGCTATGACTCGGCAGGCGTGGCTGTTGTCAACCACAACGGCATGCAGATGCGCCGCGCGCAGGGCAAGCTGCGGAACCTGGAGGAAGCTCTCCGGCTGAATCCAATCCACGGCAGCTACGGTATCGGACATACCCGCTGGGCCACACACGGCCGCCCCAGCGAAGTCAACTCCCACCCGCATCGCGACTGCACGGGCGACATCGTTGTGGTGCACAACGGCATTATCGAAAACTACCTGGCTCTGAAAAAGCAACTGAGCGCTGAAGGCCACGTCTTTGCCAGCGAAACCGACACCGAGATTGCAGCCCACCTGATCGAGAAGTACCTGGACGGGAATCTGGAGAAAGCGGTGTGCCGCGCCGTCCAGGACATTCACGGTGTCTTTGCCCTGGGGGTGATTTCCAGTCGCGATCCCGAGAAAATCGTGGCCGCACGCCTGGGACCGCCGGCGGTCGTAGGGTTGGGCAAGGATGAGTACTTCGTGGCCTCCGACATCCCCGCCATCCTTCATCACACCCGCGATGTGTTCTTTCTCGCTGACGGCGACCTGGCCGTGATCACCCCGAACGGCGTGAAGCTAACCGACTTTCAGGGAAACCCGATTCAGCGCGAACTGCACCATATCACCTGGGACCCGATCATGGCCGAGAAGGCCGGCTACCCGCACTTCATGCTGAAGGAAATCTTCGAGCAGCCCCGGGCCGTGCGCGATACCGTTCTGGGCCGGGTCAACTCTGACAAGACTCGTGTGGTTCTGGAGGAAATGCAGATTACCGAGGAGCAGTTCCGGAACTTCACGGAGATGAAAATTATTGCCTGCGGGACCAGCCTGCACGCTGGCATGACGGGCAAATACATTATCGAGAAGCTGGCTCGCCTGCCGGTCGAAGTAGATTACGGCAGCGAGTTCCGCTACCGGGCTCCGATCATGGGCCCGCACACGCTGACGGTGCCGATCTCGCAGTCGGGCGAGACGGCCGACACGCTGGCGGCCCAGCGCGAAGCCAAGGCCAAGGGATCACCCACGCTGGCCATTGCCAATGTGGTCGGCAGCATGGTATCCCGCGAAGCGGCCGGTACCATCTACACGCATGCCGGACCGGAAATTGGCGTGGCTTCCACCAAGGCCTTCACTTCGCAACTGACGGCCCTCTACTTGCTCGCCGTGCGCCTGGCGACTCTCCGCGGAACCATCAGCGACGAGCAAGCGCGCTGCTACCTGCAGGAGCTGATGCTGATTCCCGACAAGCTGGAATGCGTGCTGAAGAACGACGACCTGTATCAGGAGCTGTCGCGCCGCTTTGACCGCGCCACAGACTTTCTGTTCCTCGGCCGGAGCTTCCATTTCCCGATCGCCCTAGAGGGCGCGCTGAAGCTGAAGGAAATCTCCTATATCCATGCCGAGGGTTATCCGGCCGGCGAGATGAAGCACGGGCCCAACGCCCTGATTGACGAGAAGCTGCCGGTGGTGGTGCTGAACACCCGCGAGGACGGCAATCGGGAAAGCGAGCTGCGCTACGAGAAGACGCTTTCCAACATCAAGGAAGTAAAGGCGCGCGATGGCATCGTGATTGCCGTTGTGACCGAAGGCGACACGGAGGCCCAGGAGGGCGCGGACCATCTGATTCCGATTCCGCGCTCAGCAGATTTATTCTCCCCGCTACTGGCAATCGTGCCGCTGCAATTGCTGGCTTACCACATCGCGGTGCGGCGCGGCTGCGACGTGGACCAGCCCCGCAACTTGGCCAAGTCGGTGACCGTAGAATAGAAAGGAACACCCGGCGCGCTGGGGTAAAGCGCCCCGGCGCTCCCCGCATCAGAATTCGCAAGCACGGCCCAACCCTCGAAACAGCCCCATTCGCTGCGCGGCTGCCACCACTAAAACGTACAGGCAAAAATATTCCACGGCAAACGGGGGAAACCCAAAGTAACCAACCACGGGCATTTCGAAGATCTTTACGCTAGGGAAAATGGGGAAGACGTAAATCCACTTGGCCGCAGACCAATAGTTCCAGAACTCCCAAAAGATTCCGCACACTGCGCCGGACACCAGCAGGGCGTAAAGCCGCCCTCGCAGGCCCCGCGCCAGCTCTCGCTCCAGCGAGGTGGCGCGGAGCCGGGCGTTCAGCGGGTCCAGCAGAAAAATGAACCCCAGCCAGACCAGGCCGAACAGATACGCAGCAGCAGCGCGCGGCACCACGAGCGGGATCAACAGCATCACCGCGCCGATCCAGGGGAACAGACGGCGGAGGCCGGCGGGAACAGCGAACGGCGTGTAGCTCTTCTGCCACAACCCGGCGGCGCGCAGCAGAAAGGCCGTCTCCAGCATCGCCGGCCAGATGGTGGAGAAGGCCCAGGCGTAGCCGAAATAGCGGACCGTTGGGTTGAGGGGCAAATCCGCGTAGATCCAATTCCGAAGCCGCAGGTTGTAGGCCTCAAAGATGAGCCAGAAGGGTGCCGAAACCGCGACCGCGGCCAGGAACTCGCGTCCCCTTCCATGGAGCAGCGATTCGCCGCGCAACGAATAAACGGCAGCGTCTACGGCCGCAATGTAGCCGGTCCAGGCAATCGGGGTGAAGAAGGTGGCTACCGGCTCAATCCCACGGAACATCAGCACTTCGCCCAGACCAATCACTGCGAGGCCCAGGTACCCATAGCGCGGGTAGGGACGCAGGTGCGGGCGGCTCAGATAGAGCCACACCAACCACCCGGCGGTGAGCGCCCACAGCCCGATTCCCACTGCCGTCATGCACCCGCGACTCTACCACGTCAGCGATGGGCAGAATGGCTCTGCCAGCATGTGGCCGGCATATGGCACGTGTACGACCGGCGTATGGTCGGGGTGTGGCCTATGAGTGGCCTATGATAAGCTACGTCCCGCGCATGAGCGAGGTGGCCCCGGGAGTGGTCGAAGCACCGGCTCTGGCGGCGATTCCCGCTGGCTGGTTCCTCATGGGCAGCCCAGAGGGACAGGGTCGGGCCGAGGAGCGGCCCGCGCACCGTGTCTGGGTGGACGGCTTGGAAATGGGCCGCCGCCAAGTCACCAACCGCGAATATGCACGCTTCCTCGAGGCCACCGGACATCGCCCACCGCCGTTCTGGAACCAGCCCGAGTTCTCCGCGCCCGATCAGCCCGTGGTGGGCCCAAGCTGGTTCGACGCCATGACCTATTGCGACTGGCTGAGCCGGGAAACCAGTGAGCCCTACCGCCTGCCCACCGAAGCCGAATGGGAACGGGCGGCTCGGGGCGGCGCCGAAGGGCGCTTCTATCCCTGGGGCGACGCCCATCCGGCCGAACGGCCGGGCTACTCACGTCGCTGGAAACAGGGGCCGGAGACGGCGGCTACGGCGCCACCCAACGCCTACGGGCTGTTTGACATATGCGAAAACGTGCACGAATGGTGCTGGGACTGGTACCATCCTGACTTCTACGCCACCTCGCCGGAACGCAACCCGGTGTGTGCCCAGCAGGCCACTTCCCCATCCCGGCGCGCTTCGCGGGGTGGCTCCTGGCGCCACCATATTAAGATTTCGCGTTGTGCGGCGCGCAGCAGTATTCCGCCGGAGTTTCACTACGCCGACTACGGGTTTCGAATCGTCCGCAGTGAGCTTCGTTTCGCAGGAGTAGCACCCTAGCGCCGGCCTGGGGGCGATGCCGGCCAGCCGGCTCTCGAAGCTTCGCGAACCCGATGCCCGAATTTCGCCAGAACCGCTCCACCAAACGGTGGGGCAGCATTGCCACAGAACGCGCGCGCGGAACGGCAGCGACACTGGTGACACTGGCCCTGCTGGCTGGCTGCGGCGAGCGCAACCAGCCGCGCAGCCGGCCGCACAGCGGGCCGCCGGACCAACGGGCGAAGCTGCTGACGATCCCTGACGAGTACAAGAACCGGAGCAATCCACTGCCGGCCACGGAAGCCAACCTTGAAGAAGGGCACACGCGCTACGGAGAATACTGCGCCGGCTGCCACGGCTGCGACGGCAAGGCCGACACCCGGCTCGGCCGCAATCTGTACCCGCGCGCCAGCGACCTGACTTCGCCACACGTCGGACAGCACACCGACGGACAGCTCTACTGGATGATTTCCCAAGGCATCCGCTACTCCGGCATGCCGGCCGGCCGCAAGCTCCACACGGAGGAACAAATCTGGCAGCTCGTGCTCTACTTGCGACAACTGCCCGGGGAGGCTACAATCAGCCCGCCGCACCAGCCGGCCAGTTACGCTCCCGTGCAGCAAACACACAGCGAAATGCGAAGGCAGGTGCTACAATAGAGCCTCCAATGAGTTCTACCAATGGCAATCGTTTGCGGCGCGTGGTGGTCACCGGGATCGGCGCCGTCAGCCCCAACGGGGTGGGCCGTGAAGCGTTCTGGCAAGCGACCCGCGAAGGACGAAGCGGTATTCGCCGCATTTCCCTGTTTAACCCTTCCTCGCTGCCCGTGCAGATTGCCGGGGAAATCCCCGGCTTCGACCCGGACCGATACGTTACTTCCAAGGAACGCCCGCACGTGTCACGTGCGGTGCCGGTAGCTCTGGCGGCCTCCGAGGAAGCGCTGGCCGACTCCGGCCTCGACCCGCAGGCAATGGACCTGGAGGCCAAGCGCAACGTAGCGGTGGTGCTGGGCTCGGGCGGCGGCAGCCAGGAGTTCACCGAGGAGCAGTACCGGCTCTACTACGCCGGCCAGATCAAGAAGGTCAGCGTCTATACGATTCCCTCCTCCACAATCGGCACTCTGTCCAGCGAAGTCTCCATGCGCTTTGGCTTCCGGGGCTTCAGCCACCTGGTCTCCACCGGTTGCACTTCCTCGACCGACGCGTTGGGCTACGCGTTCCGCAACATCCAAACGGGAGTGATTGATACGGTGCTGGCCGGAGGCGTGGATGCCCCCATCGCCTACCTGATTGTACGAGGTTTCCACCTGATGCGGATCCTGACCACCAGTTGGAACCACGCTCCTGAGCGCGGCTCCCGGCCGTTTTCCGCCGACCGCGATGGGTTCGTGCTCGCCGAAGGCGGCTGGATGCTGGTGCTGGAGGAGCGCGAACGAGCCCTTCGCCGCGGCGCGCCGGTCTATGGCGAAATCATCGGCTACGGCTCTTCCTGCGAAGCTTACCACCGGGTGCGTCTGGAAGAGTGCGGCGAAGAACCGGCACGCGCCATGCAGTTGGCCTTGGAAGAAGCCGGCCTGCCCCCCGAGCAGATTTCCTACGCGAATCTGCACGGCACCTCCACCGTGTTGAACGACCGCGTGGAAACGCGCGCGCTGAAGCTTTGCTTCCAGAACCACGCCCCGCGCCTGGTGACCTCCGCCTTGAAATCCGTGATCGGCCACCCGCAGGGAGCCTGCGGCGCCGCCGGAGTGGCGGCGACGTTGCTGGCGATGCGAGATGGCCTGGTGCCACCCACCACCAACCTGGATAAGCCAGACCCGGAATGTGACCTGGACTACTCACCCCAGCCCGGGCGCCGGATGGAAATTCCCTACGCGCTGTGCAACTGCATCGGCTTTGGCAGCAAGAATTCCGCGCTCGTGCTGAAAAACCCCAATGAGTGAAGCCTCTACTGAGTGCAGGTAGTGAAGAATGAATAACGAGTTGTATAGCCTTTCCTTCTTCACTCGTCACGTATAACTCTTAATTGCTATGTTCGTGGCTGACCGCCGCATCCATGTCGAGGAGCTGCTCGACACCGGAGAGGGCAGTGACAGCGAAGTGGCCCGGAGTCTGGCCGATCTGCGGCGCATCAACCGCTTCCTGGGCGGGCGTTGCCTACTGCGGAAGTTGCTCGGCGAGCAGGTGATGCGCACGGGCCTGCGGGCCTTTTCTCTGCTGGACGTGGCCGCCGGCTCCGGGGATCTACCTGCGGCGGTGCGGCGCTGGTACCCGCAGGCGCGTGTCACCGCTCTGGAGTTGCACTTGCGCCACCTGCGCCTGGCCCAGGCGCCCCGTGTCGGGCTGGTGTGCGGCGACGCTTTCCGCGCCCCGTTTGCGACGCGCTCGTTCGATTTTGTGGCTGTTTCCCTGTTCCTCCACCATTTGCCTGACCCCGAGGTGCCGCACCTGCTGCGCGACGTCGCTCGGCTGGCCCGCCATGCCCTGCTGATCAATGACCTGGACCGCCACTGGGTGCCGTTCTACTTCGTGCGCTGGACGGCGCCGCTGTTCGCGCGCAGTCGGATCACCCGCTTCGACGGGCCGGCCTCCGTGCAGCGCGCTTTCGGGCCGGGCGAGCTGGAACAGGCGGCAGAGGCAGCCGGCTTCCGTCGCTTCCGCGCGCGCTGGCACGTGCCTTTCCGCAGGTCGTTGGTGGTGGAACTGGAGGAGAATGAGTGATGAGTTAAGAGCAAAGAGTGCAACGAAGCTTCACTCCTAACTCTTCGCCGCTGCCATGTGGGATGTCGCTATTGTTGGTGCTGGACCGGCCGGATGCGCCGCGGCCATCGAACTGGCGCGGGCTGGCGCCAAGATCGGCCTGCTGGAGAAAGCGGCCTTCCCGCGTGACAAGCTGTGCGGCGAGTTTCTCTCAGCGGCGGGAGCACGCGTCGTGGAGGAACTGGGTTGCGGCCCACAGTTCTGCGCGGCGCAACCGGCACCCATCGAGCGTGCGGTGGTGGTGACTGCCTCGGGCGCCCGATTTAAATTCCCCTTCCCGGCCCCCGCCTACGGCCTGTCGCGGCTGCGTTTGGACCACCTGCTAGCTCAGGCAGCGCAGGCCGCCGGCGCGGAACTGATCGAGAAGGCCGAGATCATCCGCCTGGAACGCAGCAGCCAGACGCTCGAGACACGTGACGGCCGGGAGTTTCAGTCGCGAACTGTGCTGCTGGCGGCCGGACGGCACTCGCTGCTACAGCCCCTGAGAGCCCATTCGCCTGCTGGGGGCGGAGCGCTCTGGCCTGCCCGGAACGGCAAGCAGGCCAACCCTGCATATTTCGCCTTTAAAGCGCATTATCGGGGCCAATGCGCCAGCCAGGTGGAACTCTACTTCTTCCCCGGCGGCTACTGCGGCCTGGCGCCGATTGAGGACGGACGGGTGAATCTGTGCTGCCTGGTCGAGAAAAGCCTCCTCGCTGCCGGCTCGGCCGAGCAGGTGCTGGCGCGCGTCCCCGGCCTCGGGGCGCGCCTGGCTGGATGGAGGCGCGAGCAACCCTTTCAGTTCACGGGGCCGGTGTCCATGGGCTGGCGCCAACCCCCACCCAACCTGTTGGCGGCCGGCGATGGGGCGCTGTTTCCGGATCCGTTTACCGGTCAGGGGATGTCGGTAGCACTGGAAACCGGGCGCATGGCGGCCCAGCATGTGCTGTGCGGTAGCGAAGATGTCTCGGAATCTATCGAGGCCTACTCCCGCCAATTACAGAGGCGCTTCGGCGGGCAACTGCGTGGGGCGGGCTTGCTTCGCGCAGCCACAGCGCCCTGGCTGGAGCCTACGCTGTCGCGAGTGCTCTGCTGTGTCCCACTCCGTCAGGCCGCATGGCACCTCATCCGCCACTACAGCAGGCTTGCCGCAACCCAACCAGGTGCGGGACAATAGTCAGAAGACTGCCTGGTCGTCCAATGGTAGGACGCAGGACTTTGGATCCTGTTATGGAGGTTCGAATCCTCCCCAGGCAGCCAGCAGGCCCAGGCGACCAGCAAGTTCGTCTCGCCTATACGACCAGCAGGTTCGTTTCACCAATAGGAATCGAGAACGCCCGCGGCCAAAGCCGGACGGGACCCCGACGACGCTCATTTTCCTTGCTGAAATCAGGTTCGTTTTTCTTGGTCCAGTCTTGCACCCTCAGGATATCGTGGCAGCCTGGGTGGTTCGACCGTTTCTGTGGAGTAGAGCTTTCCTGGCGGGCTTGTCTCCAACGCGCATGAATTCGTACCGATCAATCTTCACCGCGACATCCATGCGGTTCCGGCGGGCGCGGGCCACCCGGACCACACGGCCCATGCAGCGCAACTGCACCGGGGCGGTCTGCGTGACCGATTCCGGCATGGTCAGCACCATCTCCATCGTCGTCCCCGGAAGCACTTGTTCGTCGTATTGCAGCAGAACTCCGGTGGAGCTGATGTCCCTGGTACGGATCGTCCGGGGCGCCTTCTTCCGATCACCCGTCATCAGGACCACCGGCAAGGCCAACCCAAAACGCCGAGCGTGGCGTTTTTCTTGTGTCTTCATGCGCTTGCACCTCAATCGAGAATAGAGGCATTCTAGAGAACCGAGGCCGGTCCCTCAATAGATCGGAAGACACATTTTGGGCACAGTACGAACTTCCCACCGCAGACCCCAGGACTACTAGTACTTTCGCCAGGTGCAATCCGGTAACCCAGGTGTGATTCGGTAGCAATGATAAGATGTCTTGAGAAGGAGTACCTTCCGTGGAACAAGCTGTCCTTCTAAGCGCCGTGCGCACTCCAGTGGCCAAATTTCAGGGAGCTCTGGCCCCGCTGCCCGCGACACTACTGGGAGCGGCTGTCGTGCGCGAGGCGGTCCGCCGGGCAGGCATCGAGCCGGAGCAGGTGGACGAGGTCATTCTGGGAAACGTGTTAAGCGCAGGATTGGGGCAAAACCCGGCACGGCAGGCGGCTCTCCGCGGCGGTCTCGCCCACCGAGTCTCGGCCATGGCCATCAACAAAGTTTGTGGTTCCGGCCTGAAGGCGGTCGGCCTGGCCGTACAGGCGATTCAAACCGGCAATGGGGGAGTGGTGGTGGCTGGCGGCATGGAGTCGATGTCCAACGCGCCCTACCTGATTCCGCAGGCGCGTTCCGGTCTGCGCCTGGGAAACGGCCAACTGGTGGACTCGATGATCCTGGACGGCCTCTGGGATGCCTACGAAGACTGCCACATGGGCATCACCGCTGAGGTGGTGGCGGCGAAGTATGGCATCCGTCGCGAAGAACAGGATGAGTTCGCGGTTCAGAGTCATCGCAAAGCGGTGGCCGCCGTTCGGGCCTGCCGGTTTGAGTCGCAGATTGTTCCGGTGGAGGTGCCACAGTCAAAGCGGCAGACTGTTCGCGTCGAGAAGGACGAATCCCCGCGCGAGGGCACCTCGCTCGAGGCATTGGGGCGGCTGAAGCCGGTCTTCCAAAAGGACGGCACGGTGACCGCCGGCAATGCTCCGGGAATGAACGACGGTGCGGCCGCCGTGGTAGTAGCCTCCGAATTGGTAGCAAGCCGACTGGGGCGCGCGCCGCTGGCCCGCGTAGTGGGTCAGTCTACCAGCGGCATTGCTCCCCGGATGGTGATGATGGCTCCGGTGGAAGCGGTGAATCAATTGCTGGCCAAGGTAGGCTGGGACCGGGACGGGGTGGATCTGTACGAATTGAACGAAGCCTTCGCGGTGCAGGCTCTGGCGGTGATCCGCGAACTGCGACTGGACCCAGCCAAGGTCAATGTCAACGGTGGCGCCGTGGCCCTGGGCCACCCTATTGGAGCCAGCGGCGCGCGGATCCTGGTGACCCTGCTGCACGAGATGATCGCTCGCAACGCCCGCCGGGGCGTAGCCGCGCTCTGCCTGGGAGGGGGGAACGCCGTTGCGCTGGCCGTGGAACGAACCGACTCAAAACCGTAGCGTGACCCCTGATCAGAAATCAGGGCCGGTTTGGGTCTTTCCCTGTTTCGTTCTCACGAACCCCTGCGTTTTCTCTTCACGGACTCTTCTCGCCGGTGGCGTAATATCCCTTGCGGGCATGGACACGCAGGCCCTTGCCGCGGGTCTTGACCTTCAGCTTCCGAAACTTCCCGTCCCGACGCGGATTGGATGAGGTATATCCCAAACTGTACTGGCTGCGGAGTTCCTGGGAGATTTCCTCAAAAGCGGCCGACAGGTCCTTGCTGCGCCGCACCTCAATCATTCGCCCTCCGGTCTCCTTGGACATTTTTTTCAGCGTGCGGTCGCCCGAATAGCCGTACCGGCCATAGAACCGAGGGTCGTAAAACAAGATTCCGTAGATGATGACGTTGGCCTTGTGCGCGGCCTCGATGGCTTTCCGCGACTTGACTTTGCTCCCCTGGTCCTGGCCGTCGCTGATGATCACAATGGCCTTGCGCCCCACCTCGAGGGCCAATTTTTGGCGGGCGGCCAGGTAGACTGCGTCATAGAAGTGGGTTCCTCCGACGCGCAATCCGGGAAATGGTCCCTGGGTCGTGGGCAGCGGGGTCGCGGGCGCGGGAGCGTTCACCCGCAACCGGTCCAGCGCCCGACGCAGCAAAACATGGCTGCCTGTCAGGTCTTGCAACAGATCCACCTCGGAATCAAAGCTGATTAAGAACGCCAGGTCCTGCCGCCCGATCACGCGGCGGAAGAAGATCTCGGCGGCTTCCTGCTCGGCGGGTATCAGCCGCCACTGGCTGACGCTGGTGTCCACCAGCAGTCCCAGCGTCAGCGGCAGGTTGGTTTCGCGTGAGAAGTAACGGATCTGCTGCCGCTGCCCGTCTTCGGAAATTTTGAAGTCCTCTTTGGTGAGAGTGTTGACGAGTTTCCCTTTGCGGTCCTTCACCGTGCACAGGACGTTGACCAAGTTCACGTCCACGCGGATGGTCGGCAGCGTCTGCTCATGTCCCGCTGCTTCCGCTGCGACGCGACCCGAATTCTGATCTGCCGCCTGATCTGCCGGACGTTGTGGCGTGGGAGCGAGCAGCCAGGTTGGCAGGCAGCAGAGGCATCCCAGAAGATATGCAGTTCGTCCGGCAAGGCTCATTGCTTTCATTGTAGGCCGCCAGAGGCTTCTTGGGAATCCGATCGTTTCACAGCTGCTGGAGCGTCGAACCGGCAAACAGTAGAGAACGGCATTCACTTCTCCCGCGGTCGTCCCGCTTCACGCCCCCGCTTCACGCCATCGCTTCACGCCCCCGCTTCACGCCCCCGCTTCACGCCATCGTTGCTCTGGATCGGTCCCCACTGAACATGGACGTGAGTGGAGAATCGCGCGTTTCAATCGTCGTTCGTCGATGAAGCATCAGATTGAAACGTTGAATTCCTTGATTCACTTTTCTCTTGACATCAATGCAGTCAACCTCTATACATGGAACATCATCACGATGCAGAATGCATTGTGATGTGGAAGGGAGAAAAGCAAAATGAAATGCGCAGCTAAGAAGAAGGCGAAGAAGAAAGCCAAGGCCAAAACCAAAAAGAAAAAGAAGTAGCTTTCAACTTCGTCAGGATTCGACCGGGCCTCGCCAACAGCGAGGCCCATTTACTTTTTGGGCCTCCGCATCTCACCCCCACCACCGGCAGGCCGCGCAACGATGGGCCAACCTTCCGCGGAAACTCCGCAGGCCGCGGAACACCTTCCTTCGAATGATTCCAGCGCGGCGCACAGCAGAATACCTGTGGCGAAAGATTGGGTTGATGGCACTGGCCGCGCAGCCCTCCCGACCTGGGCCAGCTATTTCAACAGCACGTTAACTGATGTCGAGCGCCGACAGCAGTTCCTCAATGATGGCGGCATCCACCACGATGCTGGCGGTTTCCTGCTGGAGCCGCTCGCTCTGATCGAATGCGCGGAACAACCGTATCTTGGCGGCAGCGTATTGCTCGGTGGAAGACAGGGGGCGCCGGTGTGCCTTTTCCCAGAAGCGCACCGCGTCGTCATAGATGAACACCGGAACGGGGAAGTTTGTCTTGCGGTCGCTGGAGACGTCGAACAGGTATTCGGTGCCGGACCGCCACCAGCCGCGCCGTGCCCGCCGCTGGTCGACAAACACGTACTGGTAGACAACCCCGGTTTCTCCGGAATAGCTCTTGACCCGACGCAGGGGGCGGCTCTCCACCTGAACAGTTTACCCAACGCGGGAAAAATGGGAAGAAACGCAACAGGCGGCCGGGTTTCCTTACTTGCCTGTCATCCTCACCCGTTTTCGGAATCTGTTGTAGTTCTGGGCCTTACGCGGCAATCGCACACTTGGCAGGCAGCGTGCTACCGGTTCGTGTGTAGTTTGGTACGCGCAGCGTTTCGAGCCGCTCGGGGGGCCGGTTGCGGCTTTACAAGGGCAAGTCCAGAGAGTAGACTTTTGTCGTTGAGTTGCTGAGGTAACTCGAAAAGCTCATCCCCCGCTGGTAGTGAGAAGGATTTCCTCATGCGGCATCCAATCAGAGCCAGGACGGAAGGAACACGCGGTTCCCAAAGCGGCTTCAGCCTCCTTGAAGTCATTATAGTCGTGATCATCGTTATGGTCATGGCCGCCATGGCAGCCAAGTGGATGGGGGCCGCCGTCTCCCGCTACCGGCTCAGCGGCACCGCCCACGAAATTGCCGCCTCGGCGCAGTTGGCCCGGATCAAGGCCACGACCGGCGACGCCCGCTTCAAGGTGAAGCGGAATACCAGCCCGGTGCGGACCTACCGGACGGAGTTTAAAACCCGTACCGGCTCCTGGACACTGGACCCCCTTTCGGCCGATTACCCCTTGCCTACGGACGTCAACTTCGACACGACCGGGATCAGCGCGGCTCCACCCGGACAGACCACAACCCAGGCCACCGCGATGGTCTTCAACACACGCGGCCTGCTGATCAATGACAGCAGCGGCGCTCCGGTCGATGGCCGCTGCTTTTACCTACAGGGAAACACCGACCGGCCGTTTGCCGTATGCGCGAACCTGACGGGTAAGATAACGGTCTACCGGCGGTTCGGCAGCGTCTGGGAGATCCAGTAGCACGGAGAGCCTATGCGGAAACCCACTTCTGATTCGCAAAGCGGAACCACGCTGGTCGAAACAATGATCGCCACCTTCATCTGCATGGTGGTGGTGTTCAGTCTGGCGGGGTTGGTGAGCATGGCTACGAGGCAGAGCAAGGACATGGGTACTACGGCAGCACAGGCCGCCGCGCTAGCCGCTCAGCAAATGGACATTTTCATGGCACTCAGGTTTGCCGACACCCAGCTCGCTGCTGGGGGCAGCTTGACCACGAATACCACCGGCTACGTGGACTACCTGAAAGCTGACGGGACGTCCACCACCAGCACCGCGGCCGACCTCTTTTTCACCCGGCGCTGGCAGGTGAGCACCACCGGCCTGCCGGCCGGCCTCAAGCTGATTCGGGTCCGGGTTCTGGGCAAGGCGATCGGACAGGGAGTGAGCCCTGAGTCCATAGTGGGCTCTTATAAGAGCAATGAGCAGTCACCTACGTCCACAGTGTGAAGGGGGCGCGGTGTGCCCGTGGATTCGTGGATTGTTGAAATGACAGAGATGCCGAATTCCAGAGTTCGTTCGCATAAGGGAGATGGACGGATCATTGCTGCCGCCAGCTGGCCCGCCGCCAGCCGGGGCTTCTCCCTGATAGAGTTGATGGTCAGCATCCTGGTACTGAGCATCGTGATGGGAGCGCTGTTCCAGTTCATGAGTATGATGTCGCGACGCTACACCCAGGCCCAGCGCACCAGCGGGATCAGTCAGACGGGCAAGTCGGTTATGGAGCTGTTGACCATGGACGTCGGTCAGGCCGGTTATTATCCGGGAAGGAACACGACGACTTCGGCGGCCGTCACCACCGTCGGCGCCCAGAGCGTCACGCTCGCCGATACCACCGGGATTTTTCCGGGCAGCGTGATCATTGTAGACACCGGCATGAATCAGGAACCAGTCCCGCTGTCGGCTGTCACTCACAGCAGCAATACGGTCACCGGGCTTTTCCGACTGGATCATCTCACTGGGGTTCCGGTGCGACTCAGCGAGGTGCCGTATCCGGAGGGAGTTCTGGCCCCGGTCAAGAGAGACGCTACTGGCAACCTTGTTGCTGACACTACGGGCTCCAACGCCACCACCTTGAAACTCATGGGAGACTTCCGCGACGACGGCACGCTGCGCTACGTGGAATACCGCTACCGCTCCGCCACCAGCAGCGCCACCGCCTGTAGCACTCCGCCCTGCGCTCTGTGGCGGTCTGACTCCTGCGTGCCCGGCACGGCCACCGGTTGCACCATTACCACGCAGAATGCGGCAGTCAAGGTAGCCGACAACCTGATGAATACGGCGACGGCGGGTGTGTTCAGTTATTTCGTGCTGTGCCGCACCGGGACGCTCCCCACGCTCGCTTATGTCACGTACCTGAACTCCTCGTACACCACGGCAATTACCCCCTGTTCCTCGGTGGCCCACTTTTACGTGCTGGGGGTCCAAGCAAACCTGAACCTGCGCACGCAAGCCTCGGTGGAGCGCGGCTCCGGCGGACCGGTCACCATTGAAGTGCAGCAGACCATTGTGCCGCGCAACCTCCGGCATGCTCTGGAGGTCAGCCTGGACGGGCTTCAGCGTTGGGTGCCTGACAAGCCCACGACTGTTCCGCTGTCGCCATAGGAGGGGGAAGAAAATGCACCGAACGCATCCACAACCTGGCACGACCGGCCCAGCTCGAAAGAAAAAAAACGAGCGCGGCATGGCCCTGATCTTTGCCCTGTTGGGTATCCTTCTGCTTTCCATGCTCGCAGCCGCGCTGCTGGTCGTGACCAGAGCGGACGCTCTTGCCACCTTCAACTATAAGAACCAGATCCAGGGCAGCTATATTGCCATGGCCGGTGTGCATCGGACGGTAGACTGGTTCCGAGTTACGTACAGCCCGTGGCTGAACCCCACCACGGGGGGGACTCCGGACGCGGCGACCAACCCGCCGGTCCTTCCCACCACCTACGGGGGTACCCCAAACGCACCTACTTTGAGCAGCAACCCTGTCGTGCTGGGCGATAGCGCCAACTTCCCCACCGTCTCTTCCAATACCATATCGACCGGTTTCAACACCATGCGCGGCGCCCTGAATACGATCTCGCTGGGCAACACCACCGGCGACTTCACCATCAAAGACGTCACACTGCTGTCCCACGACCGCTTTAAGGCCTTCGACGGAATCACGGACCGCATCGTCGAGCGCTGGCAGCTTCGGGTGCAGGGCAGAATAAAAGACACGGGTAACAGAACGCTGGCGGTGGTGGAGGAGACCGCTGTCTTCCAGACGGCGCCGCTTCCCATATTCGGCAATGCCCTCCAAGGCCAGTGTTCGCTGACAATGGTTGGCAGCCTCACAGTCGATTCATTTGACTCGAGCAACGGACCTTACGGAGGCTCAAACCTGTTCACCGGACCGGACGCGGGCGCCTCGGTCGCCTCCAACTCTTTCACTGGCTCCTCGGGAAGCTCCGGCGTGATCAATGGCGACGTTTACTACGGCGCCACCCGCGGATGCCACCGCGGGGTGCACCAGCTCAGGCGAAAGCGTGACGGACAGTATCGTGCAAGGAGACATCGAAGAGTACCCCCCGATGCCGTTCCCGCCGATTGTTCCGACGTTTACTACTGCGACTATGACCAAAGATTGTGCCATGAGCAGTAGCTTTGAGGTCAGTTCAAACTTATTCAGGTATACTCCAAATACTCCCAGCAGCAACAACATGGGCAGCTGCGGCCTTACAGGCAGCCAAGTTTTGGAGCTGAGTGTTCCCGTCGTGGATGAGAGTGGTGGACCCGTCGCGCCGAACACCTTCTTCGTGGAAGGTCTCAGCGTAGGTTCCTCGAATAATTCGGTCAGGGTCACCAAGGGAACAACCAGCGCTCTGTGCTCGGGTTCCGACGCGGCGAGTGCTCGCTGCGCGAGAACATCTGTTTATGTAAGTACCCTTTTGAATTTGGGTGGTGGTGGCTTGCTTTCAGCAGTGGGAGGCAATTGTGATCCCACCCGCTTTGCCATTTACTATACCGGCACGGCCAACGCCACGTTAGGGGGGAACAGCGGATTCTGTGGCACCATCTACGCTCCCAATGCGAGGGTGACTATACAGGGCAACACAGTAGTCCATGGGGCCATCAGCGCCAAGGAGGTAGTCACCGGAGGCGGCGTAGAAATCCACTATGACCTGGCACTGGCGCGGCTGAAAGTCATGGTCGCTCCGTTCCGAACCATCAATCAGAGCCGCGACGTATTCTGATTTGTTGGGGAGCTTATGAAACAGATTTGGATGACATTGGTTGTGGGCTTGATTCTGGCGCTGGGATCCAGCGGGCTGGAGGCTCAGCAGGCGCCCCCGGCGAAACGAACGACGGCCAAGAAGCGGCCCCGGAAAGCCAAGAAGGTTTGGACCAACGACGATTTCCCGGAACGCCCGGCGCCGAAGGCAGAGAAGGCAGAGAAGGCAGAGAAGAAGACGGAACCTTTGACCGAGGAAGAGAAAAAGGCCGCGGTGAATGAGAAGCTCGAGGAACTGGACGCTAGGAAAGCACGGGCGCAGGGCGATGTGGACTTGCTCCAGGAGCGACGTGAAGCGTTGCTGGCGGAAATCCGTGCCTTGGAAAAAAAGCTCGCTGCGGAGCCCGATCAGCGGAAGCAGCTGGCCATCAACGTGCAAGTCCAGGAAAAACGGAAGCAGCTTTTAATGGTGGATGACCAGCTCGGGCTGGACCGCTTCAAGGTGCAGAAAGTCCAGTACGAAAAAGAAGAACTGCTGGCGCCGTATGACACCGGCGATTACGGGGTTCCCCTAACCGCCAAGGAAAAAGCAGAACAGAAGAAACAAGGGCCTTAACCGACCCTTGCAAAACCCTAGCTATTTCACCACCAGGATCACCCAAGACACATCGGCAGGCCAGCCGGAATCAGGGGCTGAAGGAAGCGCCGCAACCGCAGCTCTTCTGGGCGTTGGGATTTTCCAGCAGGAAGCGCTGCTCCATCAGCGTTTCCTTCCAGTCCAGGGTCAACCCTTTCAGGTAGAGCAAGCTTCTGGGGTCCACCAGGACCTTGGCCCCATCAAATTCAAAGGTGCGGTCCTTGGGGCCGGGCGCCTTCTCAAAGCGGATGACGTAGGTAAGGCCCGAGCAGCCTCCCCCGCGGACTCCGAGGCGCAAGCCGGCCACCTGCTCCTGCTCCATCATCGTCCGTACCTTGCGGATGGCGCTGTCGGTCAGCTGAATCATATGCGTTCCCCTACCATTGTAACGCCGTCGCTGGTGCGTTGCATAGCCTGCCACAGCTTGCGGGTGACCGCACCCTGTGACGGCCGCGGCTCAGTAAAAAGCTCCTACAGCGATTTCGAGAAACCCATCCGTTCGGTTTCGTACAGTGGCGAAAGCTCGCGCAACTGGCGGACGACAGTGGCGACGCGCTCCACGACGAAGTCCACTTCTTCCTCGGTGTTGAAGCGGCCGAGGCCGAAGCGGAGCGAGGCCTGGGCCAGCTCTTCCTCCAACCCCAGCGCCCGCAGCACGTAGGAAGGCTCCCGGGAGGCCGACGTGCAGGCTGAGCCGCTGGAGACCGCGACGTCGTTCAGACCCATCAGCAGGGATTCGCCCTCCACATAGGCAAAGCTGAGATTGAGGTTGGCAGGCAGGCGTTCGGTCGGATGGCCATTCACATAGACTTCGTCCAGCCGGCCCAGGATTCCGTCGCGCAGCCGATCGCGCAGCGCCGCCAGCCGCCGGGCCTCCCGGGGCATCTCCTGCTGGGCCAGTTCACAGGCCCTGCCAAAGCCCACAATGCTGGGCACTGGCAGGGTGCCGGAGCGCAGGCCACGCTCGTGCCCGCCACCATCCAGGAGGGGGGCCAACTCCACGCGCCGATCGCGCCGCCGAACGTAGAGGGCGCCTACGCCTTTGGGCCCGTATATCTTGTGAGCCGAGAGGGAGGCCAGGTCCACGTTCAGATGCTCCACGTCAAACGGCACCTTGCCAATCGCCTGCGTGGCGTCGCAGTGGAACAGCACTTCCCTGCCGTGCCTGTCGCGCCTCTCCTGACAGATACGCCCGATCTCGGCCAGCGGGTTGAGCACGCCGATTTCGTTGTTGGCGGCCATCAGCGTCACCAGAATGGTCCGGTCTCCGATGGCCCGCCGCACGTCGTTGGGGTCCACCTGGCCCAATTTGTCCACCGGCAGATAGGTCACCCGGAACCCTTCCTGCTCCAGGCGCTGGCAGCTATCCAGCACCGCCCGGTGCTCCGTCATGCAGGTGACGATATGATTGCCGCGTTCGCGGTGCCGCCAGGCCACACCCTTGATGGCCAGATTGTCGCTTTCGGTGGCCCCGGAGGTGAAGATGATTTCTTTCGGGCTGCCGTGAATGAGCGCGGCCACCTGCTTGCGGGCGTCCTCCACCGCCTGCTCGGCTTCCCAGCCAAAGACGTGGTTGCGGCTGGCCGCGTTGCCGAACTTCTCCAGGAAGAAGGGCAACATGGCCTCCAACACCCGCGGGTCCACCGGGGTGGTGGCATGATGATCCATGTAGATCGGCAGCTTCACCGCCATTTGCCCAAGCCTCCGGTCTCCAGTCTCAAGTCTCGAGCCTCACGCCTCGTGCTCACACTCTTTTACCGGAGTCAAAGGGGGCGCGGATAGTTCATCACCCCGGATACCTCGACCAGGTCCTTGACCCAGACGTCCATCGCCTGCTCGTTGCACAACAGAGCCTTCAGGGTGGTCTTGCTCAGCACCTGGTCGAGGACCAGTTGTACGGCGCTCCACAGCGAGCGGATGGAGCAATCCACCGAGTGCGTGCACACCTTCTCAGTGCCCGAGTGCTGTTCGCAAAAGCCCGGTTCAAAGAACCGTTCCCCAAGCACCGCCAGCGTCTGGCCCACGCTGATCTGCTCGGGCGGGCGGGACAGCGTATAGCCTCCCGTCTGGCCGCGCACGCTCGTAACCAGTCCGCCACGGCGCAGAATCCCCATGAGTTTGCCCACATAATGGTTGGAGATTCCCTCGGCCCGGCTGATCTCGGAAATCGTCAGGCTCCCCCCAGCCCCCAGACGCCCTATCTGGAGCAGGCAGCGCAGCCCGTATTCTTCCTGTGAACTCAATTTCATCGTAAAATCCTCCTACCGGACCGGATCGAAGCTTCCCATGAAGCCCCTCACATGAAACCAAGGTTAAGCTTGGCCCGTTCCGACATCTTGCTCTGGTCCCAGGGCGGGTCCCAAACCACCTCCACTTTGGCCCCGGTGACGCCGGGAACGGCCTTCAGCTTGGCCTCTACCTCCAGGGGCAGGGTGCCCGCCACCGGACAGGAGGGTGAGGTGAGGGTCATCTTGACGTTGACCTGCCCTGGGGGCTCTACCTTCACCTCGTAGATCAACCCCAGTTCGTAAATGTTGACTGGAATCTCCGGATCGTAGCAGGTGGTCAACTGCTCGATCGCTTTCTCTTCGATGGCAATCAGTTCGTGAAATCCCATTGGAATCACTCCGTGGAGGTGATTTCGCCGCTTCCCCGCAGCGCGGCGCGCAGGGTGTGCCAGGCCAGCGTGGCGCACTTGACGCGCACCGGATATTTCGAGACGCCGGAGAACACCGCCAGCTTGCCTAGTTCGGCTGCGGCAACGCCGTCCAGGTTTCCCTTGGTCACCAAGTGGTGGAACTGCCCAAACATGGTTTCGGCCTCCGCGCGGCTCTTGCCTTTCAGGCTCTCGGTCAGGATGGAAGCCGAAGCAGTCGAGATGGCGCATCCGGAGCCCTCAAAGCTGACGTCGCGCAGCCGATCGCCTTCCAGCTTCACGTAAATCCGGACCCGGTCGCCGCACAGCGGGTTATACCCCTCGGCATCGCCGGTGGCCCCTTCCAACTCCTTGAAGTTCCGCGGCCTGCGGCTGTGGTCCACGATGACCTCCCGGTAGAGGTCGTTCAGGTCCGGCAGCTCCTCTGGCATTAACGGAATACCTCCTGCACCTTGCGGATGCCGGCTGCCAGCACGTCCAGCTCTTCCCGGGTGTTATAGAAGGCCAGCGAGGCGCGGGTGGTGGCCGGAATGCCGAAGCGCTGCATTACCGGCTGGGCGCAATGATGGCCGGTGCGGACGGCTATGCCCTCGTAGTCCAGCACGGTTCCCGCGTCGTGAGGGTGGATCCCGTCGATGAGGAACGACAACACGCTGGCCTTCTCCCTCGCGGTGCCGATCAGCCGCACTCCCGGAATCTGCTGGAGCGCCTGGGTGCCGTAGCCGAGCAGCTGGTGCTCGTAGGCCGCGACGTTCTCCAGCCCCACTTGGTTCAGATAGTCAACGGCTGCCCCCAGCCCGATGGTGGCGGCAATGTTGGGCGTGCCGGCCTCAAATTTGTAAGGCAGCGTGTTGTAGGTGGTTTTCTCAAAGGTGACCGAGCTGATCATGTCACCCCCACTCTGGTAAGGAGGCATGGCCTCCAGCCACCGAGCCTTGCCGTAGAGTACGCCGATGCCGGTGGGGCCGAACGCCTTGTGCCCGGAGAACGTGTAGAAGTCGCAATCCAGCGCCTGCACGTCCACCTTCAAGTGCGGCGCCGCCTGCGCTCCATCCACCATCACCGGCACATTCCAGCGGCGTGCCATCTCCATGATCCGCTGGAGCGGGTTGATGGTTCCCAGCGCATTGGACACGTGAGCCACCGACACCAACCGGGTGCGCTCATTCAGCAGCTTCTCGAACTCCTCCAGCAGCAGTTCCCCGTGGTCGTTGATGGGCGCCACCCGTAACGCCGCCCCTTTCTCTTGGCACAAGATTTGCCAGGGGACGATGTTGGAGTGGTGCTCCATGGCTGAGATGAGCACTTCATCACCGCGCTCGACCTGGCTCCGGCCGAAGCTGTGCGCCACCAGGTTGATGGCCTCTGTGGTGCCCCGCACGAAGATGATTTCCCGCTCCTCGGCGGCGTTCAGGAACTCCTTGACCTTGCGCCGGGTGTCCTCGAAGGCATCTGTGGCCCGTTCGCTGAGCCGGTGAATGCCGCGGTGGACGTTGGAACAGTTCTCGAGGTAGAAGCGGCGCTCGGTATCAATCACCACTTGCGGCTTCTGGCTGGTGGCCGCATTGTCCAGGTAGACCAGGGGCTTGCCGTGCACTGTCTGCTTGAGGATCGGGAACTGCTCCCGAATCTTCTCCACGTCGAAGGCCGGCTCACGAGCGGTCGAACTCAACACGGGGCTGCCACCAGTGGGCATTGTTTCAACTCCTCCGGGCTTCAATTCCTCCCGGCTTCAACTCTTCCGGCCCCCGGCCAGCTGCGCAAACAGCTCCCCCTCCACCCAGCCGCGCACGGCCTCCACCTTCATCTGACCCAACGGCTCGCTGGCGAAGGCGTAAGTGAGCAGGTCCCGGGCCGCCTGAAGGTCCATGCCGCGGGTGCGCAGGTAGAACAGGGCGTCCTGGTCAATCTGCCCGACGGTCGCCCCGTGGGTACAGCGCACGTCGTCGGCCCAGATCTCGAGCTGCGGCTTGGTATTGATCACCGCATCCTGTGACAGCAGCAGGTTCCTGTTGCTCTGCTTGGCGTTGGTCTTCTGCGCGTCCTGCCGCACAATGATTCCACCGTTGAACACCCCGGTGGCTTTTCCATCCAGGATGCCCTTGTAGATCTCGTGGCTGCTACAGTGGGGCCGGGCATGGTCCAGCGTGGTGTGGTTATCTACGTGCTGGCTGCCCGTGCCCAGGTATAGGCCGTTTAAGGTGCACTCTGCGCCCTCTCCGTCCAGTACCGCCGTCAGGTCGTTGCGAACCAGGGCGCCGCCCAACGAAACGTTTTGATTGCTAAAGACGCTGCTGCGCTCCAGGTGGACCTGCATCGTCGCCATATGGAAAGCTCGACGGCTTTCCTGCTGCAGTTTATAGTGTTCAACGACCGCGCTCTCGCCCACCGCGATCTCGGTGACCGCATTGGTGAAATAGGCGGCCTCGCCCAGCCCAACGTAGCTCTCAATCAAGGCCACCTGGCTCTCCCGGTCCGCCAGAATCAGGTTCCGCGGGTGGGACACCTGGGGGACCGCATTGCCGGTGGAAACAAACAGCAGATGGATCGGCTGCTCAACAACCAGGCCCGGGGGAATCCGGAGGAAGGCTCCCTGCTCCAGGAACGCAGTGTTGAGCGCGACAAACGGATGCCGGTCGTAAGCGGCATAGTGCGCCAGATGCTTCTCCAGCTCGCCGCTGCGGCCGGCCTCGCCCGCCAGGGCCTCAGCCAGGCTGGCAACCCGAACACCTTCCGGCAGCCCGGCGGTGGAAGACAGCTCGTGAGAGTAGACACCGTTGACAAACACCAGCCGCGCGAGGCTCAGTGCGGCCAGCGGCGAGCGCCCCAGCTTCCGGGCACTCAGCCCGGCCCGCTGCTCGGTGGCGGGCTGAAACGGAATCCGGACAAGCGGGGCAACGTTGGTGTACTTCCACTCCTCCTGATGCGTGGTCGGGAAACCTAACTCGCCGAAGCGGGCAATCGCCTGGCGGCGAATTTGGTGAATCCAGGACCCCTCTACTGCGCCCAGCCGCTCCTCCAGTTGGGCGAAGCTGGCGAAGTAGGTCTCCTGATTCTCCTTGATCGCTTCGGCGCCGATGGTTGGGAACACGTTTCCCCTTAGCCGGTAATTGGCTGCACGCTCTCGCTGGCGCCCTCCAGCCAGGCGTAGCCGTGATTCTCCAACTCCAGTGCCAGATTCTTGTCGCCCGAGCGGACAATGCGGCCGTTGTACAGGACGTGCACGAAGTCGGGGGTGATGTAGTTCAACAACCTTTGGTAATGGGTCACCACAAGAATGGCGCGCTCCGGGCTGCGCATGGCGTTGACTCCGTTGGCCACAATCCTCAGGGCATCGATGTCCAGGCCCGAATCAGTCTCGTCCAGGATGGCCAGGCGGGGTTCCAGGATCGTCATCTGGAAGATTTCGTTGCGCTTCTTCTCTCCGCCCGAGAATCCCTCGTTGACCGAGCGGGTCATCAGGCTCTCATCCAGCCCCAGCGCCTTCACCTTCTCCCGCACCAGCGCCAGGAAGTCCATAGCGTCCAGCTCGGGCAGACCTTGGTGCTTGCGAATGGCGTTGAGTGCTGCCTTGAGGAAGTAGGTGTTGCTCACCCCGGGAATCTCCACCGGATACTGGAAGGCCAGGAAGATCCCGTCGCCGGCGCGATCTTCGGGAGCCATGGCCAGAAGGTCCTGGCCGTTGTAGGTCACCTCTCCGGCGGTGACCTCATAGCAGTCGCGTCCGGCTAGGACCTGCGCCAGAGTGCTCTTACCCGACCCGTTGGGCCCCATGATGGCATGCACCTCGCCCAGGTTTACCTTGAGGTCCACACCGCGCAGGATTTCAATATCACCAGTTCTGGCCTGCAGATTCTTGATTTCAAGCATGCTCGAAGGCTATCTCCTTAAACTACATCTCCTCAATGAGGCGCTGAAAAACGCTCCCCACCTTGTCCTTCCAAACCTTGTCCTTCCAAGGACCGACGCTGTTCGTGGGCTGAAAGAAGTTGCTGCTCCGGCAAGCAACTGTGGTGGAAAGCCAGATTCTCCACTCCGTTCGGAACGACACCGGGGCCCCCTACGGCACTAGCCCACACTGCCTTCCAGGCTCACGCTCAGCAGCTTCTGGGCCTCGACGGCAAACTCCATCGGCAGCTCGCGGAACACCTGCTTGCAGAAGCCGTTGATGATCATCGAGACGGCATCCTCGCTGGAGAGGCCGCGCTGGCGGCAGTAAAAGATCTGGTCCTCGCCGACCTTGGAGGTGGAAGCCTCGTGCTCCACCTGTGCCGCCGGATTCTTGACTTCCAGGTAGGGGAAGGTATGGGCTCCGCACTGGTCGCCGATCAGCAGTGAGTCGCACTGCGAATAGTTCCGCGCGCCGGCGGCGCCAGGCAGCATCTTCACCATGCCACGGTAGGTGTTCTGCCCGTGCCCGGACGAAATCCCCTTGGAGACGATGGTGCTCCGGGTGTTCTTGCCGATGTGGAGCATCTTGGTGCCGGTGTCAGCTTGCTGGTAGTTGTTGGTGGTGGCCACCGAGTAAAACTCGCCCACCGAGTTGTCCCCCAGCAGAATGCAGCTCGGGTACTTCCAGGTGATCGCCGAGCCGGTCTCCACTTGCGTCCAGGAGATCTTGGAATTGACTCCCAGACACTTGCCGCGCTTGGTCACGAAATTGAAGATGCCGCCCCGGCCTTGCTTGTCGCCAGGATACCAGTTCTGGATGGTCGAGTACTTGATCTGCGCGTTGTCCAGCGCGATCAACTCCACCACGGCGGCATGCAACTGGTTGGTGTCGCGCATCGGCGCCGTGCAGCCCTCCAAGTAGCTGACGTAGCTGCCTTCCTCGGCAATGATCAGGGTGCGCTCAAACTGGCCGGTGTTCTGGGCGTTGATGCGGAAGTAGGTGGATAGCTCCATCGGGCAGCGGACGCCCTTGGGGATGTAGCAGAACGAGCCGTCACTAAATACAGCCGCGTTCAGTCCTGCATAGAAGTTATCGGTGTAGGGAACCACCGAGCCCAGGTACTTGCGGACCAGCTCCGGGTGCTCCCGCACCGCCTCGGAAAACGAGCAGAAGATGATGCCTAGCTCGGCCAGCTTATCCTTGAAGGTGGTGGCCACTGAGACACTGTCGAACACGGCATCCACCGCCACTCCGGCCAGCATCTCTTGCTCCCGCAACGGGATGCCCAGCTTCTCGTAAGTCTTCAGCAGCTCCGGGTCCACCTCGTCCAGGCTCTTGGGCCGGTCATCCTTCGATTTCGGCGCCGAGTAGTAGACAATGCTCTGGTAGTCAATAGGCGGGTAGTGCACGTTGGCCCAGCTCGGCTCTTTCAACGTGAGCCAGTGCCGGTAGGCTTTCAGCCGCCACTCTAGCATGAACTCCGGCTCGTTCTTCTTGGCCGAAATCAGCCGAATCACATCCTCATTCAACCCCGGGGGTACCGTATCGGTCTCAACTTCCGTGAAGAAACCGTACTTGTACTCCTTGTTGGTAAGCTCCTCGATGTTGTTGACCGGAGTGCTCATAGCCTGTCTTCTCCCTCTTAGAGGCCTGATGTAGGAACTCTCACTGCTTCCAACTGGAGGCGACGCTTAACAAAGAATCGGGAACGCCAGCCAAGCGGCAGCGTATGTAATCTATACAAATGAGTCAAGATTAATTCGCCCGGCTGCGCCTCTGGACTTACTGCCTTTGTAGCCCAATCCAGGATAGCGAATCTTGACATAAAAGTCAAGATTGCGTCAGATCCATGTTCTTCCCTCTATGTCATTGAAACAACGATGGATCTTGGTGTAGAGTTCTGTTTCTTAGGCAATCCAAAACTGGAGGTCCCTTGTGTTGGCAGGCCTTCAGCGCGCCGCAAGGACTCCGGAACACACTGAGTCACTTGCTAGCTGCGGCGAGACAAGTTCCAGGAAAGCAACCGCAGCCAGCGCCCCAGGTAGGCAAACAGAGCGTAGGAGGCAAGAAACGTGAAGGCCAAGGGAAACAGTAGCAGGCGGAAGGAAGCGCGGAGCAGTTCGGCGCCCTCCACGTCCAGACGAGCGCCCAAGAAGCGTCGAATGAGGCCCCGGTTGGACCAGTCGAGCCAGAAGAAGTCGGCGTTTTCGTTCACCACCAGGAGCTTGGAAGGCAGAAGGAGCATGAGAAGGAGCTTCCAGCGAAACAAGATGGGGTCGGTGGTGAACAGAAGGACGGCCACCGGGGGCTGCGATCGACGCATGGCGAGCAGCATCTTCCACTTGCCGGCCGCATCGGGCGCTTCCGTCACTCTGTAGACGCGCTCAAAGCCGCCGGGGGCCGGCACTCCGGGAAAGCAGGTGCACAGCTCGAAACGGGCCTGGGAAAAGATGGGGTTCATCCGCGCGTAGGCCTTCTCCATGACCGAGCGCGAACCGCTCTCGACCAGCAACACCGTTCGGGGCTCTGGGATGCGACTGCGAAAGAAATAGCGCATTGGTCGAAAGTTTATTCGGGAACAGGTAGAGGTTCAATTGCCGACTGCCGGGACGCTGCGCAGCCGCTACCCAGCGACGGCTGCGGTCACTAGGCTTTCCGGAAGTTTAACGCTGCGACTAGGGTGTTCTCCTGGCGGCTGGTGTTCCAGATGTGCTGGCCGGCTTCGCTGGCGAAGTCCCGGTCGTGGCACCTGTGGCAGCGGAAGCGGCCGAGATGGCGTTGTATCGCTTGATGATGTCGTCGGTCACATCCACGGCCCTGTTGGCCCACACCACAGGGGTTTGGGGTGAGCCAATTTCAATCACCACGTGGTACCCATTCTCGACAGCATATTCTCCCAGGACTTTCAGCACCTTCTGCCCGATTTTGCCGAGCACCTCGCTCTGGGCCTGCTGGCCGTCAGAGTTGAAATCCTCCCTGCTGCGATTGAAACCCTTGGTCTTGGTTTCAATCTGCCGCACCAAGTTGGCCCGGGCTACGTCACTGAGGGCCCTTTCCTGCTCCCGAAGCTGATTTTGCAACCTCGCGAGTTCCTCCTGCTTGGCCTGCAATTCTTTAACCTTGGGAGCAAAGTCGGCCTTTAGCTTCTCCTGCGCCTTTTTCCCCTCTTCGGTTTCTACGATGGCCCGCTGAACGTTGATGATGCCGATCTTGGACCTCGGCGTGGGCACCGGGTTCTGGGCCTGCACGTTACCCAACAGGGTCACCACCAAGGCAACAGCGAGTGCTAAAGAAAAAGCCTGCTTTCTCATCTAAGCTCCTAGCGGTCAAAGCGGGGCCCTTGCCCCTTGACCAAAGATTCGGAGGTCTTCGCTCTCAAGCTATTATATGTGTCTGCCCGCCATCCGGTCAATGCAGCCTGACATTTTCGCCGACGTTCCATCTGCCTACTGCGGCCACAGTCTCTTGTCCGGCGTCAGCTGTAGACAGTTCAGGGGACTCCCCAGCATGGCTCAGAAGGTCCTCCCGATAGTGAAGCGGAAAGTACTGCTCTTCTCCCGCCAGAATACGCTCGGTGTCGTCAACAGCGCCGACCGGTAAGTGACATCGTTGGGGAATTGGCTGCGATTAATCAGGACCGGCGGGGCCAACAAGGTCTCCAACCGGTTCGGGTTGTACGCCCAGTAAACGCGGAAGGGAGCATTGACGACCGGCATCAGCACCTGGACCTCCAATCCGGTCGAGGTGCGAATCTGCCGGTTGGTCCCCGGCAACAGCTCCACCCGCGATGCAAACTCCTGGCCGGGGAACTGAGCCGCCAATTCCGACCGCCGGTCGGGGTTCAACGTCAGCTGGCTCTTCCGCAAGACGGTGTTGAGCCCGGCGTCAAAGAACGCCGCCAGAGTCACCGGTCCGAAGATCGGGATGCGGTATTCGAAGTTGGCGATCGCCTGCGAGTCCCCTCCCGGAAAGATGATGCGGCTCACCGGGAAGCTGACGGTCTGGGCCACCTGCTGCACTTGCCCATCGACAACCACCGGGACGAAGCGCGGCGTGCCGTCTTGATTGAGCACGGCCACGGTGGCCTCATCAGTAACGGTGGCCATGGGGCTGATACTGCGGATGAAAAAGCCACGCACGTCGGTCTCGCCACCAATGTAGAAGCGCTCGAACGGCGGCGGCACCAAGCCCCCGTAGCCGCTCATGAACGTGGTCAGGAATCGGAAGCCCACCACGTGCTTGCTCTTCTTGAGAGAGTGGAACTTGGTGTACCCGAAAGTGGGCCGGTAGAGACGGACGTTCCCGCCTATGCCCGCAAACTCCAGGCCGGCAAAAATGCGGGTGCCACGGGACGGAGTGATGGGGTGATCGATCGTGTTGTACAAGTAGGTGGGAATGATCCTGCTGGTCTTGATCCCTTCCAGGGAATTGGGGCCGCTGACACCCCGGAAATTCAAGAACTCGAAGAATTGCTTGGAAGCCCCGCTGAAGGTTTTGATGTCGGAGGTCGTGTAGCCATAGGAGAGGCCCACGCGCGCGAAACTGCGCCGCAGCGGGTAGCTGAGAAAGGTGGTGAACCCCAGGCTCGACTGGCGGAAATTCTGGACGTTGTCGGTGCCCAACAAGTCAAACAGCGGAAGCAGGTTTCGCCCGCTCAGGATCGAGGCCTCGCGCGCCTGGTTGAAGCTGAAGCGGCTGGCAAAGACGGTAAACCCCAGCTGCAGCGGGCGGTCAAACAGGTAGGGCTCGGTGAAGCCGAACATGATGTTGCGCTGGCGGTTGCCCAACTGCACCGCAACGGTCAGCGTCTCGCCCATTCCCATGAAATTGTTGGTGGAGTAATTCATACCAATGAAGCTGCCGGCGATTCCGCTGGTCCCACCGCTCAACCCAATGGAGTTTTTCCCGCGTTCCTTGACCTGCAGCTCGATGTCCACCTGGCCGGTCCGGTTGTTGGGTCGCACCTCCGTTTGCTCGGGCTCGAGCGGTTCGAAGAAGCCGAGCTGATTCAGGCGCAGGATGCTGACCTCCCACAGCCGGGTGTTGTACATGTCTCCTTCGTCCAGCATCAGCTCGCGCCGAATGACCTTGTCGCGGGTGCTGGTGTTGCCCGTGAACTCAATGCGCCGGACAAAGAACTGCTTGTCTTCCTCAACGTCGAAGGTCATGTTGATGATCTTGTTTTGCTTGTCTATGTCAGTGTCCGGCGTAGGAACCATGTTGATGAAGCCGAATTCCCCGTAGAGCTTGCGCAGATTCTCCAGCCCTTTGCGGATGTTGGAAACGCTGAAGATGTCGCCTTCCTGCATCCCAAACAGCGGCTCCATAATGGCGTCGGGCTGGCGGAAGAACTTGACCCCGGTGAAGGCCAACTTCCCCACCCGGTATTGCTCACCCTCCTGGATGGGGATTGTCAGATCCACGCGCTTGCCGGGCCGGTTGGGATAGAACCACGGAATGCGAAACCAGCCGCCACCGGTGTCGCGATTGTTCATGTCAGGCTCCAGCACCAGCGCGGTGAAGTAACCTTCGTCCTGGTATTTTCCGCGCACCTCTTCCAGGTCGACGAGCAGCTTGTTGTGGTCAAAGCTCTTGCTAAACAGGTTTTCCAGGATGATGGAGTGGGGAATCCCGATCGGTCTCAGGTTTTTCATGGCCCGGCGCAGTGTCCGGTTGCTGAGAACCGTATTGCCGGTGAATTCGATCTTGCCGACCTTGACCTTGGGACCTTCCTCAACGACGAATTCCAGCAGCACCGAGTTGGGCGGCACCCGCTTGGGCTCGGCCCGAACCTTTGCATACTGGCGGCCGCGCTCAGCCAGAAACTGTGTCAGCACCACCTCGGCCCGCCGCACCCGAGCAGGGTCGTACCGGCTTTGCGGCGTTAAACTCACCCTGCGCTCTCGGAAGCGGTCCAGGATTTCCGAGACGGTGACCGACTTGATGCCTCTGTATTCCATGGTGCGGATGGTGGGTTTCTCCTGCACGTGGAAGAGAATGATCTTCCCCTTTTCGCTGTCCTCAACCTCCACACGGATGTCGTCAAAGAACCCTGCGTTCCACAGGGACATGAAATCGCGGCGCAGCCTCTCTGGGTCGTAGCGGTCGCCGGGCTTGGCGAAGATCCGGCCGCGCAGGGTGGACGCGGGGACACGCCGGTTCCCCAAGAATCGAACGCGGTCAATGAACTCCGGTGACTCGGCTTCCTGGGCCGTTGCTACCGCGGAGCCGGGCACCGAGGCCCCGGCCGAAAGGACTCCCAGAAGGGGAAGCAACAGGAGGAAAGCTACCCTTGGGGTGGCCGACAGCTTCAAACGAGACATCTCTCCCGACTCAGAGTTTCCATGCGAGACGCCCTGCGTCGGGCGACCTATCCATTTTACAACGGCCCCGAGGCTGCCAGGCAAAGACTCTGTAGCCTTGACGGGCCAATGGACATAACCCAAGTGAGACGCTAATAGTTGCAGGCACGTTACGTGAAAATCGGATGGCGTGCCGAGCGTCGGCGAACCGTCAGAAGAAGCCTCTAGGGTCGGTCGGAGCTGGTCGGTGTTCGCGGGCCGCCACCCCCCGAAGCCAGCACAGAGAGCTAGTCGGGGACGACCGGCTCATGCTCGCCGCCACTCTCCGACGGCCACCAGTTTCATCAGGTTAGTTCCACCGGGCGCGGTGAACGGACTGCCGGCCACGGCCGCCAGGATGTCGCCCTGGGCGACTAGCTTCTTTCGCAGCAAGATCTTTTCCGCCGAGGCAATGGTGGTATCGGTATCGGAAACCAGCGGCATGAGCCACGGCCGCACGCCCCAGTAGAGAGCCACCCGCTGGCAGGTCCGCTCCTCCGGGCAGAAGGCGTAGATGGGGGGTACCGGGCGGTACTTGGAGATTAGCCGGGCTGTGGAACCACTGCGGGTGAAGACCGCGACCGCCTTGACGTCCAGTTCCTCGGTGACGTGGGCCACGCTCTCGCTGACCGCCTCCGCGACGTTGTGCTCGCGCATGGCCCGCCGCAACCGGGGATGGATCTCGCGCATATGCCCTTCGGCCTCCTCGGCAATGCGCGCCATCATCGCCACGGCTTCGCGCGGGTATTTCCCATTGGCTGTTTCGCCGGAAAGCATCACCGCGTCGGTGCCGTCGAAGATGGCATTGGCGACGTCGCTGGCCTCGGCCCGGGTGGGGCGGGGATTCTCGGTCATCGACTCCAGCATCTGGGTGGCGGTGATGACCGGGACTTTGGCGTTGCGGGCACTCTCGATGATGCGCTTCTGCGCCATGGGAACTTTCTCCGGCGACATCTCCACGCCCAGGTCCCCCCGCGCTACCATGACCGCGTCGCTGATCCCAAGAATGTTCTCCAGATCTTCGAGGGCCTCGGGCTTTTCCAGCTTGGCCACGACCGGAGTCTGGCTCCCCGAACGGGCAATCACCTCCTTGACGGCGGCCACATCCCGCGCTGACCGCACGAAGGAGACCGCCACGTAATCCACGCCCTGCTCCAGGCCGAATTTCAGGTGCCCTTCGTCTTCCTTAGTCATCGCCGGGATGCGCAGCTTGGCCCCTGGTAAATTGACGCCTTTGTGCTCACCCAGCAGGCCGCCATTCTGGATTCTGCAGGCCACGTCGTTACCGTGGCAGTTCTTCACCCGTAGCTCGATCAGCCCATCGGCCAGCAGGATCCGATCGCCGGGGCGCACGTCCCGGCCCAGCCTCGCATAGCTGATGGAAATGCGCCTGGAGGTGCCGACAATTTCCTGGGGCGTTAAGTGCAGAGTTTTGCCGGTACGCAACATGACCGGACGGCCCCGCTCGAGCAGTCCGGTGCGAATCTTTGGCCCGGGCAGGTCCTGCAGGATGGCCAGGTGGCGCTTCTCGGCGGCGGCCACTTCCCGCACCAGTCGGATCAGGCCCATGTGCTGCTGGTGAGTCCCGTGAGAAAAGTTCAGCCGCACCACGTCTGCCCCAGCCCGTACCAACGCTCGCACACCTTCCCGGGTGTTCGTGGCCGGCCCTACTGTAGCTATGATCTTGGCTTTACGCATGGTCAGGACTGTTATACCTCACCGCCAACCCTTTGCAAAGCAGCGCGTTTGGCCCTGCAGGCGGTACGGCCCTGGCGCCTGCCGGAACAGGACTGGCTTGGGAGGGCTTCACGCACCGGAAAGACAGTATCGCGTGCTATGCTGAACGCCCGGAGGAGTAAGGATGCGCTTCGCAGAGCGGATGAGTCGGCTGGGGACTGAGACGGCGTTTGAGGTGCTGGCGCGGGCGCGCAAGCTGGAAGCCGCCGGACGCGACATTGTCCACCTGGAAATCGGCGAGCCCGACTTCCCCACCGAGCCCCACATCGTAGCCGCCGCTGAGGCCGCCTTGCAGCAAGGCTGGACGCACTACGGCCCCTCCCAAGGCTACCCGGAGCTGCGGGAAGCCATCGCCGAGCAGGTCTCGGCCAGCCGCGGCATCCAGGTTACGCCCGAGCAGGTGGTGGTGGTGCCAGGTGCCAAGCCCATCCTGTTCTTCACCATGCTGGCTCTTCTGGAACCCGGCGACGAGGTGCTCTATCCCAACCCCGGCTTCCCCATCTACGAGTCCATGATCCGCTACCTGGGGGCTCAGCCCAAACCGCTCCAGCTGTCGGAAGAGCGTGGCTTTTCGCTGGACCTGAACTCGCTGGCAGATCAACTGAGCGACCGCACCCGGCTGCTGATTCTGAATTCGCCCCACAACCCCACCGGCGGCATCCTTCCCGAAGAAGACCTCCGGGAGATCGCCCGCCTGTGCGCCGGCCGCGACCTTGTGGTGCTCTCCGACGAGGTCTACAGCCAGATCCTCTACGAGGGCCGGCACTATTCGATTGCCTCCTTCCCCGGCATGGGGGAGAAAACGATCGTCCTGGACGGCTTCTCGAAGACCTATGCCATGACCGGCTGGCGCCTAGGCTACGGGGTGATGCCGGTCGAGCTGGCCCGGCACGTGGTCCGCTTGCAGGTCAACTCTACCTCGTGCACGGCCAGCTTCACGCAGCGAGCGGGGATCGAGGCCCTGCGCGGCCCCCAAGACGCCGTGCGGAAAATGGTGGAGGAGTTTCGCCGCCGGCGCGACCTGATTGTGGCCGGGCTGAACCGCATCCCCGGCTTCTCGTGCACACTGCCACGCGGCGCCTTTTACGTCTTCCCCAACATCCAGGGCACCGGCAAGACCTCGCGGCAGATCGCCGACCTGCTTCTGCAGTCAGCCGGGGTCGCTTGCCTCGCCGGAGAGGACTTCGGGGAGTACGGGCAAGGCTACCTGCGCTTCTCCTACGCCAATTCCCAGGAAAATATTCAGAAGGCGATCGAGCGCATCGCCGCCATTGTCGCCGAAGCCGTCCGCGCCTGAGCCGCGAGCCCGGCGGTGTCAACCCGTGCAACCCTATGGTACTGGGCAAATAGTGTGAAGCGGAGCTTACAGATCACGTATGGACATTATCAGGATTGCTATCTTGACGTCTGGCGCTAGAATGTGTGACACGCGCTATGGAAGCTGGAATCACTGGCCACGTTTTGGGGCAATCGAGCGGGAGTAAGCACGTTGATAGAAAAAGCCAAAAGAGTTGCTGCACTAGCTGCCCGGCACCGCAATTCATAGCCCGTGGGATCGATCGCTGTGGATTTGTTCACTGATCTCAGAGACCGAGAAGCCCCGAAGGGCATCCTACCGTCGCAAGATATTCAAGAGTTCATAAGGAGGGGCCACATCTCTTCACCACTTGCTAACATCGATGATGGCCAGATCCAGCCAGCTAGCATTGACTTGCGTTTAGGCCAAACGGCCTATCGTGTCCGTGCGAGCTTCCTGCCTGGTCAATCATCCATGATGATCAACAAGACCAAAGATTTGCTTGTTACCGAAATTGACCTAGGAGGGTCGAGCCCGGCTTTGTTCGAGCCCGAATGCGTTTTCATAGTGCCTCTAATGGAGCGCCTTCGTCTTCCATCCGATGTTCGTGGTATAGCAAACCCAAAGAGCACGACAGGGCGGTTAGATATTCTGACTCGATTAATCACTGAGCGCGGCGACGAGTTTGATCGCGTTAAAAAGGGTTACTCGGGCGAGCTATTCCTAGAAGTTGTCTCGCGCACGTTCCCAATCTATGTAAGGGCAGGGATGAAGCTCAACCAGCTCCGCTTTGTTCGTGGTAATCGAGCCCCGATTGGCGACGGCACGCTGGGGGAGCTAGCCAAGGGAGACCCCCTTGTGTACGAGGGCGAACAGAATCTGCAGTTGGCCTACATTGATCGCGGGTTGGGAATAACCGTTGATCTGCAGGGTAGCGGTTCGGGTGTTGTTGCCTATGAAGCCAGAAAGCACGCTCCCCCGATAGAACTAGATACGCTCAACCACTACGACATAGACGACTTCTGGAGGGTTGTACCCCGGCCCAAAAATGGTAGACACATCCTAGAGCCCAAGGGGTTCTATCTCTTGACATCAAAGCAAAGAGTCCGGGTTCAGCCTGATCGTGCAGCGGAGATGGTTCCATACGACCCAACGATGGGGGAATTCCGCCTCCATTATGCTGGGTTCTTTGACCCGGGGTTTGGCTATGGCATCGATGGAGAAATATTAGGAACCAAAGCAGTTCTCGAAGTCCGGGCGCATGAAATACCAATCTTGATAGAACACGATCAACTGGTGGGAAGACTTAACTATTTCAGGATGGCTAAGACTCCGGACAGGGTATACGGGCCATCCATAGGGTCCTCTTACCAGGCGCAGGAGTTAACCCCCAGCAAGCAGTTCAAGGTTCCGCAAAGAGCTTCAGACATCCCAGCCAATATCCAGCTCCCGTCAGCAACACACTCTTAGCCCACTACCAACCCTTCCCAGAACTTGCAATACGGTTCTCGAGCTGCTAGGCGCCGGGCGAATGCAGCCACTGGGAAATGCGGCGGGTCGCGGCAAAGCTGGCCCAGGCAACCACCTGCACGAGATGGGCCTCATCTAGTTACTGCTCTCGGACCGCCTCGATCCACTACTGACCCAACTTTATTGAGCCACCTTGTGCGCGGCCTTTCTGCGTTCGACGATGAAAGCCGTGGAGGTGAGAGCAAGCCCCAATCCAACAATAGCAGCCAAAACCAGCAGAAACGGGTCGCGGTAGGTCAAATAGAAGGCGACAAACATCGTCAGGATCAAGCATCGGACGATCAGTGTCGTACTATACAGTTGGCTGGCGCGAGTACGAATAATCTGGGTAACAATCACGGCAAGGGCGAGCATGAAGGTCCCCATGATGCGGAGCATCAGGTCGGCGTAGGAGCCGGTCGCGAGGAACAGGTCCATCGCTTTTTGTGGTGCAATCAGCAGCGCGACGCCTCCAACGGTCAGATACCCGACGAGGTAGAAGAGGCTCGCCCTCGTTTTGCCCATCGCCTGCTGTTTGGCCTCCATAGCGAACTCCTTTCATTGTTTCTGCTTGCTAGGAAGAGAAGCACTTCCCGAATGCTACCAACAGTCGTGGTGACCCTTTGAGCCGAATCTTTCGGCTGAGCAAAGCCCATACCAGGTTCCGTTCTTTGGCGAGAAACCCGAGCCAAGTGCGACTGTCGGCCTGAAGACGGAGGTCCGCCCTTCCCACGTGCCCCTCCTCGACGCGCAGCGTCTTGTTGCGGATGGTCACTGTGGCCTTGCGCTTCTCCTCGCCGGTGAAGGTGAAGTGATAGGTGGCGTTAAGCCCCTCGGCTTGGCCGCGTTCGAACACGTACGACAGCCCGTCCAGAAACCCGCCGATGGACAGCGGCCGCAGTCCGTTGCCCACTCGCTTGATCTTCTTGTGGGGAAAGCGCCGGTCGACATAGGCCTCGGCGTCCGAACCAGGGCGTACGTAGACCATTTCCGGCTTGTTCTGCAGAGGCTTCACCACGTCCTGCAGGAACTGCTTCCGCTCGGTGAGAAATGGTCCGATGACCTCTTCCCCGGCAGGGCAGACCGATAGACAGTAGGCGGCCTTATAATTGGGCCCAAACCCCAGACTCTGCCACAGCGAGACGGTTTCCGGGTCACTGACCTTCTGCCGGTAGTCGCGCGCGTTCTTGCTGTCGGCAACGTTCTCCACCCAATCGGTGAATCCACCCATGAACTCCCGATAGTTGTGGGTATAGCAGGCCGCGAAGTTGAAGTGGCCGTCGGGGCCGATCGCCCCGGTCGGGCAGGCCGAAACACACAGCTTGCATTCCAGACAGGGGTTGTACTCGATGGGACGGGAGTACTCGCTCACCTCCGCATCGATAACCACCGTGCCCAGCAGAATGAAATTGCCGAATTTCGGGTGAATCACGTTGCGGTGGATACCCATCTGCCCTAGACCGGCGGCTACCGCCACCGGCTTGTGCGCCACCACCCAGAGCTTGTTGGGCCAGCGGTCCATTTCCATGGGAAACCCCATCGCCCCGTTCATGGCCCGCACCCCTTCCCGTTCCAGAGCCGCCACGATGCGCCGGGCCACTTCGTTCACCTCGTCGCCCGTGTGGTGGAACTCCAGGTTGGCAATCGAGCGAGCCGGGCTGCGCACATTCTCCCGGTTCATTCGCAGAACAAAACTGATCAGAGCCCTGACGTGGGGAAAGGCGGCCCGAATATCGTCCCGCTGATCCGCGATCTCCGCCCGATCGAGCTCGACAAAGCCAACGTCGTCGGCCCTGGCATCGAGCGAGAGCCGCCGGAGCCGCGCGGCTTCGAGCTTTGCCGGACGGGTCGGCAGCACGCCTGCCGCCTGGTTTTCCTGGAACTGCTTCACTGTAGGGTGTTCGGCTAGGTGCATTGTTGCCTTCCAGACATGAGATGTATATACATCTATATCGTCGCAAAAAAAAATCAGGCCCGCTGCACCGCTCGCGTCACCTCGACCAAGCCGGCCTGCAGCTGGCCCCACGCCTGTTCCCCCAGCACCTGCCGCAGGCGGCGCTGCGCCCGTTCCCAATATGGGCGGACACGCACAAGCTGTCGGCGGCCGGCCGGTGTCAGCCGCAGGCGGCGCTCGCGCCGGTCCGTCCCGGGCCTGGCCTGGATCCAGCCGCGGCGGAGCAGCGGGGCGAGGGTTCGCGTCAAGGTGGTGCTGTCAATGGCCAGCCTCTCGGCCAGTTGCCGCTGGGTGAGTTCCCCCCAGGCCTCAAGCACCATCAGCGAGGTGAACTGTGTCGGCTCCAGGCCAATGGGCTGGAACTCCTCGGCATAGAGTTGCGTCACCGCCCGGGCTGCCCGCCGCAGGTTGGCGCAGGCGCAGGGCAGCGGCAGCAGCCCTGGCCGGCCCTTCGGCCGTTTTCCCGGTGCCTCGGCAGGCATAAATAGATGTACATACATATGTAACCTGCTTGTCAAGTGTTTTTTTGCCTGGGAGGCGAAGAGAGAGGTTACGGCCCGTCGCTAGCTTGGCTGCCGGCAAGCGCGGAGAAGCGGCGGCGAGTTTCCTCAGACCAGCCGGGAATCACTTCGGCCACCGCACCGTTCTCGTTGAGCAGAACCGACAGCGGCACGGAGAGTTCGTCGGAAGCGTACAGCTGTTCGACAGCCGGGATCCCACCGAGATAGATGGGATAGCGGACACCGGTGTCGGCCACAAACCGGCCGATGTTGGCGCCCGGTTCGGTATCCACGTTGAGGCCGATCAAGTCGACCCCGCTGGCCGAAAGCTGCGGCCGGAGTTTTTCCAGCTCCGGCATCTCCAGGAAGCAGGGCGCGCACCAGGTGGCCCAGACATTGATCAGCGCCCGGCGGCCGGTCCGGAGCTGCTTGTACAGGGAAGTCTGCTGTCCGTCCAAGGTCTTGAGCGCCAGATCGGGCATGGGTTTGCCCACGCTGATCTTCAGCTTGCGGACAAAGGTTTCCGCGCGGGTCAGGGGATCCGGCAGTTGGGCGCGGCCGAGCGTGAGCGCTTCGGCGCGACCGGCTCCGGCGCGCAGCAACAGCGTCGAGCCGGCTTGGGCGTCGGCCTGGAACCGCTCAACTTTCCCATTGGGCCAGGACACCTCGATCCATTCGGCACGCTCCTCCGACCCTAGGCCGAACAGCAGACGCTGGTCATGCTGAGCGATGAACCCTGAGCCGCCGCTTTTGATCTTGGTCATCGTGCCAGCCGAGGTCCGCAGGCGGACCACGGCACCATAGGCGTCGCGCCCCAGCTCGGGACTGCCTTCCAACACGATCCGCAGGAAGTTGTTCGTCTGCCCGATATTGTTGCGAAACAGCAGGTGGGCGTCCCCCTGGATGGTGGTGAGAAACACGTCCAGATCGCCGTCGTTATCGAAGTCGGCAAAAACCGCCGCGCGGCCATCGCTGATCGAGTCAATGCCGGAGATTCCGGAGACGTCCAGATACTTCCCTGTGCCCAGGTTCAGGCAGAGCAGATCGCGTTCATAGCCGCTGAAGGAGAATCCCTGTTGGGCGATCAGGCGCATTTGATCGGCGCGGAGCGCGCCCTGCCCCTGTTTCGGATTCTTGTCTTGCGCCACGACCTGACGCCAGAACTGGCTTCAGGTATCCTTCATGGAACTGCCGGAGAGGAACCCATTGGGGGTCAGCAGGTCCTCCCAGCCATCGTTATCGAAGTCGAGGAACCCGCCCCCCCAGGCCCAGCCGCCGGAGAAGCCAGCGCTCTCGGCGGTGACGTCCCGGTAGTAGCCGTTGCCGGCGTTTCGATACAGGTTGTTGCCCGAGGCCAGCTTCCGGTACACGTTTTCCCCCGGGCGAGCGCCGGGAAACAGCCGCGACACGATGCGGTTGCCTGCGGTCGAGGACATGTTGGTGACATGCAGGTCGAGCTGCCCGTCGTTGTCGTAGTCGCCGAAAGCGACGCCCATGCCATTGCCCGGGTCCACGACGCCGCGCTCCCGCGCCTCATCCACGAACTTGTCCCCGTGATGGATGAACAGGGCGTTTTCGCCAAAGTCGTTGGCCACGTAGAGGTCCAGGCGCCCGTCCCTGTTGACGTCGGCGAAGGCAGCAGCGTAACTCCAGCGCCGGTCGTCCACGCCCCAGCGGGCCGCCTCCTCGCGGAAGGTGCCATCGCCCTGATTGATGTACAGCAGGTTCGGCGTGCCGTTGGTGGCCTGATACCAGGAATCCGGCGTTACCCGGCCGAAGTGGTTGTAGCAGGCGACGTAGATGTCGGTATGCCCGTCGCCGTTCACATCCCCAGCCACGGCGCTGAACCCTATCGCCACCCGGCCCACCCCTGCCTTCCAGGAAACATCGCGAAGTTCCAGCTTCCCGTCCGGCACGTGCCGGTTTTCCAAAAGCAGCTGATGGCCGACTGACGAGAGGAACACGTCGGAATCGCCGTCATTGTCGTAATCGAGAACCAGCGGCGCCACCCCGCGGTCGAGCAGCTCCACGCCCGCTTCCAGGGAGGCATCACGGAACCGGCCTTGCGCGTCGTTTAGATAAAGATAGTTGCGATCCGGCGAGGTCACAACCAGATCGAGCCAGCCGTCGCGATTGAAATCTCCGGCCGCCGCTCCATACCAGGCAAAACCAGGCCCTCCCCGCTCCGCAAAAGAAGGCAGGCTCGCGGCCACGCCGGCCGGTAGGGAGACTTCCGAAAACAGCTCGGTGGTGGCCAGCATGGACTCCAGGCTCAGCAGCTCGAACGATTCAAACTGCCAGCGCCCGCTGGCCGCACGGCGGACCGCGACCCCGGCTGCTCCCCGCGTCCATTCGCGTTGCCCGTCAGTGTCGCGGCCTACCAGATAAAACTTCAGGCGCGCCGTTCCTTCGGAACCGACTTTGGCGGTGGGAATATTCGCATTCATCTCCACATCAGCCGAAGCAGCGAATTGGGCTCCCGACACCTTGAAGCGCGCGTCCTCGATCTCCTGGAAGTGGGCCAGGAAGGCAAACAACGCCCCCACGAACTCCTCTCCGGGCACGCGGTGTTTCACCGCTCGGGGGCGCGCGCTGCGTTGCGAGGAGTGGCCGGCGTTCTGCGCGTCCGCCGTCCATCCGTGCCTGGAGACCCACTTCACCTGTTCCCGTACAGGCAGCGGAGTGGACCAGAAGGGAGTAGCCGACAACTGGGCGGGAAAGTACCCGGCCACGCGTGGCTGGTCCCGATCCCGCACGGCGAGCGACAGATCCAGCATGTCGTTGGCCAGCGATTCGGACAACTCCTCCACTACTTCCAGCCGCGCTGGATCCGACGTTCCGGGGCGCTTAGGACCCGAGGCAGCAGGCGCCTCGCCCTGCGCCGAATCGGCTAGGTCCGGGGGCTGCGCCGGCGGGTTCTGGGCAAACAAGATCGCTGCCAGCAGCAGGCAAATCAGAAAGATTGTTGGTTGTCCCAGCTTGTTCATGCTGATTTCGCAACAATACTGCGCGCCGTCCAAGGCTGCTGCCAAGGCAGGCTCGACCGCTGTGGCATTGCTCCCACCAGAAGCTGCCTGCCCGAAGCCTGACAGGATGCTGAAAAATCGCTCGCCTGTCATTCCGAGCAAAGCGAGGAATCTGCTTGTCAACCGCTACGCTTTTCCGGACAAGCAGATTGCTCGGCCGACAAACGCACTCGGCCCTCGGAATGACAGATGGGCAAAGGCTTTTCAGCACTCTGTCAAGACGACAGGCCCACTATTGAGTTTACTCTGGTTTCAGCGCCTCCCGCGCGGCATTTCGCGAGATGGAAAACGGAGCTGCTAAAAGCCTACGGGTCATCGAGATTTTTTTGCGGTCAAATCTTCCGGCTGCGGCTGTTCCGTGGCGGCGGGCGCCGCCACAGTGGTCTGGGCCGCGGGTGGCTGTGGTTTCCAACGCAGGACGGGCCGGCGCGCGGCGGTCACTTCGTCCAGGCGGCTCACCCGGGTGGTGTGCGGCGCGCTACGCACCATCTCGGGTTCTGCTTCGGCTTCGCGGGCAATGGAGCGCATCGCCTCAATGAACAGATCCAGCTCCTGCTTGCTCTCAGTTTCGGTCGGCTCAATCATCAGCGCGCCGTGCACAATCAGCGGGAAGCTGACCGTGTAGGGGTGAAAGCCGTAGTCGATCAAGCGTTTGGCAATGTCGCCGGTGCGCACGCCGTAGCGCGCCTGGAGCTGGTCGCTGAAGACGCACTCGTGCAGCGACGCCTGCTGGTACGGCAACTCGTAGACGTCCTTCAGGTGCTTGCGGATGTAGTTGGCATTGAGCACCGCGTCTTCAGCCACTGCCTTCAGGCCGTTGCCGCCCTGAGCAAGGATGTAGGCCAGGGCACGCACCAGGACGCCAAAGTTGCCCGCGAAGGCGCGCACACGCCCGATGGAGTTTGGCCGGTGGTGATTCAGGCGCAGCTGGCCGTTCGGTCCCTCTTCCAGGACCGGCACCGGCAGGTACCGCGACAGGTGTTTCTTCACGCAGACCGGGCCGGCCCCGGGGCCGCCGCCGCCGTGCGGAGTAGAAAAGGTTTTGTGCAGGTTCAGGTGCATGACGTCCACCCCGAAGTCGCCGGGACGGGTCTTGCCCAGCAGGGCATTCATATTGGCGCCGTCCATATAGAGCTGGGCGCCCCGGGCATGCAGCAGATTGGCGATGGCGGCGATTTGCTGTTCAAAAATCCCCAGCGTGTTGGGGTTGGTGATCATCAGCGCCGCCACCTGTTCGGTGACAGCTTTCTGGAGCGCTTCCAGGTCCACACAGCCGCTGGCGTTGGAGCGCACATTCTCGACCGTGTAGCCAGCCAGGGCGGCCGTCGCGGGATTGGTCCCGTGCGCTGAATCCGGGATCAGGATTTTCTTCCTTGGATTGCCCTGCGCTTCGAGGTAAGCGCGGACCAGCAGGATGCCAGTCATCTCGCCCTGGGCACCGGCGGCCGGCTGGAGCGTCACCGCATCCATGCCGGTGATTTCCAGAAGGTAGCTGGAGAGCTGCTGCAAGATCTTTAAACAGCCCTGGGCCAGCCCGTCGGGCTGATAGGGGTGCTGGTCGGCAAGCCCTTCCAGGCGCGCCACCACTTCATTGATCTTCGGGTTGTACTTCATGGTGCAGGACCCCAACGGGTAGAGTCCCGTCTCCACGCCGTAGTTCCAGCTCGAGAGGCGGGTGAAGTGGCGCACCAGCTCCACCTCGCTGACCTCTGGGAAGTCGGCAATTTCGCTCCGCACAATGGCCTGGCCCAGCGTGGCGACCGGGTCCACCTCCGGCACCTCCAGCGCCGGCAACTGCCATGCGCGCTTGCCCGGCGAGGAGCGCTCAAAGATGAGCCCTTCGTTGCGGCTGATGTGGCGCTGGCTGACGTGGTGTTGGTTGACGTGGGACGCAGCCTTTTTCATGCCAGCCCCTCTACCAGTTGGTCAATCTGCTGCTTGCCGTGCACTTCGGTCACGCACAGCAACAGCGCCTCGCTTAGTTCCGGATAGAACGGCCGCAGGTCCAGGCCGGCCAGAATCTTGTTTTCGCGCAGTGCCTGAAGCCGCCCGTCGGCTTCGCCCGGCCCGAGGTTCACCACAAACTCGTTAAAGAAAGGCCCGGAGAACTGCAGATGCAGGCCGGAGGCAGCGTAATGCGCCTTGGCCAGGTTGTGGCGGGCCAGCTCTCGCAAGCCTTCCTTGCCGTACACAGTCATGAAAATGCTGGCCATCAGGGCGCACAGCGCCTGGTTGGTGCAGATGTTCGAGGTGGCCTTCTCGCGGCGGATGTGCTGCTCGCGGGTGGCCAATGTCAGGCAGAAGCCGCGGCGGCCGTCGGCGTCGGTGGTCTGCCCGACTAGGCGCCCGGGGAGGCTGCGCACGTACTTTTCACGGGTGGCAATCACCCCAGCGTAGGGACCTCCGTAACTGGACGGGATGCCCAGGCCCTGAATCTCCATGGCCACGATGTCGGCAGCGGTGGGCGGGCGCAGCAGACCCAGCGAGACGGGTTCGGCAATCCCCACCACCAGCAGGGCCCCGGCGGCGCGGGCAATCTCCCCTGCCCGTTCCAGGTCCTCAACCACGCCAAAGAAATTTGGCGACTGCACCACCACCGCTGCCAGCCCCTCGGACGCCGAGAAGGGCGCCAGCGCGCCGCTCCGGCGGTCGTATTCCAGCTCCTCGACCTGGATCCCCAGATGGCGCGTGTAGGTAGCCAGCACCTGGCGGTATTCCGGGTGGACCGACCGGGCCACCAGTACCTTGGAGTGGCCGGTAATCCGCGCCGCCATCAGCACCGCCTCGGCCAGGGCGCTGGAGCCGTCGTACATCGAGGCATTGGCCACATCGGTCCCGGTCAGTTGGCAGATCATGGTCTGGAACTCGAAAATGGATTGCAGGGTACCCTGGGCGATCTCGGCCTGGTAGGGCGTGTAGGCCGTGTAAAACTCGCTGCGAGAGGTCAGTGCATCCACCACGACGGGCCGGAAATGCGAGTACACCCCAGCGCCCAGGAACGATGCATAACCATTCGCATTCTCCCGAGCCCACTGCCGGAAATACCGCACGAGTTCAAATTCAGAGATGCCGTCGGGAATGTTCAACGCCCGTTGCAAGCGGATCGCAGCGGGAATCGAGGCAAACAACTCTTCCGCGTGCTGCAGTCCCAGCGACTGCAGCATCTGCTCTCGTTCCGACTCCGACTTGGGTAGATAGCGCACTTTCTTGAGCGAGGAGTACAGCAATGAAGAGTGAACCGGCTATGATGTGGTCACTCGTCACTCATCTGTTCACTGTTCTTCCTCCTCCGCGATGTAGCTTTCGTACTGCTCGGCGCTGAGCAGATCTGCCAGCTCAGCGCGGTTCAGCAGGCGGACTTTGACCAGCCAGGCCTGCCCGTGCGGATCCTGGTTGAGCAATTCAGGGGCGCTGCTCAGCTTCACATTGGCGTCCAGGATCTCGCAACTGACCGGGGCAAAAATTTCCGAGACCGCCTTGACCGACTCCACTGTGCCCAGCGGCTGCCCGGCCTGGAAGCGGGCGCCGACGCGAGGCAGCTCCAGGTACACGATATCGCCCAACTGCTTCTGGGCATGGTCGGTGATGCCGACGGTGCCGGTGTCACCGTCCGCCTGAATCCATTCGTGCTCCCGCGTGTAGAGGTAATGGGGGGGATAGGCCGCCATTTTATTCGCTAGGCTCCATCATTGACCATCTAGTTTGCCCGCCGCTTCCGCTTGTAAAAGGGCGTCTCGACGATGCGCGCCGCAACATGCTGTTTGCGGATCCCGACCCGGATTTCCCGTCCCATCTGCGCCAGCTCTGACGGCAGGTAGGCCAACCCAATATTCGTTCGCAGGAAGGGGGCAGGGGAGCCGCTGGTAACGTTGCCAACCTCGGTCTCCTCCACATACACCGGATAGCCGTCGCGGGCAATGCCGGGTTCGCTCATCTGGAAGCCAACCAGGCGGCGCCGCACCCCTTCCTGCTTCTGACGCAGCAAGGTCTCACGTCCCAGGAACTCGCCCTTATCCAGATTGCAGATCCAGCCCAGCCCGGCCTCCAGCGGCGTGTGCTTCTCGTCAATTTCATGCCCGTAAAGAGCCATTCCGGCTTCCAGCCGCAGCGTGTTGCGCGCCCCCAGGCCACAGGGGAGCAGGCCCTGCCCGCGCCCCGCTTCCAGCAGCCTGCCCCAGAGACGCTCGGATTCCGCAGGCGCGAAGTAGAGTTCGAAGCCGTCTTCGCCGGTGTAGCCGGTGCGTGCCAGGAGGCATTCTGCCCCCTCCACCGTGCCGAGCGCGAACCGGTAGTAGCCGATGGCTCCCAGGTCGATGTCGGTCAGCTTCTGCAAGATGGACGGCGCTTCCGGACCCTGAATGGCAAGCTGGGAATACTGGGCACTAACATTGCGCGCGTCGGCGCCGAAGCTGTTCTGCTCACGAATCCAATCGAAGTCGCGCTCCTGATTGGATGCGTTGACCACCAGCAGGAAGTGGTCGCCGGCCAGCTTGTGCACCAGCAGGTCGTCAGCCAGCGTGCCCTGCGGGTACATCAGACCACTGTACTGCGCCTGTCCGATGGCCAGCCGCGCCGCATCGTTCGAGGTAACGTGTTGCACCAGGCGCAGGGCGTCGCGGCCCCGCACCTCAATCTGGCCCATGTGGCTGACGTCGAACAGCCCGGCGCGCCTGCGTACCGCCAGGTGTTCCTCCACGATGCCGCTGTACTGGAGCGGCATCTCCCAGCCTCCGAAGGGCACGATCCGGGCGCCCATCCCTTTGTGCACGGCGTGCAGCGCAGTGCGGCGCAGGGGACCGCTCAAGAAGGCCTCCGGCGGGAGGGAGCGCCTGCCACAGGCACCAAGCCTAGTATAGGGCCTGGGGCAGCGTCAAACTATGCGCGGCGGAAGTGCATGGACCGGGTGTAAAATGCGAGCAATGCCCTACATCTGCTCCATGTGTGACAAGTTTGAGGCGGATTGCAACTGCGATAAGTACTGCACCATCTGCAAGTCGGATCAAGACCCTCGCCTCTGCTATGACGGCTGCTTTTACTGCGAGATTTGCCGGGAAGTGTGCGAACTCTCGCCCGAGAACTGAGTGTCGTCCGACTCTCACCACCTCACCCAACAGATTGCCCGCTACCTGGAAGAATCCCGCCGGGCCGTGGCCTTCACCGGAGCAGGAATTAGCACCGAAAGCGGCGTCCCGGACTTCCGCAGCCCGGGAGGCATCTGGAGCAAATACAAGCCCGTGATGTTCCAGGATTTCCTGGCCAGCGCCGATGCCCGCCGCCAGTATTGGCGCATGAAGAAGGAAGGCTACTGGGAAATGCGCCGTGCTCGGCCCAATGCCGGGCACCAGGCCCTGGCCCGCCTGGAAGCGGCGGGCAAGCTGGCGGCGGTGATTACCCAGAACATTGATGGGCTCCACCAGGACGCTGGCAGCCGGCGAGTCGTAGAGCTGCATGGGACGAGCCGCTCGGTCGTCTGCCTGCAATGCGAGGCACGGTGCGACCCGGATGCAATCCAGGCGCGGCTGGAGAGCGGCGAGGAGATTCCGCTGTGCGACCGGTGCGGCGGCGCGCTGAAATCGGCCACGGTCTCGTTCGGGCAAATGCTACCCCAGGATGTGCTATCGGATGCCATCAACCTTTGCAGGGGCGCCAACCTGGTGCTGGCCATCGGCTCCTCGCTGGTCGTGGAGCCGGCCGCCTCGCTGCCCTTACAGGCGAAACGGGACGGTGCCCGTCTGGTGATCCTCAACGGGACGGAGACGCCGCTGGATGGGATCGCCGATGTCGTGCTCCGGGAACCCATCGGGGAATCGCTGGCCCGCGTTGTCCAGCTCCTTCGGCTTGCTCCCTCGGAGCCGTAGTCTGCACTCACATCTTTAGAAGCGGGCTTCTCGCGCCCGCAGATCACTCCGCGATTCCCCGCGAATAGATCACTCCCTGACCGACCTGAGATTGGCGGCGGTAATGCCGATCGAGGAAAGCACGCAACTCGGGATAAGTTTCCATGGCCAGCCTGGGGTTGTACGGGCCCAGGCCGTCCACAATGTAGAGTGGCCGAGACACTTCAAGTTCCTCAAGCAGGCGACGGCGATTCTGGGCCGCTCGTTGGGGCGCCACGCTGCGCGCCTGGCGCAGGTGAATGTCGGCGGGCACCCCGGTCAGCGGCTGCGAACCTAGGAATTTTGAACTGGGCGGGCAGCCGCAGTAGAAGTAGATCTCCGGCCGATACCCCCAGACAAACAGCGACGGCCCCTCTTTGGTGGACAGGAGCGCAGTGGACGCTGCTTGCGATCGAAGGTGGCGGGCAATGAGGCGGCTGTCCCGGTCAATTGCTGGATCATCCCAGGCAGCCATATAGGCCGTAGGGCGGCTGGTGATGAGCTCATAGGCGCGCACTGCGGCCCGATTGTGAAACCGGACCAGGGCAAAGAGGATGCCTGCCCAAAACAGCACCTGGAGAATCCTCCGGCCTGAAAGTGGCCCAGACAGGCCAACAGGTCTGTCCCAAGTTAGACTGTAGCCGCGCGCGGCCAGCAGGCAAAGAAACGGCAACACCTGGTAGAAGTAGCGCGGGAAAAACGGCCCGCCGGCGGCAACGCCCAAAAAGGAAACTCCCAGCCAGAGCCAGACAGCGTGGGAAGCCTCGCGCTCCGGAGTGGCCTTGCCCCGCGGGAAATACGCGAGCAACAGCGCCAGTCCCAGGAACAGCGAGAAGTGAAAGCCGGCGTAGTTCAGCGTCTTGCGCAGGCCGGTCAGCACCGCAGTCATGGGCGAATACACGGTGAGGTAACTCCATCCCCAGCCCCAGAACTCCTGCAGGTAGTCGGTCCAGTTGCCGCTCACCAGCAGGTAGACCATCCACGGTGCGCAGCCGGCGAGAAAGCCGCCCAGCAAAAAACTCCACCGCCGCAGCGGTCGAGCCCCGTCGCCAGAAAGAGTGCGGAAGCCCGGAAGCAGCAATTCGACGGCGGCGAAAAACAACCAAAGGGCCAGTGCCGTCGGATTCAGCCAGAAGGCGACGGCCACCAGCAGCCCACTCCAGAAGCTTCGCCCGTAAAGGAAGAGAAATCCCGCGTAGAGGTAGGGCAACAACAGCAAGTGATCCACCGCCAGCGGCTGCACCTGGGAATGGAGGTAGGTGGCGTTGTACAAGGCGTAGAGCAAGGCTGCCAGCCGGCCTTCCTCCTCGCTCCAAAAGCGGCGGCCCAGGTGCCACAAGGCCAGCGCCACCAGTGTGGCGTAGAGGATGGTAAACAGCCGCACGGCCAGCAGGCTCGGCCCCGCCAGCGCAAACAACGCGGCATAGAGCCAGGCCACTGCCGGCGGCTTGTCAAACCAGATTTCCGAATAGAGCGCTTTGCCCCGCAGCAGTTCCTGCGCTGCGGTGAACCACAGTCCCTCGTCGGCCCACACGTAGCCGACGTAAAAAATGCGTAGCAGGAAAATGATCCCCAGCAGCAGCAGTGCAAGAGCCAGGGGGGGCAACGCTTGGAGGCGTGGCGCGTGGAATGCGGATTGGGCAGTCATGGCGGACGACGCATCTCCCGCTGCGGCTTGCTTTTCCATGATGCTCAGCGCCTGTGTTGTACCACGGCCTCCGCCGGCTTTCGCCATACTTCTCGCCCGCCAAAGTGCCAATTTGTGAATCTCATCAGTTCCGTTGTAGTATCCCGGTCGTGCCGGATCGGAAAACATTAGCTCTGATCGGCGGGCCGACGGCCGCAGTGGCTTTGGGGCTGGCGTTGCGCTTCGGACCGCAACTGGAGGTGGCAGTCTGCTGGACAGCTGCCATTACTTGCCTCTGCGCAATCTGGTGGGTCTTCCAACCGATCCCCATCCCTGCCACCTCGATGATCCCGTTGGCCCTGTTTCCTCTGGTGGGTGTGTTGACGCACGAGCAGGTCGCTACCAGATACGGGCATCCGATCATCCTCCTTTTCACGGGCGGCTTCATGCTTTCCGGGGCAATGGAGAAAAGCGGCGCGCACCGGCGGGTAGCGCTGGGCTTGGGCCGGATGGTGGGTGCAGCGGGCGGCCGTTGGCTGGTGCTGGGTTTCATGATCGCCTCGGCCGCGCTCAGCATGTGGATCACCAACACCGCCACGACGCTCATGCTGCTTCCGATCGCGCTGGCGGTGCTCGAGCAGGCCGATGACAAGGATCTGGCCGTGCCGCTGTTACTGGGCATCGCTTATGCGGCAAGCATCGGCGGGCTCGGTACTCCCATCGGCTCCCCAACCAATGCCTACTTCATGGCCCACTATGATCAAGCCCTAGGGGATCATGTCCGCAATACGGGGGAGCGGCTCGGGGCTCCATGGACTTTTGCCCAATGGATGATGATCGGCCTACCGGTGGTCCTGGTACTGCTGCCACTGGCGTGGCTGTGGCTGACGCGAAAGCTGCGCAAAGGCAGCCGAATTCAATTACCCGATTGCGGACCTCGCACGAAGGCGGAGACACGGGTGATGATCGTCCTGGTACTCACGGCCCTGTTGTGGACCACGAGAAGAGGACCTTTCGGAGGCTGGGGTGGGTTCCTGCAACAGTTCTGGGGCGGAGAAAACGAGGTTCTGGTGGGCGACAGTACCGTCGCTTTGTTCATGGTGGTGGTGATGTTCATCGTATCCGACGGAAAGGGCGGGCGGCTGCTGGACTGGCAAACTGCCGTCAAGATCCCCTGGGGAATACTGTTCCTGATCGGCGGCGGCCTGGTGCTCGGCTCCGCGTTCCAGGAGTCGGGGCTGGCAGGTGTCCTGGGACGGTCGCTTGAAGGCGTTCAAGCCTTGCCCGTCTGGCTCATGATCGGTGTGGTCTGCCTGTGCGTGACGTTCTTGACTGAAATTACTTCCAACCTTGCAATCACCGTGTTGCTCATGCCAGTTCTATTCGAAGCAAGCAAGGTGGCCCAGCTTGACCCAGCCCTGCTGATGGCGCCGGCGGCGGTGAGCGCCAGTTGCGCTTTCATGCTACCCGTGGCTACACCGCCCAATGCCATCGTCTTTGGCAGCGACCGCTTGACGATTCCCACCATGGTCCGCGAGGGCCTTGTGCTCAACCTGGTCGGCGTGGCGGTCATCACGACTGTCTGCTACTTGGTGTTGAGTTGACAACAAGCAACCTGTCGCGGCAGGAGTGAATCGCTGACCGTTCACGGATCTGGAGAAAACGACCTGAGGCTGGGTTACTTGCGAGGCTGGCTCTGGGCGACTTTCACCCCGCCCAGGGAATTGGCGTAGCGCTGGATGCCATGATACAGCGCCTCGGCCATCTTCTGCCGGTAGGCTGGTTTACGCAGCAGCCGTTCGTCGGTCCGGTTGCTGAGGAACGAGATTTCCGCCAGGGCGGAGGGCATCTGGGCGCCGATCAGCACGATGAACGGCGCTTTCTTCACGCCGCGGTTGCGCAGCCCGTTGCGGCGCGCCATGTTCTTCACCAGCGCCCGCTGCATCTGCGCCGCGAACTCGCGCGACTCATCCAGCTTCTCCTTCATGGTGATTTTCTTCACCAGGTCCTGCAATTCGTGGATGGACTTTTCCGAAACGGCGTTCTCGCGCGCCGCCACTTCCAGGGCATTCGCGGAGCTGGTGAAGTTCAAATAATAGGTTTCAATGCCGCGAATGGCGCGGTTGCGGCTGGAATTGGCGTGAAGCGAGACAAACAGGTCGGCCTGCTTCTGGTTGGCGATGGCGGTGCGCTGCTCCAGCGGGACAAACGTGTCCTTCTTCCGGGTGTAGACGACCTCGCTGCCCAGGCGGTCTTCCAGCAGCGTGCCGAGCCGCCGTGCCACGTCCATCACCACTTCCTTTTCCATCAGTCCGGTCGGGCCGATGGTGCCCGTGTCGTGTCCGCCGTGTCCAGGATCAATCACAATCCGGCCGATTTTCAGACCCAGCGCACGGGTCAGCGAACGCTTGCCCAATCTGGTAGGTCTGGCAGGACGAGGGGGCGGGGGCGTTGCCGCAGCCACCTTTGCTTTCTGGGTGGGAGCTTCCTTCGCAGACGCTTTCTTGGCGGGTGCTTTCTTGGCGGAAGCCACCTGGCCCGGCTTCTTGCTGGCAGATTTTTTCACCGATGGTGGTGACTTCGTCCCGGCAACGCGCTTCGTTGAAGCCCCACGGGAAGGGGCGCTGGTGGAAGCGGCGGCCTGGGGAGCTTCCGGCCGCTTCGGCACAGCTTTGGCCTTTTTCTGCGACTGATCAGCAGGCTTGGAGGCCGAAACGGCCACGGTCGTCTTCGGAGCCGGCCCGCCGTTGATGTCCACTACCAGGCGGAAGGGATTGGGCAGTACGAAGGCCGAGTACTCGCGCACTGGACCCACCTCCAGCACAATGCGCGCGATGCCCGCTTGGTTTTGGCCAACCCGGATGCGCCTGACCAGGCTCTCTTCACCGCCCAGAGTCCGGTTCCGCACTTTCGAGCTCAGCCGGGCTCCGAACAAGTCAAAGAAAATCCGCTCGGGGTTGGCGATGCGGGCCCGCCGATACTTGACCGGCCGATCCAGTTCGATGACCACCCGGGTGTAGCTGGCCGTGGCCCAATGGCGGATCTGCGTGACGTGGGCCAGCTTGGCGGAGCCATTCTTTTCCGAGGCCGGCTTCGCCAGCTGTTTCAGGGCCAGCCTGGCTTTCTTCAGGTACATGCTGTAAGGGTACTCCCGGATCAGAAAGCGGTATTTTTTTTCAGCGCGCTTCAGCGATTTCGGGTCGTTAAAGAGCCGCCCCTTCTCAGCCCGCAGTTCGGCGGCGGCAAACACACTGTCGTCGGCCTCTGCAACGGTGGGACCCAGATGGACCACCCGATCGTAAAGCCGGATCACCGCTACGTACTCGGCGGGACGACGCTGCGGCTCAGGCTTAGCCTGCAATTTCGTCCGCAGTTGCTCCGCCTTCCGGAACTCGGCGCGGGCTCGCGCTTTCTTCTTGGCGGACGCGCCCAGGCCGGAACCGGGAAGCAGGCACAACAGCAGGGCCGCTGCTATCCACCGGAGTCGCGTTCGCCTGTTGCCGGGCACTTTCTCGCTATCCCTCACCATCCCTGGGTGTTGCTGAAGTGCACCCTGCCCCTCTCATCTACCCATTTCATGATCACTGGGCGCTGGAACCCGGGTCTTAGATCGTTGCCCCTGCCGTACAACGACGAAACCTTGCGAACGTACCGCCGGGTCTCCGGGTAGGGCGGAATGCCACCATAGCGCGCCACCGCATTCTCGCCCGCGTTGTAAGCGGCCAACGAAAGCACTAGGTTGCCCCCATACAGCCACAGCAAGTGCTTCAAATAGCGAACCCCACCGTCTAGGTTCTCCTCCGGGTCAAACCTGTTTCCAACACCGAAGCGGCGGGCCGTGGCGGGCATTAACTGCATGAGCCCCGTAGCGCCTTTGCGCGATATGGCAGCAGGGTTGAAGTTGGACTCGACCTTGACGATGGCTCGCACCAAGTCCGGATCAATGGAGTGTCGTTCCGCCGTGCTTACGATGAGCTCGTCCACGGCCATTCGGGTGGTGCCGTTTTCGGCGCCCGAGGGCGACCGAGCGCCCTTGGCTTGCCGGGCTGTGGCCGGCGCCGGCCCGGACGATCCCAACGACTCATTCGGCGCAGGCACTGTAACCAGCTGGTTCGTGTCCGGGTCCCTCCGGACCAGCACGCTATGCCGAGCACGTTGCTGGCGCCTGGGCTTGCGCTTGGAGGCGACTTGCTTTGCGGCGTCCCCGGTATTCACGTAGACGCGACGCCCGTTGTTATCTACATAAGACGCAATTCGGGCTGCCGGTGCTGACACCACAACCACCACGACAACGATGCCCAGTACGAACAGTTGCTGTCTCATGCCCGTATCCGTTGAAAATACCGCACTTGGGCTCGTCTGAACGCTTGCCATTATATATCAGCGGTCTATCCGGTAGAAACAAAACAGTTACGCGCGGGAATCACCCAAGGCAATAGGGCCAAATTGCTGGCTCATCGCCCCGCGGCTCGGACGCCGCTGGCATGTGGAAATCTTCGGCGCTCTTCAGGACTTGGCTCACGCTACTGGCCATGAGCTGTGCCGGGTCAGCCCAACCGGCGTCGGGTGAAACCGCGCACCGCAAGGTACACCGAGGGCGGATGGCGAAAAACCGCAGGCCGCTCGCCAACAGGAGCGGCCATGTTGCGCAAGGTCCGTCGTGAGAGGAGAAGGCCGAGAGAGCGGATCGGCTAGAACCGGTACCAGTATTTGGTCTTCTTTGCCCAGGAGCTGTGCGGGTATCTCTTGTGAAGAAGCCGAAAGGCGGCTTTGGAATGGCGTCCTGTTTGCTCGTCCGTACAGCCGTAACGCGTGGCTTTCACCGCCAAGTGCAGGGCCTGGGGAACTCGTGGGTCGTCCCGACGGCTCTTGGCCCATTCCAGCACCTGCCGGCTCAGATGGTTCGGGGCGGTTTCCAAGGCAGAAAGCTGCTCCCATTCTGTGGCTGCCTCGGCTTTCTGGGCGGGGCTGAGGAAGGCGGGGTAGTCCAACTCCTTTTGGGGATAAATCATCTTCAAGGGTGTGTGAAAAGCGATGTCCATTCGGTAGTGACGGTAGCCCATATAGATTCGACTGCCGCCCTGAGCAGGGCCCAGTCGGCACCACCAGTTCTCCCGCAAATTGTCAATGCGAGCGAGGGGAGTTCTCCGGGCGGGGCCGGCGCCCACATACGGGTGCAGCCCCGGAAATCGCAGGATTGTGAAAACAGCAGCGAAGCGGCGTGACGGGCTGTTTGGGACGGACAGGTACCTCCGCAGGTCGCCTTGCAACTCCGGCACAAGTTGCTCGAGGATCGGCACGACCTCCCGGCACACTTTCTCTCGATCGGGCTCTCGATCGAGCAAAACGCAACGCACCCAGGTTGCCAGCGCCACTTCCCGGCGCAAATTCGGAGGGAGACTTTTGCTGCCAGCCGCCTGCAGCAAGAGCCGCAGTGGCATTCGTTCGGTTAAGATCCGGGCGACGTCCGCATCGAACAGCCAGCGCGACTGCGGGCGTCGTTGCCGGCCTCTTCTGTCGGTTCGCTGTTCGGCAATCACATGCCCGAAGTGATTCCAGCCAACTCGGGCAGGAACGCGCCGTGCGCTTCCAAGCATCTCCTCCAGGTTCCGGGCCAGCTTCATTTGCAGCGCGAGGACCAGGTTCAAGGAAGAACGAGGCAGCGACACCTCTTTCACCAGCATCTGCTCCAGCACGCTTCGCGCCTGCCCGCCCTTGCCAGAAGCGGCCAGCAAGCGAGCTCTGTGAAAGGCGATGGTGGGAAAAGCCGGCGAATTCTGGGGAATCTTCTCCGCTGCTTCCAGGAGTGCAGCAAGATTGGCGTCGCCTGCTTGCTCTTTGGAAATTGCCGCGACCAGCCAGGGCAGCGAACCCGTCTCGCGCCATTTGTTCATCGCATGGTCCCGCGCCGGCGGGGTCTGCCGCTGAAACGTCAGCATCCAGTCTGCCAGCTCGTCCTCTGCTCGCAACTCGGCCAGCGGCATTCGGTTCTGGCTGCCGTTTCCCGCAGGCCACTTGTTCAGCAGCACCAGATAGTCGGTCAGGTCCTGCCGAAGCGACACGGGCGAGGCACCTTCCAGCAAGGCTTCCCGTAGCTGGCAGATGCGCTGGTTGGGGCGCAGCCGCAACTGGACGTAGCCCAACAGCCGACGGGCGGAGGGATGCGTCCGGTGCAGTCTGCTGTCGGCCAAGACCTTTCGTAACTGGGTCTCTGCCTGGGCGAGCAAGGCCAGGTCAGGCTTGCCCGGCTCGGTGTAGACGGTCGCCTGGCGGATCAGGGATCTGGCCACCAGCAGAGGAGCGACCCAGCTCCAGGGCGAGTCAGGATCGTGCGCGATCTGGGCGAATATTTTCCTGGCCCCCTCGAAATTGCCGGCATAAAAATTGGCTGCCCCCATCTGGTAGGCGCGGTCGGCGCGAATCAGCGGAGAATCTTCGGCAGAGGCATCGGGTGGTAGAAATTGCTGCTTTTCTGACCCGTTTCCTCCGCCGGAGCAATTGGCGAAGACCCGGTCTTGGGCCTGCACCCAACTGTTGACTGCGGAGCTCTCCGCTCCAAATCGGCCAACTCTTTCCTCCAGCGTATGGACCGCGGTTCGAAATGCATCCGAAAGGCAGTTGTAGTAGCCGATATAGGTGGTGCCGATCCGCTCGGACCGGTAAGCGCCCAACGGGTTGTGAAGACTCACCGGCCTCGGCGGCTTGGGATTCGGTCCCGGGATTTTCCTTCGCGCCTCAACCCATAGCTTCATCCAATTCGGCGGCTTTGGCGCGGTCTGTGGCCCACCGGACGCCGCCGCTGGGGTGCGCCGAATCCAGACCCCTTCCAGAGCCGCGAGCTGCTCTGGGGTGAATGGCTTACCTGCCAGGTAGCGATAGGAGAAGTAGAGGTGCGAGCGGGAGTAACTCGGCAAAAGGTGAAGACAGCTTCAGGGAAAAACGGGCCGCGACCTGCCGAGCGCGAGAGTAAGATGGGGGCAAAGGGAAGTCAAGTAAGAATCTTGGTCCCGCTGGGCGGCCCGCTACCCGAAACAGGCCCGCCGGTGCCCAAAACGGGCCCGAATGCCAGGGCCAGCCAGTTTTAGCTGGAGCCTAAGGGGAGAAAGTACTGCGTGCCCACTACCGGCTGTGTCAGCCGCTGCAACAGCTCTTCGAGTTCGTTCCGGTTCGCGACAAAATCAATCTCGCTGGTATTGATGACCAGCAGCCTCGACGCCTTGTAGTGGAAAAAGAAATGCTCGTAGGCTTTCACCACCGCCTCCAGGTATTCCAGCGAGATCTCCGCTTCCAGCGGCGAATTCTTCCGTGCCACCCGCCGGCGGAGCACTTCCGGAGTTGCCTGAAGATAGATCACCAGGTCCGGCGGGCGGACCTGCCCGCGGAGCATTTCGTAATAGGCGTCATAGAGGCGCAGCTCTCGGTCACTGAGATTGATATAGGCGAAGATTTTGTCCTTCTCGAATAGGTAGTCGGTCACCACTGTAGCGTGTGGATTTTCCAGGCCCAGGGCGCGCAATTGCTGGAAGCGCTGGACGAGAAACCACATCTGCGCCCGGAAGGCAGCCCCGGGCCGCTCCTGGTAGAAATCCCCGAGAAACGGGTTCTCCTCGGAATCGAGCAGCGTGCGGGCGCGCAGCCGGTCGGCTAGCAGGCGCGCCAGGGTCGTCTTGCCCACCCGAATGGGTCCTTCAATGATGATCTGCTGTGGGGCGATTTGCTGTGGCGGGTTGTGATCGGCCATTCGTACAGCTCCCAGGTCAGCGGCGCCCTTTCGGGCGCCATCTTTAGATGGTCATTGCTGGCGGGCTAAAGCCCGCTGGTACGCAGACGGCGGACCTGGCTGCGGTCAGCCACGGCAGCCAGCAGCTCGGCAACGGTCGAGTGGCTGACCGGGTGCCGCAGGCCCGCCGCCAGGTCGCGCAATGGTTCCAGTACAAAGCGGCGCTCTGCCAGCCTCGGGTGCGGGATGGTCAGCTCGCTGGTGCGCATGACGTGGTTCCGGTACAGCAGGATGTCAATGTCAATGATGCGCGGTCCTCGTGGGACGCTGCGCCGACGTCCCAATTGCCTCTCAATCCGATGCAGCTGGTGCAACAGTTGCCGCGGCATGGACTCGGTCTCCACCTCTGCAACGCAATTCAAGAACCAGGGTTGCGCGGCGTAGTCCACCGGCTGGGTGTGATAGAGAGGCGAGATGCGATGCACGCGAATCCCCGCGGCTTGCATCTTTTCCAGCGCGCGTGCCAGGTAGGCCCGCCGGTCACCTAGGTTGGAACCCAGACAAAGGTAGACTCGTTTCTTCACACTCCGCTTGCTACGGGTAGCTCACCGCTGTCTGCATCTGTTTCCCAGGCGCCGGAAACGTCTGGCCGAACCGTCGGCTGTCCTCTCAGAACAGCTCAGAACAGTGCCGGCTGTCCCGCTCGGCCCTCCGGCTTCTTCTTGAGGTGCTGGTAAGCAAGCGGGGTAGCCATGCGCCCGCGCGGCGTGCGGTCCAGGAAGCCGGCTTGGATCAAGAACGGTTCGTAAATTTCCTCAATGGCATCTACCTCTTCGCTGATGGAAGCAGCGATGGTGCTGACCCCCACCGGGCCGCCGCCGTACTTTTCGATGATCGTCAAGAGCAGCTTGCGGTCCATCTCGTCGAAGCCCAGCGGGTCCACCTGGAGCAGCTCCAGGGCCTCGCGGGCTACCGGACCGGTGATGCAGCCCTGGGCGCGCACCTGGGCATAATCGCGTACCCGGCGCAGCAGGCGGTTGGCGATGCGTGGGGTTCCGCGGCTGCGCCGCGCCAGTTCCTCGGCGCCCTCTTCCTCCAGTTCCACCTTCAGGATGGCTGCGGAACGCTTCACAATCGTCCTCAGGTCCTCCGGTGTGTAGAAGTCCAGGTGAAGGATGATGCCGAAGCGCGTTCGCAGCGGGCCGCTAATCAACCCCACCCGCGTCGTGGCGCCCACGAAGGTGAACGGAGCCAGATCCAGCGAGTGCATGCGCGCCCCCGGCCCCTGCCCAATCACGATGTCCACGCGGAAGTCCTCCAGCGCCGCGTAGAGAATCTCTTCAATCTCCGGCTGCAGGCGGTGCACTTCATCCACGAACAGGACCTGGCGCTCGGTCACGTTGGTCAGGATGGCCGTCAGGTCGCCTTTGATTTGAATCACCGGCCCGGAAGTCTGCTGAAAGCGCACCGCCATCTCGTGGGCCACGACGGCCGCCAGAGTCGTCTTCCCCAGGCCTGGGGGACCGTAGAGCAGAACGTGGTCCAGAGCGTCGCCGCGGGCGCAGGCGGCTTGAATGGCGATGCCCAGGTTGTCCTTCACCTGCTGCTGGCCGACAAACTCCGCCAATTGACGCGGACGCAGGTAGGATTCAAAGCTCTGCTCCCCCTCCAGTGCCTCGCCCACTACCAAGCGCTTCGCGGTCATGGCTTCACCAGTAAGTGCAAAGCTCGTTTCAACAGCAGATCAAAAGACGCCGTGCCGGCCTCGGCAACGGTCCGCACGACTGCCTTCTCGGCCGCGGCCCGCTGGTAGCCCAGGTTGAGCAGCGCCGACAGCACATCTTCCTGAACCGCAGGCAGCCCCCGGCGAGCCGCCGGCTCAGCTTCGGCCCCGGCCAGCTTGTCGCGCAGCTCCACCACAATTCGCTCAGCGGTCTTGCGGCCCACGCCGGGGATGTGGCTCAACTTCAGCAAGTCGTTTTGGCGGATGGCCGGCACCAGATCCTGCACCTCCAGCCCCGAGAGAATGGTGATGGCCAGCCGCGGCCCGATGCCGCTGACGCCGAGCAGCTTCTCAAACATTTGTTTCTCACTAGGGCTCCGAAAGCCATAGAGCGCCAGTGCGCCTTCGCGCACATGCGTGTGGATGTGCAGTTGCGCTTCGGCAGTCGGGTCAGGCAACAGGTAATAGGTGGAGACCGGAATGTTCACGTCGTAGCCAACCCCCTGCACATCCAGCAGGACCCGGTTGGGCCATTTCTCCAGTACCCGCCCCCGCAAGAATCCAATCATGAGAAGGTGTCAGGTGCCAGGTTTCAGGTGTCAGGTTATCATCTTCAGTATATTGGTCAATCCCGCCGGGTGCGGCCAAGTTCCGCTGCCAAGTTCAAAACCGATAACTGTGAGCTGGAATTGGTCCTGACACCTGGAACTTGACACCTGGCACCTGCTCTACTTGGCGTCACGCCAGTTGTCGCCCACCCCGACCTCGGCCACCAGGGGCACCGAGAGGGCCGCGACCTGTTCCATCGCCTGCTTCACCAGGCTGCGGACCGCCTCCACTTCCTCAGGCGGCGCTTCCAGCAGCAGCTCGTCGTGGACCTGAAGCAGCATCCGGGCACCCAGCCCCTGGCCTGACATCTCACGGTGGATGCGGATCATCGCCAGCTTGATCAGGTCAGCGGCGGCGCCCTGCAGCGGCGTGTTGATGGCGGTGCGCTCGGCAAGGCCACGCTGTTGCCCGTTCTTGCTGTTGATCTCCGGGATTGGCCGCAGCCGGCCGTACAGCGTCCGCACAACGCTGGAGCGGCGCACCTGCTCCAGGCACCTGTCAATGTAGCGGCGCACGCCGGCGTAGGTGGCGAAGTAATCCCCAATGAACTGCTGCGCCTCCGACTGCTCGATTCCAAGCTGCTGCGAGAGGCCGAAGGCGCTGAGGCCGTAAACGATGCCGAAATTGACAGCCTTGGCGCGCCGGCGGTGCTCGCCGGTCTGCAACAGCGGCGGCACACCGAACACCAGCTCTGCGGTTCGCGAATGGATGTCCTGATTCTGGCGGAACGCCTCCAGCAGCACCCGGTCCTGGGAGAAGTGGGCCAGCAAGCGCAGCTCGATCTGCGAGTAGTCGGCGGAGAGAATTTTCCAGCCAGGCTCGGGTAAGAACGCAGCGCGAATCTGCCGCCCCAGTTCGGTGCGAATGGGAATGTTCTGCAGGTTGGGGTCGCGCGAGGAGAGCCGGCCTGTGGCGGTGCCGGCTTGGTCGAACGTGGTGTGGATGCGCCCGGTGCGCGGGTTGACCAGCTTGGGCAGCGCGTCCACGTATGTGTTCCTCAGCTTGCTGAGCTGGCGAAATTCCAGCACCTTCCGCGGCACCTCGTGGCTTTCAGCCAGCTCCTCCAGCACGTCCACGGCAGTCGAGTAGACCTTGCCCTTGCCGTACTTGCGGGGCACCGGCAGCTTGAGCTGCTCGAACAGTATCTTGGAAAGCTGCTGCGGAGAATTGATGTTGAATTCGGCGCCGCTGAGGCTGTGAATCTCCGCCGTCAGTGCCTCAATCTGCCGAGCAAGTTGCCGGGAAAGCTGCGCCAGTGCGTCGGTGTCCACCCGCACGCCCACCTCTTCCATGTCAGCCAGCACCGTCGCCAGCGGCAGCTCGATTTCCTCGTAGAGCCGCCCGAGACCCGCCTGCTCCACCTCCGGAGCCAGCAAGCGGGCAAGCTGGCCCAATACGTCGGCGCGCTCAGCAGGGCTGCCGCTGAGTCGCGCGCCGAAACGGCGCTTGGCCACCTCTTCCAGCGTGTGGCTGCCCTGGGTGGGATCCAGCAAGTAGGAATAGAGCAGCGTGTCATCGCGCACGCCGCGCAGTGCCACCCCGCGCGCGCGCAACGCCCGAATCGCTGCTTTGGCGTCACACACCGCCTTGGACTGCTCATCCGATTCCAGCCAGGCTCGGGCGCGGGGAAGCAGCCGCTCGGGGATCACGCGCGCCTGCCCCGCCCCGGGTGAGACGGCCAGTCCCGGACCAAACTGAATCTGGCCTTCCTCGCCGGCTTCCAGGACGATCGGCAGCGCGACCTCAAGCGCGACTGGCAGCGCCACCGGCGGCGCCGTCCCAGATGGCAGCTTCTGCAGAAACTCAGCCACCTCGGCCTCACTCGAAAGTTCGGCGTAGTCCCTCTCGCGGACCTCGGGTGCCGGCAGAATTTCCTGCAGCAGGCTGTGGAATTCCAGCTCTTTGTAAAGCTGCTGAAGGGCGGAGCGGTCAGGCGGCCCGGTGGCGATGGCCTCCAGCTTCAAGGTGACCGGTACGGCTGTCTCGATTGTGGCCAGCTTCTTGCTCAGCAGGATCTGGTCCCGATGCTTTTCGAGGGACTCGCGGTAGGTCTTGCGCTCCACCTCCTTGGCACGCTCCAAAGCCGTCTCCACCGAGCCGAAGCGCTGGATCAGCTCGCGGGAACCCTTCTCGCCAATTCCGGGCGCCCCAGGGATGTTGTCAATGGCGTCGCCGCGCAGGGCCATCACATCGGGCACCCGCCCGGCGGGGACGCCCAGCAGCTGTTCGACCTTGGCTGCATCGCAGACCAGGTCGTCCTTAGTGGGAACCAGGACGCAGATGGAGCCGGGGCTTTCTCCTCCATCGGAGGTGACCAGTTGCAGCATGTCTTTGTCGCTGGAGACGATGGTGACCTCCACCCCGGCCCGCGCCCCCTGGACGGCCAGCGCTCCGATCACGTCATCGGCCTCGTAGCCATCAAACTCCAGGACAGGAATGTGCAGCGCCTCCAGCAGCCGCCGCATGTAGGGAATCTGCTGCGCCAGCTCGGAAGGCATTTCGGCGCGGTTAGCCTTGTAGTCGGCAAACAGCGCATCGCGGAAGGTTGGCGCGGCTGTGTCAAACACGCCTACGACGTAATCGGGCCGATGCGCCGCCAGTAGTTTGCGCAGCATGTTGTTGAGCACGAAGACTGCGCCGGTCGGCAAGCCCGCGCGTGTGTAAAAGCGTTGTGTCTGGGGCTGGTGGAAAGCCCGGAAAATATAGCTCATCGAGTCGATCAGGAACAGCCGCCTGCGACTCGCTGCCATGGAGAAATTCTAGCATGCTGCAGTAGATGGCGCTTTCCCCCGCGAATCACCTGCCACTCCGGTTGACGGCGCCCGAGGACAGGTCGTATGCTCGCAGCCGCCATGGGGGCGGAATTGACACCCTCGACTCAAACTCCGCCGAACATGCGCGCCACGCGCATCATTTACTTTGCGCTAGTCGTGGCCGTGTTGATCTATGGCGGGCTCATCCGAATGGTTCCACCGCCGGCTGATGTGAAAGTCCCCTACCCGGTGGGGAAAGTGATTTTGGGGGTGGCCTTGCTGACCGCAGTGGCAGCACTGTTCGTGCGCTACCGGCTGGCAGCCGCAGCGACTCCCGCTCGCTCGCTCAACTTCTACATACTCAGCTTTGCCCTATCGGAAGCTCCGGCAATCTTCGGTTTGGCGCTGCACTTCCTGGGCGAGAGCCGGGAGGTGGCTTTCGGGTTGGTGTTCACCTCTCTCGCTGTACTTTTCCTTTGCTACCCCCGCAACGCGTAGATCCGCAGCCGTGGGCAGAACCAAAGCTGTGTCCCAAAACTGTGTCAAAGACGCAGCAAACGAGCGGGGAAGTGTGGCAAAAGAACAATAACGCCCTTTCTCGGAATTTCTGTTAACCTTTTGCATACAAAAAGCTTATATTGTCTTCCCGAAACGGATGCCTGTTTGCTAAGCTATGCATCCCCTTGTGTTTGGGGGTTGGACGGCTTTGCACAAGCAGACCACAATCCGCACGCCGGTTGAGGTTTCAGGAATTGGCCTGCACAGCGCCGCCCCCGTAAACCTGCGCATCCTTCCCGCCGCCACAGGCTGCGGCATCGTCTTCCGGCGCACGGACCTGGAAAATTTCCAGATTGAAGCCAGCTCGAAGCACGTGGCGCGTGTCAGCTACGCCACCAGCCTGATGAAGAAAGGCGTGCTGATCTCGACCACCGAACACCTGCTGTCAGCGCTGCTCGGCTCCGGGGTGGACAACACCATCATTGAGATTGACTCGCTGGAATTGCCGATCTTGGACGGCAGCGGAATGCCCTTCATTGAGATGATCCAGCGGGCAGGCCTGCGCCGCCAGCGCGCCCGGCGCTCCTACCTGCGCGTGCTGCGCGCGGCGGAAGTGCGCGTGGACGGGAAGCGCATTGGCATCTACCCGGCGGACACCTGCCGGCTCACCTGCACGATCGACTTCCCTCATCCCCTGATTGGCCGCCAGAGCTTCGAGCTGGAATTGACCCCCGAGAACTACGTGCGCGACATTGCGCCCGCCCGAACCTTCGGGTTTCTGAGAGACGTGGACGCGCTGCGCGACATGGGCCTGATCCGGGGCGCTTCGCTAGACAGCGCGCTGGTGCTGACGGATACAGGTCTGCTCAACAGCGGCGGGCTTCGTTTCGCCGACGAATTCTGTCGCCACAAGTTGCTGGACCTGATCGGCGATCTGGCGCTCATCGGCCGGCCGCTGCTAGGGCACGTCATTGCCGAACGCGCTGGCCACCAGATGCACGTGGCTCTGGTGGATCGGTTGATGCGTGACCGTTCGCTCTGGGAAGAAGTGGAAATCGAGGATTCGCCGCCCCCGCTGGCTACCACCGCGGGTGCCGGGGCTACACTTCTGTCACACCTTTAGTTGGCTTCACACCTCTAACTGGCCCCGCGCCTGTAGCTTAGGACGAGCTGCCGGCCCGTGCTCCCAAACAGAACCACGTTTCGCGAAGGGGCGTAGCTGTCCCCGAGGGGAACAGCCACTCCCGGCGCGACGTTGTTCGCTGGTCTACTTCCTGGGCGGAGCGACCGCGTCTTTTGCGGCCTTGGACAGGTAGAACTTCACCGTTGTCTTGGCCGCAATCTTAATCGGCTCACCGGTGGCGGGGTTGCGGCCCATGCGCGCCTTGCGTTGCACCTTCTTCATCCGGCCCAGGCCGGGCAGAACAAAGATGCCGCCCCGCTTGGTCTGTTGGACTGCCAGATCCACCACCGAATCGAGGAACTCGCGCGCTGCCTTATTCGTTACTCCGTTCTTCTCCGCCAGATTCCGGACCACCTGGCTCTGCGTCATTCGAGCTGCCATATTCCTCCTTTATGTGTTTTCCTGAGCGAGGACGCCTATCATACGGAAAACAGACGCCCCGGTAAAGCCGACAATACTACATCGGCGCTTCGATAGGTTGGGGCTGAACCACCCCCAGCATCCGTTGCAAGATCGGGGGGACGATCAAAGTCGTCACTACGGCCATGACGACCAGAGAGGAGTAGAGGGTGCCGGAGAGGACATTGACGGCCAGTCCCAGTTGCGCCACTACAATGCCGACCTCGCCCCGCGGGATCATGCCAACACCAATCGCCGTCGCGTCGCGCCACCCGAGGCGCGCGGCCCCGAGGCCGCAGCCCACCAACTTGGTCAGCGCAGCGATCACAGTCAACAACACGACAAACAGCACCGTGCTGCCCTCGGTAAAGGACCCGGCGGTCACGCGCATGCCAATGTCCACGAAAAAGAACGGCATCAACAGCTCGCCGATGGCATGCATGTGGGTGTGCATCTCCGACTCGTGGCTATAGTCGGCAAGCAGCAGGCCGGCCATGAAGGCGCCAATTATGGCAGCGATGCCGATGTGGTTGGCCAGGTAAGAGAGACCCAGCAGCAGCACCAGGCCAAAAATGAACATGGAATGTTCCAGACGCAGCCGGTGCACTAACGGTACGAGTCGGCGCATCGCTTTTACTCCCACAAAAGCCAGGAAGCCAGTGAAGCCGAAAGCCAGTCCGGCAGTCGCGATCACCTGCGCGTAGCGCACTTCACCGCCAGCCATGCCGCTGACGAGGGCCAGCACAATCAGGGCCAGGATGTCGTCAATGACCGCAGCTCCCAAAATCACCCGGGCCATTCGCGTTTGCAGATATCCCAGGCTCTGCAAGACCCGGGCGGTGATGCCCACGCTGGTGGCTACCAGGGCCGCGCCGACAAAGATGGATTCCAAGCTCGAAAAGCCCCAGGCCAACGCCAGCCCCCATCCGGCGAAAAACGGCAGCACCACGCCAAACACACCCACCGTAATCGCTGTGCCCCCCACCTCGAATAATTCCCGAGGCTTGACTTCCAGCCCTACGTTAAACAAAAGAAACATCACCCCCAGTTCCGCGAGCGCGGTGGTGACTTCTGACGGGTGAACCCAGGCCAGCAATCCTGGCCCGATGAACACGCCCGCCAGGATTTCTCCAACCAGCCCCGGCTGATTGAACCGCTGGAAGATTTCTGCCAGCAGCTTAGCCGAGACAAAAATGAGAAATAGGGTGAGGAGTAGGTCTGTCTCCTGGCCTGCGAAAAACAGCCCAAAACAAGCCAGTCCAGAATCCACAGGAACAAAGGGTGGAGCCAACATGCCGCGACATTGTGCACAAAATTTCGGTCCTCGCGCAACACCTTTGCAGCCGCTCTCAGTGGTCCAGGCTCGCCTGCCTATACAGGGTGCTCAAACAATCTGCCAGGCAGCCGCCTCCTCCAAGTCCTCCGCTGGCCATGGCCGCCGTCGAGCCGGGAGACCGGCGGAATCCTTGAGTGCCTACTCCGGCGCTGATAAACTGCCTGGTGTTAATTGTGGTTGTCAGAAATCACGGACCAGAAATGACGGGCTACATATAACGGACCACATATGACGGAAAAGAAGCTGCGCGCCCTTCTCGAGCGGGTACAGCAAGGAAAGGTAGGTGTGGGGGCGGCCGTTGGGCAGCTCAAACATCTGCCGTTCGAGGACTTGGGATTCGCCAAGATTGACCACCACCGCGCCCTCCGCCAGGGTATGCCGGAGGTGATCCTGGGGCGCGGCAAGCGCCCGGAACAGGTGGTGAGCGTCGTTAAGAAGATGCTGCGCGCCTCGCCCAACGTGCTGGTGACACGTGGCGACGAATCCCTATACCGGCAGGTGCGCAAGGCCGTTCCCGCCGCAAAGTTCCATTCCCTTTCCGGAGCCATCACCATTCAGCGCGATCGCACCATCCACGGTCGCGGCAAGGTGCTGGTGATTTCGGCAGGGACCTCCGACATCCCGGTGGCCGAAGAAGCGCAGGTAACAGCTCAAATCATGGGCAACCCTGTGGAGGTTCTCTACGACGTTGGAGTGGCGGGCATCCACCGGCTGATGGGCAACCGGGACGTTCTGAGCAGGGCCCGCGTCATCATTTGCGTGGCCGGGATGGAAGGCGCGCTGCCCAGCGTGGTGGGGGGTCTGGTCGCTGTGCCGGTGATCGCCGTGCCCACCAGCATCGGCTACGGCTCCAGTTTCCAAGGCCTGGCAGCTCTGCTTGGTATGCTCAACAGCTGCGCCAGCAACGTCGCCGTGGTCAACATTGACAACGGCTTCGGCGCCGGCTTCGTAGCCAGCATGATCAACCGGTTGTAATCCATCTGCCCGCCTTCAACGCCTGCGGCAGCTCCCCGCCGCCGTCCAGTTCAATGATTGGGGCGGAACAGCATCATCATTCTTCTTGCACCACCAGCAGCTTCAAGGTAGCGGTGACCTCGCGGTGCAAGCGCAGCGGGATTTCGTACTCACCCAGGTGCTTGATCGGCTCCTCCATCTCGATTTTGCGCCGGTCAATGTGGTAGCCCTTGGCCTGCAAGGCGTCGGCAACGTCCAGCGAGGTGACCGAGCCGAACAGCTGGTCCTCCTCGCCGGCCTTCCGAGCAACGGTCACGGTGAGGTCGGCCAACTGGCGGGCCAGTTCTTCACTTTGGCTGCGCTCGTTGGCTTCGCGGCGGGCTGCTGACGCCTTCTCCTGCTCCACAACCTTCTTGTTGCCTGCGGTGACCGGCACCGCCAGTTTGCGAGGCAACAGGAAATTGCGGGCGTACCCCTGGGCCACATTCACGATCTTGCCGCGCGGGCCCAACTTGGGGACATCGGCTCGAAGGATCACTTCCATGGCTCTCTCCCGAGGAAACGAATGGCAGTCGTGTGCCGGAGCGGCGTTCCGCGCCTCAGAGTTCGGAACCGAAGGGAAGCAGGGCGATGTTGCGTGCCTTCTTGATCGCTTCGCTCAGCAGCCGCTGGTGCGGCGTGCAAACCCCGGAAATGCGCCGGGGGATGATCTTGCCCCGCTCGACAACGAACTGGCCGATCAGCCTCACGTCCTTGTAGTTGATGTTATCAATCCGTTCGACGCAGAATTTGCAGACCTTCCTGCGTCGCGCGTATTGCTTTTTGACGCCCCCCGCCTTGGCGGGCCGGCGTGTTTGCGCTTGGTTGGCCATCACACCTGTTCTACCTCCGGGGGCCGGACAGCGCTCGCCCCCCTTAAACGGCGGCCTCGGGGGCGGCCGTGGGCACGGGTGGCGCGCTTGCGGCGCTGCGGGCGCCCCTGCGCTTTTCCCGCTTCTCCCGTTTCCGACGGAATTTCTCCAATCGCTTGAGTTCCTGGTCAATGCGCACGGTCAGAAACTTGATAGCAGGCTCGGAGACCTTCAGGATCCGCTCGAACTCACGGACCGTGGGCGGCTCACATTCCAGGCTAAACAAGACGTAATAGCCCTCGCGGTGACCCCGCACTCCGTAGGCCAGTCGGCGCCGACCCCACTTTTCTTTGCTCTGTACGGTTCCCCCCGTGGAGGTCACCACGGTTTCCATTTGAGCCAGAAACCGATCCACATCCTCTTCGGTCATGTCCGGCCTGAGGATGAACATGATCTCGTAAGCGCGCATTCTCCCTCGGCTTCTCCAGCCAGCAGGTTCGCCGCTACACACGCGAGCGCTGCAGCCTGGAATTTCTTGGCAACCCAATCACAGGTTGCGAAAGAGCCCGTCGATTCGGGCTTAAGAAAACTCTTGCCAACGCCGCAAGCCCCGCTGCCTGTTCACGCTACCGAACCACGGGCGCTCCGGCGGCAGTCCACTGCGCCTGTTTTTCAGCCACCTGCTAGGAAGGCCGGCGGTTAAACCGGTTCATTGCCTGCTGCGGGCCCTCACGCAGGATTAGCCGCACTGCCTCCACCGCCTGCTCCACCTGTTCCTCCACCCGTTTCAGTTGCGAACGGCGGAAGCTTCGCAGCACGAACTCCGAGGCGTCGCCCACGGGATGCTCCGGGCCAATGCCCAGGCGCAGCCGCACAAACTCCTGCGTGCCGAGCGCCCCAATGATGGACTCCAGGCCGTGGTGCCCGCCAGCGCTGCCGTGGCGGCGGATACGCAGGCCGCCCTCGGGCAGGGCGAGATCATCACTGACTACGACCAGCGCCTCCGGGGTCAAGTCCAAAACCCAAAGCAGCTCGCGCACGGCCAGCCCGCTCAGGTTCACGTAGGTGAGGGGCTTGGCCAGCACCACCGCTTGCCCCTCCAACTCGGCGTGAGCCATCAAGCAGCGCCCCTCAGGTCGTTCGACCCGCGCCCGGACCGCTTCCGCCAACCGGTCCACCACCAGGAAACCCAGGTTGTGGGGCGTGAACTGGTACTCGATCCCCGGGTTACCGAGACCGATGATGAGGCGCATGTCTCGGTGCGGGAGCCGGCCCGGCTACTTCTTCTTGGCCTTGGTGGCTTCCTCTTCCTCCTCCTCCTCACCCTTGCCCTTGCGAATGACCTCGGGCTCGGCCGACTCAGCCACCTCCGACACCTCTGCCGCCTCCGCAGGCTTTTCTTCTTCGACGTGCTTCGGCGCTACGACGTGCAAAACCACCAGTTCGGGATCGGAGAAGACGCGCACCTTCTCGTCCACCTTCAGGTCGCGCACCCGCAGGTTCATCCCGATCATCAGCTCGCTCACGTCCGCATGGATCTGTTCCGGGATGTCGCCGGGGAGGCACTCGATTTCCACCTCGCGCGCCACAAACTCCAGAATGCCGCCCTGCAGCTTGGCGCCTGGAGCTTCCCCCAGCCGGACGACCGGCACGGTGGCCCGCAGCCGCTGATCCAGGGCGATGCGCTTCAGATCCACATGCAGCAGCCTGCTGTGCAGTGGCTCGTGCTGCCAGTCCACCAGCATAGCCTTGGAGGTCTCGCCGTCTCTCACCTCCACGGTGAGGATGGTGTTTCGCCCGGCCCCCGACTCCAGAACGGCCCGCACCTCCCGGGAGTTCAGCGACACGGACACCGTTGGCTGGCCGGCCCCGTAGAGAATCGCGGGAATGTGGCCGCTCTGGCGCAGACGCCGGGCTACGTTCTTGCCGGTCTCGGTGCGAGGCTCGGCTTCGATGACCGTCCTGTCCTTCATGGCCTCAAATTCCGATAAGAGAATTTCATGAATGCAAACTCAAATGAACAGTTGGCTGACGGAGGTCTCCGCGTGAATGGAATGGATGGCCTTGGCCAGCAGATCGGCGATGCTTAGCACGGTGATCCGGCCGCAGCTCTGCGCCTCCGGCTGCAGCGGAATCGAGTTGGTGACCACCAGCCGCTCGATGGGTGACCTGCAGATACGGTCCACGGCCTCACCGGACAGCACCGCGTGGCTGGCCGAGGCAAAGACGCGGCGGGCTCCGTTGTCCAGCAGGGCCTCGGCCGCCTTCACCAGGGTCCCTGCTGTGTCCACAATGTCGTCCACGATCAGGGCGGTGCGGTCGCGCACGTCGCCGATGACATGCATCACCTCGGCCACGTTGACTTCCTCGCGGCGCTTGTCCATGATCGCCAGCGGCGCGTTCACCTTCTTGGCGAAAGAGCGCGAGCGCTCCACGCCACCGGCGTCCGGCGACACGACGGTCAGGTCAGCCAAATTGAGGCTCCGGAAGTAGCTGACCAGCACCGGCGAGGCAAACAGGTGATCTACCGGGCAATTGAAGAAGCCCTGGATCTGGGACGCGTGCAGGTCGAGGGTGAGTGTGCGGCTGGCGCCGGCCGTGGTCAGCAGGTCGGCCACCAATTTGGCCGAGATCGGCACCCGAGGCTTGTCCTTTCGGTCCTGCCGCGCATAGCCGTAGTAGGGTATCACGGCCGTGATGCGCTGGGCCGAAGCCCGCTTGAGCGCGTCAATCAGCAGCAGCAACTCCACCAGGTTGGTATCCACCGGCTGGCAGGTGGGCTGCACCACGAAGACGTCGGCCCCGCGCACGTTCTCCAGGATTTGGACGTACACCTCCCCGTCGCTGAAGCGAGTCACGGATGCCTCGGCCACCGGAACCCCCAGGCAGGTGCAAATTTCCTCGGTAAGCGGCCGGTTGGCGTTGCCACCTAAGATTTTCAGTCGGTCACTGTCCATACCCAACCTACTCTCGCTCCAATTCACGGCGTGAGACCGTCCGGGTTACCCAGACCTGCCAGCGGGGCCATCGGCGGCGCAGTCGCGCTGCGGCATGCCGGGCCGCCGTTCCGGAATCAAAAATCCCAAACACGGCCGAACCGCTGCCGGAAAGTAGTGCCGCCGATGCGCCGGCTCGGGTGAGAGCCGTCTTGAGCCGCGCCAGTTCTGGGTAGGTGGAAAAAACAACCGTCTCAAAATCGTTCTCGAGTCGCTCCCATCTGCGACTGCAAACGATGGCGCAGAAGCTAAATATAGTAGGCGCTGCGGTGGCGCTTGTCAACGCCACCGGGCCGAGTGGTTCCCGATTGCCGCGCGCCTGATCGAGCCGCTGGTAGGCGTCAGCGGTAGAAACGTGAAGGCCCGGGTGGACCACCACCAGCGGCAGGGCCGGAATTTCGGGCAACGGATAGACCTCAGTGCCCCGACCCAAGCCGATGGCCTGGCCACCCACCAGAAAAAAGGGGACATCAGCACCCAGCTCCGCCGCCAAAGCCAGCCGACGCTCCAGCGTCAACGGCCGGCCCAACCAGGCCGGCAGTGCTCGCAGCACGGCCGCCGCATCGCTGGAGCCGCCCCCTAACCCGCTGCCCGGCGGAATCTTCTTGTAGAGTGCCAGCCGGACCATGCGCCGCACTCCCAGTTCCTTCAATACGGCTTCCGCTGCCACAGACACCAGGTTGGGCAGGCCAATTGCCTCTGCCCCCTCGACGCCCCCGTTGCGGCCCCCCTTGACACATAGTTCCACTTTCGCCGTTCGGGCTGCCTTTTCCTCCTCCAGGTGCAGTTCGTCGTGTAACGCGATGGTTTGGAAGACCGTGCGGAGTTCGTGGTAGCCGTCGGGGCGCCGACCCAGCACTTGCAGCCCGAGGTTAATCTTGGCGGGACACTTCACCCGGCGCAAGGCTGTCCGCAGAGACCGGTTTGACCGCGGACTCAATCGCGCTTCTTGCCGGTTTCCCGGGCCAGACGGACCTTGGCGCCTTCCAGCTTCTTCTGGATCTTAGCCACTTCCTTCGGGTCAGCTTCGCTGGGCAGGGCGCGCGACCACTCGGCCAGCGCCTTCTGCCAGTGAATCAGCGCTTCCCGAATGCGCCCCGTCCGATAGTACACGTCGCCCAGATGGTCGTGGATGGTGGCGTCGCGGGAAATTCGCTGGACCGCCTTCAGCAGGTTCTGCTCGGCCAGGTCGAGCTGGTCCAGCTTGTAAAAAACCCAGCCCAGGCTGTCCAGGTAGGCTCCGTTATGGGGGTCCTGCTCCAGGGCGGCTTGAATGTATCCTTTGGCTTCCTCGAGACGCACGCCACGATCGGCCAGCATGTAGCCGAGGTAGTTGAGGGTCATGGCACTGTTGGGGTTGATGGCCAGCGCCTTATGAAACTGCTCTTCGGCAGCGTCGTATTTGTCTTGCCGTTCCAGGATGGAACCCCAGAGGAAGTAGACGAATTCCTTTTCTTCTTTGCGCGAGGAGAACTTCTCCGCCGCGGCAATAGCCTGCTCAGCCTCTGTATAGTGTTTCGCGCGCTCGTTCACCTGAGCCAGGGTGAGCAGCACCTCCCGGTCTCCCGGCTTGTCCTGGAGCATGGCCCGCAGCATCTGGGAGGCGCGTTCCCCCTGTCCGCTTTCGCCCAGAAGCGAAACGTGAGTCAGCATCAGGCTGCGTTCCTCGGGGAAACGCTGGAGTGCTGCTTCCGCCTCGGCCAGCGCCCGGGGCAGCTCCTTGGCCTGGCGCAGGGTTTCCACCAACTGGGTAGCTCCGCGAACCGCGTTTTCCTGGCCGTTTTCCAGCATTTGCCGGAACGTCTCTTCGGCAGCCGTGTAGTTTTCCGTGCTGCGGTACAAAACGCCCAGCCGCTCCAGCAAGATCGCCCGGTTTGCTTTCTCGCGCGGACTGTACTGTTTGGTATCGGATTTACTCGTCCGGCCCAACACCTCCTGGATGTCCTGGATAGCCTCGTCCGTCAGGCCCTGGGCTTCGTGCAACAGTGCCAGGTTGTAAGGGACCTCGATGCTTTCCGGCATCAGTGCCCCGGCCTTTCTTAGGTTTTCCAATGCCAAGTCGTAGTTCTGCAACTGGCGGTAGATTTGCCCCATCCGCAGGAAAGCGTTCCCGTTGCGGGGTTGGGCGGCCGCCACCGCCTCGTAGGGAACCAGGGCTTCCTCGTACCGTTCCTTGTAGATCAGATTACGACCTAGGGCGCTGAGGTATTGCGGGTTGTCCTTGTCCCGTTCCAAAGCCTTACGGTAGGCTTGGATGGCTTGCCCATGATCCCCCGCCTGCTCGTAGGCCGCCCCGAGGGCTGCCAGGAGCTTGGGCTCCGGATTGCGGCGCGTAGCTTTTTCTAGCAGCTCCGAAGCAGCATGGAATTGACTGGTGTCGGTGTACAGGAAGGCCAGGGTGGTCAGCGCCGCCTCAGATTCCGGCTCCAGGGCCAGCGCCTCCTTCAGTACCGTCTCGGCCTTGCTGAAGTCACTGCTTAACCGGTACAGCCTCCCCAGGGTGATTCGGGCATCCAGATCCTTGGGCCCGAGCCGGGCAATTGCTTCGTACTGCTCGATCGCCCGGCGCAACACGTCTGCTCGCTGGCTGTTGCCTGATGAGGGTTCCAACACCCGCAGGTAAATGCGGCCCAAAAGGCGCCGGGCCTCCAGACTATTGGGATCGCGCCGCAGCACCTCTTCGACTTGCAGCACTGCCTCGCGGATGCGTCCGGTGCGGGCGTACAAGTCGGCCAGTTCCGCGCTGAGAAATGCTGAACCCGGATCGTACTGCATGGCCTGCTTGTATTCCTCGATGGCCCGGGCAAGGTAATCCTGCCGGTTGTGGGCAACCGCCATCTCCTTGTAAAGGTGAGCCAAGGTGTAGTGGTAATAGGACCGACCACGGTCGGGAACCGCGGCGGGCAAGCCGCTGAGGGCCCCGGACTCGGCTTCAGGCTCTTCCGGCGCCGCGGCCCACAGCCACCCGGCGCCCGGCAGCATCAATAGAAGTACCAACAGGAATCTGTTCATCAAGCCGCCTGTTCAGCAGGCATTTTGCCGACTTGTGTTCAGTATAGCATGTCCGCGAGGCGTGAAAACAGGTCAGATAGGGTCGCCCGTATACATCATGCTGCTTCTTGCCCGTTCGAGTCGACGTCTTCCTCCAGTTGTGGAGGAAGTGGCACTAGTGGAGGAAGTGGCGCACACCGGTGAAAACCATAGCCAGGTCGAGCCGGTCAGCCGCCGCAATCACTTCGCGGTCGCGGATGGAGCCACCCGGCTGGACGACGGCTGTAATGCCGACTTTTGCGCCCTCTTCCACGCCGTCGGGGAAGGGGAAAAAGGCGTCGGAGGCCATCACCGTGCCGTCCAGAGGAAGCACGGCTTTCCCCGCGCCTAGCTTCACCGAATCCACCCGGCTCATCTGTCCGGCTCCCACACCCACCAACTGCCCCTCGCGTGCAAAGACGATGGCATTGGACTTCACGTGCTTGACGATGTTCCAGGCAAACAGCAGCGCCCGGATCTCCTCTTCGCTGGGGGGGCGCTGGGTGACCACCCGTAGTTCCTCCCGCTTGAGTCGACGCAGATCCGCGGTCTGCGCCAGCAGCCCGCCGCTGATTTGTCTCCATTGGAGTTGATTGCCCGTTCGCTCGCCGTTGCTCATTTCCACCAGTCGCAGGTCCTTCTTGGAAGCCAGGCGCTGGCGCGCGCCGCCGCTGTAGCCCGGGGCGATGATCGCCTCCACGAAGGTTTTGGCGATCTGTTCGGCCGTTTCGGGCTCCAACGGCCGGTTGAAGCCGAGCACGCTGCCGAAGGCCGACACCGGGTCGGTGGCCAAGGCTCTGCGATAGCCCTCGACCTGGCTGGCGGCGCTGCCCAGACCGCAGGGATTGGTGTGCTTGATGATCGCCGCGGCAATTTCCGGGAATTCGCTGACCAGTTTCCAGGCCGCATCCAGGTCCACCAGATTGTTGTAGGAAAGCGGCTTTCCCTGGAGCTGCCGCGCGCCGGCCAGCCCGACTGCGGGCTGGTTGCTTGCCCGGTACAGGGCCGCCTGCTGGTGTGGGTTTTCGCCGTAACGCAGGTCGCTGATTTTCTCCAGCGACAGCCACTGTAGGGGCGGGAAGGGCGAAGACTCGGCCGGGATAGTAGCTGAACGTCCGGCGTTTGGGATCCTGGCCAGGGTCTGTGCTATGGCGGCGGCGTATGCGGCAGTCGCGGCGAAAGCCCGCTGCGCCAACCTCCAGCAAGTTTCCACCGGCAGCTCCCCGCCCGCGTGCTCCAATTCCGTCAGCAGCGGCTGGTAGTCATCGGGAGATACGACCACGGCCACGTCGCGGAAGTTCTTGGCGGCCGAACGGATCATGGAGGGGCCGCCGATGTCGATCTGCTCCACCAACTCCCCAAGTGCCGCGTTGCGGGCGGCGGCTTGCTCAAACTGATACAGGTTCACTACCAGCAGGTCAATGAGGCCAATCCTATGGTGCTCAAGCGCGCCCAGGTGCTCGGCCTTGTCGCGCCGCGCCAGCAAACCGCCATGGATGGCCGGGTGCAGGGTTTTGACTCGCCCCTCCAGCATTTCCGGAAAACCGGTGACCTCCGAAACCTCGGTGACTGCGAGGCCGCCTTCCCGCAACAGACGGGCTGTTCCACCGGTGGAAATCAGCTCGATCCCCAGTTTTGCCAGGCCACGGGCAAACTCCACCAGCCCGCGCTTGTCGGTCACACTCAACAGAGCGCGCTGAATTTTGGGCATAGCCCGGATCGGGAAAATAAGGGGTTGCCGATGCTTGGGTCGTTAGAAACTGTCGTTAGTAACTGTCGTTAGTAAACTCAGGATGAGCCTTTTGCTTTCAGCCGGACTTGGCCCTTTTCCACTTCCACAACGTACTCGACTGACCCACACCCCTGGTCTTTCTTCAACTGCTCGGTCTTCTGCTTGACGAAGCGCTTGAAGTTCTCCAGCGGCAAGGCGTCGCCCGCCTGCCCGCACTTCTTCTTGGCCTCCACCAGGGCCTGGAACAGCTGTTCCACCTTTTGGTGCTCTCGCTCCGGGTCCTGCCATTGGGTTTTGAACGCCGCCGGGACTTCCTCGCGCGGCGCCTCGCGCCGGAGCGGCCCGCGGCCCTCCTCCCGGGCTTTTACTTTCTGACGCCACTTGTCGTTGAAGAGGGCGTAGCGCTGCACCAGGCTGTTGTAGCGGAACCGTTGAGCAAATGTCAGTTTGTGCCCCTCGCCGTACCGCTTGATCAGGTTCTCGATCTTCCAGTGCAGGTCCGTGGGAGGACGCTTCGAGGCGCCGTTAAAGTAGATGTCGAACTCGATCTTGAGCCGACGGATGCCGTCCTCGATCTGGGTGATTGCTTCGTCAACGGTCATGTGGGCTCCCTTCATGGTAGGCCAAACTGGGCGACGAAGCAAGACCGGTTGGAAATCGAGTCTGGAGCTCCGGAGTCCCGCTGACCCCTGCCCATGGGAAGGCACCCTGTCCCGCTGGCTCCTCGGTTGACGGATTAGTTCCCCACCGCCCATCAGCGATTGCGTTCCCGGACCGGCCGCGCTACTTTTCTGCCTATGCATGCGCGTGGCGAAACCGGAACCGAGGCGCCTGTGGTCCTCACCATTGCGGCCTTCGATCCTTCCGGTGGCGCCGGCATCATCGCGGACTTGAAAACCTTTGCAGCCCACAATTGCTACGGGGTAGCCGTAGTGACAGCGCTCACTGTGCGAGGTACCAAACGGGTGCGCCTCCTCCAGGCTGTTCCAGCACCATTGTTGGCCCAGCAGCTCGCGGCCCTGGCAGAGGACATTCCCCTGGCCGGGGTCAAGATTGGCCTACTGGGTTCGGCCGCCAACGTCGAGGCGGTGATCGCCGCGCTGGACCGCCATCCCCTACCGTTTGTGGTCCTGGACCCGGTGTTTCGCTCCAGCAGCGACGCCCCCCTGTTGGCACCGGAGGCGGTGGAGCTGCTGCACGACCGGCTTCTTCGCAAAGCCACCCTCATTACTCCCAACCCTGAGGAGGCCTCCCACCTAACCGGGCGGAGCCTGCGCACCGTCGAGGAAATGAAAGCAGTCGCCGCAACCCTCCACGGCATGTGTGGGGCGGGAGTGGCAATCTCTGGGGGACATCTGGAAAAGCCCCAGGATCTGTTCTTTGATGGGCGAGAGTATTTCCTCTTTGCCGGCAACCGGGCTGGCGATCGGCTCCGCGGACCGAAGATGCACGGGACCCGCTGCACGTTCTCTTCGGCGATCGCGGCCAACCTAGCCCTGGGCAAGTCGCTGCCGGACGCAATCGTGCTGGCCAAGGCTTACCTCACCCAGGCCATGGAAAAAGGCTATGCGCTGGGACGCGGGCTTGGGCTGCCTAACCACCTGTATCGGCTGCAAGCTCCCGGACCGCCGCGCGCGGTGGCCCCCGAACCGACCGAATCGCACGCCGCCGGGCACCGCTAGCGCTGGGCACCTCCAGCCGGCAATCCCTCCACATCCGTTTCGGCACCTGCTACACTGAGAAGCGCAAGGCTCTTCCCACACTGTGAAACAGGGCTTGCTGATGTTGGCCAACGACCGCGACCACAACGACAGCAACCCCCACGACATCAAACAAAGCCGCGTGCGGAACGACATCTCAGTTGCCAGCTGGCAGCGCCAGGCCAAGGAAATGCACAAAGCCGGCATCGGGTTCCGCGACTACCGGCCGGGCGATTTCCCCACCCTCTGCGACATTGACCGGCTGTGCTTTCCGGCCGGCGTCGCTTATAGCCCCGCGGAGATGTCCTACTGGCTGCGGTCCCGCGACGCCTTCGCCGTCATTGCCGAAGCCCCAGCCGAAGACCCACAGGGCAGCTGCATTGCCGGATTTGTCCTGGGCCGTCGGGAACGCGACGGCAAGGGCCACATCATCACCATCGAGGTGCTACCCGAATACCGCCGGGCGGGCATCGCCACCGAGCTGCTCGAGCGCGCCGAGCAGCGTTTCAAGCAGATGATGGTCACGCGTGTGGAACTGTTCACCTGGGTGGAGAACACTCAGGCAGTGGCCTTCTACCACAAGCTGGGTTACCAGACGGTGGGCCGCATCCCCCGCTACTACCTGGGTCGCCTGGATGCCTGGCTGATGGCCCGGGAGGTGTAGGCTACCCAATTGCCAGCAGCGGCGCTCTGCTCAGGCCGGCTTCTTGCGCAGCAGGCGGTCCAGGCTCCAGGGACCGGGGCCGGCTGTGAACAGGTACAAGAACACAAAGCAATACAGAGCGGCCAGCTCTCCCCGATTCAGAATCGGCCAGAATCCCTTGGGCAAATGCGCCATGAAGTAGGCCGCCGCCATAAGCCCGCTTAGAAGGAAAGCGGTGGGCACTGTAAAAAGGCCTACGATGAGCAGCAGGCCTCCCACCAGTTCCAGGAAGCCGGCAAACCAGATGAGGGAAAAGAATTGGGCTTTGGCGCCGATTCCCCCCATTCCCCCCAGAAGTCCGAAAAGTTTCTGAAAGCCGTGAAGGGAGAAAGTAAACCCAGCCACGATTCGCAGCAACGAGAGCACATAAGGTTCGAGAGCCGCAATTTTTTCTTGAATCACGATTTCCTCCGAAGCAACGGCCGCCGCCAGCCGCTATGTCACCTGAGTTAGGGCGGCCGGATTGGGGCTCAAGCGAGAGCCAAACATCGGACCGCAGGGAGCCCCTCTGCCGCTACCGTCCAGCTCGAGCCCTGGTCCAAGGAAACAAATACCTTCCCCTCTGAGGTACCGAAAGCCGCCTCGGCATCACGAGCCGCCAAGCAGAACGTATCAATATTCTTGGAGAACCACTTGGGCAGACCCTTCTCGCATTGTTCAAAATGCCCGCCACCGGCACGGTGCGTGAATGGACCTGTTGACGCCGTCACCAAAACCATCTCACCAGCAACCGCTACTGCACGGAGGTAGTCTCCATGCAGCCCTTGCGTAGCAAACTCCCAGGACCTTCCTCCATCAGCACTGGCGGCAAGCCCGCCAGCTGTAGCCGCCAGAACCAGGCCGGAACCGGGATCGCAGAGAACTTGATGGACGTCGGCCTCTACATCGATGGTGGGGCGCCAGGACTGACCACCGTCCTCCGACCGGGGCACTCCTCCGACGTGCACATTCACATAAACCGTGCCCTCCGGGTCTGCCGACATCGACCGCACATCTGGCGGCCCGCCCCACGGTGTAAACCATGTGTCGCTACCTTCGGTCTGGTTGAATGAAGGGACAGCATCGAGCCTTCCGTCTCTCAGCAGGAACAGACGGGCCTCCGAGGCGCCTACGAAAATTCCAGACGCCGTGAGCAATAGACAGTTCGCCTCTTGGGTGTCAATGGAACTGACCCGCTTCCAGTTGCCTCTGGGAGCGGCATGCCAAATCTGCTTGCCATCAACAATGGCCCACCGCCCCGAAGCGTGGTTCGGCACCCAACTGACTTCGTGCCTGGCCAGCCGGACACTCCGGTCCTTACCCAACTCATGAAGTCCATCGGTTGTTCCCACCAAGACCTTAGCTAGCATGGCTGGGCCTCTCCATCGCCGGGCCTCTCCATTGATTGATATTAAACGATTGATGTTAAACCAACGATTCTGAATCGCGGCGCAGAACCTTTCTGCTTTACCGGGCCACCCGATTCCTGACCAGGGTTGCTTGACCAAGTTGGCTGACCGAAGTTTCCTGACTAGGTTGAAGGCCGCCCAGTGTCCGGATAAGATTGCTCCCTGGCCTGGCGCGAAAACTGCAATCAGGGAGGGGCGCGACAATGGAAAAAATCATTTCACGCATGCTGGGAGACTACGAGCGTGGTTCGGTGAGCCGCCGACAATTGATTCAGGGCCTGGCTGCTGTAGCCGCAGCGGCCCAGACTGGGTCCGCCTCTGCGTCCACGTTTCAGGGACTTGAGGTTAACCACGTCGCCCTGCGGGTGAGCAACGTGCCGGGTTCCCGCGATTTTTACCGGAAACACTTCGGGTTGCCGGTCGTCCGGGAGTCCAGCAGCAGTTGCTTCCTTGGAATGGGCAAGAACTTCCTGGCGCTGTTTCACAACCCGAAGGCCGGGATGGACCATTTCTGCATCGCCATCAACAACTACAAGGCCGATTCCGTGATGGCAGAGCTCGAGCGGCAGGGATTGAATCCCAGGCGCCCCGCAGGGTCCAATCGTGTCTACTTCCCGGATCCCGACGGCCTTGAGGTGCAGGTCTCGGCGCCGGACCACCAGCCCTGAACCACGCCGGCTGCTCGCCCGGTGCACGCCAGGTGCCCGCTAGGTGATTGAACCGGCGCCGTAGTTCGCCTATAGTTTCCTTTCAAAACTCAACGACATTGAATTTTCCCTGCGGGGGTACGTTTCGGGGAATTCGGATGAGCCACTCCAACCTTCGACTACCCATTGCGCTGGCCGTCGGCTTGCTCGCTGCCTCACTTTTCTTGCGTGAGACCGAAGCGCCCACCATGGCTCCGAACTGGCCGCAGTGGCGAGGTCCCGACGGGCAGGGCATCTCGCCGGAAAGAGATTTGCCGATCCAGTGGAGTCCAACTCGGAACATCCTGTGGAAGACGCCGATTCCCGGGCGTGGCTATTCATCACCCATCGTCTGGGGCAAGAGGGTCTTTCTGACTACGGCAATCGAAGGCCCTGTTGTCCCCGGAGCAAAGGCGGTCAGGCATGTGAACAAGGACGGGGAGGAATTCGACCATCCAGACGCGGTGGGAGCCGACCACCTGCAAACCTTCATGGTTCTATGCCTGGACAGCGAAACCGGCAAGATTCTGTGGGAAAGAATTGCCTTTAAGGGCACTCCTCACGACGACCACCACCGCCTGAACACCTACGCTACCCCCACGCCTGTCACCGATGGCCGCTATGTCTATGCTTACTTCGGCGCCGAAGGACTCTACTGTTACGACTTCCAGGGAAACCGGATCTGGAAAACATCGCTGGGGCCGATTGCCACCATGGGCATGGGTGTGGCCAGCTCCCCGGTCCTGTACGAGGAGCTGTTAATTATCGTGGCTGACCAGGACAATGGGGTGAACTCCTTCCTGGCAGCGGTGGACAAGAAGACGGGGCGCGAGGTGTGGAGAGTTTCCAGGACAGCGCTGGAGAGCTGGTCAAGTCCCATCCTGGTCCGAACCCCTCAGCGCGCGAGCTGGTGATCTCCTACGATCCGGCTACGGGAAAAGAGCTGTGGCGGTGCAGTGGTCCCGGGCACCATCCCACGGCAACCCCGGTGGCACGGCACGGTCTGGTCGTGATCACCGCCGGCAGAGGGGAGAAGCGAGTTTTTGCCGTGCGTCTCGGCGGCTCCGGAGACTTAACCGGTACGCCGTACGTTGCATGGAGGTACGACCGGGGCACGGCACATGTGGCTTCCCCCATCCTCTATGGCGACCACCTGTACCTGATCACCGACGGCGGGATGATGACTTGCCTCGACGCAAGAACTGGGCAGGTCCAGTACCAGGGCGCCCGCCTCCCGGTCCCCACCAAGTTTTCAGCCTCCATCGTGGCCTTTGACGGCAAGATTCTCCTCAGCAGCGAAGACGGGGACAATTTCCTGCTGGAGGCCGGGCCCAGACACAAGATCCTCCATACAAACTCGATTGGCGAGCCCATCTTTTCCTCCCCGGCCATTGCCGACGGAAAAATCCTCATACGCAGCGAGAAGACGCTGTTCTGCATCAGCAAGAAGCGGGTGGCAACCGGGCAGCGCAACAGTCCGGCGGCCAACCGGCCGTGATTCCCCCCACATCTCACCGGGCTGGCGCCGCTCTAGGGGCGCCGCGCCACCCCAATTTTTGAAACGGTCCCATAAAGAAATGTTCTAAACATAATTATGCTGAACTGTTGTCTCTGGCGCTCTCCTGTGCTAGGGTGAGCACATGGCCGGGACGTTCCCGCGGCGACAGGCGGTCCGCCTGGCTGGATTGCTGAGCACCCCGTTTGTCCCAGGGTTGATCTGCCTGGAAGCGCCACCCCGCCGCGGCAAGAGTGACTTCCTGCGCCAGTTGTTCGGCGCGCTGCTGGGCCAGCGCGCCGTCGCCCCGGTTCTGCTCAGCCTGGGCAGCCGCCGCTTGCTCGATGGCGCGATCGAGCAGGCGGCGGCACAACTTCTGGGGTTTGCCGAAGGGCGTCTTCGCTCGCCCGCAGTTCTGGTGGACCGCGCCCTGCTGGCGGAGCGTGAGGACGCGGTCATCTGGCACGAATTTCTCGCTGCCGGCAGCGGGTCCCCGGCAGCGGAGCAGTTCTTCTTGGCGGCGGCAATGCTGGCCGAGCGGGTGGGGCCCATCTGCCTGCTTCTTGATGACGCCCCGGAGGAATGGTTGCGCGCAGCGGCCTTGGTCGCCTCGCCGGTGTTGGCTACGGTGGCCGCGCCGGACGGGCCGGCAGTTCCCGCCGCGGCCCAGGTCCTGGCCCTGGAAGAGTTCACGGTGCGTGAAGGGTTGCTACTGGCCGAGGGGTTGGCGCGGGCTATGGGGATTGACTTTTCCGGGGAAGCCGCCGAGCCATTCGTAGCTTACACGGGCAGCGACCCGTTCGTGTTGCAGTCGGTGTTGCGTGGCGCCGCTGCAGTGGGCGCCCCGTTGAACAGCTCCGCTGCCTTCGTCGGCGCATACCTGAACCAGCTACGGCAAGGCAGCCTGGCCTCCTATTTCCGGGAGCACCTGCCAGGCGGGCCGGGAAGCCTGGATCGCCGTTTCGCACTGGAAACGCTGTCGGGGGGCGCGCTGGAGGCCACGCGGTTGTCTCGCTGGCGCCATCGCATTGCTGTGGATGACCTGCTCGACCAGATGCAGCGGGGCGGCTGGGTAAGCGCGCGCGGTGCTCACTGGGCACTGCGTCCCTGGCCGGCGGCGCGAGACTGGTCAACGCTGGAAGCAGCTGCGCAGGCGCCGGATCGGGCGGCTGGCCTGCTGACGCTGCGCCTCCTGGCCGACCTGGAGAAAGCTCGGCGTAGCTGTGTCACCGAGCAGGTAGCTTCTCACATCGCTGTGGGGCTGCGCGCGCTGGTGCCGACAGCAGCCACTTGGCTTGCAGAAAACGGCCTCCCTGGCGCGCAGGTGCCGGAAGTCTGCCACGTTGCCCGTGAGGAGTTTTCCCACGGCCAGTTGTTTTTTTGTTACGGGTTTGCCGAAGGGCCGCGGCGTTTGGAAACAGCAGCATTGCTGGTGGTCGCGGTCTTGGGCGATGAAGCACAACTGGCGCCGGCACTGGAGGAGCTCAACCGGCACGCCGCCGCAGCGCTGCCAACGGAGGCGAGCGGCGCTCCCATTCCAGCTGAGAAATGGGTGGTGCTGAAAAACCCCGGCCCGTCGGACCTCCAGCAAGTGCAGCGCGCAGGCGTGCGCCCGATGGAGCTCGGCTTGTTCAATCGCTTGCTTGCCGCGGGGCCGGAACCTGAGCCCGCCGGCGAGTCCCTTTCCGAGGTGGTGCTCACGCTGCCCATGAAGCCCGATTTCGAGATCGCTGCCGTGCGCGTGCTGGATCAGCTGCTGGAGCAGCACAACTGCGACAAGCGGTCCGCTGGCCAGGCCCGCATCGCGCTAGTGGAGGCCTGCCTCAACGCCATCGAGCATGGCCGCGCCACCCCAGTGGACCGAGCGGCGCAGATGCCGGCGCAAATGCCAGCTCAAATGGAGGTGCGGCTCCGCGTCACCCCAGGAACCTTAGAGATGGTGGTGACCAATCCCGGCCCTCCCTTCCAGCCCCAGACCGGAAAGGAAACCGACGGCGCAGCAGTTCAGCGCGGTCACGGATTGAAGATTATCCACTCCCTTGCGGATCGGGTGAGCTTCTCCAGCGACCTGAACGGCACGACGATCCGCATGACCAAGCACTTTACCGCCGCCTCGCAGGGCGGGGCGTCAGGGGCCTCTACCGATGAAAAAGCTGCACCTGGAATCGAAAGAAATTGAAGGACGCGCAGTCGTCTTTCTTCACGGCTACCTGAACGAGAGTGGAGGGGAGCTGCTGACCCAGGAGTGCGAAAAACTGTTCGCCCACGGAATTCACGCGCTGCAACTGGATTTTGCCGGCACCTCCCTGGTGAACAGTATTGGCATCTCCTTCCTGCTGGACATTGTCGAAGAGGCGGAGCGCGCCGCCAGACAGCTGGAGTTTTCCCGAGTTCCCGAGCACCTGCTGGAGTTGTTTGACCTTCTGGGAATTTGTGCGCGGGTGCCAGTGCGGCAACTATGAAGGCGAGCGGAAAAGAATATCAGCGACTGCTGTTCACGCTGGATGCGTTCACCGACCTCAGCCAGCAGGCGGTGGAGGCGCGCGAGCTTGCCGGGGCCAGCCGCTCTATTCTGTACTTGCTGTTGGGCTCGGTGGGCGTACCACGCGGTGCGTTGTGGCGCTGCGATGCCGCCGGACGGCTGCACCCAATGGCAATCAAGGGCGGGCCCACCGGGAACCGGCGCCGGACGGAATTCGACCGCAGCCTGCCGGCGTTGAGGCGCAACGAAGCCGACGAGCTGCTCGAGACTGTCGAACTGCTGGCAGCCAGTGACAAGCGGCTGCCAGCCTCGCTGCGCACCTACCTCTCGCGCGCCGGGCTAACGCAGGTCCTGCCGTTGGTGATGCGCGGACGCCTGGCCGGCCTGCTGGCCCTGGGCAGCCGCCTGAACGCCACTCCGTTGACCGTGCACGAGCGCGGCGCCCTGGAAACGCTGGGGCGATACGCCGCCGTGCTGCTTTACCAGCACGATCTGACGCAAACGCTGCGGGCGGCCGTGGATGAGAACGTGCGCCTGTGCGAGACCCTGGCCGGCACCTACTTCGACACGGTGCAGGCTTTTTCCACCGCCATTGACGCCAAGGACGTCTACACGCGCGGCCACTCAGTGCGGGTGGCGCGTTACTCTTCGGCGCTGGCCACGCGCCTGCAACTGTCCCGCAAGACGGCGGCTGGCATCCGCATCGGCGCCTACCTTCACGACATAGGCAAGATCGTCCTGGACCGCGCCTTGCTCAACAAGCCGGAGCGCCTCAGCGACGATGAACGAAACGAGGTGTCTTACCACCCCCTGGTGGACGACGAAGTCCTCTCGGCGGTCAGCTTTCCCTGGCCGGAAGTTCGCAGCGTCGTCCGTTCCCACCACGAGCGGATGGACGGCACCGGGTACCCCGACGGCCTGCAGGGAAAGCAGATTCCGCTGCCCGCACGCGTGCTGGCTCTTGCCGACGCCTTCGACGCCATGACCAGCAACCGGCCCTACCGCAACCGAATGCCGCTGGATTTAGCCCTGGCAGAATTGGTGCGCTGCAGCGGCGACCAGTTCGAGCCGGCTGTCGTGCGCGCCTTTTTGAAGCAGTGCCGCAGCGAAGTCGAGTCCAGGGAGAAGAGCGAGAAGGCGCACAGGAACGGGGATCCGGACGACAAACAACCACTGCGCGTCTTCGGCCCGCTGCTGGACCGATCGGGGCGACGGGTGACCACCTCACTCATTGACGGCCTGTTGAAGAAGCTGGGGCCGGCGGCCGCCCTGCATCTGACCTGAAGCACGCCACGGGCGCTTTTCCTTGTCGCCGGAGACAACGCACCACTCAAAGCGCGTGGCCGTTTGGAAAGAAAATTCGACCTTCTGAGGGCAGTGATGATTCCTTTTGGCCTTCCCTCGGTCGCTTTTTTTTCTCTTTCTTTCCTTTGGGCAGCTTCTCGAGGACCTGCTGCAGCGACTGGATACTGTCCTGGGTAGTGTCAATGGTCTGGTTCAGGGTGAAGCGGTATTCGCTCAGGTCTTTGGGGTTACGGGCCCGGAACGATTCCAGCAGCTTCAGGAATTCGGGCGCGGCCTCCAGCACCCCCTCCACTCCCTTGCGCACGGGATCGCGCCGACTGACAGCCTGCTCGACGTTGGCCGCAATCGCGTCCATGATCTGGTCGTATTCCGACAGGCGGGCGTGAATTCGCCGCGCTCGACGGGCGTCGTTGCCGGCCAGTTCCTTTCCCACCGTAGCCAGCCGCTGCCCGGCAAATTCCGCATAAAGCTTCAGGCGCTTGTTCGGTAGCTGGGCCCTGCGTATCTGCTGGATTTCGTCCTGGCTCAGGAACTCACGCCACTGCGCCTGTGCCGGCAATGCAAGCAACGTAGCCAGTAGGAGCGTCACCCCGCTCGGCTTCATTTCTCTTTCTCCGTGCCTCGCATGATGCTCAACATCAGGTGCTCGCGAAGTTCCAGCAAACGCTTGTTGATCTTCGCAATCTCCTCGCGCTCCTGGAACGGCAACGCCAGGCTCAGGGCCTCCACCCGGCGTCGCAGTTTGCGGAGTTTGATCTCCACCTTCTTGAAGCCGCCTGGCTTCTTGCGAGGATCGCGCCCGGTCCCAAACAACTCGTCGTGTGACTTCTCGCTCCAAGAAAGCATCTCCTTCAGTTTCTCCAGCCCGCTCTCCGGGTCGCTCTCCAGGTACAGCTTGCGCCCCTCGTTGAAGCTGATCTCTGCCAGCTCCACCTGAAGGCGCGCCTTCTTGATGGGGTTAGACTGGCGCGCCAGCTTGGCCTCCACCTTCGCGCGGTCGCTGGGGGCTGCCGGCAGAACCGTGGCCAGGGCCAGCAGGGTCGCCGACGCTACCCAGAAGCCTTGAGTGCTGCGCGAGCTCATCGTTTCCTCCCCCTGTCGCCTCGCTGTAGACGCCGCTTTAAGACCTTGATGCGCTGACGGGTCTGAAATTCCTGGTTGGGAAATTTGTCGCGGCTGATGGCCAGGAAGCGCTCGTAGCTAGTCAGGGCCGGCTCCACATAATCCAGTTTATCCAAGCTGATGGCCCGGAGGAAGTGCAACCAGGGGGTCTCCGGCGCCAACTGCGCCACGCGGTCCAGCACCCTCAACGTGGCAGGGAAATTCTGTTGCAGGTACAGGACGTTGGCCAGATCCACATAAGCATCCGCAAGATCGGGCCTGAGTGCGACGGCGGCCGCCAGCTCCTGCTGGGCTGCCGGGAAATTGCGCTGCGACATGAGCATCTTTCCCAGCAACAGCCGCACATCGTAGTTGCGGGGATCGGCGGCAGCCAGCTTTCGCAACAGCGGAATCGCCTGCTCAGCCCGTTTCGCCCCCGCATAGGCGCGTGCCAGATTCCAGTCGTCTTCGGGCGAGGGCGCTGTTTGTGCCGCGGCCTCAAACTGGGCCGCCACCTCCGCATACTGCTTGTTCGCCAGCAACAGCACTCCCAGACGCCGGCGCACGGCCACATTGGCCGGCTCCCGCTTGACCAATTCAGTATAAAACTGCCGGGCCTCCCCTTCCCGTCCCGTCAACTCCCACAGCCGCGCCATCTCCAGGCGTGCCGTGGTATCGGTCGGCTGCAACTGGATGGCCTGGGCCAGGTGCGGCTCAGCCTCGGCAAACTTTTTCAGGTCCACAAGTAGCCTTCCCAAGGCGTGGTGGGCCTGGGGCAATTTGGGGTCCAGGACCAGGGCTCGGCGGTATTGCTCAGCTGCGCGTCCCGAGTCGCCACCGGCCTCGACCGCGTCCCCCAACAGCAGGTGAGCCCGGGCCTCCTTGGGACGGGCGGCCACAACTGCCTCCAGATGTTGGACTGCCTCAGCCGCCTGCTCCTGTTCCAACAGCAGAATTCCCAGATTCAGTCTGGCCGCGGCGAACTGCGGCCGAAGCGCCAGGGTCTGGCGATAAGCGGAAATGGCCTCGGGGTGCTCACCCAGCATGGTGTAGGTGTATGCCAGGTTAAACCAGGCGCGATCATTCTTTGGCTCCTGCGCCGTAAGTTCCTTGAGGAGCGGCAAGGCGGCAGCGAACTCCTTGGCGGCCAGAGCCTTTTCGACTTTTACAATTGCCTCCTCGGAGGCCTCTTCGGAGGCTCGCTCCTCAACTAGCCTGTCCTGGGCGGCAACCAAGCAGGTCCCGAGGAGCACAGCCCAGACTCTGCTCCGCCACAGCCAGCCGTAGCCGCGTCGCTGCGGGCTCATTGCGCGTAAGCCAGATTGCCCCGGTGGCGAAGAACCGGGGTTAAAAATCCCCCTGTATAAGACTGCGGGCAGCGGGCAATGGTTTCCGGCGGCCCGCAGGCCACGACGTAGCCGCCACGCTCGCCGCCTTCGGGACCCAGATCGATCACCCAGTCGGCCGTCTTGATGACCTCCAAGTTGTGCTCGATGATTAGGATGCTGCCGCCCTGTTCGAGCAGGCGCCGAAAGGCCACCAGCAGCTTGCTGATGTCGTCGAAGTGGAGACCGGTGGTGGGTTCGTCAAAGATGTAGAGCGTGTCTTCACTGTCGCGCAGGGCCAGCCGCGCCGCCAGCTTCACCCGCTGGGCTTCCCCGCCCGACAGCGTGGTGGCCGACTGTCCCAGGCGCAGGTAGCCCAGGCCCACCTCCTCGAGCACCTTCAGCCGCTTGACCACCTTGGGGGTGGCGGCAAAGAACGCCCGCGCCTCTCGCACCGTCATCTGCAGAACTTCGTAGATGTTCTTGCCGCGGTAGCGCACCTCCAGGATGCCGCTCTTGAAGCGCGTACCGTTGCACTCTTCACAGACCAGCTCGACGTTGGCCAGAAACTGCATCTCGACGGTCACCGTGCCATCGCCATGGCAGGTCTCGCAACGACCGCCGGCAACGTTGAAGGAGAAGTGGCCGCCGGTGTAGCGGTGCCGGGTTGCTTCGGGCGTCGAGGCAAACAGCTCGCGAATCCCGTCGAAGGCTTTCATGTAGGTGACCGGGTTGGAGCGCGGCGTCCGGCCGATAGGGGATTGGTCTACCAGCACCACCTCGCGGACGTGCTGGACGCCTTCGATGCGCCGGCAGTTCAGCCGCACCACCGGGGCCGGCTCTTCGAGCAGTTCCGCCAGCCCGCCACGCTTGCCGGCCCGCGGCGGCCGCAGGGCCACGCTCCGGGCCACCTGCAGGGCTTGGAGTCCTTCGAACACCACATTGTGCAACAGCGTGGATTTGCCCGAACCGGAAACGCCGGTGACGGCCACCATCATTCCCAGTGGGATGTCCACGTCAATCTTCTTCAGGTTATTTGCGAAAGCGCCCACCATCTTCAGCACCCGCCGGGGACTCGGCGAGCGCCGCTTCTCCGGGACCGGAATGCGCAGCTCGCCCTTCAAGTAGCGCCCGGTCAGCGTGCTCCCGTTTCTCTTCAACTGCGAGTAGGTTCCGGCAAACACCAGGCGGCCGCCGCTTTCGCCGGCGCCCGGGCCCAGGTCCAGGACGTGGTCTGCGGCGCGGATCAGATCCGGATCGTGTTCCACCACGACGATTGTGTTGCCCAGGTTGCGTAGCTCCGCCAGGATGCGGATGAGCCGTGAGGTGTCGCGCGGGTGCAGCCCAATGGAAGGCTCATCCAGCACATAGAGGGCGCCAACCAGCCGCGACCCCAGCGAGGTAGCCAACTGGATGCGCTGCGCCTCCCCACCCGAAAGCGTGGAGGCCAGCCGGTCCAGCGTGAGGTATTCCAAACCCACCTGGTACAGGAATTCCAGCCTCTTCCGGATTTCCTCCAGCACCTTGCCGGCGATCTCAGCCTCCATCGGGCTTAGCTGGATGTCGGAGAAGAACGCGCGCGCTTCGGCGATAGTCATCCGGCAGATCTGGCCGATGTCGTGCTTCGCAATCCGCACCTGTAACGCCTGGTTGCGCAGCCGCGCCCCCTTGCATTCCGGGCAGAGCGTGTAGCCGCGGTAGCGGCTCAGGAACACGCGCACGTGCAGCTTGTACTTTTTCCGCTCGAGGTATTCGAAAAAGCCGCGCACGCCACGGAACCGCGGACCGCCCCCAAAGACGTAATCCTTCTCCTGGCGGCTGAGCTGGTGGAAGGGCACATCCAGGCGGATGCCGGCGGTGCGGGCCGTGCGCTTCAGTTCGTTATAGAAGTGGCGGTAGTGGGGCTTGGTCCAAGGCTCCACCGCCCCCTGCTCTAGCGACCGGCTTTGGTCGGGAACCACACGGCCCGGATCAAAATCAATGGTGTTGCCAAAGCCCTGGCAGCGGGGGCAGGCCCCGTAGGGGTTGTTGAAGGAGAACAGGCGCGGCTCGGGATCTTCGTAAGCCAGGTGGCAGGCCTTGCATTCAAACCGCTCGCTGAATCGGAAGCGCTCGCCCGGCGCGCCGTTTCCGGCGCTGGCCACTTCCAACACGGCTTCGCCCGCTTGCTGGTAGCAGATCTCGACGCCGTCGATGAGCCGCTGCCGCAGCCCGGCATCGTCGCCGAGCGCCAGCCGGTCCACCAGGGCGTACACGCTGCGGGAGAAGTCAATGTCCAGCAGCGACTCGGGGGTCGAAAATTCGAAGACCTTGCCGTCTTGGTAAAGGCGCAGGAACCCGGATTTGCGGAGCTCAAACAGGCGGGTTTTGAGCGACTCCAGGTCTGGATCACCAGCCCCGCCTCTGGCGCCGCGAGCGATCTTACTGCGGGCGTCGGAAGCGGCGCGTCCCCGTGCGGTCTGCCCAGGAGCCGCCTCGGCTCCGCTCAGCGGGAACAGCAGGTAGAACCGGCTGCCCGCCGGCTGCGCCAAGATGCGCTCGGCCACCTCGTCCACGGAGTCTTTCTTCACCTGGCTCCCGCAGATCGAACAGTAGGTGCGGCCCACGCGCGCGTATAGTAGCCGCAGGAAGTCATAGACTTCCGTTGCGGTGGCCACGGTCGAGCGCGGGTTGCGCGTGGAGTTCTTCTGCCGAATGGCGACGCCCGGGGCAATGCCCAGGATTTCATCCACGTCGGGCTTCTCGATGCGCTCCAGGAACTGCCGGGCGTAGGCCGAAAGCGACTCAATGTAGCGGCGCTGCCCTTCGGCGTAGATGGTGTCGAAGGCCAGGCTCGACTTGCCCGAACCGCTGACTCCGGTGACCACCGTCAGCCGGTTGTGCGGGATTCCGAAGTCAATGTTCTTCAGGTTGTGGACGCGCGCGCCCCGCACCTGAATGCTATCGTTCGGCATTAGCTGAACCGCGTTCCTACTGCGCAAAATCTCGGCACCAGGGGAATCTCTTATTATACCGCCAACGACGGCGCCCCTGCGCCCGGCGCATCTCGTCAACAGGGCGCCTCGCCACCGGCAGGCGGTGACGAGCGCCTGGTGCCTTTGTCCGGTTGATTCAATGCGGAACTTGGCTTCGGAAGCAGCGGGATGTTTCTTGTCCGCGGGCGACAGTTTCTGTAAGCTGACCCGGTCAACGACAACGGCGTCCGAGCAACCAGCCAGCCCGAGGAGTCAGCCAGGTAAAGATCCACCATGGGCACGCAAGTTCCAGCCGTGGACGTCGCCATCATCGCCGTGTACTTCGCAGCGGTGCTTGGCGTCGGCTTCTACTTTTCGCGCGGCCGGCGCACCAGCACAGATTACTTCCTCGCCGGCCGCGACGTGGGCTGGTTCGCCGTGGGCGCCTCCCTGTTTGCCACCAACATTTCCAGCGAGCACTTTATCGGGCTGTCCGGCTCGGGGGCCAGCTCCGGCCTGCCCATCGGCCACTTCGAGTGGCTGGCCTGCCTGATTGTGCTGCTGCTGGGCTGGGTCTTCGTTCCCTTCTACCACCGCTCCGGCGTCTTCACCATGCCGGAGTTTCTGGAGAGGCGCTACAACCGTGCCTGCCGCATGTACCTGACGACGATCTCCATCATTGCCTACGTGCTGACAAAGATCGCCGTGGCGCTTTACGCGGGGGCCTTGCTGCTCAGGTACACGGTCGGCTGGGATTTTTACACCTCGGCGATCGTGCTGGTGGTCCTGACCGGCATCTACACCATTTCCGGCGGGCTGGCGGCGGTGATTTACACCGAAGTGGTCCAGGCGTTCATCCTGATCGGCGGGGCGGCGATTCTGACCATTGTGGGCTTAGACCAGGCCGGCGGGTTCGGCGGCTTGCGCGCCTCCCTACCCCCGGACTACTTCGACATGATCCGGCCCATGAGCGACCCAGACTTTCCCTGGACGGGAATCTTCCTGGGCGCGCCGATCCTAGGCATCTGGTACTGGTGCACCGACCAGGTGATCGTGCAAAAAACCTTGAGCGCCCGCAACATTGCTCACGCGCGGATGGGTTCGATCTTCGCCGGCTACCTGAAGATTTTGCCCGTGTTCATCCTGGTGCTGCCCGGGTTGATTGCCAAGGTGCTCTACCCGCAAGTCAGCGGCGACGAGGCTTTCCCGACCCTGGTGGTACGGCTGCTGCCCCCAGGCCTTACGGGACTGATGGTAGCAGCGATGCTGGCAGCGGTCATGTCCAGCCTGAGCGCCACCTTCAACTCCTCCTCCACCTTGATCACCTTCGACTTTTACAAGCGGCTCAACCCGGAGGCCAGCGAGCGCCGCCTGGTGATGGTGGGGCGGTTGAGCACTGCCGTGCTGGTGGTGGTCGGCATACTCTGGGTGCCCTTCATGAAGTACATCTCCAGCCAGATCTTCATTTACCTGCAAAGTGTGCAAGCCTACATCAGCCCGCCGATTGCGTCGGTTTTCTTGCTGGGCGTGTTCTGGAAGCGGGTCAATGGGCAGGGCGCCTTCGCCGCCCTGATCACCGGCCTGCTGCTGGGCAGCACCAGATTCATCCTCGAGGTCTGGCACGGCATCACGCCATTCGAGGGAGGGTGGGTTGTCGCCCTGGTCAAGATCAACTTCCTTCACTACGCGGTTTACATGTTCCTGATCTGTACCGCGGTCCTGATTGTTGTGAGCCTGCTGACACCAGAGCCCAGCCGGGAGCAGCTTCGCGGCTTGACCTTTGCCACGGCCGGCGAAGCCGAGGCTCCCGACGACGCCGGCGATTCGCCGCGCCGGCGCAGCCTGAGCTTGTTTCTTACCGGCGCCCTGGTCCTCATCCTGCTCTCGCTCTGGTACTGGTTCCGCTAGCGCCTTTTCCTTCGCACCTACCTGTCATTCCGAGCCTACCTCCTACCGTCATCCCGAGCGCACCTCCCCTTGTCATCCCGAGCGCAGCGAGGGATCTGCTTTTCAACGGCAACCATCTTCTAGCTGCCTCTAGGGGCGGGTCCAAAGCAGGCAGAAGAAGAAGCAGATTCCTCGCTTTGCTCGGAATGACACGTGGGCAGGGCCTTTTTAGGGCAATAATATACTTGACATACCAGCACTCCTAGGACAATATGGGCGGGTCGTTCCTGACCATGCCAGCAAACTGGAAAAACCGCACGCTATTTCACGGAGACAACCTCACCTTCCTCCGTGCCATGAACAGCGAGAGCGTTGATCTCATCGCTACCGATTGCCCTGGACTGGGTAATTTAGACACTGAGGTTGGGAATTAACTACCCTGGTGTCATATGAACAAAAAACATCATCGTATTGCAGCTGACGTAAAAGCCGATATCCTACGCCGCGTCAAGGAAGAAGGCATCTCGGTGGCCCAGGCCGCCAAGGATCACGGTATTTCTGAAGGGAGCATCTATGGTTGGATGGTAAAAGGAGCAACCGGTGCCCCGTCCTGGGCGGAGTTCTCCCGACTTCAGAAGCAGAACAGAGAACTCCTGGAACTCGTGGGCGAGATCACGCTCAAGCTCTCCATGACTCAAAAAAACAATTGAGCGAAGGAAGAAACAAATCAGCGCTTGCCCGAGCCCTTGGCATATCCCGCGCGAGCCTGTATTACGTCCCAAGAATGAAGGAGAAGGACTGGCGCCTCAAGGTCCGCCTGGAAGAAGAGCTGCAGATCCATCCCTCCTACGGCTCCCGGCGAATTGCTACGGCACTGGGACTCTGCCGCCAGCGGGCGCAGAGGGTCATGCGTCTGTTTGGCATCAAGCCCTACCGCAGGAGAGGCAAAAAATGGAGAAAATCCAAGGTTTCCCGGACCTATCCCAACCTCCTGCTCGCGGTCATGCCCGCATATGCAAACCACATCTGGGCAGCGGACTTCACCGAGTTCGTGCAGCACGGAAAGAAGGTCTATGTGGCGACCGTGATCGATCTCTACACCCGCCGGATCCTGGGAATCCAGGTTACGGTGAGAAAGGGAGCCGCGCTCACCATTCAGGCGCTTTCCAACGCCCTGCTCCATCATCCGCGCCCGGATCTATTCCACTCCGACAACGGGAGGGAGTATGACGCGATGGCGTTCACTGAAATCCTTGATGGATGCGGCATCGTGATTTCACGGAGCCGCCCGGGGTGCCCTTGGGAGAACGGATACCAGGAATCGTTCTACGACAAATTCAAGGTTGACCTGGGAGATCCGAACCGCTTCAAAACACTGGGGGAGCTAGTGGCGGAGATCTACCGCACCCTGTGGGACTACAACAACACGCGGATTCACTCCGCGCTCAACATGCCGCCTGTGGTATTCGCCAAACGGTATGCGTTAGTCGCGTAAAAAACTCTCAGAATCAGTGTCTAAAGAAATCAGTCCTTGACACGTAGTGCACTGCCATCCAGACAAAAATCGGGGGGCCGGCCATGGAGGGAACGTTGACGCCGGCGTTGGAGATTCCGGTAGCCAGCGCCCGGTCCTTTTTCGGAAACCACTCAGCCACAGCCTTGACGGCTGATGGGAAATGGGACTTGGTGAATCCTACATGGATGGCCGGTGGGATGCCCGAACAGCTCGATGAATTCTTCCATCGGGTTGTGGTGGCGGATTTGGCCGCCAAGGTTCACTCTGGTTGGAAAATGTTATTGCGCTTCCTCGGGAAGAAGATCATCAACCCTCAGCGGCGCTCAAAGGCTCTTGAGATCGGCAAACGTCATTACGATACCTACGGATAGGAGGGTGCGGTGATTGAGGAGTATGACTTTGGGATGTTGCAGGTGGGCGGCAAGGAGTACCGCCGCGACGTCATCATCTACCCCGAGGGCGATAGTGACAGTGAGCGGGTGAATCCGAGCTGGTGGCTGGTTCAAGGATGTCTACAGCAACCGTTATCGGCAATGTTGGGCCGCACTCCCAGCCCAGTCAACGCGACCGCTCCTACTCTGCCTCAGTCCTTTGCCTCATTGTAATGGTTGCGCAAATGACAGCTCATGCCCATCTGGGTCCAACATATGGAAGTACCTTTCTCCCCACGGGGCGTCTCTGGGCTTTTCAGGATTGAATCCTTTCTCCTTGAGGTGTGTCCAGAACTTGTCCACATTGGACACGTAGAAAATTATCCGTCCCCAATCATTAATAGCCTTTCCCTGTTCTAGGTTCAGGATAGTGTGTTTCTCATCCTTTGTGCACAGCGAGGAGAAATAAGCCTGCTCGCCCCCGCAGCGAGTCTTAAGACCTAAAAGATTCTTGTAGAAGCGGACGGATATTCGCATATCACTTACCTTTAGTGTGATTGCGGAAATCTTTTCAACGTTCACGAGTCCATTCGCAAAAAGCCTGCCCAAAGCACCGGTACTCATGACAGGCTCGTTTGCCGCCTGGGTTGGGCGGGCAATCAGCGAGCAGCAGAAGGGAAGGGGCTAAGAGGCCCCAGTAGAAGCGGGCAGAAAAGCCACGCGCTTGGGCGCCTCCCCACCTGGACCTTCCCGAGGGACTTCAATTTGCCGCTGCTGGAAACTCCCACCATCTGCACGGTTCCGTCGCCGATGTTGCTGACCAATACGCGCACGGGCCCGCCTTCAGTTCCAGGAATCTGCTCAATGCAGTAGGGCTTGGATACGTCCATGAGGCGGTCGAGCAACTTGCCGGTGCGGAGGTCCACTGCATCCACATAGGAGGGTCGAGTCGCATCGGAGGAAAGCTGTGCCAGTAGATTGGGCTCGCTGGGCGCGGTGCTGTCGGCAAGGACTTCCCACCGAGGCGCGCCGCCAGGGCCCGTCATTGTCGAAACCCATTCGGCTGGCAAAGTGCCCGGGGCGGAAGAGTCGAAGCGGATCGTTTCGACTTGACCGCAGCCTGCACCAGCAGCAATCTGCGCGTCCAGTGCCGCCTTGAGGCCCTGCGCTAGAGCTGCGGCCGGTCCTTTTCCCCAGTAATGGAGAAACACGTACCGTGGCTCTTCCTCAGTCATATGGTTGTGAATGGCAACAATGGAAATTCCCGCTTTGCGCAGGGCCTTCAACACCGCCTGCCGCTCGGATTCCCGCATGGCGAAGTCGCCGTCTACCACCGCGTTGTCGCCGGTACCGGAAAAAGCCGCCCACGTGTTGACCCCCATCTGGCTACCGACTGTGCGTCCATGCACTTGCGCCGTGCGGCCAATGCTGGCCTTATACATGCCCGCATGCGATCGGCCTTTGACCCCGAGAATGCTGTCAATGAGGGCTGCGTTGATCGCGCTCTTCTCAGGAATCAGCGGTCCTGGGAAATGGGTCGCAGGGATCGGCACGGCCACTCGGACTTGCTTGACCTTGTCCATCGCTTTTCGCACCGCTGCGGCAAGTTGGTCCACGCTCCCGCTACCGACGATGTGCATAAACATCACCCTCGGGTGATCAAACAAGAAATGGTTATGGAGCGCGGTGACCGTCAGGTCGTTGTCGAGCGCGACCGACATTACGGCATCCACCTCGTCCTGGAACAGAACCAGATCGCCCATGACGATCGCTTCCTGATCGCGGCCGGAAGTGAACGCCGCCCACGAGGTCAGGCCCAGGAATGGATGCATCGGCCGGCGGTCTACAGTGACCTTAATATCGGTACGCGGGAATGTGACCTTATAGACGTCCTCGGCCGGGGTGTAACTACCCTTCGCGCCGGTAATTTGCTCAATCCTGCTCTTTTGCTGGCTGGTCAGAGCCCCGGGAAGAGTTGTCAAGGACTGATTTCTTTAGACACTGATTCTGAGAGTTTTTTACGCGACTAACGCATACCGTTTGGCGAATACCACAGGCGGCATGTTGAGCGCGGAGTGAATCCGCGTGTTGTTGTAGTCCCACAGGGTGCGGTAGATCTCCGCCACTAGCTCCCCCAGTGTTTTGAAGCGGTTCGGATCTCCCAGGTCAACCTTGAATTTGTCGTAGAACGATTCCTGGTATCCGTTCTCCCAAGGGCACCCCGGGCGGCTCCGTGAAATCACGATGCCGCATCCATCAAGGATTTCAGTGAACGCCATCGCGTCATACTCCCTCCCGTTGTCGGAGTGGAATAGACCCGGGCGCGGATGATGGAGCAGGGCGTTGGAAAGCGCCTGAATGGTGAGCGCGGCTCCCTTTCTCACCGCAACCTGGATTCCCAGGATCCGGCGGGTGTAGAGATCGATCACGGTCGCCACATAGGCCTTCTTTCCGTGCTGCACGAACTCGGTGAAGTCCGTTGCCCAGATGTGGTTTGCATATGCGGGCATGACCGCGAGCAGGAGGTTGGGATAGGTCCGGGAAACCTTGGATTTTCTCCATTTTCTGCCTCTCCTGCGGTAGGGCTTGATGCCAAACAGACGCATGACCCTCTGCGCCCGCTGGCGGCAGAGTCCCAGTGCCGTAGCAATTCGCCGGGAGCCGTAGGAGGGATGGATCTGCAGCTCTTCTTCCAGGCGGACCTTGAGGCGCCAGTCCTTCTCCTTCATTCTTGGGACGTAATACAGGCTCGCGCGGGATATGCCAAGGGCTCGGGCAAGCGCTGATTTGTTTCTTCCTTCGCTCAATTGTTTTTTTGAGTCATGGAGAGCTTGAGCGTGATCTCGCCCACGAGTTCCAGGAGTTCTCTGTTCTGCTTCTGAAGTCGGGAGAACTCCGCCCAGGACGGGGCACCGGTTGCTCCTTTTACCATCCAACCATAGATGCTCCCTTCAGAAATACCGTGATCCTTGGCGGCCTGGGCCACCGAGATGCCTTCTTCCTTGACGCGGCGTAGGATATCGGCTTTTACGTCAGCTGCAATACGATGATGTTTTTTGTTCATATGACACCAGGGTAGTTAATTCCCAACCTCAGTGTCTAAATTACCCAGTCCAGGGCACTCGGTGGGGTTGCAGGTCCCGCGGGCTTTCTTGTGAAGGCCAGCGGGGAGAGTCAGGAGTGGGCCAGTCGGCTGCTGCCTGCTACCGGCACGGCTCCCCAGAGCAGGAGCAGTGGGTCTTGGGAACTCAGGTAACGGGGCGGTAGATCCGTTTGTCGCATCGGGTGTCTCGTGGGAGCGTCAGAGTCGAGGAGAAAAGTGGTCCCAAAGATCCTGATTGTTGATGACGACCCGGCCTTTCGCAACCTCCTGACCGGGCTGTTGCGCACGCAGGGATTCGAGATAGTCACCGCTGGCGATGGCCAGGAGGCGCTGGAAGAATTCTCGCGTTGCGAAGCCGACTTGGTGTTGCTGGATGTGCAGATGCCGCGCATGGACGGCTTCGAGGTCTGCCGGCAACTTAAAAAGAATCCAGAGAACCGGCTGACGCCGGTGGTGTTGCTAACCGGGCTGGGGGCCACCGAAGACCGGATTCAAGGAATTGAGGCTGGCGCCAATGAATTCTTAAGCAAGCCGGTTGATCGCAACGAACTTCTCGCACGGGTGCGCTCCCTGCTCACTGTAAAGGCCTACACCGACGAGTTGGAGCGAGCCGAATCGGTTCTGTTTGCACTGGCTCGCAGCATTGAGGGCAAAGACCCTTACACCGAGGGGCACTGCGAGCGCTTGTCAGACTATTCAGCCAGCTTGGGCGAACGGGTCGGGTTGCCGGCGGAGCAGATCACCGCCTTGCGCCGCGCCGGCATCGTACACGACGTTGGCAAGGTGGCCGTGCCCGATGCCATTCTGCTCAAACCGGGACCGCTGAGGCCGGACGAGTGGGGAATCATGCGCAAACATCCCGTGATTGGAGAACGCATCTGCGCGCCACTGAAGTCGTTTCGCTTCGTATTACCCATCATCCGTCATCACCACGAACGGTTCGACGGGTCGGGCTATCCAGACGGGCTCAAAGGTGAGGCGGTTCCCTTGACAGCGCGGGTGCTGCAAATCGTGGATGTGTATGACGCGCTCACCACGGAGCGGCCCTACAAACGCCCCCTGTCGCGGGAGGAAGCGATGGTGACGATGGTGCAGGAGGTCAGAAACGGCTGGTGGGATGCGCACCTGTTTGCTGAATTTAGTCAGTTGCTAGTAGAGAAACACGGATACTCGTAGGGATGAAACTCTTCTCCACTGTGTAAGAGCGGACCTTGACATGGTTGGCTTCCACTCTCGCCTTCTGCAAGACGCCTTGGGGCTGTTGGGTTTGCTGCGGCCCTTCACCACCGACTCCGGGATGAACTGGCCGAGCAAATTACCAAGGGGTCCGGGATGCAATTTGAAGCAGAGGAGTTGTACAAGCTGACCATGCTCGACCCCCTCACCGGCCTTTACACCCGGCAGTTCTTGGAGCAACACCTAGCGACGGAGTTGGCGCGCTCCCAGCGGCACGGCTACCCGATGAACGTGTTGATGGTCAACCTCAACAATTTCAAACAGATCAACGACCGTTACAGCCAGCTTACCGGGGACGCGGTCCTGAAGGAATTTGCCGATCACCTGAAAAAGTCGATCCGCAGTTCCGACCTGGCAGTGCGCATGGGCGCCGATGAATTTCTCGTATTGTTCACTGAATCTAACCTCGAGCGGGTGCCTCACATGGTAGCCCGCCTGGATGGGTTGGAAGTGGACTTCGAAGGAGAGAAGATTCCAATTACCTTCGCGGCCGGATGGGCCGGATATCGTCCCGGCGAGCGTGCCAATCAGCTCCTGGAACGTGTCGAGCAAGAGCTTCTCGCGGATAAGCGCACTGGCAGGGGCAAAGAGGCGATCCAGAAAGCGCAAGCCGAGGTGAGCCAGATGCGGAACATCGAAGCGCTGGAGCGTCTGGCAGGCAAAGTGGCTCACGACTTCAACCACTTGCTGGGTCTCATCAAGAGTTACAGCGAACTGGCACTCGGCCAGATCGGCGCGAGCGATCCGCTGCGCGAGTACATCGAGCAGATCCAACAAGCGAACGAGCGAGCGAACTCGCTGGCCCGGCAGTTGCTGGCCTTCCGCAGACACGCGCAGGCGCCGGAGCTATTGGATCTGAGCGCGGTGGCCGCCGGGATGGAGACCATGCTGCGGCGAGTGATCGGCGATCAGATTGAGCTGGTGATCAAACCAGGGGATGCGCTGGGACAGGTGAAAGGCGTCCGGGGGCAGATCGAACAAGTCGTTCTGAACCTGGCGCTCAACGCTCGCGACACCGTGCCCGACGGCGGCAAACTTACACTGGAGACAGCAAACGTCGAACTGGACGAGGAGTTTGCCCAGCGGCACACCGGTGCCCGGCCAGGCTCTTACGTCATGCTTGTCGCGCGCGACACCGGATACGGTATGGACGCCGAGACACTGGCCCACATCTTTGAGCCGTTCTTCCTTGGCAGGGAGAAGACCGAAGGGGCTGGGCTCGGACTGGCGGCCGTCTACGGGGCGGTCAAGCAGAGCGGCGGTTATACCTGGGCGGACAGCGAGCTGGGCCAAGGCACGACGTTCACGATCTATTTCCCGCGTGCCGATAAGACAGTTGAGGTTAAGGGTGAGCCGAAGGCGCCTCTCCAGCAACGGAGCGCTTTTAGAGCTTAGGGCGGCATTGCTCGGTTAGGGAAAGTAGGCGAGTGCCCGCTCGGCATGCAACGAACTACGGCTAACGCGATGAGCGACACAGATTCAACCAAAATTCTGGTCATTGACGACGATGAGATGGCGCTAGTGATCATTCGCAAGCTCCTGGAAGCGGAGGACTGTTCGGTTGAGGTGTTGACCTCGGCGCGCGAGGCCCTGGCCAAGCTGCCGGAAAACCACTACGACGCCATCCTCTGCGATATGTGGATGCCGGGGATGAGCGGCAAGGAATTCTACGAGCAGGTGAAGAACGACTTCCCCGACTACCAACGACGAGTCATTTTTGTGACCGGCGATATCGCGTCGGAAGCCACGTGGGATTTCATTGATGATCGGCACCTCCCGTATGTGATCAAGCCCTTCAGCCGTCCCGAGTTGCGCCGGAAACTGCGTCAGGTGATTGGGGAACGGCCTGTCGTTGCCCAGGCGAAAAAGCCCGCGGAGGTGGCCAAGCCCGGTGTCAACAGGCGCCGCCATCGCCGAATCACGATGAAGGCGAACGCCCGGGTGCGCCGGAAGAAATGGGCGGTCGGCGGCCCCGACATCAGGGCCGTGGTCAATGCCAGCAAGGAGGGCATCTTTTTTCTGACCGAGCATGAGTACCGCGTTGGCACCGAAGTGCTGGTAGCCTTCCCCTATGTGGGTTACAACGACATCGAGCAGGAAGGGTACGTGGTCCGGGTGGAAGAGCAGGCCGAAGGCAGGCGGGGCGTCGCCATCGCGCTGGGTGAAGCCGCGGCGGCCGCTCGCGCGAACTTCGCTGGTTCGGAAGAAGACGCCAGGCGCCATCACATCCTGAGCATGGCGGATCTGTCCACCCAGGCGCTGCCCACCGGCACCCTGCCCGGGGAAACAGCAGCCGCAAAAATCGCCGGCGAGCGGGCGGAAGCGCGCCGCCTCGCCGAGGAACTGGACGAAATGAAGAACACTCACGATCAAGTGGTCGACCAACGCGACCGCTTGATCGCAGAGGAAGCCAAGCTCAGTCAACAACTACGGGAAATGGACGCGGCCAAGGTCGCCATGACCCAGCTGGTCGATGACCTGACGACGCAGATGGGAACCCTGCAGGAGGACCTTGCGGAAACCGACGAGTACCGCTTTCAGGCCACTCACGATGCTTTGACCGGCCTCTGGAACCGCGGGGCGATCCTCGACATCTTGAAACGGGAACTCGTTCGCGCCCAGCGCGAAGGGACCTCCGTCGGCGTTATCCTGGCCGATCTGGGTCACTTCAAGAGCGTCAACGACACCTACGGGCATCTGGCAGGCGATGCTGTGCTGCGCGAATCTGCCCAAAGGATCAATGCGGCTGTGCGCACTTACGACGCGGTGGGTCGGTACGGAGGTGAAGAGTTCTTGATCGTCCTGGCCGGATCCAACGAGGTCACTGTGAATCAGGCCGAACGGATCCGGGCGCTTGTCAGCGCCGAACCTGTCTCCACAGCCGACGGCGTCATTCCCATCACACTCAGCATGGGGGTCACCTTCGCTGGCGAAAACCAGGAAGAGGAAGTGGAGGCAGTCCTCCGTGTCGCAGATTCGGCCCTCTATCGCGCTAAGCGTGCCGGGCGCAATCGGGTCGAGATAGCCGCCGCCGACGGGTGATTGGCGAAGTTCTCCCGTTCCGTTCATCAAACGCTTCCCCGGGGCGACTCTCCACTGTGTTCCGGAGGCAGATGACGACCAGTTAGCGCTGAGCATCATCGCGAATTTGCGACAACAACCTGCCACAACCGGGGCGTAGGTCGGAATTTCCTGAACAAATCTCCTGAACAGGGACTGGCCTGAGGGTTCCCTTACACTCACGGCTAGCGGGGTGGTTCAAACTGGGGAACCTGGTCCGTTGTGAGCCGTGTCGTGATGCTGTGGATTCGGCAAAGGGGTAGCGGGCGTCCTAGTGAAAGACACCAGGTGAAAGATACCAGGATGGTCTGGAGCGCAAACCTGTGATAGCTTAGCAGGAGGGAACCCGAGCCCGAGTTTCCCATTGCCGGCGCGGCCCGGTCGGTCGGCGATGCCATTCCGTAGCGGGGCCGTAGTGAAGCTGGTTATCACGCCTGCCTGTCACGCAGGAGATCGCGGGTTCGAGTCCCGTCGGCCCCGCCAGTCGTTTCAAGCACATCCAGACGCGGCCCACGTTGGAATAGCCGCCTACTCCTCAAAGTTGGCGAACGATGGGCCTTAGCACCGGTCCTTCCAGGCGCGCCCCAGCATCTCCTTTGGCCGAGCGGAGTCAGGATGAAGGCCACGGATGGGGCGTCCGGTCAAGGTTAATGACTACACTCTTAAGTTTGGTGTAACCCTCGATCACTTCGAGGCCCATGTCCGGTGTCGATCCAGAGAAAGTCGACTCCGGTCGCCACCGTCAGTTTTGCCATCAAATTGGATGCGTCGATCAAAGACGCGCCCAAAGCCGGCTGGGTTTTCTGAGAGTAGCTTCTTGACCTTATTCTCAAACACGTTCGTTTCCGGAGTCCCAGTGTCCTTCAGCAGTCGGCTGTGCTCCTCAGTAGGTAACCGGTTTAGGCTCCAACATTTCAACAAGCTTGTTCTTTAATGCGAAGGCCTGGAACAGATTACCCCGCGGGTTGTAATGACCCCGGCCAATGTAGTATCGCCTTATGTACTCTTCGACCGGCCACCTAAACTGGGCAAAATCCGCAGCGTGCGCTTCCAGGTCATCCACGTAAGGCAGCCCCTTCTTTTGAAGAAAATCAATAAATTCCTGGTCAAAACGGCGCCCGTCGCGCAGGGCCTGTTCAAGGTGCCGGTACAAGTAGGAAAGCACATAGAGCACTTTTTTTCCATGTGTGGCCGCAAACTCTTCCACTTTTTCTACGATGCGCATGCTGGCAAAAAGGGCTGCCTGCGTAGATAATTGACGCAGTGTCGCACGAAGTGTATCGGGACTATTTATGGGGCCATGAATTCCGTGCTTTTTTGCCAGCGCCACAATGGCCGCATAGCTGTGCTGAGGAGTATGCTGTTTGATATTTTGCTGAGCAAGTATAACCTTGAGCTGAATATCATCTTTAAAGGTGTCGAAGAGCCACTGAGCGTCGGTTAGCTTATAAAGTGACTGCGGAGTGGGGCACGGATTCGCTAACTCCCGGAACTCGCCCGTTGCGGGGTTCACCCTGACATGTGGCGCTGGAGGGCGGGTGGCAGATCTTCCCCGCAGGGGGCGCGGCGTACCCAGTCCGGCCCAGGCGGACCCATTGCGGTAATGATCGTCGCTGAAGATGTTTAAGATAATATATTTCCCGGGCGTTCTCGCCTCTTCGCGCTTCATTCGCAGGTATGCCTGGTAAACTGACTGGCCACTGACACCGAAATTTCGCACAGGTTCCCCAAGATGAGCGGCAAGGCGCTCCTGCCAAGTTTCGCCATCACTCACCTGGTCGCAATGGGTAAAGCTGTTGCCGTAGGTATTAATGCGACACGGCCGATCAGAGTACATGATCATGCGACGTGCCCCCGACGGATCGTAACTGTACAAGCTGACAGCGTCGTCGACACCGTGTTTGAAGCTTCCCGCCTGGTGGACCCATCCGATCTCGGAGTCGTATTTTTCCCTAATATAGACAGGATCGCCCACCCCTGCTAGCCAGTTTTCTACCTCCTTCTTCGTAAAAAGCACTGTTTTGAGATATTCTTTGGCATGCGCTCGTGCGTCATATCCAGGTGGCGGGGCAGGATATTCAGAACCTGCCTCCAAAACACCCGGGAAAAGCATAGACACCAAGGGCCCTGCGACGCCCGCCTGGATTATCCGCTTCACGCAGCTTCTGCGGCTGAACGTCGCTGATTGGGGATAACTGATGAACCGGGCAGGCCGGTCGACTTTGTCAACTAGATTGACCATAAATGCTCAGGTCCTTTCGAAAGCATTTTAGCCGGAATTTCTGATTTGAACTTCTCTTTCGGCCGAGAGCATACGTCAGCCGCCCTGTCGACTCAAGCTCGAATCGCCATGGCCGCTTCTGGGTGGCATCGCGGACTGCCGGTGGCTTGTAGGCCAGCCGTACTCTACGCCCTCAGGTCGTAACATAGCAGCCGCGGACCTACCCCCGACATCATGTCCCGAGTGTTCTGCACCACATACAGCAGGCCCCGGCTGAGCACCGGGAGCGCCCACGACTCGCGCGCCGCGAACAGCCATGTCCGCGACACCACCTCGTAGCCCTTCGGGGTCAGGTCCATCCATAGCAGATGTCCCAACTCCCCCAGGCACAGGAATTGCCCGTCCACCGCCAGCAGCGATCCCCGGTACGTTCCCAGCAGTTGCTGCCGCCGCTTGCCTCTCACCGCGAACCTCTCGGTCCATTCCGGAGTCTTTTTCCACACCACTTTCCCGCTCGCCGCTTCCAGGCACCCCAGTGATGCGTCCGGTTGGTTCCGCCCGTCAAACCCGTACAGGTAACCTTCCCGGTGAATCGCCGTGTTGAAGTGCAGCCCGAAATCCTGCCTCCTCCACACCACCCTATGCGTGAAGTCCGGCCGCAACTCCAAAAGCGCGCTTCCTTTACGATAGCTCGCCGAAATGAACACCTTGTTATCGAACACCACGGGGCACGACGCATTTACCGACTCATAGCTGCGGCTCCGCCACGGGAACGCGAAATCCACGTTCCCGGTCACTGGGTCAATCGACATCAGCCCGCCCGTTGGCGGCTTCGACTCGCCTCCCGCAAACACAAACACCCGCCGCTTCCCGTGGATCACCGCCGGAACTGGTGACGCGTAACTGGGACCCCACTGCTTCCCGGCGCGCCACGCTTCGCGGCCCGTCGCCTTGTCCAGGCCCGCCACGCACGGCCCACCCGGCGCGCCCACGTTGACAATCAACAGCTTGCCTTCCACTAGTGGAGTCGATGCGGTCCCAAAGAAATCCTGCCGCACCTTGTAGTCGGCGCGCAGGTCCCGTTTCCAAACCAGCTTCCCCGATCCAAGCTCCAGGCAATGCAGCTTCCCTTCAGCCCCCATCGTGTACACCCGCTCGCCATCGATGACCGGGCTCGACCGTGGACCGTTGTTATACCCGTACCGGTCCCTATACGCGGTCGCATATCGAAACCGCCAGCGCCTCGACCCCGTATCCGGGTGCAGACACTCGACGATCTCCTCGTTCTTCAATCGATGCACGAACACGAGGCGTTCACCCGCGATGGCCGGCGACGCATATCCGGTCCCCTTGGCGAACTCCCACACCAGCGGAGGCGGCAGCTTCCGGCTCAACATGGTCTCGGTCGACACCGCATTGTGCGACGGCCCCAGAAACGCCGGCCAATCGTGGGTCACCGCGCCCTTCGGCAACGGTTTCGTCTGGCGGCGCACGCGGGCTTGACCGTACGCGTCGCGCACCGCCAGCGCCCCCATTCCGATTAACAACTGCCGTCGGCTGAGTCCCGTTCTCACGCCGCCAACCCCCACGACACCGAAAGCCATGACATCGAATGCATAATGCCGCAGTTTTCGACAAATGGGTCAAGATTGATGCCAAGGGGGCTTCCTGGACAGAGGCGTTTCTGGACATGCGACCCCGCTGGGTGTAGCCTTGGTCGTTTGCTTCCGAGGGGGAGAACAGCCATGGACAGGACCTTGATTCGTCGCCTGGGACCACCTATGACAAAGTAGTCCCTATAGTACTGATAGGACCTTTGTTCCATTGACGGCGCCGTTGCTGGCTGTTCATGTGGTTGCTTTTGGGCGAAGTGCAAGCTGGGATGTAGCCTTCACCAATCGCTTTCCAGGAGGGTAGACATGCGCAGGACCTTGATTCGTCGCCTGAGACCGGGAACGGCGCTGCTGGCGCTTGGAGTGCTTGCCAGCGCTGTGGTGGAGGTGGGTTCCGGCCCTGGCCTTGCACATAAGCAATACTCTGCAGCAAAAGCTCCGGCAGCTAGCAAGCCGCAACTAGTAGAGGCGTATGGCAAGCTGCCTCTGAGCTTTGAAGCCAATCAAGGCCAGACCGACAGGCGAGTGGACTTCCTGACGCGCGGCAGTGGCTACTCCCTTTTCTTGACCCCCACGGAGGCCGTGTTGGCCCTGCGCAAGCCCGTCGCCTCCAGCGGACCGCGCACACGGCACACCGATTCAGAAGCGGAGGAAGCTCCTGCTGTCCCGCCGGCCGTAGTGCGCATGAAGCTGGTCGGGGCCAATCCGTCGCCGCAGGTGTCCGAGCTGGAAGAACTGCCTGGAAAGAGCAATTACTTCGTTGGCAATAATCCCGACAAGTGGCGCACCAACGTACCCCACTACACCAAGGTGCAGTACAAGGATGTTTATCCCGGAGTGGATTTGGTTTACTACGGCAACCAGCGCCAACTGGAGTATGACTTCGTGGTGGGGCCGGGGACCGATCCGGACGGCATCACGCTCGGCTTTGAGGGCGTCGAGAGACTTCGGATTGATGCCCAGGGCGACCTCCTACTGGAGACGCAGGACGGGGAGATTCGCCAGCACAAGCCGTTGGTCTATCAGGAGGTGGACGGCGTCCGGCGGGAAATCGCCGGGTCTTACGTGCTCAGCGGCAGGCGCCAGGTGGGTTTCCAGGTGGCCGCGTATGATGCCGGCCAACCTCTCATTATTGACCCGGTTCTGGTGTACTCCACCTACCTGGGCGGCAACAGCCCCGAGAGGGGCCGGGCAATCACCGTGGACAGCTCCGGCAACGCCTACGTGACGGGAGACACCAGTTCGACCAATTTCCCCACGGCCAGTCCCTTCCAGGGCACTTCTGGGGGCGGGTTCAACGACGCTTTTGTAACGAAATTCAATCTCACCGGCAATGGTGTTGTTTACTCCACCTTCCTGGGTGGCAGCACCTCCGATGTAGGTACAGGCATCGTTGTGGACGGCTCTGGGAACGCCTACGTGACAGGTTCGGGTTCGACCGACTTCCCCACGGCCAGTCCCATCCAGGCCACTAGCGGGGGCAGCCTGGATGCGTTTGTGACCAAATTGAATCCCACCGGCAGTGCACTGGTTTACTCCACCTTGCTGGGCGGCAGCGGCGCCGAAAGTGGCTCCGACATTGCTATAGACAGTTCCGGGAACGCCTACGTGACAGGAAGTACGCCTTCGACCGACTTCCCCACGGTCAGTCCCATCCAGTCCGCTAGCGGCGGTGGTAACGACGCCTTTGTGGCGAAAGTGAATGCCGCCGGCAGCGCTTTCGTATACTCCACATACCTGGGAGGCAGTAGCACGGACCAGGGCACGGGCGTCGCCGCAGACGCCTCGGGCAACGCCTATCTGACAGGCCTTACCCTTTCGACCAATTTCCCCACGGCGAGTCCACTCCAGGCCACTACCGGAGGCTTCTTCGACGCCTATGTGACGAAATTGAATGCCGCCGGCAGCGCTTACGTGTACTCCACCTACTTGGGGGGCGTGGGGGGCAGCTTTACGGACTTTGGTAACGATATTGCCGTAGACGCCTCCGGCAACGCTTACGTCGTGGGCCGTACGGATTCGACCAACTTCCCCACAGCCAGCCCCCTCCAGTCCGCCAACGGGGGCGGAGATGACGCCTTTGTGGCCAAATTGAATCCCGGCGGCAGCGCTCTGGTGTACTCCACCTACCTGGGCGGCAGCGGCGCCGAAGATGGCTTGGGCATCGCCATAGACAGCTCGGGCAACGTCTATGTGGCGGGGCATACGGATTCGACTGACCTCCCCACGGTCGATCCCGTCCAGGCCACCAATGGGGGTAGCGACGACGCCTTTGTGGCGAAATTAAATCCCGGCGGCAGCGCCCTGGTGTACTCGACCTACCTGGGCGGCAGCGCCTTCGATATGGCCCGCGGCATTGCCGTGGACAGCTCCGGCAACGCCTACGTGACAGGCGACGCGGATTCGACGAACTTCCCCACAGTAAACCCATTCATGGATTACATCGGCGGAGACACAGACGGTTTCGTCTCCAAAATCGGCCAGGCTCTGACGCCGCCGCCACCACCACCGCCTTGTACCTACTCCATTTCCCCGACCAGTGCATCGTTCCCGGCCAGCGGAGGAACCGGCAGCGTACTCATCTCGACGCGGTGTGGCTGGAACGCCCGGAGCGACGTGAGCTGGATCACCATCACCTCGGGCACTAGCGGCGGCGGCACTAACCGGGTGGAGTACGAGGTAGCGGCCAATCCCGACCCCGGTTCGCGCCTGGGGACGCTGACCATTAGCGGCGAGCAGATCCTGACGGTGACCCAGGCGGGAACGGCGCCGGCGGGTACCCTGACGGTGATGCCCCTGGAGCTGAGCTTTTCCGGCCTTGTCGGAGCCGCCGCCGCATCCCGGACCTTGCAAGTCAGCAGCGACGGCGGGCCAGTGAACTGGACCGCAGCGGTGACGCTGTTGAACGGAGAAGATTAGCTTACCATTTCTCCTCTTGAGGGCATTGCTTCCTTCGACCTGCCGGTTCCTGTCGCGGTGGAGGTCAACTTCGCCGCACTGGGCGCCGCCGGACTGTTCCAGGCGGTGATTACGGTGACCGATCCGGAGAGCGAAGCTTCGTTCGAGATTCCGGTGGCGGTAGCGCTGAGGGCCCCGGAGGGCGGTTGCTGATCGACCCATCGGCGATTGTCTTCACGGCGGCGAGCACAGCTACGGGCTCGTTATCGCAAACACTGCGAGTGATTAATCTAGGGGAAGGAAGCTTGCAGTGGTCCATTTCGCCAACGTCGGGGAGTCTCCCCTCGTGGCTGGAGATTTCGCCAAATGCAGGAACGGCCGGCGCGGGCGCCTCCCAGGCTTCCCGGACGACTCTCACTGCCGATCCGGAAGGTCTGGGTTCCGGTGTGAACCAGGTGTTGCTCCAGGTCTCGGCGCCGGGAGCCAGCAACGATCCCCAACTGGTCGCGGTAACGTTGCACGTGGTTCCGGCCGCCACGCCTGGACGAGGCGACCTCACACCACAAGCCTTTTTGTTCCTGGCTGAGCCGAGCGGCGCTCTGCCGGCGGAGCAAAAGCTGACGCTCAGCAACGGGGGAGGAGGGTCCCTCACGGCTGAGTATGCGGCTTCGACCGAGTCCGGCGGCGACTGGCTGATGGCGAGCCCGTCGAGCGGGACCGCGTCGGGGGATGGTCCGTTCCCGGCGCAGGTTTCGGTGAACCAGGCGGGGCTGGCGGCCGGTGTCTACCAGGGCACCATCACCGCCACCTTCTCCTCCGGGCCGCCGCAGGAGGTGGAAGTGTTGTTGATCGTCGCCTCCCAGGCGGGTGTGCTGCGGACGCAGGCGGCGGGTCTGCCACGCGCGGCCCAGTGCGCTCCATCGGGGCTTCAACTGCTGGCTACCACCATCGGCAACGGTTTGAGCCTGCCGGTTTTCTTCCCGAGGGTACTCACGGCGTTGGTGGTGGACGACTGCGGCAGCGCGGTGGACAACGCCACGCTGGTGGCCAGCGTGGAAGGCTTGAACATCCCGCTGCGCTCGCTAGGGATCGGCTTCTACAGCGGCACCTGGGTGCCGCAGAGCGAGGCAGCCTCGGTGGCGCTCACCTTTGCCGCTCTGCACCCCACCTTTGCCCAGGTGCAGCGGTCGTTTACTGTTTCAACGGCGGCCGCCCCGGGGGCAGTGAGTTTGCCGCAGTTGTTCGCCGATGGGGTGGTGGAAGGAGCCGGCTTCACGCCGCGGCGGCCGCTATCTGCCGGCGGCATCATATCTGTGTTCGGCCAGAGCTTCGCGACTGGGAATAGTTTCTCCAGCCAACTACCGCTGGAGCGGGAGCTGGCCGGGGTCAGCGTACGCATTGGCGGGCAGGATGCGCCGCTGTTTTTTGTTAGCCCAGGACAGATTAACGCGCAGATGCCGTTCGAGGTGAGCCCGGGCGATAGCGTTCCGGTCGCCGTCAGTGTGGGCGGCCTGCTGACCGCGCCGCAGAACTACTTGATTGCACCTGCGCAGCCGGGCACTTTCGACGTCGGTGGCGGGCAGGGAGCGGTCTTGATCGCGAACACAGATATCCTGGTGGCGCCGGTGGGCAGCATCCCCGGCCGCCAGACGCGACCGGCCGAGGGCGGCGAGTTTGTCTCGATTTTCTGCACCGGCCTGGGAGCCACGAATCCGACGGTGGGGGCAGGTGAGCCAGGCGCGGGGGAGACAGTGACCACCCCGGTCACGGCGACCATCGGCGGCGGGAACGCCTCGGTCAGCTTTGCAGGGCTGGCGCCGGGGTTTGTGGGGCTCTACCAGGTGAACGCGCGGGTGCCGGAGGGCGTGGCCCCCGGCTCCGCCGTTGCGGTGGTGATCACCCAGGACGGCATCGCCAGCAACACCGTGACGATCGCCGTACAATAGCCTCCTTCGCGTCGGAACCGACTCCACCGCGGGTGGACACTCAGAGGGTTACGCCACCGAGGGATCAGTGGCGCAGCCAAGGGGTTAGTGGAGAGGTGCGCACAGTGTAGAGTCGCGCCGGGCTTGGGTTGTCAACGGGGGTGCCGGCCGAGACGACGGGCTTTCAGGACCCGGCGAGGACCGCTCGGAGCCCCCAGAGAGAAGAACTGTGCTGGAAGGGCTCAGTTGGAGCCCGATGGGTGTACACTCACGAGTGCCGGAGAGCCAAAAAACCAACTCCGGGAGAAAAGGGTGAGCAAACTTCTAAAGCGCTTGTGGCATGAGGAGCAAGGCCAGGACCTGGCTGAATACGTCCTGATAGCAGTCCTGATCGCGCTTGCGGCCGTTGCTGGGATGGGCTTTCTCGCAAACGTCATCAACAATAAGTTCTCCAGCATCGGGAGCGACCTGGAGACGCCGGCGACGTGAGACAACGAGTTGAGACACCGTTCGCCGTTCGATGGAAAATATTCCTAACAAAAGGGGAAATCTTGTTTAAATCCGAAAGAGCCGTTCGGGGTTAAATATCGGTCTTCCCGGATAGGTGCCCCGATCGATCAACATGCACGCTGCGATGATATGGTCCTGTGCCAGTTCCGTCAGGTAACAGACTGCGATATTGCCGGGGATGCCGTTAATCGTCGTGTCGTCGAAGCCGCGGGCCTGTTTATTCCAACCCTGCCACCATCGCCGGAGCGATAAAGTTCAATGACTCCAATTGCTCGAATCTTTTGTCGAACCTGCGCGGCACGTTGCCGTAAGGGTTCCGTCGGACAGGGAAACGACACTTGGAAAGAATAAAATAGACCGTTTTGTACCCTTGTCACCGCGGCTCAGGATTCCCTTCTCGGCAATCTTCATACATATCCACTTTATCCCTTCAAACTAACCAATCCACATTATGTGTATTCCAAATTACAAATTGGCGGCGGGGGCTGGGACGATCAGAACCGTCGGCCACGGGCTGAGCCGCTCGCCTCAGGTTCCGGGGATGTGCTGCTGATGCGTGGGTTTCTGGATTTTCCCTATCGGCTCAGGGCGGCAGTGGGTTAAATTCAGGCTTCTCGGTAGGAATAGATCACCTTAGGGCGTAGGTAGGGTAACCACACTTTGCTAAACCTAACCGTCTCCCGGCGCAGACAGGTAGCCTTGGTGCTGGCGGTGTTGGTCGTCATCGCGGGGGTGATCTTGCGTATTCACGACACGCTCTTGCTGGTGAGCTTGGTTGGCGCCGCAGGCCTGATTTGGTCCAGCCGAGAGTGGAAAGCCTGGGTGCTGGCAGGGGTGATGGTTGCGGCAGGGTTGGGGGGGGCGGCGGGGTGGCCGGCGTGGTGGAGGAGCAGGATTGTCCACGGAAAGCTTTCTGGGCATCTTTCCTACTTGGAATGGAAGGACATCTGGCGGAACGTTTTTGCTTCTCGTCCGCCATGGATGTCGGACCAATGGCTCGCAGAGAAGACCAGCCTGCTTAGAGAAAAAAGAGTGGAGGGGCGAAAGTGGGAGTTTTGTGAGACAGAACTCGGCAAGTTCTGGTTGAGCACAGGGAAGGACTCCCTCGCGTGGCTGGTGTGGGAGATAAGGGTCCAGAGGGTCTACGAGAGCGGAGAGGTGGCGATCCGCCCCGGCGATACGGTGATTGACTGCGGGGCTCACGTGGGGGTGTTCTCGAAGTACGCGTTGCGACGTGGGGCAGGTCGCGTCATCGCCATTGAGCCGGCGCCCGGGAACCTCGCCTTCCTCGACATCAACTTGGCTGAAGAGATTTCAGCAGGCCGGGTAAGCGTGGTGAGGGCGGGAGTTTGGGATGAAAATACCCGCCTCACGTTCTTCCATTCCGATCAAGCATCGGGTATGGACAGCTTCTTAAAGGGACCACCTAACGCCACGAAGCTTGAAAGGGTGCAGGTGTTCCCCCTGGACGAGATCGTCGAACAACTCCAACTGAAGCGAGTGGATTTTATCAAGATGGATATCGAAGGCTCGGAACGCCGTGCGCTTCGAGGGGCCAGCAGGACAATCGAACGATTCAAGCCGAGGATGGCACTCTGCTCTTACCACTCGGCTGATGACGCGAAGGTGATTCCCGCGATTGTCAAAGGGATCGAGCCGGGCTACCAGATTCACGCCAAGGACGTCGCAATGATGGCTGGTGAACTACGCACCAAGGTACTGTTTTTCCACTAGTTCCCGACTCATCGCTTGTCACTTCGGTCTCCGTACTGTCACGCAGGAGATCGCGGGTTCGAGTCCCGTCGGCTCCGCCAGTCGTTCCCCTAGCGAACGAGACTAGGTATCCATGGGTTATGAGCCGGGGGTTATGAGCCTGCTTGGCGCTCCAGTGCCTGGCGTACCTTGCGGGCCGGTCAGCGGCGGTAAATGGTTTCTGCAGGAAGGCAACGCCAGGCTCGAGCACCCCGTGGTGAACGATAGCGTCGTCGGTGTAACCGGACATGTAGAGCACTTTGATCCCCGGGCGCAGGGAGGCCAGCCGTTGGGCCAACTGGCGTCCGTTCACCTCAGGCATCACAACGTCAGTCAAAAGCAGGTGGATCCGGTGTCCGTGTCGTTGGGCAAGCTGTGTGGCCTCGGCAGCATCTGCGGCGGTCAGCACTGTGTAGCCGTTCCTCTCCAGAGTCCGGGCTGCCAGCTCCCGGACCGCCTTTTCATCTTCTACCAGCAGAATCGTCTCCACCCCAGAAGCTGAGTCGGCCACCGGTGTGGGGGGAGCAATCGTCCCGGCCGCCTCTCCGACTTGAGGCAAGTAAACCTTGAACGTCGTGCCTTGCCCCGGCTCGCTGTAGACCCACATGTTGCCACCGCTCTGCTTGACAATCCCGTAGACGGTGGCCAGACCCAGCCCGGTGCCTTCGCCTTTTTTCTTGGTCGTGAAGAACGGCTCGAACAGGTGGGCCTGGGTCTCGGCGTCCATCCCACAGCCGGAGTCGCTTACCCCCAGCATGACGTGAGCGCCCGGCTGGACGGCCACGTGGGTGCGGGCATAGTCCTCGTCCAGCTCCACGTTAGCCGTCTCGATCGTGAGCTTGCCGCCCTGAGGCATCGCGTCGCGAGCGTTGACCACTAGATTCAAGATGACCTGTTCGATCTGCCCGGGGTCGGCTTTGACCTGACCCAACCCCGACCTGCGAATGCTAACCAACTGAATATCCTCTCCGATCAGCTGCTCGAGCATCTGGTCCATGTCGGCCACCACCTCGTTGAGGTCGAACAGCTTCGGCTCCAACACCTGCCGGCGGCTGAAGGCTAGTAGTTGGCGGGTCAGGGTGGCGGCGCGGTCGGCGGCCTTGTAGATCTCGCCGGCGGCCCGCCGCAGCCGCCCGTCGGTGGAATCCACCTCCTCCAACAGCAGTTCGCTGTAGCCCTTGACGACCGTCAGCATGTTGTTAAAGTCGTGGGCAATGCCGCCAGCCAGCCGGAGATGTCCAGGAAAGTCACAACGGAACCCACCAGTTCCCCGTCTCGACCTACAGGATGGGACCAATATTCGGCAGCGAAACTGGTGCCGTCGGCCCGCCACAGCATCCCGTCGTCCACGTGCGTGGTCTCTCCCTTTCCGAAGCCCTGGTAGATGTGGCATTCCTGCTCCGGGTAGGGTGTTCCATTGGAGCGGGTGTGGGGAGTCAGAGCATGCATGTTGTTTCCTAGCAGCTCCTCAGGGCGTTGCGATCATCTCCAAGGCGTCGGTCCCTGCCCAACTGCCCAGATTGTGGTCGCAGAGAATCAGGTCGTATTCTGCGCGCTCCAGGCGCCGTTGGAACGCCCCGGGGGAGTTCACCGCGTCAAAGGAAAGGGAATAGCCCGCTCGCTTCAGCGTCGCCACCATCAGTTCCACATCCGCAGGTGTATCGTCTGCAATGAGCACGCGAAGGGGGCTTCGCGAGGCGCTTGGAGTTTCTGTTTGAACTTTAGACATCGGTGGCGGCGAGTTGCAAAACTAGTTCCCGGCGCAGGAAGGACATGCAACGCAGAGTCCCTTTATCCGGCGCTTTTGCTACCAAGCAGATAGAAAGCTGGGGGAGCCCTTTGGGGTTCACTTTGGCATACGATTTCCCGGTTTGGGACTTGGCCCGTCGCCGCGCCCCTTGCCAGGCCTCGGGCTGGACATTGCCCTGGAGCAGGTTCTCATACAGTGGCAGGCAACGCCTGAGCTGATAGAATTTCGGCTATGCGCGCATACACCAAAGAACACGCACGGGCAGGCATCCGTGCCAAGCTGCCGTCGTTGGAAACCTGGCCCAACCAGTACCGCGGCTACACGATCACCATCGAGTACCCTGAGTACACCTCGGTCTGCCCCAAGACCGGGCTGCCGGATTACGCCACGATGACGATCGAATACGTTCCCGCCGAGCTGTGTGTGGAGTTGAAATCGCTGAAGATGTACCTGCTGGCCTACCGCAATCTGGGCATCTTCTACGAGAACGCGGTGAACCGGATTCTGGAGGATCTGGTGGCGGCGTGCCGGCCGGTCTCGGCCACTGTCACCGGCGAGTTCACCGCGCGGGGCGGCATGAGCGGCACCGTGGTGGCCTGCTGGCCCAGACCACAGCGCGAACGGAGGTCTTCGAGGCCAAAATCGAACCTCCAAGGTCCAAGGTCGGGAGGGAAACGGCGCTAGGGAAGGCGCGCTGTGCGGATGCGCCGGCAGCGGGGCGCGGAGATCGCTCAGGTGCGCGTGTCGAGGGTCACCTCGGTGAGGATTCTGCCGACGACGTCGTTCGAAAACTTACGCAAGATGAAACGGTAGACATGGCCGGGCTCGATGAAGGTGGCCTGAGTCTCGCCCGAGATGCCTTGCGCGAACAGCACCTCTTCGCCGCCATCTACGGAGACGTAAACCTGCGCGTTTAGCGTGTCGGTGGTTGACCAAGTCACCAGACCCTCAGGAGTTGCGCTAATCTCCCCCGCACTCTTGTCGGAGACGGGCAGCAAGGTCAGGTTAGCTGGAATCGAGCCGATGAACAATGTTGCTTCTGCGTCATCTCCGTTCTCCCGCAGAGACTCGGGGACCTGCACATTAAACTGGAGCACACCCACGAAACCCGGGGCCAGCCCCGCAAACTGGATGGGAGCATCGATCCCCTGAATTCCCGTAATCACAGAGGTGTTAATCAATGCCTTTTCGGGAGAGGCTTCGCCAGTGACCGCCGCCTGCTCGTCCGGGACGGTTCGCAGAACGAAGCGATACAGGCGCCCCGCCTCGAAGAACCCAACCTCGGGAGTCATACTCCCCTCGGTGCCCTCGCCAAATACCGTTTCCTCCCCGTCGTCGGTGGAAATGAAGACGCGCGCGTCCGGCACACCGGAGGTGGACCAACTGATCTCGGTTGTCTCACCGCCCGACTCCACCGAGACGTTTCCGCTGGCGCCGTTGGAAACGGTTTCGAACGCGTCCAGCGAGGCGCTGGCGAGCAGATCGCCCTGCAGGTCCTCGATGAGCATCCTCAGCGTGAAGTGGTGGTGGCGGCCGGGCGCAATGAAGTCGGCCATCGCGCTGCCGGAGAGGCCCGTGGCGAACTCCTCGGGCGGCCTGCCGTCCACCGAAGCCAGGACGACGGCATCCGGGACGCCCGCAGCAGTCCAGGTCACCTGGCCGTCCGGGCTCACGCTGATCTGCCCGGAACGCTCGCCCGGGATGGCCTCTGGGCGCGTGTCCAGCACCGCGATGGCGATGACGTCGCCTACTATGGGGGGGGCGAACGGCCGGAGGATGAAGCGGTAGATGTGCCCGGGCTCGATGAAGTCGGCTGTGTGCGTACCCTCGGCGCCGGAGACAATGATCTCTTCCGGGCCATCATCCGTTGTAGACTGCACGACGGCGTTGGTGCTGAAGGAAATGGACCAGGTTACCTCCCCTCCGGGGGTCACCTGGATCTCCCCTTGGTTGCGGGTATCCAGGACGGCAGTGGACAACGGATCGCCCAGGACGGCCACCTGTTGCACCCCGGTCCCGTAGAAGATGATCGTCTCGCCGGGCGCAATCGGGTGCTCGTCGTCCACCGGGGTGAAGTTCGGGTGGAAGGCCAACAGGTGGCCTACCCCGTTTCCGGAAGCGGTGAACACGCCGGGGGTCAGTCGGTTGATGACAACGGGCATGGCGTTCGAGAGGATCACTTCGCCCGATTCAGACCGCTTGCGCACTACCACACTCACTCCATCGCCTTCGGTCTCCCAAGGGACCTGGAAGTTGATCTGGGTCGGGGAGACAAAAAACAGTGGGACAGGAATGCTATTGATTAGCACGCTGGTACCAGCCAGTTCGCGCGGCAGGGGAATCTCCTGGGCAACTGCCACCTCCGGAGCAAGGTCTCGCCCGAACAGGACGGCAATGTTGCCGGGAGTGATTCGCAGGCGAGGCCCGCGGAAGTTGTTGCGTGAAATGTCCGGAACCAGGGCGGTGATTTCAATGCGAGGTTCGAGGGTCGGCGGCGTTTCGGTCTCTTCGGGATCGATCGTGACCGGATCGCCGCTATCGAAGAAGAGGATCTGTCCGCCGGGGGAGCCGCCAATATAGGCGCGATACCTGGTCGCACCCGGCACTTCATCGAAGGTCACCACCAACGTGCTGCCCTCCGGAGCCGTCACCATCACCTCTTCCGAAGGTATACTTTCGAAAAGGACTCCCTCCTGTTCGGCAACCACCTTGACGTAGTACTCGCCCGCGCCGAGGAACCCGTCGGGCTCGACCTGGACGGTGACTCCGGTGGGCCGAGGCAGGCCGTTGCCTCCAAAATTCGCAGCGTTCAATACTGCGCCCTGGTCGAACAGCGGCACGCCCGGCTCGAATTTCACCACGCGGCGGTGAATGGTGTCGGCCACCAGCACGCTCGACTCGGTGACCGCCAGCGCGACGGGCAAAGCCAGCACGCCGGCGGTAATCTCCTGGGGGGTATCCTGCGGGTCCAAAACACTGAAGAAATCCTTTTGTCCCAGCACCAAATCGGCCGGCGTGCCGTTGGCGGTGGGAATCTGGTTGAAGACCAGGACCCGGTTGTTGCCGGTGTCGGCAATGAACAGCCTGGTCCCATCGGTTGAGGCGTAGCGCGGGAAATTCAGCGCGGCCGGGCCAGTACCGGCTGTCCCGGTGGTGAAGTCGGGCTGGCCCACCACCACGTCGGGCGGCGCGTTGTTGGTGGTGGGGATTTTGTTGTAGATCAGCACGCGGTTGTGTCCCAGGTCGGTGACGATCAGGCGTACCCCATCGGAGAATACGGCGGTGGGGTCGCGCAAACTGGTGCTGCTAGCCGGCTGATCCTCGGCGGAGTTGAAGTCGGCCTGCCCCAGCACCACGTCGGCACTGGCCCCGTTGGAGGTGGGGACGGAGTCATAAATCAGCACGCGATGGTTCAACGTGTCGGCCACGAACAGCTGCTGGCCATCCAGGAACACGCCGTTAGGCGCCCGCATGCCGGCCGCGTCCGTACTGGCGGTCGCGCTCTGGAAATCGCTCTGGCCGAGGACCACATCGGCCGCGGCCCCGTTGGCCGTGGGGATTTGGTTGTAGATCAGCACACGGCTGTTGCCCCAGTCAGCCACGGCCAGGCGCTGCCCGTCGCTGCCGATGCCCACTGGCCGGTTGAGAGAAGTCTCGGAAAGCCCCGGGTCCGTCTGGCCGAAGTCCGGCTGCCCGATGACCACGCTGGCCGACGCGCCCATGGTCAGTTGGGAAAGGTTGCCGAAGATCAGGATGCGGTTGTTAGTGGGCGAGGTAAAGGGCAGGCCGCCATCGCACACAATCAGACGGTCACCGGCGACTGCCAGGCCCGTGACCGAGCCCACCCCATCGGCTGCAATGCCCGGAGTGCTCAAACTGAAAGTCTTTTGGCCGACGACGGCGACGGCAGCCTGGCCGGTAACGTAGCGGACGCTGTCAGGGGCCTCTTGCGCCAGCAGGGACGGCGCCGGAAGAGCTGACAAACCGACCATCACGCCAACCAGGGCGAGTACTCGGGACACTAGACTGACCATGCTCCTAGATTGAGTCGCCAAAACTACCAAGAATATTTTAATAGGAACCTCCACGATTGCGCAACGATGCAGTCAGAGATAGAGCAGGTGTTCCGGAGGCTTCCATTGCCACATGATAGGATTTCCCGTTTCCTTATGACGGCTGGCCTACAGTGGATCACGTGCTCTGTTCTGGTCCTGTTGCATCTGTTCGGCGCGGGGCCGCTGATCTTTGCCGCAGGCGGCAGCAGCGATGGCATGGGGAGCGGGCACCGCTGCGGCACCGCCGACTGGGGTGTGCTGAACTCCCTTGGCCGAGAAGCGCTGCGGAAACTGCAGCTGCAGCGTGAGGGGTACCTCCAGGCCTTGGCTCGGCAGGAGAAGGTTTCCGCTGATGTGGATGACATTGCGGTCCTCGACGACGATGGCACACTGCTGGTGCAGGCCAATACGTTTGACGTGGCGAACCGTAGCGTGCGTTTCACCCCTGCCGGCGCGGGTTACCAGGTCGCCGCAGGAGGCGCAACGCTGGATACGGCGGCAGCTGCCGCCGGCACGGTACTCGCGCTGGCCGACGACGACACTCGCGAGATTCCGCTGGGCTTTTCCTTCAACTTCTACGGGAACACGTATACATCGGTCTTCGTCAACTCGGACGGCAACCTGACCTTTAGCGCTGGCGACGTAGCAACCGCGCCGCGCGACCTGTCCCGTTTCCTGACTGGCGTCCCGCGCATCGCGCCGTTCTTTGACGACCTGAACCCGGCCGATGGCGGTCAGGTAAGCTTTACCGCGGAAGCGGGCCGTTTCGTGGTGAGCTGGACCGAAGTCCCGGAGTGTTGCCTGCCGTCGGTTACGCCCAAGTCCACGTTCCAGGCGCTGCTATTCCCAGACGGGAGTGTGGAGTTTGCCTACGGGACTGTTGGCGCGAACGACGCGGTCGTGGGCATCTCACCGGGAGCCTTCACGGGCGCCGCCGAGATCGTGGACCTTTCCGCCACCGACGGCAGCGAGACGATCGAGCTGCCAATTGCTGAAGTGTTTGCGACCCAGACCCTGCTCAGTGAGGTGGCGGTGGCCAGCCGGTTCTATGCCACCCACGAAGATGCCTACGACTTCCTGGTGGTGTGGACCAATTTCCCCGCGGACCTGGGCCAGAATGTGTTTGCTTTTGCATTGGGCATCGTCAACAGCACGTCCGGCATTGGCCTGCCCAACTTTGACTTCGCCAGCGCTCTGGGCAGCGAGGGGCGACTCTCCACGCTGGTCATGATGGGCGATCTGGACAAGTATCCGGCCGATGCAACGCAGGTGATTCCGAGTGTGCCGCCGAGCAACACAATGAGCGTACTGGGACAGGAGGTGGGGCATCGTTGGCTGGTCCACTTCCGCTACCCTTTCCTCACCGACCCAGGCAGCACCATCCTGTTGGGTCGCGACCTGGCCCACTGGAGCTTCTTCTTTGATTCAGAAGCGTCGGTAGTGGAGGGCAACGAAATCCGTGACAATGGTGACGGGACCTTCACGACCACCGATGTCGTCCGCCGCTACGGCTCCTTTGACCAGTATGCAATGGGACTGCTCGCTGCGGACGAAGTCCCGCCCAGCTTCGTAGTGCCCGATCCGGACCGCCCTGCATTTAACCATCGGCCTGAGGCCGGGGTCACCTTCAGTGGCACGCGGCTGGATGTGACCATAGATGAGCTGATCGAGGCCAACGGCCCTCGCCTGCCGACCGCTGCTGTGGGGCAGAGAGATTTCAACGTCGCTTTCGTCCTGGTCAACGCCCGAGGCAGCACGGCAACAGCAGAGCAGATCGCCAAGCTGGAGGCTATTCGGCAGCAGTGGGACGAGTTTTGGACCGAGGCCACCGGCGGGCGGTCCCAGCTCAGCACGCGTCTGGTGCGGGCAATTTCCTTCAGCGGGCTTCCGGCCGCTGTCGCACCCGGAGAGCAGGCCCTCATTCGCCTGCGGGCTGGCAGTCCGGCCGAGGAGTCGCAGACCTTCACCCTTGCCAGCTCGGCGCCCAGCGTGGCCTCGGTGCCTTCCTTGGTCACCATTCCCGCGGGCATGCTCGAGGTCGAGTTTCAGGCGACCGCGGGCGCTCCCGGGGTGGCGCGCATCACTGCCACCGCGCCGGGCTTCGCAACGGCTGACGGCGCCCTCTCGGTGGCCCAGCTAGCCAGTCTGGAGCTGAGAGCCCTTTCCGGTAGCGGCCAGGTGGCTCCCCCCGGATCAACCCTGGCACAACCCATGGTTGTGGAGGCACGAGAGGCCAACACTCTACCGGTGGCCGGGGCCCAGCTGAGCTTCACGGCCACCGGTGGCGCCATCGTGACACCCGCGGCGTCCACCACCGATGCCAACGGGCAGGCCCAGACGAGCGTGACATTGGGGCCCACAGTGGGAACCGTCACGATCACCGCAGCAGTAGTTGGGTTCGAACAAGTACAGGTTGGCTTTACTGTGGCCGCTCTGGCACCGGCGCAGGTGCCGGAAGGCTCGGTGGTGAACGGCGCCAGCTTCGCGCTCGCACCCGCTCCGGTTAGCCCAGGCTCCATCATCTCGATCTTTGGCACCGGCCTTGCGGTGGAAGCGCAGCAAGCCGCCTCGCTGCCGCTGCCCACCACGCTGGGAAACGTCACCGTGCGGATCAACGACATTCCGGCGCCCCTGTTCTTTGTCTCGCCAGAGCAGGTGAACGCGCAGGTGCCCTTTGAAATTTCCGGCCCCACCGCCACCGTTACGGTGGACAATGGCACTTCGCCCAGCGCGCCGATTACGTTTGACCTTGCTCTCTCTGCAGCGGGCATTTTTACCGTGTCGCAAGGCGGCACCGGGCAGGGCGCTGTGCTGCATCCGGACGGCTCGCTGGTCAGCGCAACTTCACCTGCGATGGCGGAGGAAGTGGTGGCAATCTTTTGTACAGGCCTTGGAAGCGTGACGCCAGCAGTGGCGAGCGGGCAGCCTGCCCCATTCTTCCCATTAGCCACTACCTTGGCCACGCCGCAAGTCACCATTGGGGGCGAGCCGGCCGAAGTGCAATTTTCTGGTCTGGCGCCGGGCTTCACCGGACTCTACCAGGTGAATGCCCGCGTTCCTGCCGGCCTGGCGGCCGGCCCGCAGCCGCTGGTCATTAGCAGCGGCCTCAGCAGCAACTCCGTAACCCTGGCGGTGGAATGAATCGGCCAAGACTCAGCTTGCTGGCCATGACTGCGCATCCCGACGATGAAACTGGCTCGTTCGGCGGCACTCTAACCCTCTGTGCTGCTGGTCAGGTTACGACAGAAGTGGTGTGTGCCACGCGCGGCGAAGCTGCGCGCAACCGCGGCTCAGCCCGCACGGGCGAAGAGCTGGCCGAGATGCGCAGCCGGGAGCTCGATCAGGCATGCGAACTGCTGGGTGTTTCCTGGCACGAAATCTGGGATTACCCCGATGGAGGGCTGAACCGCGTCGGCTTGCTCGATCTGGGTCGGCGGCTGTGCGGAGTGATCCGCCAACGGCGGCCGACTGTTGTGCTGACCCTGGGACCGGAAGGCGGGTTCACCGGCCATCTCGATCATGTGGCAATTTCGCACTTTGCCACCTTCGCCTTCCATGCAGCCGGGCGCCAGGACTTTTTCCCGGAAATGGGCCAGCCGTATCAGGCCCAGCGTCTTTACTACGCCACTGGGCTCAGCCCCCTGGCCGGCTATCCCCAAGTCTGTTTTTCTCCGGTGACCGTCGAGGTCGATATTTCGGAAACGTTCCAGCGCAAGCTTGAAGCCTTCCAGTGCCACCACACCCAGGCGCCGTTGTTCCCTCGGTTTCGCGCAGCTCTCGAGCGGGTTGGTCCTACTGAGTGGTTCCACTTGGCGGCCGCCAGTGCCGCGCTTCCGCCGGGGATGAACCACGACTTGTTCGCCGGTCTCTAGCAAGCTGCTCGAATTTCCGAAGTCTCATCAAGACCAGACCGAGGAAGACCCCGGGCAGTTCAGCCCGGACGCTCTAAACGGAGGGTGTGACCCACTGGCGGTTCTGCTATCCTGCTGGTTCCTCTGATGGCCTTCGTCGCACTTTGGCTTAACGGATCGGGAAGGGCAGGCGGCCTGCCTGGATTGCTTCTGTTGTTCTTGCTGCTCTGGCCTGTGCAGTGGGCGGCAGCTGCCCCGGCCGCGCGAGCTCAGGACGAGGTGTATGTCTACGATGTGTTCCACAAGGAAGCCGATTGTGGAACCGCGCTAGCCCGCTTGAAGCAGCTTCCCCTGCGGTCCACGCTCATCCTGAGCGTCGAGCAAGGAAAGCGATTCGTGCTGGATGATCCCGGAGGCGAACGGCTGCTGGCCTGCGTCCTGGAGCATCTGCGCACCTCCTCTCGCACGGTGAAGGCCATGCTGCTGCAAGACCCCTCGTTTACCGGGCGCACTGAGGAGGCGGTGCGTCGTGCCGCGCGGCTGGGGCGGTTCGTGGCGCGGTATCCCGGCCGGCTGGCCGGCGCGCACATAGACGTGGAACCCTACACCACCGAAGACTGGAAATGCGGCAACACGGAGGAGCGCCGGCGCCTGCTGCAAGAGCTGCATCAGCTGTTGAACCTGGTTCGCCAGCAACTGGGCGGGCTGCCGCTGGGCGCGGCTGTCCCCTGGTGGTTCCCGAGGATCAGTGACGAAATTCCCGAAGCTGCCCCCGAAGCCCTATTCGATGTAGCCGACGAGATTTATCTGATGACCTACGGCGACAAAGGCGGTCCGGTGGTGGGTGGCGCGGCTGGGCGCGTGCTGAGGCGGGTGGACGCTCCCGAATTCTTTTCAGGCAGTGGGCGCATGTACATCGCCCTAGCCAGCTACGAGTTTCCCTCTCCGGCTGACCTTGAGACGGCGGTGGGAACCGTGCACCAGCGCCTGGATAGGCACCCGAATTTCGCTGGCACGGCTGTCTTCCACGCCGCTTCCGTCTACAACGCCCCTTTGTTGCGGTTGGTCTCTGGCAGGGTGGTGGACGAAGCCGGAAAGGATCTGCCCGGCGTCGAGATCCGAGCTGGCAGCGTCGAAAAACGCTCCAACAAATGCGGGAAGTTCTCGCTGCGCGGCGTGCCGGAGGGGCAGGCGGAGCTGGTCCTGGAAAAGGAGGGCTTCCGCACGCGGAAGCTTCCCATTCGCCTGGCCGCACCCGGCCGGACCCGGGACCTGGGAAACATCATCCTGGAAAAGAGCGAGTGAAGAACGCTTCCATCAGGCCTTTACAAGGCGTTAGGGATCGATCGAAACGGAAGCATGCTAAAATCAGAAGGCGTGTGTGCTAAATCGTAGCGGAAGCATGCTAGGATCGAGGTGCTTCCCCTGCCGGACGGTTAGGGAACGGAGGCGACGGCGCGTACCAAGTACGTATCGGAGACCGTTTCCCGGCGATGTATGTAAGGAGTGATCCCATGAACTTCGAGGAATTCCAGCGAATTCAAACGCGGCGCAGTTTTTTCCGGGACTGCGTGGGTGGCTTAGGCCCGATCGCTCTATGGCACTTGCTGGCCCGCGAAGGGTGGGCGGGAAGCGCTGAGAAAGCGGCACCGAACGCCAATCCTCTGGCGCTCAAGCCGCCCCATTTTCCGGCCAAGGCCAAGAACGTCATACTTCTGTACATGGACGGCGGTCCCAGTCAGATCGATCTGTTCGATCCCAAGCCGGAGATGAAGAAATGGGAGGGCCAAGCTCTGCCGCCTTCCATGACTAAGGATTTGAAGTTGGCCTTCATCAAGCCGACGGCCAAGGTTTGGGCGAGCCCGCGCACGTTCCGGCGCTGCGGGCAAAGCGGCATTGAGTTTTCGGATTGGATGCCTCACCTTGCGAACCATGCCGACGACATGTGCATGATCCGCTCGATGTACACGGAGCAGTTCAACCACCACCCGGCCCAGTTAATGCTCCAGTGCGGGACGGCATTCGTGGGGCGCCCCACGATGGGCGCCTGGGCCTTGTACGGGTTGGGAAGCGAGTCCGACAGCCTGCCGGGTTTCGTTGTGCTGCGGACGGGAGGGGTTGCCCCCGGCGCGGGCAGCGGGAATTGGGCGAGCGGGTTTCTGCCGTCCACCTACGCGGGCGTTCCCTTCCGGACCGGTGGTGACCCAGTCCTCTACCTGTCCAACCCAGGAGGCGTTACTCGGGAGCTGCAACGATCCACCCTCGACGGGCTCCGCGATCTAAACGAGATGCGCCGCCTGGAAACCGGGAATATGGAGGTCGCCTCGCGCATCGCTTCCTACGAGCTGGCCTTCCGAATGCAGATGGCGGCTCCGGAGCTGGCGGACTTCTCCAAGGAGTCGCCCCAGACGCTGGAGATGTACGGCGTGAACAAGAAACCGACCGATGACTTTGGCACCAACTGTCTGCTGGCCAGGCGGTTGGTCGAGCGCGGGGTTCGGTATGTGCAGTTGATGCACGGGAGTTGGGACGACCATGCCAGCCTTCTTAAGGGTCTCAAGAAGAACTGCGACATCGTTGACCAGCCGATCGCCGCATTGCTGACCGACCTGAAGCAGCGCGGTCTGCTGGACTCCACACTGGTCATCTGGGGAGGGGAGTTCGGGCGTACTCCTCTGGTGCAGGCCACCAACCCGGAGGAGGGCGGAGAGGGACGCGACCACCACCCGTTTGCGTTCACCATGTGGATGGCCGGAGCGGGCGTGAAGAGCGGGCAGATCGTCGGGCGAACCGACGACCTGGGCCTGCAGGTCGTCGAGGACAAGATCCATATCCACGACCTGCATGCCACCATCCTGCACTGCCTCGGTCTGGATCACAAGCGATTGGTTTTCGATGATTTGCGGCTCACCACGCTTGGCGGCGAAGTGGTGCATAAGTTGTTGGCATAGGAGTTCATTCTCATGTTCGGACGGGTTTTTGCATCCAGCGTTGCGGTCCTTTTCCTTCTGGGAATTCCATACGTCCCTCAGTTGGCCGAGGAAATAGACATCCAGGCGCTGCCTCCTGCGGCAAAGAGCAAGGCTGATTTCTCACGGGACGTCGAGCCGCTGTTTCGAGAGAGATGCTACACCTGCCATGGTCCGCAGCAGCAAATGAGCGGGCTTCGCCTGGACGACAAGGCGGCCGCACTGGCCGGAGGCTACTCGGGGGCGGTGATCAAGCCCGGTAACAGCGCCGAAAGCAAGCTGATTCACCTGGTGGCGGGGCTGAAAAAAGATCTGATCATGCCCATGGGGGGGGAACGGCTCACTCCGGAGCAGGTGGGCTTGCTGCGCGCGTGGATCGACCAGGGAGCGGAGTGGCCCGAGGAACAGGGCGCAGCGGAGGAACTGCCGAAAGCAAAGAGCACGCATTGGGCGTTCCGTCCATCGCAACGCCCTCCGCTTCCTAAGGTGCGTAACCAGGACTGGGTTCGCAATCCGATTGACGGGTTTGTCCTGGCCAAGCTCGAGGCCGAGGGCATCGAGCCGTCGGAGGAAGCAGACCGGGTGACTTTGATCCGGCGGCTCAGCTTCGATCTCACCGGTTTACCTCCAACCCCGGAGGAAGTGGCCCAGTTCCTGGCTGACCAGCGTCCGAACGCATATGAGCGGCTGGTGGAGCGCCTGTTGGCCTCCCCTCACTACGGAGAGAGATGGGCGCGGCAGTGGCTCGACTTAGCGCACTATGCCGACAGCGACGGGTATGAAAAGGACAACATACGCCCGCATGCCTGGCAATGGCGCGATTGGGTGATTCAGGCTTTGAACCGCAACATGCGTTTCGACCAGTTCACTGTTGAGCAAATTGCGGGAGACTTGTCGCCCAATGCCAAGATGCAACAGAGGATTGCCACCGGGTTTCTGCGTAACACCCTGACCAACCGGGAAGGGGGGATCAACAAGGAAGAAGATCGCGTGAAACAGGTGGTGGATCGGACCTCGACGGTGGGAACGGTCTGGCTTGGCGTGACGATGGGTTGTGCGGTCTGTCACGATCACAAATACGATCCGATCAGCCAGAAAGACTTTTATCAATTGTCTGCGTTTTTCAACACCGCTATTGAGAAGAATATCGAAGCGCCCCGCCCGTGGGAATTGGGCACGTACCTGCAAGGCAAAGCAGAGCATGACAAGAAGAGAAAAGCATTGTTGGAGGAATATAAAGTCCCAGAAATGCAGCCCGACTGGGAACGGAAAACGCTGCTAGCCGCGGCGAATCCGGGTGTGGATCCTCCCTATGACAGCTCCTGGGACCTTTTGGGAGTCATCACCGACGGCGGACAGGAGATAGTGAGACTCAACCCCGCCTCACGAACGCCAAAACAAAGGGATAAGCTGGCAGACCATTTTGTTCAGTTTGCTCAAAACACGTTTGGCGACATGAAGTACAAGGAACTTAAGTTTAAGGAACTCCAGGGCAAATTGAAGAAGCTGAAGGAGGAGTATCCAGGACTTAGTGAAGCTCAAATTCTGGTCGAGAATCCTGATCCCCCTAAAACCCACATCTTAATCCGAGGCGAATATACCAATCCTGGGATTGAAGTCCAACCTGACGTGCCGGCAGTTTTGACCTCCATTCCCAACGGCTCAAATCCTTCCCGACTCACCCTCGCACGGTGGCTGGTTGCGAAGGACAACCCCCTAACGGCGCGCGTCTGGGTCAACCGCGCCTGGCAGGAATTGTTTGGCCGCGGGTTGGTGGAAACTTCGGGGGACTTTGGTACACAAGGAAAGCAGCCCACACATCCGGAACTGCTGGATTGGCTGGCGACGGAATTCATGGGGAATGGCTGGAATATGAAGGGGATGCACAGGCTCATCGTGGAGTCGGCCACCTACCGCCAATCTGCAAAGGTGAGAGACGACTTGCAGGAGCGCGATGCTGCTAACAAGCTGCTTGCCCGCCAGACGCATCTCCGCCTGTCAGCAGAATCGATCCGCGATGCGGCACTGGCCGCCAGTGGGCTGCTGAATCGAACGATCGGGGGGAAGAGCGCGCGTCCGCCTCTGCCGCCGGAGGTGATGGAGTTGGGCTTTGGTGGTAAGGGCAAATGGAAACAGAGCACCGGAGCGGACCGCTACCGCCGGGGTCTTTACACGATGTTCCTGCGCACCACGCCGTACCCGCAATTGATCAACTTTGACGCACCGGAGTCTCTGCTGTCCTGCACCCAGCGAGAGCGTTCCACCACGCCGCTGCAGGCGCTGAACCTTCTCAACGATCCGGTATTTGTCGAGGCAGCGCAGGTAATGGCCGTCAGGATTCTGCGGGAGGAACGAGGCAACTGGGAAGACCGGCTGACTTACGCCTTCCGGCTGTCGCTGGGTCGAGATCCCCGGCCGCAGGAAAAAGGTCGTCTGGTTGGCTACTACCAGCAGCAGAAGCAGCTTCTGGAGAAACAGGGAGAGTTGGCAGACAGCTTATTCCCCGCAATCGAGATAGAAGGGGTTGACCCTGTGGAGGCAGCGGCCTGGTTTGGAGTTTGCCGGCTTCTGCTGAATCTGGATGAATTTATTACCAGGAGTTAATTTCCTCGCAGCGCCCATTCCACTAGCGGGTTCTCGACAAGTCCTCTGCCTTTCGGATCAATCCATCTGACAACCTGAACGGGACTGTCCGGTTCATGTAACCCTGAGTCACTTTACCTTATCCGGGCTGCCCTTTTGCCAGCATGCGCATCGTGGAATAGGGTGAGGGGTTCGCCGCCACGCATGCCAGGAGGGTGCTGTATGCGCTGTCCTATTTGTACCAGCACCTTGAACAGGCGCTGCACGACGGGCGTCGCTTTTACCAGGAGTTTGCGGGCGAGCCAGCCGCGCCGTCAGGCTTGCGCCTGCCGCGCTGGTCGAGTTCAACCGGCCACCAGCGCTGCCGCCCTTGACACCCGGGGGGCGACGGCCTCAGGGCTATTGCACGGCGATCGTCACGGTGTTGCTGGCGATGCCATCCTGGGTGATCACCACCGCAACGGCGGAGCCGGAGGCCACGCCCTCCGGCACCCGCGCGTTCACCTGGTAGAGCCCCACAAACCCCGGCGCCAGCCCTGCAAAGCTGACCGAGGCGTCCACCCCGCCGATGGTCGCGGTGACCGGGGTGGTCACCCTCTCCGCTGCGCCGGCCTCAACTGCTTCCACCGTCGGACTGGTGGCCCCAGACCGGTGCAGAAAATCGAGACAAACTCGCCGCCCTCCGCCGGTCGCGTCTGGCGGCCGGGGATGCTGCCCACCGGCGCCACGAGCAGCGTCAGTGAAAACAGTTGGGGATCGTTAGTTGCTCCCGGCGCGGGATACCCTCACCAGCGCCTGCAAGACGCCGGAAGCTAGTGCCGAGGGGTCGGCCGTCAGCGTGGTCGCCGAACTCCGGCCTGCGTTGCTTGTGCCCGACTGCGGGGAAGCCGTCAGCCAAGACGGCAGCCCGGAATCCTTACAAGGTAGAGAGGGCAGTTCCACAGGTGTTTCTTTCAGCTCCTCGCCCGGCAGATTGGCTTTCGGTGGGCCCTCCCTAATATTTACAGATCACCTCCGTACTTGAGCATCTTTACGGCCTCACGGAAGGCCCCGGCAGTATTTAATATGTCCTCCTCGGTGTGGGCGGCAGAAACCGTCCCGCCTGGCTGACCAATAATGTCAACGCCGTTGATGAGCAATGCCAGCCGGAGCTTATGCACTAGCCCAGGGGGGGTCGTCGTCAATTCTTCAAAGTCACGGCTCAGTGGGTCGAAGGTCGAAGGAGCAACCTTTTTATTCTTGGGGTTGGTAAAGATATGGAAAGCGGAGAAGGTGCCGTAGACAGCCCAAGGTACCTGTTCCGCAGCCAGCACCTCATTGAGTTTGGCCCGTAGCATTGTTGCGGAGGCGTTTGCACGTTTGCAGGCGTCGGTCGAAGCAACGATCTCAAGCGCTGCAACTCCGGCAGCGGCAGACAACGGGTTCGCGTTGAAGGTGCCCTGATGCAGAATCTTCTCCCGTCCCTCGCGCTTGGTCACGCCGGAGTCGAGGGCATCCAGGATTTCCTTACGCCCTGCGACCGCGCCTCCGGGCAATCCTCCCGCCAGGACCTTGGCCAGTACGGTCAGGTCTGGCGTGATCCCGTAAACGGCCTGCGCTCCGCCCGGTGATACGCGAAAACCTGTGACCACCTCATCAAAGATCAGCACGATGCCGTGCTGAGCTGTGAGATCCCGGAGCACGGTCAGAAAATCTGGAGAGATCGGCACCCTGCTGAATAGCAAACCGGTGGGCTCGAGTATGACGGCAGCGATCTCATGATCGCTCGTCAGCAAATTCCGCGCGGCACCGATATCGCCCTGCGCCAGGAGCACAACCTTCTCAGCCAGCGCGCTCAGCACGCCCACCGTTGGGGAGCCGTCGAAGTGCGACCTGAAGCCCGAGGTCATATGGTCGTGCCAACCATGGAAATGGCCCTTGAAACGGACGAGCTTGCTCTTGCCGGTCCAGGCCCGCGCCAGACGGAGGGCCAGCAGCGTGGCCTCGGTGCCAGAAGATGTAAAGCGCACCCGCTGGGCACTCGGGATCAGCTTCTGGACCAATTGGGCCCAGCGGATCTCCAGAGCATGGTTGGCGCCAAAGTGGGTCCCGTTATCCAGAGCTTCACGCATCGCGGCTAGCACCTGGGGGTGATTGTGCCCCAGCAAAAGGGCGCCATGGCCTCCGAAGTAGTCGATGTACTCGTTGCCATCAACGTCCCACTTGTGCGAACCCTTTGCTCGGGTGACATAGATGCCGTAGGGCTCGAGATTACGCGCGTCGTGAGTCACACCGCTAGGGAATAGGTCCTTCGCTTCGCCTGCGAGGCGCTCTGAGCCCTGCGTCCTTTCCCGGTAGGTGGCAACGATCTTTGAATCAGACAAAACGGCATTGCCCATTTCAGATCCTCTCTTCAACAGGAATTTTCGAGTTGAGCTTCCCCTTTGCCCGAAAGTCTACGTCAACAACGGGAAGGCCCTCCTCTTTGGGGCCATGCTACGCCCCGCCCACAGGCAAAGTCAACGGGAAGGACCTACTCCGGGAGGTTCTGGGATTTGGCCACATCGAGTGCCCCAATGAGTTGTGCCATACTCATCCCGATGCTGAGATTACTCACCTTCTTCCTTGCGGTGCTACTGATTGCGGTGCTCCTGAGCGGCTGCTCCTCTCCGCCTTCCTACGACATTGCGATCATCAACGGCCGCGTCATGGATCCGGAATCCGGACTGGACGCCGTTCGCAATGTCGGCGTCAACGGCGACAAGATCGCGGCAATCACCGAGGACGAGATCAGCGGGAAGCAAACACTCGACGCCACCGGACACGTCGTCACCGCCGGCTTCATCGATCTCCACCGCCACGGCCACAGTCCCGAGAACTATCGAGCACAGATTCACGACGGTATTACCAGCGCGCTGGAGCTGGAGCTCGGGGTCGAAGACATCGACGCCTACTACGCGGAACGCGAAGGCAAAGCGCTTGTGAACCACGGCGCCACCATCAGCCATCCCTACACGCGCAATATCGTGATGAGGGGTGGAAACCCGGGCCTCGAGGGGGATGCGCTGGCACGGGCCTTGACCCCGGACCAGCTTGACAAGCTGAAGGACAGCATCGCTCGGGCGCTCGACCATGGTGCGGTCGGCATCGGATTCGGCCTTGCTTATAGCCCCGGAGCGACCTCAGACGAGCTCCTGGAATTGTTCCGCCTTGCCGCCCGCTACGACGCCACTTGTTTCGTTCACATCAGGACTTCGAGAACCGACACCAGCAACGTGGAAGAGGTCCTCGGCTACTCCACCGAAACCGGCGCTGCGCTCCACATCGTCCACATCAACAGTAGCGGCGCGAAAATGATCCCCGAATACCTGGACGTGATCCAAAAGGCCCGTGACAACGGCGTCGATGTCACCACAGAGTGCTACCCCTACAATCGTGGCTCGACCTACATCCAGTCGCATCTGTTCAACGACTGGGAAACCATTTCCGAGGAGGAGTTCGAGCAGTATATCTGGGTCGAAACCGGCGAACATCTCACCCGCGAGTCCTTTGGCAAGTATCGGAAGCAAGGCGGCCTCCTGATCGCCCCGCCTTCTTACTCTATGGGAAATGTGAAAGCGGCGGTCGCAAGTCCGCTGACCATGATCGCCAGTGACGGCATGTGGCTCGTCAAGGGACTCGCTCATCCGCGGACTTTCGGCACCTACGCGCGTGTCCTCGGCCGCTACGTCCGCGAGGAGAAAGCCCTCAGCCTCATGGACGCTCTCGCCAAGATGAGCCTGCGTCCCGCCCGGCGGCTCCAGCGGCGGGTTCCCATGATGAGGAACAAAGGCCGTGTCAAAGTAGGCGCGGACGCCGACCTGGTAGTCTTCAACCCGGATACGGTCCTCGACAAGGGGACCTTCGAAGACCCCGCACAGCACCCCGAGGGAATCCGCCACGTTGTCGTCAACGGCGCAGCGGTGCTTGTCGAGGGCCACCTGGTGGAAGGCCTGGTAGAAGGGAAGTTGCCGGGGCGCCCGATCCGTGCAGCAATCAAACGAAATTAGTGCGTTCCCGGTTGCAGTGCTGATGTCTCCCCAAGGATTAGCGCCCGTCGCTCCCTAGGTTCTCATACCACTTGATGTTTGCCGTGGCGCTACCGATCAGGACTATGTCCAGACGGCCGTCGCCGTTGATGTCGGCCACCGAGCATCCCGAGGCGGACATGCCGAGATGGTCGAGGATCTCGTGATGCCATTGGGCGCCGGCGTCATCCTGGGCATAAAAGATGTGGGCGCTCGAAATCTCGCCTTTCGCGCGGTCCCCGGCGACAATGTCATCGCGACCGTCGCTGTTGAAATCGCCGACGCAGACTTCGTGGCCTTCCTTGAGTTCGTCGAAGATGGATCTGCGCTGCCAGCGGTCGGACTTGTCCTGGGTGTAGACAACGACCTCGTTTCCGTGCCACGGCTCGACAGAAACCAGGATGCGGCCTTGGTTCAGCCGTCCGACGGCGACGTCGCTAGCCCCAGCCCTCGGCGGTTCCTCTTCATGGCCTCTTGCGAGGAGCCTGTTCTCCCAGCGGATCTTGTCGCTTTTCCCGAAGCTTTGATGCAGGACAATTCCGTCGAATCCCGCCGTCAAGAGCTGCTCGCGCTTGCCCTCGTTCCACTTGGCGACTCGAACGCGGTGCAGCACCCCGGTAAGCCGGTCATCGATAATCTGGCGCTTCCACTCACCCTGGGGGCCCTTCGGAACTTGATAGTAAACGAGTTGTACCCGGTCCTCATATCGGGGGGCGAGCGCCTTGGGACCAATTAGTGGTGCGTTGATCAACTCCTTTTGGCCGTCGCCGTCGATATCGGCCCAAGCGACGTGATGGGAGGTAGTGAGCGCATCAACTTTTGTGACCTTCCAGGGCTTCCGGGGATCGCCTTGATGCTGGAGCAGCCAGACGAGCCCTTGGCTCTTGGCGGCGACCATGCTGAACTCGTTTGCGATGGCAAGTTCCGGGATGCCGTCACCGTCGATGTCGTGGGCGGCCATGTTGACCAGCCCATTCATGTCCCGGACCAGCACGTGGCGTTCCCAGTTCGGGTTTTCGTACCAGGCCAGCTCCGTAATGCGAGAGGTGAGGCCGATGACGTCGGGGCGTCGGTCATTGTTGATGTCGGCAACGAGGACGGCATAGCCTCTCGGGATTTTCGCCTCGACGACGTGCGGTCGAAATCGGACAGGATCAGACGGGTTAACAGCGGCGCAGAGGAAGCATCCGCTAAGGAGCAGAGCACCGCTAAACCGCATGTCGAATGGTACAACCTGCGGCTCGGCTCATAACAGACACCTGTTTTTTTTGCGCAGGATTTTTTCAGATGGCTTTAATCTCCCGTCGGACGAAAGGTGCCGAAGGGTCCACCAGCGCTTATGGCCAAGCCACTGGAATTCGCGCGGAGTCGAACATAGTTGGCACGTGGCGTGCTCAGGCGGGGTTGCGCTGCGGATGCAGGTTCTTTGGCTTTTCAGTTTCTGTCGGCGGAGATACGCCTGCGGCGATCATCACTCGATGAAGCGCGGCCACTGTCACGGGCGAAGGCTTAAAGTTCCCGACTCTGTAACCGCGGGCGATCGATAATGGCGTCCATCCGTACTTGTTTTTCCGATTCCAGATTTCGATCTTGGCGCCCTTGTCGGCGAGGAACTGCACGACCTTAGGGAGGTTCTTGTAGGCTGCGCCATGCATGGCGGTTTCGCCCTTGTCGTCAACCGCATTCACGTCGGCACCCAGTTCCAATGCCACTTGCACCGCCTCCAATACTTCGTCCTCGGTTCCCGCATCCTCGCCGGGAGAATTCGTTGGCAGTCCGGCCGCCACCATCAGAGGCGTGCTGTTGTCTGCATTCGGCAGCAGCGGATCGGCTCCCAACTCAGCCAGCGTCCTCATCAACTCGGCGTCCGCAGTTTGGGCAGCCAGCAGGAAAGGTGTCGCCCCGAACTCATTCAGACGGGTATGCCCCAAGTTCACCCGCTTCGTCATCCTCGCGTTCAAGTCCGCTCCATGGGCTGCAAGCTTCTTGACGAATTCGATACTGCCCATGTTTCCGGACCCCTCGGGTGCCGGATTGTTATCGCCGACACCCGGCTTGCGGACTCGCGTAATCAGGTGCAGGGCCGTGTAACCCGGCAGGTCGGCATTCGGATCCGCGCCGGCGTCCAGCAGATAGGCCGCCAGCTCGTAATGAGCGTTCTTGACCGCCAGGTGCAGCGCGCTGGTGCCCGCCCGGGGCAGGCGCGCCCCGTAGCCACGCCGCTGCTTGGGATCCTTCCGCTGTATGGTCTCGTTCACGTCGGCCCCCGCCTTCAGCAGGGCCCGCACAACGTCGATCCGGCCTTCCCTCACAGCAAACAACAGAGCCGTAAACCCGGAGTCCAATGGGGTACGGAAATCCGCTCCGGCCTTGATGAGTTCCTCCACAACCTCCGCGTGACCTTCTGCCGCTGCCCACATCAGGGCCGTCTGTCTGCGCACCTTGCTGTGAACGTCGGCTCCCTGGGCTAGCAGCGCCTTCACGGTCCCGACCTTGCCCGTGCGCGCGGCGGTCATCAAAGCGGTTTCCCCTCCGCGAAGCGCGGTGTTGGGGTCAGCCCCGGCATCCAGGAGCAGCTCGACCATGGCGACGTTGGCATTCGTGCAGGCCAGTGAGAGTGGAGTCACGCCATACCGGTTCGCAGCTTTCACGTCGGCACCAGCGTGCACCAACAGTTCCACTGTTTCCAGATCGTCCTGGTACGCCGCCCAGTGCAGCGCCGTCATCCCATCGACCTGGGGTGCGTTCACGTCGATTGGCTGTTGCAGCAGGGTGCGAACGCTCGCCCGATCCATCCTTTCCGCCGCATCCGACAGCGGCGTGTCAGAGCCGCTCGCGAGAAGCGTTGCCATGGAAAGCATCGGAACCATCAGCCATTTGCCGAACGGCCTTAGGCACAGCATAATTGGCTCCTCATCCTGTCAGAGAAATCGGTTCGCGCAGTGTGTCGATCTTTCCCGTGCTATCGGCAAAGGAGTCGAGATGGACTCCCACACTGTCGAGCAACGTCAGGTGAAGATTGGCCATCGGCGTCGGTTCTGCATACTTGATGTGACGCCCTCCCTTGACCTTGCCTGCTCCGCCGCCGGCGACAAGAATCGGCAGGTTCACGTGGTCATGCACGTTGGGATTGCCCATCCCGCTGCCATACAGGTAGAGCGAATGGTCCAGCAGGGAGCCGTTGCCCTCCGGCGTGGACTTCAGCTTCTCGAGGAAATAGGCGAACAGCGACGCGTGGAACTGACTGATCTTGGCAATCTTCGCAATCTTTTCCGGATCGTTCCCGTGATGCGAGGTGGGATGGTGCGGATCGGAAACACCAACCTCGGGATAAGTTCGCGTGCTTGCTTCGCGAGCGAGCTGAAATGTAGTCACCCTGGTGACATCACCCTGGAGAGCCAACACCTGCAAGTCGAACATCAACCGTGCGTGGTCGGCGTAGGCGGCCGGTACGCCCACCGGGCGATCCAGATCCGGCAGCGGGTTGTCCGCCGTCTGGGCCTCGGCTTTCTGAATGCGGCGCTCGACCTCGCGCACGCTATCCAGATACTCGCTGACCTTGATGCGATCGTCCGGGCCAAGCTTCTTCTCAAGGCGAGAGAGATCTTCATTCACCCAATCGAGAAGGCTGGCCTTTCTCCCCAGTGCGGAGCGCCGGTCCGCGGCGCTGCCCCCCTCGCCGAAGAGGCTCTCAAAGACCATCCGCGGGTGAGCCTCAGCGGGGAGCGGCATCGTCGGCGACGACCACGACAGATTGTTCTGGTAGACGCAGGCATAGCCGTTGTCGCACTGACCGACCATGTCCATCAAGTCCATGGCCAGCTCCAGCGAAGGCAACTGCGTTTCCTGGCCGATCTGCTTCGCGGCGATCTGATCGACCGTCGTTCCCAGGTAGTAGTCTGTGCTCTCAGTCCACTTGGCCTTGGCGGCGCTCAGGAAGGCGGCGTTGGAGGTCGCATGGGTGCCGGGATAGGCATTTTTCAGCTCCAAGTTACTGATAACCGTTAGCTGATCCTTCACCGGGGCCAGCGGGCGCAGGCTAGAGGAAAGCTCGTTGAGAACGCCGCCGTCGCCCGGGGGAGTCCAACGAGAAATATCGCATCCCATCGGAACGTAGACAAAACCCAAACGACGCACTGGGTCGGCCGGTGAGGCGGCCAGGGCGGTCATAGAGGGTACCATCGCATCCAGCAATGGCAGTGCCAGGGTGGCGCCCATGCCCCGCAGGAACGTCCGGCGGGGTAATGCCTTTTTCGAGATAATCATAGTGATCGTCTCATCTGAAAAGGTTTGCTGTTAACTATTCCCGAGATAAACGAAGAGAAGCGGAAATCCTCCGCTCGCGCCTCCCGGACGATTTTGCGGATCGCTGGGGCGTCGTAGTACTCGACTCCCCGGCCCGTAGCGAAAGTCAGAAGTTTTTCAGCGACTGTGTTGGCAAACAGCTCGGGCCGACCGAGCAGAGCGTTCTCGAGTTCGGCAACGCCGTCAAACTTGGTGCCGTCGAAGAGCTGGCCAGAGGCATCGACCGGCACGCCCCCTTCGACGGTTCGCCAGCGCCCGATCGCATCATAGTTTTCGACAGCAAAGCCGACCGGGTCCATGAGCTTATGGCAGCTGGCGCAAGCCGGATTGTCGCGGTGCTTGGCCAGGCGTTCCCGCGTGGACAGAACCTTTCCGAGACTGCTTTTCTCTTTCAAGTCGGGCACGTCCGGGGGCGGCGGGGGTGGAGGCTCGCCGAGAATATTCTCGAGGATCCACTTACCGCGAATCACCGGCGAGGTCCGGGTGGGATAGGAAGTCACCGTCAGAATGCTTGCGTGGCGCAACAGCCCGCCTCGCCTGTCGTCCTCGCCAAGCGTGACACGACGGAAGCGGCTGCCGTAAACATGTGGGATGCGGTAATGTTTGGCGAGGCGTTCGTTCACGAACGTGTAGTTCGCTTTCAGCAGGCCAAGCACACTACGATCCTCGCGCATGACGCTTTCGAAAAAGAGTTCCGTTTCCTGCCGAAAGGCTTGCCGAAGATTGTCATCGAAGCCCGGAAATATACGCATGTCCGGAGTCATCGATGCCAGATTGCGCAAATGCAGCCACTGCGAGACAAAGTTGGTCACCAGGTTCCGCGAACGAGAGTCCGCCAGCATTCGCTGCACCTGTTGTTCGAGGACCGCGGGCTTTTTGAGCTCCCCCCGAATGGCCGCATCGAGCAGCTCGTCGTCCGGAATACTGCTCCACAGGAAAAAGGACAGGCGGGACGCAAGCTCCAGATCGCTGATGCGATAGGCCGTATTCGGCGCGAGGCCGGCAGGGTCTTGTTCGATGCGGAACAGGAAGTGGGGACTTACCAGGACCGCGGCTAAGGCCATTTCGATACCCGCCTCAAAGCCTCCCTCCGCCCGCGCTTCCCGATACAACTCAAACGGCCTTTGAAGGTCCGCATCGGTAACGGGTCGCCGATAGGCCCTGCGCATCAGCGTCGCAAGGATGCGTTTGGCGCAGCCTTCTTCCTCGCCCGGGCTCGCCGGCCGGCACACAAGAATCCGGCGGCGGCTGGGCGTGTCCCCTGGACCCTTCACCGCATAGGGACCGATGATCGAGATCGAGTATATTGCCGGCTGGATTCGGGGATGCCGGTAGTAATTAAAGTGTGCCTGGTAGGGCTGACGTTCGGTTTCCAGTAGCGCCGAAGGCTTCTTCAGAAATGTCACGCCGAGCGTGTGCGGACCGGCTTTCACCGGAAGGCGGATCTTGAGGTGGTCGTCTAGGTTTTCCTGGGATGGCTGATAGTCTAAAGAATGCTCTTTTCTTATCGGGGCCGGCTTCACCGTGAACAACTGCACCCGCTCCCTATCCAACAACAGCTCCAACTCGTGGGGCTCGCTCAAGCCTTCGACATGCTCGTTGCGGTCTCGCGCCAGCCGAATCTGGATCTCGTACTCGCCGTCTTGCGGGAACGTATAGGGAACCAGTGCACCGCCGCGGGTACCGACCGGAAACCCGTCGAAGTGTTCCTCTTGGGTGAGGTCCGGTCGAATTCGGCTGGTATCGCCGCCTGGAGAACGGCCGGGGCGCCCGACCGCCAGCCGGCTGATCTTCTCCGCCGCTGATACATAGCGGTCCAATAATGTCGGGGAGAGATCTCCGACCGTCACATTGTCAAAACCATAACTGGACTGGTCGCTCGGCAACAGCGAGGCGACATCGACATCCAGCGCAAGAAGGTCGCGGATGGCATTCTGGTATTCGGTTTGGTTGAGCCGCCGCAACGTATCCGTTCGGCCGGGATTGGGCTCAGTCTCGGCCGCGCGGTCGAGCGCCGTCTCCAGGGATGAAACGGTGGCCTCGTAGCCGGCTTCATCGGGCCGCGGGAGCCCCAGCGGCGGCATAAAACGGTGACGAAGCTTACGGACGACTTTTTCCCACACTTGCGTGTTTTCGTCCAGGTCGTGCGCGCTGATCGTGTCCAGCGCGAGTCCCGCCGTTTTCAGGCTGTCGTTGTGGCACAAGACGCAATACTGGTTGATGACGGCGCGAAGAGGTGCGGGTGCACCGGTGGATTGTTGCTGCGCTTCCAACGTACACACAAAGCCGCCGGCCACAAACAACCCTGCCAGCCAGCGGAAGGTCCAAACTCCCCGATGGCTCAGCATCCGCCTACCTCCTCACTGGAACTAGTTTCTTGGCCCTCCGGCACTCGTGAGTATAGACCCATTGGCTTCCAACTGAGCCCTTCCCGCACAGTTCTTCTCTCTAGGGGCTCCGAGCGGTCCTCGCCGGGTCCTGAAAGCCCGTCGTCTCGGCTTCCAGAACCAGTCTTTTCAGACACTCCTCCATTCCTGGGGGATATCGGAATCGTTTTCTTGGGTGCTGCCGCCGCCTGAGCTATCCCGACGGAAGCGACAGCCCATCTATTCGCCCCAGTATGCTGGCAAATAAACGTCTCGTCAGATGGCTCTCTGCCAACAGTAGCCAATAATACCGGGCATGTTTCACCAGCCGTCCGCTCGTTTTCACCAGCCGCTGCCGCAAACTTGCCTGACCGGCACTTTTTGTACCAGGTGGAATGAGAGAGAATCCACTTGAGGGGGAAGTCCGGTCATGTCCATAAAGAAGTACAAACCAGAGCAGATTGTCGCGGTACTGCGACAGATTGAAGTGGAGATGGCGAACGGGAAGACTGCGCCCCAAGCCTGCAAGGAAGCCGGAATCCACACCCAGACCTACTACTGGTTGGGAAGGAACATGGCGGGCTGAAGATGGACCAGGCGAAACGGCTGAAGGAATTGGAGAAGGAGAACATTCGCCTGAAGCGCCTGGTCGCGGAGCTGTCGCTCGAGAAGCAGGTGCTGCGGGATGTGGCGCAGGGAAACTTCTAAGCCCTGAGCGGCGGCGTTGTGCGGTGGGGCATGCGCGGGCGCAACACGGGTTGTCGGAACGGCATGCCTGCCGACTGCTGGGGCAATGGCGAGGGACACAATGGTACGAGCCGATGGATCGGCCAGAGGAAGATGAGCTGACGCAACTTCAGCAGGTGTTCCGCATCGGCGGCGATCCGTCTTCTGCCGCCGCACGCGCAGGGCTTTGATCTGCGCTGGGTCACCCACTCACAGTTCGTGGTGCAGTTCCGCCAACAAGCGCTCGAACCAGTGCGCGTGCCCACTCGCCTCCATCCCGACTCGCGCCTGGACTCCCCTCCGCTGCAGATCACGGTAGAACTTTTCCGCTTCTCCGTTGCTGTGGGTCAGTTGCCGTTCGCTCCCTTCCCCCGTCTCGGTGTCCACCCAGGCAATCTGCTGAAAGCCCGGGTGATAATCGCATCCAATGATCAACATCTTCGACTCCTTTCTCCTGAGCCTTGGTCGTGACCGGCCACCAAGTTAGCTCAAGCCGAGCAGAGCCGACGCTTTTATGAAATCAAGTGGGCGGCGTGCCATCATAGGTAAACACTAGCCGACTTGTGCTTATCCGGTTGTTTCAGCAGACCACCATATGTTGCGATTAGGCCCTCGGCAGATCGTTACAGCTAGTGGCTTCTGAAGCAACCGGATAAGCAGAAACCGACTAGGCAGGACCTATTTACCAAGTCTGAGGCAACTCTTGCCATTTCAGAGAATTACGGCCTGAGAAAGTATTAGCAGCGAGGCAGGTTGGGGGCAGAAACAGACCAGACAAGTCAGCGGAGCGGCCAAAACGGGCCGCGAAGCCACCCCGAAAGAGGCTCATGGTAATCTGAAGTTGAACCGCCAAGGTGGCTTCGGTAGAATCCTGAGGCGGAGGCTCTCCTTCTCTTATTATGCCTGCCTGTCTACTTTACTGTGAACGTTGTGGCACTCGGCAACTGAGGCAGCTAGCAGGAGCCGATTTTGCGTTGTTCTTGGAGGATGGCGTAGTCCAATCCGCTTGCGAGAAGTGCCGCGGGACGGTTCTGGTGCAAATAGGATTGTCGGAGCGATAAGACCAGGAGTGCACTGCGGCGATGCGGACTATGCTGCCATGACGTGACGCCAGATCACCGCGGGATTCGACTGCAAGGTGATCGGGATTGCGAACTGGCGTTTGTGAATCTTCTGCGCCAGCTCGATGCCGATAATCACGCGGCGCGCATTGTAGAATGTTTTGAATCCCAACATCGGTTGCAAGCGCCCCTTCACCCGGCGGTGGTCCTGCTCCACAACGTTGTTCAGGTATTGACAGCAACGAATCTTCACCGGGTTCCGGCCCCGGAAGTTGAACTCACCGTTCATTCCCATGCGCCGCAGGGCGCTATGGCTCGGCCGGTGGCCATCCAAGCTGATACTGTGCGGCTCCCGATGATGCTTCAGTGCCTTGCGAAAGAATGCCTTCGCCGCCGTAATGCCGCGTGTTCGACTCAGACAGAACTCCACGGTGTTGCCTTGTCCATCTACGGCGCGGTACAGATACATCGACTGGCCTCGAACCTTGATGAACGTTTCATCAACCTGCCCTGGACTGGGTAATTTAGACACTGAGGTTGGGAATTAACTACCCTGGTGTCATATGAACAAAAAACATCATCGTATTGCAGCTGACGTAAAAGCCGATATCCTACGCCGCGTCAAGGAAGAAGGCATCTCGGTGGCCCAGGCCGCCAAGGATCACGGTATTTCTGAAGGGAGCATCTATGGTTGGATGGTAAAAGGAGCAACCGGTGCCCCGTCCTGGGCGGAGTTCTCCCGACTTCAGAAGCAGAACAGAGAACTCCTGGAACTCGTGGGCGAGATCACGCTCAAGCTCTCCATGACTCAAAAAAACAATTGAGCGAAGGAAGAAACAAATCAGCGCTTGCCCGAGCCCTTGGCATATCCCGCGCGAGCCTGTATTACGTCCCAAGAATGAAGGAGAAGGACTGGCGCCTCAAGGTCCGCCTGGAAGAAGAGCTGCAGATCCATCCCTCCTACGGCTCCCGGCGAATTGCTACGGCACTGGGACTCTGCCGCCAGCGGGCGCAGAGGGTCATGCGTCTGTTTGGCATCAAGCCCTACCGCAGGAGAGGCAGAAAATGGAGAAAATCCAAGGTTTCCCGGACCTATCCCAACCTCCTGCTCGCGCTCATGCCCGCATATGCAAACCACATCTGGGCAACGGACTTCACCGAGTTCGTGCAGCACGGAAAGAAGGTCTATGTGGCGACCGTGATCGATCTCTACACCCGCCGGATCCTGGGAATCCAGGTTGCGGTGAGAAAGGGAGCCGCGCTCACCATTCAGGCGCTTTCCAACGCCCTGCTCCATCATCCGCGCCCGGGTCTATTCCACTCCGACAACGGGAGGGAGTATGACGCGATGGCGTTCACTGAAATCCTTGATGGATGCGGCATCGTGATTTCACGGAGCCGCCCGGGGTGCCCTTGGGAGAACGGATACCAGGAATCGTTCTACGACAAATTCAAGGTTGACCTGGGAGATCCGAACCGCTTCAAAACACTGGGGGAGCTAGTGGCGGAGATCTACCGCACCCTGTGGGACTACAACAACACGCGGATTCACTCCGCGCTCAACATGCCGCCTGTGGTATTCGCCAAACGGTATGCGTTAGTCGCGTAAAAAACTCTCAGAATCAGTGTCTAAAGAAATCAGTCCTTGACACGTTGCCGGTGGGCGACTTCACTACTCATCTGGCAATCCTTCAATTTAACTACTCCTTTACGCCCAAGAGCTACATCCAGTCTCTCATCCAATACAACAGTGCAATCAACCAGATTGGGACCAATATCCGTTTCGCGTTGCTGCGAACCAGCAACACAGGCCTTTTTGTGGTCTATACCAGCCGGTTCGATACCACTGGCTTTGACCCCCACGAGAACCCGATCTTAAGCCCCCGAGCCCTCCGCAACACCCTGGACCGCGCCTTGATTGCAAAGTTCACCTATTTATTCGATTTTTAACTGAGCGGGTGAGGAGTGGATCACGAAGGACGGCCAATGCAGACCAGGTGAGCAGCGGTGCGGAAATACCAGCGGCCATCCACCAGCGCCGGCGAAGCCAGCGTGCGCTCGTTGAGGTGGTTGACGCCCAGAAGTTCGAACTTCGGCCCGCCTTTGAGCACAAATGTTTCGCCGTCGTCGTTCGTGAAAAACACCTTGCCGTCCACCCCCACCGGGGACGCCGTGAACGACTCACCCCGCGCTTGGGCCAGCCGGCCCTGCCACATCAGCTTGCCCGTTCTCGCCTCGTAACAGGTGGCGATGGCCACCATATCGTTGACGAGGTAGAGGTAGTCCCCGTAGAGCAGCGGCGAGGGGATGAACGGGGAGCCCTTCGGCGTTTGCCAGGTGAGGCGCGTGCCGGTGACATCGCCTGATCCTCCGGGACGGATTGCCCGTGTCGGGCCTGCCCGACCGGAACTGCAAAAAATCAAACCGTGGCCCACCACCGGAGTGGGTATCACCTCGACCAGGTTTCCCGCGCAGCGCCACAACTCCTTGCCGCTGTCCGGATCGTAGGCATAGACCCATTTCTGACTGCTGACAATGATCTCATCCCGGTCCCCAACGCGCACCGCCACCGGTGAGCCCCAGCCGGTCTTCTCCTGGCGCTCGGTCCACCACAGTTTCTTGCCGGTCCGCTTGTCAAATGCCGCGACAAACGACCCGGAGGGCGCGCGATGGTCCTGGTAGATGATCACGCGGTCCAGGTAAAGCAGCGGAGAGCCCGCGGCGCCGTGGTAAGGATCCATTGGGCCCAGATCTTGATGCCAGACCTGTTTGCCGTTGAAGTCCACGGCCAGCAGGCCATGATTCCCGAGGTAGGCGTACACCCGTTCCCCGTCGGTAGCCGGTGTGCCCGAAGCGTAGCCGTTCTTGGCGTGAGCCGTCTCAGGACTTCCTTTCGGAGCAAAGGCCTCCCAGAGCTGCTGGCCATCCTTGCGCCGGAAGCTCAGAATCGACCGCCGGCCCCCGTTGTCGTAAGCCGTCGTTAGAAAGATGCGGTCGCCCCAGATCACGGGAGAGGAGTTGCCACTGCCGGGGACCTCGACCTTCCAGAGAACGTTTTCCCCCTCCGACCAGGTGTCGGGATAACCCGAGTCGACGGCCAGCCCCTGCCCCGAGGGCCCACGCCAGCGCGGCCAGTACTGGCGCCCCTCACCGGTGACTTCCACCATCGCCACCGGCACCTTCAATAATGGCGCTGGTGACGCGCCTGCCACGGGCAAGAGGTGGTGCCAGGTTCCCTGCAGCGCAAAAATGAGGACCAGACCCAGTGGCAGCCCCAATTGCAGCCAACGATTCGTCACCCGTTTCCAGCCAGGCATCGCATTCCTCCCCACGCTTCGCCCATTGCTTCGACAATCCAGCCGCGCGGCTTCCAAGCGCAATTGTAGAATCACGCCACGCGCGGCGGCAATCGTTTTTCGGGGAGGACACCCCGGCACTTCAAAGCACGGAGGTCCACAGCGCGCTCGCCGCGCTCAAAACCTGCTTGCGACTCTCTACACGATCCGTGACCGGGCAACTATGTCTCAGACAGCACCTCAGACAGCCGCGGCCGGCCCCAAAGCGTGAGTTCAGCTCGTCCGAGGGGCCCGCCGCGCGCAGTACCAAGGAGCAGACTGGCGAAGTAGCCAACCCCGGCGCAGCTTCCAAAACAGACTGGGAAGTAGTAGATGAAGTGCAGGTCAGTGCCTTGTTGAAGCCAAAACGTCGTGGGGACGGCGACCAGCAAGCCGATGAGCCAGCCGCGAAAGTTGACGCGCCTGGTCAGCATGCCCAATAAGAACAAGGCCAAGATGGGCCCGCCAAACAAACCCAGAAACGCGGAGGAAGCCTTGAGAATCTGGCCCACGCCTGTGACATAGAACGCAACGGCGGTCGCAAAGCTTCCGAGGAGCAGGGTCAGCTGCCGAGCGAGTTTCACATCCTGCTGCTCGCTGCGCGGTCTGGTGCGTAGCGGCCGAACGAAGTCGTTGATGAGAACCGTCGCCACGGAATTGATCCCTGAATCCACGCTGGACATTGCGGCCGCAAAGATTCCCGTGATCAACAGTGTCAAGGACTGATTTCTTTAGACACTGATTCTGAGAGTTTTTTACGCGACTAACGCATACCGTTTGGCGAATACCACAGGCGGCATGTTGAGCGCGGAGTGAATCCGCGTGTTGTTGTAGTCCCACAGGGTGCGGTAGATCTCCGCCACTAGCTCCCCCAGTGTTTTGAAGCGGTTCGGATCTCCCAGGTCAACCTTGAATTTGTCGTAGAACGATTCCTGGTATCCGTTCTCCCAAGGGCACCCCGGGCGGCTCCGTGAAATCACGATGCCGCATCCATCAAGGATTTCAGTGAACGCCATCGCGTCATACTCCCTCCCGTTGTCGGAGTGGAATAGACCCGGGCGCGGATGATGGAGCAGGGCGTTGGAAAGCGCCTGAATGGTGAGCGCGGCTCCCTTTCTCACTGCAACCTGGATTCCCAGGATCCGGCGGGTGTAGAGATCGATCACGGTCGCCACATAGACCTTCTTTCCGTGCTGCACGAACTCGGTGAAGTCCGTTGCCCAGATGTGGTTTGCATATGCGGGCATGAGCGCGAGCAGGAGGTTGGGATAGGTCCGGGAAACCTTGGATTTTCTCCATTTTCTGCCTCTCCTGCGGTAGGGCTTGATGCCAAACAGACGCATGACCCTCTGCGCCCGCTGGCGGCAGAGTCCCAGTGCCGTAGCAATTCGCCGGGAGCCGTAGGAGGGATGGATCTGCAGCTCTTCTTCCAGGCGGACCTTGAGGCGCCAGTCCTTCTCCTTCATTCTTGGGACGTAATACAGGCTCGCGCGGGATATGCCAAGGGCTCGGGCAAGCGCTGATTTGTTTCTTCCTTCGCTCAATTGTTTTTTTGAGTCATGGAGAGCTTGAGCGTGATCTCGCCCACGAGTTCCAGGAGTTCTCTGTTCTGCTTCTGAAGTCGGGAGAACTCCGCCCAGGACGGGGCACCGGTTGCTCCTTTTACCATCCAACCATAGATGCTCCCTTCAGAAATACCGTGATCCTTGGCGGCCTGGGCCACCGAGATGCCTTCTTCCTTGACGCGGCGTAGGATATCGGCTTTTACGTCAGCTGCAATACGATGATGTTTTTTGTTCATATGACACCAGGGTAGTTAATTCCCAACCTCAGTGTCTAAATTACCCAGTCCAGGGCAAGGAGAAATATGGTCCCTGGGCGTTGGTGACAGGCGCCTCGTCTGGCCTAGGCTCCGCGTTCGCGAAACAGCTGGCCGCGGAAGGTCTCAACCTTGTCCTCGTCGCGCGTCGGGAGGATCGCCTGCGGGCACTGGTAGACGAATTGCAGAGGACCGCGTCCGTTGAAACCCGGGTCGTTTCCGCGGACCTGTCCCGAGGTGACTTTCTTCCGCAGATCGCGGAGGCAACCACGAGACTCGAGATCAATCTGTTAGTCAACAACGCCGGTCAAACGCTAACCGCCCACTTCCTCGCCAACGAGCTTGAATCCGAGCTAGGCATGTTCCATCTCAACTCTCGCGCGCCTCTGATCCTGACGCACCATTACGGCAAGCTGATGCAGAATCGCGGACGCGGAGGCATCATCTTCCTGGCTTCCGTTGTTGGACTGACGGGAGTGCCATCGTGGAGCAACTACGCCGCGACCAAGGGCCACAACCTCTTGTTCGCCGAAGGTCTGGGTGAGGAGCTGAAGCACGACGGCATCGACGTGCTGGCCGTATCCCCCGCGTTCATCCGGACCGAATTCATGACCCTGTCGTCCTTCGGCAAAGTCCTGTCGCTGGAGCCGGAGGCCGTCGCCAAGGTTGCGCTGGCAAGCCTTGGGAGGAAGCGCGTCGTGACGCCTGGCTTGCTTCACAAGCTCATTGCTTTCTCAACGAGACTTCAGCCGCGTTTTCTCAATACCAAGATCTTTGGCGCCGTCGTCTCGCGATCCCAGGGCTCGCGAGCCTCGACGGCTCCTATTTGAGAGCGACCCATGGCGTCGCTGGCTAAAGCTCCGACGCCGTTGACACTACGAGTCTGAAAAAGGAGATGCCCATGGCTGAGAAAGAACGCATCCTGGTGACTTCCGCCGCAGGGCACACTGGTTCGGAAGCCGTTCTCCGATTGTTGGAACAGGGCTTCAAAGTCCGTGCGTTCGTCCGACGAAGGGACAACCGCTCCCAACGCCTCCAAGAAGCGGGCGCTGAAGTCTTCGCCGGGAATCTTCTCGACATGCGCGACCTTCGTACTGCGCTGAAGGGTGTGCAGCGCGCTTACTACTGCCCACCCATGGCGCCGAACTTGCTCCATGGCGCGATGCTCTTTGCGCTTGCGGCCGAGGAAGCAAAGCTGGAGGTCGTGGCGCTGATGAGCGGCTGGAATCCACATCTGAGTCACCCGTCGATCATCACGCGTGAGCATTGGGTCGCCAATAACATCTATCGGTGGATGCCCACGGTAGATGTCATCTACGTCAACCCGGGACTTTTCGCCTTTACATACTTCTTCGGCTTGCCCGCGGTCTTGCACTTCGGAATGTTGATGCTCCCCTTTGGGGAAGGACTGAACGCACCGCCTTCTAGCGAGGATATCGCTGCGGTCGTCGCCGGAGTCTTGGCGCGACCTGCACCGCACATCGGGAAGTGCTATCGCCCGACGGGGCCGCGGCTTATTTCCGGCCAGGACTGCGCGGCGGTGTTTTCCCGAGTTCTCGGTCGCAAAGTCCGCTATCGAGACATTCCGATCCGAATGTTCGTCAAAGCCGCCAAGGCTCAAGGCCTCTCGAACTTCGAGATCGCTCAAATACGCCACTACGCTGAGGAAATTCGTGGCGGAACCTTCGCCATCGGTGCGCCCACAGACCACGTCGAGCAGGTGTGCGGGCGGCCCGCGGAGGAGTTCGAAATCACTGCGCGACGTTACCTGGAGCACCCAGAGTTGGTCATGCCCGGGTTTAGGGCGGGCAGCAAGCTCGAAGCGTTCTGGCTCATGTTGAGAACCATGCTGACCCGGCCGCCAGACCTGGACCAGTGGGAATCGGAGCGCGGGTACCCGATGCTGACCGAGCCCGTGCTGGCTCACAACAGTGAAGAATGGCGCATTGCGGCTGAGCAGAAGCAACTTGCACTTCTCGAGCCGAGTCGTTGACGAGAATCAAAACAGCCAACCACCAGCCAAAGAGCCTTCGCACGCCGGAGCAAAGCCCCGACGCAGCTCGGCTGCGAATCCGTAATCCAAGAAAGGTGACCCAAGGGATGAGCTCTTCGCGCCTTGGGTGCTTGCAGATACCAACTCTGGCTCAGTCCTTTGCCTCACTGCAATGGTTTCTGGACAGGTTGGGCGGGAATGGCCTGGTGCTCTTTGCCGATCAACTCCGTGTAGGTTACAAATTTGAACGGATCGAAATATTGCACTGAACTCCGCAGCCGGTCCCCTGCTTCTTCTTTCAATCGCGTGATCTTAACGTTGTTCGGATAGCGTGCTTCGGCAGCTATGGCCATCTGCAGCGCCAGCTCATTGTCCCCGCCGTCCAGCATGCGACGGAGCGCCTTTTCGACCTCTCTCGCCGACAGGCCGAGATAAAGATGCAAAAGCCGCCCGTATTCGACAGACGTCAATACATCTAAGCCGTCAGGCTCTCTGCCAGTGACATCTTCCTGCCAGATCCCCACCATATGGTCGGCCGTGCGGTTGATGATATGGTCGCGCGGCGCAAGGTAGCCAAGGAACGCCTGCGGATGGTTCTCGAATCCCGGCGGGATCAGATTGATGCGAATGATGTTTTTCGCCGAATAGCCGTTTTTCAGATGTTTGCGGGTCTCGGCGACAAGCCATTCATAAGCGTCGCGATAAGCCCTCAGTTGCTCCTTTGTCTCATAAATGTCCGTAATTCCGATATGGCCGTGGAGAATATGCTTGGGCTGTCGGCGTAGCGCCTCGTCCATCATGGTCACCGCTTCATCAATAAACCCTTCTTCCACCCATGGCTCGCCATAGAACGGCATCAGCGCATCGCCCATGAACAGGACACCCAGGCTGGGTACATGAATGAGCAGAGCATCTTCGGTCTCCCCACCGGTCACGGGAATGAGCTCAAACAGCGTATCGCCGACCATGACCTCGGTGTTGGCATTCACCGTGAAATCCGGCCTGTAGGCGCTCACCCATTCGTCTTGGAAACCGGCGCCGCGGAATTGCTGGTAGGTGTGGTTCCGCAGAGTGCGGTCGATCGTGCCCGTGTAATTGTTGCGGCCGTAGAAAGTCACCGCAGGATCCAAGGTCTTCAGATAAGTGAAGCCGCCAATATGGTCCCAGTGAGCGTGCGTGATGAGCACTGTTGTCAGCGCCGGCAAATCGGGATAGCGCTGCATTAAGAAATTATGCGCGCCTTCCATGCTGTAAGGCTGGGTGCCCGAATCAATCGAGATTAGTTCTTCACCGTCGTCGGAGACAACAAAGTGCATATCGGAGAAACCAAAGCCCCGTACGGCGAAGACGCGGCCGGGAACGATCTCTTCCATCCATGGCGTCGGGGCGAACAGAAGGCCTCTTTCTTTCGTCGTCGCAAACCAGCCCATGTACAGGGTTTTGGGCTCGTATTCCACGTACCCGCTCTTCTTTAGATACTTGCCAGCAAGCTCTATTTCGCCCTTGTCAGCATAGAGCTTTCCCAGGAAGTGATAAGCCTCCCGGTAAAAGCCCGCCGTGGGCTCCAGTTCGGGACGCTCGACGAGCCACAGAAGCTGAGAAAGCGCCTCTTCCCGCTTGCCGAAGAAACCGGGCACTTGCGCATAGATTAAGCCGGCCGACCAATGAACGAGAGGATTATTCTCAGAAAGACTCTCCGCTTCTTCCAAGATCCCAAATGTGTCCCGCACCCACATTATACGGCTCAGGATTGGCACCTGATTGGCATAGGTCGCACGTAAAAGGGCGTAGGCGGATAGATAAACGGCTCGCCTATCGTCCGTCATGCTATTTTCATAGCGCTTCAAAAGCCGCTCGAAATAGGAAATCCCATACTTCTGCTGGTTGGTGACGATATACGCATTGGTCAACAGGAGGATCGGACGCGGATCCGCGACCGGGCCGTAGGAAAGGACGACCTCATAGAACAAGATGTCGGCATGAAAGCTGCGATCGTTTTCCGCCCTGCCGAAATATTCAAACACTTCCGCTGGTGCAAGCGAGGTGGACAAGCCGGTTTTAATTACCCGTTGCGCTGGCTCTGCATCTCGCCCGAGGGGCGCCACATCCACTGTATCTGGTTGCGGCGCACAACCAGCCAAAGCGACCATGCTTGCAGCTATGATGGATCGGATGCGTTTCATTTCGAGCCCTCCTTGGGTTCCATATTCAGAAACTCGAGTACGATCTTCAGCCACAATTTTCGGATACTGAAAATGCGCGGCATGGCCCGCTGTCAGAAAGAAGACCCGGACGCCGGATCGCCGCAGGGACAGCCGAGGCTTTCGCACCCGTCCGTCCTCCAGAGGTCAATAGCTAAACCCTTTGAACTGAACACGAAAGAACAGCGTGTAAAGTACGGGAACTACGCCGAGCGTCAACACCGTTGCAAACACCAGGCCAAAGATAATGGCGATGGCCATTGGTTCCCACATCGGTCCGCCCCCCAACCACAACGGAATGAGTCCGCCCACAGTCGTCATGGTGGTCAGCAGAATCGGGCGCAAGCGACGCTGCGCCGCTTCAATGACAGCTCGGCTCGGCTCTAGGCCGTTCTCGTTGATTTCAATGTGGATGCGGTCGAGCAACACAATTGCGTTATTAATCACGATCCCCGCCAGCGAAATGATGCCCAGCAGCGTCATAAAGCCAAAGTATGATTTCGCGATCAATAGCCCTGCAATGACGCCGATCATTCCCAGCGGGATCGTCAACAGAATGATCAATACGCGCCGAATCGAGTTGAACTGGCCAACAAGCAGCAAGACGATAATTAAAAAACCAATCGGCACTTTTTCGCCAATCGACTGGTTCCCTTTGACGGACGTCTCCATCTCACCACCCATCTCGTAGGTGTAGCCAATCGGCCAATTTTGTCGTTGCTCTTCCAACCAAGGGATCAGTTCATCGGTAATTCCTGTTGCTGTGAATCCGGTCCCCAAATCGGAGAAAACTTCCACGCTCTTCAAGCGATCTCGGCGGAAGATCTTAGCCGGCTGCCATTCGATCTCAAGATCGGCAACCTGCTTGAGTGGCACGGATCGGCCGGTTGTTTGGGAATAAACATTGAGGCTTTCCAGCTTGCCGAGGTCCTGACGGTCTGCGGCGACCGATCTCACCATCACCGGAATGATCTCGTCGCCTTCGCGGTAATCCGTGGCATTATGCCCACTTAAGACCGAAGTCAGCGAAATTGCGATGTCTTGATTCGTGATGCCACTTCGCCGCGCCCGCGGCCCGTCGATCTTGACGTTGATTTTCTTAGTCCGCAGGCCCCAGTTATCACCAATATTCTTTGTGCCAGGCATTCCTGCCAGCCGGGCTTTCACATCGTCTGCAATCCGGAAGAGAATCTGAGGGTCTTCCCCGGAGATTCGTGCCTCGACTGGGTTGTCGACGAGCGGACCCAACTTCAGCGGTTCGATCGTCGCGATCACGTCAGGAAAGCGTGCGCTGCAGAAGCTTTCCAACCTGGGGATGACCTCCGGAAAGATATCCCAGGGAAGTGGCATTGAACAGCATAAAAGAGTACTCAGGGCTGGCGGGTTCAGGAGCATAAGTTAGAACGAATCGGGGGCCACCCTGGCCAACATAGGAAGACCAACTGGTTACCCCCTCCGGCCTCTGGCCGTTGACCACCAACTCTGCCTGGATGAACTCCTCGATCTCGTTGATAATCTCCTCGCTGCGCTCGATGGCAGTGCCCACCGGAGACTCAATTTCTGCTGTGAACATGGGTGTGTCGGAAGGCGGAAAGAAGATATTGGGTAGGTAATTCAGCCCCTGTAGCGAAACAAAGAACAGACCGAAGACCATAGCGAGAAACACCAAGGGGCGCGATACAGAACCGAGCAACAGGCCACGATAGGTGCGATAAAAGTTACTGCCATACGCCTCGGCGCCAGCCTGCGTTTTCACCTTAAGAAACAGCACGCACAAGAGAGGAATGATGGTCAGCGTGAGGACCCAGGAGCACAACAGCGTGGCCGTCACGACCGTGAACAACTGGCCGGTGTATTCCCCGGTGGTTGATTCGGCCAGATAGATGGGCAAGAACGCAGCGGCCGTGGTGAGCGAGGAAGTAAGCAGGGGAATGCGCAGCTCCCGGGCCGACCCGACGGCGGCCTCCACGCGTGGCTTCCCCTCCGCCATCTGCACCATGATCGACTCGGCCATCACGATGGCGTTGTCAACTAGCATCCCCAGCGCGATGATCAACGACGCCAGCGACATCTGGTTCAGACTGATCTCTAGGAACTGTAAGATAAGGAGCGTCCCTAACATCGCTGTTGGTACAAGGCTGGCGACTACGAGGCCGGTGCGCAGTCCTAACATGACCAACATGACGGCAAGCACGATTCCGATTGCCTGCCCGACATTGCCGGTGAAGTCAGCGACTTTTCGTTCCACGGTTGCCGTCTGATAGGCCACGGTCTCGAAGTCAATTCCGATCGGATATTGCTCGTTGAAACGCCGCACCACGTCTTGGACCTGCTGTCCAAGAGTTACGATGTTGCCCTCCGGCTTCACCGAGACGGCCAATCCCAATGCGGGCAGCCCCCCCGAATGCATCTTGGACCGGGGCGGATCGATGTAATCTCGCCGGATCTCGGCGATGTCTTCCAGGTATATGAAATCGTCACGACCGGGCACGCTGATGACTGTCCGTGCCAGATCGTCGATGGAGTCAAAACTGCCGGAAGGTTCCAGTTCGATTCGTTCGATGCCTGTGGTGATGCTACCGCCCTGGGACGATGATGTTGCGCGCCTCCAGAATTCGCTGCAACTGCATCACGGAAAGTCCCAGCTCGGCTAACCGGGCATTGTTGTACTCGACAAAGACGCGCTCGTCTTGCGACCCATAGATCTCGACCTTGGCCGTGTCGGGCAGGCGCAGTAGTTCGTCTCGCAGGGTCTCCGCAATGTCTTTCAGATCGGCGTAGGTCAGCTCGGGCCTGCCGTTGGGCCGCTCCCCCGCCGTCACAGCGATGATGGTCCCGAACACATCACCGAACTCATCGTTGACAAAAGGTCCGATCACTCCTTCCGGAAGCTCCGATCGAGCCTTCTCCACCTTGCGGCGCAGGCTGTCCCAGATCGGTCGCATTTCCTTGTAGCTTTCCTTGATGTCCACATAGACAACCGAGACCCCGGTCTTCGACTCGCTCCGGACCACGTCCAGCTCTGGCATCTCCTGGATCGCCTTCTCGATCTTGTCGGTCACAAGGTTCTCGACGCGCTCCGGGTTAGCGCCAGGAAACCTCGTTTGGACCAGGGCCGTCCGGATGATAAAGCCCGGGTCCTCGGCCTGCGGGAGAGTCAGAAACGCGTTGACGCCGGCCACCACCACCACGAGCACGGCAACGATCGTTACCCGGTTGTTCACGATGGCGAAGCGAGTGATGTCCATGGCTTGATGGTGTGTTTAGCCCTGCTGGTCTGACCAGACCGATTTTTTGTACCAACCGTAGCGAGAGTTTACATCGCAGCCTGGGGCTGTGAAACTGGTTTCAGTGGCAGGGGAGGGGGGCTATAGCCCCCGGCGCCGGGGGCCTATAGCCGAGCGCCGAGTGCGGCCGCACCGTGTTGTATTGCACCCTCCACTGTTCAATCACCACCTGTGCCTCCTTCAACGAGTAGAAGATCTCTCCATTCAGGCATTCGTCCCGCAGCTTCCCATTGAAACTCTCGCAGTACCCGTTCTCCCAGGGACTGCCCGGTTCGATGTACAGTGTCCCTGTCCCTAGATTTGCCAACCACTGGCGCAGTTCTTGGGCGATGAACTCGGGACCATTGTCGGATCGAATCTGTTCCGGTATCCCTCGCCACAACATCACGTCCGACAACGCCTCAATGATTTGTTGGCTGCCCATCCTCCGCTCCACCCGGATCGCCAGGCATTCCCGCGTGTACTCATCCAGCAAGGTCAGCAGCCGCAGCGTTCTCCCCTCGTGCGTTCTGGCACTCATGAAGTCGTAGCTCCAAACGTGGTTCGGTCGCTCCGGCCGTAGTCGCACACAGGAGCCGTCGTTCAACCACAACCGACCCCGGGGCTTCTGTTTTTGCGGCACTTTCAGCCCCTCGCGCCGCCAGATTTGCTGTACTCGATCCTTGCCCACTTCCCATCCCACGCCCCGCAGTAAAGCGGTGATCCGGCGGTACCCATACCGCCCATACTTCGTTGCCAGGGCAATGACAGCTCGCGTCAGCTTTTCTTCGTCCAGCCGAGGATTCGGTTCCTATCGTTGCGTCCCTCTCCATTGCCCCAGCAGCCGGCAGGCATACCGTTCCGACAACCCGTGTTGCTCCCGCGCATGCTCTACCGCACAACGCCGCCGCTCAGGGCTTAGAAGTTTCCCTGTGCCACATCCCGCAGCACCTGCTTCTCCAGCGACAGCTCCGCGACCAGTCGCTTCAGGCGAGTGTTCTCCTTCTCCAATTCCTTCAGCCGTTTCGCCTGATCCAGCTTCAGCCCCCCATATTCCTTCCGCCACCGGTAGTAGGTCTGGGTGTGGATTCCGGCTTCTTTGCAGGCTTGGGGCGCAGTCTTCCCGTTCGCCATCTGCACTTCTATCTGCCGTAGCACCGCTACAATCTGCTCCGGCTTGTAACTCCTTGTCGGCTTGACCTCACTTCCTCCTCAAGTGGATTCTCTCTCTTTCCACTTGGTACAAAAAGCGCCGGTCAGGTCAGGATGACGAAAACGACAACGCCGCTTTCCATATGTGAATTTACCAGCGACGAAATGACGAACTCGGCAAGAGAAGGGAAGCTAGATCGTGATGTTGTCGCTGCAGTTGCTGCAGAACTGCCAGATACTGATCAACACGATGCCAGTGGGAGGACATAACGTGAGAAAGATACTGATCGGCATAGCGGCGATCATCGCATTGCTCGGCGTTGTCGTGGTCGTCAAGACGCTCACCTTCTCGTCGAAACAGCGGAGGGTCGCGCCAGTGGAGCCGCCCAAGGTCGATGCCGATGCTCTCGCCTCGCGCCTGGCCAAGGCGGTTCGTTTCCGGACCATTTCCCACCAGAATCCAGCAGATAACGACCCAGCCGAGCTACTCGCTTTCCATCGTTGGCTTGAGAAGACCTACCCGGCCGTTCACCGTGTCTTAAAGCGGGAAGCCGTCAATGAGTACAGCTTGCTTTACACCTGGAAAGGCCAGAATCCTTCGCTGGAGCCGGTGATCTTCCTCGCCCACATGGATGTGGCACCGGTTGACGCTGGAACTGAGAGTGACTGGGCGAGGCCACCATATGACGGTACCATTTCGGACGGTTTCATCTGGGGCCGCGGTACCTTGGACATGAAGGGGATTCTTGGTCGGCATAATGGAGGCGATTGAACATAGGGTTGCCGAAGGGCACCAACCGCGTCGCACCATCATGCTCGGGTTCGGCCACGATGAAGAAGTCGGCGGGCTGAACGGGGCTGTCAAGATTGTTGAACTGTTGAAAAGCCGTGGTGTCCACCTAAAGTGGATCATTGACGAAGGAGCCGCTATAACCCGCGGCGTGATCCCCGGTATAGATGGACCCGTTGCCCTCCTCGGCATTTCTGAGAAGGGCTACGTTACGCTGGAACTCATTGCGTGCGGGAAGGGCGGGCATACCTCCATGCCGCCCTATGACACGGCGGTGACCCGGCTCGCCCGGGCCACTATCAAGCTTCAGAAGAACCCGTTTCCTGTGAGCATGGAAGGACCGGTGAGTCAAATGCTGGACACGCTGGGACCTGAATTGCCTCTTACGGCTCGGGCAGTGCTAGCAAACCGATGGCTCTTCGGGCCCTTGATTGCCCCCGCGCTGTCCAGGTGGTATCGGTCTAACGCTGACGCAAGCAAGGGGATCAATGCAATGTTCAGGACCACTGTTGCAACGACCATGCTGCAAGGTAGCAGCAAGGAAAACGTCCTGCCTATTGAAGCAAGGGCACTTGTAAATGTCCGCGTTCATCCTCGAGACACTGTGCAAAGCGTCTTGGAGCACATCCGCGAGCTGTTCAAGGATGATCCGAATGTCACAGTGAAAATCCATGCCGACTCTCCTCATGTGAGCGATCCTTCCCCTGTCTCGAGAACCGACACCGAGGGCTACAGGACTATCGAGCGGACCGTGCGTGAAGTGTTTTCCGAAGCTGTGGTCACACCCTATCCGGTGATTGCCGCAACCGACTCCCGCCACTTTGGCCAGTTGGCGGATGGCATCTACCGCTTTGGCCCATTTGTTCTCCATCCAGAGGATCTGAAACTCCCTCACGGTACAAACGAGCGCATTGGCGTCGAAGGCTTCGCCAATGTCGTTCGCTTCTACATCCGGTTGATCGACAACGTATAGGAGGAGGACGATGAGTAGGAAACGGAAGGTTTATTGGACTGCTGCCATTGCTTTCGTAGTCGTTGTAGCGTTTGTCATTGCCGTCGGTTGGTACGCATCCGAGCAAGTCATCCATCCGGTGGAGAACCAATCTCCTTACTTACCGGAACACTACAACCTGCCACTGGAGAAAGTACACTGTCAGAGCCGGGATGGTCTGAGGCTAGCTGGTTGGTTCGTTTCCGGCACCAACGGCGCGACTGTTGTCCTGGTTCATGGCAGGGGTGGCTACAAGGATTGGATGCTACCCCACGCCGACTATCTGCATAAGGCCGGCTTCTCTGCCCTGCTGTTCGATTATAGGTATCGCGGTGAGAGCGAGGGGGACGCGCAAACGCTCGGCGCCAAGGAATCGTGGGACATTCAAAGTGCGGTGGACTATCTCAGGACGCGCCCCGATGTAGACCCGGAGCGTATCGGCGTGCAGGGGAATTCCATGGGTGCCGCATCGGCCATACTGGCTGCATCCGAAAAGCCGGAAATCAAAGGAGTGATCGCCCAAATTCCCTTCACAAGCATCAATGACATTCTCTGCCATTCGTTCAAGTACCAATTCGGACTGCCTTGTTTCCCCTTTGCGTATGTCACGAAGTGGATTTCGGAGCTTCGTTTGGGAGTTGATTTGGACAAGGTGGCCCCGGTTGAGGTTATAGGCGGCATCAGTCCGCGCCCGGTGTTCCTGATTGATGAGGGCATGGACACAGTGTTTCCCTGTAACTCAGTGGAAACTCTCTACGTGGCGGCAGGGGATCCCAAAACGTTCTGGATGGTCCCTGACGCAACCCACGGCAAAGGCTGGGAGACTGCCCCCGAGGAGTATGAGCGTCGGGTCTTGGCCTTCTGGCGACAGACCTTCGGGATTGCCCATCCAGAGTTACCAAGCGATAGCAAAATGAAAACGAACGCTTCAGCAGAACGCTCTAATCAAGCATCGGCCTCGGCGGGCCACCCAACACCTCCGCTGGTCTTCATTCACGGTTTCAAAGGGAGCACCCTATTGGAACCCAAGGGCAGCCTGCGTTGGCTCACCTGGTGGCAGGCGCTCGGATTCGCCTCTCCTGACTTGAGCTTGCCTTTGCATTGGAACGGTGACGTTCAGCGGCGCGATGATCTGGTCGTGGGAGCGCCGCTGCGCACCGTGGCCAGACGAGACATCTACGACTCGTTCCTGGATCGGGCCTCGCGCTCCCGGCTCCCCTTTTATCCATTCGCGTACGACTGGCGTCGGGACAATCTCCCAAATACTCAAAGGTTCGTAGAGTTTCTGGAGACAATCAGCGAGCAGAACGGTGATGCCAAGGTTCAGGTCGTGGCCCATAGCATGGGCGGCCTTATCAGCTTTGCTGCGCTGAACCAGCGTCCGGATCTGTTTCACAGTGTTCTGTTCGCTGGTGTGCCGTTTGGCCACAGCGTCAGCTTCTTGGATGATATGCACGCCGGCACGGCAACGGGCCTAAACAGACGCATCCTGAGCCCGAACGTATTGTTTACGTTCCCGTCACGGTACTGCTTTTTTCCCGTGGATGCCCAGCAATCAGGCCTCGTGGAACTGGACGGGAATCGCATCACACACGACTGGTACTCAGCAAACGATTGGGAACGTCACAAACTAGGGATCTTCGGCGCTGTCGATTCCTCCCAGGTGACCGAGGAACAGCGGTCTCACCTCCGCAACGCACTCCGACGTGCACGTGATTTCAGGCGCCTGCTTGTGTGCAAGAAAGAGGAGTCATTTAAGTATCCGCCAATCGCGGTGTTGGCCAGCGACACACGTCTGACTCTGTCTACCGTTATACGGCATGGACCACATGCCGTGAGAGGGTGGGATTTCCAGACAGCTCCTCGGGAACCCGGCGATGGCCGTGTCGAATTTGCGAAGGCCATGCCGCCTGAAGGGGTGCCGTACACCGTGCACAAGACAGTACGTGAGCACGGAGAGCTATTGAAAGATACAGGGCAGGTTTGGGCAATCCTGGAGCGGTTGTGTGTCGGCGACCAACTAAGCCAATGAAATTACCTTCGGTTGGCCCGCGACGGAAGGACGTTCTATTGAAGAAGAACCTCGTTATGGGCTTCCTGCTCTGCTTCCTGAGCCTTATTGCCGGAGCGGCTGCAATTGTTCTGGCTGAGTTCGGTTACCCGGTCTGGATCTTCGTGGTGCTACTAGGCTGGCTCTTGACGTTCGGTCTGCCTAGCCTCTGCGCCGTACTCCTTTTGACCCACTTCTGGGAGGGGTTACCATTTGCCGGATTTCTCGTCTCGGCCACCGTCCTTGCATTACTTTTTCAGTGCACTGCGGTCTGGCTGTTTCGACTGGCAATCGCACGCCTGCGGACGGGGAAGTCAACGTGAAACTTAGCAGACGCAGCTTTCTCGGCGGCCTCGGGCTAGGGACAGCAGGTCTCGCCTTGGAGGGTATGCCTTCTGAGGACACTAAGGTCCCAGTTTATGACTTCCATGTCCATCTCTTGGGAATGGGCACTGGCGGCACGGGTTGCTTCCTCTCAGACCTAGTGCGAAAGCACTGGAATTTCCCGTTTTTCCTCAAGCTGCTGGGACTCCGAAAACAGCACCTGGATCAGGACTTTGTCGTAGCACTCGTTCAGCAGCTTCGCGGTTCCTCAACCACGAAGGCCGTGTTGCTCGCCCATGATGGGCGCTACGACCGCCAGGGGCGCCTCGATCGCGAGGCGACAAACGTCTACGTCCCCAATGAGTACCTCTTCCGCGTGGCCGCGGAGCATCCGGATCTCTTCATCCCCTGTGCCTCAATCAACCCCAAGCGGCGCGACTGGATCGAGGAGGTTGACCGTTGTGCAGCAGGTGGCGCTCGTGTCCTAAAAGTCCATCCGCCGATCCAGGACGTGGACCCAGCGGAAGAGCGCTTTCGACCGTTCTATCGTCGCCTCGCCGAACACAGCATGATCCTCATGGTTCACACTGGGATGGAACCTGCGCCCGGCGTCGTCGGCCACGCGTTCAGTGATCCAGCGCGCCTCTCGACAGCCCTGGAGGAGGGCTGCACCGTCATCGCAGCTCACGCCGGCATGGGTGGGTTCTTCGACAAGAAGGAGGATTACCAGCACTTCTTCCCCAACCTTGTCCGCATGATGCGCCACTTCCCTAACCTCTACTGCGACACCTCCTTCATCGCTTCAATGTTGTACTGGCGCGCCTTTCCTCGCCTCCTGAAAGATAGGACGGTACTTGAGCGTACGGTCTATGCCAGCGATTGGCCGTGGCCGTCGAATGCTCTGGTCTTCTGGAGTCGCTTGGCTCCCAGCAAGCTACTTACTCTCTGTTCCGAGGTGAATCTCTTCGAGCGGGACTACCAACTTAAGCGTGCCCTTGGCCTGCCGGCAGCGGTCTTCGAGCGTGGTGCCCGGCTTCTTGCCTAATTGACACATGAGCAACATGGAGAACTCGATGCTGCGAATCTCATCTGACGAATATCAGCACCGTCTGGAGACCCTGCAAGCTAGTGTCCACAAAGCAGGGCTCGACCTCTTCATTGTCTCAGCGTTCGACAGCATCTACTACCTGACCGGTGCTGGATTCGAGCCGCTGGAGCGCCCGTTCTTTCTCTTGATTCGTCCGCAACACGCTCCAATCCTGTTGGTACCCAAGCTCGACCACGAGCACATGAAGAAGGCCCGCAACATCAAGGATAAGGAGCAAGACATTCAAACCTATTGGGAATATCCGTCCCCCCCTGGCCGTGGGTGGCCGGAAAGGCTCCGCGAGTTGATCGGCAACGCCAAACAGATCGGCGTCGAGCCCACGCTTCGCCAGGAGATTGCTGCAGAGCTGAAGGGCTACAACCCTAGCATCGAACCGCTGGTTGAACGGTTGCGCCTGATCAAATCCGAGACCGAAATCGCGATGATCCGACGCTCGGCGGGCTACGCTGACTTGGGAGTTCAGTGTCTCCTGGCTGCTTCCTACTACGGCGCCACCGTTGCCGAGGGTTTTGCCCAAACTCGCGTCGTTACCTTGCGGACCATCCGTGAAGTCGATGATTGGGATCCTCTGACAACGAAAGTGTTGATGGCGACGTGGGCAGCCCCTCGCAGCGCCGAACCGCATTCGGTTCCTGACTTGTGCGATCAGCTTAACGAAGGACCGCATGTGGCCTTAGTGCTCACGCGGGTCAACGGCTATGCGGCAGAGTGTGAGCGGACCTATTTCACCGCTCCGCCATCCCCGGAAATCAGGAAGGCGTTCGAGGTGATGAGACAAGCCCGCCGTATTGCCTTCGACAAGGTGCGTCCCGGCGTCGCGTGCAGCGAACTGGACTGTGCCGTCAACGATTTCCTTCAACAGGAAGGCTACAGCGGCGAAGAAGTGCGGCTACACCGAACCGGCCACGGGTTTGGCCTGGGAAATCACGAGGCTCCCTGGATCGCGCAGGGCAGCCCAGATATTCTCGCCGAGAATATGGTGATCAGCATTGAGCCGGGAATCTACATGAAGGGAATCGGCGGCCTCCGTCATTCCGATACGGTCTTAGTAACCAAAGACGGCTCCGAGTTGCTCACTCACCTCCCGACGGACGTTGAATCACTGACAATCAAAGGCAGGAAACTATTTACACGCCTTAAGGGGCGCTGGGTGCGGCGAGCGTTACAACTAAGTCGGAAGTGCCATAATTAGAGCCGCTCAACCCCGTAATTCCAAGCGGACCGCGAGGTCGTCGGGAATCGGGGACTGCCTCAGTCTGCAACGCGCCCTGATGGTGCTCGGTGAATTGTTAGACGGCTGTTAGATGAGACAACTAAGGGGTTAGAGCATCCGGCCCTACCCCCTTGATTTCTTGGTTGCGGGGGTTGGATTTGAACCAACGACCTTTGGGTTATGAGCCCAACGAGCTACCTGACTGCTCCACCCCGCAGCCGTATCCTATCGCAGTGCGAAGGGCTCGTCAACCGCCCACCCGCTCCATGCCAAAATCCGCAACTCCGGCTACGAACGTCGCGACGTGGCGCGCTGTTGGCGGGAGCATGAATCGGAACCAGCGAGCGCGCGTGGCAGACGGACGCGGCGTGAGGGCCGGGGCCGCTCTGCCCCGTTCAAGCCGGTCCGCGATGGGAGCGTAGCCGAGAGGGACCAAAGCTGCTCGGTGCTACAATCTCACGAAAGTGACATCGCGGCGGCCGGCTTCTTGCTCGAGCAGGGCTGGGCCAACAGATTCCCACCTTTCTCCCGTTCCCGGCTCTTCCCGGATGGAGACCGCCGCGATCACCCGTCCGCGCAGTGGCTTTTTGGCGGGCTCCGTGTTAGATTGCTGCCCGCTCTCGAACATCAGCAATCTGCGAGGTCCTATGCGTAAAAAGGTCTGGAGTTCGTTTTTGTGGTTTCTAGTCGTCATCTTGGCGTGCCCGGTGGCCCGCGCCACGGTCCTCCAGAGGCTTTACCTGGACGACATGGTAGAGGAATCGGTTGTGGTCGTTCATGGCACCGTGCTCGGCTCTCGCGCCGAATGGAATGCGAGTCGAAGTTCCATCTGGACGGTCTACACAGTTCGTGCGCACCGGTACTTGAAGGGCTTCCTGGGGGAAACCTTTGAGTTTCGTGAGCCCGGAGGCACAGTGGGCAACGTGGGAATGTTTGTTGCCGGCGCGCCAGAATTCCGAACAGATGAAGAAGTGCTGCTGTTCTTGTGGGCGGATAGTCGCAACCGGCGCTACCAGTGCATTGGGCTGGAGCAAGGGGCCTTACGGGTGCGCCAAGATGGGGCTGTGAAGTTGGTGAATCGCAGCATTCCAACTCGCCTCGAGCGAACTGGCCGGGCAGCCGCTCCGATCAAGTCAGGGTTGGCGCCGATCTCCGGCACCAGCCGGGAGCTTGAGACCCTGCTGGGGGAGGTGGCGACCGCCCTGGCCCAGGCTGAGGCAGCTGCCGCCGGAAAGGAGGCACGCTAATGCGAGCGCGCGCCTGCTTTGCTTTTTCGCTGCTTGTGATTGTCGCGCTACGGTCCGTTCCGGGCAGCGCCTATACCCCGTCCACCACCTCCGGAGGGATCCTGCTGCACTGGGCCAACGGGACGGTGATCCGCTACACATTCAACCAAAACTTCGCTCCCAATAACGACGATGCATTAGTGCGGGGGGCGGTCGGAGACGCCCTACGAACGCTGGAGGCCTCTGTCCCCTGGGAGTTCAGGAGTGCGCTTCGAGGACGCCGGCACCACCTCACTAAACAAGAGCGGGTTCGATTGCATCAACCTGATCACCTTCACCGCCTCCGATCCCGCGGACCAGCTTCCTCCGGGCGTCCTGGCCCAGGCGCGCACAACCGCCATTACAGGGGCCGGGACGTTCGATGTTTGCGGTGAACAGCTAACTGTAAACGCCGGGCAGATCGTGGACGCCGACATGTTGTACAACACGACCAAGGCGTTGTCGACCTCGCTGGTACAGGAGGATGTATTTGACATTCAGGGCTTGGCATTGCACGAGGGCGGGCACTGGCTGGGCCTGAACCACACCGGGATCGTTGCAGCTGTCATGTCGCCTTTTGGCGAAGGCGGCGAAGCTCCTGTACGACGCCTGCATAGCGACGACACGGCTGGCCTGACGACCATCTACGGGCCCTCGGGGGGTGCCATCTCCGGCCGCATCACCCTTGCCGGAGGCGGCAACGTGAAAGCCGCGCACGTGGTCGCCACCAACTCCACCACGGGAGTGACCACGGCCTCAGCCACTAGCGACCAGGACGGCTACCGTATCTTGGGGCTGCCCGCGGGCAGCTACAAGGTCTTCGTAGAACCGTATGATGATCCGGTTACGCTTTCCGACCTGCCGGGATTTTTCCAAGACGGCAACACCCAATTCGAAACCACATTTCTGACGAATCCGGTGACGGTGGGCACGTCCGTGGTCAGCGGCGTCGACATTGAGGTTGCCACACCCGCGGCTCCGGCCAATCTCACCCGCATAGGCTTGCTGATGGGCAATTCGTTCTTCCTCGGCGGGCTACCCGTTTCGGTTCGCCGAGGCGCCGACTCCTCCACCGTCTTGGACGGCGATGACCTCTCTGCTCAGGCCAGCTTCTCTTCCCCTGGCGTTACTATTATCGGCATGGGGACGTTCACCGATTCCACCGGGGCCACTCGTCAGTTTGTGGACACCAGCGTGGCCGCGAATGCGGCTTTAGGGCCGACCGACGTTTATTTCGGCTCCGCCTCGTATACTTCGGGGGTAGTGGTAACACTGAACCCGCAGGTGCCGGCTGACGGCATTGTAGATGGCGCCGCGTTTAACCAGAACACCTCAGCGCCACACTACGCCCCAGGCAGCATCATCTCCCTGTTCGGCCAGGACCTGGCCGAACAGAAGACGTTTCCAGAGCGGACCCCGCTGCCTACGCAGCTCGCCGGCGTCTCGGTGCTGGTGGGAAATCGGCTGGCGCCTCTGTTCTTCGTCGACACGGGACAGATTAACGCGATGATTCCGTTCGAGACCACGGGCAACAGCGTGAACGTTTCCGTGGTTGCCGGGGCCAACTCGCAGAGCGCGCTTGTGACCCTGTCACCGCTGGGTTCGTCGGCCCCGCGGGTTTTCTTGACCGACCCGCAATCGCGGCAGGGCGCCGTCCTGATTGCCAATACGGCATTCGTCGCCGCCCCCGTCGCAAGGTTCCCCGGCTCGCGCCCGGCCATGCGGGGCGAGTTCGTTTCCATCTTTTGCACTGGTCTGGGTCCCGTGAGCAACCAACCAGCCAGCGGTGTTCCCGCTTCGGGGAATCCTCTTTCAACGACGACCGCCACGCCGACCGTGACCATTGGAGGCGTCCAGGCCAACGTGGTGTTTTCCGGGCTTGCTCCGACCTTCGTCGGACTCTACCAAATCAACGCACAGGTTCCCGCGAGTGCTCCCACGGGCGACACGGTTCCACTGCTGGTCAGCACTTCGAGCGGTGCCAGCAACGAAGCCCTCATCGCTGTGCAGTAGCCGAGGCGCGGGAACCACCTCAGATCGCGTCCCGCATCTGGAACGGCTAGTCCGCGCCGCTCAGAACGTCGTTGGCAAACCTCAAAATGTCGCGCCGGGTGATGATCCCGATGACCTGCTCGCCGTCCACCACCGGCAGGCAGCCTCTGTGCTGTGCGAACAATTGAGCGGCAGCTTCGGCCAGGGGCGCTTCCGGGCCAATCGTTGTTACCTGCTTGGTCATCACCTTGCCCACCAGCGTATTCTCAAAGATCTCGTTGTACTGCTCGGGTGTGCTATGGAGGATCGAAGGTGCATAGCGGCGTACGTCGCGCTCGGTCAGCAGCCCGACCAGGCGATTTTCGCTGACTACCGGCATGTGCCGGATGCCGGAGCGCCGGACCAACAACTCCGCATCCAGCAACCGGTCCTCCGGGGTCAGGGTCTCCGGGTTGGAGGTCATGTAATCCTTTACACTCAACTCAGCAGGCTTGGCGGCCGGTTTGCTCATCGAGGGACACCCCCTAAAATTGTTAGGGCGATTGTATTGTTTGCGCGCTTGGGAAGCAAGAGACCTGAAAAATTAGCGCGTGCCGCTCAGCACGTCGTTGGCAAACCGCAAAAGATCGGCCCGTGTGATGATACCCACCAGTTTCTCGCCGTCCATCACCGGCAGGCAGCCGAGCCGCTGCGAGTGGAGCAGGGAAGTGGCTTCGGCCAGCGCTGCTTCCGGACCGATGGTGACCACATCTCTGGTCATCACCGTCTCCACCTGCGTTTGTGCAAAGGTCTTATCCCGGATTTCCTTTATGAACTATCGGCGGCAACCTTCTGAATGACTCCAACGTCAGTATTGATGCGGGTTCCAGCATCAACATTGCCTTCCGGAGGTGTACACCGAATGGGTGAGAGCCAAAAACAGGCGTTTCAACTGTCATTCAACCGGTTTCTGCGGGTCACATTTCAGGGATCGCGAATCACTTCCGACGGCGGTCTGATTCTGGTGCGCGAGTTGGACGAACGTTTGGGGTTCGGCGAACTTATCGAACAGCACTTGATCGACTCTCGGGGGAAGAACACCCGGTTGCCCCTCGCTGACTTGCTGCGGCAGTCCATCTACAGCCGCTTGGCAGGATACGAAGACGTCAACGACGCCGAGCGGCTTTCCCAAGATCCGACGTTCCGGCTGATCGGTTCGGAGAAGATCTGGGAACGTGGCGCAGCCCTGACTTCCCGGTTACAGTCGTTCGAGACAGAACTGCTGACGCAAGACGAGAACCTTGCTGGTTTGGCAGCGATCAACCGGGATTTGATCGCCAGGGCGGAAGCTATGGATGCGCCGCGCCGGGTGGTGCTGGACATGGACAGCACCGAGATCCCGGTCTACGGGGAGCAGGAACAGAGCGCCTACAACGGGCATTTCGAGTCGAGTTGCTATCACCCGTTGTTGCTGTTCAGTCGCGAGGGTGACTGTCTGGCGGCCAAGCTGCGACCCGGCAACGTGCACAGCGCCGAGGATTGGGAAGAACTTCTCCTGCCAGAGATCGAACGGCAGCAGAAGCTGGGCAAGGAAGTGGTGTTTCGCGCCGACGCCGCCTTCGCCAAGCCGGAGATCTACGACGCACTGGAGGAGCGGGACGTGAAGTATGCGATTCGCATCCCGGCCAACGACAGTCTGGAGAGGGACATCGCGGAGTTGTTGACGCGGTCAGTGGGGCGACCGAGCCACAAGCCGGTGGTCTGGTACAAGAGCTTTCTCTACCAGGCAGCCAGTTGGAAAAAGGCGCGGCGGGTGGTGGCGAAGGTGGAGTTCCACTTTGGCGAACTGTTCCCTCGCGTGGGGTTCATCGTCACCAATCTGGAGACCGACAGCCGGGCGGTGGTCCGGTTCTACAACAAGCGGGGCACCGCAGAGCAATGGATCAAGGAAGGCAAGCAGGCGGTAAAGATGACCCGGCTGAGTTGCCATCGGTTTCGGTCGAACGAGGTGCGCCTATGGCTGAGCCTGATCGCCTACAACTTGGGAAACCTGTGGCGGCGGCTGGTGCTACCGAAGAGGATCAACAACTGGTCGCTGACGAGTTTGCAGCAGCGGCTGGTGAAAACGGGCGGACGGCTGGTGAAACATGCACGATATTACTGGCTTTTGCTGGCCGAAGGGCACTTGAGCCGGAGGCTGTTCAGCAGCATGCTGCGAACGATCTCGGCACTGCCGCTGCCAGACGGCTAGCGACCCAGGAGAGAGGGTAATTTTAGGTGCTCAGAAGTGGTCGGGCCGGACAAGTGTCAGCGGCGAGGCAGGCTGGGCAGGCGAAACCCGCACAGCGACTCCGAAGAACAGCCAAAATGTGCCGCACTACCACCTCAAAGAGGCCCGGGCGATTTGCGATTGACACGACAGGGTACGAGGCATAGGTTTTCGGGTGAAGGGGAAGCTCAAAATGGAAATTCCGGTTAAAATCTAAGGCGCTTGCCCAGGAATTGGCCTTCGAGAAGAACCTGCTTTACCCCGTAGTGAGTGGAACGGACATCAACCGGTATAGTCCCTTGCCCAACCGCCAGTACATTCTTTTTCCCTACTTATTGTACTCCTCGGGTGTGCTGTAAAGAATGGAGGCCCCGTGGCGGCGCACGTCGCGCTCGCTCAACAGCCCGACCAGCCGGCCATTGTTCACCACTGGGAGATGCCGAAACGCGCCGCTGCGGATCCGCAGATCCGCATCCAGCAGGTGATCCTGGGGCGTCAGAGTCTCCGGGGTCGGGCTCATGTAGTCCTTGACCTGCAAGGAAGCATAGCGCGTCATCTTTTTGCTCATGAGCGGACCTCCTTAGCTAGTATGCCCGATTGTATGGTTGGTCAAATCCCGGCGCAAGGGGCTACTTGTCACCGGGCCGATTCTTCACACTGCTGGCCACATTACTTGCTGAGATACCGCAGGGTGCGCGAGCCTCGCCCCTGGGGCGTAGCCGGTCATTTCCAGGTACCCGCGGGCCTCGACACCCCGGCCATGTTTCTGCCCCACAGCGCGGGTGGCTCCTTCCCAATAGGTCACCCCTGTGGTTTCCCGGGTGACCAGTTCCTGAGCGGGGACCGCGGCGCGGACCTCCAGGTCCAGGTCCAGCTCCTCAATCCGGACGTGCCAGTCGAGCGGGTATTGGGCGCCGCTGCGAGGACTTTGCCACATTGCCCCGGGCCGAGGCTGCAGCCGCAACTGGCTGGCTTCCAGCGCCCGCGGCGGTCCGTGAGCAGGAACGTAGGTGCCAGCCGAGTAGGAATCGGGGCTGCCGTCCCGCCGCCGGAACTGGAACAGCATCAACTCCGAACCGTCCTCAAAATGCAGGCTGAACCAGTCCCAACCGGACTGCTCCGGGGCAAGCTGGCTGGTGGAAAGTTCGTGATCCATCCACGCCAGACCGGAGACCGGGAAATCTTGGCCGCTCAAACGTATCTCTCCGGTGGCTTGCAAGCGGGAGAAGGAATAGTAGTGAGATGCGTGACCGACGCCGGGGCCTTTGCGAGTGATTCCGTCGCGGCCATGGATCACCGGCGGCTTCGCCGGCCGCAACTCCAGGCGCAGAGCGAAATCCCTGGCCGCCGCCTCCAGCCGGTGACGCTGCGGGCTGATGGTGGCACTCCAATCGCCCACCCAAACGCGCGCTGCAACTTCCGACAGAGGTCCCGGCACTGGTCCCGACAGGGGCCGCCCCGTGTCGACGGTGGTGGCGCCCGCCAGTCCCAGCGCCCCGCGGTGCATGCGCTGCGTGTAGCTAAAGTTGCGCTCTCGAATATCAGTTACTGCCAAGTGAGCCAGGTACAGGTGCTCGATGCGCCAGCGAGAAGAGTTCGGATAGGGGTTGGCAACACCTTCCCGGAAGAAAGTCAGCTCGAACCCAAACGATCCCCCATCAGGCGTTCTCAGATTGCCCGAGTAGTACCACCATTCGGTCCGGAAGTTCGGATGTGAGAAGTGGTCGCGGGGAAACTCAAACTGGTAGCCGGGCAGAGCCAGCCGAAACGGTTTCTGCTGGGCCAAACCGATGGTAGAGGTCGCAGGGAGTGCACAAAGGAGGAGTCCCAGCGCCAGCGAAAATTTCCGGGCCAGACCCCGCATTCCGCACCCGTCACAACCGAATAGAGACATGGGGCTGCCGTTGCAGGTGAATGCTGTCCACGAAGCGCACCTTGCTGGCTCCCCGGGTGAGCGCCAGGGAGTGGGTCCGCGTCCCGTCGCCGAAGAAGCGGACGCCGCGCAGCAGGTTGCCGTCGGTCACGCCGGCAGCCGCAAATAGAATGTTCTTCCCGGGGGCCAGATCGTCGGTGGTGAAGATGGCCTTGGGATCCTTAATGCCCACGCTCTGGATGCGCTCCCGCAGCTCCGGTCTGTCCACCACCAGGCGGGCCAGGACTTCCCCGTTCAGGCAGCGCAGGGCGGCGGCAGTGAGCACACCCTGCGCGGCTCCGCCGACTCCCATGACCGCATGCACCGCCGTACCCCGGACCGCGGCGGAAATACCGGCCGACAGGTCGCCCTCATTGATCAAATGGATGCGCGCGCCTGCCGCACGGATTTCGCCAATGAGCTTTTTGTGCCGCGGTCGATCCAGCACCACCACCACCAGCTCTTCCACCTCGCGGTCCAGGTGACGCGCCAGCCGCTTCAAGTTCAACTCCACCGGGGCGTCCAGCTCCATGGCGCCCCTGCCTTCCGGCCCAACGATGATCTTGTACATGTAGCACCGGGGAACATGCAGCAGGCCGCCAGGCTCGCTGGCCGCAAGCACCGCCAGGGCGTTCGAGGCACCTGTGGCGCAGAGGCTGGTGCCCTCAAGCGCGTCGGCGGCGATTTCCACTTCGGGCACCTTGTTGCCCTCGCCGCCCCCGACCTTCTCGCCCACGTACAACATCGGCGCTTTGCCGCGCTCTCCCTCGCCGATGGTGACGGTGCCCCTCATCGGCACGGTGTCCATCGCGCGCCGCATGGCCTCAATGGCGACCCGGTCAGAATGCTTCGGGTCGCCCATGCCCATGGTGTGGGCCGCTGCAATGGCCGCTTGCTCGACCGCCTGTACGAACCAAGGCGAGAGCTCACGCTCGATCCGATCCCCCATCGCTCCTCATTACAGCATAGATGCCGGGACGGAGCCAGCACGCGCTAGGCAGTAGGCGATACGCAGCAGGCGGCGGTCAGTAAGCAGTTCAACTAACCTGTCCGTTTGCCGGTCTGGCTCGCGTATGCTAATCCTGCGGGGCATTACGAGCTGCGACCTGATGTCTATGCTTCCCAAAGTGGCTCTGGTAGGGGCGGGCCCCGGCGATCCCGGCCTGCTCACACTGCGCGGTCGCGAGCTGCTCGAGCGCGCCGAGGTGGTCATCTACGACCACTTGGCCAACCCGGTCCTGCTGAACTACGCGCCGCCGGAGGTGGAGCGCATCTACGTCGGCAAGCGATCGCGCCAGGACCCCCGCTACCAGGAAGACATCAACGCCCTGTTGGTGGGGAAGGCCCGTGCTGGAAAACGCGTGGTGCGGCTGAAGGGCGGCGATCCATTCATTTTCGGGCGCGGTGGCGAGGAAGCCGAAGCGCTCCGCGCCGCCGGCATCCCTTACGAGGTGGTGCCCGGCATCACGGCCGGCTACGCCGTTCCCGCTTACGTGGGCATTCCGATCACCCACCGCGAAGTCACCTCCACGGTGGCCTTTGTCACCGGGCACGCAGACCCGGAGACCGATGAAAGCACGGTGCGCTGGGACCAACTGGCCACAGCCGCCGGCACGCTGGTGCTGTACATGGCGTGGGCGAACCTGGCAGCCATCGCGCGCAAGCTCATCCAGTGTGGCCGCCCGCCGGAGACGCCGGTGGCCGTGGTCTGCCGGGGAACGACGCCACTGCAGCAGACCGTCACCGGATCGCTGGCCGATATCGCCGCGCGCGTAGCCGAGCACGGCCTGAAGCCGCCTACCATCACCGTAGTGGGGGAGGTGGTCTCGCTGCGCGACACGCTGGCCTGGTTCGAGCGTCTTCCGCTGTTCGGCCGGCGCATTGTGGTGACTCGCGCACGGCATCAGGCCGCCGCGCTGGCCTGCGGCCTGCGCGAGCGCGGCGCCCTGGCAATTGAGTTGCCTACCATTGAGCTGCGCGACCCGAAGAGCTTTGCCCCGCTGGACCGGGCGGTGCGCGAGCTGGAGAGCTATGACTGGTTGGTATTTACCAGCGCCAACGCAGTAGAGAAATTCTTCGTCCGGCTGGAAGCTGCCGGGCGGGATGCACGCGCCATCCGAGGCCGCGTTTGCGCCATCGGCCCGGCCACTGCCGAGCAGCTCCGGGGCCACGGCGTGCGGGCCGACCGCATCGCCGCCGAGTACCGTGCCGAGGGCGTGCTGGACGCGCTCGGTGAAGAGCAGATTGTTGACCAGCGGATCTTGATCCCCCGCGCGGCCGTGGCTCGCGACCTGCTGCCACGGGAACTGGAGGCCCGGGGCGCCCGAGTGGACGTCGTCGAAGCCTACCGAACGGTGGCAGCCAAAACGGAGCCGCCCTTCGTGCGCCAGTTGACCGAAGAGGGCGCTGACTTGATCACTTTCACCAGTTCTTCCACCGTGGAGAACTGCCCAGCCGAGTTGCGGACCATTCCAGCGGCTTCGATCGGACCCATCACCACCGAAACCGCCAGGCGACTGGGTTTCCAGGTGGTGGTGGAGGCGCGCGAGTACACGGTGGAGGGGTTGTTGGCCGCCCTGGAAGCCTATTTCGCGCCTGCCCCTCAGCAGGCCGTGATAAAATAACTGTTTGCCGACCGCGTCCAAGGGCGCCAGTTGCCCGACCGAAAGGCGGGCGGAGCCTGCTTGAGTCCCTACCTGATTTTCGACATAGTTGCCCTGCTGTTTGCCATCAGCATCCACGAGTCGGCGCATGCATGGTCGGCCAATCGGCTGGGGGATCCCACCGCGCGCCTGTTGGGGCGCATCTCGCTGAATCCACTACGCCACATTGACCCCATCGGCACAGTGCTGTTCCCCGTGATTCTGGCGTTTGCCGGCCTGCCCATCTTCGGCTGGGCTAAGCCCACCCCGGTGGACCTGCGGCGCCTGCGCCAGCCCCGGCGTGACGACATATTGGTCTCGGCCGCCGGGCCGGCCAGCAACTTCCTGGTGGCGGTGGTAGCCCTGGTGCTGCTGCTTGGCGTGCGCGTCGCGTCGCCTCAAGGAGCGGCCGTGGTCAGCGGTCTGACGGCCGGGGTGGTTCGGGGCGACTCGTTGCTGACGCCGGTTGCGCTGTTGTTCTACCACTTTCTGCTGATCAACCTGCTGCTGGGCGTCTTCAACCTGATCCCGATTCCGCCGCTCGACGGCAGCCACATCCTGTCCGGACTGCTGCCCGACCGGCTGCGCTCGCTTTATTCTGAGGTAGGCCGCTTCGGGTTCCTGCTGCTGTTGCTCCTGCTGTATACCGGCGTTCCCTACCGGCTCTTCTCGCCCGTGCTCAGGCTGTTTCATTCCCTGCTGAGGTTGTAAACGCGCGTGGCCCAGAAACGCCAGAAACGAGTGCTGAGCGGAATGCGGCCCTCCGGCAAGCTCCACGTCGGGAACCACCTGGGGGCGCTGGTGAACTGGGTGAAGATGCAGGAGGAGTTTGACTGCTTCTTCTTTATCGCTGACTGGCACGCGCTGACCACCGACTACGCCGACACCCGCCAGTTGAAGGAGAACACGCTGGAGGTGATCACCGACTGGCTGGCCTGCGGGCTGGACCCGGCCCGCGCCACCCTGTTCGTGCAGTCGCACGTCCCCGAGCACGCCGAACTGTACCTTCTGTTGTCCATGATCACCCCGCTGGGCTGGCTCTACCGCGTGCCTACCTACAAGGAGCAGCGCGAGCAGATCAAGGAAAAGGATCTGGACACCTATGGGTTCCTGGGCTACCCGGTGCTGCAGTCGGCCGACATCCTAATGTACAAGGCCGACCTGGTTCCTGTGGGCGAGGACCAGGTGGCGCACGTGGAGCTGACGCGCGAGATTGTGCGGCGCTTCAACGGCTTTTTCCCCGGGCCCGAGGGTGGCACCGTCTTCCCCGAGCCGCAATCCTACCTGACACCCTCGCCGCGCTTGCCTGGCCTGGACGGCCGAAAAATGTCGAAAAGCTACGGCAATGCCATCCTGCTGAGCGAGCCGGAAGGCGAGATACGCAGCAAGATCGCTACCATGATGACCGACCCGGCACGGAAGCGGCGTAAGGACCCGGGGAACCCCGAGGTGTGTCCGGTATTCGACTACCATAAGGTGATTTCGCCGCCCGAGGTGATCGGGTGGGCCGACCAAGGGTGCCGCACCGCCGGGATCGGCTGCCTCGATTGCAAGCGGGCCATGGCCGATGGCCTGGTCAAGCTGTTGAGTCCCATCCAGCAGCGCCGCCGCGCCTACGAGGAGGAGCCACAGCGCGCCTGGCAAGTGCTTGAGGAAGGCGGTGAACGAGCCCGTGCTGTGGCCCGCGCCACCATACAGGAGGCTCACGCCGCCACCCGGCTGACCCACCAGTTCCCCGCCTCACAACCCCCGACGGGGTAAGACTACCAATAGTTTTATTTAAGTTATTTAATATTAAGGTTATAAACGTTAGCATGATAGGCTAAGATTATCTTATAACAAAAATGAAACCGAACTGCCTAAGCCCCCATCTAACGTAGTGAAGCCAGCGCTGAAGCTGGCTAACAACTAGCTGATTAACTGGGAGGTGAGTCAATGGCTTATCTGGTGCGATGGGAACCCTTCAGACCTGTGCGCGGTCTCGGAACGGATTTGGATCGCGTCTTTGGCAACTCGTTCGGCGGCAACTTCTTCGGCGCGCGTGGCTGGCCGAGCCTTGGCAACGGCTATGGTTCTAGCCCGGCACTGAACGCCTACGAAACCGACAAGGAGTACGTTATTGAAGCTCAGGTGCCGGGCTTCACTGCCGAGACCCTCGAGATCCTGCAGAACGACCACGCTCTCACGCTCAAGGGTGAGCGGAAGCAGGAGCATGAGGATAAAAAGACCAACTACGACCTGCGCGAAGCCCGCTATTCGTCCTTCGTGCGCACCGTGGAGCTTCCGGAGACAGTGAATCCAGAGAAGGCGAAAGCGGAGCTGAAGGACGGCGTGCTGAAGGTGCGGTTCGAGAAGCAGGAGGGCAAGCCCCAGGCAAAGAAGATCGCTATCAAGTCCTAAGCGACGTGCCCACGGGCCTGCACTGGCAGGCCCCGTTGAACTATTCTAGCTATCCCGGCGGGTTGGACGAGATCCGCCGGGCTTTCTTTTTTGCAGAAGTCTACGACTCGCGTGGCGGGTGATAGCATGTCCGGCCCGGCAAGGCCGGAAAACGCATGGAATCCTTTTGGACGGCTTTCTTCGGGATCCTCGCTGCTGCCTGGATCATAGGGGGCCTGCGGATGGTGCGCGGGATGGCCAGGGTGCCGCGGCTGGGGGAGGTGTCGCCGCTGCCGGACGCCGACTGCCCGGCGGTTTCGATCTTGGTCCCGGCGCGGAACGAAGCGGACAGGCTACCCCAGGCCCTGCCCACTTTGCTCGCTCAGGATTATCCCCGCTCCGAAGTCATTGTGGTCAACGACCGCTCCAGCGACCGCACCGCAGCGATTCTGGAGGAGTTCGCCAGCCAAAACGAGAACCTTAGCGTCCATCACCTGAGGGAACTCCCGGCAGGATGGCTGGGCAAGCCCCACGCGCTGGAGGTGGGCTATCAGCACGCCACAGGCGAGTGGTTGGTGTTCACTGACGCTGACGTCCGCTTTGCGCCTGACCTGCTTCGCCGGGCCTTGGCCTTAGCCCTGGGAAAAGGGCTGGGACCATCTCACGTTGCTGCCCATGGTTGATCTGGAGGGCTTCTGGGAAAAGACCGCACTCAGCTTTTGGGGCATGGGCCTCATTTTCGGGTCCGAGGCGTGGCGGGTCAGCAATCCGCGTTCACGGAGCTACCTCGGCGTGGGTGCTTTCCAGCTCTTGCGGCGCTCCGCCTACGAGGCCATCGGTACGCACCGGCGCCTGGCCTTGGAAGTCGTGGACGACATCAAACTGGGAAAGCTGGTCAAGCTGAGCCGACTACGGTCCGGCGTAGCCGTGGCCGGTGAGCGCCTGCGCCTCCGCTGGCAGGAGGGGTTCCTCAACTTCATTCGCGGCGTCACCAAGAATTCCTTTGCCTTCTGCGGCTTTCGCGTCCGCACTGTCGCGATGCATCTGTTGCGGGTCTTCGCCTTCAGCATCCTGCCGTTTCTCGCCTTGCTGTTCACTTCGGGGACGCCGCGAGTGCTGGCGGCCGTTTCTGTCGTCGCCGCCATTGCCGTGCACGCCAAAGCAAGCCCCTTCAGCAGGGTTTCGCTGCTCTATGGCTTCACGCACCCGCTCGGCGCGTTGGTGATGTGCTACATCCTGCTCCGTTCGGCGATTGTCACCTTGTGGCGCGGAGGGGTGGTGTGGCGCGACACCTTCTACCCTCTTAAGGAACTGCGCAAGGGCCTCGTCTAACACTGGTGCTAGAATGGTCTCCAAAAATGGCTCGGCAGCTCGATTTCCTTCTATCGCATCCTGAGGAGGAAGTACAAAGCTGGCAGATAAGGAGAACGCTATGGCGATTGTTACGGAAATAGGCCCGGATTTGTATCGCATCTCAGCCTTTGTGGAGCAGTTCAACCTTCAGTTCAACCACTTTCTTGTCAACGACGATGAGCCGCTGCTGTTCCACGCGGGCTTCAAGGGGATGTTCCCAGAATTGCGCGAGGCAGTGGCAAGCGTTATCGATCCGTCAGGGATTCGTTGGGTAGGGTTCAGCCACTTTGAATCGGATGAATGCGGCGCCTTGAACCAGTGGCTGGAGCTAGCCCCCAAGGCCCAACCCGTCTGCAGCGATCTGGGGGCAGCGGTCAGTCTGACTGACTTCTCAATCCGCCCACCCCGCGGGATGACCAAGGGAGAAGTGTTGGCCACCGGAAAGCGTCGCTTTCGCCTGTGCCGGACGCCGCACCTGCCCCACGGCTGGGACGCCGCCTTGCTGTTCGAGGAAACAACGAAGACGTTGCTATGCTCGGACCTGTTCCATCAGGTGGGCAAAGTCGAGCCTCTGACGACGTCCGATGTGGTCGGCCGATCGCGCGCGGCGATGAAGGAGTACCAGGCAGGTTTCCTTGCCGACTATGTTCCCTACACACACTATACCGGGCAGATATTTCAAAAACTGGCCGCCCTGAAGCCCACGAAACTTGCAATCATGCACGGTTCCAGCTTTGAAGGCGACGGCGAGCGTGCGCTCCGCGACCTGGGCGAAGCGTTCCGGGAAATCTTTGGTGGCAAGTAGGGCGCGGCGCTACATCTGCGAGTGCCGGGGCTGGGTGCCGGGCAACGGCACCAGATTCACTTCGCTTTGAAACGGGGCGCGTCCGGATTAAAGGCTCGCGCATTGGCCAGAAATCAACGTAGGACGGTACCACGGAGCCGCTCGCGTCCCAGGGCGTGGGCCGTCTTGTCTTTCGCATCAAATTCGATGGTGATGGTTTTCCCGGCGAACTGGTCGGTCACCGGGGAGCCGGTCTTCTTCACTTGCTTCTTCAGCTGCGAAAAGGGATAGATCTTGGTCTCCCCGCTCAGGGTGACGACCAGCGCTGGCCTCCGGTCTAGAGGAGCGTGGGCATACGGATCCCTGGAATAGTCCCTCCGGTGTCCAGTGTCGAACGACAGCACCAGGGTTTGGGGATGCTGTTTCTTCCAGCGCCCCCAAGTGGTCTGCACCGAAGGCAGCACGCGGAGAGGGGTGCCGGTGAGGGAACCGGTGGCCGCCCGGCCCAGAAGCTGCGACCACAGGCTATCCGTTTCCCGGTCGTACATCAGCACATTGCGCTTGTAGAGCAGGCCGGAGACGGCAAAGGTGTGCCGCCGGCCTTGGATGTGTGGGTCGTACACGACGCCCGCGCCGACCAGCGGTCACCAGGTGACCAGAGCCGCCTGCGGGCCCACCTGGTCGTTCACGACTTCGTGCCAGTTGAGGATGCGAATCGGGTAGGCTTTGGCCACGCCCTGGAATTCGACCCCCAGCACCACGTCGGAATCCCTCAGTACCCGGTCCGCCTGTGCCGCCGTGACAAACTTCGGGGAATCCAGCGCAGGAATGCCGTCCCTCGGGGGACCCCCGCCCTGGATGTCGTGGAGTGGGATCAGATGGCGCGTGACGTCAAAGGGTTTTGAGCCGTGACCGGGCGAGATCTGTTTGGGCTTCTTTTCAACTTTGACGGACAACTTGCGCTGCGACGCCGGCACGCCAGCCACAAGCCCGACCAGCAGCAGCGTCGCGAGCCAGACGCCTGCTCCCAGGCGAACTCTTCTGTGCCTCAAGGCAGAGTCGAGACCCATCGGCGATCACCTCCTGTGGCCATCCTTGTTTGAGGCCCTAGTGTGTGTGAGGCCCTAGTGTGAGGTCTGGCCAGTCTCTCGTAGGCATCCGCGGATGGCGCAAGTTGCAGGGGCGACGAAAAGCAGCGCGCAATCTGCGCGCTCCGAGGATGCCTCCCAGTAGGATGCCGGAAAGCGTAGTTGGGATGCACTTGCGGAGAGGGTCAGAGGCCGCGGTGGGCGCAGTGGCGCCAGGAGTTTTTGGCAGCACTGCGAGTGCCTAGTGAAACCCCGAGCCGGCTGCGAGTGGCTTCGTGGTACCTTTGTTTACAGGACGCAGTCTCCCGTCGCTGCTGGATCTGGTGCCCCGATGAGCGATGCTGATAAATCGAAAGAGCAGCTCCTCCGTGAATTAGAGGAGATGCGCATGAGGGTATCCGCGCTCGAATCTTTAAAGAAACAGCGCGAACGGACTGAGTACACTCCGGGCAGAAGCGAAGAGTCGTTTCGAAAAATCTTTGATCATTCCAATGATGCGATTTTCGTTGTCGATCCGGACCGGGATGAGATCGCCGACGTCAACTCTAAGGCCTCTGAGATGCTCGGCTATTCTAGCCACGAGCTTCTTTCCATGCCTGTGTCGGCTATCCATCCGGATGAAATGCCCGAGTTCCGGGCCTTTGCAAAATCCGTTTCCGAAAATGGAGCGGGTTGGACCAACGAACTCACCTGCTTGACCAAGTCCACGGGGAAACTGGCTGCCGAAATCTCGGCCTCTCTTATCGACATTTCAGGCCGAACTTACATGATTGCAATGGTTCGGGACATTACTGCCCGTAAAAGAGCGGAGGCAGAACTACGGAAGGCTAACGAACGGATGAAGGCTGATCTTGAGGCCGCGGTCCAGATTCAGAAATCCCTCCTTCCAAGCGTGTCTCCTGTCGTGGAGGGGGTAAGGTTCGCGTGGGAAGTCAAGCCGTGCGAGGAGCTCGCCGGGGACATTCTCAATATCTTTCGCTTGGATGAGCACCATTGGGGTTTCTACATCCTTGACGTAAGTGGCCACGGTGTTCCTGCGGCCATGCTTTCCGTCGCACTCCACAAAGTTCTATTGCCTTTCGCCAGCCCGACCTCTTTATTGACCCGGCATAAGGACGAGGGGTCCGGATTCCAAATTGTGTCCCCCGCCGAAGTTTGCCTGCAATTGAACTCGCTTTTCCCGATGAATCCCGTGACGTTGCAGTACTTTACCCTGCTCTATGGAGTCCTTGACTTGAAAACGAGAGAATTCCGATCCGTCTCCGCAGGCCACTGTGCTCCCATTTATTTACCCCCTGGACGGAAGCCCTTTGCGATTGAGAAATACGGTTTTCCGATAGGCCTTGTCAGAGAGGCCTCCTATGAGGAGCAGGTCATGGAAACGGAATCTGGCAGTCGGCTTTACTTGCATTCCGATGGATTGACGGAAGCTCTCAACCGGCAGGGAGATGTCAAGGACTGATTTCTTTAGACACTGATTCTGAGAGTTTTTTACGCGACTAACGCATACCGTTTGGCGAATACCACAGGCGGCATGTTGAGCGCGGAGCGAATCCGCGTGTTGTTGTAGTCCCACAGGGTGCGGTAGATCTCCGCCACTAGCTCCCCCAGTGTTTTGAAGCGGTTCGGATCTCCCAGGTCAACCTTGAATTTGTCGTAGAACGATTCCTGGTATCCGTTCTCCCAAGGGCACCCCGGGCGGCTCCGTGAAATCACGATGCCGCATCCATCAAGGATTTCAGTGAACGCCATCGCGTCATACTCCCTCCCGTTGTCGGAGTGGAATAGACCCGGGCGCGGATGATGGAGCAGGGCGTTGGAAAGCGCCTGAATGGTGAGCGCGGCTCCCTTTCTCACCGCAACCTGGATTCCCAGGATCCGGCGGGTGTAGAGATCGATCACGGTCGCCACATAGACCTTCTTTCCGTGCTGCACGAACTCGGTGAAGTCCGTTGCCCAGATGTGGTTTGCATATGCGGGCATGAGCGCGAGCAGGAGGTTGGGATAGGTCCGGGAAACCTTGGATTTTCTCCATTTTCTGCCTCTCCTGCGGTAGGGCTTGATGCCAAACAGACGCATGACCCTCTGCGCCCGCTGGCGGCAGAGTCCCAGTGCCGTAGCAATTCGCCGGGAGCCGTAGGAGGGATGGATCTGCAGCTCTTCTTCCAGGCGGACCTTGAGGCGCCAGTCCTTCTCCTTCATTCTTGGGACGTAATACAGGCTCGCGCGGGATATGCCAAGGGCTCGGGCAAGCGCTGATTTGTTTCTTCCTTCGCTCAATTGTTTTTTTGAGTCATGGAGAGCTTGAGCGTGATCTCGCCCACGAGTTCCAGGAGTTCTCTGTTCTGCTTCTGAAGTCGGGAGAACTCCGCCCAGGACGGGGCACCGGTTGCTCCTTTTACCATCCAACCATAGATGCTCCCTTCAGAAATACCGTGATCCTTGGCGGCCTGGGCCACCGAGATGCCTTCTTCCTTGACGCGGCGTAGGATATCGGCTTTTACGTCAGCTGCAATACGATGATGTTTTTTGTTCATATGACACCAGGGTAGTTAATTCCCAACCTCAGTGTCTAAATTACCCAGTCCAGGGCAGTGCGTTCCGTGGCGGGTTGCCCCTATGGGGGAGTTGCTGCACATAATCGGTTGCCGGCTCCATCCGCATCCATTCATCGTCCACGAACCCGTCGAGCCGTGGAGCTGCGTCAAGCCGATAGGCCGTCATCTGGGGCAATGTCTTCGTGCTCGTCGAGCTGTCCTGCGCCCACAAAAAAGGTGGGGCGAGAGCCAAGAAGCAACAAATGAGCAAATGGGCAAGCAATCGGGCTGACACTCCTGCCCACCGCTTTTCCCTGGCTGAGCGTTCGGGCGAGAGACAGACTACGATGAAGTGAATAACCAATCTCTGCAGTGAACCTTGTATTTGAATGAGATCCTCAATCAGCCCGGGTCGATGCTCTTCTCTTGTGTCTTCGAGTTCGCTCCACGAACAGCTTATAGGAGCTTGGGGCCTTCCCGGAAGCGAAGAAGCAGAAAACACCCTGTACTAGAAAGAGTTCAGGCCCGGCAAGAGGATAGCTGGCGTAGAATATTAAGTGGAGGCGAATGTTGAAATCGAAAATTCTTATTGGAACATTTTTGGCGGCTTTCACACTCTTCTGGGGCATTCGAGGCTCGATCCTATCAGCCGAGGAGGGAATGTATCTGCCGGGTGGGCTCCCGCTCGAGACCCTGCAAACTCGCTACGGCTTTTCACCCACTCCTGAATGGCTCAACTTGCTCCAGCACGCCTCGGTACGCTTTCCCAACGGCTCAGGCTCCTTCGTCTCCTCTCAGGGACTGGTCTTCACCAATCATCACATTGCTCTCGATTGCGTCGAGAAGCTGAGCAGTAAGAAAGACAACCTGGTAGAGAACGGCTTTGTCGCCGGCAGCCAAGGAGAGGAAAAAAAGTGCCCTGACATGGAACTGAACGTTTTGCGAACCATCAGCGACGTCACGGGAAAGGTTGAGTCCTCGGTGAAGCCCGAGATGGGGCCGTCGGAGGCCAGCCGTGCTCGCCGCGCCGCAATGAACACACTCGAAAGTGCGGAGTCGGAAAGCACCGGCCTTGAGTGCCAGGTGGTCACCCTCTGGCACGGCGCCCGCTATCACCTTTACTGCTACAAGCAATACACCGACGTGCGGCTCGCCTTTGCTCCCGAGCTGGACGCGGCCCGCTTCGGTGGTGACCCGGACAACTTCGAGTTTCCCCGCTTCACTCTGGACGCTGCACTGTTCCGCGCTTACGACCAGGGAAAGCCGGTCACTCCCGAAGCTCACTTCTCCTGGCGCACGGAACCTCTGCAGGATGGAGAACTCGTCTTCGTGACCGGACACCCGGGGCGAACCGAACGTCAGGACACGGTCGCCACTATCAAGTTCCTGCGCGATACCTTCTATCCGAACGTCCTGAACATCCTGCGCAGGTTTGAGATTGCCTTGCAGCAGTTTAGCTTCGAAGGTCCCGAACAGGCCCGCATCGCCGACAAACGGCTTTTCGGTGTTCAGAACGCTCGAAAGGCCTACACGGGTTTCCTCCAAAAACTCCAAGCCCCGGTCTTCATGCGTGTGAAACAACAGTCCGAGGCTGCGCTGCGGGCTCGTCTCCGGGAGAACTCAGAACTCCACTCCCGTTACGGAAGCGGCTGGGACGACATTGCACAGGCCGAAGCGGATCGTACCCGTATCAATTCGGAATGGCAAATGCTGGAGCGTGGCTACGGATTTTACTCGCGGCTCTTTCGCATTGCGCGAACCCTGGTGCGCCTGACGGCAGAACGTGAAAAACCCAATGCCGAGCGACTCCGGCGGTACAGCGACGCCAACATCCCTTCCGTCGAGCAGGTCCTTTTCTCCCCTGCGCCTATCTACGAAAACCTGGAAGTGGCCATGCTCAGCGACTCGCTGGCGCTACTAGTCGAGAAACTCGGTGCCGGGGACGATCTGGTGAAAAAGGTGCTCGCGGGAAAAAATCCCTCGGAGCGAGCCTATGAGCTGGTCCACGGAACGAAACTGAAAGACGTCGCCTTTCGCCTCCAGCTTGCCGAAGGAGGCCTGGAAGCCGTCAAAACGTCGGGAGATCCCATGATTGGATTGGCGCTTGCTGTCGATCCCGCCGCACGCCAACTGAGGAAGATTGCCGAGGAGAGTAACGAACTCAAACGTCAAGCCTATACCAAACTTTTCCAGGCGATTCGCGCCCTGGAAGGCACCGCCGGCTACCCGGACGCCACCTTCACCCTCCGAGTGAGCTTTGGCAGCGTGAAAGGCTACCAGGAAAGCGGCCGGGAGGTTCCCTACGCTACTACCTTCCGAGGCCTTTTCCAGCGCGCCGCCGAACATGAAAATCTCCGGCCATGGGAGGTGCCTCCGCGCTGGCTGGCTCGAAAGCAAAAACTGAATCTGGCCCTCCCCCTCAACTTTGTCAGCACCCACGACATCACCGGCGGCAACTCGGGAAGTCCCGTCATTGACCGTCACGGCGAAGTCGTCGGCATCATCTTCGACTCGAATATCCAAGGCCTGGGAAACGAGTTTGCGTATTCCGACACCCAGGCCCGCGCCGTTTCCGTGAGTGCCCAGGCCGTCCTCGAAGCCCTCCGCAAAATCTACGACGCTCGAACCCTCGCCGACGAACTGACCAGATGATTCTGTTTCAGTGCCAGGGTGAGCACCCGGATGGCCAGAAGGCGCGTTTGCTTGCCTGATGCTGCCCGGCTAATGATTCCCATATGGCTGAAACGCGGAAACTTAAAATGACCATCGGAGGGGTGAAACTGGAGGCCGAGTTGTTGGACACCCCAACCGCCGATGCCATCTACGCAAAGCTGCCTTTCACTTCCACTGCTTCCACCTGGGGAGACGAGGTCTACTTCTCCACGCCGGTTCAGGTGAGCAAGGAGTCGGATGCCAAGGACGTGGTCGAGGCGGGAGAGCTGGCCTTCTGGGTTGAGGGCGGCTCAATCGCCATCGGCTTTGGCCCCACACCCGTTTCCCGCGGCACCGAAATCCGTCTCGCTGCGCGGACCAACATCTGGGGCAAGACACTCGCGCCCGTCACACAGTTGAACAAAGTGAAAGACGGCGATCCGATCAAGGTTGAAAAGATGGGCTAGATCCGCCGTAGCACCGCTACAATCTGCTCCGGCCTGTCGTTCCTGGTCGTTGCTGATCGACATCGCCAGCGGTCCTGCTTTGTCAGAATTCTCTCACTTCCGCCGGTACAAATAGAGCCAGTCAGGTCAGTCCGGCGACGGAAGTCCCAATTAATATCCCAGTTAAGAAGTGTGGCCCGAGTCTGGGATGCAGCCTTGGTCTGGTTAATAGAGCGCGCGGCGGGCCGGCGCCTGGCCAGTGACTCCGGAAATCGCCAGCGACCACAGCAGGGCCAGGATGCACAGCCGGCTTTCAGGTACCGAGTGCTCGTCCGACCCCAGATCCCACACGTCGGCAAGATTGAGGGATTAAACTAGTTCCTGAAGCGGCGTGCCCATCGTGTCCGCTGTCGAGTTCGCGATGTAAACAGGCCGTCCGACCGGGGTGTCGTAGGTCTTGGTCCAATCGATTCCGAGGGCCTTGTAGACTGTAGCGTAGAGGTCTCCCAGGGTCACCACGCGATCCGCTACATAGGCTCCTCTCTCATCGCTGGCGCCTACGATCTGGCCGCCCTGGATGCCGCCGCCCCCCAAGACCACAGACCAGCAATGATTCCAGTGATCCCTGCCTTTGCCCGAGTTGACTTCCGGAGTGCGACCAAACTCGCCCATCACCACCACCACGGTCGACTCAAGGAGCCCCCTTTGGCCAAGGTCGTCCAGCAGAGCCGACAGCGCTTGATCCAACGGGGGAGCTAATTTATCGCGCAGGCTCTTCTCGTTATTGGAATGGGTGTCCCAAACGTTGTAATCGTATCCCCTCGCTGTGACGAAGCGGGCGCCCGCCTCTACCAGCCGACGGGCCAGCAGTACACTCTGGCCAAACCTGCTGCTCCCATACGCCTCTTTTGTCTTTTCCTTCTCTTTGGTCAGATCAAAAGCATCCTTGACTGCGGGGGTCAGAAGCATATTGAGCGCTTGCTCGGTAAACGTATCCATCTTTGCATGCTCTGCACTCTGGACCTTTTCCCGATAATATTTGTCCAGTGCGTGCATGCAGGACCTTCGATGCTCCAGACGCTCTAATGGCAACGACTTCGGGAGGCTCAGGTCGGGCACGTTGAAGTTCGCCAAGCTGGGGTCGGGGAGCAGCATCGGGTTATGCCCCGCATCGAGAAAACCCGAACTCATCAGAGCTTCGTAGACAATCTTCTCCTTCTGCCACTCTGGAATGACCACGTAAGGCGGGATCTGATTGCGAGGGCCCATTTCCTTGCTGACGACGGAACCCCAACTGGGAAACTTCACCGCGGGACTAGGCAGATGGCTTGTCATAGCATAACCGGTAGCCTCGATGTGGTTGTTCAGTTCCGTCTGCATCGAACGGATAACGGCTAGCTTGTCCATCCGCTTCGCAACCCGGGGAAAAAGCTCGGAGATCTGCACGTCTGCCACGTTGGTGGAGATCGGCTTGAAGCCGCTGCTGGGTTTGGGGTCCCAGGTATCCATTTGACTGGGCCCGCCCTCGAGCCACAGCAGGATGCATGCCTCCGCCTTCCCCTTCGAGGTTGGCATCAAGCTTCGGGCCTCGAGATACTGCCGCAACCCAATACCCAGGAAGGTCAAGCTACCCACCTGCAAGAATGCCCGGCGGCTCAGAGCGTCTCTGGCACAGGACAAACTCTCGAACTTTTCCATTGGCATACCGCCGTCTTACCGGGAGCCTATCAGTGGTTTTCAGCGAACTCTCTCGAAGTTACCACAGCCCAGAGGACATTTTCAAGCGCCTGTTTGCGCGATGGCCACTGACCTATCAACTCCTCCAGAGTGGTCATCTCTTCTTCTGTCGGAAATCGCGAAAGGGCAGCTAACACCAATTCCGTTATGATTTCCCGGTCCGAAGCACCACTGTTGAGGAGAAGGTGAAGTCGGCCTTCGTGCGCTGAGATCTTTTCCCTATAGGTCGAGCCCACGAGCATATGCAAAGCCTGTTTCAGGTTTGCCTTCACCTTCCGTTCCGGGACCGATGTGCGCCCGGAACGTCCGTACATATCGCAGAAATCACACTCATATAAATCTGGTTCGATCACGTTGATCGCTCTAGTTCCCGGGGGCAAAGTCCCAAGCCTTTCCGCAGATCTAGCGTGAGCGAAGACCTGAGCGACTCCAGTCACATGGGAGATCGCATCTAAGAGCACCTCGGCGTCCAAATGTCTTGGAATAGCGTAGGAGTAATTGATCCGGTCGCCTGCGTTCGTTTCGTTCGGTCGGCTGCTGAGCTGGTATGCCCGAGAACTCACAATCACCCGGATTAAATGCTTTAGATCGTGCCCATGATCTCGGAACTCTTTCGCCAGCGCCTGAAGCAACTCCGGATGCGTCGGCGGATTGGCCGAGCGGAAGTCGTCGACCGGGTTCACGATGCCCTGGCCGAAAAAGTAACTCCACATGCGGTTTACCGCAGCTTCCGCAAAGTATGGATGAGAGGTCATCCACTCCGCTAGCCGCAGTCGCAGATCCATTCGCTGGTTCTCGGGGAGCACCATCCCATCGAGGAAAGTTGGAATCGCCTCCTCCTTGGTGCGCGGATGGAGCAGTTTTCGAGTTTTGTCTGCCTGTCCCGCTGGATCGTAAATTTCTTTTCCCTCGGGATCGTCATAGATGACGAGGGTTCCTGCGTTCAGGTTTGTGTCCATCACGTTCATGCGACCAAAAAAGGCGGCCAGGCCCCAGAACTGATCCTGGCTCCAAGCTTCGAAAGGATGGTTATGACACTGGGCACAGTCTAAGCGTCTTCCCAGGAACACCCTCACCTGCTCCGCCATTTTGGGTTCGAGCGGATCCAAGCTTAGGTTTCCTGCCTCCACATAGTGCCAAACGGGTCCACTGTTGCCCTGGCCCGCGATCCGCTCTCGTGCCACCTGGTCGTAAGGTTTGTTGTCTCGTATATTGTTCTGGATCCATACCCAATAGTTCTGGGTCAGCTTGGCGTTGAGGCTGGCTGGATAGAACGCCACTCGGAACAGATCGGCAAAACGGAACGTCCAATAGTCCACGTATTGCGGGGTGTTCAGTAAAGCTTCAATGAGCTTGTCTCGTTTCTTTGGGTCTTTGCTAGCCAGAAAGTCGCGTGCCCGTTCTGAGGGCGGCAAAGTGCCTGTAACGTCAAGACAGACGCGTCGCAGGAACTCGGCGTCGGTAGAAAGTTCGGACGGGAGAATGTGGAACTTTTTCAGTTTCGCGAACACGTATTGATCGATGAAGTTGTTGCGCGGCACCCTCGGATACCGGGGGATGGGCTCCGCAACCACGCCGACCCGCGCGCTCACCGCATACCCCGACGCCCGAACCATCACCGAAGTTTCCCCGGCCCGCACGGCAGCCACCTGCCCTTGCTCATCCACCTTCACCACCTCGGAGTTGTTCGAGACGTAGCGAACCTGGTCGGTGATGTCCTCCTGTCGGCCATTCGAGAGATGAGCGGTCACCAGCAGCCGATGTTTGCCCTCGGGAGCCAGCACGAGTTCGCGGGGCTCCACCTCGACTCGCACCACCTGCACGCTCTCCCCCCCGCCTTCCTCGCCGTTCGGCGCCCCACTCCGCACCCAGTTCAGGATCGTTTCGTAGTCGGCCGAGTTCGGGCGCAACGGCTGCCCGCCTACGTGCGGAACACTCATCGTCGCTTTCGTCAACAGCAGGCTCTTCTTGGGCGCCTTCAGGCTGATCCGCGGAATCTTTTCACCCGCCTCTGTCGTGAGCACCTGGTAGGTCCCGCCCTCGACAATCCACTTGTAGTCATCGCGCGGGTACACTGCGTTGAGAGACAGTTTGAATCCGCCCTTTCCCTTCACGCCCCCATGACAGGAGCTGTCACTGCAGCCGCGCTTCGTGAAGATGCCGCCGATATCTCGTGCAAAGCTCAAAGGGCGCTCAATTGCCGCGCCTGTCACTCGAATCTTGGCCTTCGCTCTCTTAGCTCCCAATCTAGCGCGCAGAACGAGCTGGCCGTCAGACAGCCCAACCACTCGACCCAATTGATCCACGCGAGCGATGGAAGTTTTCGAAATTGCAAACCGACTTCGGCCCGTAACATCCCTTTCGAGACCATCGCTGTATCTTCCTAACACCAGAAAACGCTGGGACGCACCGGCACCCCAGAGCGTGGCACTCTCCGGGATCAACCGAAGCGACAATAGCTTTGCCCCAAGGGGAGCGCCGGCCCCCTCCAGGCTGAAGATGCACATAGCCGACACGAGTGCACACCATCTGCACCCTGGCAACATCCTGTCCCATATTTTCCGTACGATTCGGCCTTGCATAGCTAAAATCATCTTCATTGTTGCTCAGCCTCATTTCCTTCCTGAGCTACAACCTGTGGCTGAACAACCATTAGAGGAATTACCCGAACAAAGAAGGGATCCCCCAGCTTGTCTTGGATTACAGGCTGCGCCGTAACACGAATAAACGCGGGTGCTGTCGTCAGTGGCGCGTCTGCTTTCGCGATCAGCATTACTGTCACTGTCTGGCTCTCTGGAGCGTAGCGTTCTCGATCCTCGTCCGAAAGTGTTTTGTCCGTTTCGTATTCCGTCGTGGGAACAGCTTCCACCCCGGGGGGCAACTGAGCGATCTTTACAGCGGCAAACCCGTCGAACCCTTCTTCCCTCTCCACGATAACAGTCAACTTTTTCGCCCCTCCAGCAACCAGATTAATGTGATCTTGCTGCAATTGAGCGTTGCCGATGTGGGGAACCTGGGGCCGTATCAAGAGCCGGTATCTGAAGGTAGGATTCCCAAATCGAGAGGTGATGTCCTGAACTTGGATCTTGTATTCGCCCGCCCGGCTAAATTTCCAGAGTGTTTTCGGTTCGAGTGTCTTTGCCCAATGTGAGTTAGCCCCGCCAGGCTTTCTTCTCCAAATGTTTGTGAAGAGTTCTTTGCCCTCCGCGTCCAGAACCGCCAGTCTGGGACCAAACTTCGGGTAAGCCGCTTGCGGCGCCTCGATCTCGAAAGCCAACTGCCGTCCGGGCGCCACTCTAAGCTTGAAGCTGTCTACATCGCCAGGACGCTCGATCGCGCCTTCGACCAGTGCCGGCACGGATAAGTCCCAAACCTGCGGAGCTTCGGTGGACTCGTTGGCGGACTCGTTCTCCGCCAACGAGGCCGTTCCATTGTCCAACGGGACGGGCTCTTCGCCAATAATCCCAACGATTCTTGCTGCCTCCCCGCTGGGGCTGGTGGATGGGCGATCCCCGGGCGCTTCTTTCTCTGACCCGCTGTTCAAGACGCTCCGTGACTTCAGCGCAGAAACCCGATTCAGATCCAGTTTTCGGTCCCATCGCCGTTCCTGCCAGGCAACTTGCTCAGGCTTCGGACGGCTCCGCCGTTGCTTCAGCTCCGACCACCGGTCTGACGCAGGACCCACGACGAGGTGATAGAAATAATCTGGGCCGCCAATGCCCAAGTAGGTTCCGACCCCTAGTATGTATCTGCCTGACTTGCTGAATCGGTACTGTAGCTTCGGCTCAGAAGTGAACGCCAGCTGTGTTGCCCCTTTGGGATCAAACCAGTTGCCGGTAGCCTCATACAAGGTCAGTCGTATCAGGTCGAAGGTTCCCAAAATGGACTTTAGATTGGAGGTGCCTACAAAGGCAATTTCCTGGTCTTTTGCTGCCTCGAATGAGTAGTAGTCCACCTCGCCCTGTTGGCTGATTTCGCCATTCACCAAAGCGGGAATGGTCAAGTTCTGGGGCTTTTTCAGAGTCGTATGGAATTCGGTGGTTTCATGAACTATGGGATCAGCGGTGACCCGGAACTCCAAGGCGTTAGAAATCCCGGCCGCTGAAACAAGCCTCAGGGAATAAAGGCCCGCCTCAACAGTCGCGGCAGTCTTTATTTGCAACGAAACACGATAACCTTCCTCCTTCTCTTTCTTCTGTCGACCTGTGGCGTCTTTGTCTCCAAGGTCCATGCGCTCGACACTTGTGATATCAGCCTGAATGCCGTCGTGATCGGCCCACAGTGCGCGAGTCCCCTGAAGATTTTTCCCCCGAATCTCTGCGTCCAGAGCCGTGCCCTGCCGGCCAGCCAAGGGGAAAACAGAAATGATCTCGGGTTCGGGGGGATGCACGACCGGGCCTGCGGCGGCTCCTAGCGTAAAGACCAGCAACAGCACCCACAGCGTGGACAGCACTCGACGGCTGAGGATCATACCTACCCCATCTGACAGGGTTATTCTCTCACGATCTATCGTACGTACTCCCATCAACTTCCGGGGAAGGTGCGCTGCCGTAAAGCGTTCCCTTTCTGCGTCACTGGACTGACTCTGCGAGGCGTTTTCGATAAACTTCCCGGGCGTGATCGTAAGCCCTACGGGCTTCGTCGCGTTCCTGCTCGCGAATCTTAGGTGCTTTCTGGCTCCAGCATTGGTCGACCGCCGCCAGACACCACTCGGCGCTGCGCCGAGAGGCCCGGATCGGCTTTCCGTCAACCAGCGCGAAAATAGGGTTGGTGTGCGAGGAGGGCAGAATGCGCACTGCTATCCAGCTGCTCTTCGGAATTGGCACGTAAAACTCCAAGTCGCGAACCTGTCCGTCGGCAACGAGTTCCCTGCTAGCCACCGGTTCGCCATTCACAATGACCTCGACAGCCACCTTACGGGTTCCCCGAATGCGGGCGCGCTCTAGATTCCAGTACGGCTTTTCGTTGGAGCGCAGGTTGTGAAATTTGGGATCGGGAAACAGATTGAGGTAGGCTGAAGCTTTGACTTCTACGCGAGCCGTTCCCCCCGCGTTCAAGCGCAGTTCGCTCTCACCATCGCCCACCTCGACCCCGTTCACTTTGAAGTCGATCAGGTGGCTTAGACCGTCGCTGACGTAGGTGCGGCCGGCGCGGACACCGTCGATCCAGCCGCGGTAGGTCAGCTTGTCGAGTTTCACGTAGCTTCTGCCCAGACCCACTTTATCGTCGTAGATGCAGGGGAAATCCGTTTCGCCGCTGATGCGAGTGCGGAAACCGACGTTGAGCGTGTGGTACCAGATGCTGAGCTCCCAAACATAGGGCGTATCGACGGCCGAGATGAAGTCCACCGCATCGTGAGTTACATCAACGATGTATTCGTTGGCGCCGATGCTATCGAAGCCGGGCATTTCGTAACTCGGGAGCTCCTCGCTCAGTACGCTCAGCCCCCAACCCGAATGAGAGAAGCCCACAACCCCGCCTTGCGACTTGGCCCAGCGGAGAATCGGCAGATCCCAAGAAGGCCACTCCTCGATCCGCGTCGTCCCGGGGTAGTCATCTTCCTTGAGCCCCATGAGCACGAGGTGGCCCGCATGGCTGGACGGGAATCCCGAAACCTCCACGTCGTAGTGAAGGAGTCGTTCGGGCTTGGACATGACGTCATCGGCGGCGCTAAAAAACTGCTTCTGGTAATACCACGAGGGGCCCCAAGTGAGCACTGCGCCGATGTTCAAGGACTCACCCAGAACTTGCCGCATCATGTCTTTGGGTTCGACGCCCTCAGTCGGGTTCTTATAATGCGAGCACCCAGCGGCGTGGATGTGATGGTCGCCTGACCACCAGCCGTACTTGGAAGGATCGATCCAACGCTGTAGCTGGAAGGAAAGCTCAGCGGGACCGCTTTCATCGATACGAAGTTCTTTCGTTCGCGTGAAATACTCGGGCCCGGCCGAGTATTCCATCGTGTAGTCGCCTGCCGGTAGTCGGACGCTCTCACCGTCGGCGCGATAGACCTGCGGCTGAAAGGGAAAGTCGGGCGCCAGGCGCTTCGAGAGATTCGGATATAGCCTGCCGGAACGATCCTTGATGATGAAGCTGGCGATCGTCGGGTTTCCATTCTCGTCCTTGACGCGCAAGGTGATGGCGCGCGATGGTTGAATGTTGAACAACACCAGGACCTCGTTCCGAAAGCCAATGTCCTGGCTCCCCTGGCCGACATGGAAGGAGATCTTGGCCGAGCGCTGTCCTCGATCGTGACTGTAGGCTTCGAGGACCTGATATTCGAGGCCCAGCCCCGAAAGCCTCTCGGCCATCGGAGGCTTATTGTAGATCGCAAGGTCAGCCCAGCGTTCCTTTGCCTCGCGCAGAGTCAACTCTATCTCGGGCTCGGGTTCCGATTCGGATTTGATGGATTTCGGCCCACTGTTTGGACTCTCCACTACAAGCGGCGCGGTGACCCCGGCTTGGTTGAGCACCTTCACTAAAAAAAGTCTTGTGCCCTGTTCGACTAGCACCGGCTTGGCCGCACCTTGTCTGACCTTGACGCGGCTCTCGGGGTTGATGTCGACCACAGCGAGAACGTAGGGATCCAAGATCTCCTGCAGCCGCGAGACTGCTCGTTGTTCGTCCTCCATACCGATCGCCTTGTTTATCTGACGATGGACCTCTGCCGGCAGCGGCTGCCCGAGAAAGTTGAGGGCGTCTTCGATCTGGCGGACTTGTTGCGCCAAGGGCTGTAACGGGATTTCGCCCTGCGCCTGGACGCACGTCGCAATGCAAACAAGCGCTGTTAACAAACGGGCTACAGGTGCGAGCCGAAAGAGTTCGATCAACATAACGTGCGCCTCCTGGTGTGAACGCACAGGTGCCGTTCGAGCTGTGCCTTCGAGTGATTGATCATCTTGAGTTTTGGACGCGTTAGAGGTGGACAGGCGGATGTCCTGCGTCGGTCGGCGAGCCCTGGTAGCGTTTGCACGTCTCGCAGTCGTGAGGTCCCAGAGAGCCGGACGCCTTCCCTCCTGCGTAAAGCATTCCGCCCGCCTACATCCTACGCGAATATATTAGGTGAGTGACCGAATTTTCGGAACGTGAGTTTCCCACGAGAGGGTAGCCGAGGGATGCTTGGTGCCTCCGAGTCAGAACGGTACGGGAGTCCGTTATCGCTGGGAGAAGTGGACCGCCGTTGCGGAAGCCCCGCGCGGCTTGTGGAGATGGTTTGCAGGAAGTCGAGCCGCAACGGAACCGGAAAGGATGCCGCCGCCCCGCAAATGTACCGCGAGCAAGCGGTCACGAGTGCTGCCGCCGTTGACAGGCCAAGCCTAGGCGACCTAGACTCTGCGCATTGCCACATTAACCTCTTAGCTGCGCCACCGATAGGCAGGGCGTAGCTACCGAGGGGACAAGCTTTTGGCCGGGACGCGGTGGCGTGAGAATCTGTCGAGCGTTGGGCTGACGGCTTCGTGTAAGGAGGTTCGTATGAAGCTTCGCGGGATGTCTCGCCGGGAATTCCTGCAAAGTAGCGCCGTCTATGGGGGCACGGCGGCGTTGGGCTCTGTCCCCGGTAGGGGAAGTGTCTTGGGGGCTAATGAGCGCATCCATCTTGGTTTGATCGGCGCAGGACTCATGGGCACGAACCACATTGAGCGCCTCGCCGAATGCCCCCAGGAAGACAACATTCGGCTGGTCGCCGTCAGCGATGTCTATCAAAAGCGCCTGTCGCGAGCCGCGGATGCCTGTCAGGGAGACGGCTATCTGGACTACCGGGCGCTGCTCGACCGGAACGACATCGACGCCGTGGTGATCGCCACCCCCGATCATTGGCACGCCAAAATGAGCATCGAGGCGATGGAAGCGGGTAAGCACGTGTACGTCCAGAAGCCCATGACGTTGACCATCGAGCAGGCGCTCCAGCTAAGGAACGAGGTGAGGCGTCTGGGGAAGGTCGTGCAAGTCGGTACGCAGCACACGGCAAAGGACGCAGTCTGGAAAGCGCGCGAAGCGATCCAGGCCGGGCGGATTGGGAAAGTCACCTGGGCTCAGGGCAGCTTTAATCGCAATCGCCGCGAGGACGCGTTCAACGACAAACCCTTCAAGATTGAGCCATCTGCTGGCCCGCAGGCGACCGGGGAAAACTACATTGATTGGGACATGTGGCTGGGATGGAAGTTTGGTCTGGCTCCTCAGATCCCCTTCAATCCTGATCATTTTTTCCGGTTTCGCAAGTACTGGGCCTACAATGGCGGGCTCGCTACCGACTTGCTCTACCACAAGCTGGCCCCGTTGCTGGTGGCCATTGCCGGCCCGAATGGAGAGTGCCCCTCGCGAGTCAATGCCTGCGGTGGGTTATACGTCGCCAAGGACGGCCGCGATATCCCCGACACGTTTCTCCTGACGATCGACTACCCCAGCGAATACAGCATTTTCCTGGTCAGCACGTCCACCAACGATACCCAGTTGCCAGATCGTATTTACGGGAATTACGGCACCTTGGATTTCACAGGGACAGATCGGTCGGACCGCCGGGATGTTGTGTTGCAGGCAAACGGAGAATTTGCTGAAGAGTTTCGCGGGCGCAACGGTGGGTACGAGGAAGTCCGGCTGCCAGGCGAAGAGCGGCGGGACATGATGGGCAATTTCATCGACGTGATCCGAGGCCAGGGACAGCTTTACGCGAACGCGGAGTTGGGAGCTGCTACGATGGTGGCGATCAAGTTAGGGGTGGAGGCGTACCGTCACGGCAAAACAATGCTCTGGGACACGGCAAAAGAGAAGCAAATCGCGTGAAAGCTGCTTTGGAAAGGGGACTTCACCACGCTCTGCTCCTGCTTGGGGATTACTTCCACGAGCACTGGCTAACCGGTCGCAAGTTCTCGCTGCGCCCTGCTGACCGCTGGGAACGAGCTCCTGTGCCGGCCCGCCAGTAGCGAAAAGCCCGCCCCGTTCACGCTTTCCGTTCTCACGGTTCGTCATAGCGGCCCAAGCGCCGGAGCCAGATGTTGCGGAACCGCACCGGGTTGCCATGGTTCTGCAGCACCAGCGGTTCCTCGGCTGCGTGCGGCGAATAGGCCGCCACTTGAGGGTACCGCGCGCTCCCAAGCATCTGCTGGCGGTGGTGTACCGCCACCCCGTTGTGGAACACCGTGACATAGGCGGATTTCACCAGCTTCCCGTCATTGAAGCGCGGCGCCTCGAACACAATGTCGTAGGTTTGCCATTCGCCCGGTTGGCGGGAGGCGTTCACCAGGGGCGGGTACTGGCCGTAAATCGCCGCCGCCTGTCCGTCGGCATAGGTTACGTTCTCGTAGGAATCCAGAATCTGGATTTCATACCGCCCCATGATCATTACGCCGCTGTTCCCCCGACCCTGGCTAGAGCTACGAACCTGCGCCGGGGTGGCCCACTCGATGTGAATCTGGCAATCGCCGAACTTCTCCTTGGTCGAGAGGCTGCCGGTTCCCGGAACCGCTTCCATGTAGCCGTTTTCTACCTTCCACTTCGGCTCGACCAGATTCCCCTTGTCCTTACCCGTACCATGCATCAACCACCTGGAGAGATCCTTGCCGTCAAACAGCACAACAGCGCCCGAAGGTGCCCGGGCCAGCTGACCTCTCGTACTTTCGGTGCCGGGCGTCACCACTCGTGGACGCGGTCGCTTGCTGTCGTGGAGACGCCACCGGCCACCGGGCAGAAACGGTGTCGCGTCGTGGCCAACCTGAGCCCTTTGCGGGCTCCCGACCGCCAGTTTGCTGGCCGGATGTGGATCCCGAGAACTGGCGGCGTTGCCGGAGGCAATCGCGACTCCCAGCCCCAGCGCCGCCGCCGTCAAGAGTACCCTTCTACTGGACTGCCGCCGTTGCGCCATGATTAACTCCTCGTGAGCTTCGCCATCCCGGCTACTTTGCCTATTGCCGCGCCGGGTCCGCCCGTGAAAACCTTACCTCCCTGGTCCACTGCCTCTCTGGCCCCCCCCGTATATCATGATCATGCCTCCTCCGAGTTCGGGCAGTATTGGCCGCTGGAGTTTTCGCTGCGGAGAATAGCTGACGGGCGAGCGCAGGCCCGGAACCCAGCTCCATCACAGTGATGCGTAACAGCCCAAGCGCTAGAAGCGCTATGCCCGGCCCCACGTGATGAATCAAGGACCTACGCATGGCTGTTCCCCCCTCGGAAGCGAATGACCAAGACTACAGCCTGCGAGGTCGCGTGTCCACCTCGCCGGGGAAAAAGGAATGCCGGATAGGTCGCCACTAACGGGCTAGCGTTTACCTATGATCCAGCCTGGACGGCGGGGGCTGTCCCTTGACTCCAGGTGGTCGGCCTCGTTCTCGGCGCTATCGCGCCATTTGGAAGACCGACCGGGTTCTTCGCTTGGCTACAGAACTTTCGGCGCACTGGCTGCTTGTCCCAGTGATATAAGAGTTCTAGCCAAGCCAAGCGCTTGACAACATCGTCTCACGAACAAAGGAGAGGTTCATGACTATAAGACGAGTCGTCTTATCCACTGTGGTCTGCACGGCACTATCCTTGGTAACGCCATCGGCTGTACGAGCGCAGGTGCGAATGTACAACACGGTGAAGCAGAAACTGATGGAAGGCAAGCCCGTGATTGGCGGCACCATTTCCACGTCAGACCCGAACATCTACTGCGCCATGGCCAACGCCGGCTTCGATTATCTCTGGATCGAGATGCAGCACAGCCCGCTGACGTATAACGACGTGGCCAAGATGATCTGGGCCTGTAAGGACGCTCCGGCCATTCCTTTCATTCGCGTGCCGGACGCCACAGAAGGCGACATCCAGAAAGCGACCGACATCGGCGCTCTGGGTATCGCCGTTCCCATGGTTCACACAGTTGAAAAGGCTCAGGATGCGGTCAAGTATGCGAAGTACCCGCCCCTGGGGCGTCGCAGCCGGGGCGGTGGTCAGTACCGTGCGCTCTGGGGAAAGGATTACCGTGAGACCGCCAACGACAACATCATGATCGTCATCATGATTGAATCGCCCGACGGCGTTGCGATCGTGGATAAGATCGCCGCGGTTCCGGGCGTCGACGTGATCTTCGCCGCGGCCGGCGACCTGGGAAGCTTCACGGGATGGGAACCGAGGGACCCAAGGTACAACGCGTTGGTCACCAAGATCCACGACGCGACTCTAAAAGCCGGCAAGAAGCTGGGTGGTCCGTACGCTTGGAATGGCCGCCACGGATTCAGTTTCTTCCAGGGCTTTAGCGAAGTGAGCCTCATCAAATCGGGAGCGCAGGCTGCGCTGGCCCCTGCTTCGGGTGCCGGCGCTGAGCCGGACCGTGATGTCGCTACCGGGGATGAACCAAACTAGGGTTTTGCCCGTGTATGGCGAATCCTGTGTGGTGATCGGTTGCGGCGTGTCATGAAGCACCTGTCGATAAGTATAGCCACCCCCTCACGCCAGCGAATGCATTGAAGGTGCAAAGGGGATTTCTAAACAGGTCTAGTTTTTCTAAACACTAGCTCCTTAGTCAGGATCGTGGAATCCTGATTTTAGCCACATAGATGCTGGTCTTGGTTTCGTGGGAGGAATAGTAGCTCATCCACAGCAGATTCTTGTGCCACACCAATCCTGGATAGCTGGTGTCTCCACCGCTCGGCAACGTGAGCACCGGCTCATAGCTGGTGCGAGTCATTCTCGCCAAGACGGTGGTTGTTGTGCCGTCCGGGTGATACCTCCGACCCGCCGCCCAAAGACTGCCGTCGGGAAGCCGTATGAAGTTGGGGCCTCCGATGCGGAGCTTCATCTTGTGGAATGTCCACTGCTTATACGGCGGCTGACTGGTTCCAATCCACCAGGGTCGCACAAGGGCAATCAGTTCCTCGTTAGGCAGAAACCGGAGAGTCGTTTCATTGATCCGATCCACCTCAAGTTCCGTGATCCACTGCCAGCGAAGACCATCGGTACTGGAATACAAGAATCCTCGCCTTGGTTTGCTCCCTTCATTGAGTTTCGAGACGCTGTAGGCGCGGCCTTTGTGCCACGTCACCCGCCACAACCAGTGGTCTTCCGCCAGCACCCGCTGAGGAGGTGTCCATTCCCGTCCGTCTCGCGAAAAAGCCACCCGCGGCACACGTGTCTGATACACAGTTCCGTCGTAAACGGTGCCGCCGGCGACCACCATGAGCCGGCCGTCAGGCATGACGGAGAGTTTTGGATCTCGCAGGTCAATCCCTTCTTCCACGAGAAGCGCCGCTGATTCCCACTTTTCCCCGTCTCTGGACGTTAGTACCCTCAACTTTCCAACTGACCCGCCGTGTGTCTCTGCCTCGCGGAATGTACAGTACCAGCGGTCCTGAAATCGAATCAGGTCTGTGAAGGCATTGTGCGGGGCACGATCCCAAATTTTTCGGACGGAGATGATCTCAGGCTGATCTGTTTCCTCGGTCGCCCGAGTGCGATGGCTGCTCCAGAACACTGCCACTGCAAGCAGGGTACCTGTCAACATTACTAACGGGACACGTTGGTTGCTGGCGCGAAAAATTTTCACTTCGGTTCGTCCTTTCAGGGAATAACTCAAGGCTAGCCTCTCGACCCCCACACTACACTCGACGATTCGGGCCACGCGCTGGACGACCATGGGGCCGTTGGAAGCATGGTCTTCGATACCGCCAGCCACGGGATACGCATCCGCGGAGACTGGATTGCTGAGCGCACGTACTTCTGCATCCAAAGCCACATAGGTTTTCTGGATTGTACGCCTGTTCTGGAAGAAACAGCATCGGCAAAAGGAACGGCAGGCGCGAAACGATCCAGGCAGGATTAGGCCGTGACGGTTGGCCGCTTTGATCACTCCGGTTCGCACAGCTTGAGCAACGCATCGATGACGAGGCCCATCCTAGCGACCATGCCACCGGCGTCGGCGGCTCATAGCCAAGCGCGGCCAGTGGCTGGTGAGTCGGCTTACCGGAAACTGACCCTCTACGCCCGCCGGGGACAGTGGGTCAGTTTCCGATAAGCGCGTTATACAGACAAGCGGATTAGTGCCGAGTGGGCCGTCAACCATCGAAACTGGCAATGCGGCCGGTATGGCCTTCGAGACATGGCGGGACTAATCCTCCAAACCGGAGGCTAATCCTGCAAGTCTCAGCGACTCAACTTTGGCGCTCGCTCGGCGGCGGGTGATTTGCGCCGTTAGCCTCCTGGAGGATCACCGTGATCTTCAGCTCAGGTTCACCCTTTGGCGCTCCCTCTCATGACGCCCTGAGCAAGTAGCATACAGAACAGGGATAGACTTCCCGGGGAGCTGTAGCTTCCGCAAGAACTTCATACCCGCTTCTACCCAACCAACCATCGAATGTCGACTTTCGAACAAGCGAAATGTGGCTATCCCAATCGTCAGATCCAAAAGGATAGACAATCGCAACAAGACCACTGGGACGCACTACACGGGCCATCTCCAGCAGGGCGAGTCTAGGTTCCGAAATATGCTCCAGAACGTCGAAACATAGAATAATATCGAACCAGTTCTCGGGAAAGTCCAGGCTCCTGCAATCCATAATCGCATATCTTTCGCCTTCCTTACTTCATTGCACCAATGCATCATTGGTTCGGAGATGTCTATTCCGATTCGCTCTTGAGCGTCGGTAAATAGACGCAGAGTACCTCCCATGCCGCTGCCTACATCTAGAATTCGAGACTCTGAAAGCCCGAGCCCCATAGAGTTCGCAAGAGCTTGGATCTGGCGAACAAAGAAGATACGTCTTGCCGCTACATTCTCGACCCACAGGTGCGACGGGTAGATTGAACTCGAGTAGTACTGTTCCGACCCAAGTTGCTCCAGGAGAATCTCCTTCTTGGACATGCATAGCCAATCATTAACAAATACGTCTGCAGGCTGATAATGCAACTGTGTACATAGTCGCGCCAACTGAAATCCGGCCAGAGAGACATAGGAGTCTACGTACTCCGAATATAAAAAAAGATTCGTAAGAAACCATTCAAAGGATCTTGTCGCTGAGTGGAGTGCCGCAACATCTACGGTCAAGTTATGTCGGACCAATTCCTTCTCGAAACGACCGGTCATGAGATATATTAGCCTCCCATTGCGTTCCTCCCCAGATATGAAGGATTTCGCCAAATCAGAGGCGTCTAAGGCCCTCAATACGGAAAACGTCTTCCAGAAGTCCGTTCGTATCCCCATCGGCGTGTGCAATTTTAGCTCATATGGTGAACCGCTACTTCCATGGTCTTTTCCTGCCTGACAGATGTATATCCGATTTCTCTATTCACCGACAGAAGACAGGCAAAGGGGTCGCCCACGCTCATGCTTCCCTGCCCAGCTTCTCCAGGATGCGGTAGTGCCCGAGCGGCCGACCATGGGCAAGAAGCCTCCCTCTTGGGGGCCATGCTACGCCGCGCCCTCAGCTAAGTCAACGCGGCAACTCGGCCAGTTGTGTGGTCTTCCTCTGCTGTACTGGACGGAGCCCAAGCGGCACGAGATACACCGCCTTGTCACCACTTTGCCGTCTCGGCGAAGTTGATGCGGCGCATACTGGTGGACTTTGCCCGCTCGCGCCAGTACCAGAAGCGAGGAGGAGGCGCGCGTCCCGTGTCGCTCAATGCCGGATAGATTGCCCCTAATCCCCCACTTCTTGCACACCATATTGCACACCGGACGGTGGGATGATCCAGAGACCTGAGGCGAAACGGGATATTCGACGGCGACGGTGACCGTGTTGCCCGGCACGTTGTGGATGATGACCTGAACCGCTTGCGTACCGACGGGACACGTGCTGGCAGCTGCACTTTCGCCCAAGGAGTCTTGGGGCGTCGGAGTGGATCTAAAAGGCCCCGAATTTGAGGAGTTCTATTTCACGAAGAAGGAAAGAGGACCTATTGTACGGTTGAACATCCCATTTGGGAACGGTCGGCATAGCTGTGCTAGGATTTCCGCCGTCCGGCGGGATACGTCTTGAATCGCCTCGGCATGATGATTGACATCTCTCATGTTTCTGACAAAACTTTTTACGACGTGCTGGAGGCGAGCCGGGCCCCGGTCATCGCCTCGCACTCCTCGGTCCGCGCGATCTGCGATGTGCCGCGAAACATCAATGACGACATGCTACGCGCCCTGGCGCGCAACGGCGGTGTGATTTTCATCAACTTCAACACGGCCTACCTGGATCAGAAGGCCTCGGATGTCTTCGTTGGGTATCGCGACCAAGGGAACCGCGAAATCACACAGATGATGATGCTAAACCGGGGCAACCCGCAACGATGGGACCGGAAGCGGGCCATCCAGCGGCGCTATCGCGCACGCCTGCCCAGGGTAGACGCGAGCGCCGTGTTGCGCCACATTGACCATGTGGTCAAAATCGCGGGCACGGATCACGTGGGCCTCGGGTCCGACTATGACGGCGTTTCCGGCATGGTGCCAGAGGGACTGGAGGATGTTTCAAAGTATCCGGCGTTGGTCCGCGGCCTGATGGACCTCGGGTACTCGGACACCGACATTCGCAAGATCATGGGCGCGAACCTGTTGCGAGTGATGCGGGCCAACGAGGCAGGAGCCTCCAAAGTCGCAAGATTTCACGTGAAGGAGGAACGATGAAACCAAAGAGAGTTTTTGCTCTTGGAATTTTGATAGGGCTTTTGGCGGGGACGGTCTTGGTGCAAGGCCAGACCGTCAAGCGCCGCTACATCAATCTTCCGGGCCGTACAGACCAATTGCCCTATAGCAACGGTATCCAGGTAGGAAACGTCCTGTATCTTGCCGGCACCCTCGGTGTCGACCCTACAAGTCGCAAGGTCCCCGATGACCTTGAACAAGAGGTCCGCTTCGCCCTGGATGAAATGAAAGCAACGCTGGCTGAGGCTGATATGACGATGGAGGATCTCGTTACCGTGCAGGTCTTCTGTACTGATCTTTCCCTTTACGACAGGTTCAACGCAGTGTATCGCACGTATTTCAACAAGAATTTTCCAGCGCGAGCTTTCATCGGAGTAAGGTCGTTGCCGCTCGGGGGCCATTTCGAAATCCAGGGCATTGCAGTCAAGCAGTAGGTGAAATTAGGGGAACCACGCCGCAATCCTATGCCACCCACATGAGGCCATGATGGTCTGAGCTGGAGTCGACGGGGCGGCTTGAGTATGCTTTCGGGCGAAGGACAACCTAGGCAACGTGGATCAATGGGACGGCTATCCCACCGAGCGGGAGCGGCTTCTTCAGATGATACGACAGAGCAGAATTCAGGATGTGGTCTTTCTGACCGGGGATATCCATTCCTGCTGGGCCTGCGAGGTCCCTTTCCGCGCAAGTGACTATCCGATCGCGCGAGAGTCCGTGGCCGTGGAATTTGTAGGCACCTCTGTGACGGCGGAAAACGTGAATGACCTCATCGGTCGCGAAGAGGACAACCCGCTTTCCAGGCTGGCCGAGTCCCTGTTCAAGGATTTCAATCCCTACATCAAAGACATCGACCTGGATGCACATGGCTACACTGTGGTGGATGTCAGCGCGGAGCGGATCCAGGCAGACTGGTACTTTATCTCGGATCGAACCGATCCGCTTGCCTCCGCCCGCTTCGCCACCGCCTGGCGTTCGGACACGGGAACCTCCCGGCTGGAATCCGTTTCCGAGCCTCTCAGTACCCGTCACCTTCAGCCCGGATGAGCTGAGAAGGCCGACTGAAGGAAGCGCGCCGGTCGGCCGCCTCACAACCCCTGATGCACCACCTGCTCGATGGCCTCGCTGAACGCGTCCACCTCCCGGACGGTCGTGAAGACGTTGGGAGTGACACGAATCCCTTCCCACTCGTTCGCCACGACCCGCGGCCGGACGTGAATACGGTGCTTCCGATAGAGGTAGTCTGTGAGTTCCTGTGCCCCGATACCGTCGATGTTCATCGTTCCAATGGCACAAGCCTGTGCAGGATCGGTTGGGGTGAGCAGCCGGACGCCTGGAAGCTCGGCGACGCGGCGCATCCATCGGTTCCGCAGGTAGCGGAGACGCGCCGCTTTGCGTTCCGGTCCGATGCTCTCGTAGAACGTGAGTGCTTCCGTGATTGCGTTGCCCGGTGCCACGGGATACGTGCCGATCTGCTCGAACTTGCGGATATTGTCGTCCATCGACGGCGGCGCCGTGAACAGTGCCACACATTACGGATCTTGTCCCGACGAATATAGAGAAACCCGGTGCCGACGGGAGCGGTGAGCCACTTGTGGAGGCTCGTGCCGTAGTAGTCGCAGCCGAGGGCGTCACCGTCAAACGGAAAGTGGGCAAAGGCGTGAGCACCGTCGACGATCGTCTCGATGCCGCGCTCCCGGGCCATCTGGCAGATTCGCTTGACCGGGAAGATCTGTCCGGTGGTGTAGGTAATGTGGCAGAAGTGGATGACCCTGGTGCGCGGCGTTATCGCCTGCTCGAACCGCCGGTAGAGGTCATCCATGCTTGGCGGCGGCACGGGAAACGCGAATTGCCGGAGCACGACACCGTCCCGCCGCTCGCGTTGGCGCCAACACTCGATCATGCGTGGGTAGTCTTGGGTGGTTGTGAGGATCTCATCGCCGGCCTCGAGCCGGAGGCCAAGCTGAACGGCTTCGAGAGCCTCACTGGTGTTTCGGGTGATTGCTAGCTCCTCCGGATCACATCCGAACGTCTCGGCCAGTCGCCGGCGCACGTGCTCGCGTTGCGGAATGAGCAGCTCATCGACCCAGAGTGATGGGCTCATGTTCATGATCGTCATGTACTGATTCATGGCCTCCTGTACCACGCGTGGCGCAGGGCTCACGCTGCCGCTGTTGAGGAAGTTCTGATTTCGGTCGATGGTGAAGGCGTGTCGTATCTGGAACCAGAAGTCTTGATCCGTGGCCACGTCCTCCGGTGAGCGGTCCCCGAGAGGCGAGGTAAGGTCGTTGACCTGCCGCAGTGTTCCGGGCGTGATCGCGAGTGCAACAGCGCCGAAGGTACGGGCAAAGTCGCGTCGGTTCATACGTTAATCCTTGGGTCGATAAGAAGGGATCGACAAGAAGTTGCTTTCCGGCAGGTAGTCTATCCAGGAGGGGAAAGTCGGTCAATAAGGTGTTTCTCAGGATCGGGTTTGGTGTTGGCTGCTCGGCGACTGTTTCTGAGACTTGCGGCGCAGCACGTCTCGCGCTCTGTACCTATGTGGTCGACCTCTATGCAAACAAGGAATTCGGACGGAGAGCGTTGGTTCTCAAAGCCGAGGAATACCTAGAGGCCGAGCAGCAGCAACAGCAGCAGGTAAGCCCGATCCAGAAGGAAGTAGCCGGGATTAACTAAGCCATGTCCCATCTTGCACACTTCTTGCACACCTTCACCAAAACGGCGCAATCCCGCCCAACGCCAATTCCCGCCAACTTACTGATTTCCCGAGAAGAAGAGTGGTACGCCCGGCAGGATTCGAACCTGCGGCCTTTGGTTCCGGAGACCAACGCTCTATCCAGCTGAGCTACGGGCGCGTGGATTCATTCTAGACGACTTGGGCAGTTCTGTCATCCTCGTCTAGTCTGCGCCGGAAAGCATGGAAACCATACCAGCCAAACCCCAGCTTTTCGAGTACAGGTCTGATCGTTCGCTTGGCGAAGATATCCAGGTTCAGCGGTGTTCCTCTGCTTGACCTGAATGTCAGACCGCAGGTCCAGTCATTCAGGGTGCCCGTCGAGAATCTTAGCCGGCGGAGCAATTACCGGAACTGGGGCCTTGCTCTTGGCGGACTTTGATTCGGTAAACTGCCCTCGCCTGCACGATTGCTCGACCCACAAGGCACCGTCCCGCCATCCCTCTGCATCTCCCCGACGGCGGTCCATGCGCGCAAATCGGGAATGTGTTACGCTCGTCGAACCAGCCCGCGAAGGAGTCACTGAACTATGGAGTTCAAAGGAGAATTTGAAGGCAAGGTAGCCGTTGTCACCGGAGGTAGCAGAGGAATCGGCGAGGCGACCTGTCACGGCTTTGCCAGGGAAGGAGCAGCCGTTGTCGTTGCTGATGTGGAAGAGGTTGGGGGCCGGAAAACCGCCCAGGCGATCGAGAGCAGCGGAGGACGGGCGTTGTTCGTGAAGACCGACGTCAGGGTCTCAGCCGACGTCGAACGGATGGCGCAGCAGGCAGTCGCCCAGTTCCGCCGGATCGATGTGTTGGCCAACGTCGCCGGTGTTCAGGGCGCGGTTGCCAATGTGGTGGATCTTCCTGAGGAGGAATGGGATCGCGTTGTCGGGACGAATCTCAGTGGCACCTACCTCTGCTCTAAGCACTGTATTCCGGTGATGCTCCGAAACAGTGGCGGATCGATTGTCAACGTGGCTTCTCTGCAGAGCTACTTCAATGTTCCCGGATCCTCGGCTTACGCGGCCGCTAAGGGCGGAGTCGTTTCCCTGACCAGGTGCATGGCACTGGATTTCGCGGGGCAAGCGATCCGGGTCAACGCCGTAGCTCCTGGGTACATAGATACTCCCCTGTTACGGGGGTTTGCAGAGGCGACCGGCGATGCGGACGGAACCATAAAGAAGTGGAGTCGCCGCATCCCGATGCAGAGGTTGACAAAGCCCGAGGAGGTGGTGGAGGTGATTCTCTTCCTGGCCGGTTCCAAAGCCTCTGCCGTTACGGGGGCAACTTACCCTGTGGATGGGGGCATGCTGACGGCCCAGCCAACTTGGACCGATTGAGATTCAGGGAACAGTTGCCTAGGGGCCAAAACTGACCGGCCGCTCTGGCGTCGGCCCAGTGAATTACGCGCCGCAGAGGTTCTCCGCAGGCTGCTAGAGGACGAGGACAGGTGGGTGGGCTTCGGGGCGGACGCGGCCAATGATGGCGGCGGGGACGGCCGCCTCCTGCAGTTCCTGCTCCAGGGCTGGTGCATCGGCGGCTTCGATCGAGATCAGTAGGCCCCCCGAGGTTTGCGGGTCGTACAGTAGGGCTTCGATTTCCGGGGCCACCGCACCGCGGAATTCCACCGCGCAGGAGGCGAACTCGCGATTGTTCTTCAACCCGCCCGGCTGATGGCCCGCACGCGCAGCTTCCAGGGCTCCCGGTAAGAATTGCAGGCGCGCGCGGTCAATTTCCAGGCCAACACCGCTGGCTAGCGACATCTCGCGAGCGTGGCCCAGCAGGCCAAAGCCGCTGATGTCGGTGGCCGAGTGCACCCGATAACGCAGCATGATCTCGCAGGTGCTACGATTCAGCGCCAGCATGGACTCGACTGAGGCCGCGACGCTGGCCGGCTCGGCGGCTTCCTGCTTGAGTGCCGTCGCGATGACGCCCGTGCCCAGGCGCTTGGTCAACACCAGCGCGTCACCAGCGCGCGCCCCGGAATTGGCCAGGATACGAGCGGGGGAAATCAGCCCCGTGACCGCGTAGCCGAACTTGATCTCGTCATCGCCAATGGAATGCCCGCCCAGCACCGCGCAATCGGCTTCCTCCATCTTGCTGTGGCCGCCCAGCAGAATCTTCTCCAGCACTTTCGTGTCCCCTTTCTGGGGAAACGCTAATACCGAAAGCGCGGAGGCCGGGCGGCCCCCCATGGCGTAGATATCGCTCAGCGAATTGACTGCGGCAATCTGCCCGTAGACGAAGGGATCGTCCACGATGGGGGTGAAGAAGTCCACCGTCTGGACCAGGGCCAGCTCCGGCGCGACTTGATACACACCCGCGTCGTCGGCGCTTTCGAAGCCGACCAGCACCTTCGTGTTGCTACTGCGCGGCAGCTTACTGAGAACGGCGTCCAAAACCTTTGGACTGAGCTTGGAGGCTCAACCGGCCGCCTTCACCGCCGCTGTCAATTTCACCGGTTCGGGCACACCCAGAGTATACCGCTGAAGCAGCAAGCCGCGCGGCTTGGCAGGTGGAGAAAATCAGGCGGAGAATGCTACTGCGTCAGGGTGACTCCGAAAAGACTCTCCCCGACGTTGTACCCAAACAGGCCGAAGTCCAGGCCAGAAGCCTCGATCCGGCCGCTCTGCAGGTCGGAGAAAAAGTTGGCAGTCACGAACGCGGCGGCTTCGCTGCTGACAGGAAGCTGGCCCAGCAGGTCGCTGCCGATCGTGACTTGGCCGTCGCTGCACGAGGCAGAGCACATGACGACGCCGAAGAGTGAGTCAGCTGCATTGGCCGAAGCCATGAACACACCGACGGTTCCATTAGGGTCGGGACAGCTCCAGTTGATGGTCAGCGGCTGCGACTGGCTGAAGGAAGTGCCTTGGACGCCAAAGTTGGTCACACTGAACAGGGGCGAGAGGACTTCGACCATGGTGTTGAAGGCCCCTACATCGGCGCCCCCAGACCCGGCCAAAGTCCACGTGCCGGGTGCCAGAGCGTCGATACCCAGGTCCATGCTGTACTCGCCCGGCTGGCTCGGTCCAATGACCTGAGGAGAACCGGCAAACGGGCCGCTCAGTGTTAAGGTCCCAGCATCCAGCGGCTGATCCTGGCTAATGAAATTGAGGATGTCGGGCGGGTTGTTGGAGTCGAAACGGTACACGGCCACATTACAGCCACCCCCAACCGGCGGGAATCCGGCGTCAGCGGTAGGGATGACAGCCTCAAAGCGGCGGAAGCTGGCGCTGAAGGTGTCCGGGAGATCGAACCCAGGCAGTGGGACAGGGAGCTGCGTCGTAAACCGGTTCACGCTGGCCACACCGAAAGAGCCGTTGAAGAAGAAGCCGGGCGAGCCGCTGCCGGCCTCATTGCAATCGCCTCCCGTATTGGTGACCCCAATGGTGACGGTGTTGCTGCTCTGATTGCCGAACGCCACCTGCAGTGGGAGGTAACAACCTTCAGGCGTGTCGGGAGGCACCCGGGCGTTGATCTGGTACAGGCTCACAAAGCCTGGGGCCAGCCCGGAGAACTCCACGACCGCTTGCCGTCCGCCGATCGTCACCACCGGCGTTGTGGTCGTTGGCTGCCCGGCGCCAGCGGCTCCGTCGGCGGGAGGTCCCGCGACCGGCCCAAGACCCGTGGCGAAGATGAGAACGATGCCGTTGGGACTGATGGTGGAAGCTGCTGTGTTGGTGGGAGTGTTCCCCTGGGAGACAAAATTCAGCACCGCCCCTGGACCACGCCCGCTGGCGGCCTGGGAAAACAAGCCAGGAGCCGTGTCCACAACGGATACATTCACTGGGGCACTGGTTCCCCCTGGCGTTTGCACGGTAAGCTGGACCGTCCCCGTCGGCGCGCCCCAGGGCACCTGGGCGTTGATCTGTCCCGCCGAGACAAAAAACAGCGCCGCCGCCTGCCCCCCGATGGTCACGCTGGTGCCAAGGAGATTGATTGGCAGCGGTACCGGTACCGAGGTTGCAATTCCAGTTGACAGGTTGGAGCCGAAAATCGAGATGATTGACCCCTGCGCGACCGCACCGCCCTGAGCATTGCTCGGCCGAAAGCTAGCTCCATTTGCCACGCCGCCCTCAAACACCACAGGAGCCTGAGCGTAGAGCCCTCCAGGATTCACCAGCAACAAACAGAACCAGCAGAAAATCACCGCTCGCAGCAGCATCGAGGAACTTCTGTTTTAGATGAAATGCAGGGCGAGGATTATAGCTGGTTTCTGAGGCCTGGACAATCGTGGGTGCAAGGTGGGAGCCTGGAGATGTCGAGGCTATTGGAGGGTGCTGTCCAGCGGCCCATCAAGAAAGGCCGGCACTCCCGGAGGGGCGAGCGATCGCGGTAATCTTGCGTGCTGCAATCTTGCCTATGGTCAGCGAGCGGGAAATCCTGAAGCACATCGCGCGGCAGCCGAACCGCCAGGCCAGCTTCAAACAACTGCTGCGGGACCTGGGCGCCCGAGGGACCGACCGGCGCGCGCTGAAAGATGAGCTTGCGCGCCTGGTTCGACAGGGGACCTTGGTGCGATCGCGCGGGCAGTACTTCGCTTTGGCCGCTGAAAAACCGGCTACTGACAAACCGGCAGTCCGGCGGCCTCAGAAAGCAGGCAGGTCTGTTTCCGGGCGGCTGGTGCGCCACCGCGACGGCTACGGGTTCGTCATCCTGGATGAGCCTGTGCCGGGTATGGCGGGCGACGTGTTCGTCAGCCAGCACAGCCTGGGCGACGCGATGCATGGCGACCGGGTGCTGGTGCGGCTGGGTCGGCTAGACGAGCGTGGACGCGCTGAGGGGCGCATCCACCAAGTGCTGAAGCGCGCCCATGAAACCGTAGTGGGAGAGTTTCGCTGCGAGCCGCGAGGCAATTTCGTTCTTCCCCACGACGAGCGACTCCGCGAGGCCATTCGGATTCCCCGCAGCGAGCCTCTGCCCGACGACGCAAAACCCCAGGAGCTGGACAGCACCATTGTCAACGTGGAAATGACCCACTTCCCCACTCCCAGCAGTCCGGCGCAGGGCCGTGTGCTGGAAGTGCTTGGGCGGCCAGGCGACTTCGGCCTCGACGTCGAGATTGTCATCCGCAAGCACCACCTGCCCCACCGGTTCCCGACCGAAGTCCTGGAGGAGGCCGAGGCGGTGCCCCAGTTTCTTTCTTCGCGGGAGCTGGAGGGGCGGCAGGATTTCCGCACCCTGCCGGTGGTGACCATTGACGGCGAGACGGCGCGCGATTTCGATGACGCTGTCTACGTCGAGCGCCAGGCGAACGGCACTTACCTGCTCGCGGTGCACATCGCCGATGTCGGCCATTACGTGCGCCCCAGCACGGCGCTCGACCGCGAGGCGCGGTTGCGCGGCACATCCGTGTATTTCCCCGACCGCGCCCTCCCGATGCTGCCGACCGAGCTTTCCAGCGGAATCTGCTCGCTGAATCCGCAGGTGGACCGGCTGGTGGTCTCCTGCCTGATGGAGATTGACGGGCGGGGTGAAGTCGTTGGCTACCAGTTGCGGGAGGGAGTGATCCGCAGCGCCGAGCGAATGACCTACACCAATGTCAACCTGGTGTTGGAAGGCGACCCGGGCCTCAGCTCCCGCTACGCGCCCCTGATCTCGGTGTTCGAACGGATGAAGGAGCTGGCCCTTATTCTGAACGAGAAGCGGTGTCGCCGCGGCTCGATTGATTTCGACTTGCCGGAACCGGAAATTCAGTTCGACGAGTTCGGCCAGATGCGGGCCATCACCCGCTCGGAACGCAACGTCGCTCACAGGATCATCGAGGAATTCATGCTGGCAGCCAACGAGACGGTAGCCACCCACCTGGCCGGGCTGGAGTTGGCTTCGCTTTACCGCGTTCACGAGAAGCCGGATCCGAAGAAAGTGATGGAGTTTGAACAGATTGCCGGCAGCTTTGGCTACAGCCTGGGAGTGGCGGGCCTCTCAGTCGAACGCTTTCGAATCCGGTCGGGAGAGGGAGCCGGGCGGCGTAGCCGGTTTGGCCGCCCGCACGGCCCGCGGTTCGAGCAAGTGCTGGAGCTGCCTGCCGAAATTCCCGTCACCCCGCACCACTATCGACGGCTCACCGAAGCCATTGCCGGCAAACCGGAAGAGCGAATCCTCTCCTACCTGATGCTGCGCTCGCTCAAGCAGGCACGGTATTCGGAGCAGAACAGCGGGCATTTTGCGCTTGCCTGTCCCATCTACACCCACTTCACTTCCCCCATCCGTCGCTATCCGGATCTGATTGTTCACCGAATTCTGAAAGCGGTACTGCAGGGCTGGAAGCCGGCTGTTGCGGGCCCCCAGGAGCGTCGCAAGAAGATTGCGGCGCGCCCTGCCCCTCCATCCCCATCCAGTGAAGGGCCGATCGCGGAAGCAGAGCTGAAACTGGCCGCTGAGGAGACCTCCGATTCTGAACGCCGCGCTCAGGACGCCGAGCGCGAACTGCTGGAATGGAAGAAGGTGGGTTTTCTGTCTGCGCGATTAGGCGAGGAGTTCGAGGGATTGGTGGTGAACGTGACCCGGTTCGGTTTCTTCGTCGAACTCACCGAGATGTTCGTGGAAGGTCTGGTGCACGCCTCCAGCCTCACCGACGACCGCTACCTTTTCCGCGAGCACGCTCACGAATGGGTCGGAGGGCGAAGCGGGCGCCGCTTCCGGCTGGGCGACCGCGTTCGGGTCCTGGTGGATCGTGTGGATCCAGTGGCGCGGCAGGTCTACTTTGCCCTGGCCCCGCCGGCAAGACCCTGAAGTGTCATTCTCGGCGCATAGTTTCCTCCAAGAAAAAAACCCTGCCCTTGCGGGCAGGGTGCAAAAAAGCTGGAAATGAGTCTACTCCAGTTCGGGCAGCTTCAGGTTGGCTTTGGAGAGCGCACGATCCACCAGGGTCTCGGCCTGCCGGTCCGACTGATGTTTCACCACGGCCAGCTCGCTGATCAGCAGGTGCCGCGACCGGTCGAGCATCTTCTTTTCTCGGAAGGAAAGCGGTTTGGAACGGCCCAGCAGCAGGAGGCTCTTCATCACCTCAGCGACCTCCAGCAGAGACCCGTTGCGCATTTTCTCGGAGTTCTCCTTGAACCGCCATTTCCAGTCGGCGTGCGACCGGCAATGACCGTTCGACAGGTAGACAAGCACGCGGCTCACCTCCGCACCTTTCACGATCTTGCGAAGGCCGACATTCCCGACGGTGGCAACGGGAACCATGACTGTCAGGCTGCTGGAATTGATGCGCAGGAGGTAAAACTTATCGCTTTGTCCGGAAATGTTGCGGCTGCTGATTTGTTCGATGATTCCAACCCCGTGGTTGGGATAGACAACTTTATCTCCAATTCGGAAATTCACCATAGCCATAGAAGGTATACCCCGCTTGCAGACCTGTCTCGGGGAAACAAGGTCCGTCTTCCTGGGCTGGACAAAACTAATTATAGTCATGGAAGCAGACTAATGTCAATGAAAGAAAAAACGAAACCCACGACGGGCGCGGCTTTCCAGCAACACTGACCAATAAATCCGCTCGCGCAAGATCGTGTTCATCCCTGAGCGGCAACTGAGACACGGCCGCTCTACCGAGCAGGCCGATCTGTTTCAGCTACGAAGGCGTTGGAGATTTCGGCTGGGTTCGACCTGGGTTGGACGAAAAAAAAGACGAAACCCAAGCCATCTATTGACTCAGGGGATCTCGGGGGATTCCAGCTGTCTCTTTAGTAGCTCATTCACCAGGGCCGGATTGGCCTGTCCGCGCGTGGCCTTCATCACCTGACCGACGAAGTAACCGAAGACACCGGTCTTCCCCTCGCGGTACTGCGCCAGCTGTTTGGGGTTCGCGACGAGCACCTGCCGGATCAGCGGTTCCAGCGCTGCCGGGTCGCTGATCTGAGCCAGGCCTTCTTCAGCAATCACCTGGCGCGGCGCCTTGCCGATGGCGAACATTTTCTCAAAGACACCCTTGGCGATTTTTCCGGAGATGGTGCCGTCCCCGATTAAGCGCACCAGTTCACTCAGATGCTGCGCCGAGACGGGAGTTTCCTGGATGTCCTTGCCGGCGGCATTTAGGGCGCCGAGCAGCTCGCCCTGCACCCAGTGGGCGGCCCCGCGGGGGTCGCCGGAAGCCTGGGCGGTCTGCTCGTAGTAGTCGGCCAGGGCCCGGCTGGAGGTCAACACGCCGGCGTCGTACTCGCGCAGCCCATACTGCGTGGTGAACCGCTGCCGGCGCGCTTCGGGCAATTCGGGCAGCGTGGCGCGAACCTGCTCCCGCCACTGGTCGCTGATCACCAGTGGCAGCAGGTCAGGCTCGGGGAAATAGCGGTAGTCGTGCGCGTATTCCTTGCTGCGCATGCCCACCGTTTTCTGCTCGTCCAGGTTCCACAGCCGGGTTTCCTGTGAGACCGTGCCGCCCGCCTCCAGGATTCCCACTTGCCGGCTGATTTCGTAGTCTAGTGCTTTCTGAAGAAACCGAAACGAGTTCAGGTTCTTGACTTCGGTCTTGACGCCGAACTCTGAGCTGCCGCGGCGCCGCACCGAAACGTTGGCGTCACAACGCAGGCTGCCCTCCTCCATGTTGCAGTCGCTGACCTCCAGATACTGCAAGATTTCTTTGAGGCGGACCAGGTATTCGTAGGCTTCGGCGGGGCTGCGCAGGTCCGGCTCGCTGACAATTTCAATCAGCGGCACACCGGAGCGGTCCAGGTCCACGTAGCTGCGACGGTCCGAATCGGCGAACCCGTCGTGGATGCTCTTGCCCGCATCCTCCTCCAGGTGGACCCGAGTGATGCCGATGCGCTTGGGTTCGCCGTCGAGGTGGATCCTTAGGTGGCCGTGCTCGGCCAACGGCTGTTCGTACTGGGAGATCTGATAACCCTTGGGCAGGTCGGGATAGAAGTAGTTCTTGCGCGCAAAGCGGGAAAAGCTGTTGATGCGGCAGTGGAGCGCCAGTGCTGCTTTCATGGCCATCTCCACGGCCGCCCGGTTCAACACCGGCAGGGCACCGGGCAGACCCAGGCACACCGGGCAGACGTTGCTGTTGGGCGGATCGCCGAAGCGCGTCGAACAGGTACAGAAGATCTTCGAACGCGTCTTCAACTGCAGGTGAACTTCCAGGCCGATCACCGGCTCGTACTGGGCCAGCAGCGCCTGGGGCACCGTTGTGGGACCTGTGGCCGTGCTCATAAGCAGCGCCAGCCCCCATTATAGCGGGGAAATCGGTCCCCCGCGGCGAAGCGCTGGGAAGTTTCCTGAGGCATTTTCACCCGGAAGAGGCCCTGGCGATTTGAGCTTGAAGCGACAGAGCCGCGGGCGTACGCTTTTGAGGGAAGGAAAGCTCCAATCGAGAATTCCGGCTTCTGGCTTAGGGCTTCACACATGCAGCAATTGGGACGTTACGAGGTCCTCAAGGAATTGGGCCATGGGGCGATGGGGACGGTTTATCGGGCGCGTGACCCGAAGATCGAGCGCGTCGTCGCCATTAAGACCGTCCGGGTGATCGGTACCACACCGGAACAGGAAACTGAATACCGGCGTCGTTTTTTCCGGGAGGCGCAGGCTGCGGGCAAGCTCTCGCACCCCGGGATTGTGACGATCTACGACGTCGGCGAAGACGAGGCCACCCAAACGCCCTACATCGTAATGGAGTACGTCGAGGGGAGCACCCTGGAGAGCCTGCTGACCGACCCAGGGTTGGAACCCCGATCGCTGACTGCGTCTCTGGAGCTGATCAAGCAAGTGGCCGAAGCGCTCGACTACGCGCACACCTACAGCATCGTCCACCGCGATATCAAACCGGCCAATATCATGGTCACCGCCGAGGGCCGGGCGAAGATTACCGATTTCGGCATCGCCAAGCTAACGCAGAGCGAATTTACGGTGCCCGGGCAAATCCTGGGCACGCCAGCCTATCTCTCGCCCGAGCAACTGAAAGGCATCCCCATTGACGGCCGGTCGGACCTGTTTGCTCTCGGCGTGATCCTCTACTGGACGCTCGCGGGGCGGAAACCTTTTGCCGGTGATACCAGCACAGTCCTGTACCAGGTGGCTTGTGAGGAACCTCCGCCAGTCACACAGCTTAACCCCGCACTGCCTCCGGAACTGGATCGGGTGGTGAGCGGCGCCCTGGCCAAGGACCCCGCTTCCCGGTACCAGCGGGGCAAGGAGCTGGCCGACGACCTCGACGACTTGCTTCATGGCCGCGCCCCGCGCCGAGCAAGCGGGGTCCTGCCGCCAACTGTCCTGGAGAGGACACTGGTTGAACCGCGGCCGGGAGTGCCTGTCGAGAGGAGAGTCGAGAAGACAGTTGTCGAGCGGCCGCCTCTGGTTTCGGGAACGGCTCCTGCTCCTTTGTCGGAGAAAGCCATTGCCCGCCCTGGTGGTTTGCAATCGGGGAACAAGCGCCGCTGGGCAGTTGCCGCCGGTATCTTAGTCCTGCTGTTGCTCCTGGCGGGTGTGGGATGGTGGTGGAGCGAGAGCTCGGAATCCCCTTCTTTGAGCAGCCAGTCCCCGACCGCTAGGCAAGGTGCACCGGCCAAAGCAAGGGGCGCCAGCAGAACAGCCGGTGGCCGAGGAAATCGAAAGCAACAAAGGAAAGAAGAGGAAAAGGAGAAGCGGAAGGAGGGAATCGAGAAGTGGACGGGGGAAATAGAGAAGGGGGGGAAGGAAATCGGGAAGTGGAAGAAGGAAATAGAGAAGCTGGGAAAAAGGAGAAAATGAAAGGGAGAGAAAAAAGAATAACCCCGAACCGAGTCTGCGTGACATACCCATCCTGGACTGAGTAGCTGAAATGACAAAGCTTCATCTGAAGTTTGCCGACAAGGTTCTCAAGGAAATCACGCTTTCGCGTGGCGTGGTCACCATCGGCCGCCTGCCAGACAACCTGGTGCACCTTGACAACCCTGGGGTCTCCGCACACCACGCAAGGATCTATTGGGAGAATGAGCACTACGTGGTCGAAGATCTGAACAGCACCAATGGCACCTCTCTCAACGGCCAGCCTGTCCGCAAAGCTGAGCTGAAGGACGGGGATGTGGTCCTGGTCGGCAAGCACAGCCTGGAATTCAGGGAAAGGTTTGACAAGGAAAGCACCGGGGCGAGAAAGGTTGTAGACCGGACGCGCCACTGGCAGAAGCGATTAGATGAAACCGCACCAGCCAAGTTAGATCCAACTGACCTGATGGATATGGAGCGGGCGAAGGAAATGATGGCAGCCGGCGGGCGGGCCGCGGCTGCTGACAAGGCAGCCTCTTCGACGGAAGTGAAGGTTGGAGTCCTCAGGGTGATCGCAGGGAAAGCGGACGCTCAGCAGTACCGGCTGGTTAGCAAGATGACCATCATTGGCAAATCGGCGATGGCCACCATCCGGTTAAAGGGCTGGTTTGCTCCTGAGGCAGCGGCAGTCATCAACAAGCAGGACGAGGCTTATTTGATTGCGCCATCAGGTAAGGACGTTGTGGTTCGGATCAACGACATCCAGATCGCGGGACCGCAGCAGCTCAAGGAAAGCGACGTGGTCGAAGTCGCCGGCCTGAAAATGACCTTCGGCTACCTATAGCAGTCTCTACCTGTAGGCACCACAGCTTGGTTAGGCTTTGGTGTCGCAGCACGTGCCCCTTCCACCGTGAGACGGCCTGTCTTTTCAGTTCCCGGATTTGCCCATCCCCTCCTCTAGGCACACTATTGGAATCACGAGGAGCAGCGGTAGGCATACGGCGAGCTACTGGCTGACTGGCCTCTCCGAGCTAAGATGAGGCACAGGTGACGGACTTCTGGTACGGGACACTGTTATAATCTGCGGGCGATCAGGGCTGTCGCGGGTCCCGGCTTCAGAATAGGGGCTCAGGATTTCGCCCGACGAAAGTAAGTAGGCGGGCCGAGCCCAACAACGAAACCAAAGAAACAGGAGAACGCGAACAGTATGGCTTTGTACCCTGCTAAGCAAAAGCTCTCTGCGGGCGAGGTCGTCTGCGGAACGATGTTGACCGAATGCTTGCGCCCCGAGATGATGACTGCGCTGGCCGCTTCCGGCGTCGACTTCTTCATCGTAGACACCGAGCACTCGCCAGGCGACCTGCACGAGATTGAGGCGTTGGTGCGCGCCAGCCGCCAGTTCGGCATCGCGCCGCTGGTGCGCGTCACGGACAACGAATCTTTCCTGATCACCCGCCTGATGGACTGCGGAGCGGCCGGCATAGTTGCGCCGCGCGTCGATTCGGCCGAGGAGGCGCGCCGCGTGGTCGACGCAGTGAAGTTTCCGCCGCAGGGCCGCCGCGGCTTCGGCATGCGGGGAATCCTCACCGATTTCACCGGCGCCAGCACTGCCGAAAGCATCGAAAGCAGCAATCGCGAAACTTTCGTGGTTGTTCAGGTGGAGAGCGACGAAGCACTCAAGGGCCTGGACAAGATCGTGGCTGTGCCTGGCATTGATGCCACCATGATCGGGCCCCAAGACCTCTCCATCTCGCTGGGCGTGCCGGGCCAGATGGCGCACGAGAAGCTGAAGGCAGCCTACCGGCGGGTGCTGGAGGCGTGCCAGGGCAGCCCGGTCGCCGCCGGCGTCCATATGGGCGACGCTGCTCGCCTCAACGAGTTGCGCGGCGATGGCTATCGCTTCCTGGCCTACTCGACCGACCTGGCGCTGATAATGCAGTCGCTAAAAGAGGGCCTCAGGGCGGTGCGCGGCGCAGCGGCGGCGTCCACCAGTGCCGGAATGTACTGAAGGCGGGAATAGTGCTGTTGAACGGATAAACCCTGCGCCGGCGACTGGGCTCAACGCAGTCTAGATTCCGCACTCGAGCACCTGGGCGCTGGAGCAAGAACCGGTGCGAAGCGGCCCCGGCCGCCACCCGCCGCACCTACGAATCTTTGCGGGCTGCCGACGTGGTGGTTAGCCTGCGCCAGGATCGCATCCGCGTCTCGCCCCACCTTTACAACACAGAAGCCGATATTGCCCGCTGCCTCCAAGTCCTACGCTCAATTTCCTAGTGCCGTCCCTTAGCTCCAATTCTGGTCCTGCGATCTTCCGGGCTCGGCAGCGCCCAAGGAGTTCGGCGAGGCGAGGGGAACGCGGAGCAGCAGGCAGGAGCCGGGGAAGCGCATCGGTCCCCGGAATGGGGTAGTGGGTCAGTTTCCGGGAAGCCGACTATTCGTCCAAATGAAACCTGAATTCATAAACACTTGCCCGTTTGTGAGGACCTATCCGACATTGCTGATGACAAGGCGGTATCTCACGAGCACCAAGGCGCAAACAGCTCGGCAAGGCGCAGTGGCATTTACTCGTGGGTCTGAACCAAGTGTACCTATCAGACTGATTTTTGGGGACCAGGTCAACGCCTCCGACCAAATTTGAGGAAGGATTCCGAGGGCCAAGCAGTCTAGCAGCTTCCCGCTGCAGGGACTGGCTTACCGCTTGCGGTTGTGTGGATTTCCTGCGATTGAGCGCTGCTGGTCAATCCAACTCACAACGCTATTGGGCGTGCAGACTTTCCCCCGCAACAACGCGAGGAGAAGATCGTGAGTCAGGACAGTGTTAAAAGCAGGCTCGTAGGTCATTGCTTCCTTCTGGCCGGCCATTTTGAGCAGAAAGGGAACCCGATGATCTATCCTGTTAGCAAAGGCAGCCTCCTCACTGGTCCAAAACGATTGCCGCCTCAACATCGGAGTTCTCCACGAATGGTCACTCGTGACCAATACGGTCGTAGTCTCCCAGGTGCCCGTATCTTCCATAGAACGGCGCACTTCGCCCAAAGTACGATCCATCAGTTCAAGGTTATCAAGGTAATTGCTGCCCTTGCCCAATACGAAATCGTCCTTTGACCGGTCATAGATACCTGGGGTGTGCGGAATAGGCCAGTGCACCAAAACCAGATCAAGATCGGGATCAGTGGCTGCTTTCTTGGCATCGTGAAGGATTGTGAGATATGCATCCAGATGCTTCTCTCTCGTTAGGCGTGCGTGCCCTTGGGTCATCATCCTGCGGGTTAAGCCCAACTGCCCGGCGAATGGAATTTCAGCCACTACAGTATGGATCTGACTCCGCATACACTCGGGCACCGTCATTCCCCGATCATCCAACGGTCCGACTAGGACCTGCCAGGAACAACTCGTCAAAGTGTCAGTGATCATCCTGCAATAGGGAAGATACCAGCCCGCGACTGCGGAACTGAAGCCTGCTTCGCGGGCCTTCGAGAACACGTTGGGCTGAGTGCTCCAACGTACAGCCTCTTCGGTCCCTGCAAAGGTAATCATCAGTTCGTCTGCGTCGAGCGGTTTGAACCCAGAGACCAGTTGCCCGCTCAGAAGAGCAGGCATTGAAAGGAAAGTTGTGGCCGCAGGGGGATAGGCATTGCTGGCGTAGAATGCTTGACTGCGGAGGCGATCCATCTCAGGAAGGTGAACTGTTGACGGTCGCGACGAGAAGGTCATACGCTGATCCATCTCATCGAACAAAAGCCACACAACCCGTGTCGCTGGTGTTTCTCCGGCGGGAGAGGGGGGAGCGAGCGCTTGGTCGAAAAAAGCAACCGTGGAGTCGGCCTTGGTCAAGGACCAGCCTACCTGGAAAAACGTAACCGGAACAAAGGGAAACAGCACCAAGGCGATCGTTGCCCCGCCACTCAGGAGATGACGAGGGTACAGTATGAGGGTTAGGACAACTACAACGAAAACGACAAAACGTAAGACCGTGGACTCGACTATTCCGGACAGCGACGGGAAAACCAGGAGCTGACCCAAGATGCCACAGAAGGCCACAAATAACACGAGAAGAAATACGAATTGCCCAATTCTGCGAGAAACTACATTCGATGAACGTCTGGCGAGAGACAACGGAACCCATATCACCGCCGCCAGAAGCCATACATTGAGCAGAATGGCCACGAGATTGTTCGGGCTGGGGGGAGACTTCGTAAAAAATCGAAGGGAACGATCAAGCAGGTTTGTCCATACTTCGAAGAAGCATAGATTCGCGAGCGACAGAGCTATGGCCAAGTTCCTAAGCATCGGTCGCAGGCTGTTTCTTCCAAATCCATTCGCGGGATTCCTAGCCGGCCTTCCAGTTCGCTGAGTCGTCCCAGGTTAATATCACCGACGGTGTTGACCACCGTCAGCTTTTTGAGTTCGGCAGCAACTATGGTCAGGCTCAGTACCCCTTCGCCTTCCCGTCCCAGGTGAATGTCCGAGGGAAGCAATCGTAACACAACGGTGGCGCGCTCACTATTGTAGGGGGATGACCTCGACGGAAAGCACCACGGGGAGATCGCCTGCCGGCAGTCCTGCATAGCTCACCGGCTCGCCATGCAGACGGCATCGCTTATTACCGCAGTGTGGCCCACTACCCGGAATGGCCGATAGTGTCCTATTTTCGTGTTATCCTTCACCAGAAATCTAAACTAGGAGCCCAGCCCATGGGGCACACTTTGGAATGCATCCTTGACCCACAAGGGACGTCGAAGCCCTGTGCGTACTGTGGAACGCCGACGCCCGATCTATGCAGGAGTCACAGCCTTTATGTGTGCCCAGATTGCGCGGACTTGCACCTTGCTGTTGGACTGTCGGGGCCACTGCCGACCGGGAGATGTGAGCGAGAGGTCGGACTGTATCTGCGAGTTATGGTCGCCGATCAGCCGGCCGTCTTGTTTCGCTCGGATCCTAGCAAGCCGTTCGAGTACTTGCGAGGTGAGAAACTGGAGGACGCCTTGAAGACTTTGACATGGGTGACTGTGGGACCCCCGGATCAGTGAATCGTTTCGAGACCCGCCCGCCCGAAACCAAACTGGGACACGACGACGCTAGGACACGACACTAGGACACCGCGACGGCAGCGATCCGCGGATTGCGCCGAGGAATCTGGTATCCAAACAAACAATAGCAGTGGAGAAGCAGATTCCCCGCTTCGCTCGGAATGACAGGAGAGAGTGGCGCTTAACGGGCTTGGAACCCTGGACTGGCTACGCGGGGAATCTGGATGAGTTTCTCAGCGTCGTCGGGCCAACGGGAGAAGCGGCCGGAAAGATGAACCAGTCCGTTCGCGGGGGCGCCGCTGTCGTGGACGCAGGCCTCTGGCGAGAGCAGATAGACCATGGCTACTTCGTCGCAGCAATTCAGGTGCGGGCAGCGCAGGCAATCCTTCCAGACCTTGAGCGGGAGCGAGCCGCGGTCCACCACTCGGAAGCCGCACTTTTCGAAGAACGGCGCCACGTAAGTGAAAGCGAAGACCACGTCCAGGCCGTATTCGCGCGCCTCCTCGAGAAGCGCCCCGACAATCTTGCGTCCGATGCCGGACGCCTTCGCCGTTTCGACGACGGCCAGTGAGCGCAATTCGGCCATCTGAGGCGTGTAGAAGTGGAGTGCGCCGCAGCCGGCCAGTTCCTCCGCGGCACTGGTTGCCCCCGAGTTAGTTGCGCCCGAGGGGGAGGCCTGTCCCACGCAGGCTAGAGAGAAGTCACGGACGTTCTCGCACATCTCGAATTCGGTGCGAGGCAGCATCAGTCCCCCCTGGGCATAGTTGTTGATCAGCTCCAGCATCGCCGGCACGTCGGAGGGGCGGGCCTTGCGGATATGCACGTCAGGCATGTGTCGCTCCCGGAACGTCCACTCTGGCCAGGGCAGGATTGACCCGCACGGCGGTCCCTAGCGCCTCGCCGGCCAGCAGCCGGCGCAGGATCGCCGGCTGGCGGCCTCCAGCGATTTCCACCTCCGGCACACCCTTTTCGAGCGCCCCCACGGCCGAGCGAAGCTTGGCCAGCATGCCGCCGCTGACCACGCCATTGTCGATCAGCTCCTGAACGTGCACCGGCGAGAGTTGCTGAAGCACCTCTCCGTTGGCGCCGTTGACGCCGTCCACGTCCGTCAGAAACACCAGCCGGTCGGCCATCCAGCCGGCGGCGCAGGCCACCGCCACCTCATCGGCGTTGACGTTCAGGATCTGGCCGTTTCCGCTGACTGCCAACGGGGCCAGCAGCGGCACAAAGCCGCCAGCGGCCAGCGTGTCGAACAGCTGCGTCCGAACGCGCTCAATGCGCCCGACCAGGCCCAGATCCACGCCGCGGTCGCTGGCCCGGGTGGCCAACAGGCAACCGGCGTCCACTCCGGAAATGCCGCAGGCGGGCACGCCCGCTGCGGAAAAAGCTGCCAGTAGCTTGTGGTTCACCGACCCGGCCATCACCTTCACCGCCGCGTCCAGCACTTCCGGAGAGGTCACCCGGCGCCCTTCGACGAACGTCGCCTCGATGCCGACTCCCTTCAGGAATGCCGTCAGTTGCGCGCCGCCGCCGTGCACGACCAGAAGGCGGTGGCCCGCCTCCAGCGCGCTCGCAATCTGTAGCGCCAGCAGGCGAGGCGCTTCTTGGTCCTGGATCAGCGTGCCGCCGATCTTGACCACTACCCTCATCACAGCCCTCGCGATGGGTCAAACCCCAGCATGAGGTTCATGTTCTGGACCGCCTGTCCGGCTGCTCCTTTTCCCAGATTGTCGATGCAGGAGACAATGACCGCGCGCGTCCCGCTCTCGTTCAACGTCAGGTACAGGTCGCAGAAATTGGTGCCGCGCACATCGTGCAGATTGGGCGCGCCCTGCTCGAGTACCCGAATGAAACCACTTTCGGGATAGCGCCCGCGGTAGAGCGTCAGCAGCTCCTGGCGTGTCCACGGCCGGCGCAGCTTGACGTACATGGTGGACAGGATGCCGCGTGTCACCGGCAGCAGATGCGCCGTGAAAAAGAAATCCTCCAGCGGCACTCCCAGCGCCTGGACCATTTCCGGCACGTGCCGGTGCCGCAGCACGGCGTAGGCCTTGCAGTTCTCGCTGACTTCCACAAAGTGCGTTGCCGCCGCGGGCCGGTGCCCGGCGCCGGTGACTCCCGACTTGGCATCGCAGATGACGCCCGCCGAGGTGTCCAGCGCGCCGGTGCAGACCAGCGGGTGCAGCCCGCAGATCACTGATGTGGGATAACACCCCGGGTTGGCCACCAACCGTGCGCCCGGAACTGCCTCGCCATTCAGCTCGGTGAGGCCGTAGACGGCCTCGGCCAGCAGTTCCGGCGCGGGATGCTCCATCCCATACCAATGGGCGAAGGCTCCGGCGTCTTTGAGGCGGAACGCCCCGCTCAGGTCCACCACCTTCGCCCCTGCGGCCAGAGCCTGGGGGGCCGCTTCCAGCGACACTTCGTGCGGCGTGGCCAGGAACACCAGTTCCAAACGGTGCTGGCTGACCGCCGTGCTCATCTTGGCTGCATTTTCCAGGGCCACCGGGCGCACACCACCGTGCCGGGCCAGCAAGCTCATCAGCTCCTGCCCGCTGTAGCCGGATACCCCTAGAACGGCAACGCTGGGCGACATAGCGGGAATGAATAATTATTCAGTAACATGTATATTTATACCAGAGCACGCCTCGCTGGTCAATACCAAAAGCCGACAGGCCATTGCTTCGGTTGGCTCTCGCCTGGACCGGCGCTGCCTATCCGGCGGGACCGAAACGTTAGGTTGCCAGCGGGACGAGCTGTTACGTTGGGTAGTTGAGCGGCGGTTCAGGAATACGTGCCGCCCAATAGTGGCCACTGTGTTGTGCTATGGCGCTTTCCAGCCCAGGGACCTTCCTCATCAGATCGCCCAGGACTAGTTCGCCTCCAAGGCAGTCGACGGCTCTCGCGCCGGTTGCCTCGCAGAGTACCAACGCGATTGGTTCCTTGAAGCCGCAGGCCCAAATCCGGCGGAGCAACCGATGCGTGCCGGCGCAGACCTTCTCGATGGGGATAATGGTTACCCCGGAGACGGTCACGGCTTGACCAGCGCGCAGCTCGCTCATGATCGCCTGGTCCGAACCAGCATCCAGACCGCACCCACAGTGGCGGGTGACAGCAGGAAAAGGGTGCTCAGGTAAACGAGCTGGATGGGGATGAACCGGACCGTTCCCTGAGCATCAGCTTCAAAACATGCAGCCGCAAAGCTGGGGTCCAGCGACACACTCACTCTGGGGTTGACCGCCAGGACGCCGGTCAGGGGCCCGGCGACAGCCCAGAGGTATCCGGTGTCAGCCGGGTCATCCATCCCCATTCTGAGGCGCAGGTCGCAGGCCCGGACGCGCACCGATTTGAGGAGGTCTCCGCCAAACCGCAATAAGCGATTTCGGAAGGCAGAGTTGCCGAAGGTTGCCATCAGACGGCGCGCAAAGCGAATTTGGGCTGCACGCTTCTTTGGCGGCTTCGGCCGTGGCGGCCGAGGCCGCCTGGAGGGCATCCGGAACCGGAGCAGGCCGTACATCCACCCTACGAAAACCTCGGCACGGAATGATTCGCGCCGCTGAATCCGGAAGACGAAATCCACCGGGACGGCCAACAGCAAAACCCCACCCAGCAGGCCTGCGAGAGCCCAGACAAGCACGGGAACCCACCTTTTATTCGGAGGTCTCGTTACCTCGCTTTTGGGTGGCCTTGCCGATGGCCTCGACCACCTTTTCCAGCACCGGAGAGGCGCGGCGCTTGATCGGCTCTACGCGCACGCCTTCTTTGGTGATGACAATGACAGCCACAGGCTTGATTCCACCTCCTGCGCCCGCCCCGCCGCCGCCGCCCTCCCGCTTTTCTGCATCCTTCCCCTGGCCGCTTCCTGCGCCCAGGCCGAAGCCAAGGCTCACCAAGGGGATCAGCGTGCTGTCGCCCGCGACAATGGGCTCGCCAACCACCTTCTTCGTGTCTAAGAGGCGCTCGATCTCTCCGAGCATAGTCTTCGCAATCTGCTCCACATCCGGCATAACCACCTCCTGTTCTGTCGAGCCCCAAAACCCATCCTCACAAGACGGGAACACTGGGACGCAGCCACGCTGCACTCTCCCGCCTAGCTCCTAGCTTTCTGGTGATCCAACCTCCTTGAGCGACGCCTACGAAAGGCGCGACAAGAAAACCGTTTCGATTGTGCAAGCGAACCGGACTCCACAGCCAATTTTTTTAAACTTCTGTGGGCTGACCCGTTTATTTCGTCAATAGGGGTCGGAATCCCAGACTGGATTTTGCTGGTCTATTTTTCTACAGCAGTATTCCTCCACTGCAGACTCCGAGACTGGAGGCTCCCCGCCGTCTGCACGGCAATGGTGACGGTGTTGCTGGCGATGCCGTTCTGTGTGATCACCACAGGAACAGCGGGGCCGGGCCCCACACCCCCCGGCACCACAGCGTTCACCTGGTAGAGCCCGACGAAGCCCGGCGCCAGCCCTGCAAAGCTGACCGAGGCGTTCACCCCGCCGATGGTCGCAGTGACCGGGGTGGTCACCGCCTCCCCTGCGCCTGTCGCACCTGACTCCACAGTGGGACTCGTGGCTCCCAGGCCGGTGCAGAAAATCGAAAGAAACTCGCCGCTCTCCGCCGGTCGCGCCTGGCGGCCGGGGATGCTGCCCACCGGTGCCACCACGATAGCTGTGTTCGCGATCAAAACCGCTCCCTGCCCGCCGCCGATGTCGAAGAGGCCTGGCTGCGCGGGAGCAATCAAGTAGTTCTGCGGCGCCGTCAGCAGGTCACTCACACTGACAGCCACCGGAACGCTGTCGCCCGGGTCCACCCCAAACGGCACCTGCGCGTTAATTTGCCCCGGGCCAACGAAATACAGCGGCGCATCTTCGCCGCCAATGCGTACGCTTACCCCGGCCAGCTCCCGCTCCAGCGGGAGCTCGCTGGCGAAATTGTTCTCGCCCGCGAAGCGGGCTCCAAAGAGGGAGATGATGCCCCCGGGAGCGAGCGGCCGCAGCTTGGTGAAGCCGGCTCCTTCCACCACCCCGTCGGCGAACAACGTCGGCAAACTGACGTCGCCCGGCGCGGCCGCCGTCGCAACCGTAAAGGAGCGCTGCACTTTGGCAAAGGTGGGATGCAGAGCGTCAAAGGTGAGCGTCACCGCAGCCGCCGCGCTCTGCGGCACCCAGGTGCCGCTGTAGAAGCCGGTCTCCAGCGAGCGCAGTGGGATGGTCAAGCCCTCGACGGTCGCCACCAGCGTGGCGTTGTCCACGCCGCTGCCGCAGTTGTCCACCACCAACGCGGTGAGCACCCGGGGAAAGGAAACCGGCAAGCTCAGACCGTTGCCGATGGTAGTGGCCAGCAGCTCCAGTCCCGTCGGGCCGCACTGGGCTGCGCCGGGCAGACCCCGTGCCAGGGCCCGCAGCGCACTCCCCTGCTCCACCACAAACAACACCACCTCCACCTCTTGCGCCGCTCCCCCGGAGAAGGTGCCTGTCAGTGTCGCGCGATACACGCCGAGGGGAAGACCGGAAGGATTCGCTAAGACCGTGACCTGTCCTGGAGCGGCTCCTCCCTGACCAGTGAGAGTCAGCCAATTGCCGCCGGGAGGGGAAGTGATCGTAGCGGAAAAATTAAAGGAGAGCGTCCCGCCGCCGACGTTGCTGACCGCGACGGTTTGATTGGGTGGGATCGGCGGCCCACCTCGGCCACAAACACCAGTGCGTTCGGGCTGACCTCGGCCGTTGCGGGGGTAGCGCCCGGCACCGTCAGCAGCACGGCCGCCACCACTTGCGGGCTGTTGCTGGCTCCCGAGGCCGATACCGTCAGCAGCGCGGTGTTGATGCCGGAACCGAAGCTCGATGGATCGGCCGTCAGTGAGACGGAAGAGCCCGGGGCTCCAGCGATGGCGGTCCCAGACAGAGGGGAAGCCGTCAGCCAGGAAGGCAACCCGGAAAGCGACCAGTTCAGTGTTCCGTCTCCTGCATTGGAAATCGCCAGCGTCTGCGATGGCGCAACAGGCCCGCGGCTAACGCTTTGAAACAGGACTGACGTCTGACTCACTGACAGCTTGGCGCCGGACGGACGGACAACTACCGTCACCGGAAGGATCTCGCCAGGGCTGCCGCTGACCTCAATCTCAGCTTGATAGGTGCCTGGGCCCGGGAGTTTGGTGGCGTCTACCTGGCCCGTCACGCGCGACGGCTCCTCCGGGGTGGCCGTGCCGGAAGTGGGACTGATCGTAAGCCAGTTGGCCTGCGGCGCACTCAATAATTTCACAGTCGCGGCCCAGTTCACCAAGTTGCTACCGCTCCCGATCTCAAAGCTGGGCAACCCCTTGCTACCGGCGCTTTGGAGGTCTCCACTCACGGCAAGGACTTCAAAGCTGAAGCCTGGCATCCCCGTAGATCCCGTGATCAGGTCAATGCGTTCGGGAGAAAGATCCAGGTCGTCCGGAGCCGGTGCAGGACCTCCTGTCTCAAAGGTCAGGTTGTCGAACGCAAAGCGAACGGCTAGCCCTGGGTTGGGAAAGGTAACAATGGCCCGTTTGACAGGCGTGCCAGAATAGGTGAATTGTCCCTCTGAGAAGGAGATCAGGGGGTTGTGTTCACTGGGGTGGTCCCCAGGGACATCAATGCTGAATCAAAAAGCTCTACCGTAAATCCGGGCGTCAAGGTGGTGTCGAAGGCACTTCGCGCTACGCCAAACTGAAGCGTCGGTGTGGGTACGTCGAAATCCAGTGTCAGGGTACTCGCTGCATCGCCCCCTAAAGTTGGATCCTGAACGAAGGTGATGGCGAACGGACCGGAGCTGTTGTACGCGGCATCGGTCCCCGTGAACCCAAAAGTGACCCCCATGAAACTCAGGCCATCCACTTGCTGAAAGGGCAGCTCATCGAAGGTCAACGTTACAACTTGCGCCGAGGCACCACTGCCAAAAGCGAGGATGAGTCCAACAAATAAGATCAGGCGTGACTTCTTCATCTTGACGCCTTCCTTTTAACAAGAATTTCCGGGTTCAACTTCCTCTCCACCCAGAAGCATACTCCAGCCGCCCTCTCGCGACTGTCGCAGTTCAGCCGGGTGGCCCCTGCCCCTGCCGCCAAGTTCTCAAGGATACGGTGGTGCCCGAGCGTCCGCCCGATCATGAAGGGCCCCATCTTGCCAGCCACGATACGCCCCGTCCGCAGGCAAGTCAACATGTAGGGCCTACTCACCGTTTTCGGAAGCGATGGGGCACAGTCTGAACCTCGCCACAGGCATAAACTCTGTAGCCTGGTAAGGAGGTTGGTGAGCACGGCAGGAATCGAACCTGCAACCTGAGGATTAAGAGTCCCCTGCTCTGCCAATTGAGCTACGTGCCCTTGCGGTGGCATAACATCGTACATCAAAAAGAAGTGAGTGAACATACGCCGCTTCTAGCGCCTGGAGAATAAACTGGCGCCTGGGAAATAAAAGCGTTGGTGCTAGTTTTGGTGCCAGTTGGTGTCTCTGTAGGGGCGACTTCAAGTGCCTGTGTCAACCTCTCCACTACGGCAATCCGTTCTTCTCAAAGCGAGCGTCTTCCGGAATTCCGCGGCTTTGGGGCCGTGGGACAGGGGCGCTTCGGCGGAACCCAGGTGAAGAAGAAGCAGCGACATGGGGTCGGCGCGCTGGGGCTGTTTTTTCCTTTTTTCACTGGAGGACGGTTGAAGGCCGAAAAACAGGAGGCGCGTGCGGACCTAGAAGGCGCACTGGCGTTGCGCGACAGGCTGCGACAGCAGATCCGCTTCGAGGTAACGAAGTCCTATTATCAACTGCTCCATCTGACCGAACGCATCCAGATCGCGGCCGAACAGGAAGGGGCGGCGCAAGAAGCGCTCCTCCTGGCACAGACGCGCTTCCAGGTGCAGTTGGCCTCCTTCTTGGAGCTGACCACCGCGGAGGTCGTCCTGACCCGGGCGGAAACCAACCACGCCCGAGCCCTGTTCGATCATCAGCGGGCCCGCGCTGAGCTGGAGTTTGCTACCAGTCAAAGCGTCGGGCAGTAGGCCAACCGGTCGGGTGTATACTTGCGGCCACCCGGAAGTCCAAGATGGAAATCCTGGCTTAAGCCCTCGAAGGAGTGAGACATGGCATTCTGCACAAACTGTGGTTCGACGGTGGAGGGAGCCTTCTGCACCAAGTGCGGGGCGCGTGCGGGGCCGGCGGCCCCAGCCGGCAGCCCGCCCCCGGCCGCAGCTCCCATAGCCGGCACGCCTGGCCCGGTGGCGCCGCAAAAGAAGAAGGGACCTCTGTTCTGGATCTTGATACTGGTCGGGGCATTTTTCGTGATCGTCAGCGTTGCCGTCATCGGCGGCGGGTTGTTTGTCGCGCATAAGGTCAAACAGGTTGGCATCGATTCGGAGCTGTTAGAGAAAAACCCCGCGCTGGCGGCGGCCAAGATGATCGCCGCAATGAACCCTGACGTGGACGTGGTGTCCACCGACGAGGACAGCGGAACCATCACCCTGCGGGATAAGAAAAGCGGCGAAACCGTTACGATGAACTTCGAGGACGTTAAGAAGGGCAGGATTGTTTTCGAAGGAAAAGGCGGCGAGAAAGTCGAAATCCAGGGAGAGGGCTCCACCGGGTCGTTTAGCATGAAGTCCTCCGAGGGCTCCATGGTATTCGGCGCCGACGCCGGAAAGCTTCCAGCGTGGTTGGCCGCGTATCCGGGTGCTGCCGCGACCGGTGGCGCGACTATGCAGGGTCCGGAGGGCGAGGGTGGAACGGCAGGGTTCAAGACCGGCGACTCCGCCGAGCAGGTCGCTGCGTTCTACGAGCAGCAGCTCAAGCAAGCCGGGATGAAGACGACCAAGAACGTCATGAACCAGGGTGGCGAGGTCAAACTCATCACCCTGCACGGCGCCGATGAGGCCAGAAAGCGAAGCGCCACCATCGTGGTTACCGTCACCGGCGAGGGCACGGCCGTCGCTGTGACCCACCAAAGCAAAGAATAGCCGGCTCGCTCGGTCACTCCGCGAGTTCTACCAAGCATCGCGGCGGCACATCGCGCTCCCTGTCGCTTCTGTCAGGCGCGGTGCCCTGGGCGGAAGACTCCGCGTGTTTACGGATCATTACTGAAAGCGTATAAATCCTGGAATCCTTACCTGAAGGCGTCGCCGCGGGGGCAAACGGCCTCGCCCTTGACCGTCACTTTCGCTCGACCCTCTTTGCCTTCACTCTTGTCGTAAGTCGCGAATTCGAACCGGACCTTGACCTGGTCGCCGAACTCCAGAAACTCCGCCTCTCCCTCAGTGTCGTGGGAAACCCTCATCTTTGGTCCGATAAACGATCCCCCCAGTGTGTTCTTCTTGTTCAGATAACTAAATCGCACAGGATACTTCCCCGGCTGGGGGTCAAACTCTCGCGAGAAGAACAGGTTGACGGCGTAGCTTCTCCCCAGCCGCCTGATCGACGCCGTTGTGGTAACGACGTTCAACGTCCAAATATTGCGCCGGTTCTTGAACAGCGTGGCAGTCGCCTCATCCACAGTCACGTTCACGTCGCCTGCGACCTCGAAGTACGTAGAGGATCGCTGGGCGGGGACCTGGGAACTGGCGACCGCGGACTGACTCGTGTCCTGCGACCGCTGCGGCGAGTTACCGGATTGACAGCCGATGACGAGCGCGAGCAGCAAGAAGACGAGAAGGAACTTGCGCATCCGAATACCTCCCGCCTGCAGACTAACGGGCATCCATTCGCGGGTCAATAGGTCCAACTGGAATGGAGCAGATTGCCCTGTCCGGGCTGCAATCACGCCGCTTAGTCGGCTCAAGAACAAAGGATTCTAGTTGATCCTGAATCTTCCGGCTTCTTCTCTTCATCCCACTTCTTAGGAATGGAGGTCGTCACCATGTTCTTCCTTCTTGACCATATGCCCCCGTTGGCATTTGCTGCAATCTACGGACCGTTCTTGGTCTTAGTCGTTTGGCTCATTTACCGGGAATCTCATCCCGCAAGGAAGTGAGAGTCACTTTCAGGTTAATTCCCATTGGCGCTGCCGATTGTGGTGCCCATGGGAATCCCCAAGACTGCCAAAGACTTGCCGCTTCTCCAAGGATCCAGCGCACAAAGGCTGCTACGGCTACGCACACGAACAACAAACGACTGGTGGGGAGTGCGAGTTAGACTGGAGGCGGGAGGAAGAGATGAGTCAAAGTCCAACCGTAATGCAACAGATTGCCCCGCACCTGGCGCAGCTCACTACCAACGTTCTGTTCGGTGACCTGTGGGAACGCCCCGGCCTGTCCAAGCGGGAGCGCAGCCTCATCACCGTCGCGGCGCTGACCGCCTTATATCGTACCGACCAGTTGCGCAGCCATATCCGCCGAGCTCTGGCGAACGGGGTCACCAAGGAGGAGATCGGTGAGCTCATCACGCACATCGCCTTTTATGGCGGCTGGCCGACGGCGGCCAATGCAGTCCAGGTGGCCAAGCAAGTCTTCGACGAGGCCAGACCGAGCAATCCTTGACGGCCTGTGACTGCCACCTTACAGCGCAGGCGTTAATCCGCCGGCACCGCGCCTGGGGAGCGAGCTTCCCGCCTTCATCGCCGGAACCTCAACCACCACCCCTTCGCCCATGTCCATGGACGAAGGCTGGCTATAGCCAAGCAGCTTCTGTTGCTCAGGCACTCCGGGGGCGAAGAGCGCCGCCCAAGTGCCATGATAAAATGAGAAGAAGAGATGATTAGCACGCTGCTAGCCAAGGTCATCGGCACCAAGAACGAGCGCGAACTGAAACGGCTCCAGCCTCAGGTTGCTGAGACCAACCGCCTGGAACCCGAGATGCGGGCGCTCAGCGACGAGCAGCTCGGCGCCAAAACCCCGGAGTTCAAGGCGGAACTAGCGCAGGCGCTGGAAGGCCTGGAGGGGAAGGAGCGCGAGAGAGCCGAAGCCGAGGCGCTGGATCGGTTGCTGCCGCGCGCCTTTGCGCTCGTGCGCGAAGCCGCACGCCGCACGCTGAACATGCGCCACTTCGACGTGCAGCTGCTCGGCGGCATCGTGCTGCACCAGGGCAAGATCGCCGAGATGAAGACCGGCGAAGGCAAAACGCTGGTGGCCACCCTGCCGGTATACCTCAACGCGCTGCTCGGCAAGGGCGTGCACTTGGTGACGGTGAACGATTACCTGGCCAAACGCGACGCGGAGTGGATGGGCAACATCTACAAATTTCTGGGGCTGACCGTAGGCGTCATCGTGCATGAGCTGGACGACAATGAGCGGCACCAGGCCTATCGCTGTGACGTCACCTACGGGACCAACAACGAGTTCGGGTTCGATTACCTCCGGGACAATATGAAGTTTCGGCTGGAGGATTGCTCCCAGCCGTCGCACCACTATGCCATCGTGGACGAAGTGGACTCCATCTTGGTCGACGAGGCCCGCACGCCGCTGATCATTTCCGGCCCCAGTGAGGAATCCACCGACAAGTATTACAAGATTGACCGCATCATTCCCAAGCTGGTGCGCGACGCGGACTATAGCCTGGACGAGAAGCACCGCACGGCTTCGCTGACCGAAGACGGCATCGCTAAGTGCGAGCGCCTGCTGGGGGTCGAGAACCTGTACGACCCCATCCACATGGACCTGATCCACCATGTGTACCAGGGACTGAAAGCCCACAGCCTGTTCCAGCGCGACCGGGACTACGTGCTCAAGCCCAAGGACGGAAGAGGGCACGAGCTGGAAGTATTGATCGTTGACGAATTCACCGGACGGCTGATGCCCGGCCGGCGCTGGTCCGACGGGCTGCATCAGGCGGTGGAGGCCAAGGAAGGCGTCAAGATCGAGCGCGAAAACCAGACGCTGGCCACCATCACCTTCCAGAATTACTTCCGCATGTACAAGAAGCTGGCCGGGATGACTGGCACGGCGGAGACCGAGGCGCCAGAGTTCGACAAGATCTACAAGCTGGAAGTGATGGTCATCCCGACCAACCGCACGCTGATTCGCCACGAGCATGCCGACGTGGTCTACCGAACCGAGCCCGAGAAGTTCGCCGCAGTGCTTGAAGAGATCCGCGAGCTGAACCAGAAGGGACAGCCGGTGCTAGTGGGCACGATCACCATCGAGAAGTCTGAGCGGCTGGCGGCGATGTTGAAAAAGGCGGGAATCCCCCATGTGGTGCTGAACGCCAAGTTCCACGAAAAGGAAGCGGTCATCGTCGCACAGGCCGGGCGCAAAGCCGTCGTCACAGTGGCTACCAACATGGCCGGTCGGGGCACCGACATCCTGCTGGGCGGCAACCCGGAGTTCATGACCAAGGAGTTCTGCCTGAAGGAGAAGCTGGCCGAGCGGATGACCAAGGAGCAGGCCACCTTCGGCTTCGGCGATCCGCACTTTATCTACTTTCATCACCAGGACCAGTTCTACCGGGTGCCGCGGCCGAAGTGGGACGAGGCCTTTGCCCGGCTCAAGACGCAAACTGATGCCGAGCATGACGAGGTGGTCACCCGCGACGGCCTGCACATCTTGGGGACCGAGCGCCATGAGGCGCGGCGCATTGATAATCAGCTCCGGGGCCGCGCCGGCCGCCAGGGCGATCCGGGCTCGTCTCGTTTCTACCTCTCGCTGGAGGATGACCTGCTGCGGATTTTCGCCGGCGAGCGCATCTCCTCCATCATGCACAAGCTCGGCATGGAAGAGGGTGTGCCGATTGAGTCCAAGCTGATCAGCCGGCGCATCGAAGCCGCCCAGAAAGCGGTGGAGATGCAGAACTTCGACGCCCGCAAGCACCTGCTGGAATACGACGACGTGATGAACAAGCAGCGCGAGGCCATCTACGGCCTCCGGCGCCAGTTGCTGGAGGGAATGGATCAGCGCGAGTACGTCCTGAGCGTCGGCGACGGCATCGTCGAGGCCATGCTGGACACCTACTGCAGCACCAGCGTGCATCCGGAGGAGTGGGACGTGGGCGCGCTCCAGACCGACATGAAGGGCCAGTTCGGAATTGACCTTGCCGCCGCCGGCGTGGAAGTTCAACGCCTGAACCGGGACGAGCTGCGCGAGGCCTTGCAGGAACGCGTCCATCGCAAATACGAGGAGAAGGAAAAGCTGGTGGGGCCGGAGAGTCTGCGCTGGCACGAGCGCATGATCATGCTCCAGGTGGTGGACTCGCAGTGGAAAGACCATCTGCTGGGGATGGACCACCTGAAGGAAGGCATCGGCCTGCGCGGCTACGGCCAGAAGGACCCACTGGTCGAGTACAAGAAGGAATCCTTCCAGATGTTCCAGCAGATGATGGACCGCATCGAGGGCGAGACAGTCAAGTACCTCTGGCTGATGCAGGTCCTCAGCCCGGGCGAGGAAGCCCGCCGCCTGGAAGGAGACGCGCACCTGCAGGAGGAGGCCAAGCTGGCCTGGGCTCGGAGTGGACGCGGCAGCCAGATGAACGAGTTCGTCCGCGACATCGAGCGGAAAAAGCAGCGCGAGCTGGCCGACCTACGCTTCTCCGGAGGCGAAGGCTCGGCTGCTCCCCAGCCGATTCGACGCGGCGAAAAAATCGGCCGCAACGAGCCCTGCCCCTGCGGTTCCGGAAAGAAATACAAGAAGTGCTGTGGCGCGGCGGCGTGACGGCAGCAGCCGGGGGCACCGGGCACCGGTCTCCGTTTCCCGAAGCTGCGCATCTTTCACGAGGCGGCCCGAAGCTGGCCCCAAGCTGGCCCCAAGCTCACCCAAAGCTGGACAAAGCTGGGCAAAGCTAGACATGGGCACAGGCGTGGACGCCCGTCGCCACTTCTGCTAAATTGCAACAAGTAGCCGGAAGGAGTACTCAACGGGAGCATTGACCAGCAAGCAGAAGCATCTGGTGGCGCTAGATGCAGGCAGCGTCAAGACGTGCGTGCTGGTGGCCGAGGTCACCGGCAGCGGTAAGCTGAGGTGCCTGGCGCTGGGTCGAGTCGAATCCAGGGGCTGGCGCAAGGGCCTGATCATCAATCTGGACGCAGTTGTCTCCTCCATCCGCAGAGCCGTCGAACAAGCCGAGCAGGCCGTCGGCGCCCCGATCGAGAGCGCCGTCGTGGGTTTTGGAGCCTTCCAGCTGAAGGGAGTCAACAGCCGGGGGGGCATCAACATTTCTTCCCGCCATCGCGAGATTCAGCGGGAGGATGTGCGCAAAGCCGTGGAGGTAGCCCGCACCATCCCCCTACCGTCCGATTGCACCGTATTGCATGTCGTGCCCCAGGAATTCTTGCTGGATTCCCAAAACGGCATCCGTGACCCAGTGGGGATGGTCGGAGGACGGCTGGAAGTCAACGTGCACATCGTGACGGCCGCCTCCGGCTCCATTACCAACCTGGTCACCGCCGCCAACCGGGCCGGTCTGATGGTGGAGGAGACGGTGCTCGAGCCGATGGCCGCCGCGGAGGCCGTGCTGAACAGTGATGAGCGGGAGCTGGGTGTCGTGCTGATGGACGTCGGGGCCGGCTCCACCGACGTGGTAGTCTTCCGCCAGGGGGCGCTGCAGCATTGCATCACCATTCCCATCGGAGGCAACCATTTCACCAACGACATTGCGGTCGGCCTGCGCACCCCCATCCCTGATGCGGAGAAGATCAAGCGCAGCTTTGGCGTGGCGACCCACCTGCTGGCAGGGGAAAACACTTCCATTGAGGTGCCCAGCGTGGGCGACCGGCCGTCTCGACTGATGCCGCAGCGCGCCCTGGCCGATATCCTGGAGCCGCGCGCTCAGGAAGCACTGACCCTGGTTCGCGACGAGCTGCGCCGCGTGGGCCTGGAGCGCCAGGTGGGTGCTGGTGTGGTCTTGACCGGCGGCGGCGCGCGCCTGGCGGGAATGTGCGACATTGCCGAAGAGGTTTTGGACATCCCCGCCCGCATCGGCCTGCCTGCTAAACTGGATGGTGCACCGGAAACGCTGGAGCACCCGGCCTACGCCGCACTGGTCGGCCTGCTGTTCTTCGCCCAACGCGTGCGCCAGCGCCGGGAAGCCCAACGGGCGGGCCTGGGACCCAGGATTCGGGCTTTTTTTGGAGGCAAGGGTGGCTCGTAGCTGCTGGCTTGTGGCTCGTCGCTGGTAACTTGTAGGACCACGTGCCCCGAGCCACAGGCTACAAGCTGCTGACTTTGGACCTTAAAACTTTGGACCTAACTTCATGGATGAAACGATCAAATTCAGTTTTGGCGACGAGCCGCGTGGCGGCGCTCGAATCAAGGTGATCGGGGTCGGCGGGGGCGGCGGCAACGCCGTCAACCGTATGATCTCGGTGGGCATGGAAGGCGTGGAATTTTTGGTGACCAACACCGACGCTCAGGCTCTCCGCCAGTCGCAGGCCCCGGTGAAGTTGCAGATTGGCTCCAAGCTCACCAAAGGACTGGGAGCCGGCGCCAACCCCGACCTTGGCCGCCGGGCCGCGCTGGAGGATACCGACAAGCTGATCGAAGCGCTGGAAGGCGCCGACATGATCTTCGTGACCACCGGCTTGGGCGGCGGCACGGGCACCGGCGCTGCGCCCATTGTCGCTTCGCTGGCCGGCGAACTGGGCGCGCTGGTGGTCGCCGTCATCACCAAGCCCTTTCCCTTCGAAGGCAGGCGCCGCATGCTGCAAGCCGAGGCAGGCCTGGCCGCGCTGGCCGAAACTGTGGATACCGTCATCACCATCCCCAACGAGCGATTGCTGTTGCTGGACCGCGGTACCAGCTTCTTTGAAGCCTTCCATATCGCCGACGACATCCTGCGCCAGGCGGTCCAGGGCATCAGCGACATCATCACCATTCCCGGCATCATCAACCGCGATTTCGCCGACGTCAAGGCGGTGATGCAGGGGATGGGCTACGCACTGATGGGGACGGCGGTGGCCTCGGGAGAGAACCGGGCGGTGGAAGCGGCCAACCGCGCCATCGCCAGCCCGCTGCTGGAGGACACCTCGATCCAGGGCGCCAAAGGGATCCTGATCAACATCACCGGCGCCAGCGACCTGATGCTGCACGAGGTTCATGAAGCCTCCTCCATCATCCACCAGGCGGCGCATGAAGACGCCAACATCATCTTCGGCGCGGTGCTGAATGATCAGATGAAAGACGCGGTCAAGATTACTGTCATCGCCACCGGCTTCCGCTCGGAAACCGTCGGTGGGCTGGGTATCACGGCGGTTGCCACCACCGCGGCGAAGGCCACCCAACCGCCCGAGGAGGCTCCACCCCCTTCGCCGCCTCCGGTTCGTACGGCTCCGCCCATGCCCGCACCCCCGCTGCCCAAGGGCCAGTCCGGGCGCCGTGAGGAATTGGTGCACCAGGTGGGTGGAGAGTTTGCCGAAGATGACCTGGACGTGCCGGCATTCCTGCGCCGCAAAAAGCCAGCTCCGGAGTGAGACGATCCTCAGAACAAGGAAAGCGTACGAAGAATGAGAATCCGCAGATTACACAGATGGCGCAGATCGTCGCTGAGCTCTAGGAACACTTGGGCGAACAGGCCTCAGCCTCTGCGAAAATCTGCGGAATCTGCTGATGAAATGAGTGCCAGCATCACCACAAAGCCGATTCAGGAAACCGAAAGCATATAGCGCTCGATGGAACGGGCGCGGCCGCTGGTTTCGTCGGCGTCAAGGATCACCGCAGCCAACCGCACATCGTCCCGGGCCGGCTCAAATCGGGCCGGCATGTGGGTGAGGAATTTTTGGACTGCGATCTGGCGGTCCACACCGATCACCGACTCGTAGGGGCCGGTCATCCCCACATCGGTAATATAGGCGGTACCGCCGGGCAGCACGCGCTCGTCGGCCGTCGGCACGTGCGTGTGCGTGCCGACGACTGCGGTGACCCGGCCGTCCAGGAACCAGCCGAACGCCTGCTTCTCCGAGCTGGCTTCGCAGTGGAAGTCCACAATGCGGATGCGGCACTCGGCCGGCAGCCGGGCCAGTTCCGCCTCGGCGGTGCGGAACGGACAATCGAGCGGCTCCATGAAGATGCGCCCCATCAGGTGCAGCACCGCATACGGGACACCGGCCCGTGTTTGGCCACAGAAGACGCCGCCCCCCGGCGCCTGCGCCGGGTAGTTGGCTGCCCGCAGCAGGCGCGGCTGCCGGGCCAGGTAGTCCAGGATTTCCTTCTTGTCCCAGACATGGTTTCCGGTGGTCATCACCTCAATGCCCAGTTGGAACAGGTCCTCGGCCAGCCGCGGCGTGATGCCAAAGCCGGCAGCAGCGTTCTCGCCGTTGGCCACAACCAGGTCAATTTTCTTGTTGGAAACGATGTCGGCCAGGTGATCGGCCACTACTTTGCGGCCGGGACTGCCGAAGATGTCGCCGATGAATAAAATCCGCATGAAAGCAGGTGCCGGGTACCAGTCGTCAGGTGCTGGGCGTCAGGTGCTGGGGTGGTGAGGCCGCTGTTCAACCTGAGACCTGGCCCTGGAACCTGACACCTGTCTCAAACGGCGGCCTTGCGAAGTTCGGTGTCCAGCAAGCGGCTGAACTCGGCGCTTTTCTCGCTCACCGCCTCCAGCAGCGCTTCATGTTGGCTTTCCAGCGAGTGATACTCATCGGCGATATGAAGCAAAGTGAGCACGGCCACCCGTAGGGAATCCACGTCGCGGGTTTTTCCGGCGGTCGCCCGCATACGGGCATCCACGGACCGGGCCAGCTGTTCCACCTGTTCCGGGCTGGAGCCGCCGCTGGGACGGATGTGGTAAACCTGATCGTAAATGACAACGCGAATTGCAGAAGCTTCAGCCACGGATTCGCCTTCTCTGCTGCGTGGTCCGCCCCCGCTCAACCTCTCCAAGGTAGGCCGCTCAAGGCGGGTGGCGCTATTATCCGCCAGTTAGCTCGCTGGTCAAAGAGTCTATCTGCCGCAGAAGTTTTTCCACTCGCCGGCGGACCTCCTCGCGCTCCTTGTGGGCTTCGGCCAGTTGCCGGCGCAGGGCGGCGAATTCCGCGTCGCGCCCGGCCAGCTCGGCGCGCGCCTCGGCCGTCGCGGTTTCCGCCGCCTGGCGCGCCTGCCGCATCTGGGTCAGCAGCCGGATGGTATGGACGATCCGTTCCTCGAGCGTCTGGAGCTGCTCCAGAGTCTGCCGGTCGTCGCCAGAAGTCGGTTGGGCCATTCCCATGTGCCCGGTTTAGGTTCTCAGTTGCTCGGCCCGCAGAGTGGCGCCCAAGTTTTTTTCCAGGGCGGTGGCAATCGCCCGGCTCCAGTGGTTGACCTCAGCGTCGGACAGGGTTTGCTCGGTGCGCTGGAAGACCAGCCGCACCAGCAAGCTGTACTTGCCTTCCGGCACCGCCTCCCCGCGGAAAATCTCCACAGGCCGAATCTCGGCCAGCTCCGGGATGGCCAGACTTCGCACCGCCTGCGCCACTTGCTCGAATGCAACGCCTTCGGGAAGCAGCAAGGAAAAGTCCCGATCCACTGCCGGCACCCGGGGCAAGGTTTCGTAGCGCGGCCGGCGCAACGGGCGCTGCCAAAGCCGGTCCAGGAACAGTTCCGCCATCAGCACCGGCTGCCGCCATTTGCGGGCCACGGCGATTTGCGGGTGGATTTCGCCGAAACGCGCTACAGCTTCGCCGTCCATGACCGCCTCCGCTGCGCGCCCCGGATGATAATAGTCCACGCCCACGCCGGAATCAAAAGAAAGCCTGCGGTGCTCAAACCGCTCCAGCAAAGTTTCGACGTCCCCTTTCAGGTCGTAGAAACCCAGCTCTCGCCCCGGCGCCTGGACCGAGGCCTCGGCCGCCTGCCCGGATGCAGCCAGGCATAGCACGGGCGGCTCCTGGTAGCCCCCGTCGCCTCCCCGGTAAATCTTGCCGATCTCGAATAACCGGATCCGCCGCTGGCCGCGGTTCAGGTTCCACTCCACGGCACTCAGGGCTCCGGGGACACTGGAGGTGCGCAGCACGCTGGCTTCCTCGCTGAGTGGATTCGCCAAGCGCACCGGCTGCTCTCTGGAGAATTGTTGGGCCTCGCGCGGCGCGATCAGGCTGAAGGAGATGGTTTCGCTATAACCCAGCGCCAGCGCCGTTTCCCGCACGGCGCATTCTGCGTCCCAGTGGGGCGCGCGGGAGGCCACCCCGGTCCAGGCTGGCAGGCGGCTGGGGAAGCGCTGGTAGCCGAAGTGGCGCGCCACTTCTTCGACTAGGTCAGTTTCGCGCTCCACGTCCAGCCGGAAACTGGGCGGCAGCGCCGTCCATTCCTCGGTGCCGCCGGCTGGCGCCACTTGGAAGCCGAGGCGGCGCAGGATGCGCTCCACCTGTTCCGGCGGGACCGCTTCGCCCAGGATGCGGTCCAGTTGGCGCCGGCGCAGAGTGATCGGGGAGCGTGGTTGCCGCCCAGGGAAGACGTCGAGCAGCCCACGCAAGATTTCCCCACCCGCCACGGCCGAGATCAGCTCGGCGGCGCGGTCGGCGGCCAAGCCGGGAATGGCCGGGTCGGCGCCACGCTCAAAGCGGTGGCTGGCTTCGGTGTGCAGCCCAAACTGTCTGGCTGTCTTGCGGATCGAACGCGGCTCAAACCAGGCGCTCTCCAGCAGCACATTGCTGGTCCCCTCGTGGATGCTGCTCTCGTGCCCGCCCATGACCCCCGCAATCGCCACCGGACGCTCGGCGTCGGCGATCACTAGGTGGTGGGGCGCCAGCTCACGCGGCACTTCGTCCAGCGTGATCAGGGTTTCGCCCGCCCGAGCTCGCCGCACGACAATCTTTCGCCCGGCCAGCCGGTCGAGATCAAAGGCGTGAAGCGGATGCCCCAGCTCCAGCAGCAGGTAGTTGGTGACGTCGGTGACGTTATTGATCGGGCGCAACCCGGCCGCTTCCAGCCGCCGCACCAACCATTCCGGCGACGGACCTACTTTCACGCCCAGGATCACCCGCGCCGAATAGCGCGCGCACAGGTCCGGATCGGCGATCTCTACTGATGCAAAGGAGGAGGCAGGCTGCTCGCCCTCCTCGGGCGCGGCCTGATAGGACTTCAGGTCGCGATCGTAAATGGCCGAGGCTTCCCGCGCCACCCCGTAGTGATTCATGGCATCGGGGCGGTTGGTGGTGATGTCGGCCTCCAGCACCTTCTCCCCGTTGTCCGCGCTGCCGAGGGAATCAATGGCGATGCCGGCCATCGTCAGATCTTTGGCCAACTGCCGGTCCTCGACGGGAATCTCTACGAACTCGCGGAGCCAACTGGAAACCAGAAGCATGAATCATCAGTCCAAAGTCTAAATCCCCGATTGCGTTTTCAGAGCGCCCGATCGACCAGCGGCTCAATCCCTCAAGACTTCGTCACCTGCTGGCCCTCAGGACTTCGTCACCTGTTGGCCCGCAACACATCTCCTCTTTAGGCTCTTCTCTGCGCTCCACCGCAATCCCAGCCTTTTCTAATCTATCCTGAAACCCTTCCCGCCATCCCGGCGATAGCGCCTGGATCCGAATCGCCCTCTTGCACTCCTCCAGGTTCTTCGGATCGAAGTAGTAGAGATGACACACCTTCCGCACGCTCATTGCCTCGGGGTCCTTCTTGACAACCTCGATGCTGTCACCCGCGCCCACCTCGCCCTGTTCGAGGACGCGAAGGTAGAAGCCGACAAGGCAGCTCTGGAGAAACCGCTTGGGGAACTGGGGGTCTTCCATCTTAATGCCGAGTCTGTAGCATGGGACGCGCGGTTGCGTTACCTCGACCAGGGCATCGCCAGCGCGAAAAACGTCCCCCAGATGAATATTGTCTTCCTGCATGCCCTCCACCGTGAAATTCTCTCCGAACTGGGGGATCCGGAAATCGGTTCGACCAAGCTCCCGCTTCCAGTGTTCGTAATTCTCCATCGTGTATACGCAGACTGCTTTGTAGATCCCCCCGTGGCCTCGGAGATCCACCTGCCGATCGCCGTCAAGGTTCAACGTCCGAAGCATGACTCGGCCAGTCACGGGTCCCTTGAAAATACCGGTAGTCACTTTCTTCCCCATGTACGGAACTTCTTTTCCCATAGAGACACTCACCGAAAGCAGCTTCATCGCCAAACTCCTCAAGATCCTTGCAAAGTCCAAAGTCCGTCCTCCGGCTTTGGACCTTGGACTGTCTTTAGCGGAACTGCCGTAAGAACCTCAAATCCCCCTGGAAGAACAGTTGCAGGTCGTCAATGCCATAGCGGAGCATGGCACACCGTTCGACCCCCATACCAAAGGCAAAGCCGGAATATTTTTCGGCGTCATAGTGGACGAAGGAATACAGCGTCGGGTCCACCATGCCGCAGCCGAGCAGCTCAATCCAGCCCGAGTGCTTGCAGAGGCGGCAGCCGCGGCCGTCGCAGCCAATACAGGAGATATCCACCTCGGCGCTGGGCTCGGTGAAGGGGAAGAAGCTGGGGCGGAAGCGAGTCCGCACGTGCTCGCCGAAATAGCACTTCAAGAAGTGGTCGAGCGTCCCTTTCAGGTCGCAAAAAGTGATGTGGGTATCCACGGCCAGCCCTTCCACCTGGTGAAACATGAACGAATGGGTGGCGTCGGGAGTATCGCGGCGATAGACCTTGCCCGGCACAATCACCCGCAGCGGGGGCTGCTGGCGCTCCATGGTGCGAATTTGCACGGGGGAGGTGTGGGTGCGCAGCAGGTAGTCCCCGGCGACGTAGAGCGTGTCCTGCGCGTCGCGGGCCGGATGATCCCGCGGGATGTTCAGAGCCTCGAAGTTGTAGTAGTCGGTCTCGATCTCCGGCCCCACTTCCACCGAGTAACCCATGGAGAGGAAAATCTCCTGAATTTCCTCCAACGCAGTCTGGACAGGGTGCCGAGCGCCGGGCGAGCGGCGCACGCCCGGCAGGGTGATGTCCAGGCGCTGGGCGGCCACCAGTGCCGCCTCCTGCGCGGCTTCTAGTTCCCGGCGGCGGGTTTCCAGCGCCTCCCCAGCGTACTGCTTCAGCTCGTTGAGCAACCGGCCGACCGAGCGCTTCAGCTTCGGGACCGCCGGCTTGAGCCAGTTGTCGTTGGCCGCGGTCAGAATGCCCCGTTTGCGTCCCAGCCAGCGCACGCGAAACGGCTCGCCGCCGTCCGAGGCGGCGAGGTCGCGCAGTTCGCGGTCCAGCTGCTCGCGTAACTGCTGGAAGAGCTGAGCGACTTCGGCTTCCTCGCGGACCCCTAGCTCTTCGAGCTTGCGGCGGACTTGCTCGTCAATTGGCATGGAAAATCAGACCAGGTGGCATAGAAGATCAGACCAGGCGGCATCCAAAATCGGACCGGGCGGCATGGAAAATCGGACCAGAAATTTGCTGTTTGCCCTTGCCGAGCTGACGCGCGGGAAAAGCCGGCGTGCCTGGCTAATTCTCGGGGCCGCGTTTGCGAGGCGGCGCAGGTTTTCGCTTGGCCGCCGGAGCTTTGCCAGCCGGCGCAGGTTTTCGCTTGGCTGCCGGAGCTTTGCCAGCCGGCGCGGGTTTTCGCTTGGCTGCCGGAACTTCGCCAGCCGGCGCAGGTTTTCGCTTGGCTGCCACGGCTTCGCGGGCCGGCGCGGCTTTTGGCTCGGCTGCCACGGCTTCGCCAGTCGACGCGGGTTTTGGCTCAGCTGCCGGAGCTTTGCCAACGGGCGCAGCTTTTCGCGGTGCTGCCAGAGCAGTGCGGGCTTGCCCGGCAAGCGTGGCAAAGGCGGGAGCATCCCGGACTGCCAGGTCTGCCAGAATCTTGCGGTCCAATTCCACCCCGGCTAGCTTCAGGCCGTGGATGAACTGGTTATATGTGAGCTGATGCAGACGGGCGGCGGCTCCAATGCGGACGATCCACAAGGAGCGGAATTGCCTCTTCCGTTGGCGCCGGTCCCGGTACGCATACCGCAGTCCCTTCTCCACCTGCAGCCGGGCCGCCCTGTAGAGTTTGGACTTCGTGAGAAAATATCCGGAGGCCCGCTCGAGGATCTTCTTGCGCCGCTGGCGGCGCTTGCTTCCTCGTTTGACTCTGGCCACTGGTTGCTCCTTTTCCCCCGTCTACTGCCCAAGCATGCGCGACAGGCGTTTGGCCTCAGCTCCCTCGACCACCACTGCCGTTCCCAGCTTACGCTTCCGGCCGGGTGATTTCTTGCTCAAGATATGCCGCGCAAAGGCGTGACGCCGCACCACCTTGCCGGTTGCGGTCTTCTTGAAGCGCTTACGAGCGCCCCGATGTGATTTCAGTTTCGGCACCTGCACACCTCAATCGGTTGGAAGTGAGGAGTTGAAGAGTATTGAGTGGAACGCCTTGAAATACGGAACGGTCTTAACTCATAACTCCGAACTCATAACGCTTAACTTGTAACCTGCCCGGCAGGCGAGGAGGATTGCGGCCGGGCTTGCTGCTGCTGCTTCTTCGGGGCCAGGATCGCGGTGATGGTATGCCCTTCCATGCGCCCGCGACTCTCGATCATGCCCAGGCCCGCGATGTCCTCAATCAAGCGCTCCAACACCTGCCGTCCGATGTTGGAGTGGGTGATCTCGCGGCCGCGAAACACGATGACCACCTTGACCTTGTCCCCTTCCGTGAGAAAGCGCGCGACATGGTTCTTCTTGAACTGGTAATCGTGCTCATCCACGTTGGGTCGGAACTTGACTTCCTTGACCACCACACGGTGCTGGCGCTTGCGAGCCTCGTGCGCGCGCTTGCTCTCCTGGTAGAGGAACTTGCCGTGGTCCATGACCCTGCACACGGGCGGCTGCGCTGTAGCCGAAATCTCTACCAGATCCAGGCGCTGCTGGCGGGCGATCTTGATTGCCTCGCTGGGAGGCATGACCCCCAATTGCTCCCCGGAATCGGAAATGACGCGTACCTCACGGGCGCGGATGCGTTCGTTGATACGGTTCGGGCGTTGGGCGATAAAAATCCTCCTTTGTTAATTCTTGTTAAAGTTTTTTCAAACCCTCGTCAAACCGTGGAAACGGGGATTCCTGCGCTGGCCGGCCGCGGCCGACCCCGTAGGGAGCCGCCAGTATAGCACAGCGCGACTTCGCTGGGCGGGGATGGGAAACGGTGGTTCTCATTCTGTGGGCGCCTTGCGCTCGATCAGCTCCTTCGCCTCGGTGATGAACTGCTCCAGGCTGCGGCTGCCCAGGTCGCCGCGCCGCCGGTTCCGGACGCTGACGGTGCCCTCCCGCGCCTCCCGGTCGCCCACCACCAGCATATAGGGGGCCTTCTGCAGCTGCGCCTCCCGAATCTTGAAGCTCACCTTCTCGTTCCGCTCATCGGAATGGACGCGCAGCCCTGCCTCCTTCAGGCGGGCCGCCACCCGCCGACCGTATTCGTGGTGCCGGTCGCTGATGGGCAGCACCACCGCCTGCACCGGGGCTAGCCACAGCGGGAACGCACCGGCGTAATGCTCCAGCAGCACGCCAAAGAAGCGCTCCACCGCCCCGTACAGGGCCCGGTGCACCATCAGGGGCTGGTGCGGCTTGCCGTCCTCGGCGATGTACTCGAGCCCGAAGCGGCGGGGCAACGTAAAGTCAAACTGCACGGTACTGAGCTGCCACGGCCGGCCCAGGGCGTCCAGCAGCTTCAGGTCAATCTTGGGGCCATAGAAGGCGGCCTCGTCGTGCATGATCTGGACGGGGATGCTGCGCTCCTCCAGCGCCTGGCGCAACGCGGTTTCCGCCAGGCGCCACTGCTCGGGGCTGCCGTCGTATTTGCCCGAGGCGCCGTCATCCCAGGTGGACAGCTCCACCTGGTAGCGTTCGAAGCCGAAGGTATCGAGCACGTGGAGCGCGAAATCCAGGCAACCCACCACTTCGTCTTTGATCTGCTCCGGAGTGCAAAAGATGTGCGCGTCGTCCTGGGTGAAGCCGCGGACGCGGAGCAGCCCGTGCATCACCCCGCTGCGCTCGTAGCGGTAGACGGTTCCCAGCTCGCCAAACCGGACCGGCAACTCGCGATAGCTGCGCAAGCGGTCCTGGTAAATGAGGATGTGGAAGGGGCAGTTCATCGGCCGGAGCTGGTAATCGGCGTCCTCCAGCTCCATCGGGATGAACATGTTCTGGGCGTAGAAGTTGGTGTGCCCGCTCTTCTTCCACAGGTCCAGCCGGGCCACGTGCGGCGTGTACACCAGGTCATAGCCACGCTTCAGGTACTCGTCCCGCATCCAATCTTCCATGATCTTGCGGACCAGGCTGCCCTTGGGATGCCAGAAGATCAGTCCCGGCCCGGCGGCCTCCTGGACGCTGAACAGGTCCAGCTCGCGTCCCAGCTTGCGGTGGTCTCGCCGGCGGGCCTCCTCAAGCTTGGCCAGATGCTGTTCCAGCTCCTTGCGGGTGTAGAAGCTGGTCCCGTAGATGCGCTGCATCTGAGGGTTGTGCTCGTCGCCCTTCCAGTAGGCGCCGGCAATGGACAGCAGCTTGAAGGCCTTGATCTTGCCGGTGGAGGGGATGTGCGGCCCACGACAGAAATCAATGAAGTTCGGCCCCAGCGTGTAGCAGGAAAACACCTCTTCGGCCTTGTCGCGGATCAGCTCGCACTTCATCTGCTCGCCCATCTCGGCGAATTTCTTCAGGCCCTCTTCCTTGGGGAACAGCAGCCGGTCGTAAGGCAGGTCCTTCTCGACCAGTTCCTGCATCTTCTTCTCGATGCGCTCCAGGTCCTGCTCGGTGAAGCGCTCCGCGCGCTGGAAATCGTAGAAGAATCCGGTATCGGTGGGCGGGCCGATGCCCAGCTTGGTTTCAGGGAACAGTTCCAGCACGGCAGCGGCCAGCAGGTGGGAGCTCGAGTGGCGGTAGACTTCCAGCGCCTCCTGGTCTTTCTCGGTCAGGATGCGAAGCTGGGTATCCTGCTCGAGCGGCCGCTTCAGCTCCACCAGATTCCCGTTCGCCTGGGCCACCAGCGCGGCGGCGGCCAGGCGCGGGCCCAGCGCGCGGGCTACTTCCAGCGGGGTGGTGCCCTTCGCGTATTCCTGCCCCTTGCCGTCGGGGAGAGTAACCTTGATCGTCGCCATGCTAATTTGTGTGTAAACGGTTAACTTCTTAACGTATCAAAGATCGTTGGACGTGCGAAGCGCCAAGTGTCCCGGGGTCGAGTTTCTTCGAACCATTAACCAACCTGTACTCTATACAGCCCTTGGTGCGGACAAAACGACCCATCGGGCTAGCGGTTAGCAAGAGTCGAGAGGTCTTTACCTCGAAGGAGGCGTTCGTCGGCGGTGACCAAGGTCAGCTCGAAGACCCTGGCTGTGGCGGCCAGAAGACGGTCTACCGGGTCTCGGTCCGGGAGCTGGACTTTGCGTGTCTCCAGGGCAACTTCGTGAGTGAGCGGCGCCTCCTTCAGTGGCAGGAGCTGGAATGCGCGACGGAACCAGGCATCCGGTCCCGGCTCCAACGTGACGCGCCCCTTCTCCACAAGGACCAGCACCTCCCACACGCTGAGCGGAGAGAGCCACAGCTCGTTTTCATTGCTTTCCATCGCGTTCGCCACGCCACGGGCCAGTCTCCTGGGGTCACCAACGCTCCACAGCCAAATGTGAGTGTCCAACAGAAGCTTCACGAACGTAGGACCTCCCACTCGTCCTCGTCCGTGGCTGGGGAAATGATGTCGCCGAGAATCTGGACTGTGCCCTGCATCGAGCCGAGCCAGCGTTTGGGTCGAGGCTGAGGCGGGGGTGGGAGCACCTGCGCCACCGGCACGCCAAAGCGGGTCACCAGGACCGGTTTGCCGGTCCGGCGAACCTTTTCCAGGATGGCTAGGCAGGTGCTCTTGAACTTGGAAATGGCAATCTGCTCCATTGCTTTATGGTACCATGGTCACAGACCATGGTCAACTATAGGCGCGCCGATTGCTGACCAGAGCCTGCCACTCCCAGATTTCCATTCTTTTGTCGAATCTATAGCTGTAGACTGAGTGCCCGGGTGTTCCGAAAAATTCTAATTGCCAACCGCGGTGAAATTGCGGTGCGCATCCTCCGCGCCTGCCGGGAGATGGGTATCGCAACCGTGGCCGTCTACTCGGAGGTGGACCGCAGGTCGCTGCACGTGCTGGGCGCCGACGAGGCTTACCCCATTGGCCCAGCACCAGCCGCGGAAAGCTATTTGCGCATTGATCGGGTCCTGGATGCAGCCAGGCGCTCCGGCGCCGAGGCCATCCATCCCGGCTACGGATTCCTGGCCGAGAATCCGGAGCTGGCGCGAGCCTGCGAGGCGAGCGGCCTAACTCTGGTCGGGCCCAGCGCAGCGGCCATGGAGCTGATGGGCTCCAAGACAAGCTCCCGTCAAGCGATGAAGGCCGCTGGCGTCCCGGTGGTGCCCGGCACCGAGTGGGGCCTGGAAGCAGAGGAGCAGGCGGCGGGCGTAGCTGCCGAGCTGGGCTATCCCGTGATGGTGAAAGCCGCGGTCGGCGGCGGCGGCAAGGGGATGCGTCTGGTTCAAGACGCCTCGGAATTGCCCGCCGCCTTCCGGGATGCGCGCTCGGAAGCCCTGAAGGCCTTCAACGACTCGGAGCTGTACCTGGAGAAATACCTGGACCGGCCGCGGCACATCGAAATCCAGGTGCTTGGTGACCACCGTGGCAACCTGGTCTATTTGGGCGAACGCGAGTGCTCCATCCAACGCCGCCACCAGAAGCTGGTGGAGGAATCCCCGTCCCCGTTGGTCGACGAGCCGCTCCGCCGCCGCATGGGGGAAGCGGCTGTACGGGCGGCGCGCGCCGCCGGCTACTGGAACGCCGGCACGGTCGAATTCCTGGTGGATCGCGAGCGCGAGTTTTATTTTCTGGAGATGAATACGCGGCTCCAGGTGGAGCACCCGGTCACCGAGATGGTCACCGGGCTGGACCTGGTGAAGCTGCAACTGGCGGTGGCAGCCGGCGAGCCGCTGCCATTTACCCAGGAGCAGGTACTGGCCGGATTGCACGGCGCGGCGCTCGAGTGCCGCATCTACGCTGAAGACCCCGACAATCAGTTCTTCCCCTCGCCCGGCACCATCACCGAGCTGGTCGCACCGGGCGGGCCGGGTGTGCGCGAGGATAGTGGCGTCTACCCAGGCTGGACGGTGCCAGTCGAGTACGACCCGCTCATCGCCAAGCTCATCACCTGGGGTGGGGACCGCGGCGAAGCCATCCAGCGCATGCGCCGCGCTCTGGACGAATATTTCGTCGCGGGCATCAAGACCACCATCCCGTTCTTCAAGCGCTTGCTGAAAAATCGCGAGTTTCTGGCAGGCGAGCTGGATACCGGCCTACTCCACCGTCTGCTGGCGGCCCCGCCGACTTCCGAGCCGGGCCCGGCTGCCGAACTCGCCGCCGACATTGCCCTGATCGGCGCCGCGCTCTATGCCGCCGGGCGCAACGACTGGGGGAATGGGCAGTGGAATGGGGAAGGGAATGCCCCGCAGCCGGATTCGCCGCCGCGGACGGGCGCCTGGAAGCAGAAAGGTCGCGACGAGCTGTTGCGCACTTCGGATTTTAGATTTCGGAAGTAATGGAGCAGACTAGGAACCGCAGGCTGTGAGCCCGAAGCTAGGACTGCGGTGAAGCCTTTCCAGACCGCGCTTCGGGGCTGGTGCCGCCTGGATAGAAATAGCCCGGGCGGGTGCGCACTTTGACCCCGGGCCGGTCCACAATCACCTTGATCGTGTGAAAGCCCCCCTGGATAAGATTGTTCGGGCGATAGGTCACCAGGTACTGGCTGCGCAATTCTCGAGAAATATCCAATACCGCTCGCTCCACGGCACCCCTGGAGAACCCGTGCAGATACACTGCCCCAGTCGATTTGGCATAGGCTTCCAGCGGGTGGTCCCAGAAGATGTTCTTCACGCCGTGGAAGGCTTCCTCCAGCAGCGCGCCCAAGTTCATGCTGGGGCCGATCGCCAGTTCGATGGAGGGCGCCGGTGGGATGCCGGGACGGGTGCCGGTGGCCTCTGGCGGAAAGAGCGAGGGCGGGGGTGGGGGCGGTTTCCGGGTCAACAGGGCACGAGCCGTGCTGAGTCCCACGGTGTAGATGGAGACATTGGCCAGTTGCGCCGCCTTCATCACGTACCCTAAGTCGTTCTCACTGCCCATGTCGCGGCTTTCCGCAATAGCCAAGATCACCTTGCGGCGTCCGCGCGGCCGGTTGCCGAGCATGGACAGGCCGCGGACCATCGAATCGGCCAGCCGCGACTGCGTGCTGCTGCCGGGCTTCAGATCCTTGAACACTTTCCTCACTCGTTCTGGATCGCGAGTGAAGTTCTGAACCACTTCCACCCGGTGGTCAAAGATGAGAATGGCGGCCTCGTCGTTTTCCCCCAGCAGCATATTGGTGAACAGGGGCGCCGTCTTCTTCACCTGGGGAAGCAACGATTCTACACGGGCGCTGATGCCAAGCAGGATGACCACCGAAAGCGGCATCTCGGTCAACTCCACCTTGATCTGCTGGGGAATGTTGTTATCGTACAGCCGGAACTCCTGCGGCTCCAGGGTCACGACGAATTGGTCGTACTCGTCGGTGACCGTGACCGGGGCCATCACCTCGGTCGTGCCACCCATAAAGACAGTGATCTCCTCCTCGCCTTCAGGAGCCGGCGCCGCGGTCGCCGGCAGCGGCTCTTGGGGCGGCGTTTGCGCTGGCGCCAGCGTTACCGAGAGGCAAAGGAGGGACACCAGAGGCCAGAAGAACCTCATCCCCCCTATTCTACATTCATTTCGGGCGGCGCGCATCTGGTGGGCACTCTTTTTGGCGTGGATCCCCCCCAAACCTCGGGCGCCCGGCGCCTCCCCGCCAGCCGCGAGGGGGAATTTTCCTGCTTGAAACGCCAAGACGTGGGCTTACACTGTACCCCTTGGCGGCGTGCAGGTGGGTGGCCTGCAAGCGCGCAGGCCATCGGTTGCCGCAAAGGGAACGCAAATCCCGGCAAAGGAGAGCGAACGATGGCACTGTTGAAACCTGACCCAACCTTTTACCCCTCGCCCAAGATGGCCATGCAGGCGCCGGCGGAAAAACTGGCCTTCCTGGCCCTGCTCAATCCCAAGCACAAAGGGCGCCATGACGCTATCGCGGTAGTGGATGTCGACCCTAAGTCGTCCAGCTACAGCCAGGTTGTCGGCCAGGTGGAGATGCCCAACGCTGGCGATGAGCTCCACCACTTCGGCTGGAGCGCCTGCAGCGCCTGCCTGTCCCCCTACGCGCCGCATGCGCACCTCGAGCGGCGCTACCTGATCGTTCCCGGCCTTCGCTCCTCACGGATTCACGTCATTGACACCAAGCCCAACCCCCGGAAGCCGAAAATCGTCAAGGTGATTGAGCCGGAGACCCTGGCGGCGCGCACCGGCTACAGCCGTCCGCACACGGTTCACTGTGGCCCTTGGGGTATCTACGTCAGCGCGCTCGGCTCGCCGACTGGCGACGGGCCTGGCGGCATCTTCCTGATGGACCAGAACAACTTTGAGGTGTTGGGCAAGTGGGAGCTGGACCGTGGCCCTCAGTACCTGTCCTATGATTTCTGGTGGCATCTGGGCCACGACACCATTGTCACCAGTGAGTGGGGCACGCCGAAGACATTTGAGAATGGGCTGATCCCGGAGGTCCTGCTCAACAGCGGTTACGGCCACGCCATCCACATCTGGGACCTGCGCCAGCGGCGTCATCGCCAAGCGCTGGACCTGGGCAAGGAACAACAACTGGTCTTTGAACTTCGGCCGGCCCACGACCCCACCAAGGCTTACGGTTTTGTGGGTGTGGTCGTCTCGCTCAAGGACCTCTCGGCCTCTGTTTGGTTGTGGCACCGGGAGGAAGGTAAGAACGGCAATTGGGCGATCCGAAAAGTCATCGAGATCCCGGCCGAGCCAGCCGATCCGGACAAGCTGCCGCCGATGCTCAAAGGCTTTAAGGCGGTGCCGCCGTTTGTGACCGACATTGACCTTTCTCTGGACGACCGTTTTCTCTATGTCTCTTGCTGGGGTACCGGCGAGTTCATTCAATACGACGTGACCGATCCCTTCAACCCCAAGAAGACCGGCTCGGTGCATCTGGGCGGCATCGTACGCCGCGCGGCGCACCCCAGCAAGCCCAAGCAGTCGCTGAATGGCGGGCCCCAAATGGTGGAGGTGAGTCGGGACGGGAAGCGGATCTACTTCACCAACTCCCTCTATTCAACCATCGATGACCAGTTCTACCCGGACGGCATGCGGTGCTGGATGGCGAAAGTGAATGCTAAGCCTGAGGGCGGTATGGAGATTGACCGGCGCTTCTTCCTGGAGTTCAAAGAGTTGCGCAGCCATCAGGTCCGCCTGGAGGGCGGCGACGCCTCCTCGGACTCCTACTGCTACCCATGAGCCAGGGGGCGTCGTGGGCCTGGCCCGCCTTGTTCCTGCTGGGCGCCTACCACGGCGTCAATCCGGGCATGGGCTGGCTGTTCGCCGTCGCCCTCGGGATGCAGGAGGGGAGCCGCCGGGCTGTGGCCCGGTCGTTGCTCCCCATTGCCCTGGGCCACGGTGCGGCGATCGGTCTGGTGGTGCTGCTCGCCGGGCTGGTCCAGGTGGTCGTGCCGCTCCCTTACCTGAAGATTCCGGTCGCCCTGCTTCTGTTTGCTTTCGGCCTGTATCGCCTTTTGCGTGGCCGGCATCCCCGGTGGGGCGGAATGCAAGTCGGGTTCCGCGACCTCACTATCTGGTCGCTTCTGATGGCCTCGGCGCACGGGGCCGGATTCATGGTGCTCCCCGTTCTGCTCGCCATGCCTGCCGGAGAGCACGCCGGACACGCCCTCGTCGGGAGCCAACATCTCGGGGCGAGCGCTTTCCAGGGACCGTTGACAAGCCTACTGGCGACGCTGGTTCACACCCTGGGCTATTTGCTGGTCACAGGGCTGGTTGCCTGGCTGGTCTATGAGAAGCTCGGGCTGGCTCTGTTGCGCAAAGCCTGGCTGAATCTCGATCTGATATGGGCGTTCTCACTGATGGCGACCGGCTGCCTGACACTCTTCATCTAGCAGGTTGCTTAATCCAACTGTTTCCAGCGCCCTGCTAGCCGACGATAGCTGTCCCCCAGGGGTTGTCGATCACCAATCGCCAGGTCCCATCCGGTTGCCGTCTTGCAACGTCGGAGCTCGTCCCGGTCATGGTTAGGGGTTTGCCGTCCGGCCCAGTGCCGTTCAGGGTCCATTTGACCAGCGACAGCGCGAGGTCGCTAGTCGTGAGCATCTCGCTTTTGTCTGGGGTCAACTTTGGCTTCATGGCCAGGAAGGCACCCAGTGCCTCGCGCAGGGCCGCCATGCCCTGCACCGTCTTGCCAGGCTCGGCGACCAGCATGGCATTGGGCTCGTAGAGAGCTAGCGTGGCATCGAGATCGCCCGCGTTGAATGTGCGAAAGAATGCCTCGAGTAATTCTTGTGGAGTTGTAAATGACATGGATTCGGCCTCCGTGTTGAGCTGTTTTGGAAGGATGGCGGTGAGGGAGGGATTCGAACCCCCGGTCCCGTTACCAGGACAGCCGCTTTCGAGGCGGCCCGATTAAACCACTCTCGCACCTCACCGCAAGGCGGGAACGGGCAGTCCAGTTCAGGAAAGGCGTTTCTGCTGAAAAAAGCTACGGATCAGCTCCGCGCATTCGGCTGCCAGAACCCCGCCGGCAACCTCCGCCCGGTGGTTCAGCCGGGGATCGTCGGCCACCTGGTAGAGCGAGCGAACCGCGCCGCCCTTGGGATCGTCACAGCCGTAAACCAACCGTGCCAGGCGCGCCTGCACGATCGCTCCGGCGCACATGACACACGGTTCGATTGTAGCATACAGCGTACACAGGGGTAGGCGGTGGTTGCCCAGCCGCCGCGCGGCTTCGCGCAGAGCCAGAATTTCGGCGTGCGCGCTGGGATCGCAGTCAGTGATATTGCGATTGTGCCCCCGTCCCACCACCTGGTTTTCGCAGACCACCACTGCTCCGACCGGGACCTCTCCTTCCCGCAGGGCGGCTTCGGCTTCCTCGAGCGCCAGGCGCATGAATTGCTCATCCACGGCTGCCACTCCAGGATTCTAGCGCGGCGGCCGCAGGTGTAGCAGGGAAAAGCGGATCCCTCGCTGCGCTCGGGATGACAAGAGGAGTGGGGGAAGGTGGCCTCAGATGCGGTATTTCTTGGCGTAGTGGCGAAAGGAGCGGTAGCTCATGCGGAGCAGCTCGGCGGCGCGTGTGCGAACGCCACCGGCCCGCTTGATTGCCGCTTCAATGTAGCGGCGCTCCACTTGGGCGATGTGCTGTTCCAGGTCCAGACCCGCTTCGGGCAGAGAAGGCAGCGGAGGAGCGATGCCAGAGCCGTCGCCGCCGGCGGCCGGCACCGCTTGCGGCGCGAGCCCGGAGACGCGTTCGGGCAGCGTCCACACCGTGATCTCCTGATGCTTCTCCAGGGCGACGGCGCGCTCGATGGCGTTCTCCAGTTCCCGCACGTTGCCCGCCCAGTCGTACCGTTCCAGGCACTTGATGGCCTGCTCCTCGATCTTGTGGACCGGTTTGTTCATCGCCCGAGCAAACTTCTTCAGGAAATGGAGGGCCAGCAGGGGGATGTCTTCGCGGCGGTCGCGGAGCGGCGGCAACTGGACCGGGATGACACTGATGCGGTAGTAGAGGTCCTCACGAAAGGAGCCCTCCTGGACGCGTTGCTCAAGGTCCTTGTTGGTGGCCACGATCAGGCGCACGTCCACCGGCACCTCCTCGCTGGCCCCGACCGGACGCACCAGCCGCTCCTGCAACACACGCAGCAGCTTCACTTGCATTGCCAGGCTCATCTCGGCAATCTCGTCGAGAAAAAGCGTGCCGGTGTCGGCGTACTCGAACAGGCCTTTCTTGTTTGTGGTGGCTCCGGTGAACGCGCCCTTGACGTAGCCGAACAGTTCGCTCTCCAGCAGCGTCTCCGGGAAGGCGCCGCAGTTGACCGAGACGAAGGAACGGTCCGAGCGGCCGCTGGCGGCGTGGATGGCACGCGCCACCAGTTCCTTGCCCGTGCCGCTCTCGCCGGTGACCAGGATGGTGCTGTTGGTGGGGGCGACGGTAGCCACCAGCTCCTTCAACGCCTTGATGCGCGGGCTCACGCCGAGCAAGCTGTCCAGACTCCTGTGCAGCTCGCGCTTGAGCACCCGATTTTCCTGCCGCAGGCTGCGATCCTCGACTCCCCGCGATACGGTGACCCGCACCTCGTCCACCAGGCTGGGGGTCTTGATGATGTAGCGGAAGGCGCCCAGGTTCAGGGCCTGCACCGCCGAATCCACCGAGGCGTAGGCCGTCACCAGGATGACCAGGGTCTCGGGCTGGGTCTCGCGGACCTGCTGCAGCACATCCAGTCCGCTGCCCTGCGGCAGTTTGATGTCGGTGATGACGATGTCGTAGATGCTGGAGAGCAGGCGCCGGCGGGCCATCTCCAGTGAAGTGACCGTCTCCACCCGGTGGCCCTCCTTGCGCAGGGCGATATCCAGCATTTCGCAGATGGATTTCTCGTCATCCACCACCAGCAGGTGGGCCATGGTTCACTCGGTTGCGGTGCTCCGCGTCTGCGCAAATGGAAGGGATCCGGCCTCGGCCGTGCGCGGAAGATTCGGCTCACCCGGGCTCAGTGGAAGCTCCAGATGAAACACCGAACCTCCTTCCGGCGCCGACTCCACCTCGACCGTCCCCTGGTGCGCGGTGAGGATTTCGTAGACAATCGCCAGCCCCAGGCCGGTGCCATTGGGGAAGGAGGACTGGAACGGCTCGAAGATTTTTTCCGGGCGCACGGGGCTCAGCCCGACGCCGGTGTCCTGGAAGCGGATCACGCCACGGCCGTCGGCACGCGCCATCTCCACCTTCAACGTGCCGCCCTCGGGCATGGCCTTCAGCGCGTTGTCGCAGATGTTCCAGAAGACCTGCTTGATGGCGTCGGGATCCACCGGGGCCACCAGCGGCTCGGCTGCAAAGACGCGCTCGAAGCGGATGCGGCCCGCGTCGGGATGGTTCTCCAGCAGGACCAGGGTCTCTTCCAACAGCCCATGCAGGTCGACAGGCTGGAACTCGTAGCGGCGCTCCTGGGAATAGCGGAGAAAATCGGAGACGATGCGGTCCAAACGCTGCGATTCCTTCACCACGATCCCCACCAGCCTCTGCTGGTCGCTCGAGAGCGAGCCAAGCGTCGAAAAGACTTTGATCGAGCCGGCGATCGAGGTCAGGGGGTTACGAATCTCGTGGGCGATGGCGGAAGCCATGCGGCCCAGCGCCGCCATACGCTCCTTCAGCTGGACCTCCCGCTCCAACCGCTTCAGTTCAGTCAGATCCTGAAAAAAGTAGACGTGTCCCTGCGAGGCATGTCCCTGTCCGCTGCCGTCGGGCCCCGCGAGTTCCGACACGCTCACGCGCAAGTATTTCTCCTGCCCGCCGGGAGTGAAGATCTGGACCTCCTGTGCCGCGGCATTCAGTGGCAGGGGAGCGAATTGCGGCAGCACCTCCGCCAGCGGCCAGCCCACGGCGGACGAGGGTGAGCGGCCCAGGATCAGCGCGGCGGCCCGGTTCAGCAGCAGCACCCGTCTCCCAAGGCTGGTGGTCACCAGCCCGCCGGACATGCTGTCAATCACGTTCTGGTTGAACGCCTGCAAGTTCTCCAGCTCGCCGCTGGCGGCCTGCAGCCGCGTGCCGGTCCGGCGCAGATTCTGCACCAAGCTGCTGGAAAGGTAGGCCACCGCCAGGAAGGCGAACAGGTTGGTGAAGATGCGCACCTGGAGGTCCTGCAGCTCTGGTGTCATTTTTGACAAGCCCAGGAGAAAATCCTTCAACTCGTTATACAAGGAGAGTTCCAGCGTGGCCCCGGCCAGAATGAAGCTGAGGCTGGCCACCAGGTACGTCCCGGCCCTAGACAGCGAGATGGCCGCCAGGATGATCACCAGCGGGTAGAGGAAAAAGTAGGCGCTGCCCACCCCGCCGCTAAAATGGATGACCGCCGTAATCATGCAGATGTCGCAGATGATCTGCAGGTAGGACTGCATGGTGTAGTCGGCGGAGAGTTTCAGCAGCAGGCTGAAGAAGATGGTCAGCGCATACCAGAGGAGGATGGCAAAGACGAACCAAATGATGGGGATCTGGGCCCGGGTGAGCTGCACCACCGCCAGTTCGATGCCCAGCAGGAAGGTGATGATGACGATCCGGACGCGGATCAGCCACAGCAGCCACTGCTTTTGATTTAGCGCTTCCATCCCCGAGCGATCGCGGCCATTATAGCACCGGAAGCTGCGGGAGCCGTGGTCGGAACTGAACGCATTCCAACTGCTCGCGAGCTTTCCTATCATGGCCGGAAGTGACGATTCCTGAAGAAGTTCTGGAGGTTGAATGAACGCACTAGCCTCTGTCGAGACCCTGGTGGTCAGCCAGAAAAAGGAATGGGGAGAGATTCTCAGTGGTTTCGAGACAAGGAACCGCTACGTGATTCTCTCGGAGGTGGGAGACGAGCTCTACTTTGCGGCGGAAGAAAAGGGCTCCCTGCTGCTCCGTTTGTTTCTCAAAGCCTTCAGGCCCTTTACCATCGTAGTGACACGGACCGACGGCAATGTCGTCCTTCGCCTGGAACGGCCCTTCCGCTTCTTCTTTCACAAGATGGACGTGCGGGACGCTCACGGAAAGTTACTGGGGACCGTCGAGCGCGAATTCTCTGTGGTGCGGCGACTTTACCGGGTCTTCGACGCCACGGGAAACGCAACCTGCCAGTTGTACGGCCCCCTGCTTCGCCCGTGGACGTTTCAGATCCGGGAGCAGCTTGGTGGCATTGAGCGGGAGTCAGGAAAGATCAGCAAGAAATGGAGCGGCGCCCTGAAGGAGGTCTTCACCGCTGCCGACAACTTCGCTGTTCAGATGCCTCCCGGTAAAAGTGTAGAGGCGAAGAGTGTGCTGCTGGGCGCAGTTTTCTTGATCGATTTTATCCACTTCGAGAGGCAAGGATAGGCCCGGCAGGATCAGCCCTGGGCGCGGTTGGTGACGGCGGCGAAGAAGTCGTTGACCGATTTGCGAAAAGCGACTTGGATTAAGCGGCTGCCGACGGCGGCCAGCATGCCCCCCACCTGCATCTCGCCCCGGTAGCGCACCTCGGTGCCGCCGTCTTTTGGCTCCAGCTCAATGTCGCCGCTGCCGTTGACGAAGCCGACTTTCCCCTGGGCGCTGGTCACCATGCGGTAACGCTCCGGTGGGCGCAACTCCTCCAGGCGCACCTGACCCGTAAAGCTGCTATTGATCGCGCCTACGCCGGCCTTGATGGTGACGCGGTAGCGCCGGTCGCCTTCCTCCACCATCTCCTCGCAGCCCGGGATCGCCTGCTTCAGAAAGGCCGGGTCCATCAGAATTTCCCAAACGCGCTCCCTGGACGCCGGGACCTGGTAGGTGCCTTCCACTTTCATGTTGCTGGCTTGGTATTCCTTTCGGCCTGCGGGTTTTCGATGCTTTGGAGCTGTGGGTGCCTGCTCAGCGCAGGCTGCGGGAGCAGGCGGCAAACGAAAGCGGCAGCGACGTGCCGCATACTGGGCCGCATAATCGGGCCGCACGCAAGAAACTGTCAGTGGGTTGCGCCGGCGGAGCCGGCCCCCATGGCCGGCTCAGGGTCCGTTGTCCGACCCGGGCCGGCGCACGTTCACCCTCTTGCGCGCTCCACGGCCTTGGCGAGAGCCCGGCGCCCGTAAACGCGCCCCAGTTCGGCCCGGTATTCGGCTGACGCGTGGAGATCTTCGAGCACCTCCACGCCCTCAGTGATCTTTTCCGCAGCAGCCCGCAGGGTGTTGGCATCCGGCTGGCGGCCTCGCAGGCGCTGTTCCGCGGAGCGGGCGCGGAAGGCTTTCGCGGAAATGCCGGTGACCCCGAGGCGTGCGTCGGCAATCTGGCCATTTTCGGCCAGCGTGACCACAGCCGCGGCTCCCACAACGGCGAATCCCGAGGCGGGATGGTGCTTCTTCAGGTAAGCGGAGCCGGTGCGGGGCTCCATCGGTGCCACCCGCACCGCCACCAGCAACTCGCCCTCGGCCAGCGCCGTGGTCAGCAGGTCCACGAAAAACTGCTCGGCGCGAATGGTGCGTGTGCCGCCGGTGCCCTGGGCCACAATTTCGGCATCCAGCGCCAGGACCGCGGCTGGATAGTCGGCGGCCGGGTCGGCGTGGGCCAGGCTGCCGCCGATGGTGCCGCAGTTGCGTACCTGCACATCGCCGATCTCCGCCGCCGTTTCCGGCAGCAGTGGGTAGGCGCGCCGGAGCAGGTCGGAGGTCTCGACAGTGGCGTGCGTTACCATTGCCCCGATTTCCAACCGCCCGTCCCGCTCCTCGACCTTCGTCAGGCCTGGTACGCGCCTCAAATCCACCAGGTACTTGGGGGCGGCCAGACGCAGTTTCAGCAGCGGGATCAGGGTGTGGCCGCCGGCCAGCAACTTGGCGTCGGACCCGTGGGTGGCCAGCAGCTTCAGGGCCTCGTCGGTGCTCTTCGGAGTTAAGTATTCGAACGATGCGGGAATCATGGCCTCTCTCCGCCTTTCAGCCGTTAATGAATTTTCGGAACGCTCCGCGGCGTACTCCGCATCAGGCGCCAGATTTTCTCCGGCTTGCAGGGCATGTCCAGATGGCGCACGCCGAACGGGGCCAGCGCGTCCACCACAGCGTTGACCAGTGAGGGCGTGGAGCCGATGGCGCCGGCCTCGCCGACTCCCTTGACGCCCAGCGGGTTCACCGGCGAGGGCGTCACCGTGTGATCGGTAACGAACGAGGGCAACTGGTTCGCTTTGGGCACCGTGTAGTCCATCAGTGTTCCGGTGAGGAGCTGTCCGTTTTCGTCGTAAATCAGCTCCTCGTAGAGGGCCTGGCCCAGTCCTTGCGCAATGCCGCCGTGCACCTGTCCACGCACCAGCAGCGGGTTGATAACGTTGCCACAGTCGTCCACGGCCACGTACTTGATCACGTCCAGCTCGCCGGTTTCCGTGTCCACTTCCACAACGCATACGTGCGCGCCGAAGGGAAAGGTGAAATTCGAAGGCTCGAAGAAGTGCGTGGCTTCCAGTCCAGGGTCCACGCCCTTGGGTAGGTTCTTGGCCATGTAGGCGGCCTGCACAGCTTCCAGGAAGGACACGCCCTTTTTCGATTTGCCTTTGGGATAGATGCGCCCGCCGGCAAACACCATGTTCTTGGCACTGACCTTCGCCAGATGGGCGGCGATGGCGGCCAGCTTCTCCTTCAACTTCAGCGTGGCCTTGTACATGGCCGTGCCCCCCACGGCGGTGGCGCGGCTGCCGAAGGTGCCGATGCCGTAGGGCACCGCAGAGGTGTCCCCGTGCACCACGGTGACGTCGTACAACCCGATGCCCAGCATGTCGGCCACGATCTGGGCGAAGGAGGTTTCCTGGCCCTGCCCGTGCGGCGAAGCACCGGTCAGGATAGTGACATTGCCGCTGGGCTCGACGCGCACCGTGCAGCTTTCCCAGCCGCCGGCGGGCATCGCCGTGGAGGGACCCATGGCGCAGATTTCCACGTAGGTGCAAAGTCCGATGCCCAGCAGCTTTTCCGGACGTCCGTTGCCGGCGGCCAGCTTCTTGCGTTGCTGCGCCTGCTGGCGGCGCAGCTTGTCGTAGCCGGCCGCCTTCAACGCCTTGTCCAGGCTCCGCTGGTAGTTGGCGCTGTCGTAGATGATGCCCGTGGCGGTGGTGAAAGGGAACTCTTTGGGCTTGGGGAAGTTCTTCCGCCGCACCTCAACCGGGTCCTTGCCCAGCTGAGCCGCTATCAGATCGAGCACCCGCTCGATGGCGTAGGTGGCCTCGGGGCGTCCGGCGCCTCGGTAGGCGTCAGTGGCCATTTTGTTGGTGAACACCCCGGTAATGTGGACGCTGACCGCGGGAACCTTGTAGCAGCCCAGGATCATCAGCGCGGTCCCGGTGGGAATCAGCGGGGTCAGCAACTGGTGGTAAGCGCCCAGGTCGGCAATCACGTTGCATCGCACCCCCAGGATGGTGCCGTCCTTTTTCACGGCCACTTCCATGTCGTCAATCTGATCGCGGCCATGGATGGTGGCCTGGATGTTCTCGCGGCGGCTCTCCACCCACCTCACCGGGCGCCCAAGCTGCATGGCCAGGTAGGGCACCAATGCTTCTTCGCCGTAGACGTTGAGCTTGGAGCCGAAACCGCCGCCGACTTCCGGGGCGATCACGCGAAGTTTGCTTTCGCTCACCTTGAGCATGCCTGCCAGTTGCGTCCGCAGCAGGTGGGGGATCTGGGTCGAGGACCACACCGTTAGCTGTCCTTCGCCCGGCAGGTACTCAGCAGTCGTCGCACGCGGCTCCATGGCAATCGGCGCAAGCCTCTGGTTCAACATGCGCTGGCGGATGACCGTATCAGCCTTCTTGAAGGCACCCTTCAAATTGCCGCTTTCCAGCTTGTAGACGAAGGCAATGTTGTCGGAGAACTCGTCGTAGAGGCGCGGCGAGTCCTTCTCGATGGCCTTTTCAGGATCGGTGACGGCGGGCAGCGGCTCGTAGTCCACCTCGATCCGGTCCAGCGCGTCGCGGGCGATGTAGCGGTCCTCAGCAACCACCACCGCCACCGGCTCGCCCACGAAGCGTACCCGGTCCACGGCCAGCACAGGATGCTTAGGCATCTTCAGGCCGGGCAGGTCAGCTGCGCAGGGGACAGGGCCGATGGCATCCTTAACGTCTTCCCCGGTCACTACCCGCAGCACACCAGGCAAGGCCCGGGCTGCCTCGGCGCGGATGCCGCCGATGCGCGCGTGGGCATAGGGGCTGCGGAGCACGGCCATGTGGGCCGCGTGGGCCGGCTGTATGTCGTCGGCGTAGTGGCTGGTGCCGGTGATCAGCCGTGGGTCTTCGGTGCGCGGCACCGGCTTGCCTACGAAGGTCTTGGGTGCGGCTTTTGCGGCCATCAGCTCTTCCCTCTCTTGCCGCCCGTCTTTGCGGCCACAGCTTTGGCGCCTGGCTTGCGCATCCGGCGCGCCGCATTCTGGACCGCGGCTACGATGTGCTGGTAGCCGGTGCAGCGGCACAGGTTGCCGGCAATGGCCCGGCGGATTTCCCCGTCGGTCGGCTTCAAGGTGTGGCTGAGCAACTCACAGGCCGCCAGAATCATGCCCGGCGTGCAGTACCCACACTGCAACCCATGCTCGTCCCAGAAACCCTGCTGCACCGGGTGAAGCTGCCCGTCGGTAGCCAGCCCTTCGATGGTGGTGATCCCGGCGCCATTGGCCTGTACCGCCAGCAGCGTGCACGATTTCACCGCCCGGCCGTTCAGCAACACCGTACAGGCGCCGCACAAGCTGCTCTCGCAGCCAATGTGCGTGCCGGTCAGCCGCAGCACATCTCTCAGGTAGTGCACCAGCAGCAGGCGCGGCTCCACTTGGTGCCGGTGCTTGGTCCCATTCACGGTTACTTGAATTGAAACGCTCACAGCGCGCCTCCAACCAGGGAAGATTGCGTGCCCCCCTGATGCGGACTCATTTATTACGCCCGCCCGCCCTGAATTGCAAGCGAAATGGTGAACCCGAACACGCTGGCCACCGCGGCTCTTCTTGGGTATCAGGGCTCAAAAGACAGTCAGCCGTTTGCGACAACGTGTCTCGGCCCATTGGTTTGACATTAGGCCGGAGGCAAGGGTATGGTGCTCGAATCCGCCACTGGCTGGGCGGCTGGAGCAGACCGTTGGAAGAGGAACTGGAGCGTCGTGGAGAATGCCTGATCTTGCGCGTCAAAGGCGATATGCGCCTTTGGGGCAATCCCGAGCAGGCAGATCGCCTCCTGGAGAAACTTCACTCGGGGCTGGATGATCCTCCGGCGCAACTGGTGCTGAGCCTGGGCGGTGTGACTCATGTAGACACGAGGGGGATCATGGCGCTGGCTCCGGTGCTGGAGGAGTGTTCCAAGCGGAAGATTGGACTGAAAGTTGTGATGCCCTCCGGGGTGGCCGCCGAGCCGCTGCGCTACGTGCGCATTTTCGCGCCATGGCCTTCATTTCCCAACGAAACCGCAGCCCTGCAGGCAGCCGGCGTCCCGCCCCCCTGAAGCACTCCTTTGGTTAGACTGGTGGTTAGACTGGTTGGGCAGGCTGGGCCTTTCCGGTGCCCCTGGCAGACCGCAAGGGCCGTAGGTTCAGCACTGCGTGCTGGCTTCGGTCTGGTCAAACTGCCGGAAGCTGCACTTGGGGCAGGGCGGCAGCAGTTGTCCCTTCTTCAAGTTCAAGACGTTGCCGCACTGGCCGCATTTGTAATTGGCGTCCACTGGCGCCATTTGAAAACTGGAAAGACGTTCGGTTTCCATCAAGACTCCTTGTGCTGCGGGGATTCTATCTCGGTCTGAGCCGCGGGGCAGGCTCCCAGCCAGCGCACCCGAAGGGGCGGACAGTACCAGCGCACCCAAAGGGTGCGTAGAGTATAAAGATACACTTGACCCGTTTGCCTTGTGTTAGGTTAAAGTATTCGGTTCCCAGGTTGTCTGGTTGAGTTGTCAGGTTGAGTGGAATCCAAGCTCTGATGCTTCCCAACCCGGGTGAGGATATTCTGCCATGGCTCTAGCGTTGGCGCTGGTGTTGGCCCTGATCACCATTTCCAGCATGGTCGTGTTCGCCGGGCGGTACTGGTGGTTTCCCGTGCTGGCCTCCGAACACGGCGGCGCCATTGACGAGCAGATCGTCTGGACGTTCCTGCTTTGCGGCGTCATTTTCTTCGCGGCGCAAATCGGGCTGGGATGGCTGATCTTCCGCTACCGCGCCCGGGGCCAGCAGACTCACTACTCTCACGGCAGCAACCGGATGGAAGTGGTCTGGACGATAGCCACCGCCATCATGTTCATCGGGATCAATCTGCTGGGGCAGAAGGTCTGGGCCGAGCGCTACTTCGCCAGGGCGCCGCGCGGCGCCCTTCAGATTGAAGTGGTGGGCCAGCAGTTTGTCTGGAACATTCGCTACCCGGGCCCGGACGGCAAGTTCGGTCGCACTGACATCCACCTTGTAGACGACGCGGCCGGCAACCCGTTGGGCCTGGATGACACGGATGCCGCCGCCCTGGATGACATTGTAGTGCCGACCATGGCGGTGCCCATCAACCGCCCGGTGGAGCTGATCCTGCGCTCCAAAGACGTGACCCACAGCTTCTTTGTGCGCGAGTTGCGGCTCAAGCAGGACACGGTGCCCGGCATGGTGATCCCCGCGCATTTCACCGCCACCCGCCTCGGCCAGTACGAGATCGTCTGCACCGAGCTATGCGGCCTAGGGCATTACAAGATGCGCAGCTTCCTCGACGTGCTTTCGGAGCAAGACTATGAGAAGTGGTTGGAAGAACGAGCGGTTGAATAACGGCCGGCAGCGCCGACTGGGCTGAGGAGGACCCGCGATGGCAGAGATAGGGCATGCCCATGCTGTTGCCCATGAAGCTCCCACGAGCTTCATCCGCAAGTACATCTTCAGCACCGATCACAAGGTCATCGGCATTCAGTATTACATGCTGGCTCTGTTCTCGGTGTTCCTGGGAATGGGCCTGTCGGTGCTGATGCGGTTCCACCTGGTTTGGCCCTCAGCCGATTTGCCCTGGATAGGCATCATGAAGCCGGAGACCTACCTGGCACTGATGACTATGCACGGAACGCTGATGGTGTTTTTCGTGCTGACCACCGCGCCGCAGGGCGGCTTTGGCAATTACGTGCTGCCCATCCAGATTGGCGCCGCCGACATGGCCTTCCCGGTGCTGAACATGCTTTCCTTCTGGGTGACCTTCGTCGGGCTGTGCGTCCTGGTGGCTTCCTTTTTCGTCGTTGGCGGGCCCGCCAGCGGCGGCTGGACCGCCTACCCGCCGCTGAGCGCGCTGCCCGAGGCTGCCCCGGGTCAGGGGATGGGACAAACGTTGTGGATCGTCAGCCTGGTCTTTTTCTGCGCTGGCTCGCTGCTGGGGGCGCTGAATTTCATCGTGACCACGCTGGACTTGCGGGCCCGGGGGCTGTCGCTGATGCGCCTCCCCCTGACGGTCTGGGCCTGGTTCACCACCGCGATTCTGGCCCTGCTGGCCTTTGCGGTGCTGGCGGCCGCTGGCATCCTGCTGATCATGGATCGCTCGGCGGGCACCAGCTTTTTCGTCCCCGGCGGGCTACTGCTCAGCGACCGGATCGTTGATCACAAGGGCGGCTCACCACTGCTATGGCAGCACCTGTTCTGGTTTTTCGGCCACCCGGAGGTCTATATCGCCATCCTGCCCGGCATGGGCGCCACCTCCCAGATCCTGTCCACCTTCGCCCGCAAGCCCATTTTTGGCTACCGGGCGATGGTCTACGCCCTGCTGGGCATCGGCATCCTGGGCTTCTTCGTGTGGGGCCATCACATGTTTATCAGCGGGATGAGCCCTTACTCCAGCCTGGCCTTCTCGGTGCTGACCATGGCCATCGCCGTCCCCTCCGCCATCAAAACCTTCAACTGGCTGGGCACCCTGTGGGGAGCCAACATCCGCTTTGCCACTCCAATGCTCTTTGCTCTGGGCTTTGTGTCGCTGTTTGTCACCGGCGGGCTCAGCGGCATCTTCCTCGGCCAGCCTTCGGTAGACATTTATTTCCACGACACCTACTTCGTGGTCGCCCACTTCCACATGATTATGGGCGTGGCCGCCATCTTTGGCATCTTTGCCGGCACCTACTACTGGTTCCCCAAGATGTTCGGCCGCATGATGAACGAGACCATGGGCCGGATCCACTTCTGGTTCACCTTCGTGGGTGTCTACGCCATCTTCATGCCCATGCACTTCCTGGGCATGGTAGGGCACCCGCGGCGCTACTCGGAGACTACGGGGGTGGATTTCCTGGCGCCGCTGGAGCCGGTGCATGTTTTCATCACCATTGCCGCCTTCGTCACAGCGGCTGCCCAACTGGTCTTCCTGTTCAACCTGTTCTGGAGCATGTTCAAGGGCAAGAAGGCGAGCGAGAATCCTTGGGAAGCGACCACGCTGGAGTGGACCATTCCCTCGCCGCCGCCGCACGACAATTTCGCGGGGCGGGAGCCTGTCGTTCACCATGGGCCGTATGAGTACGGCGTGCCCGGAGCGCCGCTGGACTACATCATGCAAGACGCGCCGCCGGAGGCAGTGAAAACCTGATGCCCGTTGCTTCCGAAACGCTGGAGAAACTCGCGGGCGCCGGCGGGGGACGTGGCCGGGCGGACGGCGGCTTCGGTGACGACGGAGGCCGTGGTGGTCCGGGACGCAGCCGGCGGGTCTACCGGACCGGCATCTGGATTGCCCTGGCACCCATCGTGATGATGTTTGTCGCCTTCTCCAGCGCCTACATCGTGCGCCGAGGCCTGGGCGATGACTGGCAACCCCTGGAGCTGCCTTCCATCCTGTGGCTGAACACGGCGCTGCTGGCAGCCAGCAGCCTGGCCTTGGAGCGGGCCCGTGATTGTTTGAGCCGCGGCCTGCCAGAGGGGTTTAACCGCTGGTGGTCGGCGACCACGGCCCTGGGCGTGGCCTTCCTGGTTGGCCAGCTGGTGGCCTGGGAGCAACTGGACGCTCGTGGCGTCTATCTAGCCACCAATCCCAGCAGCTCGTTCTTTTATCTGCTGACCGCCGCCCACGGCTTGCACTTGCTGGGCGGCGAAGTGGCGCTGTTGTACGTGGCCTTTCAGGCGTCGCGTGTGGGCCTGGGCCCCGCCCGGCGCACCGCGGTGGATGTGACCGCCGTCTACTGGCATTTCCTGGGCGGTTTGTGGATTTTTATCTTGTTGCTGCTTCTGGTTTGGAGGTAGGAAAAATTGTCTGACGCAACGGCACAGGCCCGGGCGGAGATTTGGGGCGGCGGAGTACGCCCCTATGCGGTGCCCTCGAAGAAGCTGGGTATGTGGCTGTTCATCATCTCCGACTCGCTCACCTTCTCCGTGTTATTGGTTACCTACAGCTACGTGCGCCTGGCCAGCGTTGACTGGCCCACCCCGTTTCATGGCTCCAGTATCGCGCTGGCCAGTGTCATGACCTTCTGCCTGCTCTCGAGCAGCTTGACCATGGTGATGGCGGTTGCCGCTGCCCATCAGGACCGCCGCAAGCAGGCCGCGCGGTGGCTTTTCGCCACCATTGCGGGCGGCCTGGCGTTTATCGTTTTGCACGTGAATGAGTGGCTCGGTCTGATCCATGGGGGGATGACCCCGTTCAGCAACCCGTGGGGTACGCCCTTATTCGGAGCCACCTTCTTTGCCCTGACCGGCCTGCACATGACCCACGTCGCCGTCGGGGTGATTTACCTGACGATCGTGGCCCTGGGCTTCCGCGCCGGTCGCTGGAGTGGAACGGACGTGGAGGTCAGCGGGCTGTACTGGCATTTTGTGGATTTGGTCTGGATGTTCATTTTCCCGCTGGTCTACTTGATGTCGGCCAAGATCTAGCGGGCAGGGAAGGAAGAATATGAGCGCGCATAGCGAGGAGCACGCTGGAGCCGGGACCAAGCTGTATTTGTTCGTCTGGGGCTGGCTACTCGGCCTCACCGCGGTGGAGGTGTTCCTAGCCTACCTGCAGATGCCGCCGGTACCGATGCTTACCCTGCTGATGGGCCTCTCGATCGTCAAGGCTGCCCTGATCATGGCCTACTTCATGCACCTGCGCTTCGAGCGGCTGCGGTTGGTACTGACGTTGGTGCCCGCGCTGGTGATCGCCATCAGCCTGCTGTTCGTGTTTTACCCCGATAGCCTCCGCATCCTGGAGTTGGGCCAGCCGTGACCTTTCCTCGTGCCCTCGCGCTCGCTGTCCTGCTGCTGGCGGTCACTGCTGCCCCGGCCGCCGCGCAGTGCGCCATGTGCTACAACAACGCCGCAGCCCAGGACTCGGAGGCTATAAAGGCACTGAATCTGGGCATCCTGGTCTTGCTGATTCCCCCTGTGGCCATCATGGGCAGCATCCTGTTGCTCGCCTTCCGCTACCGCAACGCCGACCACACGGAAGCGGAAACGACCGCCTCCCCTCAGCCTTCGCGGAAAATCTTTCGCGTTCTCTCCTCGCCCACAGGTTAATCGCGGATCACCCTTAACCAGCAACTTGCGGCAGCCTACGGCAGCCTGCGACGGTCACCTTTCGTGATAGAGTCGCGCCCTGCGGCGTGGTTCCCTCAGGGAGGCAGGGGAACGTGCAGGTGAACTTGGAGACAGATGCGCTGCTCGTCGTAGACGTGCAGCCTACGTTCATGCCCGGCGGCGGCCTGCCTGTCGAGGAGGGCGATCGAGTGGTGCCAGTGGTGCGGCAACTGATGGGGCGCTTCCCGCACGCGCGCCGCTTCGCCACCAAGGACCAGCACCCGCGGGGGCATGTTTCGCTGGCCAGCTCCTATGTCGGCTCTGCCCCAATGACGCCGCTGACGGGGGCCACCGTCGCCGCTTGGACCGACGCCCGGCATTGCCTCGCCCCGAACGCCCAGTTCACGCTCGCCGATTTGAAACAATACCTCAGCCAGGTCCAGGTGCAGGTGCTCTGGCCCGATCATGCCCTTGCCGGCACAGCGGAAGCGGAACTGCACCCGGCGCTTTCGGAATCGGAATTCGCCTTTGTCCTGGGGAAGGGTATGGACCCGAAGTGCGACGCCTACAGCGGCTTTTTCGACAACCTCCGGCGTCCCACGAGCCTGGCCGACCAGCTCCGGCAGAGCGGCATCCGACGTTGCTTCTTAGTGGGGTTGGCGTTCGACTACTGCGTGGGCTGGTCGGCAGAAGGGGCCGTGGCTGAAGGCTTTCAAGCGGTGGTCGTCGAGGACGCGACGCGAGCAGTCGGATTTCCTACGGGCAGCGTCGAGAAGATGCGCGCCTCCTTTAGAGAGAAAAACATTGCCGTGGTGCGGTCCGCCGAGCTCACAATATTCCCCGTGGCGTAACTCCCCCAGCCTCATAAGGAGGGCGCTATGAAGCCAAGAGGGATCCTTCTTTTTCTCTTCTTTCTGCTTGTCAATAGCGGAACGGGGATTTCCGGTCAAACTGGTCCAGGCCCAAAATCAGGACAGTTTGTCTCCGTAGATGTCGAGAAGAATCTGGAGCGGCTAATTGTCGAACAGGACACAGATGGCGACAAGAAAATCACGGTTGAAGACACTTCTCTAAAAGGAACAGCGTGCGGGGATAAACGTTTTTGGGTTTTATCGACAAGCGGAAAACGCTACGAGGTGATTGGGACATATTATTTGTCCAACTTGCTCCAGGAACTGAAGCTGGCACAGAATGCCGGATCTCCGCATGCCGAAATTGACGCTCAGAAAATCTTTGAGAGTCCCGTTCGGCGACTGTCCCGCTCCATTCGTGAAATCTACTGGGATGGCCTGACGAGGCGCGTCGATGAGAAGAACCTTGAGCAGGCCTTAAGGGACGAGAAAGTTACAGGTAGCGGGTTGCACTACCTATATGTGCCTGCTGGGGATTCAGAGGCCTATGAGTACTTTTCGAAGGTGGCCGGGCAGCAACCAGACCTTCGGCTGCGGGTGGAGCGCCTGCCGAGGCGGATCACACCACAATACGTCAGACAAAATCTTGAAGGCAGACATGGGCTTTTGTGCCTGGCGCTGGAAAGGACATCAAAAGGTGAGCACCGCGGAGTTCCGTTTGTGGTGCCGGGAGGGCGTTTTAATGAAATGTACGGCTGGGATAGCTACTTTGAAGCGCTAGGTTTGCTGGAAGATGGCCGCGTCGATCTAGCAAAAGCCATGGTGGACAATTTCGTTTACCAGATTACTCATTATGGCAAGATCCTGAATGCCAACCGCACCTATTACCTCACGCGTTCCCAGCCTCCTTTTCTTACCTCGATGGCGTTAGCGGTCTACGATCGCCTGCCAAAGAGGACCGAAACCAAGACCTGGCTCAAAAACGTTCTTCGAGCGGCAATCAAGGACTACCACACGGTGTGGATGAGCAAACCACGTTTGACCGAGACGGGACTCAGCCGCTACTACGGGAGCGGCCTCGGGCCACCACCGGAAGTCGAAGAAGGCCACTTTGACGCGATCTACAAACCTTACGCGGATCAACACAAGCTGGACGTGCGAGCATTCGAGGTGAAGTATAAAGCCGGTGAGGTCAGAGCGCCGGGGCTCGACGAGTTCTTTGTCCACGACCGCTGCGTCAGGGAATCGGGACACGACACAACCTACCGCTGGAACTGGGATGGAGATCGCTGCGCTGATTTCGTCACAGTCGACCTCAATTCGCTCCTTTACAAAAGTGAGATCGACATAGCAAAGACAATAGAAAAGGAGTTCGGTGGGGAGTTGCGGCGCATGGATGGCTCTGTCGAGACTAGTTCGATGTGGAATAAACGAGCAGAAACACGTAGGGCTCTCATCAACAAGTACCTATGGAATGAAAAGCGGGGAATGTTTTTCGACTACGATTTTAAGAAGAAGAAAAAGCAGCATCCGTTTGTGAGCGCGACGACCTTCTACCCTCTATGGGCCGGCTTGGCGACTCCGGAGCAGGCAGCGAAGGTTGTGGAAAGCGCCTTGCCGTTGCTGGAACGTCCTGGGGGAGTCGTTAGTTCATCCGAGAAATCGCGCGGCCCAGTATCAGAATCGCGACCGGTGCGACAGTGGGACTATCCCAACGGCTGGGCTCCACATCAGATGCTGGCCTGGCGTGGCTTGCTAAACTACGGCTTTGATCGAGTTGCTCATCGGCTAATTTATCGCTGGTTATACACAATTACCCGGAATGCAGCGGATTATAACGGGACAGTTCCAGAGAAAATGGATGTTGTCGAAAGGTCCCATGAGGTCTTTGCGGAGTATGGCAACGTGGGAACGGAGTTTGCCTACATTACGAAAGAAGGCTTTGGTTGGATGAACGCATCCTACCAGGTGGGACTTAAACTCCTGCCGCCAGAACTGGGGACCCATCTGGAGGGCCTTGTCCCGCCGGAGTGGCTCTTCGAGAGATGATGGCCTGCACTCCCGGTAGTATGTGGCCAAGGATCGCCCTTGTTTGGGGATCAAAACGATGCCGTCCAGGAGGCGCTATGTCTCCACAAGGAGACAGGTGGTTTATTTGCCCTGGACTGGGTAATTTAGACACTGAGGTTGGGAATTAACTACCCTGGTGTCATATGAACAAAAAACATCATCGTATTGCAGCTGACGTAAAAGCCGATATCCTACGCCGCGTCAAGGAAGAAGGCATCTCGGTGGCCCAGGCCGCCAAGGATCACGGTATTTCTGAAGGGAGCATCTATGGTTGGATGGTAAAAGGAGCAACCGGTGCCCCGTCCTGGGCGGAGTTCTCCCGACTTCAGAAGCAGAACAGAGAACTCCTGGAACTCGTGGGCGAGATCACGCTCAAGCTCTCCATGACTCAAAAAAACAATTGAGCGAAGGAAGAAACAAATCAGCGCTTGCCCGAGCCCTTGGCATATCCCGCGCGAGCCTGTATTACGTCCCAAGAATGAAGGAGAAGGACTGGCGCCTCAAGGTCCGCCTGGAAGAAGAGCTGCAGATCCATCCCTCCTACGGCTCCCGGCGAATTGCTACGGCACTGGGACTCTGCCGCCAGCGGGCGCAGAGGGTCATGCGTCTGTTTGGCATCAAGCCCTACCGCAGGAGAGGCAGAAAATGGAGAAAATCCAAGGTTTCCCGGACCTATCCCAACCTCCTGCTCGCGCTCATGCCCGCATATGCAAACCACATCTGGGCAACGGACTTCACCGAGTTCGTGCAGCACGGAAAGAAGGTCTATGTGGCGACCGTGATCGATCTCTACACCCGCCGGATCCTGGGAATCCAGGTTGCGGTGAGAAAGGGAGCCGCGCTCACCATTCAGGCGCTTTCCAACGCCCTGCTCCATCATCCGCGCCCGGGTCTATTCCACTCCGACAACGGGAGGGAGTATGACGCGATGGCGTTCACTGAAATCCTTGATGGATGCGGCATCGTGATTTCACGGAGCCGCCCGGGGTGCCCTTGGGAGAACGGATACCAGGAATCGTTCTACGACAAATTCAAGGTTGACCTGGGAGATCCGAACCGCTTCAAAACACTGGGGGAGCTAGTGGCGGAGATCTACCGCACCCTGTGGGACTACAACAACACGCGGATTCACTCCGCGCTCAACATGCCGCCTGTGGTATTCGCCAAACGGTATGCGTTAGTCGCGTAAAAAACTCTCAGAATCAGTGTCTAAAGAAATCAGTCCTTGACATGTCGAAATAGTGCGAATTGGGCGGCTTTTCGGGCTCCTTTGAAAGTAGGTGTCAGACATGGACCGTGCCATGTTTTTCGGGCAATCTGATCCACGGAGGCCAAAGCGGCTGGCAGAGGAATGCTTTGCTGTCTGCATCGGAGCACTACAGCGGCGCTTCGGTAAAAGAGCCCTGCTCCAGGCAATCAGGCAGTGCGAACCCATCAGGATTTCGGTTCCCTACAACCCGCCAGTTCAAGTTTGGCTGACCTACGACACCCACCCATTACCTGGGAAGGGGAGAAAGTGGTCTTCGCTGGAGGGTGGGACCGCCCGGATTTGGTTCGTCTGCCCCGGATGCCGCAAGAAGGTGGCGAAATTGTTCTATTACGTGTTCTCTGGCTCCACATTGGCCTCTGACCTACTGTGCCGATGCTGCCACAGACTCACGTACTTAAGCGTGAATTGTGCGGGAAACCAGTTCTACGAGCGTGTTTTGAAACCTTATCGCCGGTTGCAGAGCATCAAGGAGCGACTCCAGGCCTGGTCAATGCACCGTTCTGAACGAATGGAGTTGGAGGTCAGAAAGATAGCGCTTGAGAATTACCTCCCCGAGACCATACGGCGATTTGGCCGTCGTGGAAGGAAGGCAATCGGCAGGCGCTCCGGTGCGGAGAAACGTCCCTAAGAGCCTCAAGTGGGCGTAAGAACCTGTTAAAGCTTGGCCAAGGGATGAATCTTTGTCGGTCACCGGGGCACTTTTTTTCCCACCGCCGGAGACTGCCGATTCTAGCAAGGACCCGCTGGCAATAGGTTCAGTTCTGGTCTGCCTCAGGTGTTTGACGATTCGTGCGACTGCCACAAGAGGTCACTCCCTCTAGTGGGTTGAAGCCCGAAATCCGTAACCCTGAATCGAAGACTGGAAATCCTCAATTAGCATAGCTGTTCCAGGATCGGGCCACCCTTGCCGCCTGGGTAGATGACAGCCAACCTTGGCAGACAAAATGGAACGAGAAACCCTCCAAGTTTTTGAAGCATGGACACGGGTAGAAATGATGGACGACTTTCCCGCAGACTGGCAGTCAGGAGGTGCCGCCGGGGGGGCAAACGTTGCGGTTGGCCATCCGCCCGGCGACCATATTGGCAATACTTTTGGCCAATCATACGAGCTATCACGCCTCGTTTTCTGATGGTACCAGCCGATACGATTCACTACTGTAACCCTTTGATTACACGAGCCTCTCGATACTGTCGAGGACGGGCTGATACTACACTCCTCGCATTGCTAAACCGTTATAGAGGCATAAACCTCTATCGAGGGTTCGAATCCCTCCCTCTCCGCCGGTCTTCTTACATTTTAAACAATACTAGCCTGGCCTTGCGGAGGCCCCAGGATAAGAGAAGACCAAAGGTTTCTGCCATGCCAATCCTTCCCGACGGTTCGTCTCTTTCACCCTCAGCTTTAGAGGGGCAACCACCGATCCTGCTTGAAAGAAAACGACTTGACCAGGGGGGCAGTCCGGAGCTAGAGTGGTGCTAATTCTTGGATTCTGTATGCAAGCCTTTGCCAGCGACCTGGGTTTCAGGAGCCTTAGATGTTTGTCTTTTGCGGATAAGTGTTTGAAAGCACTCTGCATAGGGATCATCGCAGTTGGCTGTGAGGCACCGCTATCCGCTCAGAGCTTCGACGCTGACGCCGGTCTCAGGCCCCGTCTTCTGCGGCTGGAAATTCAGCCAGCGACCCCGCTGCTGTTCGGGACTGGAACTCAGCAGCAACTGCTGGTATCCGGGCACTATTCCGATGACAGCCAGCGCGACCTGAGCCGGAAAGTTCGATTCACCTCGCCGCGCCCACAGGTGGCTGCTGTTGACGGGAAGGGCCTGGTGACGGCGCACCAGCAGGGGCTGACCGGCATTACAGCCACCCTCGGACAGCTTCGTTCCAGCGTGCGGGTTCTTGTTGTCGAACGTCAGCAAGACGACGAGGTCCAGTTCATTCGAGATGTCCTGCCGGTCCTCACGGTCAAGGGTTGCAACAGCGGAAATTGCCACGGCTCCATGCACGGGAAGAACGGCTTTAAGCTCTCCCAGTTTGGATATGATCCCCGCCATGATTACAAGATGATCGCGAGAGAGGCCTGCGGCAGAAGAGTGAACTTGAGCGAACCTGCGCAGAGCCTTCTGCTGCTGAAGCCGACTTTCACCATTCCCCATGGTGGCGGGACCCGTTTTGCAACCGATTCGCCCGAATATCGAATGCTGGCAGAGTGGATTGCGCAGGGGGCACCCGGACCGAATCGCTCCTGGAATGTCGAGGTCGAAAGGCTGAAAGTGATCCCAGAGGATTGGGTGATGGCCCGTGCTGGGATGGAACAACAAATGGTTGTGCTGGCGTACTACACGGATCGAACCGTGAAGGACGTGACCCGAACGGTGAAGTACTTGCCGAAGGATAGCAGCGTGGTCAGTGTCAATGCACAAGGACTGGTCAAAACGCAGAGGCCGGGGGAGACCAGCATACTGGTTCAGGCGAGTGGCGCGGTTGGCGTCGCTCGGGTGGCGGTCCTCGCCAACCGTCCAATTCGCGACTATCCCCCCGTTCGCAGCCACAATTTCGTGGACGAGCTGGTCTTCGCCAAGCTGCGGCGCCTTCATGTGATTCCTTCCGAGCTGTGCTCGGACGAGGTTTTCCTTCGCCGTGCTTTTCTCGATGTCATCGGAATCTTGCCTACAGCAGATGAAGTCCGGGGTTTCGTGGCAGATAAAGATCCCGGGAAGCGAGCGAAACTGATCGACGCGTTGTTGGGGCGACCGGAATATGCCGACTACTGGGGGCTAATTTGGGCTGACCTTTTGACCGTGACGGACTTGGAAAGCCGGCCCAGCAGAACCCTCACCCTTGACCAGTGGATACGCGACCGACTGCGCGAGAACATTCCGATGGACAGGTTTGCCACCCAGCTCATCGCGGGCACCGGTTCGACGAGGGAGATTCCGGGGTTGAGTTTTGTTGTCTCCCGGCCCCCGGAGCAGACCGCTTTCTACTTCAGCCAGCTTTTTCTTGGTGTCCGGATCCGATGCGCCCAGTGTCACGATCATCCCTTCGAGAAATGGACTCGAAACGATTATTTCGGCATGGTTGCCTTTTTTGGGCAGGTGAAGACAAAGGAAAGCAAGCTGGGGACTCTGGTGTACGACGACCCTAAAAAAGAGCTGACCAACCCTGTTACGGGGAAGCCGGCGGTGCCGCAGTTCTTCGGGAGTGATCCCGTGCCACGGGAAAACGGTGCCAGCAGGCGAGCCCGCCTAGCCGACTGGGTCACGGCGCCTGACAACCCCTACTTCGGACGGGCCATCGGTAATCGCATCTGGAAGCACTTCATGGGCGTAGGGCTAGTCGAACCCGTGGATGATTTCCGAGAAACCAATCCGCCCACCAATCCGGAGCTGCTGGATGCCCTGGCGGCTGAGTTTGTCCGGAATGGTTATGACCTGAAACACCTGATGAAGACCATTATGAATTCCAGGGTGTACCAGCTCTCCTCGGAAACGAACTGGACCAACGAGTCGGATAAGCAGAACTACTCGCGCCATTATGGCCGAAGGATCTACGCCGAGCCCCTCCTGGATGCTGTCACCCAGGTGACCGGGGCGCCCCACACGTTCCGGTTTGGCTACCCGGGAATGAAAGCCGTTGAGCTACATGACCCGGTGATACCCGATGCGTTCTTGCAGACCTTCGACCGGAATCGGCGCGAGACCATTTGCGAGAGGGAGGAGAACATTAGCCTGCTTCAGACGATGACGCTTATCAGTGGGGAGGCGATCAATGAGAAAGTAAGGTTCGCTGGAGGCACGGTCGACCAGTTGTTGGAATCTGCTCGTTCCGACCGCGAAATCATAGAGGAGCTGTACCTCCGAGCGATGAGCCGCTACCCTTCGCCGGAGGAGACAACTGCGATCTTGGAAGTTTTGAAGGAAAGGCAGTCGAGAAGGAACGGGTTTCAGGATTTGCTCTGGGCTCTGCTGAATTCGAGAGAGTTTCTGTTCAAATATTGACCACCTTTTGTTGAGCAACCGTGGTTCGGGAAGGAGACGCCCATGCCAGATCAAGGAGGCAATCGACTAAGCCACTCCAACATCTGCACCCCTTGCCAGACTTCCTGGCCACGGCGGGCCTTCCTGAAGGCCGGGGGCTTGGGGCTGTTTGGACTTTCGCTGCCCAACCTGCTTTCCTGGCAGAGGGCCTTTGGCAAAACCACAGAGAAAGACGTCTCCGTAATTGTCCTCTATCTCAACGGGGGTCTAGGCCAGCACGACTCATTCGACATGAAACCCGAGGCGCCTTCGGAGATTCGCGGGGAATTTTCCCCCATCCCCACGAACGTGGCAGGGATTCAGATATGCGAGCTGTTGCCGGAGCTGGCCAAGCAGGCCGACAAGTATGCCCTCATCCGCTCCATGACTCATGATCAGGCGGACCACGGCGCGGGGCAGCGTCTGATGCTCACCGGCTACCGGCAAAGTCCATCCCTCGAGCACCCCTCCATAGGTTCGGTGGTGGCGAGGGAGCGGGGCTGGAAGAACAACATGCCCCCCTACGTGCTCGTTCCGGACCTGCCACCGCTGCCGTATTATGGCCCAGGGATTCTCGGGAGCCGATACACGCCATTTGCCAGCGGCAATCCCAACTCCAGTAATTATCAGGTCCGGGAGCTGACCCTACCACTGGGGGTGGATTGGGAGCGGGTGCACAGCCGCCGGCGCCTGCTGGAGATTGTGGAGACCCGCTTCCGGCAATTGGAGAATGACCCCCGATTCGCCGCGATGGACGAATTTTCCGAGAGGACCTACGCCCTACTGTCCTCGCCCCACGCGCGGGAGGCGTTCGACCTTTCCCAGGAGCCGGACAAGACCCGGGAGAAGTACGGCTACACACTGACCGGGCAGGGGGCTCTGCTGGGCCGGCGCTTGGTGGAAGCCGGAGTGCGATTTGTTCTGGTCTCGAAGGTGTTCGGCACGTTCGATACCCATACCCATAATTTTCAGACTTTGCGCGGAGAGCTGCCGGAATTGGATTTGGCCGCAGCCTCTCTCCTGGAAGATTTAAGCCAGCGCGGGATGTTGGATTCCACGATCGTGCTGGTCGCCGGTGAGTTCGGGCGCACGTCGAAGATCAACACCGATGCGGGGCGCGACCACTGGCCGCAAGCCTTCTCCTTGCTCATCGGTGGCGGTGGGCTGAAGGGCGGCCAGGTGATCGGCGCCACCAACGGCCAAGGCAATGAAGTGAAAGAAGAGCCGATCAGTCCAGAGAGCCTGGCCGCTACTCTTTACGAACGCCTCGGTGTGGACTACCGAAAGGTCTACACGACGTCGGTGGGCCGCCCTCTACAGCCGGTCAAGGACGCAGCGCCCATAAAGAAACTCTACTAGATGAGGTCCTGAGGTCGCATGGCCACCAGGGTTCAATCGCACACTTCGGCGCTGCACTCTGGTTTGTCCTCTAGCCTGCTAACGATTCTGTGCCTGGGGGTGCTGGTGTGGGTACCGTCTCTTGCCGGGGAGGAGAAGGACGAGAAGAAGCCGCCCATTCAGCCACGCGTTCCCGGAATCTTCTCCATTGGTCCCAACGGAGCGCACCAGGGCAAAACCATAAACGTGGAAATCCTGGGAGAGAACCTGGATGGCGCGGGGGGGCTGGAGTTCAGTGGCGACGGGTTGGAAGGAAAGATCCTCCGCTGCAGTTACTTGCGTTGCGTTGCCGAAGTTTCTGTGCAACCGGATGCTCAGGCGGGCATTCGCAGCATAAGGGTAATATCGCCGCATGGCACTTCCAATCTACTGGGATTTCGGATAGGCGAGCTTCCGCACTGGGGGGAAGCGGAACCCAACGACAGTCGGCAGGAGGCCCAGGAGGTAGAATGGCCCGCGGTGGTAGACGCGGTTCTGTATCCAGACGGAGATACGGATCACTACCGCTTCCATGCGCGAGCCGGCGAACGGCTGATGATGGAAGTCCTGGCCGCTCGCAACGGCTCGGGCCTGAACGCAGAGCTGTACCTGCTGGACTCCTCGGGCCGCCGGCTGGCGGTGGCCGAAGAGCAAGAGCCGGGAGGTGTGGGGGGCGGAGATCCTGTACTGGACTACCGGTTCGAGACCGAAGGCGACTACTTCGTTGTGGCTCGCCGCGTCTTGGTCCGTGATCACATCACCTTTCCCACTGGCCATCCCGCGTATACGTATCAGCTCAAGATCAGCTCTCCTCCGAGGTTGTACGGCGTGTTGCCCTTTGCGGCCGCCTCACACAGCGAGGTGGAGCTAAATCTGCTCGGGGAATCCTTGGAATCAGTCCAGACCCTGCAGCTCTCCCGGCCCGGGATGGCGGCCAAGATCCTCGAGCGCTCGGCCGGCTCCATTCGCGCCTTGCTTTCGATTGCCGAGAACGCTTCGGGAGTATACGAGCTTTGGGCCACCTCGCCTGGCGGGTCTTCCGAGAGAGTTCGGTTTCTGGTGGCTGACGCTGCCGGAACTCGTGAGGTGGAACCGAACGATGAAAGAAACTCCGGCAACCGGATTCCGTTTCCCGCAGCGGTCGAGGGCGTCATTGGAGGAAAGGGTGATGTGGACGCCTACCGCGTGACGGTTCAGGAGCTGGGCGCGTACGTGTTCGAAATCCAAGCGGGCCGTTTTAACTCGTTGTTGGATTCTGTGATCGAGCTGTATGACTCCAAGGGGAAGCTGCTTGCCAGCAATGACGATGGGTTCTTCCCCGAGGGCGCCCAGGGAGACGCAAAGCTGGAGTATTCCTTCGCGGTACCCGGGGAATATGTCGTCGAGGTTCGTCAGGCGGTCCTCAATCTGAACGGGGACAGATACTACTATCGCTTGATTGCCCGCCCCTCCCGGCCGCACTTCCTTCTGGCCCCCGGACCTGCGGCGGGATATCCGGCTGTGCGGGGACCGGACCGGGTGGTGGTTGCACAAGGTTCGACCATCAAGATCCCAGTCACGGTGCAGTGGCTGGAAGGGCTGGAAGGGCTGGGGGGCGACGTCCAATTGACGATCGAGGGACTGCCGCCGGAAATCCAAGTTCCGCATGCCTGGGCGCGGGTGGCAGGAGGAAAATATACGGGTACCCCGCCGGTCTTCACGGCCGAGGTGGGAGTTCCTATAGCGATTCCGGCTGACGCTTCCGTGCGCAGCTATCCGATTCGCATTCACGGAGAGGCCGTGGTTCAGGGGAAGCGGCTGGTGGCGAGCGAACAGATTCGAGTTACCGTCCGGGGGCTCTACGCGATGGCCTATAGCGCAGGGTTCTCCTACACGCTCAACCACCACTACCTGTCGGTCGTCAAGCCCCCCGTGTTCATGTTGCTCCCCGAGATTGGGGACGAGAGATACCCGGTGCGGTTTGCCATCCAGCGCGGCACGAAGAAGATTCTCGCGCTCACCGTCATCCCACCGGAGGAATTCGCCGACAATATCCAGGTTACATTTGAAAACCTGCCCAGGGGTGTGACGATTGACCACGTCCAGCCCGAACCAGAAAGCCATCAATACATGCTGCACCTGAAGGCAGCCGCCGACTGCGAGCAGGGTTGGTTTCCCATGGTGAACTTCACCGTGGCCACCAAGCGGAATGGACGGGAGGTCTTGGTTCCTACGCCCTTCTTTGGAATCGCGGTTCGGTAGCCACCGCGCTGGCTTGGTCTTGCTCTGGCTACCCCCCTCTATTTCGCGGTTGGGGGGTCGCCACAGTCCCACATGGCGCTCAACAACGAAGATTTTCAGCCAATGTCGCTCAAGCGCCGGCGGCTGTCTTCGGTTTTTGCACCACCTTCTTGTAGTCCTCGACATCTGGGCCGGCGAATGGCTTGGTGCGGGCCAGCAGCGCTCGCTTCTCGGCCGCCGACATCGGCTGGAACTTCATGGCCAGATCCAGGTTGGTGTCCAGGAACTCCATGCGGCCCATTCCAGAAATCAACACCGACACCGGCAGCGACCAGACGAGCGCAGCCCCTCGCTCACCGTGTAGGCCTGGGTCAGGGCCCGCGCGTACGAGAGCGTCTTGAAGCCCATCACCCCCATGTTCTTTTCCACCACCTTGGGCAACACCTGGTTCTGGAAGCTATGCCAGTGCGCGTCCAGGATGTTGAGAACCATCATCACCCCGTCCCAGTCATAGCGCTCCAGCATTTCCAGGTGCAGTGCCGGGTCGGTGTGGCCCGTGAAGCCGAGGTAGCGAACTTTTCCTTCCTTCCTGGCTTTCTGGGCCACTTCCATGGCGCCGTGTGGCCCAAAGATCGTCTCAATGTCCTGGAAGGTTTGAATACTATGGAACTGCCACAGGTCAAGGTCGGTCCGCAGGCGGCGGAGGCTGTCCTCCAGTTGTTTCTGGGCTCCAGCGGCGTCGCGCGCGAGTACTTTGGTCATCAGGAAGACCTTCTGCCGCTTGCTGGGAACCGATACCACCTTGCCCATGCGCTCTTCGCTGAGGCCATCGTGGTACTCCCAGGCGTTGTCAAAGAAAGTAGCGCCCAGGTCAATGGCGCGGTCCATGATGCGCAGCGACCCCTTCTCCTCGCGGGGCCTGCACACGTCGTAGCCGCCCACGCCAATCATGGAAACTTTCTCGCCCGTTTTCCCGAAGGGGCGCATGGCGATGCCGGTGCCCGTACCGGGCGGAGCTGCGTGGCTGTCCAGCGTGTGGCGTGCTGCTGCCAGGGCGGCGGCTGACTGCAGGAACTTTCGGCGGTTCATACCCTTCTCCTTTCGCTTTGGCGCTGTTCTTACGATGCAGGTCGTGTTCTGTCAATCCGTGAAGGCATGTCATTTCAATTCCAGAAACTTGATCACATCCAAGACACTTCTCAAGCTACATCACAGAGGCTAGTTCGTGCACCTGCTGGCCCTGCGACGCGGCGACGGCGGGGTGGGTGACGTGGCCGCGGTAGGTGTTGACGCCTTCAGCCAGTGGAGGGCAGCACTCGACGGCGCCCTCCACACCCTTGTCTGCCAGCTTCAGCACGTAGGGGAAAGTGGCGTTGGTGAGCGCAAAGGTGGAGGTGCGTGGAACGGCCGCCGGCATGTTGGTGACACAGTAGTGGATCACCCCGTGCAGCTGGAACACCGGGTCGGTATGTGTGGTGGGCCGGCTGGTTTCAAAGCAGCCGCCCTGGTCGACAGCCACGTCTACCACCACCGCGCCGCGCTTCATTTTGTTGACCATATGGTGTGTGACAAGTTTGGGAGCGGCCGCGCCCGGCACCAGCACGCCGCCCACCACCACGTCGGCGCGGCGAACGGCACGCGCAATGTTGAGCCGGTGTGAGAACAGGGTGGTGATCTGGCTACCGAAGAGTTCGTCAAGGAAGCGCAGTCGCGCCATGTTCTTGTCCGCCACTGTGACGCGAGCGCTGGTGCCAACTGCCATCTTGGTCGCGTTGATGCCCACGGTGCCCCCGCCCAGGATCAGCACTTCGGCCGCGGGCACGCCGGGCACACCTCCCAGCAGGATACCGCGACCGCCGTGCGTTTTCTCCAGGTGCTGCGCGCCCACCTGAATTGCCATCCGCCCGGCCACTTCGCTCATTGGCGTCAGCAAGGGGAGCGAGCCGTCGGCCTCACGAATGGTCTCGTAAGCGATGGCGGTGACTTTGCGGTCCAGAAGAATCTGTGTCAGCTGTGGCAGCGGCGCCAGGTGCAAGAAGGTAAACAACACCAGGCCCTCTCGCAGAAAGCCATACTCGGACAGCTGTGGCTCTTTGACCTTCACAATTATCCCCGCGGACTGCCACAGGTCGGCCGCTGATTCAACCATCTGCGCTCCGGCCTCTTCGTATTCGTGGTCCGAGATCCCACTACCCAGACCGGCGCCACGCTCGACCTGCACCGCGTGGCCGACCTCGGCCAGCGCATGCACGCCGGCGGGAACCAGCCCGACACGGGACTCCTGGTCCTTGGTTTCTTTGGGGACTCCGATGATCATGGCTGACCCCGCGAGGGGGATTGAATCATTGACGATGTGTCAGGGAAGGTTGCTCGCTCATTGTCCTATCTCCGCTGAGGGCCCCGCCCCTTCCTTAACTGTACCACCAAAGAACTGCAGGTAAAACGAGGTACGGAACGGGTGCGCCAGCGGAGTGGCAAGGAGCCCTGGCAGGGCGAAAAACAGCTGATTCTGGGCCGCCTGATTCGCCCTCCCGCGTCCACAGGATCAGGTACTTGCGGCACCAGGTGCGGATGGGGTTTTGGGCCGGTCCTGGAAAGCTCGCTGTGCCGTCCCCTTCCCAAATATGCCCAACTCGTCCGCGATGGCCCTCCAGGAGGCCCCTGCGCGCGAAGGGCGGTATGGTGGGTGTCTTTGGTCTCCCCCCTCAGAATCGGCTTCCGCCCGATCCCTCGGCCTAGCCCACCACCATGCGTCGTTCGGAATCTATCTCCTCCAGGCAACATGAGGAGGAACTGTTCGGCAATGAAACCGCTTCCGCTCAGTGCCTAATGTAGCCCAAGGCAACCAGCCGGGCACGGATCTATTCCGCCTCCACCGGCGGGCAAGCAGGCGCCTCGGGCGGTTCAATCAGTTGCAGTTGCTCCAGCTTGGCCAGAATCCGGGCCGCCGAGGCGGCCGGAGGTTCCCTGCCGGTCTCGAGCACCAGTTCCGGATTGAGCGGTGGCTCGTAAGGATCGTCAATACCGGTGAAATTCTTGATCTCCCCCGCCAACGCTCTCTTGTACATTCCCTTGACGTCGCGCTGGCTGCAAACCTCCACGGAAACGTGCAGGTACACCTCCACAAAGCTCTCGATTGTGGCTCGGATTTCCTCGCGGGTGGCGCGGTAGGGGGAAATGGCGGCAGCGATGGCTATCACCCCATGCCTGCTGAGCAACTCGCAGAGGAAGCCGATGCGCCGGATGTTTGTGTCGCGATCCTCCTTGCTGAAGCCCAGGCCCTTGCACAAATGGGTGCGGACGACTTCAGCGTCCAAAACCTCGACGGCCCGCCCGCGGCGCTCCACTTCATCGCTGACCAGGCGAGCCAGGGTGGATTTGCCCGAGCACGGCAGGCCGGTAAACCACAGGGTGAAACCTTTGTTCCTCCAATTCATTGGTCGGTTGTGTGGGGCGCGCTGCCGGGGACTTTGCCGTCCAGCTCCTTCTGGCGGTAGGCTTGGCGGAGGATTTCCGCCACTTCGGGCCGGGCGAACCCGGCCGGCAGCTCCTGGCCGTCGCGGAGCAGCTCGCGCACCCTAGTGCCGATCAGGATCAGCCGCTCCCTCGGGCCGTGCGGGCGAGTCTTCCCGATTAGCTCGACGTCAGAAATCTGGCGCGGGTTCAACTGCAGGCGAGGTAGCTGTTCGGCGCGTGCTTGCCACTGCTGGCGCTCCCGATCCTCCAGTACTCGGTTGACTAGCCTGCCCCCGTGGGGTCGGTTCGGCATGTTCCTCCAGGAATGGGGCGGCAGCACAGTGCCCTCAATGCATGGACGATGTCCGGGCGCGGGGCGCCCGGCACATCCCGGCCTTCCAGCCGTCGTACTGGGCGATGACGCCGCCAAAATCGGCCGCAATGTTCTTCAGAAATCTAGTAACATACTTCAGCGAAAAGGTAGCGTCAATTTGCTGCCCGGCCCCGGCTGAAGCGATGAAAATCTGCGTGCTCGGACTGGACTGCGCCGCCCCGGAAATCATCTTCAGGGACGAGCGGCTGCGCAACACCCGCCGACTGATGCAGGCAGGTGTGTATGGGCGCCTGGAAAGCGTCATTCCACCCATCACCGTGCCAGCCTGGATGTGCATGGCAACGAGCCAGGACCCAGGGTCGCTCGGCGTTTATGGTTTCCGCAACCGGGCCGACTACTCCTACAACCGGCTCAGCATTGCCAACTCCGCCTCCATCCAGCACGCTGCCATCTGGGACTACCTGGCACGCCAGGGAAAGCGGTCCATCCTGGTGGGCGTGCCGCCAAACTACCCGCCGCGGCGCGTCCACGGCCTCAGCATCGGCTGCTTCCTGACGCCCGACCCGAACCGGGACCCGTTCACCTCCCCGGCCAGCCTCCAGGCCCAGATCCGCGAACAGGTGGGGGAATACCCGGTGGACGTCAAGGGCTTCCGCACCGAGGACAAACAGTGGCTGAAACAACAGATTTTCCAGATGAGCCGGAAGCAATGGGCGGTGGTGCGCTGGCTGCTGAAAGAGCAGGAATGGGACTATTTTCACTTCGTAGATATCGGCCTGGACCGGGTGCACCATGGATTCTGGAAATATTTTGACCCGCAACATCGGCAGTACGAAGCGGGAAACCCATATGAGAGCGTCATCCCGGAATACTATCGCTGGATTGACGAACAACTGGGCGCCGTAACGGAGTTGCTGGACCGCGAGACAATCCTGCTGGTGGTGTCCGACCACGGGGCTCAGCGGTTAGACGGCGGCTTTGCGGTCAACCAGTGGCTGATCCAGAAGGGGCTGCTGGCGGTGGAGAACCACCCCAACGAGGTCACGCCCTTCGAGAAGCTGCAGGTGAATTGGGCGAAAACCAAAGCGTGGAGCGAGGGCGGCTACTACGCGCGGGTGTTCTTCAACGTGAAGGGGCGCGAGCCGCGGGGTGTGGTTCCGCCATCCGACTACGAGGCCCTACAAGACGAGATGAAGGTTGAATTCGAGGCGCTGACGGACGACCGGGGACAACCGCTGAACTCGGTGGTTTTCAAACCACAGGAGATTTACCGCCATGTTCGAAATGTGGCGCCGGACCTGATCGTGCATCTGGGCGGCCTGTCCTGGCGATCGATCGGTAGCGTAGGCCACGGGCAGGTGCACGTGGCGGAGAACGACACGGGTCCGGACGCCTGCAACCACTCCCAGTTCGGCATGTTCCTGCTGGTGGCTCCCAACTGTCCGCCGAGCGGCCCCTACGAAGGCGCCGGCCTGCTGGATATCGCCCCAACGCTGCTTGATCTGGCCGGCTGCGAAATCCCCAGCATTGTCCAAGGACGCTCGCTGGTTGCAGAAATGGCCAGCAAGCGGCTGCACCCCGGCAGTCAGGCACAATAAGAGCAAAAGCAATACGCAATGAAAGCAACCGAAAAACCTGGCAGGCCGGCGAAATGACAAGGAGCACGCTTACAAGCGTTTCGCGCCGGGCCAGGCTTCTGATTCTTGTCCTGGTGTTCTTCACTGCTCTGGGAGCCGTAGCCTGGTGGCGTGCCTCCCAGGGAAACAGCGTGCCCGCCAAGCAGATGATCGTGCTTGGAATCGATGGGATGGACCCGGAGCTTCTCCAGCGCTATATGCAGGAAGGCAAGCTGCCCAACTTCGCCAAGCTGGCCGCGAGCGGGAGCTTTCGCCGGCTGGGCACCAGCATTCCGCCGCAAAGTCCCGTGGCCTGGTCCAATCTGATCACCGGCACCAATCCGGGCATGCACGGCATCTTTGACTTCATCCACCGTGACCCGGACACTTTGGTTCCCTACTTTTCGACCTCGCGGGTGGAACCACCGAAGTACACCCTGCGGTTAGGCCGGTGGGTGCTTCCCATTTCCGGCGGCCGTGTCAGCCTTCTGCGGCAGGGGAAGGCCTTTTGGGAAATTCTAGACGACCACGGTATTCCCGTAACCGTCCTCCGCATGCCCGCGAACTTCCCCCCAGTGGAATCGAACGCGCGAACGTTCGCCGGTATGGGGACTCCCGACCTTTTGGGTACCTACGGAACATTCTTCTTCTTCACCGACGACCCACATGTCGAGGCCGGCCCGGTGAGCGGAGGGCACATCTCCTCGGTGGATGTTGCGGGCGGGCGCGTGGACGCAAAGCTAGAAGGCCCGCGCAATCCGTTTCGCCAGGACGAGCCTGCCGCGACGGTGGATTTCGCGGTTTGGCTCGATCCGCAGGAAGCGGCGGCCAAAATTGCGATTCAAGACCAGGAGATTTTGCTGCAGGAAGGAGAATGGAGCGAATGGGTGCCGCTGTCGTTCGAGCTGATTCCTTATCTGGAAAGTGTGGGGGGCATCTGCAAGTTTTACCTGAAGCAGGTGCGGCCGCGGTTTCAACTTTACGTCACCCCGATGAATCTGGATCCTTCGCAGCCGGCTCTGCCGCTGTCTACCCCTAAAAGTTACGCGCGCGAACTGTGGAAGCGAAACGGCTACTTCTACACGCAAGGCATTGCCGAAGATACCCAAGCCCTCTCGAGTGGCATCTGGACCGACGGAGAATACATAGAACAGGCGCGCATGGTGCTGGATGAGCGGGTACGAATGTTCGATATCGAACTGGGCCGCTTTCGTGAAGGGCTGTTTTTCTTCTATTTCTCCACACTGGACCAGAATGCGCATATGCTCTGGCGAGCTATGGACGAGCGCCATCCCGCCTACGAAACGCAACTGGCAGCCAATTACGGCCGCGTCCTGGAGGAGTTGTATCAGGAAATGGATCGGGTTGTGGGCAAGGTATTGGCAAAACTGGATCCGCACGCCACCCTGCTGGTAGTGTCTGATCACGGCTTCGCTCCCTATTATCGTTCCCTCAATCTGAATGCCTGGCTGTTGGAAAATGGCTACCTGGCACTGGAACCGGGAACGGAACGCGGCGAAAGCGAATTTCTCAGCAACGTGGATTGGTCCAGGACGCGCGCCTATGGGCTGGGCCTGAACGCACTGTATCTGAACCTGCGCGGGCGGGAGCGGTACGGCATTGTGGAGCCAGGGGTGGAAGCCCAAGCGCTACTGGCGGAGATCGCAAGCCAATTGACGGACCTGCGCGATCCGCTCACCGAGTCGCCGGTGGTGGCCGGGATCCACCAGGCTGGTGAGGTCTATTCGGGCCCGAAAGTCCAGGACGCGCCCGACCTGGTCATTGGTTATGCTCGCGGCTACCGGGTCGGGTGGGCTTCCGTGCTGGGAGGAGTTTCCCGGTTAGTGTTGGAAGACAATACCGAACCGTGGAGCGGCGACCATTGTGTGGAGCCTGCGCTGGTGCCAGGAGTCCTGTTGAGCAACAAGAAGATCGCGGCCGAATCACCCGAGCTGAGGGATGTGGCTCCCACGATCCTGGCCGAATTTCAGGTCGCCAAACCAGAGAACATGGAAGGCAGGGCGTTGTTCGAGAGCCAATCAACAGGTCCGGGCTAGGCTGCCGCGCCGAGGAGGCACAGCATGTTCGGTTCCCGCATCAAGATTGATGATGAGTTGTTTGACAAGGTGAAGACCTGCGCCGCAAAGGTCGGCTACGCCTCGGCGGAGGAGTTTGTCACCCACCTGCTGGAAAAGGAGGTCGCCCGCCTGCTGGGCCCGGAGGAAGACAGCCGCGATCCTGAGGAAGAAGTGAAGAAGCGACTGCAAGGCCTGGGCTATATCGAGTGAAGAGCCGGCTGGCGACACGCCGGAAGAGGAACGCGGTTCAAGGCGCCCCCAATGCGGTTCTTGCTTTCCCTTGTCAATGACCTCTTTGATCTTCTCTTTTGGCCCTTCGAGGCGCTAGATCCGCGCTATGGTTTAGCGGCCATTTCGTTGTTGACTGGCGCCTTCCTAGTGTTTGTATTCCGGTACGCCTCCAACCAGCAGGCCATTCGCCGGGTGAAAGACCAGCTGCAGGCTCACGTGCTTGCGGTCCGCCTGTTTCAGGATCAGTTGGGAGTGGTGCTGCGGTCCTACGGGTACATCCTGCGCTGCACACTCACCTATCTGCGGCATTCCCTGGTGCCCCTGGCAGTGATGTTGCTACCTCTGGCCTTGCTGCTCACCCAGGTCGAGCTGCGCCTGGGCCGGATTGCCCTCAAGCCACGCGACACGTTTCTCCTCCAAGCCCGTCTGGACGGGCGCGTTCCGGCCGACCAGGTGTCGGTTCGCATGCCCCGTGGGTTGCGGCTTTCCGCCCCGCCAGTGCGAATCCCGGAACAGCGGGAAGTCAGTTGGCGCATTCGAGCGGAAACTTACGGGGATTTTTTTGTCGAGGTGATGGCCGCAGGACAAAGCTTCACAAAACAGGTGAGGGTGGCGCCTGGTCTGGCCCGGCTCTCCGCCACACGTCTCCGGAGCAATTGGCGGCAGGCGCTACTGCATCCCGGTGAGCTCCCTTTGCCAGCCGATGGTCCGTTGGAAGCAATCCAGGTGAGGTACCCACGGCGCAGCATCGAGTTGGGCCCGTACCGGGGACACTGGTTGGTCCCATTTTTTGCTTTTGTCCTGGTCTGGACGCTGGTGGCAAAGGCCGTTACGAGAACGGAGCTCTAACGCTGGTCCTTATGGCTTCGATGCCACAGAAGAGAGCCTCACGAGCCGGATTCCTGCTGGCGGGCACGCTGGCGGCCCTGCTGCTATGGCCCGGGGTAGCTTGGGCCTACGTGGGCCCCGGGGCCGGCTTTGCGGTGCTGTCATCGTTTTTGACCCTCTTTCTGGCGTTCCTCTATTCGCTGATCGCCCTGCTGAGCTGGCCGTTGCGTCAGTTTCGTCGGCTGCTACGTCGCCGGAAAGTTTTTCGCAAAGCCCGCGTGCGACAGGTGGTCATCCTCGGCCTGGATGGCATGGACCCCGACCTGGCCGAAAGGTACATGCAGGAGGGCAAGTTGCCCCACCTGGCGGCGCTACGCAATGGAGGCACTTTTCTCCCCCTGCAGACCACCTGCCCACCTATTTCTCCGGTGGCCTGGTCGTCGTTTCAAACCGGCGTGAATCCCGGCAAGCACAACATCTACGACTTCCTGGGCAGAGATTGCGCCACCTATCTTCCCTACCTTTCTTCGGTACAGATTCGGGCTCCGCGCCGGAGCCTTGCGCTGGGCAAGTACGCGATTCCGCTGGGCCGGCCTCGGTGTAGGATGCTGCGCAAGGCCAAGCCGTTCTGGCACTACCTGGCAGAGGCAGACATCTTCTGCTCCGTAATTCGCGTGCCGATCACCTTTCCCGCCGAGAAATTCTCGGGCGTGTTGCTGGCGAGCATGTGCGTGCCAGACCTGAAGGGCAGCCAGGGAACCTTCTCTTTCTACACGACGCGCGACGGCGCTACAGAGGGTCCGCAGGGCGGCCTGCGCTTCCGACTGCAGCCCGAGGGTGGCCAGTTCCGGTCCTACATTCCCGGCCCGGAGAATCATTTGTTGAAGACACACCACAGCGAACTGCGCATTCCACTCCTCGTGCGTCCTGACGCTGCCAGGGGCGAGGCGCGCATCGAAATCCAGGGGCAGCGCCTGACGGTCCGCAGAGGGGAATATTCCAAGTGGGTCGAGTTGAAATTCAAAGCCGGCCTGGGCATCAAAGTGCATGGCATTTGCCGCTTTTACGTGAAGGCACTTGAGCCTCACCTGGAGCTCTACGTCACTCCGGTCAACATCCATCCGGGAAGACCTGCGCTGCCGATCTCGTACCCATTCACCTACTCGATCTACCTGGCCAAGCTCCTGGGACTCTACGCCACATTGGGGCTGGCCGAAGATACCTGGGCGCTGAACGAAGGTGTGCTCGACGAGGAAGCGTTTCTCCGGCAGTGCTACCTGATTCACGAAGAGCGCGAACGCATCTTCTTTGACTCGCTGAAGAAAACGCGGCGCGGGCTTTGCGTCTGTGTCTTTGACATCACCGACCGGGTGCAGCACATGTTCTGGCGCTATCTAGGAAACGGTCATCCGGCCGCCGGTAAGGACGGCGGACAGGAGCGGTTCGGGGGGGTCATTGAGGAACTGTATCGCCACATGGACGACCTGGTGGGGCGTACGCTCCAGCAGTTGGATGAGGACTCCCTGCTGCTGGTGATTTCTGACCACGGGTTCAAATCCTTCGAGCGCGGCGTCAACCTGAACACCTGGCTTTGGCAGAATGGCTTTCTCGCGTTGCAGGACGGCGCCCAGCCCGGCGTGGAGTGGTTCGGCAACGTGGACTGGCAGCGGACGCGCGCTTACGCGCTCGGACTCAACGGCATTTACATTAATCAGAAGGGGCGCGAGCGTGACGGCATCGTTGCTGCAGGTCGAGAAACCGAACAACTCAAGCAGCAACTCTGCGAAACACTAGGCGGGCTGGTGGATCCGCAAACTGGCCGGGTGGGCATCCGGGCGATGTTTGACAGCAGAAAGGTCTTCACAGGCCCCTACCGTGACAACGCGCCGGACCTGATCGTCGGCTACAACGAGGGATACCACGCTGCCTGGGACTCGGTGACTGGCACCGTCAGCAGCGAAGTTTTCCAGGATAACCGCAAGGCCTGGAGTGGAGATCACTCAATGGACCCGAGGTTGGTCCCCGGCGTTCTGTTCTCGAACCAAGAGATTCACTGCAAACGGCCTTCGCTGCTGGACATTGCGCCCACCGTGCTGGACCTGTTCGGAGTTCCGGTGCCACCGCACTTCGAAGGCGAACCCTGGGTCTTTCAAAACCCTACCTAGATCACTTTCAGCGCCGACCGACAGGCGCTGTTAGGCGGGAAGCCCTTCGACAACACTGAGGATACTTTCGGTAGGTACGATTCGGGACAATCTGAACCCGGCCTGGCCAAGTAATTCGGCGTATTCCTCCTCGGTACGCTCCATCCCTCCCGCGACCATCATCATGTGAAGATCAACGAGCTTGCCGAAGAAGCGGTCATTGCCGGGCGGAATGACGGTCTCAATAATCAGAACCCGCCCCTTTTCGCCCATGGCCCGGCGACAGTTTTCCAGAATGGTGATCGATTCAGGATCATCCCAATCATGAATAATCCTTTTCAGGATATACACATCTCCCCCTTCGGGTGCGGATTCAAAGAAACTCCCGGCAACCAGTTCACATCGCTTGCCAAGACCCTTTTTTGCCAAGTAGCGCTTTCCGCCTTCAACCACCTGGGGCAAATCGAAGAGGATGCCTCTGGTATGTGGATTTGCCTTCAGCAAATCGGCCAGAAAGCTGCCATGACCACCGCCCACATCGACAATTCGTTCGCAGCCTGAAAAATCATAAGCCCGCACTATGTTATCGTTGGAATACATCGTCCGGCCCAACTCAGTCATCCCCTTATGGAAGGTCTCTGCGGCTTCGGGGTGGTGCTGGTAGTAATCGAAAATGTTCTGGCCAAACACATGCTTGAACCCGGTCTGACCAGTTTGGATCGTGTTCAGTGAGGTTCCCCATACTTTGTACATCTCCTCGCCATACATGATGGCTGGAGAACGCATAGATTCCTCAACATCTGATCGGAGATGTTTGGCGAGAGGCGTCAGAGCAAAACGGTGCTGATTGTCCTCCTGGAAGACACCCACGCTGGCCAGCCCTCGCAACATCCGGTACAGAAAACGCTTGTTTGCGCCTGAGGCCTCGGCAAGTTCACCACACGTTTTCGGGCCTTCGCTAAGGAAGTCCGCGATCCCCAATTTTGCGGCGACATAAATACATTGCGAAACCCAGTAGCTGGTCATCATGCGAAGGAAGGTTTCAGCGGAGGAGTCGGGAGATGTGTCCCGAATCACTTCTGGCTCTCTTCTCATCGTTTCTTCCCCATTTGCATTGCTATCATGCAGGTTGAAAAGGAATCAGCAGAGTAGTCGCCAGGGGGCCATCTTAGTTTGCACGCTCACCCAAGTCAAACGCGAGGGGTGCATAGCCTGGATCGCATCTTCTATGCCTTCCACCGCCTCAACCAGCAGTGGCGCAACCGACCCTCCGCCTGTTTACCGGAGGAAAGCAGGGAAGCATTATGCGGCCGGCGTACAATCTTGCGCCGAGCGAAGCTTTAAAGGTTAACATTGAAGCCTTGATGGGTGCGATTCAAGGGAGGCGTACAAGATGTAAGCAAGACCTTCCTTCCGGCGATTTGACAGGATCAGGAAAGAGAGGAGGCGGCATGAGGGGAGCATTCATTGTCGTGCTTGTTCAGATCATGGCCGGCTTAGTCATCCCGAGTACTCCCACTGCCTCTGCACAAGCCAATCCGAGACCTGGGTCATTAGAATTGACCATCTTGGATGCTGCCTCGCGGCGGCCTACCCCGGCCCGAGTCGAACTGCTCGACGGGCAGGGCGAAGGCTACGTGGCCAGAGATGCTTTGCCCGTCGGAGGCGACTGCAATACGGCCCGGGAAGTCCCGGCGCGATTGACATTGGAACGAGCGGTGGCCCTATTAACGAAAAAAGTCCGGAACCCCTACACTGGGACCACCCAGTTTTATAGCGTCGGGAAGTCAGAGATTTCCTTGCCGCCCGGCATCTATGAGCTCAAAGTCTTTAAGGGCATTGAGTACAAGGCCCAGGCACGGGAGATTGACATCCGGCCAGGGGAGACCACCCAGCTGACGGTGAATATGTCGCGCTGGATCAACATGCCAGAACAAGGCTGGTACGGTGCCGATGACCACCTCCACATTGCCCGGTCCATCAAGGAACTCAACCCCTTTATTTCCAAGATGATGCAAGCGGAAGAGCTGCACGTGGGGAATCTCTTGCAGATGGGACTCTCCATTCGTTTCCACGGCAGCCTTCAGTATGCCCATGGACCGGAAAGCATCTACCAGGAGGGGAATTACATCTTGGCCGCAGGGCAAGAAAATCCACGTACTCATGTTCGCGGTCACACCATTACCCTGGGAGCGAGCTCAGCGATCCATTTTCCGGAGAATTACTTGATTTACAGATTGTTCTGGGAAGAGGCACGGCGGCAGGAGGCACTAAGCGGTTATGCCCACTACGGCAACGAAATTGGCGGCGGTCACTACGGCCTCGGCATTGATCTGCCCCACGGTTTGCTGAGCTTCCTTGAGGTGTTGCAGTTCAATCGCGCGATCTACGATTCCTGGTATGACATTCTGAACACGGGCTTTCGCTTGACGCCCACCGCTGGGACGGATTATCCGTGCGCGGGAACCACAATTCCCGGACGAGAGCGATTTTATACGAAGGTAGAAGGTCCCTTCACTTACCAGAGTTGGCTGGAAGGCGTGCGTCGCGGCAAGACTTTTGTTACCAATGGACCCCTGCTGGAGTTTCGGGTGAACAAGAAAGGGGTGGGAGAAGAATTCGTGCTTGAGAAACCGGGGCCCGTGCTGATGGAAGGACGCGTACGGTTTGATCCGACCCGGGATGACGTGGAGCGGCTCGAGATCATCGAGAACGGGCAGGTTTTGCGGAGCTTCCCACAAAAAGCAGGATCGGCCGAGATTTCTTTCCGGTTTGAGCATGAAGTGCGGGAAGCTTCTTGGTTCGCCGTTCGCGCTTCAGGAAAGAAGTTAGGCGAGCTGTTTTCTCCAGGCCGCGATCTGAACAAGTACGACAATCTTGTTTACACCACCATGGGCCCCACCTCGCTGGCCCATTCCGCGCCGGTTTATGTGCTCCTCAAAGGAGCGCCGACGCTTTCGGATCATCCCCGGGCCAAGGCTTTGGCCCACATGTGGCTCGGGCGACTCGAAGACTTAGAAGCGCGGCTGGCGGAAGATCAGATTCAGCATCTATCTGAAAGGCTAAAACTGGTTCCCCCCGACATTGTCGAGGAGGACCTTCTCCGCAAGAATCGTGCGGGTTTGCTGAAGGAAATCCAGAAGGCGAAGGAATATTTCACGCGTCTGGCACATTAAGAGCAGATGCGCCCGATGGCTGCGGCTGCTTCAGTCGCGCCCAATTGCAGAAACGGTCAATGCACAGGTTTGTTTGCGGTCGCCGGCGGATCAGCTACATCGGGCAGCAAACCTGCCCGCACATCCTTTATTGCCCGGATAGTGGAGGCATTTGCATTCTGCGCAGTCTCTGGTTCAGATAGCTGGCGTTTCCCAGGGCGCGTTTCTCCTTATTGAGCCGCTTCACCTGCGCCAAGGCCTCACGCGCCTCTTCCTTCTGCCCGGTTTTCCGGTACGCGATGGAAACCTGGTAATAGGCAGTGATATCGTTCGGGTCCAGCTTGATCGCCGCCTCAAACTCGGGAATGGCCGAGCGGGGATCCTTCTTCTTCAGGTAAAGCTTGCCTAGGCTGGTGCGCGTGCGGGAGTAGGCCGGCTGCAACGCGGCAGCCCGTTTCAGGTGTTTCATCGCTTCTTCCTCCCGGCCTTCCCGAATACGCAGCTCTCCCATAAGGTAATAGGCGAAGAAGTTGGAGGGATGCGCCTGGGTCACCTGCTGCAGCAGGGCAATCGCATCCTCATGCCGCTCCCGATGAAGATACAGGTAGGCCAGGCCGATCTTGGCGGAAGCCGACTTGGGCTGGATTTTCATGGCCTTGCGGTAGTCCAATTCCGCGTCGGCGTAGCGCCCGTGAGGAAGCCGCAGATATCCGCGCAGGATATGCAACGAATAGGACTTCGGTAGATGCTCGATACCTTGATCCAGCAACTCCATTCCCACCGAAATCATGTCTTCGTCCACCGCCAGCCCGGCAATCAAGATGTAGTTGCCCTCATCCTGCGGATCGTTCCGGATCGCCTGTTTCAGTGTCTTCAGGGCGTTTTCCGCTTGGCCGGCTTCCAGGTAGGCCTTTCCCAACAGGGTCAGGATGTTCCCATGTTTGGGGTACTTCCGTTCCGCCTCCTCCAGGGTAGCAATACACTCGGGCAGCTTTCTGGCCTGGTACTGGGCAAGGGCCAGGTTGTAGGCGGCCACCGCTGGCTTCGGATACCCCTTCTGGGCGCGCTGGAAATACTTCTCCGCGGCCAATAATTGGCCAAAGCGCGCCAGCAGCAACCCCGATTCAAACTGGGCCACCGCGTCGGTTTTCGGTACTCCCGCCAGCACCTGCTTGGCCCGGGCCTCGTTTCGGGTTCGCAGCAGTGCTTCGGCATAGTTCACACTGAGCAGCGGATTGTTGGCCAGCACAGCCGAGGCCTTCTCAAAATGAGCGGCCGCCTTGGCATAGTCCTGTTGTTGGAACGCAATCTGGCCGCGCATGGCGTTCATGGGCTCATTCTGCGGATCCCGGCCCAGTCCCTTCTCCAAAAGCTGGATGGCCTCCTCCACGCGGCCCTTCTGGAGAAGTTCCAGCGCGCTCTGCACCTTTGCCTCTTGCGCCCGGCCGGCACCCAGACCAAGCAGCAACAGCAGAAGGAGGTGGCCTCCACGCAGAAAGAGAGGCCTTAAGATATCCGCAGATTTCATAGATTTCACAGACGGACTTTGCCGACCGGCAGTTTGGCCATCTGCGCAATCTACAAAATCTGTGGATTCCATGGATTCCCCCTTCGCGTTTACCACTTGGTCCAAGCTACGGGTTACGCGGTCTCAGCCGGCGAGTAGAGGAGGAAACCCCGTCAACAAGCGAATCATTCGGCCCTCCTGCCTGCTACTGTATGCCCTTTCGTTCGTGGATGGAAACGACGCGATCGGCAGCCACGTTCTCAATGACTTGCTGGGTGCCGCTCGGCCAGGAGATTTCGATCCGCTCGGCCTTCGTTGCCGCGCCCAGTCCAAAATGCACGCGCAGGCCACTGCTGGAATAGTAGCTGGAGGCGCTCCGCACCTCGTCGGTCTGGGTTCTGCCCTGGGTGTGGAGCCGAATCCGGGCACCGATGGCGCTCCGATTCGAGCGCGCACCCTCCAAACGCAGAATCAGCCAATGGTTCTTGTCTCCGCCTTCATTGCGCAATAACGAAGGCACCGCGTTCATGTTCGAAATCACGATATCCAGGTCCCCATCCCCGTCCAGGTCCTCGAAGGCAGCTCCGCGGCTGGCCGTTTTCACCTGCATGGCGGCCCCGGCCCGGGCCGACAGGTCCTGGAACGTGCCGTTGCCCAAATTCCGAAAGACCTGCTTGGCCTGCCGATAGCTGATGCCAGACGGATGCCCGTCCACCTCTGGGTGAACGTGGCCGTTAACAATAAAGATGTCCTTCCAGCCGTCGTTGTCCAGGTCCACCAGTCCGACGCCCCAACTCAAGTACTTCGTCTTGTACCCTAACTTGGCCGAGAACGTAACGTCGGTGAAGGTTTCATCCTGGTTGTTCTGATAAAGCGTCGGGGTATCGTCGGAAAAATTGGTCACCATCAGGTCCGGATACCCATCCCGGTTATAGTCACCGATGCCCACCCCCATGCAGGCCTGCTCTCTGCCGTCTTCATCATAGGCCATGCCGGATTCGATGGCGATGTCAGCAAACGTCCCATCGCCGTTGTTCTTCAGCAGCACGTTGGGGGTTGCGTCGCAAGCCACGAAGATGTCCGGCCAGCCGTCCAGGTTGAAATCCAACGTCACCGGCATGAAGCAATAAAAACCCTCAACCCCAGTGACGCCGGCTGCCGCAGAGACATCGGTGAAGGTGCCGTCTCCGTTGTTGCGGTACAAGATGTTCTCTGCCCGTCCCAGCCCCGTGGGGCCGCACAGCACCGGCATTCCCTTCCAGGTGCAGCCTGGCTGGGAGCCGGGCTCGAATCGCGCCGCGTCGCGAGCTTCCAGGTAATTGGCTACAAACACGTCCAGGTCACCGTCGCGGTTGAAGTCCACGAAGGTGCAGCCGGCGTTCCAGCGGCCCGTCGCCTGGATGCCGGCTTCCTCCGATACATCCGCAAAGGTGCCATCTCCCCGGTTTCGGTAGAGAGCGTTGCCGCCGTAGGAAGTCAGGAAAAGGTCCGTCCAGCCATCGTTGTCGTAATCGCCCACGCAAGCTGCCTGGCCCCACCCGGAGCGACCCAGGCCGGCGGCCTTGGTCACGTCCTCAAACTTGCCATCTCCCAGATTCCGATAAAACCGGCTGCTCGGGGCTTGCTCCGGGGTCCATTCCAGGCGGGAGCCGTTGGCAAAAAAGATGTCCGGGCGACTGTCGCCATCGTAGTCAAAAACGGCCACCCCCGTGCCGCTTGTCTCCAGAATGTATTTCTGCCTGCTCACACCCCCATAGACGATTTGTTCGGAAAGGCCGGCGTTGGAGGCCACGTCGGTAAAGGAAATCCAGGTGTTGGGCCCCGGTCCCAGGGCAGCTAGAAGCGACAAGCCAGTGAAAGCCAGCAAGACGATTAACGCGAGGCGCATTGCGTACTCACTCTAGCATTCTATGCGGAACGAGGCCGTCGATTCCACTGGCGCAGACCTTCTCCACAGAGGGAGAAGTTTCTGGGGCAGGTGAGCGAAGCTTCATGACTCACCCGGAGTCCTACCGCCAATTGCACCAGCATGTGCTAGAGCGAGATGGGTGGCGCTGCCAGCATTGTGGCACTTTACCAGGCTCGAAGTGCGCCACATTCAAGCGCGGAGCGGGCTGGGAGACGACTGTCGAGCACAATCTTATCAGCCTCTGTACCAGTCGTCACCAAGTTGCCCATCGGCGAATGCAGGGATAGCATAGTTGTGCTTGATTTGAGGTGCTTAAACGGGGTGCAATTTCTTGCCTCTGGACACATGCATGAAAAAAGAAGAAATCCTTGTAATTGGTGGCGGGGTGATCGGAGTCTGCTCGGCATATTACCTTGCCGCTGCGGGCAAGCAGGTCACCCTCATTGAGAAGGATGAAATCTGCGCGGGTTGTTCGTACGGGAACGCAGGGCTCATCGTGCCCAGCCATAGCATCCCGCTGGCAGCGCCGGGGGTATTGGCGAAAGCGCTGAAGTGGATGCTGAATGGAGAAAGCCCCTTATACATCAGGCCACGCTTTGATTTTGAATTGTTCTCGTGGCTCGCCCGGTTCGGGGCCGCCTGCAATGAGAGTAGGGTGCGAAAGGCACTGCCGCTGCTGCGCAACTTGAGTCTAGCCAGCCTCCGGCTATTTCAGCAGTTGTCCGCCATTCGAGGGCTGAAATTCGGCTATCAGCAAAAAGGCTTGTTGATGCTTTTCAAGAGTCGACGTGGCTACGAAGAAGGCCTGAAAGAAGCAGATTTGCTACGCGAGTTTAGCATCGAGTCAAAAGCGCTGAATCCGGCGGAAGTGCGCCAACTGGAGCCCACGTCTTTGCCGGCAATCGCCGGTGGAGTGTATTTTTCCCAGGATGCGCAACTCCTGCCGGCCGAGTTTGTTCGAGGCCTCGCCCAGGCGGCGAAGGAAATGGGTGTCAAGATTTGCACATCTACTGAGGTATTAGAGTTCGGAACCTCGGGTCGGCAGGTGTCAACGGTCAAGACCACCCGTGGTGGCCGTGATGGCCTTCCTCGGGTCTAGCAGGCTTTTTACTTGTTCTTCAGTCAGGGTTCGCATCAGTGGCCTGTTCGTTTCCCAAAACACTGTATCGCAATTCATACGGAGAAGCACTGGCAATGCTGACGGCAACAGGAAGACCATGGCGGTCGGCCACGGCCACGATGGCAGAACAACCGCCAAGTGACCCATATCCAGGCACCGGACTCGGTGCAGGAGTTACAATCAAGACCAGGCTCTCAGGAATCTGTGCCCTGACTCAGGCCTCCCCAAATCCCGAACCCACCTGCTAGTGCACGGTGATCTGGTAAAAGGTTGACATTAATGGCCTTAGCTCTCGGCTACGGTCGGCTCTGGGAGGGAACTCTCGGAGTAGACAGGCACGATGAAAACGATTGTAGCTTCCATCCCACGGTGGTAAAACACTGGCAGTGAGGACGCTCAAAGGAGACAGACAAATGCAAAGAAGAGACTTCGTCAAACTCAGTGCAGGAGCGCTAACAGCAGCCTTGGGCACGCACGATCTCAAAGGAAGTCAGACTCTACACAGAACAACTGCAAATGAGAAGCCATACGGGATTCAGTATTACGAACAGGCTGAACAAATATGGAACCGGATTGCTACAACTGAACTTCCCATTATCGTTGAAGCCGCCGATCGAGCGGTTACATCGCTAAAAAGTAATAAACAGATCTATTGTCAGATTGTTGGTGGACATATGCACCGTGCAGAGTTCGCACGATCGCGACCAGGGAATCCCGATTATCTTCACCATTGGTCACGAAAGGTTGAGCCTTCGAAGTTTGATGTGATCGGGAGTGGTGACTTCCTTTTATTCGACTTTCCAAGACCACACATTAAGCAGTCGCGTGAGCGCGGGGCCTTCACAGTGGGGATTAGGGTTCCCTACTATCCTAATCAAACCATTCCGAAGGGGGTTTTGGCCATGAACGAGCTCGCGATGCATCCAGTGTACGAGGAGATTCTCATGACAGAGGAATGCTCCGACATATTTCTCACATCCGGAGTACCATTCACAGATGGGGTGCTATACATTCCTGAGATTCCCGCGGTCAGAGTATGTCCGATATCTCCTCAGGGAACGCACAACTTTTATTGGATGCTTACTGCCGAAATAGCGATGCGGCACAAGGGGGGAGGCGCAATGGGAGCGACGGACAAGGCGACTGAATATATTGAGCTCATAAAGGATCGTGGACGGAAGGTGTTGGATGATGTTAATCATATCGACGCTGTCGCAAAGGCAATGGTTGAATATGTGAGCCAGGGCGCAGAATACTGGAACTATCCAGTAATACGCGTAACACGCGATCCTGTAACAAAGGACGACTCGTTAGGGGCAATCATGGTGACCGAAAATACACATCGTGCGTCTGGTCCTGTAATGAGCCGACTGATTGATACAACAGGAGATGAAACGAGCCACTGGGTGAAAAATAAGGGGAAAGGCAAGCCTGGCGACTTCGTGTTCATAGCGAGTGAAATATCAGATCTAAAGGAGAACATTGATGCCGCGAAGGCGTTTAAACGAGCCGGGTTAAAGGTCATCTATATTGGGCCGATAACCGAAGACAGCGGGGTTGAGGATTTATCGAACATAGCGGATTGGCATATCAACACTTATTCTCCTGAGCGGGAAGGCGCACTTGAGGTTGGTGGCCTGGATATGAAAATCTGCCCCACGACAGGAGTGCTGTACCCGCTCGCGCAGTACATGTTGAACGCACAGTTCATCGAACGAATGATTAAGGCTGACATGACGCCTCTGGTTGGGATGGGAGTCCATTTGATTGGCGCAAAGGCTTATTGTGATGTTGTTGAAAAGATATGTGAAATGAGGAGATATTAAATATGGCGAGGATGTCCCAAACTCAGTTGGCAGTTGCGGACGGCGGTTCGGAAATATCGAGCTATCTAGCCTCCTGTTGAGAGCCTGCTTTCGGATTGAGAATCGCTTTCCAGCATTCACCGATCCCCCTGGTGCGATTCGGGCTAGGGCAGGTACCATCACTCACTCGCACTCGGCCCCAGGCCGGAAGCCTCACAAGCCAACCTGAGCCCGCGACGCAATCACTCTTGCCGGACACGCGCGTCGCCACGTTGACTTCCCTGGGGGAGAAGCATAGCATGGCCGCAGAGCGGTGACGATCGCCATGATCGGGCAGACGGTAGGTCGCTACCGCCCCATCGAGAGGCCGGGCGGCAAAGGGTTGCTATGAAACGCATACTTGCACTCGTGGTTGTGGGGGCGCTCAGTGGCACGCTCTGGGCGGCTGATCCCTGGAAATCTAATAAGAAGTCCACCGAGTGGTCTGAGAAGGAGATCCGCAAGGTCTTACGAAAGTCGCCGTGGGCCAAGACCGTCACCTTAACGGTGTACTCCGGCCTGGGACCCGCAGGGGGCGGAGATCAAGGAGGCTATAGCGGCCCCCCCGCAGCCGGCGGTGCACCTCGTGGAACGCTCGGCACTGGATTGGCCGGAGCCGACTCGGGACGCCGCTCCATCCGGGTGCTGTTGCGCTGGCAGACCGCGCTGCCCGTCCGCCAGGCGTACGCCCGCCAACAACAGGAGTCCGACAAGATGAAGCGGGAGGAGGCCGAGCAACTCATTCAGCAGACCCCTCCCGAATACCGGGTGCTGCTTACCGACATGCCCAAGACCGCCATGGCCGGCGCGACTTTCGACAAAGTCAAGGCCGACACCTACCTGAAGATTGGGAAAGAGCCGCGGATCATGGTCCGCGAGGTGGTGACGGAGGTAGTGACGTCGGACGGTGATGCTCTCGACTTGGTCTTTATCTTCCCGCGGACGAACGCGATTGAGCTGCAGCACAAAAACGTGGAGTTCGTCACCAAGATTGGCCAGCATAAGATTAAGAAAAAATTCTCCCTCAAGAAGATGGTCTATCAAGGCAAGCTGGAGCTTTGAGGCGGGGCGCAGGCTAGCAGAGTTTACATGTGGCTGTGAAAACGCTCCGCAAAAGATTTTCCTGTGCCAGCCCAGCCATGTCAGGAGCCTTGGGGGGCGGTTCTGCGCAATAGCGGGGCATCTGCGAGAGGTGTTTCAGGCCTTCCACAACAGCCCTTCCGGCGAGCCTCTCCAAAGCGTCCGACGTGGGTGTGATTCGGTAGATGACAGAGGTCATGGTGATCTGCGCTTGAGTCGCTAGAGCGGCCGGCGGTATGCTTCTGGGCGAAAGGGAAGCTCAAATCATGCTGCGAAGCGGCGCGGCCGGAGTTATACTTCATTGCATGGACCCTGTGGTTTCGGTTCGCACTCGGTTCCTCGTCCTCACCTGTGCCAGTCTGCTGCTCTCGGCTTGTTCGAGTTCCGAGAAGCGCGAAGGTGTCGCTCCTAACGCCATCCTGATCACAGTGGACACGTTACGTGCGGATCGCCTAGGACCTTACGGCTACGGTGGCACACAGACTGCCGCGATCAACCAGCTCGCGGCAGATGGTGTACTGTTCAAGCAGGCCATCGTGCAGGTTCCTCTGACCTTGCCTTCGCACTGCTCCATCCTGACGGGTCAGTGGCCGAGTACCGTGGGGGTTCGCGACCAGGCCGGTTTTACACTTGCGCCGGACCGGCCGACGCTAGCGTCGGTGTTGAAGCATGCGGGGCTCGAGACGGCGGCTTTCGTCGGCAGTTCGATCCTCAATGTCGAAATGGGACTCGGCCAGGGCTTTGACACATACACGAATGTCTTGCCGCGACCGGGCGGGACTCCGCGCGGTGGGGATCTAGAGCGCCGCGGAGATCAGGTAATAGGTGACGCTGTGCGCTGGATTGAAACGCCAGGTCGCCGTCGTTTTTTCGTTTGGATTCACCTGTTCGATCCGCACACACCGTACGCGCCGCCGGAACCTTATCGCACGAAATTTGCAAACTCGCCGTACGATGGTGAAGTCGCGTTCGTCGATTCACTAATTGGGGAACTGATCGGCGCGCTTGCCGCGAAGGGTTTGTACAATAAGACGCTTGTCGTCTTCACCAGCGACCATGGCGAAAGCTTGGGCGAACATGGTGAGGAGACACATGGGTTCTTTCTCTACGACGCGACTGTGCACGTGCCGCTAATTGTGAAGTTCCCCGGCTCGCGTTGGAAGGGGCGCGTAGTCGGCGATCAGGTGCGCGGTATCGATGTGGCGCCGACGATCCTGGAAACTCTAGGGGTCGCCGTGCCGGCTCAGGTGCAGGGGCAGGCGCTCGGGAAGCATGCTGCGGGAGAGCAGAAAGGCGCCGCGCCACCTGCGTTTAGCGAGACTTACTACCCGTACTACCATTTCGGCTGGAGCCCGCTGTTCTCCATTCGGACCGCTCAGTACAAGTACATCCGCGCGCCGGAGCACGAGTTGTACAACCTCTCCGCCGATCCGCGCGAAAGAAACAACATTGTATTGGCTGAAGCAGCAGCCGCATCGCAGTTGCGTGCTCAACTGGCGAAAGGGTATACGGAATCGTCGTCAGTTGGAGCGCCGAAACGGAAGAGCGTCGACGCTGCGACGCTGGCAAAGCTAAAGAGCCTCGGGTACATCGGCTCGGGAGCACCACGTGGGGGAACGCGATCTGGCCAGCTTGCGGATCCCAAGGACAAGATCCGAGTCTACACCATGCTCGAGCGCGCACTGCGCGAAGGCGAGCAGGGGCGGCTTCGTGAGTCCAACGCCCGGTTGCGCCAAGTGCTGCGGGAAGACAGCAGTATCATTGACGCGCATCTAAACCTAGGCGTGAACCTCGCGCAATTGGGCAATACGCGGGGTGCGGTAAATTCGTTCCGCCATGCGTTGAATCTCGACCCGCGCAACGTGATCGCAACCTATAATCTCGCTTTGGCATATGCGCGCCTCGGCAAGCTGAAAGAGGCAATCGCCGGGTTTTCCCGGACACTGGATCTCGATCCCCGCCAAGCGCAGGCGCGCGTGGATCTCGGTCGCGCTCATGAGCTGAAGGGCAACACGGACGCGGCAATCGAGGTCTTTAAGAGGGCAATCGCGGACGATCCCAACTGGGCGGAGGCGCACTATTACCTTGGTCGTGCGTACGAACGAAAGGGACTCAGCGAGCAGGCACAGGCCGAGATGCGCACAGCAGAGCGCCTCGGGTTTCAAGAGCAGATTAACTAAAGCGGCACCCCGAAACAACGGGTGAACTCGAAAGTACGCATCGTCAAAATCAATAAAAACGAGCCCATTGAGCCTTGGGCTGTCCTCGTCGGCATCGTGCACCTCTCCAACGGCGGGAACAAGGACAACGCGATGCGCAGCCGGTCGGCTGGCCTGAGTGCAAATGTCTTAGGGTAAGTTCCAGGTTCGGTGCTGCTATTCCTTCGACGTCAGTGCGTGCCTGCCGACGCCCGTTCAGACACCGCCTGATCGTACCGAAAGCGGTCCAGTGCGAACGGCGCAACGAGCGGCGGCACTTCCCCTGTGGCGATGAGCTGCGCCATGTTGAAGCCTGAGGCGGGAATCGCCTTGAAGCCCCAGGTGCCCCACCCGGTCGAAAGGTAGAAAGCCTCGATCTCAGTCTTGCCCATGATCGGTGAGTAGTCGGGTGTCATGTCGCACACACCGGTCCACTGCCGGAGAATCCTGAGCTTCGCCAGGAACGGCAAGAGATCGATCGCGCGGGCGGAGGCGGAGGCCAGAAACGGAAAGGTGGACGCAGTTAGATAGCTCGTGTAGGGATCGATCTCGGCACCAATGAGAAATTCCCCCCGTGCGCTCTGTGAGATGTAAATGTGAAGATCCGCGGAGGCGATAATGCGGTCAAATGCCGGCTTGTATGATTCGGTCACATATGCCTGGAGTGGGTGGGTGACAATCGGGACACGGACGCCGGCCATTGTGGCGACCGTGCTGACGTAGCCGCCAACCGCACTCAGGACAGCGCCCGCGGCAATTGGCCCTTTCGACGTTTCGACGCCGATGCAGCGACCATCGCGGACGGTGATGCCCGTCACCATCACCCCCTGATGGATGTGGACGCCCAAGCGATGGGCCGCTGACGCGTAGCCCCAGACGACTGCATCATGACGAGTAATTGAGCCAGGTAGGTGGTAGGCGGCGCCAAGGATGGGATGATGCCCACCCCCAGTCATGTCGAGCTGTGGGCAGACTTCGCGCACACCGGCGGCATCTAAGAACACGGTGTTCACGCCGAAAGCCTGGTTCACGTATGCGCGTTCCCGCTGAAGGCGCAGTTGGTTTTCTGAATGCGCAAGCCAGAGTAGCCCGCGTGCCGTCAACAATAGGTTGTAGTCGAGCTCTTGGGCCAAGTTTGCCCAGAGTTTCAGGCTTGCATGATAGAAGGCGATCGATTCCGGCGCCTTGTAGTTTGCGCGCACAATGGTTGTGTTGCGGCCGGTCCCACCGGAGCCCAGGTAGGAGCGTTCCAGCACCGCAATGCTGCGAATCCCGTGACGCTTCGCGAGGTAGTAGGCGGCCGCCAACCCATGACCGCCTCCACCGATCACGACGACATCGTAGCGGCGCTCAAGCTTGTTGCTTTTCAAATAAGTCTTGCGACGGAAAAGGTCAATCATGACGTCACCTGCGCGGTCCGCGCCGGACGTGGGGTCACGACAACTTCGCTCCCAACCGTGAATGGTCGCGTCGCACGTTCCTGCGGGTTGACGTCAGCGCAGGCCGCGAGGATCCGCTCCGGGAGATGATGCCCCATCTCCACAGGAACCATGATCAGGATGCCGTCAGACAGGACAAGAGCCTTCCCGGGGAGGCGCGCAATGGCGCCTTGGACGAACGCCGGGCTCGTTAGCGGCAAAGCATTCCCAGAGAGCCGCGCAAAGGCTTGCCGCGCCGCCTTGCCGGAGATCGCCCAGAAGGACCAGGCATCGGTATGCACGAGCACCAGGGCATCAGGATCAGCGCTTTCGAAATGTGCGTTGGCCTGCTCGAGGAGAGTCTGGTTCATCGTTGGTGCGCCTATCAAAATCAACTCGTCATCGGCGACACGGCAGGCCGCCGCACCGGCAACCCCAGGAAAGCTGTCCAAAACACTCAGTTTCCCGAAGCATCGGATCAAGACGGCGTCCACCGGTGAGAACTCAAGCACGAAGTCTTACTCCCTTCGGGTCATAGAACGGGCCCGGGGCCACCTCCCCGCTTATCCCCAGCGCCTCCACCTGCGCCGGAAAATCGCCATTCCGCCGCCGAATCCAGGCCAGCCCAATCCCATGACCGAGCACAGGCGAAAACGCGGCCGACGTAAGGTGTCCAACGTGCTGCCCATCGACGAGAAGTGCCGCTCCCTCCGGCGGCGCAACGGGCCCGCTAAACCTGATCGGTACGAGCTTCTGTTCTATCGGAAGTGGTGCCATGCGCTGCAGTGCCATCTTGCCGACGAAGTCAGGCTTTTGTAGCTTCACGAGAGAGTTCGCCCCAATTTTCGTGGACGTCGTGTCGAAGTCGGTATCCTGCCCAACAATAATGTGCCCCTTTTCGAGACGGAATAGCAGGAGGGCGTCGAGGCCATGGGGTTTTATGCCCAGGGCGGCTCCTGCATGCATCAGCGCATCCCACAGCCGGACGCTCTCCGGGCGGGGGTGGTGTAACTCGTAACTGAGTTCCCCAACGAACCCGACGCGGAGGACACGGCAGCGCACGCCAGCAACTGTGATTTCTCGGTGGCGTGAGTAGGGAAGCGATTTCGTATCAAGCGGGTCGTCGCACAGCCGGGTCAGCAATTCGCGTGCAAGCGGCCCGGCAACGTTAATCGCGCCGATAGCGCCGGTCTGGTTGATGACGCGCACCTTTAGCCCCCAGGAGTCCGCCCAATCGAGCAGCCACTGCTCCGCCTGCTCGGCTCCTGCTGAGGTAAACGTCACGTAGTAGCCGCGGGGCCCGAGCGAGCAGATCAGACCGTCGTCGATGATGTAACCTCGTTCGTTCAACAGTAGCGCATAACGCAGACGGCCCTCCGAGAGGTCACGAACGTGGCAAGGATACAGTCGCTCCAGGAAAGCCGTAGCGTCGCGTCCAATTACCAGGAATTTGCCCAGCGTGCTGACGTCCATCAGGCTGACGCCCGTGCGGACGGCCCAGTACTCCTGAAGCAAGTCACCGTAGGTCTGCGGGCGTTTCCAGCTGCCGGCCCATTGCATCCGTGCGCCGAGCGCGAGATGCTGCTCATGGAGCGCGGTCCGGTGTTCGATGGCGAAGCGAATGCCGGCCGCCGCGTCTTCGAGACAGATCGGCCGAGCGGGTGGCCGAGCAACCGTCGGAGCACTTGCCCAGTCCGTCCCCGACCGTGCGTGGACAAATGCACGCAGGTGCGCGTGACACAATGCACCTTGACACGGCCCCATGGTGACCGTTGTGTAGCGCTTCAACAGCTCGGTCGATTGGAAACCCTCGGACCACGCCCGTTCGAAATCGTCGACAGAAACGTCTTCACAAGTGCAGACAAGTCCCGCGATCGCTTCCGGTGGAAATGCTACAGTTCGAGGGGCATCCGCTGAACCGCTAGCGGCGCGGCGACCGCTTTCCACGGCCTGTTCGACTGTGCAGCCCGGAAGCACAACATCGCCGGCGCCCGCAATCAGCGGGCCGGGCATCTGTCGGAGAAGCCCGGCTCGCGGACAGATGCCAAGAGAGAGAACAACCGCATCACATGAAATTCTTTCTCGACCGGCATCCGATTGGACCGTCACAGCACTCACTTGCTTGCGACCTTCGGCCGCGAGCACCCTGCCATTCCGGATAGCCCGCACACCGGGCGGAAGCGCCTCTGCCAAACGGTCGGGGACAAGCGCCGCCATGATCCGGACCCCGACCCTCGTGAGGCATACCAGGTGCTGCAGGCTCTCCATAGTCTCGCCTGCAAACACCGCGGTCCGGGCGAACTGGACTCCGTGCACCCCCGCAAGTCGCGCGGCGCCGCGTCCGAGCAGGACACCGGGGAGATCGTTTCCCGGGAATACGGCGTGATGTTCGACTGCACCGGTGGCGACGATGATGCGGGCAGGATGGACCAAGTGGAGGAAGTCTTCTCCGGCAACCACCACGAGCGGTCCCTCGTAGATCCCGATGGCTGGCGCACGCTCGAGGATGGTCACTTGCTCTCGAGTACGCAGGTTCGCCAGGAGAGACTCGATTTGCGTGCGGGTCGGACCGGGCGCAATCTTCTCACCAATGCTACCCTCGTCCGCAAGCACGACCGTCCGGCCCGCATCGGCCGCGGTGAGCGCCGCCGAGAGTCCCGCAACACCGCCGCCGGCAACAAACAGGTCCGGGTGGTGGTTGCAGGTCTCCCTATGACCAGCCGGCTGACCGCGGGGCACTGTGCCGAGCCCAACCATGCGGCGGATAATTCGATCCATCAGCGGCCAAATCCATCTCGGCCGAAAGAACGTTTTGTAGTAGAAGCCGACAGGGAACAGCCAGGAGAGATGCCAGAGCGCGGAATACACATCGAAGTCCACGGAGGGCCAGCCCGCCGTTTCGCGAGCGATCACCTGTCCATCGACCGCTGGCGTACAACAAGCGCGAACCGCTGGCTCGGCATCGATCGTGACAAGACAGTTGGCACAATCACCGGTCAGGCAATACAGTCCCCGAGGACGATGGTACTTGAAAGAGCGTGAGAAGACACGCACACCGGCCCGGTATAGCGCGGACGCGACAGTGTCTCCCGGGCGGATGGGGATCGATTTCCCCTCGAAGTTAATTGAAGACATTGGTTAATGGACGTCATCGATCTCGTTAGAAAGTGTGTTGCGCCGGACTGTCAGCCACCGGCCGCAACCTGCTTGGTGGAACCAGCGTTCGGTCTGGACGCCGGCGACATTCTCAGGCAACCAGACGCGCTGGTAGTCCTCTTCGGTCTCCGGGCGTCGGGCTTCGCCGCCGAACGAAAACTCGGTGTACGGTCGGCTGCCGCAGTGGGGGCATGTCAGGCGGAACGCCAAAATCAATAGCTCCGGGCGCGGGGGAAGCGCGCGTGCCGCCACCTAGCGCCAGACGGGAGAGCGCTGGCGCCCGGTATCATCGGCTTGTTCTTACCAGGCGGAAGCCAAGGGCACCGTCGCGGCGGACAGGTCCGAGTGCGGCTCGAAACGTACAGCTGCAAATGACTGCGGCGCCACCCCAGCCGCAGCCACGAACCACCCGGCCCGAGCCTTCGGAGGGCACTTGGGGCTCCGTGGTCGGAGTCCGGCCCGAGCCCGCGGAGGGCCCTTGGGGATCCGTGACCGGATCCGCCGAATATTCGGTGTCGTAGTCCCGGAGCCATTCCCATACATTGCCGTTCATGTCATACAAGCCCCAAGCATTGGGCTGCTTTTGAGCTACGGGGTGAGTCTGCTTCCCGGAATTCTTGAGGTACCAAGCCCTGTCATCCAGGTTTCCGGCATGCTCGCCCTTGGTGCCCGCCCGGCAAGAATACTCCCATTCCGCCTCCGTGGGAAGGCGATACAAATACCCATCCCGGCGGGCATTCAGTTTGCTGATAAACTCCTGCGCATCGGTCCACGTCACATTGTCAACGGGGCGGTCGGCACCTTTGAATTCGCTGGGATTGCGTTCCATTAGGGCATCCCATTGCGCCTGGGTCACCTCCGTTGTCTGCATGTCAAACGCGCGGGTTATGGTCACTTCGTGAACAGGCTTCTCCTCTGCGTCTTCTGTCTCCGACCCCATTTGAAAAACACCCGGCCCGATGTGCGCGAACTTCATCGAGCGAATGACGCCCTCGGTTTTTTCCTCCTCAATCACCATAGACCCGGCCAAGGCCCACCAGATGGACGCCTGGACGACGCCGGAACTCGGCAGAATCTTCACGTCGTAGTTGGGCACTGGAACCAGCGCATCGCCGAAGGGCCACTTCGGTTGTATGATGTAGTCCGGCTCTGGCAGCTCAGTCGCCGGTTTTCCCATCCCGCTGATGACCTCTAGGATTTGCGCGCCTGCGCTGCGGGCGGCTTCGTAGACCTCAACTGGCCGCCGATAATAGCCAAGGAAAAAAAACAGATCACCTGGCTTCAGCTTTGCTGAAAGCTCTTGCACCGGCGGGACTTCCCCCGAAATACGCTCAAACTGGCGGATAAACTTCGGATCACCTGGAGAACCTGGCTGCCAATGAGGATAGTGTGAGATCAGCCACGCATAGACTTGGTGCCCGTCCCTTCGAACCTTCATACACGCCTGCGCTGCCTTCTCGATGGACCCAACCTCCTCCTTACTCAGGGCGCTGTACAACTCACCGAGGATGTTTAGGTAGGCTTGGCCCAACTGGCCCGCAGGGATTGCGGGCACAGTGTGTTCCTTATGGAATTTCTTATGACGGAAGGGCAGATTGCGTTCACGCGCACCGGGCACAAGCACGCTCTGGTACATGGCAGGCATATGTCCCTGGCGGGTGAGGGCAGAAACGAGTTCGCCGGTGAATGTCCAGAGAAGCGCGAGGTTTTGCTGCGAGACAATGGGATAAGTCTGGCCCTTAAACCGTCGGAGAACATCTGGTGGCACGGGAGCTGAGCTTTCAAGAAACGCCGCCACGTTCCTCAGCAGTTCCTTGGCGATTTCATCTGGGGGCTTTGGGCCAATGCCAACAACGAACGCACCGGTGGCGTGCAATTTACGCGCAAGGGCGAGTTCTTGATCCGGTGTTACATTTGACCAGGAGAATATCACAGCATCTTTTGAGGATAATTTAACAGCGGGCGAGTATTCCTTGAGTAGAATCAACCCGCCGGAGCGTCCCATGCCTTCTGAGACGAAGTCGTAGCGAACGCTGGCTATGAACAGGTCACCGCCAGCCAGCAGCCGCTCGGCAACAGCCTCGCCCGCCTTCGTTATTGTCGGCAGATCTTTTTGGGCACTTTGTGTGCCAGCGAAGAGCGCGTCGAAGTAAGATTTAGCAAAGGGGCCATTGGCCTCGGCAGCCGCTACCGATCCGGTGTTTGCCCTCGACCAGCTACCGCCGAGACCGAACACTATCAAGACCAGACATAGCAAGCCTGGCCGGATAAGCATCCGAGCCCCAGGGCGCGAATTCTGTTGAAGTCCGTCCATGAACACTGATCCCTCCCGATTCCTTGGTGATGTTGCCGAGCCTGCGCAGAATGGCTAAGGAGCTACCACCAGCACACGGAGAGTTGCCGAGAACAAAGCAAGCTGACGCACGAGCGCGGATCCTTCGCAGTGGTATTGGAAAGGATCCGCGCTGCGCGTCGAGACGCGCTTCTTACCAAAGCAATTTCAGACCAAACTGCAGGTCTCTGCCCTCAAAGGCGCTACCGATAACTCCAAAGCCTCCGGTTCCGAAGGTGGTCCCAGGATCCCTAAAATTGGCAGTGTTGGTAAGGTTGAAAGCCTCAAAACGAAACTGCAACGTAAGTCTCTCATGCAGTGTGAAATCCCGAAGGAGGGCGAAGTCCAGATTGGTTACACCCACGCCTTGGACTATGCCACGTCCTGCGTTCCCGAACCTGGCATGCAGCGTATCAGATCCCTCTAAAAGAGGAGGCGCAACAAACGCAGATGTATTAAACCACTTGTCCGTTGCCGGATCGAAGCTACCTCTTCCAGTATTCGGGTCGCCTATAAGGTCTGGCCGAAACGAGGAGGTGCTTCCCACATTCAGACTATCGCTGGGCATACCAATCGTCAGGTATGGACCGTTCATAAGGGTGAGGATTCCATAGAAGGTCCAGTTGCCCAAGACCCGCCCCGCAAAGCTGTCGGTCAAGAACCTTTTTCCTGGCCCGAATGGAGACGTGTAACCGGGAACGAACGTGAAGCGTCCGTTAACACTGCCATCGCCCATTCCGCGGTTAAGGTCCCCCGTACTTGGTGCCCTTCCCTCGCCTCCACTCGAGCTGAGGTCAATGCTCTTGCTGAATGTGAACGCCGCGAGCAGGGACAAACCGTCTGGGCCGGGCCTCTTCCGTATGCTAGCTTCCAGCCCATGATAGGTCGCGTCCCCGTCACCACGAAACATTAAAATAGTCGTGAAGTCCGGGAAGGGGCGCCGGGGTGTAAGCGGCTCAAGACCCCGGCCGGGAGCGGCGTCGTTGATGGTGGTCGTACTAAACTCGTTAAGCGAGCGGCTGCCCTGGTAGCCGATCTCAAAAGACATATCTTGGGTTAGCTCGCGCTGGATGGAGGCGCCCCAAGAGTGAACTACGACTCTTGGAAGGGGGCTCTGGATGCCCCAGGGATTAAACCCAGCATTAGCAAAGTCTTCTGGACTGTCGAACATGGGGTCAGGAAAGGGATTCGACATCGATAGATCTGGAACTACCGCGGCACCGAAATTGCTCTCAAGCGCGGCATTCTGCCGGGGGGCCCCGCCCAAAAACCAGTACCCGGCGAAATACGGTTCGTTCGAATAGGCGCCATAACCTCCGCGGATAACAGTCTTGTCACCGATGCGATACGCAATACCGAGACGCGGCAGTGGCATATCGTTCGTCATTTCAACTAGGGGAACACCCGCCTCAAAACGTCCTTCTTCCGTAGCCGGGAGGTTCGGATCGAATTGGAAGGCAGGGAAAAGCTCTCCTGTCTGATCGTTGATGTTCGCGCTCAGGCCTGAGTGGTCTACCCAAGGGCCGCGATACTCATATCGGAGCCCAAGATTGATGGTAAGTCTGTTCGTTACCTTCCAGTCGTCCTGAATGTACCAGGCATGTGTGACCTGACTCAGGTCGCCAAAAAAAGAATCCGCGCCAAGTTCCGAACTAGTGACGTGTCCCAACAGGAAGTCGCCGAAGGCGTTCCCTGTGTAACGATCCGAGAAGTTAACGCTTGAACCTCTCGAGAAGCTATTCCAGGAGAAGTTTCTCCGAAGTTGATATCCGAGCTTGACAGTATGAGCTCCTTTAAAGAACGACAAATTCTCCTTAATTTCTGGATAATGGCCGATCGGGGCCGCGCCATGCCAGAAGGGATCCCCCAGTCGAAGGAAGCCGGGGATGCTAACGTCCAACACCCCATCATTATCGGCCGTACTCCGCGGAAAGCGGGGCAACCCGAGGGCCTGATTGAAGCCCTGGGGTGTTTTAGTCGCCTCCCCCAAACCAGGGGAATAGGGCCGTTTGAAGTAGTGTACGCCAAATTCGTTTATAACGGTCGGGCTGAATGTATGTGTCTGGACGAGATTGACCGCCCAGGTTCTCAGGCTGTCGGTCCTGGTGAATACCTGAATCGCGTTAACCTGATCTATCGGGGCGGAATCCCAAATGCCGCGCATAGACCAACGATCGTTGTCCCCAGTTCTGAAGTCGATCTTGGCGATTAGCTGGTCCTTGTCGGTTCCCGAAGTACAATCACCGCACCGAAAGTTAGTGCCGGTGCCGGTGCCGAAGTTTGGTGAGGGCCAGAATTGCAAAAACTGTTGTGAAGTGCTGTTGAGGCGATCTGCCGGAATGGTATTGTTCGGGAAGGGCGCTCCGGTTAGGGGATCAGTGACCGGGCTTGTGAAGATCCCATTCTTTTCGGCAGTCGTCGGTACGATCCCAGTAAACGACGAGAACCTTTTCTGCCTTTGGGCTTGCCAGGAAACGAAGAACCAAGCGTTGTCTCTGCCGTCGAATACGCCGGGAATGAAGATGGGGCCTCCAACCGTCGCCCCGTACTGGTTCTGCTTGAATTCAGGGCGCTCTCCGGGATCAAAGAAATTCCGGGCATCCACGTTGTCGTTGCGAAGGAAGTTGAACACGGTGCCATGGATCAAGTTCGTACCGCTCTTGGTCACTAGGCTGACGACGCCTCCCGGCCGGATTCCGTACTCGGCTCCATAGAGCCCGGTCTTGATCGCGAACTCCTGCACCGAGTCCGGTCCCTGGGTATAGGTCATTTGGCCGTTGTTCTGCGATAGCATACTGCCATCGACCAGGACCATCGTGTCCTGGGGGCGCATCCCACGGACGTGGAAATTCGCAGCAAAGTTGTTACCGAGACGGTTGCCGCGAGCCGGGGCTATGCCCGGGGACAGCAGTACGAGAGAGCCAATCACGTCCCGCCCGTTGAGCGGAAGCCCAACGATCTTCTCGTTCTCAATGACTGTGGTCATTGTCGGAGCCTCCGTCTGCAACAGAGGAGCTTCCGCAGTGACCTCGATTTTTTCTGTCACCGCGCCGAGGGAGAGCGTGAAATCCATTCGATAGGTGCGGCCAACCTCCAGCGTGACGCCTGACCGCAATTCGGTCTTAAAGCCAGCAGAGGACACTTGAATCTCGTAGGCGCCGACGGGGAGATTGGTCAGAGTGTAATCTCCAGTGTCGGTAGTGACGGTCCGGAAAACTTGGTTCGTCGCCACTTGTCTCATCTCGACTTCGACGCCGGGCACAATGGCGCCGGTCGGGTCTAGGACCCTGCCCACTACTGACGCCAAACCAATCTGAGCTTCCGCAATCAGGGAAGATCCGAGAAATGTCAAAGCCAGAAGGACTGCAACGCTTGACCTACTCATAGCTGCCTCCTCACCAAGTTTTGTCGAATATCAGACATTCTGAGCATCCAGCTATTTTACTGGGTAACAGGCTCTGAAGTTGCTTGTCAAGAGGAAAATCGCATCCATGAATTTCTTTTTTGTTGACATAACCTGTTCGCATAACCATAGTGGGCACCTTACCTCTTAAAGTTAAAGCCCAGGCATCGCTTCGGCGAGGACAACTTGCAGACCGCGCGCCATAGCCTTCAGACACGTCGGGCTCGTATCGACAATTTCCACACTCAAGAGGCTCGCTCATGAAGGCAGCCGTCTGGTATGGGAAGCGTGACGTCCGCCTCGAGGAGGTGCGCGAGCCGCCGAATCCCAGCGGGGAAGACGTAGTCGTTGAAGTTAGCTGCACCGGAATCTGCGGGACTGACCTTCACGAGTATCTCGCCGGGCCGATCTTCATTCCGCCAGCCCTGAAGCGGGTGGTCCTTGGGCACGAATTCAGTGCACGGGTGACTGCTGTTGGAAAGGAAGTAACCAGGGTGAAGCTGGGCGACCGGGTCGTCGTCATCCCTCATCGCGTGTGCCGGACATGTCATTTTTGTCAACGTGGGATGCTGCAACATTGTCGGAACTTGCAACTGGTTGGGATTACACGGGACGGCGCCTTTGCTCGCTACACCGTTGTGCGCCAGGACCAGCTGGTCCCCCTGCCAAGTACTATCACGGACGAAGTTGGCGCGCTCATCGAGCCGCTTGCGGTGACGCTGCGCGCGATGCAGTTGCCCGGTGTCCGCATTGGCGACGATGCGGTAGTTATCGGCGCCGGGCCGATCGGCCTTTGCGCCCTCGCGACGGCGCGGGCCGCAGGCCTCCGGAACATCTTCGTCATCGAGAAGCTCCCGCGCCGGGCCGCGCTCGCACATGAGCTGGGAGCGGCCGCCGTCATCGACCCGCAGCTTGAAAATCCTGTCGACGCAGTCCGCGACCTTACCCGGGGCCGTGGCGTCGATGTCGCCTTCGAATGCGTGGGGCTGGTCGCGACCATGAATCTCGCCATCGAAGTTGTACGACCAGGCGGACTCGCTGTTATCATCGGCATCGCTGAGACAAGCGGCGACCTCAACCTTCATCGCGTAGTTGCAGGCGAGAAAGAAGTGCGCGGGTGCATTGGTTATTTCGATGGTGTGTGGGAAGCTGTTATCGACCTGCTCGCGTCCGGGCGACTCGATCCGACCCCACTCGTGACCCACCGAATCGCGGTGAACGACATTGTCGAGCAGGGCTTCCGTGCTCTCATCGAAGAGAAAGACTCGTGCGTCAAGGTTCTGGTGCACCCGTAAACGGGCGGTTGAAAGGGAAGCGCGGCCTCGTCGTCGGTGCCTCCCGCGGCATTGGGAGGACGACTGCTCGCACGATGGCGCGGGAGGGGGCTCGACTCGCTGTGGCGGCGCGCGGACGAGACAATCTCGAGTCACTCAGCCGGGAAATCGCACATAGCGGCGGCAAAGCAGTCGTGATCGTTGTGGATTGCAGTAACGCGGAAGATGCAACCCGCGCAGTCGAGTGCGCCCATGAAGCGCTCGGGGGGCTGGATTGCGTGGTTAATGTCGCCGGCATCCATCCTACCTGGGCGCGGATCGGCGATCAGCCCATCGAAAGTTGGGACCGAGTGATCGCTGTCAACCTCTCTGGCAGCTTTTACATCTGTCGGGCCGCGCTGCCGCTCCTCGTCGCAGGGGGAGGCGGCTCCATCGTTAATGTCACGTCGGTGGGCGCGTTCCGAGCCTGGGATCTCGTTGGACCCTACACCGTGGCGAAGGCGGGACTCGAGATGCTCACGCGGACAATTGCGCACGAGTATGGGCGTGAGGGCATCCGCGCGAACTGCGTCGCGCCAGGAGTGATCGACGCGGGAATCACGGACGACGTACTCGGGCGCGATCCGAGTCTCCGGAAGACATTGATCAACATGCACCCGATGGGGCGGCTCGGGCTTGCGGAGGAAGTGGCTGAGGCGATTGTGTGGCTTGCTTCGGACGCTTCGTCGTTCACGACGGGGACGTCGATCGCGGTCGACGGAGGATTCCTCGCGTAGTTGAGGAATCGAGAAAGGAGGAAGAATGATGGCAAAAAATGTTCCGGAAGGCGGTGTCGAGAAAAAGGAGATCATTATGCCCAGCGAGGTTCACTCGCTGGAGCTGTGGCCGTATTCGCATGGCGTCAAGGTTGGGAACCTGCTCTTCATCGCCGGGCAGGTCGCCCTCGACGAGGAGCTTCGACTCATCGGGCCCGGCGACGTCGAGGCACAAGCGCGGCAGGTGTGGACGAACATCAAGAAGGTCGCTGAGGCGGCAGGCGGCAAGGTCACCGACGTGGCCCGCGTGACAACGTTTGTGCTCGACATCAACAGCTTCGATGCCATCCACCGAGTGCGAAAGGAGTTCTTCCCCGACGGCCGGTACCCGACCGCGACCGGTGTCCAGGTAGTGAAGCTCGGGCTGCCGGGGCTGCTCCTCGAGACAGAGGCCTTTGCCGTTATCGGATCGTCGTGATAAAACGAGCGTGAACTAAAAAAGCTAAGAAAGCTTAAGAAAGCTAAGGGGGAGGCTAAAGAAGATGAGAATCGCAAACGTAGACGGCCGCGCCATGGCTGTCGTAGGCGAGCGGTTGATTGACATTGAGCGAGCGAGTGGCGGGAGCCTGCCATCCGATCCAATGCAGCTCCTGGCGCGCTTGGATGAGGCGCGCAAGCTCGACCTCTCGAAGGAGAAAGGGATCCCGCTGGAGGGCGCGCATCTTGGGCCGCCCGTGCCACGCCCGAGCAAGATCCTCGCCGCTGCCGGGAACTACAGCGACCACGTCAAGGAGGCCGGTGCCGAGAACCCGGGCGAACCAAACCTGTTCGCCAAGCTCCCCAGCGCTTTAGTCGGTCCGCGCGACGCAGTCAGCATCCTGCCCGGGCGCGTTCAGATTGACTGGGAAGCTGAGCTGGTGGTGGTGATCGGCAAGCAGGCGCGCAACGTTCCCGAGGAGAAAGCCTGGTCCTATGTCGCCGGCGTGACCTGCGGCCAGGACATCTCTGATCGGGAGGAGCAGTTCCGCGCCTTTCAGCAGTACACGATGGCTAAATCGTTCAATACCTACGCGCCGACCGGGCCATACCTTGTCACTGTCGACGAACTCAAAGACCGCGACAACGTCCCGCTGCGCTGCTACTTGAACGACGAAAAGGTGCAGGACGGCGCGACCGGAAAGCTGATCTTCTCGGTGCCGAATCTCATCGCATGGACCTCGAAGGTCTGCACGCTCGAAAGGGGCGACCTCTTTTTCACCGGCACGCCTGGCGGCGTCGGAGTTTTCCGCAAACCGCCGCGTTGGCTCAAGCCGGGTATCGTCCTGCGGACCGAGATTCCGGGCGTTGGAACAATGGAGAACCCCATAGCCGCCGCAAAGAGTTAGGAAGAAGATGGCGATCCAGGTTGACCAGAAGCTCCCGCGGTGTCTCCGCTGCGGGAAATTGGTGCATGTGCGCGACGCCGAGCGGGTCGAGTCCCGGGGTCTTCTCTTCTGCTCAAAGATATGTCGCGATGAGTACGCGGAGCTGACGCCGCACAGCGCCGAGTCTATGAGTACGGCTTCGGGGCCCGTGCCGCAGTTCCTCCCGTCAGAAGGAGAGCCCCGCAGCGACCCGTCAGGTGATCAGCAGCGCCCCTTGCGGACCGGCGGCGATGCCCGCCTCGCGCCCGGTATTGATGCAGGTCGCGGTGTCGAAGAAGCGCGCCCACGCCATTCCGAGCCCCAGCCGGGAGATGGCGCGAACTTGCGGGTCGGCATCGACGTTGGCGGGACCTTCACGGACTTGGTCCTGTTCAGTCCCACAACTCGCGAGCTACGGGTGGCGAAGGCTCCGAGTACACCCAACAACCCCATCGAAGGCGTCAGGGCTGTGATCGACAAGGCCGGAATCCCGCTGGAAGCGATCCACACGCTGGTACACGGCACGACGGTCGGGACCAACGCGCTACTCGAGCGAAAGAAGTCGCTGCCGGCGCTGATCACGACGAAGGGTTTTCGGGATGTGGTCTTTATCCAGCGGAATAATCGAAAGCACCATTATGACCTCAGCTGGGACAAGCCGAAGCCGTTCGTTGAGCGTCGGCACTGCTACGAGGTCTCGGAGAGGCTCAACTACAAAGGCGAGGTCGTGACGCCGCTTGAGGAAGACGGCGCGCGGGCCGTCATCGCGGCGATCAAAAAAGCTGGGATCGCGGAGATTGCCGTCTCATTCCTCTTTTCCTACGTGAACCCCGCGCACGAACTCCGCATGCGTGAGTTGATTGCCGAGGTCTACCCGGAGGCCACTGTCTCGCTGTCCCACGACGTGTACCCGCGCTGGCGCGAGTACGACCGGGCGAGCACCGTCTTGGCCGATGCGTACCTGAAAACGCTTATTGCAGACTATGTGGGCAATCTCGCGGGCGGGCTCCAGGCGGCAAGCGAGTCGATGAACTTCCTGATTATGAAGTCCAACGGTGGAGTGCAAGAGGCGAGTGCAGCGGCTGCGAAGCCGGTCGATCTGCTCGTCTCCGGCCCCGCTGGGGGTGTGCTGAGCGCGACCTTTTTTGGCAAGTTAACCGGACGTCCCAATCTGGTTTGTATGGACATGGGCGGGACGAGCTTCGACGTCAGTCTGATTAAGGGTGGTGAGGCAAACCGTAGGATCGATTTCGAGATCGAGTGGGGTCTGCCGGTGTTTATGCCCATGATTGACGTGCAAACGATCGGGGCCGGTGGCGGATCGGTCGGCTGGATCGACAAGGGTGGCCTACTGCGTGTTGGTCCGCGCAGTGCCGGTGCCGTCCCCGGGCCTGCGTGCTACAGGCGAGGAGGAACCGAGCCGGCCGTGACGGACGCTAATCTCGTGCTCGGACGGATCAGCCCCGATTATTTCCTGGGAGGCGAACTCTCCCTCGACGTCAGCGCCGCGCGGCGGGCCTTGGAAGGACTCGGCGCCCGGCTTAACATGGGCCTAGAGGAGGTCGCGTCTTCCGTGGTGGAGCTCATCAACTTCAACATGGTGAACGCGATCCGGCTCATCTCCATCGACCGCGGCCTCGACCCTCGCGAGTTCACTCTTTTCTCGTTCGGTGGCGCAGGTTCTCTGCACGCGGGAGCACTGGCAGACATCATCGGCATCCGCGAGGTGCTCGTTCCTATCCACCAGGGCGTCTTTTCGGCGTTTGGCCTGATCACCGCGGACATGCGCGTTGATGAGTCCGTGACGGCGAGCTTCCGCTCGGATACGCTCGATGTCGAGCGCGTCAACGAAGTGCTCGAGCGCCTGCGCAAGCGCGCGCTCGCCCGACTTCGGGCCGATGGATATGAAGGAGCGGCTGCCCTAGAGGCTAACATCGAGATGCGCTACCTCGGACAGAACTACAGCACCGAAATCCCGGTGCCTCTCGTCGACGGGGGCCTGGGCCATAGTGAGCTGAGCAAGGTGCTGGATGGCTTCCATGCTGAACATCGACGTCGCTACGGCTATGACATTTCGAACGAGATTGTCGAGCTCGTGCATTTCAATGTCACAGCGGTTGGCCCGACGGAAAAACCGAAAGTTCCAACGCTTGGGCGAAACGGGAAAGGGGCCGAAAAAGGGCGTCGCAAAATCTATTTCAAGGGCCATGGTTGGACCGATTCATTCGTGTACGAACGAGCTGCGCTTGGACAGGGCTCGCGGATTGAGGGTCCAGCGGTTATCGAGGAGCCCACGGCAACGACGCTTCTCCATCCGGGCCACAAGTTGGAGGTCGACGAATACGGCAACCTCGTGATGACGACGATGGCAGGAAAGGAGACCTGATATGGCCCAGCCACAAACGCGCAACGCAATCGACCAAGTCACGCTGCAAGTAGTGAACAGCTACCTGGTGACGACGGCGCGCGAAATGGGGATCGCGATGCGCAACACGGCCTACTCCCCGCTCTTCAACGAGGGCCTCGATTTCTCCTGCGCGATCTTCGATCGCCACGGTGAGATGATTGGCCAGGCGGAGTTCTGTCCAGCGCAGCTCGGGGCGATCATCTTTGTTGTGGAGTGGACAATCAACGAAATCGGCCTTGAAAATTTCCACCCAGGGGACATCGTTCTTCACAACGACCCCTTCCGGGGCGGCTGTCACTTACCGGAGCACTGTGTCATCAAGCCTGTCTTTCACGACGATGCGCTGCTCGGGTTCGTCTCCTGTATCGGACACATGACCGAGGTCGGCGGCAAGGCCCCGGGTGGCTTTCCCGGCGACGCGACCGAGGTCTTCCAGGAGGGCATCCGGTTCCCGCCGGTGAAAATCGTCGACCGGGGGCACCAAGTCGATACCGTCTGGAACATCATGTTCGCAAACGTGCGGACACCGAAAGTCTCCTACGGCGACATGATGGCGATGATCGGATCGCTCTATGTCGGCGAACGAAGCATGCTCGAACTGGCGGAGAAGTACGGCAACGACCGGTTACAAGAGATCACAGAGGCAATTAAGGACTACTCGGAGCGGCGCATGCGGGCAGAGATAACCGAGATGCCGGACGGCGTGTACGAGCTCGAGCGTTACGCCGCCGATGATGACGGAATTACCGAGGAGCCGGCGAAGATCAAGGTCAAGGTTACGATCAAAGGCGACAACATGACCGTTGACTTCACGGGGTCCGATCCCCAGCGCAAAGGCCCGATCAACTGCACCTACGGCGTCACGGCCTCGGGCACTTACAACGCGCTCCTGCACTTAACGGACTCTTCAATTCCGTCGAATCATGGTTGCTACCGACCAGTGCGCATCATCGCGCCTCCGGAAACAATCGTAAATGTCGAGTACCCGGGTGCGAGCGTTGGCGGCAACTCGGAGATTCAGCCGCACATCGTGGATGCGGTGTTCGCCGCTCTGGCAAACGCGCTGCCGGACCGGGTTCCCGCGGAGTGCGGCGGGACGAATTCGCTTGTCTCGTTCGGAGGTATGCATCCCGACACGGGCGAGCCCTTTGCCAGTCTCGTGAACGAGGGCTGTGGCTGGGGCGGGAGGGCGACGAAGGACGGCAACAACAGCCTCTGCCAATACGTCGGCAACTGTCCCTGCCAGCCGATCGAGATTCTTGAGACCCGCTACCCCATCTTGCACGAAGCTTTCCAGATCACAGAGGGGTCCGCTGGTGCCGGTCGAAATCGCGGCGGCTTCGGCTCGTCGCGGCAGTTCCGCGTGGAATGCGACGAGTTGCGTGTTTCGGCGTTCGTCGAGCGCGCAAAGATCCCTCCGTATGGGCTTTTTGGCGGCAAGCAAGGGGGAATTGCTGGCATCGAGATCGCCCGGAAGGACGGCGTGTTCCGGCCTCCCCGCGAGGTGGCAGGTGTCAAGTGCGACGGGAAGTTCTCCGACGTTTACTTGTACAGAGGCGATCGGGTCCGCAGCCACTGCTCGGGCGGAGCCGGCTACGGATCGCCGCTCGACCGCGAACCGGAGCGGATTGAAGAGGACGTGCGCAGCGGATTCCTAGCACGCTCTCAAGCAGAGGAGGAATACTGCGTCGTCTTCGCTGCCGACGGTGAATGCATTGACAAGGGTGCAACCGAGCGGCGCCGAAAAGAGTTGCGCACGCAGGGGGTCGAATGAAGAGCAATGGGCCTCGCGTCGTCGTCGCTGGCGGAAACTTCCGGGACCTTCAGCCCGAGCGCAGAATCCTTGGCGCGATAGGCGCAGAGATTGTGGATGCGAACCGGCTGCCGCGTGAGGAAGTGATCGAGCTTGCGCGCAATGCAGACGCCCTCATGACCGACCACTTTTTTGTGGATGCGAACGTGATCGCCGCGCTTCAGCGCTGCCGGGTGATCTGCCGGTATGGAATCGGAGTCGACAAGGTCGATGTTGAAGCGGCGACCCAGGCAGGCATAGTTGTTACGCGTGTACCGGAGTATTGTATTAGCGAACTCGCTGACCACACAATCGGTCTTCTGCTCGCGGTTGCTCGCCGCATTCCCCGCTACAACGCCGCCGCTCGCGCAGGAAATTGGAATTGGCTCTCAGACGGTGTGCGCCGGCTTGCAGGAGCAACCCTGGGGATCGTCGGGATCGGCCGAGTCGGAAGGGCAGTCGCTGCCAGGGCAAAACCGATCGGATTGCATCTCTTCGCTTGCGATCCGAATTTGGGAGACGAAGAGATCCGTACACGCGGCGCGGAGCCCACACCGCTGGAGCGGCTCCTTGCCCGGTCCGACATCGTCTGCCTGCACCTGCCACTCACTTCCGAGACGCGCGGCCTGATGGGGCGTGCCCGATTTGCGGGAATGAAGCAGGGGGCTATTCTGATCAACACCGCGCGCGGCGGCCTCGTTGACCAGGAGGCGCTGGTCGAAGCGCTCCGCTCGGGGCGGCTTGCCGGCGCTGGCCTTGACGTGCTCGCCAGCGAGCCGCCGGACCCCAATGATCCGATTCTGTCGCTGGAGAACGTCGTCCTGACCCCACACGCGGGGCACTTCTCCGAGGAGTCGCTCCTTCAGGTGCAAACCGAGGCGTCGGAGGAGGTGCTCCGCGCACTGACGGGAGAACCGCTCTTGAACGCGGTGAACGAGCGGGAACTGAACGCGCGGAGGATCCACTCATGACGTCCGGCGAGGTGGGCACAACGCTCAAGGGCAAGGTGGCTGTCATTTCGGGCTCCAGCAAAGGTATCGGGCGTGGCCTCGCAATCGGTCTTGCGCGCCACGGAGCGGCTGTTGCGGTCAACTACAAGAACGACCAACAGGGTGCCGAAGAAACAGCGCGCGTGATCCGTGAGGCGGGAGGCGAGGCCGTGGTGATCGGTGCTGATGTGTCGGTAACCTCCCAGGCGGCACGGCTGGTTGACCAGGCTGTCGAGCGTCTCGGACGGATCGACGTGCTCGTCAACAACGCAGGTCGTTCGCGCTTTAACTGGGCCCTCGAGATCACGCTTGAGGACTGGGAGGACGTCGTCGGGACGAACCTACGGGGGGCCTTCTTCGCGAGCCAAGCGGCAGCACGCCACATGCAGGCCAGCGGCGGAGGCTCGATCGTAAACGTCAGTTCCTGCGCCGCCACCCTCACCGCACTCTACCACTCGATCTACACAATGTCGAAGGCCGGGCTTGAGGGCCTGACGAAGCAGCTCGCACTCGAGCTTGCGCCCGCGATACGTGTCAACGCGATCGCCCCGGGGCCGACCGACGTGGAACGCGCCCGACAATACGATCCGAATTTTGACCGGACCTGGGGTGCGGTTGTGCCAATGGGGCGCGTCGCCCAACCTGAAGACCTCGTTGGGCCGGTCGTGTTTCTGGCGTCGGACCTGTCCCGTTACGTGACTGGGGACGTCCTCCACGTGGACGGAGGCTGGACGATCCAGGGCAAGACACCTTCTATGGAGGATTTCGATGTCGCGGCCGACCGCAAACGGGGCTAAGAGGGGATCGTGAATATAAGCGCCGAGAGGATGTGCGAACTCTATCGCACGATGTTGACGATACGGCGCTTCGAAGAGAAGGTCTCGTCGCTCTTCGCCCGTGGCCGGATGCCGGGTTTCACCCATTCGTACATTGGTATGGAGGCCGTCGCTGCCGGTGTATGTGTCGGGCTACGAGCGACGGACAAGGTTACTTCCACTCACCGCGGACATGGTCATGCCGTTGCGAAGGGGCTCGATTTGTGTGCCCTGATGGCCGAGCTCTATGGGAAGCGCACCGGCATCTGCAAGGGACGGGGTGGCTCGATGCACTTTGCCGACGTTCAGCGCGGTCTGCTTGGCGGGAACGGCATCGTTTCCGGGGGCCTCCCGATGGCGACGGGCGCGGCGCTCGCCAACAAGCTCGATGGCCGCGACGATGTTGTCGTTGCGTTTGCCGGCGAGGGTGGCGTCAATCAGGGGACGTTCCATGAATCGCTCAACCTTGCCGCGATCTGGACGCTCCCTGTTCTCTATGTCATCGAAAACAATATCTACACCGAGTACTGTCACTATCGGACGGTCACTGCCATCGACAAGCTTTCCGACCGGGCCGCCGCATACGGGATGCCGGGCATCATGGTCGACGGCCAAGACGTCCTGGCGATGCACGAGGCAACGACCGAGGCTGTGGAACGTGCCCGCACCGGCGGAGGCCCCACCCTGCTGGAGGCGCGGACTTATCGCTTCCGGGGACACCATGAGGGCGAGGACCAGATCCTTGGCCGCAACGTCTACCGCACGGTTGACGAGATTGAGGAACAGCGGCGGCTTCGCGATCCGATCACTCTGTTGAAAACGCGGATGTCAGATTGCGCTGGCGACGACTTCTTCGCCCGTACAGAAGAGCAGATCAAAGGGGCCATAACGCGGGCGGTCGAGTCAGCCGAGGCAAGCGAACTGCCGTCGCCGAGCGAGGCAGGCGAGTTCGTCTACACGTCGTCCTGAGGCATTCTCTAGGAGTGTCTCCGAAGACTGTCTTCCCGGCTCCGAACGGTGTTTGGGCACGCCCGGAGGGCTAGAGCCGAGCGGTTGGGCTACATCTCGCGTGTCGGAGGAGTTCTGACCACCGGCAATTAGGGGCCGGCGATTAGGGGGTAGGTACAGTGCCTGCAGTATCTGCGACGCAGATCGCTCGCGCGACCGATCTGGTCGGACAACTTGAGCGAGAGATCGAGCCGTTCGTTGCACAGGTGGCCGACGGGCCTTTCGTCCGGGCCGTGCTGGACGGCAGCTTTCCACTTGATGGCATCCGGTTTGTGCACATGAATCACTACCACCTGATCGTGAACGACATGGCCAATCTCAATGTCTACGTGGCCAAGGCGCGCGACGAAGAGGAAATGCTCTTCTTCCATTTCATGGCGGCTGAGGAGAAGAACCACTTTGAGTCAGTATTCCTCCTGGACGCGGGTCTCGGGCTGGATGCCCAGGCGGTTCGCGCCTTCGAGCCGCACCCAGGCTGTCTTATACGAACTAACTACTTCTCGCGGCTCGCGCAGTATGGCTCCCCGGGCGAGGTGGCGCTGGCGATCCTTCTCAACTTTCCAGTTTGGGCTGGCGGCGCGAAGCGCGAGGCACAGGGCCTGAAGCAGCACTACGGGATGGGCAATCCGGTTCCAGGCACGGACAAGTACGACACGGACATACTCGACCGTTTCGAGGGCGCCACCGCCGGCTTCCGCGAGCAGGCCCTCAGGATCATTGCTCGCGACCTGGCCGACCCGTTTAACGAGGTGCGGCTGCGCCGCGCCGGGCTCTGGGCAGCCGAGTGCGAGGCGATTGTGTGGCAGTTTTACTACGAAGAGGGTGCTAAGTGCGGGAGCTCCGACTCGGCTAGGGTGCCACGATGATCATTCCTGCGGATCAGCTCGCGCGCGCGGAGCGCCTCGTGGAGTCGCTCCAGGGTGAGTTGGGCTCGTTTGTCACTGAAGTCGAAGACGGGCCTTTCGCGCGTGGCGTTGCTGACGGCTCATTTCCTGTTGAGGGAATCAAGTTCTTCGTGGAGCAGACATACCAGTTGGTGATGAACGACATGGGGAATCTCTCGCTCTATGTGGCGAAGGGCCGCGATGAGAGCGAGGTTGACTTCTTCCTTTTCATGGCTGTGGCGGAGAAGCTCATGCTCGATTCACTTTACTTGCTCATCGATGCGATTGGCATCCGGCGTACCGAGCTTCACTCCTCCGAGCCTCACATCCGTACGTCCTTCCGGACGAACTACTTCACCCGGCTCGCACTTTTCCATCTGCCCGGTGAAATAGCACTGGCAATCCTGATCAACTTTCCCGTTTGGGCAGGCGGCGCGCGCCGGGTCAGCGCCGGAATGAAGCAGCATTATGGCCTGGGGAAGGCGGTCAAGGGGACGGAACTGATCGATACGGACGTCCTGGACCGGTTTAGCCAAGCGACAAAGGGCTTCTCCGACATGGCCGTGCGCATTGTCGCCGCAGACCTGACAGATGGGCAGGCAGAGCGACGGATGCGCCAGGTCGCGAAGCTCGCCGTTGAGTACGAGGCGATGATCTGGTCGAACTACTATGTCGAGGGCATGAAACGAGCTGGTCTGGAACCGTCCTTGTTGCGCCCAGGCGAGAGTCGTGGTCGGTCATGACAACGAGCGGCTGCTGCTGGGATGCGCGTCAAGGAGCGCGCAGCGTCGAATTGAGCGCGCGCAACCCATCGTCAATCCAGCACCGGAAGGAAAGGTTCAGTGGAGAGCATGAAGTACGGTGAAAGCGAGTCGGTCGCGACATCCTCTAATCTGGCCGACGCATCCGCCGGCACGTCGACCCGAACCCTGAGCTACCTGCAGGCATTAAAAGAGGCCTTGCGTGAGGAGATGCGGCGTGACGAGAAGGTGGTCATTCTTGGCGAAGACGTCGAAGTTGGCGGAGCTCTGAGCATTCTGACCGGTCTCACTGCTGAATTTGGCACCGAGCGGGTACGCAACACGCCCATCTCCGAAGCCGCCTTCGTTGGCGCCGCAATCGGGCTCGCGGCAAGTGGCTACCGGCCTGTTGTCGACCTGATGTTCTCGCCGTTCATGTGGTGCGCAATGGACCAGTGCTGTAACCAGGCGGCAAAATGGCGCTACATGACGGGCGGGCAGTTCTCACTGCCCATCGTCTACCGAATGGCGACGGGGCAGCTCGGTGGCGAGGCGGCCGCACAACACACCTGTAGCATCTACAGTCAGTTCATGCAGGTACCAGGACTCAAGATCGTTATCCCGGCAAACGCACATGATGCGAAAGGTTTGTTGAAGACCGCAGTCCGTGATCCCGACCCCGTGCTCTTCTTCGAGGTGACACGTCTTAACGGAATAAAGGGACCAGTGCCGGAGGCGGACTATATCGTGCCATTCGGCGTCGCGAATGTGCTGCGCGCGGGCCGCGATGTGACGATCGTCGGGATCGGATACATGGCTACCGAGGCAGTGCGAGCGGCTGAAATCCTGGAAAACGAGGGTGTGTCGGCGGAGGTGATCGACCCCCGGACGCTTGTCCCGCTGGACATCGACACAATCTTGAAGTCGGTCCAAAAGACCCACCGCCTCGTCGTGGCGGACGAGGCGACACCCATGGCATCCGCCGCTAGCGAGATTGTTGCATGTGTGGCCGAGCTTGCTCTCGAATTCCTCGACGTACACCCTGCCCGCGTATGCGCCCTGAATGTGCCGACTCCATTTAGCCCGGTGCTCGAGCGCGCCGCCCTTCCGGATGCCGGGCGAATCGTAGCGGCTGTACACAAACAGTTGGGCATGTGAAGCATCCGAGGACCGAGAAGACATGAGCCATCGAGAAGTGAATTCACCGCGCCTACCGGAAACAGCCGAGCAGTTTGGGGTCTCCGGAGGAATTGTTGCAGGGGATACGCTCTACATCTCGGGGCAAACCCCACTGGATGCCAACTTCAAGGTCATGGGTAAGACCTTCGAGGAGCAGACACGCATTGTATTTGACGCAATCACTGCTGTCCTCGATGAAGCTGGATTCACATGGGATGATATGGTAAAAATGGCGGCATTCGTGCACATGGAGGACCGGTCCGCCATACAGACGTACTGCACAATTCTGAAAGAATATCTCGCCCGATACTCTTCGAGGTCCGCCGTCGCACACACATACATGCTGATGGGCGAAATGCAAATCCCAGAAATGATGATCGAGGTAGATGGCATCGCCGTCAAGCAGCGTTGACGGATCGAGAAAACTCACTTGCGGGATCGGCTAGAAACTAAGGCAAGACTCAATTGCATAGACTTGGATAACTGACATGCCTATCGTACGACTTTCCACCGGTATCGACTGCTACTATGAGACAGGAGGCAGCGGGGACCCATTACTGCTGATCATGGGAACATCTTCGGACCACTGCTTCTGGGAGACCCAGCGTCCAGTCTACGAGAAATTCTATCGCGCGATCGTGTACGACGCGCGCGGGACCGGCCAATCCAGCCAACCGGAGGACGTGGAGAATTACACCAACGCGCTCCTGGCCGACGATGCTGCCGCGCTGCTCGATGCGCTCGGCATCGAGCGCGCCCACGTTTCAGGGATCTCCCTTGGCTCTACAACTGCTCAGGAACTGGCCCTACGTCATCCTGAGAAGATCGGGACGCTTCAGCTCCATGGGACCTGGGGGGCCAAGGATCGATGGTTCCATTACGTCATCGATCAACTCAAGTACCCGATCGAACAGGAGGACCGCCAAGCCTTTGCACGGGCTGTCATGCCGTGGGTGTTAAGCCCGACGGCACTCAACGACCCCGAGAAGCACGATGCGATCTGGGACTCCCTTATGACTCACCCCCACGTGTCATCGTTCAAGGGTATCCTCGGCCACATCCACGCGGATCACACGCATCATACAATAGACCGTCTTCCTGCCATACGCGTGCCAACATTGATTACCAGCGGCGAGTTGGACTGGCAGGTACCAACCCGACTAGGGCGCGCCGTCCACGCAGCGATTCCGGGTTCCGAGCTCCACATATTCACAGGACCACATTCAAGTCACTGCGCGTTTTTCGAGATGGCTGACGAGTTTAACCGGGTTACTCTGGACTGGCTACGCGCCCACCCGCTCTAGAGGCCTTGCCGGATGTCCACGGTTCGCCAAAGGCCACGTTGCGCCTCGAGCGTGTTTCCCGACGAACCATTGGCTATTTTGCACCTGGGTCGGCGTAGCCGGAGGTCGTTTGGAATAGCCGTCGCGCCGCGCTAATCAATCGCGCGCAAATGGGACCACTTAACACCGCTTTTGGAGAATTTAACCTGCCGGCTATGAGCCGGTTACGCTGCTGGACTACCCAACTTTTATGGACCTGCCAGAAATGAAAGCTGCCAAGAGCATTATTGGAAAGATAAAACATAATCTAAAGTTTCATTTAGTCGATTCTACCGCGATATTAGCCGAATCTACACCCGTTTTTGCGGTGTTTGAAACACAAATAGCTGGGCTGTCCAACGAAATTTCTATAAATACCCGGCTGATTGCTGCAGGTATAACTTATTTCGGCGGAACGGGTTACATCTATGGTAAAGGGAGGGATTTGTCAAGACGCTTATTCAGCATCGGAGACGAGACAACTGAAAAAGTTCTCGCTTTACATGATGCGGTTTATTTGGCGGCATTTAATTTGGTGATAGCCCCACCGCTCTACTTTGCTGCTGGAGAAAGAGACCTGAAACGAATTGCCATAGCCACTGCCACGATCATGGCGGTTGCATTAGTCAATGGCGGACCACTGGGTTATGCAGTTGACTTGTTTAGAGATCTAACTGGCTTAAAGGAATGCAGGAGGCCCTCTTATCGTTTCCTGAAAAAGCAAAGTCCAAGAGTGAAACGAGTGCTTGTAGTCTTATTAACTGCGGCGGCTGTGGCTGTTACCGGAGGGATTTATGCCCTCCGGAATTAAGCCTCAGAGAAACTAAGTACCCTCATCGTCGAAGTCGTGGATGCGAAGCCGCCGGGTGCGAATGAGATCGCGCGCCATCTGAAGGTCTTCATCGTGGAACCGGCGGCTGCCCTGGACGCGCTTGTCTGCAAACACCATGAGATTCGGGTTCATCGAGGTAGGGTTCTCCTCCTCACCCAGTAACACAACCATACCCGCTGGGCGTACGAGATCGATCGCGACGCGATGCGCTTCCGAGTTGGCCTCACACGCGAAGACGAAGTCCGGTCCGTAGCCGCCTAGTTCAACGCGCACCTGCTCAAGCGCGTCCGCAGACGCAGTCAGGGAAAAGACTTGCGCGCCGGCGCGAACCGCCTGAACAGTGCACGCGGGCGAATCAGCGAGCAGCGCCACCTTGCGTATGCCACGTGCCAAGAGAACGGCGACGGTCGCGAGCGCAAGTGGCCCCTCGCCCACAACAGCGACTAAGTCAGCGGGTCGCAGTTGGCTCAAGCGGACGGCGTGTATCGCAGCCGCGACGTGCTCTTCACCGACGGTGCGGCTCCCCCGAGACGGGCTCTCAACATTCAATGGAGTTCCTCCTGTAGACGGCCAGGATCATCCAACAGATCTGCGAGATCGGCGAGGAACAGCGCTGCGGGTGCACCGTCGAGCGCGCGGTGGTCGAACGTGAGACTGAGGGGACAGGTCTGCCGCATCGCAGCCGCGCCTCCGGAGATCGACGGGCGGGGCTTGGCGGCGCCAATGCCAAGGATCGCGACCTCCGGCGGATTAAGGATCGGCGTGAATGTATCGATGCCGTACGCGCCCAGGTTCGTGATTGTGAACGTCCCTCCCTGGATGTCCGACTGGCGGAGTGTGCCGCTACGCGCTTTGTCCACGAGCTGGCGGCGCTGTCTCACGATCTGTGCGAGGCTTAGTCCGGACACATCGCGAATCACTGGGGTGACGAGTCCCTCATCGAGAGCAACCGCAATTCCGATGTTGACAGTGTCGAAAAACCGGAGTTCGTCGCCAATGAGATGGGCGTTCAGCCGCGGATGACGCGTCAGCACACGCGCGACTGCCCCCAGTATGACATCAGTCATCGTTGCGTGGTCGGGCGCCCCCTCCCGAACGGCCGATGCTCCAGCTATTCCCACCTCGCGCATTACGGTGAGCTGAGCGGCTTCGGCGATGCTGCGGCTCAGCGCAGCAGCGATCGCCTTTCTCATGCGGGTAAGCTTCTGAGTTCGCACCGGAACAAGCGCGCCGGCGGTTACCTCGGCCCCTTGAGTCGCTGCCGCCGCCCGCACATTCGCCTCTGTCACGAGGCCCCGTGGTCCGGTACCGCGAATCTTGTTGACGTCGACTCCTAGCTCGCGCGCGACCCTTCGAGCGAGTGGAGAAGCGCGCCCCTCTCGGTCATCCCGCTGTTCCTTCTCGCCAAGTGCTTCGTTAGAGTCACTCACATGGACCAGGGAGTCCCTGTGCCCCGGCGTGGCGCTGGCGGGCACCGAAGTGTGCACAACCCCGCTGTCAGATCCCTCCAGAATCGCAAGGACCTCGCCAACCGCGATCACAGCACCCACTTCCGCCACGAGGCGCCCGACCACGCCAGCGCTCGGTGCCACCACTTCCATGTTCGCCTTCTCCGTCTCTATTTCGACGAGCGGATCGCCTTCCTCGACAGCGTCGCCCTCTTTGCGCACCCAGCGGACGACTGTCCCCTCGCGCATCGTGAGGCCGCATTTCGGCATCACGACCTCTATCTGCATCTTTCAGGCACCTTCCAGTCGCACGCGTAAGCACACCACCCGGTGCTGTCTTTTCGCTAATCCAGATCGTACTAGGTGTAAGAGTCGAGGTTAGTCAAGTTACGGTATCCAGACGAGCCATGTCAAGCCGCCTAGTCCGCGGGTGATGTCATGCTGCCGGCGGAAAAAGGCGGAGGCGGAGGGTGCGGGCCCTTGTCCCTTAGTAACCCCGCTAGGAGGGGGAGATTGGCCATCCGCCGTAGGCGTTACGGCGAAACAGAACCTACGACCAAACCTGCCAATGCAGTACTACTGGTCCGCCATCCGGGGGCGATTCCAAGGCTGTGCCAGCGTGGGTTGGTTGGCGTAGCGTTTCATCTGGAACACCAGCCGGCTGCCGCAGCCGGGCTCCAGCCGCACGGTGACGAATGGGTGATCCAGAGTCAGGGACTTGTTGTCCAAGGCGACGGAACGGAACTGATGTTCGCCATAGGCGCCGGCCTGCACAACGACGGTGCGGGTCTCGACTGGATTGACGTTGACCAGGGTCAACGTCACCGAGTCGGCCGTGAGCTTCTCGACCAGGGCTGCGACATCCTCTGGCAGCCCGGCCCGCTGCCGGGGCGGATCGAAATAGCGGACCCGGCTATGCAGCATCCAGGCGGGGCCGGTCAGGTATCCGCCCAGGGTGAGCTGGGTCAGCGTGTCGGTGGTGGCCGGATTGAGGGTTAACAACCAGTCCGCCAAGCGCGTCGCAGCGGTGGTCGGGTCGTTGCGCATCTCCTCCATTTTCCGGCGAATGTCCTCCAGGTCTGCCCGCAGCGCCTTCTCCGGATATTGCGGGTTTTGCCCTTCCAGAAACCCAATCCAGCCGCTCTTGGAGATGCGCTTCAGGTCCGTTCGCTCCATGGACCAGAGATAGATTTCCGTCAACCGGTTGGTGAAAAGGTTGTCTGTCCAGTGATACCAACGCTCCTGGCCGGCGTGCCCATGGCCGCGTGGATCCCCATACATCTGCGGGATCATAACCTTTCCATCAATCCTTTTTTTCTGCGCGTAGAGATTGTCCATTTGCTTGCGGAGGGTATGAATATATGCGGGATCTCCAGTGAGTAAAAACGCATTGCCAAATCCCGGCCACATGCCCACGTGAAAGAGGTTTCGGTGGGCAATTCGTTCGATTTCCCCATCAAAAATTGTGAAGTTCCAGCCGTACGTACCCTTGTACCATTTTCCGCCGTATTCGCCGCCGATTGTCCCGTCCAAGCCAATATTCGTGGGAATGTTGCCGCCATTGGCTTCCGTCCGCTGCTTCCAGGCGTTGACGTACTCCAGAACCCAGTCCCGATACTTGCGCTCGTGCGTGAGCATGTAGGCGTCTAGGGCCAGATTGGTGGTCGCCAGATTCAGCGGCTGGTCGCCCACGCTGTCCAGGTATTCGTCACAATGGGCCAGCATTTTGGGGTAGTGCTTCTCAAAGTCGAGCATTTCTTGTTGGCCCGCGCTGCTGTGGAGCATGTGGAAGCTTCCGGAGACCGGGTCGCCCACCCAGTCATACACGGTGGCTTTCCTCAACATGGGGCCCTTGCTGCCGTTCCAGATGCTGCGGATGATCTTGTGCTTGGGGTCGTAGTTGGGCGCCTCGGGATCCTCGTTCATGAAGAGCCCGGCGAATCGCCGCATGCGCTCCCGCAGCCGTGCGTCGGCGGGATCCGACAGGCCCTGGAGCATGAAGCCTCGCATCCCCTCGCCGGTGTGGAGCCAGTCGGACATGGTGATGAATTCCTTGTAATAGGCGCCCTCCCTGGCCAGTTCGGTCTTGGTAGTTCTCAGTTCCTTGTATTGCCGGAGGTGGCCTTCCAGAGCCTTCTTGAACAGATGCAGGACTGAATCGGAAGCACCCAGGGCATGAAGCAGTGTCCAGTTGCCAAACGTCTCCATCGCATCATCGGGGCCGTCCAGGGTGCCCCAGCGAGGGGTGTGCAGCAGGTAGCCGCGCTCGTCCAGATACTTGGCGGCGAAACGATCGCAAGCTCTGGAATTCGCACGCAAGAGCTCTCGTTCCAGCAGAGCCCAGCCGGGCGGTGTCATAGGCGTGGCAATCACCACGGTGGCCTCTTCCGTCGCAGGCGACACGACACGACATGCAAGCACCAGGATCAGTAAACAACCAATGCGCACTAGGACGTTGGGCATGACGATTCTCCTCGCATGGCGGATCAACTACATCGGGCAGCAAACCTGCCCGCACATCCTTTATTGCCCGGATAGTGGAGGCATTTGCATTCTGCGCAGTCTCTGGTTCAGATATCGGCTGTTTCCCAGGGCGCGTTTCTCTTTGTTGAGCCGTTTCACCTGCGCCATGGCCTCGCGTGCCTTTTCCTTCTGCCCGGTTTTCCGGTACGCGATGGAAACCTGGTAATAGGCGGTGATATCGTCCGGGTCCAGCTTGATCGCCGCCTCAAACTCGGGAATGGCAGAGCGGAGATCCTTCTTCTTCAGGTAAAGCTTGCCGAGGTTGGTGCGCGTGCGGGAGTAGGCCGGCTGCAACGCGGCAGCCCGTTTCAGATGTTTCATCGCTTCTTCCTCCCGGCCTTCCCGAATACGCAGCTCTCCCAGAAGGTAATGGGCGAAGAAGTTGGAGGGATGCGCCTGGGTCACCTGCTGCAGCAGGGCAATCGCATCGTCATGCCGCTCCCCATGAAGATACAGGAAGGCCAGGCCGATCTTGGCGGAAGCCGACTTGGGCTGGATTTCCATGGCCTTGCGGTAGTCCAATTCCGCGTCGCCGTAGCGCCCGTGAGAAAGCCGCAGATATCCGCGCAGGAGATGCAACGGATAGGACTTCGGCAGATGCTTGACACCTTGATCCAGCAACTCCATCCTCACCGAAACCATATGTACATCCACCGGCAGCCCGGCAATCAAGATGTAGTTGCCCTCATCCTGCGGATCGTTCCGGATTGCCTGTTTCAGTGTCTTCAGGGCGTTTTCCGCTTGGCCGGCTTCCAGGTAGGCCTTCCCCAACAGGGTCAGGATGTCCCCATCCTTGGGATACTTCGGCTGGGCCTCCTTCAGGGTAGCAATACACTCGGGCAGCTTTCTGGCCTGGTACTGGGCAAGGGCCAGGTTGTAGGCGGCCACCGCTGGCTTCGGATACCCCTTCTGGGCGCGCTGGAAATACTTCTCTGCGGCCAGTAATTGGCCAAAGCGCGCCAGCAGCAACCCCGATTCAAACTGGGCCACCGCGTCGGTTTCCGGTACTCCCGCCAGCACCTGCTTGGCCCGGGCCTCGTTTCGGGTTCGCAGCAGCGCTTCGGCATAGTCCACACTGAGCAGCGGATTGTTGGCCAGCACAGCCGGAACCTTCTCAAAGTGAGCGGCCGCCTTGGCATAGTCCTGTTGTTGGAACGCAATCTGACCGCGCAGGGCGTTCATGGGCTCATTCTGCGGATCCCGGCCCAGTCCCTTCTCCAAAAGCTGGATGGCCTCCTCCACACGGCCCTTCTGGAGAAGTTCCAGCGCGCTCTGCACCTTTGCCTCTTGGGCCCAGCCGGCGCTCAGACCAAGCAGCAACAGCAGGAGATGGGCCCATCCCGGGAGAACCCGCCCGAGGGGATACCGCCCAGAGGGGCTAGCCGATCTGGAAAACAGTCCGACCATCAGCGCTGATCCGCCCTTGAAGAACCTGCCAAAACCCCCTTTCGTTCGTGGATGGAAACGACCCGATCGGCGGCCACGTTTTCAATGACTTGCTGGGTGCCGCTCGGCCAGGAGATTTCGATCCGCTCGGCCTGCGTTGCCGCGCCCAGGCCAAAATGCACGCGCAGGCCGTTGCTGGAGTAGTAGCTGGAGGCGCTCCGCACCTCGTCGGTCTGGGTTCTGCCCTGAGAGTGGAGCCGAATCCGGGCACCGATGGCGCTTCGATTCGAGCGCGCACCCTCCAAACGCAGAATCAGCCAATGGTTCTTGTCTCCGCCTTCATTGCGCAATAACGAAGGCAAGTCGTTCATGTTGGCGATCACGATATCCAGGTCGCCGTCCCCATCCAGGTCCTCGAAGGCAGCTCCGCGGCTGGCCGTTTTCACCTGCATGGCGGCCCCGGCCCGGGCCGACAGGTCCTGGAACGTGCCGTTGCCCAAATTCCGAAAGACCTGCTTGGCCTGCCGATAGCTGATGCCAGACGAATGCCCGTCCACCTCTGGGTAAACGTGGCCGCTAACAACAAAGATGTCCTTCCAGCCGTCGTTGTCCAGGTCCACCAGTCCGACGCCCCAACTCAAGTACTGGGCGTTGTACCCCAATTTGGCCGAGAATGTAACGTCGGTGAAGGTTTCATCCTGGTTGTTCTGATAAAGCGTGTCTTCGGAAAAATTGGTCACCATCAGGTCCGGATACCCATCCCGGTTATAGTCACCGATGCCCACCCCCATGCAGCCCTGCTCTTTGCCGTCTTCGTCATAGGCAATGCCGGATTCGATGGCGATGTCAGCAAACGTCCCATCGCCGTTGTTCTTCAGCAGCACGTTGGGGGTTTGGTCGCAAGCCACGAAGATGTCCGGCCAGCCATCCAGGTTGAAATCCAACGTCACCGGCATGAAGCAATAAAAGCCCTCAACCCCAGTGACGCCGGCTGCCGCAGAGACATCGGTGAAGGTACCGTCTCCGTTGTTGCGGTACAAGATGTTCTCTGCCCGTCCCAGCCCCAGGGGGCCGCACAGCACCGGCATTCCTAGCCAGATGCAGCCTGGCCGGGAGCCGGGCTCGAATCGCGCCGCGTCGCGAGCTTCCAGGTAATTGGCTACAAACACGTCCAGGTCACCGTCGCGGTTGAAGTCCACGAAGGTGCAGCCGGCGTTCCAGCGGCCCGTCGCCTGGATGCCGGCTTCCTCCGATACATCCGCAAAGGTGCCATCTCCCCGGTTTCGGTAGAGAGCGTTGCCGCCGTAGGAAGTCAGGAAAAGGTCCGTCCAGCCATCGTTGTCGTAATCGCCCACGCAAGCTGCCTGGCCCCACCCGGAGCGACCCAGGCCGGCGGCCTTGGTCACGTCCTCAAACTTGCCATCTCCCAGATTCCGGTAAAACCGGCTGCTCGGGGCTTGCTCCGGGGTCCATTCCAGGCGGGAGCCGTTGGCAAAAAAGATGTCCGGGCGACTGTCGCCATCGTAGTCAAAAACGGCCACCCCCGTGCCGCTTGTCTCCAGAACGTATTTCTGCCTGCCCACACCCCCATAGACAATTGGTTCGGAAAGGCCGGCGTTGGAGGCCACGTCGGTAAAGGAAATCCAGGTGTCGGGCCCCGGTCCCAGGGCAGCTAGAAGCGACAAGCCAGTGAAAGCTAGCAAGACAATCAACAGGAGGCGCATTCTGTACTCACTTTAGCATTCTATGCGGAACGAGGCCGTCGATTCCACCGGAGCAGCGAGACAAGGCAGATCGATACCTCGGCAAACGACGCTAGGTCGAGCAGTGCCAGATCATCTGGGTCTACGCGTTCTAGAGGGCCGTCGTCAAGAAGACCCTGATTGCCGCAAAACGTGAGACTTGTCCATTCCGGGTGCCAGTTCCGGGCGGACACCACGACGTCTGGCGCGTGCACGAACCCCATCGACTTCCGGGAAGGCGTGAGCGGTGGTCGTCGTTTGAGGATGGTACGGCTCGCCTGTGGCTCTGGTGCCCCGGCTGCCAACGCAAGACTGCGAAGTTGTACTCCTTCTTTTCCCCTGGGTCGCTTCACCGTTCTGACCTCCGCTGTCGGCACTGCCATCACCTGACCTACTAGAGCGTCAACTGCGGAGGCAATTGCTGGTGGCACGAAGTGGTCCCACCGATGCAGAGGCTGCGACGACGTAGACCCGCAGTGCCCCGGCCTTGGTTCAGTCGCGCCAAAACACCAAAATTCTGGTTTACGAGGTGTCCCCTCCTGATACGTATCCCAGTCTCACGCAGGAGCCTCGAAGGAAGTAGTATGAAGTAGTATATTGAGCTGAAGCCTATGCCGCAGCAGAGTAGCGGTTCGCCAGGCTTAACCTGGCAGTAGCGGAGGAATTATGCCGAAGCGTGGACTTCTGGTTTTGTTGGCCGTGCTGGCCTGGTCGGAGGGTTTTTGCGTTCCCGCGCGTGCCCAGGCCCAGTTCGGCGCCATAACAGGCAAGGTGGTCGGGGAAGATGGCCAGCCCGTCGTTGGCGCCGAGATCGTGATTGAGGGAACCGAGATGAAGGCGAATTACAAGGTCAAGACGGACAAGAAGGGCCATTATTACCGTCGCGGCCTTAACATACAGAATGCTTACAACGTGACCCTGCTGATAGATGGGCTGAAAAAGACCTATGCGAATGGAGTAAGGATAAAAAGGGGGGAGGAAGTTATTGACTTCGACTTGAAGGCGCACCGCGAACGCGCGCAGGCTGAGCGGGCAGGCCTCCAGGTGGGCCCGGGCGGGAGGCTCACCAAGGAACAGCGCCGAGAAGTCCAGCAGCAACTGGACAAGGAGAAGATCGAGCAGGACAAGATCCTGAAGCTCAATCAGCTCTTTGCTGATGGCGTGGGAGCAATGAGGGCCCGCAATTATGACCAGGCCATTGCCCAGTTGGAAAAAGCTGCGCAGTTGGGCCCCGAACAGCACGCCGTGTTTGCGAATCTCGGGGACGCCTACATGAAAGCGGGCAGAAGCAAGCGCGGTTCCGACGCCCAGGCCTTGTACGAAAAGGCGATTGAGGCCCACGAGAAGGCCGTTGCCTTGAGTCCGGACGATCATACGCATCGCGTCCGATTAGGAATGGCCCTGGCTTATGCGGGTGAATTTCGGCGAGCTGAGGAGGAACTGAGCAGGTGCGTTGCGCTCGACCCGGCCAACGGGGGCAAGTACTTGTACAACCTGGGCGCGCTGCTGATCAACGATGGCCGGAGAGAAGAGGCCATCAAAGCCTTCCGCAAGGCTACCGAGCTTGACCCCAGCTACCCGATGGCCTGGTTTCAGCTTGGCGTGGCATTGAGCGCCGAAGCCAAGGTGGATGAGAAGACCGGCAAGTCCATCCCACCCCCCGGCACGGTGGAAGCGTTGCAAAAGTACTTGGAATTGGAGCCTGACGGGCGTTTCGCGGCAGCCGCCAAATCCCTGATAGACGTTGCCACCCGGAGTCGATAGGGAAAGTCCAGAAACCCACATCAGCAGCTAATTCGCTACAAATCCGCGCGCGATTCGCGGAACAGACTTCGCACCCGGCACGCGTGCGTCTTCTGCAAGTGAGAATGTGGCCCTCCAACAAGCTTCAAGCACGGCCCGCACACGCAGCATCAGTGGCAGTACTCGGCGGGCTGATGGTGTTTTTCCGTGGGGAACCAGGATGGAACCGTAGCGCCCACTGGCGAGGTTCACATACTCGCATCGTACTCGGAAACATTCCTCTGGACGGAGACCGCTGTCAATCAGGGACAGTGGCAACAGACAGCAACGGTTCGGATACCGCCAGATATTGACCAGACCGATTGTTTCTTCTTGGCTTGGTGAGGTACAAACTTGTTGTGGAAAGTGTAAACCGGATTCAGTATGTGGAGCGCGTAGGAATGGGGGTTTCACCTTGTGGGGTGCGCCCGGCTCTCTTCTCCCAATGAGAAGGCGGGCCGCTCCAGTGCCGTGAATGTTTTCTCCGACTCCTTGATTTCCAGGAACTGGTTTACCCCAACGTTACGGAACACCTGCCGCGTGTCGCTGGTGGGCCACCAGATTTCCAGGGTTTCGATCCGGGCCGCCTTGCCCAGCCCGATGTGCTGCTCAAGAGGGGAGGCGCCAAACGACCCGCCACTGCCGACGACGCGATGAATGAAGTGGCGCCCACGGTCGCCCGTCTGCACGGCAAGCTTGACGCGGGCACCAATGGCCCCGCGGTTCGTTTTCACCCCCACCAGCCGCAGACTGATCCAGTTATTGCCGTGCCCGGGGTTTCTGAAGAGTAAGTTTCCGTGCCTGTCGCCCGGCACGGCGCCGCCCATCTCAATAAAAATGTCTTGATCGCCGTCGTTGTCGATGTCGGCGAAGGCCACCCCGTGCCCCTTATGAAGATCGCCGGTCCCCGACGACGCGGTGACATCCACGAAATACTTCCCGTCGTGATTCCTGAACAACACGTTTGGAGCGAGCGCTCCGTAAGAAGGAGTGCCGGTCCCCAAGTAGAAATCGAGAAATCCGTCATTGTCCAGATCGCCGAAATTGGATCCCATGGGCTGAAACATGCGGTCTAGCCCAACACTTTTGGTCACGTCCTGGAAGCCTGACCCCGTGTTCCTGTAGAGCTTGAGCGTCTCGACCCCCACCGGCAATTCCAAGTAACTGCGTATGATGTCCATGATCGAGCTATAGTAACTGGAAACGAACAGGTCCAGCCAGCCGTCGTTGTCATAGTCGAAGAACCAGGCCGGGAAGCTGTAAATGGGGTGTTGCACTCCCAAGGGTTTGGCCATGTCGGTAAACGTAAGGTCGCGGTTGTTGTGGTAGAGGAAGTTTTCCGCAGACAGGTTTGAGAGATAGAAGTCCGGGTAGCCATCGTTGTCGTAGTCGCCCGCAACGACGGCTTTGGTGAACATGACCCGGTCCACGCCGGCGGCAGGCGCAATGTCCACGAAGGTCCCGTCTCCCTGGTTGAGGAAGAGCTGGCTGGGAGAGCGCTCGTTGCCCACGAATAGGTCCAGGTCGCCGTCCCGATCAATGTCAGCCCAGGCGGCAGTTTGCGTGGATGTGGCGGGCACCGCCAGCCCACTCTGGCGCGTCACGTCGGTGAAGGTTCCGTCGCAGTTGTTGCGCAGCAGCGAGTTGCGCATGGGCAGTACCCATGCGCCCCGGAGCACCAGAATATCCAGGCAACCGTCATTATCGTAGTCGGCGTGGACCATGTTCAGCCCGCCGAGCTGATTGGCCAGCCCGGCCTGCCCGGTTCGGTCGGTGAAGGTTCCGGTCCCGCTGTTGTGCAGGTAGCGCATCGGCGCGCAAGGGTCCATTGCGCTGGTCACAATGTCCAGCAGTCCGTCATTGTCCAGGTCATCCACAATCGCTCCGCCGGCCGTGTTGAAGGTGTCGGCTCCCACCAGAGGGGCTACGTCCACAAAGCGGCCCACATCCTCCTTGGACTCAAAGGGCGCGAGAGGAACCAGGTGTTGCTTGGGAACAGCGTCGGGGTACCTGCCCAGGGCCATCGAGGCAAGGTTCAGTAACCACCGCACCTCCAGGTCTTCCGGCTTCTGCTCCAGGAACTTGAGAAAATGCCGGATGGCGGCCTCCCAATTGGCGATCCGCTTCGGCTGCACCCCGCCAGGCATAGGAAACATGCAGGTCTTGGCACGAGCGCTGGGTACCAGGTTCTCCACCTCTGCCAATCGCAGGTGGGCAATCCCCAGCTTCTCCTCCAGTTCCAGCAGCAGCACCTGCTTGTCGCCGCGGGCGACAGCCTGTTTGTATGCCGCTTGAAGATACTTGACCGCCCGATCTAATTCCCCCTGGTAGGCCCAAAGCTGAGCCAGGGTGTGATAGGCAGCCAAGAGCCTACCGTCGCCCCCCTGCCCTGCGCTCTCGTTCTTGGCTGCTGCCAAATAGCTTTCCAACTCTTCAAATCCGCCACGAACCGCCGTAACCTGGACCGCGCAGACAGTTTGTAAATTCTGTTCCCAGCCGGCTGGCTTCTGGATGCGGCGAAACAGGTCTCTTGCTTCTTCACCTCCAGCGACGTCGGTGGTCAGTCGGCCCTCGACTCTCAGGCTCATGTAGCCAACTCTCTCTGCTTCCTCAAGCACCTTCAGGATCATGTAGCCGGCCGGCGTTTGGACAACCCCGGACACCTGTCCCGCAGGCAGCCCCTTCAACGCCTCTCGAATTTCGGGGCGTAGATCCGACAGCTTCACCTTCCCCAGATAGCCGCCCTCTGGCCCAGTGGAATCGATCGAGTGCTTCTTCGCCAACTCGGCAAAGTCCTCCCCGCGCTGGAGACTCGCCAGAACCTTTCGCGCCTCTTCGGACGTGCGCAGCAGAATCATCCGAACGTCAACCTCGAGAGGCTGCTCCTGCTCGCTCGCCCAGAAGACGGACCCGATCAACAGGAAAGGGATGCCCAGCACGACCATGGCCGGGTACAGCTTGATTCCTTTCATGATATACGCGCCATTATAGCTCTAAACACGACCGCCGTCTCCGCACTCCGCACTTGTTGACAAAGACGCGGACGATCCTACGGATCGCCCGCAGAAACGCGGCAAATCCAGCGGATTCCCCCGGAAAGCGGTCTGATGGAGAGGGCCTTCTCCCAGCGGCAGAGGCAGAGAGGCGTGAGGCAGTTCCTCCGACGCAATAGTATTCCTCGGCAGGGTCTGTCGAGCTGACGAGAAATGTTGCTTGCGGGCGAAAGTGGTGATGGTCCCTACAATTTTCCTTACGGTGCGGTACCATCAAGACCCTCGCGTGCCCCGCGAGGCGGAAGCCTCGCATGCGCGGTATGATGGTGGTGATGTGCGATAAATCTTGCTCAGGAGAGGATCCGTGAACCGAAGAGAATTCCTAGAAATCAGCGGTTTGGGTGCCGGGGTTGTCGGAAGACCCACCGCGTCACAGCAGGTTGCGAGAAACTCTCCTCCGAAAAAGGCCCTTATGAAGGTCGGCACGCAGCGTGGCGACTCCGACCGGCCTCCCACCCTCCACATGCTCGCCGCCTTGGGGGTTCATCACATCTGCAGTTCCCTGCCCTCCCGGCGGTTTGACGGGAACTGGTCGGTGGAGGGGCTGCTAAAGCTGAGGGAGCGCGTCGAATCTTTCGGGATCCAACTCGACATAGTGCCCCTGCCGTTGAGTTCCCACTACATCACCCGGGCGGAAAATCCCCATATCATGCTGGGCAAGAGCCCGGAGCGGGACCGTGAGATCGACCACATCTGCCAGATGATCCGCAACTGCGCCCGGGCCAGCATTCCCGCTGTGAAGTACAACCTGACCATCCTCGGCGTGGTGAGAACGCAGCGCACGGCCGGCCGTGGCGGCTCCAGCTATAGCACCTTCGTCTATGAAAAAGCACAACAGGAGCCGCCACTGACCGAAGCCGGTCCGGTGAGCGCGGACGAAATGTGGGAACGCATCACCTATTTTTTGCAGCGCGTCGTTCCGGTGGCCGAGGAATACAAAATACGAATGGCCTGCCACCCCCACGACCCGGCTATGCCTCGGGACACAGGGTTTCGCGGTGTCCGGCGGGTGCTCGGCACCGTGGAAGGCCTGAAGCGGCTCGTTGAGATCCAGCCCAGCCAATACCACGGACTGAACTTCTGCCAGGGCACCGTGTCGGAGATGCTGGAAAATCCCGGCACGGAAATTTTCGACGTGATCCGTTACTTTGGGAGCCGTGGCAAGATCTTCAATGTGCACTTCCGGAATATTCGCGGCCGCTTCTTGAATTTCCAGGAGAGTTTCATTGACAACGGAGATGTGGACATGCTCCAGGCGATGCGGGTGTACAAAGAGGTTGGCTACGACGGGATGATCATGCCGGATCACGTTCCCCCAATCCCCGGAGACACAAAAGGTCTCCAGGGCTATGCCTACACCTTCGGCTACATCAAAGCCCTCATCCGCGCCGTGGAGGCAAAAGGATAACCGCGCCGGCCCGAGCGGCCCAGGTACGAGGTAGCGGAACAGAGCAGTGACCCCGAGAGTTTTCCCGGTGGGCCGGTTTCTACGGGTTTCTAATGGTCGGGGGCCAGAGCCGAGCGGGCTCTGGCATCCAAAGCGCAGGCCGTGGTTGCGCGAACCGACGACGGGAGGCAGCCGCGCTGGGCCGCGTCCACCGCGGTTGCCTCCCCGTTATGCAGCAGGGTCTTGACGAAGAACCTGCGGGAATTGGGGACCGGCTCGCCCAGCTCCGCGTGCAGGTTCTGGCACCCGACCAATTGTTTCAGTTTGGGTTTTCCCGGCGGATGTTCAAGAATATCAATACGACCGAGGATTGGGAGGAAGTGCAACGCGAATCGGAGAGAGAAAGTAAATGACAAGTCCAGAGAAGCACGCAATGCCTGGTCTTTGGGTCCAGGCGGCTGCGGCCACGGCTTTTCTCTTCTTCGTATCCCTTCTGCAGGCCGCCGGGCATTCAGCCTTGGCCGTCCGGGCGACCCAGCCGCCCATCATCGACGGAATCATCCACAAGGAAGAATGGGCTGGGGTCACGCGACTGGAAAACTTCATTCAGTTGGAGCCAGAGCAAGGAAAGCCGGCGACACAACGCACCGTCGCCTACTTCGCCTACGACGATAGTTACGTCTACATCGCGGTGCATTCCTACGACACCGAACCCGAGAAGATTACCGCGCGCCTAAACCGTCGGGACGACAACCTGTCGAGGGACGATTCCGTCACCGTCTTCCTCGACACCTTTCACGACCGCCGCACCTGTTACTTTTTCTCGACGAATCCGCTGGGCACCCAGAGCGACGGCCGAATCAAAGACGACGGGCGAGTCCGGGACAGAAGCTGGGATGCCGAGTGGCATGTCGCCGCCCAGACGGATTCCGATGGCTGGACAGCCGAGTTCGCCATTCCCCTGCGCGCGATGCAGTTTCACTCCGGCGAGAATCGCTCCTGGGGAATCAACATCGGGCGGTCCCGGCGCAGCAATCTGGAGGACAGCTTCTGGGCCGGTCCGCTGGAGTCGTCCTACCGAGTTTCCCAGTTCGGGGAGATTCTCGGCCTGACCTTGCATGGCGGCGCCAAACGCTGGGACCTGATCCCGTATGTGCAGGGCGGTTACGCGCAGGGACGCAATACCAGCGGCAGTATGGGGCTCGACCTGCGCTATGCTTTTCGGCCGGAGACGATGGCGAATCTGACCATCAACCCCGATTTCGCCATCATTGAGGCGGATGAAGAGTTCGTCAACCTATCTCGCTTCGAAGCACGCCTGGAGGAAAAGAGGCCCTTTTTCCTGGAAAGCAACGAGCGCTTCCGGCAGCGTATCCAGACGTTTTACTCGCGCCGCATTCAGGACATCGATATAGGAGGCAAGCTTCTTTCCCGCAACGGGCCCTGGGACTTGGCCCTGCTTTCGGTTCGCTCATCCCCAATGGAGGTTGACTCCGGGCCCGATGGAGCCTCCACCTCCGAGCACGCGAACTACACGGTGGCCAGGGCCGAAAGGCAAGTCCTGCGATCCTCCAATATTGGCTTCATGGTTGCGAACCGGTCCCTGGGCGGGGACAATCGCGGCTCGATCGGTCTCGATACGACGATGCACCTGACCCGCACGATGCGCTTCACCGGCCAGTTGCTCCGCTCCCATGGCCTCTTCAAGATGGGGCGTTGGGCCTACTTCGTGCGGCCGGCGTGGGATACCTCGACCTCCCACTTCCACTTCCGCTACACCCACCTGGGGGACCGCTTCGGCGATAACGTGAATGCCGTCGGATTCATCCGCGACGACGACCGTCGGGAGATGGACAGCGATCTGGACAAAAACTTCTGGTTTGAAGAGGGCCCCGTCCAACGTATCTTCCTGCAATCGAAAAACAAGGTCTACTGGAGCCAGCAAAACATTTTGCGGTATTACCACAATATCGAGACCATGGAGGTCGAATTCCGTAACCGCTGGAGCGTGGAGGCCAGTCACCGTAATGTCTTCGAGCTCTTCGAAAAAGGCTTCCACAACGATCAGGTGGAGTTCAATGTCGGCTATAACACGCGAGAATTCCAGTCGTGGCAGGTGGGCTATCAGACCGGCCGCAACTTCGACTCCGATTTGGACGTCATCAGCGCACGGATACGGCGCAAGCTGACGGCCGGGCTGGCTTTGGAATATGAGCTTTCACGTGTCTGGCTCGATCCTGACCCCGAGAAAAAGGCTACTTTCATTAATGTTGTTCGCGTTCGCCAGAACTTCACACGGGATTTGTTTATTCGCGTGTTCTTTCAGACGAATTCGGTGATTGACCGCAAGAACCTGGAAGCGGTATTTGTCTGGCGCCACAGGCCCCCCTTCGGTTCGATTCAGTTTGCGTTTCAACGAGGAAGGGCAGTTTTTGGCCAGCGCTCTGAGCGGGGGAACACATACTTTATCAAGGTTGGCCATGTGTTTTGATGGTCCTCAGTCAGCAGGCGGCGAGCAGGAAGTAACTGGCGCCCAACGGGGCCAGGGCTGGCAAGGCTGAGACACTGCCGAAGAAGGGAAAAAATGCATGAGAGTCATACGAGCGCTTCCGGGGGCAGTCTGCTTCTTCCCGCTGGCGCTGATGGAATGCAGCGAAGCGTCCCTCAATGAAGAGGTTTTCCATGCCCTCAGGTTCAAGGCCGAAGACTGCAAGCAATCCATCAAGGGTGTGCGTTCATGAGTGAAGGTACGACCTCTTTGCACAGGCTGAATGGCTTAGTTGCGGTGGTGACCGGAGCAGCTCAGGGGCTGGGCCTGGGGATCGCTGAGCAGCTTGCCCGCGACGGCGCCGGGGTGATCATGGCTGACGTCAGACTGAAAAATGCACAGGCATCGGCCCAAAAGTTGCGAGAGCAAGGTCTGAATGTGCAGCCAGCCCATTTGGATATCTCCGCCAGTAGTGGGGTGACCGAGTTCTTCGACGGGACAGTTGCTGAATACGGTCGGTTGGACATTCTGGTCAACAATGCCGGTGTTGGACAAGACGTCTCCCCGGTCGTCCATCTGACAGACCAGGAATGGGCACGCGTCCTAGGTGTCACCTTGACCGGAACGTTCTATTGTTGCCGCGCGGCAGCACGAACCATGGAGCGGCAGGGATCCGGGTGTATCGTCAATATCGCCTCCATCAACGGCCAGAATCCAGCAGCGCTGGTCGCGGCCTACAACGTGGCTAAGGCCGGTGTAATCAGTCTGACCAAGACGCTGGCATTGGAGCTTGCCGCCTACGGCGTGCGGGTAAACGCGGTGAGTCCGGGGCCTGTCTACACAGAATTCAACAAGACCGTCATGGCGCAGCGCTGCCAAACCCTGAATCTCACCGAGGATCAGATGATTGAGCGCATCCGAGGCGCCATCCCGCTTGGACGATGGGGACAGCCAGCCGATATCGCACGGAGCGTTGCTTTTCTGTGCAGCCCGGCAGCCTCGTGGATCACGGGCGAGGTGCTCAGAGTCAGTGGGGGACTGGAAGGCGTCTCGGCCGCGCCACCAAAACGCGCGGAGAACTAAGAATATACATATCCCAACCTCGGTCCCCGGCAGAGGTTAGTTGCCGGGCAGGCGTGGATCAACCACAATCCGCGTGGTTTCTCTCGGAATGCTGCCGAATGGGCCGGGGACAACCGTTCGCCCAGCGCGAGGCCTGTTCCAGAAATCATACGTCATGCCGCTCATTGCCAGCCCTTCGGCGAACTCGCCCCGAACGGACCATGCCAGCTCCAACGTCGTGGGGTTAAATTCGGCTACTATATCGGCCTCGGAGCTATGGATATCAAATCCGTACCTCTTCCGCCAGGCAGCCAACTCCAGCTCCGTGAAAGGTACTAACGACGGTGCGAAGGGCAATTTGCGAGGCATTTTCCCGTTTACGTGGAAGGGCCTGGGCTGGCGAGCGTTTCCGAGTAAATTGTAATCAGAAACATTATGGGGCGAGTACAAACCGACGTTCCAGCCGTTATTGATCAATATGTTATTAACCACCGTGTTTTCTCCGACGGGAATTGTTCCCAGATCGCCGAGACTTCGCCCAGGAACGTCCATGATCAGGATGCCCGCCCCGGCGCAATGTCCGATCATGTTATGCGCGATGATTACCTTGGTGGCGCTATATTCGTAGATACCATTCGAGTAGGTACAGCCCCAGACGAAGTTGTGATCCACCAGATTAGGGGCGAACGCCGCCTCTACGTAGATGCCGCCGAGGCCCGGTCCGGGACCGTAATGAGAACCCGTGTTGACAACCACATTTTGGGTGATGCGCGAATTAGAGTTGATCCAGTCTATCCAAATGCCGGTTCCGTGCAACGTGTCGAAAATCAAGTTTTGCCGCACCAGCAGATTCAGGTTGGTGTGTAACTTGATCGCGGCGCATTCTGCAAGAAACTCCACGTCATGCCAGGCGTTTCGCCGGTGGACGTTCTCCTCGATCAGCGACCCATACGCACCGGGACCGGTGATTCCGGTGGTGCCGATGTCGTTCAGCGTGTTGCCGCGCAGGATGTGGTAGCCGAGGATGTCGGGCCGAGTCGGGATTGCGCGCGTGGTGGGGGGAAGGTCCGTCGTATCCGTCAGGCGCGAACCAAAGAAGGAGATCCCTCCGTCTCCGATATCAATGCCCACTCCATTCACCCATTGGAGCGTATTGTCCTCAATGAGCCAGTGATGGCCATGCATGGTGGAAATGGCGCCACGCTGCGGGAAAGGGAAGCCATTTCCGGCGTGCTCCATGATGAATCCCTTCACCCGGATATAACCGAGATGATAGGTCTCAGGAGCGAAGATCTGTTCTCGCGCCGTCAACTCCCATGCGGCATCATTCGGATCAATTCCACCGCGTGGGGCAATGTGAATTGTCAGACCGTGGGGTTCCACCCAAAAGGACCCTTCATCCATAAAAAGTTCCGTGTAGCGTGAGACTTGCTTGAGGCGTTTCCCGGTCTGGAAGATTAGTCCGCGAACCTGCAGGTAACTCTTTGACCTCGGGTAGCTAAAGACCTGTGGCACATCAAAATGATTCATCTGATTTATCTGCCGGAAGTTCGCAACGGCGAAGGGATTGTAGCCGTTAAACAATTTGCCCGGCAGTCGCGCCATCCAGACTTCCTTCACCGTTGCTCCGCTTGGCTCTACGCTCTCGTCCTTCAGCCAGGGGATCGACTTCATCCACTGGACCCTCAGGATTTCCGATCCCTTGATTACCACCGTTGCTCCCGGCGCCGCCTCGTAGCTGATCATATGCTCCGGATCTGTTCCCCCCCGCGCCGGCCGCACCCATTCCCGATACACACCCGCGCCGACCACCACCCGCTCGCCCGCCTGCAACACTTCTGCCGCCCGGGTGATCGTCTGGAACGGCATCTCCTTCGTCCCTGGATTCCTATCCGAGGCCTTTGGGTGAGATTGCTCCACGTAATACGTTTTCGAGAACTTCAGCGGCGCTTCCCACGTCATGAACTCACTTCCGTCCGGCAGGAAGGCCGGCGGCTCCAGTGACCGCATCTTCGCGTATGGTACACCTCCTCTCTCTTCCGGACCGAAAATCAAGAGTACCCACGGGCCGAACTCCAGGGTTTCCCCCTCCGCTACAGGTTTTTGGTAGGCGAGAGCGTTGTTGGCTTCGTCCCCGCCCAACACCTGAAATTCCGGAAAGTCGAGCTGCTTGAATCCCTTTTCTGCTAACCACTTCGCCTGCGGCCCCTTCGAGGCCGTCACCGCGTATACATATCCGGCTTTTTTGCAGATCGCTTTCACCCCGCCACTCTTACTGGACTGGATAAAGCTTCGTCCCAGGAATTCTTCCGGCACCGAGACGAGAACGTCCTCCGCGTCCAGGAACACCCTTGCCCCCCGCCGGACCTTCTCCACCCGCCCCACCGCCGGCGCCAATGCTGAGTTTTGGGAACTCCTGATGTCTTCCAGCTGCGTTGCCCTGGCGCCCTCCTGGGCAGAGGACACTGCCCGCAACGCTGGATCGTAGCCAGCCAGTGCCAAACCCAACAACAGGCCGACCGCAACCAACCCAACACGCCTCGGAACCAGCCCAACTGGTGAACTCTTAAATAAGATGGATGGCATGCTTCATCCTTCCCGACGTGAATTCTCTTACCCGAAGCGAGCGTCCAAGCGCTCACTCACTACACTGGTGACCAGACCGCGTTTTTGTACCAAGCGTTGTGAGAGAGTCTACATCACAGCCAAGGGCTGTGAAACTGTCTTGGGTGGCGGATGGGGGTTGCCGGCCGCCGGGGCAGGCGGCCGGTAACCGAGCGAGGAACACGGTCGTTCGGTGTTGTGCTGGACCCGCCACTGCTCGATCACAATCTGTGCCTCCTTCAACCGAATCGCCAGGCAGGATCGAATGACGCCTGGCAGACATTTCCGGGCCGCTTCGTCAACCGGAAGCAGCCGCGGAGCGACATCCTCCTTTAGACCGCCACAGATTGCTTGACGAACGGGAGGTGCGATCTTAGAATTAACGAGAGGCGTAGTGTCGGCCAATGGCGGGCAAGTGCCGCTCGAGGCGAGGTGCGCTATGAAGGTCAAAGTTTGGGTTCCCTTCCTGTTGTTCGTCGTCTTCCTGTTCTTACTAGCCTGGCCGCTTGCGGCCCCGGTTGTAGCCGGGGATAAGAAAAAGGCGGATTCGGGCAAGGACGACCGGCTCAGCAAGAAAGAGCGCGAGCGCCGGCGGCGCTCCCTGGAAAAGGAGCTCAATCGGCCCTTTGAAAAGTGGCTCAAGGAAGACGTCGCCTATATCATCACTCCAGAAGAGCGGGCAGCTTTCAAACGGCTCCAGAATGCGGAAGAACGGGAGCAGTTTATTGAGCAGTTCTGGGTGCGCCGGGACCCGACGCCGGACACAGCGGAGAACGAGTACAGAGAAGAGATGTACCGGCGCATTGCTTATGCCAACCAACATTTCGCCTCGGGGTGGCCGGGCTGGAAGACCGACCGCGGCCGTATCTACATTACTTTTGGCCCGCCCGACGAGAAAGAAACGGAACCCGTGGGCGGCACGTACGATCGGCCTATGGCAGAAGGCGGCGGCACCACCCAAACCTACCCTTGGGAGAAATGGCGGTATCGCTACATCGAGACAATCGGCAGCAATGTAGAGATCGAGTTCGTGGATAAGAGCTTGAGCGGGGAATACCGCATGGCGATGGGTCCCGAGGAGAAGGACGCGCTGTTTAACGTGAGCGCTGGGGCGACCACGCTAGAGCAGATGGGCATACGCACCAGGAAGGACCGCATCATGGGCCTCGACCGGCGCGCGAACCACCTCGCGATGCTCGAGCAGTACACCAAGCTGCATACACCCCCGCCGGTCAAGTTTCGCGATTTGGAGGAAGTGGTCAGTTCCAAGATCAATTACAACCTATTCCCCTTCAAAGTCCGCACCGACTACGTTCGCATTACTTCAGCCATCGTGCTGGCAGCGCTGACGGTGCAGATCAATGCCAAGGACATGAGCTTCGAGAATAATGCGGGGATCGAGCGGGGCATAGTGAACATCTTCGGGCGGGTCAGCACCCTGAGCGGGCGCGTCGTGCAAACGTTTGAGGACGTGGTGAGTGTCGATGTGCCGGCCGGCCAGTTTGAGCTGTATCTGGACCAGAAGCGCGTTTACTGGCAGGGGTTGCCGCTGCGGTCCGGCTTGTACCGGCTGGATCTGGTGTTGAAGGACATCAAGAGCGGTAATATGGGGACCCATCGGATGGCGCTTCGCGTGCCTCGCTACGACGAGGAAACCCTGTCTGCCTCCAGCCTCATTCTGGCGGACCTGCTGGAAAAAGTTCCCACCAGGCAGATCGGCAAGGGCCAGTTTGTCATCGGCTCGACGAAGTTGCGGCCCAGCGTAGAGGAAAAGTTTCGCCGCGACCAGCAGGTGGGCATCTATCTGGAGATCTACAATCTGGCTACCGACGAGCAGACTCGCAAGCCTTCCGCCTCGGTCGAGTACGCTTTGGAGAAGAACGGCCGGACCTTGTTCCAGCTCACCGAGAACAGCGACCAGATCCAGGGCGCTTACCAGCAGCTGACGCTGGAAAAGATACTCCCCCTGGAGATCATGAAATTGGAACCGGGTCAGTACAAGTTGCAGGTAAAAGTGACGGACCGGATCAACAAGCGGTCCATCGCTCCTACCGCAACATTCACGGTCCAGTAGTCCAAGTGCTACCTTCCTCGGCCTGGGAAAAGTCGACGTCGGGTCGCGCCATGCGCCACGGATTGGCCCTGACCCCTAGGCTTCCAACGCTTCCAGACGGGAATTCCCAAACCAAAGCCTTCGTGCAGTTTCGCCGAGCACCGCTGCCCGCGCCGCACTCTTTAACTCGAGTTCTTGGGTAAAAATCCTGAGATGGTCGCGGTACCCCAGTTTCGGCGTCCAAAGCGCGGGTGGATACGAGCTGCCCCAAACGCAGCGCTCGGGCCCGAAGGCATCGATGATCTTGTAGCAAAGAGGGTGTGTATCCCTGCAGGGATAGGGCTCCCTGCTGCCCCAGGCCACCCAGCTCATCTTCACGTGGAGGTTCTTATGTTCGGCGAGCCGCTGCAACGCCGCTAGGGCGTCGGCAGTCTCGGGACGCCCGGCCTGCATGCACAAACAATGATCAATAGCGACGCGCAGCCCCGGAAAGTCCTTCAACATGCGGTGAAAAGCGGGCAGATGATCCTTCCCCCAGTCCCAGCCGCCCTGCGGAGTCAGTCCGCAAATCAGAACATTCACCACAATCCCGAGATCGGCGGCAGCCTTCCACAGGGCTCTCACCCCCTGGCTGTCTAATTTACCGTCCTTGCCGGGGATACTTCGCATTCCGCGGAGCCCGTAAACTTCAGTGTCGTGAGTCAAGATGCCAGGACCGTGGGGATCATCCGGGTCGAGCGTGCAAACCCCTGCGACCCAATCCGGATTGCTTCGCGCGCTGTCGCAGATATACCGGTTGTCGAAACGGTAGAACGTGCTCGTTTGGATGGCGCAGACGGCGGCCACTCCGTTGGCCCGGCTCTCCTGGCGCAAGTCCTCCAGAGACGCCTTTCCGGGCGGCCGGAGCGGCTCGGACACCGGCGGATAGCGCTCCTCATCAGGAGAGTAAATATGCGCGTGCGTGTCGATGATGAGCATAACGTCTCCCAACCCGTAGGTGTATGGCCGGCCAGATCAGCACTGCGCTCGCCATGCCAGCTGGGGTTGATCTGTGTGTACCGGTTGAGCGCCTCCAGGATTTGCTTCAGCAGGTAACGGGTAATTCTAAGCTCAGAAATGGTGAGATGCTCTGCCTAACTCAGCAAGTCCCGTCTATACTCTTAATGATTAATCCGACCTGCAGCGCCGACTCTAACATAGCGAAGTCGCCGTCCACAACTGCTCTGAGACTGCCCTTTGATCCCGAGAATGTCGTCAACAACGGCTGCAGTGATCGAGCTCTCTTCAGGGATCAACCGCCCGGGGAAATGCCCGGCGAGGGCCGCTCGGAGCCCCCAGAGAGAAGCACGTGCTGGAAGGGCTCAGTTGGGGCCAATGCGTGTATACTCGCGACTCCCGGAGGGCCAAAAACTAATTCCGGTTCAAATCATCGCAGGCGTTGGTGTGTCGGCAGCGATGTACAAGGCTGGGCAGGGGTAGCGAACGCAGAATAGTTAGGCTGCTGCACGAAGCCCGAGGCCCTCATTACCTTTCGCGACCTCTAGCGGAAAGTTCCCGCGGAAGAATCTTGTACAAGAAAGAAAAGGAAGCCAGGAGCATGGCAACACCGGGTCCGCAGTCGTTGGTCAAGTCTCCACCCACCGGGTGGGTGGATTCCTTGCGCTCAATCGGGCCTGGCGTGATTATCGTTGGAACAATCGTCGGCAGCGGCGAACTCGTAGCGACCACCCTGCTCGGCGCCAAGGTAGGATTTGTCCTCCTTTGGTTGATCGTTGTTTCGTGCCTAGTCAAGGTGATCATTCAAGAGCAATGGGCCTATTACGTGATCACCTCAGGAGGCACCCTGCTAGACGCCACTTCCCTTCTTCCCGGCCCACGCGTACGCGGACTCTCGTTGTGGACCTGGCTACTGTTCCTTTATTTCATCCTCAACATTGTGGCAGGAGCTGGTGTGGTTGGGATGGCTGCGACCACGGCGGCACTGGCGACCGGCGTGGGAAGCGTCCCCTTTTGGGCCCTGGCGCTTACCGCTCTCGCCATCATATTCCTGTGGTTCGGCACCTACGCCCGGATCGAAAAACTGTTCATTTTGATGGTCGCTTTGTTCTCGTTTTCCATGTCCATCGCTCTAGTGTTGACGCAGAGCACGGAGCTAGCTATTCGCTGGTCGGAACTGATTTCCGGACTACGGTTTGAACTGCCGCCCGCAGGAATGTACATCGCGCTCTCCGCATTCGGCCTCACCGGCGTCGGCGCGCCGGAAATTATCTTTTACACTTATTGGTGTCAGGAAAAAGGCTACGCCCGTTACATCGGACCGCCCGAAGAAACTCCGGAGTGGCGGGAGCGCGCGCGGGGCTGGATTGCTGTCATGCGGAGAGACATCATGGTCTCTGCTGCCATTTACACTCTGAACACGATTGTGTTTTATCTACTCGGGGCAGCCATTTTGCACCGCACCCGACCTGATGCAGCGAACCTGGAGGGCCTGGACGTTGCTTTGGCCCTCTCGAAGATTTTCACGGAGTCCTTCGGGCAGTGGAGTTTCGTGATCTTCATGACTGGCGCTTTTTGGGTCCTGTACTCTACCTTTGTCGGTGCCTGCGCGTCCTGGGCGCGCTTCAGTGCCGACTTTTCTAAGAAGCTCGGCCTTTTCTCGGCGACCGATCCTGCTCAGTGGGGCTGGTGGTGCAAGTGGTTCTCAATCTCCCTGGCCGCAATTTTCCTGCTGGTATTCTTCCTCGTCCGGACTCCGGTAGCTCTGATCCTGCTTGGTGGAGTCATACACGCCGTGTTTCTTCCACTGCTGGGACTTTCAGTGATCTATCTGTTCCACCGGCGCGGCCGGCAAGGTCTGACTCCGGGGCCTCACGCGAGGGTCATTTCGTTGATCTGCAGCGCCATCATACTCTTGGTAGTGATTTGCACGCTCTATCTGCAGACGGGTGGCGCCTGACTTGCCTGTGGCAGAAATGTGGCAGCGGGGTGCCTTTCCTGGCCTGTCTTGTCAACTGAGCTCGGGACATCCCCGTCACCGTCAATATCCCCTCATTTCATATATCTTTTGAACAACATCATAATAAGCCCTTGCGCCAATCAAATGGAATCCCATGAACATTAGAGGCGTCATGTCAGCCTTAATCATTCGTCCGATGAACTGTGAGTTCAACATGTACTGCGCGAGCGGGTACAGCACTCCCGTCGTGGGGCAAATCTTCCTATTCTGGCCACCAACCTCAAGCGCACCCTCTCGCTCAGGAGAATAAGTATTAATATGCCAATCCGCTATGTTCGATAACTCCTCAGTCCCGCTGCCTTCGGTTATCGGACCAATATAAATGACCTTAAGCCCGGCGCGCTTAAATTCCTTCGCGGCATCAATGTTCTCCTTTGAATCTGATGTTTCACTTGCTATGAAGACGAAGTCGCCAGGCTTGCCTTTCGTCTTAAGTTCCCCTGTGCCATCTGGATGTAGGAGATGCCCGGTCCGGTGGATCAGGCGGCTCATTGCAAGACCAGACGCACGATTTGTATTTTCCGTCACCATGATTGCCCATGGCAACTCGTCGTTCGTCACAGGATCGCGTCTTACTGGATAGTTCCAGTAGTGCGCGCCCTGGCTCACATATTCAACCATTGCCTTTGCGACAGCGTCGATATGATTAATATCATTGGCAACTTTCCGTCCACGGTCCTTTATGAGCTCAATATATTCAGTCGCCTTATCCGTGGCTCCCATTGCGCCTCCGCCCCTGTGCCGCATCGCTATTTCAGCAGTAAGCATCCAATAAAAGTTGTGCATTCCCTGAGGAGCTATCGGACATGCTCTGACCGCGGGAATCTCAGGAATGTATAGCACCCCATCTGTGAATGGTACTCCGGATGTGAGAACTATGTCAGAGCATTCCTCTGGCATGAGAGTGTCCTCGAACACTGGATTTGTCGCGAGCTCGTTCATGGCCAGAACCCCCTTCGGAGTGGTGTGGTTAGGATAGTAAGGAACCCTAAGCCCCACTGTGAAGGCGCCCCGGTCACGCGTCTTCTTAGTGTGTAGCCTCGGAAAGTCGGATAGAAGGAAGTCACCACTCCCAATCACATCAAACTTCTCCGCCTCAACATGTCGTGACCAATGATGAAGATAATCAGGATTGCCTGGTCGCGACCGTCTTAGCTCTGCACGGTGCATATGTCCACCAGTAATCTGACAATAGATCTTCTTCTTACTTCTTAGCGATGTAACCGCTCGATCTGCGGCTTCAGCGATAATGGGAAGTTCAGTTGTAGCAATCCGGTTCCATATTTGTTCAGCCTTTTCGTAATACTGGATTCCGTATGGCTTCTCATTGGCGGTTGTTCTTTGTAGAGCCCGACTTCCTTTGAGATCGTGCGTGCTCAAGGCCACCGTCAGTGCTCCCGCACTGACTTTAACGAAGTCTCGTCTTTGCATTTGTCTGTCTCCTTTACGCCTCCGGTGGCAGTGTTTTACCACCGTGGGATCGAAGCTACAAGCACTTTCGTCGTGCTTGTCTACTCCGGAAGTTCCCTTCCGAGCCGACCGCACGCCAGAGCTAGAGCAATTCATTTCATCCCTTTACCAGATCACCGTGCATGGGCAGGTTCGGCATTTGACGCCGTTGTGCGCGTCTGGATTGGCTTGACAACGCGGATTCACTGGGTCCATTATCGCCTCCCCGCATTGTGTGCGGTGCGCCTACGCTACTGGGTGAGAGCGAGAGGGAGAATACGATGCTCACAAACGGTGGCTTCTGTGGCCGAGCCAGAACGCTGGTGCTGACGCTACCGATCCTGCTGTTTGCGTTTTTGAGTGCAGCGAGCGCGGCGCAAGGCGCCGCCGCTGCTGCCCGGGAGAAAGAAGTCAAGAATCCGGTGGCAGGGGATCCCGCGGCAATCCACCAAGGCAAAGCTCTGTTCCGGCTATTTTGCAGCATGTGCCATGGGCTGGATGCAAGCGGTGGGAGCCGCGGTCCGGATCTTACCGCGGGGCGCTGGACACACGGCAGCAGCGACGCCGGCGTCTTTCGAACCATCCGAGAGGGCGTACCGGGTACGGAGATGCCGGGGAATGGGTTACTGCTGGAGGAAGAGGTCTGGTCGGTAGTTGCCTATCTGCGTAGTCGGAGCGCTGCTTCGGCGGCGCCGGTTGAGGGCAATCACGAGGCCGGCGAGCGGATCTTCTTCGGTTCTGGGATCTGCTCCCAGTGCCACATGGTGAATGGCAAGGGAGGCCGCCTGGGGCCGGATTTGTCCCGCATTGGGGCTGCCCGCCACCCCCAGCAACTCGCCGAATCCATTCGCGACCCTAACAAAGAGGTTACCGTGCGCGACATCCTAGCGGAGGTCACCTTGGGATTCCAGACGGTCATCGTGGTGACCAAGGGCGGTCGGCGCATCACGGGCGTGCGCCGCAACGAAGACATCTTTTCTATCCAGCTCATGGACCAGGATGAGGAGATTCACCTGCTTTTGAAGAAAGACCTCCGGGAGGTGATCTACGAGCGCAGATCCCTGATGCCGGGGTACACCGAGCAGATCCTGAGCGACAAGGAGTTGCAGAACTTGTTAGCCTATCTGGACAGATTGCGTTGAGGATGAGCAACCAAGGAAGATGGCGAGATGGGAGCAAGAAACTTGGAGGGAAAAACGGTTTGAAAACATACGCGCTCTTCCTCGGCCTGTGGCTTGCTGGCGCGGGCGCCATTAGCGTTTGGGCGCAGGTCAGCTACGAGCGGCTGCTGAAAGCAGCCGATGAGCCGCACAACTGGTTCACCTACTCCGGCGACTACAGCGGTCAGCGCTACAACCTGCTGAAACAGATTCACACCGGCAACGTAGAGCACCTGGCCGTACGGTGGGTCTTTCAGACCGGAGCGACCGGCCATTTTCAGGCTACCCCGCTGGTCATTGACGGCATCATGTACCTGACCGGGCAGGAGAACCGCGCCTTCGCTCTGGACGCTCGCACCGGGCGCGCCATCTGGCGCTACCAGCGTACCCTGCCCCAGAATCTTCCCCTTTGCTGTGGATGGATCAACCGCGGCTTTGCGGCGCTGGGCGACAAAGTGTTCAATGGCCACCCTCGACGCGCACGTCATGGCGCTGGACGCGAAGACCGGCAGCGTCGTTTGGGACGTGGAGGCCGTGGACTACCGCAAGGGGTACATCTTTACCTCGGCGCCGCTGGTGGTCAAGGACAAGGTCGTTGTGGGGATATCCGGGGGCGAGTATGGGACTCGCGGGTTTATTGACGCCTACGAGGCGGAGACCGGTAAGCGCGCCTGGCGGTTCTACGCCATCCCCGGCCCGGAAGAGCCCGGCAACAAGACCTGGGCGGGAGATTCCTGGAAAACGGGCGGCGCGCCGGCCTGGCTGATCGGCAGCTACGATCCGGAGCTGAACCTGATTTACTGGGGCATCGGCAATCCCGGGCCCGACTTCTACGGCGGAGATCGCAAAGGGGACAACCTGTACAGCAACTCTGTGGTGGCGCTGGATGCCGACACGGGGAAGTTAAAGTGGCATTTCCAGTTCACCCCGCACGACTTGCACGACCGGGACGCTGTGCAAATCCCGGTGCTGCTGGACCTGGAGTATCAGGGCCGGCCGCGAAAGCTGATGGCCTGGGCTAATCGCAATGGCTTTTTTTACCTGCTGGACCGCACCGACGGTAAGTTCCTATTCGGCAAACCGTTTATCCACGTGACCTGGGCCAAGGAAATTGGTCCGGATGGCCGTCCCGTGCGGCTCCCAAACAGCGATCCGACCCCGGAAGGCACTTACATTTGTCCTGGGCCGACGGGAGGCACCAACTGGATGTCTCCCTCGTTTCACCCGCAAACCGGCTATTTCTATGTGACCGCCCGCGAAGAGTGCGCCATCTATTTCAGCTCGCCGCAGAAATTCCGGGAAGGGCAGTGGTTTTTCGGCAGCGCGGCCCAGGTCAAAGCTGACGAGAAATCTTGGGGAGCCCTGCGTGCTATTGATCCCCTGACGGGGGAAATCAAGTGGGAATTCAAATACCACTCGCCTTCCTGGGGAGGCACGCTGACGACCGCGGGCAGATTGGTCTTCGCCGGCGAGCAGGATGGGTACCTAATGGCCTTCGACGCTAAGACCGGAAAGCACCTCTGGCACTTGCAGACCGGCTCCCCCATCAGGGCCGCGCCGATGACCTATGCGCTGGACGGCAAGCAGTATGTGGTTATCCCCTCCGGAAGCGCCCTGTTCGCCCTGGCGTTGCCTGACAACGTCCTCGCCGAAGGAGGTTTGGGGAAACGCTAGGCCACGGACGCACCTATACCCACGGCAGCCAGTTGCAGCGGGACGAGCATCGTCACCTGCCGTTCACGCTGAGGGGGAGGCGGACCACCAGGTTGCGCCCCGGACCGATGTGCAGGTTGGTGAGTTCCAGTTCCAGTTCCAAGCGCTGGCTGCCTTCGGGCGCCTCGCTGTTGATGCTTGGAAACAGCAGGGAGGTGCCTTCGGCGGCGATAACGTTGGTCTCGATGCTGAACCAAGCAGGCGCCTGCCGGATGCGAAAGTGGAAGGGAATGGCGGAGTTGTTGTGGACGCGAAGGACTAGGGGAGTGCCGGGGCGATAGCTCAATTCAGGATTCTCCACCCTCACCGCTCCCTGCCAGAGCCCGCGTAGGAACTGCTCGGCGCCCCAGAGCTGGCCACCCATCCAGGCTGCCGTGCGGCGGGCGAACAGTGCCTCGCGCACGCCAGCGGCATCCGGCGTGCGCACAAACAGCAGCGTGATGGGCCGAATCCCGCCAGCGGCGCGGGATGGCATTGGACTATGGATGTCGCTATTGCAAAGAATTGTCAGCTTCTTCTCTTCGATCCACGGATAGGCACTGGCATAGAAATCGATCGACGGATAGCCCCTTTCATAAAACTTCTCCCCATTGACCAGTTCCATACCATGAAACAGCTTTTCCTGGTGGGCGGCAGCGATGGGCGGGAACCACTCCAGTTTGGGGATGTTCCATTGGGGATGGTTCCAGAAGACAAAGGCGCCCTGGGCGCGCGCCCGGCGCAGCGCCTCGAACAGGTCCGGCACGTTCAGGGCATTGGGGTCGGTGACGAACAGGGCGTTGAAGTGCGCCGGCCCGTGCTCCAAGGTCTTGGTGATTTCTACCCCCGGGATCAGGATCAGACCCAACTGCTTGGCCAGGGGACTGGCCAGAGCGTAGGAACGGGTGCCGTCCACCTTCACGTCCTCGGCATGGGGATGATGGTCGGCATGGTCGGTCAGTGAGATCACATCCAGGCCGTCGCGCCAGGCCTCCATCACCCGCACGGTGGGCCACACCCGGCCGTCGGAGAAGACGGTGTGGATGTGGAAGTCGCCCTTCAGCGTCTTGTAGCCAGGAAGGTCGGGCACGGGAAGGGGGTCCCGCACCTGGGCCGCGTGCAGGGTTTCCAGCAGTAGAAGCGCAGCGAGCACATGGAGGAAGACCGTCATTGTCGGAGAGGAACGTGGCATCGGGCACCTCAGGCCCGGCGCGCCTGTCTCACGCTCCGAAGCCGCCTCAATTCTATCATCAGCAGCACCGCTGGTGGCCGGCTGGCCGGGTCGCCACGTTGACCTCTCTGTTGACCTGCCTACTGACGTGGCGTATGATCGCTGGCAAGAAGGAGTTGCTCCCCACGATTGTCTAAACCTTGGTCACTACAGCGTCGCCGAGAAACTCAGCGAGGAGGCGAGCGTGTCGTCTATCGCGTGTAACTATGCATCTGAACCGCGGGCCGTCGGGGCAGGGCGGCTGGCGCATGCTCTTGGGGAAGGGGAAGGTCAAATCGGAGATTCCAGTTTGAATCTCGGGGAGTGCAGATTCATGTTGCACACTAGATACGTCGCCGTGGTCATTGTCTTGTCAATTTTCTGCCTTCTTCCCATTCAGGCAATTCAGGCGCGCCCTTCACAGAGCAATGAGGCCCTTGTCCTCGCCTCACCCGATGGTGCGATCGAGGTGAACTTTACGATCAAAGAGAAACTGGAGCCTTATCCTTCTGGCCTCCGACTGTACTACGCGGTGTCCTACCGTGGCCGTAAGGTCGTTCTTGATTCCCCTCTCGGCCTTGATTTCCAAGAGATGCCGCCATTGGCTCGCGATCTGGTCGTACAACAGACCTCACGGCGAACCGTCAATGAAAGATGGGCTCCTGTAGTTCCGAGCAAGAGGAGCAGCGTTGTTGATAATTTTAACGAACTCCGCATCGACTTGCGGGAAGCACATTCACCGCATCGCAGTCTCGGCCTGGTGTGCCGCGCCTATGATGACGGCATCGCCTTCCGCTATGTGCTTCCGGAGCAGACGGGCGTAGATGAGTTTCGTTTGACGTCGGAGCGGACGCAATTTCATTTTGCGGGAAATCATACCGTCTGGGCAGCGGACTACAAGGAGTTCGTGTCTTATCATGAGGCGGAGTTTCGCGAGAGCCCTTTGAACCAGATTTCTCCCGAGGCCGTCATTGAACCGCCCTTGCTGGTTCGGGTTGCGGAGGACGTCTGGGTCGCCGTCGCCGAGGCGAATTTGCGGGACTGGGCCGGTATGTACCTGACAGGGATGGGAGCGATACCCAACGTCCTCGTGACGACGCTCTCACCCCGTCGCGATGAGCCTGGTGTTCTTGTGCGCGGCAAGGTTCCTCATCAGTCTCCCTGGCGCTTGCTGATGATCGGGCAGCGGCCGGGCGACCTAATTGAATCGGACATTGTGATGAACCTGAGCGAGCCCTCTACCCTAGAAGACCCCTCCTGGATCACTCCAGGCAAGTCGGCTTGGGACCATTGGTGGAGCGATTATGCTCCCGATGCGAATTTCAAGGTCGGCGTCAATACTGAGACGATCAAGTACTTCACGGAGTTTGCAAGCGAGATGGGATTTGAGTATGTTCTGGTGGATGGGCAGTGGTACGCACCTCTTGTAGACCCGACACTAGAAATCCCAACAGAATGGCGGGAGGAGATCCAGGCATCCAGGATCGCCGGAATGACACTACATGCAAATGCCGATATTACCAGAGCCGTTCCTGAGCTCGACATGCCGGAGGTCATCCGACATGCCAAAGAGCGGAACGTGAAAGTCATGCTCTGGCTACACTGGAGGCATGTTGACGGACAAATGGAGGATGCATTCCCACTCTATGAGAAGTGGGGAATCGCCGGTGTCAAGATTGATTTTATGACGCACAACGATCAGGAGATGGTGAACTGGTATCCTCGCGTCCTGAAAAAGGCTGCCGAGCACCACCTGGTGGTGAATTTTCATACTGCCTACAGGCCGACAGGCCTCCGCCGCACCTATCCAAATCTACTGACGTGCGAGGATGTTCTGGGAAACGAACACAACAAATTTAGCGGCCGGATTACCCCCGAGCACACGGTGACGGTCCCCTTCACGCGAATGCTGACCGGGCCGATGGATTTCACGCCGGGAGGTTTCCGGCACGCGACTCCTGAACGCTTTCGTGCCCAACGCTCGGCGCCCTTCGTCATGGGCACGCGCATTCACCAGCTGGCGATGATGGTGGTCTATGAAAGCCCATTGCAAGTACTCTGCGATAGCCCCTTCAACTATCGCGGGCAGGCTGGGCTGGAGTTTCTGCGAGCCGTCCCCACGGTTTGGGACGAGACAAAAGTCCTCGAAGGCAGCGTGGGCGATTTCATCGTCATCGCGCGGCGAAGGGGAGATACCTGGTTCCTCGGGGGGATGAGTGATGAGGAATCGCGCACCCTTGATGTTTCTCTTGCGTTCTTGGGTGCAGGCCCGTATTTAGCTCACATATTCGCTGATGCGCCGGACGCCGGGGATTACCCAGACCGAGTGAAAGAAGAGAGACGCACGGTCACATCCGAGGACAAACTAGCTATTACGATGGCTCCCGCGGGTGGGTACGCCGCCATCCTATCTGCCGCTCGATGAGGCTCGATTGTTTCCTTGGCTCAACGGTGCGACTGGCGGAGGAGGAGGGATTCGGTCCCCACTTCCGGTCTGAAGGCACCTAAGTTATAGGAACCATCCAGGTTTCCAGACCAGAAGGAACTGATCAGCCGGTTGACCTTGGCGGAAGCTTCCATCTGCACCATGTGGCCGCTGCCGGCAATGATCTCGGTGCGGACGTTTCCCGGCAGGCTTTGAGCCTGGGACACAGGCAAAATCCGGTCTTCGCCGCCCCAAATCACCAGGGCAGGCACCGGTAACTCGCCGAGCCGATCACGCAGCACCACCACCTGCTGGCCGCCAGGACAGAACTGAGCGGCGATGGTGCGCAAAGCCCGGTCCACGCCATCCACCCGCTTGTACTTGAGGGTGTCGTCCACGAGCTGCCGGCTGACCAGCGAGGGATTGGCGAACAGCTTCTCCAGGTGCGGCTTGATCTCCTTGCGCCTACCGGCGTTCACGAAGCCGTTGATGTAGTCGCCGTCAATCTCCAGACCCAGGCCGGCGCTGGCGATCAACACAAGCGACAGGGTGCGGTCGGGGTGGGCGAGAGCGAACCCCAGAGCAACGGCTCCTCCCATCGAGTGACCCACTAGGTGCCCTTTCGACACCCCCACAGCATCCATGAAGCCGCCCAGCGCTCTGCTGAACTCCACGAGGATGCCGTCGCCGACGTTCTTTGACGAGCCTCCGTGCCCCGGCAGGTCCAGCGCATAAACGGCGCGGTCTGCGGACAGCGGCTCATGATTGAACAGCCAGCTATTCAGGTCGCCACCGAAACCGTGAATCAGGATGGCCGGGTCCCCGCCTTCCCCGCGCCTCAGATAGCGCAAGGTCTGGCCATGCACTTCGGCGGTCTCCGGTTTGGGACCGGCAACTTCTTCCTCGGCTTCCTCGGGAACAAAACGGGCCTGAAACTCGGCAATGAAGGCGTCGATTTCCGAGTCGGGAACCGAAGCGTCGGCAATCACTCCAACGAGGCCGGCGACCGGCACCACCTGGCCGGGCCTGGCCACCTGGCGGCGCAGGATGCCTGCCTGGGGAGCTTCCAGTGAGCTTGCGATTTTCTCAGTTTCGATCTCGACCACCTCAACGCCCGGCTGCACCTCGGCCCCCTCTTCAACAAGCCAGTCGCCCACCTTGCCCTCCTTCATGGAGAGTCCCCATTTGGGCATGGTGAGCTTTTGGATGCCGTCGCTCATCTCACCACATCGCGAACCGCCGCGGCGATCCGGCCGGCATCGGGAATGTAGAGGTCCTCGAGGGCGTCGCTGAAGGGCACCGGTGTGTGCGGAGCGGTCACCATCTTGATCGGGGCCTTGAGCGAAGTGAAACCATTCTGGGCAACGATGGCCGAGATATCGGCCGCCATGTTGCAGCGCGGATATGCCTCATCCACCACCACCAGGTGGCCCGTCTTCTCCACGCTTTCCAGAATGGAGTCCTCATCCAGTGGCGAGGTGGTTCGGGGATCGATGATTTCGCACTCGATCTTTTCCCCGGCCAGCGCCGCCGCGGCTTCCGAGGCCATGTGGACCATCCGTCCGAAGGCAACGATCGTTACGTCATCGCCTTCCCGCACGAAACCGGCCTCGCCAAAGGGCACCGTGTAGGACTCCTCGGGGACCTCGCCCTCGATCGAGTAGAGCATCTTGTGCTCAAAGAACAAGACCGGGTCGTTGTCACGTATTGCTTGAATGAGGAGCCCCTTGGCGTCGTAGGGCGTTGCAGGGATGACGCATTTCAGCCCCGGGATATGGGTGAAGATCGGGTACAGGCACTGGGAGTGTTGGGCGGCGGCGCGAAGGCCAGCACCGATCATGGTGCGGATCACCACCGGAGTGATGGCCTTGCCGCCGAACATATAGCGGAACTTAGCGGCCTGATTGTATATCTGGTCGAAACAGACGCCCATGAAGTCGGCGAACATGAGTTCGACCACCGGCCGCAGTCCCGCGGTGGCCGCGCCGATGGCGGCGCCGACAAAGGCCGACTCGCTGATCGGTGTGTCCATGACCCGGTCGCCGAACTTTCTCCACAACCCCTTGGTCACGCCGAGCGGGCCGCCCCAGGCGTCCATCTCGCCGTTGGCCCCGCTGCCTCCGGCAACGTCTTCGCCCATCACCACAACTGTGCTATCCCGCTCCATCTCCTGAGCCAGTGCCTCGTTGATTGCCTGCTGAAAGCTGATTTTCCTAGCCATTGTGTGCCTTCATGGTTTTGAAACGAGAGTGGCGTTTCAGTATGACTCGTAGACGTCTGTCAATAAATCGGCCGTGCCCGGCTTGGGGGCTTTCCTAGCATTCACCACCGCATCCTCGATCAGCGCGACGGCCTCCTGTTCGATCTTCTCCAGCTCGGTGGGATCGGCCAGCCCGGCCGCGGTGAGTTTCTTCGAGAGGTTGGTGAGGCAGTCGCGGGACTCGCGAATCTTTTTCACCTCATCGGGTTCGCGGTAGGTTTGCGCGTCACCTTCGAAGTGCCCGAAGTAGCGGTTCACCTTGCATTCGATCAGCGTCGGTCCCTCTCCCTCGCGGGCGCGCCGGATCGCTTCGCCGGCGGCTTCGTACACAGCGAAGAAGTCGTGGCCGTCGACAGTCACGCCCGGCATGTTAAAACCGTTCGCCCGATCCGCGATGTCCTGGCACGCGACCGAGTACTTGCAGGATGTGGCCTCGGCATACCCGTTGTTCTCGATCACGAAGATGCACGGCAGCTTCCAGATCGACGACAGGTTCAGGCTCTCCAACAGGGTGCCCTGGTTTGAGCCTCCATCGCCAATGAAGCCTACGGCGACGTTCCTGGTGCCCAGCTTCTTCGCCGCCAACCCAGCGCCGCAGACGAGCGGCGCCCCACCGCCCACGATGCCATTGGCGCCCATCATCCCCTTCCCCAGATCGGCAATGTGCATCGAGCCACCCTTGCCGCCGCACAGGCCACTCTTCCTGCCGTAAATCTCGGCCATCATGCCGTACACGTCGCAGCCCTTGGCCAGGCAATGGCCATGGCCCCGGTGCGTACTGGCGATCTTGTCATCATCGCTGAGGTGTATACACACCCCGACCGCGATCGCTTCCTCGCCCGCGTAAAGATGTACGAAGCCGGGAATTTCGCCGGTGGCGAACTCAACGTGGATCCGCTCTTCAAACTCCCGGATCATCCTCATGGTCCGGTAGGCGTTGAGCAGCTCGTCCTTACCGAGTTGCATATGTCACACTCCCCTCTTCCGCCGGCCCCCCCGGCCGCTGGTGCCTTGCCAACAGGCCATCTTGTGCCGCCCGGGCCATCACCCGGTCAATATCAATTGTCAGGGGGCCGTCGGTCTGAAGCTCGATGGTGACCCGGTCGTCAGGTCCGAATTCTATTTCCCGCTCCCCGTCGAGCGCGACCACCCCGCGCGAGGTGCCTACCCTCTGAGGCTCTCCCGGCCGAATTTCGTGAACGGCGGCGATTCCGACGCGCACGATCAATCCGGGGGCGATGGGCGCCACCAGTGTGGTCGAGGCTGCCTCGGGCGGCACCAGATCAACGCGCAGGCCGTACCCAGCACGCCGCGAAACGGGGCGCAGGAGTCCGGCGATCGAAGAGAGCCCAATGGCATTCGTCTCGGAAAAGGCGACGAAAATCTGGCTCAGAGTCTCGGGACGCCACAAAGCCTTGGACCCAATCCACAGGTCTCTGGAAATCGCTGCGTCCACCAGGGCGAGCTCGCGCGAGTCGCCGTTGATCTCCACCCGCAGTACCTTGTTGCGCACCACCGCTTCAGCCGGGGAAACCCTGCGGGTGGCCACTAGGCCGGTGGCCAGGCCGGCGATCGTCGCCTCGCGGATTGCCGAAAAGACATTGTTGGTGCCGGTGGACAACGTGGTAATGGGTGTCTCCCCGCAGGCCATCGCTACGAGCCGGTGTGTGCCATCGCCGCCCAGAACCACGATGGCCCCAACCTGGGCCGCGACCATGCGCTCGACCGCGCGCACGGTGTCGAGCGGTCCAGCTTCAATCGGCATGTCCAAGAAGTCAACCTCGGGCCAGGGCGCCTCGGCCGGGCGATGGGTCGCAACAGCCTGACGTACACGGTCGGCAATGCCGTCCACGTCCGGCATCATGAGGACCTTGCCGACGCCGACGGCACCAAGCGCCGACAGCAGCCGGTTGATCATGCTGCACTTCTCGGAAAGGTGGAACACCGATGCCTGCGCAACCAAGCGACGGATGTCTCGCCCCGACGCCGGGTTTGCCAAGACGCCGACCGACGTCTCATGCGCGAACGATTTTTTCACCTCGTGCGAATTGTCCACGTGCGGTGGTTCGTTGCTTCTCTTTCGTATAATTGGCCCTGCATATGGGCCCCAATTGTTACACTTCGAGCCACACCTGTCCAGGCGCCCTTCCTGAAGAGTGGCCCAAATACTTCAGGGGCGAGCTTGCCCTGGCCCGCGGAAGCACTAGGCAGGCGATAGCATTGTTCGAAGAGGCGATTGGATTGGCCGCCGCTTGGAGTTTCTTTGGAACTGGGGGATCGGAATCGCTTGCGCGCGCCTGGGAACGGCAAGACAATCTCCAAACAGCGATCGGTGTCTTGGAAGCGGTGCGCCCCTTCAAGACACGGTATTTATTTCCATCGCCGTACTATGTCACGGAATGGATGAAAACCCAGCTTAGGCTGGCTCAGTTGTACCGGAAAGTGGGTCGCGAGCAAGAGGCACGCGAGATCGAAGCCGAATTGCGGAAGTTGCTGGCCTACGCCGACCCCGATCACCCCTTCCCCCGCCAGATCCAGCGCTCCCAGGAAGTCGCACTCTCGCAACCACCAACTTAACGGGCTACTGAAAACCCCCGCCGCGTGTCATTCCGAGGGCCGACCCTCTTTTTGCTGGGCGCGGGCGCAAGGAGGGGAGTGTTACAAGCGATGAAAAAAGGCGTTCCGACGCGCGAGAAACCGCTGCCGGACCGAACGCCCGAATCACTATTCGAGTGAGAAAACGATCAGCGTTCCCCCCAGGTTGGTGAAGTCGCTGAGGGAGCGGCCGAGGCCGACCGCCCCCAGGCCTGCGGTCCCTTCCGTGAGCCCTTCTGCGAGCCCGATGCCCGCCCAGCCCCCCACGCCGGTAAGCACCGCGACGTACTGTTTGTCATCGTGCATGTACGTGATGGGGTTGCCGACGATGCCGGAGGGGGCGTGGAACTTGTAAAGAACCTTACCCGTGTCCATGGCGACCGCTCTGAACCAGCCGTCCAGTGACCCGTAGAAAGCCACCCTGCCGGCGGTGGTCAGCGGCCCACTATAGACTTGGAACGTGTCGTAGATCGCCCACTTGGTCTTACCTGTCATTGGATCGAAAGCGATGAGCCGGCCACGCGTATTGCCGTGTCCTGCAGCAAACATGCTCACGGTGGCCCCGACGTGCGGAAAGCCAGCCTTATATTTGACGGTGAAAGCTTGATAGTCCATACAGATGTGGTTGGTACCGACGTAGAAGAGCTTGCTCTGGGGATCGTACGAGGCGGGTTGGTGGTTCTTAGCGCCCATAGCGGCCGGGCAGATGTCCTTGACGTTCACGTCGGCCTCGGTCATCTTGTCCGGGTTTAAGACGGGCCGCCCCGTCTCCATATCGATCTCCTTTGCCCAGTTCACCGTGGGATCAAATTTGTGCGCTCTGAGGAGCTTGCCGTTGCGGCGATCGAGCACGTAGGCGAAACCGTTGCGGTCGAAATGCGTGAGAGTCGGAACTGTCTGGCCGTCGATTTCCGCCTCGGTGAGGATACTCTCGTTAATGCCGTCGTAGTCCCAGCCGTCGTGGGGTGTCATCTGATACGCCCACTGGGCTACGCCGGTGTCGGCATTTCGCGCGAAGAGGGTGGTGGACCACTTATTGTCGCCGGGCCGCTGCGTGGGATTCCATGTGCCCGGGTTGCCGGTGCCATAGTAGAGCAGGTTGAGCTTCGGATCGTAGGTATACCACCCCCACGTCGTGCCACCGCCGAGTTTCCACTCCTCTCCTTCCCAGGTCTTCAGGCTGGAATCCTTACCCACCGGTTTCTGGGTGGCACCATCGATGGTCTTCTCAGGATCAACCAGCATTTCCTCATCCGGCCCGGTGCTGTAGGCGCGCCACTCGTGCTTGCCGGTCTTGAGATCGTAGGCGTCCAGGTGACCGCGGGCACCGTACTCTCCCCCAGAAATACCGACGATTACTTTGTCATGGACCACCAGCGGAGCCGCGGTTAGAGTTTCCCCCCGCTTTGGATCGGCGTTTCGGGCTTTCCAAAGGACCTTGCCGGTACTGGCCTCAAGGGCGTAGAGATGTCCATCTAAGGTGGTCGCAAGAATTTTCCCGTCCGCGTACGCCAGACCGCGGTTCACGAGGTCGCAGCAGGCAACCGACGGTGCGGACTTATCCTGAACTGGACTGAATTTCCAGACAATGCGTCCAATGTTATTCAGATCGATCGCGTAGACGTAGTTGGGGTAGGAACTCTCGAAGTACATCATGTCACCGATGACAAGAGGTTGGCCTTCCTGTCCCCGGAGGGTACCCGTCGACATCGTCCAAGCAACCCGAAGGTCTTTCGTGTTATGGACGTTAATCTGGTCTAGTTTGCTGTAGCGGATACCACTATAGCTTCCGAGGGGCATGACCCACTGTTGAGGATTCTGGGACATTTGCTCGAGAGACCCGTTGGCTGGTGCAGGAGTGGGAGCAATCGCAGCGCATGCACAAACTGCTATTGCCCAGCGCCAAAGCCGTTTCATTCTTCCCTTCATCGTCGGTTCTCCTTCTATTATCTCTTCTTGGGTATTCATTCCACGCTTAGTAACAGATGACCTTCGGTGTCTGAGTAGGTTGGCTCTCGCCCGCGGCACCGCGCGGTACATTGTTAAGAACCCCCTCTGTCACGCCTGTTGCGGTGCAAATTGCACCACTGTTGCGCTACAGACTAGCATTGGCTGGGCCAATGTCAAGGACCCAAAGCTACCCCATTGATCCTTAACAGACCGAAATCAGAGGCCCGCGATTTCCCCTCAGGGCAGGTGCGTCAGCCAGTCTTCTTGGTTCGCCACTGAGCCGATGACAAACGCCCAGCGACAACCCGCCAATGTCGTGCTTTCGACTTTGCCCTCCCTCGCTCGGCGAACGGGCTCCCCTTTCCTCAAGAAACCGTCCGTTAGTCGAACTCAGACGGCGGCCTCCCGGCGGGCACCAGCCCGACGCTGCGCCCCCTCACGTACTGGTAGATTCGCTCAATCTCTTTGGCGTTGAAAAAGCCTGCCCAGCTCGGCATACCCTCGGCCTTCTTGCCTGCCATGGCTACTGCGAGAAACTGCTGCGGCGTCATGCCCGCGCGAAGGGAACGCCGCAGATCCGGCGCAAGCTGGCCACTCACCGCGTCTTGACCATGGCAGCGGAAGCAGTAGGAGTTGTACAATTGATAACCGCGGAAGACGCCCTTCGTGACCTTGTCATCCTTGCCTTCCACAAACAGGCGGAAATCCAATCGGACCGTCTCACCATTCTTAAGATTGTAAGTGTATTTCTTTGTGCCAGCCCCAGGCTTAGCAGCCACCCGGTCTTTTAACGAGAGGATCCATTTGACCATTTCTCTGAGCTGGGTATCCGTCAAATTAGGGTGGGGGGGCATCGCCACCTCGCCCCATTCACCGGAGCCGCCCTGCCGGATCCTGGCGGCCAGCTTTTCCACAATTCCTGTTTGCCCCGCGTACCGCTTGGCCACGGCGTTATAGGCCGGGCCCACCAGTTGGCGGTCAATGGCGTGGCAGGAAGAGCAATCGCTATCTTCTACCAGCTTTTCGGCCTCTTCCCCTGCGGGCTTTTTGTTCGCCGGTGGCGTCTGGGCCCCAGCCCACACCCAAACTTGGGCCATCGCCACGAAGAACAGCGCCATTGCGGCAGTCATGTCCCTGCCAAAGCCCCCCTCCTTCTTGTGTGAGGTTACCTCAATCCCCGCGTCTGGTAACTCTGCCGCACGAACCGGCATGCCTTCAGAGGAGATCATGGGTCAGCGCTCGGGCGTGTACAATTTCACGCCGTGCTCACTTAGTATGGAGGTGAGTTCCGTCTGGTGCTTAGCGATCACCTCGTCGAGTCGCTTTTTCAAGGCGGTGTCGTCGTCGCGTACTCCCATGGACATAGGGAACACGTACTGCTCCGGCGAACCTGTAGCCCGTTCGCTCGGAACTCCCACGACATTTAGATCGGGATACCTTTTTAGGAAGGCACCGATCGCGGGCTCCCAAGTGATCATGACATCGACTCGTCCGTTTTGGACTGCATCCAGCATGACAATGGGCGATTCCCCGGCATGACCTCCGATGTCGAAGGCAACCGCGCGTTGGACCATCCCACGTATCTTCAGGCCGCTTTCGGGCGGAGTGTCCTGTTCAAAGCCGACCTTGATCCGTTGAAGGACCGGCGAATCCATACTGGTGACGTCGTAGTTTGCAGATTTCTTAAAAATAAATACATAGGACGAGATGTAATACGGTTCGGTAGTGCGTGCTTGCCGGCTTCCATACGGAATATCCATCACGACATCGCACTTGCTAGCGTCGAGCGTGGTGGCCAAGAATTCGGAGAAACCGCCGTGCCCGCGGTAGCTTGCCCAGGTGTACTCCAACGTTTCGCCAAGCGCGTTGGCAACGGCTTCGGCGATCTTGTTTTCGAAGCCCTCCCCCGCCCGATTCGAATACGGTAGATAGTCGGGATCTGCGCAGACGCGCAACGCCTTGCCATGAACCGGGACTGCCGAGGACGCCAGGCTTGCGAGTGCCAAGGCGGCAACGAGGGAACCGAGCTTCATAAGTGTAATCCTACGACCTGAGGTGTGCCCGCCGGATCCCTGTCGAGTCAAGGCCATCTCCAACGACGTCAGCCGTGTCAAGGGTTCTTTCTTTCCGTTTTTCTTCCCTTCAGGCATAAAGATCCATCCGGGCAGGCGCACGCCTTTGGTCGGTAACTCTTTCTCCGTCGCCGAATCTTCATCCGTGTCCAGCCCCCTCACTCGGCCTGTGTTACTTCATCAGCTCGGTGTTGCCCACCAACCATCTCTAACGACGTTGGCCGTGTCAAGGGTTCTTTCTTTCCGTTTCTGTTCTCTTCAGGCACAACGATCCATCCGGGCAGGCGCATGCCTTGGGTCGGCAACTCGGTCTGACCAGACCGATTTTTTGTACCAACAGTAGCGAAAGTCTACATCATAGCCTGGGGCCGTGAAACCGGTTTTGGTAGTAGGAAAGGGTTATAGGCCCCCGGCGCCGGGGGCCTATAGCCCAGCGCGAGTGTGGCCGCCTCGTGTTGTATTCCTCCCGCCACTGTTCCACCACCACCTGTGCCTCCTTCAAGGAGTAAAAGATCTCTCCATTCAGGCAATCATCCCGCAGCTTCCCATTGAAACTCTCACAGTATCCGTTCTCCCAAGGGCTGCCCGGTTCGATGTACAGCGTCGCGGTCCCTAGTTTCGCCAGCCACTGGCGCAGCTGTTGGGCAATGCACTCGGGCCCGTTATCAGAGCGAAGGTGCTCTGGAATGCCCTTCCACAGCATCACGTCCGACAACGTCTCGATGACCTCCTGACTGCCCATCCTTCGCTCTACCCGGATCGCCGGGCATTCTCGCGTGTATTCTCGATCAGCGTCAATAACCGCAACGTTTTCCCCTCATGCGTTCTGGCACTCACGAAGTCATAGCTCCAAACATGATTCGGTCGTTCCAGCCGCAGCCGCACACAGGAACCGTCATTCAGCCACAATCGTCCCCGACCTGGTACAAAAAACCCTGGTCACGTCAGCTGAGCTTGGCCGTTCCACTGACTCGCCTGGTCTGTCTGCCGCCTCCAACCCGCTGTCGGTTCGGGCGCGTCCTGACACCTGCAGCCTTCGGAACTCCTGCCTGAAAGGATAAGTAAACCCTAGTCGGCAAGGCGGGACCTATTTGCTCTCAGCTATTGAAGTGACGCTGCCTCAAGGTAGGCACTTGTCCGGTAAGCCGACTATACGTCCACTAGCCCTCGGCTAAGGCCAGTATTTATTTCCCAGCGGCCTACGGTGTGCTGGGATATCCTGTCGGCTTCGTTGCCCCGAGGGTTGAGCCAGACGCTATGCTCATCTCGCTGAAACGTGTCTACGCGACCCCGTCACGATCGGATGGCTGCCGCATTCTTGTCGAACGGCTGTGGCCCCGCGGTCTCGCGAAGCAGGACGCGAAGATCGGTCTCTGGCCCAAGGAAGCTGCCCCCTCCACCGAGCTGCGGCGCTGGTTCAACCACGAGCCGGACAAGTGGGCGGAGTTCAAGCGCAGATACTTCAAGGAGTTGCGCGCCCGTCCGGAGTCGCTGCATCCCATCCTCCAACGCGTCCGAGCTGGTCGGGTCACCTTCGTCTTTGCCTCGCGAGAGCCGCGGTTGAACAACGCCGTCGCTCTCAAGGAGTACGTGGAGCGCACAGCCTGAATGAATCCAGCGGCATCACTCAGCCGACTTGGTCATTCATACCCCCACCCGCTCAGCGGTACGCCACTTGGATGTATAACGCCCTAACCGGACAAGTGCCCTCGTATCGCGCATTATCGCAAGACAAGGACGTCGCCCACACGATGCGCAGATGTGTTTACCGATTCTGACCAGACCGATTTTTTGTACCAACCGTAGCGAGAGTTTACATCGCAGCCTGGGGCTGTGAAACTGGTTTCAGTGGCAGGGGAGGGGGGCTATAGCCCCCGGCGCCGGGGGCCTATAGCCGAGCGCCGAGTGCGGCCGCACCGTGTTGTATTGCACCCTCCACTGTTCAATCACCACCTGTGCCTCCTTCAACGAGTAGAAGATCTCTCCATTCAGGCATTCGTCCCGCAGCTTCCCATTGAAACTCTCGCAGTACCCGTTCTCCCAGGGACTGCCCGGTTCGATGTACAGTGTCCCTGTCCCTAGATTTGCCAACCACTGGCGCAGTTCTTGGGCGATGAACTCGGGACCATTGTCGGATCGAATCTGTTCCGGTATCCCTCGCCACAACATCACGTCCGACAACGCCTCAATGATTTGTTGGCTGCCCATCCTCCGCTCCACCCGGATCGCCAGGCATTCCCGCGTGTACTCATCCAGCAAGGTCAGCAGCCGCAGCGTTCTCCCCTCGTGCGTTCTGGCACTCATGAAGTCGTAGCTCCAAACGTGGTTCGGTCGCTCCGGCCGTAGTCGCACACAGGAGCCGTCGTTCAACCACAACCGACCCCGGGGCTTCTGTTTTTGCGGCACTTTCAGCCCCTCGCGCCGCCAGATTTGCTGTACTCGATCCTTGCCCACTTCCCATCCCACGCCCCGCAGTAAAGCGGTGATCCGGCGGTACCCATACCGCCCATACTTCGTTGCCAGGGCAATGACAGCTCGCGTCAGCTTTTCTTCGTCCAGCCGAGGATTCGGTTCCTATCGTTGCGTCCCTCTCCATTGCCCCAGCAGCCGGCAGGCATACCGTTCCGACAACCCGTGTTGCTCCCGCGCATGCTCTACCGCACAACGCCGCCGCTCAGGGCTTAGAAGTTTCCCTGTGCCACATCCCGCAGCACCTGCTTCTCCAGCGACAGCTCCGCGACCAGTCGCTTCAGGCGAGTGTTCTCCTTCTCCAATTCCTTCAGCCGTTTCGCCTGATCCAGCTTCAGCCCCCCATATTCCTTCCGCCACCGGTAGTAGGTCTGGGTGTGGATTCCGGCTTCTTTGCAGGCTTGGGGCGCAGTCTTCCCGTTCGCCATCTGCACTTCTATCTGCCGTAGCACCGCTACAATCTGCTCCGGCTTGTAACTCCTTGTCGGCTTGACCTCACTTCCTCCTCAAGTGGATTCTCTCTCTTTCCACTTGGTACAAAAAGCGCCGGTCAGGTCACCTGCCGAAGCTGTTCCTGCGTGTTCATGACGATCGGGCCGTACCATGCAACGGGTTCCTCCAGGGGCTTTCCCGAGACCAGGAGAAACCGGATCCCGTCTTCTCCAGCCTGTACCGTGAGCTCGTCACCGCGGTCAAAGAGCACGAGTGAGCGGTTGGCAGCCTCCGAGGGCGGTTTCGTATCAGCCCATCCGACCCCTTCAGTCGGCACAGAAAGCGGACCCGAAGCGTTGCAGAACTTGCCAAGCCCTCCAAAAACATAAGCAAAGGCGTGTCGAGTTGTCTCGACCGGGAATGTCTTTCTCTTGCCGGGGGGAATGGAAACATCTAGATAAATCGGGTCGGCTGCGATCCCATCCACTGGGCCGGTCGCGTCCCAAAAACTTCCGCAAATGACACGAACTTCAGTTCCGTCATCATCCTTGATGAAGGGGATGTCAGTCGCCTTCACCTCCTGATAACGGGGTTTCGTCATCTTGAGCGATGATGGAAGATTCGCCCATAACTGGAAACCATGCATCCGGCCGCCTGGATCACCCTTTGGCATCTCCTGGTGAATGATGCCGCTTCCCGCGGTCATCCACTGAACGTCTCCTGCGTCTATGATGCCGCGGTTTCCGATGCTGTCGCCGTGCTCGACGCTTCCCGCGAGGATGTATGTGATGGTCTCGATCCCTCGGTGGGGATGCCACGGGAATCCCGCTTGGTAATCCTCCGGACGTTCATTCCGGAAGTCGTCGAGCAGGAGGAACGGGTCGAACTCGGACGTGTTGCCGAAGCCGAACGCCCGGCGCAGATTCACACCTGCGCCTTCGCGGGTTGGCTTGGCCGTGATGAGCCGCTTTATTGGCCGAAGCGACATTAGGGACCTCCAGTGCTGATAACATAGTTCAGAATACCCCAAAGGCGCTGCGGGAAGATGCGTCCGATTGCCGTCTCGCCACTCACCGAAGGGGAGTTCAACGAGATCCGCTGCATGGGCGGTCTGTAAAACCTCTGTTCTAAGGCCAGGTTCTAGGGCGCCGCTGAAAACGGGGAAGCTGGTCATTTCCGGAAGAGCCGGGCCGCAACATTCAGCGGGCCGGGTAGTGAGTCAGTTTCCGATAAGCGCGTTATACATCCACTAGGCGGCGTGTCAGCATCGCTAAAGACTAGCCGACAGGTGGGACCTATCCGCTTAATCTGGGGCAAGCGTCTTCTGCTCCGAGACTTGCAGCCATAATTAAAGCCCACGGCTGGAACACGGCGAACCTCATCACTTGCGCCATCACCAAGACATCGAAGCCGTCCGGCCTTGCGAATCGGAGTATCATCCTCCCACGGGCTAAATTGGCTTACCCGACTATTGCGGGAAGGGGGTCCAGCAAGATGATGAGAGCAAAAACTGCCTGGCTGCTGCTGGGAATACTTTCTCTGGCCTCCTTTGCCGTGGCCCAAGACACGGCCTGGGAGAAGTACATGAAAGCCGCCAAGGCAGCCTTTGACCAAGGTCAGTACGCCGAGGCTGAGAAACAACTGGCTGCCGCGCTCAAACAGGCGGAAAAGTTCGGAGAGCAGGACCCGCGTTTGGCAAGCAGCCTGAACGCCCTGGGAATGGTCTACGACAGGCAGGGTAGGTACGCCGAGGTCGAGCCGCTTTACCGGCGCTCGTTGGCGATTGCTGAGAAGGTCCTGGGGCCGGAGCATCCGAACGTGGCCAGGTCTTGTGCACACATTCGGCCTCTCTTCGACTTGATTCTTTTCCACCCGCACACGGACGTGAGGATTAGTCCCCTCCAAAGGATCGCGCACTCGGAACGACCGGAAGCCGTCGAGGTTTCGGAAATGATCGTCATCGAAAACATTGAGAATAATGTAGGCAGCCGGGTGATTCCTCTCGACCTTCTTCATTCGCAGGTAGGCCTGATAGACGCTATAGCCTCCCACGCCGTGGTTCTTGATTGGCTCACCGAGGTGAGCAGCGAGAGCTTCCTGCCAAGTCTCGCCGTCGTTGACCTGATCACAGTGGGTATAACTGTTCCCGTAGGTGCGAATTCGCGCCTGTTCGTTTGGAAAGTTCACTCTTGTCCGCGCGCCTGTTCTCTCATAGGTGTGGTAAGTCCGCGAACCGTCCAGGCCGTCGTCACGGTAGGAATCCACCAGCCTACAGCCAAGGTCGGGATCGTACACCCAGCCGAAATTGGCATGGTAGCCGGCAATCATAGGCTTCTTGTTCAGGAAGCCCGCCACCCAATCGCGAGTGCGCACAAGCGACCGAAGGTAGGCGACAGTTTCGTCTTCCTGGTTCTGAGCGCACAATTTCAAGCCGGCCGCGGCGCCTAGAGCCGCCAGAAACTGGCGTCTCGGCAGTTCCATGTTCTTTGCCATTGGCACACTCCGCATCCAGGGTAAGAATGCAGGTAGTAACGCCTGCAAGAGTAAGAGACCGCGCCCGTCAATCTGGCCTCGTTACCGTAGGACCGCCCGGCGCAGCGCAATGCCGGTGCCCGTGCCGGGCGGGGCAGCGTAACTGTCTAACACGTGGGGTACCGCTGCCAACGCAGCAGCCGATTGCAGAAACTTCCGACGGTTCATCGGTTGCTCCTTTCGCTTGTGTGCTCTTCCTACGCAGCAGTGTAGTCGTTTGAGGCCGCCATTTTCAACCGTGCCACCATTTAACAGGAAAATCTTCGACCGGGATCAATCCATTAGACCGCCGCTTACCTGCGAGTCAAGGCCACAGCTCCCCGCCGAGCTGTTTCAAAGCTGAGAGGCAGCTTGTCGTAGTTCTCGACGACCTGCGCCTTGTTGGCCGCTGGGAGCTTTCGCTGCGGAGTATGGCTTGTCGGCAAGCAAAGGGCCAGAACCCACCTCCACCACGATGCTGCCGAGCAGGCCGAGCGCTAACAGCGCCATTCCCGGTCCTGCCCTACCGGCTTACCGGAAACTGACCCTCTCCCAGAATGCCACTTTGCCCGTTTTTCTGCGCCGCCACGCACGTTCTAGCCTCCTTGCCTGCCTCGCCAGTGTCCGAACAGGCTCCAGGCAAACAAGTCACCTCAAAAAAGCCCTCCCCGCACGAAATCCGACCTCGGCGGGTGCGCAGGTACTGGACCATAGGGGGGTAAGTGGTCGAAGTCCTTGCAAGCATACCCCGTACCCTCCAAGGGCGTTTCACCGAAGCGAAACTTCGGAAAATTAGGCGTGCGCCGGACGCGAATGTTGTTCCGCGAATCGTGCGCGGATTCGTTGCTGATTTGCGCGAAAAAGCTGGTTCTGGACGCCGAGACGACGGGCTTTCGGGACCCAGCGAGGACCCCAAGAGGAGAACTATGCTGGAAGGGCTTAGCGACGTATAACGCGCAAACCGGACAAGTGCCTACCTTGAGGCAGCGTCACTTAATGCGAAATCTACGACAGATCAGGGAGAGAGGACGATATGGGTGGCGGGTGCCCACCGGCTGCACTCGACATCGCTTGGTGGAGAACGCCAGCCCGAATCAACCAAAAACGTCTTAAACTCCCACAAGCTCTCAGGGCATCTCCCACCCGGCGTATCCCCACCACCGTTTGCCGGGCAGCTTTTTCGGAATAAGTGGCTTTAGAAACTCAATCGACTTTTCAAGTCCCTCTTTGACATCAAAATAATCGCACTCCATCTCGATCGAGAGGGCGCCCTCGTAACCGACGAACTGTAAAGCCGATAGGAAGTCGCGCCAGAACAGTTGGTCGTGGCCCCACCCGACCAGCGCGAAGACCCAGGCACGCCCGCCAGGTATCAGATGGGACGCGGGGTCAAGGAGGCCTTGCACTGCCATTCGTCCGCGATCGAAGCGAACATCTTTGACGTGAACGTGAAGAATTGCATCGGACAAGTACTTGATCACCTCGATCAGGTCCATGCCCTGTACAAACAGGTGCGACGGATCCAAGTTGCAGCCGATCACCGGTCCAACCGCCTCGCGCAGCCTCATCAGCGTCTGCGGGGAGTAGACCAACTCACAGAGCTGAGGCTCGACGGCCACCTTGCAGCCGTGGTCCTCAGCAATCTTTCCGTGTTCGCGCCAATAGGGGATCAGGCGCTGTTCCCACTGCCAACGCGTAATGTCGTGGCTGAAGGTTCTGGTCGAGTCGGCGACCCAGTAAGGGGTCGTTTCTCCGGGACCGGCCTCTGGAAGACCGGACAAGACCACCAACCGGTCGACACCGGCCGCTTCCGCCAGTCGGCAAATCTCGCGGAACCCTCGAGAGTACGCTTCTGCCACCTCCTTGTTGGGCGACAAGGGCTCTCCATGCGCACAGAACGCGCTGATTTCCAGGCCATGCTGTTTCAACTTATCCAACCATCGATGCAGCTCGCCTTTGTCCTTGAGAAGCTTTTCGGTGTCGCAAAACTTGCGGGCAGGCTCTTCCAAAACTCCAACCTCAATCGTCTGCACGCCGCGCTCTTGGAGGAAGTCCAGCGCCTCCTCGAACTCAAAGCACAAAACAAAAAAGCTATTGACGCCAAGTTTCATACGAACTTCCCTCCTAAGAGGCAGCCAGGCTGATAGCCGGGTTGATGGCCAAGTTGACGGGTGGTGGCAACCTTCGCTGCTCTTTCATTTGTCACCGGATGCCAATTTCGCGCAGGTAGGCACGTGTCCGCTTGGCGATGGGCAGCGGTTTATCGAATGGTGTCGGATACATGTCCTGGTCCCGCCGACCGACCTCCTAACATGAGGAGAGTTCTGTCACCCTTTGAGGCGAACCGAGTTCGTTGCGCCCCTACATCACGCCGTGCGCTTGGCCTGGCTGGCCCTTTTCCAGGTGGCGGCGAGTGGTTCGATTTCGCTTCCCACGATCACCCAGGACGCACCCTGCTTGATGGCGTCCGGCACGCCGTCAGGCGAGGAGACCAGAGCGCCATAGTGGATACTTCGCTGGTGACAAACCTCTCGAACGTGCTCAACCAACCCGCGGAATCGTTCGTGGTGGGTCTGCCCAGGGATCCCCAAATCAAGCGACAGATCGGTTGGGCCGATCATCACGCCATCGACGTCGCCCAAAGATACGAGTTCATCCAATCTGCGGATGGCCGACTCCGACTCGACCTTCAGCACCAGAGAGATTTGGCTATCATAGTCTGCGACCTCCTCGGCAATTGGCCGAGCTGCGTATAGATTGTGACCGGCCGTACCACACCGGCCCCTCTTGCCCTTGGGAGGATGGCGCACCGCAGCGATCCCCCGCGCCACGTCGTCGGTCGTTTCGACGTGAGGGAGCACGATGCCGGACGCACCGGAATCCAAGGCATGATCGATTGCGTGGTAGCTGATATCCTTTGTGGTCACCAGCGGGGCCATACCGGTGAGCCGCGCGACCTGCGCCAGGTCGTGAATGGTTTCCGGATTATGGGGGCGGTGCTCCACGTCAAGCATGACAAAATCAAGGCCGGCGGCGGCGGCGATCTCAATAGTTGCAATGTCAGTGCTGTACAAGATCATGGTGCCGACGGCCACGCCACCAGCCTGCCATATCTTTTTAAGAGGATTCACGTCCATTTGGTCAACCAGCCTATTCGTAGCTTAATTTACCCGTTATCGCCTCGCCTCGTACGACAAAAACACCGACGATCTCGGGGCAGACGCATCGTAGGCTGCTCTCAGCCGCCCGTCAAGCAGGTCTTCGTCGGATCGCCGGCCGGTGGAATTCCAACAGGATAATCCGTGCTGGTTCCTGCGTTGGGACATATGAGATAGGCTGGAAGTTAGCATCGCTCCAGGAGAGTAATGATGAGTGTGCAACTTGAGTTCGTCGGCCACGCTTGCTTCCGGCTGTGGGAAAATGGCGTCCCGTCCTCGTCACCGATCCGCTCCGCTACGAACAGTTGGGTCTGTCCAATCCGGGAACGCGCTTCGAATAGTCGGCAAACCGTCCTTGTGACCTGAACTTCTGTCCGTAACAAGCCAAAAGGACGGTATGGGCGTTACACGGCCAGTGGCACAATCAGTCGTCTTATTTATAATGGTAGGTACGATCCAAGATATCTATCAGGTTTATGGAGTCTGACACCCAGCATGCGACTTGCGCCGATAATCTGAGCGCTGCCAAAGGACTCGCTTCATGACCCAAGAAACCGCGTTCGAAATGGCAACTTCCAGCATCCGGTTCGGCCGGGGAGTCACCCAGGAGATTGGCATGGATCTCCTCGAAATGAAAGTAAAGCGGGTGATGGTGCTCACGGACCCGGTGTTGGGAAAGTTGCCCCCGGTGGCCCGGGTTCTCCAATCTTTGAACGACAACAAGGTTGAATTCAGCTTGTTCGACCGGGTTCGCGTTGAACCAACCGATGAATCTTTCAAGGCCGCGATTGAGTTTGCAAGCAGGGGAAAGTTCGAAGGCTTCGTCGCAGTGGGTGGCGGGTCCACTATCGACACGGCCAAAGCGGCGAACCTCTACTCCACTTACCCACCTTCAGATTTTCTGGACTATGTGAACCCTCCCCTTGGGAAGGGGATGCCGGTCCCCGGCTCTTTGAAGCCGCTGATCGCGGTCCCAACCACGGCCGGCACCGGAAGCGAGACAACCGGAGTGGCGATCTTCGACCTAGCGAAGTTGCATGCCAAGACCGGGATTGCGCACCGCCGCTTAAAGCCCATGCTCGGCCTGCTCGACCCTGACAACACTCGAACATTGCCTCCACAGGTTGCCGCTTCGGCAGGGCTGGACGTGCTGAGTCACGCTGTCGAGTCATATACAGCAGTGCCGTTTCATCGGCGCCCCTTACCGGAGCGCCCCGTCCTTCGCCCTGCCTATCAAGGTTCCAATCCGATTAGCGACATCTGGGCCCTCGAGGCACTGCGAATGGTCTCGCGCTACTTGCCTCGAGCGGTCGAAGATCCGAGCGACGAGGAAGCACGCGCCCAGATGTTGCTTGCGGCTTCCTACGCTGGCATCGGATTCGGAAACGCAGGCGTCCACTTGCCGCACGGCATGTCTTACCCGGTTTCAGGGATGGTGCGCGACTTTCGTCCTGATGGTTACGTGATAGATCACCCTATGGTGCCGCACGGCATTTCCGTGATTCTGAACTCTCCGGCGGTGTTTCGCTTTACGGCGCAGGCCTGCCCGGAGCGCCACCTGCGGGCCGCAGAGCTGCTGGGGGCGGATGTCTCTCGAGCAAATCCGGCGGATGCAGGAAAGATCCTGGCCGATCAGATCACTTTCTTAACGAAACGCCTGAAAGTCCCGAACGGGCTGAAGGCACTGGGATTTGGTTCGGATGACATCCCCAAGCTGGTCGAAGGGACACTGCCCCAACATCGCGTCACCAAATTATCGCCACGCCAGGCTGGGCGGGAGGAGCTCGCCCGGCTCTTTGAGGATGCGCTCTAATCTATTCGCAAGTGGACGTAAAGTCGGCCTACCGGGAACTGACCTGCTCCCAGAATGCCCACTTTGCCCGTTACTCTGCGCCGCCACGCACGTTCTAGCCTCCTTGCCTACCTCGCCAGTGTCCGAACAGGCTCCAGGCAAACAAGCCACCTCAAGAAAGCCCTCCCCGCACGAAATCCAACCTCGGCGGGTGCGCTGGTACTGGACCGCAGGGGTGGTAGGGGTCGAAAGGTCAAATAAGCCGTCCCGCTCCCTATTGCTTGACGTATTTTCTTAACATCCGCGGGCCGACCTCCGCCGCGTACACGTTGCCCATGGCATCCGCCGCGACGCCTTCAGCCCCGCTCGTCCCGGAGTTGTCCGGGTCCGGTTCAGGGTCTGGAATGAAGGCCGTGACCCGGCCGTCTTTGGCGCTCCCAATCCGGATACCCCTCCGCCAGCCCGGGTTCCGGCGCGCATTCGACTCCGAGTCGGCCACATAAATGGTGTCGTCTTCAGCAATGAACACCCCGCTCGGCCGACCAAATTGTGTCCAGTGCGCGATGTAGTTTCCCTCTTGGTCGAAGATCTGGATCCGATTGTTACCCCGGTCTCCGACGAACAGCCGTCCTTGGGAATCCATGGCGAGGGCGTGGGGATCTTGGAACTCGCCGGGTCCTGTTCCCGTTTTTCCCCAGGCCTTGATGAATCGCCCGTCGCTTGAAAATTTGACCACGCTGTTATTACCCCCGGCGCCATGGCCATCCGCGACAAAAATGTCGCCATTGGGAGCAACCAGGACATCGGACGGCCCATTGAAGGCGTCCGGACCCTCTCCGGCGACCCCCGCGGTGCCCAGGGTCATCAACACCTCTCCATCCGGACTGAACTTGAAGACTTGATGGCCCTTTCCGCCTTCTCCCCGTGCGTCGCTCACCCACACGTTTCCGTCCCGGTCCACATCGATGCCGTGAGGCCACACCAACATCCCCTGGCCAAAGCTCTTCAGTAGCTTGCCTGACGAATCAAACAAGAGGATCGGCGGGACGTCGTCTCGACCGACGCAGCTGTTTTGGCCACATCTCTCGGCTACCCATATGGTGCCGTCGCGAGCAGGATGCACCGCGCTGGTCGATCCCCACTCCCTCCCCTCGGAGAGCTGCGCCCAACCCTCGACGGTGCGATACGGATTGTCTTGAGCGTGTGCCGCCACTCCAAACATGGCGATCACCGCGACGATGCCTACCCCAAACGTGAATCCCACTCGACCTGAATGCGACACCGCAACCCTCCTTTAGAAGAAGAATTCGCGCTGACTTGTTCTGCGGACTGGATTGCGCCAGAGCCGCGACTGATAGCAACGTCCCGGCCAGGAACACTCGGAGAAGATCGCCATAAAAGGCCTCCGTCAGGCAATGTAGGCTAAGTTTACCACCACCAGCGGCTAGGCTAGCGCCGTTGCCTGTCCCAGTTCCCACAGGTTCTCAAACGGCCAGTTCCGCCGTCCTGCTGTGCACAGGTACAGGACTGTAAGGAGGGTACCCCCTCCAGGCTTCGTGCAAGCATAGGGGGTGGGCGGTGCGACCGGAAATCCGAGCGGCCCCGTCACCGGGAAGCAATCGAACGATTCTGGGCGATGTACCCTGACCTGACCGGCGCTTTTTGTACCAAGTGGAAAGAGAGAGAATCCACTTGAGGAGGAAGTGAGGTCAAGCCGACAAGGAGTTACAAGCCGGAGCAGATTGTAGCGGTGCTACGGCAGATAGAAGTGCAGATGGCGAACGGGAAGACTGCGCCCCAAGCCTGCAAAGAAGCCGGAATCCACACCCAGACCTACTACCGGTGGCGGAAGGAATATGGGGGGCTGAAGCTGGATCAGGCGAAACGGCTGAAGGAATTGGAGAAGGAGAACACTCGCCTGAAGCGACTGGTCGCGGAGCTGTCGCTGGAGAAGCAGGTGCTGCGGGATGTGGCACAGGGAAACTTCTAAGCCCTGAGCGGCGGCGTTGTGCGGTAGAGCATGCGCGGGAGCAACACGGGTTGTCGGAACGGTATGCCTGCCGGCTGCTGGGGCAATGGAGAGGGACGCAACGATAGGAACCGAATCCTCGGCTGGACGAAGAAAAGCTGACGCGAGCTGTCATTGCCCTGGCAACGAAGTATGGGCGGTATGGGTACCGCCGGATCACCGCTTTACTGCGGGGCGTGGGATGGGAAGTGGGCAAGGATCGAGTACAGCAAATCTGGCGGCGCGAGGGGCTGAAAGTGCCGCAAAAACAGAAGCCCCGGGGTCGGTTGTGGTTGAACGACGGCTCCTGTGTGCGACTACGGCCGGAGCGACCGAACCACGTTTGGAGCTACGACTTCATGAGTGCCAGAACGCACGAGGGGAGAACGCTGCGGCTGCTGACCTTGCTGGATGAGTACACGCGGGAATGCCTGGCGATCCGGGTGGAGCGGAGGATGGGCAGCCAACAAATCATTGAGGCGTTGTCGGACGTGATGTTGTGGCGAGGGATACCGGAACAGATTCGATCCGACAATGGTCCCGAGTTCATCGCCCAAGAACTGCGCCAGTGGTTGGCAAATCTAGGGACAGGGACACTGTACATCGAACCGGGCAGTCCCTGGGAGAACGGGTACTGCGAGAGTTTCAATGGGAAGCTGCGGGACGAATGCCTGAATGGAGAGATCTTCTACTCGTTGAAGGAGGCACAGGTGGTGATTGAACAGTGGAGGGTGCAATACAACACGGTGCGGCCGCACTCGGCGCTCGGCTATAGGCCCCCGGCGCCGGGGGCTATAGCCCCCCTCCCCTGCCACTGAAACCAGTTTCACAGCCCCAGGCTGCGATGTAAACTCTCGCTACGGTTGGTACAAAAAATCGGTCTGGTCACCCAACCGCCGCCGTAGCCGGGAAACCACCGTGGCCAGGGCCCCCAGGACTTCCTCCTTCCCAGAGGCATCAATCCGCTCCCTCGATAGGAGACCACCGCTCTCACAGTCCAGCACACGCAGAGAAATCCGGTAACCAGCTCCCTGGCTTGAAATCCCCGCCTCCACGACAGCCCTTGCCTCTTGACGCTTGCAAACCTCCTGTGCCACTGGCCCTTCGAGGGCTTCGTCGGGTGAACGGCCCATCAAGTGCAAGCTGCTGTAGAGTTGTTCTTCCGAAACAACATTCAAGAATGGGGATTCCCGTAGTTTCACCGCCAGTGCCTGCTTCAGAGTCCCGTCAAACACCGAATCGCCGCTCGTGTTGCCGAAGTCGGTCACCAGGACATAGTCCCCTTCATTCAGAGGATCTCTGTACAGAGCATCTCTGTGCTCCAGGTAGAAAAACCATGCACCTGCCACGAGCATAAATGCCGCCAGCAATCCCAACGTCCCCTTGACGGGCACCTCCTTGACGGGCAAGGTGGGTTTTCGAGCGCCCTCGGGCACTGTCTCAGCCGGTGGTGCGGCTTTGCTTTGGGTGGATTCGGGAGCGGAACGGCGGACCGTGCTCACTGGTGTGACCGGCGTGTCTGGCACGTTTGCCAATTGTATGGGCTGCTGTGGCAGAAGCGCTTTTAGTTCATTGCGAAGCTCCCGAGTGCTCCGAAACCGCAGTTCGCGGTATTTTGATAGGTAACAATAATCCGATTTAATTCCTCCGGCAGAGCCGGATTCAGTTCCTTGGGCGGAACGGGCAATTCGCGAAGAATTGCCTCAGCGACACTCTCAGCGGTGGCTCTCTGGAAAGGAAGGGTCCCTGTGCTCATCTCATACAGCACGACTCCCAAGGAATACAGATCCGTGCGCCGATCGAGTTCCTTTCCAAGGACTTGCTCGGGTGACATGTAGGCCACCGCATCAACTGTCTGGTTTGGATAGGGCGACTGCTGTCCCGCGGTCGAGGACCGGCCGGGGCCTCCCTGCGTTTCACTGGAATGCCCGCTCGATTCCGGTGGGCCAGCCGGCGCAAAGTTGACAATTCTTATTTCAGCCTCTTCAGCGAGGAATATGTTGTCGGGACGGATCTCCTTATAGATCGTTCCTCTGGTGTGGGTGGCCTCAAGGACACCCACCATCTGAATGGCAAGGACAACAATCTGTTCAGTTTCGATGAGTTTCTTTGCCTGCAGGTGGTCTTGGAGCGTTTGGCGCGCCAGCGGCTCAGTCACGAGGGGAGCAGTGGATCTCGTTAAGGTTCTTGCCTGTCAGCTATTCCAGCTATTGGTAAGCGCCTCTATGCGCCGGTTCGAGTCCGGCCCGCGCCTTCAATCTTTCCATCTATTTTTGGCAGCGAATTTTGGGTGTCTGCCCCTAATCCAATGTCCGGTCCGAGAGCAAATTCTTGGCCTCAGCTGCCGCCTCGTTCGAGGCTGCCCAACCGCGCCAAGTCTGCAGCCTGCCACCACTTCCTAGCGGCAGGCTGCTCAAGAATAATCGGCTTGAGGAAGGCCACCGCCTTCTCCAGGCCCTCCTGGAGGTCCATGTACTCGCACTCCATCTCTATCGAGAGCGCTTGGTCGTAGCCGATCAACCGGAGCGTCGTGACCAACTTGCGCCAGGTCATCTCGTCATGTCCCCAGCCGGGTATCGTATATGTCCAGGCGCGGTTCTCAGGCTGCTCCATGGTGGTGGTGTCCATAAGGCCGCGAAGTCGAGCGTGATGATCCTGGATCAGCAAGTCCTTGGCATGGACATTCTGCACGAGTGGACCCAGTTCATAAAGCGCATCGATCGGGTCGATTCCCTGGAACCACATCTGTGAGGTGTCAAAATTGCACGCGGCCACCGGGCCGATCTCATCCCGCAGTCTCTTAAAGGTCGCAGGGTTGTAAATCAAATCACCGCCATGCATCTCGAAACAGATCGTGACCCCATGATCGTTCGCGATCTTCGCATGCTCTCGCCAGTATGGAATCAGCCGCTTCTCCCACTGCCACTCTAACGTATCCCGCAAGAAGGGAAACTCGACAAAGGCGACCCAGTTCGGGGCGGTGTCCCCTTCGGCGCCTTCCGGCAGGCCCGCGAGCAGCGTCATTCGCTTAATACCAGCCAATTCCGCCAGCTTGCACGCTTGCCGAAACTCACGCGAATACTCTGCGGCTACCTTTTTGTCTGGCGTGAGAGGCGTCCCGTGTCCCGCAAGCGCGCTGATTTCGAGGTCGTGACGTGCGAACGCGTCCAGCCAGCGGTTCATCTCATCCTTGTCCCGAAGAAGCCTGTCAGGATCACAGTACTTCTTGGGCCAGAGTCCAATGCCTCCGACCTCAAGCGCCTGCAGCCCAAGCTTCTGCGCGTAGCTTAGACCGTCTTCGAACTCGAAATTCATGAGGTTGAGTGTAATCACGCCAAGTTTCACATGACCCTCCCTTTCCCTAAGGGGCTGTGTGGTCCTGACAGCGTCAATCCTCTGGACTTTTCACTGGGGGGAAAAGCGGAGTCTTCTCACGCCGCCACGACGGTCCAATCTCGGCCCCTGTCTCCATACGCTACCAAGCCCTCCTGGGTGACAGCAACGGTATCCTCCAGCTTGATGAAGCCCACTTCCGGGTTCCTGAGGTCTGTTTCGACGGAGAGAACCATACCGGCTTCGATGGGGCGGTTTTCATAGAGCCCGGGGTAGGGGATTCCCCCCGTCCCCCTCAGGTGGGGGGCCTCATGCTGGATCATACCCATCCCGTGCGCAAAGAAATCCATTTCGTCTTTGTGGGCGCATTTTGCCTGCTCAGCCAAAGCCGTCTCGAAGATTTCATTTCCTGTAGCGCCCGCTTTGATGGCAGCGCGCGCTGCTGCCTGAACAGCCTGCACCTCAGCCAAGAGGTCTTTCATGAGCTGGGTCGGTTGGCCAAGAACGGCCATGCGGCAGAGGTCACCCAGGTAGCCGTTCTTGTTGCCGCCGGAGTCGAGGGAGAGGATATTGCCTCTCTCCCACCGCGCATCGCACGGCGTCCGATTGTAGCTTGGTCCGGTGGCGGTGGCGCAGTATTGAAAATCCAACCCGCGATTCGTCTCCTCGCGTACCAGGTGCCGGACGATTTCGCGTGTGGTCGTTCCCGGCTTCGTGCCGTGCATCACCGTCATCATGGAGTTGACTATCAGGTCCGAGGCCTCCTGGAGAAGGGCCAGTTCGTCGGGGCGCTTTACGGCCCGCAGCTCGTCCAGCACAGGGTGCGCCTCGATGAACTTGGCGCCGGGCAGTTCCGCCTGAAGAGTGGAGAAGCAGTCCACCGGCAAGAACGACTTTTCCACCCCCACAGTTCTGTTGGCGAGGCCCAGCTTGCGAAGGAACGCGGCCGTCTCCCTTCCGGTCTTTTCGCTCTGCCAGGAGTTGTTTCTTACATTCTTCACCCAGAAGCCGGGCTCTACAGCCTGCTGATTGTTTTCCAGGGGACTTCCAACATAGAAAGCCTTCTCCGGCTGGCCCTTCACATATCCCAGGCAGGGCACATAACGACCCACCCCAATGGTATTTTTGTGAGCGAACAAGAAACATTCATACCCGCCCAAGAGATATTGGACGTTTTCCTTGGACGTAGCGAGCAGCACCTCGACGCCCGCCTGCTCCATCAGTGCATCCAGCTTCGCGACCAAAAATGGGGGTTTCATCGAGTCTTCTCCGCGTCGAACGAAGCGGTCGAGAGGGGGGAGGTTGGCGCTTCGTAGGCCTTCTGGATCAGGGTACGCTGGGAGAAAGGCAGGTAGGTCAACCCGACAACGCAGGCCAGCGCGACCGCGTAGTGGATTTTCGGCACCAGCAGCAGGGGCGAGGAGGCCCAAAGTGCGTCCAGCGCCAGCAGCGCGGGAAACAGCCGGCGGAACTTGTCCCCGGTCGCGCGGTGGTCCAGCCCCACGGCCGAAAGCAGGTAAAGACGCACAGCAATCCCGCACATAGCCGAGACAATGACCAGGGGCAGGGTGAGCCAGGCGGGCATCAATAACACGCCCTCCAGAGTTCGTTCAACCGAATCGGCGTAGTGCAGGGCGGTGCCGTAGATGCTCAGATAGCCCAATTGAATAACCAGCAGCAAGGCCCGGGCTTGGCCGCGAGGCATGGTGAACCCATCTTCTTGCTGTTTGTCATCCACCCAATCGACAGGCTCGCCGCGTTCGACCTGTTTCAAGTCCACCAGCAGGTCCTGCACCGACTGGTACCGCTCCCCCGACCGCTTGCGAAGGCACTTGCGGACGACACGCTCCAACTCCGCAGGCGCCTCGGGGGCATAGTGAGCCAGGCTGGGCGGTTCCTCTTTGAGGATGTTGCCGATCGTCGAAGGCGGGCTCTTGCCAACGAAGGGGTGGCGCTGCGCGGCCATCTCGTACAGCGTCACACCGAAGGAAAACACATCGCTGCGGTGGTCCACCTCCTCGGCCTGCAATTGCTCCGGGGACATGTAGTTCACCGTTCCCACCAGGCGCGCGCCCATCGAGGAGCGAGTCGCACCGGGGTTGTCGCTCAGCTCGGCGCTCATTCCCTCGATGACCAACAACGGCACTTTGGCCACGCCAAAGTCCAGGATCTTCACCCGGCCGTCCGGGGTAATCATCAAGTTTTCCGGTTTCAGGTCACGGTGAACAATGCCGGCCTTGTGCGCTGTAGCCAGGCCATCGGCGATGTCGATGAAGATGGATAGGATTTCCTTCAGGCGCAGCGCCCGTTTGCGCATCAGCTCGCGCAGATTGCTGCCCTCCACGTACTCGTAGACGATGAACACGGAGTCGCCGGCAATTTCGAAGTCGTGGACGGTGGCGATCACGGGGTGGTTCAGCGCCGAAGCGGCGCGCGCCTCAACGGCCAGGCGCCGGCGCAGCGTGGGTTCGGCGACCGACTCAGGCAGAAGCATCTTCAGGGCGATCAGCCGGCCTAACCGCGTGTCCCGCGCCCGATAGACAACCCCCATGCCTCCCTCGCCAAGCTTTTCCTCAATGCGATAGTGCGAAATGGTTTGTCCGACCATGACGAACAGGCGCCTTCTGTGCCGCTTCGGAGGTCCAGATCACCAATCTGTGTGGGAATCGAGAGTAGCACAACTCGGCAGATGGCACAGCGTGGAAGGAGGCTGGAGGCGGGTCGACCGGTTCGGCAGAGCAGCCCGAGCGGGCCCCGAATGTCCAGAAGGGCCAGAACGGCAGGTTCCATAACCGTCCACAGAGCGGTTTTCCCTTTTTGAGCTTTCCGGCTTGTATTTCAGGCAAGACTCGCGCAGTATAGTCGTTTTGGCCCTAGTGCCGAATCTCAAGCCTGGAAGAGACTCCGTGCCTGAAGCGCCGAATACTGTGCCAGCCGGCCAGCAGACATCGCAACCGAGAACCGGTGGGCCCGGCTCCGGCGGGGACCAGAACGGCAAGCTGATCGTCCTGACCGCGCCGCTGACCGAGACCATTGACCATGCCGGCTACTTCATCCAGATGGCTATGGCCTCCATGCCGACGTGGATGGAGTTTGTGCTGAACCGCAAGTACCCCAACTGGCGAGACGTGGAATACAACGAAGATGGGTCGGCGCTCTATATGCCAGCCGGTGTCCGGCTGCTGGAGAAGTCGCTGCTGCGGGAGTTCAGCCGGCAGGACGTGGTGAGCTGTTACCCGCAGGATTTGGAGAAGTTCATTGGCCCCGATACCCGCGTGGTAGCCGTCTCAACCCACAATCCCCTGGGGGTGACCTTCGCCGCCGGCGTCTACACCTCCATCTTCGGCTCCTCGCGGTCGCCGATTAACTCCCATTACGCCAAAGAGCTGTTTTACAAGGTCAAGGCCAGCCCCCACCGGGACAATTTCAAAGTGATTGTCGGCGGCTCCGGCGGATGGCAGGTCTCGCAAACCGACAGCTACGGCGAGTTGAGCGTGGACTGCGTCGTGGACGGCCGCAGCGAATCCTCCGACACGCTGGCCCTGTTCCACCAAGCGATTCGCGGAGAGGCGCTGCCACGTCAGGTGGAGGTGGCGCATCCCATGGCCCGCGACGAGATTCTCACTCCGGACGCCCGAACAACCTTTGGCGTGGTCGAGATGACCACCGGTTGTGGCCGCCGCTGCCAGTTCTGCCTGCCGGATTTGAATCCGGCACTGGATGTTCCCAAACGGAACATCATGACCGCCGTGCGAGCCAACGTCCGGGGCGGCAACAATCAGATCTCGCTGGCCACCGAAGACATGTTCATTTGGGGACAGATCCGAACCGAGACGCCCTTCTTCTTCCCCAACCGAGAGGAGTTGCTGGGTCTGTACGGTGAGATCGTGAATACGCCGGGCGTGGAACATCACGTGTTGAGCCATTGCACAATGGCGCCCTTTGTGGTTGATCCACTGTTGATCAAGAAACTTTCTGAGATTCTGCTGCCGAAAAGTCCGATTCATCTGCCGCGGTTGAGCACCCATCCGCAGAAGAAGGCGATCTCCCCGCTGATCGGTCTGGAGACGGGCTCGGTCCGAACGGCGAAGAAGATCATGCCCAGCAAGGGTGTGCCGTTTTTCATCGAGGACTGGCCCAGCGTGGTGCTGGAAGGGCTCCGGGTCGCCAACGAGAACAACTGGTTTCCGGTGATGACGTTGATCGTGGGCAGCCCCGGAGAGACCGATGAAGACGTGATGGCCACCCTGGACCTGATCTACGAGATGGAGCGCCGCGGCTTGTTCGCCATTCTGGTTCCTTCCATCTTCACGCCTCTGCACGATACCCGCTTGGAGGCCTCCATGGGCGTGACCGAAACGCAGCAACTGAGCCCGCTGCAGTGGCAGCTCATCCTGAAATGCTGGAAATTTGACCTGCGTCCGGCCCTGCATAGCTGGTGGGGTCCCACAGCCTGGCGCGTGGGTTCCATCAGCATGTGGCTTTATAAGCTGCGGCGGCTCAATGGGCCTAACTTCACTTGGCCGTTGTGGATGTTTTCCGGGGCCGTTCCGGAGAAGCTGCTGGCCCGGATGGGCAAGATTTACATGGGCAAGCCGCTGAAGACCAAGACCCGCAAGGAATTGATCGCCTCAGTGAAACCTCATTACTTGCAGTATTTTCGTGCGGACAACGGGGACCTTCCCGACCACTACACACCGCCGTCCCGGCCCGAACCCCGGGCCCAGGAAGCGCTGCGCGTCGTTTCCTAAAAAGGGGTGCCTTTCGGCCCTAGCACTTCAGATGAAGAGTTCTTCGTCCTGAGTAGCGCGCTCGGGAGTCCGGCGGCGACGGCCGCCGATCAGGTGGTCCACGGCCACACGGAGGCCGTACACGAAGGCGTCTAGCTCGCGCACCGGACGGACCAGGCTCTTTTCCACAAACTCCACGCTTCGTTCAATCCGGTTGAAGACATCTGCCATCAGTTGATCCACACGGACCACCTGGAGGTGGGTGCGGTCGGTGGCTTCACTCATGACCTTGTCGACCTTGCCCACTTGGACCCGCGCTGCCTGAGACAGTTCCTCCACCGTTTCGATGAGCCGGTCCATCTCCTTGCGGGTGCTTTCCACTAGGGAGCGAACGCTGGAGAGCAGCGGGTGGAGGTCGCGATCGAGCAACATCTGCACCCGCACTTGGAGATCGCGGAAACCCAAATACAGGGCGACCATCACACCCGCTTGCAGGACCACCACCAGGCCGATCACCACAACGTAGATTTCTAGCCAACGGGGAGTTTCCATCTAAGACCAGCCTCAGTTCTTGGAACCGGAAGGTTCGCTGGCATCGCGGTAGGCTCGCTTACCGGCATCCACCGCCGACTGGAGATGTTCCTTCTGCCGTTCCACTGTCTCCTTGCCTTTGGCGATGTAGTCGTCGGCCTGATCGCGCAGTTCGCGGCCCCGGCGCTTGACGAAGTCACGCCCTTCATCGGCCTTGTGGGTGAGTAGCTCGCGGGTCTCCTCACCGGCACGAGGAGCGTACAGAACGCCAACCACGATGCCCATCCCTAACCCGACCAGGAAACAACTGAGTCTTCCATCGCTATCCGCCATAAGGAACCTCCCATTCCGAGCGACGCGATGTTAGCACGGTTCGCTCCCCACAGAAACCGAAAACCGGGCGCCGCAGCCCAACCCGTTCAGGGAGCAGGACCGTGCAGGTGCTGGAAAATCCGTGCCGCCTGGGCGCGCCCGGCCACTCGCGCCAGCTGTTCCTCGGAGAGCTGCCGCAACCCTTGCAGGCTGCCGAATTGCTGGAGCAGTTTGCGCGCTGTCTTTTCGCCAATGCCGGGAATCTCCAGCAGCTCTGTGGTCAGCCGGCGAGACGCCCGCCGCTGGCGGTGGAAGCTGACGGCGAACCGGTGTGCCTCGTCCCGCACCATTTGCACCAAGTGCAGCAGGGGCGAGTGCCGGTCCAGCACGACCGGCTCGTCCTCCTGCTCGTAGACGTAGATGATCTCCTCCTTTTTGGCGATGGCCGCAAGCGGCTGGTTGATGATGCCGCACTGCTCCAGCGCGGCCGCGGCGGCGTGGAGCTGGCCCAGGCCTCCGTCCACCAGCACCAGCCCGGGCAGCGGCTTCTGCTCCTCCTGCAGGCGCCGGTAGCGGCGGGCCACCACCTCGCGCATGCTGGCGAAGTCATCGCTGCCCTCCACGGTGCGGATGATGAACTTGCGGTACTCGGCCTTGCGCATCTTCCCGTCCTCCCAGACCACCAAGGAGCCCACGGTGTCGGAGCCTTGCACGTGGGAAATGTCGAAGCACTCGATGCGCCGCGGCGGCTCCGGCAGGTTGAGTCCCTCCTGCAACGCTTCGGCGATGGCTTTCGACGAGGGCTTCAGCACGCGGAAGCGCTGGTCGAAGCTGTGGCGGGCGTTCTTCTCTACCAGCTCCAGCAGCGCTCGCTTCTGGCCGCGCTGCGGGGTTTGGATCTCCACCCGGCGCTCCTTCTTCTCCGATAGGACTTCGGCCAGCAGCTCGCGGTCGTCGAAGTCCACCGGAACGTGGATGGCCGAGGGGACAAACTCCTGGTCGAGGTAGATCTGCTTGACGAGCGAGGCAAGGAAGTGCGAAGCGCTGAAGCCGGCGCCATGGTCACCGGCGTCGGCGCCCTCGACGTCCTCGGCATCTTCTTCAGGCGGCAAATCTTCCCAGAAGAACTCGCGCCGGCCCACGATGCGTCCGTTGCGGAGGTGAAACAGGTTGAGGGCGGCCAGCGCGCCCTCGCGGTAGAAACCGAAGATGTCAATGTCGTTGCCCTGGGCAGCGGCCATCTTCTGCCGCTCGTGCAGGTCCTCGACGGTGGTTGCCAGGTCGCGATAGGCGGCCGCCTGCTCGAACTGCTGCTCGTCGGAGGCCTCCAGCATGCGCTGGCGCAGGCCCTTCAGCAGGTCACCCGAGCGCCCCTCCAGAAACAGGCGCACGTCGCGCACCGCTTCGGCGTGGCGCTCCTCGGTGGTGAGTCCGGGCACGCAGGGGCCCTGGCAGCGGTGGATGTGGTACTGCAGGCAGGGGCGAGGGTGGGCCCGGGTCAGGTCCACCGTGCAGGAGGGCACCCGAAAGCAGCGGTGGATGAAGTGGACCAGCCGATGCGCCAGGTGCGCCGGGAAGTACGGACCGTAGTAAATGGAGCCATCCTTCTTCAGGCGGCGGGTTACATAGACCCGCGGGTAGGTTTCCGCTACGGTCAGCTTGATGTAGGGGTAAGTCTTGTCGTCGCGCAGCAGGACGTTGTAACGCGGCTGGAGCTGCTTGATCAGGTTGTTCTCTAGCGCCAGCGCCTCCCGCTCGTTGTCCACCAGAATGTAGTGGACCTCCACCGCGTCGCGCAGCAGCGAGTCCGTCTTGGCGTTCTCGGCCTTCCCCTCCAGAAAGTAGCTGCGGACACGGTGCCGCAGCGATTTCGCCTTGCCCACGTAGATGACCTGGCCGGCGGCGTTCAGGAACTGATACACACCCGGCGCGGCCGGCAGCCCGGCGATTTTTTCCGGAGAAACCATCGCTTCTATTTTACGCTACCGCCCCGCGGCCGGAGGGAAAGCCCGTATTGCTGAATTGGGGTATGATTCTCCCAACGGCAGAATCGGCTGCCCTACCGTTTGCCGTAGGAGTCCTTGATGACGAGAGCAAAAATTGCTTGGCTGCTGCTGGGAATACTTTCTGTGGCTTCATACGCCGTCACCCAGGACACTCCCTGGGACAAATACATGAAGGCAGGCATCGCAGCCTACCAGCAAGGCCAGTACGCCCGAGCTCAGAAACAGTTCGCCGCAGCACTCGAGAGGGCGGAAAAGTTCGGAGAGCAAGACCCACGCTTGGGCATCAGCCTCTTGGGCCTAGGAAATGTCTATACTGAGCAGGGCAACTACAGTCAGGCTGAGCCGCATCCTCGAGTGGCCACCAGCCTCAACAACCTGGCCGAGCTCTACGACGCCCAGGGCAAATACGGTGAGGCCGAGCCACTCTACCAGCGCTCACTGGCCATCCGGGAGAAGGCCCTGGGGCCAGAGCACCGCGACGTAGCCAACAGCCTCAACAACCTGGCGGAACTGTACCGCGCCCAGGGCAAATACGGTGAGGCCGAGCCGCTGTATCGGCGGGCGCTTGCGATCCGGGAGAAGGTCCTGGGGCCGGAGCATCCGGACGTGGCAACGAGCCTGAACAACCTGGCTGGGCTCTACCGCGCCCAGGGCAAGTACGCCGAGGCCGAGCCGCTCTACCGGCGGTCGCTGGCGATCATGGAAAAGGGTCTGGGGCCGGAGCATCCCAATGTAGCTATGAGCCTCAACAACCTAGCGGTGCTCTACGACGCCCAGGGCAAGTACGCCGAGGCCGAGCCACTCTACCGGCGCTCGCTCGCGATCCGGGAGAAGGCCCTGGGACCGGAGCATCCCAAGGTGGCCACGGCCCTCAACAACCTGGCGGAACTCTACCGCGCTCAGGGCCAGTACGCCGAGGCCGAGCCGCTCTACCGGCGGGCGATGGCGATTTATGAGAAGGCCCTGGGGCCAGAGCATCCCAACCTGGCCACCGGTCTCAACAACCTGGCGGTGCTCTACGACAACCAGAGCAAGTACGCCGAAGCCGAGCCACTCCACCGGCGGGCGCTTGCGATCCGGGAGAAGGCCCTGGGGCCGGAGCACCCGAACGTGGCCCAGAGCATGGAGAACTACGCGGATCTGCTGCGGAAGACGAACCGGGCGGCCGAGGCGGCTAAACTGGAGGCCCGCGCCAAGGCCATCCGCGCCAAACACGCCCAAGAGAATCCAAAGCAGTGAGGCGCGCGATCTGGGGAGAGCTTAATAACTAGGACTAAGCCCCGAATCTCGGCGATTTTTTCCATCGAAATCATCAATATCTATTTTACGCCACGGCCCGATGCCGGAAAGGCCGCATTGCTGAGTTGGAGTATGATTCGCCCAAGGGGAAACGGCTGCCCTACGTCTCTCCCCGGGAGCCCGCGATGACGAGTACAAGAACTGTTTGGCTGCTGTTGTTGGGAGTAGTGTGTGTGACCTCCTTTGCCGCGTCCCAAAGCACCGCCTGGGAGAAGTACAACGGGGCCGGAATGGCGGCTTATGCGCGAGGCCGCCACGCTGAGGCCGAGAAGCATTGGAAGGCTGCGTTGAAGGAAGCAGAAAAGTTCGGAGAGCGAGACCCTCGGCTAGCCACCAGCCTCAACAACTTGGGTTTGCTCCAGAGCGGACAGGGTAGATACACCGAGGCCGAGCCGCTCTTCCGCCGAGCGCTGGCAATCCGTGAAAAGGCCCTGGGGCCGGAACATCGCGAAGTGGCTCAGAGCCTCAACAACCTGGCGGCACTTTACCAGGCCCAGGGCAACCACGCCGAAGGCGAGCTGCTCTTGCGGCGGTCGGTAGCGATCCGGGAGAAGGCCCTGGGGCCGGAGCATCCTAGCGTGGCCATCAGCCTCAACAACCTGGCATTGCTCTACCGCGCCCAGGGCAAGTACACCGAGGCCGAGCCGCTCTTCCGCCGGGCGCTGGCGGTTTGGGAGAAGGCCCTGGGGCCGGAGCATCCGAACGTGGCGATGGCCCTGGAGAACTACGCCGCACTGCTAAGGAAAACAAATCGGGGCGCCGAGGCGGCCAAACTGAAGGCCCGCGCCCAGGCCATCCGCGCTAAGCACGCCAAACAGAACCCCCAAAAGAATCCAAAGCAGTGACACGCGCGCAATTTCTATTCGGGGCGGTTGGCCGACGTTTCCGCGGCTGCCAGCCATCGAGCAAAATCGCTGTCGCGCCAGGTATAGCGCGGCTGAAACCCTAACAACCGGGTCGCCTTCTGGTGCGAAAGCGCAGAGGCATGCCCTTCCAGGGGCGTTTTCACCGGGACTTCCGGGTAGTAGCGCGACAACAGGCTTTGCGTCGGCGTCCGCGAACAAGTGTCAAACCCGTTGATCAGGAACACTTCGTGGAGAAGCTCAGTGTTCTCGACGGCCAGGCGGAAAGCCTGTCCGATATCCCGGGCATCGGTCACTGCCCAAAGATTGCTTCGCGGAGAGGGGGGGCCTGGAGTTGGCCAATCGTCGGGATCCTCGATGGTGCGGACGTATCGTCCAGTCCATTCCTGCTCAACGGTGAGTCCTCGACCCGAGCCGCACTGCACCACCAACGCTGCTCCCTCGGCGTCGGTGTACCAGGCGTTGTTCACGCGCAGGCATAGGGTCTGCAACCCATAAGCATCCGAATAGGTCTTGCAGGTGATTTCGCCCAGCAGCTTGCTGAGCCCGTAAGGATCCTGGGGTTCGGCGGGGTGTTCCTCGTCCACCGGAAAATACCGCGGGATCATGCGCCGCTTCGGAAAACTGAACCCCAGAGCGGCTCCCGACGAGGTAAACACAACCTTAGGCATGCCCTCCCGAACAGCAGCTTCCAGGACATTTGTGGTGCCAGCCACGTTGTCGGCGATCAACCGCTCCGGGCTGGCTCTGTCCGGCCCCGGGATGGCCGCCAGGTGGATGATGGATTGGTGCCCCCGGGAAGCCCTGAGGAGGTTGTCAAAATCCAGAACGTCGCCCTGCATCCAGGCGATTCCGCCAATGACTGGAGCCGAACGGCTGTAGCAGGTGACTTGATGGCCTGCGCGAAGCAACTCGGGGCAAATGTACACTCCCAGTATCCCGTTCGCTCCTGTCATTAGGATTTTCATCTCGTCCTCCTGTACGGGCTCGTGCGGCCGCCCGGTGGCCCGCAGGCGCTATTGCCCGGTTGCTGGCTGCCTCCGGCCTCAGAACGATTCTGGGCTAGTGAGCAGCGGTATTCTACGTCACGCCGAGACGAACTGCTGAAGATAAGTCTAATGCGCCATATCGAACGTAGGTTTGCGGAATGTGGGTAGTGGGCTACTTTGATCCTTTTGGACGCTTCAGCCTGCCACGGGTTGTTGGCGTAGCGGCAGGCCTCAGCCTGCCAAGACTCATAGCGGCCTAAAGGCCGCCGCTACGACAGCTCCTGCGGATTCAAAGTAGCCCACTACCAACGGGTGGTAAAGAGTTGCAGAATAACGAGTAAACAAGTATCCTAACTGACTTTGCTTGATTGTCGGGCCTGTTTGCCAGAAAGATCCATGGGCAACACTGCCACGCTGCTGAGTTCGGTGCCAGGGGTTCGAGAGCGGTTTTCTCCCTCGAAAGCTGCCGTCGTCCTGGGAATCCACCTCGCAGCGATCGCTGCTCTGTGGCATACGACCTGGGCAGCCGTGGGAGTGTGCTTCCTGCTGCATTGGGTCTGCGGTGGGCTGGGGATTTGCGTGGGTTACCATCGCCTGCTCACCCATCGCTCGTTCCGATGTCCGCGGGTGTTGGAATACACGCTGGCTGTGTTGGGCTCGCTCTCCTTGAACGGGGGACCGATCGAATGGGTCACCCATCATCGCCAGCATCATCAGTATCCGGACCAGGAGGGAGATCCCCACAACGCTCGCCAGAGTTTCTGGTGGAGTCACGTGTTCTGGATATTCTGGGACCGTCCTCCCGACGTTTGGCGGAAGCTCAACGAGCGCTATGTGCCCGACTTGCTGCGCGTGCCGTTCTACGGCTTCCTGGGGCGCATGTATCCCTGGCTGGCAGTCTTACTGGCGGTGCTGCTGTACGTCCTGGGCGGATGGCCTTTCGTTGTGTGGGGGGTGTTCGTGCGCTTAGTGTTGAGCTATCATTGCACCTTCTTGGTGAATTCAGCCAGCCACGGATTTGGATACCAGAGTTTCTCCACCAACGATCTCTCCACCAACTGCTGGTGGGTGGCGCTATTGTCCTACGGTGAGGGGTGGCACAACAATCACCACGCCTTTCCCACTTCCGCCCGGCACGGGTTAAAGGCTTGGGAGTTGGATCCTACCTATTGGTTTATCCGTTTGCTAAGTGCAGTGGGACTGGCATGGGACCTGCGTTTCCCGGCGCTCTCCAAAGAATCCGTGGGCTCGTGATTTTCGGGCCTGCGGGACGCCGCAACCCTTCCCGGTCCCAGAAACGTGGCCGCATGCAGCGGCCTGTGCTAGCCTAGCAACCAATCATATCTGAGAAAAGGCAACATCGACGCGTCTCCTGCCTGGTCGAGGCCCAGGTCTGGTGCCGCGACAAGGATGTGCATTGGGATGTGCAACTCACCGCCATCGGCGAAGGTGGCTGCTTTGTAAACATCCTGGTTCCGCTGGAGGATGGATCGCCGGTGTCGTTGAAGATCAATGATGGCAGCGGATCGTTGGAAGTCCCCGGCAAGATTCTCTACGGTCAGCCGAGCATCGGCTCTGCTATCGCCTTCGATCCGATGGACAACAGCGTTCGGCTGCAGATCCAGAACATCATCGTCAGGGCAGAGGCCTGAGATACCCACGGCTGGTCTCTGGCCGTAGAAATTGCAATCTGCTATTGCCGCAGGACAATCTTTTCCGCTGAAACGTGCTCTCGTGATTTTCGGCAGTATCTTTTTTCCGTTCCCGGCATGTGCTAGCCTAGCAGCCAATCATGTCTGACAAAAGACACCATAGCCGCGTCTCCTGGCTGGTCGAGGCCCAGATCTGGTGCCGCGACGAGGATGTGCATTGGAACGTGCGCCTCACCGACATCAGCGAAGGCGGCTGCTTTGTGGACACCCTGGTTCCGCTGGAGGAGGGATCGCCGGTGTCGTTGAAGGTCGATGATGGCGGCGGGCCGTTGGAACTCCCCGGCAAAATTCTCTACGGACAGCCGACCATCGGTTCGGCTATCGCCTTCGATCCGATCGACAACAGCCTTCGGCTGCGGGTCCAGAAGATAGTCGCCAGGGCAGAGGCCTGAGATGCCCCTGGCTGGTCTCTGGCCGTAGAGATTGCAATCCGTTACTTCCGCAGGACAATCTTTTCCACTGCGACATTCTCCACCCGGTCGTAGACACGCACGGCGACCGTATGTTCCCCTGACGCGTTCGCCCCGAGGATGAGCCTGTAGTGTTCCTGTAAAGAGTCGGAGAGCTGGTCGAGCGGAGGCACCAGGCGCCATTGGGAGCCATCCAGCGAGTACTCAGCCTTCTGGATCGGCGAGAGAGAGTCGGTGGCGCGGAAACGGATCCGTAGTTTCTTGCCCTCGGGCGTCGCCTTCAATGCGGCAATTTGCGGGGGGGTGTTGTCCACCACGAAGGGCCCAGCCTCGCGTGCGGCCGTCAGCGCATCCTGCTCGGAGTTGGAAGGGGCGTCGGAAGCCGTCACTTTGACGTAGTAGGCGCCATCGGGAAAAGCCGTGGAATCCCACGAGTGAAACTGGGTGGTGAGCTTGTCCTTCAACAGCTTCCAGGTTCGTTCATCCCGGCCACGGATGTACACCGCGTAAATCAGGGTGTCGCCGTTGGCGTCGCGGGCGGCCCAGCGCACCGCTTGCGCGCCTTTCTCCTGCACTAACTGCGCGGCAGCCGGGACGCGGGGTTTGGCTGGAGCTGGCGTTTTCTGGCGCTGCGGGCCCAAGGGGGGCAACGTTAGCCTTTGCTTCGGCTTACGGACGGCGACAGGCCTGGTTTGAAAGCGGTAGCCGGCTGGAGTGGGCTCAACATGCCCGATGATCGGGGTCAGGTTCTTGGAAAAGTAAGCAATCTCCACGGCGTCAAAAAGAGGCGTCTGCTTGCCTTTACCGGAGGTGAGGACCGCTTTCCACTGCAAGAAGCGAGCCCCGGGGCTGCTGCTGATTTCTCCGGGCGACCGGTAGGCAGGCGACCAGGGGCTCCAGTTGCGGTCCGGATTGTCCACGTTGCCGGAGCGGGTGAACATCGTGACGCTGGAGCCGTCCGGCGCTTCCGCCTGCCAGAAAACGCGTCCCCAGCGGGCGAAATGGCGAGCATCAAACACCTCCGACTCGAAGGAGCCGTCGGCCTCGTAGGCACTGCTAATTTCCAGCACCCTGCCGAGGTTGCTGCTCGCGGCGTAGAGCGCGCCGCTGCGCGTCCGCAAGAAGGCGGTGACCTGGGTGGCTTCCGCTTTCAGCAAGCTCGTGTAGAGGTGCTCGGAGTCGATCTGGAAAATCTTCCCGTGGTTGCCGGTGCCAAGCAGGAGTTTCCCGTTGCTGTCAAACGCCAGAGCGTAGACGACCTCGTGCTTGGAGGCCCACAGTTGCCGCGGTTCCCCGTCAGGGAAGATACGGTAGACCTCCGTGCCGCCGGCCACCGGAGGACGCACCGGTCGGCTCCGAGGGGGCGCAGCAGCAGGAGCGGTTGCCACCCGGGGCCGAGGAGGCGTCGGAGCCGCTGGTGTGGGCGGCCGCCGCTGCTTGTTGCCCACCGCTGCCGCGTAAACGCTGCCGTCGGTGCCAATGGCCACTGCTGTGACTTCCTTCTTGGCCGCCTGGTACAGGACGAAGCCTTCCCCTGAGGGGGAAATGCGGAGAATCAACCCGCTGGGGTCGGTGCCTACGATCACGTTGCCCGATTTGTCCACGGCAATTGAGCGGGCATGGGTTTCCTCGCTATTGAAAAAGAGCTTGGCTTCACCCTTGGGGTCTACCCGGTACAGCTCCCCCTTGTCCCCGGTGGCCACCAGCAGGTTGCCCCGTGGATCGAAGGCCAGTGCCCACACATACTTTGCTTCTGGCTCAAAGAAGACGCTGGCTTTGCCGTCGGGGGTGATCTTGTAGATCTTGGGGTCTGGCGAAGTGGCGGCGTAGAGGTTATCCGCTGCGTCCACAGCCAGCGCGTGAATCTCCAGGTCTTTGACCTCAAACACCGTTTCCGGTTTCGCCTCGCCCCCGGCGGCGGATGTGGACCCAATACGCACTACTTTGCCGGGCGAACCCCCGCCCACGAAGACGTTGCCACGGCTGTCCTCCGCCAGCGCCCAAATGTAGTTCAGATCGGGATCGCAGACCTGGCGGAACCGCGGCGCCAGCAGCAGGTTTCCGTCACTACGCAAAGAAAGGCCCTGGAGCGCGCCCTTGTCAAAATCTCGGTAGCCCTTCTGTTCCCAGAACTGCGTGTCAGCCGCCCACAGGTTCAGGGCGAGGGCCAAGCTAGAAAAAGCAATCAGGAAATGTCTCATGGGTCTCGGTCCGCTGCGGAGTGGGAGCTATTTCACTCTCACCACTACTTCACTCTTACCACTACGGTCTTGCTTCCAGAGATGACGTAGTCCACTGGAATCGCCTGCTGGTGGAGGGAAGATCCCATCCGGAGGGCCAGCCGGTTCTGGGTCCGGCCCGGGTCAATGACGTTGGCCACCGAGGAAGGGATGCTGGGTAGAATTTTGTCCTGGACAAACGCCGTGGGACCGGGCCCCAGCAGAGTGATGTAAAGCCAGCCGTTGGCGTGCTCCTGGTTCATCATGGAAATCAGTTGGGTCAAGCCGGCCATGCGATTGCGAGCCAGCAAAAACCTCTGGGAGCGATTCACCACGTCCGCGTCGCTGAGCAAGATCTTCAGGTCGCCCTTGGGGGCCGTCGCCGGGATTGTCACACGGGCATCCTTGACCAGGCGGTCACCTCGGTAGGGCCGCAGGAAAACTTTGAGGTCGAGGGTTTCTCCCGGCCGGGCCTCGTTTTTCTGCACCCACACGTGTTCGATGGCGGCCGTGCGGCGTTGCGGGATCACTTCGAAATCCGTCTTCACGCCGGAGATGTTGGGCGTCTCGAAAGAATTGTTGAAGATGCGGGCGAAACGGCCGCTGATCCAGGCGCTGAGGCCCAACGGACCGCGCATCCTTCCCGGGCCCCCGCTGTTGGGGTACAGGTTGTTCAGTTTCACGTCGGGGAACCCGTCTAACTGGATGGAACCACTCACCCGGTAGGTGACTTCCTCGCCGTAGGCGTTGGTGCGGAACAGGGTATTAAAGAATGCCAGCATCATCAGGACGGGAGTAAACCTGGCATTCTGGAAGACGTGGAAGCGATAGGTTCGGCTTCTGTCTCCGGCGCGGACGGTCGTTTCCACGGGGATCATCTTCGCGGTCTGGCCCAGGACGCCGAGGATGCCCGAGTGGCGGTCCTGACGCAGCGCGCCGACCACCTGTTTGGTGTTCACGATCTTGAACGAGGCGAAGTCGGAGCCCAGCACCGTAACCACGTCGGCGGTGGCCATAGGCATCTCGATCTCGCCGAAGTTGAAGAAGGGGTGGCCAAAGGCCAGGACCCGCCGCCCGTCGTTGTGGGTGACCGTGCCGGTGCCCGCCAGCGACAGGTCGCCAGAAATCAGGACGCCGGAAACCGCCGCGCCCGGCGGGAGGGCTCGCTTCAGGGCCTCCGGGTCGGAAATTGGTTCAGGACTATGCAGCACGCTGCCCGCTCCCCCTTGCACCGGAGTGACCCCCAGGCGCCGGAAGACGTCGGCAAACTGCTGCAAGACCGCGTCGTCGAACCCAGTGAAGGCTAGCGGGGTCTCAATGGGCACCAGGAACGCGCCCAGGCTCGGCCCGCTGACGGGCTCAGGACCCAGGAGTTCCTGCAATTCGGGCGGCAGCGCCACTTTCTGTGCGGTCCTCAACGCCGCGCCAGGCCCCTTGCTTTCGTCCAGTTCCCCGATCTCGAACATGAGCTCGGCGGGGGTGATCCCAGCTATCGGCTCGTGGGCAAACAGGCCAATCCGCAGCGAGACAGCTCCCACCAGCTTGTCGTCCAGGTAGACGGGGCTGCCGCTCATGCCGGAAGCCACACCCGTCTTGGCCACCCTGCCTCCCAGACGTGCCAGGATGATGTGTTGCCCGGGTCCCCAAACGTTGTTGAGCACGCCGAGGATTTCCACCGTGAAGGGTTCCACCTGCTCGCCTTCGAACACGCTGTAACCAACCGCCTTCATTCCCGGCCTGAGGTCCTTGACCGGGAAGACCTCCACCGCCCGGCCGGCCACCGGCAAAGGCGAGCTTTGGGCGGCCAGAGTTAGAGCGCCGAGCAGAAATGAAACGAATAGGGAAACCAGCTTCATAACCATGTCCCTATGCTCCTAGTCATGCTTTAGGCCGGCCCTTTGGGTTACCCGAAAGCAGCCCGAAAGCGGAAGGATCAACTTAATTTTCTAATACCCTGCAGGGAACAAGCAAGGCCAAAGTGGCGGCCGTGCTGAGCCCGTGCACGGAGCATCCAGCACGCGGCGACGCTGGACCCCTTCTAGCCGCTGCTAGCTGTCTCTTTTTTTCGCATCTGGCTTTTTCCGCTTTGCACTTTTGTCTGCTTGCTTGTAAGCTGAAGTGTCTTTTGGATCAAGGATACTGTAAAGATGAACCTCTTGTTTCTCTATCCCGAGTTCCCCACCACCTTCTGGAGTTTCAAGTACGCCCTGAAGTTCGAGGGAAAGCGCTCGGCCTTCCCTCCACTCGGCCTGATGACCATCGCCCCCCTTTTTCCGGCCGGGTGGAAGCGCCGTTTGGTGGACTTGAACGTCGAGCCCCTGCGCGACCGCGACCTGAAGTGGGCGGACGTGGCCCTGATCAGCGGGATGCTGGTCCAACAGAAGTCGATGGACGAACTGGCGCGCCGCTGCCGGCGCCACGGTCTGCCGGTGGTGGTGGGCGGCCCGATTACCAGCGGGGTGGATTTCAGCCACCTCGCCGACGCAGTGGTGCAAGGCGAGGCCGAAGACCTAATCGCGCAGCTCGCCGCGGACCTCGAAGCCGGGAGGTTGAAACCGCTGTATGGACAACCGGAACGGCCCTCGCTGCTTCGCTCGCCCCTGCCGGACTTAAGCCTGATCCGCCTCCAGAAGTACAGCGCCATGGCCCTCCAGTATTCGCGCGGCTGCCCGTTCAACTGTGAGTTCTGTGACATCATCGAGATTTACGGCCGCAAACCGCGCACCAAAACCCCTGCTCAGGTGGTGGAAGAGCTGGAATCGCTGTTGCGCGTTGGATGGCGGGGCTCGGTCTTCATTGTGGACGACAATTTCATCGGCAACAAACCCAACGTGAAGCAGCTTCTGCCAGTGCTCGCCGACTGGACCGAGCGGAACCACCACCCGTTTTACTTTCTCACCGAGGCTTCGATGAACCTGGCCGAGGACGAGGAACTGTTGCGGCAAATGCGCCGCGCCAACTTCGTGAAGGTCTTCCTGGGAATCGAGACCCCGGTGGAGGCCAGCCTCCTGGAGACGCAGAAGTACCAGAATACGCGGAAGGACTTGCTGGAGAGCGTGCGCCTCATCCAGAGCTACGGTCTGGAAGTGATGGGTGGCTTCATCGTGGGCTTTGACAACGACCCTCCCACCATCTTTGAAGAGCAACTGCGTTTCATACGCGAGAGCGCCATCCCCGTCGCCATGGTCGCGCTGCTCACGGCGCTGCCAAACACCCAGCTCTACCGCCGCCTCCAGCGCGAGGGCCGGTTACTGATGCATAGCAGCGGTAATAACGTGGTCTCCGATTTCGCGCTGAACTTCATCCCCCGGATGAATGCCGAGACGCTGGTGGAGGGTTACAAGAACCTCCTCAAGATCATCTACAATCCTGAGGAATACTACCGCCGCGCGTTGCGATCCCTGGAACACAGTGGGCCGAGCACTGCCCAGACCGTTCGCAAGCTTTCCGATTACCTAGCCTTTGGCACCTCCTTGCTGCGCCAGGGCGTGCTCGACCGCTCGCGGATGGCTTACTGGCGCTTTCTGATCAGTGCGGCCAGGCACCACCGCCGCGATTTCGGGACCGCAGTGGCTCTGGCTATCCGGGGCTACCACCTCCAGCGGATTACGGAAACCTTCTGCGAGAGCTGAGCTTAGCGGAGTCCATCCCAGGGCACAGCTTCGGCGAACCTGCACATCCAGGCTGGAGTTCCTGCAAGCGAAGGGGTGGGGTTCGTTCAGGGGCCGGCGGGTTAGACAGCGATCAACAGATCAGCGCCCTCGACCTTGACCTCGTAGGTAGGTAGTTGAGCTGCGGGATTGAAGGTGCACTGTCCGGTCTTCATATCGTACTGCCAGCCGTGCCAGGGGCATTCGACCACATTCCCCTCCAGCACGCCCTGGCCAATCGGTCCGCCACGGTGCACGCAGGTATTGTCCAGCGCGTAGAACTGCCCCTCGATATTGGCCACCGCGATTTTCTTACCGTTTGCTTCCACCTCCCGCACACTCCCTGCGGGGATATCGGCGACCGCTGCTACCTTGACGTAGGCTGGCATAAGGTGTGTTCCTTCCCGATTACTTCTTACTTCGGCTGAGGAGTCTGGGCGACCATCACCTGGCTCTTGAAGTCTTCCACCATCGGGGGCGACAGCCGCACCTCGGTGGGGCGCTTGGCCAGGCTCATCTGGTCAATCTTATCTTGCAGCTTGAGGAGCGCGTAAAACAGGTTCTCCGGGCGGGGCGGGCAGCCGATGACATACACATCCACCGGCACGACTTTGTCCACTCCCTGCAGGACCGCGTAAGTGTTGAAGGGGCCGCCCACGCTGGAACACGCGCCCATGGAAATGACCCACTTAGGATCGGGCATCTGATCGTAGACGCGTTTCAGCACCGGAGCCATCTTCAGGGTGACGGTGCCGGCCACAATCATCAGGTCTGCCTGGCGCGGGCTGGGCCGGAAAACTTCGGCGCCGAACCGGGCGATATCAAATCGCGAGGTGGATGAGGCGATCATCTCGATAGCGCAGCAAGCCAGCCCAAAGGTCAACGGCCAGATGGCTGACTTTCGAGCCCAATTGAACACGTAGTCGACCGAGGTGATGATGAAGTTTTTCTCGAATTTATTCTGAAGATAGCCCATGTCTATGCCTTAACACTCTCTACTATAGCCCTATATGAGCTTTCTTAGCATAGCACAACCGGGCGCAACTGGCGGGCACCCTTGACAGTGCTGGGGTAAGATAATACAAAGTGGCTTGGTCGCGGCACGTGCGTATTGGAACCGCTCTATGAAGGATTTTCCCGAAGGCACTTCTCCTATCAGCCCTCCGGGGGAGGGCGCGAGACCCCTGGGGGGGATTTTGGGAGAAACTGGCGCAGCTGTGGCGCCCCGAAGAGGCTCCCGTCCCGGAGCCTGAGCCGCTGGCAGTCGAGGCCCCACCTGGGGAACAGTCGGCACGACCCGTGGCAGGAGAGAATACGGCAACATTGCGGGCCACAGTGGATAAGCAACAGGCGGAGCTCGGAAGGCTCTCGCGGGAACTGGAGCACCTGCGCCAGGCTGACGCACAGGCCCTGGAAGAGATCCGGGCCGAGGTGGAGGGCGAACGGAAACGCGGGCAGGAGGTCCTTCAGGCGGCGCATCAGAAGTTCTCGGCCGAGATACAAGAGGCGTTGGCCCGGAGCAGCCAAATCCATTCGGAAGCAGAGAAGCTACGCGCCGATCTGACCCGTACCGACTCCGAACTGCAGGACGTCAGTGCCGAGCGCCTGCGCCTGCAGAACGAATACGACCAGCTGCGCACCGAAAGCGTCGGCCTCCGGCAGGCCGGTCAGGAGGTACAGCACCTGAGGGAACAGGTGCAGCGGCTGCACGAGGAGTTGGAGCAGGGACGGGCGACGCCCACCTCCGGCCCGGTGCGCGGCTCACGCAAGGCGGCCGAGTTGACCGCCGAATTGGCGCGGCGCAATGAAGAGGTCGGGCGTCTCAACGAAAGGATCGCTGCCCTGGAACAAGAGCTGGCTTCCCGCAGTCCTCTGGTCCCTGTGTCTTCCCTGCACCCGGCGTTGCAGCAGGTTCTGGCCCATATGGGGACGGCGGTCGAGGCGCAGCGCATCGTCACGGAACTGTGGGAGCGCTTGTTGGAGCAGGAGATGCGCTACAATTCCGCCCGCGAAGACACCAACCGCAACGCCGTCGAGCTGGAATCGCTGCGGAGGGAAATGGCCGAACTCTGTCTGGGCCTGATCACTCCCGTTACCGTGCTTTCCGCCAGCGCGGACCTGCTGGCGATGCGACAAGACATCCCCAAGGACGCGCTGGCTTCGCTGGAGGAAATGAGGCAGGGCACGGCCGCGGTACGCCAGGTCATTGCCAGGATGCAGAAACTCGCCACGCCCGGGTCGTGACAAAGCTTAAGCCCCGGCGTGCGGCGTGTACCAGTTAGACCGGCTACCCCTCCCATGAATGGAGCAACCTGATCGACGCGCCCATAGAGAAGAGCGCAGGGGCCGCCGTCAAGGCATAGATTCCACGCACAACTTTCCGTCAGGGACCGGGTTTAAGACGGGCAAGGCCCGGTCTCTGATTCTCCAAACCCCTCACGCCTCCTATAGTGGAGGGCCGGGCCCCCTCTTCGAAACCTCCTGTGCATTGTAAGGGCCGAGGTTCGGCTCCCCTGCACAAGTGGGACGCGGCACACAGGGAACAACTGTCCGACAGCCCGCTGTGAGGCTCCGGCAGTGGGTACCCCGACGCGCAACCATTTATCGAAGCTGTGTATTTGGCGTTTCGGATGGGATGGCGTGAGCTACATCCTCGGCTGGATGTAGTACCCCTTGCGAGCCCGAATTGTCAGGTCGTCCTCGTGAGCCACCACTTTGATCTTGCGGAATTTCCCATCGGCTACCGGGTTGAGCGGGCGATACCCGATGGTGTACTGCAGCTCCAGTTCTTTTTGAATTCGGGCCAGTGCCGTAGCCAGCTGGGCGGCAACTTCCCCTGCGTACTTGCCGCTGCCAATCTCGTAGATGGCATTGGTGTTGCCGATCTGGAGCTGGGAAAGGTAGCCGGTGCCGTACTCCGCTGAAGTCGGCTCCTTCCAGGGAGCGACGACCCTGCCGCCAGTCTCCTCGGTCAGCTTCTTCAGCACTTTCTCCCCCGGACTGGACCGGCCATAAGCAATGGTATTGATGGCGTAGATGGTGACCTCGGCCCGGCGTGCCATGTCCACCACCTGCTCCATCGTGTAGCGGCTGGCATCGTCTTCCCCGTCGGTGATGATGACCAGCACCCGGCGCACCCCGCCCGGCGTGGTCTCTCGGAACAACTTTTCCCGGCAGGAAAAATATATGGCCTCAAACAGAGCCGTGCCGCCGCCCACCTTCAACTCCCGCACCGCTTCCGACAGGACGTTTGGGTCGTTGGTGAAATCCTCAACCACGTCCTTGGTGGTGTCAAAGGTCATCAGAAAGATTCTGTGCTTGGTCTTGTCCCTCAGCAGCGAGTGGACGAAATCGATCGCGGCGGTTTTCTCGCCCTTGAACTGCATCCGGACGCTGTTGCTGGTGTCCAGCAACAGCCCTACGCGCAATGGCAGCGAGGAGACCGAGGTAAAGAAGTCTACCGGGACCTTGTTCCCATCTTCGTAGACGGTGAAATCGTCTTGCTTGAGGTCGGTGACAAAACGGTCCCACGGGTCAGTGACGGTAAAAGGCACGTGGACGCGTTCGACAGCAATGCGGATGTTGGGGTCGGCGGGGGATGTCTCCGGCTCGGGTGGTCCCTGCGCCCGGCAGAACGCGATTCCCAGTGCGGCCGCCACCACCAGGATCGCCGATTTGCGAAACCACTCCCGGTCGGCACCCTTCATAGCCATTGCCCCTAGATACAAAGATACGAAACCGCTACCTCCATTCTAGCGTGTCGAGCAGGGTTTGGGAAGGGCCACTCCGGCCTCAAAAGCGCAGGCTGTAGCCCACCTGGATATTGATGCCGGGGGCGTCCACGCCAGAGCCGTGCACGCGGTAGTTGCGGTCGCCCAGATTCTCCAGGATCACGATGAGGTCGGAACGTTCGCTGAGCCTGTAGCCGCCGCGCAGGTTCAACGTGCCGTAGCCAGGGCTGGCTAAGAACAGAGGTGCGCGGACCACTCCAGGGCCCAGCACCCGGTCCTGGACGCTCGCGAGGGTTTCCCCGGTGGCCAGAAGGTGCCCGGCCTGCACCAGCCCGCGCGCTACTGCGCCGTTTTGGAAGAAGGCAGCGATGTCGGCGCGGGAGCGCATCGCCCCGATGCGCTGGTCGGAAAGCTCCAGGGAAGATAGTCGCGACTGCTGCCAAGCCAAGTGGGAGTAAGCCTCGATCCAGAATGGCCGCGACCCAGGTTGCCAGCGAAGGCTCAGGTAGCCGTTCGCTGGGGGAAGTCCGCCTTCGATCCCCACCGGCCCACCGCGCTCCGTATCCACACCTCGCAGGTAGGCGAAATAAGCGCGGGCAAACACGGATCCAGTTACCTGGGCTTCTACGTCGGTTTCAAATCCCCGGACGCGTACCTGCCCGACATTGGCCCGCACCAGCACCGGGCGCGGGTCCAGAGGGGTGAATACAGCCCCTCCTGGGGCCTGGACCACGATGGGCTCTCCGCCGATCGAGCTGCCGACGGCTCCCGGCGCCAGCAGCAGCGTCCGCTTGGTAATGAAATCGGAGACAGTGTAGTGGAACGTGCTCAAGGAGAGCGTGGCCCGTCGTGTTTGAAACTTGGCCCCCAGCTCGTAGTTCATGGCCCTTTCCGGCAGCAGCACGGAAGCCGCATGACCGGTGGAGAGTGCAGTGGCGTCGGCGGTGCTCCCGATCAGCGCGCCTGCCTTGCCTGCCTCCCCGGGTGAAACCTCAAATCCGTTGGAGGTGAGCCCGACGGCAGAGAAATCGGTCGTGTTGGGCGCCCGGAAGCCGCGCCCCACCGTCCCGGTGAGGCGGAAAAAATCGGTGACGCGCAGCACAGCCCCAACGTTGAAAGTGAGGTCGTCCAGCATCGTCGAGAAATCCGGCACACCAGGCTCATTGCTGCCGGAAGGAGTGCGGAAGTGAAACGCGCTATACCGCAACCCACCCTGCAGCCGCAACCGCGACCGCAGCAGCTCCATGCCCTGTTGCGCAAACAACCCGTAGCTGGTATAGCGGCTGCCATCGGGAAAGCGGCCGCGCCGGCTGTGTTCTTGCTGGCTGGCCGGATCCAGCACCACCGCCCCGGAGCTGATGTACTCGTCGTAGATTTCCCCGCCCCAGACTAGTGAGCGTCCCGTGCCGAAGTGGGTGGAGGCCTGCACCTGGTAGCCGAGCGCCCGGGTCCGATTGGCTTCGCGCGTAATGGCCGCCAGCGGATTGCCCGAGCCGCCTTGGAAGCGCCGGCCATCTTGCTGGTCGTTCATCGAAAACGTGGTGGATAGGTTATCCAACCGGCCCAACTTCTGCTTTTCCCAGCGAGCGTAAAACAGGGTAACCACCTGCGGGTCGAAGGCATTCAGCAGGTCGCCGTTGCCACCGTTAAGCTTGTCGTAGCGCCGCCCGCCGGTCTGCTCCCCACGATGGAAGGCCAGGGTCAGGTGCTGGTCCGGTCTGGGCCTCCAGCCGAAACGCGCTTGGCCACCAAACTGGGCGAAACCAGTGTCTTGCAGGCGATTGCCCAGCAGGGAAGAGGGCAGGCCCAGGAAGCGAGTGACGGCTGCGTGGGAGTCCCCGCCGGCGCCCGCCCGCAAGTCCTGCACCCGCTGCCCACCGCCGCCGAGCAACAAATTCCAGCGCTTGGCGCCGAAGCTGATTTGAGTCGAGGCCCCCCCCGTCAGGTCGGCGCTGCGGAAGAAGGGGCGGAACGTGGCGTGGAACTCGGTCCCCGTCCTAGCTTCCACGACCGGTGGCTGCACGGGCAGCAGGTTCACAGTGCCGCCCAGACTGTCGCTGCCGTATTGCGCCGAGCCCGGCCCCCGAACTACCTCCACGCGCTCGATGCCGCCCGGATCCACCAGGGCCAGATACTGGTTCGGTCCCGACCGGAAGGTGGAATTGTTGAAACGCACGCTATCAAACAAGTGAAGCACCTGCTGACCGGTCAGCCCGCGCACCAGCAGAGCTCCCTGGTTGGCCGTAGTCTGCTGCACTTGCACCCCAGTCTCCTCCCGCAGAGCCTGAGGCAGGATGGCCATCGGGCGGCGCCGGAGCTCTTCGGAGGTGACCACGTTGACGGCGACAGGTAGGGCGAAGGCGTCGTGGACTTCGCCCCGGGCTGGGGTGACCGTCACGCTGGTGCTGAGGGAGCCTAGTTGCAATAAAATTTCAATTTCTGGCGAGGCATCGGGACGCACCGTGACCGCGCGCCGCACTGTATCCATATCCGGAGATTCCACCACCAGCTCATAGGTGCCAGGCTTCACTCCTGTGATGAGAAATTCTCCTTGCTGATTCGCTTCTGTCCAGGTTACCAGTGTTCCGCTCGGGGCGTGGAGGGCAATGCGTGCGCCTGGAATCTTCGCTCCTGAGGGGTCCAAGACTTTTCCACGGAGGTCAGCCCAACTCAGGGAGGGGAAGAAAAGGGCTACTAGGGACAAAGCTACCAGCGCCTGCCGTGTGGTAGGGAGGGACATACGCTACATGCAACTCAGTTTCAACTAAATTATAGTCTTTTTGACCCTGAAGAGTCAAGAAAAGGGTGCCGAAGGGAGTGCATTTTTGTTGCAGGCAGTTGCAAGTAGCCGCGTCTTCAGGCGCTCTCGTCGGCGTTGCTAGCCGACGCTGACTTGCACGCGCGGGCCGGCCTCAACGACTGTGGCGGGAGCATCGGAAAAGCGCTGGAAGTTCTTCAAAAAGAGGGCGGCCAACTCGCGCGCCTGGGCATCGTAAGCGGCCTTGTCTTTCCAGGTATTCCGTGGGTTCAGCAGCTCGGGGGGAACGCCGGGGCAGGTGCGGGGAAGCTCCAAGCCGAAGGCGGGTTCAATGTCGAACTTTCCTTTGTCCAGAGCGCCTTCCAGCACCGCTGCCACGATAGCCCGGGTGTAAGGCAAGTGCATGCGTTGGCCGACGCCGGATGGGCCGCCGGTCCAGCCGGTGTTCACCAGCCACACCTGGGCCCGGTGTTTCTCTATCTTTTCACCGAGCATGTTGGCGTAGACCGAAGGGCGCAGGGGCAGAAAAGGGGAGCCAAAACAGGTGCTGAAGGTCGCCTGCGGCTCGCTGCCCATTCCCGCTTCGGTTCCGGCGACCTTGGCCGTATAGCCGGAGAGGAAATGGTACATGGCTTGCTGGGGATTTAGGCGGGCGACCGGCGGCAGCACCCCGAAGGCGTCGGCCGTCAGGAACAAGACATGCCGGGGATGCCCGGCGATACCGGGGATCATAGCATTGTGGATGAACTCAACGGGATAGGCGGCGCGAGTGTTTTCGGTGATGGAGTCATCGTCGAAGCTCAGGCGGCGTTCTGCATCAACCACGACGTTTTCCACCACCGAGCCAAAACGGATGGCGTTCCAGATCTGCGGCTCGTGCTCCTGTGAAAGCCGGATGCATTTGGCATAGCAGCCGCCCTCGAAGTTGAAGATGCCACGCTCGGTCCAGCCATGCTCGTCGTCGCCCACGAGGCGTCGGCTGGGGTCGGCCGAAAGGGTGGTTTTTCCGGTCCCGGAAAGGCCGAAAAACAACGCCACCTCACCGTCGGCGGCGACATTGGCCGAGCAATGCATGGGAAGCACGCCGCGGAAAGGCAACAGGTAATTCAGGATCGTGAAGACGGACTTTTTCATCTCGCCCGCATACGGGGTGCCGCCGATCAACACCAGCCCACGGGCAAAATTCAGCATGATGAAGGGCTCGGCGACCGTGCCATCCAGCTCCGGGTTGGCCTGGAATCCAGGAGCGGCAAGGAGAGTGAACTGGGGCCGGTGCGTATCCCGTTGCTCCGGGGAGGTGGGCAGGAACAACTGCCGGGCGAACAGGTTGTGCCAGGCCAGCTCGTTGATCACGCGGATCGGAAGCTGGTAGTCGGCATCGGCGCCGCCCATGCAATCCTGCACGAACAGTTCTCGCCCCTGCAGATAGGCCAGCACTCGAGCGTGCAGTCGGTCAAACACCTCGGGAGCCACCGGCCGGTTGACGGCGCCCCACACAACATGGGACTCGGTGGACGGATCGCGCACCACATATTTGTCGCGCGGGGTGCGCCCGGTATAGCGGCCCGTGCGGACCACGAGCGCGCCGTTGTCGGCCAGTACCCCCTCGCCGCGCGCCAGAACGTGCTCTACCAACGCGGCGGGAGCAAGATTCCAGTGCACTGACCCGGGATGGAGAATGCCGTGCTCCGCCAGTTTGTCCGCTGCTTTTGAAGCCTGAGTTTCTTTCATGTCTGTCGAGACACTCCAGTTGTTGTCAGAAAGAAGCTAGCATGATACCACAGCGCGGGTAAACCGCACTGCGGCATCCGGTTTGCTATACTCTCGGGGCAGTCATGTTTGCGCGACGGCTCCGAATCGAGATTGAAGACGAGGCGGGCACCCGCCTGTGCCCGCTGGAGTGGCTGGACCGCTTCTTCATGCGCCACTTCACCGGGCTCAGCGCCCTGGAGGATACGCTGCCGGCTGGAGAGGGCCGGCTGAAGGCAGGTTTGCAGGTGGATCTGAACTTTTTGCACCAACAATTTGAACAATGGCTACGGGGCCACAAACTGCTGGGTCCCAGGGCCCAACTGAAGATCATTGCTGAATCATGAAGACGCTCGAACCTCCACACCGAATTTTGATGGGCCCCGGACCGAGCAATGTGGACTACCGCGTGTACCGGGCGCTGACCACCCCCATCATCGGCCACCTGGATCCGGAATTTCTGAAGATCATGGATGGTGTCCAGGAAAAGCTGCGCCGTGTTTTCCGCACCTCGAACCTGGTGACCATCCCGGTCTCCGGAACCGGCAGTGCGGGCATGGAGGCGGCGCTGGTGAATTTCATCGAGCCAGGCGATGCGGTGGTGGTCTGCGTGGGCGGCGTGTTTGCCGACCGGATGTGCGACATCGCCGAGCGCGCCGGGGCGCGCCTGCTGCGCGTGGAGGCGGAGTGGGGCACGGCCACCGACCCGGCGCGGGTGGAAGCGGCCCTGCGGTCGGCACCCGGGCCTGTGAAGCTGCTGGCCGTCGTGCACGGCGAGACATCGACCGGCGTGCTCCAGCCGCTGGAGCCGCTGGCAGGTCTGGCCCGACAGTTTGAAGCGCTGTTCGTGGTGGATACGGTGGCCACGCTGGGCGGGGTGCCGGTGGAGGTTGACCACACCGGGATTGATGTGTGCTACAGCGGTTCGCAAAAGTGCCTGAGTTGCCCGCCCGGCCTGGCTCCCATCACGCTTTCCGCGCGGGCCAATGATCTGCTGCACCGGCGCAAGACCAAAGTGCAGAGCTGGTATCTGGATCTGTCCATGGTGGAAAAGTACTGGGGTACGGAGCGCACCTACCACCACACTGCGCCGATCTCCATGACCTACGCGCTGGACGAGGCGCTCCGCCTGGTGGAAGAGGAAGGCGTGGAGGAGCGCTGGAGACGGCACGCACAGAATATGGAAGCGCTGCTGGCTGGTCTCGAGGCCCTCGGCCTGCGTGCGCTGCCCGCGGCCGAGCATCGCATGCCCACACTGGCCGCGGTGCATGTGCCGGACGGGATTGACGAGGCGGGCGTCCGTTCCCGTCTGCTGTGCCGGTACAACATCGAGATCGCCGGCGGACTGGGCCGCTTCCGCGGCAAGCTCTGGCGCGTAGGCCTGATGGGCTGTTCCTCCAGCGAGTCGAACGTCCTGCTGCTGCTGGGTGCGCTGGAGATCTTGCTGCACGAAGAGGGATTCCTCACCGCCGGCGGTCGAGGGGTGGCCGCCGCCCAGCAGGTGCTGGCCCAGGCGCCTGTGAGAAGCTAATTCGGCCGTCGTAGCGGGATGTCAGCTGGATACCAGGCGGGCTGATTCAGTGTGGCTGTTGTTCCGAGCCCTGCAGACATCTTGCTGGCGGATGACATTTGGCCAATAGCTATGATGCTGGGCTAGGAGTCTTTCAGCAGTTTCAATACCATCAAGACCTTGTCGTCCGAGTGGGTACTGGCGCCGGCAAAGGAAGAGACCTGGTGGGCCACCTTGTCCACGATTTGTTGGGCGGAAAGGTGGCGGTGCTTCCGCGCCAGCTCCACCAAGCGTTCCGTTCCAAATTCTTCCTGCTCGGCGTTCTGGGCCTCGGTGATGCCGTCGGTGCATAGCAGGATGTCGCCGGGCAGCATCCTCAACGAAGCCCGCTTGTATTCAGCGGCCTCAGACAGGCCAATCATCGTGCCCCCTTCTTCCAGCTGCAACACATCCCCATCGGCTCGCACCAGGATAGGCGGAATGTGGCCGGCGTTGATGTAGTGCAGGCCTCCCCTGCGTGTATCCACCAGACCGAGAAAGATGCTCAGGAACTTCGCCGGGTGGGTGTCGGCCAGGATCATCTCGTTCAGCGAGAGGGTGATGACTTCGAGCGAGTGCAGGTGCATCACCAGTGCGTGCAAGGTGGCCTTCAGGTTGGACATGATGAGAGCCGAGCTAACGCCCTTGCCTTCTACGCCGGCGACCACGAACATCAGGGTGTTGGGCCCGAGGGTCAGGAAGTCGTAGTAGTTGCCGCCCACCTCGTGACCGGGTTCATTCAGCACTGCGATGTCGTAGCCGGGAACCACCGGAGGTGCGCCGGGCAGCAGGCCTCGCTGGATGCGGCGCACCAGGGTCAGCTCCCGTTCCGGCTGTTGTTTGTCCAGCAGCTCCCGGTGTAGCCGGGCGTTTTCCAGCGCCAGCGCCATGTGCACCGAAAGCGCGGCCAGAAATTCCTCGTCTTCGCCGGTGAAGCGGCCTTCCCGTTTGTTCAACAACTGCAGGATGCCGACTATTTCCCCGGTGCGGTTGCGAATGGCGGTGCAGAGCAGGTTCTGGGTTCGGTAGTGGAACCTCTCGTCAAAGCTGGGATCAAAATGGGGACTGGAGTAAGCGTCGGCAACGTTCAGCGACTGGCCGGTTTCCGCGACGTGCCCGGCGACGCCTTGCCCGAAAGCGAGCCGGATTTCCTGCTCTTCCAGACGGTGGGCCACGATGGTCCAGACTTCCCGCCGATCCCGATCCACCAGAAAGACGCTGCCGCGGTCGGCGTTGGTCTCCTTGCAGGCCAGGTCCAGAATCAGATCCAGCAACTCGCCCAGATTCAAGGTGGAATTCAGCACCTGGCTGGCTTCCACCAGGAACTGGAGTTGGGTGATGGCTTTGCGGCTTTCGCTCAGGGCGCGCGCGCTGTCCAGCGTGGCGCTTGTCATGGCTGCGTAAATCTGCGCCCAGCCCGGCGCTTCAGGAGGCGGCTGCCTGCGGCAATAGACGGCCAGCAATCCAGCAGGCCGGTCGCCTATCAGCAACGGCTGGGCCAGAATGTATTTGGCGCCGTTGCGGCGCGCCCAGGCCAAGAACTGTTTACCGGCTTGTTTGAGTGGAATAGTCTGGGGCGCGGCCAGGGTCGCATAGTGTTGGCCCAGAATCGGGTCAGCCGCCGGCGGTTTGCCACGGCGCGCCCGCGCAGTTTGGCGAATCAATACGTTGTCTGGGCCGTTACCTGGGCCACCGTGAGGCCCATTGGGAGGCAGGCTGGGGACCCACACCTCAGCCAGCACCGCGTCAAAGTGGTCGACCGCCGATTCTGCCAGCTCCGCTACCAGGACCGCCGGCTCGGCGCTGCTGGCCAGCCGCTCGATGGCGCGGGAAACGGTCTTCACATAGCGGTCGGTGGCTTTGGTGGCCCGGCCAACCCGCCGAACTACGGTCCGGAGACTGGCACGGGTTTTCTCCTTACGCTTACTCGAGGGATGCCTTTTGCTGCCCTTCCGGCCTGTCTTCACAATCGAAGGCCCTTCCTGGTCAGGAAATCTGTACTATAGCATGAACGAATTGTTTGAATTCGATGGCCCAGGGTCCGGTTGCTTCACCACCGCTCGAGCGTGGGAAAGCGGCTGGACGCGGCGGCCAGCCGAGAGGCCGTACCATGGAGTATGGAAAGTTTGAGTGTGTTTCCCAGGCAGATGGCACCCGCTACCACTGCTCCTTCATTTTCCTTCAAACCGCCATTTCCTTACGCCACAGTGACTCGGTGGACGTCCGCTACCTGGTGAACGGTAAGCGCATCACGGTGGCGCTGCCGCATGTGGCTTTCGCCCAGTACAAACAGCGCGCCGGGCGCGACCTCACCGACGAGGAGGCGGGCTCGATTGCCGCGCAATCCCTGAAGGAGGTCCTGGAGAAAGGCGGGGAAGTGGAGGATCTGACCGTGCCGATCGAGCGGGTCCTGGAGCTCACTGCCGGAGTGGCGGCTCCGGGCAGCCCCCCTGCGGGAACCTGAGCGATCCTGCGGCCCGTGGTTGCGCTGAGGAGCCGCATGAACATAGAATCGTGCTCCCAAAGAGGTGAAACTGGAAGTTCAAAGGAGGATGTATGCGATTCTTGGTCAAGGCTTCATGGCCTGTAGAGGCAGGCAATGCAGCAGCAAAACAGGGTTTCAAAGCTGTCCCGTCAATCCTCGAAGAGCTGAAGCCCGAGGCAGCGTATTTCTACGAAGAGAATGGAAAGAGAACGACGTTGCTTGTTATCGATATCCAGGACCCATCACAGATCCTTGCCATAGCAGAGCCGTGGTTCATGGGGTTCAATGCCGCCGTCGAGTTCCACCCGGCAATGGTTGCCAAGGATCTCGAGAAGGCCGGACCCGCCATCGAGAAAGCGGTTAAGAAGTACGGCTAAGCACCAAAGTCGCGCCGGGCGCGATCGTGCCCCATCCAGGCTTCTGTTATGATGAGAAGTGAGGGGCGGCATGAGGCTGAAAGTGGAGAGCTACTCCGGCTACAAGGCGGACCAGCGGCCGACCCGCTTTACCCTGCAGGGGCGCACCTTCCAGGTGGAGGAGGTGATGGACCGCTGGTACGGCCCCGACCACGCTTACTTCAAGGTGCGGGCCGACGATGCCAACACGTACATCCTGAAGCATTCCCCCAGCGCCGACGAGTGGAGCCTGGAGATGTTCCGCCAGGCCGGCTGCGATTAGTCCCCAGTGACCCCATCTAAGCACCCGACGCACCGCACCGGGCGATTCCTCCAGAAGTGGACACTATAGCCCGACTGCGGCGTATCCGTTAATAGACCCATGAGTGTGCTGAATCTGATTTCTCTGTTAGGGCTGTTTGGGTTGGCCGGCCTGGCTTGGGCAGTGGGGGGGTTCCGGAGACCTGTGCCTTGGCGGACGGTTTTCGGCTCAGGTCTGTTGATGCTGGCTTTGGGGGCAGTGGTCTTCTTGCTGCCGCAGACCCGCCTTCTCCTGCTGGGTGTGAATGAGCTGGTGGTCGCCTTATTGGGAGCGAGTCGTGTAGGGGCTGAGTTTCTTTTCGGACCGCTGGTGCTCAATCCGGGTGAGACCACCCCGGCGGGAGAGCCCTCGGTGGGGTTTGTCCTGGCGGCGCAGGTGCTTCCAGCCGTGATTTTCTTCGCCGCCCTGATGGCCGCCTGCTACCACCTCGGACTGATTCAACCGGTGATCCGTCTGTTCGCGAGATTGTTCCAAAAGACACTTCAGCTGTCGGGGGCCGAGGCGGTGGCCGGGGCTTCGAATATCTTCGTGGGGGTCGAATCAGCCACTACCGTCCGGCCCTATCTGGCGGGAATGACCCGCTCGGAACTGCTAACGCTGCTTACCTGCGCCATGTCTACGGTCGCCTCCACGACCCTGGCTCTTTACGTCTTCTTTCTCACCGACACGTTTCCTCAGATCGCCGGGCATCTCATCTCAGCCTCGTTTCTCTCCATACCGGCAGCGGTGCTGGTCTCCAAATTGATCCTTCCCGAGACCGGTAAACCGGAGACGTTAGGTGCTCTGCCCCCAATCGCAGAGTCCCAGCTCCACGGCAACACCATGGCCGCGCTGAGCGCCGGTTCCTGGGACGGTCTCAAGCTGGCCGCAGGCATCTCGACCCTGCTCATTGCCGTCTTGGGCCTGGTTGGGATCGTGGACCTGGCGTTGGAAAAGGCAACCGCACCTTTGAGCGTTTGGCTTGGCGAGCCGCTGAATCTAGAGCGAATCCTTGGCTGGCTGTTCACCCCACTCGCCTGGCTGCTGGGTTTGGAAAGCAGCGACCTCCCTGGGGCAGCCCAGCTTCTCGGCAAGCGCATCGTCCTCACCGAGGTAGTGGCCTACCAGCAGTTGGGAGAAATGGCCTCCGCAAAGGCCCTCTCTCCCAGAGCGCTGCTAGTGCTCTCCTACGCTCTGTGCGGTTTTGCCCATGTAGCTTCGATGGGGATCTTTGTCGGAGGCATCGCTGCTCTGGTTCCTTCTCGCAGGAACGATCTCGCTGCTCTGGCGTTTCGTGCGCTGGCGGGCTCTACCCTAGCCACGCTCATGACGGGCGCGCTGGCCGGGTTCTTCTACCACGGACAACAGGGAATTCTGGGCCTGTAGGAGTCAGGAACAGGGGACAGGCAGGGGGCGAAGGCGCAGAATCAGTTTTCCTTTGTTACCGGCTATTCTGCCGGCGCAGGTTGGTGTTGCACGCTGGAACCTGTCAAGGCCAAGTCAGGCATGGGTTTGGCCTGGAACAGACGCAGGCAAGGCTTCGCCAGCCAGCGAGCCCACCGATTGGCGGTCTTCCTGCGGGCACTGTCGGTGGCGATGCCCGTATTGGCGTACATTTGACGGTAGAGTTTGGAAATGAAAAGGAAGGCGAGACGTGCTTTCAAAGACTTGACGCAAGCAGCGCGTTTCCAGATTTCGGACAAACCGTAGAAGCTGTCCCAGACGCCCTGAGTACGTGCGCGGATTTCTTCCGAGGTCATAGTGGGATGGGGAGTATATAGCTTTGGGCGGAGGTGTCCCGGGATAAGCCAGTAGCGCGTGATCGGAACGCCATGAATCCGTTCCGCACGCTCTCCCAAACTCTTCTCCCAGCGCTCGAAGTCAACAGTGCCCGGGAAGGGCGTCATCGTCACGAATTGAGCGAAGGTGAGGTCGGCTTGCTTGGCCAAAGCCGCTGTGGCCGTAAAGGTTTCCTGGCGGTCCGTCGAAAGGCCGAAAATGAACGAACCGAGCACGTGCACGCCGTGCCGCTTGAAGGTTCGCAGACGCTCCGCCAGGTTGTCCCCAAAGGAATTAAAATCCTTGTAGATGGCCTTCAGGCCTTCTTCCGTGACGGCTTCGACGCCGACCAGCGCCCCTTTAATATGCGCCTTCTGCATCGCATTGAGAAACTTCGTGTCTTCGGCAGCCTCCATCGTGATCTGCGTGAAGAAAATCATATCGGCTGGCAACTGGGAGAGGCGTTCCATCAGTTCAAAACGCTCAGCGCGAGTGGCCTCGAGCTCTGACAGCCGCTCCCGGTTGTTTTGGTTGCGGGCCAACGCAAGATCGGTGAGCGTGACGGGATAAAAGTTGTCGTCCGCAAGCGCAATAAACCGGTAGCCCAAACGCCGGAGCTGGATAATTTCCTCGATCACCGGGTCGGCTAGGCGCTGGCGCGGACGTTGGCCATCGGTACGCCAGACGGAGCAGAAAGAACAGTGTTTGGGACAGCCTCGGACCGTCTGCACGGAAGCCCACATGTACCTGTTGGGAGGAGTTAAATCCCATCGAGCAGGCAGAAACTGTTCGGCTGAAACGTGACCCCCGTTGTAGATTCGCTCCGGAGTTCCTGTGGCGAAATCAGCCAGCGCGGTGCTCCAGACAACATCCCCGTCTCCCTTGACGACGGCATGCGCGCCACCGAATTCGTGAGCCTCTTCGGGGTACAGGGAGGCGTGAATGCCGCCGAAGATAACCCAGCCTCCTCGCTCACGGATCAAGCGGCCCAGCTGAAGACCGCGATGGGCATTCGCGGTGTGAATACCGATTCCGACGATATCCCCAGCCTGAATCCGGTTCAGATCAAAGGGTTCCAGTGTCTCGTCGGTGAGAATCGGGTCGCCATATTGAGCCGGCGTCGCGGCTGCCAGTACAAACAGCCAGCGGGGAGTTATGACACCGACCCCAAAAGATACATCGCTGGGATTGACTAGGTGAATTCGCATAATTCAGTACTTGGGGACGCGCGGGTCGACCTGATCGCTCCAGGCCAGGATTCCGCCTTTCATGTTCTTCACCTTGCGGAAGCCCGCCTTGCGCAGGAAATCCACCGCCTGAGCGCTGCGCATGCCACTGCGGCAGTGGGCCACAATCTCGTCGGCCGAGTTCAGCTCGTGCACCCGCGCCGGCAACTCGCCCAGCGGAATCAGGTGGCCGTTGATGTTGCAGATCTGGTATTCGTGCGGCTCGCGCACGTCCAGGATGAACAACCCCTCTCCCCCGTCCAGCTTCTCCTTCACTTCCAGCGGGGTGGTTTCCGGCACGGCCACTTCGGGGGCCTGTTCTTCGCCACGGATGCCGCAGAACTCCTGGTAGTCAATCAGCTCCCGGATGGTGGGGTTAGCACCGCAGGCGGGGCAGTCGGGATTCTTGCGCAGCTTCAGTTCGCGGAAGCGCATCGCCAGCGCGTCCACCAGCAGCAGACGCCCCATCAGCGGCCGGCCCGTGCCCAGAATCAACTTGACGGCTTCGGTGGCCTGAATCACCCCCAGCAGACCAGGCAGGATGCCCAGCACACCGCCCTCGGCGCAGCTCGGCACCAGGCCGGGAGGAGGCGGTTCGGGGTAGAGGCAGCGGTAGCAGGGGCCGTCCTTGAGGCCAAAGACCGAAGCCTGGCCTTCGAAGCGGAAGATGCTGGCGTAGACGTTCGGCTTGCCCAGCAGCACGCAGGCATCGTTGACCAGGTAGCGGGTGGGGAAGTTGTCGGTCCCGTCGGCGATGATGTCGAAGTCCTTGAAGATGTCCAGGGCATTCTCACTGGACAGGCGCGTTTCGTAGGGGACCACCTCGACGCTGGGATTCAATTCGCGCAAGCGGTCGCGGGCCGAATCCAGCTTGGGGCGGCCCACGTCGCCGGTGCCGTGGATGATCTGGCGCTGGAGGTTGGTGAAGTCCACCACATCGAAGTCCACCATGCCCAACGTGCCCACTCCGGCGGCGGCCAGGTAGAGGGCCAGCGGCGAGCCGAGCCCGCCGGCGCCGATGCACAGCACCCGCGCCTGTTTCAGCTTGAGCTGCCCCTCCATGGCCACCTCGGGCATGATCAGGTGCCGGCTGTAGCGCAGGATTTCCTCATTGCTCAGCTTCGCCCCGGCCCCCGCCGCGGCTGGGGGCTTTCCGAGCTGGACCGACAGACCTCCGGCAATCGAAGGCACGATGCTGATCACATCCGTCTCCTTGACACCGGTGTTCTCCTTGCCGAGGTAGCGGATGTCTTCGTCGTTCACATACACGTTGACGAAGCTGCGCAGGCGGCCTTCGTCTGTAAAGAGGTGCTTGCGCAGGTCGCCGTACTGGGTCGTCAGGTTAGCCAGCACCTCATTGACGGTCTGGCCGGCGACTTCCACAGTCTCCTGCCGCTCGGTGTATTGGCGTAGCGGGGTGGGGATCAGGACTTTAGCTGGCATGGTCTTTCACTTCCTCCAGAGTGCGAAACGCAGCCTCCATTCTCTCACGATTGAACTGGGAACGGTCTTCGGCCAGCTCCCAACTGGTGACCTCGCCCGGGGTCCCCTGCTGGACCGAAACGATGATGTAGGAGAACCAGGGCCAGGCGTGTTCCTGATCGTATTGGCTGGGCCGGGCCGGGTGATCCGGGTGCGAGTGATAAAAGCCCAGAATGTCCAGCTTCTGCTCGCGGGCGTAGCGCTCGCCAGCACGGAAGTCCGAGGGCGCGATCAGAAAGCGATTGCGCGGGGAATCGTGCCGCACGTTCTCCACGGCCCGGACCTCGACCACCAGCTTCCATCCGTTCACTTCTTTCCCCAACAGAAAGCCACAGCACTCGTGCGGGTAGTCGCGGCGAGCGTGCTCGTTCACACTGGCTAACTCGGGGGGCAGGATTGCCAGACTCATCCCTCAGCGCTCACTTTCCTGAACTGGCACTTTCAGGAATTGGCTCCTCCCAGAATTGCTGACTCAGGTACTTGTCGGCGCCGTCAGGGAAGATGGTGACCAGCACCCCCTGCTGCCCGGCCTGCTCGATCTCGCGCGCCACGCGCAAGCAGCCGGCCAGCGCCGCGCCGCTCGAGGGGCCCACCAAAAGGCCCTCCTCGCGCGCCAGGCGCCGCACCATGTGGTAGGACTCCTCGGTTCCCACCGCCAAGTCCAGGCCGGCCAGGGCCGGGTCGTAGATGGCTGGCACGATCGCCGTCTCCATGTGCTTCAACCCTTCCAGCCCGTGGAAGCCGGAATCCGGCTGCAGCGAAATCAGCCGGATCTTGGGGTTCAATTCCCGCAGGCGCCGGCCGGTGCCGATGAAGGTTCCCGTAGTGCCCAGGCCCGCGACGAAATGCGTGATGCGGCCCTCGGTCTGCGCCCAGATTTCGTTGGCCGTGGTCTGGTAATGGGCGCGCCAGTTGGCCGGGTTGCTGTACTGGTCGGGGTAGAAGTAGCGCTCCGGTTCGGCGGCGTACAATTCCCGCACCTTGCGGATGGCGCCATCGGAACCCTCGGCGGCATCGGTCAGCACCAGCTCCGCTCCGAAGGCCTGGAGCATGCGCTTGCGTTCGATGCTGGCGCTGGCCGGCAAGCACAGCTTGGTCCGGTAGCCGCGGGCGGCTGCGATCATGGCGTAGGCAATGCCGGTGTTGCCGCTCGTGGCGTCGAGAATCATCTTGTCTTGGGTCAGCTGGCCGGAACGCTCCCCTTCCAGGATCATGCTCAGGGCGGCGCGGTCCTTGACCGACCCGCCCGGGTTAAACCATTCCGCCTTGGCGTAAAATTCTACCGAGGGCAACTCCCGCGTTATCTTCTCCAGGGGCAGCAGAGGCGTGTTGCCGATGCGCACCAGCAACGAAGGCAGCCCGGCTGGCTGCTGGCGGGCCTCGGAGTTGGCGTGGTTCAGGGTCGTACGCGTTTGTGCCGACATAAGGTCCAACAACGGGGTTTTTCAGGGTGATCCACGCTTAGACAAATCAGGCCCAGGCAAATTCACCCTGGTGTTATTATATCCTACTCGTTCATCGCGCTAATCTCTGCCAGAGAACGAAGCTATGCTGCCCAGCCTGCCGCCCCAATTGAGTTTCGAGCAGCTTCTGGAGCGTCTCCGCGCTGCTGGCTTTGAAGTCAGTCTGCAGCAGACCCACCTCGCCCGCGTCCAGAAAGGCCCGTGCGCCGCGGTCCTGGAGCGCACGCCCGACGGCCAGGTTCGCTTTGCCGAAAACCCCGGCTACCTGGTTGGGCAGTTTATCGCGCGCCTGGAGGATCGTGGCTTTCAGAAGTACCTCTGGACGCCCGAGCGTAGCGTGCCCGCCCTGGCCGAGCACTTGACGCAAATCCAGAGTTTCGATGAGCAGTTGAAGCAAGCTCTGGAACTGCCGAGCCTCTACAACGAATCACTGGGAACCGTCTCGAACCGCTATCTGTACGACCGGCTCAGGGGCCGCGAGCATCCAGAGAACATCAAGCGCTATCGGTAGGCTTTCGCCTCGAACAGCTCAAAGCGCCTGTATCAGGGTGTGGCTTGGTTTTTGTTGGCTAGGCGGTGGCGGGCCGCTCACCTTCGGCCAGAGGCCGAGGGGCCGGTGAGCGTTCCGGTTTCAGCACCTCTTGCTTACCAGGCTCTTCGGTGGGCTTGGGGGTGGGCGGGGGCTGCTCCGGCAGCGGTTTGCCTTCGATCAGCAGGTTGATCTCGTGCCCGTCCAGCACCTCCCGTTCCAGGAGGGCTTCCGCGATGCGCACCAGCGAATCGCGGTTCTCGGTCATGATCGCCTTGGCGCGTTCATAGCCTTTCTGGGCGATCCTGCGGACCTCCTCGTCAATCCGGATCGCGGTCTGCTCGGAGAAATCCCGGTGCTGTGCGATCTCGCGGCCGAGGAAGATCTGCTCTTCCTTCTTGCCGAAGGTGATCGGTCCCAGCTCGCTCATGCCCCACTCGCAGACCATCTTGCGGGCCAACTCGGTGGCGCGCTCGATGTCGTCGCCGGCCCCCGTGGTCATGTGGTTCATGAACAGCTCCTCGGAGACGCGGCCGCCCATCATGATGGCGATGCGGGCATCCAGGAAATCTTTGGTCAGGGTGTACTTGTCATCCTCAGGCAGCTGCATGGTGACACCCAGGGCGATGCCACGCGGGATGATGGTGACCTTGTGCAGCGGGTCGGCCCCAGGAATCGAGGCGGCCACCAGGGCATGGCCGGCTTCGTGGTAGGCGGTGTTACGTTTCTCCCCCTCGCTGAGGATCAGGGACTTGCGAGCCGCACCCATGATCACCTTGTCTTTGGACTGCTCGAAGTCGGTCATGAAGACCATCTTGCTGTTGCTGCGCGCAGCGTTCAGAGCAGCCTCGTTGACCAGGTTGGCCAGGTCGGCCCCGGAAAAGCCGGGCGTGCCACGAGCCAGCACCGCCAAGTTCACGTCCTCGGCCAGGGGGATCTTTCGCGTGTGCACCTGAAGGATGGCTTCACGCCCTCTGGCGTCGGGCCAGGGCACCACTATGCGCCGGTCGAAACGGCCAGGCCGCAGCAGGGCCGGGTCCAGTACATCGGGCCGGTTGGTGGCTGCCATCAGGATGACGCCTTCGTTAGACTCAAAGCCGTCCATCTCCACCAATAACTGGTTCAGGGTCTGCTCGCGCTCGTCGTGCCCGCCGCCCAAACCGGCGCCGCGGTGACGACCGACCGCGTCAATTTCGTCGATGAAAATGATGCAGGGAGCGTTCTTCTTGCCCTGCTCGAACAGGTCGCGCACCCGGCTGGCACCCACGCCCACAAACATTTCCACGAAGTCCGAGCCGGAGATGGAGAAGAAGGGGACGTTGGCCTCGCCGGCCACGGCCCGCGCCAGCAGGGTCTTGCCCGTGCCCGGCGGTCCCACCAGCAGCACGCCTTTGGGAATGCGTCCGCCTAGCTTCTGGAACTTCTGCGGCTCCCGGAGAAACTCGATGATCTCCTGCAGCTCCTCCTTGGACTCCTCCACGCCGGCCACGTCGTTGAAGGTCACCTTCTTCTGCTGGCTGGAGAGCAGGCGAGCCCGACTCTTGCCAAAGCTGAGCGCCTTGTTGCCCCCGCTCTGCATCTGACGCATCATGAAAATCCAGAAGCCGATCAGCAGCAGGAAGGGCGAGGCCTGCACCAGCAGGGTGATCCAGGAACCGCTGGAAGCCTCCTTGACCTGAATCACCACATTCTTCTCCCGGAGTTGCTTGATCATGTCCGGGTAATTGGCGGGAGCGATCGTCTTGAAGGCCTGCCCTTCATTCTTGAACTTGCCGCGGATCTCGGGAGGCGCATTGCTGGTGCCGATGATAGTGACTTCGGCCACATTGCCCGCCTCGACTTCGGTGAGGAAGCGGGTAAAGTTTAGATCCTCCTCTTTGCTGGGCGTTCCGGTCTTCACCACCTGCCACAGGAGCACGGCGGTAGCCAGCATGACTACCCAGAAGACGACGGTTTTCGCCGTTGAGTTCAAGCCCTGTTCCTCAATCTCCCCATCAATCTTCCCATCCGGGCCGGCGTCGCGCTCGGCTACGTAGGAGGATCACCCTTTCTTCTTAGCGGCCACGGAGACTGCCTTCGGCCCCGCCGCGGAAACTGGAGACGATTTCCTGGCCTCGTCCTTGGTCAGCGTCCCGACGTAAGGCAGGTTGCGGTACTGCTCCCGGTGGCCCATCCCATACCCGACCAGGAAGCGGCCCTGCATCTGGAACCCGGCAAAATCGGGGTCCAGGGCCACGCGCCGCTCGTCGATCTTGTCCACCAGCACGGCCGTCTTCACCGATGCGGCGCCCTTGGCCAGGAACTGCTGGACCAGGTGGTCCAGGGTGATGCCGGTGTGCAGCACGCAATCCGCCAAAAGCAGGTCCTGGCCTCGTACTTCCAGCTTGGGCGTGTGCACGACCACGCGGCGCTCGTGCCCCTGTTCCACCACGTCGGTCATTTCCACTTTAACGAACTGGCAAACCACGGGGCAGGTGAGCTGCCGCACCAGGTCTGGCATGAACATGAAGCCATTTTCCAGAAGGGCGATCACGTGGACCGTGCGCTGGCCGTACGCCTGCGAGATGGTTGCTGCCAGCTCGCTCACCTTCTGCTGGATTTGCTCCTCACTCAGAAGGACTTCCAGCTTCGACATCAGTCCAATCCTCTTCTCGAATCAGGATACCGACCTGCCTGGCCGACCCCATCCGAAATGGCCGCGCCACAGGGAATCCCCGCACCCACACGATCTGGCTTCCGCTGAGCACCACAGGCCAGAGTTTGCGCTGCTCGGCGGGAATCCGGCCTTCGAGCAGCAGCGTCTTGATCTTTTTCCTTCCCTGACCTGAGGGGGATTCCAGCCGATCGCCCGGACGCCAGTTGCGCACTGTCAGTGGATTCTGGACCAGCTCCAGATCCACCAAATATCCCCCAATTCCATTATAACCCTGTTCGGTGCGGTCCCGGCTCACCAAATCAAAAAGCAGGCGCTTTCCCGTAGCGGGAATGACACAAGCCCCTGGCACCCGCACCTGATATTCATAGGCAGCCGGAGCCGGACCAGCCAACGGCCTGAACTCCAGGCAGTTAAAGACGCGAACCACCTGCCGGGCCGGTAACTGCAGGCGCTGTCCGCTCTGCCCAGCCACCGCCAGCCTGCGCAGGCTCTCGATGTGGGTCAGCTCCAGACGCCGCAACGGGCCTGTCGAAGCCAGTGCCGCCCAAAGCAAGCGGCGCTGCTGGGCCCTATTCAGTTGGACGAACCGGACCAGGGATAGTTTCAAGATTGGCGTTCCCTGTTCCTCACTCACCGTGGCCAACTGGGACAGCAGCTCGGCTGCACGCTGGTTCCAGTCGGCTTCTTCGTCCTGGGCGATTTCTGCGGTGGCGGCCAGGTTTTCCACCAGCCTGGGGTTGTAGGTCTCGAGCAAAGGAACGACCTCGGCCCGCAGGCGGTTTCGGGTCAGCCGCAGGTCCCGGTTGGAGGAATCTTCGCGCCAGGCAATGCCTCGCTCCTCCAGCCAGGCGCGCAGGGCCGCGCGCCGATGTTCCAACAGCGGGCGCAGCAGCCAGCCGTCCACGATCGGGTATGTGCCGGCCAGGCCGCGCGTGCCGCTGCCGCGCAGCAGACGCGCCAGCACGGTTTCCGCCTGATCATCGGCGGTGTGCCCCGTGGCCACCTTCGTCACCTGCCCGCCTTCCACCAGGCTGCGGAGAAACTGGTAGCGGAGTTCCCGGCCTACGCTTTCCAGGTTGCGGCGGCGGCGGCCCGCTTCAGCAGCCACGTCGGCGGCGCCGCCAAAGAAAGGCAGGCCGTGGCGGGCAGCAAGTTCTTCCACAAAGCGGGCGTCGGCGTCGGATTCCGCACCGCGCAGGCGATGGTTGAAGTGTGCTACCGCCAGTTCCACCGCCAGCCGGTCGCGCAGCCCGACCAGGGCCTCCAGCAGCGCCACCGAGTCGGCGCCCCCGCTGACGGCCGCCGCCACCTGATCACCCGGCTCCAGCATTTGGCGCCGCTTCACGAATTGATAAACCCGCTGAGTCATAGCCAAATCGAAGGCGGGTCCCAGGTGTTCGGGACCATCCTGCAGTCCCTCTGTCCCCCTGTCCACCTATCCCCTGACACCTGCCTTAATTATCGCACTGTATGGAAACACGCGCTGCCCGCAGCTGGCACCTGTTAGAATGACGCGGGAATGCCCTCGAGGAGAATTTAGTTATGTCCGTGGAAGCAATGAAGGAACCAATGATGCTGGCCTTGCCCGAGTTTAAAAACGAAAAGTTCACCGATTTCTCTAACCCTGAGGAGCGCGGCAGGATGGAGGCGGCGCTGGCTCAGGTGCGGGGCGAACTGGGTCGGCTGTATCCGTTGGTGCTCGGGGGCCGAAAGCTCAAGCCCAAAGCCAGATGGGAATCCCGCAACCCCTCCCGGCCAGAGGAAGTGGTGGGCATTTTCCCCAAAGCCAGCCGCCGACATGCCCGGCAGGCCATCGAGGCTGCCGAGGGCGCCTTGGAAAGCTGGAAGCAGGTGCCGGGGGAGCAGCGCGCCGAATGGCTGCTCCGCGTGGCTGCCATCGTGCGCCGCCGCAAGTTTGAGTTGTCGGCCTGGATGGTGTTTGAGGTCGGCAAGAGCTGGGCGGAAGCCGACGCCGACACGGCCGAGGCGATTGACTTCTGCAACTTCTACGCGCGCGAGGCGCTGCGCCTGCTGTTGCCCGATCCCGGCCGGGTGACCCCCGTCCCAGGCGAACGCAATGAGCTGCGTTACATCCCCCTGGGGGTGGGCGTGGTCATTCCACCCTGGAATTTTCCCCTGGCCATCGCCGCTGGAATGGCCACCGCTGCGATTGTCACCGGCAACACAGTGGTGCTGAAGCCGTCGAGCGATTCACCGACCATCGCCTATAAGCTCTATGAGGTCCTCACCGAAGCCGGTTTGCCAGAGGGCGTGCTGAACTTCCTGCCGGGCAGCGGCAGTCTCATCGGGGACACGCTGGTTGACCACCCGCGCACTCGCTTCGTGTCCTTCACCGGCTCCAAGCCGGTGGGCCTGCGTATCAATCAGCGGGCAGCCCGGCATCAGACCGGCCAGCTCTGGATCAAGCGCGTCGTTGCCGAGATGGGCGGCAAAGACGCCATCGTTGTGGACGACGAGACCGATGTGGAGACGGCCGCGGCAGCCGTCACAGCCTCCGCCTTCGGCTACCAGGGCCAGAAGTGCTCCGCCTGCTCCCGCGCCATCGTGGTGGATTCGGTCTACGACACTTTCCTGGACAGGCTGAAGGCGGGCGTGGAGAAAATTACCGTTGGTCCCAGCGACGATCCAGCCAGTTTCATGGGCCCGGTCGTCAACGCCGCGGCCATGAAGTCCATCCTGGCCTACATTGAGACGGGCAAGCAGGAAGGGCGGATTCTCATCGGCGGAGGCGCAGCGCCCACAGGTGAGGGCGCCGGCGACGGTGGGGGTTACTTTATCCAGCCCACCGTCATTGCCGACGTGGATCCCAAGGCGCACATCGCTCAGGAAGAGATTTTCGGACCGGTGCTGGCGGTGATTCGCGCCCGCGACTTTGAGGACGCGCTGCGTATCGCCAACGACACCGAGTTCGGGCTCACCGGCGCCGTCTTCTCCGACAACCCCGAGAAACTGGAGAGGGCGGGCGAGCTGTTCCACGTGGGCAACCTCTACTTCAACCGCAAGTGCACCGGAGCGCTGGTGGGCGCGCACCCGTTCGGCGGCTTCAACATGTCCGGCACCGATTCCAAGGCCGGCGGTCGCGATTACCTGCTGCTGTTCACCCAGGCCAAGGCCATCTCCCAGAAGCTCTAAAAGACAACACGAAGACACGAAGCTCACAACGCCGAATCTTTTGTGTCCTTAGTGTCTTCGTGTCTTTGTGTTGGCTTTTGAAACTAGTGGGGCCAATCCTAGCGGCGGAGGATGGGCCGGCGATCGTCGGGATCGCGGGGCCGCCGCTGAGAGACGGGGGCTTCGCTCAGCCCTTCAGGGATTTCGAGCGGGCGGGCCAGGCTCAGGGTTAACTGAGTTCCGGCGGGAATAGTGGCCGGCGTGCGGCTGCCGGCAATTTTGCGCCCGATCAGCACGGCCGCCACACCGACCGCGGCCCCAATGCCGACACCCTTGGCGCTGCGGGTAGTCATGGCGCCAATGCCCGCTCCAGTCATGCCTATCTGAGCCGCCTCCCGAGCTGCATCCGCACTGCCGCCCGAGCGCCCGATGGTCCCTTCCTTCGCTTCGGCGCGCAGACGCTTGCGGTCAATGGCCTCCACGGCGGCATTGAAATCCAGGCGCCGGCCGTTGGGCAGAATCAGGGTCCGAGGGCTGAGCTGGATGGTTTTCTTGCCGCCGCGCACCTGGCCTTCCACCTGGCTTCCTGCGGGCAGCACCTCCTGCCCGTCGGCAAAAACCGGGTAGGCCACCAGGGCCGAGAAGCGTTCCAGGCTTTTTTCACCCGGAACCACTTGGTTTTCCAAACGGACGACAATCTCGGTGCCCGGCTCGAGGGTCGCCGCTGAGGCGGGCGTTGCCCCCAGGGTCATAGCCAGCAGCAGCACGATCACGGCACACAATGGGTAGGGGAGTTGGAGTTTCATGCTTGGTAGGACGTGGCCCGGCCGCTGGAGGTTACTGCTGGATTGGGCAACTGCCGGGCAGTTGGCTGCCGATAGCTGTCGGAGGTCTTGTGATATAGTCGGCGCGCCGTGTCCCGCAAGCCGGTCCTGCCACTCAACGACTTGCGCGCCCAGTACGATTCCATCCGCACGGAAGTAGCGCTGGCCTTGGCCGATGTTCTGGAGCGCCAGGAGTTCGTGCTGGGGCGCGAGGTGCACCAACTGGAGGAGGAGATGGCGCGCCTGTGCCGCACCCGCCATGCGGTCGCCTGCGCCAACGGGTCCGACGCCCTGCTGCTGGCGCTGCTGGCGCTCGATCTGCGAGCGGGCGATGAAGTCGCGGTCCCGTCGTTCACCTTTGTGGCCACCGCCGGCGTGGTGGCCCGGCTGGGGGGACGCCCGGTGTTGGTGGACATCGAGCCGCGCTCCTTCAACATGTCTCCCACGGCCCTGAAGCAGGCCGTGGCCCGCCAGCGAAAGCTGCGCGCCGTCATTCCCGTGGACCTGTTCGGCCAGATTCCCAACATGGAGTCGCTGCGGGAGTGCCTGCCGGAAGGAGTGGCTGTGGTCGAAGACGCGGCGCAGGCCATTCTGGCCGAGCGCCACGGCGCGCGCGCCGGCAGCCTGGGGCGCATGGGCGCCTTCAGCTTCTACCCTGCCAAGAATCTGGGCGGCTATGGTGACGGGGGAATGGTGGTGACCGACGACGATGCGCATGCCGCTCGGCTACGCCGCCTGCGCGCGCACGGAGCAACGGAGAGCTATCACCACGACGAGGTGGGCATCAACAGCCGCCTGGACACCTTGCAGGCGGCGGTGTTGCTGGTGAAACTGCGGCACCTGGAGGCTTGGACGGCTGCCCGCGAGCACGCCGCCGAGCGCTACACCCGCCTGTTCGTGGAGCGCGGCCTGGCGCAGGCCGCAGCTGTTTACCCCTCGGACGAACGCCCGGTGGTGGTGCCGGGGGTGGAGCCTGGTTCCGGCCGGCACGTCTTCCATCAGTACACGATTCGGGCACTGGACCGCGACCGGCTGCATCTGGCCCTGGAAGCTGAGGGCATCCGCACTGCTATCTACTACCCACTTCCACTGCACCTGCAGCGTTGCTTCGCGTCGCTGGGCGGCAAGGAGGGTGACTGCCCGGAGGCCGAGCGCGCCGCGCGCGAGGTCCTTTCCCTGCCCATCTTCCCGGAAATTACCGAAGAGCAGCAGCAGCGAGTCGTGGCTGGCGTTGCCGCCTTCTTCCGCCGCTGAGGCGGGACGAAAGTGGCTACCGCTCGCTAGCGCATCAGCCTGGGTGTGCAAAAAAGCAAACGGGGTAGCCAACCGCATCGTGTTGGCTACCCCGTTGGGGGACGGACTTTGCCAGAGAACTAGTCGCCGGCGGGCACCGCCTGCTCGGCTGAGGTCTGCTCGCCCGCGGGAGCGACGGGAGGCGCCGCCGCTGTCCCGTTGCCATTCCCGCCGTTGCTGGGCCTGTGGGGCTTGATCTGCACCAGCTCGGGCTCCTTCTGCCCCAGTACCTGCTCGCGGAACAGCTTGTTCATCAGCCGTTCCTCTTCGAAGGCGTTTTGTGGTGCTTCACCCTTCTCTCGAACCCGGGCGGAATGATCCGAGTTGACCTGCAGGGCATGCTCGGAGGTGGGCAACTCGACGTTCTTGCCGGCGGCGTAAATCTTGTGACGCCCGTGCTCCTTGTACCAATTGGCCACGGTGGCGTTCATGTGCATCTTCTCGATGATGTTGCGCCAGCCGACGCCGGTGTTGTAGGCGCAGAAGGAGATTTCCCCTTCCTGAGTGGCGTAGGGGATGATGCACATCTCGGTACGCCGGAAGTCGTAGTTGAACAGGTCCTGGAACCACATGCCGGCGACAAACAGCATGTTCCACGGATCCTTGCGTCGCTCCAGGCCGACGCCGTAGCTCTTGCCGGTGAGGGCAAAGGACTTGTCGAACTTCCTCAGCAGGTCCATCAGAGTCATGCTCTTCGGCGCGCCAAAGGGCCTGTAATTCTTCAGCAGCGCCAGGCCCATCATGAGGTTGGAGAACCATTTTCCGCGGGCCGCATCGGTGATCTTCTGCATGTCGCCCACCAAGCCCATGACATTCAAGAGCTGCGGCACCGGCGCCATCTCCTTGGTCTCTTTGTTGATCATCATCGCGGTCCCGACGCCGCAGTTGGGATGGCAGCTACAGCTCACCTGCCCAAAGTCCGCTTGGGGACCGTGGGCCAGGTCCGCGAAGTCGGCGAACGGGCCGATCAACGAAATGGGGAACCAGTCGCGGGTGGGCTCGGTATATCCGGTCTGATTTTTGACGTCATGGGCCAGGTGCGACAGTGTGTAGCGCTGGCGCATGCGCCGGTCATCGGTAATGTCCTCGTCGCGCCCGGTGAACGACACCGGCTGGAAGGCAATGAAGCCAATCTTTTTGGGATTGTTGCAGGCGAATTCAATGATGGGACCCACCTGGTCGTTGTTGACGCCGTTGAGCAACGTGATCACCAGGATGATTTCCACACCGGCCTCGTGGAGGTTGTTGATGGCCTGCAGCTTGACATCAAACAGGTTTCCGACCCTACGGTGGCTGTTGGCGTCGTCGCCGATGCCGTCGAACTGCAGATAGGCGTAGCGGAGTCCGGCTTCTCCGGCCTGCCGGGCGAACTCCTTGCTCTGAGCGAACTTAATGCCGTTGGTGGCTGCCTGCACGCTGTTATAGCCCAACTTGCGTGCGTAGCGCACAGCTTCAAGAAAGTCCGGCGACATGGTCGGCTCGCCCCCGGAAAACTGCACCGACAACTGCCGCCGTGGCTTGATCTTGATGGCGTTGTCCAGGGTTTCCTTGACGTCCTCAAAGGAAAGCTCGTGGACGAAGCCCACCTGATTGGCGTCCATGAAGCAGGGGTCGCACATCATGTTGCAGCGGTTGGTCAGGTCCACGGTCAGCACCGAGCCGCGCCCGTGCCGGATGGAGCTGCTGCCATGGTTGTGCAGCGTTTCGTCATTGTGGGCTGGAAGGTCGCGGCCGGGAAAAGTGGCCTCGATGTGCGCCAGGAAAGCCGGGTCCATGGACATGATGTCCTCGAACCGGCCATGCTGTGGGCATTCCTTGATCATCCAGATCTTGCCGTCGCGCTCCACAATGTTCGCCTTGATCTCTCCGACTTTCTCGGTGATCAAGATCCTGTAGTCCTGCTCGCCATTGAGAATCTTCTCGCGCACTTCCTTGACGCACTTGGGGCAGAGCGAATCGGTTTGGCGCGGCCAGCCCAGAGGGGGTTTGGTCTTTTGCGTGGACTTGAGCAGCGGCTTGTCGGACCACTTGGGAATAAAGGAAGGATTGGGCCGATACTTGTTGACGAACTGGATGGCATTGAAGGCGCCTGCCGCAGCGTGCGTCAGACCTGCCTCTAAGTATTTGACAGCTCGGGGCATCTACTCGTCTCCTTGCTCGGGTTGCTAAGAATACACGGTGCCCTCCCACAGGGGGGCACACCATAGCGCTCCCTAACCTTAAGGGCGGTGGCATGATAGCTTAACCATTTTCTATTAAAGGGCTACTTTTCATAGTCGTATGGGGACTAGGGAGGGGCGAAGCGGGGGGTCTTTTTGGTGGTACAGTAGCCTCGGCATGCTCAATCGGGAACTTCTAGCGGCGGCGGCCCAACAATGCGGTCTGCACCTGTGGGGAGTGGTTCGGGCCGCTGATCTGGCTGCCGGCCCGGATCTGCCCTTCTTCTTTTCCTGGCTCGAACGCGGCTACCATGCCGGGCTGTCCTACATGACCGGCAGGCGGGCTGAAATCCGGGGCGACCTCGAGAGCCTGTTGCCCGGCACTCGCTCGGTGATCTGCCTGGCGCTGAACTACAACACCCCGCTGCCCTACTCAACCAGCCTGCCAGACGCCACCCGCGCCTGGATCTCACGCTACGCCTGGGGCGAGGATTACCACCAGGTGTTCCGGGGCAAGCTGGAGTCGTTTGTGGCCCTGCTGCGACGGCGGATCGCGTCCTCCTTCCAGGCTCGAATCGCCGTGGACACCAGTCCCGTGCTGGAGCGGGCGCTGGCGCGGAACACCGCAGTTGGCTGGCTGGGGAAGAATACCTGCCTGATCAACCAACAACTGGGCTCGTGGCTGTTCCTGGGCGAAGTGCTGACCACCCTGGAGCTGGAGTCGGACGTGCCGGCCGTGGACCGCTGCGGTACCTGCACCCGCTGCCTGGATGCTTGCCCCACCGGCGCCCTGCTGGAGCCGCGCGTGCTCGATTCCCGCCTCTGCATATCCTATTGGACCATTGAGGACCAGGGCTCCATCCCCGTCGAGATGCGACCCGGCCTGGGCCGGCACGTGTTCGGCTGCGACATCTGCCAGGACGTTTGCCCCTGGAATCGCCCCCGGAATAACAGAGCTCCGGCGACTCAGGAGCAAGCATTTTTTCCCCGTCCGGGTCTGTTCAACCCGCCGCTCGAGGAGCTGGCGCGGATCAGCGAGGCGCAGTTCCGTGAGCTGTTTCGCGGAAGTCCCATCCGGCGGGCGCGCTATCGGGGGTTTCTGCGAAACGTTTGCGTGGCAATGGGCAATTCCGGCGACCCGAAATTTCTTTCCGAACTGGAGCGGCTGGCGGCGCATCCCGATGATCTGATCCGCGAGCACGCCGCCTGGGCCCTTGAGCGCCTGGGCTCAGCCGGCAGCGCCTCTAACGATGCGACAGCGGAGCGCGTCCATGTCCGCTAGAGGGCAACAATTCGTGAGTTGTTTCTGTGCTACAGTCCATAACATGCGAGCTGGGAACGCAACGTTGCGGCGAGTTTTGTTCTGCTTCCTAAACCTCGTGATTCTTTGCGCATGTGGCGGGGCGGACGGGCGGAAACCAGCTCCTCAGTTTTATGCCGAAACAGTCGCGGGCGAAAAGTTCACCACCGAGGGGGTGAAGGGGAAAGTCGTCCTGCTCCAGTTTTGGACCACGTGGTGCCCCTACTGCCGCAGGGAACAGTCCTTGGTGGATGCAATCGACAAGGAGTTTTCCGACAAGGGTTTGATTGTGCTCGCTGTGGACGTCGGCGAGTCGAAGGAAACGGTCCGTAAGTATCTTCGGCAGAATCCGCGATCATGCCGGGTCGTGCTGGACGAGGACACAGACCTTACTGCCACGTTCAGCGACGAGGGCGTCCCATTTTACGTGGTGATCGACCGCGAGGGAAACATTGCCGGGACTCAACGCGGGGCGGCGGGTGAGTCAGCACTGCGGAGCCTGTTAAGCCGCGCCGGCATCGAATCGGACTAAGCGCTCCCAGAGGTTCGATTTGCGCCTTCGGCGTCAAGCAGCGCAATCGGTATGATACCTATGGCAATCACCCTCTCGACAGCCGCCTTCTTGTTCTCTGCCCCTTCCCAACGGCGTGAAGCGCTATCAAGGACTTGGTGGTCCCTTTTCGGTTTCCTGCATTGATGGGGTGGCTTTGTGATGCTGGCGCTGGTGTTCAAAGCCGGGAAAGCGCGGGTAGCCGAAGTGGCCCAGCCACCGACGCGGGCAGGGTGGGCCAGGGTGCGCGTATTGCTCTCGGGCATCTGCCGCACCGACCTGGAACTGTTGCATGGCTACTATGGTTTTTCCGGCATTCCGGGCCACGAATTTGTCGGCCAGGTCCTCACGCCCCGCAGCCGTTATGCGGGACGGCGTGTGGTGGGGGAAATCAACCTGGCCTGCGGCCGTTGTTCCTGGTGCGCCGCCGACCTGGGCCGTCACTGTCCCCGGCGCAAGGTCCTGGGCATTGTTGGGCATCCCGGCGCCCATGCCCGATTCCTCACTCTGCCTGAAAGCAACCTGTTCCCGGTGCCCGACCATGTCCCCGACGTGCAGGCCGTTTTTGTGGAGCCGCTGGCGGCGGCTTGCGAAATCCTGGAGCAGTTGGGCGATGTCGGTGGGCTCGCCACGGGTGTGCTCGGGGATGGCAAGCTGGGCCTGCTGGTAGCGCAGGTGCTGGCGCAGGCCGGGGCGGACGTGACGGTGCTGGGCAAGCATCGCCGAAAACTGAGGCTGGCCCGCCGCTTGGGCCTCCCAGCGGTTTCCTCACTCCGGGGAGCCCGCCATTCGTTCGATCTGGTGGTGGAAGCAACCGGCTCGCCGGCGGGTTTGCCGCGGGCACTCGAACTGGTGCGCCCCCGCGGAACCATCGTCATGAAGTCCACCTTCCATGGAGCTGCGCGGCTGGAGGCGGCCCCGTTGGTGGTGAATGAGGTGACCGTCGTGGGGTCTCGCTGCGGTCGCTTTCGTCCCGCGCTGGAGCTGATGGCCCGCCGCGCAGTGAATGTGGAAGCCCTCATCTCGGAACAGTTCCCGCTGCGCCGAGCGACCGCCGCTCTTCGCCATGCCGCCCGCCCCGGGGTGCTCAAGGTCCTTCTCCGGCCCTGAACGCCTATCGGCCGGCGGACCGTATCAGCGCCTACTGCGCTAAATGCTGCGCTAAAATAGAAGAACGTGGGACGTCTCATTCTGTTGCTCGTTTTGCTTTGCTTCGCCTCCGGCTTCCGCCCGCCAGCGGCGGCAGCCGATCTGTCTATCCAGGACGCCTACTTCGAAGACTACGACCGCCTACTGGTGCGGGAGCAGCGGCTCACTGCCGGCGACACACTGTACCTGGCGTTCCGTATCGGCGGCTTCCGCACCAATGAGCAGGATCAAGTGCGGCTCGCCTACTGGATTGACTGCGTGGATCCGAACAACGTCCCGCTGACCGAAACCCTCAACCAGAAGATCGAGGAGAAGCTGAGGCGGCAGGACGAGAAGTGGCGTCCCAAAGTCGACTGGTCCCTGGTGATCCCCTCCTTTGCCCCTAGCGGCCAATACCGGGTGAATATCCGGGTGCGCGATGAAATTGCCGGTCAGGAAGTCCGTCGCCAGATGAACTTCGGTGTGCGCGGTGAAACCCTGAAGCCCAGCGACACCCTGACGCTCCGCAAGTTTCAGTTTGCCGACACCGAGCAGGGCGCGCCCAAACCCTCCACCACCTACCTGCCGGGCAGCACGCTATGGGCGCGCTTCTGGGTGGTGGGCTTCCGGGTTGGCCCTAAGAAGCAGGTCTGGGTGGAGGAAGACCTCACGGTGCTCGACGCGGAGGGCGAGGTCCTATATTCCAAGCCCCGGGCGCTGGTGGAAAAGAACCGCATGTTTTACCCGCCTCGCTTCCTCCACGCGACCTTCAGCCTGGCTCTGGAGGCGCAGTTGCAAGCCGGCGACTACACGATTCGGCTGGACGTGCGCGACCTGCTGTCTGAGCAAACCATCCGCCACGAAGCCAAATTCACCGTCACCGAGTGAGCTCCTCGCTGCCCGTCACCCCTCATCGCTCTGGGCCTGGAGGAGACTCGGGGCAAGCTGCTGGAGTGAGGCTGATTCTGGGGAAGGGCGGGGTGCCAGAACCAGTTGGGCTACCGGCTGGGGAACCGGCTTCAAGTTGCGCGACGGCCTCGGCGACCGCCGTCCGCAGGCCCCGCACATCCAGGTTGCCGTGGCGCGGCTCAAAGCGCGCCAGTCGTTTGGCCGCGCGGCGCAACTGGGAGTGGGCGGCCTGCCAGTTGGCGCGACGCGCCTGGTAGAGCGCCACGGTCAGGTGGACCATGCCCTGGTAGAAGTCCCGCTCCTCGGCTGCCGCCGCCTTCCAAACTTCTTCCCAAACCTCGTGGGTCTCGAAGAAGCGGCCCTCGTTGAAAAGTCGAACTCCTTCCAGAAACGCTGCAGGCCAATCGGATTTCGTCACGCGGGCAGCTTTCTTGAGTGAATCGAAGCCTTGTACTACGAAGTGCGGAGGCAGCGCCTGCGTCCCAGCAAGCAGCGGCTAATCGCCGCCGGCCGGGCGCTCGGCGGCATGGAGCCACCCGTGCAACCGGGCCGCCAGCGCGGAGCGGATATCCAGCGTCAAGCTGAACAGAGCCGGCACCAAGAACAGGGTAAACACCGTAGAAAGGATCAGCCCACCCACCACCACGCTGCCCAGACCGCGGTAGAGTTCCGCACCGGCGCCCGGGAACAGCACCAACGGCAGCATGCCGCATACTGAGGTGCTGACACTCATGAAGATCGGGCGGATGCGGTTGGACACCGACTCGCGGATGGCGTCACGCGGGGCCAGCCCTTCCTCGCGCATGTGGTTCAGTGACTGGTGGACAATCAGGATGGCGTTGTTGACCACCGTACCCACCAGAATGACGAAGCCCAGCATGGTGAGCATGTCCAGTGCCTGGTAACTGAACAGGTTCATGGTGGCCAGGCCCAGGAACCCGCCCAGGGCCGCCAGCGGCACACTGAACATGATGACGAAGGGGTAGAGGAAGCTCTCGAACAGCGCCGCCATCAGCAGGTAGGTGATCACCAGCACCAGCAGGAAGTTGACGCGCAGCTCGCTCCCCGCCTGGGCCAGCTTGTCTGCCGTCCCGCTCAGCGTGGCCCTGTAGAGGCTGCCTAGCTTGCCCTCCTGGCGCATGGGTCCAAGGATGTCGGACTGAACCGATTCCATCGCCGCCTCTAGCGACACCTGCTCGCTGGGAGTCGCCTGGATGGTGACGGTGCGCTGGCGCTCACTGTGGTTGATGACCTGGGGGCCGTTGACCAGCGAAATCTGGGCCACCGAGCCCAACGTGACCAGGCGACCGTCGGGGGTGGCGATGGGCATCTGTTCCAGCAGGTGGGTGCGGTGGGCGAAGCTCTCCTCAGCCATCACCTTCAGGTCAATTTCCTTGCCCTCATGTTGGTAGTCGCTGGCCTTGGCGCCGTCCACCAGCGCGCTGACCGCAAAACCCAGCTCCCGGTTGAAGACGCCCACATCGGCGGCGCGGCGCCGATGGGTCCGCACCTGCAGCTCGGGGTTGTCCAAGTCCAGGCTGGGGATGGGCCGCGCCTGCGAGCCTGGCAAAACCTGCATCACGTTGAGGAACACTTCGCGGCCCAACTCCATGAGGCGCTCCAATTCGGGACCGGTAATCTCGATATCAATGTTGCGTCCCTGGCTGCGGCCCCGTTCGAAGATGCTGCGCTGGTTGGCGACCAGAATGGAGCCGGGAATCTTGGAACCGGCGCGCTGAAACACCGGGATCAGTTCCCGCACCCGCAGCGAATCGTTCGAGCGCGCGCCCATGAAGGCCACGTTTCTCAACGAGACAAAGAAGAAGTTCTTAATGCCGCCGCCTGGCAGGTCTCGGGTGTTCGGGTCGTCGGGCGCAGCATCCCACAGCGGCTCCATTTCCTGGTCGATGACGGTATGCAACGACGCCACCTCGTCCAGGTTCAACCCGGGCGGCGGCAGCATGAGCGCGAAGATGAAGTTGTTGTTGCCCACCGGCAGGTATTCGGTCTTGGGCATCAGCCAGTAGCTCAGACCCAAGGAGGCCGTGGTCAGCGTAGCGACCGCAGCCAGCCGGCGCAGGGTGGAGCCGGTAATCCAGTGGACTGCTCCGGTCACCTGGCCGGTGAAGCCGCGTGCGAGGAAGGCGACGCCCCAAAGATTGTGGAAGCCACGCCGCCCGGGGTCCTGCTCGGCGGCATACAGGATCTTGGCCGAGAGGCTGGGAATGACGGTGATCGAGACGAGCAGGCTCAAGGCCACGGCGCAGCTGATGGCGATGGCGATGTCGCCGAACAGTTGGCCGACTTCCTGCTGGATGAGCAACACCGGCCCAAAAACGGCTACGGTGGTCAGGGTGCTGGCTAGCACCGCGCCCCAGACCTCGCGCGCGCCGTCGAAGGCGGCGGCAAAGCGCGGCTTTCCCATCTGCCGGTGGCGGTAGATGTTCTCCAGAACCACAATCGAGTTATCCACCACCATGCCCACCGCAAAGGCCAGCCCGGCCAGGCTGATGACGTTCAACGTGCGGCCAAAGAGCCACATCACCGAGAAGGTGCCGATGATGCTGATGGGGATGGCGATAAAGACCACCAGCGTGCTGGTGCCGCTGCGCAGGAACAGCAGCAAAACCGTCAAGGCCAGCAGGCCGCCGATCATCAGGCTCTGGCGCACCAGGCCAATGGCGCCGCGGACGTAGTCGGTCTCGTCGTAGACCTGGGTGAGCTGGAGGCCGCGGGGGCGCAGCAGTTGCTCGTTTGAGCGAGCAACCGTCTGCTTCAGTGCGGCCATGACCTCCAGCACATTCGACCCAGGTTCCTTGATGGCGTTCATGGCCATCACCTGCTGGCCTTCTTGGAAGACCCTGGCGGTGGCCTTACGGTAGCCCAGCTCAGCGCGAGCCACGTCCTTCAGGTAGATGGGAACGCCGTTGCGGGTGGCGATAACGATCTTTTCGATGTCCTCGGCCGAGCCGTACTCGCCCACGGTGCGGACCAGGTAGCGGCGCTTCCCCTCGTCAAAGTCGCCGCCGCTGTAGTTGCGGTTTTCCCGATCCACGGCGGCCGCCAGTTCGTTGAGGGTGACGCGCCGCAGGGCCAGCTGGGCCGGATTGACAATGACGTGCATCTCCCGCTCACGCCCTCCGTAAATGTTGGAGGCGGCGATGCCCGTGACGCGCTCGAACTCGGGCTTGATGAAGTCGTCGGCAAAATCAAACAGCGTGGAGACATCGCCGGTGAAAGGATTTTCCTCTGTAGGCGTCAAGGTAAGCCACGCGATGGCGCCAGCCTCGAGGTCCACGCTGCGGATGACCGGTTTGTCAGCGTCGTCCGGGTAGGAGGGGACCTGCTCCAGGCGGTTCGAGACCTTCAGTAAGGCGGCGTCAATCTCGGTGCCCACCTGAAAGGTCAGGGTGATGGTGCCCTGGTCGTCGCTGCTGGAGCTCTCCATTTTGATGAGCCCTTCCAGGGACTTGAGCTGCTCCTCCTGCTCTTCGACAATCTCGCGCTCGATCTCGTGCGGGCTGGCGCCCGGCCAGCGGGTGCGCACGGTAATCTCGGGCTCCTCGACGTTGGGGGTGAGCTGGACCGGCAGGCGGGACAAGCCGATGGCGCCAAATAACACCAGCAGAATGACACCGACCGCGGTGGTGACCGGGAAGCGGATGGCGTCCTGGATGATCTTCACGGTAGCTTGTACTCCAGTGGCTTGCCTTGCACCACCTGGCCGGGGCGCAGGCGCTCGTTGCCGCGCGTGACCACCTGCTGACCGGCCTTGACTGGGCCTCGGACCACCACCCAGGAGCCCACGCCCTGGCTGGTCTCGACCGGGACCATGCTGACGGTGTTGTCGCCGTTCATCAGAAAGACGAAATCCTGCGGGCCGCGCCGCAACACAGCATCCTTGGGGACCACGGTCGCGCGGTAGGACTTATCGATCCGCAACGATACCTGGGCCAGCATTCCCACCCCGAGGCGACCCCTGCGGTTCCGGATGCGCACCTTGAGGGGGAAGGTGCGGGCCTGCGGGTCGGCGCGAGGAATGATGGCGCTGATGCGGCCACGAACCTCAAAACCGGGCAGCGACTCAAAGGTGATGTTGGCCCGGGTGCCGCGCTTCAGGTCAGGGAAATATTGCTCCGGAGCCTCGACGCGCACCTCCAACACGGCTAGCGAGACAATTTCCACCACCGGATTGCCAACGTCGAGCCATTCGCCAACCTCGGTTCGCTCGGCGGTCACCACACCGGCAAAGGGCGCGCGGATGGTGCAGCGGCTGATGTCGTCGTTGATGCGGGCAATTTCGGCAGTCAGTTGCTCGACACGCCCCTGCCAGGCGTTGAACTCGTAGAAGGAATCGTCGTACTGCTGGCGGGAGAGCACCTGGGCTTCGAAAAGTTCCAGCGCGCGGTCGCGGTTGCGCTCGGCCAGCTTCAGGCGCGCCTCGGCCTCCTTGAGCTGTGCCTGAGCGGCATCGCGCTGCAGCTCCAGGTTGGTGGTGCGCAGGCGGGCCAGCGGCTGGTCCTTGGCGACCTTGTCGCCCTCGCGCGCCAGCAGGTCCAGCACTAGGCCGCCAACTTCGCTGGCCGCCAGGCTGACGGCCGGCGACTCGACCGTGCCGGGCAACTGGATCGACCGGCGAACCGGGTGCTCGCGAGCCTCGGTGTAGCGTACCGGGCTGGGCGGCGCGTTGGGCCGCTGGGCCGCAGTCGAGAGCGGGAGCAGCGTGAACAGAGCTGCCACGAGCCCTCCGCCCTTCCGGGGCCAATTTGTCTGGCACTGCCTCATCCTGGTTCTGACTTTAATTCTAAGCTTAGATGCCAAGGAAACATAATGAGATACGCATATCCGCTCAGCGGCCCGCAGCCAGCCCGGCCCTGACTCCTACCTCCCTGGGTATCTGAATCCTGGCACTTCCCCTGTTGTGCATGCGTACATGTTTCCTGTAACGACTTTGCAGCCGGATTCGTCCAACCGCTCAATAGGTGGCTGTGAGGGGACGAGGAGGGAGTATGAAACGAATCGGGTTGTTAGTCTTGATGGTAGCGGCCCTCGGCGTGACCTCGCTGATGGCCGATCATAAGGAAGGGGTGCGGGGACGAGGAGGTCGTTTCGGGGATGGGGCTTTCCGGAACGGCAACGGACGTGGCGCTGGCCTGCCGCCCGGGCTGGCGCGGCAAGTGAACCGCACTGGCCAGTTGCCGCCTGGGTTGCAACGGCGCCTGGACCGCACCGGCCAGTTGCCGCCTGGACTGCAGAGGAGGCGCGGCGGCAGATTCACCGACCGTGGTGGGTTTGTGGGTCGCGACAGGCCTCGCGGAAGGGACCGCCAGCGGCACAGCAAGTTTCATCAGGGCCTGCGTGAGAGACATAGTGAATTTCACGAGCGGTACTCCGACCTCGACCTCGATGACGCAGACGCCCGCCGAGGGCACCGCCGGTTCCACGGCCGCCAGCAGCGAGTGCACCGGGAGGTCCACCAGCGGCACCACGGCGCGACAGCGACTTCGGAAGGCGCGACCGCCGGTTGTCTCGACGTGTGCAGGATTAAATCGCTTGGACTGAACTCTCCCTGATACGCGCGGCTCTGGAGCTCGAAGACCCTGCAGAGCCGCGCACCCAAACACTTGAAATCGCCAGCGGGGCCTCGCGTTTCCCTTTTCCAGCGGTCACTCGAAGGTGGTGGAAATGCGCCTGCGCTACGCAGGCCTGACCGCTCCGGTTCGTGCGCGAAGCTTGTGCTACAGTTCCTACCTGGGTTTCAGTGAAGAAGATTGAGGACATCGTCGAACTGGAGCGCCTCGCCAACCGCATCCGGCAAGACCTTCTGGAGACAACCGTGGAAACGGGCTTCGAGCAGCCCGCTTCCTATCTGTCGGCCACTGAGATCATCACCGCGCTGTTCTTCAACCATCTGCGGCACGACCCGGCTCGGCCGGGCTGGGCGGAGCGCGACCGCCTGATCCTGAGCAGGGGCCACGCCGCGCCCGTTCTCTATTGCGCCTATGTTGAAGCAGGCTACCTGCCCCGCGATTTGCTGCCGACCTTGTGCAAGCCCGGCAGCCAGCTCCCGCACCCTGTCGATAGCCGCCTGCTGCCGCTGCTGGAAGCCTCCGCCACCTCGCTGGGCAATGGGCTGTCGTTCGGGCTGGGAGCGGCGCTGTCCGGGCGGCTCGAGCAGGTAGACTATCGTGTCTACGTCCTTCTGGGCAACGACGATATTCAAAGGGACCAGTTTTGGGAACCCGCCATGTGGACCAGCTTCCACAAAGCCGACCATTTGTGCGTCATTGTGGATTACAACTACCCCCAGCTCGACAAGCGGGTGAAGAAACTGATGGAACTCGAACCCATGGAGCCCAAGTGGAACTCCCTCAACTGGCAGACGCTCATGGTGGACGGGCACGACATGCGCCAGCTGTTGGGCGCTCTCTCACAGGCCCGCGACACCAAAGGAAAACCCACCTGCCTCATCGCCCACACCGGCGCGAAGCCACCGCAAGAGGTGAACTCGAAAGCGCATCCTGAGGGAGCCTCCCCCTCCAGTTTCTGCCCCAACTGCGGCACGCCCCTCATGGAGCAGAAGTGCAAACTGGTCTGCTCGCGGTGCGATTACTACATGTCCTGCTCCGATTACGTCTGAACAGGCTGTGCCACCGCCAGCTCGCAAGTTGCTGGCCAGCTCACATGTTATTGAAGAGTGGCACAGGCTTCAGCCTGTGTGGTTCCTTCTGACACCTTCGATGGGAGTTTTTCAGCAGCCGACTAGGGCCGCTCAATGTGGCGGGCAGCAAGCAGAACTCTGGCGGAGCGGGTCTGCGCGGCAAGGGCCCGGTGGCGCCGGGCCGCATTCCCCAACGGTTCCTGGGTCCCGAGCGCCCACTGTGGAATCCCCATGCCAATGACGCGGCGATCCGGCCAGCGCCGAGCCCGGTGCCGAGCCCGGTGTTGGACAGCGCCTCTACTTGTTGTGGCCTGAGGCGCTGAGTTGTCCGCCAGAGGCCCCTCGATGATCCCGGAGGTGGGGTCCCAATACCGCCAGTCGTGCGTGGCTCCCAAGACCCATACCCGATACTGCGGGCGCCCGGTCAGCGGCACCCCATAAGCAAACCGCGGGGAAATGCCCCCGAATCCAGAGTGGTACGGAGACAGGCCGGAGCCGAAGAAGTGAGGTGTAAAGAAGTCGCCATGGGAGGGGAACCCAAAGCCTCCCCTAAAGCTGCTGTGAAAGCGATGCCCGCTAAAAAAGCGGTGCCCGCCGCCACGCGCGCCGATGCGGAGCTGGGCCTCAAGCGGCATCGCAGCCACGATCAGTCCCAGAGTCACCAACAGCGTACAGCGCCTCAGCATGCAGCCCCCTTCTTTAAGATTACCTGCGCTTTCACTCGGGGTCAAGGGGCAGCCTAGATGCACGCCGAGCCGCGACGGCCAGGGAGCGGTTGGGGCATTACAGTGGTGCTCTACAGTTGGCGGCTCAATCCCCGTTCCACTGGGTACCCTGCGTTTTGCCAGGCCGCAAAGCCGCCCTCCACCAGAACCAAGTCGCGGTAGCCGCGCTGGACCAGGACCGAAAGGCCGGCCGTGGAACGATTGTGATGCTGGCAATGGACGACGATGGGGCGATCGGTGGGCAGGGGCAGCTGCTGAAACGGTAGCCGGCCGGTCTCGACGTGCAGGGCGCCGGGGATATGACCGGCCGCGTACTCGGCATCCTGGCGAACGTCCAGCACCACGAGTGGTTCGTCGGCTGCGCGCCGTTCCCGCAACTCCCGAACCGGTATTTTCCGAATGCGCCCCAGGGGCAGACCTTCAGCTTGCCAGGCCTCCATCCCGCCATCCAGATAACCCCGCAGGTCGTCGTAGCCGATGCGAATGAGCTGGCGGATGGCCCCTTCGCGCTCCGCCGGAGTTTCCGTCACCAGCATCAGAGGGGTGCCGAAGGGGATTAACCAGCCGGCCCAGGTGACCAGTGGCGCCTCCAGAGCAATGCCATAACTGCCGGGGATGTACCCGTCGCCGAAGGTGCGTGCTGGACGAGCGTCCAGCACGGCACCACCCCGCGCCATCCAGTCGTGGACGGCCGACGGCGGCAGTGGCGCCAGCACCGGCAGCCCTCCCAGCACCTTGGGCCCGCGCTGGTTGATGGCCCGCATCTCTCGGAAGTAGCGGGGGTAGGAAGGTAGTCCGTGCAGCGCCAGCTTAACGAAATCTTCCTCGGATCGCACCTGGGCGAGTGGGTTCCAGGCGCGCTCGCGGCCGATGGTCGTGGTGCGCTCGGCGACGACCGGCGCGGCACAGAAGGAGCCGGCCCCGTGGGTGGGATACACGCCCACCTCGTCGGGCAGCGCCAGCAGCTTCTGGTGAATGGTGTGGTAGAGGTGGCGAGCCAGCGGGACGGTTAGGTCGTGGCTTAGCAAGTCGGTGCGGGCAGCGCCTCCCACAATCAATGCGCCTCCGCTGAACAGCCCCGCCGGCGCCCGCGCTTCCGGTTCGGTTAGAGTGAAAGATATGTGTTCCGGGGTGTGGCCGGGCGTGGCCAGCACACTCAAGCTCAGCTCGCCCAACGCCAGACGATCGCCCTCAGCCAGCGCCCGGTGCTCGAAGGCCAGGTCCGCCTGGGCGCTGGCTCCGATCAGGACACCCCCGCGCGCGGCAAGCTCGCGGGCGCCGGAGATGAAATCGGCGTGCAGGTGGGTTTCGAGCACCTGGGCGATTTTCACGCCCAGCCGCTCAGCTGCCGAAACGTAGCGGTCCACATCGCGCAGGGGGTCAATCAGTACGGCCACCTTGCTTTCGTGCGACCCCACCAAGTAGGCGGCGTTGCCCAGCCCTTTGTCCACAAACTGTTCGACAAACATGAATCTTCCCCTTTGGTTTTTGCCGCCGCGAACACATTATGGTCCGCATCGCAAGCGGTCAGCAAGCGCGGTAGACCAGTTCCAAGTCTGGGTGCGAAAACTGAGTCAGCGCGCCGGAGTGGAAGCGTCAGGCGAGACTACCGGTTCCAGGGGAAAGCCGGAGGCGCGCCAGGCGTCGAAGCCCCCGGCCAGCGGACGTACCCGCGAGATGCCGGTCTTCTCGATGCCTATTGATTCAAGCTACAGGCGTTCATCGACTTCGTCCGTTAAGGCATCTCGACGAAGCGATGACGCGAGCAGTTCTGCGCGGGCGCGGCGTTACTCAACCTGACATGTCGAGGATCCACCTGCCTTGGGCGTAATCTTTGGGCCCGGCCAATTGAGATTTGGGTGGGTGCAGCTTGGGAATCGCCCTAGCTTGCGAAAGTTCGGTTAAGAGGAGCGCGCCGCGCCGCTTAGCTCGCGCCGGATGGCGTCGAGCACGCCGTTGATAAACCCCACCGACTCGTCCGTGGAATAGCGCCGGGCGATCTCCAAAGCCTCATTGATGGCGACCGCCGGAGCGACGTCGGAGCGGGTGAGGAATTCGGAAACGGCCAGCCGCAGGATGTTGCGGTCCACGGCCGACATGCGTTCCAGGCGCCAGTGCTCGGCGTGCGCGCCGAGCAGGCGATCAATGGCTTCGCGCCGCTCCAGCACCTGGTCGAACAGGCTGTTGGAGATGGTGCGGAGTGGTGAATCGGCCCTGGAGCGCTGCCAGTACGACTGCTTGACCCGCTCGGGTTCGTCTTTGCCGAGCTCCCACTGGAACAGCATGCGCAACGCCGTCTCCCGCGCCTTGCGAGGGATGCTCATGATGTTTGCCGGAGGTGCTTCAGCAGGTTGGCCGTTTCGACGGCTGCCAGACCGGCCTCGAACCCCTTGTTGCCGGACTTGGCGCCGGCGCGCTGAATCGCCTGCTCCAGGGTGTCGCAGGTGAGCACGCCGAAGATGACGGGGATTCCGGTGGCCAGCGCGGCCGCGGTGATGCCGCGGGAAACTTCACTGCTGATGTGCTCAAAGTGGGGCGTCTCCCCGCGGATGACGCAGCCCAGGCACACAACGGCGTCATAGCGGCCGCTGCGCGCCATCTGCTGCGCCGTCACAGGGATTTCGAACGAGCCCGGGACATAGGCCACCTCGATCACCGCCGGGTCGGCGCCGGTGCGTTCCAGCGCATCCAACGCGCCGGCCAGCAGCCGCTCACAGATGAAGGCATTGAAGCGGCTGACCACCAGAGCAAAACGGAGGCCGCGCGCGTCGAGCTCACCGGCATAGGTTTTCATAACCTTGGTCATAACCTGGGTCATGACCCTGGGCTACGACCTGGGCCACGACCTTGGCCATAGCTTAGCAGTCGTCGCTGGCTGGCAGGCAAGAATGCCTGCCGCGTGACTGCCCGCCGCATGCGCGCTACGGTGCCCAGTCTGCAGGGGGAACTTAGGGATTCTCCACCAGTACCCGGTCTAAATCCCGGCCAACTCTGAACCACCATCCGCGTTGCGCTGATTCGCCGGCCCGGGCGCGGGTCAGATGCGCATGGGCATCACAACGTAGCGGTAGCGCCCGCCGTCCTCGCCCGCCGGGCGCAACTGGCCCGCCGACTGCTCGTCTTTGAACTCAAAGCACACCGGGCCGCTGTTCGCAGCTGCCAGAAAGTCCAGCAGGTATTGGGAGTTGAAGCCGATCTGTAGTGGCTCGGCCGAGTATTCGGTTTCGAGCGTCTCCTCGGACTCCCCGGCCTCGGAGCTCGAGGAGGAGAGCTTCACTTCATTGGGCCCGAGTTGCATGCGGACAGCGTGGGAACGCTCGTCGGCAAACTGGGAAACGCGCCGCAGCGCAGCCATCACTTGCTCGCGGTCCAACACGACCGCCCGGTTGTGCTCCTTCGGGAGGACGGCCTCGTAATTGGGAAATTGCCCGGTGAGCATCCGCGAGATTAACAGCCGGCTCCCGACGCGGAAGAACAGATGGCTTTCGTCCCGGCCGAATTCCACCTGCGTGTCCGGCGCCACCTCTCCTACCAAGCGCTGAATCTCCCCCAGCGCTTTTTTTGGCACCAGCGCGCGAGCCTCAGCGGCCACCCCCGAGGAGTACGGGTTCTCGATGTGCGCCAAGCGGTGGCCATCTGTGGCGATCATACACAGCGAATCGGCCCCAATCAGCAGCAGGGCTCCGTTCAGCGTGTACCGCGACTCCTCGCTAGAGATCGCAAAGATTGTCTTGCCAATCAGGTCTAGTAAAGTGCCAGCCGGAATGTTAGTCAACGCACCGGGCAACGGTGGGAGCGCTGGAAAGTTCTCTCGCGACATCCCCACTATGCGTGTCACCGAACGCCCGGCCTTGATTTGGACCCAGTAATTCTCCAGCAGCCGTACGGCCACTGTCCCCTCGTCCAGCAACCGGACGTAGTCCAGCAACTTTTTCGCCGGTACGCTAGCCGAACCGGGCTTGGTAACCTTCGCTGGACAGGAACTGCGTACGCCTATCTCCAGGTCCGTCGCCGTCAGCTCAATTGCTTCCCCGCTGGCCTCTACGAGCACGTTCGAGAGGATGGGGATTGTGGTCTTCTTCTCGACGACCCCTTGGGCCAAACTCAGCTCTTTCACCAAGTCCGACTTGCTGACTGTGAACTCCATCTAGCTCACCTTTCCCTTTGGACAGAACTCCTCTATCAACCACCTGGTTGCTACCCGGAGTCTACTAGTATTGCTATGTAAACTACTTACAAAAGTAAATAATAGTAGTAGTAGTGCGGCGAAGATTGTGGAAAAGGAGCTATCCTTCTGGCTGGAGAAGGCTGGGTGGCTACCCAGCCTGTGGAAGGTTTGAGGAAAGTGCACGCTGATAGTGGCACCATAAGCCAAGCCGCATAGGCTCTCACAGGTTTTCCACAAGTCGATTCTAAGAACCACGCCAACTCATTGAAAAGAAGCTAAAAGGCGATTCAGTGTCCTGTTTAAATCTTTATCAACCAAGCGCTGCTTCGAGATCTTGGCGATAGAGTGCAACACCGTGGTGTGGTGCTTGTCGCCGAAGGCTCTGGCTATCTCGGGCAGCGATGCCAGGGTTAGTCGGCGGGCCATCCACATAGCCACTTGGCGAGGCACCACAACGCGCTGGGAGTTGTCCTTGGCCTTCAACTCATTCAGGCGGAGATTGTAGTGCTCACAGACGCTCCTTTGAATCAGCTCGATAGTCACCTGCCTGCCCTGGGTCTCCACCAGATCCTTCAGAACCTGATGGGCCATTGACTCGGTAATTTCCTCCCCGGTCAGGGAAGAATAGGCCATCAGACGGATCAGCGAACCCTCCAGTTCACGAATGTTGGACTTAACGTGCCTGGCCACAAACAGAGCAACCTTTTCCGACAGCGGGAAAGCCTCTGCCTCCGCCTTCTTCATGAGGATTGCCAACCGTGTCTCCAGGTCGGGGAGCTGGATGTCGGCGATTAGTCCGCACCCAAAGCGGGAACGCAGCCGCTCCTCGACCCGGGGGATCTCGTTAGGGGGCCGGTCGCTGGAGATCGCGATCTGCTTCTGGCGCTCGTAAAGCGTGTTGAAGGTATGGAAGAACTCCTCCTGAGTTCCCTCCTTTCCGCTAAGGAACTGCACGTCATCCACCAGCAACGTGTCAATGTGGCGAAACCGCTCGTGGAAGGTAACCATACGGTCGTTCTTTATCGACTGCACCATCTCGTTGGTAAAGCGCTCTGCCGAAACGTACACCACCCGCCAATGTGGAAAGCGCTGGCGCAGTTCGTGCCCGATGGCCTGCATTAAGTGGGTTTTGCCCAGTCCCACACCGCCGTACAGGAACAGCGGATTGTAGGAGCAGCCGGGGTCGCGGGCCACGCGCGAGGCAGCTGCGTGTGCGAACTGGTTCGAGGCGCCCACCACGAATGCGGAGAAGCTGTACCTGGGGTTTAGCGGAGAGGAGAACCAGCTTTCGTCTGCGCTTGCGACGGGTCGGCGCGGCGGTGCCGTCCACTGCTCCTCCTGCGAGGTCTCGAGAGCAAACTCCACGCGGTGAACCGGCAGGCCTAGCGCCCGGACCGCTTCTTCGATCAAGTTCCGGTAGTGAGCTTCAATCCAGTCCTTGAAGGTGTGGTTGGGAACGCGGACGTAGAGCGTGGTATCCCGAATCAAGCTGGCACGGGCAGGCTGCAGCCAGGTTGCGAAGTTCTGCGAGTCCACCCGCTCCCTCACCAATCGTAGGATCTGCTGCCAGGCGTCGTTGGCCGCGCTCGAGGGGAAGCCGGCAGGGCCGGGCGATGGTACACTGGCCATGATGTTTCTGCTGCCTCTGGTGAAGGTAATTGAAAGGCGGTCGAACATAACATAACGGGTCGGCTCGATCCAAACTCAAAATCTTCTTTGTTTTCTTGCCGCTTATGCATAAGCCGCGGGTCGTTGTCCTTGACCTTTTCGACATCCATTCTTACAATTGTTCTTTTGCGAAGGGGATAGCATCCATCTCAGGAGCCTGACGTTCATGCCCAAACGAACCTTCCAGCCCAACCGGCGTCGGCGCGCTAAAACCCACGGGTTCCGGGCGCGAATGAGGACCAAAGGTGGCCGTAGAACACTGGCTGCAAGACGGAGGAAAGGCCGGAGCCGGCTCGCCGTCTGATTCCTCAGAGGTGATGGTGCCGCCTGCTGGAAGCGCGGAAAGCCCTCGCAGGTGGCCGCGCGCAACGCGGTTGCGGAAGCACAGCGAGTTTGATCAAATATATTCGGCAGGCCGCAGGTACAGTTCCTCACTCTTCTCGGCATTCCTGCTTCAGACCGGGTCGGCTGCCAGTAAGGTAGGCTTCACCGTCGGGCGCGGGCTGGGCAGAGCAGCACGGCGCAATCGGATCAAGCGCCGGATGCGGGATGCGGTCCGCCTGCACCTGCCTGAGATTGGCCCGGGATGGAACATTGTTTTCCATCCCCGCCGAAGCGTTTTTGACGTGGAGTTTTCCCGGCTGGAGAAAGAGGTATCGCGTCTGTTCGAGTCGGTGTCGGGCACAGGAGGCAGACCCTAATGGGACGTGCGCTGCTGCTGGCCATGCTGCATTTTTACAAGCGGCTGATTTCGCCGGTGCTGCCTTCTGCATGCAAGTTCTATCCGACCTGCTCGGAATACGCCATCGAGGCCGTCGCCCGCTTCGGCAGCGCGCGGGGTGGTTGGATGACAGCCCGGCGGTTGTTCCGCTGCCGCCCGTTTCATCCCGGTGGCTATGACCCGGTTGAATAGGCTATCCGGGGTAGGCCCCGGAGCTGTGTAGAAACTGATGCCGCAGTCGAACGACGAGTCGTCTTTGCAGATGCGCGTGTTGCTGGCGTTCGCGCTCTCTGCGGTGGTGTTGCTGTTGTTCGCCCCGCGGAGCCGCCCCCCGACACAGCCGACGGAACCCCCAGCTGCGGCGCCCGGCGCGGCCCCTGCTTCCGAACTGGCTTCTGAACCGATTTCTGAACTGGCGCAACCACCGGAGGCCGAGCCTTCCCTGGTCGGTTCCCTGAAGCAGGCTTCCGAGGAGAAGGAAACCGTCGTCGAGGACGAGCTGTACCGCATCGTCCTGTCCAACCGCGGTGGCGTGGTCAAGAGTTGGACGCTAAAGCGCTATCAGGACGCCAAGGGGCGTCCGCTGGAGCTGGTGAACCAACCGGCTGCACCCGAGCTGGGCTATCCCTTTATCGTCTGGACAGAGCAGGAGGAGCTGCGCGAGCAGCTGAATGACGCGCTGTTCGAGGTCAGAGCGGACCGCAGGCGCACGCCCGTCACGGTCACCTTCGAGTACAACGACGGCATCGTTTCCGCCCGTAAGCAGTTCCGCTTCGAGCGCAGCAGCTACGTGGTCGAGGTGTCTTCCGAGGTCCATCAAAGTGGAAATTCGGTTGCTCACGACCTGGCTTGGCGCAGCGGCTTTGGCGACCATACCGTGACGGACGGCCACCTGACTGCCGCAGTGGTCAGCGCACGGGCCGGGGAGTTGCAGCGGCAGCCGTACCCCAAAATCAAGGATCCGGAAAGCCGCTCCGGTGGCGGCCCCTGGCTCTTTGGCGGGATTGAAGACCGGTTTTTCGCAGCCGTCTTCATGCCGCGGGCGGAAGACGAGACGGGTGGAGCAATCACCAGTCTCCGAACGTTCCGCTCCGACTACCAGCCGGAAGGTGCACAGGCGGCGACGGGGGTGCTCGGAGTCAGCGTCGGTGGCCCGGCCCAGAACCGGATGCGCGCGTTCGTGGGGCCCAAGTCCCTAGATGTACTGAGGGAAGTCTTTCCCGAGCCGGGCGCCGAACAGAGGCACAGCCGCGGTGAACCAGTCATGAGCCTGGAAGAACTTGTGGACTTCGGCTGGTTTGCTTTTGTTGCCAAGCCGATGTTGCTGGCATTGAAGTGGATTTACAACCGCGTGGTGTCGAATTACGGGTGGGCCATCGTGCTACTCACCATCGTGATCAACTTCGTGCTGTTCCCACTCAAGCTGAAAAGCATGAAGTCGGCGCTGAAGATGCAAAAGATCGCACCGCAGGTTAAGGCCGTTCAGGAAAAATACAAGAAGCTGAAGTTCAACGATCCCAAGAAGCAGGACATGAACAAGGAAGTCATGGAGCTGTACCGCAAGCAAGGCATCAACCCCATTGGCGGTTGTTTGCCGATGGCACTCCAGTTTCCTTTCCTGATCGGCTTCTATAACGTCCTAATGGTCTCCATCGAGATGCGTCATGCTCCCTGGTTTTGGTGGATCAATGACCTGTCGGCCAAGGATCCCTATCTAGTGCTGCCGCTCACGATGACGGCGACCATGTTCCTCTTGCAGAGGATGACGCCCATGACCACCGCCGACCCGATGCAACGCAAGATGTTCACTCTGATGCCCCTGTTCTTCGGCGTCATGTTTCTCAGCGTCTCCAGCGGCCTGGTGCTCTACTGGCTGGTCGGCAATGTGGTCGGCATAGGGCAACAGGTGTACATTAACCGGACGGGGTTGCGGGCGGAGGTCGGGCGCAAACCGGCAGCGACGCGCACTGTCAAGGCCAAGTAGAAGAAGCCGTGGGCGAGTTCCAGTTCCAGCCGGAGCAGATCGTGGATCGCATCGAGCCGCTGGTGGGCACCATCTTGCGGCTGGCAGGGCTTGAGTTAACTTTCCAGGTGCAGCGGACCACGGGCTGGTACGACCGTCCGTTTGAAAACCCGGACTTTGTGGTGAGTTTCGAGGGCCGGGATACTGAGTTGCTGATGGGCAACAAGGGCGAGTTGCTTCAGGCGCTGGAACACGTGGTCTTCGAGGCGATCGGCGTGCCTCCCAGGGTACCGCGAGCGCATCGTGTTCGACTGCAACGACTACCGCATGTTGCGCGTCGACGAGCTGCAACTGGCGGCTCAGGCCGCCGCCGACCGCGTTCGCCGCACCGGGGTGGACTACAAGTTCAACCCCATGAGCTCCCGCGAGCGCCGGGTGATCCATATGGCGTTGCGCGGCGAAGCTGGGGTACGTACGCAAAGCGAGGGCGTGGGACCCCACCGCCAGGTGGTGATTCACTCCGCAGACCCCTCACCGGCACGGCAGCCGCTCAGGGGCCGGCGCCCCTCGCGCTGAACTCGACTGTTCCCGCTGGCTCCTACTTCTAGCGACAAGCCTGCTGGCGTTTCTGGATTGGCATGCACACCGATGACACCATCGTAGCCGTTTCCACCCCGCCCGGGCGTGGCGGCCTCGGGGTGGTGCGGTTTTCGGGGCCCGAGGCGCTGCGGATCGTCTGCCAGTTGGTGCGCCTCAAGGGGGAAACGCAGGCGGAGCCACAGCCCCGCCACGCTACACTTGGTGAGCTGCTGGGACCGGAGGGCGAGACGCCGGGCGAGACAGTGGACCAGGTGGTGGTCACCTATTTTCGCAAGCCCCATTCCTATACTGGCGAGGACGTTGTCGAGGTGAGCTGCCACGGGGCTCCGGTCGTGCTGCGCTTCCTGCTGGAGCGCGCCACCGAGCGTGGCGCACGGCTGGCCGAGCCGGGCGAGTTCACCATGCGCGCCTTCCTCAGCGGTCGCCTCGACCTGGCTCAGGCCGAGGCCGTCCGCGACCTGATCGAGGCCCAGACCCTCTACCAGGCCCGCGTCGCTGCGCAGCAGATGGGCGGCGCGGTCGCCCGCCGCCTGGCCCCCATCAAGAAGGAGCTGGTGGACCTGATTGCGCTGCTCGAGGCGGGAATTGATTTTGCCGAAGACGACATCTCCGTTTTGCCTGCGCCCGAGATTTTGGAGCGCATCGCGCGCGTCCGAATGGGTCTTGAGGCCTACGCGGAAACCTTCCGCTTCGGGCGCGTCGTGCAGGAGGGCTTGACGCTGGCCATTCTTGGCCGCCCGAACGTCGGCAAGTCCAGCCTGTTTAACCGCCTGATGGAACGCGACCGGGCCATTGTCACCGCCACGCCGGGCACCACGCGCGACCTGGTCACCGAGGTCGTCAACTTGGAAGGCATACCGGTAAAACTAGTGGATACAGCCGGCATCCGCCACGCTCGCGATGAAGCCGAGTCCATCGGGGTGCGCAAGTCCTACGAGGTCCTGGCTGACTCGGACCTGGCGCTGGTCGTGCTGGACTCCAGCGCCGGCCTGTTGGCCGAAGACAGCGAGCTGCTGGAGCGCAGCCGCAGCGCGGGCGCGGCGCTGGTGGTGTGGAACAAGGTGGACCTGGGGCCGCCGCCAGTTGAGCTAGAGTTGGCCGAATCGGAACCGAAGCCCGGCAATGACGGGGGCTCTTGGATGGTCTCGGCGCTGACCGGCGAGGGTGTCAAAGAGCTGCGCCGTGCTATTGTCGAGGCCGCGCTGCCTGGGTTGAACGGCTCTCGCGAAACCGGCTTTCTCACCAACATCCGCCACGAGCGCCTGCTCCGCGACTCGCTGGAAGCTTTGGGCGCGGCGCGCGGGGCCGTCGAGCAAAACATCCCTCACGAGATGCTGCTGCTCGACCTCTACAACGCTCTCCGTCCCCTGGACGCCATCACCGGCCAAACCACCATCGAAGACATCCTCAACCAAATCTTCTCCACCTTCTGCATCGGGAAGTAGGACCGCTCCTCCAATAGCCGCTGATCGGGGTCGCTGGGCGTTCCCTGTGGATGCAACTTAAGCCTCAGATGCAGTGTCTTGTGGGTGGGCAGGACGAATAAAGGAAAGAATCAGCGATGCCACAATTGAACTGGAAATGCCGAGAATAAATCCGAGTGCCATATCCCACCATCTAGCACGACGAATCCGCACTTCCTGGATTCTGAAGATTTGATCTATTACTTCTCTCTGGGCACGGACAACAGGCTCAAGAGCTGTCTTTTCGGCGGAAAGCCTTGCGAGAGTTTCTTGTTCAGCTGTTATTCGGCTGCGCTGATGATCAAGAAAGGTCATTAGGCTTTGCAGGCTCTCGGTGACGCGGTCGAGCTCCTTCAATTGGTGAACTAGATCGAGACTTGCCTCTCTGGCTTGCTCAAGCCGTCTCTGCTCTGCCCGCTGTCTTTGGATGTCAAGGACTCCCGCTGTGATCGAGGCACCGAGCAGGATCGCCGTTAGAAGGCTTGTGAGGAGGGGGTGACGTTTAAACCCTGCAAACCACAGTTCTCCGATGGACAGGGAAGATAGTTTCAGAAAACTCACTCTAAGTGTTCGCTTCGGTTGATCATCCGAGGGAGAGCAATGTAGGCATCGTGCCTCCTGCGGGGTGCTCTTGATGTGGTGTGGTGTGAATCTTACCATGAGGGTGTATCTAGGCAACGAAACCGGAGGAAACTACTTCTTGCCGAAGAGGGAGCCGAGGCCTTTGAGGAACTGCTCCGCGTCGGCGGGTTGCTGCTCGGCGGCGCGCTGCTTCACCAGGCCCCCCACGTCGGGCCGGAAGACAGGGTTCTCCAGAGTGCCGGTGACTCGGAAGGGGATGGTGCCGGAGGAGCCGGTGACCGACTGCAGCAGTCCGGCCACGGCGGCTCCCTCGGCACGCGTCAGTGTCGCCGTGCCCCGGAAGTCGAGCGGGCCGTCATCGGCGAAGCCGCCATTGCCGGCGATCTGCAGGCCGGGAATCACCAGCAGCAGATCGGTGAGCTTGGTGTAGCCCTTCTTGCTGGCAAACTTGGTCTTGAACTGCTCGATGATGGTGTCTTTGCCGCCGGTATCCACGCCGGCCAGGCGGATGACGCCTCCCATTTTCCCGGCGACGTTGTAGTTGGCCAGCCGCGCATTGGTGACTTCCACATGGCCGCTTCGGGAGGGGCTTTGCAAGGGGCCGCGCATCTTCATCTCGCCGGTGAGCGTGCCACCGCGCAATGAACTGCCAGGGGGCAGCTTCACTCCCAGTGCGGGCAGCAGACGGGCGAGGTCGGTTAGGGGGGCGCTAGACAGACTCGTTTTTAGATTCACCGTTGAGCGCCTTCCGAGCCGCACCTGGCCGGTGGTGTGAGCCACCGCCTTTCCGGTGCCCATTTGGAACTGCTGCACGCGCAATCGGTTCCGCTTGCTGTCGTACTGTAACTGGAAGCGCCCGGAGACAGGCGCCTGCGCCACGCCAGCCTTGGGGCTGAGCCGCAAGCGGGCAATGCGGTACTTGCCTTTGACCTTCGCTGCCTTGCCGTCACTGGAGAAGTTGGCCTGGCCGCCGAACAGGCCGGACAGGCCCGGTTGGCCGGTAAACGGGGCCAACCCCGCCAGCTCCACATTCTTGAACTCCACCACACCCTCTGCCGGTGACGCTGCCAGATTGTCGCGGTTCACCGGCCCGCCGTGCCCCTCTGTCTCGATGGCGGCCTTCTTGTGGCCGGGCGGTCGCACGGAAACTTCCCAGTCAAATGGGCGGTCGGGCGAGAAGTTCGTTAGCGTGACAAAAATGCGGTCGAACGTGACTTTGGGTTGGCGCTTTTGCAAATCGGTTACGGTGAGCGTGCCGTTGCGGATCCGGAGTTCATCGATCTCGAGCGGCGGCGATTCAGCGTCGGGGGTCTTGTTCTTTCCCTTGCTCCGGTCCTTGGTCTGGCCCAGGGTGGCGAAATTCCATTCGCCCCGCCTGTTTTTCACCAAGTGCACCGTGGGTTCGTCCAGCTCGACGGATGGCACTTCCAGGCGGCCACGCAGCAGAGGCAACAGGCGCACGCGCGCCTGCATGCCCTCGGCGGTGGAAAAGGCCGTCCCGGGGAAGCCGAGACGTTCGGCAATCTCGGGATCGTAGAGGTGCAACGCCGGCGGGAGCAACCCGAGGCGAACTTTCCCCAATGTCACCTTGCGGCCGAGCGCCGCTTCCAGGCGGGAGGCAATGACGCCGCGCTGGGTCTCGGCGTCAAACAGGAAATAGGGCAGAACCACTGCTGCCACCACCACCAGCCCAACGGCAATACCCAGAACCAACCACAGCTTCCGCACGGCTTCCTCCTTTACTGGACCTGCCCCACCTCATTGTAGAGCCAGCAGCACCGCTCGTCCACCAGGCCCCGTCCACCGGGAGTGCACAGGCAAGACCGCCCGGTTCACTCGGCCCTTTTCACTCGATCATGACGGCCTCCACCGGATCAATCCGCGCCGCCTGGCGCGCCGGATAGAGTGCGCTGAGACAGGTGACCAGAAAAACTGCCAGCGTTGCGACACTCAAGAAGCCAACGGGCAGGTAGAACTGAATCGTCCAGCCGAACGACTGGCGGTTGATCACGTAGATCAGCACCAACGAAAGCACCAGGCCCAGCACCAGGCCGGTGGCCGATGCCAGCAGGCCCAGCAACCCGGATTCGAACAGCACCAGGTGGCTCACCTGTCGCCGGCTGGCGCCCAGGTAGCGCAGGATGCCGAGCTCGCGACGGCGCTCCAGCACCAGCGCCAGCAGGGCGTTGGCAATCCCCAGGACCGCCACGCAAATGGCGATCGCTTCCAGTACCCAGGTGATGGCGAAGGTGCGATCAAAGATGCGCAGCACCCTGGCCTTCAGTTCGCGGTTGGAGGTGACCAGCAAAACGCGCCCGGACGTGCGCCGCGCGATTTCAGCCCGCACCTGGGCAGCGTCGGACCCTGGCGCCAAGTACACGGCCAGGCTGTTGGCCCCGCGGTCGCCGCCGGAGCGCAGCCAGTCGCGCCGGTTCATCACCGCGTAGCCCTGATCGCTCGAGTAGTCGTAGTAGACGCCCCGCACTCGGAATGGCTGGTTCCCAGCAGGAGTCGGCAGCCGGATCGTGTCACCCCGCTGCACGCCATGGCGCATTGCGAATGGCTCACTGACGATGACGGCATCAGGTTCGGGGCGGAGCACTTCGGCCGCCGGGCGCCCGTCGAGAAACATCAGGTTGCCGTGGCGGCCGAGCACGGCCCAGTCACCGGATGCAAGAAATGCGGACGCACCGCGGAAATTGATCTCCACGGCGCGAAACGCATCCACGGCGGCAACGCCTGGCGTGCGCCGAATGGCTTCGCTGGTTTCCGGCGCGATGGTGGCCGAGCGCACGCGTCCGCTCCGGCTGCCCGGTGGGCGAATGAAGAGATCGGCGCGCAGCGTCTGCTCGGTCCAAAGCTCGACGGTGCGGCGGAAGCTGGTGACCATGATGGCGACGCTGGCCATCATGGCGATCGCAGTGGTCAGCGCCATGGCCAGTACGGAGGCGCGGCCCAGCGCAGCGCCAAGGCTGCGCGCGGCCAGCATCCCGGTGATCGTTCCCGCGCGACCCAGCAGCATCGAGCAAAGGCCGGAGTAAGAAGCCATCAGCGCGGGCATCAGCAGCGAGAACGCCACCACCAGGAGCACAGCCGCGACGTAGCCGAAAACGGGTCCGGCTTCCAGGGCCGGCAGGCGAGCCGCGCCATAGGCAGCTGCCAGCGCCAGAACGCCGGCGGCTGCACTGCGCCGCAGGCGAAGGCGCCGGGCACGCTCGTGGGCCCCGCGGCGGAGCGCGTCGGCGGGCTCCACACTGGCAGCCTCCAACGCCGGCCCCAGCGCCGACAGCAGCGCAGCAGCGACACCTACCCCCACAGCGAACCCCACCAGACGCCAGCTGAGAGCGACCGGGGCGGCAACGACGCTCAGCCACAGGGCACTCACCGTGGCCGCGACCAATTGGAGGGCCTGGCCGGCCATCAGGCGGCCGAACAGAATTCCAACAGCTGAGCCCGCCAAGCCCAGCAGCGCGGCTTCGGCCAGAAACAGACCCACCACGGTGGCGCGCGTGGCCCCGACGGCCCGCAGCGCCCCCACTTCCGGTCGGCGGCGGACCACCGAGATGGCAATCGTGTTGTAGATCAGGAAGGCGCCGACGATCAGCGAAACCAAGCTCAAGGCCGAAAGGTTCAACCGAAAGGCGCGCAGCATCTTCTCCACCTGCTCGCCGCGCGCGCGTGGCCGCTCTAGGGAGACACCGGGCCGCAGCAGCCGAGCCAGGCGGGCGCGTGTTTCCTCCAACCGTTCCGGAGGCACGACCAGGTCGATGCGATCCAGCTTGCCTTGGCGGCTGAACAGCAACTGACCAGCGGCAATGTCCATTACGGCGATATTTCCGGCCAGCGCCCGGCCCGGCCCCGAAGCGGCGAGGATGCCGCGCACGGTAAACTTCTGCGCGCGGTCGTTCACCACCAACGTGAGTTCGCTGTCGGGCCGCAGCCGATGGCGGGAGGCGAAGCCCTGGCCCAGCAGCAGCGAATTCGGGTCGGTCAGCAACAGCAGCAGGTCGCGAGTGGTGGGAATGGCTTCGGTGGCCGTTTCGGCGGCAATGTCGCGCACCGCCCGATCAGTGGCCAGGTCCACGGCCAGAATCTCGAGAGCCTCGCCCGAGCGCGGCTCAACGGCGATGCCTTCCACCACCGGCGCGATCTCGACTTCCGCCTGCTGTCCCGCAAACGCGTCGTAAATCCGAGGCAGCAGTTGCTCGTCGAAGGGAACCAGAGCTGTGATGCTGAGGTTGGCCCGGCCGCTAATTTCAGCGACCGACTCCTGGAAGGAGACGATAGCGCTCCGGTTGGCCAACTGAATGGCCACCACTGCGCCAATGCTTAGCGCCACCGCCACCACGCTCAGCAGCGTGCGCAGGGCGTCGTTCCACAGCGGGCGGAGGATGAAGCTGCGGAGCAGTCTTAGTCCGAAGTCCAAGGTCCAAAGTCTTAGCCGGTTGGACTTTGGATCTTAGACATTGGACTTCTCGCTTTCGATGCGACCGTCGCGCATCAACAGCAAACGATCGGCGAAGGCCGCGGCCTCACGGCTGTGGGTGGCCAGAAGCACAGTGACTCCCAACTCGCGGCGCGTGCGAGCCAGCAGCTCCAGCACCGTCTGGGCGGTGGCGTTGTCCAGGTTGCCGGTGGGTTCGTCGGCAATCAGCACGGCGGGCCCATTCGCCAGGGCCCGGGCAATGGCCACCCGCTGCATCTCGCCTCCCGAGAGCTGGTGCGGATAATCCCGCCGCCGCTCCCACAACTCCACCTGTTCCAGCACTCGCTGGACGCGTTCGGTGCCATCGCGCCGCCCGTCCAGCAGCAGGGGCAACTCGACGTTCTCCTGAACGGTCAGCGTCGGCAGCAGGTTGAAGAACTGGAAGACGAAGCCCACCTGGCGGCGGCGCAACCGGGTGAGCGCATCATCGGACAGCGCGCGAGTCGGTTGGCCCAGCAGGCGCACTTCGCCGCCGGTAGGCCGGTCCATCGCCCCGGCCAGGTTCAACAGGGTGCTCTTGCCGCAGCCGCTGCGTCCCAGAAGGGCAGTGAAGCTGCCGGAGGGAAACGAGACAGTAACGTCGCACACTGCAGCAACTTCGCGGCCGTTGTTGGTATACACCCGCCTCACTCCCAGCAGCTCCACCGCGTCGGCCACAATGCCATTCTAGTGCATTTGCCGTAAGCCCTGTCGGGAGCCTTTGCCGCAGGTGCCGGCTGGCTTAAAACGCCACACTCCCCCAAGCACATCGTATTGCGGAAGTGGAAAGCCGAGCTCAGTTGAAAAACATCGAGGAAGAAATAAGGAAAACTATTCAGAAGTCGCTACCAGCCAAGGCTTGCAAACCCTGGATTGGAGTGCCCTGGACTGGGTAATTTAGACACTGAGGTTGGGAATTAACTACCCTGGTGTCATATGAACAAAAAACATCATCGTATTGCAGCTGACGTAAAAGCCGATATCCTACGCCGCGTCAAGGAAGAAGGCATCTCGGTGGCCCAGGCCGCCAAGGATCACGGTATTTCTGAAGGGAGCATCTATGGTTGGATGGTAAAAGGAGCAACCGGTGCCCCGTCCTGGGCGGAGTTCTCCCGACTTCAGAAGCAGAACAGAGAACTCCTGGAACTCGTGGGCGAGATCACGCTCAAGCTCTCCATGACTCAAAAAAACAATTGAGCGAAGGAAGAAACAAATCAGCGCTTGCCCGAGCCCTTGGCATATCCCGCGCGAGCCTGTATTACGTCCCAAGAATGAAGGAGAAGGACTGGCGCCTCAAGGTCCGCCTGGAAGAAGAGCTGCAGATCCATCCCTCCTACGGCTCCCGGCGAATTGCTACGGCACTGGGACTCTGCCGCCAGCGGGCGCAGAGGGTCATGCGTCTGTTTGGCATCAAGCCCTACCGCAGGAGAGGCAGAAAATGGAGAAAATCCAAGGTTTCCCGGACCTATCCCAACCTCCTGCTCGCGCTCATGCCCGCATATGCAAACCACATCTGGGCAACGGACTTCACCGAGTTCGTGCAGCACGGAAAGAAGGTCTATGTGGCGACCGTGATCGATCTCTACACCCGCCGGATCCTGGGAATCCAGGTTGCGGTGAGAAAGGGAGCCGCGCTCACCATTCAGGCGCTTTCCAACGCCCTGCTCCATCATCCGCGCCCGGGTCTATTCCACTCCGACAACGGGAGGGAGTATGACGCGATGGCGTTCACTGAAATCCTTGATGGATGCGGCATCGTGATTTCACGGAGCCGCCCGGGGTGCCCTTGGGAGAACGGATACCAGGAATCGTTCTACGACAAATTCAAGGTTGACCTGGGAGATCCGAACCGCTTCAAAACACTGGGGGAGCTAGTGGCGGAGATCTACCGCACCCTGTGGGACTACAACAACACGCGGATTCGCTCCGCGCTCAACATGCCGCCTGTGGTATTCGCCAAACGGTATGCGTTAGTCGCGTAAAAAACTCTCAGAATCAGTGTCTAAAGAAATCAGTCCTTGACACTATAGTTTAGATACCTATAGATATCCGATAGTAGGGCGCGTGCTTTTGTGGAAAACTGCGTTTCCCACAAAGAGCCCGGCCTCAACCACGATCAAGTGGAAATTTCCTCGGAAGGAGAAAAGCAAGAACCGCACCCAATACCTTCATTCCTTCAAATGAAGTTATGAAGCTAGGCCGCACCAAAGACCGGAAAATCTTCCCTTAGAAGGTGGGAAACCGCAATTTCATGGCCCATACCCAAACAGCCGAAGGGATTGTTTTCCAGGTCTGCGATGGCGATGCGAAGGAAGCCGGTGGGCAGATCAACGCGCTCGGCTGTGCTGTCGCTGAGGGCTTTGATGGCCTCCACGAGTTGCAGCTAGAGCTTGAATTCCCGTGTTTGGGAGAACCTCTTGTGCAGTTCTTCTGTCTGGTCGGTTGGCAACGGATACGGTCTCATTTGATAGTGTTTAATAGCATTGCACCACGCCCAAAACCGGGGCATTCGGGCCGCGTGGACGGGCCGAAAGGGAACCTTTCGGCCATACCAGACGCCTGAGCCGCAGCCGTGGGGCGCTGTCACCCGCAGGGCCGTAGCGCAGCGCAGGAGGTTTTCCCAGGGGGTGGACGCGGCGCTGGGCTCCTAGTGGGCCGGGTGAACTTTTCAGTAGCCTAAGACCGAGATGTTCCAGACCCGCTGATGCTACAAACACGCATTAAAAACCGGCTGATTCGGCGCGGCATTGTCGCCTTGGCGCTGCTGGCTACGCTGCCCGGCATACCGGTCGCGGCGGGGCAGGCATTTGACGAAGCTGTGGCAGCGTATGGCCGTGGCGACTATGCCACAGCGGTGCGAGTGTTCCTCGTTCACGCTGAGCAGGGCGACGCCAGTGCCCAGTTCAGCCTCGGGGTCATGTACGCCAACGGCGAGGGCGTTCTCAAGGACGAGGCCGAAGCTGTGCGCTGGTCCCGGCTGGCCGCCGAGCAGGGTCACGCCGATGCCCAGTTCAACCTCGGGGTCATGTACGCCAACGGGCGGGGCGTTCTCAAGGACGAGGCCGAAGCTGTGCGCTGGTCCCGGCTGGCCGCCGAGCAGGGTCACGCCGGTGCCCAGTTCAACCTCGGGGTCATGTACGCCAACGGCGAGGGCGTTCTCAAGGACGAGGCCGAAGCTGTGCGCTGGTACCGGCTGGCCGCCGAGCAGGGTCACGCCGATGCCCAGTTCAACCTCGGGGTCATGTACGCCAACGGGCGGGGCGTTCTCAAGGACGAGGCCGAAGCTGTGCGCTGGTCCCGGCTGGCCGCCGAGCAGGGTCACGCCGATGCCCAGTTCAACCTCGGGGTCATGTGCGCCAACGGGCGGGGCGTTCTCAAGGACGAGGCCGAAGCTGTGCGCTGGTCCCGGCTGGCCGCCGAGCAGGGTCACGCCGGTGCCCAGTTCAACCTCGGGGTCATGTACGCCAACGGCGAGGGCGTTCTCAAGGACGAGGCCGAAGCTGTGCGCTGGTCCCGGCTGGCCGCCGAGCAGGGTCACGCCGGTGCCCAGTTCAACCTCGGGGTCATGTACGCCAACGGCGAGGGCGTTCTCAAGGACGAGGCCGAAGCTGTGCGCTGGTACCGGCTGGCCGCCGAGCAGGGTCACGCCGGTGCCCAGTTCAACCTCGGGGTCATGTACGCCAACGGGCGGGGCGTTCTCAAGGACGAGGCCGAAGCTGTGCGCTGGGCCCGGCTGGCCGCCGAGCAGGGCGACGCCGATGCCCAGTTCAACCTCGGGGTCATGTATGCCAACGGGCTGCTGGGCGCTCTCAAGGACGAGGCCGAAGCTGTGCGCTGGTACCGGCTGGCCGCCGAGCAGGGTCACGCCGGTGCCCAGTTCAACCTCGGGGTCATGTACGCCAACGGGCGGGGCGTTCTCAAGGATTCCGTGCTCGCGCACATGTGGTCCAACATCGCTGGCGCAAACGGGAACGAAGCCGCCCGGGAGTTGCGGGACAGTCTTGAACGTGACATGACCCGCGCCGAGGTCAGCCGAGCGACTGAACTAGCGCTGGTCTGTATGACCTCGGACTATCAGGACTGCGAGCCGTAAGCAGGGCTGGCATACGCAAATCCTTGAACATCGCGTCGTAGGAGAAATTAAGCGGGAGGAGTATTGATGGCCAAATCTTCGGCGTATTGCGACGGTCCGATTCCCCGATAGCCCGTGTAGATTGTGGCTCTACAGGAAGGGCAAGCCATTAATATCCAGCCATCCTTCTTGCTAGGATTGAGAATCACTTTTCTTTTGTTGTGAAAACAATTGGAACACAGGAAATGAGGGTTTTCCCCTTCGGAAGCCGATCTCTTCAAGGCGTACACTTGAGCGGAGCCTTCCCAGGGGCAAACGAGCGAATAGCGGCTTTCTTGATCACCCCATTCATTGGCCGCTCTTAGCTGCTCTTCAAGTGTCCTAACTTTCTCCTGCAGTTCTAACTTAGCTGTTGTCGCTGACACGGCCGAATTTTGAGCCTCCATTAGCGCGCTCTGAAGTTTAGTCACTTTGTCCTGGATCTCCGTCGTAGACTTGATCTTAAGAATACTCTTCGATATATCGATCGCGGCTTTTAAGCTCGTTATCGGATCCATATATTTCATCAGTATAGCGACGCGCCGGGGGAGCGCTGCGGGGGCCTGCCCGCGTAGTTCAACTCCGGCCAGGCGATCTTGATCTTCTTTAACTCTCGGAGAACCTTGTATCGGAAGTTCTGGACGGTTTGGTTTTCGCTGGCCTTGGCCGGGTGCGCTCCGAACTGCTGGTATACCTGACGCCAGGTGACTCGTTGCGGAGCACGAAGCGAAAAGGTCCGGTAGGTCAGCCATAGGTACAGGTCGAGGCCCAGGGAGCAACGCCAGGAGCAGGCGCGGCAGATTGCCGAAAGGGAGCTTGTTGTCCCCACCGGCAATCATGATGAGCTTGTAAGGGCCGTTAAGAATCTCATCTACTTGTCCTCAAGGTCGACCGGAATTTCATGGACGGCCCACGCCATTTTTGCACTGGGTTGATTCAAGTCGTCGGCTATGATTTGCGGCGGGTGTAGATTTTGGTCCTCAAAGATAGACGCTTGATAGATATTCACGTGGCCTTCATTGTTGGTTTTAATCGTGCCCCTAACCTTCCAACTCATAACTACCCTCCTATCCCGTAATCCTGAATGAACGCCGGAGCTCGTCCGTTCGTCGGTGCGCTCGTGCCGCTCGCCAGGCAGTACGAGCCTGGTGAAGTGATGCCTCGCCCTGGCGCGAGGCTTCGCGGAGCGCCTGGACGGGGCCGCCCATACCGGAGAGGGCATCACCGATCGGAACCAATCCGTTTTTGCTCATGAGGCGACGCGGTACTCCCAGGGATACGTTTGGTTACAGCTCTCACAGAACACTTGGCCTAAAGCATCAGTCACGTCTTCTCCGTTCTCTGGCGCGTCGGGCATTGGTCGCAACGGCGAGTCTAGAACCTCAACGCTTCCGCTTGCGATCTGATCGTTGTGCGCTTCTTGAACCTTTCTTGAGGCGTCTACGAGCACTGTTCGGACCATTCGGTTTTCCTTTCGTGGCGCGCCGTTCGGCCGCTGGCGGGCTCGTATTAGTTCTTCGCGCCGTTCGGCCGCGCACCGTAGCTCAGAGTCAATATAGGCTTTCACCCGTTCAAGGGGTAGGTGTTGGACGGCTCGCTCGAATTCGCTCTCAAGGTGACGTTGAATTGTTTCCAAGCGCACACCCGGCCCGGACAACCGCCGGTCGTGCGGACTTTCAACCTCGAACGTCAAGCGGTTGTACGCGACTATACTGATCGCGTCTGCGAGTTCTTCGAGCTTTCCCGGTGCCGAGTATCGCGCGCCGGCGCTCTGCTCGGCTGCTAACTTTTCAACCTTGCGCCGTGCTCGAAAGCGGCGCTGGCGTTCGGCGGTGCCTTCGAGTCAGTCAACTTCGGAGTCTTTGCCATAACGCGCGTTACTCGTTACAAGCATACGCTCAGGCTGACGGTGTTGTGCCGGTTTTTACCGGGGCGTGTGATTTGGACCCGCACGATGATCGGCTGGCCGACGAGCTGCGCGCGGTGCATGGCGGGCCACCCGTCGGGGAGTGTGAAGCGGCCGAACCGAAGCGCGAGCTTGTCAAGCGGTTGGGCCGGTCGCCGGATCGGCTTGACGCGGCGCTACTCGCGCTGTACGCGCCCTTCCCCGGGCGCATGGTCAGGTTTGGGTAGTCTCTCAGATACTCAGATACTTACAGATACTTGGCAACGGCGCCGCGTTCGGCGGTGGCGCCCGCGCTGTAGTGGGCGACCATGCGCGACGTGCGCCAGTTCCCGGCTAGCATGACTTCGGTTGTCGAGGCGCCGCGCGCCGTCAGTTCGGACGCGAGCCCGACCCGGCCACTGTGCGCCGTCAAGCGCGCCTCGATGCCGGCGGCGTGGGCGGCAGCGGTGAACCGGCGCTGAATCTGCAACGGGGCCAACCCGACCACCCGATCCGTGGGTGCGGCGTCGGGACTGGCGGCGCGGACGGTGCGGATCGCTTTCGCGGCGCCGTTCTTCAGATACCGCACGTCGGCGGTGTCCCCCTCTTGATTCGTTTTCGAGGTACGCACGGTGATAAGCACGCCGTCGCCGTCGCTGGCGTCGGCCACGTCCCGCCATTCAAGCGCGCTCACTTCGGCGCGGCGCAACCCGCCCATGAACAGCAATCCGGCGATCACGGCGTCCGTGCGGCCCCGGCGTTGCGCCGTGGTGGGGGATTCGACGCCCCGGCCGTCGGTGCGGGGCCGTTCGGCGGTGGCGAGAATCGCGGCGAGCCCGTCCGCGCGCAGCGGGGCGGCCTGGCCCCGGCCCCGGTCGGCGGCCGTGCGACGGTAGCCGCCCAACACGCGGGCGGTCGCTTCCCCGGCGGGGTCCGGCTGTCCGGCGAGCTTGGCCCGAAACCGGACGGCGGCGACGGCGAGGGCGGCGGTTGCGGGCGCGCGGCCCGCCTCGAAGAGCTCGCTGAGGTAGAGGCACAGCGCGGTGTCGTCAATCGGGGCGTTCCCCCGCCATGCGTCCAGGCGCGCCAGCGCGCCGGCGTAGGCCCGTCGGGTATTAACGCTGATTGAGGCGTCAACGAGTTTACGGGTGGTCGGCGTGGCGACGGCCAGCGGCCCCGCCACGGCGGGGCGGCGTGCTATCGCGGTCGGTTCGGTCGGTGTAGTATGAAGCATAATGGGAATTAACTACCCTGGTGTCATATGAACAAAAAACATCATCGTATTGCAGCTGACGTAAAAGCCGATATCCTACGCCGCGTCAAGGAAGAAGGCATCTCGGTGGCCCAGGCCGCCAAGGATCACGGTATTTCTGAAGGGAGCATCTATGGTTGGATGGTAAAAGGAGCAACCGGTGCCCCGTCCTGGGCGGAGTTCTCCCGACTTCAGAAGCAGAACAGAGAACTCCTGGAACTCGTGGGCGAGATCACGCTCAAGCTCTCCATGACTCAAAAAAACAATTGAGCGAAGGAAGAAACAAATCAGCGCTTGCCCGAGCCCTTGGCATATCCCGCGCGAGCCTGTATTACGTCCCAAGAATGAAGGAGAAGGACTGGCGCCTCAAGGTCCGCCTGGAAGAAGAGCTGCAGATCCATCCCTCCTACGGCTCCCGGCGAATTGCTACGGCACTGGGACTCTGCCGCCAGCGGGCGCAGAGGGTCATGCGTCTGTTTGGCATCAAGCCCTACCGCAGGAGAGGCAAAAAATGGAGAAAATCCAAGGTTTCCCGGACCTATCCCAACCTCCTGCTCGCGCTCATGCCCGCATATGCAAACCACATCTGGGCAGCGGACTTCACCGAGTTCGTGCAGCACGGAAAGAAGGTCTATGTGGCGACCGTGATCGATCTCTACACCCGCCGGATCCTGGGAATCCAGGTTACGGTGAGAAAGGGAGCCGCGCTCACCATTCAGGCGCTTTCCAACGCCCTGCTCCATCATCCGCGCCCGGATCTATTCCACTCCGACAACGGGAGGGAGTATGACGCGATGGCGTTCACTGAAATCCTTGATGGATGCGGCATCGTGATTTCACGGAGCCGCCCGGGGTGCCCTTGGGAGAACGGATACCAGGAATCGTTCTACGACAAATTCAAGGTTGACCTGGGAGATCCGAACCGCTTCAAAACACTGGGGGAGCTAGTGGCGGAGATCTACCGCACCCTGTGGGACTACAACAACACGCGGATTCACTCCGCGCTCAACATGCCGCCTGTGGTATTCGCCAAACGGTATGCGTTAGTCGCGTAAAAAACTCTCAGAATCAGTGTCTAAAGAAATCAGTCCTTGACATTCGAAGAAGATGTCTTATGTAAGAAAAGTGGAAGTGGGTGACCAGGTTCTTTACGTCGGTGCTGGCATCTATCTTGACTGAGCGACGACTCACATGCCTGCGCTTGTGTTCCTTCCACCCAACGCCCTCCGCTCCTCGCCCTCTCCCCGTTTGGGGAGAGTAGTACTACTTATGTAGTATTACATCGTAGAGGCCCACCAACTGCTCAGCCGAGTGGTACTCAATCACGAGAGTCCCTTTGTTTGGTGTTCCTGACAGGCGCACCCGGGTGCCCAGCGCGCGTTCCATCTCCAGCAATGCCGCGCGCGTATTCGCATCCCACTGCTGCTTTCCTCCCTGTTTCTTGGCCGAACGAGCACCGCCGCTTTTCGAGACCTGCGCGACGAGCTTTTCCGTAGCCCGCACCGAGACGTCGCGGGTGACGATCTGGGATGCTAGCAAGCGCTGGTCATCAGCCGAGGGCAACGCCAGCAGGGCCTTGGCGTGGCCCACCGAAAGCTTGCCATCCGCCAGCAGTTGCTGCACGTCGGCGGGAAGCCTCAGCAGGCGGAGCAGGTTGGTGATCGTGGCGCGATCCTTGCCGGTGCGCCGGGCCACCTCTTCATGCGTCAGGCCGAACTCACGAGTGAGGCGCTCGAAGGCCGAAGCAGCTTCGAGGGGATTCAGGTCTTCGCGCTGCAGGTTTTCGATGAGGGCCAGCTCCAGCGACTGGTCCTTGCGGACTTCCTGCACCAGCGCCGGCACCGTGTGCAGTCCCGCCAGTTGAGCGGCGCGCCAGCGGCGCTCGCCGGCCACCAACTGAAACCTGCCGCCAGCGCCCGGCCCGGCGACGGGAGTGACGATGATGGGCTGCAGCAGACCGTGGGCGCGAATGGATCCCGCCAGCTCCTCAAGGCTCTCTTTCGGGAACTTCTTACGTGGCTGGTTGGGGTTGGGCGCGATGAGCTCCACAGGGATCTGGCGCAGGCTGGGTGTCGCGCCGTCTGTGGGGGTTGGGACGGGTATCGGGGGTGGCGGCGAGCTGATCGCTGTGCGCGATTCTAGCAGCGCCCCCAACCCGCGTCCCAGTACCTTACGCCGTTGCCGATCGTTGGCCGTCAATTCCGGGTTGCTCATGGGTGATGATCTCCTTTGCCAGGCGAATGTAGCTTTCCGCTCCACGAGAGCGGACGTCGTAGAGCAGGGCGGGCTTTCCGAAGCTCGGAGCTTCGGCCAACCGCACATTGCGCGGGATAACCGTAGTGAAAATCTTCTCGCCGAAGTATCCACGAAGCTCCTCGGCCACTTGCCGCGCGAGGTTGGTGCGCTCGTCATACATGGTGAGCAGCACTCCCTCGAGCGCCAGCGCGGGGTTGAAGGCCTGCCGGACGCGGTCCACCGTATCCAGCAGCTCGGCAACACCCTCCAGCGCGAAGTACTCGCACTGCATCGGTACCAGCACCGTGTCGGCCGCTACCAGCGCATTCAGCGTCAGCAGGTCCAAGGCCGGCGGGCAGTCAATCAGGATGTAGCGGTATTCGGAGCGCAGCGGCGAAAGCAGCTCAGTCAGACGGCGCTCCCGGCTTTCGTCGCTGACCAGCTCCAAGCGGGCGCCGACCAGGTTCTTGTCGGCCGGCAGCAGCCACAGGCCCTCAAGTTCAGTCCCCCGCACCAGTTCGCGGGACGAAGCTTCCCCGAGCAGTGCATTGTAGAGGGTGCGCCGCTGGTGGTCCTTGCGAAAGCCCAACCCGCCGGTGGTGTTGGCCTGAGGGTCGCAGTCCACCAGCAGGACGCGGCACTCGGCGGCAGCCAGCGAGGCGGCCAGGTTGATGGCGGTGGTGGTCTTGCCGACACCGCCTTTTTGGTTGGCAATCGCGATAATGCGTCCCATGGAATCCTGACTTAAGCCAACCGCTAGATTAAATGTTTGAAACAGATCCCGTTACTAATGTAGCACCCGGTCAGGCCCACGGCAAGCAGCAACCTCGCCGCAACTTCAAATAATGTTCCACGTGGAACCTTACCGCAACCTCAAAACACAATGTTCCACGTGGAACCTCACCGCTCGGCGACCCGCCCCACAAGAATCACCCGCCGTTCCGAACCGGGCACTCGCACGGGCTCGCGCCAATCAAAACCGGTGAGCTTGCTGGCCCGATCGGCGGCGGCCGCTCCCAAGAACAGCGCTATCTGACCCTGGGGAAGCAGCAGCTGGCGCAGCAGAGGCAGCAGCGGTGCCGGCTGCCCCACGGCGCGCGGCGTAAGCCAGTGGGCCAATTCCCGGTCCGGACGGCGCGCCAGCTCCTCGGCCCGAGTGGCTTCGACGCGCACTCCTTCCAGGCCGGTCTCGCGAACTACCTCCTTCAGAAACGCGGCCTTCTTTTGCGAGGATTCCACCAAAACCAGACTCAGCTCCGGATGAGCGGACTTCAGCGGCAGCCCTGGAAATCCGGCTCCCGAGCCAACATCGTAAAGCAACCCGGGCCCGAGTGACACGACTTTGGTCAGGAAGAGCGATTCGGCAAAGTGGCGGCGCAGAATTTGGCTGGGGTCGCGAATGCTGGTCAGATTGACCCTGCGGTTCCAGCGAACCAGCAGTTGAAAATGGGTACGCAGCAGCGCCAGCCCCGCCTCGTCAAGGTGGACACCAAGCTCGGCCAGTATGGCGGGAAGCTGTCGCAGCGCGTCGGCTTCCGAGCCCGCAGGCGGTTGAGTGCGTGCCATCGGCTTTGCCGCGCCTCGGACGTTCCAGATCGACATTCAGGCCAGGCGGACGTTCGGGCCAGGTCGACGTTCAAGCCAGGTGGACGTTTAGGATGGCAAGGGCGGCAGGAGTGATGCCCGGAATCCGGCTGGCCTGTCCCAATGTCAGCGGCCGCACGCGCGTCAGCTTCTCCGACACCTCGCGCGAGATGCCTGGAATGCCGCCGTAATCGAAGCTTCCCGGGATGCGCCGCCCCTCGGCTTTCTTCAGACGCTCCATCTCGCGCTTCTGCTGATTCAGGTATCCCTCGTACTTCACGTCAATCTCGGCGCACTTCAACTCCACGCCCGTGACCGGTGCACCCAGAGTGCGGCGCAGCAGCTCGGCCATCTCTTCGATACGGACCTCGGGGCGACGCAGCAACTGCGCCAGCGGGGGCCGCTCGGACCAGGTCGCCGTGCCGTCCAGCCGTGCCAACAGCGGGGCGCAGAGCTCCTCCCGCGGGTCCACCCGCAACTCGCCAAGCAGGCCCATAGTTCGCGAGATGCGCTCCTGCTTAACCAGAAAGTCGCGATAGTGCTGCTCCCTCACCAGCCCGGCGTGGTAGCCCAGCGGAGTCAATCGGCGGTCGGCGTTGTCGATCCGCAGATGCAGGCGAAATTCGGCCCGCGAGGTGAACATGCGGTAAGGCTCGTTGGTCCCCTTGGTCACCAGGTCGTCAATCAGGATGCCGATGTAGCCCTGCGTGCGGTCCAGCATCAGCAGCTCGCGCCCCTTCACCTTCAGCCCGGCATTGATGCCGGCCATGATGCCCTGGCAGGCAGCCTCCTCGTAACCGGAAGTGCCGTTGATCTGGCCAGCCAGAAACAGCCCAGTGATTTTCTTGGTCTCGAGCGACGGATAGAGTTCCGTCGGGTCCACCGAGTCGTACTCGATTGCGTAGCCGGGCCGGATCATCTCGGCATTCTCCAAGCCAGGCACCGAGCGAACCATGGCCCACTGCACATCAATCGGCATGCTAGTGGACATGCCATTGACGTAGATCTCGTGCGTGTCCAGACCCTCCGGTTCGAGGAAAATCTGGTGCCTCTCCTTGTCTGGGAATTTCACGATCTTGTCTTCAATCGAAGGACAGTATCGCGGGCCAATCCCCCGGATCTGGCCGCTGTAGAGCGGCGAACGCTTGATGTTTTCCTCGATCACCCGGCGAGTTTCCGCACTGGTGAAGGCAATGTGGCAGGGGAGCTGCTCGCGCTCGATGGCGCGTGTGCGGAACGAGAACGGCACCGGCTCGCGATCGCCGTGCTGGGCCTCAAAGCGGCTCCAGTCGATGGAACGGCCATCGAGCCGAGGCGGCGTGCCGGTCTTCAACCGCGCCGTGCGGAATCCCAGCAATTTGAGCGCCTCCCCCAGCAACTGCGAAGGAGGCTCGCCGCCGCGTCCCGCCGGGTAGGTGGTTTCTCCCACATGGATCAGCCCGTTCAAGAAGGTGCCTGTGGTGATGACAACAGCGTCGGCACCGAACAGGCGCCCATCGCGCAAGCGCACGCCACGGACTCTATTTACTACGCGTGTAGTATTACATGTCCCCGACGCACAGGGCCTGTTGTTGGGAGACTCCTCGACCACCAGGTCGGCTACCTCGGCCTGCTCGATCTTCAGGTTGGGCTCCGATTCCAACACCTGCCGCATCTTGATACGGTACTGCTTCTTGTCGCACTGCGCGCGCGGCGACCACACGGCCGGGCCGCGGCTGGTATTGAGCAAGCGAAACTGAATGCCGACCGCGTCGGTCACCTCGCCCATGATGCCGCCCAGCGCGTCCACCTCGCGCACCAGGTGGCCTTTGGCGATGCCGCCCACAGCGGGGTTGCAGGACATCTGAGCAATCAGGTCCAGGTTGATCGTGCACAAGGCCGTTTTCAGGCCCATGCGCGCGGTCGCCATGGCCGCCTCGCATCCGGCATGCCCGGCGCCGACCACCACCACGTCATACGTTTCGCTGAACCCAAGAGACATTCTGGTCATTGTATCGTGACCCACGGCCGACGCCCAACTGTTCTCGCTTTGAGGTGATGCATTAAATCTGGTGCACCTCCGGCAATGGTAAGATGACCCGGTGGCTACCGGGAGTCGCCTGCCTGAGAGTCGAATCTTCTCTCCTGATTTCCTCTTCCAAATAGAGAATCTTGTTCGGATGCACCACTACATGTATCCGCACGATCCTCCCCAAGGGATTTACTTTGAGGCCCTAGTCGAGAAGGCATTCAAGCAGATCAGAAGGCCCTTCGCCCCCGTGGAGCCCACCGCCAGGAACCAGCCAAAGCACGACCTCTTAGTTGACAACACGAAAATATCGTTGAAGACCGAAACGGGAAGGGGAACCAAGCCTAACGACATCCACATCACCAAATTGTGCACCACGGAGCGCGAGCCGTGAACACCAACAGTGCTGATTGAGCGCGTCGTGGAGCACTTATCCAGGTACGACATCATCCTCATGCTCCGGGCGATCTGGAATCTGCCCGTCATCCACTACCAGCTTTTGGAGATTCCGATTGAGATCCTGAGACTGATACAGACCGCAGACCTACAGTCAAGGGGCAGGCGGGAAACAAGGAGGAGCCTGGGCGCCGATGTGCTGCGGGAAGGTGAAGTGCTTTTCCACGTCCACCTTGACGGTTCGGACGGCAAGTGCCAGGGTGCGGAATCTGAAGGTTGGGAGTTGTGTGACGCTTGCTACCTGGGATCTCCAAATTCAGGATTGAAATTACTCGCACTTCTTTGACTTGCGAAACACCAGCCAGTAACAGTGCTGCCTGCGCGTGTGGTGGGCAACTTTCCACTTCGGGTCAATGATCGGTCCCTTGCGAATTTTGATGACGCAATCACAAGGGCGTAAGCCGACTCCTGTGGCCGCTTGGATGAGATCCACGTGAGCCCAATGGTAGCGGTGGTGGTGGATGTAGTCGCTGATCTTGCACAGCAGGATACCCTCAGGCTTCAGGACCCGATGCGCTTCCCGGACGAAAGGAGGGTAGGTGTGCGTGAACGTGTAACCCTGTTCCTTCGGTGAGCGCAGGCCAAGGCCAAACCGGCTATTAAAATCCTTGGTCTTGTCCCTGCCCTGGTTGGGGATGTGTGGTGGGTCGTAAACCACCACGTCAAAGAACTCGGCGCGGAACGGCATCCTAGTGTTGTCACCGACCACGGCGGGCTCGTGATCCGCTTCAATGTCAAGGCCAACGACGGGGAACTTGCTACCTTTCCAGAAGCGGCCACCGTTCACAGTGGCGTCTAGGATTCGCTTGGGACGCCTCCGAGGGTAGAAGGTGAGCAACCGCTCAATTAACTCGGAATCCTCGCCAGCCCACACAGAGGGGATCGGCTCGTACTTTGGCACGACTAGGTGAAGCTTTTGGCTAGTGCCTGGACGGGCACCTGGACTTGACCACAGCTTCCGTTGCCGCACAAGCGAATCATAGATGGCTGCGACTCGGATTGCAACCGTTTGGGGTAGGTGCGTCAACGGAGATTTAGCTCAGTTCTTGCTCTGGCGGCAAGTTGGGGGTCGAACACGGTCTAGTCAATGGACGGGTTTCAGTATTAGGAGACAGAACGGATTGAACTCGTCTACGAGGTACCGCACAAGGACACTACGGCACCCGTTCGATGACGACGGATTCCAAAACAACCGGTGTGCGAGGCCCGTCCTGGGCGTCGCGCGGGGCCTCGGAAATCCGTTTGGCAATCTCTTGCCCTTCCACCACACGGCCGAAGACACTGTGCCGGTTATCAAGGAAGGGAGTCGGGACCACAGTGATGAAGAACTGGCTTCCGTTCGTATTCGGGCCAGAATTGGCCATGGAGAGGATTCCCGGGCGGTCATGTCGCAGGTTGGGATGGAATTCATCTCCAAAGTTATAGCCGGGTCCGCCGGTGCCGTCGCCCCGGGGGCAGCCACCCTGGATCATGAACTCGGGGATGACGCGATGGAACTTCAGCTTGTTATAAAAGGGCCGCGTGACCTTCCCTCCGGTGGAGCCATCCAGGAACTCCCGCCGCCCCTCGGCAAGCCCGATGAAGTTTTCCACCGTCTTGGGCGCTTCCTTCTCAAAGAGCCGGCAGATGATGCGTCCCATCGAAGTCTCAAACGTTGCGTAAACACCGGGTTCGCGGTCAGCCATGGGTCCTCCGTGAGGGAAATAGATCCTGCCGGGGCGTTATGTTAGGCCGCACACTCGCCTAAGTCAACGCAAAGTGACCGCACTGTGGCGATCCCTTATCTTTGCATCAGTTCCAGCACGAGGGAGGTCATGGCCTTCACCCCGGTTCGAATCGCAGGCTCCGGGAGAGGAGCGAACTCGCTGGAGTGAAGGGAGGGGAGGGTAGTTTTCATCCCGCGGGCCGCTTGCATGCGGCCGGGATCGACCGCGCCCAGCCAGAAGATGCTGATGGGAATTTTCGGTTCTTCCATCCCGAATCTGCCGAAGTCCTCCCCACCCATCACAGGATCCACCTCTACAGCGTTCTCGGAGCCCAGCGCCGAATTCAAGATGGCCGCAACTTTGCCGGTTAGCTCGGGGTCATTGTAGGTGGAGGGGGTGAACTCTTCTCCTGACATCTTCACAACGGGAGCGAGATCGGCCGGCACACCGGCAGCGAGCGCGATCGCTTTGGTAATTCGCTCGATGGCCAAAAGCACTCGACGCCGAATTTTGGGCTTGTAGGTTCGAACTGTCAGTTGCAGACGCGCTTCATCAGGGATGATGTTGTGCTTCGTCCCGGCGTGGAAGGAGCCCACCGTGACCACGGCGGGGTCCAAAGGGCTGACTTCACGACTCACAATCGTCTGCAGGGCCATCACCAGTTGAGCGGCGATGACGATGGGGTCTTTGGTCGTGTGCGGCCAGGCGCCGTGCCCGCCGGCCCCACGAATGGTGATGTCGACCGAGTCCACGTTGGCGAGGGCGTAGCCGGCACGATAGCCGATCTTCCCCGCTTCCAGCGCAGAACTGGTGTGAAGAGCGAGAGCTAGGTCAGGTCTGGGAAAGCGCGTGTAGAGCCCGTCGCGCAACATGGCTCTTGCTCCAGCGCCCCGTTCTTCGGCCGGCTGGCCGATCATCACCAAGGTGCCCGCCCACTTGTCTTTTAGCTGGCTCAGCATCTTGGCTGTGCCCAGGAAAGAGGTCATGTGCAGGTCGTGGGCACAGGCGTGCATCACTCCCACCTCGCCGGCTTCGCTTTTGATTCTTACCTGGCTGGCGTAGGGGAGCCCAGTCCGCTCCTCCACCGGAAGGCCGTCCAGGTCGGTGCGCACCATAACCGTGGGGCCCGCGCCATTCTTCATTACGGCCACCAATCCGTAGGATGTTCTGCCGGGCACGCCATAGTCCCCGACGTTTTCGGTCACTTCAAAGCCCAGGCCTCCAAGCTCTGTGGCCAGGTAGTTTGCGGTTTCCTTCTCCTGATAGGAGAGTTCCGGGTGGCTGTGAAGGTACCTGTAGGTGGAAACCAGCGAGGCCAACTCCTGAGCAATCCGTTCGTCCAGACTTTCTTGTGCGCAGAGTGGAAGAGGCACCAGGAACAGGCTGAGGAAGAAAACCGATTCATACATCCGGCGAATCACATGAAACTCCTTTCAGGCTGGCAGGCGAGAGCCGCCATCTCCGGCGCAGAAGGATTGGGAAATGGCGGTCGGGGGACGGAATCCCTTCTGGCCGGAGAGATGGGCGGGATGGCGTCAAACCCGTTGCCTGGCCTCCTTTAGCATCTCAATTAAGACCGGTCTGGTTTCCTGCGTGTTTCTCACTTCCCGAATGAACGGAACCCGGGCAGAGTGCACGCGGTCGCCCGTTTTCAACCGCACGTGAAAGCCGAGGCGATCGACCGATGTCATCGTAGCTTCCTCCGCTTCCACTCCGGCAAAGCCCCGCGCCAGAACAACCAGGGCATCCGCGTGGTCAGCATTCATGTGCTGGATGATTTCAGATGCGCTGTCGGCCAGCGGATCGGCTTCCGCCCGGGCGTATTCATCGGCCGTCACCCAACCCATCACGCCAAAACCACCCACGTAGTAGACATCGACGACCTCCATCCGGTAGAAGGCGAAGTCGCTGAAGTCCACCCAATACCTGGCGTTCTCGTACCGGCCCAGATAGAGGTCTCGTACCTGGTTCACCTCTTCCTCCGGAACCCTTGCAGTCTCACCCATGAGCGTGAGCCGGGCGGCGCCCAACGGATCCCCGCTCGCGTCAGGGTGGGTTACCAGCAGACTGGCGCGGGAGTCACCCAGAATATTCTGGGTGTGCATGGCCATGGTGCTAATGAGAAAGGAAGGCCGGCCAAGTTGATCCAGTCCGTAGGGCATCACCGAGCCGAACGGCCAGCCGCGTCGTTTCTGGGAGAGCGTCGACAGGCTGCCGATGCGACCGAGGTGCACCAAGGTGCGTGCACGTTCAGGGTAGGAGGGCTCTGGAACCGGGGGTTCGTTGGTTGACGGTCCGCCGCCGGCGTGTTGTCGGCCAGCGTCTTGTCGACCAGCGTCTTTTCGGGAAGAGGGATCGGGCACTCGGCATTCCTCCTGTTACCCCTATCCTAGTCGGACCGTCTCCGTCTTCCTAGACCCTAGCCGCAGGCAAGGCTACATTGGCAACATCGGGCAACATCGTGGGCAACATCGCGACCCCGGGAGTCGCGCCGACAGGCGTGCGACTGCCGCACTGATCGAGTTCAACCGGCCACCAGCGCTGCCGCCGTTGACTGCTCGAACCCGGGACAAGTCGGCGGGATTTTGGTGCGCGACAGGCGCACCCGGAGGGAACAGGGGAGATCAAGTGCTTGTGTTCACCGCAAACCCGTGCTGGCGACGATGGTGATCGTTATCGAAGGACTTGCTCGATTTGAACAATTCGTGGCGACCGTCGGTCGCTTCCCCGCGAACCCGCGTGAGGAGGGCTTCTTTCTCATCTCCGCCCATCGGCTTGAAGTCACGAGCAACGCTGATCGCTTGCTGAAGATCAGCCATGGAAATCAGGCCGACCACGAGGGTGGAAACCGGCTGGCTGAGAGCATATCGAATGCAATCGGTGGCCGAGACTCCGGCCTTGTCTGGGATGCGTCCCTTCGGGAAGCCGCCGCCGAGGCTCTTCATACCCACCACACCTACTTTCTTCTCCAGGCACACGGGGACTACTTTCTTCTCAAAGCTTCTGTAGTGAGCGTCCATGACATTGATGGGCATCTGGGAGGTGGCCCAATGGTGGGGTTTGTTCAACATCTTCAGATGGATGATGGGATCTTTATGTCCCGTAAATCCGATGAAGCGGACTTTTCCTGCTTTCTGGGCTTCCAGGGCGGCCTTTAAGCCTCCCTTTTCAAAAATCCAGTCGGGGTCATTGTCGTAATTAATTTCATGAAATTGCCAAAGGTCCAGGTAGTCGGTTCGGAGGCGGCGCAAGCTCTCCTCTAAATCCTTCTTCGAGCCTGCATAATCCCGCTCGCAGTTTTTCGTCATGAGGAAAACCTTCTTCCGCAGGGCTTCCTGGGCCAGGGCCTTCCCCATGCGATATTCACTGCGCCCGCCGTGATAATCCCAGGCATTATCGAAAAACCTGACTCCCTCGTCGATGGCGGCGTGCATGATGCGGATGGCTAAGCTTTCGTCCTTGATGCTTCCGATGTGCCCGCCTCCTAAGCAAAGGATGGAGACCCGCTCGCCCGTATCGCCCAGAGGCCGGGTGGGAATACCCTGCCCACCCTCAGTTCGAGTCTCCGCCAGGATCCCATCCGCCAGCGCCAGGACTGACGCCGAGGCTAAGGCGGTTTGTAGAAAGTCTCGTCGGCTTCGATTGCTCTTCATCTCGAACCCCCTTATCTGCAGCCGGTGCCGTATATAAGTTCAAATTTCGCTTTGCGCAAAGTCATACGACAGTCGCTCTCTTGTGTCAAGCTCCATTCGCGCGGGTTACGCTCGACGACCACTTACCGAGGAGCTTGGCCGCCTTCGAAATGAGTTGCTTAAGGCTGGCGCCGACGATGGACAGCACCAGTTTTCCGAAGGGCTTGACAGTAGCCGAGAGCAGGGTCTAAATTGTACATTCCAACATATTTGTCGAGGGGATTGGGAGTAAGAATGAGCGCACAGTGGTCTGGATTGGCCAGCGGTACTTTGGTCGCTGTGCTGCTGCTGGCGAGCGTTGTTGCGGCTTCGCCGGCAGCGACAGAGCCCGCCGAAGCGGTTGACTTCCAGCGAGACGTGCGTCCGATTCTCTCCGATAACTGCTTTCAGTGCCACGGGCCGGACAGCAAAGCCCGCATGGCAGAGTTGCGTCTGGACACCCGCGAGGGTGCGTTCGCCCAACGAGAGGACGGTACGCCGATTGTTGCCGGAGATCCGCAGGCCAGTCTCCTCTACCAGCGCATTGCGACCAAGGACCCCGCTCGACGCATGCCTCCGGCCTTCACGAATAAGGAGCTGACCGCCGAGCAGATCGATCTCCTGAAGCGCTGGATCGAGCAGGGAGCCAGTTGGAATCAGCACTGGTCGTTTCGGACGCTGAAGCGGCCGGAGCCGGCGCCTGTGAACAATGGGCAGTGGGTCCGCAATGGGATGGACCGGTTCATTCTGGCGCGGCTGGAGGCTGAGGGGCTGGAGCCGGCTCCCGAAGCAGACCGCCGCACGTTGATTCGCCGCCTCTCGCTCGACCTGACCGGTCTTCCCCCGACGCCAGAACAAGTCGCAGCTTTTGTCAATGATAGCGCTGAGAACGCCTACGAGAAGCTGGTGCAGCAACTGCTCGATTCTCCCCATTGGGGGGAGCACCGTGGGCGCTACTGGCTGGAAGCAGCCCGTTACGCCGATACGCACGGGCTGCACATCGACAATTACCGGGAGATGTGGCCCTACCGAGATTGGGTGATCCAGACGTTCAACCGGAACGTGCCGTTCGACCGCTTCACGATCGAGCAGCTGGCGGGGGATCTTCTGCCCAATCCCACACTGGAGCAGCGCATCGCCACCGGCTTCCACCGCTGCAATGTCACCACCGACGAAGGAGGGGTGATTCTCGAGGAAGTGGAGGCCATATACGCCAAAGATCGGGTGGACACGACCGGCACGGTGTGGCTGGGTTTGACGGTGGCCTGCGCCACCTGCCACGACCATAAGTTTGATCCGATCGCAACGAAGGACTTCTATTCGCTGTCGGCCTTCTTCCGGAATACCACGCAGTTCGCATTGGACGGCAACGTCTCCGACCCGCCGCCGATCGTCGTAGTTCCGCGGCTGGAAGAGAGGAGCCGCTGGGAGGAGCTGAAGCGCAAGCTGGCGCAAGTCGCGAGTCGCGTGCAAGCGAAAGTCTCCTCGCCGGATGAGAAGTTTGAAGCGTGGCTGGCCAGCGGGGAGTATCGCTCTGTGGAGGCGCCTCTGGGGAAGTCCGCGGAGGTGATGACGCTTTCGCTGAACGGCCGGCTGGAGGTGAACTTACCAGGCCGCAAGGCCGAGATTGACTTGCCAGAAGGCGTCAGCGTGGGTGCTGGGCCGGAGGAAGGGCTGAAAGCGCTGCAGTTTGCCAAGGAGGCCTGGGCCGAGCTGCCTGACATCGAACAGCTCGACGTGGCGCGTCCCTTCTCCATCAGCGCCTGGATCTATCACCCCAAGAACGACGGCGATTACGCTGTGGTCAGCCAGTTCGATCACAAGCATTCCGAAAAGGGGCGTGGTTGGTCCATCTTCATCGACAGACACTTGCCTAGGTTCAGGATGGTGGGTGATGACGGAAAATTCATTGAGATCATGCCGACCCACCTGGCACAGATGGAGGGCGGAACCTGGAACCACGTGGCGGTAAGCTACGACGGCAGCTCTGAGCGCGCCGCGCTGAACATCTACCTGAATGGTCGGGTCTTCCCGACGCGGGGTACCGAGTACTTCTCGAAGATCAAGGGCAACATCCGCATCAGCCAGCCGGTCCTGCTGGGGAAGCAGGTGAACAGAGACAACACCTGGGACCTCGGCGGCGGGGCCATTGCGGACCTTCGGTTCTTCAACCGCACGCTCACCGTCGAGCAGGCCCGGCTGGTCTCGGTCTGGCCGGCATTGGAGAGGGCACGGAAGAAGCAACCCAGCGAGTTGACCCAGGACGAGCGGGAGGCCCTGCATCTCTACTATCTCAACAGAAAAGACGAAGAGTACAGCCAGCTTGTGGCGCGGTTGCGCAAACTCGAGCGCGAACGGCGGGAGGTGCGCCGCCACGGCGCGGTCACGCATGTAATGCAAGAGCGCAGCGACGCCAAGCCGTTTGCCCACATCCTCCATCGGGGCGCCTACGACCAGCCTCGGGACCGGGTCGAGCCGGCCACCCCGGCCGCTTTGCCGCCGATGCCGGCTTCGCTGCCACGCAATCGGTTGGGACTGGCGAAGTGGCTGGTCGACGACTCGAACCCGTTGACCGCGCGCGTCGCCGTCAATCGCTTCTGGCAGGAAGTCTTCGGGACGGGCATCGTGAAGACCTCCGACGACTTCGGCTCTCAAGGGGAGCCTCCATCGCATCCCAAGTTGCTCGACTGGCTGGCGATGGAGTTCCGGGAGTCGGGCTGGAACGTCAAGGAGTTCTTCCGGCTGATGGTGACTTCGGCCACCTACCGGCAGGCGGCGGCCACCACCGAAGCGAAATTAGCGAAAGACGCTGGGAACCGGCTTCTCTCGCGGGGGCCGCGGTACCGCATGGACGCCGAGATGCTGCGTGACTATGCGCTGGCAGCCAGCGGTCTGCTGGTCCCGAAGATCGGGGGACCGAGTGTGAAGCCCTACCAGCCCCCCGGTGTTTGGAAAACGGTCGCGATGCCGGATAGCAACACGAGCATCTATAAGCAGGATCAGGGCGACAAACTCTACCGTCGCAGCCTCTATACCTTCTGGAAGCGGGCCGCTCCACCGGCATCGATGGAGACTTTCAACGCTCCCACGCGGGAGAATTGCACCGTGCGACGGGAGCGCACGAACACGCCGCTGCAGGCGCTGGTGACGATGAACGACACGCAGTTTGTCGAGGCCGGACGCTACCTGGCCCAGAAGACGATTCAGGAAGCGGGAGAGGGCTTCGACAGCCGGCTCGACTACATGACGTTGCGGCTTCTGGCCCGCAAGCTCGAAGAGAATGAGCGTGCGGTGGCGCGGGGAGCGTATAAGGATTTCCTGGCCTACTATCAGCAGAACAGCGCGGACGCGGCGAAGCTCCTGGCCACCGGGGAGTCCAAGGCGGCCGAGGCGTTGCCCAAGGCGAAATCGGCGGCTTGGACCATGCTGGCCAACCAGATCATGAATCTGGACGAGATTTTGAACAAGTAGCGCTGGAAGCGCAAGCAAAAGGGAGGATCCGAGATGCATCCATCTGCAGAAGCGGTTCTCATGGAAACCCGGCGGCAGTTCTTCGGCCGTGGAGGCCAGTGGCTTGGTACGCTTGCGCTGGCCAGCTTGGCCGCCGAGGAGGCGAAAGGCAGTCCAAAGCCGTACGGAGGATTGCCCAGCTTGCCCCATTTCGCACCCAAGGCCAAGCGGGTGATCTATCTCCACGCGATGGGCGGACCGCCGCAGATGGACCTGCTTGACTACAAGCCCAAGATGAAGGAGTGGTACGACAAGGAGCTGCCCGAATCGATCCGGAAGGGCCAGCGCCTGACGACCATGACCGCCGGCCAGGCGCGCTTCCCGATTGCTCCCTCGAAGTGGGAATTTCACCAGCATGGGCAGAGCGGCGCATGGATCACCGACCTGCTGCCGCACACCGCAAAGATGGCTGATGAGTTGGCGATCATTCGTTCGATGCACACCGAGGCAATCAACCACGAGCCGGCCATCACGTTTATCCAAACCGGCCGGATGATCGCGGGCCTGCCGTGCATCGGTTCCTGGCTCTCCTACGGTTTGGGCAGCTTGAACCGAGATCTGCCGACGTTCGTGGTGATGAACGCGAAGAAGAGCCATCCGAAGGCGGGCGTGCAGGCGATTTCCTCGCGTCTGTGGAGCGCAGGTTTCCTCTCGTCCGAGTACGCGGGTGTGTCTCTGCGTGCAGGCGCCGACCCGGTTCTCTACGTCAAGAATCCCGAAGGAGTTCCCCAGAAGATCCGGCGGCGCATGCTGGATGGTCTGAGTGAGCTGAATCAAATCCAGCACGAGAAGATCGGCGATCCCGAGACGCGGGCCCGGATCGAGCAGTTCGAAATGGCCTTCCGGATGCAGTCATCGGTGCCGGAGATGAGCGATCTCTCTGCCGAGCCGGAGAGCACCTACAAGCGCTACGGCGAAGCCGCGCGTGAGCGGGGCACGATCGCCTATAGCTGTCTGATGGCGCGGCGCCTGATCGAGCGTGGCGTGCGTTTCGTGCAGGTCTACCATCGCGGTTGGGACGTGCACAGGCATGTGCCCGAAGTGCTGCCCGCCCAGTGCAAGGCTGTCGACCAGGCCAGCGCGGCGATGGTGCAGGACCTCAAGGAGCGCGGCCTGCTTGATGAGACGCTCGTCGTCTGGGGCGGCGAGTTCGGCCGTACGATCTATTCACAGGGATTGCTGACACCCACCTACTACGGGCGCGACCATCATCCGCGCTGCTTCAGCATCTGGATGACCGGCGCCGGCGTCAAAGGCGGAGTCGTTTACGGCGAAACGGACGACTTCTCCTACAACATTGTCAAGGACCCGGTCCACGTTCGCGATCTCCAGGCAACGATCCTGCACCTATTCGGCATTGACCACGAACGGTTCACCTACAAGTTCCAGGGACTGAATTCGAAACTGACCGGCGTTGAGCCTGCACACGTCGTGAAATCGATACTGGCCTAGCAGCCGGCTTCACCAGAACCCGGAGCGCTTGGGTCAGGCAACGTACTGCCCCGCCAAAATCAGCACGCTTCTCCCTTCCATTCCCTCGCTGCCCCTCCTTGAATGCGGTCAAGCGAGCGGGGTGATTCTGGAGTCTCCTTACACAGGACCCAGAGGATTGATGGCGCGCCTGGTTACCCTTGGTGGGTTATTTTGGCGGGTTACCATGGCCCGGACCCCGGCCCGGACCCCGCGGCGACCGCTTCTTCAGGACGGCCAGATGATCCCGGTAGGCCAAGCGTACGCTGATGAAATCCTTGTGGCTGAGTTTGAGCTCGCCTGAGATGTTGCGGATCTCGTGATCTTCCTTCGTGGAAACGGATCTGTCGGCGGAAGAAACGGCGTAGAGGCAGTGCAGCAAGGCGATCTTCTGCTGTCGGGCGGCGATTTTGTGAAACTCCCGGGTGACCAGGAAATTCTCGGTCCCCCCAAACAGCAGGCTCTGGGTCTTGGCCATTTGCACCACCAGGATCGCCTGCTCCTCCGGCAGGCCGCCCCGCTCCATAACGATTCGCTCCATTTGGTGCGTCTCCTCCTGGCTGATGTGCATGTCCGCGCGGGCCACCCGGCTCAGCAGGTACGCAAAGGCAGCAATGTACCTGGCCCGCTCCGGTTCCATATGGTCCAGAGCATCGACGATCTTGCGCACGGTTTCCGTATCTGGGGAAGAAGATTCCTGCAGGTCCTCTTGTGCCAGCTTTTTCTGTTCCAATCCCAGAAACTTCCAGATCGACATCGTTCCTCCCAACTTTCTTCCTGCCACACTGCATTATGAAGCGTGAACTGCTGTCGAGGCAATCGTGGAGACAATTTCAAACTGCCGCAGATTGCGTTGGTGATACTGTTCCAAGCTCAGTCCGCCGATTGCGAAGTCGGACCGCTGTCGTGCCGCTGTCGTACCGCTGCCGTCTCGCTGTCGTCCCGATATGGATGAACAATTTCTGGCTGGTTTAGCCCTGGGCCTATTGGCTGGTCTGTCGAATAGTGTGTTCTTTCTCCCCATGCGCTACACGCGGGAGTGGGAGTGGGAAAACACCTGGCTCATTTTCACAATTTTATCCACCGGGATTCTGCCGTGGGTGGCCGCCCTGGTGGCAGTGCCAAATCTGGTGACCGTCCTGTGGGAGAGTCCTTTCAGCTACTTTATTCCCGGTCTGATTGCGGGCTTTTTTTGGGGTGTGGCTCAAGTGATCTACGGGTTGGGGCTGGGCATGGTGGGCATCGCCATCGGGAACGCTGTGGTGGCCTCCACATCCACCACAGCAGGAACTCTCGGACCGATGATTGTCTATGCCCGCGGCAGAGTATCCAGCGATGCCGTTTTTTACTTTCTCCTGGCGGTGGCCCTGATCCTGACTGGTATTTTCCTGTACGGAAAATTCGGAGTGCGCAAAGAACGGGAGCCCGCAGGAAGAACGGCAGGAAAAGAGGCGGGTGGGCAGGTGGTGAGAGGGAGCTTTCGAACCGGCCTGGCGTTGTGCCTTTCCTGCGGAGCGCTGGGCTCGGCATTTATCTACGGCGCGAAGTCGAGCAGCGGACTGGTAGAGAATGCCTTGCAGGCGGGTGCTTCTTCAAGAACCTTCGCCGAGTTTACGGCGCTGTTGGTCACTTTCAATGCCGGCATGTTTCCCGGGATACTGTATTCGATCCATAAATTGAATCGGAACCGGACTTGGGCCGCCTTCCGGAACAGACGTGTCTTGCTTCGGAATGTTTCCTTAGCATTGGCCATGGCTGTCCTGTGGTATAGCGGGCTCTTGCTGTACAACTCCAGTGCGGTCAAACTGGGACCGGCCTTAGGGCCGTCCATATCCATGGCACTCTTGGTGGGCGGGACCGTGTTTTTTGCCAGCCTATTTGGGTGGCTGGCGGGAGAGTGGAAAGGCGCCAGCGGAGGTACGATTCGGGGTTTCATCGCCGGCATGTCTTTGATCGGGGCGGCCATCCTGGTGATCGCTTTCAAGGTGCACGTGTAAGCCGACCCACCATCCGGGCCCCCATCCGCAATCGAAACCGGCCCCGGGCCATCCCAGCGGGAGTACTTGGAAAGCCCCGCCCCGGTGCCGCCCCGGCAGGCTGAACTGTGGCTTGATTTTCCACAGAATTCGCAGTATCCTAAGGGTTGGCGCCGGTAGGAGGCGGGTCGGAGGAAACAGTGGGCATGAGCCCACTTTTTTGTTGGTCGCTGGGCTTTTGTTTGGTTGGGCTGGGGAAATGCCGGACCAGGCAGTGCTGGTGCGAATTCGTGAAATTGTCGAGCGGGTCGCTGCCTCTGAGGGGATGGAAGTGGCGGAGGTAGAACTTCGTGGCAAGGGACCACGGAGCTTGTTGCGAATCTTCATCGACAAGCCCGGTGGCGTCACCCACCGCGATTGCGAACTGGTCAGCCACCAGGTGGGGGCGATCCTGGACGTGGAAGATCTGATCCCCGCCAGCTACACCCTGGAGGTTTCTTCGCCGGGAGTGGAGCGGCGGCTGACTCGGCCGGCCGATTACGACCGTTTTGCCGGGCGCAAGGTGCGACTCCGGTTGAAACAGCCCCTGGGGGCGCAGCGGCAGTTGGTGGGCCGGTTGGACGGGCTGGAAAATGGCGTCCTGACCCTCACGTTGGCGTCGGGCGAGTGCGCATCGGTGGAATACGACAACGTGGAGCGGGCGAACTTGGTTTTTGAGTGGAAGTCCTGATTCGGGACGAGGGAAGGCCCTATGGCATCGCAACTGTACCAGACCATTGACCAGCTCAGCCGGGAGAAGGGGATTGAGCCGGAGATCATCGTCAGCGCCATCGAAGACGCCATGGCGGTGGCGACCCGCAAGTACTACAAGTCCAGCGAGGAGCTGAAGGCCGAGTTCAATAAAGAAACTGGCGAGATCGAAGTTTTCGCCCTCAAGACAGCCGTCGAGACGGTGACCGACCCCCTGAAGGAAATCTCCCTGGAGGAAGGCCGCGCCATCAACCCTCATCTGGAACCGGACGGAGAGGTGCGCATTAAAAAGGCCACCGACGTGCTGGGCCGCATTGCCGCGCAGACCGCCAAGCAGGTGATTTGTCAGAAGGTGCGCGAGGCCGAACGCGACACTGTCTACAACGAGTACAGCGGGCGCGTGGGCGAGCTGGTCAACTGTACCGTGAAGCGAATCGAAGGGCCGGACTTGATTGTGGGACTCGGCAAGGCCGAAGCGCGCCTGCCGCGCCGCGAGCAGTCGCGCCTGGAACAATTCTCGCCCGCCGATCGCCTGCGCGCCATCATCGTGAAGGTCGAGAAATCCCTGAAGGGCCCGCAGGTGATCATTTCCCGTGCTGCACCCGATCTCGTCACCCGGCTGTTCGCGCAGGAGGTGCCGGAAATCTACGACGGCACGGTGGTCATCAAGGCCTGTGCGCGGGAGGCGGGGGAACGCACCAAGATTTCGGTGATCAGCAATGACCGCGACGTGGACCCCACCGGCGCTTGCGTGGGGATGAAGGGGATGCGGGTCGAGTCGGTTCGCCGCGAGTTGCGGGGTGAGAAGATTGACATCGTGCAGCATTCCGAGGACCACGTGGTCTTTGCCACCAAGGCTTTGCAGCCGGCCAAAGTCAGCCGCGTATCGGTTCTGGATCCGGTCGGAAAGCATCTGGAAGTGATCGTGGACGACACGCAGCTCTCGCTGGCCATCGGCAAGAAAGGCCAGAACGTGCGGCTCGCCGCCAAGTTGATGGGCTGGAGGATTGACATCAAGAGCGAAGAGGAGAAGCGCCAGGAAGTGGAGTGGGAGATGGGGCAATTGGTCGGCGGCACGCCGATGGACCAGCTCAGCACGCTCAGTGAGCGCCTCCGCGAAAAACTCGTCCAGCACGACATCACGAGCATCGAGCAGCTGGGTTCCAAGACACCAGAGCAGTTGCAGGAGATTTCCGGCATCGGTCCGAAAATGGTAGAAAAAATCCGCGCCGCTGTGCAGAATTACTGGGAGGGAACCGGGGAGGCGGCAGAGGGCGTGGAAAGCGTCGAGTTGGCGGAAGCCAGCGGGGACGCTGAGTTGGCCGAAGGGGCTCCGCAAGAATTGGTCGAAACGCCGGCCGAACCCGCTGTAGGGACTGCGGCGGAGTCTGCTGAGCAGCTCGCCCCTCTGGGGGGCGAACCCGCCCAGCTTGATCCAGCGGGGGAGGGCGAGCCGCCTGCCCAGGGAGGAGAGGCGGCGCAAGATTCGCCGGAACGTGTCGCTCGGGAGAACGACCACCCGGTAGCCGAATCACTCGAACAACCCGAGCCGGCCGAGCCGGAAGAGTTCGTCGCAGGCGGGAGCGACGATGCGGCGGAAGCCCCTGAAAAGTAAAGCGGCTTGCATGCGGATTAACGAATTAGCCCGAGAACTCGAGGTCAAGGCGAAGGCGATACTCGACTTCCTGCCCACCATTGGGATCACCGATAAACTGTCCCACTCCAGTTCTGTCAGCGAAGAGATTGTACAGAAACTGCGCCAGCACTTTGGTGGCGCGGCCGCTGCGGCAGCTGAAGGAGAAGCCGCCGGGAAGGAGGAACCGGCGACCGGTCAAGCACCGGCTTCTGCGCCCAAGCCGGCTGCGCCGAAGGCCATCGAGGATCGGCACGCGAGTCCCGTTTCCGCATCACCTCCGGAACCGCGGCCCGCTCCGCCAGCAGCGGGGCACATCCCTGGGCGGGTGGCGGTCCCAGCCGCCCGTAGCGAACCTCGCCCCCCGCTAGTGACCAGACAGTTTCCAGCGGCCGGATCGCGCACTGTTTTGCGCCCGCCGATTCGCCGGACGGCGGCCCAGCCACCCCTGCCCCCGGGGACGCTAGCAACAGGTGTTGCCGTTCCCCCTCAAGCGGCTACCGAGACGCCGCTTGCGGTGGAGGGAGTGCCTGCTGCCCCGAGTCCGCCTCCCGCTGCTCCGGCCGAAGCCGGGCCTCCGACTTCATCGCCTGCCCCACCCGCTCCCCGGTTGGGGGTGCAGGGTCCGATGGGCGCGCCGCGTATCGGTGTGCCGGGCCCGGTGAGTCGCCGTGGTGGTTTGCCGCCCCCACCTGTGATGTCCCCCCCGGTGCGTCCTGTGCCGCCTCGGGGACTGGCTCCGGGTCAACCCATCTATCAGCCGCCTCCTGGAGTTCGGAGGCGAGCCGGGCAGCCGCGCGAAGGGGCAAGCGGGCCGGCTGCTGGTGTAGCGGGTCGTCCGGGCGGACTGCCGCGTCCCCTGCCAGGAGTCCCGGTGCCGCCGGGCCGCTATGAGCGGCGCCCCATGCACCCGACGCGCTTGCGCCCCGCCGGTGCTCCGCCGGCTATTGGCCAACGGCCGCGTCCCACCCGGTCTCCCATCCCTGCCCGGGACCGGGAAAGGCCGCAACGTGGCGGCCCGCCGCGCCAGGCGCCGGCGATGTTCAAGCCGCTGCCCATCAGCCGCGAAATCGCCATCGTCGAAGGCATCACGGTCAAAGACCTAACGGAGAAACTGGAGATCAAAGCTAAGGACTTGATGCAACGGCTGATCAGCCGCGGAATTTTCGCGACCATTAACCAGACGCTGGACGCGCAGGTGGCCACTGAGGTGGCCCGGGATTTCGGAGCCGAGACTCGCGTCATCAGCTTCGAGGAAGAGACCCTGGAGGCAGTCAAGCCGGAAAGCGAGGAAGAAGCCGGGGAGCGGGTGCCGCGCCCGCCGGTGGTTACCATCATGGGCCACGTGGACCATGGGAAGACCTCGCTGTTGGACGGGATCCGGCAGACCCGCGTCAGCGAGCAGGAGGCTGGCGGCATTACCCAGCACATCGGCGCCTACCAGGTGGAAATCAACAACCGCCGGATCACCTTCATTGACACTCCTGGTCACGAGGCATTCACGCGCATGCGGGCGCGTGGTTCGAAGGTCACCGACATCGTCGTGCTGGTGGTGGCGGCCGATGACGGGGTGATGCCCCAGACGTTGGAAGCGATGGACCACGCTCGGGCGGCCAACGTGCCCATGGTGGTGGCTATCAACAAGGTGGATAAGCCCGAGGCCAACACTGAGCGGGTGAAGCGCCAGTTGTCAGACCGCGATTTGACGCCCGAGGAATGGGGCGGCAAGACAGTGACCGTGGAGGTCTCTGCCAAGCAGAACAAGAACCTGGACCTGCTACTGGAGATGATCCTGCTGGTGGCCGACGTGCAGGAACTGAAGGCGAGTCCCAGCCGTCCGGGGATGGCCACGGTTCTGGAAGCCGAGCTGGACCGCGGCCGCGGCCCGGTGGCCACAGTGCTGGTGCAAAATGGTACCCTGCGCGCGGGCGACCCGTTCATCGTTGGTTCCGTGTTCGGCAGGGTGCGGGCGCTAGTGGACGATCGGGGTCACGCGCTGGAGGAAGCGCTCCCTGCCACCCCGGTGGAAGTGCTGGGGCTCAGCAGCGTGCCGCAAGTGGGAGAGCAGCTCCAGGTGGTCCCTGATCTGCTCAAGGCCAAGCAGACAGCCCTTTACCGCGAGCAGAAAGCGCGCGAGGCCGCCCTGGCCAGATACTCTCGCCTGACTCTGAGCCAACTCCACGAGCAGATGAAGGCCGGCGTGGTCAAGGAGTTGAACCTGATTCTGAAGGGCGACGTGGGGGGCTCGGCCGAAGTGCTGGCCGAGACGCTGACCAAGCTGGCCACCGAGAAAGTCAAGGTGAAGATCATCCACGCCGGCGTCGGCGCCATCACCGAGTCCGACGTGCTGCTGGCTTCCGCCTCCAACGCCGTCATCATCGGCTTCAGTGCGCGCCCGGAACGGAAGGCGCAGGAAACGGCCGCGCAAGAAAAAGTGGACATCCGCCTGCACACTGTCATCTACGAAGTAGTGGACGAAATCAAGAAGGCGATGACCGGGCTGCTGGAGCCTACCACCCGGGAAGTGGCGCTGGGACGGGCCGAAGTCCGGGAGACCTTCCGCGTCACGGGGGTCGGCACGATCGCCGGCTGCTATGTGCAGGACGGCCGGCTGACGCGCGGCTCCGAAGTGCGTCTGCTGCGGGATAACGTGGTGGTCTACACCGGCAAGGTTGCTTCGCTGCGCCGCGTCAAGGATGATGCCCGCGAGGTGAAGTCCGGTTTCGAGTGCGGCGTCGCCCTGGAAAACTACTCCGACGTCAAACAGGGTGACGTTGTGGAAGCTTTCGTCATCGAAAAGATCGCCGCCGAAGCGCTGGCCTGATGCCGTGCCCGTTGGGCTGCTCACCCTGGAAATCCACTTGCCTTATGCGCATTCGCTGAAAGAGAAGCGAATGGTTGTCCAGCGGCTCAGGGACCGGCTGCGCCGCAAGTTCAACGTGGCCGTGGCGGAACTGGATCACCAGGACCTCTGGCAACGTGCGGTACTGGGGGTGGCCTCCATTTCCAGCAGCGAAGCCAATCTCCGCCAGGTGCTGCGCGGGGCCCAGTCGGAAAGTGAACACCTGCTGGGGGGCGACCTGGTGGACGCCACCATCGAAATTCTGTAACCCTCGATTGACCGGCTCATTGGCCATTGACCCCCTCGGCAGCCCCCCTCGGCAATGGTTCAATGCCTCAACTATCCCATGCTGATGAAGCCATCTCACCGAGCCGAGCGGTTGGCGGATGAGTTGCGCATGGAGTTGGGCCAGCTTATCAGCCGCATGCGGGACCCACGCGTCGGCTTTGCCACCGTCACCGCAGTGCGTCTGGCGCCCGACCTCCGGCACGCCCGCGTCCAGGTCAGCGTGCTCGGCAGCGAAGAGGCCCAGCAGCAGAGCCTTCAATGCCTGCAGGCGGCCCGTCGTTACCTACGCCACGAGCTGGCCCACCATCTGGCGCTCCGTTTCACCCCAGACCTGACGTTCGAACTCGACCGCGGCTTCGCCCACACTTCCCGCGTGGAAGAGCTGCTCCGCCGAGCCAAGAAGAAAACCGCCCGCCGGACTGAACCACCTGAGAGCCCACCCCCCTCCGAACAAGAGCCGCCCGGGAGCTAATCAGGGCGGAGCGGAAGTAGCGCAAAGCTGCCGTGCTACCATCGTCGAGAGGGATTGCTATGGCTACCGGGACTCTAAAACCCCCACGCACGGTCCGCGCGCCCCGAGGCACACAGTTGCGGTGCCGCGGCTGGCACCAGGAAGCTGCGCTGCGCATGCTGATGAACAGCCTGGACCCGGACGTGGCGGAGAAGCCGGAGGAGTTGATTGTCCACGGCGGCCAGGGCCGGGTGGCGCGGAACTGGGCCTGCTTTGAAGCCATTGTGCGCGAGCTCGAGCAGCTCGGCAACGACGAGACCCTGCTGGTGCAGTCCGGCAAGCCGGTGGGAGTGTTCCGCACACACGAGTTTGCCCCTCGCGTTCTCATCGCCAACGCCAATCTGGTGGGGCACTGGTCCAACTGGGACCATTTCGGGGAGCTGGAGCGCGCCGGGCTGACCATGTACGGCCAGATGAGCGCTGGCAGCTGGATCTACACCGGCACCCAGGGAGTCCTCGCGGGCACCTACGAGACGTTTGCCGCGGCTGCCAACAAGCATTTGGGGGGCGAGCTGGCCGGGAAGCTGGTGGTCAGCGGGGGGATGGGCGGCATGGGTGGCGCCCAGCCGCTGGCCGCCACCCTAAATGGCGCCGCCTTTCTGGGCGTGGAGGTAGACCCGGAGCGGGTGAAGCGCCGCCTGCGCGCCGGTTACTGCGACATCATGGTTCACGACCTGGACGAGGCGGTTCGCATCCTAAAGAGGGCGGTGCGGAAGCAGGAAGCCACCTCGGTGGTGCTGGTGGGCAATTGCGCCGAGCTCATCCCGGAACTGGCCCGCCGCGGCATCGTTCCCGACCTGCTTACCGACCAGACCAGCGCCCACGATCCCCTCAACGGCTACATCCCGGCCGGCTGCTCGGTCGAGCAGGCCGCCGAGCTGCGCGAGCGTGATCCCGCCGGGTACCTGAAGCGCAGCATGGACTCGATCGCGCGCCATGTCGAGGGCATCCTCGCCTTGCAGAAGCTCGGCGCTGTGGCCTTCGATTACGGCAACAACATCCGCACCATGGCCCACAAGGCGGGTCTCACGGGGGCCTATGCCTTTCCCGGGTTTGTGGAGGCCTACATCCGGCCGCTCCTCTGTGAAGGGCGGGGACCGTTCCGCTGGGTGGCGCTTTCGGGCGAAGCGGCCGACATCGCCGTCACCGACGACCTGGCGCGCCAGCTATTCCCGGAGGACCGCGTTCTCGGGCGCTGGATCGAGCTGGCCCGCCGCCGGGTCCGCTTCGAGGGCCTGCCGGCGCGCGTCTGCTGCCTGGGATATGGCCAGCGGGCCACCTTTGGCCTGGCCATCAACGATCTGGTCCGGACGGGAAAGTTGAAGGCGCCGATCGTGATCGGGCGCGACCATCTGGACTGTGGCTCGGTGGCCTCCCCCTACTGCGAGACCGAAGGCATGAGGGACGGCAGCGATGCAGTGGCCGACTGGCCTGTGCTGAATGCCCTGCTGAACACCGCCTCCGGGGCTAGTTGGGTTTCGTTGCACAATGGAGGAGGGGTGGGCATCGGATACTCACTTCATGCTGGGCAGGTAATGGTGGCTGAGGGCACCGCGGAAGGCGCGCAACGCCTGGAGCGCGTCCTCACCAACGACCCTGGCCTGGGCATCGCCCGGCATGCCGACGCCGGCTACGACGAGGCGCGGGACTTTTCGCAAAAGGCGGGGTTGCGCATCCCCCTCAGCTTTTTTTCGAAGTGACCGCGAAGAAGCTGGAGAGCACCTGCTCCACTTTGCGGCTGTGGCACTTGGGGCACTTCACCTTACCCCGGCCGTACTCGCTGAGCGTTAAGATCGTCGAGAACCGCTTCTTACAATCGCGGCACCGGTAGTCGTAGTGGGGCATCTCGGGCTGCCTCCCTGCTCACTGGCCAGATCTTAGCACATGCTGGACGGAACGGTCGTACCCATGAGAGCTCTGGTGGAATGCGTGCCCAATTTCAGTGAGGGGCGTGACGCGGCCAAGGTGGATGCTATCGCGGAGGCGATCCGCGGTGTGATTGGCGTTTACGTATTGCGCTGCGAAATGGACGCGGACCACAACCGCTCGGTGATCACCTTTGTGGGCAGCCCGGAGAGTATAGGAAAGGCAGCGCTGGGTGCCGTTGCCCGAGCAGTCGAGCTGATTGACCTGAACCAGCATCGCGGCGCGCACCCGCGTCTGGGCGCGGCCGATGTGGTGCCCTTTGTGCCGGTCGAGGGCGCGACGCTTGAGGACTGCGTGGTGCTGGCCCGGCGGGTGGGCCAGCAGATCTGGGAGCAACTCGGTGTGCCGGTGTACCTCTACGAGGCGGCCGCCACGCGCCCCGAGCGGTGCAACCTGGAAGACATCCGGCGCGGGCAGTTCGAAGGCCTCCGCGAGGAGATCGCCGCCAGCGACCAGCGCCGGCCGGATTTCGGCGAGCCGCGCGTGCATCCCACCGCCGGCGCCACCGTCGTCGGCGCGCGAAACTTCCTGATCGCTTACAACATTGTCTTGAACACTGCCGATCTCCAGGTGGCCAACAACGTTGCCCGGGCGGTTCGCGCTTCCAGCGGCGGCCTGCCCTGCGTAAAAGCCATAGGCGTGGAACTGAAGTCGCGCAATCTCGCACAGGTTTCCATGAACCTCACCGATTTTTCCCAGACGCCCATCCACCGCCTCTTCCAGGCGGTGGAGAGCCAGGCAGCACGTTACGGCGCGGCGGTGCTGGATAGCGAGATTGTTGGCCTCATCCCCAGGAAGGCCCTGGGGCCGGACGCTGCGTCATCCCTGAAAATTAGCAATTTCGACCCCCAGCTCATCCTGGAAGACCGGCTGGCCGCTGTGCTCGAAGGCGAAGCCTAGTGTTCCGTAACCGAAGCAAGTGAAACCAGGAAGGAATCCGCAAATTTCGCAGATTGCACAGATTCAAAGGACGATATCTCTGTGACTCTGTGGCGATTTACGCGGGCTTGCTGTTGGTGCCGGGGCGGCGGGCCAGCAGGTAGGCGCGGATGAACCGCTCCAGGCCCCCGTCCAGGACACGATCCACGTCGCCGATCTCCACCCTGGTGCGGACGTCCTTGACCATCCGGTAAGGCGCCAGCACGTAGGAGCGGATCTGGCTGCCGAAATTAATATCCAGCTTGGAATCCTCCACTCGCCGCGCTTCCTCGCGCTTCTTCTCCAGTTCCAGTTCATAGAGGCGCGAGCGGAGAATCTTCATGGCCACATCACGGTTCTTGTGCTGCGAGCGCTCATTCTGGCACTGCACGACGGTGCCCGTGGGCAGGTGGGTGATGCGCACCGCCGAGTAGGTGGTGTTCACTCCCTGGCCGCCGGGACCGGAGGAGCAAAAGGTGTCAATGCGCAACTCCTCGTCGCGGATGTTCACCTGAATGGTGTCGTCAATTTCCGGCGAGACAAACACCGACGCAAAAGAAGTGTGGCGTCGCGCTGCCTGGTCAAAGGGAGAGATGCGCACCAGGCGATGCACGCCAATCTCGGACTGCAACAACCCGTAAGCGTAGTCACCTGTAACGGTGAAGGTGGCCGACTTAATCCCAGCTTCCTCGCCGGCCTGCAGGTCGTTCACGGCGGTCTGAAAGCCTTGCCGCTCGGCCCAGCGCAGGTACATGCGGAGGAGCATCTGGGCCCAATCCTGTGACTCGGTGCCGCCGGCCCCGGGGTGGATGGTGACGATGGCGTTGCGGCCGTCATGCTCCCCGCCTAGCAGGAGACGCGTCTCCAGGCGGTCCACTTTCCCCTGCAGCCGTCCGAGTTCCTGATGCAACTCGCCGGAGACATCCTCGCCCTCGCGGGCCAGCTCAAAAAACGTGTCCAAGTCGGAGAGACGCCGCGTGAGCTCGCGGTCCGTTTCCACCACCTCGCTCAGACGCTTCCGCGCCTGCAGGACTTTCTGCGATTGGTCCGGGTTCTGCCAGAACTCAGGGCGGGAAATCTGCTGCTCGATCTCGGCTAGTTCTTTGCTGCGTGCGGGAGCGTCAAAGAAAACTCCGCACGTCGCGGATTTTTTCCTTCAGGGTGTCGTAGTCGCGTTGCAGTTCTTCCATCATGATGGAGCACCTCCAGCTTCCTCAGCAGCTTCTTTAGCCCCCTGGCGCTTCTTGAACCACAGGGCCTTCAACAGCAGCCCCAGGACGGCCGCCGCCGCCAGCACCGGGAACCAGTGGCCGAAAGCCACGTAGGGCGTCCGGCCATCCAGGTAGCCGAACTTACCGGTGAAAACAGCTCGCCGGTCGGGGGGAAAGGTTTCGAGCCGCCCGTAGGGGTCTACGATCGCCGTAATCCCGGTATTGGTAGCCCGCAGCAACCAGCGGCCGTTCTCAATCGCCCGCATGCGCGACATCAACAGCAGTTGGTACCGCGCTGCCGAATCCCCGTACCAGCTGTCGTTCGAGAGATTCACCAGCAGTTCGGCGCCGCCGGCGCTGAACTGCCGCACCAGGTCCGGGAAAATGCCCTCGTAGCAAATCAGTGCAGCCAGCGGGTGGCGCTCACCCAGCGGCACTGGCCGTGTGCCCGGCACGAAATCCCCAACCTCAGCGGTGAGCTTGCCCGCGAAGAAAAACAGCTTCTTCAGCGGGACGTACTCGCCAAAGGGGACCAGATGAATTTTATCATAACGGCCCAGTAACTCGCCGCCCGGGCTGATCAGCACCGCGGAATTGAGCGGCTCTTTCCGTTCGGCGTCGGCAAAAGCAATGACGTTGACCAGGTGGTAGCTCCGGGTGAGGCGAGCCAGACGGTGCAGGCGCTCCCGCAACGGTGGGTCGTCGTAGTAGTAGAACGAGGCGGGAATTTCCGGCCAGAGCACCAGGCCGGAGCGCGACTGGTTGCGCGCGTAGGTCGCCAGGACGCGGACCTCCAGGTCCGCGAGCAGTTTGTAAACCGACGCCACGGTCCATTCTTCGGCCAGCGAAGCCTCGGCCTGCACCAGGTAGGCAGTCTCGGGCGCCTCGGGCGTGGGCAGCAGGCTGCCCCCCAAAGATGCGGCGGCCAGCACAAGAAAGGCTGCCGCCAGCGCCATGCCGCGCCGCCGGGTTGGCTTGCGCGTCACCAGAAGGATGCCGGTATTGAACAGCACCACCACAAACGACAGCAGGTAGACGCCGCCCAGCCGCGCCAGTTGTGCAGGCAGCAGGTGTTCGGCCAGCGCGTAGCCCAGCAGCAACCAGGGGAAGCCCGTGAACAGGTGCGCTCGCACAAATTCCAGGGCCACCCACAGCGCCGGCAGACCCCACAGGATGTGCCTCTCCGGCAGAGCCAGCAGCAGGCGTGCCAGCGCCGCGAACGCGCCAAAGAAGCAGGCCAGCACCGCCGCAAACAGCAGCAGGACCCCGGCTGCGGCCACCTCGCCCAGCCCGCCGAACTCGAGCATCACCAGGCGAACCCAGTAGATCGTGCCGGCGAAAAACACCACCCCACAGAGGTAGCCCAGACCAAAGGCCGCGCGCAAACCGGTGGCGCGCCCGAGGACCAGCAGCAGCGGCACCAGCGCAACCCAGGCCAGGAAGCCCAGATTCCATTTCGGAAACGCCGCCACCAGCAGCAGGCCGGTGGCAACGCTGAGGAACCAGGGACGTAGACGGATCAGCACCGGCAGTCTCCTCAGGATTGGTAGCCTAGGCAGATGTGCGGGCTCCGATTTGCTCGGAAGCACCGCGAACTCTGATTTTAGCTGGTTCCGGTAGGGACGTCTTGCTCGATTCGCTCCTGGGGTCCGCGCCATGCGCGGAGTTGTGCGCTTGCCCCTTCCGCTTCAAAAGAATCAAAAACGTGGTCGGCCATATAGGAACTGCGCACCAACGGGCCGCTGAAGACGGCCCGGAAGCCTAGTGAAAGGGCGTAGTCGCGGTAGTCGGTGAACGTTTCCGGAGGCAGGTATTCGACCACCGGCAGGTTCCGGCGGGTCGGCTGAAGATACTGGCCAATGGTGACCACCTCGCAATCCACCGCACGCAGGTCATCAAGCAGTCGCTTCACTTCGGCACGCGATTCTCCCAGCCCGAGCATGAAGCCGGACTTGGTCAACATCGCCGGCGCCAGGCGTCGGACGGTGGCCAGTAGCTGCAAGGAGCGGTGGTAGTCGGCCTGCGGGCGAACCCGGCGGTAGAGGCGCGCCACCGTTTCCATGTTGTGGTTGTAAACGTCGGGACCGGCAGCCACCACCCCCGCCAGCGCCTCACGGTTGCCGCAGAAATCCGGCGTCAGCACCTCCACCCGCGCCCGGGGTAGCTGCTGGCGCAAGGCGGAGATGGTGGCAGCCCAATGGGCGGCGCCGCCGTCGGCCAGTTCATCGCGGTTGACGCTGGTGAGGACTACGTAGCGCAGGCCCATGGTGGCCGCCATGCGCGCCACGTTCTCCGGCTCCTCGGGGTCCAGCGCCTCAGGCCGCCCTCGTGGCACCGCGCAGAAGCCGCAACTGCGCGTGCAGGTGTTGCCCAGGATCATGAAGGTAGCCGAGCCGCGGCCAAAACATTCATGGAGGTTGGGACAACGAGCCGACTCACAGACCGTGTGCAGGTGGTAGCGGCGAAGTCCGGCTTTGAGCTGGTGCAGAGCGGCCCAGTTCGTTTGGGGATTTCGGAGCCAATCCGGGAGTCGCCCGGCCATCATTTCTTGGTAATGGTCTTGAAGCCTTCCCGTTGCAGCCGCTGCCTCGTCTGCTCGACCTCTTTGGCCGAACCGAGGGGTCCCACCTGGACGCGATACAGGCCGTCGGCTTGCGAGCTGACCAGAACCACCGGGAACCCCCTGCCCTTCAACAGGCTGAGCAGCGCTTCGGCGTCCTGCTTCTTGCTGAGGGCAGCCACCTGGAGGTGAACAGCCGGTCCTGTTGCAGCTCGAACAGGAATGCGGGCGCTTGACCGGGTCTGCAACCTGGCCGGGGATCCCTTCGTCTCCAGCGTGCGCTGAAAAGTCAGTTCGGCGGCCGGAGGGGATGTGGCCGCCCGAGCTTTCCCCGGGTCAGTCACGCCCGCCGGAGTAATGGCGTTCTTTTCCCCTGGAACGGTTGTCACGCCTGCTTCGGCCGGTGGAATATAGCCCATCGTGTTCTTCCCCACGATGTAGCCAAGGGCGAAAAATACCGCGCACAAGACGACCACGGCAAAGAAGATGAGCGTAAGCTGGCGGTTTTCCAGGACCACTTCGTATTCCCCGCGGGCTGCTGCAGGCATGAGAGCATTCTACTCGCAATCCTGCTCGCGGGACGAGCGAGTCCCGGTCACCAAAAAGGCACCCGGAGGTGGCGGCCTTTCAATGCCGAGGAGGCGGTCCGAGCCCCCACGTTTGGCGGTGCACACCCGCTAGGTGCCGGTGCCCGCCTCGGCCTTCCCCTGGAAAGCGGTCAGAATATCTACCGGCAGGGGGAAAACAATCGTGGTGTTTCGCTCCACACCGATTTCGGTGAGCGTCTGCAAGTAGCGCAGGGTGACGGCCGCTGGCTGCTCGGCGATGATGGCCGCGGCCGCTGTGAGGCGCGAGGCGGCCTGAAATTCGCCTTCGGCGTGAATAATCTTGGCGCGGCGTTCCCGTTCCGCTTCGGCCTGCTTGGCGATGGCCCGCTTCATCTCGTCGGGCAGGTCCACCTGCTTCACTTCGACCTTGGTCACCTTGATCCCCCACGGTTCGGTGTCCTCGTCGAGAATGGTTTGCAGCCGGGTGTTCAGCTTTTCACGCTCGGCGAGCAGCTCGTCCAATTCCACCTCGCCCAAGACGCTGCGCAAGGTGGTCTGTGCCAGCTGCGAGGTGGCGTACAGGTAGTTGGACACCTTCACCACCGCGTCGGGCGCATTCATCACCCGGAAGTACAGCACGGCGTTCACCTTGAGAGTGACGTTGTCGCGGGTGATGACGTCCTGCGGCGGGATGTCCATGGTTTCGATTCGCAGCGGGACGCGCACAATTTGATCAAGCGGCCAAAAGACAAAGATCAGGCCGGGGCCTTTAGCCGTGTCTAGCAGGCGCCCCAGGCGGAAGATGACCCCCCGCTCGTACTCCTTCAAGATGTTGATGGAGTTGAGCAGGTAGATAACAAGAATGACTATTCCAACCCCTAGGTAGCCGAGTCCGAACATAAGCACCTCCGTGCAAAATAGTAGGATTAGATTCGGGGCCGAGTTTGCTCGGCCGGGACCGAGGGCGCGCTGCCGTCCGGTTCCACCCGCAGCAGCAAGCCCTCAATGGCTCTCACCCGCACCCGGCCGCCTCGCAGCACCGGCGAGCTGCAGACCGCGCTCCAGATTTCCCCCTGGATGAAAATCTTGCCCTCTGGCGTCAGGTCAGTCCGGGCGGTCCCTACGTCGTCCAGCAGCCCGGCATCCCCGGTCACGACCTTGCTCCTCCATGCCTTGAAAGCCAGACGGAGCAAGAATACCGTAATCAGGCCCAGCGGCAGGGCAACCGAGAGTGCAGTGACCAGCTTAATTCTCAACTCCGGAATCGGACTGTCCACCAGAATGAGTGCGCCCAGGATCATGGACAGAATGCCGCCTGCGGCCAGCACCCCATGGCTCATAAGTTTGGCCTCCAACAGGAAAAAAGCAAAGGCAAGAATGATCAGCATGGCGCCAGTCCAGTTGATGGGCAGCAGCGACAAAGCAAACATGCCCATCAACAGCAGGATGCCGCCGGCGACGCCAGGAACGATCAGGCCCGGGTTGGAAAACTCAACGTAGAGGCCCAGTGCCCCCAGCGCCAGCAAAATGAAGGCGATATTGGGGTCAATGATCCGCCGCAGAAAGTTGTAGCGCGTGCTGGGCTGATAGGTGACCAGGTGCGCGCCGGCTAGCTCCAGCGTCACCGACTGGCCCCCAAACCGCTTGATGGTTCTCCCGTCGAGCTTGTTCAGCAACTCCTCGGGGGAGTCGGCAATCACTTCAATCAAGCGATTGTCGAGCGCTTCGGTTTCGGTGAAGGACTTGCTTTCCAGCACCCCCTTCTCGGCCAGTTGCGCGTTGCGTCCTCGCTTGCCGGCGATGGACCGGATGTAAGCGGCGGCGTCCTGCTCCACCTTCTGCCGCAGCAACTCGTCCATCTTCTGGCCGCCGATCAGCACCGGGTGGGCGGCGCCGGTATTGGTCCCTGGAGCCATGGCGGCCACGTCGGCAGAAAGGAGAATCAGAAAACCGGCCGATGCGGCCCGGCTTCCCCCCGGACCAACCCAAGCCAGCACCGGAACCGGCGAGGCGAGGATTTTCTCTATGATTCGCCGCATGGCGGTGTCCAGGCCGCCGGGGGTGTTCAACCGCAGCAACACTGCGTCGGCCTGTTGGGCTGCTGCGGCCTGCAAGCCACGCTCGATATACTCGGCAGTGAGCGGGTGGACGATGGCGTCGAGTTCCAGCTTCAGGACGGTAGCTGGGGCTGAGCCGGCTGCGGCTGAGCCGGCAGTGGCTGAGCCGGCTGGCAACCGCAGCAACAGCACCATGACTGGCACCAGAAAAAACAGCCTGCGGCGCCACTGCCCCCGGTCGCCAGGATTCCAGGCTCCGTGCTGCACACTTGCTCTCATGGTGTCCGCGTCTGGATTGTACTTAACACGGAGCGGGCGGCGGCATTCTCCGGCTCCACTTCGAGCGCTTGCTGCGCCTGCTGTTCCGCCTCGGCCAGACGCTCCTGTTGCAGGTAGATCTTAGCCAATAGCAAGTGGGCTTCCAGGGAATTTTCCCCACTCAGGGCCAGCCGCGCTTCTCGGGCCGCTTCTTCACGGCGGCCACCCCGTTCGTGGAGCCGGGCAAGAAGGAGGCGGACACCCCCCTGGTTTGGGTTCAGCCGCACGGTTTCGCGTAGTTCTCGCAGTGCCTCAGTGTCCCTCCCCTCGCCGAACAGCTCCCGACCACGCTCCAGATGCGCCTCGGCGTGCTCCTCCGGTGGCAGGTGGGACAGGCTTTCTTCCCTCCGTATTTCCAGCACCAACTGAAGCTGGCGAAACCTGCGGCCGAGATAGTTCTGTTTTAGGCGCTCCAGGTCCTGGAAGGCCCCCTCGTCCAGGCCGGCGAAGCGGGCGGCATCAGGGTAATCCACCAGCAGCGCGCGTTCTCTGGCAGCTTCGGCATCGTTACCCGCGCGTTCCAGAGATTTCACCAGCAAGGCACGGGCTTGCCCGTCGCTGGGACTGCCTTCCAGCGCCAGGCGAAATTGCCACGCAGCACTGGCGTACTGGGCCGACTTCCAATGCCAGTAACCCAAGTTGAAGCGGTAGTCGGGGTCAGCCGGGTCCCCTTCGGCCGCCTCGCGAAGGCTGTCCAGCGCCGCGGGCTCATTGCGGCGCGACTGTGCCGCCCCCAGATTGTTGTAGGCTTCATTCAACGGAAGGCCCTCGGCCACTGTCCGGAACGCCGCTTCTGCCTTCCCGTATTTTCCCAGAGAGAAGTAACAGATTCCCAACAGAAACTGCGCCTCCAAAAAGCCGGCTTTCTCCCTCCCTAGCTTAGTGAACCAGGGGATGGCAGTCGGGAAGTCGCGATTCTGGAGATAGATCTTGCCCAACTCCAGGGCGGCGTTACCTAAGCCGGGGTCCCTTCGCGCGGCCCGGTGGAAGAGTTTCACCTGCTCGGAGCGCGAGGATGTGAGCAGGCCTCGGATGTAATTCTCCCAGGCGTCTAGACGGACACGCGGCTCGGGCATCGGCGCCAGGCCGCCCGGCAAGCTGCCGGGACCGACTTCCAGGGCGCGGGAAATCACCACTGCCAGACGGTCCTGCAGCACCAGCAGGTCCGGCAGCGGGCCCGACTCACTAAATTTGGACCGCAGCCGGGGCGGGTGCATTTCTAACAGCCGCGCCCGGGCCTGTAGCTGGTTCGGGGGCGCTAAGGAGTACCGCCCTAGGATGACATAGTCGGCATCAATGGTTTCGGCCAGCTTGAGGATGGTTGCCCGGCTCAGGATTCTGGCGGCAGGAATGCCCAGCAGGTCGAAGGCCGCAGCGCGTTCTTCACGGCTGACAACGTAGAAAGAGGGCCCGCCCAAGCGCTCGGCCAGCCCTTCGGCGAAGCTCTCGCTGATCCACTCCAGTTGGGCGTTGCGGGTCTGGTTCTCGAAGGGAAGAATCAGGCAGGTGGTGCTGTGCGCTGTCCCGGCCAGCAGAAACCACATCAGCGCCGCCGATCCCAGGACCTGCCGAGCTTTCATTTCAGCCTCGCCCCCCGGCTATTATATCCGAAATGAGAAGCTCGGGTCCGAGGGGCGAGGCGGTGGAAGCCAGTGGCGGCGGCCGGATTTAGTTCGCTCCCGGACACAAATCTGTTTACGTAACGAACCTGTTGCGATACAATTGTTGAAGGTGCTCCGACAGCGGTCTTGTTCTGTCTGAAATTCGCCTGAACATTTCCAGAGAGTTCTGTTTGCTTTGGCGATTTCCTCAACCTTCCCAGTAGGCACAAAATGTTGTGGTCCTTTCAGCAGGCGCTCAAAATGGAGTGGGTTTTGCCTTTACAAAGCATTACTCCAGCGCTACTATCCACCCAGCGCCCCGAAAGGGATAGCCACCCTTCAGTAGCTGGGACCGGCATCCTGAACTGGGGACTCACAAAGGAAGATTCGCCTTGCTGAAGCTAAAGAAGGTCGAGCTCATCGGGTTCAAGTCCTTTTGTGATCGCACCGAGCTGTTCTTTAATGGAGCGGGAATCACCGCCGTGGTGGGTCCCAATGGGTGCGGCAAGTCGAATATCAGCGACGCCATCAGTTGGGTTCTGGGCGAGCAGTCGGCCAAGAGCCTGCGGGGTGGCAGCATGCAGGATGTGATCTTCAGCGGAACGCGAGACCGCACACCGAAAGGATTTGCCGAAGTTTCCCTGACGCTGGTGAACACCGATTACCACGCCGAGGGCCCTCCCGCGCTGCCGGAAGCGGAGCCGGCGCCAATGGCCGTTGCTCCATCAACCGCGTCAGGCCCCCAGGACATGCCAAGCTATGTGCTCCCAAGCCGTCAGGCCGAGGAGCCTCCGTCCCGGCCTTTAGCACCGGAGGTCGTCATCTGCCGGCGGCTGTTCCGCTCGGGGGAAAGCGAATACCTGCTTGACGGCAGGCCAAGCCGGCTCCGGGATATCCAGGATCTGTTCCTGGGTACCGGCCTGGGGCATGGCTCCTACGCCATTGTCGAACAGGGGAGGATCGGGCAGATCCTCAACGCCAAACCCTACGAGCGGCGCGCGCTGATTGAGGAAGCGGCAGGAGTCACCAAATACAAGAACAAGCGCCGGCTGGCCGAGGCCAAGCTGGAAAGCTCCAAGCAGAACCTGAACCGCGTGAACGACATCCTGGAGGAAGTGACCAGGCAGGTGAACTCGCTGAAGCGGCAGGCCTCCAAGGCACGGCGGTACTCGGAGTTGCGGGAGGAATTCCGTGGGCGGCTGCGGGCCGTGCTCTCCAGCCGGCACGCTGATCTGGAACGCCAGGCGGTGCAATCAGCTCTGGAGCTGAGCCTGGCCTCCAACCGCTCCAAAGAGCTGGCGGCGCGGGTGGAGGTCCTGGAGCAGGAGCACGTTGAGCTGAACCGCACCGGCTACCAGCAGGAGGAAGCGCTACGTCACCGGCGCGACAGCATCGCTGCCCTCGACATGGAAGCTGACCGCGCGCGCAATCAGGTGGCCTACCAGCGACAGCAGGCGACCGAACTGGAAAACCGTCTTCGCGAGCAGGAGGTGAAGCGGACCCAACTCGGGGCCCGTCTGGAGTCGCTCGAGCGTGAACTGTTGGAGTGCCGAACGGCGCTGGCGACTGCAGAGGCCGAAGAGCAAAGGGCGCAGGCGGAGGTCGAAGGGCGCACCGCTGAGTTGACGCGCGCCGAGCAACAGCTGCGCTCTCACGAGAGCGAACTGGACAACCTGCGCGCTTCCCTGCTTGTCCGGATGGGTGAGTTGGCCGAACTCCGCAACCAGCTGACCCAGGTGGAGGAGTACCTGGCTGGCCTTGAACGCCAGCGCGAACGCGCCGAGCGTGAGCTGGCAGCCGCGACTGAAGAGAATGCCCGCCTCGGCAAGCAACAGGAGGCGGTCCTGGCCCAACGGACGCAACAGCAGCTCGAGTTGCAGTACGTGAGCTCCGAGCGGGCCGAGGTGGAAACGCGGCTGGGTGAGCTGAAGGCAGAGGTGCACCGCGTCAGCCGGCGACTGGAGCAGCTCCGAGGAGACTACTCCGATGCGCGCGCGCGCCGCGACTCGTTGGAGCAGATCCTCTCGCACCGCGCCTATACGGCTGAGGCAGTCCGGAAACTATTTGCGTCCAACGGAGAAGGAAACACGCGTTTGCCCGGAGGGTTCCGCCCCTTGGGCATCCTGGCCGATTTCCTGGAGGCCGAGCCACGTTTTGAGAGCCTGGTTGAGGATTTTCTGGCCGAGGAGCTGGAGTACGTGGTGGTGAGGAGCTGGGAGGCAGCGCAGGAAGGCGTGCACCTGCTGCGCGCCGAAGGCGAGGGACGTGCGACTTTCCTGGTGCATCCGGACACGGCTCTACCTGCCGCAGGCAACGGCTTCGCCTCTTTGCCGCCGGGGCTCACTCCGCTGAAAGACTATGTCCGGCTGACCAACGGATTGTCGGCAGCCGCCGAGACGCTGCTGCCCAAGCTGGCCTTGTGCTACGTTGCGGATTCGGCAACCGCGGCCCGCGAGCTGGCTCAGGCGCAGCCGCAATGTTACTTCCTGGCTCCGGAAGGTGAGTGTTTCCACGGCTCCACGCTGGGTGGCGGCAAGCGGGCCGGGACTGGTCCGCTGGCGTTGAAGCGCGAGCTTCGACAGGTGACCCAGCAGGCCGGCGAGCTCGCGCAACACATGGACGCCTCTGCCGGCGCTTTGCGCTCCAGCGAGGAAGAATTGGGCGGCGTTGCGGCTTCGCTGGAGAAACTGCGTGGGAAGGAAGTGGAGCGGGAGAAGCTGGGCGTAGGACTGGAACAGGAACAGCGCCAGCTTGCTGGCCAACTGGCGCGGGCCACCGAGCGACTTTCGGTTGCCCAGCTGGAAATTCAGCGGCTTGAGCAGGAGCGCACGCGCGCTGCCGAGCATGCCGGCCACCTCCGGGTGGAGGCCGAAGGCCGGGAACTTGCCCGGAAAGAGCTGGAAGCACGCCTGGCGGAAACCGCCGAGGCCGCTGCTCGGGGTGGCGAGGCGCGTCTCGCCGCCGCTGCTGCGTTGGCCGAGGCGCAGGCCCGGGCCGCAGCCCTCGAGGAGCGCCGGCGTGGTGCTGCCGCAGCCGCGGCGCGCCTCGACGAGGTGGTGGTTCAAGAGCGCGCCCAGGCGGGTGAGCTGGAACACCAGATCGACTCCGCCCGGAAGGAACTGGAGCGGCTGGCGCGCGAGCAAGAAGAACTGGAACGCCGGACGGCCGAAGCGGTCGCCGGGCGCGCCGTTGCTGAGCAAACTGCTGCCGAGCTTCTGAAGGCACTGGAAGAAGGCCGGCAACGGCTGGCGGAGCTGGCAGAGCAGACCCGGGTGGTCCGAGCGGAGCTGGACGAGCACCGCGAGCGCAAGTCGGCCGCCGAAGTGGCCCTGGCGCGCCAACAAAGCGATTTGGCGCATCTGGGCGAAATCTGCCAGAACGAGCTCGGCCTCCAGGCAAAGGAACTCGCCGCCGATCCGGCCGAACTACTGACAGACGATGCCCTGGCCGAGGCCGAAGAGCTGACCCGCCGACTGCGCGCCCGCATTGAGGGGCTCGGCCCGGTCAACATGATGGCCCTGGAAGAGTATCAGGAGGCCCAGCAGAGGCAGGAATTCCTCACGACCCAGCGCCAGGATCTGCTGGACGCCATCCGCGACATGCAGCAAACCATCGAGGAAATCGAGGCCGTCTCACGCAGGCAGTTCCTGGAGGCTTTCCAGGCCATCAGCGCCAACTTCCAGGAAACCTTCCGCACGTTGTTTGGTGGCGGGACAGGGATGATGAAACTGAGCGAGGAGGAGAATCCCAACGAGAGCGGCGTGGACCTGATTGCGCAGCCGCCGGGCAAGCGTTTGCAGAATGTCCTGCTGCTTTCCGGCGGCGAGAAAGCGCTGGCCGCCTTGGCCCTGGTGTTGGCAATCTTCCAATACCAGCCCAGTCCCTTCTGTGTCCTGGACGAAGTGGACGCGCCGCTCGACGATGCCAACATCGAACGCTTCACCAAGCTCGTCGAGCAGATGAGCCCCAAGACTCAGTTCATTGTCATCACCCACAGCAAGCGGACCATGGAGGCAGCACCCGTGCTCTACGGTGTGACGATGGCGGAACCGGGGGTTTCGAAGCTCGTGTCGGTGAGATTAGGCCTAACCGAACCGGCCGCAATGAGCCATCAGCAGGCCGCTGGGCAGGGACAGGCCGTAGGCGCCACCGCCTGAGTCCCCCTAGCAGAACGCAGAAAAAGGGCAACTGCTGAACTGCCGGGGGCGCCGTCTTCACGCAGAAACTTCACCGCCGCGTTTGACGCTCTGCGCGGCGGGGCAGCCTTTCTCGTGGATGCATCGCGATTTCCTGGGACGCACAGATCGAAGAGACAGCGGCCCCGCCCACCGCGCGCTCCCCCTCCGTCCGCTTTCCCTCAGCCACCTTCAAGGTGATACCGGACGTGGATGGCGGTGATGAAGGGCTTGCCCTCCACGTTCTCGATCTTACCCTCGGCCTCGGCCCACAACCCGTCTTTGGGCACCGCGATATGGCGCGCTGCCAGCGCGCCGGCTAAGGTGCCCGTCATTCAGCCGGCGACGGCGGCCACGATGTGGTCCAGCGTGGCTGGCAGCTCCTCCTCCGGCTCGAGCCCGTAAAACTTCTTGATGCCGCCATGCACCCCGTAGCGGACCGGCTCGGGGAACTCTTCGATGTAGGCGCGGCGCACCGGCCCCTCGTCCTTGTAAATGCGTGCACGCGACGTGTGAATCAAGTCTCCCATCTCACACTCCTTCCTGCTGTGGGAAAGTATATAAAAAAACTTACGCTCCCGAAGACCGACACCCCGTGCGACGTTTCGAAGGCGACATGCGCGAGAGCGCATCAATGCTGGCTTGCGCAGCGCTTGACAGAAATTTTGCCGATGCCGCAGAATGCAGGCTCTTCCAGAATATTCATGGAGACAAAAAGCACAACCATCTTGCTCGAAACAGAATTCCCGGGCCTGGTTGCCTTCTCGAGGGGCAAGGTCAGGGACTTGTACGAGGCCGGCGATTCCGCGGACAACGGTGCGCTGCTGTTGGTGGCCACCGACCGCATCTCGGCTTTCGACTGCGTTCTGCCTACCGGCATTCCTGACAAGGGGCGGGTTCTGACGCAACTTTCCCTGTTCTGGTTCGAGTTCTTGGCCGAAGTGGTGCCCAATCATCTGATTACCGCCGACCCGGCGCGGTACCCGACGGCGTTCCATCCATTTCATGGGCAATTGAAGGACCGCTCCATGCTGGTTCGCCGAGCACGGATGGTGCCGGTCGAGTGCGTGGCCCGCGGCTACCTGTCCGGCTCAGGCTGGAAAGAGTACCGCCAGACCGGAAGCGTGTGCGGCATCCCGCTGCCGGCCGGGTTGCAGGAATCGGAACGATTGCCTGAGCCTATTTTCACTCCGGCCACCAAGGCGGAAACGGGCCACGACGAGAATATTCCGTTCGAGGAGATGGTCGAGCGAGTAGGCAGGCAGGTGTCCGAGCGGCTGCGCGAGCTGACCCTCGAAATCTACCGTCGTGCCGCCAGCTACGCCGAGCAGCGGGGCATTCTGCTTGCCGACACTAAGTTCGAGTTCGGCTACGTGGGAGACCAGTTGGTGCTGGCCGACGAGGTGCTGACGCCAGACTCCTCCCGGTTCTGGCCGCAGGAACAGTACCGCCCCGGCAGCGCCCAAGTCTCGTTTGACAAGCAATACGTGCGCGATTACCTGGAGCAAATTGGGTGGAACAAGCGGCCTCCAGCGCCGCCACTGCCGGCCGAAGTGGCCGAGCGCACGGCAGCGAAATACCGGGAGGCGCTCCGGCTCCTGACGGGACGTGACCTGCCGAATTGAGCGCCTGGAGCATACTGGATTCGCTGCTGGTCGGCATTGTGGTGTTCTCGGTGATGTTCAGCCTCGTCAAGGGATTTACTCGGGAACTGGTTTCGTTAGTCGCCCTGGCCTGGGGCTTTGTCCTGGCCTGCTGGCTCTACCCAGTCGTGGCGCGGCAGTTACCCCACGGCCGGGCGCCTGAGCTGGCGGCGTTGACCGCCTTCGTGGGCATCTTGCTGGCGGCTTTGATTGCTGGAGGGTTCCTCTCCCGCTATGTCGGCAAATTGGTGGACAGGGCGGGGCTGCGCTGGTTCGACCGCGCGCTGGGTGTCAGCGTGGGCTTGGTCCGCGGGTTCCTGTTTTGCATGGTCGTGGTGGTGATCTTGACTGTCTTCGCCCCGGAGGCGCGGCCGTTGGCGAGGTCGAGGTTGACGCCGTACTTGATTCACGGGGCGCGCGTGTTGGTTTCCGTGGCTCCGGCACAGATGCGGGACCGCTTCCGCAGCGGGTGGGAGCGGGCCCAGCAGGTTTGGCGAGGCCAGCCGGAGCGCTGACTTCGCTGTTGAATGCGGCCGGGTACTGTTGGTCGATTACCAATGGGCAAGGCCGGCCGCGGAAGCTCTTGACCCAGAAGGAGATCGTTCGGTGAAAGACCAATTGGAATCATTGATCAGGCAATTGGTAGACCGGGGAGTCCCATTCCCGGCTGCCTTGCGGGAATTTGAGAAGAAATACATCCGTCAGGTGATGGCCCACACGCAGGGCAATCAGTCACGGGCGGCTCGCCTGCTGGGTATGCACCGCAACACGCTCAGCCGCAAGATGGAAGCTCACCAACTGCACGGGCGAAACGGGAACCGCTCCGGCTAACGGGGAATTCGGAGCAAGATTGCCATGCGGGACATGGGTCTCGGCGTCGGAAAGCGCAGGCCGGGCGGGCGGTGACCTTACTCTGCTTCAGATTCTACGGCAGGTCGGAACTGGTGGAGGGAGCCTCGGAACGAGGCGCGCCTTCGAATTTCCTTTGTCGATTTCCCTTGTGAAAGCTGGGTGCCGCCGATCCGGAGCGCCTATCAGCTTAGTTCTTTAGGCAGTTCGGCTTTTGGGCGGCCGGTTCAGATTACTCCTCCTCGAGGGGGAGGATTTTTCCGTCTACGATGGAGAGCACGAAGGGATCCTCCTGGTACGAGTTCACGATACCCTCAAAGCGCACGAGTTTCCCCTCGAGGACCCCGCGTGTAAGTGCGCCTAAGATCATCTCTACGTCGTAGCCTTTTTCAGGGTCCCGCTGGGCAGTTTCCGGCAGTACGACGAGGCGCACGGTACGTGCCCGGCGGGGTCCCGTAGCGGAAATAATGCCGCCCCTCGGAAACTCCAGCTTCACCCCTTCTATTTTTTCTTTGAGTTCCTTCCCCTTGGCGTCCCCCTTGAGTAGCATGTCGCGAATCTCCCTGAAGCTCAACTCTTCGGGGATTACAGGGGCGGCAGCGATCACTTCCGCCTTGGAGAGGACTTTGAAGTCAGAGGGTGGGAAGGGCTGCGCCTTGGCGTGTTGCTTCAACTGCGCGAGTCCTTCTTCGTCCGGGCCGTGGTACTGCTCGTAAACCTTCCGGAGGTAGGCATCCACCTGCTGGCGTCCCGCAGGCTGTAAGCCGGTGGGGCCATCCAGAGTGGCGGCCCGCGCAAAGGCCCAGAACGCCTCGTTGTATTTCGGGTCAGGACGCTCGGAAATATAGGCGTTGGCGAGCTTGTAGAACAGCGCGCCCTCTTGCGGGGACAGTTCGGCTGCCCTACTCAACTCGGTCTGCGCCGTGTCGTACTGTTTGCGTGCCATGGCAACCACGCCCAGCGCATGTCGAAAAACAAGTTCGAAGGTCTTCTTTTGCTGTTCCAGAACCTCGGCGCTGACGTTGGGCACCTTGAACTGGGGCAGTTGCTCGAGCCCTCGCCGGGCCAGTTCCTCGCCTGCCGCCAGCTTCTTTTCCAGCTCCTGGTCGCTCGGGCTCAGCGGCGTCTGAAGGAAGAAGTAACTAACCAAGAAGAGAGCACGCAGGTGGTTGGGATTCACCTCCAGCAGCTGGCGCGCGGCCGGTTCGGGGCTCTTTCCTGTTTGTTGCAGCGCACCCATCTTCATTTCCAGAACCTGCGCTTTCGCCGTGGTGTTCGGGTATTTGGCCAGGAATTCGTCTAGAAACTGGAGTTTTATGGCCAAATTCTTCTCGTTGAACGCCGCGACGTAGTCGTTGTATTCGATCGGATTGTCAATCTTCTGGCCAGCAGCCGGCGCTGGCGCCAAGGCAGATAGTGCGACCAGCACAATGATCCAAAGCAAACTAAAACGCTTGAGTTTCATAACCATTCCACTCCTGGAGATCGGTTTAACATCCCCGGCGTAGTGCACCGCCGGATTATACTCGACTGCGCAACCAGGTCAAACTCCTTACTCACCTCGACTCACCTGGGCCCACGACGTTTGAGGCTCCCGCTGGCGGCTGGCACGCCGGGCCTTGCCGGAGTGTACCAGGCGCCTCAGGTAGTGCCGCCGGTCGGCTGGCATGCGGCGGTCTGCGGTCAGATCCGCCAAGTCGTTCCTCTGCACCTGCTGGACCAGCGCCAGCACACGCCTCAGTGAGGTCGCCGGATGCCGGATCAGCGCCAGGCGCACCTCGTAGCGCAGGGACCAACGGGGGTGCTCGGCAATGTAGTCGACCACCTCCGGCGTCAGCCTCTCATCCGCCAGACTCTTTAGCACCCCTTCCTGGGTCAGCCGTGGGTTCTCCAGGACCGTGCGAAAGACCCGTGTTTCCGAATCGGCGAGCAGGGCCGAAGCGATGCGAGAGGACCCCTGGCGGGCCAGTGACAGGCGCTCGCCGAGCGACAGCGCGGTGACCCGGGCCACGACCGCTTCTTCCGCACCTCGCCGCAACTCCATGGGCACTCCCGGCGTGGTAGCCACCTTCAACAGGTCGAACAGGTAGAGGTGCCGCACCAGCGCCAGCGACTTACTCCGAGGAGCGTGCGGGTGCCGAACCAGCGCCAGCTTGACTGGATAGGAACGCCACAAGCGCTCTCGCCCTGCCAGCTCGCGCAGAAAGGTTTGACTCAAGTTCTTCCTCGACAGCAGCACTTTCAGGTGATCCTCGGTCAATCGCGGGTTGTCCAGCAGCACGAGCAACACCTCTTCGGACGGGTCGTAGAGGATCGTGCTCAACTCCTTAGCGCTCCCGCCGGCGCGGCGCAGCCGTTCCTCTAGCTCCATGTTCCCTCAAGTTAGCACAACTGCCGCAGTCAGCTCCCAACGTGGCGCAGCCGGAAGCTGTCTCCGTCCGGGTGGCCCTGCGAGCATGATTACGGCAAAGTCTCCTCCCAGCCAGGAGGAAGTAACTTTACAATGTCGCTGTAGATCACAAAGCCCGCGATCAGCACCAGGAACACGAACCCCACCTGCACCATCCGCTCCTTCACCGCCAGGCTGAGGTCGCGGCGCATCACGCCTTCAATGGCCAGCAGCAGGATGACTCCCCCGTCCAGGATCGGAATCGGGAACAGGTTCAAGATCCCCAGATTGAGGCTGATGGCCGCCATCAGGTTGATGAGTTGGGGGAACCCTCGCCGGGCCGCTTCCCCCGAAAGCCGCGCAATGCCAATAGGACCCTCCAAAGTGCGCGGCGACATTTTGCGCTCCAGCATCTTTCCCAGTAAGTCAAAGATCAGCAGCGCGAACTTCTTGTTTGCGGTGACGGACTCGCTCAGCGCAGCGGGAAAGGAAAGTCGGCGCTCAATGACGTCGTTCTTCAGCTCGATGCCGATGCGCCACATTTGTTTGCCGCCCGGGACTGGGCCGAACACCGCCGCCACCTCGACCGGCAGGGTTTGCCCCTGCCTTTGGATCGTCAGTTCCAGCGGCTGCCCCTCGCTCTCCTGCACCAATTCCGGCAGGCGCGGCCAGAACGTCAATGGCTCGCCGTTGACAGATGCCACCCGATCCCCGGGAAAAAGTCCCGCCTTTTCAGCTGGATAGCCAGGCTCAATGCGTTTGACAATGGCTGGCAGGCGGGGACCCCACCCGGCGATGCCGACGCGGTGGCGCGGGTGGACCTCGGGAGTAATCGTGGTCCTGAATAGCTCTGCTTCGCGACGGGCGACGACCTCCAGCGGCTGGTCGGGACTGGTGATCGCCTGGATTTCGGCTGCCTCCCAGGTCGGGTTCTCCAGCTCACCGAGGCGAACGATCAGGTCTCCCGGTCGAAGGCCCGCTTGCTCGGCAGCAGAATCCTTCTCCACATGACCAATTTCGGCCGGCCGCTCCTGGTAGGCAGGCTTTTCGTACTTGACCATGTACAGGCCGGTCAGCAGCACGATGGCCAGCACGACGTTCATCGCCGGACCCATCAGGGCGATGATGAAGCGCTGCCACCGGGGCTTGGCCAGGAACTCGCCGGGGTCGCCGGTGCGTGGCTCGCCGGGGTTCTCCCCGGCCATCTTGACGTATCCGCCAAGCGGTAACATGCTGACCCGATAGTCGGTGTCGCCGCGCCGCCAACCCCACAGGCGCTTGCCGAATCCAATGGAAAACACGTCCACCCGTACCCCAAACCACTTGGCAGCCACGAAATGGCCCCATTCGTGGATTAGGATCATCACGCCCAAGACCACCACGACGGCGACAATGTTAGTGAGGATGATGTAAGACATTTACCTGTTGCTCCGTTGCCGGGTGGTTTGGCGCGCCACCCGCCGCGCTTCCCGGTCGCAGTCCAGAATCTGGTCCAGCGTAGTTGCCGGACGGGGAGCCACCTTCCCCAGGGTTTCTTCGATCACCTCCGGCATGGCCAGGAAAGGAATCTGACCGGCCAGGAAGGCCTCCACCGCCACTTCGTCGGCGGCGTTGAGCACGCAGGTAGCGGTTCCGCCGGCGGCCAGAGCTTGGTTGGCCAGATCCAGGCACCGAAACCGCTGGCGGTCCGGCAGCTGGAATTCCAGCTTCCCCAACGCCTCGGGCCCCAGGTGGTGATGATTGGTAGCTACCCGCTCCGGGTAGGTGAGGACGTATTGGATGGGGATCCGCATGTCGGTCGGGGAAAGCTGGGCCAGGATCGAGCCGTCCACGAACTCCACCAGGGAGTGCACAATCGATTGGGGATGGATGAACACCTCCACCTGGTCCGGCCGGAAGCCGAACAGCCAGTGTGCTTCGATCACCTCAAAGCCTTTGTTCATCAATGTAGCCGAATCTATGGTGATGCGGTCTCCCATGCGCCAGGTGGGGTGGCGCAATGCCTGTTCGGCCGTGACTCCCTGCAATTCGGTTTCGGCCATGTCACGGAACGGTCCACCGGAAGCAGTCAGAATCAACCTGCGCACCTCTTCGCGCCGGCCTCCTCGCAAGCACTGGTGCAGCCCGTTATGCTCGCTATCGACCGGCAGAATCTCCACGCCGGAGCGCGCGGCGACGGCGGTCATCAGTTCCCCGGCAGCCACCAGCACCTCCTTGTTGGCCAGCGCAACCCGCTTGCCCAGGCGGACGGCTTCGTAGGTCGCCGGCAGGCCCGCCACTCCCACGGTGGCCGAAACCACCAGATCCGCTTCCGGGTCCGAAGCCACCGTAATCATGCCTTCCGACCCGCTCAACAGCTCCGGTAGCGGCACCCCCATCTGTGTAAGACGGCTGCGGAGCGCGTCCCGATTCGCTCCTTCTTGGATAGACACCAGCTTGGGGCGGAACCGGGCGATCTGTTCGGCCAGCAATTCCAGGTTTCGACCGGCGGTCAGCCCCTGGACGCGAAACCGCCCGGGGAAGCAATCGACGACTTCCAGAGTATTCCGGCCAATGGAGCCGGTGCTGCCGAGAATGGCCAGATCCCTTGGTTTCATTGCAGTGCCAAAAGCAAACGGGGGCTGCGCAGCGAAAGAATGTACCACAGGGTGGGCACAGCAAACAGCAGCGCGTCCACGCGATCCAGCAGTCCGCCGTGTCCGGGCAGGATGCTGGAAGAGTCCTTCACGCCGGCGCTGCGCTTGAGTCCCGACTCGACCAGGTCTCCAACTTGACCGGCTACGTTGACCAGCAGGGCGGTGGCCGCGCTCCAGGTGTAGGAAACGCTGGCCAGGGAATGGGATGTGGTGATCCCGGCCTCGGCGATCCGCGCTATGAGGACCGGGTAGAGGATGCCAAACCCCACCCCGGCGGCCAGCGAGGCCAGGGCGCCTTCCCAGGTTTTGCCCGGGCTGATTTGTGGCGCCATCCGATGGCGCCCCGCCACGCGCCCTGCAAAATAGGCGGCCGTTTCGTTGACCCAGGTCAGCAGCAGCACGTAGAGCACCCACTGGGGACCATCCGGAAGCCGTCGCAAATCGGCCAGCATCGCCATGGGCAACCCGATGTAGAGGATGCCGAGGACAGTGGCCGCGGCTCCAGGCAGAACCTTGTCCAAAGAGCGCGGCGGCCGCAGAACCAGCGCCAGCGCCAGCATCACCAGCAGGGGAACGACGGTCCCCGCCCCCGGCGGCCAGACCACCAGAGCTACTACGGCGACAAACGACAAGGCCCGCAGCGGCGCCTGTCCCGCCTTTCCCGCCAGGTCCAGATACTCACGCAACGTGAGCAGAGCGACCAGGACCACCACCACTTCGAACAGCACTCGCGGCGCTCCCACCACCAATGCCAGAATGATGGGAATTAGGACAGCGGCCGTGAGCACCCGGTTCCGGGTACTGCTGGGAGCCTGGCTGAGAACTGGTGCTTTGGCCATGGATTGTCGCTAGACGGGTTGCCGCTGGAAAGATGAGTGAATTCGGCCTGCCGCGATCACAGTACTCGATCTGGCGCTTCGCGGGCACGCCGCTCGCTAGGCGCCCCCGTGCGGGAGGAGAGCCCACCGTAGCGGCGCTCGCGCCTCTGGTAGTCAATGATCGCCTGCAGCAGGTGCTTGCGGGTGAAATCGGGCCACCGGGTCTCGGTCACCCAGATTTCCGAATAGGCAATCTGCCACAACAGGAAATTGCTGACCCGGAGTTCGCCGCTGGTGCGGATCAGCAGGTCGGGGTCCGGCAGAGGATGCGTGTACAAATGTGCGGCAATGGTTTCCTCATCCACCCGGAGCCCGTTGATCCCGTTGTGTCGCACCCGTTCCAGGATAGCATTAAAGGCGTCCACCAGTTCCGCCCGAGCCCCGTAGTTGAGAGCCACACTCAGCAACGTGCCTGTGTTGTTGGCGGTCTCGGCCACCGCCTCCTGGATGTCGTGCTGGACGGATCGGGGCAATTGGTGCAGGCGCCCGATGACCTGGAAACGGATATTGTTGCGCTCGAGTGTAGGAAGTTCGCGCCGCAGATATTCCCGTAGCAGCTTCCACAACGTATCCCGCTCTTGCCTGGGCCTTTTCCAGTTTTCGATCGAGAAAGCGTAGAGGGTCAGCGCTTGCAGCCCCAGACGAGCGGAATATTCCACCACCTCGCGCACCGCTCGCGCCCCAGCCCGATGGCCGGCCACGCGCGGCAGGCGGCGCTGCCGAGCCCAGCGGCCATTGCCGTCCATGATGATCGCCACGTGTCTGGGCAGGCGTCGAGGATCCACCTCGGCCAGCAACTCTGCTTCTTCGGCGCTCTGGGGCGCCGGCCACTGGATCGTGCCTACTCGCACCGGTTCACTCTCTATTGCAAAGCTAATTCACTAGAATACCACAGACCAGGAAGCCTTCAGTGATCCGCCGCCAGTAAACATTTGAGTGCAAAGGCCAATCTGAGACAACGCTGAAGGCTGAACGCTTACTGAACGGCGATGGTGGCGGTGTTGCTTTGGAAGCCGCCCTGGGTGAGCACGACCGGCACGATGTCGCCCGGTGTGATACCCGCAGGCACTTGGGCGTTGACCTGGTAGACGCCCACGAAGCGCGGCGCCAGCCCCGCAAAGCTTACCGTCGCCGGCTGGCCGCCGATCGTCACCATGACCGGCGTTGTCACCGTGGCCAGCGGACCGGCCGGCCCAGGGTCGCCCGAAGGCACCGCGGGCTCGGTAGCCCCCAGTCCTGTGCAGAAGATCGAGATGAAGCCGCCGATTTCGGCCGGCTCGCTGGGCACGTTGGGCGTCTCCGGCATCGCCAGGCGGTTGGTGTTGGCAATCAGGATCGCGCCCTGGTCGCCGAACGGCGGCCCTAGCGTGAAGATTCCGGGACGATTTGCGGCGGTCTGAAGCGGCTCAGGTGAGCTGAGCACCCCATTGGCCTCCACCAGCACCTGCAGCTGCCGGTCCGCTTCCAGCTCGAACGGCACCTGCGCGTTCACCTGCCCTGGGCCGGCGAAGAACAGCGGCGCTTCCTGGCCGCCGATCAGCACCCGCACCAGGCCAAGGGAGCGCGGTAACGGCAGTTCGGACGCGAGGTTGTTGCCCGCCGCCAGATTCTGCCCAAACAGCGAAACGATGCTGCCTGGGGCTAGGGGCCCGGGTGTAAAGCCGGCGCCCAGAACCACGCCTCCCTGGTTCAGGATGGCCGCCTGCGGATTCGGGTTCGGGACCACCTGAGCTGTGGCAGTGACCTCTCCCTCCAGGCCGCTGGACAAGCCCCGCGCCGTCACCACCACCTGCGAACTGGCCTGGTTGGGGCGCCAGGTCCCTACATATTGGCCATTCTTCAAGTCGGTCAGCGTCAGCGTAGGATCGCCGCTGGAGAACGACAGCACCACGGAGCCGCCCACCGCCGCGTTACCACAGTCGTCGCGCGCGTTCACCAACACCACGGTGGGGAAGCCGACCTCCGAGCTGAAGTTGGCGAACAGGCTGGTGAACTGCAAAACCAGCTCCGTGGCAGTGCACTCCTCACTGCCCTGCGCCGGCCGGACAAAGCCGTCGCTCAGGGCGGCGGCGGATGCCGCCGCGCCTGGCGGCAGAACCAGGAACAGCAACCGCACCGGATGCAGTTCTCCGTCATTCCGCGTCAGTACGGTCAGCCCGGCCCGGTACACATCGGCCGTCAGGTCTCCCAGCTCCGGCTGCACCACGATCCGTCCAGGGGTGTCGCGAGTGGCCCTACCGACGTCCGGTGCGCGCTTCACCCATGGTGCGTCGATGGGCACGCTGATGAACTCCACCAGCTCCGCTTCGGTGGTGGCCACCGTTACGTTCTGTGAGCCGGGCGAGGAGCTGCCCTCTGCGGCCACGAAGATCATCCCGGTGGGTCGCACCACGTTGCCTAACCGCGTACCTGGCGGCAGCACTTGCAAATCCACCTTCACGACTTGCGGCGAGTTGTTGGCCCCGGCCGATCTAACCTCGACCAAACCCACGTAGAAGCCAGCCGCTAGCCCCGCGGGATCCACCGAGACGGTCACCAGAGGGATCTCGCTGGCCCCGGCATTGCTGCTGCCGGCCGCCTGAGAAACACGCAGCCAGCTTGCAGTGGTCTCGGCCGTCCAGTCCAGGCTGCCGCTGCCGACGTTCAGCACGCCGAAGGTCTGCGGCGGCTCAGACCCGCCAGCTTCCACAGCTCGGAATGGTAAGCCGGTCTCGCTGAGCAACAGCACCCCATCGGGCGCGGTAACAAGCAAGCTCACCGACACGGTGACGCTCTGGTTGGTGTCGGCGCTGCCCACGGTGATGGAGCCTGAATGCGAACCGGCCGCCAACCCTGCCGGGTTCACGTTGATTTGCAGGCTGACCGGCGTGCCGGCCGACACGCTGCCCGAAGTCGCTGAAACGGCCAGCCAATTGCCACTGACCGTGCTAGCCTCAGCCATCCAGCCTATCGTGCCGCTACCGGTATTCTCGATGCGCAGCGACTGCGCCGGTGGCGCCGGCGCTCCGGCTACCACCTGGAAACTCAAGTCCGACGGTCCGACCGACAAGCTGGGCGGCTGCGCTTCCGTGACTGTGAAGGTGACCAAGATGGTCGCCAGCGAGGGCATCGCCGCCGGAGCAGAAATCTCGATGCTAGCTTGGTGGGTCGCCTCAGACAGGTTCGTCGCATCGGCGGAGACCGAAACCGTGGCCGGCATCTGCCCGGATGAGGACGACACACTCAGCCAGCTGCTGCCGGCAACCACCGTGGCCTGCCAGGGCAGACCGGCGACGCTGCTGCTCAGCGTCAGTTGTTCGGGAGCACCTGCAGTGGAGCCCGCAGTGGCCGAAAAGTCCAGGCTGGCGGGAGAGACGGAGAAGGAAGGCGCAGCGGCGAATAGAACCTTGCGGATGCGCTCGTTGAACTGGTCGGCGATGTAGAGGTTACCGGCCGCATCCATCGCCACACCGAGGGGGTTATTCAGCCTAGCGCTGGTGGCCGGACCCCCATCGCTGGAAAAGCCTCCAGCGTCAAAGCCCGTGGGTCCGCTGCCGGCCATGGTGGTGATAATCCCGTCGGGGCTGACCTTGCGCACGCGCTGGTTGTACGTGTCAGCGATGTAGAGGTTGCCGGCCGCATCTACAACGACATCTCCGGGAAAGGCCAATGACGCGCTAGTGGCCGGACCACCATCGCCAGAAAAACCACCACCGTCAATGCCCGCAGCGCCGCTACCGGCCACGGTGGTGATGACCCCGCCGGTATCAACCTTGCGGATGCGGTGGTTCAACTGGTCGGCGATGTAGAGGTTGCCGGCCGCGTCCACCGCCACACCTGTAGGGCGTGCTAACGAGGCGTTGACCGCCGGTCCGCCATCCCCCGAAAAGCCCAAATCTCCATTGCCCGCCACGGTCGTGATCGTCCCGTCGAGGCTAACCTTGCGGATTCGGTCGTTAAACGTGTCGGCGATGTAGAGGTTGCCGGCCGCATCTACTGCCACACCTGCAGGTCGATTTAGCGAGGCACTGGTGGCCGGCCCGCCATCGCCAATGTCAGGAAAGAGAGGAGACCCCCCGCCCGCCACGGCGGTGATAACGCCACCAAGGCTGACCTTGCGGACGCGGTCGTTGAACTGGTCGGCGATGTAAAGGTTACCCGCCGGATCCACTGCCACACCCGCAGCTTCATTTAGCGAGGCACTGGTGGCCGGCCCGCCATCGCCAATGTCAGGAAAGAGAGGAGACCCCCCGCCCGCCACGGTGGTGATAATCCCACCAGGGCTGACCTTGCGGACGCGGTCGTTGAACTGGTCAGCGATGTAGAGGTTACCCGCCGGATCCACTGCCACACCCGCAGGTTCATTTAGCGAGGCACTGGTGGCCGGCCCACCATCGCCCCGGAATCTGAATCCTCCGTTGCCGGCCATGGTGGTGATAATGCCATCGGGGCTTACCTTGCGAATGCGGTCGTTACCATGGTCGGCGATGTAAAGGTTACCCGCCGGATCCACTGCCACACCCGCAGGTTCATTTAGCGAGGCACTGGTGGCCGGCCCGCCATCGCCGGAAAACCCTTCCTGTCCGTCGCCGGCCACCGTGGTGATAATCCCGCTGGGGTTGACCTTGCGGATGCGGTTGTTGAACGTGTCGGCGATGTAAAGGTTACCAGCGGGATCCATCGCCACACCTTCAGGCATATTTAGCAAGGCACTAGTAGCCAAACTGCCATCACCGGAAAAGCCTCCGGCGTCAAAACCTGTGGGTCCGCTGCCGGCCACGGTGGTGATGGTCCCATCGGGGCTGACCTTGCGGATGCGGTTATTACCAAAGTCGCCGATGTAGAGGTTGCCAGCCGCATCTACTGCCGCACCTGCAGGTTGACTTAGCGAGGCACTGGTGGCCGGCCCGCCATCGCCAGAAAATCCGTGGAATCCGTTTCCCGCCACCACGGTGAGCACGCCGGTGGGGGAAATCTTCACCACGAGGTTGTTGTCAGAATCAGCCGCGAGTACATTGCCGTCCAAGTCAACCGCAACGCCCCCGATTCTTCCCAGGGGCGCATCCGTCGCCGGCAGCGGTCCGGTAGGGAAGATCCACTCGCTGCCGGCCACGGTGGTGATGACGCCCTGGGCGTGGCAGTGAAAAGGGAAAAAGGCAAAAGGTAAAAGGATTGCCAGGCAGAGAATGGCAAGGGGGTGCTTTGACCTACGGACCAAGCCCGGCAGTCTGTGCCGCAGAATGCGCTTCATGGCATTGCCCCTTGCTGCCACGCATTCTAGCACGCGGTCACACGGACGGCTGCCATGTGTCCCACTGGGGGTCCAGCCTCGGCCAGGCGTATGATCCGAAGAGTTGGTTCAGCGGCAGATTCGCAGATTTCCCACAGCAACCCTGCCAGGGTATCTGCATCGGTGGACCCGCCTCTGGAATTTCGTGTTAATCCGAGCGATTCCCTTTAGATTTCGAAGTGGACGCCGTAGCGGACGGGCGCACCGTTCTCGCGCGGGATGATGCGGACGACGCGGCTCGGTGTCTCGAGTAAATCCGGCATGTCTTCCTGGTAGTGCAGCGCCACCCAGACCATGCTGTTCAGCTCATAGCTGTGGTCGCTCTCAAAACAGAGGCCGCGGCGTGAGACGTTGATGGGTTCCAAGACCTCGACCAAGTCCGGGCGGCGAATGCGCGCCCGGGTTCGCACATGGAGGCGGCGCGTGGTTCGCCGGTCATCCCATCTGACATTGCCGGAGAAACCGGCGACAAACTGCTGGGTCGTTGTGAGCGACGGCCCGCGGCGCGCACCGGTAGCCGCCACAGGTTCGGCGGCCGCCACCGGTTCGGCAGCTACTGGCGCTTCAGCGGGCTGCGCCGTTGCCGCAGTTGGCTCGGCAGCCATCACTGGCTCGAGCACTGGCTCGGGCACCGGCTCGGGAGCCGCCACCGGTTCGGCAGCTACTGGCACTTCGGCGGGCTGCGCCGTTGCCGCAGGTGGCTCGGCAGCCATCACTGGCTCGGGCACCGGCTCGGCGGCCAACACCGGTTCGGGCACCGGTTCGGCAGCTACTGGCGCTTCGGCGGGCTGCGCCGTTGCAGGACGTGACGTAGCGGCCGCGCGGGCCACTTCAGCGCGCACGGCAGCGAAGGCAGCCTCGGCCTGTTTGAGATGGCGGCGCGCCTCGACCAGCTTTTGGTCGGCGCCTTTCTTATCCGCACGCAGCGCTTGCAGGTCGCTGGTGCCAGCTGCGGCGCGCGCGCAAGCGTCGGCAGCTTCGCGGGTGAGCTTCTTCGCGCGATCGCGCACCAGTACGGCGCGGTCGGCCATCTCCTCCAGTTCGCCGCGGAGGGACTGGGCCGCACGCAAGGCAACGGCCATCGCTTCCCGCTGCGTCACTTCCAGAGTGCGGGTCTGCTCGGCGACGTGCGCGTCGAGCAGTTGCGTATAGTCGCCAGCGCGCACCACCGTGCCTTCGGCCTCGACAACGCAGGCGGCCGCTTCGCGGGCCGCCGCTTCGTCCGCCCCCGCACGCGGCGTTTCGCCGGCCGCCCCTTCGATCGTACCCGCACGCGCCGCTTCGCCAGCCGCCCCTTCGTCCGCGCCCGCACGCGCCGCTTCGGCTCCTGACCCTGTGGCTATCCTGGCGATGGCCGCCCTTCCCATCTCGTTCTGCTCGCGCGCCTCAGGGGTTTCTTCCGGCAGCGGCGGAGCCGACGCTGTCTCGTTTAGCTCCCAGATGTCCACCGCCGGGTCGGCCGGCGCCAGGCGGACCTGCCGCGGCGCCGGAGCGCTTTCCACTACGAAATCTGCCTGCCTGCCGTTCTCCAGGTTGTAGATCGTTAGCGTCGTCCCGACCACCACCGGGTGGCGGAGGAGGATGGTAGCCGCGGCAGGCCCGACAGTCAGCGTGTAGGTATGCTCGCGAAACGCACCCGTGTTCGGGTTCAGGTCAAAGACCGCAATGCGGATGCGCTGCTCGCGTTCGAGTAGGGCCATGGGAATGGGCTCACAGGGTGAACAGTATAGCACTGGAGAGCGCGGAGGAACCGGAAAGAAAGGATCCACCGCCGGGCGCGGGAATTCAGGTGCCATCATAGTCCTTCTTTGACGCGGTGGCGATTCCCAGGGCCATGTAGTCGGGCGGCTTCCCTCTGTAGGGACTGGCTTACCTCTTGCGGTTGTGCGGACTTCCTGCAATGGAGCGCTGCTGGTCAATCCAACTCACAACGCTATTAGGCGTGCGGACTTCCCCCCGCAACAACGCGAGGAGAAGATCGTGGGTCAGCACAGTGTTGAAAGCAGGCTCGTAGGTCATTGCTTCTTTCTGGCCGGCCATTTTGAGCAGAAAGGGAACCCGATGCCCAATCCTGTCAGCAAAGGCAGCCTCCTCGCTGGTCGAAGACGGCTGCGAGCTGGACCCCTGCACCCCCTGCACCCCAGTTTTCCACCAATGATCACTCGTGACCAAAACCGCGGCAGTCTCCCAGGTACCCGTATCTTCCATAGAACGGCGCACTTCGCCCAAACTACGATCCATCAGTTCAAGGTTATCCAGGTAATTGCTGCCCTCAAACAATGCAAAATCGTCCTTTGTCCGGTCATAGATGCCGGGAGCATGCGGAATAGGCCAGTGCACCAAAATCAGATCAAGATCAGGATCGGTGGCTGCTTTCTTGGCATCGTGAAGGATGGCGAGATATGCATCCAGGTGCTTCTCTCTCCTCAGGCGTGCTTGCCCTTCGGTCATCATCCTGCGGGTTAAGCCCAACTCCGCGGCCAATGGAGTCACTTCCATTACATTTTGGATCTGTGCCACCATACAGTCAGGCACCGTCATTCTCCGATCATCCAACGGTCCGACTGTGACCTGCCAGGAACAACTCGTCAAGGTGTCAGTAATCATCCTGCAATAGGGAAGATACCAACCCGCGACTGCGGAACGGAAGCCTGCTTCGCGGGCCTTCGAAAACACGTTGGGCTGAGTGCTCCAACGTACAGCCTCTTCGGTCCCTGCAAAGGTAATCATCAGTTCGTCTGCGTCGAGCGGTTTGGAACTAGAAACCAGTTGCCCGCTGAGAAGAGCAGGCATGGAGAGCAAAGTCCCGTCCGCAGGGGGATAGGCGTTGCTGGCGTAGATTGCCTGACTGCGTAGGCGATCTATTTCAGGAAGGTGCACTGTTGGCGGCCGCGCCGAGAAGGCCATCCTCTGATCCATCTCATCGAACACAAGCCACACAACGCGTGTCGCTGGTGTTTTTCCGGCGGGGGAAGGGGGAGCCAGCGCTTTGTCGCGAAGAGCAACCGTGGAGTCGGCCTTGGTCAAGGACCAGCCCACCTGGAAAAACGTAATCGGAACGAAGGGAAACAGCACTAAGGCGATCCCTGCCGCGGCACTGAGGGGCTGACGATCCCACAATATGAGAGCTAGGACAACAACAACGAAAACGACAAAAAGTAAGACCAGAAAGCCGAGTATTCCGTACAGCGGGGGGAGACCCACGAGCTGAAGCAGAAGCTGAAGCAAGACGCCACAAAAGGCCATAAGTAGCACGAGGAGAAACACGGATTGCCCAATTCTGCGGGAAACCACATTCGACGAAGGCCTGGCGAGAGACAACGCAGCCCATGTCAGGGCCGCGAGAAGACATACATTGAGCAGAATGGCCACGAGATTGTTCGGGCTGGGGGGGAACTTCGTAAAAAATCGAAGGGAAGGATCGAGCAGGTTTTTCCACACTTCTATGAAGCATAGATTGGCGAGCGACAGAGCTATGGCCAAGTTCCTAAGCATCGGTCGCAGGCTGTTTTTTCTGTAGCAGATAGAGCCAACGGCTGGTTCGACCTAGGCGCTGGCAACGAACAATCTCGAATCGCCGGCGGCAGACAGCTTCAAAACGAGATGGGGTCAGGTCGGTGAACAGGTGGTCTCGGCCCCGGGTGAGGCGACGAAACATAGGGTCATCCGGGGCAACGAACTCAATGACCAACAGTTGGGTAGTCAGTTCGGCGGCGAGATCAAGGATTTGCTGCAGAGGGATACGCTCGCTGACAAGCATGTGGTGGACCACGGCCAGCATCAACACAGCATCAAAAGCGCCACGGGCACGGTCCAGAAATCCTGGGCACTCGTGGTTACGCCAGCCCAGAGCGGGAGTCGGGTGGGTAAGGTTCACAACCAATGGCAGAATATCCAGCCTCCGTGTACGAGCCGTTCGCCACAAATGGCCAACCACTACGGGATCGGTGTCAATCGCCACGACGCGGGCGCCCCTTTGAGCGGCGAGGACGCTAAAGTGACCCGTGTTACACCCTGCGTCCAGAACTTTGTTGGGAGAAAACTCAGCCATCACATTTTCAACGAAAACCTGCTTCTCCTGAAATTCCGCAGGGGTGTAGCTATGGCAGGAAATCATGTACTCCGACCACGCCGAGCCCTTCTTCGCCGTGGGCGACAAGCGATGGAGAGTTCGGCGCAACCGCTTCAGTAAGGAGCCCAGAATGAATCTAGCCCTCTCAGGATCAGGCAACGATTTCTTTTGATAGATTGTCGCGTCGTCCGGACTATGTCTGGCCGCGAGCCATGTCGGGATGGAAACCTGGGTCAGAACCGGCGGGATCAGTTTTCGGAGTGGCCCGCAGAGGCGGTAGACTTCCTCCGGCTCGATGCCGTCGCGGCGCGTGGTCAACAGCTGATCCAACCCTACACCGAAGTACTTGTTGACCAGCAACGGCAACAGGAAAGTGCGCGAAAATTGTGCGTACGGCAACCAAACCGGGTCGCCAGGATCGCGACTTTCAACCGACGTCAGGTCAATGAAGATTGGTTCCGGGCCGCAAAAAAGAACATTGAAAGGGGTAGCGTCCTTGAGTCCGAACCCTTCGGCCAACAAGGCTTCTGCGAGACTAACAGTAAGGCGCCCGGCGGCCTCCAGCATTTCGGGCGGCCACTCGTAGGGAAAGCTGGCAAACGGCACCCGTTCATGCTCGACGATCATCCCGGCGCCCATCTCGTCGAACAGGCTGTCAAATTCAGGATTCTTGCGCAGCTTTTCGATTTCGGCGGTATCGAGAACGCCTGTATGCACTAATCGACCCGCTTTAGCAAACTCCCGCGCTGTGGTCGAAGCTAGAAAAGCACGGAGGTGCTCTACATCCGGTTTCTTGATAACGCGGATGATGCGCCCATCAAGTCTGACTAAGCAGCCTTCAGGGTCACGGAAGGAGATGCCCACAGGGATCGGAGGGGAAACGTCACCATGACTCATTCACAATAGCCTATTCCTTGTTTTTCTTGGTCTTTCTCCAGAAAAACATCCGCGCGATGAACTTGCGGAAATAGAACAGACCCCCAAAGAAGGCAGCAAGCAGGGCTTGCAAAAGCAACGCCCCCGACCCCGGGTCGATATAAAAAGCGTAGGCTTCGGTCTCGGTCACGATCAATACAGCCAGACAACCAACTAGCCGACCAGGTAGCCGACGCGGAACCGAAGCCGGTCCGGGAGCGATTGACATACGCTGATTGCCTCCGATGAACTTACCTAACTTAAGCAGGAATTTCCGACCTAGGCCCTCCGGCTCCGTTATGGTACACGCCTTCTTCTCTGGAACACAAAAAATTCACCCGGGCATTCCAACACCCCGATCCTGCAGCCCGTCTGCCGCCCATGCTTCTAGAACCCAATCTCATGAGTGCGCGATAGGACTCGCGTAGCCAAACTGCGTTGTACCTCATGGGCTGAAGCCCCCGTTTTGCGGCCGTCTCGCGGCACGGCTGAAGCCGTGCCCTGACACCTGTGTAAGGTTCGGCATTTATTGAGATGGGTTGATGGGTTCTGGTCCGAAAACCGGTACATTCCTGGGCAAAGATGTGTTCCCGATCGGAGACGGTCGGGCTCAGAGGTCATAGGCCGTCTTCTACATTCGAATGCAATAGTTCTGGAGGGTAGGTTCACTAATCGGCAACCATCGCCATGCGGTACCTGGCGTTAAGTGGCTGTCTTGCAAGGGAGTTCATCAGAGTGCAAGTTTGTCTGCTCTCCAGCTTCCATTTGGCACAACACGTGCTCTCACCGTTGAGCCAAAAGCAGGGGAAGGTACCGAAATGCACGAAGAAATCGGGAGGGCGCGGGGTTCCCCGCTGACGCTGGGGCTCAGTACCGACCGCCGCGGCGGGAGTACGGCGTGCCTGTCTGTCGACACCGAGACTGGCGATCTGCCCGACTTTCCGAATTCGAGGCCGAATTCGAGGGAGGACTCTGAGCGAACGTCGGTGTACAGTATTCTGGGGCGCGCGGCAGCCTCCTGGACTAGAATACTCCTCCGGGGCGTGTGTTCTGTCCTCTTGATGGACGACCAGATATTGCAAGGCCCGCGGGCGGCAGAAGGAGATCCAGAAGGAGATCAGGTCCAAGCAAATCAGCGAAGCAATCTTCCAGCGCAGACAATGACTCCCGAAGAGAATCAAGAACGCGCGCCAGAGTTTCTGCTTCCTACCGAACCGCGCCACCGAGCTCTTTGGGAAGGTACGAAGGTTTTGTGCAGTCGTTCCCAAAGCATAAGGTACCCACCGCTCCCGTTGTTTTTCGGTCTGTCCAGGGCAAGAGCCTACAGACCATCTCGCGCGCTTTTTTGTTCTGTTCTGCTCCACTTTTCGCTGCCCTTCTTCTTCTTGCGCATGCCTTTCCTGTTGCTTTTTCCCACGCTGGCTTCCGTAGAAAATTGCCTTGTTCCACCGGACCGCGAAGTAAAAATTGTCAATATCGCTTCGTATCTACCGACGCTGCGAGCACCCGGGCCGTCCGGGAGTCCGGGGCGGGGCAATCGACCCGATCGGCCGCCTGCTCGGGGAAGTACCGTTTTCCATCCCCGGGCAACGATCATCTCGGCTCCACCTGCTCCCGATAATACTCGCCAGACAATCTTGCAACCTGATTCTCCCCCCGAACTGAAAATTCCGGTCGAGCTTCGCCTGCCCAACATAGTCCTTAAGGCGCCTTCGTCGCTTCCGAAAGCTCCTCTGCCGAATCCCAAGGTCAAAATCCGTGGTCAAAAGGCGCCGGCTCCTCCTGTTGCACCGGAGCCCGCAGAGTTGCAGCTTGTTCAGACCCCTCCCATTATGCGGCTGCCCACTCTTGAAGTGGCTGCGCCTCCGATGCCTCTGGGAGAGGAATCCGCCTCACAAAGGGCTTCGAGCGGACCAGCGACGCAGGGTGATCATCCGGAGTTACTCGTGCTGAGTGTCGAGCCTGGGGGCGCGCTTCCAAAGATTGCGCTTCCCGCAGGAAACCGGTACGGCGCCTTCTCTATGTCACCCTTTGGTGGTTCTCCAGGCTCGCCGGGGGGAGTCCCTGGAGGGGACCCGCAGGGTGGAACTGGAGGCAGCGGCAGCGGAGGACAGAGGGGCGGCGGTTTCGGACCCGGCGGAGGGAAGGGAGGCGGCAGCCAGTCGGCGGATGGAGGTTTCGTCAGTATCAGCGGCAGCGGCGGTGCCCCAGGTGTTTCCGGAATAGAGGGTGTTTCCGGAGCAGAGGGCCTTAGCTCGGCGGCCATTGCTAGCCTGGTCTATCCCGTGCGACGTGCGCCTGGTCCTCGCCTGCCTAAGATGGTCGTCATGGCTGGTCCTTCCGGGGGCGGTGGGTTGGACGTGTACGGGGTGCTTCGGGGAGGCCGCGTCTACACGATCTCGCTCCCCATGCCCGGCAAGAACTGGGTTTTGCAGTATTGCCGTCGCAAGAATTCTTCTCCTGGTTCCAATGATGGAGTAGCTCGCAGGAACAGTACCAGCCTTCGACTCGAGCCCCGCTTGGGCTCGCCTTACGCTGAGGCGCAGTTTGACTTCAGGCGGGTATCTGTTCCCAGGGACAAAGCAAACCAAATGATTGTCTTGCGTGGAGTGATCCGAAGTGACGGGTCCGTAGGAAACGTGAAGGTCCTGCGAGGATTAGAGACGATCGCAGATCGAGCCGCGGTAGCCGCCTTCCGCCGCTGGAAATTCAGGCCGGCGACTCGGGCGGGAGTGTCAAGGACTGATTTCTTTAGACACTGATTCTGAGAGTTTTTTACGCGACTAACGCATACCGTTTGGCGAATACCACAGGCGGCATGTTGAGCGCGGAGTGAATCCGCGTGTTGTTGTAGTCCCACAGGGTGCGGTAGATCTCCGCCACTAGCTCCCCCAGTGTTTTGAAGCGGTTCGGATCTCCCAGGTCAACCTTGAATTTGTCGTAGAACGATTCCTGGTATCCGTTCTCCCAAGGGCACCCCGGGCGGCTCCGTGAAATCACGATGCCGCATCCATCAAGGATTTCAGTGAACGCCATCGCGTCATACTCCCTCCCGTTGTCGGAGTGGAATAGACCCGGGCGCGGATGATGGAGCAGGGCGTTGGAAAGCGCCTGAATGGTGAGCGCGGCTCCCTTTCTCACCGCAACCTGGATTCCCAGGATCCGGCGGGTGTAGAGATCGATCACGGTCGCCACATAGACCTTCTTTCCGTGCTGCACGAACTCGGTGAAGTCCGTTGCCCAGATGTGGTTTGCATATGCGGGCATGAGCGCGAGCAGGAGGTTGGGATAGGTCCGGGAAACCTTGGATTTTCTCCATTTTCTGCCTCTCCTGCGGTAGGGCTTGATGCCAAACAGACGCATGACCCTCTGCGCCCGCTGGCGGCAGAGTCCCAGTGCCGTAGCAATTCGCCGGGAGCCGTAGGAGGGATGGATCTGCAGCTCTTCTTCCAGGCGGACCTTGAGGCGCCAGTCCTTCTCCTTCATTCTTGGGACGTAATACAGGCTCGCGCGGGATATGCCAAGGGCTCGGGCAAGCGCTGATTTGTTTCTTCCTTCGCTCAATTGTTTTTTTGAGTCATGGAGAGCTTGAGCGTGATCTCGCCCACGAGTTCCAGGAGTTCTCTGTTCTGCTTCTGAAGTCGGGAGAACTCCGCCCAGGACGGGGCACCGGTTGCTCCTTTTACCATCCAACCATAGATGCTCCCTTCAGAAATACCGTGATCCTTGGCGGCCTGGGCCACCGAGATGCCTTCTTCCTTGACGCGGCGTAGGATATCGGCTTTTACGTCAGCTGCAATACGATGATGTTTTTTGTTCATATGACACCAGGGTAGTTAATTCCCAACCTCAGTGTCTAAATTACCCAGTCCAGGGCAACGCGAAGGTCCTACTCCGCCTGCCCCGTGCCCTTTACGGGGGGAAGTTCATACGCCGCAGAAGTTCTTTGTAGAGCTACTTGGCCGCGAATCCAACTGCCCTGTCTTTGTTCTGTTCGTCCAGCCAGCGTTTGAGCGGGGCGAAGTAATCAAGGATGGCCGAGGCATCCATCTGGCGTTGGCCGGTGAGCGCCTCAAGGGCGTCGGGCCAGGGTCGGCTCTGGCCCAGGGCGAGCATGTTGCGGAGCTTCTGGCCCGCTGCCTTATTGTTGTAGATGGAGCAGCGGTGGAGCGGCCCCTGGTAGCCGGCCTCGCGGCACAGGGCGCGGTGAAACTGGAACTGGAGGATGGTGGCCAGGAAGTATCGCGTGTAGGGAACGTTGGACGGGATGTGGTACTTCGCGCCGGGATCAAAGTTGGCTTCACTGCGCGGCACCGGGGGCGCGATCCCCTGATAACGTTTCCGTAGCTCCCACCAGGCTGTGTTGTAATCAGCGGGGCTGATCTTGCCCGAGAAAACCTTCCAGCGCCACTGATCGATCAGCAGGCCGAAGGGCAGAAAGGCGACCTTCTCCAGGGCCATCTTCATCAGCAGTCCCAGATCGCTGCGCTGGTCTGGGACCTTCTTGAGCAGGCCGATCTGTTTCAGGTAGGAAGGCGTCATAGAGAGGGCGATGGCGTCGCCGACGGCCTCGTGGAAGCCGTCATGCGCGCCGTCGCGATAGAGCAGCGGCAGGCGCCGGTAGGCGCGCTGGTAGAAGTTATGGCCCAGCTCGTGGTGGATGGTGTAAAAGTCCTCGGCGACGATCTCGATGCACATCTTGATGCGCAGGTCCTGGTCGAGATCAATGTCCCAGGCGCTGGCGTGGCAGACGACGTCGCGGTCGGCCGGCTTGGTGAATAGCGAGCGCTGCCAAAAGGTCTCGGGCAGCGGCTCGAAGTCCAGCGAGAGAAAGAAACGCTCGCCGTAGCGAACCATCTCGCGCTCGTCCACCTTCTTAGCGCGCAGCAGGGCCGTCAGGTCGAAGCCCGGATCACTCTGGCTGGGAGCGACCAGCGGGTAGATGTTGCTCCATTCCTGGCTCCACATGTTGCCGAGCAGGTGCGCAGGAATGAGCCCGTTTTCGGGAACCAAATCGCCGCCGTAGTGATTGGCCAGTGAGGCCCGGACATGGGCATGCAACGCTTCGTAGAGGGGCCGGACCTGCTGCCAAAGCCGTTCCACCTCCACGGTGAACTCATCGGCGGGCATCTCGTACTTGGAGCGCCACAACACGCTCAGGTCGGCGAAGCCCAACTCGCGGGCGCCCTGGTTGGCCAGTTCCGTCAGGCGCTGGTAGCGCGCGCGCATCGGCGGTGAGACGGTCCGCCAACCAACCCAGACCTTGCGGAGCTGCTCAGAATTGCGGCTAGTGGCCAGGATGCGGCGCATCTGATTCAGGTCGAGACACTCGCCCTGTTCCCCTTCCGGGCAATAGCGGCCCTTTCCGTAGTCGCTCTCGAGCGAGGCAGCGATATCAGTCAGCTCCTTCTGCTTGTCCGAAGTGTTGGGAGCCGTCAGGGTCAGAGACAGCTTGAGAAGTTTCAGCCTGCGGGCAACGTCGTCGGGAAGGTCCAAGCCGTCGAAGCGGGTGGCGGCGTGGGCCAGTTCGGTGACGGCGGCAATGACGTCCTTGCTGGCCCCAGCGGCGAGCCGCTCAGTGTCCTCGGTGATGAAGTTGGCCTGGACCCAGGAGGCTCGCGAGGACTTGACCCAGAGCTCCAACAGGCGCTCGTCCGCCTGATCGAGGAAGGCCCGGGCCTCGCTTGCAGTGGGCTTTTCCTTAGCAAGAGACTTGTGTCCGAACCAGGCTGCCGACAGCAAGATGAGGAGGGCAATTGCCGCTATTGTCAGGGAACGATGTCTCCGGGAGTTGTCAGACCGGGAGTTGTCAGACCGGAGGTTGTCAGACATGGATGATTTCCCCCTACTAACTTGGTGTCCTGCCCGCGAAGCTATGAAACCCTAGGGCCGCAGCCGAGGAGCGCGGCACCTCAGGCGCCTACGACGGCAAGCCCATGCGGCGCAGCAGATCCTGGAAGCGCGGGTCCGGACGCAGGCTATCAAACGCGGGTTCCGCATTCAGGAACGGCAGGTAGTCATTGCGGTCCTCATAAGCCTTTTCCAGCTGTTCGAGCGCCTGTTCCTTCTCGCCCAGACCCATATAGATAATCGCCGTCAGGAACGGAGATGTATAGCGTTGCTTTGCATAGCCGTTCAGCTCGTCGAGTAACTTCAGCGCCTCATCTTTCCTGCCCGCCGCGGCATAGGCATATCCCAGCAACGCTACCACGGCCGCGCGATCTGCCGCGAAGGACACTGCCTTTTGTACCTCTTGAATGGCTTCTTCATGCATTCCCTGCTGGCCGTAAGCCAACGCGAGGTCGAAGTGCACCGGAGGGAAGTTCGGGTCCATCTCAACGGTTTTTCGGAGTTGCTCGATCGCTTTCTCGTACTGGCGCACCAGGTGAAGGACGCGTCCCACGCCGGAGTTGATGGTGAGCGAGAGCGGATCCAGCTCCAGGGCCCGATTGATCTCCTTCACGGCCTCCTTAGCGCGTCGCATGACCGCCAGGTAGATGGCATACCACTGATGAGCCGTCGGATAATCGGGGTTGAGCTCAATGGCCCGCTTGAATTCCCGTTCGGCCTCTACCCAGTCCCAATCCAGTCGGAACCGCACGAAGGCCAGGGAGGTGTGAGCTTCCGCGAGCGTGTCATCCATCTCCAGGGCCTTTAATGCCGCGGCCTTAGCTCTTTGCATGGCCTCCTTGCTAGCTAGTGGAGTGGTGGCGCCAGCACCCAGCAGGGAGTAGCAGTCGGCCAACCCGGCGTAGGCCAGCGCGTAGCTGGGATCTTTTTCGATCGCCCGTTGGAAGTGTTCGAGACCTCTCTTCACACCCTCCTGGGTTCTCCTACTCCAGTAGTAGCGACCCTTCAGGTAATGCTGGTAGGCTTCGGTGTTCTGCGTGGGTCGTTTGGTCAGCCGCTTTTTCTGCTCGCCAGTCAACTGCAGGCGCAATTTCTCAGAGATTTCTTTCGCAATCTCCTCCTGCACGGCAAAGATGTCGGACAGTTTTCGGTTGTATTGAGCGCCCCAGATCTGCGATTCGTTCGCTACGTCCACCAGTTCGGTTCGGATGATCAGGGTATCGCCGCGCTGAAGCACTCTGCCGGCGAGCACCGCGCGGGTATCGAGATCGCGGCCAACAGCTTGGGGGTCCACCTCCCGGCCTTTGTAGCGAAATACGGTGGGCCGCGGCACCACGCGTAGTTTGGGTAGTTGCGAGAGACTATTGATGATGGCTTCCGTGATGCCATCACTGAGGTATTCCGTATCCGGATCGTCGCTCGCGTTCTGGAAAGGCAAGATCGCCAGAGAATTGATCGCCCGGCCGCGACGGCGGGGCCGGGCGCGTGCCGCGTGTGGGGCTCTGCTGGTCGTGGTCACCAGTCCCGACTCCGTATCGCGTTTCAAACGCTTCAGGTCGGCCAATAGATCCGAGGCGGTCTGGTACCGTAGCTTGCGGTCTTTTTCCAGCGCATTTTGGATGATCCGCTCCAGTTCTGGAGGCAGCCCGGGATTCAGGCGCATCACTGAGCTCGGCGCCCGGCTCAGAATCGCCTCCAGCAAGACCCCGGAAGTGTTGCCGGGAAAAGCCTGCCGACCCGTGGCCATCTCGTAGAGCACGGCGCCGAAGGAGAACAGATCGGTGCGGGCGTCGAGTTCCTCTGCCCGCGCCTGCTCCGGCGACATGTAGGCGAGCGTACCGATGGCCACCCCTGGCAGGGTGACCAGTTCATCAACTGAGGCTGTCGGGAGAGTTGCGAGTCCTGGTGGCTCCCCGTCCGGCCGTTGCGGCGCGAGCTTGGCCAGGCCGAAGTCCAGCACCTTGGCCTGGCCACGCCAGGTCACGAACAGATTCATCGGCTTGATGTCCCGATGCACGATTCCCCTGGAGTGCGCCGCGTCCAGTGCATCGACGATCTGGATGCCGAGCTCCAGCAGCTGCTCGGTCTCCATCGGCTTGCCCGCGATGCGTTGCTTCAACGTCTGGCCCTCCAGCAGCTCCATGACAATGAACTGCTGGCCTTCGTGCTCGCCAATGTCGTGGATGATGCAAATATTGGGATGATTCAGGGCGGAGGCTGCACGGGCCTCGCGCCCAAAGCGCTCCAGCGCCTGGGGGTCGCGGGAAAGCTCCTCGGGCAAGAACTTGAGGGCAACCATACGGCCCAGGCGCATATCCTCGGCCTTGTAGACCACCCCCATGCCGCCGCCGCCGAGCTTTTCCAGAATCCGGTAGCGTGAGACCGTTCTGCTGTCCATCGGGAAAGGACTGGCCCTTGGCCGGCCATCTTAGCCCCCGGCCGCGCGCAAGTCAACGTGCGGCGCGCTTAGCCCACGGTAGTGGAACGGGCCCTCGCACAGAGGTCCGCAATGACCTACCGTTACGCCAGAAACAGGGTGGCAGGGTACCCGCGAACGTCCTGGCTTCGAGCATCTCGCACCCGCATGGTAGAATTGAAGAATGCCGCTGTATGAATATGAATGCCAGCAGTGCAAGCGGCGCTTTGAGCTGATGCAAAAGTTCAGCGACACGCCGGCTGAGACCTGCCGGTCTTGCGGTGGCCCGGTCACCCGCCTGATCTCCGCGCCTGCCTTCCAGTTCAAAGGCACCGGGTGGTACGTCACCGATTACGCCCGCAAGTCGAGCGGAAAGGAGGCCTCCTCCTCGGGCGACGGCGACGTAAAGAAGGGCACGGAGAGCAAGGACGACAAGAGCAAAAAGAGCGAGGCCGCGGACAGCAAAACGACCCCTAAATCGGAGAGCAAAACGAAGGACTCTTCAGGATCTCCTCCTAGTTAGCGTAGGGCTAGGTTCGCGAAGACCCAGCGCTAGGAGCAAGAGCCACTCTCGAACGACCTACAACCAAATGGCTCCCCGCCTGAGTCCCCAGCCCTGCTGCATCTGCCACGAATGAGAAACAGGAAGTCCAAGACAGCGGCTGCCGCATTGCTCGGGCTGCTTATTTGCGCTTCAGGAGCTGTAGCAGCACGTGGCTTCTCGCCAGAGGAACTTGTCAAACAGGCTGACGAGATCGTCGCAGTGGAGATTGTTTCAACCGATTACACTGCAACGGCGGCGGATGGTCCTATGTACGCCGAGGCCAAGGTGCTCAAGTCTGTGAAAGGGAACCTCAACCTCGGAAGGGTCATCCGCTTTGGAGCGAGCGCGTGGGTGGGGCCTTCCTCTCGGGCGGGCGAGCGCAGAATTGTCCTGCTGCGGCGACTGCCCGCCCGACACGAATATTTCCAGAGAGCTCGCTGGAGTAGTCTTGACGCGGGCAAATTGAATCTCTTTATCGAGGAACGCACCCTGGACAGCTTCTCCCTGTCATCGTTTTCGAACTTTCTTCACCGACTTAGCGAGGCGAGCAGGACAGGGCCGGCGATCAAGTGGATAAGAATTGGCACGATGGCAGCCCTGACTCTTTCGGTCATCCTGCACAACGACAGCGATCAGACCTTGTGGCTGAACCGTTCTGACTTGCGGGTCAGTTTTCAGATGAGCGAAGTGAGACACCCGGGTGCAATCGAGTGGAATGTCGCCAGTGCAGGTCAGTGGATTGCCTTCCGTCCTGGTTCAACGCTTTCCGGTATGGTCCGGATAAGGTCCAAGGATTTGGCAGGGCAAAGTGAAGGAACCGTCAGTCTTGAACACTGGAGCGCGCTGTTCCCACATGTCTCATGGGTGGGTGTTCAATCCGCCAAGGTACCATGGATTCCGGCTGGAACGTAGCTTAGGCTGGTTCTCGTAGCTGTTCGACGATCTCCTTCGCTGCCTGGCGCGCGCGCTCCAGAGCGCCCGGCTCGAAGCTGATGGCTCCCACCCGGGCATGGCCGCCGCCTCCGTAGCGTTCGCAGATCGTTGCCAGGTTGTGCATTCGTTGCGGGGTGTTCCAGGGATTCGAACCTACCGAGATTTTGGTGCGGAACGAGGAGGGGCTGATGCTGACGCTGTAGACCGACTCGGGGAACAGGTGGTAGGGAATAAACTTGCTGTAGCCTTCGATCTCCAGGCCGCTGAGATCGAAAAAGACCACCCCTCGGTCGCAACCGGCGCGCTGCCGGATCACGTCAACCGAGTCCAGGTGCCGGCGGTAGAGCGGCTGGAACAGCTCGGCGATCCCCCGGTCCTGCACGATGTCGCGCAAGCTGTGGGAGTTCATCATGGAGATCAGGCGGGAGGGCAGCGTGCGGTCTGGGCTGTTCTCGATAACCAACGACAACTGGGTGGCCGGCGCCTCCAGCTTCACAGCTGTGGCAGCATCCGAATATTGTGCTCCGTCAATGATGTCGGCCCACTGGATCAGTTCAGCCAGCTCAGGCGCCTCGAACCCGAACCGCTCCTGCGTCACCGTGGCAATAAACTTGGTGCACGACTTGTAGTTGGGGTCATAGAACTTCTTTCCGCTGCGGTCCTGCTGGAAATGGTGAGCGTCCTCGGGAGTCAGAAAAGCGCTTTGATGGTGGTCAAACCACCAGGTGAGCCGGGGTGAGCTGCAATACTTGAAGTCCACGATGGCGTTCTCGTCCCCATCAAACTCTGCCTCGTCGAATAGCTGCGAGGGCCGGTGGACTAAGCCCGTATAAATGAATTCTGCGTCGCGGTGAATCTTGGTGGCGTAGAAGCGACTGAACACAGCGGCGGATGCCGCTCCGTCGAAACAGTGATCGTGGAAGAAAACCCGCAGCCTCATGTCCGATAGGGGTTTAGGCTGAACCCAAAGCCGGCGGGCGGCCCACCCAGGATAAGAGCCACATACTCATAGCTGATTCCAGGCTGGCGTGCAAGCGGAAAACAGGCCTGGCGGCGAGGAGTGTGACAGGGATGTTCTAGCGCCTCAGACTTGCTTTTCGGCCAGATCACCGATCACGGGAAGCTTCCACTTCTTGTTTTGATAGGCCTGGACCATCAGCACCACCCACAGGACCATGAGGCCCAGTGCGACAAACGGTGACAGAATCCATCCCACCCAGGGAATCATGGCCACCGCAATGCTCACGACCATGGCCCCCACGCAGAAGAAGATGGCTTGGAAGGCATGGAAGCGGACGAAGGGGTCCCGGTTGTACGGTTCAAGGACCAGGAACAGGATTCCGGTGATCAGTGTCAACACGTAACACAACATTCCAGCTATGTTGCTAGTCATTTGGCCGCTGCCCGCGCTTGGTTGTGCTGCCGCCTGGGGAGTGGCACCCGCGCCTGGTTGCGCTGCCGGCTGGGGAGTGCTGACTGTGCCCGGTTGCGCTGCCGGCTGGGGGGTGCTGGCCGTGCCCGGTTGGGCTGCCGGCTGGGCAGCGCTGGGCGCGCTCACCTGCTGCCCGCACTTCGCACAAAAGCCCGTGCCCGCGGGAACCTCGGTTCCACAATTGTTGCAAAATGCCATGACGTCCTCCTCGCTCCTCCCGCCCTACGGTTCCAACCAGATCTGCTGCTGGAGCAGAGCCTAGCACAGAAGCGCGCAGACAGAAATTAAAACCGCAACGCGGTTCGCTGGGGCACTGCAGTGCGCCGGCTCGGGGGTCGGGGAAGGGTGGAGTGGGGCTGGAAATATCGCCAACGAAGTTGCCGCCTAGTACTACAAGGACTTTCGGGCTATTGCGTTGAGCGCGCCAAAGCCGTTATGCTGAGCTCTGCCTAAGCTCCCCGCGAGAGGGCATTTGGGTGGCAGCGGTTGGAGCTTTGGAGTTCGGGTTTCCCCTGGGAGGTATGACGAGGGAGGGCTGGCCGCCAGCGGGCGCTCAAAAACAGCTTCCGCCGGACTAGGCGGATTCCCCCTCGGGAGGAGAGGATGGACAAGAGGCGAGCAAACCGATATTCATTCCGAATGAAAGCCCAGGTTGACTCGGTGGGCACCGGCGAGCTGAACGAGCCAATTGACACCTGGACACGCGATGTCAGCTCCAAAGGACTCTTTCTGGAGCTGGACCAACCGCTGAACGAGGGAACGCGGGTGCAACTGACCCTGCAATTGCCCTCTGAGGTCACCGGCAAGCCGGTGCTCCTGCGTTGCCTTTCCCGGGTGGTGCGAGTGGTCCATGAGGGGGAGCAAAGGATCGGCGTGGGTGCGATCATCGAGAATTACGAATTCGTCCGGACTGCGGAAGAAGGCACACCCGCCTAGTCGGCACCCGCTGGTAACCCGCACGGACGCTTGCCGCACAATCCCGTCCGTCGAGTGAAGCCCTGTCAGCAATTGTCACCGTTGTTCAAAAGTCTTGGTCCGGCGCACGCGCTCTCTTCCCGGCGAGCAGTTTCTCTGGTCTTTCCGTGGGGATTAGCTGCTTGCTGGGAAGTAGTTTGCTAGCTATTTCGGGGCTTTACCTGAGTTCGATTCCCCCATCCCCAGCTGAACGCTGTTTCCGTCTGCTTGCTGCGCTTTCTCCAGCGCTCTCATGGCCATCCCGGTGAGAGCCCCGACGGAAATGAAGATTTTCGTGTGGGAGACGCCGATGCCGACGGTGACGGAAAGTTGCTTCCCGCCAAAGGCGAAGGAGTAGTTTTCCACCGCCTGCCGCACCTTCTCCGCGGCCGCCAGCACGGTGCTTTTCTCGGTCTCCGGGAGGGCCTTGATGAACTCATTGCCGCCATAGCGGCCCAGCTTGTCGGTGCCGCGGGTGGTGCGCGCAAGCAGCTGGGCGACTTCGGAGACGACGTAATCGGCGCACTGCGGCCCGCGCTCTCGCCGCAGTTCGTCAAAATGGTCAATGGCAATCAACATGCACCCGATCGGGCGCCGGTAGCGCTTGGTTCGCAGGAACTCCTGCGACAGCCAGTCGAAGAAGTGGCGCCGATTGCTCAACCCGGTCAGGGTGTCGGTATTGCTCATCTGCTCCAGGCCGTGGGCCAGTTGCTTGAGGTTGTAAGCCAGCCGCCGCTTTTCCACCGCTCGATCCACCGAAGCCAGCAAGTCCTGAATATTGCGCATGGGTTTCATCAGGAAATCATGGGCACCCATGCGTAGCGCGGCCAGCGCCGTTTCAAAGCGTTCCTTCTCGGCACCGGCCAAGATGAGCACCTGGATGGTTTCATCATGGGCCTTGATGCGCTCCAGCACCTTCAGCCCACTGATGCGCTCCAGCTTGACGTCCAAAATGGCGGCATCAAAGCTGGTTTCATGTAGCCATTGCAACGCCTCCAGGGGGTCGGTGGTGGTGAAGGTCTGGTAGCCGCTCTTGCGCAGGGCCTTCTCGAGCACCCGAAGGATCAGTTCGTCGTCGTCCACCACCAGGATATTTGCGGGCATCGGTGGCTCCTTGACTGCAGGGTCTCCGGGAAACCGAGATGGTATGCGGAAACGGGCAGTGAGTCAAATACCCGTCCCACCGGCCCTTGCGGTCGACATGACGGGTGCCCGGCGCAAGGCCAGGACGCTACTTCCTGGTGGGGATTAGCTTGGAAGGGCTGACCCGCACCAGGGCCTTGTGGAGGCGTTGCTCGTTCTCGGCGCTGCGGTTGAGCCATTCGCGGCGGACAAACTCGACGAACTCCTGGGTCTGTCGCTGCATCTCCAGCATCTTCTCCCGCATGTCCAGGACGATCTCCACCCCGGCCAAATTCACCCCCAGGTCGCGGGTCAGTGCGAGGACGGTTTCCAGACGCTCCAGGTCCTCATCCGTGTACAGGCGGGTGTTGCCCTCCGTGCGGGAAGGCTTCAAGAGCCCCTCGCGCTCGTACAGACGCAGGGTCTGCGGGTGGATGTCGTACTGCTTGGCTACTGCCGAAATCATGAAGGCCGCTCGGTCGCGTCGGGCTCGGGGCATGGCCTATTCCTTGATGAAGAGGGCGGCGCGCGGATCTTCCGGATTCAACCGGGACAGTTCGCGCAGAATCTCCTTGGAGCGCTCGTCGCGGATGCGCGGGACCTGGACTCGCACTTCCACGTACTGATCGCCGCGGCGTCGGGTGCGCGCCGACAGCACACCGCGCTCGCGGAGGCGGAACCTCTGACCGTTCTGGGTGCCAGGCGCGACCCGCCACAGCGCCCGGCCTTCAATGGTGGGCACTTCGATCTTCGCGCCCAGCGCCGCCTCGCTGACCGTGATGGGAACTGTGATGTGGATGTCGTCCCCCTCGCGGCGAAAGTAGGAATGTGGGTCGATGCGCACCACGATGAACAAATCGCCCGGTGGCCCGCCGCCGACACCGGCATTGCCTTTGGCGGCGATGCGCAGTCGGCTGCCGCCCTGGGCACCGGCCGGGATGCGCACCTCCAGCGATTCGGATCGGGGGCTGCGGCCCTCCCCATGACAGCCCGGGCAGATCTTTGGCAGTCTGCCCGTTCCGCGGCAGCGAGAACAGCTCACCTGAAAGCGCATGGCACCGGCGGCCTGGGTGAGCTGCCCGCTCCCCCCGCATTCGGGGCAGATGGCAGCCGCAGTGCTCCCGCCGGCGGTCCCGCTGCCGCCACAGGCCCGGCAGGTCTGGTGGCGAGGCACGTGCAGCCGGGTCACGGTGCCGCGGATAGCCTCCCAGAAACCCACCCGAACCTCGTATTCCAGGTCTTCCCCGCGAACCGAGGCGGGTTCCGAAGCCCCCGTGGCGTGCGGCGAGAAGAACTGCGAGAACAGATCGCGCAGCCCTTCGCCGAAGCCTGCCTTGCCAGCGGACCGTCCCCCACGCGACGCGCCACCCGCGAAGTTGGAAAAATCAAAACCGGAGAAATCGAAGTTGGGCGGCGCTTGTCCCGGACGGGAACCCCGGCGGGGCGGCATGCCCTGCTCGGAATAGAAGCCGAGCTGATCGTACATTTGCCGCTTCTTGGGGTCGCTCAGCACATCGTAGGCTTCCTGGATACGTTTGAAGCGCTCCTCGGCCACCTTGTCTCCAGGGTTCAGATCAGGGTGGTGTTTCCGGGCCAACCGCTTGAAAGCCTTGCGAATCTCCTTCGCGCCGGCTTTCCGCTCAACGCTGAGCGTCTCGTAGTAATCCCGTTTAGTTGCGGTAGCCATTTCCAACAAACTGTCATTGGCCCGGTGGAACCAGTGCGGGCGCCGCGCTTGGCACTGCCTCCACGCTAAGCCACTCCATGATCCCCGTCACCGGTAAAAACTTTTCACCAAACACCCGGAAGCTGACACTTGACGCCTATTTTTTCTCATCGTTTTCTACGTCTACAAACTCGGCGTCAATGACTTCGCCGTCCTTTTTCTTGTCTTCGTCCGCGGCCTTTTCCTCGGCGCCGCCCGCCGCGGTTTCGGCCGATGCTTGCTGCTTGTACAAGGCTTCCGCCAGCTTGTGGGTAGCGGTTGTCAGTCCGTCCACGGCGCGCTGGATATCGTCCGCGCTGCCGGATTCCATGACCTTCTTGGTCTCAGCCAGCGCGGCCTCAATGTTGCGGACGTCGTCTTCGCTGATCTTGTCGGTGTGCTCCTTCATCAGCTTTTCGGTGGAATAGATGAGCGCGTCGGCCCGGTTGCGCGCTTCGACCTCCTCGCGGCGGCTCGTGTCTTCGGCGGCATGCGCCTCGGCGTCGCGCGCCATCTTGGCGACTTCGTCCTTGCTCAAGCCGCTCGAGGAGGTGATGGTGATCTTCTGCTCCTTGCCCGTGCCCAGGTCTTTGGCCTGCACGTTGAGAATGCCGTTGGCGTCAATATCGAAGGTGACCTCGACTTGCGGAATGCCGCGCGGCGCCGGTGGAATCCCCACTAGCTGGAATACGCCTAGCAGCCGGTTGTCGCGGGCCATGCCTCGCTCGCCCTGGTGGACGCGAATTTCCACTGAATTTTGGTTGTCCGAGGCGGTGGAGAAGATTTCGGCCCTGCGGGTGGGGATGGTGGTGTTGCGCTCAATCATCTTGGTCATGACCCCGCCCAGCGTCTCGACGCCCAACGTCAGTGGCGTCACGTCGAGCAACAGCACGTCTTTCACCTCGCCGCCCAGCACGCCTCCCTGTACGGCGGCTCCCACCGCGACGACTTCATCCGCATTGACGCCTTTGTGTGGCTCCCGTCCGAAAACATCCTTCACCAGCTGCCGGATGCGGGGCATGCGGGTCTGGCCCCCCACCAGCACCACCTGGTCGATCTTGTCGGGCGTCAGGTCGGCATCCTGCAACGCGATCTTGCAAGGCTCCACCGAGCGCGCGACCAGCGGCTCGACCATCTGCTCCAGCCGCGCCCGGGTCAGTTTCAGCACCAGGTGCTTTGGCCCGCTGGCATCAGCGGTGATGAAGGGCAGGTTGATCTCGGTTTCCAGCACTGAACTCAGCTCGACCTTGCCCTTCTCGGCCGCCTCCTTCAGCCGCTGCAGAGCCATCTTGTCCTTGGACAGGTCAATTCCCTGGTCCCGGCGAAACTCATCGACGATCCAGTCAATAACCACCTGGTCAATATTGTCGCCACCCAGGTGCGTGTCGCCGTTGGTGGACTTCACTTCCACCACACCTTCGCCCACCTCCAGGATGGAAATGTCGAAGGTGCCCCCGCCAAAATCGTAGACGGCGATGATCTGGTCCTTCTTTTTATCCAGCCCGTAGGCCAAGGCGGCCGCCGTTGGCTCGTTGATGATGCGCTTCACGTTGAGGCCCGCAATCTGGCCCGCATCTTTGGTGGCCTGACGTTGCGAGTCGTTGAAGTAGGCGGGAACGGTGATGACTGCGTCGGTCACCTTCTCGCCCAGATGAGCCTCGGCGGCCTCCTTCAGTTTGCGCAAAATCATGGCCGAGATTTCCGGCGGGGTCCATTTCTTGCTGCTGGCCGAAACGACGGCGGCGCCGTTTGGGTCCTGCTCCACTTTGTAAGGGACCATCTTCATTTCTTCGTTTACCTCTTCGTAGCGGCGGCCCATGAAGCGCTTGATGGAATAGACCGTGTTCTCCGGATTGGTAATGGATTGCCGCTTAGCCACCTGACCCGCCAACTGTTCTCCTGTCTTGGCGAAAGCCACTACCGAAGGGGTTGTGCGGGCTCCCTCCTGGTTAGCAATCACATCCGGTTCGCCACCTTCTGTAACCGCCACTGCCGAGTTCGTCGTACCCAAGTCAATTCCGATGATCTTGCTCATTAATTTCTCCTGTGTTTCAAGTCTAACCTCGATGCTGGCCGCGAAGCAGAACCGAGAGGTTGCTTAGCAATATCGTAGTATAATATATGAGTAAGGCTCTGTCAAGAAACTTTGTCCCCGTTTACTTATTTAGTGTCAATGATTTATCTGTCTATGAGTCCCTCATTATTAGGTCATAGTGGGGGTGGGATGTCTGCGGAATGTGCGCTTCCTGTGCTGAAATGGAACCTAATTGGAACGGCAACGTAAGACGTGCTCTGCAGCCCAGTTCAACCTCTGCCAAGCCGACGCAAGTGATCCCAGCCTTGGGGCGGCAATTTTTCTCTACGACCGTTTGGGTGTAGAAGCGTGATGCCACCAGTTGTCTTGGTGATCCGGCCGATTCGGGTTAGGCGAATGCCAGCCAGGGTGCGCGGAACCTTAGCCACCCGGTCGGGGGCGACAGTGAACAAAAGCTCGTACTCTTCGCCGCCATGGAGAGCCTGCTCTACGGATCCGGAACGCGGCAGGCGTATCAACTCAACTTCTGCACCAGTCCCGCTTTCTCTCGCGAGATGGTCCAGGTCGGTCGAGAGGCCGTCACTGAGGTCGATCATGGCGGATGGCAGGCGGCGTCGGCGGAGGTATTCGCCCAACACGAGCCGTGGGCGGATCGGGGGCAATAGAAGTCCTGAGCCCAGAGCGCGGGCTGTGGCTCCCAGCCGTCCGGAAACAAACAGGGCGTCGCCGGGCCGTGCACCGGAGCGCAACACCGCTGTGCCTCGCGGCACACTTCCGCAGAGGATCGCGTCTGCCAGCAAGACTGGCGAGCCGGACGAACCGGTATCTCCCCCGACCAACAGCACCCGGTATTGGTGTGCTGCTGCGGCAAAACCTCGCAGGAACCCGCGCACCCAAGCCGAATCAAACTCTTGGGGCAGCGCTAAGGACAGAAAAGCCCAGTGAGGTCGGCCACCCATGGCTGAGATGTCGCTGAGCGCGCGTCCCAGCGCCCGCCGCCCGGCGGCGGTCGCTGACAGCCACTCGCGCTGGAAGTGCACTCCTTCGGCGAACAGATCGGTGGTCACAATTAGATCCCGGCCGATGGGTAGACGTAACACTGCAGCATCGTCACCCATGCCCACAACGGCACTTCTCGCTACTGGGCTTCTGCTCCGGAGACCCCGCAGAAAGGCCATGATTTCCCGCTCGGTCCTCATCTCAACCGCCAACAGAGTTGGCGCCCAACCCCCCCCTTATGAAAATTCCGTATTGACACAGTTCCGAGCGCTTTGCTAGATTGGCGCGGCTTTTGCAGCAAAAGGCCTGGGTTCGAGAGTACGTGTGCCATAAGCAGGATCTGCGCGACTCCCCCCGGGAGCGCTGATTTGCGAAATACCTATTATATCTTTGTTGTAGCGCATAGCATTCGTGGTCGGATCCGGCGCATCCACATCCCACAATATTCTGTGTACGTGTGCGGCCTGCTTGCACTGATCGGCCTGTTCACGGTGCTAGCCGCCGTCGGCTCTTACGCACGAATGCTGCTGAAGGTGGTCAATTACAACCACATGCGCATGGAGGTGAATGCGCTTAGACAGAACTTCAGCAACCTACAGGCCGAGATGGACCAGACCCAAACCCAGTTAACCTCCCTGCAAGACCTTGCCAGCGAAGTCTCGGTCGCCTATGGCATCCGGCGGGCGGGCAATGGAAGCCTTCCGGTAGCTGCTGAGTCAGAGCGAGCGAAGACTTTTGGGGCGACGGCGGAACACTTCCGGTTCTTGGTCCGCGCCTCCTACTTTGTCCTCCCCTACCGGCATGAGTTCTTAGAGGGGCGTTTCTTGACCACCGGCCTGCCCCTGGACTGGCCGTTGAAGGGCCGGCTAACGGGAAGCTTTGGGGACCGCTTGGATCCCTTCAATGGAGAAGGTTCGTTCCACGCCGGGGTCGACATCGCTACCTATTATGGAGCGCCGGTCCGGGCAGCCGCGGACGGTGTCGTACTCAATACCTCTTGGGAATCTGGGTACGGCAGGGCAGTCACATTAGCCCACGGCCGCGGCGTACGCACTATGTATGCCCACCTGGCGGGATTTAATGTCGCTTCCGGCCAGGTGGTACTGGCGGGCGAGACCGTCGGCTTCGTGGGACGTAGCGGGCGTTCTACCGGCCCCCACCTCCATTACGAAGTCCGCATTCAGAATACTCCGGTGAATCCCACTCGGTTTCTCGGGGACTAGATCTGTTCCCGCTTTTCTGACCGTTCCCGCCATGGTCGCGACTCCGCCCTGGCTCCTCCTTAGAGTTCACTTCCTGGCTTAGAGCTCACTTCCCTGGTAGCCTTCCCTGCGGGGGCGGCATGAGAGGTCGGCCGCGGCGAACCCGACTCCCGCAGCAGCCGCTCCAGCCATGCCGCCTCCAGGCGCCAGCGCACGACGGCCGCATTTTTCTCCACCTCAATGGAGATGCCCTTCAGGGCGCTTGCTAGTTCCGCTCCCAGCCCGCTACCTTCTTCGCGTTCAGCGAGCGCCACCAGCAAGGCCCGCAGACCTGCAAGGGACCTCGCCACCTCTTGCGCGCCCGCACCGGAGTCACATTCAGCCACCATGTGGAAATCCACCTGTTGCTCGCCAATGCGCACCGCCAGCAAGCCCAGCCGGCTGCCGCGTAGCAATTCGATGCTGAGACTGGTCCCGGAGCCAACAGGGGCAGGCATCCTCCACTGCCCGGCGCGTTCCAAATCCACGGCCACCCACATCTGGCTTCCCTCCGGAAGGTGCTCCAGCACAGGGAGTTCTCGAAGGCGATCTTCGAGGTCTGGCGCCGGCCGTTCGGCCAGCTCGACCATCTTCTCAATGGGCCGCCGGTCGGGGGCATTGGAGAAGGCAACTCGTCCCGGAGCCAGGAAGGCCAGGCGAAATGGTCTGCCGGAGGGGCCAGTGAACAGGTTTATGCTGCGCCCCAGGTGGGTGCTGGTGTCCTGCCGGTGCTGTCGGCTGTAGTGCTCCACCTTTTGCTGGTCGAAACGGCCCTGCAGAACGGCATGAACCACGCGCGCCCCCTCAGGGCCGGAAATTCCTAGCGAGACCGAGTCCAGATCACGCTCGAAGTCAAACCCGGTAGCACGCACGAATTCGGCGTAATCGCGCTCCAGTTGTGGCGGCGTTTGTCCGTCAAGCACCCGGCGGACCATCGAGCTGTTCCGGAGCCCGGCCAGGTCCAGGTTGATGGCCATTGTCGAATCGGGCGGAAGATAGCGGAAGGAGCGGAGGGCCTTCTGGCTGTGCGCCTCCATGTACCACCAGACCAAAGCCGCGGCTGTGGCACCGGCTGCGACAATGGCTGCGGGCAATATGACCAGCAAAGCTCTGCGGCGCAGTGGCAAAAAAATGCTTCCCTCTTTCTGCAATCTTGCTGTAGAATTTTACCTGAACCCGATGGACCAGGCCACCCCGCCTGGGAGGGTTTCGTGCCGAAGGGGGCCTGCGGCTTCCAGCGTAAGGGTGAGCAATCCGGGCGGCAGAGGTGTGGGTGCGGCAATCGAAAGGCCGTTTTGGCAACGTATTGAGTTTCTGCGGGCTGGCGTAGCTCAGTTGGTAGAGCATCTGATTTGTAATCAGAGGGTCGGGGGTTCGAATCCCTTCGCCAGCTCCAAGTGCCAGATTGTCTGCGGCCCCGACCGCAGCAAGCTTATTGCCCGGTGGAGGCAGGACTGACCAATTGGTTGTGGGCGCAGTGAGCGGAGAGGGCGACAGGGGTAGCGGGGCGGGAGTAACTCAGTGGTAGAGTCACAGCCTTCCAAGCTGTTGGTCGCGGGTTCGATCCCCGTCTCCCGCTCCAACGATTCCCGTTTGTGCCGGAAGGTGGGGTCGGCCGATGTAGCTCAGTTGGCAGAGCGCGTCCTTGGTAAGGACGAGGTCACCGGTTCGATCCCGGTCATCGGCTCCAGGTTCTAGCGGCAGGGGCGAACCACGACAGCGATTTCAGTGCACGGACAGGTGGCCGAGTGGTTAAAGGCAGCAGGCTGTAAATCTGCCGCCCCTTGCGGGCTACGGAGGTTCGAATCCTCCCCTGTCCACCAGCTTGCTGACTCAGGCGCCAAGCTGGTTCCATTGCGGCCGCTGCCAAGGTTTGCGGTGCAATGCTGGGGCAAGCCTGCTGCGGTGCAGCGGAATTTCCTTGACGCGATTTTCTCTCGGGTCCCCCCGCAGGGGCGGTCCCCGAGCCTGTAACGTTCCAGGCGGAGAGTCCTAGGAACACGGAGTAGAGGCGACGATGGCGAAGGAGAAATTTGATCGATCCAGGACGCACGTCAACGTAGGCACGATCGGGCACATCGACCATGGCAAGACGACGCTGACGGCGGCAATCACCAAGGTTCTGGCCAAGGGGGACAAGAAGGTGGAGTTCCGCTCGTTTGACTCGATTGACAACGCGCCGGAGGAGCGGGAGCGAGGGATCACCATAGCGGTGGCGCATGTGGAGTACCAGACGGCGAATCGACACTATGCGCACGTGGACTGTCCGGGGCACGCCGACTACATCAAGAACATGATCACCGGGGCGGCGCAGATGGACGGGGCGATCCTGGTGGTGGCGGCGACCGACGGGCCGATGCCGCAGACGCGGGAGCACATCCTGCTGGCGCGGCAGGTGGGGGTGCCGTCGATCGTGGTGTTTCTGAGCAAGGTGGACATGGTGGAGGACCCGGAGCTGCTGGACCTGGTGGAGCTGGAGATGCGGGATCTGCTGAAGAGCTACGGCTTCCCCGGCGACGAGATCCCGATGGTTCGGGGCAACGCGGCGGGGGCGATGGCGGGCGAGGAGAAGTGGGAGAAGACGATTCTGGAGTTGCTGGAGGCGGTCGACAGCTACATTCCGGTGCCGCCGCGGGAGGTGGACAAGCCGTTTCTGATGCCGATCGAGGATATCTTTTCCATCTCGGGACGGGGGACGGTGGTGACCGGACGTGTGGACCGGGGCCGGGTGAAGGTGGGCGAGACGGCGGAGATCATCGGGTTCCGGCCGACGTTCTCGCGGGTGGTGACGGGAGTGGAGATGTTCCGCAAGCTGCTGGAGGAAGGGGTGGCGGGTGACAATGTGGGGCTGCTGTTGCGGGGCACGGAGAAGGAGGACGTGGAGCGGGGCCAGGTGGTGGCCAAGCCGGGCTCGATCACGCCGCACACCAAGTTTCGGGCGCAGGTCTACGTGCTGACAAAGGAGGAGGGGGGGCGGCACACGCCGTTTTTCAGCGGGTACCGGCCGCAGTTTTACGTGCGGACGACGGACGTGACCGGGGTGGCGAAGCTGGTGGAGGGAGTGGAGATGGTGATGCCGGGTGACAACGTGGAGCTGGAAGTGGAGCTGATTACGGCGGTGGCGCTGGAGAAGGAAATGCGGTTCGCCATCCGGGAGGGCGGCCACACCGTCGGCGCCGGCACCGTCACCGAAATCCTCGAGTAAGGAGCCCATCGCATGCCGCGCGACATCGTCACCCTACAGTGCATGGATTGCAAGAACCGCAACTACACCACGGACAAGAATAAAAAGAAGACCCCGGATCGGTTGCAGTTCAAGAAGTTCTGTCGTACGTGCCGTCACCACACGGTGCACAGGGAAGTCAAATAGATTTCGGGAATTCGAGAAATCCAGAATGGAAACACAGGGGCGTAGGTTCAACGGTAGACCGCCGGTCTCCAAAACCGGTTGTGGGGGTTCGAATCCCTCCGCCCCTGCCAGTCTTGCGGGGAGCTTGAAGTGAGTCGCCCGCGTCAGTTGGGCCCGGGCGGAAGCAGAGGCAAATGAAGCAAACGAAGAAAGTACGGTGACCGGGGTGGCCCGAGAAGTCCGCCACGAGGGAGGCATTTGGGGCACCGTGGACACCGTGCGGTCCTGGCCTGGCCGGATGCGGGATTTCTATCATGACACGCGGCAGGAGCTGAAGCGAGTCACATGGCCGGAGCGCAGGCAGGTGCAGGCCACAACCGTGGTCGTCATCGTAACCGTGTTTTTCTTCGGCTTTTATCTGCTTTTGGCCGACGTGGTTTTTGGTCGCTTGATTGCGCTGGTGTTCCAGAGGTTCCAAGGGTAGACATGGCCGAGCCAGAGGCAGAAAGAGCGCAAGCAGAGTCGCAGGAGCTGCAAGAGGAGCAGGAGCGCCAGCCAGTCTCGGCTACGCCGACCGGCGCCAAGCAGTGGTTCATCATCCACACCTACTCGGGGTTTGAGCGCAAGGTGGCCGAGAGTCTGAGGAGCCGTGTGCAGGCCTTCGGGTTGGATGAGGAGATCGGGCGCATCGAGATTCCGCTGGAAACGGTGGCCGAGCGCCGCGCGGGAAAAACGGTGGAGACGCAACGGCTGTTTTACCCCGGCTACGTGCTGGTGGAAATGGAAATGAACGACAACCTCTGGCACTTGGTTAAGGCGACTCCTCGAGTGACCGGGTTTGTCGGGACCGGCCAAATGCCGACCCCGCTGTCCCCAGAGGAAGTGGACCAGATCCTGAACCGGGCCGCCATCTCGGCTGAGAAGCCACAGCCCAAGCTTAGCTTTGAGAAGAACGAAACGGTCAAAATTATTGAGGGGCCGTTTTCCAACTTCACCGGAGTTGTAGATGAGATCAACCCGGACCGGAACACGCTGCGGGTGCTGGTCACCATCTTTGGCCGGGGGACGCCAGTCGAGCTGGACTTCTTGCAGGTGGAGAAGCTTTAGAAACGGGCATGGGAGAGTTTCCGACCAGGTTTGCGCTGTGGAACGCGGTGAGCCCGCTGGGCTCCAATAAGGCGAGCGGTGGGGGCGGTGGGTCAAGAACCTGTTCGGCATGATTCAGGACTAGGTGGTGAGGCATGGCAGTGGCGACACCCAGAGGTAAGAGAGTTGCGGCGCGGGTCAAGGTACTGATTCCAGCCGGCAAAGCAACGCCGGCCCCGCCGGTGGGGCCGGCCCTGGGCCAGCACGGGGTCAACATCATGGATTTCTGTAAGGCGTTCAATGCCAAGACCTCGGCCAAAGAGATGGAGGGTCTGATCATTCCCGTGGTATTGACGGTGTACGGGGACCGCTCGTACACGTTTGTGACCAAAACGCCACCGGCCTCGGTGTTGTTGAAGCGTGCCGCCGGAATCGCCAAGGGATCCGGCGACCCCAACCGGAACAAGGTCGGCCAGGTGACGGAGAAGGACGTAGAGGAGATCGCGCGCGCCAAGCTCCCGGATCTGAACGCGGCTTCGTTGGAAGCAGCCATTCGCAGCGTCAAAGGGACCGCGCGCAGTATGGGCATCGAGATCATGGGATCCTGACCAAAGACCTGACCAAAAAATTGTTATGCCCAACCATCGCCAAGGTAAGAACTACGTGAAGGCCCGCCAGCAGGTGGAAGCCCGAACGTACAAGCTGGAAGAAGCTGTTCCGTTGCTGAAGAAGATCCGGTACGCCAAGTTCGACGAAACCGTGGAGGTGGCGCTGCGGCTGGGTGTCGATCCCAAGCACGCCGACCAGATGGTGCGGGGGACGGTGGTGCTGCCGCATGGGCTGGGCAAGTCCAAGCGCGTGCTGACGATCGCCTCCGGCGAGAAGGTGCGTGAAGCTGAGGAAGCCGGTGCCGACTGGGTGGGGGGCGATGACATGGTAGCCAAAATCCAGCAGGGCTGGATGGGATTTGAGGCGGTCGTTGCCACCCCGGACATGATGAAGTCGGTGGGACGGCTAGGCAAGCTGCTCGGACCCCGCGGCCTGATGCCCAACCCGAAGACCGGCACGGTTACCTTCGAGGTGGCCCGCGCGGTTCGCGAGATCAAGGCCGGCAAGGTGGAATTCCGGACCGACAAGACCGGTGTCATCCACGCGCCGGTCGGCAAGATCTCGTTCGAGACAGAAAAATTGGTAGAAAATGCCGGCACCCTGATCAGCAGCGTCATCAAAGCCAAGCCGGCTGCGGCCAAGGGCAAGTACGTCCGCAGCGCCACCCTGTCGGCGACAATGACTCCCGGGATTTCGCTTGATGTAGCGGTGCTCGAGGCCAGGCCCTAGCACTGAGCGAATTCCGAAAGCGGGTGGTGGTTTCCCGGGGACTCCGCACAGTGGCAGCCGTGGTTGAAGGTGGACCGAGTGCAGCGTCGGAGCTGATTGAGAAGACTCAACGATGAAGAACCGCGAGCAGAAGCAGAAGGAAGTGGAGACACTGAGAGCGGACCTGGAACACGTGCCCAACGTGCTGGTGTCGGAGTTTTCCAAGGTGACCGTCGCTCAGGAGTACGAATTGCGCAAGCAGGTGCGCACGGCGGGAGGCAGATACCGGGTGGTTAAGAACACAGTAGCCGAGCTGGCGGCTCGGGGCACTGCTGCCGAAAGCGCTCTGAAGAACCTGGTGGGCCCTACCGCCCTGGCCTACACCGAAAAGGACCCAGTGGCGCTGGCCAAGATCCTGGTCGCCTACGCCAAGGCCAATCCCTCGTTCGCCTTCAAGGCCGGCGTAGTGGAGGGGCGCGCGGTTTCTATCCAGGAAATTAGCGAGCTGGCCACTCTTCCGGGCAGGGAGGAGCTGGTCGTCCGAGTGCTGTACATGTTGAACGCGCCGGCCCGCGGAGTGGCGTCTGCTGTCGCGGCGGTCGCCCGCAGTCTGGCGTCGGTGGTCAATCAGGCTGTCGAGGCCAACAAGTTTGCCGAATAGATAGGCAGTTCGAACGCAATTCGCTGGTCGCGCTTGGGACCATGCACTTTTTGAGGAGAACAGATGCCGGAGAAGATTGAAACCATCGTAGAACAGATCAAAGGCCTGTCCTTGTTGGAGGCCTCGCAATTGGTAAAGCAGTTGGAAGAGACGTTTGGCGTCTCGGCGGCCGCCGCTCAGGTGGTGGTGCCGGGGGCAGGCGCCGGCGGTCCGTCGGCCCCTGCGGCCGAGGAGCAGACGGAGTTCAGCGTCATCCTGACCTCGGTGGGAACCAACAAGATCGGCGTTATTAAAGCCGTGCGCGAAGTCACCAGCCTGGGTTTGAAGGAAGCCAAGGAGCTGGTGGATAACGCCCCCAAGCCCATTAAGGAAGAGGTTACGAAAGAAGAGGCCGAGAGCCTGAAGAAGAAGTTCACCGAAGCCGGGGCCGGCGTCGAGATCAAGTAAGCGGTTTTTGACCACGGTTGCGGTCTGTCCGAGGACCGCGGCGCCGGGAGGTGCCCGGCGGAGCAGCAGAGCGAGAGACGACAGGGCTCGAACAACAATTGACTGTGGCGTATTTCCCATTTACGCGGCGGGCAGATCCGAACCGGAGGTGTTCCCTTCAAGGGTCCTGCCCGGGACGTCGCGGCGCCCGAGTCCCCGCACCGGAGGAGAGTTGAGCTATGCAGACCACGTTGTACGGCACGTCGGAGCGGATTGATTTTTCCAAGATCGGCACTGCTATTCCCATTCCCAACCTGATCGAGGTTCAGAAGAAGTCCTACGATCGGTTCCTGCAGATGGACCGGCTTCCCAGCGAGCGGGAGGACAGCGGGTTGCAGTCGGTGTTCAACTCCGTCTTCCCCATCACCGATTTCCGCGGCATCTCGTCGCTGGAGTTCGTGGACTACTCGATCGGCAACTGGGAGTGCAAGTGCGGCAACTTCAAGGGCCTGCACCATCTGCGCTCCACCTGCCAGAACTGTGCGGCCACGATCATCACCAATCCGTTTGCCATTGGGCAAGAGGTGCTGTGCAGCAGCTGCGGCACCTTCAACCGCAACGTGGTCGCCTTCTGCAACAAGTGCGGCGATCCGGTCGGGTTGCAGCTGAAATACGATGTGGCCGAATGCCAGGAACGGGGCATGACCTACTCTGCCCCGCTCAAAGTCACCATTCGGCTGACGATCTACGAGAAATCCCCTGAGACCGGCGCGAAGAGCATCCGCGACATCAAGGAGCAGGAAGTGTTTTTCGGCGAGATCCCGCTGATGACCGAGAACGGAACCTTCATCATCAACGGAACCGAGCGAGTCATCGTCAACCAGTTGCACCGCTCCCCGGGAGTCTTTTTTGAGAGCGCCAACCAGCGCACCTACTTTCTGGGCAAGATCATTCCCTACCGCGGCTCCTGGGTGGAATTCGAATACGATGCCAAGAACGTGCTCTATGTGCGCATTGACCGCAAGCGCAAGTTCCTGGGAACGATCTTCCTGCGCGCTCTGGGCCTGAAGAGCGACGAAGAGATCCTGCGCAGCTTCTACCAGGTGGAGCGAATCCGCCTCGAGGGCAAGAAGCTGTACTGGCAGGTGTCGGAAGGTCTGTTGGGTCTGAAGCTTTCCCATCAGGTCCTGCACCCCCGCAGCGGCGAGGTGCTGATGCACGCCGGCAAGAAAATCACTCCGCAGGTGCTCAAGGAACTACAGAAGGCCCGAATCCCGCAGGTAGAGATTTCCCTCCATGATCTGGAAGAGGCGTTCACGGCGGCAGACATCGTGCACCCGGAGTCAGGGGAGATCCTGGCGGAAGCCAACCACGATCTGAGTTCGAATTTGTTCTCCACCCTGCAGGATGCCGGGATTTCGGAGCTGAGCGTCTTCTTCCCGGAACGCGATGAGATGGGCCCGGTGATTGGCCAGACTCTGAAACGGGACAACATCAAGACTTCCCAGGAGGCTCTGATCGAGATCTATCGGAAGCTGCGCCCGGGCGATCCGCCCACTCTGGAAACGGCCACCGCACTGTTCCAGGGGATGTTCTTTGATCCGCGCAAGTATGACTTTTCGCGGGTCGGGCGGTTGAAGTCCAACATCAAGTTGGGAGCCGAAAACTCCCTGGACAACCGTACCCTGGAGCAGGAAGACTTCCTCGCCACCATCCGCTACCAGCTCAAGCTGCGCCGCAATATCGGCAATGTGGACGACATTGACCACCTGGGCAACCGACGCGTGCGGGCGGTGGGCGAACTTTTGGAAAACCAATTCCGCATTGGGCTGGTGCGCATGGAGCGGGCCATCAAGGAAAAGATGTCCGTCTACCAGGAGATTTCCACCGCGATGCCTCACGACTTGGTCAACGCCAAGCCGGTGATGGCCGCCATCCGGGAGTTCTTTGGCTCGAGCCAGCTCTCCCAGTTCATGGACCAGACCAACCCGCTGTCGGAAATCACGCACAAGAGGCGTCTGTCTGCGCTCGGCCCGGGGGGCTTGAGCCGCGAGCGCGCCGGCTTCGAGGTACGGGACGTGCATCCCACCCACTACGGCCGCATCTGTCCCATCGAAACCCCGGAAGGGCCCAACATTGGCTTGATCTCCTCGCTGTCCTGTTATGCGCAGATCAATGAGTTCGGCTTCATTGAGAGCCCCTACCGCAAGGTGGAAAAAGGGCGAACGGTGGATTACGTCACCATCCTCAACGGAGGTGATACCGGCCTCAAGGTGGGCGAGCACGTCGAGAAGCGCAGGCTGGAGGAGAGCAACCGCGAGGCGAAGGCCCGGCACAAGCGGGGGGCCGAAAATGAACCCTACTGCTTCTACCTGTCCGCCTGGGAGGAGGACAAGTACGTCATCGCCCAGGCCAACGTAGAGCTGGACGAGCATGGGCGGATCGTGCCCGAACTGGTCAACGCGCGCCAAGCGGGCAATTTCGTACTGAAGAGCCGCAACGAGATCGACTTCATTGACATCAGCCCGAAACAGTTGGTTTCGGTGGCGGCCTCGCTGGTCCCCTTCCTGGAGAACGACGACGCCAACCGGGCCCTGATGGGTTCCAACATGCAGCGCCAGGCCGTGCCGTTGCTGCGGGCTGGAGCGCCGGTGGTGGGCACGGGGATGGAGTACGTCACCGCCCGCGATTCGGGCGCCGTCGTGCTCTGCCGGCGCGATGGAACCGTGGAGACGGTGGACAGCGAGCGGATCATCGTGCGCGCCGAAGGGGAAGGGGAGCCGGGCACCATGTCGGCCGCCATCCACGCCGATGTCTACCAGCTCACCAAGTTCAAGCGCTCCAACCAGAACACCTGCATCAACCAGAAGCCCGTGGCGCGCCGGGGCGAGCGCGTCCGTAGGGGCCAGGTGCTGGCCGACGGCCCCTGCACGCACCGGGGCGAGCTGGCCCTGGGCCGCAACATCCTGGTGGCCTTCATGCCCTGGCGCGGCTACAACTTCGAAGACGCGATCGTGGTCAGCGAAAAGCTGGTCAAGGAGGACAGCTACACCTCGATCCACATTGAGGAGTTCGAGATCGAGGCACGGGATACCAAGCTGGGCCCCGAGGACATCACCCGCGACATCCCCAACATCGCGGAGAGCTTTCTGCGGAATTTGGACGAGAGCGGGATCATTTGCACCGGCGCCACCATCAGGCCAGGCGACATCCTGGTGGGTAAGGTAACCCCCAAGGGGGAAACTCAGCTGACTCCCGAGGAGAAATTGCTGCGCGCCATCTTTGGCGAGAAGGCGGGCGACGTGCGCGACGCCTCGCTGTACTGTCCTCCGGGCATTGAGGGCACTGTCGTGGACGTGAAAATTTTCTCCCGCAAGGGACAGGAGAAGGACGAACGTGCCAGGTCCATTGAAGCCGCCGAGGTGGTGCTACTGGAAAAGAACCTGGCTGACCAGATCAAGATCCTGACCGACGAGCGGCGGAACCGCTTGACGACCCTGCTGGGCGGAAAGAGGCTGCTGGCCGACCTGCATGATGAGCGAACCAATAAGCGCCTGCTGAGCAAGGGGACGGTGCTAGCGCCAGATTTGATCGCCCACGTGAAGTCGCGCGACCTCAAACGCATGAAGATTGCCGACAGGGACCCACGGCTGAGCGAAGAGGTCGACGAAATCGAAGAGATGACGTCGCGGCAGATTGACGTGCTGCAGAAGATTACTAAAGAAAAAGAAGAAAAACTGAAGAAGGGCGACGAGCTGCCACCGGGCGTGATCAAGCTGGTGAAGATCTACATCGCCATGAAGCGGAAGCTGTCGGTAGGTGACAAAATGGCCGGCCGGCACGGCAACAAAGGTGTGATCGCCCGGATTGTGCCCGAAGAGGATATGCCCCACCTGCCCGACGGCACGCCGGTGGAGATTGTGCTGAACCCGCTGGGGGTGCCCTCGCGCATGAACGTGGGCCAGATCCTGGAGACACACCTGGGGTGGGCGGGCCATGTGCTGGGGCTGCGTTTTGCCTCGCCGGTCTTCGACGGCGCCACCGAGACCGAGATCAAGAAGATGCTGAAGCAAGCGAACTTGCCCCTGTCCGGTAAGACCGTGCTGTACGACGGAATGAGCGGTGAATCGTTCGAGCAGCCGGTGACGGTGGGTTACATCTACATGTTCAAACTCTCACACCTGGTGGACGACAAGATCCACGCCCGCTCGATCGGCCCCTACTCGCTGATCACCCAGCAGCCACTGGGGGGCAAAGCCCAGTTTGGCGGCCAGCGCTTCGGCGAAATGGAGGTGTGGGCTCTGGAGGCATACGGCGCCGCCTACATCCTGCAGGAGCTGCTCACCGCCAAGTCCGACGACGTCTACGGTCGCGCCAAGATCTACGAAGCTATCGTCAAGGGCGAGTCAGCGATGGAACCGGGCGTGCCGGAATCCTTCAACGTTTTGATTCGCGAACTTCAGTCGTTGTGCCTGGACGTGGAACTGATAGAGAGCAAGAAAGACCTTTTGGACACAGCGGCCGCTGCCGCTGACTAGTGCTGTTCCAAACGAAGCGGCCGATGGACACCAACAGAACCGCTGCGCGAGCAGTTGGCGTCTGGATGGAAAAATTCTCGTTTCTTAGTTTTGGGGCGAATGCCCAGGGAGGATGCCTTGTATCGAAGCAGTCCCTACGACCGAGCTAATCTAATTGCTGATTTCGACTCCATCCGGATCAGCGTGGCTTCCCCGGAGAAGGTCCGCAGCTGGTCCCACGGAGAAGTGACCAAGCCGGAGACCATCAACTATCGCACCTTCAAACCGGAGCGTGACGGGCTGTTCTGCGCCCGCATTTTCGGGCCGACGCAGGACTGGGAGTGCCTCTGCGGCAAGTACAAGCGGATGAAGCACCGGGGAGTGGTCTGCGACAAGTGCGGCGTGGAAGTCACTCTATCGCGGGTGCGCCGCGAGCGCCTCGGGCACGTCGAGCTGGCCTCCCCCTGCTCCCATGTCTGGTTCTTCAAGGGCCTGCCCAGCCGCATCGGCTACCTGCTGGACATCGGCCTGCGGGAGCTGGAGCGGGTGCTCTACTTTGAGGCCTACGTGGTGGTGGACCCGGGCGAGGCTCCGGTGAAGGAGCGCCAGATCCTGGGTGAAGAAGAGTTCCGTCAGCTCCAGCAAGAGTACCCGGGCAAGTTCGTGGCCATGATGGGCGCCGAGGCCATCAAGGAACTGCTGAGGCGGGTGGACGTGGAAGCGCTGGCCGAAGAGTTGCGCGACAAGATGAAGAATGAGGCCAGCACTCAGAAGCGGATCAAACACGCCAAGCGGCTGAAGGTAGTAGATTCGTTCCGCAAGTCGGGCAACCGGCCGCAGTGGATGATCCTAGATGTACTCCCGGTCATCCCGCCCGAACTGCGCCCCCTGGTCCCGCTCGACGGTGGCCGCTTTGCCACCTCGGACCTGAACGATCTCTATCGCCGGGTCATCAACCGCAATAACCGGCTGAAGAAGCTCCTGGAGCTGCACGCCCCGGACGTGATCGTGCGCAATGAGAAGCGAATGTTGCAAGAGGCCGTGGATGCGCTGTTTGACAACGGCCGCCGTGGCCGCATCCTGCGTGGCGCCAACAACCGCCCGCTGAAATCTCTCTCCGACACCCTGAAGGGAAAACAGGGCCGCTTCCGCCAGAACTTGTTAGGGAAACGCGTGGATTATTCCGGGCGCTCGGTCATCGTCGTTGGCCCGGAGCTGAAGCTGCACCAGTGCGGCCTGCCCAAGCAGATGGCCCTGGAACTGTTCAAACCTTTTATCTATCACCGCCTGGAACAGAAGGGCTACTGCACCACCATCAAGCAGGCCAAGGAAATGGTCGAACAGCAGGAAGCGGTGGTTTGGGACATCCTGGAGGAAGTCACCCGCGACCATCCGGTGTTGCTCAACCGGGCCCCCACCCTGCACCGGCTGGGCATCCAGGCCTTTGAGCCAGTCCTGGTGGAAGGCAAAGCGATCCAGATTCACCCGCTGGTCTGCACCGCGTTCAACGCCGACTTCGATGGTGACCAGATGGCCGTGCACATCCCGCTGTCGCCGGAGGCTCAGATCGAGGCCAGCGTGCTGATGCTGAGCGCCCACAACATCTTGTCTCCGGCCAATGGACAGCCCCTGGCCGTACCGACCCAGGACATGGTGCTCGGCATCTACTATATGACCAAGGCACGCCATACCACCAAGGGGGAAGGGCGCACATTTGCCAACCCGGAGGAGGTGCTGCTGGCCCTGGAAATAGACGAGGTGGAAACTCTAACGCCGATCCGGCTCCGCTATTCCGGCAAGGTGATCGACCTGGCCCGTGCCTACGATAACCAGGACATCCTGCACACCGAGCCCGTCAATTTCCAGAACCAATACCTGGACACGACCGTTGGGCGAGTCATCCTGAACGACCACCTGTCCAAAGAGATGCCTTTTGTGAACGGCCTGCTCAAGAAGAAGGGCATCGGCCAACTGGTCCAGTACTGCTACCTGAATTTTGGCCTGGAAGCGACGGTGAAGATGCTGGATGAGCTGAAAAACCTCGGCTTTCTCTACGCTACCAAAGCCGGCATCTCGATCGGCATTGACGACATGCTCATCCCCGTCAACAAGCAGGCGCTGGTGAAGGAAGCCGAGAAGGAAGTGATCGCCGTGCAGCAGCAGTATATGGACGGAGCCATCACCAACGGAGAGCGCTACAACAAGGTGGTCGCCATCTGGTCCAACATCACCGAGCGGGTGGCCGACGAGATGTTCAACGCCATGGAGGAGGAGGATCGGCAGGGGGAGCACTTCAACCCCATCTTCATCATGGCCGACTCCGGAGCCCGCGGCTCCAAGCAGCAGATTCGCCAGCTTTCGGGCATGCGCGGGTTGATGGCCAAGCCTTCGGGCGAAATCATCGAGACCCCCATCACGGCGAACTTCCGCGAAGGCCTCACCGTGTTGCAATACTTCATCTCCACGCACGGGGCCCGCAAGGGGCTGGCGGACACGGCGCTGAAGACGGCCGACTCCGGCTACCTGACGCGCCGCCTGGTCGATGTGGCCCAGGACGCCACCATCACCATGGACGACTGCGGCACCGCCGACGGCATTTATGCGGAGCCCATCGTGGAGTCGGGCGAGATCATTGAGCCCTTGCGGGACCGCATCGTTGGACGGGTCTCGATGGAGAAGGTCAAAGACTACGAGAGCAACGTCATTGCCGATGTCAACCAGCAAATTGACGAGGAACTGGCCAACGCAATCCAGGCGGCCGGCATCGAGCGGGTCAAGATCCGCTCGGTGCTGACCTGCGAGGCCCGGCTAGGCCTCTGCGTCATGTGCTATGGACGGAACCTAGCCAGCGGCCGGATGGCAGAATTGGGCGAGGCGGTGGGCATCATTGCCGCCCAGTCGATCGGGGAGCCCGGCACCCAGCTCACCATGCGCACCTTCCATATCGGCGGTACGGCCACCCGGATCACCGAGCAGTCCACCCTGGAGGCCAAGAACAACGGCTTCGTGCGCTTTGGCAACCTGTCCACGGTGCGCTCCAAGGAGGAACGGCTGGTGGTGATGAACCGCAATGGCGCCATCACCATCGTCGACGAGAAGGGGCGTGAGAAAGAACACTACCTAGTGGTGTACGGCGCCAAGTTGCTGGTCGAGGACGGCCAGCCGGTTACCCTGGGCCAGACCTTGGTGGAGTGGGATCCCTACACCTTCGCCATCCTCACCGAGGTGGGGGGCACAGTGCAGCTCAAGGATCTGGTCGAGGGCGTGACCCTGCACGAGGAAGTGGACGAGATCACCGGCCTGTCGCGCTGGGTGGTGACCGATGCCCCGGATGAGAAGTGGCAGCCCGCCATGGTCATTCGGAGCGACAAACACAAGAGCAGCAAGCAGTACCTGATGCCCACTCGGGCCCACCTGATGGTGGGCGACGGCGACAAGCTGAATCCCGGCGACGTGTTGGCCAAGATCCCCCGCGAAACCACAAAGACCAAGGACATTACCGGGGGCCTGCCCCGCGTCGTGGAACTGTTCGAAGCTCGCCGCCCCAAAGACCCCGCCGTGATCAGTGAAGTAGACGGAGTGGTGAAGTACGGCGACATTGCTAAAGGCCTGCGCAAGATTCTGGTGGCCGCCGACGACGGCCTCGCGCACGAGTACTCGTTGCCGCGGGGCGTCCACGTCCGGGTCCAGGAGGGCGAGCGTGTCCGCGCCGGCGAGCCATTGATGGACGGGCCGTTGAACCCCCACGACATCCTGGCCGTGCTGGGCGAGAAGAAGACCCAGGACTATCTGGTCAAGGAAATCCAGGAGGTGTACCGCCTCCAGGGGGTCAACGTCAACGACAAGCACATTGAGGTCATCGTCCGGCAGATGATGCGCTGGGTGAAGGTGGAAGAGGTGGGCGACACCGAGTTCCTGCTGGAGGAAGTGGTCGACCGCTTCCGCTTTGTCTCGGAAAATGAGCGGGTGCTGGCCGGTGGAGGCAAGCCGGCGGTCGGGCGGCCCCTGCTGATGGGCATCACCAAAGCCTCGCTCTCCACCGATTCGTTCATCTCGGCGGCCTCCTTCCAGGAGACCACCCGTGTGCTGACCGAGGCGGCCATCTCGGGGAAGGTGGACTACCTGCGCGGCCTGAAGGAAAACGTGATCATGGGCCGACTGATTCCTGCCGGCACCGGTCTGGACTACTACCGCCAAGTCCGGCTTTCCACCGATGCCGAAGCCGAACTGCCTCCGGTGGAAGAGGTCACGGCAGAGGAAGCGCGGCCGACCCCGGCAGAGTTTTTCTTCGACGAAACGGACGAGGGGCGTCCGCGCATCTAGCCGCTGGTCGCGCGTTTGACGCGCGAACGAGGCCGGCCCGGAGTGGCCGGCCCGGACTGTCCAGCAGTAGACTGTTGCGTCTGTGGGGGCGGGCACAAGTGCCCGCCCCTACTTGTGTTCAGGCGTCTGTGTTCGGGGATGTGTTCGAGGTGGGTGTTTTCCAGCCGTCCTCAGGCTGATCTTGTGTGTTAGCGGAAGCGTCCCCCCGCAAAAATGCGCTCCAGGATGGCGAGGGCGCGGTCCACATGCTCCTCGCCGATAATATAGGGGGGAAGGAAGCGGAGCACGGTGTCGTGCGTGCTGTTCAGCAGCAGCCCGGCTTGCATCGCTTGCTTGACAATGGGGCGGGCGTCGAATTCCAGATCAGCGGCCAGCATCAGGCCACGGCCACGCAGGGCTTTGATAAAGGGAAACCGGCGCTGGAGCTGGCGCAGGCGACGCTGGAAGTAGGCGCCCACTCGCCGAACGTTTTTGAGGAGCTTTTCCTGCTCCAGGATATCCAGAAATTCCAGGGCCACGCGGCAGGCCAGCGGACCACCTCCGAAGGTGGTGCCGTGCATACCGGTGCCGAGCGCTGCCGCCACCGGCTCGCGGGCAATGATGGCGCCTAGCGGCAAGCCGGCGGCCAGGGGCTTGGCCGCCACCACGATGTCCGGCTTCACCCCATAGCGGCGAAAGGCGAAGTAGTCGCCCGTCCGTCCCAGCCCGCACTGAATCTCATCCAGGATGAGCAGAGCGTCATACCGGCGCGCCAGTCGTGACGCCGCGCGCAGGAATTCCGGGTCCAGCTCGAAGATGCCGCCTTCCCCCTGGATGGGTTCCAGCAGAATCGCCCCCGTATGCTCGTTGACCCGGGCCCGCAGGTCGGCCACATCATTGAGGCGGACAAACTCCACTCCGGGCAGCAACGGGCGGAATGGCAGGCGGTACTTCTCGTGCCCGGTGGCGGCCAGCGCGCCCATCGTGCGTCCGTGGAAGGAGTTATCCAGCGCCACCAGGTGAAACTTGTCCTGCGCCTTGGCGCAATGGGCCCGGACCAGTTTTAGCGCGCCCTCGACCGCCTCGGTCCCGCTGTTGCACAGAAAGACGCGGTCCAGGCCAGCCAGCTTGGCCAGGCGCGCCGCCAGGGGCGCTTGGTAGGCATGGTAGTAGAGGTTGGAAACGTGGATGGCCCGGCGGGCCTGCTCCCGCATCACCTTCACGATGCGGGGATGCGCATGGCCCAGCGCGTTCACCCCCAGGCCGCTGAGGAAATCCAGGTACCTGCGCCCTTCGCGGTCGTACACCCAGCACCCGCGCCCGCGTTCAATCACCAGCGGGTAGCGGGCATAGGTCTGAATCAAGTGCTGCTTTTCCAGCTCTTCGATGGACGGGGATTTCCGCCTTTGGTTCCTGGGCATGGTGAAAAACTATATCGCAAACGCCTTTGTTACATCAGCGGTTTCAGCCCCGAGCACAACCCTACAGCGCCACGACGGTAAGCGCGCCGGGGAATAGTTCGACCTCAGCCGGGGTGTTGCCGACGAACTCCCCGTCGGCAAAAATGTCGAGCGGCCGATCGGCTTCCACCCGAACGCGCGTCGCCTGAAGGTAGCTCACCTCCTGATGCCGCAGGTGTGTGCCGGAAAACACCCCAGGGAAGCGCCAAAGCAGTTTCAGCCGGGACATGCCGCGAACCAGACACAGGTCAAGCCGCCCGTCGGCCATGTCGGCGCGCGGGGCAATCCGCATGCCCCCGCCGTAGCTGGAGGCATTGCCGACGGCAAACAGCATCATGGGCCCACGAAATTCGCCGCCGTCGCTCTGGATGTTGACCACCGGGACACGCCACTCCACCAGGGTGCGCAGCAGGGCGTAGATGTAGATGGCAGTGCCGCGCAGGTGGCGGTGTCGGTTGGCAATCCGGTTGGCGTGGGAATCAAGTCCGAAGCTGGCGACGCAGCCAAACCAGTGTCCAGCCACCCTCCCCAGGTCCACTCGGCACAGCGGACCGGTGAGGGCCAGGCGTGTGGCCGCCTCCGCATCCCGCGGCAGGCCAAGGTTGCGTGCCAGGTCGTTCGCGCTGCCCAGCGGAACAATGCCGAGGGCTGCGGAGTTTCCTGAGGGGCTTGGGCCTGCCCCGGCCAGGCCGTTCAGCACGTGATGAGCGGTGCCGTCGCCGCCCACGGCGACCACTCGCCCGTAGCCGGCATCGGCGGCAGCACGGGCGCGCTCGACAGCTTCTTCGGGCGAGGTGGTCACGGCCACTTCCGCGCCCAACTCCTGACACAGCTGCCGCACGCGCTCCAGCCTTTTTCGATAATGGCCGCGTCCGGCCGCGGCATTCACCAGCGCCAGTGCTTCCATTTCAGAGAAAAACGAATCCGCAGATTACACAGATTTTCGCAGAGTATGCCCTTCTAGAGTAGGAAAGAGAATCTGCGCAAATCTGTGCAATCTGCGGATGAATTCTATCTTTCAGCGTTCCAGCACGACACGCTTGGATTGTTTTCCCACTTGAATTGTCAGTTCCCAACGACGGTTCTCTCGGAGAAGACCTATCACTGGGCTCTGTTCCCGATTGCCGTTTATATAGACGCTGCCGGATTTACGCTTGCGTGCCGCGTCAGTAACTGAATCCGCCAACTCGATCTCCGCGACAAGCTTGTCCAACTTGATCCCTTCGATATCCCCACTCCTGTAGTAGCCGGGGAAAGCATCCACGCTTGCGAAGGCAAGCGTTACCACTTCGGTGGGTAGCTCCTTGCGGCGGAAGACGCGCTCGAACTCTTCCCGGGAGGCTTTGGCGGCGTCTGCTGAGTGGAAGTCGGTGACGATTTGCCCCGCCAGCTCCATCTTGACCTCCATCGGGTGGCGTTCGCCGCGCTCCACCGCCGTGCGCAGGCCGCCGATTTCGGCTAGGCTCAGGTCGGTGAGCAGTTCGTGATAGCGCCACATCATCGGGTCGGAGATGGACATGATCTTGCCGAACATCCCCGCGGGCGGCTCGTTGATGCCGATGGCGTTGTCGAGCGACTTGGACATTTTCTGCACGCCGTCCAAGCCCTCCAGGATGGGCAGCGTCAGCACCACTTGGGACTGCTGGCCGTACTCGCGCTGGATGTCCCGGCCCACCAGCAGGTTGAAGGTCTGGTCGGTGCCGCCCAGCTCCACATCGGCCTTCAGCGCCACCGAATCGTAGGCCTGCGCCAGCGGGTAGAGCAGCTCGTGCACCGAAATAGGCTGGCCGGACTTGTAGCGCTTGGCGAAATCGTCGCGTTCCAGCATGCGCGCCACCGTATAGCGGGAGCTGAGCCGGATCCAGTCCTGGCTGCCGAGCGCGGCCAGCCAGCGGCTGTTGAAATCCACCACCGTCTTCTGCGAGTCGAGAATCTTGAACACCTGCGCCTTGTAGGTTTCGGCGTTGCGGGCCACCTCTTCACGAGTCATGGGCGGGCGAGTGGTATTGCGTCCGCTGGGATCGCCGATCAGCCCGGTGAAATCGCCGATCAGAAAGATCACCGTGTGTCCCAGGTCCTGGAAGTGTTTCATCTTCCGGAGCAGCACGGTGTGGCCCAGGTGCAGGTCCGGCGCCGTGGGGTCGAACCCGGCCTTGACCCGCAGCGGCCGGCCCTCGCGGCTGCTACGCTCCAGCCGCGCCCGCAGTTCCTCCTCGCGAATGATGTCGCAGGCGCCTTTCTTCAGGTAGTTGACCTGCTCGTCCAGGGACTTCAGGTGGGGAAGCTGTTGGCCTGCGGGCACGGCTACCAGTCTATTTCCTTTGGCGCCTCAAAGACCACCTGAGGGCCAGGCTGGAGAACGTCCCCCTTCTCCTCGACGGTGAGGAACAGATGAAACTTACGCAGCGGGGTCAAGGTTTCCAATTCGCCCTTGCCCTTTTCCACCCGGATCTGGCCGACGTTGACGACGCGGGCGCGGTCGGGCGTGGCGACCCAGGCCACGTAGCGAGTGTAGTTGGCGCCGTAGACGGAAGGATTCGGCGCCTTCACTTTGATCTTCAACTGATCATTGCGATTGTAGGTAAGTTCCACGCGAACGTGGACGTCGCCCCCCTTGGCCAACGGCGACGGCTTCAACCGGACGTTGTGCCCGCACCCGCTCAGCAGCAGGGCTGCCGTGAGGATGCCGACAATCGCCAAGGTTCCGAGCCTTGAGGCAGGATTCTCCGCTTGCCCGGACAAGCCTGTGGCCTGTTCGGGCGAGGTAACGCTAACGGCCAGATTGCGACGCCCGGCTTTAGGTGGCCACCACACGACGCTCTTCAACGCGGATGCGATCATTCAGTACCAAGTTAATGGCCTCGGAGTAGATGCGGTGCTCCTCCCGCAAGATGCGGGCAGCCAACGTCTCCGCTGTATCGTTATCCAGCACCGGGACGCACGCCTGCAGGATGACGGGCCCGTGATCCACGAACTCGTCCACGAAGTGCACGGTGCAGCCGCTCACCTTCACCCCGTGTTCCAGGGCCTGGCGCTGTGCCTCCAGGCCTGGGAAGGCAGGCAGCAGCGCCGGATGGATGTTCAGAATGCGGTCGCGAAATTCCCGGACAAAATAGGGACTGAGCACGCGCATGAATCCCGCCAGGCAAACCAGATCCACCCCATTTTCTTGAAGCACGGCCACGACCTGACGGTCGTACGCCTCGCGCTCCAGGCCCTTGGAAGACAGCAAGACGGCCGGCAGAGCGCGCTGGCGGGCACGCTCCAGACCCAAAGCGTCGGCGCGGTTGCTGACCACGGCGGCAATTTCCGCGTTGATGCGGCCGGCAGCAACACTGTCCGCAATGGCTTCAAAGTTCGAGCCGCGGCCGCTGAGCAGGATGGCAATTCGTTTCTTCATCCCCACTCTCCTGCAGCTGCTTTCGGCTCCGACCAGGACCCTGGCCTTACTTGTACTCCACCCGGCCCTTGCCTGGAACCACCCGGCCGATCAGGTAATGCACTTCCTTCAGCCGCTTCAGCACGGCCGTCACTCGCCGGTAGCGAGTCGGGGGAACGATCAGAACCAGGCCGATGCCCATATTGAAGGTGCGTAGCATTTCGGCCTCGGCAATGGCCCCCAGCCTCTGAAGATAGCGGAAAATTGGCGGCACGGGCCAGGAATTCAGCGAAATTTGCGCGCTCAGGCCGCGGGGCAGAACTCGCGGGACATTTTCCGTGAGGCCGCCGCCGGTGATGTGGGCGGCAGCAGCCAGCACGGAATGTTGCTGGAGATCCCGCAGCGGCTGGAGATAGCTCCGGTGCACCCGTAGCAGCTCCTCGCCCACGGTTCCCTCCAGCTCCGAAACACGCGAATCTACTCGTAGCCCTGCCTGCTCGAGGAGCAGCTTGCGAGCCAGCGAATATCCGTTGGTGTGCAGCCCGGTGGAGGGAATGCCGAGCAACAGGTGGCCCTTGCGCACGCGGCTGCCGTCCAGAATCTTGCGCCGTTCCACCACCCCGACGATGAAGCCGGCCAGGTCGTATTCCCCGTCAGCGTAAAACCCGGGCATTTCGGCGGTTTCCCCGCCCAGCAGAGAGCAACCGTTGGCCTGGCAGGCTTCAGCCACACCGGAGATAATCCGCCCGGCAACGGCCGGCTCCAGGCGGCCGGTGGCCAGATAGTCGAGGAAGAACAGGGGCTCTGCGCCCCCGACGGCGATGTCGTTGACGCAGTGATTGACCAAGTCGGCGCCCACTGTCCGATGGTTGCCCGTCAGGAACGCCACTCTGAGTTTGGTGCCCACCCCGTCACAACTGGAGACCAGGACCGGGTTCCGCCACCTACGCTTGGGCATGCGGAACAGCCCCCCAAAACCGCCAATTTCGGTCAGCACATTTCGGGTAAAAGTTTTGCGGGCCAGCAACCGGATTTGGGAGCGGGTGTGGCGGGCCACCGCGCGGTTCACACCGGCGTGGGCGTAGGTGATGGGCTTCAAAACAGCAACCCTATGCGTGCCCAGCGGGTTTTGGAAAAGAAGTTCCTGGCCACGGCGGCGTAGAAGCGAGCCCGGTTCAGAAAGCCTTCCTGAAGCCAGTCATCCGTGGGTGCTTCGTAGGACCAGTACACCAGCAGCGGTTTGCCGACCACATTCTCGAGCGGCACCGAACCCCAGAAGCGGCTATCGTGGGAATTGTCACGATTGTCACCCATGACAAACAGGTGCCCGGCCGGGACCGTGGTCGGCTCGAAGTTCTCGAGCCGTCTTGGGTGGGTGTGCACGGCGTAGGGCTCCTGCAACCTTTGCCCGTTGATCAAGACCTGGTGGCCGCGCACTTCCACCCGGTCGCCCGGCACCCCAACGACGCGCTTTACGTAGATCAAGGAGGGGTCGGGGGGGAAGCGGAAGGCCACAATGTCCTGACCCTGCACCTGGCGCACAGCCGGCAGCCTCCAGTTGGTGAACGGGATCTGTGGCCCGTAGAAGAGCTTGTTCAGGAATATATGGTCTCCCACCAGGATGGTCTGTTCCATGGAGGCGGTGGGGATGATGGTGGCCTCGCCAACAAAGGTGCGAATCAGGAACACAAGGACCACGATGCCGACGAGCCAGCGGATATATGCCAGCACCGCAGATCGAGCGGACCGGCGGGCCCCGAGCGCCGCTGCTCCCGCAGTGGCGCCTCTTGTCTCCTCGGTAGCCGCCTCGACCGGCTCCGGGGCCGCCACCTCCTGGCCCGACGGGCCTCCCCCTGGGGTATGCAGGAGAGCCGCCCCAGTCTGTTTACGTACCTCGTCTTGCAGCGCCAGCCTCCAGTTCGGCGTTTGGCAACTCAGTAGGATACTGCCGGGTGTAGCAGGCCGTGCAGTAGTGGCCGTGATGATCCTCGACCGCTCGCCGCAAGCCCTCCAGGGAAAGGTAGGCCAGCGAGTCGGCGTTGACGTAATCGCGGATCTGGTCAATCGAGCAGTTGGCGGCGATCAGCTCCTTCTCGGTGGGAGTGTCCACGCCGTAGTAGCAGGGAGAAATGGTCGGGGGGCAGGAGATGCGCATGTGGACTTCACGGGCTCCGGCCTCTCGGATCATGCGCACGATTTTTCGGCTGGTGGTGCCGCGCACGATGGAATCGTCCACCAACACCACCCGCTGCCCGTCCAGCATGGCACGCACCGGATTCAGCTTCAGCTTGACGCCAAAGTCGCGGATGGACTGCTGCGGCTCGATGAAGGTGCGGCCTATGTAGTGGTTCCGGATCAAGCCAAATTTCAGTGGAAGGCCGGATTCGTTGGCGTAGCCGGCCCCGGCGGGCACTCCGGAATCGGGTACCGGCACCACAATGTCGGCGTCAGCCGGCGCCTCGCGCGCCAGCAGCCGTCCCAGCATCTCGCGGGACTCGTGGACAGGTCGCCCGAAGACGGTGCTGTCCGGACGAGAGAAGTAGACGTGCTCAAAGATGCAATAGTGGGGCTGCATTGGCGCGCTGAACCGCGCCCGGGTCAGGCTTCCAGCCTCGGCCACCACAAACTCGCCGGGCTCGATTTCTCCGTCGTAGCGAGCGCCTAGCAGGTCGAAAGCGCAGGTTTCCGAGGCCACGACCACGGCGCCGTCCAGCTGACCCAGGCAGAGGGGCCGGAAGCCGCGCGGGTCGCGCGCGGCGATGAGCCGGTCGCGCGTCAGCAGCACCAGCGAATAGGCGCCTTCCACCTGCTGCAGCGCCTCCGCCACAGCATCGAGCAGCAACTTCTGGCGTGAGTGGGCGATCAGGTGCAGAATCACTTCGGTGTCACTGGTGGTCTGAAAGATCGCTCCCCGCTGTTCCAGTCGCCGCCGGACTTGCCGCGCGTTCACCAGGTTGCCGTTATGCGCCAGCGCCAGCAAGCCTTTATTGCAGTCCACGATTAACGGCTGGGCGTTGTTCAGTGAGGTGTCGCCGGCCGTCGAGTAGCGCGTATGGCCGACTGCGAACTGTCCCAGGAGCGACTCCAGTGCGGGTCCGGTGAAGATTTCCGACACCTCTCCCATGCCCTTGTGCGGGCGCAGCTGGATGCCGTCGCTGGCCACGATCCCGGCGCTTTCCTGGCCGCGGTGCTGAAGCGCATGCAGGCCCAGGTAAACCAGCTTGGCCGCTTCCGGGTGGCCACAGACTCCCATCACGCCACATTCGTCGTGGAACTTGTCGGGCCTGATCGCTACGGCCATGATTGATGGCGGGTTGGCGGCTTCCGCTCCTGGACTTCAGTTTTTCAGCTGTAGGTTCTGTGGCAACCCCTGTTCCCAGATCGCCCGCAATTCTTCGATGGTACTGTCGACCGCTGGGCTTCCATTCACATGCAACGAGAACCGTCCCTCTCGGGTCACGCCCAAACTGTCGGCGCGCACTTCATATTGTGCCGCAATCAAATCCAGGGCGGCAAGGCGATTCTCCTCCACCGACACCACAATACGGGAGGAAAATTCAGCGAAAAGGGCCAGTTGCGGGCCGAGGGCAGAGTCCAGGCTGGCCTGGAGCCCAACACCGGAAAAGCAGGCTTCGGCCAGCGCCACGGCTAGCCCCCCGTCGCTGATGTCGTGCGCCGATTCAATCACACCCTGGCGGGCCAGCTCGCGGCAGCAGGCCTGAACGCGGGCTTCGTAGGCCAGGTCCAGCGCGGGCGGCAACCCCCAGAGGGACCCCAGCACGCTGCGGGCGTATTGGGTGGAACCGAAGCGCACCGCCGCCTCGTTGATGTCGCCATCGGGAATGCCTCCTAACAACACGACGCGGCGGCCGGACCCGCGGAAGCAGTGCCCGAGAGGCGTGGCGTCCTTTGCCAGTAAGCCGACGATGCCGACCACCGGGGTGGGGTAAATGCTCTGTCCCAGCGTCTCATTGTAGAAGCTCACGTTGCCCCCGGTGACCGGCGTCTGGAGGGCGCGGCAAGCTTTCGCCATGCCTTCCACGGCCTCGGCGAACTGCCACATGACTTCGGGCTTTTCCGGATTGCCGAAGTTCAGGCAGTTGGTGGCGGCGACAGGCCGCGCACCGGTGCAACTCACATTGCGACAGGCCTCAGCTACCGCCAGGCTTGCCCCCAGGCGTGGTTCCAGCCAGGCGTAGCGCCCGTTGCCGTCCAGGCTTATGGCCAGACCCTGGCCCGTCTCTTTCAGGCGCAGCACGGCCGCATCGCCGCCCGGCCCCCCGACGGTGTTGGTGCGCACCATCGAGTCATACTGCTCCCAGATCCAGCGCTTGCCGGCCAGGGTTGGCGAGCCCAGCAGCTTCTTGCAGTCGACGGTCAGGTCGCGCGCCCCGAACTCGCGGCGGAATTCCTGGGGTGGTTCCAGCGGAGCAGACCGGGGAGCCGGCTTGCGCGGGCGGAGGTAAGCCGGGGCTTCCTTCGCCAGCGCGTCGTTGGGAATGTCAGCGACCGCGAGGCCGTGCTGCCGCACTCGCAAACGACCGTCGTCAGTCACCACGCCGATGGCCGCCGCGTCCAGGCCCCACTTGTGAAACACGTCAGAAATTTCCTGCTCCCGTCCGCGCTGGGCTACCAGCAGCATCCGCTCCTGCGACTCGCTGAGCATGATTTCGTACGGGGACATTCCCGTCTCGCGCTGCGGCACCCGGTCCAGTTCGATTTCGATTCCGGTGCCGGCCCGCGCGCCCATTTCGCAGGTGGAACAGGTCAGCCCGGCGGCGCCCATGTCCTGGATTCCCACCACCGCCCCGGTCTGCATCACCTCCAGGCACGCCTCCAGCAGCAGTTTTTCCAGGAAGGGGTCACCGACCTGGACGTTAGGGCGCTTCTGTTGCGATTCCTCGGTGAACTCGGCCGAAGCCAGAAGCGAGGCGCCGTGAATGCCGTCACGGCCGGTTTTGGCGCCCACGTAGATGACCGTGTTTCCTGGCCCCCCGGCGCGCGCAAAGAACAGCCGCTCGGCGGGAGCCACGCCCAGGGCAAACACGTTGACCAGCGGGTTGGAGCTGTAACACGGCTCGAAGACGGCCTCGCCTCCCACCGTCGGCACTCCGAAACAGTTGCCGTAGTGGGCGATGCCGCGGACCACCCCGTCCAGGATGCGCCGGTTCTGCGCCGCCTGGTCAGCTTGGTCGAGGCGCCCAAATCGCAGCGAATCCAGCACCGCGATGGGCCGGGCGCCCATGGTGAAGATGTCGCGCAGGATGCCGCCCACCCCGGTGGCTGCGCCCTGGAAGGGCTCGACAAAACTGGGGTGGTTGTGCGATTCGATCTTGAAAACACAAGCCCAGCCGTCGCCGATGTCAATGACGCCGGCGTTCTCGCCGGGTCCCTGCAGCACGGAGGAGCCCTCCGTGGGCAGGTTCGCGAGCAGCAGGCGCGAACTCTTGTAGCTGCAGTGCTCGCTCCACATCACGCTGAAGATGCCCAGTTCGGTCAGGTTCGGCTCTCGCCCCAGCAGTTCGAGGATCCGGGCGTATTCTTCGGCGGTGATCTGGTGTTGCGCGACCAGGTCGGGAGTAATCGTGCTCACACGGATCAGCGCAAAGCGGGAACTGCGAAAGAACCACAGCGGGCCGTCCACTCCACCATCGAGCGGAACACCAACAGCCCATCGGTGGAACCCAGGCGCGCATCGCTGGCGCGTTCCGGGTGGGGCATCATCCCCAGAACATTGCCGGCCTCGTTCGCGATTCCAGCGATATTGTGCAACGAGCCGTTTGGGTTGGCTTCCTGCGTCACCACGCCTTCCGGGCTCGAGTAGCGGAATGCTACCCGGCCGTTGCGCTCCAGTTCCGCCAGCGTGTCGGGCTCGGCGAAATAGTTGCCCTCGGCGTGGGCAATCGGAATGCGCAGGAGCTGTCCTGGCTGGCATGCGCAACTAAACGGCAGTGAGGCATTTTCTACCCGCAACTGTACCGGACGACAAATGAACCGCAGGCTGCGATTGCGCAGCATGGCTCCCGGTAGCAGGCCCGTCTCCAGCAGGATCTGGAAGCCGTTGCAGATACCTAGCACCAGCCCGCCTCCGGCTGCAAAGCGCTTCACCGCCGCCAGCACTGGCGAGAAGCGCGCAATGGCGCCCGTCCTTAGGTAGTCGCCGTAGGAGAAGCCGCCGGGCAGGATCACCGCATCCGCGTTTTCAAGATCCTGCGCCCGGTGCCAGATGAAGCTTACCGGCTGCTGCAACTGCATCCGGATCGCCTGGTAGGCGTCGTCATCACAGTTACTGCCTGGAAAGACGACCACCGCGAATTTCATGTCCTCTTTCCATGGTACCACAGCGGACGACGCCCGCCGGCGCTAAACTGGCCCGGAGAAAGTAGCGGACGCGCGCGGTTCGGACGAGTTGAGTGGTGAAGGAAACAGGGCGGAGCGCTGCCTCCTGCCCACAGCTCTGCGCGTTGCTCAAATTTGCAGAGCTGAGCACAGCCAAGCAGTTCCCAGCGCCGGAAGCGGGGAGTGATTTCGCAGCTTACTAGCTAGGTTGCTCTGTCGCTACCTAGATTGCTCCGCCGCCGGAGGGCGGCCTGGTGCCCGCTTGGCACGACGCTTGGGCGGCCGGCCCGGTCCGCGGCGCTTTGGCGGTCGTCCTGGTCCGCGACGTTTCGGCGGCCGGCCCGGTCCGCGCCGCCCCGGAGGACGGCCTCGGCGGCCCGCCGCAGCCAGCCGTTCCAGCGCAGAAATTGCTTCCTCCAATTGTTGCTGCTCTCGACGAAGTGATTGAAGAATTTTCTGGACATTCATACGCGTTGGAATTTAAAAGGAAAATTACTGATTGTCAACGAAAATTATGGTTGGGTTTCTTGAAAAAAGATTCACGTTCTGGGCATCAGCGGCATATCCCGCTACCCTGGCGTGCGAAGCGCAGGAGATGGCAGGCGGAAATGAGGGCTCCTTCTCCAGGAAATTCAACTACGTGCATGTGCGCGTTCAGGGGCAGCCATTTCCTCCCGTTCCCGTGCATGCGAGTTGCGGCTTTTCCGCTTGATCTCGATGTTCAGCCGCTTGATTTTCTGATTTAGCGTAGAGAGGGGAATCTGAAAACGTTCGGCGGCTTCGGTTTGGCTCCCGTTCGTTTTCTCCAGCATGCTCACAATGATCCGGCGCTCGCACTCGTCCACGATCTCGAACAGTGAGGCGCCGGGGCGCTCCTCCACAACCGACAGCAGGTCCGAACCCCCGCCAACGCGTTCCCGCAGGGAATCCGGCAACAGCAAGGGATCCACCACGGGCTCCCGGGAGAGCACCACAGCCCGTTCGACGACGTTCTCCAATTCGCGCACGTTGCCCGGCCAGTCGTAGTCCATCAGCTGGTGCATGGCTGCTGGCGAAAAGCGGCGCAGCGGTTTCTGGTTTTCCTCGCAATACTTCTTCAGAAAATGGTCCACCAGCAGTGGAATATCCTCTTTTCGTTCGCGCAGGGGCGGCAGCGGCAGCGAAATGACATTTAGACGGTAGTACAGGTCCTCGCGAAATTTGCCTTCAGCCACCAGCCGGCGCAACTCCGCGTTGGTGGCGGCAATGATGCGGACGTCCACCTTGACCAGCCCTGTGGAGCCAAGCGGGGTGAACTCGCGCTCCTGAATCACCCGCAACAGCTTGGCCTGCGTTTCCAGGCCAATGGTGCCGATTTCATCAAAGAACAGGGTGCCCTGGTCGGCCACCTCAAAAAAGCCCTTCTTGGAAGCGACCGCGCTGGTGAAAGCTCCCTTGACATGGCCGAACAGCAGGCTTTCCAGCAGATCCACCGGCATGCTGCCGGTGTTGACGGGCACAAAGGGGCGGTCGGCGCGCGTCGAGTGGGCGTGGATGGCTTTGGCAATCAGCTCCTTGCCAGTCCCGCTTTCGCCGCTGAGTAAAACCGTGGAGCGGCTGGGCGCAATCTGCTCCACCAGGTCGAGAATCTTCAGCATGGGCTCGCCTTTGCCTACGATATTAGGGAGGCTGTAGCGCTGCTTCAAAGCCCGCCGGAGCTGCACGTTCTCCGCTTCCAATCGGCGGGCGCTTATCGTGTTGCGGATTTCCAGCACCAGTTTCTCGTTATCCCACGGCTTGGTCAGGTAATTGCGGGCGCCCGCGCGCATGGCGGCCACTGCATTTTCCACCGAGGCGTAGGCGGTGATCATGAGCACCGGCAGGTTCGGGTCCAGCCGGTGAATCTGTTCGAGAGCCTGAAGGCCGCTCGATCCAGGCAGCGCCACATCCAACAACACCAGGTCGAAGTTCCGGCGCTCCAGCATTTGCAGGCCGGCTTCGGCGCTTTCGGCCGAGAGGGCCTCGAAACCTTCCAGGCCGAGCAAGGTCTCCAGGCTGTCCCGGACTTCTGGCTCGTCGTCAATGATCAGGATTCTTGGCTCAGCCATGATCAAACACTCACGGTCTCTCCCAACCGCGGGAACTCCAGCACGAAGCAGGTGCCCAGGCCTGGGGAACTTTCTACCCGGATCGTGCCGGCGTGCTCCTGAACGATCCCGTAGGTGACCGACAGGCCCAGGCCCACGCCGGAGCGCAAGATGTCCCCGTTTCCTGCTCGGGCGGCCTTGGTGGTGAAGAAGGGATCGTAGATGCGGTGGATGTGCTCCTGGGAGATGCCCTGTCCGGTATCCGACACTCGCACCCGAACTTCTCCCTCGTCGGTTTCCGTACGGACCCTCAGGAGGCCCCCTTCCGGCATGGCGTCTCGCGCGTTCAGGAACAGGTTGAGAAACACCTGCTGGAGCTTGCCGGCGCTGCCTTGCACGATGAGTGGCTGCTGGGCAAGGTGCGCTTCGACGCGCACCCCGCCGGTGTGCAGAGGGTGCTCCAACAGGGCCAGCGTGTCGTTGAGCACGCGATGCAAGTCCAGTGGCGCCATCTGAGCGCTGCCGGTGCGGGAGAAGTTCAGCAGGTTATTGACGATTTCCGAGGCCCGGAATGTGGACTTGACAATCTTCTCCAGCAGCTTTCCGCGCGCGTCTTCACTGGGCAGCTGCTTGGAGAGCATCTGCGCGTAGCTAGAGATGACCGTCAGCGGCGTGTTCACCTCGTGGGCCACGCCGGCGGCCAGCAAGCCGACCGAGCTCAGTTTCTCTGCCTCGGCTAGTTGCTGCTCCAGTTCCATCCGCTCGCTGACGTCGTCAAAGATGAGCAGCCGGCCAATCGGTTCGAACCTCTTGCTGACCAATGGGGCCACCGCGATGTTCAGGGCCCGCTCGCTACCCGATGGCGTGCGAACCCGGTGGCGGTACAGATTATGAATTCCCCCGTCGTTGCGGAAGCGCAGCAGCTCGGCCACCAGCTCCGCCGGCAGGACCTTGTCCACCCGCTGCCCGCGGGCCTGCTCGCGCGAGAGCCCGTACATCAGCTCCAGCTGGGTGTTGCAGCTCTCGATGCGGTCTTCCAGATCCAGCACCAGGATGCCTACGCTGAGCGACTCGACGATGTTCTCGTTGAAGTTCTTCAGCAGTTCGTACTCGGCCGCCTTTCGCTCGAGCTGCTGGTAGAGACGTGCGTTCTCGACCGCGGCACCCAGGTGCCCGGACAGCACCTCCAACAACGCAACGTCCTCGCTAGACAAAAAGTTGTTCTCTCTGGTCTGGCCCAATCCCAGGAATCCCACAATGCGTCCCTGGGCCCGGCAAGCCAGGTAATAGTGCAGCTCCAGGGTGCCGATTGCCCGGCTCGCCGGCTCCGGCTCGCCTGGGGATTGCCGCGTGTTCTCAAAAAACAGGTAGCCCTGCGCGAATTCGGGACGAGCCGCATCCAAGAAGCTCAGATCAGGCTCCTCCTCTAGTGACAGTCCCCGTGAGTGCGCCAGCCGCATCTGTCCCTGTTCATTGGGCAGGATGACAGCTACCCGCTGCACGTTGAGCGTGTCGGATAGCCTGTCGGCCACCTTCGCCAGCAGGCACGCGAGGTCAGTTTCAGCGCTCAGCTCGCGCGCGAAGTCCCCCAACGTTTTTCTGTAGTCGTAGCGCTCACGGTAGAAGTAGCGGTCCAGGCGCTCCTGAATGCGGGCGCGCAGTGGGTGGAACAGAAGGGCGCTGACCACCACCGCGATCACAAGCCCCGCTGTCCCTGTAGCGGCCAGGCTGGAGTGAAACACCAGTCCAGCCACCGCCACCACCGTAAAGTACAGCACCACCAGCGCCAGGGTGGCCAGCGTATAAGCGGCGCCTCGGCGGAACAGAACGTCCACATCCATCAGCCGGTAGCGCAGAATCGCGTAGCCGAAGATTAGGGGGATCAACACCAGGGAAAGCGCCGACAGCTGCATCCAAACGGCTGGCACCGCACCGAACAGGAAGGGCAGGATGTAAAAAGCGGCAAAAGGGGCAATGCCGAGAGTCACGCCGCGAGTGATCCACTTCATCTGCTGGCGCAGCAGCGGTGTCTGCGCTCGACGATAGGCCTGGTACAGGACAGCCGTGCCCACCAGGAACCACGCCGCCAGATGAGCGTAGGCAATGCGGTCCAGCCACCAGCTCACGGTCCCGATTGGCAGGCCGATTTCGAGCACGCGGGATACGACTCCCAGATGAACCAGCAGCAATACCGCCGCAGGCGCGTAGACCAGCGGGAGCAGGAACGAGCGGCGCTTCATCCATGCCCGCGGCTCGGGAAACGCCAGGGCAAAATGCAGAAATACGGCCGGCTGCAGGAGGGTAGCCACAACGTTCGCCCAGTATATGGTCCAGTCCAAACCGTCCAGTTTGCCGGTGTAGCGGTAGAAATACAGGACAAAGGAGGCTAGGCAGAACAGATAAAAGTGGAGGGCTCGTGCAGCTTGCCCGCGCCGCAGCACGACATACAAGCCTATGGCCAAATACAGCAGCGCCACCACCTGCAGGTAGCGTTGGAGGGAACTGCTGGCCGTCTGTCGAGGCTCTGGAATGACGGAGGCGACGACGGAGTGCCCGACGCGGCTCAGTACATATTCTGCGTTGCCCCAGTTACCCACCTGGTAGAGCAGCCTCGTAACGCGGGTGGCCCGCCGGATGGGAGTGCTATTGATGCTGCGCAGCAGATCGCCTTCCTGAATTCCCGCCCGCGCCGCTGGCCCGCTAGGCTCCACGTGCCGGGCAACTACACCGGCCGCGCTGTCCTGCCAGGTCGCCCCGTCATGGGGGGGGTGGAATTTGCGCTGCTGGTCGAGGTTGATCCAGGCCAACACACCCAGGCTGATCGTGAGTAATCCCACGAATATGGGCGTGAACCGTAGTCTGAGTTCCCGTATCAAGGCTTCTGCACCAAGCTCTGTTCTATCTTCCCATCGGCAAGCTCCCCTGTCCGCCTCCACCGTAACTGGCGTAACTGGCAACTTCACGGCGGAGAAACACCCGGGGATCGAAACCGACTCTAGTTAGCCTGAGCAACTTTGTTTCCAATAACATAGTCCGCATTCAAGAGGCCAATAGCTTGAATATCAACTACTTGCATTTTAGTGGAAGAAGGACCTAACTGAACTACAAAATACCGTAGAAAGACTACTATTTTTCACAGGACCTTGCCTGTTTCCTGTACCTGCTTGATATCAATAGAATGAGCTAGGCTAGCCGCAAACGAGGAGTTCCGAATCAGAAGATGAAACTAAAGCCGCCTCGGAAACTGCGGTAGTTCTGGACCAGCAGGAGGCGTTGTCCATCGGCGGTGATGATGGGCACGTAGCCCTCGGCCAACAGGTTGCGAAAATCGGCTAACGCCTCCACCCGCCCGGGCAGAACCACCAAAGAAGGCAGCGGCTGGCGAACCAGGACGTTCAGGTAAGGCTCAGCCCGCGCCAAGCCTGCGTCATAAATGTCGCCGGGAGTCACCGACGGCCCCAGTACCCACTTATAAGCCGCAAAGACCCGCGTCTGGGTGACAGGGACATCGGCGTTCAGCTTGGCGGCCAGCGCGTGCCGCTGCTGCATTCTCAAAATGCTACGCAACTCCTCCGGGCTTTGGGTGTAGAGGACGTTCCGCTCCGGCGCCAGCACGCCGACGTAGCTGTAAGCCAGGGTACCCTGCAGGCGGTCCGAAAAGGTTTGCTGGACGGCGGCTCGCAAGCCGCTGGCGTGATAGTCGCCGCTATTGAAGGAGTACTGCTCGGTGAACACGTCCGGGAACAGATCGGCCAACACGGGTTCACCATTGGCGACTGTGTTCAAGGTCAGATCGCGGATTTCGTCACGGTAGACGCCGACTTCAGCCACCGTGCTGACACCCAGCTTCCGCTGGTAGGAGGCTTCCAGGTGTTGGCTGCGCTGGACCGTAGGAGAGCCGTTGCGCATCGACAGGCGCGGGAACACGGCCAATTGCGAGGCTTCCCGGCGGAGCGGATCGGTGCCTGGCCGGTGCACGCGCGGCGCGGCCTCGGTGTAGTAAACCTGAAACGAGGAAGACGGGCTGGATTCAAAGATCACGCGCCCGTAGGGACTAAAAGTATTCAGCCGGTCCAGGAAACGGATGGAGTCATACAGAAAGCCGTACTCGACTCGAACGCTGTCGCCAAACTGGCGCCGATCGCCAGTAGCCAGCGTCAAGCTCTGCATATTCTTCGACTCTCCAGGTTCCCAAAAGGCGCTGGGCAGGAAAATTTGCCGCAGCGTTAGCGACACTTCAGGAGTCGAACCGCTGGGCAGTTCCCGTGTCAGCACCCCGCGGAAGGCAGCCGCTGGCGTGTGCCGCTCAAAGCCCAGGTTCCCACTCAACAACACGCTGGTATTTCGGAACGGGTTGTTGGTCACGGTGAACGAAGTGTTGAAGTCAGCCTCGCTGCCGGCGATCGAGGAACGCCCCATGCCTCCGCTGAACTGCAGCATGGTCCGGTTCTCGGCGTAATCACGCAACGTAGGCAGGGAGTTGCGATTCTCCCCCGGCAGGTAGCGCAGCACCGGCCGGAAGACACCGGCACCGCGCAACACCCAGGCCCAGTCCTCATCACCGTCAGGGCTGGCGCGTCGGCCCCGGAAAATATCCACGGCTTCCAACAACGAGGCCAAGTTGACCGAGAGGAAGGAGCGGACGCCGGGTTGGATCTGGACCTCCGGTTTCAAGAAAGGCAGTAAGCTGGTTGACGTGACGCGGAGGGAGTATAGCCCCGGCGCGACCCTCTCCAGCAGGAACGCTCCCTTCTCGTTGGTGTAAGCGTGCTGAAAGATCCGGCCCTCCCCGCTGATGAGGGCAATTGCAGCCCCCATTTGCGGGACGCCTCGCCGGTCGGTCACCACGCCTGCGAGGGCTCCCAAGGGCGAGAGTTTGCGGGGGGTAGCCCACAGAGAAGGTAAGCAAAGTGCCGCGGCTAGCAATGCCCCCACGACGACAACCAACTTGCGCCGTAGCTCCCTGCTCAATCTGACCTCCTCTTGCGACTCGGCTTTTCCCAGGCCGAGGAAGGTACCGCTCGGACTATTGTACCGTAAACGTTGCGGTAGGAGCGATGGATTGCTTGTTGATCCGATCCGTCACTTTTACCTGCAACTTGTACTGGCCCGGTTCCAGGCTCTCCAGTGGGAACATCTTTTCCAGCGTCATCCTCTGGTAGGCGCCCTTGATCTGGTCGCTGTTCTCGATGACCTGGAACAGGGTCTGGCCGTTTTTCTGCAAAGCGTATTCGACGGAGGCGGAAGGCTTGCGAGTCTGCTCGTCGGTAGCCAGGTTGTAGATCTCCAGATAGATGCCTAAGCGCTGGTTGCGGCGAAACTTTTCCTCTACGCTGGGCCGCACCTTCGTCGAGCCGATGACAAACATGCCCTTGCCGATCTGCCTGGTGGAAATTTTTTCCAGCCGGTCGGCCAGAATCAGGCTGGAAGCAGACAGGGTTTCCTCGTCGTAGCGAGGCACGCGAAGCGCCATCCGATGGGTCCCCATATTGCCGCTCTTGATGTCCTTCAACACCAGATCCAGCCGGTACAGGCCGAACCGCAGCGGCAACCCCTGCCAGTAAACGCGCTTCTGGTTCAAGTACTGTTCAAACTGGTCGGCTGGCACATCGACACTCACCACGTCCTCAAACGTTTGCACGACGCGCCCGCTCAGGGTACTGACCCGCCCGAAGACGTTCACTGTGCCCCGCTCGATCCCCTCCGTGTTCTCGAAGGTCATGTCCTTGAAATTGACCTGCACCGTCAGCGCTGCCAGCGCGATGTCGGAAGTAATGCGAACGTAATCGGTGCGGACCTGGAAGGGGAATACGTTGTAATTGATCTTGGAACTGACCACTCCTTCCAAGTCGCGAAACTTGACCGGCGGGGGTTTCTGCAGTTTGGCGTACTGTTCGAGCAAGCGGAAGCGGCTATATTTGTAGCCGCCATCGAGCCCCTCACGTATGCGCTCGCCCTCGTTGGGACCCATCTGGTGCAGTGAGCTCAGCCCAGAGCCGGGAATGTTACCCATCATCACGTTCTTGTCCTCGGGACCGAACGCCATGCGGTATTCCCCGGTCTGGAGCTTATCCACAAACTCGATCTCTACATTGGGGTCCATCCCCTCGATGTAGCGATAACGCCATTTCTCCCAAGGGTAGGCTTGGGAGGAGCCGCCGCCCAGTTCATAAGGCCGTCGGTATATGCCGCCCGTGGGGTGCATTTCTCTCTGGTCGGGTGGGCCAAAGGTAATGTAGATACGGCCGCGGTCGGTCTTCCAGCCCGGAACTCCCGAGCCGAAATGTTCGTTGGCATAAGCAACGCGCCGGTACATCTCTTCTCTGTACTCGTTCTCGGCTGTGTCCGGCGTCGGGTCCCGGCGAATCCAGAACTGCTCGATAAACTGCTCCCGTTCTTCCGCGTTCTGGAGCCGTTTGAAAGCTGCCCGCTCCTCTGAAGTGATGATATAGGCGACGTCTTCCTTGAGCCACTTTTCAAAGGGCCGATTGAGCTCCTTTTCCAGGGAGCGCCGCCGGCGCTCGCGCTCTTTCTTGCTGAGCCGCGGCCGGTCGTCCTTGCCCGAGTCCGCCTTTTTCTTATCCTTGGCTGCAACCGGGGTCGCAAGGGGCCAGGCCATCAAAAACAGGAAAACAACAAACAACAGGAAGGGAACCCAAGCTTTGACCTTCATAGCGCACCTCGCCTTGAGCGACACTTGCTCGCCATTGGCCAACACTACGCCTCCCGTCAATTCTAAGAGCGCCGCCTCCCGTTCGTCAAGCAATCTGTCGCTGTCAAGGAGGATGTCGCTCCGGGGCTACCTCCGGTCGAAGACGCGGCCCGGAAATGTCTGCCAGGCGTCATTTGATTCTCCCTGGCGATCCTCCCTGGCGATTCCGCTTGGCGATCCTGCCTGGCTTGGCCCGATGAGCTGTCGGCCGGTGCGGCGTCGCCCGATGCTCCCCGATGCCCACCGATGTCTCCCATGCCATAGTTGGCCTCTCCCGCTAACCTGCTGAACTGCTGGCGTTTGGCACCTCAGGGATGCCGACCACCCAGGAATCCATTGGGATTTTTGGCAACCCTGCCCGCTCTGCGTGTTTAGTCTAGTTCAATCTGATAAGATGGCTGGAACCTTGGGCGGGATTTTGCGTATTATCAAACTGGGACCTTAAGATTTCCAGCGGCACGTCCGGCGACGAAAGGGGACAAAGAGGGCCATGTGGATTTGCGTCCCCATTCGGCCCTGACGGAAGGGCGCGTTGTGATGAACCGGAAAAAGATCGCGCTAGCGGCCGGAGCTGCATTGCTGGTGACCATCGCCGTCGTCGTTGGCGTAAAAATCCACCAGAGGGGGGTGGTGACCGTACAAACCGGCGGAGTCGTCCGCCAGGACCTGGTCTCAGTGGTGACCGCTTCCGGCGAGATCAAGCCGCTGACCTACGTCAACATTAACGCTACCGCCATGGGCCGGATTACTGACATCCTGGTCCGAGAAGGGGATGCGGTCAAGAAGGGCCAGCTGCTGGCACGTCTGGAATCGGTCCAACCCTCGGCCGACGTCGCGGCCCAGCGGGCTTCGCTGCGGGCTTCTGAGGCAGAGGCCGCGGCTGCCGGAGCTTCGGTCAGCTCGGCGAACGCCGCCCAGCGCACAGCGGAGGCCGACCTGTTACGCGCCCAGGCCGAACTGGAGAAGGCACGGCTGGAGTTCCAACGTGCCGAGGCCCTGTTCGGCGACGAGCTGATCAGCAAGTCGCAATTTGAGACGGCCAGCGCGGCCTATGAGGTGGCGCTGGCGGTTGTGGCCCAGACGGAAGCCCGCGTAGCGCAAACTCGCGCCCTGGTGGAGCAGGCCCGCTCGCAGCGGCAGACGGCACAGACTCGCATTGGACAGTTCCGGGCCGGGTTAACGCGCGCCTCCGACGTCCTACACAAACACAGCTTTTACGCCCCATTGGACGGGGTGGTGACCGACCTGCCCGTCCACGTCGGTGAGAATGTCGTCACGGGTATCCAGAACTCGCCTGGGAGCCTGCTGATGACCATCGCCGAGCTGTCCGTGATCACCGCCGAGGTGAAGGTGGATGAAACCGACATCGTCAATGTGCGCCTGGGCCAATCTGCCGAGGTCGCTATTGACGCCTTCCCCAACCAGACCTTCCAGGGGACAGTGACCGAGATTGGGACCAGCGCCATCATCCGGTCCACAGGCTTGGCCGCCGCCCAGTCCAATGTGGCCAGCCAGGAAGCCAAGGATTTTAAAGTGGTGGTGACGCTGGAGTCGCCTCCCGAGACCCTGCGCCCAGGGCTTTCCACAACGGCCAAGGTCCGGACGGCCAGCAAGCAGGACGTTCTGGTGATTCCCATCCAGGCGCTCACCATCCGCCAGAAGTCTGACCTGGACGAGGATGAGAAAAAGGGCTCCAGCGCCGATGCTGCTCTGGCTGCCGGCCCTGAGGCCCGGCAGAAACAGAAAGAGGGCAAGAAAGAGATTCAGGGTGTCTTTCTCGTGCGCGACAAACAAATCGAGTTCGTGCCGGTGGAAACCGGCATCATTGGCTCGACCGACATCGAGGTCCTCAGCGGCCTGGAGGAAGGCAAAGAAATTGTCACCGGCAGCTACAAGGTGTTGCGCACCATCCGCAACCACGCCAGGGTTCGGGTAGACAACGAAGCACTCAAGAAGGAAGAGTAAGCATGGGACCCATGGGAACCGGTCGCCGGCCCACTGCTAGCACCCCCATTGCTGGCCACCCCCGTTGCTAGCCTTGTAAAGAAACGGAGCAAGCGAGGAATGGCATCTTCTAGTGCCGAACTAAACTCCGCCGGGCAGCAGCTGAACCCACCCTCCGATGGCGTTCTGATCAAGATCGAGGAGTTGTGGCGAACCTACCTGATGGGCTCGGTCGAAATCCACGCCGTTTGCGGCGTGAATCTGAAAATTCAGCGCAATGAATACGTGGCGGTCATGGGGCCCTCCGGCTCCGGCAAATCCACGTTAATGAACCTGATCGGCTGCCTGGATACGGCGAGCAAGGGCCGCTACTGGCTTAACGGGCGGCTGGTCAGTGCCCTGAGTGACGACGAGCTGGCCTATATTCGCAACAAAGAGATCGGCTTCGTCTTCCAAACTTTCAACCTGCTGGCACGAGCGTCGGCACTGCACAATGTGGAGCTGCCACTGATTTACAACGGGACGCCGGCCGAGGAGCGCCAGCGCCGGGCGCAGGAGACCCTGGGGTTGGTGGACTTGGCGGACCGCGTGCGCCACAGGCCCAGCGAGCTGTCGGGCGGCGAGCGTCAGCGCGTGGCCATCGCCCGGGCCCTGGTCAACCATCCCTCGATCCTGCTGGCGGACGAGCCAACCGGCAACCTGGACTCGGCCACTAGCCGGGAAATCATGGAACTGTTCGACCGGCTGCACGCCCAGGGAAACACCATCGTGTTGGTGACGCACGAGCACGAGATCGGCGCCTGCGCGCATCGAGTCATCCACATTCGCGACGGCAAGATCGCCCGCGACGAACGAACGCGATAACTCGGGGGGGGGGCGACCCACTTCCCATCGTTGTTCCGGCGTTGTTCTAGCAGCGCACACTCGTTTACTATTAGGCACGGCATGGCCCAGCCCGGGGACTTCGCCTACCAGGTCAAGCAGTCGACCGACATTGTGCGGCTGGTCGGCGAGCACGTGCGGCTGAAGCGGAGCGGCGCTGGGCGCTCCATGGGCCTGTGCCCCTTCCATCAGGAAAAGACTCCTTCCTTTTCCGTCCACGGCGGCCTGCAGTTTTACCACTGCTTCGGCTGCGGCGCGTCCGGCGACGTCTTCAAGTTCGTCATGGAGGTGGAACGGCTCACCTTCCCGGAGGCCGTGCGCCAGCTCGCCGAACGGGCCGGCATCCCCCCTCCTCGCGCACGGGGGCCGGAGGCCGACGCCGAAGCGCGCCTGCGGACGGCACTGCTGGAGATACACGAGAAGGCAGCTGCCCTTTTCCATCGGCTGCTCCACTCCGCCGAGGGGACAGCCGCCCGGCAATACCTGGAGCGGCGCGGCGTGGCCGCCGAGATGGCAGCTGAATTTCGCCTGGGTTATGCGTCCGCTTCCGGCAGCGCCCTGATCCGGGAGCTCGGTCCAAGTTACCGCTCGGAGGTGCTGGAAGCCAGCGGCCTGGTTCTGAAGCGCGACTCTGGCGGCCACTTCGACCGCTTTCGGGGGCGCCTCATCTTTCCTATCGCCAACGAGGCCGGCAAAGTAATCGCCTTCGGTGGCCGCGCACTGCGCGAGGAAGATCACCCCAAGTACATGAACTCACCCGAAACGGCCGTCTATCGCAAGAGCCGCGTGCTGTTCAACCTGCACCGCGCCCGGGAAGCGATGCGCCGCCAGAGGCTGGTGGTTCTGGTAGAGGGATACATGGATGCCCTTGCCGTCTTCTCGGCCGGGGTCAGCAACGTGGTCGCCAGTTGCGGCACCAGCCTGACGCCGCTTCAGGTCAAGACGCTGGCGCCGCTGGTCAAGACGGTAGTGGTGAATTACGATCCGGACGCCGCTGGAGCGGCGGCCACCGAGCGATCGCTGTCCACGCTGCTCGAAGAGAGCCTCGAGGTGCACGTGCTGGCGCTGCCCACCGGCCAGGACCCCGACCAGTTCATCCGTTCCCGGGGACCGGAAGCCTACCGCACGAAACTGGAGGGTGCCGCTGCTTTCTTTGCCTTTCTGGTGGACCGGGCGCGTACACAGTTTGACCTCGGCAGCGCCAGCGGACGGGCGGCCGCGGCGCGTCATCTGCTGCAATACATCAATAAATTGCCGGACTCCATGGAGCGAGCGGAACTGGCCAAAGACCTGGCGGATCGGCTGGGCCTGGACCGGCAGCTGGTCGGCCGCGAGTTGTCTGCGGCTGCCGCGGATCGGCGTCCCTGGAGCGGACCGGCAGCGCCCAATGTTTCCCAGTACGAGAAGGAATTGCTGCGGGTGATTCTGGAGAACCCAACGGCGCGGTCCAGCCTCCTGCCGGCTTTATCCGAGGCCGACCTGTGGGCCGATTGGGTCACGAGGCCCATCTTTGCTGCCCTGTCAGCCCTGGAGGTGCCCTCGGGAGAGCCTTTGGACGTGACGGCCCTGCTCGACCGGCTGGAACCACCGGATCGCGCGCGTCTGGCCGGGATCGTTCACCAGGAGTCGGTGGAACTGATCACGCCGGAGAAGGCGCACCAGTATGTTGAAGAACTGCACCGGTTAGGTCAATTGCGACGGGCGCGGGAGGAGAAGCGTCGAGAGCTGGCCACTGCCGGTGCTCCGAGCAACGCGGACGAGGCCAGGGCTCAAGCTCAAATTGCGCTGGAGATCAGCCAGATTGACGCCGAATTGAATGCTCCGCACCACCTGCTCCGCCAAGGGTAACCCTGGGCCAACGGGTTGGCTTGTCCCTTCTTTAACATGAGCCAACCAGCCGGAAATTAGCCACCGGCCGGAGGACGGCGGCCGTGGTGATGGTATGCTTGACAAAATGGTTCCTTTGTGGTTAATATAGACGATTCTCCTTTTTGAAACTCTCTTGGTGGTTAAAGCGTCTAATCTAATGGCTAGAGGTGTGTCCGTACCGGTCTACCTCTGGCCGCCGGCGTTCTGAGAGGAGTTGGCAGAGATTTGGGCATCGAAGACAAATTCGACCACATCAAGCAGCTGCTGCACACGGGCGGCAAGCAGAAGGGCTACCTGATTTACGACGACAACGGCGAGGCGGCCCCCCCCCCGGAGTCCCCCACGGCGCTGGACGACGTCGAGGACCTTCTCACCACCTTTGGTGGCGCCGGCATGGAAGTCATTGAGGGCGGGAGCAAGCTGAACGACGACAAGCTGGATCCCGACAGGAAGCTGGACGAAGCTGGCGAGGAACTCGAGCTGGACCTGACGCCCGGCGCGTTGGAGAAAACCAACGACCCAGTGCGCATGTACCTGCGGGAGATGGGCACGGTGCCCTTGCTGACCCGGGAGGGCGAAGTCGAAATCGCCAAACGGATCGAGCGCGGCCAGAACAACGTAATGAAGGCCATGTCCCGCTCCCCGATCATCATCCGGGAAATCCACAAGCTGGGCGAGGAGTTGAAGTCGGAGGAGAGGTCCATCAAAGGGGTCATCGTCTTCAATGACGACGAGCTCACCGATGACCGGATCCAGGAGAGGCTGGAAGAAGTCATCGGGATCGTGGACGAGAGCAACAAGCTATACAAGAAGAGCGTCCAGTGGCGGCAGAAGCTGGCGCTGGTCTCCAAGACCAAGAAGCCGCGCACTTTCCGTCGCTACCGCTTTGCGCTGGCCAGGGTTCTGATCCAAATCTCCCGCAAAATTCGTTCCATAGAGTTCACCCACATGGAACGCAAGCACTTGATTGAGCACATTGACGAGGTGGTGGATAGCCTGCGCCCGCTGGAGCGTGACATCGGCCGGATCGAGAGGAAGCTCCCGGCGACCGGCAAGGAAGACCAGATCAAGGAGCTTCGGCGGCAGATGCGCCAGCTGAAGACCAAGATCGCGCATATCGAGGAAGAAGCCGGGGCCTCGGCGCTCGAACTGCGCCGCACCTTGCAGATCATCCGGCGCGGGGAACAGGAGGCCGAAGCGGCCAAGCGGGAGCTGATCGAAGCCAACCTGCGCCTGGTGGTCTCCATTGCCAAGAAATACACCAACCGCGGCCTCCAATTCCTGGACCTGATCCAGGAGGGCAACATCGGACTGATGAAAGCGGTGGACAAATTCGAGTACCGCCGCGGCTACAAGTTCTCCACCTACGCCACCTGGTGGATTCGCCAGGCAATCACGCGCGCTATCGCCGATCAGGCCCGCACCATCCGCATTCCGGTGCATATGATCGAGACGATCAACAAGCTGATCCGCACCTCCCGCCAGTTGGTGCAGGAATATGGCCGCGAACCCACCAGCGAGGAGATCGGCAAGCGCATGGAGATCCCGGTGGCCAAGGTGCGTAAGGTGCTTAAGATCGCCCAGGAGCCCATCTCGCTGGAGACGCCCATCGGCGAGGAGGAGGATTCCCACCTCGGCGACTTCATTGAGGATCGCGGCGTGGTCTCCCCGGCCGAGGCCGTCATCAACCTCAACCTGAAGGAGCAGACCGACCACGTCCTCAAGTCGCTGACCCCGCGCGAGGAGAAGGTGGTCAAGATGCGCTTCGGGTTGGAGGATGGCAGCGAGCACACCTTGGAGGAGGTCGGCCAGAGCTTCGCGGTCACCCGCGAGCGCATCCGTCAGATCGAAGCCAAGGCCCTCCGCAAGCTGCGCCACCCCAGCCGCAGCCGCAAGCTCCGGGCCTTCATGGACGCCACCGTCAACGAGTAGCACCCGCCAGCCGAGTGGAGCTGTGTCCGCCCCGTGTCCACCATCGCTGTCTCTTACGGCGCCGTGTCTTGCGGCGCAGAACATCGGGATGGACACGCGCGAGTGGCCGGCTTCCGGAAGTGGCTGACGTTAGATTGGCGACGGAAAACCCCTGCTTTGAGTTTTTGGGAAAGCGGCGTAGCAGGATAAAGCAAGCGGATTGCCTCCAACGCGCGTCTTCACCTATTAGCCGTTAGCTGTCAGTCGCCTGAGCCGTCCGCGCGTTGGAAGCAATCCAAAGTCAATACACATATCCCCGGCAACTTCAGTCCCCTCTTCTTCGGGGGCCCTATTATACCTCTTATACCCCGAGCTCGGTCCTGCGCTGAGTTTCTGGGTGAGCTTTGCTCAGGAAGTCGCTACCCGATACTTCATACCAGCCGTTGCCCCAGACCGCATGTTTGCCGACGTGGAGGTCCTGGCCGAGTTGCAGCAAAGGGAGGAATTCGGCCAGGGCGTCGGCAGTCGGGGCGCCGAAGACAGTTGTACCCAGGAAGCCACCAATTGAGTGGCGGCGTCCCGTGCGGGCGGAGCGGCGCTGGTGTTCCTCCCAGTACAGGTCCCGGCGCAGGCAGCTCACCGCCCGGGCGCGCTCGGCCAATCCCAGGAAGTCCAACGCGAGCGAACCGCCGCAGTAAAATGTCGCCAGCGCGTTGAGCCGGTCCCGCAGGCGGCGCACCAGGTGATGAAACTCCGGCTCGCGCAGCTGTTCGCCTCCGAAGACCAGGTGGGTCGGGGTGAGGAACCGCAATGAGATTTCCGATTGCGAATTGCGGATCGCGGAATCGTTCCGAAGCCAGTGAGGGCGAGTTAACTGCTCGACCCCTTCCAGGCGACAGCAAGCACGGTTCAAACCCAGGCCTTCTTCTCCCAAGCGTTCAAAGGTAACTACGAAGCGCGGCAAGAGTTCGATGATGCGGCCCACCAGAATCAGGCCAAATTCCAGAGTTTCCCCTGGCTCATATCGGGTTTTTTCGTCAATCTCGATGACACCATTCTGCTTCGTTACCGGCGGGCGAATGACAAAGGGGCGAGGAATGGATTGGTAATTGGACAGAGACGTCGCGCCCGCCGGCGCCGCTGGCTCAAAGACCTGCGCATAGGGACAAGTGGCACGCAAGTCGCACCGGAGCGCGCCGGGACATTGTGGATGGCAGCACTGCGCCCGGAGCATGGTGCCGAAGGCGCCGCGCAGCACGTTGCCCTTGTTCCGCGCCGGTAGAAACAGCGGTTGCCGCGGCACAATGCGCAAACGAAATTGGACGAATTGGAGCGCTGAGAACATTCCTGCGGTGAAGCTGGGCGCATCCTCTGCCCCGCGCGACGAGTTTGCAAGCTCGCGGCGAGACTCCACATCTGTGGACCTAGCGGCGGGGTAGCCGGGCCCTCCCCGCGCCATTCACGACAGTGATCCGCCGAAAGCCTTCCGTGTAGGTGGGCGGGCGCAGCCTGCGGGCCAGGAGCTCCATGGCTTCTCGCGGCACGCGGCGACCACGCCCCGCGTTGCGCTCCCGGCAGATTTTGAGCGGCACATCAAAAAAAATTGCGCCTACGCGGCAGCCAAACGATGCGGCCAAGCGAAAATAGGCGCGCCGCTCGCGACGATTCAGATTCGTGGCATCCACGTAATGAACCCGGCGCCCCAGCGTCAGGCGCAGACGCAGAAGCCAGCGGAGCGCCGAGAAAATCGCGCTCTGCTGTGACTGGTCGGTGGCGTCGTCGAGCAGCAACTGGCGCAGCAGGTCGCTCGAAAGCGGCTGAATCTTGCGGCGTGCGAACCAGGTGGACTTTCCTGACCCGGGCAAGCCCACCGCCAGCACGATGATGGGCGGATTGCGAACTGCGGACTTTGGACCGTGGACTTTGGACCTTGGACTAGACAATGTATTTTTCGGCTTCCAGCACGCGCTGGGCGATCCGGCGGCGGAGGGCAATGGTGTCGAGCGGCTCCTGCCGGGCGAAGCGGCGCAATACAGCCAGGTGGGTGCGCAGCGTGTCGCCCTCAGCGCAGGCGGCCAGCACCGTCTTGGCTTCCGCCTCGGCGCGATTCATCGAATCGTAGAGCAGCACGGCGGTGATCTGTTCGGCCTGTTCGCTGCGGGCCTGCGGGCTGCCTGCGTTCGTCTTGCGCACGCGCAATTTGCTCGTGCGCAACTGGGCCGTTTCGGCCGCGAACGCTTCCATGATTATGTTCGAGACGCTGGCCACTACTTCCTGCTGCTCGGCGAGGGCCGCCAAGTATTTCTGGTAGGCGACTCCGGCGGTGAACAACGCGATTTTCTTGATGTTGCCGACCGCATCGGCGGAGGCCGCCGAGCCGGAAAGCACCTCGCTCTGCAGCTGCTGGGCGGCCGGAATCAGAGCCAGGCGCCCTCCCAGGGCGCGTTTCAGCAGCATGCCGGTGACGAGCAGGCGGTTGATCTCGTTGGTGCCCTCAAAGATGCGGTTGATGCGGGCGTCGCGGTAGGCACGCTCGGGCGGGTAATCGTAGTGGTAGCCGTAACCGCCGAAAATCTGCACCGCCTCGTCCACCACGTAGTCCAGCGTTTCGGTGCCGTAGACCTTGTTGATGGCGCACTCGACCGCGTACTCCTCGATCGCCTTGCGCGCCGAATCCGAAGCCTCGCGCTCGCTTTCCGCCTGCAGTGAGTCAATCAGGCCGGCAGTGCGGTAGAGGATGCTCTCGGTGGCGAATGTCCGGATCGCCATCTCGGCCAGCTTCTGCTGGATCAGGCCGAATTCGGCGATGGCTTTTCCGAACGCCTGGCGCTGGTTGGCATAGCGGGCGGCGTGCTGCACAAGGACCTTGGAGCCGCCCACACAGGCCGCGCCCAGCTTCAGCCGCCCGATGTTGAGAATGTTGAAGGCCACCACGTGCCCGCGGCCGACCTCGTAGAGTACGTTCTCGGTCGGTACCGGGCAGTCGGTGAGGATCAGGGGCGTGGTCGAGCTACCATGAATCCCCATCTTCTTTTCTTCCGGGCCGGACGTGACGCCGCTGAAGCTGTTCTCCACGAGAAAGGCGGTGAATTTCTCTCCGTCCACTTTGGCGAAGACGGTGAACAGGTCAGCGAAGCCGCCATTGGTGATCCACATCTTCTCCCCGTTGAGGAGGTAGGAGTTGCCGTCCGGGCTCAGCTCGGCCCGGCAGCGCGCGGCTAGCGCGTCGCTGCCGGCGTGGGCCTCGCTGAGGGCGTAGGCGCCAATCAGTTCCGCCCGCGCCAGCCGCGGCAGGTATTTCGCCTTCTGCGCCTCAGTGCCGAAAAAGACAATCGGGCTGGTCCCGATGCCCGAGTGCGCCCCAAAAGAAGCGCCGAAGGAGCCGTTCTTCGAGATGTGCTCGGCCACCAGCACCGAGGAGACCGTGTCCAGCTCCATGCCGCCGTACTTTTCCGGCGCGTCAATCGAGAGCAGACCCAGCTCGCCTGCTTTCTCGAGCAACTGCCGCAGCAGCGGAAAATCCTTCTGCTCGATACGCTCCAGGTGGGGCAGCACCTCGTTGGCGAAGAACTCGTCGGTGGTCTGGGCGATCTGGCGGTGCTCCTCGGTAAAGTCCTCGGGAGTAAAAATCTCCTCCGGACGGCGCTCCTCGATCAGAAAGCTGCCACCCTTGATCTTTGGCTCCACGGTTGGATGCGTAGCCATCTCCGAACTCCTTGGGTTCCGCAGTCTGCTGAAAAAGCAGCCCGCTTGTCATTCCGAGCGAAGCGAGGAATCTGCTTTAAGAAATAGCCTGCATCGAACAGCAGATCCCTCGCTTTGCTCGGGATGACAAATCGCAGGACTTAACTGCATACTGCCGCTACAGTTGCAGGTTCTCAAAAACGCCGGCGGCGCCCATGCCCCCGCCAATACACATGGTGACCATGCCGTAGCGCGTCTTGCGGCGCTTCATCTCCTCGATAAGGGTGGCGGTCAGCTTGGCGCCGGTGCAGCCCAGAGGGTGACCCAGAGCGATGGCGCCCCCGTTGACGTTGACCCGCTCCGGGTCCAACTCCGCCTGGCGGATCACCGCCAGCACCTGCGCGGCAAAGGCCTCGTTCAACTCGATCAGTTCCATCTGGTCGAGCGTCAGACCGGCCAGCTTCAGCGCCTTGGGAATGGCGAAGGCCGGGCCAATGCCCATCTCCTCAGGCGGCACGCCGGCGGTGGCGAAAGCCAGGAATCGGGCCAGGGGCTTCAGACCCAGGGCCCGGGCACGCTCGGCCGACATGACAACCGCGCCGGCAGCCCCGTCGCTCATCTGCGAGGAGTTACCCGCGGTTACGGTGCCGCGGGCGTGGAAGGCAGGCTTCAGTTTGGCCAGCGCCTCCATTGAGGTGTCCGCCCGTGGGCCTTCATCCACCGCGAAGGTGGCGGTGCGCGTGACAGGCCTGCCCTGTCCCGATGGGCCGGGCTCGGTGAAGCTGACCTCCAGCGGCACAATCTCCTTGCGGAAGCGGCCGGCCTGGATGGCGGCCAGCGCCTTGCGATGGCTTTCGCAGGCGAAGCAGTCCTGCGCTTCACGGTCAATGCTGTACTTGCGGCCCAGCCGCTCGGCGGTCAGCCCCATCGAGAGGTAAGCGTCAGGATAGGTGTCCATCAGGTGCGGATTCGGCGCCGGCTTGTGGCCGCCCATCGGCACCAGGCTCATGGACTCGGTCGCACCGGCCAGAATGACGTTGGCAAAGCCGGCCATGATCCGCTCGGCGGCCAGCGCGATCGCCTGCAGGCCGGAGGAGCAGAAGCGGTTGATGGTCATGGCGCTGGTGGTGATGGGCAGGCCGGCCCGTAGCGCGGCGATGCGCGCCACGTTCATCCCCTGCTCGGCTTCCGGCATGGCGCAGCCCAGGATGACGTCTTCAATCTCGACAGGGTCCAGGCCGGGAGTGCGCTCCAGCAACGCTGAAAGCACGCGGGCTGCCATCTCATCGGGCCGGGTAGCGCGCAACGTGCCTTTCTGCGCCTTGCCCACTGCGGTTCTGGCTGCGGAAACGATGATGGCTTCCTTCATCTATCCTGCTCCTAAATCACTCGCCGCTCTGTAGCACTGGGTCCTGCTCTCGGCGGGTGCCGCCCACAGGGTGGCATCAATTCCGGAGCGGCTTCCCGGTTTTCAGCGTGTGCGCGATGCGCTCTTGCGTCATCCTTTCTCCACACAGGCTCAGGAACGCCTCGCGTTCCAGGTCGAGCAGATACTGCTCCGTGACGCGCTGAGTGCCACTGAGGTCCCCGCCCGAGAGCACGTAGGCCAGCTTGCGAGCCACCTTGGCGTCGTGGTCTGTGATCTGCTCGGCCTGCCGCGCCAGGTGAATCCCCAGCTTCAGCGTAGCCAGACCGGTTTCGCCCGCCACGCGCAGGTCATTACGAGAGCGTGCGGGCTTGTAGCCGCTGCGGACCATCTCCAGCGCCAGCGCCTTGGCGTCAGCCACCAGCCGGTCTCGATTCATCGTAATCGAGTCGGTGGGCCGGAGGAAGTGGAAGCGGCGCGCTTCCTCGGCGCTGGTCGAGACCTTGGCAAAGGCAGTCTGCTGGAAAACTTCTTTGGTCGACTCCAAGATGTCACCCTCAGGCCCTGCTGCTTCGTTGGCGCGGATCAGCATTTCCTTGCAGCCGCCGGCCGCCGGGATCAGACCCACGCTGGTTTCCACCAAACCCATGTACAACTCGGCGTGGGCGCAGATGCGCGCCGCGTGCAGGGGGATTTCGCAGCCGCCGCCCAGGGTCATGCCGAACGGCGCCACTACCACGGGGCGCTCGGAGTATTTCAGCGCCTGGGTGACATTCTGGAACTGGCGGATGATCAGTTCAATCTCTTCCCATTCCTCGCCCTGGATCGCCATCAGCACCAGCATCAGGTTGGCGCCGACGGAAAAGTTGGCTCCCTGGTTGGCGACCACCATGGCCTCAAAATTCTGGGCCGTCTCCTCCAGGCCGGTCTGAAGCATGGCCAGGATGTCAGGCCCGACGGCGTTCATCTTGGAGTGAAACTCGACGCAGCAAACGCCGTCGCCCAGGTCCACCAGGCTGGCCCCTGGGTTCTTGTGAATGAGCCGCGCGCGCTGCTTCTCATTGGCCAGCACGATGATGTCGGCGGGCTGCTCCGAGAAGAAATAGGCGCCGCCGCCGAAATCAAAGTACTCAGCACGCCCATTTTGGCGGCGATAGAAGGAGGTGGCGCCGGCGGCCAGCATGCGGCGCACATTTTCCGGCACGGCGCGCCCTTCTTTTTCCAGCCGGACGACAGTGGCCGCCACCTCCAGCGCGTCCCACATCTCAAACGGCCCCAGCTCCCAGCCGAAGCCCCACTTCATGGCTTGGTCTATTTCCAGGATGCGGTCGCTGATCTCCGGGATTCGGCGAGCGGCGTAGAGGAACACCTCGCTGAGGGCTTTCCAGGCGAAACGGCCTGCGCGGTCCTCCGAGTTCAGCAGCAGGCGAAGGCGCTCGGCGGGATCGTCCACGCTGCGGATCGTTTCGAGCAGGGGGAAGTTGGGCCGCTGGCGCTGGCGATATTCGAGTGTCTTCAGATCGAGCGCCAGGATTTCTCGCCCGTCGCCCTTGCCGACCTTCTTGTAAAAACCCTGGCCGGTCTTGTCGCCCAGCCAGTTGCGCTGGAGCATCTGTTGGAGAAAGGGCGGGACACGGTAGAAGTCGCGCCGCTCATCCTCGGGGGCGTTCTCGAAGATGTTGCCGATGACGTGAGCCGCGGTGTCCAGGCCCACCAGGTCCAGCAAGCGGAACGTGGCTGTCTTCGGCGCGCCGACGGCCGGGCCGGTCAACGCGTCCACTTCCTCCACCGTCAATCCCTCCTGCTCGGCGAGCCGCATCAGGTTCACCAGCGAGAAGGTCCCGATGCGGTTGGCGATGAAGTTGGGCGTGTCCTTGGCAACGATGACGCCCTTGCCCAGGCGCCGGTCCGCAAACTCAGCCAACAGTTCGACCACCTCTGGCAGCGTCTCGCGGCCCGGGATCAGCTCCAGCAGGTGCAGGTACCGAGGCGGGTTGAAGAAGTGCGTGCCCAGCCAATGGCGCCGGAAGTCCTGGCTGCGTCCTTCGGCAATCTGGTTGACGGGAAGGCCGCTGGTGTTGGTGGAGACGACGGAGCCGGGCCGGCGGAGCTGTTCCACCCGGGCCAGCAGCGAGCGCTTCACCTCCAGGTTCTCGACCACAGCTTCAATGATCCAGTCTGCCTCGGCCACCCGGCCGAGGTGGTCTTCGAAGTTGCCGGCCATGATCCATTCGGCATGCTCTCGAACGAAGAAGGCGGCAGGCCGCGATTTTCTCGCTGCTTCCAGTCCGGCCAACGCGATCCGATTGCGCACCTGCGGGGAGTCGAGCGTCAGCCCGGCCCTCTGCTCGGCCTCGGTCAGGCTGGCGGGGGCAATGTCGAGCAGATGCGTAGGGATGCCCGCATTCGCCAGGTGAGCGGCAATGCGAGCGCCCATCACCCCGGCTCCCAACACAGCTGCCCGGCGAATGCTTTTACTCATCTTGAAGGTCCAACTGTTTCCGGAAAGGTGCGAGCCCGGGAAGTTTGGCGCTCACTTTGTGTTTCCGGTCAAGTCTGCCCGCTTATCAAGCCTAATGATGAATGCCGATGGAATCAATGGCCGGATGAGCCGATCCGACGCTCAGCCTAAAGGATTTGGCCCAGCAGACTGGCCAGGTAATTTTCGTCCAGGAGGCCGCTCTTGTAGCTGCGACCGTTCCAGTACATCCAGGTGCCCTGGGGCCCTTCGTATGGGCAGAAGAAGATGCCGTGCTCCTCGACGTGCTCCTCCTCTAGCAATTCCTGGTTGAAGAAGCGCACCTCACCCTCCAGGATGTAAGGTTTTTTGAAATTGTCGTTGGCCACCAGGTCGGCCGGGGCTCCGATATCCAACAACAGGATGCGGCCCCGGACGTTCAATAGTAATTGGATCTGGTTGTCTTCCGGGAAGTCGCCGGGCGGTTCTGGCGGCGACAGTCGCAGCTGGTCGTGTTCGACGTAGGAATTGAGATGGTTGGCGAAATTGCTGCAGATGTGCCACAGCCGCTGGATGGCCTCAGTCCGCCGCTGGCCGATCTGCGTCCGGCGCTCGTGAGCGGACTCGTCTTTGCGGCGCAGTTCCTCGATGCGGTGGGCCAGCTTCTGGAAGCGGTCATCACGGGGCCGTTTCCGGAAGGGGATCATGGCTGCACCTCCAGCGCTTGCAACGGCAGGTAGGCGGCGCCGTAGAGGCCCGCTTCGCTGCCCAGTTGCGAGCGGGCGATCTGCGTGCCGCCGGCGCGATAGACGAAGGAGCGGCGCTCCACTTCGGCCAGCATCACCGGGGCGAACAAATCCCAGGCTTTAGTTACCCCGCCGGTGATGGCGTACAAGGGGAAATTAAAAATGTTCACCAAGTCGGCCAACGCGATGCCCAGGGCGCGGCCGACGACCGCGAAGATGTCGCGCGCGGCCTCCTCCCCTTCCAGCGCCTTGCGATGGACCATCTCGGAGGTCAGTTCAGGGCCCTCACGAGCTAGCTGGGCGAGCGCGGGACTCCTTCCCTCGCGGATCGCTTCATGGGCCATCCGCACGATGGCGGTGGCCGACGCCATCTGTTCCAGGCAGCCGTGGTTGGTGCATCCGCAGCGGGGCCCGTCGGGGCTGACGGTGATGTGGCCGAATTCGCCGGCCATGCCCAGGAAACCGTGCCAGATGCGCCCGTTCTGCACTACGCCGCCGCCCACTCCGGTTCCCAGGGTGAGCATGGCCAGGCTATCCACGTCGCGCCCCAGCCCCATCCACTTCTCACCCAGCGCCGCGGCATTTGCGTCGTTGTCCAGGAAGACCCGGACGCCCAGGTTTTGTTCGATTTCCTCACGGATTGGGTAGTCCTCCCAGCCGGGCAGGTTCGGGGATTCGCGGATTCTCCCTTCCTCCGCGTAAATGATCCCCGGCACGCCGAGGCCGATGCCCGCCAGGCGAGCCTCGGAAGAAGGGGGGGCGCGCAGTTTGTCCACCGCAGCTGAGATTTCCTGCAGCACAGCTTCGCGGCCGGCTCGCACGTCGGTCTTCAGGCGGATTTGTTGCAAGATCCGTCCCGCCACGTCAATGGTGGCGACACGCAGGTTGGTCCCGCCGAGATCCACTCCGATAGCGAAATAACTCATAAGGACAGGTGCTTAGGTCTCAGGTTTCAGGTGTTCTCCTGACAATCATACCTCATGGTTGGCATACCTCATGGCCGGCCTACCTCATGGCTGGATCTGAAACTTGGCTCCCGACACCCTGCTACCTACGCTGGCAGCGCGGGCAAAAGGTGCTGCCGCGGCCAGCGACCAGCAAGCGCTGCAGTGTCGCGCCACACCGCAAGCAGGGTTGGCCGGCTCGCCGGTAGACCTGATGCATTTGCTGGAAGGTGCCAGGATTCCCGCGCGCGTCCAGGTAGTTCGACACCGAGGACCCACCGCGGGTGATCGCCTCCTGCAACACCGAGCGTGCGGTCCGCAACAAAGTGGCGGCCCTCCTGGCAGAGATGTGGCGTCCGCGCGCGGCCGGATGCACGCCGGCGCGGAACAGGCATTCATCGGCGTAGATGTTGCCCAGCCCGCGCAGGAAACGCTGGTCAAGCAGCAACGACTTCACTCGCGCGGTCCGCTGGCGCAGCCTGCCGACGAATTCCGACTCCGGGATTGCCAGCGGATCCGGCCCCAACCGTTCCAGCCGCGGCGGGAGCGCGTTGTTGCCATCGGGGGTGGCAATCTCCATCCGGCCGAATTGCCGGATGTCGGTGTAGCGTAAGATACGCCGGCCACCCCGCGCGCGCTTGCTTGGGGTCGGTTCTTTGGCAGAGTCGTTCTGAATGGATTCCAGCTCGAACCAAGCGTGGGTATGCCGGGGTAGCTTCTGGGGGGAGGGTTCGCAGACAAACTGCCCAGTCATCCCCAGGTGGACGACCCACCAGAAGCCGGTTTGTTCGAACTGATCCCTGTCACCCGCCGCCATGCGCAGCAGGATGTGTTTGCCGTAGCGTTGGATGGCCACTACCGAGGCTCCTTCCAGCGCCCGTACGAACTCCGCCGGCGGTGTCTGCAGGATGTGCGCCGCGGCGGCCGGCCCCACCACAACCCGCGCGATGCGCCGCCCGGGCAGGGAGCTTCGCAGGCCGCGAACGATTGTTTCTACCTCGGGCAGTTCCGGCATCTAAGCCCTCAGCCGGCTGCTAAGATAACAGAAACCCCAGCACAGAGGAGGTTGGGCGAAATCTGAACCAACTGAGGAGGAGTGGTCGGGCCCCGGCTAAGGTTTCTTGAACTTCAGCTCCACGTTCCCCATTCGGAGAACATCATTGTCGTTGAGCACGACCGTCTCGTCGCCAGACATTTGCCGTCCATTGATCATGGTTGGATTGGAAGCGTCGCCGGCCAAATTCACCAACTTGAATTGCTTGTCCGAGGCGGAATAGAGGAGGCGCGCCTGACGACGGCTCAAAGTGTTTGTCTTGTCCTTGATTCGGATGCCGCCGGCAATATCTGGGTTGTCGCGGCCGATCTCGATCTCATCTCGGCCGGATTGATCCGAAAGGTAAATGGTGTCGGTCTCCTGCCCGTTCTCCAGGACGACCAACGTGCCTGGTAGAACCTTGGTGGTCTTGTACACCCTGACGGTCTTGAAATCATCCACACTTGGGGAGGCAACCGGGGCACTCCCCGTGGATGGTATCGGGGGTGGAGCGGGCTTGTAGGGGCGCACAGGCTCGGGAGCGGGAGCGGGAGCAGGCTTGTAGGAGGGCGAAGGTGCGGGAGGGGGAGCAGGCGAGTAAGCAGTCGGAGCAGCTTTCTTGCGCCTCAACCTCAAAACTACCCACAGCAGCCCAACCGCGATGAAGCCGATGAGGATCAGGTTCTCAGTTGACGGCAGTTCTAGCGGCGGCTTCCAAGCTCCTTCTTCCGCTTCCGGCCGATCCCCGGGGGCTGAGCTGATCAGCTTCCGTTTCGTTTCACTTATAAAAAATTTCCTGGAGTCGGCATCCGCCAGCGCCACGCCGGTGACCAGCACCTCGGAATTAATCTGCGGTAGCTCGTTGACGGTACGGACAACAATGGTCGAACCGTACCTGTCTTTCAGGTAATACGCCTTGAAGGTAGTCGAGGAAACCCGTTTTTCTGCCGAAACCCAACCCTGGACTGCAACTTGTTCATTCTTATAGCGCGAGTAAAAGCCGCGTACCAACTCACGAACGCTGATGGGAGTCTGGGCGTGGATCACACCTGCAAACAAGCCCACAGCTAGAACGCGGCAGACGAAGCTTGCTACGCGCTGGCCCCGAGTGAACACGGAATCCATCCTCGCTGCTGCAATTCTACACTCAAAATATTGCTGTTAGGAATGAGGAGAATTGCCAGGACGTGCTAGGAGTGATACGGGGGAAACGTCTCCCAAACGCCTCCCGTAGAGACACCAACAAGATTCGGGGCAGCTCCCGACAAACGCTTTTCCCCTTCAGGCCGTTCTGGCATATAACCACAAGACTACCGAGAACAAATCCGGGACAGGAGCCTGACCATGAGTGCAGAACGGGATCTCATCCGCCAGCTTGCCCAGGCAGTTGCCGGGAGCAAGGTACGCATCATTGACCTGGCACAGCCGTGGAAGATCGGCATGCCGCATTGGCCGACGCACCCGCCGTTCCTGTTCACCCTGAACAAGGGTCACGGGGACCTCGTGCTGGAGGGCGGCGTCAGCTCGGCGGGTGATGTCTTTACCCTGGGTGGCCACGTGGGCACGCACATTGACGCGCTCGGCCATTTCTCGCGGAATGGCCGCCTGTTTGGCGGCGCTGAGGCTGAGCCCAACCAATCGTTCGAAGGTGGCCTCACTGTAGGCGGCATTGATCAGCTTGAACCCATCGTGCGGCGCGGCGTGCTGCTGGACGCAGTGGCCGCAGCCGCGGCGTCGGGCGAAGCGCCGCCGGACGGGATTCTGCCGCCCTCATACGCTATCAGCGCCACTCACCTGGAGGAGGAGGCGGCGCGGTCCGGAGTGGCGGTCGAGCCAGGAGACGTGGTGCTGATCCGCACCGGATGGGGCAAGCTCTGGGACCGGCCCCGGGATGTCGTCGGGCACCGAGGCGCTCCGGGCGTGGATTTAAGCGGCGCCCGCTGGCTCAGCGGCCGGGGCATTTTCGCCGCCGGCGCCGACACACTGGCCTTCGAAGTGACGCCCAGCACCAGCTTTCCCGTCCATGTGCACCTGCTAGTGGAAAAGGGTATTTACATCATGGAGGCCCTGAACCTGGAGCCCTTGCACTCGGCGGGCATCCATGAATTTCTTTCGGAATTTCCTAGTTTAAGGTCTTTGGTAAAAACGCCGGACTTTTCGGCTTGACGAATCGGTTCCTGCCTAGTAGAACTATCCGCCGTAACCCTGGTCACGTGTAGACCCCGAGCCGGGTCACCCGCTGAATAAGCTCCTTTGAGGCGTGGGCTAGCTACCTCCGCCTGGGGCCGAACAGGCGGGACTCACTCCTTTTCTACACGTGAGGGTTACATGGCCCGGCACCACCCTGCCCGGGTCAATAAACCTAACCTAAGAGAGAGGATGGAGAGGAATGTTCAAACTGAAGTTGCTTGCAGTTCTGTCCCTAGTGGCCCTGAATTTGGTGGCCCAAACCCTGCCGCGTCCCGCCGGCCCCTACTTCGAACCCCTCCGGGAGGAGAACCGATTCGGCACGGCAGTCCCAAAATCCAGTATCACCTTGTTTCCCGGTCACTGGATCATCCCCCAGATTGCGAACGGGGGAACCATCCAGGATGGGGGTTTCTTTACGACTTTTCAGGCTGTGAACGTCTCGAACTCCACAGCAACATTCCAAGTGGAGTTTTTCGACTCGGACGGGTCGGCCAATGTACTTGCCACTTCCGGCAGGCCCCAACGACCAGTCAGGTACACCAAGACGAGGATTTAGCGGCAGACTCTCCCCGGGAGGTTACGGTGCCCAGCTTACAATTCCAAACGGCTCTCCCACCGCAGTTGGTTACGCTCAAGTGACCGCAGAGCCAGAAGAATCGATTGGAGTCAATGTGACGTTTGTACAGATAGTACCAGGCCGACCCCCGTTCATGGCTGGCGTGCCACTAACGACTATCTTTAACAAAACGACATTCATGCCATACATATCAGGGAATGGGTTCACTCCCTCCATGGCCTTGGTGGCCTATCTGGCCCAGCGGGTAACGCTGATTGCCCGAACCGGAAGCAAGGGAACCGAGCTTTGCAGGGCCATCATGGACCTGGGCGGTGGCCACCACCGTTCGTTCTTGTTAAGAGATGTTCTGTCCTGTGTGCCCGAATCGGAGGGGGTGATAGAAATTCGCGCAGGACACGAACTCGATGCCTTGTCGGCAATTGGCTTTCAGGCGCATGACGGAGGGGCGTTCGTAACTCAGCCGGTCTGGACGAACTTAGAACGGGCTCTAGAAGAATAGGCTTGGCTTCGGGTAAGGCAAGGCCCGTCGCCCTTCCCCGGGGCTGGGGATTCAGCCGTGGCGCGGCGTGGATCTCCCGGCCTCTGGGACGTACCTCACTTTTTGTAGTCCTCTTCATTTAATGGCAGCGGGATCGTTTCCTGAAAACGGGGAAACGCCCGTTGTAGGTTACGAATAAAAGAGTCCCAATTGGGAGCAGCCCGCATTAGTGCCGTGACAGCGGCCAAGTGCTCTTTCAGTCTTGGATGTCCAAAGTCCGGTGTAAACCACTGGAAGAATTTGTTTCGTCGGTTTCCGCTCGGCAACTTGGGCGTCAGTCGCCTTAGCTCATCCAACACCCCAGGAGCTAAACGGTAATAAACAAGATCATTGGTATAGGTCCCGATGACGGAAGGACGCTTTACTCCTTCTGGCCCAGGCCATCCCTTGAGCCTGAAAATCTGTTCGTAGAACTCGTAGGGGAAAGTTCGTGTCCAAGGCTGTTTTTCATTGACGACCCACCTCTCAAGGATTGTCGCCAAGGCGCGTTTCTCACGGATGCGCTGGTATCCAGTGACTTCATCTACCAAAGCGATGATGCCAACACGAGAGAAGCCCCGCATAAGAATCTTGCATCGTTTGGCAATGTGTTCTTGCTGGACCCGTAAAGCTCCGGATTCTTTGGCGTCCAGAACGGCTTCACAAATGTCTGCCAGGATCGTAGCCGGATATCCATGGGCATTTCCCCCTCCAGCAGGGTTCTTGAACCTGACCGGAGAATTCAAGGCCGGCACTAAGTCATTGGGAACAAATCTATTTATGGTTCTAGACGCCATAAATTGGGGCATTCTAAAGCCGGCCTCAGGGTTGAGTCCGATACCTTCTGTTACGCCACGCTGACTCAAGACCCGCGTCTCATCCTCCAGCACGTAGCAAGGAATCTCAATGTTTCCGATTACGAGGGGCCGGTCCGGGGCTCCGGCGATAACTTTCAAGGGTTCCTTTTTCATGCTTTTACTCCTAGCCCGCGATTGATGGTGAGGTCGAACGCCGCGCATGGATCAACGTGGCGCAGATTGTAGCGGTAGCAGAACTCATCCACGTAGCGCTGCAGCCGCCTCCGGCTGACGCTGTGGAACTGGCCGAACATGCCGCGCTTCAAGAGCGCCCAGAAGCCCTCGATGGTGTTGGTGTGAAGGTCTCCGTCCACGTACCATTTCTGGTGCTTGATGACAGAGTGCGGCACAATTTTGGACATGCCGAGGTAGCCCTTGTATTCGTCGGTGATTAGTCCGGCCCGCTTGGTGTCGATTCTTTCCTGCACGAAAGCGCGCATGTGCTTTCCCTTCATCCTGCGCTTTGGGACGGCCTTGGCCGTCACCCGACCGCCGCGTTCAACCGCCCCGATGACGGGAGCCTTTTTGGTTCCCCTGCCGCGTTTGTTTGGCTCGTCATCATCGTGGTTATTGCCCCTACGCGGTTTCCCGCCGATGTAGGTCTCGTCCATCTCGATGATTCCGGTTAGGAGGTTGCGCTGCTCGGCCTGAGTCATCGCCTTCCGAATCTGCATGGCTATCCGCCAGGCGGTGTTCTTATTGACTTTCAGATCACGAGAAAGCTGAAGGGCGGACAGACCCTTCCTCGCGTTCAGAATGAGCAGGACTGCAAGGAACCACTTCTGGAGCGGCAGGTGAGTGTGGTGGAAAATTGTGCCGACAGTGACGCTGAACGCCGTGCGGCAAGCATAGCAACGGTGCCGGTGCTGGAGACGCGCAGTCCTGTCAGATCCGCAATACGGGCATCGTAGAGTTCCAGCCCACCGTGCTCGTTCAAGATGAAGGATGCAATCTCTTTGCGTGGGAAACAGCTCGAAAATCTGTATAATGTTCATGGCAGCCAGTCCTTTCTGGGTGGAATCGTTCCAGACACAGAAAGATCCTACCACAGGTCGGGCTGGCTGTCAAGACCTTAAACTAGGAAATTCCGATTTCTTTTCATTGCCTCACCACTGAAAATTGTGGGCGGGACAGGCTCGCCGATTCGGCCCTTCGCCGTGGCCTAGCGGCGCAGGGCCTACTGGAGCCAGAGCACGCCACCCGCGTGGGACAGCGCTACTGTTCTGTGGGCAATTCCCGGCGAGAGCCCCAGTCTTTCCAGGAGCCGTCGTAGTTCCGCACCCTCGGATGGCCCAGCAGGCGCAGGACGAATTAGAGGTGAGGGCATCCCAGCCAGGCATCGTCGCCGTTAGCCGCCGACAAAGACCGGGTAGTGGCTGGCGGCGGCCATGAAGAACAGCATAGGGATCGAGAGCCAGGCATTGGCGCGCGAGGCCAGAAACACGCGCCGCGCCAGCGTAGCCGACTCCGGGGGGACGGCCGTACCGTTCTCGGCGTTTTCCCGCATCCAGGCAATCATGCGCTTCTGCGCCGGCCAGATAATGCCCCACACGTTAAACAGCATGATCATTCCCATGCCGCCGCCCACACCGATCGAAAGGGCCCTGTTGCTGGCACCCTCGTAGGTGTTGAAACGCACAACCATGTGGATCATGATCAGAATCAGCACCGCGAATAGGGCGCCGAACAACCAGCCACTCTTGACCAGCGCCGGGACGCGGAGCAAAAGGAACTCAACTTTAAAGGTCACCACCACAAGCACTAGCCACACAATAAAGGTCTTCCAGAAAAACTGGCCCGGATTTTCCGGGGGCTCGGTCAGCAGAATGTAAAAGATGAAGTAGGCGAGACCTGCCAGCACGGTCACCAGACCCGCCCAGCGGAACCACCAGAGCGCCGAAGGCATCAACGCCGGGACCACTTTGCTGCGCGTCGGCGCGTCCAGCTTCTTCATGAATTCCACATTGACCAGATTGAAGAAATAGAGCAGTCCGAGCCAGGTGATTCCGGCAAGGAAGTGAACCCAGCGCAGAAGCATCTGCAGGTTCGTGCTCAGGTCGCTGGGCGGCAAGACCATCTGCTGCGGCAGGTATTCAAAACCGCTCGCGAGAATCATTGCGCTTCCTCAACAGGTGACATTCAGTTGGCCGCAGCCTGACGCACGCTCTACCCAGCGATCCCCGATTGCTATGCTCAAGGTGCGCCCACTCATACACTGGCGGGCCGGTACTGTCAAGCCTCCCGCGCAATCGGGCGCTTTCTGGAGATTCTGCTGGCGATGTCCTTTGAGGACCCGGAAGTGCGGCCGCTGATGGAACTGGAGGGGCTGAAGCGGTGACTTGCCGGGCGCGCCAGCGGATATGCCCAACTGGAAAAAGCCGTAGAAAAGTTCCGATTCTATAAGCCCGCTGGAGCCTCAGGGGGAGGTTCATGCGGCCCAGCCACTTCGGACCCGCCAGGCACAAAGTAGTCCCATCCTGACAATTGCGCGTGCGAGGCTCAACGGCGACGGCGCAAAGTGGGCGCCGAGGTTGTTGGCGCCCCGGCGCAATCCAGTAACTCGCGCACCTTGCGCCCCAGCGTCTCGGTGCTGTAGGGCTTTTCCAGAACTGCGGCGCCCTGCTCCATCATGCGGCCTGGCAGTGCGATCTGGGCGCTCCCGCCGGTGATGAAGATGACAGGCAGGCGAGGTCGCGCCGCGCACATTCGCGTATAGGCACCAGGCCCGCTAAGCCTGGGCAGCAGCACGTCCAGGATAACCAAACCAATCCGGTGGCGCTGGCCCTGGAACAATCGAACTGCGTCCTGCCCGTCGCGGGCCAACAGCACCTGATAACCCAGACTTGCCAGCGTCTCCCGTGCCACTTCGCGGGCCCCTTCGTGGTCCTCCGCCACCAGAATGGTTTCCCTGCCGCCGGCTGGTGGGCTGGCTTCCGCTTTCCTTTCCCGCTTGGTGGGAACATTCCCGGCGCCTGGGAAGTACAGGTGGACGCGGGTGCCCCGCCTCGGCTCGCTCTTGGTGTCGATGAACCCGCCGTGTTGCTTGACAATCCCATGGACCACGGTCAGGCCAAGACCGCTGGCCTGGCCCGCCTGCTTGGTGGTGAAGAACGGCTCGAACATGCGGCTCGTTGTGGTAGCGCTCATGCCGGTCCCGTTGTCAGAAACGGCCAGCACCACGTAGCGCCCCGGCCGGGCGCCGGCGTGACGCCGGGCTTCATCCTCAGTGAGGTCCACGTTGCGGGTTTCGATCACTATGCGGCCGCCGGCGGGCATCGCATCGCGGGCATTGAGGCACAGGTTGATCAGCACCTGCTCCAGTTCGGCCGGCACGGCCCAGGTCTGCTCCAGGTTCGACGCCAGTTCGGTTGCCACTCCAATTCCTGGACGGAGGGTATTTTCCAGCAGGCCGATCACTCGGTCCACGGTTTGGTTCGGGTTCACCCGGCACGGTTCCAAGACCCGATGGTTGGCGAAGGCAAGCAACTGCCGGCTCAGTCCGGCCGCGTGCTGAGCCTGCTCCTGAATCTTCCGGAAGTGCCTGCGAAGAGGTCCGGCAGTTTTCTTCCGCAAGGCCAGCTCCGTCCAGGCCAGAACGGCGAGCATGGCGTTGTTGAAGTCGTGGGCCGCACCGCCTGCCAGAAGCCCCAGCGCCTCCATCTTTTGCGCCTGGCGAAGTTGCTCCTCCAGTCGCTTGCGCTCGGTGATATCCAACAGAACCGAACAGATGCCCGCCGGCTTTCCACTGCCGTCGCGAAGCAAGTTTTCATGAATTTCCAGCCTCAACCGGGTGCCGTCCCGGCGAACGTACTCACGCTCAAACGGGGCCAGGCGCTGTTTCCCGGAGATCTTCCAACGGACAGCTTCACGGATGGTTTCCGCCTGATCGGGAGCAACCAGTTCCCAAACGGACTTTCCCAGAATTTCCTCAGGTTTAAGACCCAGCAAGGCGCACTCGGCGCGGTTGACACGTCGGACAATTCCCTTGCGGTCGGTTTGATGGCAGGCAACCGGGGTCTCTTCAAACAGGCTGCAGAACTGCTCTGCGGCTTCCTCTGACTTCTGCTCCGGGGCCTTCAGGCTCTCCAGAAATTGACTCGCTCGCACGCTTCTCCCTCAGGTTCTCGCACGCTGCGCCCTCAGGTTGAGGACCTGCATTTCGCCACAGCACAGACTGCTGGGCTCCAGGAGTATCCCTACTCGAACTGTAGACTTGCAACGTAGAGCCCGTTCTCTTCTGGTTTGTTTGCAATAGATTAGGGGACAGGTTGTGGTGGGCAGCACTAATTTGGAACTACCATTCCGGCTTTGGAACTGACCTGCCAGTTTGGCAGACGTCCGGAAGACGTCTAGGTTTCCCGTGATTGTAGCGGCGTGGGTTCTCTGTTCGAGAGATTTCCCTGCAAGCCCAGGTGGTCGGCGACAGTTTTCATTGCTTCAATGCAGAAGGCAATGTGCTGGTCTAGGTCTACACCAAGTTCCGCCGCCCCGCGGTTGATGTCGTCGCGGTTGACCGAGCGCGCGAACGCTTTGTCCTTCATCTTCTTCCGCACCGAGCGTGGCTCCACCTCGAAGATGCTCTTGCCGGGCTTCACCAGGGCCACAGCAGTGAGAAAGCCAGCCAGCTCGTCGCAAGCATAGAGCGCCTGGGCCATTCGGGTGTCACGCGGCACGCCGCTGTAATTGGCGTGGCCAAGGATGGCGCGCCGCACCTGTTCTGGGTAGCCGCGCTCGGCCAGAATCTGGGAGCCCTTCGAGGGGTGTTGCTCGGGAGTGGGATAGCGCTCGTAGTCGAAGTCGTGGAGCAGGCCGACAATTCCCCAGCCGGTCTCATCTTCCCCGTAGTGCCGGGCGTAGGCGTGCATACAGGCCTCCACCGCGAGGGCGTGCTTGATCAGGCTTTCGCTCTGAGTGAACTCGCGGAGCAGGGCAAAGGCCGCGTGGCGATCCATAGTTTCAGTCTAAAGTCCCAGCATTCAAGATGCCCGTTAGGATTTCCGGGCCCCGCATTCCGATCTGAGCCTTGGGACCTTCCACATACAGGTGTACCACAACGGTACTGGCGCGGAATAATACAAAATCTATTGACAATGTTTGATCAGAGGCGCAGAATGGTGGCGGCGATTTTTCTCGGCGCGAAGCGCCTTGGCCCAAATCGACGTCGTCCAAACTACCACTCCTGGTCAGGTTTCGAACCCCGTTGCTGCTGCCACGGCATGTGAGGAACGCCCGGTAGACCGGTGTCCCCGCTGCCGCCTGGTGCAGTATCGCACGGCCATGAATCGCTGCCGCCGCTGCTATTTGTCGCTGGCCGTGCCGGCGGCGGCGCCGCCCGAGCCGCCGCCGCCTTCGCGGCCTGACGTAGCTGCCGGGGTCCGCGGCTGGCGCCGCATCCGCGGGCTGACCCAGAAGCAGCTCGCGGTTGGCGCGTGCTTGCCGCGCACCTATGTCTCCCGCATCGAAAATGGCCGCATCATCCCCGGGCTGGTGACCCTGGAGCGGGTCGCCGGTGCGTTGCGGGTTGTCCTTCCAGTACTGCTGTCTCCCGTGCCGCCGAATGGAAGGTCAGCAGGCAACGGGCACGCAGAGAGCCTGGCGCGAGGAAACGGAAACGGAAACGGAAATGGGAACTACGCCAGCTTCACGACACCTCCTGCAAACGGCAGTGCGGCGCCATCCCCAGCACTGGGCACGGAGCACTGTTTCCAGGAAGTTTTCCACTACAGTGGGTTGCTGAGCGGGCCGCAGCGGATGCAGGTGCTGCTTCGCGTGCGGGAACTGGTGGCCCCGCGCATGGCCCACTGAGTCCGACCTCCAAGGCCCAAGGTCAACGAAGCGCGACGCCGCGGCCGAGACTTTCGGTCTGGTCGCGGCTGCCGCCGTACCTATTCATAACGCAGGGCTTCGATGGGGTCCAGAAGGGCGGCCTTGTGTGCAGGGTAAAAGCCAAAGAAGATGCCGATGACGCTGGAGAAGACAACTGCTATGACGATCGAGAGCGGGGAGAGTAACGTTGGCCAGCCCAGAAATCCGGAGATCGCATAGGAACCCCCAACGCCGGCCGTCACACCCAGAAAACCTCCCACGGTGCAAAGGACCATCGACTCAGCCAAGAACTGCACGCGTATGTGGTTGGGACGAGCACCGATGGCCATTCGGATGCCAATCTCTCGGGTGCGCTCCGTCACCGCGACGAGCATGATGTTCATGATGCCGATGCCCCCGACCAGAAGCGAGACGGCGGCGATGCTGGCGAGCAAAGCGGTTAGAATGCGATTGGTAGCTGCAGCAGCATCGGCAATGTCGCTCAAGTTCCGCACCGAAAAGTCATCGTCCTGTCCGGGCCGCAGGCGGTGGCGTTGTCGCAGCGTGGCTTTGATTTGCTGCTCCGCAGTATAAGTAGCACGCGCATTGACCGCAGAGACCATAGCCGCCTGGATGTGTGTGATCCCGCCCATGAGTTTCTTTTGTGCCGTCGTATAAGGAATAATGATGACGTCATCCTGGTCCCGTCCCCACCGATTTTGTCCCTTCACATCCAAAACTCCTAAGACGTGGAAAGGCAGGTTGCGAATCCGGATCGTTTGGCCCACGGGGTCACTTCCTGAAAACAGAATGTCGCTTAGAGTCTGACCCAGAACGGCCACGCGCGCCGACGTTTTCACGTGGCTTTCATCGAAGAAGGTTCCTCGCACCACTTCCCATTTGCGTATTTCGGCGAAATGTTCGTTAAAACCTTCTACCCGCGTACTCCAATTCTGATTTCCGAAAATGACCTGGGCCAGGGTCCCCGCCGTGGGGCTAGCCATACGCACGGAAGGGCATTCCTGCTCTATAGCTTCAATATCGGCTGGAGTCAGGGTGTTCACGGTGCCTGGGCCACCTTGGATTCCCCAAGCGCGCCGGCTGCCGGCCCTTAGATAAAGCATATTGGTGCCCATGGCGGCAATCTGTTCCTGGACTTGCTGCTGGGCACCCTGGCCCAGGCTGACCATGGAAATCAAGGCGGCGACGCCGATAATGATGCCCAGCATCGTCAGAACCGAACGGATTTTGTTACGGGCCAGAGCCCTGAGAGAAATTCGGAGAATCATTCGCAGATTCATAGCCTGCCTCAGTCCCGGGGGACACCCCGTGAGCGTGGCTGCGCGGTACGCCCGAGGTCAGAGCCCGAGGTCGAGCCCGAGGCCAGAGCCCGAGGTAGAGCCCGGCGTAGAGCCCTACGCAGAGATCGTTTAGAGAATTTGGTTTGCATTCTTCTCATCTCGCTGGATGTGGCCGTCCCTCATGTGGATGATCCGAGCCGCGTAGGCCGCTATATCGGCTTCGTGGGTCACCAGGAGCAACGTGAGACCATGCTGAGCGTTGAGATCACGCAAGAAACGCATGATTTCCTGCGACGTCACACTATCCAGGTTTCCTGTGGGCTCGTCTGCCAGCAGAAGGGCCGGGCGATTGACCAACGCCCGAGCTACGGCTACCCGTTGCTGTTGTCCCCCGGAAAGTTGCGTGGACAGAGCGTCAGCTTTTTCCGGAATTCCGACAGTTTCGAGCACCTGCTGGACTCGCTGACCTCGCTCTGCCTTTGGCAGACCGGCATAGAGTAGAGGCGCCTCCACATTTTCCCAGACCGTCGTCCGCGGCAAGAGGTTGAAATTCTGGAAGACAAAACCTATTTTTCGATTGCGAATGTCGGAGCGCTGCGCGGGCGAGAGGTCGGACACATCCTCACCGTCCAGAAGATAAGTCCCGCTGGACGGCCGGTCCAGACACCCCACGATATTGAGCATTGTGGACTTGCCCGAGCCAGAAGCCCCCATCAGGCCCAAGAATTGGCTCCGAGGAACCTCCAAGGAGACATCCTGGAGGGCACGTACAGTCTGCTCGCCCAAGCTGTAATTCTTATGGATATGCTGAAGAGAAATAAGACTGGATGCGCTTTCCTGCCACTCCGTGTTTCCGTCCGCACTGACGCTGGTTCCCATATCTGCTTCACGCAAGTTCGCTCGATTCAGCACGGCTAGCGTCGCCTACGCTGCTTTCTAGGGCGCCTGCTCCCGAAGGGCCCGCCAAACGGCGAGCGTGCGCCAACCTCATCATCAGTGAGGTACTCACCGGTAACGACCATGGCGCCTTCAGAGAGTTCTCCGTCAAGGACCGCCGTTTCCCTTCCGTCGGTGATGCCCAGTTTCACACGGTGGGGCTCGAGTTCTCCGCTCTCCTCCAGCGTCCAAACGGTCCGCCAACGCGGCCTGGATACCTCCGTTGGGGGAAAGTGGATCTTTCCTCCCGGCTGGGGGTGAGAGCGTTCTGAGCCTGCATTGTCAGCCAGCGTAGGACGATCCGCATCCTCCCGGGGCGATCCTTTGGCGCCTCTGCTACGTCTCCATCCCTTTCCTCTTCCGGGGCTGCCACTGCGGGGAGGCCTCGCTACGGAGGCCACTCGACCGGTTCCGGCAGCGGCACCGGAGGTCGGCGAGGTCTCCACCTTCTCCAGCTGTTCCGACTCCGGCCGTTCCGGCATGCGCTCACCGGGTGGCTGATAGCGCAAGGCGGCATTCGCTATCTTCAGCACGTTTTGCGCCTCGGCTACGGTAAAAGTCACGTTGGCTGTCATTCCCGGCCTCAACTTTAGGCCGGGATTGGCCACATCAATGATGACGTTGTACGTCACCACGTTAGAGGCGGCCCCGCCACTTGAGGCGGCATCAGCAGTGGAACCGGTGGAAGGAAGCTTAGAGCTCAACCGTATCTCGGAGATCTTGCCGTGAAAGGTGTCTTGAGGGAAGGCATCCACAATGAATTCGACTTTCGCCGCTTCAGACAGGACACCAATGTCAGCTTCATCCACCTGAGCAATCACCTGCATCTGGCTCAGATCATTGGCGATCAGAAATAGCAAAGGGGCTTGAAAGCTTGCTGCCACGGTCTGTCCTAGGTCCACATTGCGTTCGATCACGACACCATCAATCGGCGATATGATCCTGGTGTGCTTCAGATTTACTTCGGCCACACGCAGCTCCGCTTCCGCCTGCTTGACGTTGGCTACGGCCTGCTCTAATTGCGCGTCTGCGGAACTGATGGCCGCTTCGATCTGGTTCACCTGGGCGGCCGCTTGATTCTCCCTGGCCACGGCTTGCTCAAAGGCGGCTTGGGCCGCTTCGATCTCTCGCTCGGGAACGAGAGCATCCTTGTAGAGCTCCCGGGCGCGCCTCAGCACCTGCGCGGCGTCCTTGCGGGCCACGCGGGCAGCCTCCAGGTTTGCCTTGGAGCTAATCAGTTCCGCCCTGCGGTTGCCTAGAGCTGCTTCCGCGTTCTTTACGTTGGCTTTTGTCATGCCCACGGCGGCTTCGGTCCTAGCTTTTTGGGCTTCAAAATTTGCGGGGTCAATCACCGCCAGCAGCTGACCCTTTTTCACCAGGCTGTTGAAGTCGGCATCAAGCCGCTTCACGCGTCCCGAGACCTCGCTTCCCACCTGCACGGTCACCACCGCCTGAAGAACCCCTGTGGAGCTGATAGAGCGGCGGATATTTCCACGGGTTGCGTCCATCGTGATGTAGGTATCGCTGCCCCGTTCACCCCCGTCCTTCAGCCCCAGATACACAACTGCTGCAATCGCCACCCCTAAAGGCACTAGAAAGCGGAGACGCAGCAGGCGATGCCTCTTGAAAGCTTCACTAAGACGAATTCGGTTTATGAACTGAATCATTATCAGTGAAGATCTGTCCCACCTCCGGGCCATCTTCTGCTGCTAGTGTCAGTTGGAGTCATTCGTTCTTTCCCCTTGTTAGTTCGGTCCCCGGCTGGCCGAGAGGAGAATCTCATCCATTCTAGCAAATCAACTCTCCGGTCTGGTTGTTAAACCCGTTGAGAAAGGGGAAGTTCTAGGAAAAATCTCGGGAACTGGGGGAGCGAGGGAGGCTACGGGGTTTGACTGTGGTCGCCTTTTTCCTCATGCGGACAGGTCATTTCGCCGACAATCTCATCGAAGCGGTGGCGCTGGTCCTCGTTCAAAATGGCCCGGATGCTGGTAAGGCCTTCCTCCCGGACATGATGGGAAAAAGTGTGGAGATCGTGGTATTGCCGCATGGTGGTATCCAGGATCGCTTCCATTTCCCGGCTCTGGGCATCGGTGAGCTCGAGTTCCGTCTTGATCTGTTCGATGTAGTGGGAGCGGTCGGCCTGGGCCCAACTGGCCGCGGTGACAGTGTGCCCTTGTGGGTGCAGCCAGAGGTGCTCCCGCAGATTCATCAGCAGCGCTCCGGCCACGATGCCCGCGAGGAAGATGACGGCAGTGTAGAGAACAGCACGGCCCCGGTTGGACATTTTATTCGCCTTGCGGCCGGGCCTCCGGTGTCAGGATGGCCATCAGCACCCGCTCGCGGTTGACGTGAGCATCGGCCGTGAGAGCTGGAGTCTCCGCATGAATCATGGGAGCATCCTGCATCAATTGGGCCGTCGCCGTGCCGCGCTCGGTCTGGCGAAGCGCGACAAAATAGGTGCTCAGCAACAGCAACAGCGTGATCAGAGCAAAGCCAAGCTGCTGGGTGAAGACAGGAAAGAGTTGCCAGATGGGCCAGACCTGGCTTTTTTCAGCGTCCACCCGGGCCTGCACCCTGGCGTAGAAACCGGGAGCCGGCGCTACCAACTCTTTTGTCACCAGGGCCTTCATCCATTGGCGCGTTTGGCGAAGTTCCTCCAGCTCCCGACGACAGCCCGGACAGGCCTCCAGGTGGGCCTCCAGCTCCCGGCAGGCCGAGGGCAGCAGACTCCCATCCAGGCTCGCTTCCAGATAAGTTCGAACTAGATTGTGCATTGTCTTTGCTTCCCCTTTAGAAAACCACAGGCCGGCCTTCACGCACCAATCCGGATTGCTTGGCGGCCTTCAGCAATTTTTGCCGCGCGCGAAACAGCTTCACCTTAACGGTGTTCTCGTTCAGCGAGACCATGCGGGCCAGCTCCTCGACCGCATACCCCTCCATTTCCTTCATAACCAGCAAGTACCGCTCCTCCTCGGAGAGTTTGTCGAGGAGGAGCGTCACGTATTCTCGAAGTTCGGCGCGGCGATCCAGGTCCTTAGCCGGATTTCGGCCGGGGTCCTGCATGTTATCAATGCGGCGCAGGTGATTCTCGCTCATGTCGGCCTCGAAAGTCAGCGGCCGTGCCTTTCGTTTGCGCAAATAGTCATAGCACTCATTCACCGTGATCTTATAGATCCAGGTGACCAGTGCGGAACGAAAATCGAACTTGGGCAAGGAGAAATATATCTTAGTAAATACTTGCTGGGCAATATCTTCCGCGTCATTCCGGTTGCGGACAACGCCGTGGATGATGGAGAACACCTTGGCCTGGTAGCGCTCCACGATCTCGCGGAAGGCTTCCTGGTCGCCCTTTTGGGCCCGGCGGACGACGGCTACCTCGGCCTGGACCGCCGGCTTGGCGGCTACACTAAGCCCCTGTTCCATCACCCATTCCATACACCTACACGGACGTAAGGTGCCCGTGCGGCGTTACGAGAAACTTGCCCCCTTGAGTTGGATGCGAGAGCCAACGGCCCAGCTCCCGGCTTTCGGCCCCTCAGGGGGGCCTACTCCCACTCAATGGTGCTGGGGGGTTTCGAGCTAATGTCGTACACAACTCTATTAACACCAGCAACCTCGTTGACGATGCGGTTGGCCAGACGGCCGAGCAGGTCTGGCGGTAGAGGCACCCAGTCGGCGGTCATCCCGTCCTCCGACTGCACGCAGCGGATGGCGATGGCGTTGGCGTAGGTACGTTGGTCGCCCATCACTCCCACGCTGCGCACCGGCAAAAGGACCGCAAATGATTGCCAGACTTTATCATAGAGCCCTTCCCGGCGAATCTCCTTGAGCAGTACGGCGTCGGCTTCCCTCAAGATGGCCAGCCGCTCCGGCGTTACCTCCCCCAGGATGCGCACCGCCAAACCGGGTCCGGGGAAGGGTTGCCGCTGCAAGACCCGCTCCGGCAGGCCGAGGTCCCGTCCCACCCGGCGCACCTCATCCTTAAATAGATCGCGCAGGGGCTCGATTAATTGCAGCTTCATCTTCTGCGGCAGCCCGCCGACATTGTGGTGCGTCTTGATGGTTGCCGAAGGGCCCCTAACCGATACGGATTCAATGACATCTGGGTAGAGCGTCCCCTGGACGAGGTATTCCACTGGCCCCAGCTTGCCGGCCTCCTCTTCGAAGACGCGAATGAACTCCTCCCCGATGATCCGGCGTTTCTGCTCGGGGTCGGTCACGCCCGCCAGGCGTTCCAGGAAACGACGTTCGGCCTCAACACCGATGACGTTCAGCGCCAGCTTTTCCCGTAACAGGGCCAGCACGGCAGGGAACTCGTTTTTACGCAGCAGCCCGTTGTCGACGAAGACGCAGGTCAGCCGCTCTCCAATCGCCCGGTGGACCAGCGTGGCCGCCACCGCTGAATCCACGCCCCCACTCAAGGCGCAAACCGCGTGTCCTTCGCCCACCTGCTCCCTCACCCGGGCGATCGTTTCCTCAATGAATGAGGCCGAGGTCCAGTCCGGACGGGCACCACAGATGTCCAGGACGAAGTTGCGCAAGATCTGGGGCCCCTCCGGGGTGTGGTGGACCTCCGGGTGAAACTGAACCGCAAAGAGGCGCCGCTCCGGGTTCTCCATGGCGGCCACGGCATTCGCCGTGCGGCCGGTGGCCCGGAAGCCTGGCGGCAGCGCTTCCACCTCGTCGCCGTGACTGTTCCACACAGTGATCCTGGGCGGCAGGTGAGCCAGCAGCGGGGAGCCGTCCAGTAGCTCGACCTGGGCGTGGCCGTATTCGCGGCGATCGGCGGGCCGCACCTGCCCCCCCAACTGGTGTGCCAGAAACTGGAGCCCATAACAGATGCCCAGCACCGGGACCCCCAGCTCGAAGATTTCCGGCGAGCAGTGCGGCGCCCCCTCTTCAAAGACGGAGCTGGGCCCCCCCGAGAGAATGACTCCGCGGGGGTTCAACTCACGCAGCTTTTCCACCGGGGTGTGAAAGGGCAGGACCACGCTGAAGACGTTTTGCTCGCGAATCCGCCGCGCAATCAGCTGCGTATATTGCGACCCGAAATCCAAAATGACGATTTTGTGGTGCATGGGGGGCGCCACCTATATTGTACCCAACCTATCCTGCTGCTGGCACCCGACGGGTCAGCGACCTCGCGTCAGCAAGCTCGGGGCAGCAAGCTATAGACCAGGTGTTCTGTCGTTGCATTTGGGACTTTGCGACTGCAACTTGGGCGGACTCACCTCTATGCGCGCACCTGTTCCCAGCGGCGCGAGGCCGCGGCTCGCTGGACGGCGTCGAGCACCGCCTGGCACTTGACGCCATCGGCAAAGTCCGGGTGGGGCGACTCGCCCCGAGCGATCCCCAGGAGGAAGTCGCGGATGCAGTGAGTGTGGGAATGCTCCCAGCCGAGAACATGGCCCTCCGGCCACCAGTTGGCCACGTAAGGATGCGCTTCGTTGTTCGTCGTGAGGATAGCGTGGAAGCCGCGGGCGTGCGGCGGGTCGTCTAACGAGTAGAACTGCACTTCGTTGAGTCGTTCCAGGTTGAACGCCAGCGACCCCCTGCTGCCGTTAATCTCAAAGGCGTTGTAATTCTTGCGGCCCAAACCGAATCGGCTCGCTTCAAAGGAGCCCAGGACCCCGTTGTGGAGCCGGCCGATAAACACGGCGGCGTCATCTACGGTGACCGGCACGCTCCCCTTGCCGTCCACCGCCGGTCGTTCCTTCCTGAAGGTCTCGAGCATCGCGGCGACCTCGGTGACGTCGCCGGCCAGGTAGTGGCACAGGTCCACAATGTGGGAGCCCAGGTCACCCAGGGCGCCGGCCCCTGTTCCCTCCTTGAGAAAGCGCCAACTGGCGGGCACCTCCGGCGCCATGGCCCATTCCTGCAGGTAGCGGGCGTGGAAATGGTGGAGCTGGCCCAGGCGGCCTTCCTGGATGAGCTGGCGGGCCAGCACCACGGCCGGGAGCCCGCGGTAGTTGAACTCGACGACATTCACCACCCCCGCCTTGCGCACCGCCGCCAGCATGGCCTGGGCCTCGGCCAGCGTATTGGCCAGTGGCTTTTCGCACAGCACGTGCTTACCGGCCTCGGCGGCAGCGATGGCGATGGGGGCGTGCAGCGCCCCGTGCACGCTGACGTCCACCGCGTCAATATCCTTCCGCTTCACCACCTCTTCCCAGGAGGTGGAAACCTCCTCCCAGCCGAACGACGCTGCCATGGTTTCGGCGTGGGCGCGGTCGCGTCCGCAGATCACCTTCATGCGCGAGCGCGGGCACTCGGGGAAAAAGCCGGCCACGGTGCGGTAGCTGTGGCTATGGGCCTTGCCCATAAACCGGGTTCCGATCAAAGCTACGTTGATTTCCTTCATAAGAGCAGGGAAACCTGGCACCCGGGTTTCAGGCCCACCACATCTGAGCCGGCCGCGCTTTCGGCAGAATGGAGTCCAGGAAGGTCGCGGCTTTGGCCAGACCTTCCTCGACCGACATCAGGCTGTCTTCGTGCTCAATCGAGAGCACATCATCATAGCCAACCAGGCGGAGAGTGCTGACAAAGTTGGTCCAGAACTCGGCCCCATGTCCGTAGCCCACGGTGCGAAAAATCCAGGCGCGGTTGGCTTCGTCCTTGTAGGGCTTGGTGTCCAGTACGCCGGAGGAGTTGATGTTAGCCTGCCAGAGCATAGTGTCCTTGGCGTGGACATGGTAGATGGCCGGGCCCAGCTGGCGAATGGCGGCCAGCGGGTCAATGCCCTGCCAGAACAGGTGGCTGGGATCAAAATTGCAGCCGATGGTATCGCCCGCCGCCGAGCGCAACCGCAGCATTGTTTCGGGCGAGTAGACCACGAAGGTTGGGTGCATCTCAATGGCCAGCCGGACACCGTGGTTGTGTGCGATTTGGGCCTGCTCGGTCCAGAAGGGCAGGACCTTCTCGCTCCACTGCCATTCCAGCAGTTCCAGGAACTCGGGAGGCCAGGGGCAGGTGACCCAGTTTGGGTACTTGGCGGCATCGGAGTCGCCCGGGCAGCCGGAGAAATCAATCACCGTTTTGACGCCCAGTTTCTCGGCCAGCCGGATGGTCTTGCGGCTGGTTTCGATGCACTTCTCGCGGATCTCTCGGACCGGATGCAGCGGATTGCCATGGCAGCTCAGGGCGCTGATGGAAACACCGCTGTCGCTAAGTTTGCGCTGAAATTCCTCCAGCGCCTTCTTGTCCTCTAGCATGGACAGCTTGCAGTGTTGATCGCCCGGGTAGTTTCCAGTGCCCAGCTCAACCGTGGAGATGCCGAGCTTCTGGATCGCCTTCAGGACGTCCTCCAGCGAAAGGTCATGGAATAACACCGTCAGCAGCCCCAGTCTCATGGTTGACCTCGTTTGGTTGACCTCGTTCAGGGCCCGGTTCAGAGCCTAGTTCCGCATACTGCGCGGCAGATTGTATCCCTCAGCCCGTTGAGCTACAAGCCAGTTTCGGTGGCTTCCGGCCTGCGCCCGGCAACTTGGTCAGGTTGACGCGTGGTAGTGCTACACGCCACATTCCGCGCCGCTCCGTTCGCAGCTGCTTTCCCTTGACTGTGCCCTGTAGATCAAGGAAAAATCTTACGATGAGCCTGTCGCGACGGCAATTTTTTGGACGCTTGCGAGAGGTAGCCGAAGGGCCAGACCGCTGGCGCGAGCGGCGTATCGCCGAACTGTGCGAGTATGCCCTGAAGAAGATGCCGGCCGGGTGGACCCCCCAGCAACGCGACACAGCCCGCTGGGCGGTGGAGCACCGCGTGGTGTACCTGAGCGAGGAGTCGCTGAGGACACCGGAGATGTACAAATACGTCGACGCCATCCTGAGCAGCAAGGATCTCTTCTTTGAAACCACCGAGGTCTCTGAAACCACCGAGGTCTTTGAAGCCACCGAGACTGAGCAGGACCAGTACCACCACGAGGATCCCTATTGCGAGGACTACTCCGGCTAGGTGGTTGGCTCGGTGACCGGATCGCCCACCTCCATATCCTCTGACCTACGTCCTCGCCGGTCGCCAAACTAGCCCACATGACCTCGCGGTCTCTGCAGTTGGATCGCATCCTGACCTGGCAAGAGGTTGCCTAGCGTCCTTGGACGCTGCTGCTGGCTCGGGGAGCGCAAGGCCCGGTGGTAGAATGCCGGCCGTGGAGCTTCCCTGGGAACGGCCGGAAGGGGATTGGCAGTCGGTCTCGCTCGCGGCGTTAGTGGGCTGGCTCGCATTCTACGCGCTGTTCCTGCTGCACGCGGCCACTGATCGGGACGGCTTCCTGCTGATCGACAATGTCAACCTGATCATTCACGAGGGCGGCCATTTCTTTTTTGGTTGGTTCGGCTATATCGTTGGCATCCTGGGGAGGACGCTCGGCGAGTTGCTGGTCCCGCTGCTGATTGCCATCTACTTCTTCTGGCATCGCCAGACCGCGGCAGTTGCCTTCGCCGCATTCTGGTTCTTCGAGAACTTCCTCTACATCGGGACCTATATGGCCGACGCGCGCACCCAGGTGATTCCGCTGGTGGGCTCGGGCGAGCACGATTGGGAAATCTTGTTCAGCCATTGGGGTGTGCTGGGGCAGGACCTTACGATTGGCGGCCTGACGCGCCGCCTGGGCTGGCTGGGTATGCTGGCCACGGTTGCATGGTTGATCTGGATGAGCCGCCGGACAACTTCCCGTGATCTGTACGATGGATGACCAGAGCTTGGTGTGCTGGTGAATTCCAACTGCGCTACTCAGCAGTAGCGAACCGCTGAGCCATTCTGCAGCCGGTGCGCGCCATCTGCAGTGCAGCCCGGCGGCTAGCGCCTGAACCCGCGACCTGACGCCTGTCTTATTTGCGCAGCGCTTGGACAGCTTCATTCGATGCCCGCGCAAGCAAGGGGTCGTCGGGGGGGCACAGGTTTGCCAGAAATTTGCTAAGGTTTCAGGAAAATGCCAAGCAGCTTGATGGCAACGCCCTTTTTTATCGAACCTCCGATTTCCTGGGCCCGCACGACTTCTGCACTCATGGGCCGATCCATCGAGGGCTTTGATGGGTCGTAGGGAAATGTAACCTCCATCCCCATGCCCGGCTGGTAATCGCCAAAAGCCTCAAAGAAGATTCCGTTGCGGGTCAGGTTCTTGACGCTCCCCACTTGCGAAGACTGGTGGGAACCCTTGAACTGGACCAGGATCTTGACCTCGTTGGTGACCCGATACCGTTGCCGCCGCTCGCTGCCCTCGTACTTAGGCTTATCTGGCATTGTCCTACATTAGCGCGCCAGGGCTGTGTTCCGCCATCATAGCAGCGTTTTCACGCCCGGCGAAGTGACAAACTAGCAACCGGGCCGGCCGAGGTGGAACTGTGTTGCCGATTCTGCGAATGATCGTGCTGGGAGGTACCCTTTGGCGTGCGGGCCCGGAGGCCTTGGCTGCAGCCAAAGCTGCACATCTGGTTTCCAACGTGCTTGCCTGCGCATATACTGGTCACGCAACGGGCTATTGCTTCCAACCGAACGGGAGGAGATCTGAAGGAAGGACGGAAATCTTATCGGCGCGGTGGAGGAGACCGTCGCCAGCGACAGATTCCTGTGTCGGTTGACCGGCGCAAGGTCCGGGATCGGCGCGCCAGAACGGATCGCCGCTCCAGAGAGAGTATCCAGGGATCTTTGTCCAGGGCAGATGCCAAGACAGGTGATGCTGCTGCCGCTGCTCCCAAGGCGCCGGCAGCCGAGCCCGAACCCAGGGCAGCCAAGCCCACCCCGAAGGCAGCCGAGCCCGAACCCAGGGCGGCCAAGCCCACCCCGAAGGCGCCCGAGCCCGGACCCAGAGAACCTGGCAGGGTAGTTCTGAACGACATCGTCCTGCGTTCGCTTGCAGCGGCAGATTCAGACGCCTTTGCTGCTCGGTTGGTAAAACTGAAGGTGTTTGCTTCGGTCGAAACGGCCAAACGGGCGTCGGGCAAGACGCCCTCCGTCCTGGCCCGTTACGTGGGCGAGGAGACCTCCTACGCGGTCTGCTCCGCGCTGAAGGAGATAGGTGCGGATGTCGCTCTGCAAGGCTCCCACGTCAACTGCCCCCACTGCGCATTTCCCCTACCCTGCGAGGGGGAGGCCAACAAGTCGCGGGGCGGCATTGTGTTCTCTTGTCCCTCCTGCAATGGCCTGACCATGCTCGACGTGCGGGACCGCAGCTTCCATCCCTTACTGCGCTGCACCGCCTTGTAAGTCGCTGCTGTATCTCCCAACCAACGCCCGGACAGGCAGGTACCGCTGCAGGTGCGGCAAGATTCTCGGCTACAACCAGGCACAGGTGAAGGCGGAGGTGGTGGCAGATCCCACCGAGGATGAGCCGTCTCCGCGAGCCGGCCGCAAGCCCAAACCTCGAAATCGCCCGCCAGAACTCTGAACGCCGGAGTGGCCAGAAGGGTATGGATACCCGCTAGCCGGGTGCTCCCAGGGGAGGCTGCGAATAGGCGTGGGCGCGGCGGATGCGTTTCTCCACCGAGGGGTGACTATGGAAGAGAAACTCGACCAGCGGATGCGGACAGCGCTCGCTCAGGTTCTGGGCTGCTAACTTCTCCAGGCTGGAGATAAACGGCGCGGCGCTCCCAATGGCTCCCAGCGCGTACTCATCGGCCTGCCGCTCAAAATAGCGGGAGACGCCGTTCACCACCGGCAGTAGCACAAGTGAAACAGCGGCGCCGACCAGCGCCAGCAGCGGCAAGTTGGCAAAATCGTCCAGGCCCCGGAAGCCGAGCCGAGGCGTGAAGGCGCGCAAAGCCGCGCCGGCCAGCCAGAATCCAGCGAAGCTGGTCGCCGCCTGGAGCGCCAGCGACTTGCCGATGTGATGATGGACGTGATGAGCTAGTTCGTGCGCCAGGACGGACTCGATCTCCTCGGACGAGTAATTTTCCAGCAGCGTATCGGCGAGCAGGATGCGGCGCGTGTTGCCCCAGCCGGCGAGCGCGGCGTTGGCCTTGCGGCTCTTCGCGCTCAGCTTCCACTCGAAGATGCCGCGCACGCGAGTTCCGGCGCGTGCGCACAGGCTGAGCAGCCGCTGGTTCACCTCCTCGTCCTGGAGGGGGCGGAACTTGTAAAACAGTGGGAACAGCAGCACAGGGGCCAGGTTCGCCAGGGCGACCACGAATAGCAGAAAGGCGGCCCAGGCGATCAGCCACCACTGTTCGGGGTAGGAGCGAAGCAGGCGGTAGAGGACCTGCGTGGCCGCCAGTGCCAGTACGACCCGCAGCGCGAAGCCTTTGGCCTGATCTTTCACCCAGGCCGCGCGGGTCAGGTTGGAAAGCCCGTAGCGGTGTTCCAGTACGTATCCGGTGTAGTAGTCCAGCGGCAGTCCCAGCGTTTTGCCCAACAGCAACAGAAGCGCGGTGTAACACACCAGGGCTGCAGAGAAGTTGTCGGCCACTGCCCAGGCGAAATTGCGCAGGACAGCCGACCAGCCCAGCAACAGCAGCGCTGCCAGCCAGGCCCAGCCGAGCAGGAAGTCGGCCAGCCGGAGGTAACGCCGCGCGCGCTGGTAGCGGCGGGCGCGCACCTCCTCCTCAGGCATTTCGGACCAGTTCCTCCACTTGGCTCAGGATGGCCGCGACCGCGTCGGGCGAAGGCGCTTCGGCATAGACGCGCAGCAGCGGCTCGGTGCCGGAGACGCGCACCAGCACCCACGCGTTGGGTTTCAGAAGAAACTTTTTCCCGTCCAGGTTCTCAACTGCGGTCACCCGAAAGCCCGCGATGCTTGAGGGGGCCTGTGCCAGAGCCGCCACTGCTCGCTCCTTCTGCTCCGGCGTCAGGTGCAGATCCAGCCGGTTATAAACCTGGGGCCCGTAGCGGCGATGCAGTTCGCCCACCAGCTCGCCGAGGGTCTTGCCGCGGTCGGCCATCAGTTCAGCCAGCAGCAGGGAGACCAAAATGCCATCGCGCTCTGGCAGGTGCCCCTTGATACCAATACCCCCGCTCTCTTCCCCGCCGATCAGGATGTCGCGCTCCAGCATCAGGTCACAGATGTGCTTGAAGCCGATGGGGGTTTCATGCAGCATCAGGCCGTGGCTCGCGGCGATGCGGTCCACCATCTTGGTGGAGGAAAACGTCTTGGCAACTTCGCCGCGCATGCCGCGCTGCTCCAGCAGGTATTCGAGCAGCAGGCTGAAGATGCGGTGGGAATCCACCATCCCGCCTGTGCGGTCAATTGCCCCCACCCGGTCGGCATCGCCATCCAGGGCAAAGCCAGCGTCGTAGCCGCCTTCCAGGACCGCGCGCCGCAGTCCCTCAACGTGGGGCTCGATGGGTTCCGGGTTCAGGCCGGGGAAGAGCGGGTTTCGCGCGCCGTGTACCTCCCGATACGGGATGCCATGCTGCTCGAACAGGGCGGGCAGGTAGCCGCGGGCCGCGCCATACATGGGATCCACCGCCAGCCGCAGACCGGCACCGGCGATTTTCTTCAGGTTGGCCAACCGTGCCACCTGCTCAAGGTAAGGCGCGCGGAAATCCACCTGGCGGATATCCCCGCCGGGCCGTTCCGGCACTGCGGCGTCCAGCGCGGCTTCAATCTTGCCGACAATCGTGGGCGAGGCCGATCCGCCGTAGCTGGCCTTGAATTTGACGCCGTTCCACTGCCAGGGGTTGTGGCTGGCAGTAATCATCACCGCGCCGGCCGTCTGCCAGTGGCGCACGGCGTAGGAGGCGGCCGGGGTCGGGCTGTGGTCAGCCGCCAGCCAGACACACAGGCCGGCGCGGGCCAGCTCCTCGGCAGCAGTCTGCGCGAACCGCTCGGAGCCGAAGCGCAGGTCGTAGCCGACCGCCACCCCTCGCTCCGGTTGCTCGTAGCGATGAATGTAGGCGGCGACCGCGCGCACGACCCGGCGCACGTTGTCGGTGGTGAAGTCGTCGGCGATGACGCCACGCCACCCGTCGGTGCCGAATTTGATCGCGGCTACAGCAGCTTCTCGCGTTTGTGCTTCTCGAGCCACGCTACCACCTTGGAGACGTCCTGCGCCCGATCGCGGCGCGCGATCAATAGCGCGTCGTGGCAGTCCACCACCACCAGGTTTTCCACCCCGATGGCCGCGACCATCTTTTTGGGCCCCTTGCTTCCCGGCACCCCCAGCACGTCCAGGTAATTGCCCCGGGCGTCCAGCAGCCAGGCTTGGCCGCGCACCGCATTGCCCTTCTCGTCGTGCGGCAATAGCTCGTAGAGGGCGTTCCAGCTTCCCACGTCATTCCAGCCCATGTTGCAGAGCACGCCCGCCACCCGCCCCGCAGCGCCGGCCTTTTCCAGCACCGCATAGTCCACCGAAATGTTGTCGCACAGGGGATAGAGACGGGTCAGGGTCTGTGGCCGGAAGTCGCGCCCGATTTCATCCAGCAGCGCCGCCGTGCGTGGCAGGTACTGTTCCAGCGAGTCCAGGATGGTTGCCGCTGACCACAGGAACATGCCGCTGTTCCAGAAGTGCCGCCCGCTGCGCAAGAAACGCCGGGCGGTCGCCAGGTCCGGTTTCTCGCGGAAGCGCTCAACGGGCTGGAGACGGAGTCCGCTTGGGGGGCGAGCTTTGAACTGGATGTAGCCGTAGCCGGTTTCCGGCCAGCGTGGGCGGATGCCCAGGACCACCAAACACCCGGCGGACGCAGCGCGCGCTGCCACCCGCAGCGCCCTGTGAAACTGGGCCGGACGGGCCACGACGTGGTCGGACGGGAAAACCCCCAGCAGCGCCTCCCGGCCGGCTTTGCGCGCAATCAACCGCGCGGCCAGGCCGATGGCCGGGGCTGTGTTGCGCTGTGCCGGTTCGGCGATCACCTGCGACGGCGGAATGGCTGGAAGCTGCCGCAGGATGAGCTCGCGCAGATGTTCGTTGGTGAGGATCCAGGTGCGCTTGGGCGGGACCAGAGGCTGCAGCCGCTCCAGCGTCTGCTGGATCAGGCTGCCGCGGCCCAGCACAGGCAGGACCTGCTTGGCTCGGCGCCGCCGGCTGAGAGGCCAGAAGCGTGTGCCGCGCCCGCCGGCCAGGATCACGGCGTGCAGCCGGAGTTCGGATTGCGGATTGAGGATTGCGGGTTTTTTCATACACAAAGGGAGCCGCAAGGAATTCTGGCCACAGAGCCGCAGAGGACACAGAGCCAAGCAAAGCTGACGGAACTCTATGTTCTCTGTGCCGCTGTGATTCCCATGGGCAATCTGAAATCGTCAGAGCTCTTCAATGACAATCCTCCGCTGCTCGTCCAGCGGCACGCCAGCTTGCTCCAGCGTGGCCCGGAACCGTTCCATGCTGACCGGGCTGACCGGGACGTAAGCCTTCAGCCAGTTGGTTTTGCTCCGGGGAACGATGGCATAGTCTCCCAGTGTCTCGGGAAGGCGCCACATCTGCTGGTGCCCGTAGGGCGCACGGAAATCCCCTGCGACAATCTCCCCCTCCCCGTTCAGGAAGACCAGCACTTCGAACCTAGCTGGCTCGGTCGCCGCGCCGTACTCGCGGGCGGATGAAAAGCGCTCCAGGGCAAAGTGGCGGCAACCGATCAGGAAGTCGCGAGTTAGCTCAGCCGCCTCCGTCCGGACAGGCCGTATGCGCCCGGCGGCCGGATGGCGCCGGATCACCTCCAGGGCCTTTTCCAGATGAAGTTCTCGCGGGCGCCCATAATCGTAGAGCCGATAGGTAACGTCGCTGAGCTCCTGCACCTCGCACAGCGTCAGTCCCGGTCCGATGGCATGGACGGTCCCGGCCGGGACGAAGATGAAGTCGCCTGGCTCAACCGTGAACCAGTTCAGTTCCTGCTCGATGGTTCCCGCGCGCACGTGTTCCCGAATTTCCTTGGGGGCCAAGTCCCGGCGAAAACCAACCGCCAGTTGGGCGCCGGGCTCGGTTTCCACAATGTACCAACATTCCGTCTTGCCAGCGCTGTTCTCGTGCTCGAGGGCGTAGGCGTCGCCGGGGTGAACCTGCACGGAAAGCTTGTCGCTGGTGAAGAGGAACTTCAGCAGCAGCGGAGGCGCCGGAAACCAGATTTCCCCCAGACGCCGCCCGTCGCGGAGCTGCCCCCAGAGTTTCTCGTAATGCACGGGCGCAATGGGGAAGGGCCGCCTCTCCTGTTCCACCGACCTACCTCAGCTTGGCCTCAACCGGGCCTCAGCTTGGCCTCAACTGAGCCTCAACTGGGCCCCAGCTTGGCGAAGAACTGGCGCATCCGCTCCAGGCCCCGCTCGAGCTCGCCGATCGAGGTGGCGTAGGAAAGCCGCAGGTGTTCGGTGCTGCCGAAGGCCTCGCCCGGCACCACCGCCACCTGCGCTTCACGGAGCAGGCGGCCAGTCAGATCCATCGTGGAGATCCCGCCGTTGATCTTCAGGTAGGCGCCCACGTTCGGGTACACGTAGAAAGCTCCCTGCGGCATCGGGCAACGGATGCCGGGGATGCTGCGCAGCCCCGGGACCACGAAATCGCGCCGCTTCCGATATTCCGCGCACATCTGACCGACCGAATCCTGGGGGCCCCGCAGCGCCTCCACGCCCGCCTTCTGCGCAATAGAAGTTGGGTTGGAGGTGCAGTGACTCTGCAGCTTCAGCATAGCCTGAATGATCTCGGCGCGAGCCAGCACATAGCCCACCCGCCAGCCGGTCATGGCAAAGGTCTTCGAGAGCGAACCAATGACAATGGCTTTTTCGCGGGCACCGAGCAGTGTCCCCACCGAAAAGGGCCGGCCTTCGTAGACAAAGTGCGAGTAGCACTCGTCGGAAAGCAGCAGGACGCCGCGCGAGGCGGCCAGCTCGTAGAGCTGGCGAAACTCCTCGGGCCCGATCACCGCCCCGCTGGGGTTGTTGGGGGAGTTGAGAACCAGCAGGCGCGTGCGGGCCGTCAGAGCCTGCTCGACGGCTTCCTGCCGAAGGCGGTAGCCGGCCTCCTCATCGGTCGGCACCAGGACCGCGCGCCCACTCGCGTACTGGATAATGTCGCGGAAGCTGACCCAGAAGGGCACGGGCAGGATCACCTCGTCGCCGGGATTGACCAGCACCGAGATGGCGTTGAAGATGGCATGCTTGCCCCCCACGGTGACCAGCACCTCGGCAGGCGTGTATTCGGTGCCGAACTGCTGATGGTGCCAGTCGCAGATGGCCCGTTTCAATTCGGCTGTGCCGCCGGTCGGGGTGTACTTGGTAAAGCCCTCCTGGATGGCGCGGACCGCGGCCTGGCAGATATTGTCGGGGGTGATGAAATCCGGCTCACCCGCGCCGAAATCCACTAGGTCGGCGCCCGCCGCCCGGGACCTTTCGGCCTCCGCCACCACGGCCTGCGTGGCGCTAACAGAAATTCGTGAGATACGTTCGGATAGTTGCAATGGGTCGCTCGATTCAGTCGGTGCCGGGATCAGACCGGAACCTTGGTTTTCAGCCGCTCCACCACGATGGGCGGCACCAGGTCCTTGATGTCGCCGCCCAGCAAGTGCACTTCCTTGACCAGCCGCGAGCTGATGTAGCTGTAGGTTTCGGCTGGCATCATATACACGGTTTCCACCCGGGGGTTCAGCTTGCGGTTCATCAGGGCCATCTGCAACTCGTACTCGTAATCAGAGATGGCGCGAATGCCCCGCAGAATCACGTTGGCGTCGCGCCGGGCGGCGTAGTCCACCAGCAGCCCGTCAAAAGATTCGACCAGGACCCGGCCCAGCGGCGCCGTCACTTGCTGCAGCATCTCCATCCGCTCTTCCAGAGAGAACAGGGGGCGCTTGTCCGGGTTGCGGAGCACGCCGACGATCAGCTCGTCGAAAATCTTGATGCCGCGCTCGATCAGGTCCAGGTGGCCGTTGGTCAGTGGGTCAAAGGACCCAGCATACACGGCCCGCCTGTAATTGGCCATCTCCCGCATTCTAGGGGGCGGTGCGCACCGCCGTCAATGTCCGCCGAAGCCGGGCCAGCACGAGCGCTGAGAGCGTACGGTCCCGATTGTCAGTTCCTGGCGCCGGCGGGCCTGGACCCTTTCGTGGATGGAGAAGCTGCCGGGGGGCGAGATTGACGGGGATGGGCGAGGCGCAATAGACTGGGCTGGTGTGGTTGGTTGGGCATGCCGTGCTATGGCGGAGGCGTGCTGCGGCAGCCGTGGTGGCTCCGGCCTGCCTTCTTGCCTGCCTGCCGCTGCTGGCGCAACAGCCGGCTCCGGTCGACAGGAACCTGCGGCTGTTTGTGGTGATGGCCGCCATCAATGCAGCCGGCTATGATGCAGGCCTCAATTCTGCGCACGCCAGCCCTGTGAGGCGGCTGGTTCGCCAGGAGGTCGCCGCGGCCCAGCCGGCCAGCCTGGAAGCACTGCGCGCCTTTTACGCGGCCCACCGCCATCCGGATTCGGTGCGCACCCTGAGCCAGTTTATTTCCTTCGGGCTTTTCCTTGGCGGGCCCCCGGATTTCCCGTTCCGAGTGGGCGAGTCGGAATTGCCACCCGAGGTTTCGGCGCTGCGCGACCTGCGGCCTCTGCTGGCTGCCTTCTACCAGGAGGCCGATCTGGAAGCCCTGTGGGAGAAACACCAGCCCGCCTACGAGCAGGAACTGGAGCGCTACAATGAAGGTTTTGCGCAACTGATGCTGGAGGCCGGCGGCTACTTGCGCATCGTTTCTTCGGGTTTCCTGGGGCGCGATTTCTGGATTTACGTGGACCTGCTGGGAGCCCCCGGCCAAGTGAACGCGCGGGGCTTCGGGCGAGACTACTATGTGGTGGTCAGCACTTCCCGGGAGCCGAAGCTGAAGGAAGTCCGCCACGGGTTGCTTCACTACCTGCTGGAGCCGCTGGCCCTCAAACACAGCGCGCTGGTGCGCAGCAAGGCGGACTTACAATGGTTTGCCGAAGGCGCGCATGCGCTGCCGCCCTGGTTGCGTAAAGATTTCCGGCTGTTGCTGAGCGAATCGCTGATCCGCGCCGTGGAGTTGCGGCTGGCTCGAAACTCCCCGGCCGCCAAGGAACAGCGCCTGCGCGAGATCTTGGAAGAAGGACATCTGCTGGCGCCGTATTTCTACGAGGCGCTGGAGACGTTTGAACAGCAGGAGGCCGGCATGCGGATCTATTATCCGGAGATGCTCGAAAAGCTGGACGTGGTGCAGGAGCGAAAGCGTCTGGCCGGAGTCCGGTTCCGCGAACCCCCAGAGGCCGACGATCTGGGGCACCCAAGATGGTCTTCTTCTTCGCTGGCAGGCGCAACCGGCTCTCCCCGAAGCCCGTCAGAAGAAGAAGCGCTTCTGGCCCAGGCAGAGGATGCCATGGCCCGCCAGGATTTCGCTCAGGCCCGGCAGTTGTATCAAGTTACGCTGGAAAAGAACGGCGCTTTGCAGGCGCAAGCTGTCTATGGCCTGGCCCTGGTGGCCACCCAGGAAAGGAAACCGGAAGTGGCCAAGAGCTACTTCCAGCGCATCCTGCTGGTCAGCAAAGAGCCGCACCTGCTGGGGTGGTCGCATATCTACCTGGGGCGCATTTATGATATGGAGCGGAAGCGCGAGCTCGCAGTCGAACACTACCGGCAAGCGCTGGAGACTCAGGGTGCGGAGCCGGCGACTCACCGGGCAGCCGAACGAGGCCTGCAGGTCCCGTTCCGCCGGGAGACGTCCCGCGAGCAAGGAAGGGAAAGCGGGAACAAAAATGGATCGTGCTAACCACAGCGCGGAAGGAGAACAACACCCCATGCCAAGGATGAAAATGACAACGGTGACCCTCGCCCTGGTGGTTGGTCTGCTTATCGCGATGGCTCCGGCCCAGGAGCCAGAGCAGACACCGGACACATTTGGCCTGCCCGCCGAGGAAACGCCAACCGGCAAGAAGCCACCCCAGCCCAAGACCGAGGAGGAGTATAGAGCGGCACAAGAGCTGAGCAACCTCTCCCTGAGCCCCGACCGGATGATCACCCTGGCCGTGGAATTTGTGCAACAGTTTCCGGACAGCGACTACAAAGGTTTAGCCTACCGCGCGGCAATGGAAGGCTACGGCGAAAAAAACAACGTTCCCAAGATGCGTGAGTTCGGCGAGAAGGCGCTCACAGAAGATCCGGACGACACCTGGGTCTTGGTCCGGCTGGCCACGGTCATACCGATGCGGACCCGGCCAACCGATCTGAACAAGAAAGAGAAGCTAAAGCAGGCCGAGGAGTACGCCAGGCACGCCCTGGCGGTCATTCCGAAGATGTCGAAGCCTAACCCGGAAATGTCAGACGCCGAATGGAAGAGTGGTCAAAACGACCTGCGCGGCGACAGTTACGCCGCGCTGGGCCATGTGGCCCAGATACGCGAACAGTATCCGGCGGCTGTGGACTTCTTCAAGAAGGCCATCGAACTTATGGCGAGCAAAGACGCCGTTGTGCATTTGCGCCTCGGGGTGACGTACCGGGCAATGAACGAATTAGAGCTGGCCCGCGACACGCTGAAACAGACGGTGGAGATCCAGAGAGACGGCATGGTCGGAAACCTGGCCGCCCAGCATTTGCAGCGGGTTGAAAAGTTGCTGGAGAAACAGAAGCAGTAGACTGACTGCGCACCGGCATCCGGCAATATCCGAAGCGGACACAGGGATTGGAGGAGTGCGAATCGTGGGAGGAAAGGAGTTGCTCCTCGCCGCCATCCACCTTGCGCACTGCACCAGTGCCCGAGGATGCTTCCGTTGCGGACGACCGGGCGGTGCTGGGTTCACCGGAGCCGCAGTCCCAGACCCGCAAGCGAAATCTACATGGGCGACCTGAGCCAATTGGAAAAGGCTATGGGGCATACATTTGCCCGGCGGGAACTGCTGCTGCGGGCTCTGACCCACAGCTCCCACAGCCACGAGCACAGTGAGAGCGGCGTCTGCCACAACGAGCAGTTGGAGTTCCTTGGAGATGCGATTCTGGGATTTCTGGTCAGCCGGGAACTGGTGGAGCGCTTCCCGGACTGCTCGGAAGGTCAGCTCTCAAAGATGAAAGCCCACCTGGTGAGCGCTTCGCACCTGTTTGCCATGGCCAGCCAGTTGCACCTGGGCGCGTTTCTGCAACTGGGGCGGGGGGAGGAGAAGAGCGGCGGGCGTTACAAGCGGGCGCTGCTGGTGGACGCGCTGGAAGCGCTGATTGCAGCCCTCTACCTGGACGCTGGGCTGGAGAAGACGTGCAAACTGGTCCGCCGCTGGGTGCTCAGCCACGGGCTGGAAGGCGGAATTGATCAATTCCCCGTGACCGACTTCAAGTCGACGCTCCAGGAATACCTTCAAGCCGCGCACCTGCCGCCACCGCGCTACGTTGTGGTAGGCGAGCGTGGCCCGGAGCACCGCAAGACCTTTACCGTCGAAGTTCGGATCGGCAAGGAATTTATCTCCCAGGCCGAAGGTGCGACCAAGAAGGCCGCCGAGCAGGAAGCGGCCCGCGCCGCCTTGCTCCACTTCCAGCAACACACCGCACAGCTTGCCTCCTCGCCGGCTGCAGTAGGCTAACATGGCGGTAACCAAAACCGACGTGGTGAAGACACAGAAGACCGTCGAGACCGCAACGCTGCCCAGTGACGCGGGTAGAAAGTCCACCCTTCGCGAGTATTTCGAATCCATTGTAGTGACCGTGATCCTGGCGCTTTACGGAACCACGTTCGCCATCCAGGCCTTCAAGATACCCTCCAGCTCCATGGAGGATACGTTGCTGATCGGCGACCATCTGATGGTGGACAAGCTGGCCTATGCGCCGCCCGACCGCTGGCTGGGACCGCTGCTGCCGTACCAGCAGGTCCAGCGCCGCGACATTGTCGTCTTCAAATACCCGATGGACCCGAGGACGCATTTTGTCAAGCGCGTCGTCGGGGTTCCGGGCGACCGGCTGCGGATGGTCAACCAGCAGCTGTACATCAACGGCCATCTGGCCGACGAAGGCCACAAAAGGCACAAAATGGGCAACGTGGATGTGTACCGGGACAATTTCCCCGATTCCCCTCCCCTCTCTGTCTCCCCGGACTGGGCGGAGGCCCTGCCCTGGCACGTGGAAGACGGTTGGCTGGTGGTTCCGCCCGGCCAGTACTTCGTCATGGGGGACAACCGGGACTTCAGCTCCGACAGCCGCTACTGGGGCTTTGTCCCGCGGCAAAATATCCTGGGTAAGCCCCTATTGATTTACTGGTCGCTGGAGAGCACCAGCGCCGACTACCGTCACCGTTCGCTTTGGGAACGCGGCGTGGGCATCTTGAAAACCCTCGTGCTGTTGCCGTTCAAGACCCGTTGGGGGCGAATGTTCTTGCTGATTCGCCCCAACTAGAAGATTTCTGGTAATCTTAAAAGAATCGACGCTGGGGTAAAGTGTAACCGGCTGGAATCGTCCTTGCCGCGTAAACGCACCATTTTGACAGCCGTTGCGGCCACGCTGGCCGTTGCTCTTCTGTTGCCCTCCCTGGTGAATGTTAACCGTTTCCGCAGTCAGATTGTCGTTGCGCTGGAGGCCGGCCTGGGACGACGGGTTCAAGTCGGGGACGTGCGGTTGAAGCTGCTGAGCGGCCCCGGCTTTGACCTCGAGAACGTCAGCGTGGCCGACGAGGCGGCCTTCGGCATTGAACCTTTCGCGCGCATGCCCACCCTGCGCGCCACCCTGCGCCTGCGCTCGCTGTGGACCGGGCGGTTCAGCTTTTCTTCTTTGGTCTTCGTGCGGCCGAGCCTGAATCTGGCCCGCAACCGCGGCGGCCGCTGGAATGTCGAGCCGCTGCTCAGACGAGCCGCTGCCACCTCGCGTCACCCCAGCGCTTTGCCTTACGTCGAACTGCAGGATGCCAGGATCAACTTCAAGTCGGGTGACACCAAAAGCGTTTTCTTCCTTTCCGGGGTGGATGCAGCGCTGTACTCGACCGCACCCCCGGACGGTGACAGCTCTCCGGCTCGCTGGCACCTGCGGTTCACGGGGTCTCCGGCGCGCACCGACCGCACGCTGACCGACGTCGGGCGGTTGCGGGTGGAAGGCTCGTTTGCGCCTGCTCCGCCCGGTGCGCCTGACACCGGCTCCGACCTGCGGCTGCAAGTAAATCTGACCGATGCTTACCTCGCCGACTTGCTCGTGCTGGCCTCCGGCACCGACCACGGCATTCACGGTGTGCTGGAGGTGCAGGCAGGGCTGCGAGGCCATCCCGCGGCGCTCAAAGCCAGCGGGTCGGTGCGCCTGCGTGACTTACATCGCTGGGACATGCTGCCTCCGGAACGCGGTTCGTCTGTGGAGGTGCACTACGAAGCCCTGCTCAACGGGCCGGCGCAGCGGCTCGAGGTCCAGAAGTTGGAGGCCGCTTTAGACAGCGGGAGCCTGGTCGGGAGCGGCTCGGTCCTCGGCTTGCTGGATCACCCGCAGTGGAAATGGCACCTGCGCTTCTCCGGCGCGCGGGCAGGGAGCGCACTGCGCGCTGCGCAACACTTTTCGCCGCGGCTCTCCCGCACAATGAAACTGAGTGGAATTCTGGACGGGGAGCTGTTGCTCAAGGGCTCGCCGCTCGAAGTTCAGGGTTTCGTCACGGGCCGCGAGATGGAGTACGAGGACAGCGGACTGCCGCAATTGCGGGCAGCCGAGACACGGCTGAACCTGAACGGTTCCACAGTCAGCCTCACCCCGACCACTGTGGAACTGGAGCGCGGCCGGAACCTGAATCTGGGGGCCAGCTGGAACTGGCGGACTGGAAACGGCGAGTTTTCCGCTGCCGGCCGCGGCCTTCCCTTGCGGACGGTTTCCGGCCTTTTGCAGGCCGCCGGAGCCGATCCGCGGCTGGCCCGCGCTGCCCTGCCTCGCCCGTCCCTGCCTCGACAAGGCTACCTGGCGCTGAAACTTCGCGGGCGAATTGCGCGCGATACCGCACCGCGCGTTTCCGGATGGGGACAACTGACGCGCGCGCGTTGGGCGCCGCCAGGCCTGTCCACGCCAGTTCTCTTGCACACCGCCCGGCTGGACTTTAGGAGCGATCAGGTCCGTGTCAGTCGGCTGGTGGCTACCTGGGCTGGCGCTACGATCACCGGCAGCGTGCGCATTCCCTTACGACCGTCGCCGGTCTATTGGGCGGATTTGGAGGTAGACGAATGGGACAGTGCAGCGCTGGCCGAGATCCTGCGTCCCTCACTGCGTTTGTTGGACGAGCCGAGGCAGGTTGGGGTCGAGGCTGGTTCTGCGCCACTGGCTGCCGAGACTCCCGCTCGGTCCCAGTTTCGCGCCGAAGGGCGGCTGAGGATCGGACGCCTGCGCTTGCCGCGCCTTCAGGTGGAAGCGGTCGGGACGGCCTTCCGCCTGACGGGCAGGAACCTGCGGCTGGAACAAGCCCGCGGTGCTTTCGCCGGTGGCACCTGGACCGGTAGCTCCCGGCTTGATTTCCGAGCCAATCGCCCGCGCTATCAGGTGAACGGGCTCGTTCAGGATGTGGACCTGGCCACACTGGCTGGTTTATCTCCTCGCCTGGAAGGCCTTGCTTCCGGCCGGGCTTCAGGCTCCCTTCGACTGGTCACTTCCGGCTGGAAGGCGCCCGATTTGCTGAACAATTTGATCATCGGGTTGCAGTTGGAGGGCAGCAATCTCACCTTGCGCAATGTGGACCTGGAGGCTGCCGCCACTGACCAGCCTTCCGTTTCCAACGGCGTCAGCCGCCTCCTTTCCTTCAGCGCCGATCTGGCAGTGGAACAGCGACGGGTGCATTTGCGGAAGGTCATGCTGGAAGCGCCATCGGGGACCTTCCAGGCCAGTGGTACGGTGGGGTTTGACCATGTGGCCGATATCTTGGTGTTGCCCCTCGACAGCACTTCGCTCAGTTCCTTCCGGCTGGTAGGTCCTCTGGAGTGGCCACGGCTCCCTGGGCGGGAAGTCGCGCGCAGGGTGGCGGGTGGCAAGTAGCGCTGGTAGGACGGATGACCACCTGTTGCGATCGGCGGCACCGATCTGTCCGCGGCCTGCGTCTAACTCACTGTTCCAGCGCTGCGTCTAGCGCGTCGACCCAGCCCTGCGCCTAGCGCATTGTGCCAGTCATGAAGCGTCTTGTTACGGTTCCGCTGATGTTTCTAGCTCTGCTCGGCAACCGGTCGGACCAGCCCCGGGCAACCGAACCGGAACTCTCAGAAGCGCTGGCGGAACAGATGGAGAAGAAGCTGGCGCAAATCACCGACCGGGATGACCGAGCCCAGGGTGCCGCCACCAACCCGCACAACTCTCATGTAGTGACAGTTCTGCTGGAAGAAGAAATCAATTCCTATTTCAAATACCGGATGGGCGCGAAGATTCCAGCCGGCATCTCCCAGGTGCGTGTCCAGTTGCGCCCCCAACGTCCTTCGGCAACCGCCCTGGTGGACTTCGACCGCTTCAAGGCTGCCTCGCGCCGACCCATCCATCCCCTGCTCGACACGTTGCTCGATGGCCAGCACACGGTTGGAGTGCGCGGCCGTTTTACTTCCTCAAACGGTTCCGGGGTGTTCCATCTGGAAGAGGTCTCCATCGGAAGCTTGGCCCTCCGCGGTGCCTTGCTGGAGTTGCTCGTCCGCCATTTCATCCAGCCCCGCTATCCCGAGGCGGCCATCAATCGCCCGTTTGCTTTGGCGGAGGGGATCGAGCAGGCGGTGGTCGAGGAGGGACGCGTTGTCATCCATCAGAAGTGATGGGCAGAGGTAATGGGCAGAAATGACCGGCACGACTGTTCAGCAATGAAAAAGGGAACCCGTGGCCGGATCCCCTCTGGTTGATTTCAGCGCCCGCGCTGGTGGCTCGGAACAGCCGCCAGCGCGGCGCGGGCTGCTTTTGCAGTTGAGGCTACTTGCGTTTCTTCTTCGCCTTCTTTGCTTTCTTCTTTGCTGTCTTCTTCATGCTGCGCATCCTCCTTGGCTACATTCTCCCTATGGGAACCACTGGATATCGTTCCCGCCGGCGGGAAATGCTCAACATGTTGAGCCTTCCCCGAGATTAGGCTCAGTGTATAGACTTCGGTTTTCTTGTCAAGAACAAAATTTGAGAAACATGTTTTATTGTAAGCCGCCCACTCTCGCCACTCCTATTCCTCGCCGTTGGACTCCGCCAACCTCATTGCGGTCGACAACCAGCATTGACAACACCAGCGATTGACAACAGCAGCGATTGACAACAGCAGTTGACGACAGTAGTTGACAAGCGGCCAGACGCGCTCTATGTTTTGTGAACCATGGTATGGTTTACTTTTAAACCTAGGTTAAAGAAGATCCAAGCCACCTGGCTGTTTTTCCTGCTTGCCGTTGGCGCCGTTGGTGCAGCCGTTGCGGAGCAGTCTCCGGACCCGCAAGCGCGCATCCGCGCTTTGGAGGAGCAGGTGCGTCAGTTGGAAGAACGCCTCGCGCGGCTGGAGGCGAGCGCCGTCCGGCCACAGGCGGCGGTTTCCGCCCCTACCACGGCGCCGTCAACTCCGGCGTCTCCCGAGGTGTCGGTGCCGCCGGTGGAGGCGCCTGCTGGCACCGCCGCGCCGGTGCAGGCCGTTTCGGTGACTGCCAGCTCGCCCCCAATTAAGGATTCCGAGGAAAGCGTAAATCTGCCCTATGCGGGCTACATGGAATTTCACCTGAACAAGCCGCGTGGAGAATCCGCACAGTTCGACTTTCACCGGTTCGTGCTGCTGTTCGGCCACAGTTTTTCGTCGCGCATCAAGTTCTGGTCGGAGCTGGAGCTGGAACACTCCATTGTCGAAGGCGGAGAGGAAAAGGGGGAGCTAGAGCTGGAGCAGGCCTACCTGGATTTCTACCTGAATCCCTATTTCAACCTGCGTGGGGGAATGGTGCTGGCGCCGATGGGGATCATCAACGAGCGGCACGAACCGCCTGCCTTCTTCGGAGTCGAGCGCCCGATGGTGGACACGGTAATCATCCCCAGCACTTGGTTTGATCTTGGCGTGGGAGCCTGGGGGGATTTGGGGCGGGGCTTCACCTATCGCTTCTACCTGATGTCGCCGCTTGACGCCACCGGCTTTAGTGCGGACGAGGGTCTGCGCGGCGGCCGCCAGAAAGGCTTCCGCTCCAACGTGCGCAACTTGGCCAGGACGGCGCGGGTGGAATACCGTGGCATTCCTCGGCTGACGCTGGGCGGCAGCATCTGGGCGGGGCGCACGGGGTTCGACACGCCCGACCTGGACGCGCCGGTGCGTCTGGGCAGCTTCGACGGGCGTTACTCCTGGAGTCGCCTGGAATTCCGTGGCCAATACGCGCATGGGTGGATTCGGGAAGCAGGATTGCTCAACCGCACGTTGCAGCGGCGCCGCGGCGTCAACCCCAACATCGCTGAGCAGATTCGGGGATTCTACCTGGAGGGCGGCGTCTACCTGTTGCCGTTCCATAGCTCGCAGAATCTGGCGGTGTTCACCCGCTACGAGAATTTTGATACGCAGTACCGGATGCCGGACGGCTTCTTGCCCCTGGCGCAGTTCGACCGTTCGAGCTGGACGGTGGGTGCCAGCTACTTCCCGCACCCGGACGTGGTGTTCAAGGCCGACTACGTCTTCAACCGCAACGCCAGTCAGGTGATCGAAACCCGGGATCAGTTTAATCTCGGCCTCGGCTGGTGGTTTTAGGAGATGGGATCCTTGCGGACTAGTTCATGGACCATGGAGGCTTTTCAATTTCATCCGACGGAGGCAACCAGGTGATTCCGTTGTTGCTGTTTCTCCTGCTGGGACAGGCAGGCCCGGAGCCCGTGAAGCATGAGCCGAAGCGGGTGTACATGCGCGCGGAACGCTTCAGCTTCACTCCTTCGCAAATCAAGTTGCAGGAGGGGCAGCCGCTGGAGCTGACGATCGTCAGCGAAGATACCCAACACGGCTTCTGGATTCGCAAGCTGGGGATCAATTACTTGATCCCGGCGCGTGGCAAGGGAGAGTTGAAACTGAAGATCGAGTCGCTCGAACGCGGCCAGTATGTCTTCGAGTGCTCGCGCGCTTGCGGAGCCGAGCACAACATGATGCGGGGCGTGATCAAGGTCAAGTGAACAGGGAAGGCAAGGATCGGGAAGCCTGGGCTCCGAGCCACGAGCGTCAGCGAGTGGTCCCTTGCGGCACGACTGCCATGACGCTCGGTTGCGGATGCAGGAGGGAATCATGACCAGCAGGATACTGCGCTTGGGGTTGTTGGGTGTCGTGCTGCTTGCGGCGCCGGGCATCTACTGGCTCGGTGGCTCCCCCGCGGGCGCGCGTGCCGCCGCGGGGGCGGGTGAGCCGCAGTTCGGGGACCCGGTCCGCGGCCTGACCCCGTTTGAATTCGAACTGTTCCGACTGGGCCTGGAGGATTTCCTGGAGGTGGAGGAGCCGGAAGATGGCCTGGGGCCGGTCTTCAACGGACGCTCCTGCGCCGAGTGCCACAGCATTCCGGCCGTCGGCGGTTCCGGCACCATCCTGGAACTCCGGGCTGGTCTCCGTAACGAGGACGGCAGTTACACCGAGCTGCCCGGCGGCTCGGTGTTCCAGCTCTTCTCGATCCCGCCGCACGGCTGCCACAAGCTGATTCCGCCAGAGGCCAACGTGTTTTCACGGAGGAAGTCGCTGCCGCTGTTTGGCAATGGGTTGATCGAAGCGATTCCTGAAGAGGTGCTGTTACTGGGCGCTGCCGCCAACCAATCCCATCCGGATGGCATCGGCGGGCGTCCGCACATGGTGGTAGACGTGTCGACCGACACAACCCGCGTGGGCCGCTTCGGCTGGAAAGCGCAGCAGGCCACCCTGATGAGCTTCGGCGCCGAAGCCTACCTGGAAGAGATGGGCATCACCAGTGATCTGTTCCCGCAAGAAGTGGAGGCAGGCTTTGACGACCCACGTAAGACGCGCGACTGCGACCCGCGCCCCGATCCTGAGGATGCGCGCGAGCCCCTGACCGGGCTGCGCGGCATTGATAACTTTGCCAACTTCCTGCGGATGCTGGGCCCGCCTCCCCGCGGGCCGCAAGACGAGTTGACCGCAGCCGGCGCACAGGTGTTCGAGCAGATCGGTTGCGCTGCCTGCCACCTCCCGGTCATGCTTACGGGTCCAGCGCGCGAGCCCTGGCTGGATCGCCAGCCCGTGCGGCTCTACTCTGACCTGTTGCTGCACGACATCGGCACCGGCGACGGGCTGCCGCAGGGTGACGCTTCCGGCGACGAGTTTCGCACACCTCCCCTTTGGGGGCTGCGGGTGCGCTCCCCGTTTCTGCACGACGGCCGGGCGCCGAGCGTTGAGCAGGCCATTCGTATGCATTGGAACCAGGCCGAGCAAAGCGGGCGTCGCTTTGAGGCTTTGACAGACCAAGAGCGAACCGCTTTGCTACAATTCCTGAAGTCGCTGTAGCAGCTTTGGGGGGGGGGAGCGCACTCGGGCAGGACCGCGTCCAACCCGAAAAGGAGACCGATATCGCCGCCAAGCGCAGACCGCCGCGGGTCCCACTGGGAGAGGCCGTTGAAGACTATTTGAAGACGGTCTATCAGCTCACGGTCGGGGAAACACCGGTCTCGACCAGCGCCGTGGCGGCGGCGCTGAAGGTGTCGCCGGCCGCCGTCACCAAGATGCTCCGGCGCCTTTCCTCCCTGCGGCTGGTAGATCACTCCCGCTACCGGGGTGTCCGCTTGACGCCCGCGGGACGGCGAGTGGCGCTGGAAATCGTGCGGCACCACCGCCTGCTGGAACTCTACCTCAGCCACGCGCTCGGCTATCCGCTGGAGCGCGTACACGAGGAAGCGGAAATCCTGGAACACGCCATCTCGGAAGATTTCGAGGAACGCATTGACCGCCTGCTGGGCCATCCGCAGGTGGATCCGCACGGCGATCCCATCCCCACGCGCTCCGGTTCCGTCCCCAAGACCCTGGGCGGAATGCTCGCGGATGCCGAAGTGGGCGAAAAACTGGAGGTCTGCCGCGTGCGCGACAATGACGGGGAGCTGTTGCGCTACCTGGTTTCGCTGGGATTGGTACCGAAGACCCGGCTGGAAGTGATGGAAAAGCTCCCCTTTGGCGGCCCCGTGAAGGTGCGCGTCGGCGGCACCGGCGTCGAGCAGTTCGTTGGCCACGAGGCTGCCTGCAGCGTCTTCGTCGAGCGCCGCTGAAAGAAGCGCTGGGCAGGCCCCACCTCTTGTTCGCCGTTCCTTAGCCTACTCGCACTATAATCCTCTTATGTTCGCGCCGATTCTGCTTGCCATGCTGTTGCTGCAGGACAAGCCTGCCGAGGAGCCGGCCCAGGACCCGGCAAAGCAGAAACCGGAAGTGGTTTTGGTTGACCCCGGCGAGCAGAAAGCCGATCCGGACCCCGATCCGGACAATGAGGGGCCTCTCGAGCACGACTTGAATCCCGAGCGGGCCAAGAAAGAGATGAAGGTCGGCAACTTCTACCTGAGGAAGGGCAAGTACACCGCTGCAGTGGCGCGCTTCCGAGAGGCCCTGAAATGGCATCCGCGCCTTTCGGCGGCGTACTTCAAGCTGGGCGAAGCCTATGAGAAGCGGGGCGAGTTGAGAAATGCCCTGGAAAGTTATCAGAAGTATCTGAAACTGGACCCCAAGGGGAAGAAGGCCAAGAAGGTTCGCAAAGCGATCGCCCGCCTGGAGCGCGAACTGAAGCAGTAGCGTCCTGCTCAGAACTGCGATGGGGGTTTGGCCAGCTTGCAGTGCAAGGCAGCCGCCAATCGTGTCTTGACGTCTTCGGGCATCGGGTAGGGCTGGCTGTCCCGGAAAATCCCGATCGTCTTTCGAGTGGTATCCACGATCACACAACACTGCGGACAGGCTTTCAGGTGGAACTCCAGCTCTTGCCGCAACGCGCAGTCCAACTCACCATCGAGGTAGTTGGATAGCTCAACAAGCAAGTTCTGACAGCTAATCAAGGCCTGTTCCTCTGACCCCCGGCCTCTGAGAGCCTCATTCGTGCGCAACTTCCCTGGAGGTCTTGGTTGCCCCGGAGGCCGCGGATGCGCGTGTCGGTTCTATTTGTTAGATACAAAGGGGGCGGCAGAGTTGCAAAACCTTCGCGCCGGCCCGCCTCTCCATTCTGCTCCACCGGCAGGGTCTCAGTTTCAATTTGAGTCACTATCTGCTCCATCTGGTCTCTTCCCACTTCGCCTGCGCCTGTGCCAAACTGCCTTCCGCATGCGTATCGTGCTGACCGGGGCTGCCGGCTTCATCGGCTCCCATCTCGGGGATCTGTTGTTGGCACGCGGGGATCAGGTCGTGGGGGTGGACAACTTCCTGACCGGTGCGCCGGAGAACCTGGCGCACCTTGCCTCCCAGCCCCGCTGGCAGTTCCTCGATCACGACCTAGTGCAGCCTCTCCAGGTGGAAGGTCCAGTGGACTGGGTGATGAATTTGGCCTCGCCCGCCAGCCCTGCCGACTATATGCGCCACGGAGTGGAAACGCTTCGAGTGGGCTCGCTCGGCACGCAGAATGCCCTGGAGCTGGCGCAGGAGAAAGCAGCGCGCTTCCTGCAGGCCTCGACCTCAGAGTGCTACGGTGACCCGGCGCTGCATCCGCAACCGGAAACCTACTGGGGGAACGTGAATCCGGTCGGACCGCGCTCGGTCTACGACGAGGCCAAGCGCTACGGCGAGGCCCTGACCATGGCCTATCACCGCTACTACGGGCTGGACACGCGCATTGTGCGCATCTTCAACACCTACGGGCCGCGCATGAAGCTGGGCGACGGACGCGTGATCCCCAATCTAATCGAGCAGGCGCTCTCCGATCGACCGCTGACCGTCTACGGCGATGGGACACAGACCCGCAGCTTTTGCTACGTCTCCGACCTGGTGGACGGCATCGCCCGAAGCATGGCCACGGCAACGGAGCGCCCGGAGCACCTGCCCATTAACCTTGGCAATCCCCAGGAATTGAGCATTCTGGAATTGGCCCGGCTCATCCAATCGCTTACCGGACACCGTGCGGGCATCGAGGCACGTCCCCTGCCTGAAGACGATCCCGTGCAGCGCTGCCCGGATATCTCCCGGGCACGCCAACTGCTCGGCTGGGAGCCGCGAGTGGGGCTGGAGGAAGGCTTGCGCCTGACTCTGGAGTTTTTCCGGAGCAAGGTCAGCCAGAAGACCACCTAGCCGAGCCGACCTCGGCATGCTGCCGTGTCGGGGGTTACTAGGAGTTGGCGGATTCCAACAGAAGCGCGTCCAGCAGGTCACGAGTCCGCGGGGCTGGCGCCGCGTCGCGTGCGAAGCGCATCAGGTCTTCCCATTCGTCAAGATCGTACGAGGGGGCCAGCGAGGTGACCGAGAGACCGGCGGCTGCAGCGGCTGCGCGCGTCTGCTGGAACACGCGCGCGGTTCCCCATTCCACGCCCGCAAACGCGGCAGGGGAGAACCGTCCCGCTCGGCAGCCCACAAGGTAGTACCCGCCATCGTCGGTCGGACCGAGCACCAGCTCAGCGGTGTCCAGTGCCTCGACGGCTTCCAGGATGCGCGCCGGCGGCAGGTGCGGGCTGTCGCTGCCCAACACGATGGCGTTCTCCGCGCCCCCGGCGAAGGCGTTTTCGATGGCCGCGACCAGCCGAGCCCCCAGATCGCCCTCCGCCTGGCGTCCGGCTTCGATGCCCTCGGGAAGGGCCATTGGTGGCGGCGCTTCGCTGAACAGGACGCGTCGCGCGGCCGGCAGCGGCAGGGCGGCGACCAGATCGGCGGTATCGGCGATCATGGCCTTATGCAGTTCAGCAGCTTGCTGGGCGGTCAGCCGCCCGATGAGCCGCGTCTTCACGCGCCCGGCCACGGGCGTCCGCGCGAACACGATCAGGTGCAATGCATTCACGCTGCCAGTTTAGCAAACGTGGCAGCCCTGCCATGGGAGGGACTATTCTTGCGAGGGGGCTAAAAAGGGCAATAATATACTTGACATACCAAGAGAATTCTAGTACTATTGTCTCATTATGAAGTATCCAAAGACGTTAGTTGATGCCATCCGATACTTTCAGGACTTCGAGCGGTGCCGCGAGTTCATGATAGAACTTCGCTGGCCGGACGGCAAGGTGAATTGCCCGCGGTGCGGTGAGGACCGCGTGAGGTGGCTGGAAAAGGCTCGGGTTTGGAAGTGCTACGCAAAGCACAAGCAGCCCACCTTCTCACTCAAGACGGGGACGATCTTCGAAGATTCCCCAATCGGTCTGGACAAGTGGATCGTGGCCGTATGGCTGGTTGTCAACTGCAAGAACGGCGTCTCATCCTACGAGATAGGCCGCCATCTTGGAGTTACGCAGAAGTCGGCCTGGTTCATGAATCACAGGATTCGGAAGGCGATGCAGGAAGGCTCGTTCTCAAAGCTCGGCGGAGAGGTTGAGGTCGATGAGACGTTCATCGGCGGGAAGGCCCGCAACATGCACGTCTCGAAGCGGAGGCGTCGTATCACAGGGACAGGGGGGAAGGACAAGACGGCCGTTCTCGGCATGTTGGAACGCAACGGCAGGGTACGAACCACCGCGCTAGAGGATCGGCGCAAGCGAACAATCCAGCCGGAAGTTCGCGAGTATGTTGAGGCTGGCGCGGCTCTCTTTTCCGATGAACTTTTGTTGTATGACGGGCTAGAAGCCGACTACGCCCACGAGGTCATCGACCATGCCGTGGAGTACGTGAGGGGGAATGTCCACACAAATTCTTTGGAAAATTACTGGTCCCTTCTCAAGCGCGGCCTGAAAGGGACATACGTTTCTGTCGAGCCGTTTCACCTATTCCGTTACCTTTCCGAGCAGGCTTTCCGGTTCAACAACCGCAAGGCTCAGGGTGGAGACTTCGAGCGATTCGTGCTTGCAATGGCGCAATCTGTCGGGAGGCGTTTGACCTTTGATGAGCTTGTGGGGAGAACGCCTAGTCCAGCGGCAGTTTACTAAGAAGGAGGCCGAGAGGCAGGGTCGCGGGAAACGCCGCGACCCTTAACGATATTTTTCATTGCAGATTGAAACCGACTGAACGCCTCTTCACCTTCGATCAGATCAGGGGTCTTTCCTTCCCGTTGAAGAGCCGGGCGGCTGGCATCCGCCTTAGCTTTCCTTCTCTGTGGTTGTGCGTCCAAGCAACCTCCAGCAAGCGAACTGTAACCCGCTTACAAGGAGGCTGTCAACCATGGATTCACACACGGCTGGAAACGCACTCAATCACCGTGCGAACCTCACGCACCATTTCTGGGAGCATATAGGGAACTTCAAGTGGTTTTTCTGTCGAGAGGGATGTGAGCATGGAGATCACGCAATATGCCGTGAATTTAGGGTCGGCATCCTTAGACGGACCCGAGAAAATGAGCTCGCCGACCTTTGCGCCGTCTACCACTTCGGACACCCCGTTGAGCATATCGGGAACAGGGAGTCTAGGGTCCTGATTCCAAGCCCAGCCATCACGCATTTTAAAGACCAAAGCAATGCGGAGCAAATGGTGTTTGTCAGAGTCATCGAAACTTTTGAGCAGTCGAAGAAGCGGCGGGAGTGTTTTGTGAGGTCGATTGTACGGCTGGAACCTCTCGATTTCTTTAATCACGGACTGTCCTATCCTGAGAAGTGGGGAGGAAGACACGGCTCTTTGAAAGGAGGCGGGATCATATCCGATCGGAAAGGACCAAGCTCTCTTCCGTGGGGGTGGATTCGTGTTTGTTCGGAAGATGGCGATGGCGTAAATGAGGTGGTCCAGAGCACATCGGAGGTTGTGGATGGCATCGCCGATAATCAGAGACCACCTCTCAAGACTGGGCGCATGATCGACGATGGCGATAGCCCAGTACCTGGAAAAATCGACGTTGTGTTCAACGGAGACTCGATACGGCTTGCTGTTGATCCAGGGAACCAGTTCCTTCTCGAAGGTGTTTATATGCTCCTCGGCACGATGGAACTTTGCCCATACGCTAGAAAAGTCGGCGTGTCAAGGACTGATTTCTTTAGACACTGATTCTGAGAGTTTTTTACGCGACTAACGCATACCGTTTGGCGAATACCACAGGCGGCATGTTGAGCGCGGAGTGAATCCGCGTGTTGTTGTAGTCCCACAGGGTGCGGTAGATCTCCGCCACTAGCTCCCCCAGTGTTTTGAAGCGGTTCGGATCTCCCAGGTCAACCTTGAATTTGTCGTAGAACGATTCCTGGTATCCGTTCTCCCAAGGGCACCCCGGGCGGCTCCGTGAAATCACGATGCCGCATCCATCAAGGATTTCAGTGAACGCCATCGCGTCATACTCCCTCCCGTTGTCGGAGTGGAATAGACCCGGGCGCGGATGATGGAGCAGGGCGTTGGAAAGCGCCTGAATGGTGAGCGCGGCTCCCTTTCTCACCGCAACCTGGATTCCCAGGATCCGGCGGGTGTAGAGATCGATCACGGTCGCCACATAGGCCTTCTTTCCGTGCTGCACGAACTCGGTGAAGTCCGTTGCCCAGATGTGGTTTGCATATGCGGGCATGACCGCGAGCAGGAGGTTGGGATAGGTCCGGGAAACCTTGGATTTTCTCCATTTTCTGCCTCTCCTGCGGTAGGGCTTGATGCCAAACAGACGCATGACCCTCTGCGCCCGCTGGCGGCAGAGTCCCAGTGCCGTAGCAATTCGCCGGGAGCCGTAGGAGGGATGGATCTGCAGCTCTTCTTCCAGGCGGACCTTGAGGCGCCAGTCCTTCTCCTTCATTCTTGGGACGTAATACAGGCTCGCGCGGGATATGCCAAGGGCTCGGGCAAGCGCTGATTTGTTTCTTCCTTCGCTCAATTGTTTTTTTGAGTCATGGAGAGCTTGAGCGTGATCTCGCCCACGAGTTCCAGGAGTTCTCTGTTCTGCTTCTGAAGTCGGGAGAACTCCGCCCAGGACGGGGCACCGGTTGCTCCTTTTACCATCCAACCATAGATGCTCCCTTCAGAAATACCGTGATCCTTGGCGGCCTGGGCCACCGAGATGCCTTCTTCCTTGACGCGGCGTAGGATATCGGCTTTTACGTCAGCTGCAATACGATGATGTTTTTTGTTCATATGACACCAGGGTAGTTAATTCCCAACCTCAGTGTCTAAATTACCCAGTCCAGGGCAATCCGCCTACAGACAAGGGTCTAGAGGAGGGTTATGGCACAGGGCACGTCACAAACCCACCTTCGCCGTGAGTGATGGTACCAGCCCCTGCCGCCGCTTTGTAATTCGGAATACTTATTTTCAACAGAAAGGCTGGACAGAACCACGGGGCGGGCCCCCTTGACTCGTGAAGTGGGTAGGAGGATGATATGCGGTGCCCTGGCCAGTGCACGAGCTGCTGAGGCACAAGAACGTTGAGACCACGAGAGGCTACACACACGCCTGACCGTGGCAGGCGAGGGGTTCCCAGCCCTGTGGAGCAGATCGGGCAGGCTCCTTCCATCGAAAGCCGGAGGAGAGCCGGGGAATCATGCGGACCGGCGGTCCGTATAAGATTCCGGACGCATGTCGCCGAATGGAACTGAAGTCTCTGAATCTTGTGAGCAGGTACAGCCATAGGTACGGAAGGAATCGAACAACATGAATCAGTACAAGAGCATCGCCCGGTACTACGATCTGGTGATGGATGCCGGCTACTACGATCACAAGTCGTTGGCCAGAGTCATTCAAGCCACGATCGGCGAACGTAGAAGGGTGCTTGAACTTGGCGTGGGGACGGGCCTGTTGGCACGAGAACTTTGTAAACTCGATTCGTCCTACCATTTTACCGGCGTAGATTTCAGTCCCTCGATGCTGGAGATTGCTCGGGAGCGTCTGCCCAGTCGAGTTTCACTCATAGAATGCGATGTTGCCGAAATGAACCTTGACCGCAAGTTTGATGTTGCCTTATCGAGCGGCGGTACGTGGGTCATAATCCGGTCGGACAAAGAGTTGCTGCTGGGAACACATTTGCTCAACCGCGAAAAGGACTTCAAAGGATTGCAAAACGTTGCCGACCATCTTGATGCCGGTGGGCTCTTGTTGTTAAGCGTCCAGAAACCCCATGAAGACCGTGACATCGACTTGGTCAATGGGATTGTCTATTCCCAAAGAATTGACGGTCGCAACGGCACCTCCGACCACTTTTTCATCGAGAAGGGATATTCCTTTAAGAGGAATGGACAACTCCTTGCAGAAGAGAAGTTGACCTTGGGATTCTACAAACACACAGTGTTTCCAGGGATGCTTGCTGATGCTGGCTTCTCACCTTTGGGAATGACTGATACCGAAAAATTCTTCGTGTGGCAAAAGGTGAAGTAGCTCCAGTGCACAACAAGTCAAGCAGGAAAAAGGAGCCGGGCTTGACTGCCCCGAAACGTCGGGACGAATCCCGGCCGACAAGCCGCCCCCCTTCCGCGTGCCGCACTCGCAGAAGGCCGTGCGTCCCAACGAAAGCTCCCTCTCCGGAGGCGCGAATTTCCCCTGTCGTGTCTTAAAAAACAGACCAAACAGGGGTCCGTGTGGACATCCGTGTGGACACGAAGACGAACAATGTTTGCTCGGTTGGACTAACTTATTGAGAGCAATGGCGCGCCCGGAGAGACTAATGACTTAGCCAGAGGCCCCATGCACTCGGTAGCACTCCATCTATACAGGTGGTGGGCACAAAATTGGGCACAGTGTCCCACCGGCGGGAACCCACTGCGATGCCCCGCAATCGCGCAGAATCGCCCGGCAGGGCATGCGAGGCTTCCGGCTCGGCCCGGCCCCGGTCACGCGCGTGATGGTACCAACCCGCACTACTGGGCCAGAAATCGGAATGCCACATAATGACTTTATGTGACGGGCCGCCACACCCCCTGACAATGGTTGGAGTGCACTGGTGAGTGACAATGGGCACGGAGGCAAGCGTAGGAGGTGGAGCGGGAGTCCCACGGACAGGCCGCTTACCATCATCCCCCGGACCCCTGGCACGTTTCCAGCAGCTACATTGAGCGCCAGAATCTTTCGGCTCGAATGATGATGCGCCGCTACACGCGCCTAACTAATGCATTCAGCAAAAAGATCGAGAACCATTCGGCAGCTGTGGCCCTGAACTATTTCGCGTATAATTTCATTCGGATTCACCGGACGCTGCGGACCAGTCCGGCTATGGCGGCGGGCGTAACAAACCGGCTGTGGGAAGTCTCAGACCTCGTTGCTCTGTGGGAAGCCGAAGAGCGGAGGTTGGAAAGAGCGGCATGATTCCACTCGATGAGGGGTTATGGTGGTAAGGAAGGGAGCCTTACTACGCTGGCTGGAGAATCGCTATTTGCAGCGTTACCTTCACGGCAGTGGGATAGAAATCGGAGCGTTGTGGCGACGCTTTCCTTTGCCTCAGAACTTACGAGTTTGGTATGTCGATCGATTGAGTCGCGAGGAGTTGGAACGACACTACCCGGAACTAAAAGGCAGCATTGTGTCACCAGAATTGTTGGCCGAAGCCACGCAGTTGCCCGTGCACCCGGCGAGTCTAGATTTTCTGATCGCCAGTCATGTCCTCGAGCACCTGCCTTTCCCATTGATGGCGCTGCAGTATTGGTACGAGGCTCTAGCACCGGGAGGAGTCTTGTTGCTCAAAGTGCCCGACAAGCGGTATACATTCGATTTTCATCGCTCACGGACACCACTGGCTCATTTGGTAGATGAGCACCATAACCCGAAGCGGTTTGACTATCGTGCCCATTACGCCGACTGGGTAGAAGGTGGTGGCCACAACCATTCAATGCCAGGGTTTGAACAAGCAGTCCAGGATCTGATGGATCAGGATTACAGCATCCACTTCCATGTTTGGATCGACGAGGACGTGAGAGAAATTGTTAACTTTACCCATCAGAGTTGGCGGCTGGAGTGGGAGCCGGTGGTGTTCTGGGGCGCGCACTTCTACCGCAAAGAGACGACGGTACTTCTTCTACGGAAATAGTTAGCTGAAATCAAAGTAGCACTTGGATGTATAACGCCCTATACGTAGAAGTGCCTGGATTCCCTTCGGGGAAGTAGACCTGGCGCAAAAGGCCGATAGTCCCCCCTAACGGGCTAGTGTCTACCTATGTTCGGGCGCTTGACCCTAGAGATCCCAGACCATAAAATTCCGCCATGCGTTTGTTGATCTCGTCCCTTGCAATTTCCCTTTCGATCGGGAACCTCGCCTTTGGCGCAAAATGTTCCTCTTCCCCCTGATGCTGCAAGCCCCGCGAACGACAAAGTGAATCGCCAGTTGCCACTACTCCAGCGGTTCCAGTCCGACATAAGCAAATACCACTGATAAAAGGCGGTTGTCGCTACCAAGCCTTGCTGCTTTTCCCATAGCAAATTCTATAACATTGACCTTTCTGCGGGGCAGGTCGTGCGGCAGGGGAGTGACGTGCCTTTTGCTTCCAGCCAAGTCTTGCTCGTCCAATTTGGCGACAATCACGCTATTGACGGAAACTTCCATTGATTGCCCAGTGATCCATGGGGGTATGTAAGTGTCAAACACAAGCTGAACCCTGCTTTCGGTCGGGAAAGAAAGATAGGCGCGGGCTAGCGCGCCCTCAACCCAGCGCTTTGGCCGTTCTTGGTCCCAAAGTGTACTGAAACCCAGAGCGAAATGCGAGAAGCGCGGGTGATCCATTGTCAAGGCCGCAGGAGCCTCTTCTAGAGGGGATGGGGAAGGTAGAATCCAGGCTTCGCGGCTGAATAGATCGCCACGAATGCGATAGCGCACAACCTTGGGAAGCGCCTCCAGAACAGCTTCCCATGCGCCTCCAGGTTCAAGCTCATACCAAAGGAATACACGTTCACGCTCGGAGGTCTCATTAAGACTAAACATGGGAATACCCGGGAATTGGCCATCCAGTCCAAAAGCATCGTTGATCGTCGCCGGGACGTCACCTATGCTCACTGGAGCACGTGAGAATCTTAGGGGTCCCTGCATTTTCGGCGGTTTCACCAATATAGCAGGGTTTGCACCCCCACTCACACGTGGAAGTATAACCGCGTCCCCCACAGAGTTCAACGATGGGGTGAGCCATGGGTTGCCGTGGTCGCTGTGCATGATGATCATAGTTTCATCATAAATGTCCAGTTGCTTGAGCTTTTGGACCAAGCGCTCAAGTTGCAATAAGGTACAGGTGACCTGGGCGCGTATGTTTTCGTAGTTCTCTTTTTGCGTCCCAACGTAGGCACAGTTCTCGGCAAACTGTATTGGAGAATGCCCGCCCGCGACATGGAAATAGTTGTAAGAGCCTGGACGCTCATCGGTTGTCATGTTTTCTAGAAACAGATCAAAGCTCGCCGAATAGGTACGCGTTGTTGTCACTAGCTGGGACAGAAACCACCGTTCGTCATTATGGATGTAACGACGAATCAGAACCGGCGTGACCTGAAATAAGGCAATATCCAAAAGCTCAAGGCCGATCCGCCCCATGTGGGTGGCTTTTCCCGAACTGATCGCCTGTCCGTGGAAAACGTCCCCAGCCGTACAAGCCGTGTAACGCCCTACACAATAGGAACCGCGCCACTGATAGGCGAACGTCTTGAAGTCATGCAGGGCCAACGTGTTAACGATGGAGTGTTCGTTGAGAGTCGTCCACATGTACTTATGAGTGAAAGGCAAAGATGGAACAGAGTCCTTCCCAGGGTCGGGGCCCCGGCCTGTCATGAAAAATGAAATCGAAGCAAAACTGCGTGGATAGCGTCCGGCAGCACGTGTAAACAAAGTGAAACCATCGAACACTTCAGAGTATCGATCGAAGTCAGAAGCCACAATCTCGTACATCAGGGCACCCGGGGTGTTATCCGGCACAATGTGAATGACGTTGCGCTCTCTGGATAAGCGATAAAACTCCCTAAAGTAAGGGGATGGATCTTGAACGGTTCTTGCGGACTGTCGAATCGTATCAAACTTGGTAATTGTCGCCTGAAGGAACCCAATACCATGGAATAGCAGTATGAAGAGCGAAACAGAATAGAAAAGCTCCTGGCGTTTCCTGAATACAACAGTCAGAATTGCAAGGCCGAGGATTGCGGCTATTTCTATATGTGAGAGCGTACTCAGTTCTTCCCAATCAATCAATGTTCCGTCAAAGGGTCGATGTCTCGCGAGACCAAACAATATCTTGGATTCAATGAAAGTCACGACGCTGAGGAATGTAACGGCAGCTAAGAATATCTGAGAGTGAAGCTTGCCAGCACCAAAGTATAAGACGGCAATCAAACCGGATGAGGCAAGTAGGAACAAGAAACACAAGTGAGCGAAGCTCACTGAGAATTCAGTGACGTTGTTGAGAAATATGTGAAGCGGGGCAAAGAAGAAGACTTGAGAAACAAAAGCAGAAACAATCGCAATTACTCGCCCGTCAAGGCGCCTAATCATGAGTGTATGCCCTGCCTCATGGGTCCTGAAGTACCCTGAAGCTTTTTGCCGGAATTAACTTGTTGGCTCTGCGACGGTTAAGAGTATACACGCGTTTGCCCCCAGTGGAGCCCTCCGAGGGCACACGCCGCCAGAGATTCCCCAAGTTATAGGCAATCACGCTCAGGCACAGCCGCACCTCGTCGGACCGGAATCGATGGCAGGAAAGGCGGGTCCAGCTCACTGTCAGGCCATAGGAGAAAGGCTTCTAACCCACTTGTCCGGTTTGCCGACTATACGTCCAAGTGACCGCTGACGTTAGAGGAGGAGCCGCAAGGCGCTGCGATAGTTTCTGAGTTGGTGGCTAGGCGAGGATGTCCTTCACAATGTTGCCGTGCACATCGGTGAGACGGAAATCGCGACCCTGAAAACGATACGTCACTTTGGTGTGATCGAATCCTAGAAGATGGAGGATCGTCGCGTGCAGGTCATGCACATGAACCTTGTCCTTCACCACGTTGAATCCAAGTTCGTCGGTTTCACCTAGCGTGATGCCGGGCTTGATGCCGCCGCCAGCCAGCCACATGGTGAATGCATTCGGGTGATGGTCGCGGCCGTCCGCTTCAGGACCTTGCTGCACCATAGGCGTGCGCCCAAATTCGCCGCCCCAGATGACAAGCGTATCCTGGAGCATGCCGCGTTGCTTGAGGTCCTGAATCAAGGCAGCACAGGCCTGATCGGTGTCTTTACAATTCTGCGTGATGTCCTTCACCAGATTACTATGCTGGTCCCAGGCCTCGTGGTATAGCTGGACGAAACGGACGCCGCGTTCTACGAGGCGCCGGGCCAGCAGGCAGTTGTTGGCGAACGAAGGCCGGCCCGGTTCTGCGCCATAGCTGTCGAGGACGCGCTTGGGTTCCCGGGAAATGTCCATCAACTCTGGCGCGCTACTTTGCATGCGGAACGCCATTTCGAAAGAGTTGATCCGCGTAGCGATTTCCGGATCGCCCGTCAGATCCAGACGCATCTGGTTGAGGCGGCGGATTGCATGGACGGAGTCCTCCTGCAGCTCCTGGTCCACGCCCCCCGGGTTCGAAAGATAAAGAACCGGGTCGCCGCTGCCGCGGAACGGGACGCCCTGATAGACAGTGGGAAGAAAGCCGCTACCCCAGCAGGAATTGCCGCAGCTCGGGCCCTTTGAACCGGAGCTAAACACGACAAAGGCCGGCAAGTCCTTCGATTCACTGCCTAACCCATAGGTGACCCATGCGCCCATGCTGGGTCGCCCGAACTGTTGCGAACCGGTGTTCATTAGAAGTTGCCCGGGCGCGTGATTGAACGCGTCGGTAACCATCGATTTCACGACGGCAATGTCATCGACGACCTTGCTCAGATGGGGCAGCAACTCAGAGAGTTCCGCACCGGCTTGGCCATATTTGGCAAACTTGAACTTCGGACCGAGCAACTTGGAGCTTGGGTCTATAAAGGCGGCTCGGTAGCCCTTAAGCAGCTCCGGAGGCGGCAGCGTTCCGTCGAACTTGGCCAATTGGGGTTTGTAATCAAAAAGCTCCAGATGGCTTGGAGCTCCCGCCATGAAGAGGAAGATGACGTTTTTGGCCTTGGGGGTGTAATGCGGCTTTTTCGGTGCCAGCGGATCGGTCGGCACCAGGCTCGCCTGTGCTTGAAAGGGAGAAATTTCCAGCAAGTGACCCAGCGCCACCGCGCCCAGTCCGACGCTGCATTGTTCAAAGAACCAGCGCCGGCTAATCAACCTGGGGTCCCGGTTTCGATAACTACGATCCTGGTAGTTCATGGCTAGGCGACCTTTATTCTTTGGTGCCGCTATTCCTTGGTGATAGTTTCATCCAGATTCAACAGGACACGAGTGATGGCAGTCCATGCGGCAAGCTGGACTGGAGTGGTGCTCTTCGGAAGTTGTGGCTGCTGCGTCGAGTCGTAACCCGCCAAATCCCACGGGCTTAACCATCCATCCGCAAGACGCTCGGTTTGCTTGTGCAGCAGCGAAAGCGGCTCGGCGGCTTCTTGTTGGTTCGGTTTTCTAGCCAAACAGCGGCGGAATGCGTAGGTCAGGCGTTGCTCGTCGGTCTCGCCGCCCTCGTGAAGCGTTCGCAGTGCCAGCGCCCGGGCAGACTCCACGAACAGGGGTTCGTTCAAAGTCGTCAGCGCCTGCAGCGGCGTATTGGAACGGGGACGGCGGACGCAGGAGGCGTCCCCGTTCGGCGCGTCAAAGGTCTGCAACACAGGATAGAGAACAGAGCGATAGCGGAACGTGTAGAAGGCGCGGCGGTACCGGTCTTCCCCTTTTGCTTCGGGCCAACTCTTCGCGGAGTAGCTCGCCGGCGGGACAAAGAGAAACTCAGGGGCAGGCGGGTAGACACTCGGCCCGCCGATCTTGGGGTTCAGCAGACCGCTGGCGGCTAAGGCAATGTCGCGCACAATTTCCGCTTCCACCCGGAACCGCGGTCCGCGGGCCAGCAGGCGGTTATAGGGATCGCGCGTATAGAGGTCCGGCGCTGCCCGGGACGACTGCCGATACGTTGCCGAACTCACAACGAGCCGGTGCATCGCCTTCAAGCTCCAGCCGCGTTCCATGAACTCGACTGCCAGCCAGTCCAGCAGTTCAGGATGCGACGGGGGCTCGCTTTGCTTTCCTAAGTCCTCGCTGGTGCTGACCAGTCCGATGCCGAAATAGGTTTGCCAGACGCGGTTGACCAGGGCGCGGGCCGTGGTCGGCGAGTTGCGGTCCACCAGCCACCTGCCGAAGCCGAGACGCGTCAGCGGCGCATCCTGCGGCATTCGATGGAGAAAGGACGGCACGCCCAGACCGACCGGCTTGCCGGGTTTGAGAAAATCGCCGCGCGTCAGTACGTGTGTCTTTCGTTCGTCCTCACGGGCTTGGAGCACCAACTGCGTGGGTCCTTCCGGATGCTGCTGCCACAACTCAGCGATCTTCGCATTTTCCTCTTTCCACTCGGGCACGGTCGTGCGCCAGTAACGGAAAACGGCCTTCTTCTGTGAGGGTGTTCGCCGATCGAGCGGGATGGAAAGAATGTCGCGAACGTTTTTCGGCAGCGGATCAGCAATTGCACCGGGCGCGGTAGTCATGGAAAGCCGGATCCGGCCGAGGTTGTGGTTCTGATTCTTATCGGAGTCCCCGCCGCCGTGTTTCTGACTCAAATAAAAGGTGAGGATTGTTCCCGCGGGATTGGCAATGGGCGCTTCAGCCCTGAAAACGGCTTTGCGCGGTCGATTGCGGAGTCCCGGCCCCGCATCGATGCCCCAGGCCGTGTCGTCGTTATTGTCGATGGCAAACTGGATCGGACCCGTGACGCGACGCTTGCCGCTCTTGTCAGCGAAGAACGCCGCCAAAGGTGTTTCGGGCAGTGAGATGTCCGCCGTCGCCTTGGCGATTTTGATCTTGGTAGCCTTGTCGGGCGCGCTGGTTGGGGCAACCTCCACCTCGAACTCGGTCAATGCGCCGGTTCCCATGATGGAACGGCCCGGTCCGCCAAGTGGCAGGTCGGGATCGTTGAGCAGTTCCAGCCGGAATGCTGTGATGTCTTGGACGTCGGTCTTCACCGTCATCTTCACGCGGTGTCTGGTGGGAGCATAGCCCTGGGCGAGGAAGGAGCCGTCCTTGAGCGGCAGATATTTTTGCCCACCGGTGGAGATCTCTTCAATTTGCGGTTTCAGGACGATCCACTCCGGCTGATCGCCCTTCAGCTCCTTTTCCCATTTCGCCATCTGCTGCCGCCAGTCCGGATGCCCGCGCCTGAGGCTGGCTTCGATTTCACTGATCCGCCGGAAAAGTTCCGCCCGCTTCATTTGTTCTTCCGGGGTGTACACCCTGATTTTCGCCTCGTGGGAGTTGTTCAGAAACGCAAACATCCGGTAATACTCTTCCTGGGTGAGCGGGTCGTATTTGTGGTCGTGGCACTGCGCGCATTGGATGGTGATGCCCAGAATGCTCTTGCCGATAGCATCCATGCGATCGAACATGGCTTCCATCCGGAACTGCTCCGGGTCCACGCCGCCTTCCTCGTTAATCATCGAATTGCGCAAAAGCCCTGTGGCCACAATCTGGTCCTGCGTCGCGTTGGGGAGTAAATCTCCCGCCAGCTGCTCGATGATGAACTGGTTGTAGGGCAAGTCGCGATTGAAGGCCTCAATCACCCAGTCCCGGTAGAACCAGACCTCGCGCTGCAGGTCTTTCTCGTAGCCGTTTGAGTCAGCATAGCGGGCCGCATCCAGCCAGTGCTGCCCCCAACGTTCGCCATAGTGGGGCGACAATAAGAGCCGCTCGACCTGTATCTGGTATGCATTCTCTCTGCTGTCGCTTAGAAAGGCGTTGACCTCCTGGATCGTTGGCGGCAGACCAATGAGATCAAGACTCAGCCGCCGCAACAGCGTCACCCGGTCCGCCTCCGGAGAGGGGGACAAGCCTTCTTTTTCAAGGCGCGCCAGGACGAAGGAATCAACGGGGTTGGCGGCCCAATCCCGACGACTGACCTTTGGCAGCGGCGGCCGCTTCGGCGGGACGTAGGCCCAGTGTTTTTCGATCTCCGCAACTTCCGTGCCCACCCCCTCCGGCCACTTGGCTCCCTGATCGATCCAGGCTCGAATACGCGCAATCTGCTCTCGGTCGAGCGGTTCACCACCCATCGGCATCCGAACCTGGTTGCCAATCCCTGCCACGCGCCGGTACAGCGGACTTTCCGACGCCTTGTGGGGATAGATAACCTTTCCCGACTGCCCGCCAGCGAGCGCAAGCTTTTTCGAGTCCAGCCGAAGCCCGTGCATTTGCTGCTTGGGCCCGTGGCAGGAATAGCAAGACTTTTTGAATATGGGCAGAATCTCCCTGGCGAAGTCGACTTTGCTGGACGAAGCAGAATCCGGTATCCCTTGCGCCCGGACGTGCCGCCCCGAGTTCTGAATCCCGACGACGACGGCAACAACCGCGATCAAGACCGTTGTAGAAAGCTGTTTGCCTCTTATCTGTGCGACAGCCATTCGAATCGCAACCTTATTACAAATCAGAAATATACGCCCTCCACACTGTTGATGCAATTGCTTGTTGCCGAGGCCCGGATTGCGCTCCAGCAGGAAGAGAAGGCCAGCTAACCCTGTGTTGGTAAGGGTGGGCACAGTCAGGCAGGTATGGGCAAGCGTTTTGCTGCCAACTGCTTCAAAAGATTGGTGGGCCCGGCTGGATTCGAACCAGCCAACAATTCGCCCCAGCTTGTGAGGTGACCCTGGAGGTGCTGCCGCCGGGCAGCCAGTTCCTTGTCCGTTATCCCCAATGCCTCCCTCCAAAACCGGAGCCGCCTACCCAATCTAGGCCCATTTGCTCCAATTTGCTGTGGGGTACATTCGCCTGCTGGGTCCGGGGAGGTAGCCTGGGGCCTCCGAACCAGCCCTGGGTCGTACAAATGGGTGCTGCACCTCGGGCAGATTTCCCGTTTCCCCCTCGGCATCAGGACATAGAGCACGTCTGTACCGGAATTTCCGTCTATGTTGAAAACACGGTTATGAGAGGCGTGTTTTCTGATGCCATCCGGGCTTCCACCGAGGCCAAGGCCGTGCTATTTGCATAATCGTCATGGCCGCCGCGAGGGTGGTCGACCACTTTTCTTCCTCCTGGTTTCACCCTGCACTCTAGTAGCCTCAGCTCCCGTATGAGTTGGGGGTGATCTAGAAGCTCGATCCGTCCCTGTGCGAACAGCACCTCCAATTCCAGGTAGGCCTGGGACTTCTCCTTCGCCTCTAGGTATTCGATCCCCTCCCGCGCAAAGGCCTGCCGCACCAAGACCTCTACCAGTTGGGTGGAGGGTCACTTGTCCGGTAAGCCGACTATACGGCCAAGTGACCGCCGACGTCAGAGAAGGAGCCGCAAGGCGCTGAAGATCGCAGGCTACACAGCTAAGCGCCAGGACGTGGGATTGCAGGTAAGCAGCATCAACCGTGAGTTACAGGTGCTGCGGCGGATGTTCTACTTGACCCAAGAGTGGGGAAAGGTGGAAAAGGCGCTGCCCAAGGTTCGGATGCTACCCGGCGAGCGCCATCGGGAGCGCGTGCTAACTGCTGAGGAAGAGACGCACTACCTCGGGGCAGCGCGGCCCTTGCTGCGAGACGTGACCACGGTGCTGCTGGATTGCGGGCTGCGCCCGGAAGAATGCTTCCGCTTGCGGTGGGAGAACGCTCGGGACGGCGGTCTGGAGATGCAACACGGCAAGACGGAAGCAGCCCGTAGGCGAATCCCAACCTCACAGCGGGTGGCCGCAATCCTGGAAATGCGGCAGGGCCTGATAGAGAGTGAATGGGTATTCCCAGCGCAGACTCGGAGCGGCCACAGCGAGCCTTCTAGTGTAAAACGGCAGCATCTCCGAGCCTTTAGAGAAAGCGGGGTCCGACCGTTCCCGCTCTACACGCTTCGGCATACCTGTTTGACGCGCTGGGCGCCGAACATGGACCCCTGGACGCTGGCCTATCTCGCGGGTCATCGGGATATGGCCATCACCCGGCGATACATTCACCCGCAAGAGCAAACCATCCGTGAGGCGCTGGAAAAGACGAGGAGTAGGCACAAAATTGGGCACACTGTGGCTTCTGGGCCCGCACCTGGATTGCCCGCAATCAATTGATGGGGAAAGAAAAAGCTGGCGCGCCCGGAGAGACTCGAACTCCCGACCTACTGGTTCGTAGCCAGTCGCTCTATCCAACTGAGCTACGGGCGCGCACTAGCCAGTGTAGCGGCGTGCCGATCATCAAGTCAACCGGGGGCGGACCGGGTTGGGAGGCTAGGAGGCTAATTAGTCGAGGCGCACCACGAAAGCAGCCAGCTGGTCCTGCCGGAGCCGCCCGGCGATCAGGGCGGCTCGTTGCTCGCTGGGTTCATTGCCCACCCAAACGCGGTAGCGGGCCCCGTCGCGGGTGAGGTTCAGAAGCACCGGATACTGCGGATAGCTGCGGGCGAGCCGAGCGCGCAACTGATCGGCATTGCGCCACTCGGCAAAGGCACCCACCTGCACGCTGTAGCGGCCGGCTCGGGTCCGTACGATATCCCGACCATCGGCGGATGAAGTGGAGCCATGCCCCGGAACGCGGAGGATTCTTACCCGCACCCGGGCCGTTCCGGGGCCAACCATGCGGATGGCTTTGGCCGCTTTCAGCGACAGGTCAATGATGCGGCCGTCCACAAACGGACCGCGATCGTTGATGCGCACCTGCACCCTCCGCTCATTCTCCATGTTGGTCACTTCCACCTGGGTGCCGAAGGGAAGGGTACGATGGGCAGCCGTCAGCTTGTGCATGTCGTAAGTTTCGCCGTTGGAGGTCCGCCGGCCGTGGAAAGGATGGCCATACCAGCTGGCGCGTCCGTACTCAAAGTCTCCCGGCTGGACCGCGACGGGGGAGGGAAGTTGCGGTGCGCCCGCCCGGGTACGCTGTTTCTTGCCACACCCGGTGCCGCCCACCACCAGTAGCAGCGCCGCAACCAGGATCAGCCGAGCGTAGCGAGCGTTCATATTTCCGGATTTCCTGCTGGTCCTTCGCGAGCTGTCGCAACAGGTGTCATGCAACCCTCGCTTAAACTGTCCCATTCGTCCACGTCCTGCAACGCGATGAACTCGCCTTCCCCTTCCTGCGCCTTCATTGAAACACACCCCGCTGCGGATTCCAGGACGGGCTGGCCACCGGGCACGGTACTATAATGGAACCGCGCAATGCTCCTCTCGCCCCGCATGAAGTGGAAACTGGACCGGTACCGCCGCTCCTTGCGGGATCGCTTAGAAAGGCTCAGCTGGCTGATGAAAGCCAGCGCGGTAAAGCAGAAGGTTTGCCCGGCCTGTCACGCCCTGGTGGGTGCAAGGGAGGCGCGTTGCCCGTACTGCGACGAGTCGCTGTCGGCCGTCCATCGGGTTGGCGTTCAACGCCTGTTCACCGCACTGGTGCCCGAACGGGCTACTTACACTACGCTGCTGCTTGGGGCGAACTTTTTTCTGTTCGGGATTTCCCTGCTGGCGGCGTCTCGCAGCGGCGGCGGGCTGGAAGCACTATGGAGCATGCCCGGTCGCACCCTGGTGGAGTTGGGCGCACGCGACTACCACGTAGTAGAAGGTGAGTGGTGGCGTCTGGCGACCGCCGTCTTCCTGCATGGCAATTTGATCCACCTGCTGTTCAACACTCTGGTTCTGTTCGACCTCGGCCCGGCCGTCGAGGAAATGTACGGAGGCGCCCGCTTCCTGGTGCTCTACTTTCTGGCGGGCATTACCGGCAGTCTGGCCAGCTTGTTGTGGCACCCGTTTGCCATCTCGGTTGGCGCATCAGGCGCCCTGTTCGGTTTGATTGGCGTGATGATCGCCTACGGCTACCGGCACCGTACGTCTCTCGGCGAGCAGGTCAAAACGATGTACGTGCGCTGGGCCATCTACGGTCTGTTGTTCGGATTCGTGATTCCCGGAATTGACAATGCCGGTCACATCGGCGGGCTGCTGGCGGGCCTGGCGTTCGGCGCGCTGGTGAGCGACACGCCTTTGTTCCAGCGCGGTTCCATTCTGGCCTGGCGGTTTGCCAGTTACGCCGTCCTGTTGACGATTGCCATTTCGTTTCTACTAGTCGGCTGGAACTTCGGCCGCCTGGGCTAGCCCGGATTTTCTACGTTCGCCGGTTGACTCGAGGTTCAAGGCTCCTCCCTGCCCGACCGCTGGGCAGGCCCCTGAACGACATCCTCGCGCGGCCGATTGTATCTCCCCTGAAAGTCCATCCAACGTATGCGCCACAGGTCAGCGAACATCCGCGCGCTGGCTTGGAACATGCGGACCTTGGTGTCTTGATCATGACTCCACCGAACCGGCACCTCAGCAACCCGGTATCCGAACTTGCGCGCCAGGTAGAGCACCTCCACGTCGAAGCCGAAGCCATCAATTTGCTGGTGGCCGAAGACGGCGCGCGCCGCCTCGCGCCGGAACAACTTGAAACCGCACTGGGTATCCCGGAAAGGAAGCCTGGTGAAGGTCCGCACAAGCAGATTAAAAATCCTGCCCGCCGTTTCCCGCATCCGGGACTGGTGCACCGCGATCAGCTCAGGCCGCAGAGCGCGGGACCCAATAGCGACTTCGTGGCCGGCTTCGAGCGCCTCCAGCAGCCGGTCAGCTTCCTCGATGGGTGCGGCCAGGTCGGTGTCGGTGAATAGCACCAGCTGCCCGGCGGCTTCCAGCATTCCGTGGCGCACGCTGTAGCCCTTGCCGCGGTTTCCGGGATTGCGCAGCAAGCGGGCAGCTGGCCAGGTCTCGGCCATGCGGGTGACTGCCGCCGCGGTCCCGTCGCGCGAGCCATCGTCCACCACCAGCACCTCCAGATGGAAACCCTTCGAGGCCGCATAGACGGCGATGGATCCCAGCGCCCGTGGCAGTCGGGTCTCTTCGTTATAGGCCGGGATGACGATGCTGAGAAACGGCTCAGGCAGTTGGGCCAATTGGGGCTCCTCCTGCATTATAGCGCGGTGCGGTTCGGCGCCCTGGCGCCGAGCGTGGATTTCCTATAACCTTTACCCATGAATTGCTGTGATGAAATGCAGCAAGCCCTGGACCGCGAATTCCTGGCGTACGGCTCAATCCAGCACCTGCCGGGGGGGCGGGTGCTCAATGAAATCGATTCGGAGTACTTCCTGCGCAACGCCGAGGAAGGCCGCGTCTCTTACCTGGCGGTCAATTACTGCCCGTTCTGCGGCCGGGCGATCTCGCGCGGTCTCTGGATCGCGGAAAAGAAAAAGTAGCGGCGGACTGTAGCCTGAGAGTGTGGCCGGCTTCGGGCAATCACGTCTGGGTGCTCAGCTCCCGGAAGAACACAAGCAGTGCGGGATCACGCCAGTCGGCGGGGCCAACCAACTTCCGCAACAGCCGCCCCTGCCGGTCCAGGATGTAGGTTTCCGGGTACATATAGGTCTTGTAGAGGGTGGCGGCTTGGCGGCGGGGGTCGCGCAGGATGACCATCTCCAGTTGATGGTCGGTCACGAACCGGCGCAGGGCCTGCTCATCATCGTCCACGCTGACCGCGACCACCACCACTCCCCGGGAAGCAAAAATCCGCGCGAAGCTGTTGAGTGACGGCATCTCCTCGACGCAAGGGGGACACCAGGTGGCCCAGAAATTCAACACCACCACCTTGCCCCTGTACATCGAAAGCTGAACTTGTTGCCCTTGGAGGTTTGACAGCTCGAAGTCAGGCGTAACTTCTCCCACTGCCGGCGGAGCATCGCCGGGTTGCAGGATGACAAAAATGAACGCGCCCACCAGTACCACCAGGAGAGCGCGCGCCACGGTCTGGGGCTGAAGGAAAATCATTCCCTCCCGAATGCTGACTGCCCGCCTTGCGGGCGGTATATAATGACAGTTTGCAGTGCAGAACCAGTTTACAACACGGGACCGGGAACAAGCCCGCATCCGTTCCTCGAGCGGGGTCTCCTTGCAAACGGGCCCGTGAAATGAGACATCTATGACGAACTCCCCATTGAAAACACCAGCAGGGAGCGTAGCCGCCGTAGCCACTCCCGACACGCAGTCGTTGCAGGATCTGGTGCGCGAACTGCTGATCCGGCTGGGGGAAGACCCGGAGCGGGACGGTCTACGAGACACGCCCAGACGCGTCGAGCAGGCGCTGCGCTTCCTCACCGAGGGCTACCGGAAGAGCCTGGAGGATACGCTGAACGGAGCGCTGTATAGCGTCACCTACGACGAAATGGTCATCGTGAAGGACATCGAGGTGTTCAGCCTGTGCGAACACCACCTGCTGCCTTTCTTTGGCAAGGCCCATGTGGCCTACATCCCCAACAAGCAGGTGATCGGGTTGAGCAAGATCCCTCGCCTGGTAGACATTTTTGCCCAACGTCTCCAAATTCAGGAGCGGCTTACCATGCAGATTGCGCGGGCCATCGAGGAAAAAATTCAGCCGCAAGGGGTGGGGGTGGTGATGGAAGCACGTCACCTCTGCATGATGATGCGCGGCGTGGAAAAGCAGCATTCCCAAGCCGTCACCAGCGCCATGCTCGGCTCGTTCCGGGAGAAGAAGCAGACCCGGGACGAGTTCCTGGCCCTGGTCCAGCGCGGCAACAATGGCTGAGCGCGCCGAGCCCGCAAGGGGCTGTCATGAACCGGCGGCAGAAAGCCAGTACCGTGGCCGTCCAATTCCCTTCAATATAGACCGGCTTCGCCGCGAGCGCCTGGCGCGCGTCAAGAGCCTTCTTCAAGGTTCTGAACTGGGTGCGCTGCTGTGTTTCGATCGGACAGCCCCAAGGCCTGCCCGAGTCAAACCAACAACTGGGGGTTCATGATGAAGGTTCGCAAATTGCAGATTTGTGTCATTGTCAAGGAGCTTCATGCTGCCATGGAGAAATACCAGCGTCTGTTTGGCATCGGGCCATTTTCCGTCTACACGGTGGACGCCAAAGATTTGGCGGGAGTAACCTATCGCGGACGGCCTGCGAATTATCGCTTGCAGGTCGGCATCGCCCCGTTCGCTGGTGGCCTGATCGAATTGCTGGAGCCGCAAGGTGGCGAGAGCATTTTCAAGGAGTTTCTCGATCGCCATGGCGAAGGCGTCCAGCACATCGGCCTAGTGGTCGACGGAGACTACAGGGCTGCGTTCCAAGAGATGCTCGACCATGGATATAAGCATTCCCAGGGCGGTCCGATTGAAGGTTTAAACCGGAACGGCGCCTTCGACTACTTCGACACAGCGCACGAGCTGGGAACCACTTTCGAGCTGCTGGACTTCCCCGAGCAACCGGCGGCGAGTACGAACCTGGAGGTGTGAGGTCCGACCGCCCAAACAGCAAGCAGCCTGCCTTCGCCACACCCGAAAACGCGGAAGAACATTCAATCTTTCTTGCGGATCTGGAGGTCCAGCTCGCGGAGCTGGGCGTCGCTGATCGGGGTGGGCGCGTCCACCATGAGGTCCACGGCGCGCGCCGTTTTCGGGAAAGGAATCACCTCGCGGATCGAGGTCTCGCCTGCCAATAGCATCACCACCCGATCCAGCCCCAGCGCCATGCCACCGTGGGGCGGCGTCCCGTGGCGTGGCTACCCATTTACTGACGCTCATACTACGTCGAAGGCGCCACGAATTGCTTTGCCAATACAATTGATCCGTTTTTCGTCGAACTAAGCCGGACCTGTTTCACCGGGCCATAGTCCGCATCGTTATACCAGTTGCGAGCCGCCTTCTCCGAATCGAACTTCAGAACCACATTCACCCCTGGAGCCCGTCCTTCCAGAGGTTCAGCTTCAAAGTCAGCGACCAGAATTTCAGCGCCGTGTTTCTGAAGCAGCGGCATGACGCCGGGGACGTAGCTCTCATAGCCCTTGGGGTCGACGATGTCATAGGTGGCGATTACGTAAACGGACATGCTTGAATCCTCCTATTGTTAACTTCAATCTTTCTTGCGGATCTGGAGGCCCAGCTCGCGGAGCTGTGCGTCGCTGATGGGAGTGGGCGCGTCCACCATCAGATCCACGGCGCGCGCCGTTTTCGGGAAAGCAATGACCTCGCGGATCGAGGTCTCCCCTACCAATAGCATCACCAGCCGATCCAGACCCAGCGCCATGCCGCCGTGGGGCGGCGTTCCGTACTCCAGCGCTTCCAAAAAAAAGCCGAAGCGCGCGCGCGCTTCCTCTTCACTGAAGCCCAGCGCGCGAAACACTTGCGATTGCACGTCGCGCCGGTGAATTCGGATGGAGCCAGAGCCCACTTCGGTGCCATTCAACACCAGGTCATAGGCGCGGGAGCGCACTGCGCCTGGAGCGCTTTCCAGCCGGTCCAGGTCTTCCTCGTGAGGCGAGGTGAAGGGGTGATGCGCCGCCACCCAGCGTCGATCCTGCTCGCTCCATTCAAACATGGGAAAGTCGGTGACCCACAGGAAGCGGAAATCGCGCGCGTTCAGCAGCCGGTGACGTTCGTTGTACTTTTGTCCCAGATGCAGGCGCAGGGCGCCGGCAGCGTTGAAGATGGGGGTGTCGTGCGGGGTCACGGCCGGACCCGACGGAGGAACCTCCTCGTGGCGCGCCCCCAGGGCCAGCGGCCCAGCCACAATGGGGATCAGGTCCCCCACCTCGGCGGCGACGGCTTCGGCAATGCGGCGTGCCGCTTCCGGCAGGCTCCGGGTCAGGGAGCCTTCCAGTCCGTCGCCCAACAGGCGGAGGTCGGCAAAGCCGCGCGCGTTCCGCTCGGCGATGAACTGGTCAATCTCCTCCCGCTCCTTTCGCGACAGGCTGGCGCATTGAGGCACGCGGAACGCCACCAGCGGCAATTCCGGGTTCAGGCGCAGCTTGGCGGTCTCCTCGGGGGCGAGCAGGTGTTTGACGCCCACCAGCGGCGGCAGGCGCAAGTCGGGTTTGTCGCTGCCGTAGAGGCGGATGGCCTCGTCGTATCTCAGGCGCGGGAATGGCCGGGGCGCTTGCACACCGGCCAGTGTGGCCAGACGCAGCATCAGCGGCTCGACCAGATCAAAGAGGCGGTCCTGCTGCGTGAAGGCCATCTCGATGTCGAGCTGGGTGAACTCGGGCTGGCGGTCGGCGCGCAGGTCTTCGTCGCGGAAGCACCGCACGATTTGGAAGTAGCGGTCCAGGCCGGCGATCATCAGAATCTGCTTGAACAACTGGGGCGACTGCGGCAGCGCGTAGAACGAGCCGGGCTGGATGCGGCTGGGGACCAGGTAATCGCGCGCTCCCTCGGGAGTCGAGCGGGTCATGAACGGAGTTTCGATTTCGAAAAAACCCTCGTCGGTCATATACCGGCGAATCTCAAAGCAGATGCGGTGACGCAACGCGAGGTTGGCCTGCATGCCCGGCCGCCGCAGGTCGAGAAAGCGGTAGCGCAGGCGGGTCTCTTCCTGAACCGCAGCGTCGTCTTCGATGGGGAATGGCGGGGTGCGGGCATCATTCAGCACAAGGAGTTGCTCGGCGAGCAACTCCACCATTCCCGTGGCCAGTTCTGGGTTGACGGTGTTCGGGTCGCGCTCGACTACCTGCCCCCTCACGGCCACCACAAACTCGCGGCCCAGCTCGCTGGCGAGCTGGTGGGCCTGGGGGTGAAGGTCACGATTGAAGACGACCTGGGTGATGCCGGTGCGGTCGCGCAGATCAATGAAGATCAGGCTGCCCAGGTCGCGCTGCCGCGCGACCCAGCCCATCAACACCGCCGTTTGCCCGGCGTGCTGAGGACGCAGCTCGTCGCACATGTGGGTGCGGCGCAGGTCGCCCAGGAAATCGAGTTTCATTGGTCCTTCGCGCGTGGCGGGGTGCCGCGGCGCTGCGGGAGCGCCAGCTCCTCCAGCAGCTCAGCTTTGCTCAGCTCCCGCTGTTTGCCCCGGGCCAGATCCTTCAGCGGGTAGCGGCCTTGCCGGATTTCGTTTTCCCCCACGATCAAGGCGAACCGCGCCTTCTGCTTGCTGGCCAGCTCCAGGGCGCGGCGCAGCTTCAAGGCTTCCGGTTGCAACTCAACGACCAGCCCGCACGCCCGCAGGTCGTGGGCCAGCTCGGCGGCGTGGCGATAGGCGGGCTCGACCGGGCTGGCCGGGGCTGCAGCGGCTCCGGACTCTGAAATCCAGGCCACGTACACGTCGAGTGCCGGCCCCGGTATCTCTACCCCCGAAGCCGCCAGGGCCAGCACAAGCCGGTCCTCCCCGATGGAGAAGCCGATTCCGGGCGCTTTCGGTCCGTCCAGCGCCTCCGAGAGGCCATCATAGCGGCCGCCGCCCAGCACCGCGTCCTGGGCGCCCAGGCCGCGATGCACAAACTCAAAGGTGGTACGCGTGTAGTAGTCCAGACCGCGCACCATGCGCGGGACGACGGTGTATGCCACGCGCCGATCCTCGAGAGCTTGCTGGAGAGCTTGGAAGTGCTCGCGGCAGGGGTTGCAGAGCGAGTCCGTCACCGCCGGCAGCTTCTCAATGATGGGCTGGTCGGCGGGCACCTTGCAGTCCAGGACGCGCAGGGGGTTGGTGACGGCGCGGCGCTGGCAGTCGCCACACATTTCACCGCGCACCTCCGCCAGCTCCTGCTGCAGGCGCTCGAGGTAGCGCGGGCGGCACGACTCGTCTCCAATCGAGTTCAGCCGCAACTCGCAGTCCTCGAGCCCGGCACGGTCCAGCAGCTCCACCAGCATTTCCAGCATCTCGGCATCCACCGCCGGGCTTTCCGAGCCAATGGCCTCGGCGCCGATTTGCGAGAACTGCCGGTAGCGGCCTTTTTGCGGCCGCTCCCGCCGGAACATCGGCCCCATGTAGTAGAGCTTGGTCAATCCGGGGCGCTGCCACATACGGTGCTCGATGTAGGCGCGGACCACCGACGCGGTGGCTTCCGGTCGCAGCGTCAGTGAGCTGCCGTCGCGGTCCTCGAAGGTGTACATCTCTTTGCGGACGATGTCGGTCTCCTCGCCTACGCTGCGGGCAAACAACTGCGTCTCTTCAAACAAGGGAGTGCGGATTTCCCCATAGTTGTAGCTGGCAAACAGGTCGCGGGCGAGCGCCTCCAACCGGTTCCACAACGCGGTTTCCGGCGGCAGGATGTCGCGAGTGCCTTTGACGGCGCGGATCATGGGTCTTCAGTGTTTGTCGCCGACGCCTTGCTTTGCTTTACTTTTGGCCACCGGATTCGGCCAGACCGTCACGTTTGGCCAGATTGGCACATTCAGCCACATAGGCGGCGGCGTATTCCACGTAATTGGACGCGTAGCGGCGGATCTCCTGGAGGTCCTCCGGACCCAACTGGCGCCGAAACTTGGCCGGGGCCCCCAGGAAAAGGCTGTTGGGCGGCACCACGGCGCCTTCGGTCACCACGGCGCCGGCGCCGATGATCGAACCGGAGCCGACGCGCGCCCCATTCAACACGATGGCGCCCATCCCAATCAGGCAATCGGATTCGATGCTGCAGCCATGCAGGGTGGCGCCGTGGCCTACGGTGACCCGGTCGCCCACCAGCAGCGGGTGGAGGTCCTTCATCACGTGCAACACCGAGCTATCCTGGATGTTGGTTTCGGCGCCGATGCGGATGTAGTGGACATCGCCCCGAATCACCACGCCCATCCAGACGCTGGAGCGCTCGCCGATCTCCACGTCGCCGATCACCTGCGCGCTCTCGTCAATGTAGACGTTGGGGGCGATACGCGGCAGTGTTCCGCGGAAGCTACGGACCATGGGTCTCCCCGTTGGTAAAATTCATGGAGAACAGGATAAGCGAGAAACCTAACACAGGGGGCAGAGGCAGGCAAGCCGCCCGGACTTCGGAATGCGGCGGCCTGGTTCTCTTCGCTCGGAATGACCAGCTTCCACATTTTCAGCACCGCCCCAGAACCTGGCCCTAGAACAGAGCTTTTACAGGCCGCCCATGCGGCCAATCCTTGCTGGTTTGCGCAATTGGACCAGATCTCTTGAATTGCAGTACACTTGATTAGAAGAGTGGGACCCGATTGGGGGTCAGAGTAGGTGTTGGCGACACAAGCTTTGTAGAGTAGCCCATGTCATTTCGCGTGCTGATTCTGGTCTTGTTCCTTACCTTGCCAGCCGACTGGGCGGTGGCCGCTCAGGACGTCTGGAAGGGAGTGGGGAGGATCGTGGCGATCGGGGACGTCCATGGAGACTATGACCAGTTTGTCGCTCTGCTTGACTCAGCCGGCCTCATCAACGCGAACCACGACTGGACCGGGGGAAAGACCCATCTGGTACAGACCGGCGACGTCCTCGATCGGGGACCGCAGTCGCGCAAGGTAATGGACCTGTTGATGCGGTTGGAAGTGCAGGCCCGGAAGGCCGGGGGCTATGTGCACGCCCTGATCGGTAATCACGAGGCGATGAATATCTACGGCGATCATCGCTATGTTTCACCGCAGGAGTATGCCGCATTTCGTGATGAAAAGTCGGAAAAGACGCGCGATCACTTCTATAAACAGCATATTAAGGAGTTGAAGGGATCCCCTCCGCCCGAACGCAAAGAGTGGGAGTCTCGGCATCCGCTGGGATATTTCGAGCACCGTTACCATTTCGGGCCCAACGGGAAATACGGAAAGTGGATTCGGCGTCACAACACCGTGATTAAGATTAACGACACGATCTTTTTGCACGGCGGGATCAGCCCGAAATACGCAAACCATTCCATCCGCCGAATCAATGACCGGGTTCGCAAGGAACTCAAAGACATGAGGAAGCTCCGGGGTGGAATCGTGACGGATGAGGAAGGGCCCTTGTGGTACAGGGGACTGGCGCGAACAGCTGAGAAGGACCTGGAGTCCCATCTGGAGACGGTCCTTAGTAACTACGGTTGCGAGAGAATCGTCGTGGCCCACGCGAAAGTGCCCGGGGCGGTCATGCCCCGATTTGGAGGTCGCGTCATCTTGATCGAGGTAGGCATGTCGGCACCCAATGGCGGGCGCCTGGCCTGTTTGCTGATTGAGAAGAACCGAGCCTACGCCTTGCACCGGGGGAAGAAGCTCGAGCTGCCAAAGGATTCCGGCACAGGCTTGCTCAACTACCTAAAACGGGCCGCCGCCTTGGACCCGGCACCCTCGCCGCTGCAAGCAACGATTCGGCAGCTTGAAGCCCAGTTGGCCGTCCCCGCCGCAAACCAGTAGCCAATCCAGCCTGGCTCCCATCAGGGTCACTGCCGTGGCGGGGAGTCGAAAAGAACGGCGTGCTCACCCTTTTGGGCAACGGCCTTGTCGAAAAACTCGACGATCCGATCGCGCCGCGCCAGCAATGCCTTAATCTGCGCCTTACTGAGATAGGGACGAAGTTCCCTGGCCAGCACTTCGTAGTTTAACTTGCGCATCGCGGCCAGCAGCCGCCGGTCGCATTTGACCAAGTCTCCCGGAGTTTTCAGTGTCTTGTGAAGGCGGAATGCACGGGTGTGATCGATCATCCAAATCTGCCAGTCGTTCGTGATCAACACGTTGCCGAAACTCCGATCGGTGTTGTAAATCAACTCGTCAAACACTCGCCAGCAGAACACCTGCTTGTTCAAGTTCGATCGCTGCGCGTGCGGCACTTGGGTTTTTTCATTCCACTGCTTCTGGGTCATCAGTAGCACGTCATCGACCCACCAGGTGACTGCCGCGAAGTCCCCGGCGACCGTCCGCTCCACCGACACCGGCACCATCCCCAAGCCCAAAAGCTTATCCAGCCGGTAGGCGGCGATGTTGTACTTATAACTGTCAGTAAAGTTAATTTCTTTGCCCAGCGGAGTTGGGTAGATGACCTTGTAGATATCTACTGGCTGGATTTGAGCGTCGTGCGTCGTTCGCCCATCCGCTAGCGTGGCCCTGGAAGGGCGCGTGGACCCGCTGGTCTCGCGCTTCTTTTTGATGCGCGCCGTCCGCAAGAACTCCTCCTGTTGCTCCTGGGTAAGCGTATCCCGGCTGGGTGGCGTCTGGGCAAAGCCGAGCGCCGTTAGGCTCAACACAAGACTCAAGGCCAAGCAATTTCTAGATAACCTGTTCATGACGTTTCCCTCCGTTCGTTGCCTGGAGAAAGCCTACGCGGAGCGCGTCCCCACCATGGCTCATCTCAGGGCAGAACCGAGTTGGGACGACCTGCGCGGCGACCCGCGCTTCCAGGACCTGCTGCGCCGCATGAACCTCCCACAGTAAGCCTGAGACTCCCTCCGGTGCCCGGAATTCTCGGCCTATTATTTGGTCTAGTCCCCCAGGTCCAGAGCCACGATGCTCTTTCTGTCGCGGACGTAGAGGGTCCTGCCGGCCAGCGAGGGTGCTGTCCAGCAGTTTTTCTCCAGCAAATCCACTTTGGAGAGAACTTTGAGGCCCTCGGGGGAGAGTGTGGCAAGGGCGAGGCGGCCGTCCTCATCCAGAATGATGAGCTTTCCGTTGGCGTAAACCAAGTTGGCCTTGGCAAAACTGCGATCCCGCCAGGCGATTTTCCGGTGCGCACATTGAGGGCCGTGATGAAGGCCGGTCCAAAGTCGCCACTGGAGCCGTACACGTAGTCGCCGACCCGCACGATGCTCCCGATGTGCACCCGCATCTGGTTGGTGTGCCACACTTCCTTAGCCACGGTTCCACCGTCCGACTTGCTCAGCTTGATGAGGCGGCTCCCTCCGTCGTATGCCGAGGAGCAAAACAAGAGGTTGCCTTCCCCCCACACAGGCATGCTGATGTTCAGGCCATTATTGATCTGGTGGGGGATCGTCCAAATCAGGTCGCCGTTGCCGGGGTCCAGACCAGCGACCTGCTTCGCCATGAACACCACCAGCTGATCCTGGCCTGCGAAGTGGATCAACACGGGAGAGGAAGGAGAATTCGAGAAACTCTGCTTTTTCCAGGCCATGGCCCCGTCCGTCTGCCGGAAAGCCATGATGGCGTTGCCCCCGCCCCCGGTTTGCAGGATCACCGTGTCCTGGTAGGCGATGGGGCTACAGGAGAAACCGCGGTTCCTTCGGTCGATATTGAACTCCTGGTAGAGGTCGTGGAACCATTCCATCTTCCCGGTTTTTTTATCAAGCGCGAAGAACTTCCCGGTGACTCCCACTGTGAACACACGCGCGCCTGCCACCAGCGGGGTGGAGTGAGGGCCGGGACCGAGCTTCATGTCCATCGAGCTGAGAAAGGGTGCTGCGTAGGGGTGCTCCCAGAGCGTCTTGCCGGTCGCGGCGTCCAAGGCGATGACGACCTCTTGCTCCCCCTTGCGATACATAGTGAAGAGGGTGCCGTCGTCCACAGCGATGCCGGAGTAACCCTCCCCCAACTGGCGGCTCCAGAGACGGCGCGGGCCGTCCGGCGGCCAGGAGGATGCCAAGCGCTCGGAATCGGTCCTGAAGTTGCGGTGGGGCCCGCCGAACTGCGGCCAGTCGGCAGCGGCGGCGCACAGGGTCAGGGCGGCCCAGCTCAGGGCGATTTCAACGCACAGACACAGAGCGCGCGGAGATACACCGTAGACCCATGCAGCTCGTCTCATCAACCACCTCCTCTGCAAGCAAAATGTTCACTCTTGACTTGATGTTTGCGCGAGATCATACACCGGCAGCAATCACGCTGCAAGCTTACTGGCCAGCCGATCCCCATCCACTGCTGCTTGCTAAGTCGCGTCGTATTCATCTGCTACAAGAACCACAGGTGTGTGAGATGATGAACCGGCTCCGCGATGGGCCAGAAGCGTGGAGCGCCTGAGAGGAGAGGCCTCGATGAAGTTGGGCGTCTTCATGATGCCATTGCATCCTCCGGAGAAGCAGCGCACGCTATGCTTCGAGGAAGATATCGAGCTGATTGTTCGGGCCGACGAGCTGGGATTCTCCGAGGCCTGGATCGGTCAGCACCATTCGCTGGCCTGGGAGCCGATCCCCTCCAACGACGTGTTCATTGCCAATGTGCTGCCCCGGACCAAGAACATTCGGCTTGGTCCCGGGGTGACCATCGCCCCCCAACATCATCCCGCAAACGTAGCCGTCCGGCTCGCTTTGTTGGACCACTTGTCCCGGGGACGCCTGAATTGCGCTTTCGGACAGGGCGGCGTACCGACCGATCACGAGCTGTTCGACCTGCCGGACGCCAAGACGCAGGGGCTCATGACCCTAGAAGGCATTGATATGGTCCTGAAGTTGTGGCGGGCCGAAGCCCCGTTCGATTTCCGAGGCCAATTCTGGCGCATCCGGATTAAGAACCCCAACCGTGAACTGGCCACCGGCGCGCTGTTAAAACCCTATCAGAAGCCGCACCCGCCCATCGCCATGAGCGTGATCAAGGGTCAATCCATGGCGGCTCAGACGGCTGGGTGCCGGGGCTACATGATGCTGAGCACGAACCTGGTGCCCATCTCCACGCTGCCCGCTCACTGGAGGACCTACTGCGCCGGAGCCGAGCAAGCGGGCCGTCCGGCGCCCAGCCGCTCCCTGTGGCGTGTGTCGCGGAGCATCTACGTCGCCGAGACGGACCGGGAAGCCTGGGAGCATGCCCGGACCGGCACCTTTGCCCGCGCGTTCGCCTACCTAGTCGAGCTGCTGAAGTCTGCCAACATGCTGCAGGTCTTCAAGACCGATCCTGACATGCCAGACTCCGAGGTCACCGTGGAGTATGTGCTGAAAAATCTGTGCGTTATCGGAAGTCCGGACAGTTGCATCCGCCAGCTCCGGCAGGTATGGAAGCAAACGGGCGGCTTCGACACCCTGCTGATGATTGCGCACGACTGGGACGACAAGGCGAAGTGGCTGCGCTCGATGGACCTGTTGGCCAAGGAGGTCGTGCCGGCGCTTCCCGCAATCTGAGGGCGGGCGCAGTCGTGGGTCGCAATCGTGACTCGCAGTCGTGACTATGGATACGATGTCGCAGCGCCGGATCATGGGATGTTTTGCCACCGGCGTGACGCTGATCACCACCGGAGACGGCGACTCGATCTACGGCATGACGGCGAATGCCGTCCTGTCCCTTTCTCTGGACCCCCCGCTGGTGTTGTTGGCTGTAGGCCGGAGCAACCAGACCCGGGAGCGCCTGCTTGAGCACAAGTGCTTCGCCGTGAACGTGCTGGCAGCTGATCAGGAGGCGCTGGCGCGCCGGTTCGCGAAATCAGGACCAAAGGATTTCTCCGACGTCAACACGAAAGTCGTTGCCAGCGGCGCCCCTGTCCTCCGCGAAGCGCTCGCGTTTGTGGATTGCCGGGTCATCGAGATCCGGCCCGCCGGCGACCACGACATTTTTATCGGGGAAATTCTGGCCGGTGATTCGCGGGAGGGTGACCCATTGCTGTTCTACCGGGGCAGCTATGCAGAGCTGCAGAACAACAGACCTGTGGAACCCCGCCAGCAAGGGGATATCGCAGACGCCGAATCCGCGGATTGGGACTTTTGTTTTTGAAGATGTTTTTGAAGGTGTTTTTGAAGGGTCGAAGGCTGGCCCTAAGCACCAGCGCGGCCAGCACAATCACCACGGCCAGCACGATTACCCCTGGTGGATGCGAGACACCGTTTTCCGGCGGGGTCGGTTGCTGCGAGCAGCCGCACGTCGCTTTTTCCGCGCCCGGGTCCGGAGCAGGATGGGCGTTCCGGCAAAGCCAAACCGCCGCCGGATCTGGTTTTCCAGGAAGCGCTCAAAAGCAGGGTGCAGTTTGTTCGCGCGGTCGGTAAACAGCACGAAAGTCGGTGGGCGTATCCCCGGCTGGGTCAGGTAGAGGATTTTTACCTTCTTTGCCGCCGGGACTGGAGCTCGTTCCAGGTCCAGGCTCTGAAACAACCGGTTCAGCTCCCCAGTCGGCATGCGCTGCGACCGCGCCCGGTCCACCTCCCGGATGCGTTCCAGCAATTTCTCCAGGTTCCACCCGCTGGCGGCCGAGAGAAACTGCATCGGCGCGTAGTCCACGAACTTTATCGCGCGTCGCACGGTGCCGGCCAGCAGGCCGGCCTTGCGGAGCTTGTCTTCGACCAAGTCCCACTTGTTGAGCACCACGATCAGCCCCTTGCCATGATCATGGGCGTAGCGGGCGATGGCCGCGTCCAGGGCGGTGGCTCCTTCGGTGGCGTCCACCAGCAGCAGGGCAATGTCGCAGAGGCGAATGTGGCGCTGGGCCATCATCACGCTCAGTTTTTCCGCCATCAGCTTGGTTTTGCTCTTGCGGCGGATGCCAGCCGTGTCCACCACCCGCAGCCGCCCGGCCAGCGGGGATTCCACCAGCAGATCCACCGCATCGCGTGTCGTTCCGGGCAGCGGGGTCACCATAGCGCGCTCCTGTCCGGCGATGAGGTTCAGCAGCGTGGACTTGCCCACGTTGGGCTTGCCAATAATCGCCACCCGAATTTCCCTGGCTTCCTCGGGCGCGGCCGTAGTCTCCGCGGGGCGGGGGGGCAAATCGCCCGCCACTTCGTCCAGCAGCTCCGCTACTCCGGTCCCGTGTTCGGCTGAAACGAAGAACAGCCGGCCGATGCCCAGGGCGTACCACTCCTGCATCTGCGCTTCCAGGTGCGGCGTGTCCACTTTGTTCACCGCCAGCGCCAGCGGCTTGCCGGTGCGCAGCAGCAGTCGGGCCAGTTCGCGGTCGCTGCCGGTAATTTCTGCCCGGCCGTCCACCACCAACACCACCTGAGCTGCCTCCCGGATGGCCAGCTCGGCGTGCTTGAGGATTTGGCGAGGTATCAGCTCGCGGTCCCCAGGCAGCATGCCGCCCGTGTCCACCACCTGGAACGCTGTGCGCCCCCACCGGGCCTCTGCGTAGATGCGATCGCGGGTGATGCCCGGTTCGTTGCCCACGATAACTCGCCGGGTCCCGGTGATGCGGTTGAACAGGGTGGACTTGCCGACGTTGGGCCGGCCGACAATGGCGATCAAAGGGGCATGCCTCGACCCCTCAGCGCCTGACGCCATGTCGACTCCCACCTTGCCCGTGCTATTCTCCAAATCCGCCCGCATTGTTGGCCGTCCATTCATTATGCTTTAAGAGCGGCCCGGCGAGGATGCCCGAAGTTTGTTGCCCATGCTTTCTTGCTTATGCCCGAACTTTCTTGCTCATGAAAAACGCGCACAGCGGCAGCGTGTCTAAGGATTCCAGCATGCGGGAGTTCTTCGCGCCGAACGGGTGGCTGGCCCGCGCCCACCCCCGCTACGAGTTCCGCCCCGGCCAACTGGAGATGGCGGAGCTGGTTGCCGCTGCCTTCCGCGAGAAGCGCCACCTGCTCGTAGAGGCGGGCACCGGCACCGGAAAGACTCTGGCCTACCTGGTTCCCGCCCTGCTCAGCGGCCGGCGGGTGGTGATTTCCACGGGCACCAAGAACCTTCAAGAGCAGCTCTACTACCAGGACATCCCGTTTCTGGAGCGGCATATGGGCAGGCGGCTGCGGGTCTGCTACATGAAGGGCCGGAACAACTACCTGTGCCGGCAAAAGCTCTACGCGCTGAGCGCCCCGGCGACAGCCGGGCAGGTGGAGCAGCGGGAAGAACTGGCGCTGCTCGGCGAGTGGGAGCCGCGCACCGAAACCGGCGACCGCGCCGAACTGGCATCTCTGCCCGAGTCCAGCGCCTTGTGGCCCCATTTGAACGCGCGTCGCGAGACCTGCACCGGCCAGAAGTGTCCTCAGTTCGAGCGCTGTTTCCTCACTCTAATGCACCAGCGCGCCCTGGAGTCGGACCTGCTGATCGTGAACCACCACCTGTTTTTCGCCGACCTGGCTTTGAAGGTCGCCGCGGCCAATCGGGTACCCGGCTTGGGCGTCCTGCCGGACTATCGCGCGGTGATTTTCGACGAGGCCCACGAACTGGAGGAGGTGGCTTCACAATATTTCGGACTCATCGTCAGCAACTACCGCCTGGAGGAGCTGGTGCGCGACTGCGACCAGACGCTGCGGATGAAGGCAACGCAGGAAGGCGCTGCGTCAAAAAGCGACGGCGGAACGCCCGAGCTGTTCCGCGCTGCTCGCCGTGTAGGGGAGCGTGCCGCCGTTCTGTTTGGACTGCTTGCGGGAGAAGATGGGCGCTTCGCTTTCGACGTGCACCAGGAGCTCGCGGACCCCGATGGGAACCTGCAAAGCGCCCATGCCGGACTGGCCAGAGCGCTGGAGGCACTGGAATCAGCGCTGGCGGCACTCCCCGACAAGCCGGAAGAGTTGCATGCGCTGATCCGCCGGGCCAGCGAGTTGCGCCGCGAGCTGAAGTTCCTGATGGAGGGGAACGATCCTGGCTACATCTATTGGATCGAGCGGCGCGGCCGCGGCATCTTCCTTCAGGCCACCCCCATTGACGTGGCTCCCATCCTTGCCGAGGCCCTGTTCGAGCGGGTGGAGACCTGCGCGCTGACCTCGGCCACTCTGGCCGTGGCCGGCAGCTTCGAGTTTGTTGAGCGGCGCCTGGGAATCCGCTACGCGCGCCAGAGGGCGCTGGACTCGCACTTCGACTTCCGCAACCAAGCTCTGCTCTACATCCCGCCGAAACTCCCCGACCCGCGCCGGCCGGAATTCCTGGAGCAGGCGACCCAGGAGGTCTGCCGCATCCTGCGGGCCACCCGCGGGCGGGCCTTCGTGCTGTTCACCAGCTACCAGCAGATGCAGCAAATCTATCGGCGCGCCGCGTCCCGGCTGCAGGCGGCCGGGCTGAAGTATCCGTTGCTGGTTCAGGGCGAGGCGCCCCGCACCGCACTGCTGGAGCGCTTCCGCAGGGAATCGAACCCGGTGTTGTTCGCCACCGCCAGCTTCTGGCAGGGCGTGGACGTGCCTGGCCAGCAGCTTAGCTGCGTCGTCATTGACCGGCTGCCGTTTGCAGTGCCCACCGACCCGGTGGTGGCGGCGCGCCTGCGCCTGATTGGGGAGGAGGGCGGCAACCCCTTCCTGGAGTATCAGGTGCCTCAGGCGATCCTGGCGCTCAAGCAGGGCTTCGGCCGGTTGATCCGCAGCCGCGCCGACCGGGGCCTGCTGGCTATTCTGGATACGCGCATTCTGACCAAGAACTACGGTACAATTTTCCTGGAGAGTCTTGCCGACTACCGTACGACTCGAGAATTTGCCGAAGTCGAGCGGTTTATGGAGCCTTTGCCCAATGTTTGAAGTCACCGTGGAGCATACCTTCGCCGCCGGCCACGCTTTGCGAGGCTACCGCGGCAAGTGCGAAAACACGCACGGCCACAACTACCGTGTCCGCCTCATCCTGCGCGGGCAGCGACTGAATGCCACCGGCCTGCTATACGACTTTGTGGAGCTGAAAGGCGCTCTGCGCCAGGTCGCCGATCGGCTCGACCACCAGTTCCTCAACGACCTGGCGCCGTTCGACGCGCTGAACCCTTCGGCGGAGAATCTGGCGAAGTATTTTTACCAGGAGATTGATGGCCGGCTGGCCGAGCGGCGCCCCGAGAACGGAGTGAAGGTCGCAGCGGTCACCGTCTGGGAAACTGACACCACCACTGCCACCTACACACCGGAATAGCGCCGCCCGCCTTCCCCTGGCGGCTGTTGCCTGCTCGAACAAAAAGGCAGGGACTACGGGTCGCGATAATTTCGCGGCCGCTCAAGCTTGGATCTGGGATTGCAGGGGCTGAGCTCAGGGCTTGGGACTCGGGGATCAATATCGTTCCGCCACCCGCTCGCGGCGGTAGCGTTCCTTCAGGTAGCGCTCGGCTTCCGCCTGCGCGCCCTGGGTATTGTCGCTGGTGCGCTGCGCCTGCTGATATTCGTTCACGGCTCGCTCGCGCTGCCCGGTGATGTCGAAGATCTTGCCCAAGTTGATGTGGCTCCAGACCTCGGTCCAGTTCGGTTCCAGGTCTCCGTTGAGCGCTTCGCGGAAGGCATTGGCCGCCGACTGGTAGTTGTTCTGGGCAAAGAACACCTCGGCGATGCGGAAGTGGGCCAGCGAGTTGTTCTTGTTGATTTCCAGCGCCTTCTGATATTCCTTCAGCGCTTCCTCGTAGTAGCCCACGTCGGTCCACTGCTCTCCCTTACGGATCGCCACCTGGAGGCGAATCTGGTCGTTGTACCTCAGGACCCGGCTGTCTGGGTCCACCGTCACGGTGCGCGGGCGTCCGAAAGTTTCGACGATGAAGTCCGAGGATCTTCCGGCCACCTCGATGCGCCGCATCACGGGGTCCCCGTCGGTTTCAATGCGCACTTCCACCGGCATGCGGAAGGTATCCATGTCTTGCTTGATCTGGCCTACGATTCTGAATCCCTTGCTGGTGCGGTAGACAGCATAGTCAGCCTTGAACTCCGGTGTTCCGGGGGCCTCCAGCCACTGGATGAAGAAGCCCGTCAAATCCGCTCCGCTGACCTGCTCAAAGATCTGCCGCAGGTCGTCCGTGCTGGCCTGCTTGTCCGCGTAGGTGGTGGCAAACTGGCGCAAACCCTGGAAAAAGGCAGCATCGCCAATGACCCATCGCAGCATGTGCAGGACCATTGCGCCCTTTTTGGCTACTACGGCGTCATACTCCAGCGAGAACTCCTCCAGTCTGGACGCGCGGAAGACGGCGACGGTGTCATTGGTCAGTGCCGAAATCGAGACGTCTCTAACCGCTTCCTCCAGTGCTGCCTCTCCGGCGAATTCTTCCACGTAAAGCAACTCGCTGTAAGTGGCCAACCCTTCATCCAGCCAGAGGTGGGTGCGGGAAACGGGGCTGACAATGCCTCGCCACCACTGGTGCGCCAGCTCGTGCGCCAGCAGGCGGTAGTTGAGCTGGTCCCCGATGGCGCGTGGAGAGAGGAAAATAATTCCTGGCGCGCAGTAGCCGTTCACCGAGCCTTCATCAATTTCCACCAGCGACACCGTGGGGTCCGGCGTCGGCCCGAACTTACTGGAGAAAAAGGTGAGGATCCTGCCCGCGGCGTCGCCGTAGGTTTGTGCCTGGGCCAGCTCAGGCCCGCGAAAATAGACGTTCACCTGCGCGCCTCCGCCTGTCACTCGTTGTGGTTGGTCGCGCACCACCGCCAGGCTGCCAGGGAATGCCGGGCGATCGTAGACAAAGCGGAAGGTGTGCCTGCCCTCCGGGCCAATCTCGGCTGGCCCACTGCGGCCGGGCGCGACCACCCGCAGGCCTTGCGGCACGGTCACATTGATTTCCGCCGCAAATCGGTCCGCCTGGTAGTCAGAGACGGGGAACCAGCGGCCCGGATAGAGCAAATAGCTGACCTCCTCGCCGACATAGGCCAGCTTCAATCCTTCCACCGGCTGGTTGTCGGCGCCGACCAGCCTGCCGTCGTATTCAAACAGGATGCTGGCCGGTTCGTCCGCGCGCAGGGGCTCCTCGAAGTTGACCTGCAAGGTGCCCTGCCGGGGGAAGCGCTGTGAGGAGAGCAATTGGCCACCGGCGTCGGTGATTTTGGTGGGGGTCAGATTGTTGTTCAATTCAAAGGTGACCGACTGTGTGTCCACCACGGCCACGAACTCGACCAGCGCGCGGGCTCGCAACAGGTGCTCCTGCGGATCTAGCTCAGCATCAATCACGTACTTCTCGACGTCGATCCGCGCGCTCCTCTGCTGCCCCCATAAGGGGAGGTAGCCACATGCCAGCACCGCGGCCAGGAGCGCCGCCGTGAGGGAATGCGGCCGCTGATCTGCGGACTTGGAACTACCGCTTGCTGACATCCAACGGGCAACAGCGGAGAAAAACATCAAACACTCCTTTGTGGTCCGGCCCACGACCATAGGATGATCAGGACAGTACCTTGGGTGCACCTGGGGGTGCACCTGCAGCTGGGGGCGCAGCTGGGTGTGCAGCCGGAGAGCCGCTCTTCAGCATTTCCACCGCCCGCTCCGCAGCGCGTCCCAGAGGATCGGAGACCGGGATCAGCTTTCGCGCTACCTCAGCCAGCCTAACCCGCATGATGTCCCGTGCCTCACGGTTCCCAAGCAGGCGCTGCGCCTCGTCGGCCACCCGCGTCGGGGTAAACGCATCCTGGATCAACTCGGGAACCAGACGCCGCTCGGCCACTAAGTTCACCATACTGTAGAACGGCGTCTTTACTAGAAGACGGCCCAACCACCAAGTGGGTTCCGTCACCCGGTAGACCACCACCATAGGCGTGCCGAGCAGCGCGGCTTCGATGGTCGCCGTGCCGCTGGCAACCAGGGCCACGTCGGCGTGGGCCAACGCGTCGTAGGTGGCGCCGCGAACCACCGGAAGGGGCGCTTCGGGCAAAGGCAGCTCCGGCGGCGCGGCAATCAGGCTCTGCGCCTTACAGCGCGCGGCGGCCTCCACCAGGACTGGCAGGTTCAGCGATATTTCGCGGCGCCGGCTGCCGGGCAGGAGGACCAACAGTGGCTGTCGCAAATCGAGCCGCTGCCGGCTAAAAAATTCTTCCCGACTCCACCGCGGGCGAACGCGGCCGGCGAGTGGATGGCCGATGTATTCGGCGTTCACGCCGCGCTGGCGGAACCAGGCTTCCTCGAAGGGAAAAATGCACAGCAGCCGGTCCACCAGCCGCCGCAACTGGCCCGTCCGCCAGGGCCGCCACGCCCAAGCCTGTGGCGCTACCAGATAGAGCACCGGAATGCCGTGGCGGCGAAGATGGCGGGCCAGGCGCAGGTTGAAATCCGGCGCATCCACCAACACGGCCAGTTCGGGGCGGCGCTCCAGAGCGTCCGTCACCAGGCGCCGGTACTGGCGCCAGACGCGTGGGATTTCCCCGGCCACCTCGGCCAGGCCCACCATGGCGATGCTTTCCGAGCGGAGCAAAGGCGCGCAGCCCGCGTCGCGCAGGCGTGGACCGGCGCAACCAAAGCATTCCGCTTCCGGAACACGCTCGCGCAGCGCTTCCACAAACCAGGCCGCATACATGTCCCCAGAGGCTTCCCCTGCGGAAAGGAAGATTCTCGGACGTTCAAGCTGGTCCGCCATCAGAAAGGCCGGCTCGTATTATACCGAAACAGGTGGACAGAATTTGGCCGCGCGCACTAGTTGTTCTCGCATAAAATCAGGGGAGAGAGGAGGAGCTCACGCGTTGAGCGCTGGCCTTTTATGCGACTTAGAACTGTACTGATCTGCCTGGCCGTCTGTTCGCCCGGTTTGGCCGAGGAGGGCACTCATCACCGTAACATCGGCCAATTGGGAACCGTTCGCTTCCAGATCTCCTGCAGCCCAAAAGTGCAGGCCCCATTCAGCCGTGCAGCGGCGATGCTGCACTCCTTTTGGTACAACGAGGCGGAAAAGGCCTTCTCCTATGTCGCAGAGGCGGACTCGGCGTGCGGAATGGCCTATTGGGGTGTTGCCATGAGTAACTATCATCCAGTTTGGGCGCCCCCGAATCCGGCGGAGTTGAAAAGGGGTGTCGAAGCGGCCCAAAAGGCCGTTGCCATCGGCGCCAAGACCGTACGGGAACGAGACTACATCGCCGCCATCGCGGCTTTCTACAGGGGCTCCGACAGACTCGATCATCGGGGCCGCGCTGTCGCCTATGAGAAGGCGATGGAGCAGCTCTACCGCAAGTACCCGGACGACTCAGAAGCAGGCATCTTCTACGCGCTGGCTTTGTTGGGAACCGCCCCGCCGACCGACAAGCAGTATGTCAACCAGAGAAAAGCAGCCGGCATTCTGAACAGGCTGCTGCCGAAGAACCCAAACCACCCGGGCGCGGCCCACTACATGATCCACAGCTACGACTACCCACAGCTTGCCGAACTGGCGCTTCCCGCCGCCCGGAGCTACGCCAAGATCGCTCCCGATTCACCCCACGCGCTTCACATGCCGTCTCACATCTTCACGCGCTTGGGACTCTGGGAAGATTCCATTCAATCCAACATTGCTTCGGCAGCGTCCGCCAGGAAGCACGTTCAGCGCCTCAAGCCTGGCGCGGGGTCCTTCGATCAGGTTCACGCGATGGCGAGCGGCTACGACTGGGCCACTCAGGTGGAAGTCCAGCGCCGCGCCGTCGCCGCGTGGCTGGCGCATGCGGAAGGCAGAGCTGAAGAAGCCATCCAACTAATGGGTTCGGCGGCCGACCTTGAGGACAGCACTGACAAACATCCGGTCACTCCAGGCGCCGCGTTGCCGGCGCGGGAACTGTTGGGCGACATGCTTCTTGAACTGAAGCGGCCCGCGGAAGCACTGAAGGAGTTTGAATCTGTATTGAAACAGTCACCCAACCGGTTTAACGGGCTCTACGGAGCAGCGCGCGCTGCCAAGCTTTCGGACGATCCGACTAAGGCCAAGGCTTACTTCGCAAAGCTCACCACGCTGGGCGCCAAGGCGGATACAGTGAGGCCCGAGCTTGAGGAAGCTCGTCAACAGGCCAGCGCCACCTTGCGCTGAACTACGCTCGACCATGACCGCGCAGGGACCTCGCCAGGCCCGCCCCGCCACGGGCGAGGCGGACTTTTCGGACACGGCGCTAAGATCTCGGATCCAGCAGGGTTGCCACTATCTTGGGATCGGCGGTGGGTAACTTACACACGTAGTTTTCGCAGATATAGGCGGTGGCGCGTCCCTGCTTCCGGCCCATGCCCTTGATAAAAGGCAGCCACTCGGCCAGCTGCTGTTGGCCCTGAGCGCCGTCGGCCAGCAACAGGATCTTGTTGGGAATGAAGCGCTCGTGCACCAGACGGAGCAGGGCGCGCGTGTCGGCGCCGTTCGGGTCGCCGGCAATGATGATCTGCTTCGGCTTGGAAAGTTTGAAGTCCAGCGCGGCAACCAATTGCGGCATCGCATGGGGGAACGTCTGGAGTCGCCGCCCAAATACGGCGAAGCTTTTCCCCGCTTTCTCTTCCCACGTCTTCCGGCCGGTCATCTGCCATAGCCGCAACAGATTCATGGCGGCAACGGAATTGGGAGAAGGCTCGGCCCCGTCGTAGTCGTCGCGCATGCGCGCCAAAATGGAGGGGTCGTCTCCGCTGGTGGCAAAGTAGCCTCCCTGGCTGGAATCCCAGAACAATTGGTCCTGCGTTTGCTGTAGCCGGACGGCCCAGGCAAACCAGCGGACGTCGAACGATGCTTCGTAGAGGTCAAGCAAACCCTGGATCAGGAAGGCGTAGTCATCCAGGAAGCCGTTGATGGCCACGTCGCCGGACCGGTAGCGGCGCTTCAGACGGCCTGTCTCCGGGTTGTAAAGGCGGGCTTCGAGGAAGCCCGCGGCGGCGCTGGCGGCCTCCAGGTACCGGGGTTCCTCCAGCACCTGGGCCGCGCGGGCAAACCCTGAGATCATCAGGCCGTTCCAGGCGGTCAGAACCTTGTCGTCGCGCAACGGGCGCGGCCGGCTGGCCCGAGCGGTCAGTAGCTCTAGCCGGGCCTGGGCCAGAAGCTGACCAACCTCGTCCTCCGACTTCTTGAACTTGCGGGCGGCCTCAGCCAGCGAACGCCGCACGATCAAGATGCTTTTCCCTTTGAATTCACCCTGGAAGTCCTGCTCCGGGGCGACATTTCCCGACGGCTCAACGCCGTAGTAGAAGTTGAAAACCCGAGCGCGGTCGCGCCCCAGAACCTTTTCAACCTCAGCAGGCTCCCAGACGTAAAACGCTCCCTCGACGTGCTCCGGCTTGCCGTGTTCAAGCAGGCTGTCGGCATCTTCGGCAGAGTAGAATGCGCCTTCCGGTCCGCGCATGTCGCGCAGCACGTACTCCAGGATGCCGCGGAGGACGCCGGCAAAAAACGGATCGCGTGTAATCTGGTAGGCGTCGGCGTAGGAGGCGGCAAGCTGGGCCTGGTCGTAGAGCATCTTTTCAAAGTGCGGCACGTGCCAGGCCGCATCGGTGGAATAGCGGTGGAACCCGCCGCCGACATGGTCGTGGATGCCTCCGCGGGCCATAGCCCGCAGCGTGTGAAGAGTCATCTCGAGGGCGTGCTGCTCGCCGGTGCGAGCGTAGTAGCGGAGCAGGAAGTTGAACACGACGGGGCGGGGGAATTTCGGCCGGTCGCCAAAGCCGCCCTCCTTGGGGTCGTAACGCTGCTTGAATTCCTGGTAGGCGGCCGCCAGGACCGGCGCTTGTAGCGCGCCTGCATCTCCCACGTCGGCCTTCAGCCCTGCTTGCAGGGCCCGCGTGAAGCGCTCGGTGGACGCCAAAATCTTCTCCCGCTCGCTCTCCCAGACTTCAGCCATCCGCAGCAGCACGGTTCGGAAGCCGGGGCGGCGGCCGCGGTCCTCCGGGGGAAAGTAGGTGCCGCCAAAGAAGGGCTTCAGGTCGGGAGTCAGGAAGACCGACATGGGCCAGCCGCCCCCGCCTGTGGTGGCCTGGACGAAGCGCATGTAGATGCGGTCCACGTCGGGGCGTTCCTCCCGGTCCACTTTGATGCAGACGAAATGGCGATTCATCATCTCGGCGATGGCCGGGTCGGAAAACGACTCGCGCTCCATCACGTGGCACCAGTGGCAGGTGGAATAGCCCACCGAGAGGAAGATCGGCTTCTGCTCGCGGCGCGCCTTCTCAAAGGCTTCTTTGCCCCACGGATACCAGTCCACGGGGTTATGTGCATGCTGCAGCAGATAGGGACTCTTCTCCCCAATGAGGCGATTCGTGTGCCGGGACTCCTCCTCCCCACCCGCAACTCCTGCCAGCTTGTGCGAAGCATCAGCGCTGCCGGAGCGTGCAATCCAGAACCAGCCGGCAACCGTCAGAAAGCCGATCCCCAGAGCGGGAATCCAGAATTTTCTTTTCCCGAAGACCATCATTTGCAGATTGCGCAGCACCGCGCAGCCTCCAGCGGCCCGAGCGTCGCCGGCATTCGATCGAAATTGAATACGTGGCTTTGCAGCAGCTTCCTCTTCGCCCCTAAAGGCCCCCAGAGGGTCCCTAGAGACCCCCTAGAAGAATCGTTGCATGGAACCGGGGAAAAGTACAGCCGGGCCCGGAGATGGTCCGGCGTCTTGAGTTCCGGTGTCTTTCTACAGTCCGTGCCACGATCCGGGCCGACACCGAGAGCTGTCCCCGGCGGCCGCCGGAGCGTTGTTCGGAACTTGACGCCCACTACACCCCATGCAAACATGACGCTTCCTGATGGTGCTGGCCACTCCAGGCTCAAGATGAACAACGCCGCTGCTGGGAACGAAATCGTTATCGAATTCCGCGAAGTTTCCTACCGATTGGGCCCCAAGCGGGAGCTGCTGCACAAGTTAGACCTCCAGGTGCGGGGAGGAGAAACCCTGGTTCTGTTAGGGCGGAGCGGCTCGGGCAAGACCACCACCCTTAAACTCGTAAACCGGTTGCTGGTGCCCAGCGAGGGCGAGGTGCGGGTGGAGGGCCGTCCCACGACGGAGTGGGACCCGATCCGACTGCGGCGCGGCATCGGCTATGTGATCCAGGAAACCGGACTGTTCCCCCACTTTACCGTGGAGCGCAACATTGCCCTGGTGCCGAGCCTGGAGGGCTGGCCAGCCGAACGCGCCAATAAGCGGGTTCAGGAACTACTGCTGCTGGTGGGCCTGGATCCGGAATTCGCCGCGCGCTACCCCCGCGAACTCTCCGGCGGACAGCGACAGCGGGTCGGGGTGGCGCGCGCCCTGGCCGCCGATCCGCCCATTCTGCTGATGGACGAGCCGTTCGGCGCGCTGGATCCGATCACGCGCGCCGAAATGCAAGGTGAATTCCTGGCATTGCAAAAGCGGCTGAACAAGACCATTGTGTTCGTGACCCATGACCTGCGCGAAGCTCTGGTGCTGGGCACGCGCATTGCGCTGCAAGAGGGCGGCCGCCTGGTGGGCGTGTACGCCTCGGCCGACTTTGTGCACGCCACCGAGCCGGTGGCGGCCGCGTACCTGGCTGCCTTTGGCGCCGGAGAGAAAACAATCTCCGGGAGTTGAGGTTCACCGTGCCGGGAGTTGAGGTTCACCGTGCCGGGAGTTGAGGTTCACCGTGCCGGGAGTTGAGGTTCACCGTGAATGAGCTGCTGCAATACTTTCAGCGCAACAGCGCGGAAGTGTTCGAGCTGACGCTGGAGCACCTGTGGCTGGTGGGTGCTTCCACGGCGCTGGCCGTAGCCATCGGTCTGCCGCTGGGCATCCTGCTGACCCGCTGGCCTGCCTTGAGCAAGCCCATCCTGGGCAGCGCCAACATCATGCAGACCATCCCCAGCCTGGCGTTGTTCGGTTTCCTGCTACCGATGCCCTGGCTCGGCGACCGAGCCGAGCGCCTGGCGATCTTCGCCCTGACTCTCTATGCCCTGTTGCCGATCATTCGTAACACCTACGCCGGCATTCTCGGCGTGGATCGGGCCGTTGTAGAGGCAGGGCGCGGCATGGGGATGACCGACCGGCAACTGCTTTTTCAGGTGCAGCTGCCGCTGTCGTTGGGAGTGATCCTTGCCGGGGTACGCGTGGCTGTGGTGATTTCGGTGGGCTTGGCCACGATTGCCGCTGCAGTCGGCGCGGGAGGCTTGGGCACGTACATCTTTCGTGGTGTGGCGATGGTCAACAACACGCTGATCCTGGCCGGCGCCATCCCCGCCGCGCTGCTGGCACTGACGGCCGATCTCGGCCTGGGACTGGTGGAGAAATGGCTCCGAGCCCCCGGGTAACCCCACTTGGAACGATGCGACGCTGCTCCGGTCTCCTTGCCCTGGCCGCATGTTTGCTGACTGGATGCGGGCCAGCGCGGGAAGACCGCCTGGTCGTTGGTTCCAAGAATTTCACCGAACAGGTCATTCTGGGCGAGCTGATTGCCCAACACCTGGAATCCAAAGGCTTCCCGGTTTCGCGCCGCTTTTACCTGAGCGGCACCTACATCTGCCACCAGGCCATTCTTTCCGGACGGATTGATCTTTATGTCGATTACACCGGCACAGCTCTGACTGCCATCCTCAAGGAATCTCCGCCAGCAAGCAAGCAAGAAGCGTACGAGCGAGTCAAGGCCGTCTATGCCCAGCGCTTTGGGCTGGAGGTAGCCGAGCCGCTGGGGTTCAACAATACCTTTGCCATCGTAATCCGCGGCGAGGATGCGCGGCGCCTGGGACTGAAGTCGCTCTCACAGGTTGCGGCGTACACGCCCCAGTGGCAAGCCGGCTTTGGATTCGAATTCCTGGATCGCCCCGACGGTTATAAGGGGCTGGTCGACACCTACAGGCTGCGCTTTGCCGGTGAACCCCGGCTCATGGAACTGGGGTTGTTGTATCGGGCACTGAAGGAGAAACAGGTGGACCTGGTGGCTGGCAATTCCACCGACGGGCTCATTGAGGCCCTGGACCTGGCCGTGCTCGAAGACGATCAGAACTACTTCCCACCCTATGAGGCGGTCCCGATCGTCCGACAGCAGACGCTGGCTCGCCACCCTGTTGTACGTCAGGCACTGGCCGAACTGGAAGACGCGATTTCCGAGGATCAGATGCGCCGCCTCAACTACGCCCTGGACGGCCAGCACCGCGACGTTCAGGAGGTGGCGCGCGAGTTCTTGAAAACGCTAGGGTTATGAGCCGGCCCCTTCCCTGGGCGTCCGCTTTCGGCAGAAATTGGCGTTCCCATCAGGCACGATTGAGGTAAACTGCGCCGTCCGGAAACGCGCGGACCGATCCCGGTTGTTGCTTGAACCGTCGCCAGCGTTAAATACTCCGCGCACAATTCCACCTGGGGAGATCGGAAGATATTTTGAAACGGAACCGCAGACGGAAACCGGCCCGGCCCAAGAGGCCTTTGAAACGAACCCGACCGAAGAAGCCTTTGAAACCGGCCAGGCCGAAGAGGCTTTTGAAACCCGCCCGGCGCAACAGGCCTTTAAAACGGACAAAGGAGCGACCTGAATCGGGCGTCACCCTGCTTTATTACGCGCCGGGTGCGGGCTTAGGAGCGCTAACCCGCGGGTTGGCTATTCTTCGCCGGTGGAAAACGCATACCCGTCGCTCGGCCCTGCTGTTGACCTACTCAACGTTTGCCCCACTGATCTCGCGCGAGGGGGTAGCGGTGAAACAAATCCCTGGGCCGGAGCCCCAATTCCTGGAGCGAGCAGTGCGGCGCGCCAACCCTAAGCTGCTGGTAGTGGACACGTTTCCTCGCGGGATTGTGGGAGAAATTGCGGAGTTGTTGCCTTCACTGCCGTGCCCGACCGTGCTGATCCAGCGCTACCTGAACCCCTCCTACCTGCGCCAGTTCAAAGTGGCTGCATTTCTGGGGCAACACTACCGTTTGGCGGTGCGCATTGCCGACGCGATGGAGCCGCAAACGCTCAGCCAGCGAACTGTGGATGTGCCGCCCGTGACTGTGCGTGAGGCTCGCGAGTTGCCCGCGGCCCCGCTCCCGCTCAGACTGGCTGTTTGTGGGCTGGGGCGAAGGCAGTGAACCCTACCTGCAAGTGGCGCTGGAAACCGCGCGCCAGCGGAGCAAACAATTTCGCATCCTGCGGCTGCCGGAGTCCTACCCGGCGGTGAACTGGATGCCCAAGGCGGAACTAGTCATCGCAGCCGGCGGCTATAACCTGTTCCACGAAGTTGCCCTGACCGCTACTCCGGCCATTTTCGTGCCCTGCCGCCGGATGTACGACGACCAGTTTGGCCGTACGGTCAACGCAGCCCAGGCCCGGACGCCGGAGGCCCTGCGCGCGCTTCTGGAGGGCGAACCGCCGGCGCCTTTGCTCCCACATACCGGAGAGGGCGCCGCTGCCGCTGTAGCGGTCCTGCAGGCCCTGCTGGCAGGCATGGAGAAGCCCAAGCCGCGGGGCGGTTCCAAAGCCAGTTCTTCTGCCGAACGTCGTCGCCGGAGTGGCAAGCGGCCCTAGCCTGCCCGCCGCTGAACTCTTCTTGAAGCACTTCCTTTAGCCCCGCGCGGAATCGTTGGGGCTATCATCAAGTCTCCCCGGCGCCTCCAGTTGCTTCTGCGGTACGGGGAAAGCGCAGGCGAAGCGGGGTAGTGCGGAGGAGGATGCTGGGATGCAGGCGGCCCAAGTGCTGGAGAGACTTCGCGAACTTGGATTTCAGTTCCTGACGCTACCCCGCTACGACCGCCAGGTGCCCGCCGAGCGCGACGGCTTTGTCGCGCTGCTGGAATATACCTCCGACGGTGAAATCCGGCAGTTCAGCTCGGCCGGGTACCTCATCAAGGGACAGATCGGCCTGCTGATCCAGCGCGGTCCGAACAACTTCTTCGTCGCCAAGAAGACCGAGGTGTTGGCGACGCCCGAACTGCTCGACCGCTACCGCAAGTTCCAGCAAGACCTGCACTCGGCGCTGGGGCCACCGCCGGCCGAGGCTTGACCCTATGATCCGCGTTTGTTTCCTCTGGCACATGCACCAGCCCTTCTACAAGGACCTGGTCAGCGGGCGCTACAGGATGCCTTGGACGAGGCTGCACGCGCTGAAGGATTACTTTGGGATGGTGGAACTGCTACGCGAGTTCCCCGCCGTGCGAGCCACGTTCAATCTGGTGCCGTCGTTGGTGGCGCAGATCGAGGAATACGCCGCCGGGGCTGCTCGCGAGCCCCTGCTGGAGCTGATGCGGAAACCGTCCGACACGCTGGACAGAAACGAGCGGCTGGCTGCCCTGGGTTCGCTGTTTGAGGCTAATCTGGAGAACCTGATCTCGCGCTACCCGCGGTACCGCCAACTGTGCGACCTCTACCGGCTGGGAGGGCTTTCCCCGGAGCGCGCTCTGCCGCTGTTTTCCACCCGCGACTTTGCCGACCTCCAGGTGCTCTCGCAACTGGCCTGGTTCGATGAGCTCTACCTGGATCGCGACCCGGAGATTGGCGGGCTGGTGCACAAAGGCCGAGATTACAGCGAAGCAGACCAGCAACTGGTGGCGCGCAAACAGCAGGAGCTGATCGGCCGCATCCTGGGAGCGTACCGGGAAGCCGAGGAGCGCGGCCAGGCGGAGCTGACCACCAGCCCCTACTACCATCCGATTCTGCCGCTGATTTGCGATACGGCAGTGGCCGAGGAGAGCCGTCCCGGCATACGGCTGCCGCGGCGGTTTCATCACCCGGAAGACGCGCGATTGCAGATGGAGCGAGCCATCGCGCTGCACACCCGGGTCTTTGGGCGGCCGCCGCGCGGCCTTTGGCCTTCGGAGGGCTCGGTCTCCGACGAAGCCTTGAGTTTGGCGGCGGAGCTCGGGTTCCGCTGGGCAGCCAGCGGCGAGGGTGTGCTGGCGCGCTCGCTGGATGTCGGCTTTCTACGGGACCAGCAGGGGATCCCAGCCTGCGCCGCCAGCCTTTACGGCAGCTATGATTTTGGCTCCCCAGGGGGGAACACGCTGCGGCTGTTCTTCCGCGATCAGCAGGTATCGGATTTGATCGGCTTTGTGTATTCGAAGATGGACCCCCAGCAGGCGGCCGCCAGCCTGCTCGAACGCCTCCGGCACTGTGGGCGCGCGGCCCTGACCGAGGCACCCGATCCGGTCATCTCCGTCATCCTGGACGGCGAAAACGCCTGGGAATACTACCGCCACAACGGGCGTGAATTTCTGCGCGCACTCTACAGCGGTCTCAGCTCCGATCCGGAACTGTGCGCGGTCACCTTCAGCGAGGCGCTGGAGCTGGCTCCGCGCGGGCGACTGGGGCACGTGGTGCCCGGGTCGTGGATCAACGCCAACTTTGACATCTGGATCGGGGCTAGGGAGGACAATCGCGCCTGGAATTTGCTTTCGGAGACGCGCGATTTTTTTGCGCACTTCATCCAGCAGCAGCCACCGCCGGTGAGTCCGCCGGGCCTGGAAACAGCACGCGAAGAGCTGCTCATTGCTGAGGGCAGCGACTGGAACTGGTGGTACGGCCCCGAGCACCATTCCGACAATGCGCGGGAGTTCGACGAGCTCTATCGCACCCACCTGGCCAACGTGTACCGCAGCCTGGGGGCGCCCGCCCCGGAAGCGCTGGCCCTGCCCATCGGCGTGCCCAAGCTGCGCGTCTTCGCCACACCGCCTGCCCGCTTCATTCACCCGCGATTGGACGGGTTGGTGTCGAGCTACTTCGAATGGATGGGAGCGGGCATCTACAGCCCCGACCGGCGCACGTCGGCCATGCACGGCAAGCGGTTTTACCTGCGCGAGCTGTTCTACGGGCTAGATGCGGAAAACTTTTACCTGCGGCTGGATTTCACCCCGGAAGGCATGGCGGCGCTGGCACGCACCGAGGTGCACCTGAATTTTTCCGCTGCGACGGCAGCGGCGCGACTCAGCGCCCGCCTGTCGGCGGCGCCCGCGGCGCGCGAATCGGGATCGTGGGTGGTGAACCTGGATCTGGCCTGCGGCACTGCTCTCGACAGCACCGCTCTCGACAACCCTATGCGCGAGGCGCCCGCCCAGGCAGGGGAGGCACAGGGATGCTTGCGCCAGATTCTGGAACTCCGCGCAGCTCTGTCCGCACTGGGCGTGCGCCCGGCCGAGAGGTTCCGTTTCCAGGTGGTGCTTTGGGAGAGCGGGCTGCCGGTGGACCTGCTGCCGGAAGATGGCTGGCTGGAGCTGGATACCGGCGAACCCCGCGAGGCACCGTAGCCTCGCTCCTGTTGGGGGTCGCGGGCTGGTCGGAGAGGCGGTCTTGCTAGTCGCCGGCGCGCGCGACGCCGGCAGCCGGCGGGGAAGCGGCCTTGCGGGTCTTCTGCCAGGTGTAGACGATCCGGTGCACGACAGTGACGTTGGCGAGCACGGCAATCACCCACAGCACGGGCGCCATGCGGTCAAACAAGGCGCCGATGATAATCAGCACAATACGCTCGGGCCGCTCCATGAAGCCGACCTTGCAAGAGTCGATGAGCGACTCCGCCCGGGCCCGTGTGTAGGACACCATCACCGAGCCAGTCATGGCCAGCGCCACCAGCACCATGTAGAAGAACAGGTTGAGGCGCGCGTAGTAGACCAGCAGGCCAAAATAGAGGGCGAGGTCGGAGTAGCGGTCCACCACCGAATCAAAGAAAGCTCCGAACGGGGTGGCGGTGTTCGTCTTGCGTGCGACCGGACCGTCCAGGAAATCGAACAACGATGCGGCGAGGACGATCAGCCCGGCCAGCAGGAATTTCCCATAGCCAAAGGCGCAGGCCGCACCGATATTCAGCAGCAGGCCGACGGCCGTCAGCACATTGGGAGGGATGCGACACAGGACCAGCAGGCGCAAGATACCGTCCAAGATGAAGCCTGCGCCCCTTCCGATGCTTCGGGTTATCGTGAACATGGACTGGCCCGGGGCGGGCTGTTACTGGTCGTAAATTGTCTTGAGCTTCAGAATCTCAAGCTCCTTCGCGCCGGCGGGTGTCTGGACCTTCACTGTATCGCCCGCGCGCTTGCCCATCAGACTGCGTCCGATTGGGGAAGTGGTGGAGATGAGGCCGCGCCCCACATCCGACTCTTCGGTGGTGACCAGCTTGTACTCGATCTCGGCCTCCTTCTGCGAGTCATAGACCAGAACTTGGGAGCCGAACGCCGCCTTGTCCCGCGGAATCTTGGACATGTTCATCAGGGACAAGTCGCTCAGGCGTTTCTTCAGTAGTTCCAGCCGAGCCCGCAGAATCTCCTGGCGCTGCTTGGCGGAGTGGTACTCGGCATTCTCGCTGAGGTCTCCCAGCGCGATCGCCTTCTTGAGTTCTGCGGGGAGCTCGTGATGTAGCTCTCGCTCAATGTGCCGGATTTCTTCCTCCAGCTTCTTTTTGGCTTTCTCCGGCATACGGGACATTATACATGCCCCGCCGACCTCCCCCGGCATGGTGTCTGATGGAGATGACCTCCCACCCGTTAAACCAATCGGTCGAGTGCTGTCGCGCTACTGTGGGTGAGGAAGCTTTATCGTGACGGATACAGATGGTACAGCATGGCGTAGATGACCACGCCGGTGACCGAAACGTAAAACCAGATCGGCAACGTCCAGCGAGCAATCCGCCGGTGCCGGTCGAACTGCCCGCGCAGGGCTCGGGAAAGGGTGACGATCGCGAGCGGCAGCGTCAACGCGGCCAGCACCGTATGCGTCACCAGGATGGAAAAGTAAACCGGGCGGATCCAGCCCCGTCCCTGGAACGGAGTGGCGCCGACAAAGTAGTGGTAACCCAGGTAGGAAACCAGAAACAGGGATGAGGTGAAAAACGCCGCCCCCATGAAGATGCGGTGGATGGCCACCTGCTTGCGGCGAATGAAAAAATAGCCGGTGGCCAGCAGCAGCGCGCACAAGGCGTTGAGGCTGGCGTTCAGCGCGGGCCACTGGGGAAAGGAGGCCATCGGGAGGCGGTTACGGTAGCCTACTGATTGCCTTGCTGCTCGGAAGGGTTGGCTGGGTTGGCTTGTCCGGCCGCTTCCGGTAACGGAGCCGCCTTGGGGCGGCGCAGCCACTTCAGCAGGGCCGCGAATTCACCGCGGCGGACCGCAAGAGCGAACGCGCTGAGAAAGACCGCCGCTAAGCTCAGGCACACCAGGACCAGCAACAGCCCGTCCACTTCGAGGAACTGGCCGGTGACCACACCCCAGCCGGTGACCGCCAGGCAGAGCAAGCCGGCTATCAGGTAAATCACCAGCAGGATGATCGTTTCCCACATTGGGTCTGGGGGCTTCCGAGAGCTACACTACGACCCTCGGTCCACCAGCAAAAGCCCGTATAGCAAAGGCAGGTACACCACCGAGGCGTGCAAAAGTCGCCGCGCCTCGACCAGGGCGCGGGTCTGCGCCAGGCGCAGCCCGCAGTAAAAGAAAGCCAAACTGAGCAGGAGCGCTCCGGCAAGATACAGCGGCCCGGCCAGGCCGATCAGGCTGGGCAGCAGGCTTACTGGCACCAGCACGAGCAAGTACAACACGACCCGTCGCCCGGTGCTCACCCCATCCGGCTCCACCACCGGCAACATGAGGAAGCCTGCGCGGCGGTAGTCTTCGCGGTACATCCAGGCGATGGCCAGGAAGTGCGGAAACTGCCAGAGGAACAGAATGGCGAAAAGAAGCCAGGCCCCCAGGGTCAACCCGCCCGTCGCGGCTGCCCAGCCAATCAGTGGCGGAGCCGCCCCAGAGAACGCCCCAACCGTGGTGCAGGCGGGGGTCCTGGCCTTCAGAGGCGTGTACAGGAGCAAGTAACTGAGCATGGTCAGCAAGGCCAACCCGGCGGCCAGCACGTTCGTGGTGGTCCCCAGATAGAAGACGCCGGCGGCCCCGGTCGCCACACCAAAGGCGAGGGCGCGGCCGGGAGCCATGCGTCCGGCGGGCAGCGGCCGCTGATCCGTGCGGCGCATCCGGGCGTCAGCATCCCGCTCGAAAAACTGGTTCAGCGCCGCGGTCCCCGCTGCTACCAAGAGTGTTCCCAACAGAGTATGGGCAAGTAGTTCTGCCCGAAACGGGCTAGAGGAACCAACGCAAAAGCCCACCGCGGTCGCGACCAGGATCAACGCGGTCACTTCGGGCTTGGAAAGCTCCACGTAGTCGGCCAGCCGGCTACGCTCGGCTGCCACGTCAAGCTTCCAAGTCTGAAGGATGCTCCTCATGCCACGTTTCCGGTCAGTTGTTGACTGGACAGAGTCAGCAGCTGATCCTGCTCCGTTTCTTTAACCTGGCCGCACAGCCGGTGTACCCGTAGCGCCAGCACCAAACTGGCGGCCAGCAGCAGGGCGCCGCTGGCGACGTGCGCGCTGGTGATGCTGACATCCAGCGGCAGTGGTTGAACCGGCTCGCGCGCGTATTTCACCAAGTACGACCCCAAGCCCAAACCCATCTGGACGAGCACCAGGACTGCCACCAGCGCCGCGGGACGACGTAGAAGGTGCGGGTCCGAGTCCCGGAGCCGAAACACTCGCGACACGGTCACAAATCCCAATGCCGCCACCCCCGCTGCTCCGAATACGTGAGGCCAGATGCCGATCACAGCGTGCCGTACAGCTGCTCCCAGGATCAACTGGCCATAAACCGCGACTGCCGTAGCGACAGCCAGGGTAAATAGAGTCTTAGCATCGCCAGCCGCTTCCGAGCCAGTCGCGGGTGGGACCGCGGCCCCGGCGGGGTTCGTCCAGGAAGGCGAAGTGAAAACCGCCAGGCCGACCGTGCAGCAGAAAAAGAACTGCGCCAGGCTGGCGTGGGCAATCGAGACAGGAGGCGGAAGATAGTACAGCACCGTGATTCCACCGAGAATCCCCTGGACCACGATCGCCGCCAGGGCCGCCCATCCTAACCGACGAACCCAGCGCCTGGGTTCGCGGCGCGACAACCAGACTGCCAGGCCGATGGTCATCAATCCCACGGTGGAGGCCACCAGCCGGTGGCCGTGCTCGTAGAAGATTCCTCCGACCATGGGGGGCGCCAGCCCCCCGTAAGACAGGGGCCAGTCAGGCACCGCCAGCCCGGCGTCGTTACTGGTGACCAGGGCCCCGGCGAGAATCAACAGGAAGGTGGCACCAGCCACCAGGACGGCGTAGGTGTGCAACCAAAGAATCTGCGAGCAGTGACGCATTCCGTGCAGTTTACAAGTCACCCGCCAGCCGTGCAGTCTATGAGCCACCCGCTGGCGTGGACGCTTCCGGGAAAGTGAAGCTGGCTGCCTTGGCTTCGGTGGGCGCCAGCGTGACTTTCTGTTCCTGTGTTCCGTACTTCTCGTGCCAGGCGGCCACCACGTAGTCCCCCGGCGGCAGACCCTTCAGTTCAAACGTTCCTTCCTCGCCGGTCACGGCAAAGAAGGGGTGCTTGAGCACGCCGATGTAACTGCGCATCCAGGGATGCACGTTGCATTTCACTGGAATCAGCAGTTCCTCGCGCGGAAAGCTCTGCACAATCTTATCCGCGCCGGGCGGCTGCGACACATTCCATTCCCGGTTGTTCTTGGGCAGGGGGTGAATGTTGTGGGTCGTGGGGTCGCTGTTCAGCACGTGCACTTCCTGCCCGGCTTGCACGCCAATGACGTGTGGGCTGTAGATGCAGCCCTCCTGATCCATGGTCACAGCAGTCTTGGGGGTTTCAAAGGTGTAGTTGCTCAAGCCTTTTTTCACGTAGACGAAGACGTTCTGCAGCGTGCCATTCTTGTTCACAACCACATCCTGGGACCGCACCGCGCTGCTGTGCAGGCGCTTGCAGGCCGGCTCCGCATCCATGCGGATCACACGGGCCTTGGGCTTCGATCCTTCGAAGGCCACTTTGCCGGTGATGGAACCGACGGTGGCCGAATCAATCGGCGTGGGTGGCGGCTGCGCCTCCACGGCTGGGGTGGGTGGGGCTTCTTCCTTCTTAGTGCAGCCGGCGATCCCCAGCGCCAGCACTACCACCAAAAACCACAATAGCTTTGCGTTCCTCATTGTTTTCTTCTCACCCTTTCCATGAACTTTCGCTCGCCCTTTCGAATCACAAGCTGCAGTCGTTACTGCCCGCGGCTCATCTGGGCCAGATTCCTTCTCTTAGCCGGACCGGAAGCCGAGACTCGTCTGCCGGTAAGCCGGCGTTGCTCTTCCGGTGTGATCTGGAACATGTAGCGCGTCAGCAGATCCACGTGGTCCTTCTCATAGCTCCGGAACGATTCCGGAGCCGGCCCGCCAAAGTAGAAGACCCAGCGCTCTCCTTCCCGGCGGAACAGCCCGTCCGGCATAGAAGTGCCGGGGCTGATCAGCGAGGGCTCGACCATCCAGCGTTTGGTCCAGCCCGGTTTCAGGCGCTCCTTCGCCAGCAGGAAATTGGGGGCGGTGGCATTGCGGTCGTGAGCCGGATCGCCAGTCGCATGGCACTTCAAGCAGGGCGCGGCCGGATGGGTAAACAGTTGCCGCGCCAGTCTCATCTCCTGCGGCGACAGGGGCTCCAATCGCGGCGGGATGTAAGGGGTGGCCTGGGAGGCCAGGGCCGCAAAGAAGCGCACCAGTTTGCGCAGCTCGCCGGGAGAGAAAAAGAAAGTGGGCATGCGCGTTTTCAAGTATTGACGCGCGCCATTCTGGTTCGCGTCGCCATCGCTGAGCGCCGGGTTTTCCAGGAAGCGAAGCAGCCAGTCGGGATTGACGCGGGCGCCCACCCCGACCAGACGCGGCGGCAACTGCTCTTTCCCGTCTGGGGTCTGATACCGCGGCATCTCCATCAGGACCGACTTCTGGCCAATGCGGACTTGGTGGCAGCCCATGCAGTTGTACTTGGTGGCAATCCACCAGCCTTCCTGGATGTCTTTGCGCTGGTCTGAGAGTCCGTATTCATACTCGGGCGGCACCGTCCGATCTACGCTGCCTACCAGGAGGGTAGTCAGCGCGGTGATCTGCTCCGGGGTGACGTTCGGTTTAGGCATCCGCAGCAGTTCCAACCGTGGCTTCACTTTCCCCTGGTCAAAGACGGCCGGGTCGCGCAGCTTTCGTTCGAAGAATCCCTTGGCGTTGTACCAGCCCTCGTGTTTGGCATCGTGGGTCAGCAGGGCGAAGTCCAGACGCTCGATCGGCTTGCTGCCCTCGGTGGTGAGCTCGGTCCCGATGCGGCTTTCCTCCTCGAAGCCGGAAATCTCGTGGCAACCCGCGCATCCATAATGCCGGATGTAGGAGTACCCCTGCTGCTTCAGCTCCGGGTTGCTGAGAAAATCGGCCCCCGGGTAACCCGAGTCGCTCTTCTGTTTCAGGGTCATCAGGTAGCTTGCGACGTCACGGCTCTCCTGCCAGCTCAGACGGAGACTGGGCATCGCCGTCATCTGCATCACTTGCATTTCCGCCCCGTCGTTGGGGCAGCGGCTGTGGTCTGGGTCAAAGCCGAACGGCAGCCCGTGCTTGGCGTAGTCGTCCGGGCCAATGTCGCGCTTCTCGAGCGGGCAATAGGGCAGGCTGCGCTCGCGCGGGTTATGGATCCAACGCACGATGTAATCGTAATTGGCCTTCTCTCCCAGACGGCTCAGGTTGGCCGCAAACGTGCCGCCCAGCTGCTGGTCGCCTTCGCCGACCGAGTGACAACCCATGCAGCCGCGCGTCTCAAAGGCCTCCTTGCCACGCACCGAGTTGCCCCGTGCCTGCTTGTCCAGCGGTAACTGGACGGCAGTCTGCCACAGGTAGGCGGCGATGGCCTGCACTTCCTCCTGGCTGATTCGGAAGCGAGGCATTTTGGTGGTGGGCCGGAACTCGTGCGGGTTCTCGATCCACACCGGTAGCCACTCAGGACGCAGCTTCTGCCGCACCTCTTTGAGGTTGGGCCCCACCTTCCTCAACCCGTGCATCAGGCTGCGCGATTCCAGCGTGAGCTGCTCCAACTTGTGGTCGATCAGCGACAAGCCCTGGCCCAGTCCTTCGGCCTTGGCGTAGAGGCGGGCGGCTTCGGTGTTGTCCGGAGCCGCATCGCCGGCCTTGATGGTCCGGGCGACCTCCCGCTCTTTTTCCTTTCGCTCCTCCCGGAGGGCGCGAACGGCCTGCCGCACCGATTGCAGCCGCTCGGCTTCCGGATCGAAGCCCTCGTAGCGGTGGCAGCCGATGCACCCCTTGTTGCGGTAAATCTGCTTACCCGCGTTGAGCACTTCCGCATGTTCCAGCACCATCTCGGCGCTGTGGCACTGCTGGCAGCCGGCTTCCACGTTTTCCCGGGCGTAGAGCGGCCACAGCCAGTGTTTGTACTGGCCGTGGGCTTTCTTCACGCTGGTGGTTGCGCGCCCGTTGCCCCCGTGGCAGGGCGAGCAGCCAAAACTCTCCGGCTCGTGAATGCGGAGCAGCTCAGGATTGGGATGGCTGGTAAAGGCTGCTTCTCCTCCCATGTCCTGCTGTGTCAGGGTGAGCGGTTCCAGGATGCCCAGGTGGCAGGAGTGGCAGCGATCAACCAGATCCACACGCCCAACGCCTGCGTAAACGCGATCCGCCGCAACGTGAATCTGCTTGATCTCGACTTTGAACGTCTCCATGTTTCGGAGCAGTCCGGCGATCCCCTCTTCGTTCAGCCCGACCAGGTTTTCTTTCAAGTAGGCATCGCGTTGGGCGCGAAGTTCGCTGGGTCGCCGGAGCAGTTCGGCGCGCTCAGCCTGCAGCTTCGCCCGCCGGTCCTTCAACTCGTTGAATTCCCGTTCCAGCTCATCGTAGGTGAGGCTGACCCGCTCGATTTTGCCGTCGCCGGCTGGCAGCCGGGCCGGCCATTTCTCCTGCCTGGTCTGTTCCAGCGCCTTTCTGCGCGACTCCTTTTCGCCGGTGCTGGAGGCAGTCTCCAGTTGGTAGGTCTTTTCACCCAGCTTGCCGCGGGCCACTTGAAACACTTCCGTTACGGCCATGATCCGCGGGGTGAGCTCCTGGTTTACCTCGCGGTCAAGGTCGCGCAGTCTGGGCGCAACGGCCTTCTGCGCTTCGTCGAAAGCCTGCTCCAGGCGTTGGTACTCAGGCGACTGGCGTAGGGCTTCCTCTGAGCTGGCCTGCTTGGGTTTCAGGCTCTCCAGATATGTAGTGTACTGACGCACAAACCGCTGCTGGTAATCCTTATAGGGACGTTGCCCGTACCCTTCGTCGTACAACGACCACGCCACCGTCACCATCAGGAGGAGGACGGAAATCAACAGGGGACCACTGAGGGACTGGCTGACGATCGGGTCCCGTTCCGGGACAGGTGTCTCAGGCACCAGGCTCCTCCTTGCCTCTATACCTTGGGCCTTTGGACATTAGGCCTTCGCACGTCGGCTTCAGACGTTGAACCCCTGGTTTCAGACGTTGAACCATGGTGTCACCCAGACGTACTTAATCCGGAGCAGCAGCCGGAGCAGGATCTTCACCGGCAGCGCCAGCATGGTAACGATCAAAAACTGCATGGTCAGGTACTGCAGCACGTTCATTCGCTTGTAAATCTTGCGACTGAACTCAGTGAGCGTAATCAGCTTGTGGAGGCCGGCGCCGGCCAGCACGAAATAGCCGCCCACCACCAGCGCCCCGAAAATGCCTTTACCCGCCAGGCCGGTAATCCCCACCATGTCGGGCAAGTCCCGGTTGGCTTCAAAGATCAACTTATTATGGTCCCAGATCTGGCCGGGCCAGAACCACATCCAGCCTGGTCCGCGGATAAAGGTCCCAATAATCACCATCGCCACCCAGAGCAAGATGAAACCGAAGCAAAACGTCAGGATGGCAAAGCGGCGCTGACGGAACGTATAGTAGCCGGCGCCTAGCGGATTCTCGTCCATGTAGGGGATCGCCATCAGCCCGATAACGATGAGGGTGGGCATCACCACACCGGCGATCCAGGGGTCGAAATAGACCAGCATCTCCTGCAGCCCCAGGAAGTACCAGGGAGCTTTGGCCGGATTCATGGTCAGGCTTGGATTGGCCGGCTCTTCCAGGGGCGCGTCAAGCGTCAGAGACCAAACCATCAGGATCACGGTCACAATGATGGCCGCCAGGAATTCTATCCGCAGCAGGAAGGGCCAGACATGCACTTCGCGTGCCCAGCCGGGCCGCCACGGATGGGTTTTGCGATGATGGGTCTTGGCCAGCTGGGGGTCGGCTTCCAGCTGTGCGATCAGCCGGTCATTGGCCAGGGCCTGGCGCAAGCCGTACCAGCAGTAGAAGGGCACCAGAAACAACAGCGCCACAATCGGCACATTGTCTGGTGCGGACGCGATTTCCCACAGTTGCGCCCAATTCATTCGGCGTCCCTCTCCATTACAGCTTCCGGACTTCCTTGATCTCGCTTTCCAGCATCACCGGTGCCGGGCCGGAAATTCCGCCGTCTTTGCGCACTCGCCAGAAGTGGACTCCCATGAAAACGGCGGCAATCAGGGGGATGGCGATACAATGCCATATATAGGAGCGCAGCAAAGCGTTGGAATCCACGATAGACCCACCCAGGATGCCGAAACGCACGTCATTGTACGGACCAATTCCCAGTTCCGGCCCGAAGGGCCCTTCGTGTCCCAGCAGCGGTGTGGCCCGCGCCATGTTCGTGCCCACCGTCACCGCCCAGAATCCCAACTGGTCATCCGGCAGCAGGTAGCCAGTGAACGACAGCAGCATGGTCAGCACCAGCAGGATCACGCCCACCACCCAGTTGAACTCGCGCGGCTTCTTGTAGGAGCCGGTTAGGAACACCCGGAACATGTGCAGCCACACGGTGATGATCATCAGGTGCGCCGCCCAGCGGTGCATGTTCCGCAGCAGGCGGCCGAAAGGGACATCATGCTCCAGGTACAGGATGTCGCGGAATGCCTGTACCTTGGTGGGGTGGTAGTAGAACATCAGGAGCACGCCAGTGAAAGTCAGCACAATGAACAGGTAAAAGGTGATGCCCCCCATGCCCCAGGTGTAGCTGTAACGCACGGCGTCGCGATTGACCTTGGCCGGGTGCAGGTGCAGGAAGACATTGGTCAGCACGCCCAACGCCCGGCTCCGCGGCGTCTCGTCGTGCTTGACCCGGAACAGGGACTTCCAAAGCTGAGTCTTCTGGGGCTTCTTCAACGCCTGAGCGTCTTCCTGCACTTGCCCCATCAGCAGCCGGGCTCCGGCCTTGGCCTTCTCCACCAGCGTGGCCACGGTGGTTTTCCCGTTCCCGCTCACGCCCTGGTTGCCGTTGCCGTCCTGCTTCTTGTTTCCTTCTGCCATGCGAATCTCCCGCCTGCAGCGCTGAACCTTACACGCTGCCCTACACCACACGCTGAACCCTACACCACCCGATGAACCCTACACCTGGATAAAGGCGCCGCTTCGGCCGTCGCCTTCGTCGAACTCCGATTGCAGTCCCTTGGGCCACGCGTAGAGGACCCCGGTGTCTACCACGATGCGGCCCTGGGCGTCCAGTTCCAGGTGGGCGCGGTCCATGGGCCGTGGCGCCGGGCCTTCAAAATTGACTCCCTCAGTGTCATAGCCGCTGCCGTGGCACGGACACTTGAACTTGGTCTCGGCCGACTTCCAGTCCGGCGTGCACCCCAGGTGAGTGCAGCGCGCAAAGATCACGAAGATGCGCTCGGCGTTGCGCACCACCCAGATGCGGAAGTCCTTTTGGAACTTGGTCTCCACGCCCAAAGCAAAGTCGCCTGGATAGCCGATTGTAAATTTGGTTTTTGGTTCAAAGAGCGTGCGCGGCAGGAAAAAGCGAAGGAACATCAAGAAGTTGGTCACCAGGTAAGCCACGACGCAAGCCCACACCAAGCGGCGGCGGCGGAGGCTCGGACTCGCCTCGGCAGTTTCTTTGGCCTGTTGCTTGCTCGGCGTAGCGGCCCGCTCGACTTTCTTGGCCGGCACACCCTTTGTTGGCACACCGGTCGCCGGTTTCTCGGGACCCTCCGGCGGCCCAGGGTTTCCCTTGCCTGTCAATTCCTCCATACGCCCGCTCCCTTGCTCTGTGCTGGTTGGGGGTGCTCGGGCCGCAGCCCGCCCCCAGCTTCCCACTTCTCCCAGGAAAAAACTTCGGGAGGAACCCTCACGAGGTGCTCGAAAGCCTGACCTTGCCAGTCGAAGCAGGAACTACCGCTCTGGCAACCGTCTGGGCAGCTCCTGACTCCCGTTCGCAACCCGGCGGCGCTGCTGAAGCGCTCAACTGCCGTGGTTGCCTTCCCAGTGCTGCCAAAGCCCCCGTACAACCTACCATTTTTATAATGCCGGTTGGCGACCTGTCAAGAAGGCCGGAAGTGAGATAGTGGGTCAGTTTCCGGGAAGCCGACAATACGTCCACTAGCCAAACCTCGGCCAAGGCCAGCGGCCTGTGTTTGAGGCCGAAAAGGCGCGGCCTTCCAAAACTCGTCTTACTGTCAAGGTCCGGCTGGCAGTTCAGCGGGGAGCGCCTAGAGCGGAAATCTTGATTTAATTGAGATTTTCAGGGGGGCCACCACTCCTGCTAAAGCTACGCTCCGCACCCAAGCGCCGCAATTTGTCTCTTAGCGTAGGGAAGCGTCCGAGAAAGGGAACAAGGGGAGTTACAGGGATGGTCAGCAGACGTAGATTGCTTATCGCTTTCACACTGGCCGTCCGAACGCGTTCCGGATTCACGATCGCCATCTCGCCAAAAACCGTCGGAGCATCGAGGATGGCAAGTAATTCGGATGCACCGGTTTGTTCACGATAGATGGCAACCGAGCCCTCTTCCATTAGGTAGAGCTCATTGCCCACTTGCCCTTGCCGGATAATGATGGTGCCCGGCTGAACAGTGCGCTCTTCACAGATTAGAGAGATTTCAGCCAGGTCTTCCTCATTTAGTCCCGCAAACCATTCAAAGGCACCGAGGCGCGACAATTCCACCTTTTGCTCGCCAGGGATGTTACCCTGACGAAAGTCCGCGTACATTTGCTGCACTCTGTTCACGTTTTCTTGCTTACTCATGGTTGGCCTCGATAACTTTCCAGCGCCTACGGACTTGATCCTGGGACTTATCGGCAGAATCCGCAGAAACTTAAGTAGGCTCCTGCGGCTCTTCTGTGCCGCAACCAGCGCGCAGAACAGCGCTGCCATGGTCGCGGCCAACAACTTTTTAGCTCACCTGACCGCATAACGCCCTTTCCGGAAACTGACCCACTACCGGAAGCGAACCTTGGCGCGGTGGTCCGATGGTGTCGGCAGCGATTGCCGATGCACAGGCGATTTCCGCAGGATCCGAGCGCAACTTACGATTCGGAGGCCGATCCGGAAGCCGCGGTGGCGGTTGAGGAGCGCCCCAGGCGGCGGGAGATTGCTCTTAGCAGGAACCAGATCCCCGCGACTTGCAGTGCCATCCCCAAATAAATCTCGGGCACCCCGGCGGGCCCAAGTTGTTTCACGCCGAAGACGGTAAATGGATTTGTCAAAGCATAAAAGGTGGAGCTGGACGGTGCCCAGACGAGCGCGAGAACACCTCCTAGGATGAAGACTGCCGTGTAATAGAGCAACAGGTAGAAAAGACCCTTGACCAGGGGGCGCTTCATCCGCGTGAGATTGCACCATTGAAGGAACAGAATGTCGCGCGATATGAAGAGCAGAAAGACAAGCAGTTGGACGGCTGCCTTTCCGAGGTTCCAATGCGCGAAGGGAATGGAGTCCCATCCGGCCAGGGCTCGGCCAATCAGGAGGCTGTAAGCTACCAAAGCAGCCATGGCCAACCAGGGCCACGGCAGGCCATCCTCGGACACGTACGTCACTTCTGCCGCAGCACGCTTACGCCACCACACTTTCAGTTTCTCGCGCGGGACCACGGTTGCCAGACCTAGCAGGAATAGAATTGTCGTGTTCATGGCCACCGCAAGAGTGGATGCCTCTTCTGGGGACACCAACGGGACGCCCGTTCGCCGCGAGACCTTCTCCATGTCCAGGAACCCATAGAACAGCGCGTTGAGAAAAATCGCAAAGCCGAGGGACTGCCACCGGGAAAGGAGCCGGACCTGCTCCAGATCCTTCTTGAAATTCCGCGTCAGCGTCAGGACAAGCCAGGCGCCGAAGGCGGCATAGAGGAACAGCGTCAAAAATGGGAAAGAACTCGGCATTCCGAATAGTTTGGGCGTCACGCTGGCGATTTTCCCCAGTCCGTAAAGCGAAAAGAGGGCAGGGAAGATACTGATGGCTCCCGCCCCCGGGAAGGGGCTGTCGGTTAAGCCGAACGTCAGGACAATCGGCAAAAGTGCCAATGCCCCAACGATGCCGCTCGATTTTTCCCGTAGCAGCGATATCCACAAACCGATCAGGCCCACAAACAGCATCAAGGCCAGCAGCAGGAGGTAGGTCCCAAAAAGCACGCGCAGCGGGTACCCCGCGAAAATTCCCGCCAGCAGCGAGATTGGCAACATGCAAGCCAGGGAGAAGTAGGCCAGAATGGGCGCGCCCAGAAGCTTTCCAAGCACCAGCTCGCCTGCGGTCAAGCGGGTGGTTTTCAGAAAGTCGAAGGTCTTCAGTTCCCGCTCGCGCGAAATTGCCTGGCCACAGGCGGAAGCGCACCAAAAACCCAGCGCCACGAACTGGATTCCCACCAGCCAGCCATAGAGAGTGCGGGTGAACTGGCGGAAGTTGTCAGGCTCAGCACTCCAGCAGGCCAGCCCCGTGAGGAGGCAAATCACCAGGACCAGCAGGCCGGTCGTCAGCGCGCGCGCCGGGCGCAATTCGGCCCGGGCGTGCCGCACCAGCTCCGGATTCCGCCAGAACTGCACTACATGACCTCGTGGCCGGAAAGCTTCAGGTACAGGTCCTCGACGGTTTTCTTGATCTCTCCGAAGGAGACCAGGCGGACTCCGGCGGCCACCAGGTCGGCGAGCAGCGTGGCCAGCTCCTCTTGTTCGCCGTCGAACCTAAACACTCCCTCGCGTTCTTTCACCAGCACGCCGGAAACTTTGGCATTGGCCTGCAGCCTGGATTCTACGGCGCTGGCGGCATCGCCTACCCAGCTAAAGCGCACCACCCGGTAGCGGCTTTCGGCGGCGGTGATTTCCTCAATCTTTCCACTGCGGATCATCCGGCCTTTTTCCATCAGCCCGATGGAAGTGCAGAAACCCTCCAATTCGGTAAGGATGTGGGAGGAGATCAGCACGGTCGCCCCCTGGTCCCGCAAGGACTGGAGCAGATTGCGCAGATCGACGCGGGCCTTTGGGTCCAGGCCCGAGGCGGGCTCGTCCAGCAGCAGCACCCGCGGGCGGTGGATCACGGCGCGGGCAATGCCCAGGCGCTGTTTCATGCCGCGCGAGAGGCCCTTGATCATGGCGTCGCGCTTCACTTCCAGACCCACCTGCGGGATCACTTCTTCAATGCGCGCTGCAATGTCAGCCTCCGGCATTTTGTAGGCGTGGGCGAAGTAATCCAGATACTCCCAGACCTTGAGATCTTCGTACACGGAAAAGAAATCGGATAGGTAGCCTAGGAACTGCTGCGCTCGCTCCGGCTGGTGGTGTACATCTACGCCAGAAATGAAGACCTTACCGCCGGTCGGCTCCAGCAACCCGCAGGCCATGCGGATGGTGGTTGTCTTGCCGGCCCCGTTGGGGCCGATGAGACCGTAGATTTCCCCTTCCGGAATGACCATCTCCAGGTCATTCACGGCCGCCAGCTCGTCAAACTCCTTGTGCAACTTTTCCACTCGGATCATGGCAGATGAACCTCCGGCACTTGGTTTTCAGAATCCTATGGCATTCCGGCACCGCAAGTACAGGGGACAGTTGAAGCGCGGTCGCGGTTCTGTCACACTTGGAATGTTGCCCCAGCTTTGAAAACCATGGGACGAGAAAAGGGGCAAAGACTCTCTAGCCTGCTTCTGGTGTCGCCCATGGAGGAGTGGCCGAGTGGTTGATGGCACTGGTCTTGAAAACCAGCGCACCCGAAAGGGTGTCGGGGGTTCGAATCCCTCCTCCTCCGCCATAATTCATCATTGTCCATCAGCGACTTACAGCTGCAATGACACCGAGCGCTTGGAGCGGCGCTTCCTCAGCCGTTGCCGGGTGCTGGAGTTTTCCAGCTACGGCTTGAATGGGGCCTGGGCCGAATTCCTGTGCCGCGTCTGGGAAGCCGAAGGCGGAAGCCTGGACGCTGCGCCGGACTTCACCCGCATCATGAAGAACACCTGCAACAACATCCGGGACGCCTTGATGCACCTGGAAGTGGAGCTACTGGCGGCTTGAACGCGCGGAGCAAACCACCATGAAACGCGCAGCCATCTACGCCAGGGTGAGCACCCGGAACGGCCAGCATCCAGAGATGCAACTAGCCGAGTTACGGGCCTACTGCGGCCGGCGCGAGTGGGGGGTTGCCGGGGAGTATGTGGACCAGGGCATAAGCGGCTCCAAGGAGCAGCGATCGGCCCTGGACCGCCTGCTGGCCGACTGCCGACGCCGCACCGTGGACGCTGTTGTGGTTTACCGCTATGACCGATTTGCCCGCAGTCTGCGCCAGCTTGTGAACGCCCTGGAGGAATTCCGCTCCCTGGGCGTTGACTTCATCAGCCTGCATGAGGGAGTGGACACCAGCACTCCGAATGGCCGCCTTGTGTTCGGTATCTTCGCCTCGATCGCAGAGTTTCAGCGGGAGTTGATTCGGGAGCGGGTCCGCTCGGGGATTGCAACTGCTAGAACCAGAGAGAAAAGGTTGGGCCGTCCTAGGGTGACCGTGGATGCTTCTAGGGTAGCTGTCCTTCGCGCCCAGGGGCTTTCCTGGCGCTCCATCGCGGACGAGATGGGCATTGGGCTGGCGACCGCAGTCCGAGCGGTTTCTAAGGCGAGCTGAGGTTGATTTCCAAGAGGGCGGGCCGCTTACGTCGCAGCCACACAATCCAGGCTAGGATCTGAACCTTCCTTTTTCCGTACTTCTGTGAGATCAAGCTCCTTGGCCGGGGCTCCTCGGACGGATTGAGTATCCGGCAGAGGGCCTTAACCGCCGGCCCTGTGGGTTCTCCCCGCCGCGTGCAGGGCGCCACTTCCACCTGCGGGTTATTGCGAAGCCTCTTGACCTTGCCGGCTTGCGCTTCGGTTCCCACGTACAGTTTGCCTGAGTCCTCCACGAACCAAACGGGCGTTGCGACCGGTTGGCCCGACCGGCGGAATGTCGTAAGGGAGATGTACCGCTCCGGCTCGAACATGCGAACTGGCAGTATAAGCTCAACTGAGGCCAGAGCGCTGCTCCCGACCAGTGTTCCAAAACCCACTCGCCGGCGCGGTCGGAAGTTGCTGATTCAGCACGCCGCACGAAAAGCCGTTCAGCCGTTCCGAAAACAATTGCTTTTCACACATGGGAGAGGAGCGCTAGCCCGTTTGTGGGGACTATCGGCCCGTGCGTGAGGTCTACTTCCCCGAAGGCGATCCAAGGCACTTGTCCGGTTAGGGCGTTATACGGCCATGTGGCTGGCGTCGGAGCGAGATGCACATGATGGCCGACGGGTGGCGCGGAAGTACGGAGGTCGCTATCCGCAGAGGAGACCTATGAGGATCAATCACCAGAGCAGCCCTGAAGCGACTAGACAATTGACTCGATTCTGTCGTCTGCAACCGAACCACAGGTTGCTGCGTTCTTGCGACCGAGTATCCACCCGACCTTTCGAGGACCCGCCCCGCCACTCGGCGGGGCCAAGATGGCCTCGCTACGACTCAAACGGTCCTTCCTGGGGCGGAGAACTTGGGATGGTTGCCGCGTGTTGTCAAGCGGGTCGTGCTGCCCACCCTGAGAGTCTGGCGGTTCGATCGCCGCAACGCTCCGCGCCCACTCGGGAGTCCTGTAGCCGTCCCCGAAGTGCGGCGGCGGTCAATCTCGCCCGGGCGTGCTGTCGGCGGTGGTCTTCGGCTGGCTCGCCGTGGCGGGTGATGTTGCCGACGGCTGCCGGCTCATGGAAGGGAACAGGGGAGTCACTAGGAAGGGCATTTTCTTTTTGGCGGTAACCGGTGCGACGGGCTGGCTCCTCATCAGCTCGATCCGGCCACTCCAAGCATCGACTTTGAGGCGTGAGCCGAAGGGAAGGGCAGCGACCTGGTCAAGGCGATCAGGTTGGAGCTCGGGGATGTGGTTCTTCCGGGTAGCCAAGCGATTGCCCAAGTTGGCACCGAACAAGCTATCCAGGCGGGGGGCGTACTGCGCCATGGCATGCAGGAACAGGGCAGCGTTGCCCAGACGGTCTTGGTAGGGTGAGTTCTTCAGGAGCTCCATGGCCTTCGCGTCGGCGTCTGCCTCTTTCTTTCGGGTCGCGGGCGAAATCCAGGTCTTCCAAGAGCTCGTCATCGGACGCCATGAGGCGGTCGTTAAAGGCATACTTGGTATCCGTCGAGTGGCCCAGGACCAGATGGGCCAGTTCGTGGGCCAGCATGGCGGCAAGTGCCGCTTCATTAGGGAGGGCATCAATCAGGCCGCGGCTAAGCACGATAGTATGGCCGACGGTAAAGGACTCGAATGGTAAGGTCAGCATCTCGCGGCAATGGATTGGCGGCAAGTTGTCGAGATGGTTCGTGACCACCAAATTGTTCACGACGGTTTCGAGGACCTTGTCAACCTCGCCAGGCGGAGCAATCAGACGCGCTTTTTCCAACCGTTCGAGCACGTTGGCTTCCGCCTCATTCTCCCATTGTCGCATGCTCGCCAGCGGCGAGATGTCGCCGGCCGTCTCGCTGTTGTCGCGGACGGGCAGGGGCCCATCCACCAGGATGCGGGCCAATTGTTCCTCGCGAGCCGAATTGCTCAGGTCGTATCCCCAGAAACGTGTTTGCGATCGGAACTCGGATTCTTCGGCATAGACATAGACGGGAAGCCACAGCCCGGGCTGTAGGTTCTGCCGCCAACTGTCAAAATGGATGTAGAAGTAGAACTTCGGGGGCTTGGTCCGGATGCCCTTGAACCGGACGATGGTGTAATGCTCGTCTTCCACACAGATCCGGCCTTTGAACCGCCCGGTTCCCGCGTGACGGCGCGGGCTCACATCAAACAGCAGACAGCGCAGATCGCCCAGAAAGGTGCTCCGCACAAACTGAAACTGGTAATGCTTGCGATCGAGTCCCTTGTAGTCGACCAGCGAGGCTTGGGCGAAACTGTCAATCTTAATCTTGAACTTGAATAGCCGCCTGACGAAGCTGGGATGGCCAAACATGCGGGACAGCAAACCGACTCGGGGCTTGGGGAGGAATGAGCGTACCTCCACACCTTCGTCAAATTCCAGCTGTCCGAGAAAATATCCGTCGTTGTGCGGGACAACGCCCCAATCGGGGTCGGGGCGGACTTGCTGAAAGTAGGTCTCAACGCGCGGGCGGTATTTCTGCAGAGTCTGAGCTAACGCGTTCTCACGCGCCATGATGCGGTCCACCACGGCCCGTACAGCCGGAGACTCCTCCTGCTGAGCCTCCCGCGGCTTCTCCGCCCCACCCTGGCCTTCTCCGGGAAAGAGGAAGAGTCCCGCCAACAGCCCTACGCTGAGAAAAATCCTGGAATTCGTCATGAAAGTTCCCCTGAATTGCTAGATGACCCCGCCAATTGAAAGACCACGCGCAAAGTAGCTGGAAAATCCACTGGTTTCCCGTCACGTCGCGCCGGCTTGAAACGAATGGCCTCCGCGGCCCGGCACGCGGCCTCATCCAGGCCGTAACCCAAGCCCTCCACCACACGCACCACCTGCAATCTCCCGGAAGCCGTGAAGATCACGGAGAGCACAATCTCACCCTGCAGGCCCAGCTTGCGCGCCGCCTCGGTATAAACAGGGTCGGGTTTGAAGAGAATTTCGACCGGCACCAGCGACGGCTTTTCCGGCACGCGCCGGTGCGTCACGGATGTCTGTGCGGCGGGTTTGGGGTCGAATCCACTTGGCCGCACGACGCCCCGGCTAGCTTCGCCTTGCCCATTGCCGCCCCCACTCGCACTGACGATGCCGTTGCTAAAGCCCGCGCTGGCAACCGTTCCGCGAGCGCCGGGAGTCCCGCCCGACCCATTTCCATAGCCCCCGCCGGAGGGCAGAGCGAAGGATCCCAATTTGACAACATTGCCCGGATTGCCCCCCTGGGCGTCCCCGGCGAGGCCGTTGGGGCTGCCAAAACCACCGGTCTGGACTTCGCGCGCCGGAAGCTTCAACGTTGCCACTGCGGCACTGCCTTCAAAAACACCCACCTTCGGCGGAGGGGAGTGGGGCCTTGGGTCGCCTGGAGTGGGAGCGCTGGGGAAGACCACTCCCACCTTGGGGGGAACCGGCGCCTGCACTTTGGGCTGTTCGAGGCGCGGAACAGCTCGCAACAGGGGCGCTAGACGCGCCTGGACGGGCGGAAGCGACAGTTTCGGGGCTTCCATCTTCCACACCGGCCTCGGCGGCATGGGAGCGCGCGCCTGTTGCTTTGGAGGCGTCACCAAATCGATATAGACGGGCGGCGGTTTCTGGTGGACGGTTTCGATGACCGAGGGGAACAGGAGACCCAGAACGACAACCAGCCCCAATCCCAAGCCATGGGCGGCAATGCTGACTCCGAACGCACCCCATTGACGTCTGCCCTGGGTGGGCCCGTACTCCAGGAGGCTGAAAGGGTGGACACTCCTGCTCTGCACTCGCACTTCACACTCCCGTAGCTGCTTGTCTGGGGGGAATTCAGCCGCCCATCATTCTGTGGTCGCAGCGTTGAAATGTCAACGCCTGGGAATAGGGTATTGCTTGATGAGACACCGGCCTTCGGCAGTGAGCCAACACTCCCAGGAATCCCCAGGCTGGCGATAGGGTGGCGCAGTTAGACTTCCGGTTAACCCGCGAGTCAAGGACAACATGTCCCTCGCTGGGCCCACTTATTTCCTCTCCTTGGCCGTTGCGAGACCCCACCTTGTCACCAGCGATGCCAGATAGATTGCCCCAATCCCTCAGTTTCTTTCCGATCCTGCTGTCAACTCCCGAATAGTCGCCAACTCAGACACTATCGCAGCGCTTTGCGGCTCCTCCTCTATCGTCGGCGGACACTTGGCCGTATAGTCGGCTATCCGGACAAGTGCCTACCTGGAGGCGGCGTCACTCAATAGCTGAGAGCAGATAGGTCCACACAAGTCGGTTGGCGTTTACTTATGCTTTAGGAACGCGCCGGCGAGGCTACAGGTGTCAGGACCAGCCCGAACCGACAGCGCTCAGCCTGTCGAGGTGAATCGATGCCGTGCCTGGCGCAACGGAGGACCTTGTCGAGTGATTGTGCGCGACTACCGGCTGTCCCTCGATGCCACGATGCACCGAGGATTCACTAGGGATGTTTATCCCGTCACTCCGAGCGGGGAGAAATAGATCATTATGAGAACAATGACCGAAATGATAATCGCCGTGTGGATCACCTCCTTGTAGCTCCAGCTCGCTCTGGAGAGCGCCCTGTCTTGTGCCAAGGTCGTAGCGTAGGTCAGTCCCCTCAGCCTCTGTTCCGATGGGTTCTCTGTCAGGAGGCTCACGATGGTCATGATGGCGACGGCGATGAGGAACAAAACTGGCGCAAAGTATAGGAAGTTAATCCTGGCATAGGCATGGAGCAGCGGTACCCCTTCCACGGGGAAGACCTCGACGGCGAGCTTGCTCATGCCCAGAAGGAAGCCGGCGATCAGCGCCGAGAGGGCGCCCTTGCCGTTGATCCGCTTGAAGAAGACGCCGAGCAGGAAGACCGCCGTGATCGGCGGAGCAATATAAGCCTGTACGTTTTGGAGGTACTTATAGAGCGAACTCTCCTCCGACATCCCCTTCAGAATCGGAATCCAGGCGATCCCCAGGGCGACGACGACCGTCGTGGCGATGCGTCCCACGCGCACCAGCGTCGCCTCGGTGGCTTCGGGTCGGAGCTTCTTGTAGATGTCCATGGTGAACAGGGTCGAGCAGCCGTTAAACACCGCAGCCAGCGAGCTCATAAGCGCCGCGATCAAGCCCCCGGCAATGAGTCCCCGCACGCCCACCGGGATCAGAGTCCTGACCATTGTAGGGAAGACCTGGTCCGCCGTCTCATAGTGGAGCTTGCCCTGCTTGTTCAGGGCAAAGGCGATGATCCCGGGGACGAGGAAAATAAAAAATGGGAGAAGTTTCAGGTAGCCCGCAAAGATCGTTCCCCTGCGGGCGTTTGCCTCGTCCTTGGCCGCCAGTGTCCGCTGGACGATGCACTGATCGGTGCACCAATACCAAATGCCGACAATGGAGCCAGTAAGCAGGAGGCCGAGCCACGGGAAACTGGAGTCGAGTGGCGGCCACATGTTGAGATGATCCTTGCCCACCGTCGACAGCACGTTGTCCCACCCCCCGACCTCCACGATGCCCACGATCGTCACTGTAATCGATCCCAAAATCAGGACGACTACGTGCACCGCATCTGTGTACACGATAGCCCGAAGCCCACCGAGTGCCCTGGACTGGGTAATTTAGACACTGAGGTTGGGAATTAACTACCCTGGTGTCATATGAACAAAAAACATCATCGTATTGCAGCTGACGTAAAAGCCGATATCCTACGCCGCGTCAAGGAAGAAGGCATCTCGGTGGCCCAGGCCGCCAAGGATCACGGTATTTCTGAAGGGAGCATCTATGGTTGGATGGTAAAAGGAGCAACCGGTGCCCCGTCCTGGGCGGAGTTCTCCCGACTTCAGAAGCAGAACAGAGAACTCCTGGAACTCGTGGGCGAGATCACGCTCAAGCTCTCCATGACTCAAAAAAACAATTGAGCGAAGGAAGAAACAAATCAGCGCTTGCCCGAGCCCTTGGCATATCCCGCGCGAGCCTGTATTACGTCCCAAGAATGAAGGAGAAGGACTGGCGCCTCAAGGTCCGCCTGGAAGAAGAGCTGCAGATCCATCCCTCCTACGGCTCCCGGCGAATTGCTACGGCACTGGGACTCTGCCGCCAGCGGGCGCAGAGGGTCATGCGTCTGTTTGGCATCAAGCCCTACCGCAGGAGAGGCAGAAAATGGAGAAAATCCAAGGTTTCCCGGACCTATCCCAACCTCCTGCTCGCGCTCATGCCCGCATATGCAAACCACATCTGGGCAACGGACTTCACCGAGTTCGTGCAGCACGGAAAGAAGGTCTATGTGGCGACCGTGATCGATCTCTACACCCGCCGGATCCTGGGAATCCAGGTTGCGGTGAGAAAGGGAGCCGCGCTCACCATTCAGGCGCTTTCCAACGCCCTGCTCCATCATCCGCGCCCGGGTCTATTCCACTCCGACAACGGGAGGGAGTATGACGCGATGGCGTTCACTGAAATCCTTGATGGATGCGGCATCGTGATTTCACGGAGCCGCCCGGGGTGCCCTTGGGAGAACGGATACCAGGAATCGTTCTACGACAAATTCAAGGTTGACCTGGGAGATCCGAACCGCTTCAAAACACTGGGGGAGCTAGTGGCGGAGATCTACCGCACCCTGTGGGACTACAACAACACGCGGATTCACTCCGCGCTCAACATGCCGCCTGTGGTATTCGCCAAACGGTATGCGTTAGTCGCGTAAAAAACTCTCAGAATCAGTGTCTAAAGAAATCAGTCCTTGACACTCTGCGCCCGCTGGCGGCAGAGTCCCAGTGCCGTAGCAATTCGCCGGGAGCCGTAGGAGGGATGGATCTGCAGCTCTTCTTCCAGGCGGACCTTGAGGCGCCAGTCCTTCTCCTTCATTCTTGGGACGTAATACAGGCTCGCGCGGGATATGCCAAGGGCTCGGGCAAGCGCTGATTTGTTTCTTCCTTCGCTCAATTGTTTTTTGGGGTCATGGAGAGCTTGAGCGTGATCTCGCCCACGAGTTCCAGGAGTTCTCTGTTCTGCTTCTGAAGCCGGGAGAACTCCGCCCAGGACGGGGCACCGGTTGCTCCCTTTACCATCCAACCATAGATGGTCCCTTCAGAAATACCGTGATCCTTGGCGGCCTGGGCCACCGAGATGCCTTCTTCCTTGACGCGGCGTAGGATATCGGCTTTTACGTCGGCTGCAATACGATGATGTTTTTTGTTCATATGACACCAGGGTAGTTAATTCCCAACCTCAGTGTCTAAATTACCCAGTCCAGGGCACTACGAGAAGGACGGCGAGGAACTGGAACACAAAGAGCACGGAAACATGCCGGAGTGGGCGCAGGAAGACCCCGGAAAGTACTGGGCGGCGGCGGACGAACACGAGCGGGCCAACGGGCGGCTGTACAGCGAGGTGCAGTTCGCCCTGCCCAAGGAGTTGAGCGAGCAACAGCGGCGGGAGGTAGCCGGGCGCTTCGCCGCCCGGCTGACCGGCGGGGAGAAGCTGCCCTACACGCTGGCGGTCCACCGTGGCGGTCCGGATGGGGAGAACCCCCACGCGCACCTGATGTTCTCCGAGCGGGGCCATGACGGGATCGAGCGCAGCGGGGAGCAGTGGTTCCGGCGCTACAACGCGCCCCTCCCTTCTCCGGGGCCGGCGCGGAAATCGCGGGCGGCCAAGGCCGGGGACTGGCTGGAGAAGACCCGCGAGGAGTGGGAGCAGACGGCGAATCGGGCGCTGGAGCGGGCGGGCCGTGGGGAGCAGATCGACCGGCGCAGCCTGGCGGATCGGCGGGAGGAGGCTTACCGGGCCGGGGACCTGGAGTGGGCGGCGGAGTTGAGCCGGGAGCCCCAGGTCCACCTCGGCCCGGCCCGGCACCGAGGGGTAGGTGGGGCGGCGTTGCAGGAAAAGCTACAGAAGGTGGAGCGGCTGGAGCGGGAGATCGCCGGGATCGAAGCGCGGCTGAAGGAGACCTATGACCGAGCTAGAGCAGCGATTGACGAACGAATTCGGCAAGCTGGCCGAGCAATACGAGCAGGAGCAGAAGCGGCTGGCCGGGCAGGTCGAGCGCTTGGAAGAGCAGGTGCGAGAATTGGCCGAACAATACGAGCAGGCGGGGAAACGGTACGCCAAGTGGGCGAACCAGACGGAAGCGTTGGCCGAGGACCAGCGAAAGATGGGCGCACATATCACGAAATTGACCGACGCCTACGAAAAACAGACCAACACATGCAACGAGTTTACGAGCGCGTTCAACGCGCTCGTGGTAGATTTGAACGAACTGTTTCGTTGATCCACGCCGAAGCGGAGCAGAAGCGGAAGGCAGGGAACCGGAGGGACCGCGTCGAGGGAAGAATCGAGAGCCTGATCCAAGGCCGAGTGCGCAGCCGCGACCGGGGGGGTCCGGATCGGTAACGTGGGAAGAGGAAACAGGAGAAGCCAGGAAGAGAAAACGAGACGGGTGGGTGCCCATTCCTGAAGACATCTCTGATCTGGGAGACCCTGTAAAGGCGCTCCGCGAAGCCGTCGCGCGGACGCTGTTGGCGGGTTGCACAAAGGAGGGGGAATATGACCGAAGACGAACGACAGAAGCTGCTCGGAACGGTAGTCGAGGCCAACACCGGCCTGTCCGAGGTTGCCTTCAAGTTACGGCGAGAACTGACGCCGAAAGCCCCTGCGCTGAAGACAGCAATAAAGGCCGAGCGGGAGACCTTTCGTCTCAAGCAAGAGCTTCAGCGGCTCGATATTGAGGATCTGGAACCAGCAAAAAGGCGCGAGTCGTTGCCCGAGGTTCGCCGGAGCGGGAAGGTGGTAGACATGGAGCAGCTACGACGCCGGTCTACTTTAGAATGGCCCGGCCCCAGGTGGCACAGTTCAGCTGCCGAACAGGAACTTGACGGTAAACGACAGCGTCCAGGAACGCGGGCCGGTGAACGTATTGTAGTTGGAGAAGTCGGGGTCCTGCGCGTGAAACGGGTGAAGCGAGTATCCGCCGCTGGCTTCAATGTCGCCCATCATCGAGTAGGTCAGTTTCGGCCCCAACAATATCTTGTCTTTCAGGCTGTAGTCGGCGCCGGCGTGCAGGTGCCCGGCCAAGACAGTATCAGAGAGATTGGCGTCCTGACGAGAGTTGTAGAACGACAGGGGAGGATCGTAAGCCTGAGCATTGCCCGATGTGTCCTGGTAATCGGTGGAGAAATGCACCCCGGACACCTTGACGAACGCGAGACCCAGCCCAAGGCCCAGGTAGGGAGAAAGCCCGCGGTACACATCCGGAAAATCGTAGTATGCATTGAGCGAAAGGGTGCGCACGGTGAGATGGTCGATCGAGTTCCGGGCATTGGATGCGACCGTACTACCCCGTCGCTCCTCCCTGGGCGTCCCATCGTGATAGGTGATGCCGCGGAACATCTGGTCGGTGTTGTTCTTCCGCTGTGCGAGCGATAGCTCCAGGCGTGCGCGATTGAAAATGCGGCCGGCCGAGACCTCGAACGCGGCTCCAGGGGCAGCGTCGATATCGTAACGCCAGCGGTATCCGGGGATTGCGGGAACGGGGTCCGCGTCGAAACAAGCGTCCGTCGGATAGCAGGTCGTCTCCCGATTCGAGCCCTCCTGGTCCATGTTGGACGCCCAATTCGATCCGATGCCCCCGCCGATGTACCACCCGGAGCGCGACCCGTCCTGGGCCGCCACGTCGGAGATGGAACAGAGCACCAGGATTCCACCGACGGCGGATGCGATGAACGATGCAAGACGCATGAGAATTCCTATAGTACATCATGGTTATGAGAATCACATAAGTGACGCCACTTCATGGAGCCTCTCTCCGGCGTGTCAGCGCCGCCGCCCGCTTGTGGGCCTGTGCGGCGCGCCCAACAGAAGGGTCTGAGAAGTCGAGGGCAAATGCGGACAAAAACAAGAGAAGCCGCAGAACAGGCACACAAGCGCCCTCTGGAGGGGATCGCTCAAAATAGTAGCGCCAAGCCGCCGTTTTTTAGAACGCCAACCGCAGCGTGAACTGGAACTGCCGAGGATCGAACGCCGAGGCGAACGAAAGCGGCTCCGTGACCGGCCCGCGCCGCCCAACGAGCTGTGCCGGAAGGTCTTCAATGGACGCGCTTCCAACAACGCCGTTCACCGTCTTGAAATTGGTGCGGTTCAGCAGGTTGAACGCTTCGCCGATGACCTGCAGGTTCACTGCTTCCGACAGCGAGAACGAGCGCGTGAGCCTCATGTCGACACCAAAGAAAGCCGGGCCTATCCCGGCGTTGCGGCCGAGGCCCCACGGGCGGTGGGTGTCGGTATGGCGGTCGCCGAGCGAATCGAAGCCGGTGGTCAGGTTGAATGGCGCGAACGAGTTCGCCGCCACGATTCCGGACACGGTGAAATCCGCCAGGAGGTTATGTCCGAAGCCGCGCCCCCTGGCTGCCTCCCACGGGGACTGGGCCACGACGGTTGCGACAAAACGGTGCCCGCGGTGATAGGCGGAGAGGGCGCGTTCGTTCCGGGCGTCCCACGGGATGTGCGGCTCGAACGACGAATTGTAGTCAGTGGCCTCGTCCATGGCCTTGCTCCAGGTGTGATGCGCAGAGATCGAAAACCCGTCCGTGAACCGGTTCTCCAACTGCAAGATCATCGCGTGGTAGTCCGATGTTCCCCAACTGCCATACGCGTTGTCCTGATAAATCAGTGGGTTGTGGAAGCCCGGGACCGGCCGGCCGGTCGCCGGGTCGGGTCCGGTGTCGTAAATGTTCAGGTCCAGCGGCCGGATGAGGTGGAGGCCGCGATTGAAGTTATAGGCCGCGGACACGGCGTAACCGGCAACTTCGCGCTGGATTTCGAAACTGCCTTGCATGGAGTACGGGTTCACGACATCTTCCGCGACCCGGAAACCGATGCGTAGCGGGTATCCCGGGCCCGGCACGATACCGTGGGGCGCCAGGTCTTCGGGCAGGATGGCCCGCTGCCCGAGGATTCCCCGAGCCTGAAGTGTCTGGTAGATCTCCGCGGAGGTCAACCGGCCGCCCGTCAACGCGCTGTTAATCCCGGCGAGACCCGTCAATGGGATGAACACCTGATTGATTTGTTGCTTCTCTCCGAGCAGGTCGTTGATGAACCCGACGTGGCCCTCGATTCGGGAATAGTAGATTCCGAAACCGCCACGAACCACTGTCCTCGAGTTCGGGCTCCAAGCGAATCCAGCCCTCGGCGCGAAGTTGTTGTAATCGCGCGGGAACCTTGTCTTCAGTGCAAGCTCGTGCCGCAGTCCGAGCGTCAGCAGGAAACTCGGCGAGACCCGGATCGAGTCCTCGATGAAGAAGTTCATCCGGTTGGCCCAGCCCACCCAGTTTGGATTCCCGAAGCCCTGCTGGTAGACGGTTGGCAGGCTGAGGGCGAACGCCTGCAATGCCGAAATGGGCGCGTCGACGGCGCCCGCCAGATGCGGCGCGCCGGCGCCGGACAGCAGCCCCTGGAGCTGCCGCGACGTTCCCGCGCCCGCCACGTTGTCGATAATGTTGCTGAGCGGGACGGCCTCTCCGAAAACGAATCTTCCACTAAAGAAAGTCTCGGCTTGCGCGCTGTCGCGGATGGGATTGATGTCGGCGCCAAACTTGAGCGTCTGGCGGCCGGACACGCGCATGAAGTTCTGACGCACCTGGAAGGAGCGCTCGAGGTTTCGTACCGGGAGGATGAAGTCCCTGCCGAAGCTGATCGCGCCGATATCGATCGCGGGCCCGAACGTGTCGGTCGGATACACGCCGAAGTCGTGATACCCGAGACCCACACGCGTCTCGCTGACCCAGCGGGGGTTGATCACCAGAGTGTCGCCGAACGCGACCGCGAAGTCATTGACGTTCGAGTTCCTTCCTCTGCTGCGAGCGGTGAGCGCCCCGAAATTTGTGTTGTCGCTCTCCTGCCCACTCCAGTTTCCCCGGAAGAACATATGGTGGCCGTCCCTCAGTGTGTGGTCGACACGCGTAATGAACTGCTGGCGCTGCTCCCCGAACGGGAAGACACCGCTGTTCTCCTGGAACAGGGACACCACGGCCGGATTATGCGCCGGGACAAGCGCACCGGCGAGTCGGTCGACCAGGGGGACCAGGGGCGGCGCCGCGACGCGGAGCGCGCCGACCAGAGACTGCTGTGACTCCGTCAGCGACGTGAGGAACGATCTGTCGGCCAGCAGCGGAACGATCTGCGACTCGTGGCGGTCCAGGCGTTCGTACGCGGCGTAGAAGAACGTCCTGTTCGGCTCGATCGGACCGCCAATGGATGCGCCGGCCTGCGCCCGCGTATAGGCCGCCTTTCCGGGGTCGAAGTAATTGCGCGCCTGGAAGCGGCGGTTGCGCAGAACGCCGAAAAGGGTTCCATGCACCTCGTTCGTGCCCCCCTTCGTAACGATGTTGATCGTGCCGCCCGGCGCCCCACCCTGTTCGGTGGAGAACGAGTTCCTGTTGATCTGGAACTCCTGGACGGCATCCTGGCTGATCGAGGATCGAACGCTTCCGGAGCTGTAAAGGTTGTCCAGCCCGTCGATCATGAACGTGTTGCCTCGTCCGTTGCCCCCACCGATGCCGAGTCCAGAGGAGGGTGTGGGGCAATGCGGCGATCAGTCGCGTTGGCGATGTGGTTGGTATTCACGACGCCTGGGGTTAACAGCGCCAAGTCCAGATAGTCGCGACGGTTGATCGGGAGGTTCTGGATACGAACCGAGTCGATGTGAACGGACTGCTGAACGCGTTCGGGTTCGATGGCCAGCCGCGCGAATTCCGCCGCCACGACCACCTGGGTCTCGGTCGTAGCGATCTCAAGTTGGGGCGAAAACGCCGAAACCTCGCCAACGCGCACTTCGAATCCCTCCACGGTCAGGGACGCGAAATTCGATGCCTCGAAGCGCAGCGTATACGTTCCCGGCGCGAGATGACTGAACACGAACCCACCGCTATCGGTCGCCACTGCTTCCTGTGCCACGCCACGGCTCTCATCAAGCGCCGTGACGGTCACGTCCTGGATCACGGCCTGGGTTTCGTCTACGACGAAACCTCGGATGCTGCCCGTGTTCGTCTGCGCGTACGCGGCAAGGCTGCCAATCAGCGTGAGCGATACGATGTGGAAGAAGCAAAACGAGATTGCCACGGCACGGATGAATCTGGAACGTACTTTCGTAGCTGCGATGTGAGGGGATGTCTGCTGGGTAGTATGCAACATATAGGTAGGGGATTATATGTCTGACCATGTATCGTCCCCAACAAAAACCACTCATGATTCGCGTGGACCCGGAATTTTAGAGCGCACCAATGCCTGCGCCAGACGCCTGGGACTAGACCGGAATTTCCATTATGACCTCCCGGCTGTGGCAATGATACGCTCGTTGGCCTGAGTTGGAGCACATTTTTGCCGCTTCCCTCCTCAGGAGGCAAGACACGCCAATGACGGCGTACCGCGTCTGCGATCCACGCAAGGTCCAGAAGCCTGGTTCCATCCCCAGCGTTGAAAAAACAACAATAAGCCATTCTTCGGGATGATCTATGCAACAAGCGCTTCAGGGGGTATTCCCCTCCTACCGATCGCCCAAGGCCTCCGCCTGCCGCTTGAAGCTCTTCTCGACCACTGCGGAACCAAGCGAATCACCGAAGACGTTCACCGCCGTCCTGAAACGGTCCAGTAGCCAGTCGACCGACAGGATCAGCCCGATATATTCGACAGGTAATCCGACCGCGTTCAACACGATTACCATCGTGACCAGCCCGGCTTCGGGAATGCCCGCGGCTCCGATGGCCGCCATGGTAGCGGTGACGGCAATCACAAGCTGCGAGGTGATCGTGAGCTCAAACCCAATCGCCTGTGCGATGAATATGGCGGCTGCGGCCTCATAGAGGGCGGTGCCATCCATGTTGATCGTGGCTCCCAAGGGAAGAACGAAATCGGAGGACTGTTTCGATACCTTGGCCTTTTCGACAGCACAATTCATCGTGATCGGCAGCGTTGCTGTTGAACTCGCAGTTGAAAAGGCCGTCAGGAGAGCCTGGGACATCTGGTACATGAAACGGAACGGGTTCCTTCGGGTGAAGATCCACAGGATCAAGGGAAGCGTTAAAAATGCATGGACCCCCAGCCCGGCGAGGACCGTTCCAAAGTACGCTCCGGTCTGTTGAAGAACCGCTCCCAGGTTTCCCCCAGCCTGGGCTTCACCAAAGCGGGCAGTCACCAGGCAGAAGATCCCAAACGGAGCCAGTTTCATCAGCAACAGGATGAACGACAAGAGCGCTTCGTTGACCTGGGTGATCATCTCGGCAAGCGCCCGGACTCGGGCGCCCATCGTCGTGAGCATTCCGGCAAAGATGATCGAGAAGACAATCAGCGGCAGCAGGCTGGTCTTGGCTGCCGACTCGATCAGGTTGTCGGTAAAGAGCATCAGGACCAGGCCCCGGAGGATCGTTCCCAGGCCCGCGTCTTCCCGGCCAGCAGTGTTCACCTGGCCCTCCGCGAGGCTCGCGTCTAGGACCGCCTGGTCGACACCGACACCGGGCTGAATGAGATTCACCATGAGCAGACCCACGATCACAGCCAGGACGGTTGTCATCAGGTAGTAGGTCACCGCCAGACCGCCGGGGCGGCCCAGTTTTCGAATGTCGCCGAGTCCAAGGATGCCGCTCATCACGCTGGCCATCACCAGCGGAACCACCATCATCGTGAGCAGGTTGAGGAATATCTTACCCCCAAGCTCGAACTGCATCGCAAATCCCGGAGCAAAAACAGCCAGGAGGACGGCCAAAATAATCGCAACGGCGATGTACAAGGTCAGGTGGCTCTTCGGTTTATCGGGCATTGTGCAGCCTCTCCGAGTTGATGCGCCGATTCTGCTTCCGCTTGGCGGCGATAAACCATCATTATGCCCTCGCCAAGCCTGAAAAGCTAGCGAACGAGCATCGCCACGTTCCGAGGACAAGACCGGCCCAAAACCCCCAAAAGGCAACAAATCTCCTTAGCGTCCGATTCTTTCCGCTTCGTGAGGTGACTACAACACCCGTTCCGTAGCACCTTTTCCAGGAGTCGGGAACCTGGGGTGCGGACACGTTGGCATGCCCCACGTGGTTCCATCCCCATAGGCAGAAGAGTCCGCACCCAGCGCCCCGAAATATGACAAAACCGGGAGGATGCCATGAAACGTATGCATCGATTGTGGAGCTTTCTAGTTGCGCTTGGGGTTTTCGTTCCGGGGGCGGCGCATGGTCAGGGAATATATCTCGGCTTCGAGATGGGCCAGAACTTCGTCCCGGGAATGAATACCACAGGAGACAGCGACGACCGGGCCAGCGTGTGTGACGAGTATATCAACCCGCTGTACACGACCGTGACACAAACTGCCGGGTATGAAGACTACAACTGCACGGGTTCGAATCGCGGGTTAGGTGACGACTGGAACAACAGGTTTGACAGCGCCGGTGGCTTTCTGTCCGGATTCGTGCTGGGGTATCGAACAGGAAAGAACGACCCGGACGGGATGCGGGTCCGCCTTAGGCCAGAGTTCGAATACTTCTACCGGGCCTCCCGATATGACCAGACCGCCGATATTCCCTTCGCCACCGGAGCCTCCGGCGACAAGATTCGTCAGGAAATTCAGGTGGCGACGGACCGCATAGGCACCCTCGCCGGGCACAATCTGTTCGGGAACCTGTATCTGGACTTCACCAACAGCACCCGGTTCACCCCCTATGCCGGGCTGGGCATGGGTATCGGTTCTGCCAAAATGGAATACACCAGTCTGTGGGCCAGGAACGCCGACCCCACCGCCATCTCCACCGGAGAGGGGCTGCCCAACGTCGAGCAGATCCGCCGGAACCTTGCCGGAACGACCAGTGTCGCCCAGAAGGCACTTTCCGACACCCTGTTCGGTTATCAGGTGCTGTTCGGAGTGGACTACGAAATCACGGAGTCTCTGTCCATAGGGGTGAAGGGCCACTGGATCAACTTCTCATCCTTCCATAGCGAGCGTTTCGAATGGATTCCGTTGCGCAGCCACGTGCCGAATCTGCGCAGGGACGGGAGCGAACCGGTATCGGGCACCATCATGGCAGACGACATGAAGCTGTTCGGTTTCAGCCTGAGCCTGAAATACCACTTCTGACAACCTGTCGTTCGATGGCACCGCGTTCCGAATGCAGTCGGAGAGCGACCGGCCTAGAGCTAGCTCGCGGCTTTGGGTCTGAACCGCTTCGGTGCAAAGCCACGCGAGGATCAGGCGCGGCAGGTTCCCGTAGGGGAGCTTGAAATCCCCCGTGGCCGTCGTGATGAGGGTGGATGGCCCGCTCTGCCGCTTGTACTGGAGTTGGTTGCCGGGGTTGGGGCGGGGCAGTGAAGAGGATGCCGATCTGGGTTTCAAGGCGCGGCTTGTGGTGACAAAGAACCCGGGGTGAGGGAGTGTACTCGAGGCTCACACGGAGATGCGCTCGACGATGTTGCGGGTGACGCGGCGACGCCGGCGGTCATAGATCTGGGTGGTCTTGGGGTTGGCATGGCCGGCCAGGTACTGGACGTCCTCGAGAGGCACGTCCTGGGTGAGCAGGTCGGTGACCACCAGGACGCGGAAGCTGTGGGGGCTGAAGATGTCGGGCAACCGGGCATCTTTGAGCCGTCGCTTGAGCATGCGGCGCATGGCGTTGGCCGACAAGGGAGCGGCGGAGAGCTTCTTTTGCTTTCCCCTGGCCGCCCGGAACAGGGGCGTCTCCTTGGGGTCCGCAGCGATCCGGGCCGCCTGCAGGTACGCCTCAAGCCAGCGATCGAGGTCGTGGCGGACGGGGATCTCGCGCTGCTGGCCGCCCTTTTCCCGGAACCGCAGGACGCGCTGGGCGCCCTGGTCCTCGAGGTCCTGGCGGCGGAGCCGGGCGAGGGCGCCGACACGGGCCCCGGTGTAGGCGAGGGTTCCCAGCACGGCCCGATCTCGCAATCCCACGACACCAGAGAGGTCCAAGGAGCGAAGCAACCCCCGCGCCTGCCCGGGGGTCAGCTCGGGCGTCTTGCCGTCCACGACGGCGTGCTTCCGCCCCCGCACGGAGGAGAACGGGTTCAGAGCCACGGCATGGCGAATGACCAGGGCATCGAAGAAATGCCGCAGGGCGGCCAGCGCCAGATTCCGTGTGGGGTCAGATCCTGGAATCTCCTCAATGAAGCGCCCGGCGAGGCCCGGCGTAACCTGACGCAGCTCGATCCCTTGCTCCTCGCACCAGGCGAGGAAGCGCCCTACGATGCGGGCGTAGGCGCGGCGGGTGTGGGGGTTGGAGATGCGGGCGGCGAAGAACTCATCGGCGGCAAAGAGCGCGTTCTTCCCGGCACGCTGCAGGACGGCGGGGGTGCGATCGAGGGCCTGGGAGGCGGGCAGAAGGGCGGATTGGGAAGGGTCTGTGTGCATGGCGATATAGGGGATGATAACCTACTTTATCAGGCTGTATAAGGCTGTGCTCCAATCCCAGCCGCAACCGTCCGCCAGCACATCTGAGAGAGGAACGCGATAAAAAACAGTAACCTTCCCGCCTAAAGTCCGGCCACCACGGTGCGTAGCCAACGCAGCTTGCAGGCATGCACTTTATATGGTTCACTGTATATTGAAAGGTGCAGGATGGCCGACGAGCCGAAGCCACAGAAAATCCCGTTGATCTTCTACCGCACGCGGTCGGGCAGCGAACCCGGGAGGGAGTGGCTGAAAGGGCTGGATGAGGCCGAGCGTCAGGCGATAGGGAAGGACCTGCTGCGGGCGCAATGGCGCTGGCCGGTAGGCATGCCGCTGTGCCGCCCGATGGGAGACGGCCTCTGGGAAATCCGGACGGACCTGCCGACAAAACGGACGGCGCGCGTGCTGCTTTGCCTCTACCGCAAGCACCTGGTGGTGCTGCACGGGTTCATCAAGAAAACACGGGCAACGCCGGATTCGGACCTGGCAACGGCACACAAGCGTCAGAAGGAGTTGGAACGATGAGCAAGAAGCATATGGGATCTAGCATCGATGCCTTCCTCCTTGAGGAAGGCATCTTCGAGGAAGCGCAGGCGCAGGCAATCAAGGAAGTCGTGGCGTGGCAGCTCGCGGAGGCCATGAAGAAGAAGAAAATCTCCAAGAACAAGATGGCGACGCTGCTGAAGACGAGCCGCACCCAGGTGGACCGGCTGCTCGATCCGAAAAACGACATTACGCTGGGAAGCCTGCAACGGGCCGCCGCAATGGTCGGGCGCCGCGTGAATATCGAGTTGGTGTAGGGGGACAAAGGGTAAGCTCATCGTGGAGCGAATTTAGATCCCCGGGGACAGCTGTACGTGATGAAATTTGACGGCTACACCTTACAGGCTCGACTCATGCCCACATACGTCGTGCTTCTGCCCTTAGCGATAGGACTTCAGGTGTGGCTTCCGGAGGGAGCCATACTGGAGCGACTCGGCACGATTCTCGTCGCCCCCGCGCCGCTGGCTATACTTCTTGCACAGCTAGGCCGCGACCGCGGCTACAGGTTGCAGAAGCAACTGTGGACCGGTTGGGGTGGCGCGATGACGACACAAATGCTTCGCCATCGGAGAACGGATGGCAACCCGGTCATGCGGCAATCGTATCATGCGTGCATTGAGCGGCTGTTTCCCGATCTGAATATACCCACGTCCGAAGAAGAGAACGCTAACCCCCAGGCGGCAGATCGCGTTTATGAAGCGGCCACGAAAAAATTGATTGCGGCGACTCGGGATCGCGACAGATTTCCACTCATTTACAAGGAAAATGTAAGTTATGGCTTTAGGCGCAATCTCTGGGGGCTTCGGCCTCTTGGTCTGATTCTATCGATCGGGGGAGCAGTGATCTGCTTGGTCCGGTGGTTATTGTGGACGGACCCAGGGACCGCGCCGGCACAGAATGTTGACTGGTTCTTGGCTTGTGGTGCATGCTTAGTGATGACTATCCTGTGGGTCTTTTGGATTAAGCGATCTTGGGTTCGTATTCCCGCAGAGGCATACGCCGAGCGGCTCTTTGAAAGCTGCGAGCTACTGAAAACACAGGCGGATGACGCAACCCAATGAAATTCGAGATACTCGACGTCGGTCACGGCTTCTGCGCGTTGCTGACTGCTGATAACGGGAATATCATACTGTTCGATTGCGGCCACAAAACCACCCCTGAGTTTCGGCCATCAACATACCTTCAGCAGCTTGGGTGCTCGGGTATCGTGTCAAGGACTGATTTCTTTAGACACTGATTCTGAGAGTTTTTTACGCGACTAACGCATACCGTTTGGCGAATACCACAGGCGGCATGTTGAGCGCGGAGTGAATCCGCGTGTTGTTGTAGTCCCACAGGGTGCGGTAGATCTCCGCCACTAGCTCCCCCAGTGTTTTGAAGCGGTTCGGATCTCCCAGGTCAACCTTGAATTTGTCGTAGAACGATTCCTGGTATCCGTTCTCCCAAGGGCACCCCGGGCGGCTCCGTGAAATCACGATGCCGCATCCATCAAGGATTTCAGTGAACGCCATCGCGTCATACTCCCTCCCGTTGTCGGAGTGGAATAGACCCGGGCGCGGATGATGGAGCAGGGCGTTGGAAAGCGCCTGAATGGTGAGCGCGGCTCCCTTTCTCACCGCAACCTGGATTCCCAGGATCCGGCGGGTGTAGAGATCGATCACGGTCGCCACATAGACCTTCTTTCCGTGCTGCACGAACTCGGTGAAGTCCGTTGCCCAGATGTGGTTTGCATATGCGGGCATGAGCGCGAGCAGGAGGTTGGGATAGGTCCGGGAAACCTTGGATTTTCTCCATTTTCTGCCTCTCCTGCGGTAGGGCTTGATGCCAAACAGACGCATGACCCTCTGCGCCCGCTGGCGGCAGAGTCCCAGTGCCGTAGCAATTCGCCGGGAGCCGTAGGAGGGATGGATCTGCAGCTCTTCTTCCAGGCGGACCTTGAGGCGCCAGTCCTTCTCCTTCATTCTTGGGACGTAATACAGGCTCGCGCGGGATATGCCAAGGGCTCGGGCAAGCGCTGATTTGTTTCTTCCTTCGCTCAATTGTTTTTTTGAGTCATGGAGAGCTTGAGCGTGATCTCGCCCACGAGTTCCAGGAGTTCTCTGTTCTGCTTCTGAAGTCGGGAGAACTCCGCCCAGGACGGGGCACCGGTTGCTCCTTTTACCATCCAACCATAGATGCTCCCTTCAGAAATACCGTGATCCTTGGCGGCCTGGGCCACCGAGATGTCTTCTTCCTTGACGCGGCGTAGGATATCGGCTTTTACGTCAGCTGCAATACGATGATGTTTTTTGTTCATATGACACCAGGGTAGTTAATTCCCAACCTCAGTGTCTAAATTACCCAGTCCAGGGCAAACAGCAACGAGGAAGCCAGCGAACGCGGCCGCATCGATCCGCGCCGTAGCGGCACTGTGAACCCCTCGAGCATGGCCGGTGTGACCTGGCTCGGAGCCAGCGCCGCCTCCAGGTTGCCCGGCAACTCGGCCAGGGGCGACGGCCACTTCACCAGCAACCGAGGAGCCGGATACAAAACCAAAGCCTCGCGTCGCGACCGCTGCGGTTCGCGACTGAGTCCCAGCCGCACAAGAATCCGCATGACTTTGTTTCTGTATTATAGGCGTAGGATGCTATGCAGGGAAGGGCAGCGATTCGAGAGTCCGGAATGCAGGTTCCACACTTCCCACTACATTGGCCACTGCGTCGGCGACTGCATCGGCCAGTGAGATGAATACCTGAATGTCGCGTGGGCGCGGCGGTCGCCTGACGCGGGGCAAGCAGGATGCGGAGCGGGCCGAAGGCACTCCTGCTCGCTCAGTATTTCCCGACGGCTCGCTGAATACCGGGAAGGGCCTTGGTGAACTCGGCCTGATTCATGGCCGGAATAGCCTCGATATTCGCCTTCAAAGATAGCCAGAGCGGCTCGGCGATCGCGGATATCTGGTGGGTCTCCGCAAGGTCCACGACAAAATAGATGGTCCTCTGGCCGTGCTCTGCGCAGTAGTAGACGGCTTCCGGCTTCAGGTCGGACAGAATGTCCTGCATCACCTTGCCGAAGTTGGGATCGCGGACCAGCGCGTTGCCGGCCTCCACGGGAATGGTTGCCTTTACTAAGAACCGCATGTGGTGTGTCTCCTTTTCCAAAAGATTCCAGCATTCTACCCTCAGAGGCCGGGATCTCATGACCGACCACTCAGGGGATAGTGGGTCATTTTCCGGGAAGCCGACTATTCGCCCAACTGAGAGCGGGCCAGCTGAAACCGAGCCAGCTGAAACCGAGATTGATACCTGTCTATAAACGCTAGCCCCTTAGCCGGGACCCATCCGGCATTGCGGGTGACAAAGAGGTAGCTGAGCGCTTACTGTACCGCAATCGTGGGGGGTCTTGCTTTGGAAGCCGTCCTGGGTCTACTCTAACTGCCCCGGCGGCGACGGCTTCGAGGTTGGCGGATGTTGACTTTTCGCAGGGGCAAGTCCAAAACGGAAATCCCGGGCAAACTGTCGGAGGAGGCAAACGATGTCACTACGCATAAACGACGAAGCACCGAATTTCACCACCGAAACCACCCAAGGTAGGATCGACTTTCACGAATGGATTGGCGACGGCTGGGCGATCTTGTTTTCACACCCGAAAGATTTTACTCCGGTGTGCACTACCGAACTAGGCTATATGGCAGGGCTCCAACCTGAATTCAAAAAGCGGAACTGCAAGGTTATCGGGTTGAGCGTGGACCCGGTGAACAATCACAGCAAGTGGGCGGCGGATATCGAGGAGACTCAGGGTCATAAGGTGAACTACCCGATGATCGGCGACCCGGAGCTCAAAGTCGCCAAGCTCTATGGCATGCTGCCGGCCCATACCGGGAATACCTCCGAGGGCCGTACCGCGGCGGACAATGCCACCGTGCGTACGGTGTTCATGATTGGTCCAGACAGGAAGATCAAGCTGATGCTCAGCTACCCGATGAGCACCGGCCGCAACTTTGACGAAGTGCTGCGGGTCCTTGATTCGATGCAGCTCACGGCCAGGCACAAAGTTGCCACACCGGTGAACTGGAAGCATGGCGAAGATGTCATCATCCTGCCGTCGGTGTCGGACGAGGAAGCGAAGCAGAAATTCGCCGGCGGCTGGAAGGCGCCTAAGCCTTATCTTCGCATCGTCGCCCAGCCGAAGTAGCTTAAGTGTTGGCGCCGCGACGGGGTCACACGCAAATTATAGCCGACCGCACAGTGACCGGTCGCGACGCGGGGCCCAAGAGGCCTTGAATGCGCTTCGGCTGCATAACCTCGTTACACTGGAACTCAGATGGAACTTCGGCGCCATCTGATTTCCTGTGCTGGCCAGCAGCCGGCGGTCCACGCCGGCTGCGGCTAGTTCATGCAGGAATGTCGCGTCCTGAATGCCGCGCCCGGCGATGGGGATGTCCGGCTCGGTCGGTTGGTTCCGCCAAGTCCGCACCTACTTTTCTTTTGAGACCTTGACCATGATGTGGGCGTACGGAGTGCCCTTCCACATCACGTAGACGGGGTCCTTCGGATCCGTGGAAAGCCCCTCTAGAGTGGCCGGATCTGGCACCAAGATCATGAGGTGCGGTCCTTCTTTGACCCAGTCGTCCTTGGTGGCTGGGTCGGTGGCGAACGGATCTGAATTGCTGACGCCGATGGCATCTCCCTCGCCGGCCAGCATGTAGGATATGCTGAACTCCTTGACGTCGATCGGCTTACGCTTCTGCAAGGAGGCGAGCGCCGCATCCCACTGAGCTTGGTTACACATCGGCCCGATGGCTGCCGTGCCCGGGTAGCAGGTCCAGCCGTTCGTACCCTTTCTCAGCACCTTGCCGTCAGGGGTCTTGATTGTGGCGTTCTTGGTAATGACCTCGGGAGCAGCGCTCTCGGCCTCGGCGATGAGCTTCGCCTCATGCTTGTCTGCCTCTGCCGCACCCGCCGCGAGGAGGCAGAGAGCCATGGATACTGCGAAAGACTTCACGTGCGTTTTCATTTGGTACCCCTCATTCGATTCGTCTTTCCTAAACAGCTTGCGACGAATCGTGGAGCGGAAGTAAACCACACTCGTCCCCCTTTTCAAGCCCTCACTCGCCGAGCCACTTCACTTACCGCAAAGGCTATCCCACTCCCACTCAGGGGCTGAGCACGGACAGCAAACCAAAACTCCACAAAACTGAGCATCCGGGTTCTCTAACAAGCGGCGAGTTGGCGCAAGGCCAGAAGGGTCGTGGCCACGGTGGAGCCAAGGTGGAACAGCTCAGTCGCGGATTGTGTACTGGCGGGACTGGCCGGTGCGGCCGTTGGTGACGGTATAACTTGTTCCGTCGGGGGCCACTGCGACTTTGATCAGGTGCCCCTGGCACTCCTTTTCCGTGCCCAGATTGGCGATCAGCTCCGGCGCCGTGTTCCCCTTGTCGCCGTAGTCCAGGTTCCGATGCCCCTGGTAGATGTCCTCCAGGCTGGGGAGCGAGCGCAACGTTTTCATCACCTCGGGGTAGATGCCCTTGTGGGCCCCGTTGTTTGCCACCGCCACCTGCGGCTTTATGCTGCGCAGTAACACCGGATTGCTGCTGCTGTCGAGGCCGTGGTGGGTCACCTGGTAGAGATCCACCCTGCCGATCACATTCACCGGGCAGGCCAACTTATGCTCGATGTTCCAGGTCAGATCGCCCAGGTCCAGGAAGCGGAAGTTGCCTAGGGTGAGCACGAAGCCCAGGCTGAGTGCGTTGTCGCTGGGATCCTCGGGCTTTGGCTTAGCCTGCTTGCACTCAGGGTTCTTTCTAGCAGTCCTGAGCGCAATCGTCTCGCCGTCCGAAGCCACCGCCAGCAGCCCGATGCGTGCCGCACCCTCAGCCTGCTTCAGCCGAATTTCGTCGCCAGGGCGCAGCGCTTGCCTCTTCCCCTTGGTCACCTTCCCATAGGCTTTGAACAACTCTGGGTCTTCGGCGAGATCGGTCCGCTTGTGGTCGTAGAACTTGCCAATGGGGATCAGTTCGCTGAGCTCGGCCAATCCGCCGTAGTGGTCGCCGTGGTAGTGGCTCGTCAGCAGGTGGTCTATGCGCTCCAACCCCGCCTGCCGCGCTGCCTGGTGAATGCGTTTGGCGTCCCGGCCGTCATTTCCGGAGAAGCCGGTATCCATCAGCAGCGATTCGCCGGCGGGCGTGACGATCAGCGTGGCAGCTCCTCCTTCCGCGTCCACAAAGTAAATTTCCAGTGGCCGGGCGCTGGCGGGAGCCTCGGCGTCGGCAGCAGGCTCCGGGGGAACGGCCGGCTGGCAGGCCACCAGAAGGGTCAGTACAAGAAAGCCAATCAATCGTCTCATAAGCCCCAAGATATCATAAAGATGTCGCGAGGCAGCCGGGCATTGCTGAGCTTGGGGCCCCTCCCCCAGAAAAACGGTATCCGCATGGACCAGGACGTTGTACAATGTTGGCCTCGTAGCCGTCGTGGCCAGCGCAGGACGGTTCCCCCTGGAAGCCTGAGTGGCCCGGGTAGATGACCGGTTGGCGGAGTGGTCTTTCTTCTGGGTCAGGAAGGGGAGATACCGATGACGATGCAAAGAAAACTGTTGGTGTCGCTCGTAATCCCGGTAATGGTAACCATGGCAGTTCTCTCCATAACTGCCGGGACCGCAGCCGCCCAAGGCTGGGAAGACCTTTTCGAGGACACTACGCTTGATGAGAGTCATTGGGTTATCGAGGCCTGGGACCACCCGAACCCGAGATACGGGCCCCCGGGATTCATAGCCAACAACCACGTTGGGTATTACCTGGCAGAACACGTAACGCTGGACAACGGATCCCTTCGCCTGCGTCTGAACCAAGCGGAGAGTAACGAGGGCGGTACGCTGTGGGTTGTCTCTTCAGGTGCCCTAATCTTTACCCAGCAGACTTACGGTTACGGCACCTACGAGTGGAGGATGAGGATGTCTTCCACGGCTGCCACTCCGTTCGGTGAAGGATCTCCCACACCAGGAGGCGTCTCTGCCGGTTTCATTTATGTGGATAACTCAACCACAGAAATCGACATTGAGTATTCGGGCCATGTTTTAGAAGACGCGGACTCTTCAAACGACGAAAGAATTTACATGGGGAACTGGCACAATCAGGACCCGTCCAGAGATCCTGAGGGCTCGGAGTCCACTTTCTCTACGCCGACGGTCCCTGGTGCCAACAGTGAATTTCACACGTACAAGTTCATCTGGGAAGAAGGGAAGATCACCTTCTTTGTTGACGACGTCTATCAGGCCGAACACACAACGAATGTGCCCAGCGCCCCCGCTCACTTCATGATCAATCACTGGGGAACCAATAGGCCCGGTGGGTTCGGGGGTGGGGCGACACTCGGAGTAGACCGTTACTTCCACGTGGACTGGGTAAAGTTTACGCCGCAAGAAGGCGCGCCGCCCCCACCGCCAGCTCCGCCGACAGCCCCGAGCAGTTTGACGGCTAGCGCAGGTTCAATAACTACGGGCAAAGGCAAGAACAGAGTGATCCAAGAGGTATTTGTGGATCTGGCCTGGCAGGATAATTCCACCAATGAAGACAGCTTCATCATTGAGCGCTGCCAAGTCGCTGGAAAAGGAAAGAATAAGTCCTGCAATTTCGCCCAGCTTGCAGAGGTTGCAAACGTCACCACGTTCCACGATTCTGGCGTTGCACGCCGGACGACGTACCAATATCGGGTGAAGGCGCGCAACCCAAACGGCGATTCGCCATCCTCGAACATCGCGCAGGCCAAAACGCGATAGTCACCTTTCACCCCTGAGAACCCCTCCAACTTCCTCCAGCGGAAGAAAGGATTTCCTTGCCACTGGGACGCACCTTGAGATAGAAGGACGCGGCGGGGAAACCATGCATTCGGTTGGTCCAACCTGGGCGGCGATCTGTCTTGTATTACTGGTGGGTGGGTGCCGCCAGGCCGGAGCGCAAGCTTTGCCCCGGCTATTGAGACAGGTCGCGGCAGCGCCCCCGCAGCAACAAGAGGGCACCCAGCGTGGCACAAACGATGCTCGCTGGAGTCGCGGCGCCACCGAGTGGAGCATTTTCTCCGGCGGCGGACCGTCGATCAGTGGCGGGGTAGGCGACCGCGGTTTCTGGTTTGTGTCTGGACGCTGGGGACGCCAGATTACTGCTGAGAGCGGCGACTCCTGGGCCCGGGGCCATCTCCAGTACGCCATCGAGGCTATGCCGCTTTACCTGCATTTCCAGTCCAAAACCGTCTATGGCGCCGGCATCACTCCCTTGCTGCTGCGCTACCACTTCACCCGCCCGCAAAGGTTTGTGCCGTTCCTGGAGGGGGGCGCCGGAATCCTGGCCACCACCGAGCAGGTGCCGGAGGGCACCTCACGCTTCAACTTTACCCCGCAGGCCGGCGTGGGTTTGCAGTACGTGCCCGCAACCGGCCCCAGCTGGACCGTCGGCGTCCGCTATCACCACACGTCAAACGCCGGGATCTCCAGACGAAACCCCGGCGTCAACGCGATCGTCTTCCACGCCGGCATCTCCTGGTGGAAGTGATCGGCTTGCCGCGGCGCTTCCTTCTTGCGCCCCATCTGTATGGTCCTTGGGCCGCCGGTATGTTCTGTGAACTGGTAGATGAGTTCCAATGGGCGAGACGCAGTCGCAGACGCTAACCCCTGAACGTTCGCAGCCCCCCCGGTTGTATCGCTGGGCCGTGCTGGTGTTCCTGAGCGTCGCGATGGCGGGCAACTACTACGCTTTCGACAGCATCAGCCCGCTGGCCGACGTTCTGAAGCAGCAACTGGGCTTTTCCGATTCCAACATCGGCCTGCTCAACGCCATCTACAGCATTCCCAATGTCTTCATGGTGCTGCTCGGCGGATTCCTGATTGACCGCATCGGCACCAAGCGGGCCACCTTCATTTTTGGAGTGCTCTGCCTGCTGGGGGCGGCGCTGACAGCCGCCACCGAGCAGCTGGCCATGATGGCTGCAGGACGACTCGTGTTCGGCATCGGCGCCGAGTCGCTGATTGTCTCGGTCACAACGGCTCTAGCCAAGTGGTTTCGCGGTAAGGAACTCGGCTTCGCCTTCGGCCTGAACCTCAGCATTGCGCGGCTGGGCTCCTTTGTCGCTTTGAATTCGCCCACCTGGGCGGGCCGCTACTACGAGCACTGGCAATGGCCCCTGCTGCTGGCGGTCGGCTTCAGCGGCTTTTGCGTCGCCGGCGCCATCATTTACTGGCTCCTGGAGAACCACGCGGAGCGAACCTACGAGCTGGGGCAGGCCGGGACCACAGACAAGGTGGTGATCGGTGACATCTTCAGGTTCGGAAGGTCCTACTGGTACATTGTGGCCCTTTGCGTCACGTTCTATTCGGCCATTTTCCCCTTCCAGACCTTTGCGGTGAAATTTTTCATCGAGGCGCACGGGACCTCGCGTGAGGCTGGCGGCTTCCTCTCCAGCATGCTCACCCTGTTCGCTATGATCGCCACGCCGCTGTTCGGCCTGCTGGTGGACCGGGTGGGCAAGCGGTCGCTGTTGATGATGTTCGGCTCGCTGCTACTGGTGCCGGTGTACCTGATGATGGCCTACACGGGCCTCTCGCTCTACATCCCGATGGCGATGATGGGCGTGGCCTTTTCGCTGATCCCGGCGGTGATGTGGCCTTCGGTGGCCTACATCGTGGATCAGCGCCGGTTGGGCACCGCCTACGGGCTGATGACCATGATCCAGAACATCGGCCTGGCCGGGTTCAACCTGCTGGTGGGCTGGGCGAACGACTATACGGGCGCCAGCGCCGCCAACCCCGGCGGCTATGCCCTGGGGATGTGGATTTTCTCTGTCCTGGGTGTTTGCGGCGTTTTGTTCTCCTGGCTGCTCCGCCGGCAGGAGACCGGCCCCCACGCCCACGGCCTGGAAACCATCACCACCGCTTCTGGCACAACGGCTTCGGCCGGATAGGGCTGATCAAGAAATTTACTGCAAGGCACACCGAGACCCTAGATGGAGAACTCCTTCTTCACCTTCGCGGATTTTTCGGCGACGGTGCGGGCCAGCCGCTGCTTATGCTGGCGCAGGCGCTCGGCCAACTTGCCGTCCGCGGTGGCGATGATCTCGGCCGCGTAGATGGCGGCGTTCACCGCGCCAGCCTTCCCCACGGCCATCACCCCCACGGGCACCCCGCCCGGCATCTGCACTGCGGCCAGCAGCGAGTCCATGCCCGACAGCGCCGTGTTCGCGATGGGCACGGCGATCACCGGCAGGGTGGTCTCGGCGGCAATGGCGCCTCCCAAATGAAACGCGCCGCCAGCCCCCACAACGATGGCCTTCAGGCCGCGCTTCACCGCGGTGCGCGCGTATTCTGCCGCGCGCGCCGGCGAGCGATGCGCGCTCGCGATCTCCACTTCAAAGGGAATGCCGAACTCCTTCAGCGTCCGGGCGGTTTCCGTCATCAACGGCAGGTCCGAATCACTGCCCATCACGATCCCTACCAGGGGGCGCGGCTTGGAGCTTGCTTTGGCGCTGCTCATGCGGGTTTCCTCGTCAATCCCTTTCTGCCGATGTCGCGGCGGTAATGGATACCTTCGAAGCGAATTTTTTCCACGGCGGCATACACCCGGGAGATGGCCTCGCGCAGGTCGTTTCCCGGGGCGGTGACGCCCAGCACGCGCCCGCCGGCGGTGACGTACTGGCCGTCGCGGAACCGCGTGCCGGCGTGAAACACTTTTACGCCGGGTAGCGCTTCGGCTTCGCTCAGGCCGGCGATGGGTTTGTCGCGCGCGAACTCGCCTGGGTACCCGCCCGAGGTAGCTACCACACAAACGGTCGCACCCGCCGACCACTCCGGCCGGATAGCAGCCAGGCCGCCGCCTGCTGCGGCCTCGAGCACTGGTACCAGGTCCGACGTCAGCCGCATCACCAGCGGCTGGGTCTCCGGGTCGCCGAAGCGTGCATTGTATTCCAGCAAGCACGGGCCTTCGGCTGTAATCATCAGCCCGAAATACAGGATGCCACAGTATGGGGTCCCTTCGGCGGCCATACCGGCTAGAGTCGGCTGCACGATCTCATCCATGATACGCCGGCGAAGCGTTTCAGAAAGGATGGCATCCTCGCAATAGGCGCCCATGCCGCCGGTGTTGGGCCCCTGGTCGTTGTCGAAGACCGGTTTGTGGTCCTGCGTCGGCGCGAGCGCTAGCGCCGTTTCCCCGTCGGTCACCACCGTAAAGGTGACTTCTTCTCCGGACAGAAAGCGCTCCAGCACCAGGCAGCGGCCGGCCTTGCCTACCAGCTCTCCGGAGAGCATCCCTTCCAGGGTCAGTTCAGCCTGGTGGGCGTCAGCGGCCACTACCACACCCTTTCCGGCGGCCAGGCCGTCGGCCTTCAACACTACCGGAAAACCGAAGCGAGCCAGATGTTGACGGGCATCCTGTAGATGCTCCGAGACCACGAACTCCGCCGTGGGGATACCGTGGCGCTCGGCGAACTGCTTGGCGAAAATCTTGCTTCCCTCCAGTCGCGCGGCGGCGCGCGTGGGACCGACGATGCGCAGCCCCCGGGCCTGAAACTCATCCACCACGCCCGCCACCAGCGGCGCTTCCGGTCCTACGACGGTCAGCTCGGCCCCCAGACGCAGAGCCAGTTCGGCCATCTCTGCCGGGCGCAGGATGTCTCCGCGCTCGAGCGTCGCTTCACCTGCGATGCCGGCATTGCCTGGCACGCAATAGACCTGCTCGACATGCGGGCTCTGCCTCAGCTTCCACACCAGCGCGTGTTCGCGTCCGCCGGAGCCCAGTACCAGGATTTTCATCTGCGCCATGATCGGGAAGTTGTCATTATGCCGTGCCACCGCCCTCTGTCAACACCCAGTCGGCGCAGAGTTGCGCGACCACCTGAGCCTTTGCCCCGGCCGACGTCGTTTGAGATGAGCTTGAGTCGGCAGGGCTGCTGACATATGCTCTTGGGCGATATGCAACAGCGCTGTGGCCGAGATGAAGGGGCGGGGCCAAGCGCCAAGCTCCTGAACACCCCATGACCGCAGCGACCCGTCACGCCTACGTCACGGCCTATCTGAGATCGACTCTGCCTTCTCTACAACAAATTGAAAGCTTTATCGGAAAAACGCCAGACGTCAAAGGGTATAACCCCAACGCCGGCTGGACTTACGATTCTGTCCTGGGCTGGGTCCTTAGAGATGCCGTTCACAACGACGGTCTGGATGGATCCAAGACCTTTTACCATTATGAAAACTCCGGCGCCCGCAAAAGGATACATTTTTCAGATATTCTCTCTCGTATTCATACGTATGGAAACAGTTTTACGCATGGCGACCAAGTCAACGATGGAGAAACCTGGCAGGAATATCTTGCAGCACATTTAGGAGAGCCAATTGAAAACTTTGGTGTCGGCGGATACAGTGTCTATCAGGCTTACTTACGGATGAAGCAAGTTGAATCAATTCATCCGGCTCAGAACATCGTACTCAATATTTATGACGACGATCACTTCCGCAATCTAGCCGCGTGGCGCCGCTGGTCTCTCCCGCGTGAAGTAACCCCAAGAGAGGGAACGCTGCCGCATGTCCGAGTTCATGTCGGAAAGCAGGAACTCGTAGAAGTTCCCAACCCGTGCGGCACCCCGCGCGATGCCTACAAGCTCAGAAATCTAGGCTGGCTCCTCGCAACCTTTGGGCATGATGTGGTCCTCCGTATCGCGGCAGCAAAGGCGGAAGGAAGAGTCTCGCACGAATGCGTCCTGCAGGCGGCGACAGACCTTGGGGTACGCTATTCCGGGAAACGGCGACGGGACGGGGCAAAAGCCGAGCTAGATCGCCTGTTCACTCGGGCGGCCCTTTTCTCGACTATGAAAATCCTTGATCTGGTGGGCAATTACATCAGGCGGTCCCGAAAGCGACTTTTTGTCATTCTCTCGTATAGCCCCGGGAATGTGGAACGCTATTTGCAAGGCAAAAAGCCGTTTGACCAGATTCTGGTCGATTACCTTAAAGCGCGCCGGTACCGTTATTTGGACTTGAGGGAAACTCACCTCGCCGAGTTCCGAAGGTTCCGATTATCGCCGAAGGAGTATGTGAAGCGCTATTATATCGGTCGTTATGTGAAGAACCATTATATCGGGCATTATGCTCCTGCTGGGAATTTCTTCTGTGCAATGGCGATCAAGAATAGGATTGTACGCTGGCTAAACCCGCCACCGAAAACATATAGCATGCGATGAGAGAACCTATGGATAGAATCAATGCCAGTGATCGTTGATTCTCTTGAAAAGCGGACGATGAGAAAGATCCGCTTTCGGATTCTTCCACTCGTCTTTCTCCTCTACATCATCTCGTTCCTGGATCGCGCCAATGTGGCCTATGCCAAGCTGACGATGTCGGTGGATCTCGGCTTTTCCGAGGCCGCCTACGGCCTAGGTTTGGGACTGTTTTTTGTTGGGTACCCGCTGCTGGAGATTCCCGGCGCCTTGATTGTGCAAAAGTGGGGTGCAAGGTCGTGGGTGAGCCGGCTTCTGATCGCTTGGGGCATCTGCACGATCCTGATTGGCTTCGTGCGAACCGCCAATGAGTTTTATCTTGCCCGTTTCCTTTTGGGCGTGGCCCAAGGGGGCTTCTGGCCGGGCATGATCGTTTATCTCAGCCAATGGTTTCCCAGCGGGTACCGGGCTAGAGCCACGGCGCGGTTCGCGGCGGCGCATCCGGTAGCAATGATCATCGGGGGTCCTATTGCCGGCGTCATTTTGCAACTTAACTGGCTTGGTCTACCGGGCTGGAGCTGGGTGTTTATTCTGGAAGGCATCCCCGCGGTCGTCGTGGGATTCGCGGTATTTTTTATTATGCCCAATTGGCCCCGCGAGGCTTCCTGGTTGAAGCCAGAGGAGAAAGAATGGGTGGTTGATGAGCTGGAGATGGAAAAACAAAGAAAGGCCGCCCTTGGCGTGCTCACCATCCGGCAGGTCCTGCGCCACCCCGCTGTGCTTTTGTTCGCCCTGATTCATTTCCTGGGCACCGCCGGGATGTATCCGTTCATCTACTGGCTGCCCACCACAATTCAAAAAGCATCGGGATTGCCGGCCCATCTGGCGGCGATCGTGTCCGGTCTTCCATTCGTCTTCGCGGTGATGGGCCAGTTGCTAAATGCCTGGTCTTCGGACCGCAGGGGGGAACGCTGCCTGCACACGGGGATTCCGCTGATAGTGGCGGCGGTGATTTTCCCCATTACGACCGTTCCCGGCATGTCGTTCGGCTGGGTTCTGTTCTGGCTGTGCATTTCGAGCGCCTTCATCTACGGATTCGGCCCCTCCTTTTGGGTGCTGCCGACGGTGACCCTTGGGGAATCGGGTGCGGCTGTTGCGGTCGGCTGTATTACCGTCATTGGCAATATTGGCGGATTTGTCGGACCGGCCGCGGTGGGATGGATTCTGACAACCAGCTCTGCTTCGCTCAGTGCGTTTTTCTTGTCGTTTTGCTTCCTTGGTGCCGGCCTCGCGGCGGTCAGTTTGCGGCCTCTAGTTGCCCGGCAAACACAAGCGCTCCGTACCGCGGAAAGCGAGTAGAAGATCTCCCGGTACGACGCTGCTTCCCCCGTTCCACCTTGGAATCCGCTTGGGCCTGGTCTGAGAGAGTGTAAACTAATGCCTTTCGCGGTGAGTCTTGGCGGTCGCCATCTTTTACTTCGGTTACAGTGTTGCCCGGCCACAGATTGCTCGATGAGCTAAGGAGGAGAGCATGCGTCTAGCGAACAAAGTGGCGGTGGTTACCGGTTCGAGTTCGGGAATTGGCCAGGCTACGGCAATTCGTTTTGCCGAGGAGGGCGCTGCTGTTTGTGTAGCGGACCTGGACGTCGGCGGCGGCGAGGAGACGGTGGCCCAGATCAAAGCTGCCGACGGTAGGGCCTTTTTTCACAAGGCCGATATCTCCAGCGAGTCCGAAGCTCGGGAGCTGATGAACACCGCCGCGCGCGCGCTGGGAGGCCTGGATATCCTGGTGAACAATGCTGCGGCCTTCGTTTTCGGCACAGTGGAAACGGCCAGCGAGAAGGATTGGGACCGGATCCTGAACGTGAACGTCAAAGGGTACGCGTTCTGTTCCAAGTACGCTGTCCCCCACATGCGAAAGGGCGGGGGCGGGTCCATCGTAAACTTGGGCTCCATTAGCTCATTCATCGCCCAGCCTGCTTTTGTCCCTTACAACACCAGCAAAGGGGCGGTGCTGCAGATGACACGGTGCTTGGCTTTCGATCTGGCGCCGGATAACATTCGCGTGAATTGCGTCTGCCCGGGAGCTATAGATACCCCCGCCACGTTGCGCGATGCCGCCAGTAAGGGACTGACCAAGGAGCAGGTGGTGGAACTGTATGGCGCGCTGGCTTTCATCAAGCGCATGGGCGATCCTCGCGAAGTGGCGAACGCCATTCTCTTCCTCGCCTCTGACGAGGCTTCCTTTATTACCGCCACGCCGCTCATGGTGGATGGGGGGTACACGGCTCAGTAAGCCCTCAGACACGATGATCGAAATCGGTGGGCAGAGGAGTATGCCGTGAGCGTTTCCCGTCGTAAATTCCTCGGGGGGCTGGCTGTTTCCGCGGCAACGCCCGCTGTGCCAATGGAATCGCAGCCGGCCGTCGCGACGGGGGTCTGCGTAAAACCGGGGAAAGAGACACGCGAGTTCGACGTGGTGGTCGTCGGCGGCGGGTCCGCCGGTTGTGTCGTAGCAAATCGGCTTTGCCAGGGATCGAATCTTTCAGTGTGTCTGGTCGAGGGCGGGCCGGATTACGGTCCGGCCCATGGCGGCCGCTGGCCGGAGGAGTTGCTGGATGGACGATATCCTCCGCCCACGCACGACTGGGGATACTTCGAGGACCTCGCCGAGCGTAGGATTGGGGCGGAACCCCGCGGCAAAGTCATTGGCGGCTCTTCGGCGATCAACATGGCCGCCGCGATGTGGGGGTTACCCGAGGACTATGACCGATGGGCGCGTGCGGGAAATCCCGGCTGGACCTACGCGGAGCTGCGGCCCCTCATCGATCGGATAGAGAAAACGGCAGACAATTCCCAGGCCAAGTATCGCGGCAGCCGCGGCCTGTTGCCCACAGAACCTTATGGGGACAGCGCACTGGGCCTATGGGCGCGGTCATTTCTGGAGTCGGCCGGTGCGGCCGGTTTCGAGCGGCTGGCCGATTTGAGCGCTCCGGAGCCTGCCGAGGGCGCGGCTGCGCTCCACGCGAACATCCGCAACGGGATTCGGTGGAATGCGGCGTTTGCCTTTCTGGACCCGGTGCGGGGGCAGCGCAACCTCACGATTCTCGATGAATTTTCCGTGGATCGCCTGCTGGTTCGCCAGGACAAAGCCGTGGCCCTGCTGGGCCGGCGTGGACAGAAAATCGTGGAGTTGCGGGCGTCGAGGTTTGTCCTGTGCGCTGGGACCTATGGCTCGCCCGCGATTCTGATGCGCAGCGGCATCGGTCCGCCGAGCCACCTTGGCGGATCGGGAATCGTGGTGGGGATCGACCTTCCAGGGGTCGGGCAGAACCTGCAGGACCATCCAGGCGTGGGAGTAACATTTGCGGGGACGTCTGCGGTCAGACAGGCGCTCGAAGACGAGCGGGCCCGGTGCCGATTCTATGCCGCGCAGGCCATGCTGCGCGCTCAGAGCCCACACGCGCAGGGTGGTTTTGACTTGCAACTGCCGGCGGTACAGCGCCTGGATAACAACGGAGAATGGGTCTCCAGCATTGTGGTCTTCAACGTGGCGCCGCGATCGCGCGGCCAGGTACAGTTGCTTGGCCCAGATCCCCGATTGCCGTTGCGTATTGAGAAGCGCTTTCTCACCGACCCGGAACAGCGCGATATCGCCGTCCTTGCGCACGGCGTCCGGGTAGCCCGGAAGGTGGGGAGACAAAAGCCGCTGGCCGATCTTGTCACGAGGGAAGTCGCGCCGGGAGAAGCGGTCCGGGAAGAGAGCGACATTCGTGCCTACGTCCGGCGGATGGTGAGGAACTATAACCATGCCTGCGGCACCTGCAAGATGGGGCCTCGTTCCGACCCCGGCTCGGTCGTCGATCGTTCCGGGCGGCTGCACGGGGCAGCCAATGTGTGGGTGGCCGACGCCTCCATCATTCCGCAGATTCCGCGCGTGCCTACCAATCTGACCTGCATGCTGATCGGCCTTCGCATCGCCGACGGCCTGCTCTCCGCTCGTCCGGCGACGCCTGGGGCGCTATGACGAACCGTGAAGCCAGAAAGTGTGGGTGTCGCGGGCTTCTTGCTACTTGGGAGTTTGTGAGGCGGCCTTTTTTTTGTTGAAAGCGCGGATGACGCGCGAGACGTAGTTGCGTGTCTCCCGGTACGGTGGAATTCCCTTGTAGACAGCTACCTTTTGCGGTCCGGCGTTGTAGGCAGCCAGGGCCAAGGCCAGGTCGTGGTCGTAAAGATCGAGCAACTGCCGCAGGTAGCGCGTGCCTCCCTCCACATTTTGCGCGGGATCGAACACATCCCGGACGCGCAGTTCGCGCGCCGTCTCGGGCATTAACTGCATCAGTCCGCTCGCCCCTTTCGGTGAGACCGCGCGCGGGTTGCCGGCGGATTCGACGCGAATCACACTCTCGATCAGGTCGGGATCGAGACCATGGGTCTCACCCGCGCTGCGAACCAACTGCCTCAGGTCACCTTCCGCAGCTCCGCCAGACCCCGCGGGCGCAGGGGGCGCAGCCTGCGGGACAAATTCATCGGCTTCGAAGCGCTGGATCTCGCCTGAAGGGACTTCCACCACGCCGCCGCCGGCCAGGAACAGACGCGTCACTACGCCGCTCTGTTCGTGTCGTTCGATCTCAAGGCGGAACCCGGTCTTGAAAACCGCATACTCGGCCGCGGGCAGGTGGGCAGCAGCCAACAGGACGAGAAACGGCAGGACAAGAAACGGCAACCACCGCCCCGCCCGTTGCATTCCGCTTCTCAGTCTTGAACTCCGCATTCTGCGTCCTGCACTAGGGCTTGCACTAGGATAAGATCCAACGCTCGACGGCATCGGCCACGCCCGCCTGATCGCAAGCCGAGGTGACCTCCCAGCCGTTCGACTTCAGTTCGGCCACGGCGTTGCCCATGACGACGGGCCGCCCGGCGAATTCCAGCATCTCCCGGTCATTGAAGTTGTCTCCGATCGCCATGACCTCATCGCGTCGGCAACCCTGGCGCTGGGCCCAGGCCCGCAGCGCGTGACCCTTCGAGCAACGGCGGTTGATGACATCCAGGATGCTCAAATCCTTGGTCACGTACTCGGTTTTCAGCAGGCGAAACTCGGCACGGAAGGGCGAATCCAGCAGCCTGCTTTCGATCTGACGCAGCACCTCGACAGACCCGCTGTACATCACCTGGAGGGGCTCCTCGGGTGCCCGAGCTTCCAGTGTTTCCTCCAGCGGCGCGAAGCTGACAAACGGGCGGTTGCGCTCTAGCCAGGCCAAGAAGCTGGGGGTTCGCTTCTCCACGCTCTCCAGCACCAGTTGTCCGGAAACTTCCGAATCATAAGCCAGCAGCGTGTAGTCGCGCCAGGGACGCGTCCATTCCAGCGTGCGGGCCGCTGTCTCAAGGGCGAGCAGGTCGCGGTAGTAGGACTCCCCGCTGCGCGACTTCACCAGGGCGCCGTTGCTGGTGATCATCACCAGTTCGAACGGGAGCAATTGCGCCACGGGAAGAGCGAAGGCAAAGCGCCGCCCGGTCACCAGCAACACCTCCACACCGGCGCGATGGGCTGCCTCCAGCGCGGCCGCGTTGCGCGGCGGTAACTGCGACCGAGTGTCCAGCAGTGTGCCGTCAATGTCTACCGCCAGCAGGCGGACTGGTGGCTGCATCCCTTCCATGCTAGCACGCCTGGGCCAGCTTCTTGCTGTCCCGGGTGGAGATGGTCACCACCGCGGGGACCTACCTCGACAGCCCATACCATCGCTATGAAGCAGGGACGGATTTGGCCGGCCTGCCGTTGGAAAAAATTGGCAACCGAATGCGTGCCAATAATATGAGTTATAGTTTCCGGGGCTCCCGATGACCCCCTCATGCTCCCCCATGACCAATGTCACTCACCTGGAATGCTCCCGCTGCCAGCGACGGTTTGAGGCTGGCAGGCCGCACACCCTTTGTCCGTGCGGCGGGCCGCTGTTGGTCCGCTACGACCTGCCCTCGGTGGCTGGCCACCAGACACGCGCGTCGCTGTCCGAGGGCCCGGCCAACATGTGGCGCTATCGCGCTCTACTTCCCTGCGAGCGCGAAGACTCGGTGGTGACGCTGGGCGAAGGGTTTACGCCGCTGGTGCACGCTCGCCGACTGGGCCAGCGCTACGGCGCGTCCCGCCTGTTCATCAAGGACGAAGGACAAAACCCCACCGGATCGTTCAAGGCGCGCGGGCTTTCCTGCGCAGTTTCCATGGCGCGCGAGCTGGGGCTGACGCGCCTGGCCGTGCCCTCGGCGGGCAACGCGGCTTCCGCCCTGGCCGCCTACGCCGCTGCCGCAGGCCTGGAAGCGCATGTCTTCCTGCCCGCGGACGCTCCTCGGGCCAACGTGGTGGAATGCCGCACCTATGGGGCGTCGGTGACCCTGGTCCCCGGACTGCTCAGTGATTGCGCGCGCCTCGTAGCTGAGCGTGCGCCACAGGAAGGATGGTTCGACGTCTCCGCCATGAAGGAGCCCTATCGGGTGGAAGGAAAGAAGACCATGGGCTACGAGGTAGCCGAGCAGCGCGGCTGGACGCTCCCCGATGCCATCTTGTATCCCACCGGTGGTGGCGTCGGCCTGATCGGCATGTGGAAAGCATTCGAGGAAATGGAGCAGGTTGGTTGGATCGATGGTCCTGAGCGCCCCAGGATGATCGTAGTGCAGGCGGCGGGATGCCAGCCCCTGGTGCGCGCCTTTGAGCAGGGTGCCAACAGCGCGGAGTTTTTCGAAGGCGCCCAAACACTGGCGGCCGGCCTGCGTGTTCCCAAGCCGCTGGCCGACTCGCTCATCCTGGAGATTGTCCACGCCAGCGGCGGCACCTGTCTCAGCGTCACCGACGAAGAGATCCTGGAAGGGGCGCGTGAGATGAGTTCCACTGAGGGCATCCTGCCGGCCCCGGAAGGGGCCGCCTGTCTCCCTGCCTACCGCAAGCTGCTCGCCTCGGGGTTCCTGACGCCGGACCAGTCGGTGGTGTTATTCAACACCGGCTCGGGACTGAAATATCTGGACGTGCTTGAACGCCCAACGCTCACCCCTAGGGGCACCGAGGCCCAGACCGGTGGCCTGATTACCCCCTTCTAAGATTACCTTGCGGTGTTAGAATCCCCGCGTGATGAAACAGCTCTACTACGACCCGTTGTTCAGCGCATTTCTGGCGCGACGTAAAGTCCGGTTGAGCAGCCGGTTGAGCAGTTGGATGGGACTGGTTGTTCTTCTCGGTCTCCTATTGCCGGCTCCGGTCTATGCCGGCGTGACGACCGTTCGATTCCGATTGGTCGATGGAGCGACCGGGAAAATCACCCCTGCCATGATTTGCATCACCGGCCCGGACGGCGAGGTTCGTCTCCCTCCCGATGGCAAGATTGTGGACGAGCTCCCTCCAGTCCAACTTTTCTACAGGGGCGTGCGTTTCAGCCACCACCGTAACTGGATCGGTCCGGTGCGCCAGATGCAGGGGCCGGGCGACAACCGCATCCGTGCCACCGCGTACGAATCGCGGCTCGCGCTCCCCTATTGGGAGGAGCCGGTCATGTACCAGACCTCCGGTGACTTTACGATTGATCTGCCCCCCGGGCGGTGGCGCATTGCCGTCCAGCACGGCATGGAATACATACCCGTCGTTGAGGAATTCACGACCCGTGAAAAGGGCCTGCTGAGCAGGACAATTGAACTCAAACGCTGGATTGACATGCCGAAGCGGGGCTGGTGGTCAGGCGACGTGCACGTGCACCATCCCACGCTGGAACAAGCCCATCGCGAGTTCCTCCTGCATTATGCGAAAGCGGAGGACTTGCACATTGTCAATCTGCTGGAGATGGGCCACCACAAGGGGACGGATTTCAAACATGAAGGATTCGGGAAGGACTATCGCGTCTGCCGGGAGGGGTACTGTCTGATCTCCGGACAGGAGGGGCCGCGGAGCACCTTCGGTCACATCATTGGGTTAAATATCAACCGCATGGTTCGTGATACCAGCACCTACGATTTCTACGATCTCGCTTTCAAAGGGATTCACGAGCAAAAGGGCGCGCTGGTGGGCTTCGCCCACTTTGCCTGGGAAGCGGCGGGCTTGCCGTACGGGACGGGTTTCGAGCGTGGCTTTCCCTGGTACGTCACCACCGGCGAATTGGATTTTGTTGAGTTGTTGCAGTTCAGCAAGATCAACGCCATGAGCTACTACGACTATCTCAACCTCGGCTTCAAACTGACCGCCGCCGGCGGGAGCGACGTGCCCTGGGGTTCCACGATTGGGGAAGCGCGGACCTACGTTTATACGGGACCAAATCTCGACATCGACGCCTGGTTCGCAGGGCTGAAAAAGGGACACTCATTTGTAAGCAACGGGCCGGTACTTTCCTTCACCGTCGACGGCCAGTTACCGGGCAGCGAGGTCGCGAAGACTGCCGGCGATAAGGTGCGGATCATGGCCCGCGTCGAGAGCCATCCGAAGATCGGCATCCCCAAGGCCCTGACCCTGGTCGGGAACCGGGGGGTCATCAAAGAAGTGATGAACCCGGACAGAAAAACCGACCTGACCCTGGAATTGGAATGGGAGATCGACCAAAGCCAGTGGTTTGTGGTGAGCACGGTCTGCGAGAACAACGCCCTGGCCCACACCACGCCCATCTACGTGATCGTTGATGGGCGGCCTGCCTGGAGTCCGGAGCGGGGCCCGGCCGTCGTAGGAAAGCAACTCGAAGCGATTGACGCCATTGCCAAGGAATTCGGTGGCGGATCGGACAAGCGGTCACAAGGCGTCATCGAGCGATTGAACCGGGCCAGACGATACTATCGAGAGCTCCTGAGCAAGATGAAGTGACAGAATCGAAACAAGGGACAAGCTCATCGCACCGCAATCGGATTCCCCGGTGAGCCGGTCGCTCCCTTGAATGGCAGCGGCGCGAGAACGAAGGCGAACTCGTAGACCTTGTCGGCGGCGAGTTCTTCTAGGTTCATGTTCTCGAGATGGTAGATCCCGTGGCGCGTAATCGTCCACTGATGCACTGGGATCACATGGTCCGGATCCTCGCCGGGGATCTTCTCGATTCCCCAGTTGTCGACGCCAATCAAGCTCACTTTGCGATCTGTGATCCAGCGCGCAGCTTCCATGCCGATACCAGGTTCGCTCGCGTTATAGGTATCGTTATCTTTCATCCAAAGCTGGGCGTGTCCGGTGCGGATCAAGACCACGTCTCCAGTGCCGATTTTCAGTCCTGCTGCGTCGAGAGCCTTCTGCAGATCGTCAGCCGTGATCAGATAGTTCGGGTCCAGCCGCTCGACACCTTTCAATCCAGCCACGTCGAGCAGCACCCCGCGAGTAAAGAATGCCCCGATATTTTCGACGCCAAGCTTCTTCAGGCCGTAGGCTGAGCCGAACTCCGAGAGCTTGAACCCGTTATAGAAATAGTTGTCGCCCTTCATGTGCACACCCACGTGTCCAAGACCATCCATCTGTGTGCCGACCTGTCCGATTTCACCGCTGAACATCTCATCGTTACCGACCACTTGGTTTTTCCCGGTGGGGTCTGAGGTTGGCAGACCTGGAATCGTCAGCTTGAAATGTCGTCGGCCGACCAACGGCATCCCTTTTTCGTAGACCTGTCCGACGTGGTACACCTTGCCCGTCTTGATCAGCTTTGCGGCTTCAATCACCTTCTCTGGGGTGATGCGGTTAGCTGCCCCGCGCTGGTCGTCTGGCCCCCACTCGGAGGGCCACCACCTGGATCCCATTGGCGTTTGGACGTTGCCGATGGTCATACCGGCAAGAACCAGAACGCTGCACCCAACTAAGGCAAGAATCGAGCGCTGTTTCCCCATGATTAATCTCCCTTCTGAAGTGAGAAATCAGTAGTTTATTGTCCTCAGTCCAAATCATACACTCGTCAGCACGACACAAGCATCCTCCCGGTGCTAGAATCGCCGCGTGACCGAGCGGCTGTACTACCACGACTCGTTTCTCAAGACATTTGAGGCGCGGGTCGCTCGCCTCGATCCAGAAGGCGTGGTGTTGGACCGTACGGCCTTCTACCCCACGGGAGGCGGCCAGCCGCATGACGCCGGGCTACTCGGTGGAGTGCCCGTCGTGGAAGTTTTGGAGAACACGCGGGGCGAGATCGTGCATCGGCTCGACGGAGCGGCACCGGCCCAGGTCGGCGAGACGGTGCAGGGCGAAATTGACTGGACCCGCCGCACCGACCACATCCAGCAGCACTCCGGCCAGCACCTGCTCTCGGCGGTCTTCCTGCGCCAGTTCGGATTCCCCACGGTGAGCTTCCACCTGGGCGCCGAGACCTCGACGATTGACCTGGCCACCCCCGCGGTTGCACCCGAACAGGCCCAACAGGCCGAGGAACTCGTGAATGAAGTCGTGTTCGAGGACCGTCAGGTGCGCGTGTGGTTCGCCACGCCGGAGGAGGCCAAGGCCCTGCCGTTGCGCAAGGACGTGGCGCGCGAAGGCGAGCTGCGGCTGGTGGAGATTCCCGACCTGGACCTGACCGCCTGCGGCGGCACGCACGTTGCGCATACCGGGCAAATTGGTGCCGTGTTGGTGCGAAAAGTGGAGAAATCCAGGCAGGGTGTGAGGGTGGAATTTGTGTGCGGGCAGCGCGCCGTTCGTCTGGCCAGGTTGGACTACACGGCGCTGACGGAAGCAGCCAACACACTCACCACCCATCCGCATCAGGTGGCCGAGCTGGTGGGCGGGCAGCTCCAGGCTCTCAAGAGGGCCGACAGAGAGCGGCAGAAGTTGCTGGAGACGCTGGCGGGCTATGAGGCGCGCCAGATGTATGCTGAGGCGGAGGAGTCGAACGGCGTCCGTCAACTAGTGAAGCTGTTCGATGCAGCCGATCCCGGCTACGTTCGCGGGCTGGCCGCCCGGTTTGCCGCGCAGGGCAGCTCAGGACCTGGAGCGCGGGCCTTGTTTGGCGTCCGGCAACCGCCAACGCTGGTGCTGGCGCAGTCCCCCGGACTGGCGGCGAACCTGGGCGCGTTGGTGAAGGGGCTGGCGGGGGAGTACAGGCTGCGGGGCGGCGGTTCGCACGATTCGGCGCAGGCGGGCGCAGCCGACGTGGCCTCGCTGGAGCGTGCCCTGGAAGCCATCTGTCGTCAGGTATGAACTTATGCCGGAACAAACCACCGGGCTGAGGAGGATGTGCAGCGACGCCTGGTGGGGACAGCTGGAAACGGCTCGCACCGAATGGCAGACCATCCTGCAACGCTGCGCCTTCCCCGCTGAGCCGATGCCGGCCAACTGGGCCGCCATCATGGCCATCCTCGGAGTCGCCCCGCAACAGTGAGGCTGAAAGCGGCTTGCGCGCCCCGGTCCTGTTTCCGAACGTTACGCGGGCGATGGAGGCTGGCCCTAGCGGACTGCGTTTGGGGCTTGCGGGACTTCCTGGGCGCTTAGCAATGCTGAGCGAGCGGCTGTGCCCGATTCGCGTAACGGCGCGCTACCTTTACCGCGTTGACGCTATTGGGCACGATCCTCGAGCTTGAGCGCTTCTTGGAACCTCGTTTGGGGAACAGTGAGAAATCTACTCTCTGGCACGACAATGCCCTATCGGAGGTTGGTTTCTAACGGGAAGGTTTCTTAGATTTCGTCTTCAGTTAGAGCGTCTTCATGTAGGCGATTACATCCTCCTTTTCTTTCGGGGTAAGGGTGTCCTTGAACGATGGCATCCCTCTGCCTTTCTTATTGAGGATCTCGCGGAGCGTGTCATCGGTGGCGTCTTTGCCCCTGCCTTTAAGCCCGGGGCCTTTTAGTTGATAGGTGCTAGTGGCTTCGTGGCAGGCTGCACATTTCCTCAAGAAGACACCCTTACCAGTTTCGCGGTCTACTTTCGGGAACTCAGACGGGGGAGGAACGGACTTACCGCTTCGTACCAACTCGACGACGAGGTGCGCGATGGAGGAGCGTGAAGCTGGTTTGATCACGCCGATCACATCTCCCGAAAACACTTCCTGGCCCGCTTCAACGAATACTTCCGAGAGATTTCTGTAGACCAAAAGCTCATCCAAGTTGCCCTCATCCAGGGTGATCTCGATGGTATGACCCTTGGAGACACGTGAGCCCGGATTTCCTTTATGAACTATCGGCGGCAACCTTCTGAATGACTCCAACGTCAGTATTGATGCGGGTTCCAGCATCAACATTGCCTTCCGGAGGTGTACACCGAATGGGTGAGAGCCAAAAACAGGCGTTTCAACTGTCATTCAACCGGTTTCTGCGGGTCACATTTCAGGGATCGCGAATCACTTCCGACGGCGGTCTGATTCTGGTGCGCGAGTTGGACGAACGTTTGGGGTTCGGCGAACTTATCGAACAGCACTTGATCGACTCTCGGGGAAGAACACCCGGTTGCCCCTCGCTGACTTGCTGCGGCAGTCCATCTACAGCCGCTTGGCAGGATACGAAGACGTCAACGACGCCGAGCGGCTTTCCCAAGATCCGACGTTCCGGCTGATCGGTTCGGAGAAGATCTGGGAACGTGGCGCAGCCCTGACTTCCCGGTTACAGTCGTTCGAGACAGAACTGCTGACGCAAGACGAGAACCTTGCTGGTTTGGCAGCGATCAACCGGGATTTGATCGCCAGGGCGGAAGCTATGGATGCGCCGCGCCGGGTGGTGCTGGACATGGACAGCACCGAGATCCCGGTCTACGGGGAGCAGGAACAGAGCGCCTACAACGGGCATTTCGAGTCGAGTTGCTATCACCCGTTGTTGCTGTTCAGTCGCGAGGGTGACTGTCTGGCGGCCAAGCTGCGACCCGGCAACGTGCACAGCGCCGAGGATTGGGAAGAACTTCTCCTGCCAGAGATCGAACGGCAGCAGAAGCTGGGCAAGGAAGTGGTGTTTCGCGCCGACGCCGCCTTCGCCAAGCCGGAGATCTACGACGCACTGGAGGAGCGGGACGTGAAGTATGCGATTCGCATCCCGGCCAACGACAGTCTGGAGAGGGACATCGCGGAGTTGTTGACGCGGTCAGTGGGGCGACCGAGCCACAAGCCGGTGGTCTGGTACAAGAGCTTTCTCTACCAGGCAGCCAGTTGGAAAAAGGCGCGGCGGGTGGTGGCGAAGGTGGAGTTCCACTTTGGCGAACTGTTCCCTCGCGTGGGGTTCATCGTCACCAATCTGGAGACCGACAGCCGGGCGGTGGTCCGGTTCTACAACAAGCGGGGCACCGCAGAGCAATGGATCAAGGAAGGCAAGCAGGCGGTAAAGATGACCCGGCTGAGTTGCCATCGGTTTCGGTCGAACGAGGTGCGCCTATGGCTGAGCCTGATCGCCTACAACTTGGGAAACCTGTGGCGGCGGCTGGTGCTACCGAAGAGGATCAACAACTGGTCGCTGACGAGTTTGCAGCAGCGGCTGGTGAAAACGGGCGGACGGCTGGTGAAACATGCACGATATTACTGGCTTTTGCTGGCCGAAGGGCACTTGAGCCGGAGGCTGTTCAGCAGCATGCTGCGAACGATCTCGGCACTGCCGCTGCCAGACGGCTAGCGACCCAGGAGAGAGGGTAATTTTAGGTGCTCAGAAGTGGTCGGGCCGGACAAGTGTCAGCGGCGAGGCAGGCTGGGCAGGCGAAACCCGCACAGCGACTCCGAAGAACAGCCAAAATGTGCCGCACTACCACCTCAAAGAGGCCCGGGCGATTTGCGATTGACACGACAGGGTACGAGGCATAGGTTTTCGGGTGAAGGGGAAGCTCAAAATGGAAATTCCGGCTTAGATGTCGTGGGATGACGCCGGCGACACTGCCGCCGTGCGCAAGGACGGCATTGGCCAGGACCCCCATCAGCCCGACGCGGGCGCCGCCGTAAACCAGCCCAATCCCTTCCGTCGCCATCAGGCGGCCCAGGGTCTCGGCCTGTTCGACATACCCCTTCTCGTGTCCGATGTTGCCGGCCAAGTAGACGCAGATGTGCTTCATGCCATTGGATGTGCTGGGTTGACACCACGTTCGGAGGCGTCTCTGTTTGGTGATCCCGTGGTCGACATCATACCGACTCTCCAACTCGGCGCTGGTGACCTATCGCTGCTGGACGATCAGCGCTCCTTATCCCGTTCCGGCATCAACACGAACTTGGGGTACGCCTTGATCCCGAGTTTCGCGACGTCGCCGACGAGTTGTTCCGCTCGGTTCAACACCTTTGAACGACGGCCGCACACATGGCCCTCAACTGCTTATGGTGTGGCACTGAACCTGGGGGACACTGGTGAACTGCCTTCGATCGGAAGACCCACCTGCACGAAACGTGGCGACTTTGCGCTGGCGACCGTGACGTACTTGTAGATGGTGCCATCCGAGGCGCGCGGCGCGGTTGGGTGATCCACGACTTGCTTCGTTCCGTCCACGAGCGGCCCCAGATCGTCGGCACGCAGCAGACCGGCCGGGGAGTTGCCCGCGAGGGGCGACAGCAGAGTGGTGTAGACCGCGTCACCGCTCAGAGCCACGATGTGAATCTCGCGTGAGACGTCTCCTGGGTGGCCAGCAAGAATCGGAGTGGCTTGAGCAACCCCGAAAACGAGCGAATTGTTTTCCCTAAAAGCTGAGCCGATGGTGGTCGGCAGAGTAAAGGTGTGAGAACCATACTTGGTTTCTTGGTCCGCAGGCAAGACAACGTCTATTCTGAGGGCAACTGCGAGCCGCCTGATGGCGGCGCTGAAGAGGGCATGGTCCTTGGTGAGCCGGTATTCTAGCGCGTGTAGATCAGCCTCGGTAGCCATGTTCTTCTCGATGGAGGAGAGTCTACTCTCAATTGTGCCGAGGGTCATGCCGACCGTGAAAGTGTATGTCAAGATCGTGATCAGGAGTGTGACCCCCCCGATGATGATGCCGACGGCAATGTCTTTCTTTATCATTCGTCTCGTGTTATCGGTCGTAAGCCTTGCCCTGGACTGGGTAATTTAGACACTGAGGTTGGGAATTAACTACCCTGGTGTCATATGAACAAAAAACATCATCGTATTGCAGCTGACGTAAAAGCCGATATCCTACGCCGCGTCAAGGAAGAAGGCATCTCGGTGGCCCAGGCCGCCAAGGATCACGGTATTTCTGAAGGGAGCATCTATGGTTGGATGGTAAAAGGAGCAACCGGTGCCCCGTCCTGGGCGGAGTTCTCCCGACTTCAGAAGCAGAACAGAGAACTCCTGGAACTCGTGGGCGAGATCACGCTCAAGCTCTCCATGACTCAAAAAAACAATTGAGCGAAGGAAGAAACAAATCAGCGCTTGCCCGAGCCCTTGGCATATCCCGCGCGAGCCTGTATTACGTCCCAAGAATGAAGGAGAAGGACTGGCGCCTCAAGGTCCGCCTGGAAGAAGAGCTGCAGATCCATCCCTCCTACGGCTCCCGGCGAATTGCTACGGCACTGGGACTCTGCCGCCAGCGGGCGCAGAGGGTCATGCGTCTGTTTGGCATCAAGCCCTACCGCAGGAGAGGCAGAAAATGGAGAAAATCCAAGGTTTCCCGGACCTATCCCAACCTCCTGCTCGCGCTCATGCCCGCATATGCAAACCACATCTGGGCAACGGACTTCACCGAGTTCGTGCAGCACGGAAAGAAGGTCTATGTGGCGACCGTGATCGATCTCTACACCCGCCGGATCCTGGGAATCCAGGTTGCGGTGAGAAAGGGAGCCGCGCTCACCATTCAGGCGCTTTCCAACGCCCTGCTCCATCATCCGCGCCCGGGTCTATTCCACTCCGACAACGGGAGGGAGTATGACGCGATGGCGTTCACTGAAATCCTTGATGGATGCGGCATCGTGATTTCACGGAGCCGCCCGGGGTGCCCTTGGGAGAACGGATACCAGGAATCGTTCTACGACAAATTCAAGGTTGACCTGGGAGATCCGAACCGCTTCAAAACACTGGGGGAGCTAGTGGCGGAGATCTACCGCACCCTGTGGGACTACAACAACACGCGGATTCACTCCGCGCTCAACATGCCGCCTGTGGTATTCGCCAAACGGTATGCGTTAGTCGCGTAAAAAACTCTCAGAATCAGTGTCTAAAGAAATCAGTCCTTGACAGCCTCGACACTAACCTCCTCTCCAGCGCCGATTATGGCGACCTCGGAATCGCAGCCCTTGAAACCGAGGAAAGGAATAACGACTCCTGTACTTGATAGTGGGAGGGACGGACTGATCACGGACCAAGTGTTGTCGCTGCCCATGTGCTGCACGTAGAAGGTGTCCACCTTCACACAGCCGTCACCGTCGTCAACGATCTCCCCGTAGCCGAAGCGCTCCTGTTCTGTGGGAGGAAAGTACCAATAATGGACGCCCTTGGCTGCAAATTCTTCGGATTTGAATCTGGCCCACATTCCGTCTGCAAAAGAAAACTCCTTTAATTCGCCATCAGGTCCCCTAAGAAAAACGTCGTATTGTGAAGGGGACGAACAGAGGTTGAAGACGTGGAACGCCGTGCTCCATCCGACTCCCTGGCGGATGTGGGGAATGAACTGGTTTGACTGCGCGAAAGCGACTGTGGATAAAAGGGACAGCAGGACCGGCAAGATCAGGATGGGCCTCATGGGAGCTCGCTCCTTGAAGAGATGAGGTCGTCCTGTGCCGAATTGGGAGCGAAAAGAGCCGCTGAAGCGTAGAATACTTCTTAGGCCCGCTCTTCCTCAGCACAGGACGAGTGGGTTTAGGGCTCGCTGGGTGTGTTCAGCACTCAGCGGGCTCGTCTCAAACAGCCGCTATCCTAACGCAACCATCCTGCCGGTGGCAAGCATATAAAAGACTTGACAGGCCAGCCAAGCGGGGCTACATTCCCAAAAACCATGAAGAAAAACAGCACCAGCGAGGACAAGTTCAAGGTAGAAAAAAAGACGTTCGATCTGGTCCTTGGCAAGCTCCTCAACGCCAAGCCGTTCCCGAAAAGTCACACAAGGAAGTGCCCGAAGTAAAGCCTAGTCCGCACTTAGCGCACTACCTAAGACCAGGTAGTGTCCTAATTTGACCCAGGGGCGGTTTTGGGCTTGACAGGGACCATGTTGTGCCATGGTAGCACACCATACCGCATCTGGTGGTCTGACTTGAGTCCGTGGCGTTTTTGTGCTTGAAAGCGCCTTGGGGGACAGATATTCTGACAGAGGTGGCATCATAATTTGAAGCTCCTCCTGTGATTATATCCTTGACTAACCTCGCGGGGGGTGATTGTACCCCGAAGCTCACCCACGAAGGCATCTTCCACCAAATCCAACCTAAGCATCTTATTAAAGGAGGAGAGCATGAGTATGGGAAAAGGAACACTTCTAGGGAAAGAGATTGCCTTTTTTGAAAGAGAGCAAGAGATGCTGTTGCGGGAGTATCCCAATCGATACCTCGTGATCTACGGCGATGCCCTGGAGGGCGACTTCGGGGAGTACAAAAATGCTCTGAAGTTCAGCTTCGACAAGCATGGCGAGGAGCCAGTTCTCATTCGCCGTCCTGGAGACAAGACACAAACCATCGTTGCGCCAGCACTCGTATTGGGGTTGCTGTAATGGCGATCTTCAACATCCGAGCTGAAAGGCACGATAGGGATGGGCGCGTCGTAGCGGCCCCCGAAGTACTCATGCAGGGCGGTCCCGTCCTGCCTGCGATATTGACGCTACCAAGAGATTTAGAGAAAGCACTTCCAGGCCCAAGATCGTTGCAAGGGGTTGCCCTGATCGATACGGGGGCCTCCAGGAGTTGCTTCGACATTGAAGCGGCAGAAGAAATTGGCTTGCCTGTTAGGAACACGGAAGATATTGCGTCCGTTTCGGATGTCGTCAAAGACGTTCCAATATTTGCAGGGGAACTGACCATCCTGGGACTCACAAAGTTCGATCTCCTAGCCGCAGGACTCCCATTGAAGCGAACATGGCTCAAAGGAAAAGATACACCTCCCTTGATCGCTCTTGTTGGGCGAGATATCCTCAGCCGAGGGATGTTCGTCTACAACGGCCCGGATGGTTTTGCATCTCTGGCCATTTGATTTTCTTCAAGCGTTAATTTAAGATTAAAGCCTCCGGGACTGCTCTCCACAGCCCCGGAGGACCGGGAAGCGGCGCTGATTCAGGAGTTCCGCTGTGAGCTTGTCCACTTAGAAAAGTGAACTCTTCTCCGAGAAGTCAAGCCACCAGATCCCTGTAGGGCACTGCGGTCCCGCGCAACAGGTTCTTCAGGGTGTCCCCCCATATATTCGGGTTCTTCCGCCCGTTGAATCGGTAGGTGAACTCGTTCACGTAGCGGTGCAGGTGCTTCGTGCTCATCTTGTGGAAGCTGCCGATCAGCCCGCGCTTGAACAGGCTCCAGAAATTCTCGATGGTGTTGGTGTGGATGTTCCCGCGCACGTACTCCCGCATGTGGTTGATGAACTGGTGGCGGTAGTCTTTCCCCAAAGACTTGTAGGCTTGGTACTGGTCTGTGACCACCATTTCCGCCTTGGTGGAAACCCTGTCCCTCACAACTCCGGTTAGGACCGCCTTGCTGGGAGTGGGGATGGGCCGCGCCTCAACCTTGCCCCCGCGTTCGATCATTCCGACGACCGGCTGTTTTTCATACGGGTTGCGCTTCCGGCGACGGTCATACTTGCCGCCCACGTAGGTTTCGTCCACCTCCACGATTCCTTCCAGCTTAGGGCCGCCAGCGCTCTGCATGGCAGCCCTGATGCGGTGGCACAGGTGCCAGGCGGTCTTGTAGGAAACCCCCAGGTCCCGCTGCATCTGCTTTGCCGATAGCCCCTTCTTGGCGTTGCATACCAGGGTAATAGCCAGGAACCACTTATTCAGCGGAAGGTGGGTATCGTGGAAGATGGTTCCAGTTGTGGCCGTGAACTGATAGCGGCAGGTCTTCTCAAGGCACTGGAGCAGGTGGCGCACCTTGCCGGTCTTGCCCTTGCCCTTGAACCTGGAGATCCGACTTTCCCCACAGATGGGGCAGCGCACAACACCATCCGGCCAGCGCATCTGTTCCACTTTGGCCAGGCAGGCATCCTCGGAAGCGTAGCGTTTTTGAATGTCGATGATGTTCATTAGCCAGAGTGTACGCCTGATTCCCGTCTTTGTCAAGCACATAATCACCAAACTTTTCTCTTGACAAGCTTCGCGTGTTTGTGTTCGAGGGACAATCTCTTCATTTCGCACCCCTCCAGTGATCGCTATGGGTACATGCTCAAGAAGGCTTGGGAGTGGATCAATAGACACAGTTGAGGGTTTCTAGGGTCGAAACGTGGTCTGTCGTCCAGTTAGCAACACACTGTTAGCCCAGTACCGAAATTGGGACACGACCGGCCTGACCTTGCCCTTAATGTGGGCCCTAATCGGGGCATCTGCGTTCCACCACAAGGCTGCCACGGCAGCGAGTCTGGCACACGTCGCCAGTGGCTGGCAAAAAGCGGCCAGATAGGCCAGATGGGCAAGCCCGGCAATGGCCCAGGCGGAATCACTCGCGCAGGATGCCGCGCCGGGAAGCGCGGACGAAAGCGACTAAGTGGCGGGCCTCCTCGCCCGGAACTTCCTCCTCGATTCGCTGCAGCGCATCGGCCAACGGCAACTGGGAGCGGTAGAGCAGCCGGTAGGCGTCTCTCAGCCGACCGATGGCGTCCCGGGACAAGCCGTTGCGCCGAAGTCCCACCAGGTTCAGCCCGCGGGCCACGATGTGAAACTCCGCGGCCAGAATAAAGGGCGGCACGTCCAGGGTGACCCGCGCGTTGCCGCTGATCATGGACATCCGCCCGATGTGGGAGTACTGGTGCACCGTGACCGCGCCCGAAATGAAGCAGTGGTCTTCAATTTCCGTGTAGCCGGCAATGAGCACACAGGAGCAGATGACGTTGTGGTCGCCCACCGTGCAGTTGTGGGCGATGTGCACGTTGGTCATCACGTAGTTGTCGCTGCCAATGCAAGTGGTGGAGCCCGCCTCGGTGCCGCGCGAGATCGTTAGGTACTCGCGCAGGACGTTGCGGTCGCCGACGCGCAGGTAGCTGGCCTGGCTGGAGTCGAATTTCTTGTCCAGCGGGTCGGTGCCCAGCTGCGCCCCTGAGTAGAGGTGGTTGTCCTGGCCCAGAGTGGTATACCGTTTGACGATGGCGAATGGGTCCAGGCGCGAACCGCGTCCGATTTCCACCTCGTCCTCGACGATGCAGTAGTCGCCGATACTGGCTTCGGGATGCACCCGCGCCCCCGGGTGCACAATGGCAGTGGCGGCAATCATCAGCAGTAGTAATCTTACCGGAGCGGCGTAGGAACGCCAAACTGGTAGTTTGCAGGGGGGAGAAGGATGGGTGTGCAACCACAACGGCATGATGGAGAAACTGTGGAAGCGCTGGCCGCGGTGGCCGGCGGCACGGCGGAGGGGGATACCTGGCGGTTGATCCGAGGAGTGGCCCCCCTGGAGAGCGCCACCGAACGGGACGTGGTCTTCGCCGACTCGGAGCGGGCGCTCGAGCGAACGCTCCAGAGCCAGGCAGGGTGCATCGTTGTGGAAGAAGGCGTCGAGGCGGGCGGCCGCACGGTCATTCGTGCGCGTAATCCCAAGCTGGCGTTTGCCCGCATCGTGACGCGCTTCCACCCCCAGCCTCGTCCAGCCCTGGGCATCCACCCGACGGCGGTGGTGGACCCCGGCGCCCGTCTGGGCGAGGGGGTGCACGTCGGCGCCCACGCGGTCGTCGGCGCCTGGGTGGAGGTCGGCCCGGAGACGGTCATCGGCGCCGCCTGTGTTTTGGGTGAGGGTGTGCGCCTGGGCCCAGGCTGTTTTCTCCATCCGCGCGTCACCATCTACCCGGGCACAACCATTGGGGCTCGCGTCATCCTGCACAGTGGGGTGGTGCTGGGCAGCGATGGCTTCGGGTATGTCTTCGACGGCCAGGGCTACCACAAGTTTCCGCAGGTGGGCACGCTGGAGGTGGGCGATGACGTGGAAGTGGGGGCCAACACAACGATTGACCGGGGCGCGCTGGGGGCGACCCTCATCGGAAGCGGCACCAAAATTGACAACCTTGTGCAGGTCGCCCACAACGTCACCATCGGCGAGCACTGCGCGATTGCCTCGCAGAGTGGCATTTCCGGCAGCGTGGTGATCGAACCCTATGTGGTGATTGGCGGCCAGGTGGGCATCGGCGACCACGTGCGCATCGAGCGCGGAGCTGTGCTGGGGGGAGGGTGCGGCGTGCTCCCGCACAAGACCATCCGCCGCGGCCAAACGGTCTGGGGAACCCCGGCGCGGCCCATCAAGGAACACCTGGAGCAGCTTGCCACTCTTGCCCGCCTGACCAAGCGCGGCTAGTCGTTGCAAGTTGGGGCACGCGAAACGGTGGAGGACACGCGCTTCACTTGGCCAACTCCAATTGCAACTTTCCCTGGATGTGTGCCCGACGAGCTTCCCAGAGAATGACGCCGGTCATGATCAGCAGCAGCAGTGCGCCAATCGCGTTGGCGGCTGTGACGCCGGCAGCCAGCAACCCCTGGTCCAGCACGGTGCCGCTGAAATTGGCAAACTGGGCGACCAGCGCCCACAGCGAAATCGTCAGCATGAAGAGCATAGGCAGGAGGGTGAACCAGTAAGGGCGTCCGGTGCGCATCAACCAGCGGGTCACGGCCAGCAAAGTGAGGGCAGCCAGCAACTGGTTGGAGGTGCCAAACAGCGTCCAGAATTTCAGGTAGGCGCCCTTCTCCGCCGTGGCGATGAAAATGTAAGCAGGTAGGAGCGTGATGGCGGTGGCTGCTATCATGCCCCGCTTCCCTTTCCAGTCGAACAGCTCCAGCACAATGTGGCGGCCCAGACGAGTGGCTACGTCCAGCGTATCAAAGACAAAAGTAGAGAAGGCCATGGTCCCGAAGGTCACCGCAAACAAACGATGTTTCTCGCCGATGAGGACCGTCAGGAAGGAGCCCAGGCCGTTTCCATAAATGGTCCCCGGCGCCAGGCCGACGGTGTCCTTCGGCAGCACGATCATGATGGTGGCCAGGGCAATCAGGGCCACAAATCCTTCCAGCAGCATCGCCCCGTAGCCGATGGGCCGACTGTCGGGCTCACAGGCGATCTGTTTGGAAGTCGTGCCGGAACAAACCAGGCCGTGGAAGCCGGAACAGGCGCCGCAAGCAATGGTGACAAACAGGAAGGGGAACAGCGGGATCGCCGAGCCGTCTTTGGCTGTGGCGCTCCAGGTTTTGAATGAGTCCTGGACAACCTCAAAGTTGCCGAAGAACACCCCAAACACTCCCACGGCTAGCGCAGTGTAAAGGACGAAGCCACCCAGGTACCCCCGGGGTTGCAGCAGCGCCCACACCGGCACCAGCGAGGCCACAAAGCAATAGGCCAGAATCAGCAGGCCCCACATCTTGACTGGGTTTTGGGAGGCAAAGACGAACAGAGTGGAAATCTTGGTGCTCAGCCACACCAGGACGAATGTGGCCGGGACAAAGGTTACCGTCAGCAGCCACAGCGGCGGGTTCCAAAACCTCCGGACCAAGCCCATCACCACGGCCAGCAGCAGATACAGCGTGCTGGCCAGCGCCACGGCTCCGCCAGCATTGAAGGTGACGTTTTGTAGTGGAAACTCCTGGGTGCGGCCCACAAAGGTGCTGGCGGTGATGTCGGCAAAGGCCACGATGACGTAGATCAGAGCGATCCAGATGAAGCTCAGCATGGCCCACCAGGCGCGGCGGCTTACGTTCTCTCGCATGATCTCGGCGATCGAGCGCGCCCCGTGACGCAACGAGGCGATGAGGCTGGAGAAATCGTGCACCGCGCCAATGAAGATCACCCCCAGGACAATCCACAAAATCGAGGGCAGCCAGCCAAAATAAATGCAGGCAATGATGGGGCCGGCGATGGGCCCGGCAGCGGCAATGGCAGAGAAATGCTGCCCCAGCAGATAGAAGCGGGGGGTGGGTACGAAATCCACGCCGTCGTTGACGGTGGAGGCGGGAGTGGGCCGGTTCGGGTCCAGGACCACCAGCCGGGCCACGAATCTTCCGTAGAGGCTGTAGCCGGCGATGAGCAGCAACATCACAATCACCGCGAGCAGCGGCAAGCTCATTCCTGCCCCTTTCCCTAGCTGGCCAAGATTTTCAGACGCCCCTGGCTTCCATCCTATACCGCGAAGTCTCAGCCTTGTCCAAAAGAAAAGCAGGCAAGACCGGCGCTCTGTCGGCATTCAAACTGGGTGGTGGGTCAGTTTCTGGGAAGCGACTATTCGCCCAACTGAAACCGGGATTGATAAACGCTAGTCCCTTTGTAGGCTAACCTGCCTCCATGTTAGCGCTCTCTCAGGCCGCACTAATTCTCCGAATTCAAATGCTCCCCATTGTGTGCTGCCTGCTTCTGAATATGGGGGATCACAGCCTGTCGCCTACCGATAAGGAGGATGTGGCGGCATTGCCCTCTCCGGCAAAGAGAATGAACGCGCCCACCGCCTATACTACAGCGAAAAGTCGGCGGCTCAAGTTGAGAGTATTGACGTGGAATAGATACAGGAGCGGAGAACGGCGCATCCACGATGAATAGAATGGGTAAGATGTCTGGGCGAAACATACATTATTCGGAGAGGACGACCTGTTCATGCCTCTAACTTTTCGTTTTGCCACACCCGTTGATTATGCGCGCGTTGAACAGCTGGCCATCAGCAGCTTCGGGCCCTTTACTTGGTTCCGCCGGGTTGATGAGAAGTTTGGCTCCTTGAACGGTAAGGACTGGAAGGACCGCTGGAGGCTACGGATGCAGAAGATCTTCGAGACCCAAATCGTCCTGCTGGCCGAAGCCAACGGGGGGATCGTGGGATTCTCCAGTGGGACCATCGACCTCGAACTTCGGCTGGGCTATGTGGACCTTTTGGCCATCGATCCCAAGGCCCAGGGCAAAGGCTATGGGCGACGGCTATTGCACGCTATGCTCCGTACTTTCTTGGATCGTGGCGCTGAGCACGCCTACCTAGACTGCTTGGTTGAGAACAGTGTCGGTAACACCCTCTATCGCGCCGAAGGATTTGAGGAGGTAGCCCGTTCTATTCGATGGTTCATCAAGATTCGCCCCGAGTAAAGAGTCGCCTCCTCAGAGGTGGCACCTTCTCGGCCTGCCCGCAGCGAAATCTACCACTGACACTCGGTTAGCGTTCACCTATGCTGTCACTCAGCCTACTTGGACGCATAACGCCCTTTCCGGAAACTGACCCACTACCTCAAACTGTCGTGCCTTTACGGATCCCCTCCTTTTGGTTATGCTGTTTTGCCGTTTCGGGGGCATCATCCGTTCGGGGGTATCACGATGAAAGCACAGTTGATGTTTGCTTCCCTGCTCACCCTGGGTCTGCTGACTGGCTTCGTCGCCACCATCGTGCTGCTGGCCATGTACTGGGGCGGCATGATCAATGCGGTGGGCCTGATCGCACTGACGGTACTGTTCAACGTCGCGGCGTGGCTGCTTTCGCCCTGGATCCAGGACCTGATCCTGCGATGGTTTTACGCCGCCGAGGTGGTGGAATGGTGGGACTTCCAACAGCACTGGCCCCGCCTGGCGAAGGACATCGAGGCGTCCTGCGCCAAGCATCGAGTCCCCGTCCCCAAGATGCGCATCATTGACGACGGGAACCCCACCGCCTACTGCTTCGGATCCGGCGCTTGGAATTCACGCCTGGTGGCCACCCGCGGCCTTTTCCATTACTTGGATGAGGACGAGGTCACCGCGGTCTACTTCCACGAACTGGGCCACATCGTCAACCGCGACTTCATCGTCATGACCATCGCCGCCACGCTGCTGACGGTGTTGTACGAAATGTATGTGGTCTTCACCCGGATGAGGAGCCGGGGCAGCGGCCGCAATCCACTGCCCTTGATCGGCCTGGTCTCCTACGTCTTCTACCTCATCGGTACGTACATGGTGCTGTATCTGTCCCGCACCCGCGAGTACCTGGCCGACCGCTTCGCCGCCGAGGAGACACGCAACCCGAACTGGCTGGCCATGGCCCTGGTGAAGGTGGCCTACGGCATTACGGCCGCCCCGGACACGGAAAAATCCAAGCGGCTGATGGCCTCGACACGCGCCCTGGGCCTCTGCGACTACAAGTCGGCGAGTGCTGCGGGGTCGGCCTACGGCGAGATCGCCGGCGGTGGGAGCGGGGTGGCGGTGGCCGAGGCGCCCTCCGCTCCTGCTTCGGGCGGCGGCCTTCGGGGGCGCATCGAGCGCGTCTTCCTGTTTGACTTGTTTAACCCCTGGGCTAAGGTCGGCGAGTTCAGCTCCACTCACCCGCTCACCGGCAAGCGCATCAAGAAGCTGATGCAATACTGCCCGGAATTCAGCCTGTCGCCGCGCTTCGATTTCGCCCTGACCGAGTACGAGGGGCAGATGTTGGACCGCGGGCGCCTGTACCGCAATTTCGTGCTGGAACTGGGCATCTACTTCGGCCCGATGCTGGGCTTCGCGGCGGGCCTGGTAGCCGCCTATCTGGTGCCCTCCGGGCCGGCCCTGATCGCGCCGGTGTTGGGCCTCGGTATAGGGTGGAGCGTGCAGGGGCTGTACCGCTTCCCTAGCGGCACCGCCGAGCGCACCACCGTGTTGGAGCTGATGAGCGACCCCTATGCCAGCCCCGTCCGCGGCCGCCTGGTCTACCTGGAAGGAAAACTTGTAGGAAGGGTGCAGGCGGGCAGTCCAATTGGGGAAGATATGATGCTCGAGGACCGCGGCGGCGGCCTGATCTCGCTGAACTATGAGTCGTGGTTACCCTGGTTGGGCAATCTCTGGTTTGGCTGGCGCAAGGTGGCCAACCTGATGGGCGAACCGGCGAGCGCCCTGGGTTGGTTCCGCCGCTTCACCACCGCCATCGTGGACCTGAACCAGATGACAACCCCCGGCCAGACCCTACACAGCTACACGCGCTTCTGGGGCCTGTATCGCGGCCCCCTGTTCATCCTGCTGGCTCTGCTTTTGATGGCTATCGTGAGCTCGTCCTGACCGGGCGCTCCGTTGCGGTACTTGTTGTGGGCTGCGTATGAACCCAGCACCCGCGGCATCGCATGGAACAAAGCCGCACACCGCAGTCGCTTCTCCGCACTCTCCGGTTCCCTGACCGCCTGCTGGCGAGCCTCTTCCTGTTGACGGCCCTGGTTGCCCTGCTGGCCTGGCCTCGCCTGTCGTCGTTCGACCGCTACACAGTGTTGTTGAAAAATGCACGGGACATGCCGCTCCGCGTGGTGGTGTTCGAGCCGCACGAGCGACGCCGCCCGCGGCCCGCTGTCGTGGTCTGCCAGCCGGTGAATAGCCCGCCGGAAGCAGGGCTGGCTTTGATCCTGCAATTCGTGCGCAGAGGCATGCTGGTGGTTACGTTCGATTTCCGCGGCGCCGGACCCGGTGAAAACCGCAGCCTGTTGCGCGAAAACCTGCTGGCCATCACGGCCCAGGACGCGGCCACTGCGCTGGGGTACCTGGCCCGGCGGCCCGACGTGGATCGCGACCGCATCGGGCTGATTGGCCATTCGGTGGGCGGTACGCTCGCCCTCCGCGCCGGCATCGAGCAGCCCTGGGTGCGCGCCACCGTCGCGGTGGGCATCGCCGGTGACGTCACCAAGACCCGGCCGCAAAACCTGCTGTGGCTGGTGGGCCTCTACGACGAGTTCCGCCCGCTGTCGGAGATGCAGCAGGTGATGGAATCGAGCAACAGCGATGGCGTCGCGGAAATTGAGCGCACCACCGGTGATTTCGGACAGGGAACCGCGCGGCGGTTGAGCGTGACAGCCACAGCCGACCATTTCACCGAGTTTTCGAACCACGGCGCGGCGGTGCGTGCGCTGGAATGGTTTCAGAGCTCGTTTGAAGGGCGCCCTGCGCCCCGCCCACGCCTGGCCGTCGCCCCCTGGTTTTACGCCTGTTACAGTCTAGCGTTCCTGTTTGGCTGGTTGCTGCTGGTCCGGCGCTTGCGCCCCACACGGCCGCGCCTGTTCACTGGGGCGATTGCTGCGCTGGAGGTGGCGCTCCTTTTGGTGCCGATGCCAAAGCTGGCGCTGTTCCGCGCAGACCTGGCACTTTGGGGCCTGGCGTTGCTGCTGGTGGTCAACGCAAGACAGTGGGGCGATTCCTCCAGCTCCACCACGAAGCAATCGCCGGGCCACGGGGCCTATGGGACAAACCGCGCGGCCCGGCTGATTATGCTGATTGCGCTGGGCTGGCTCAGCCTGCTGATCACGCTCGTGGTCAACCAGGTGGCTTACTTCTGGCGCTACCCGCACCTGCTTGCTGGCCTGCCTGCCTTCCCCTTCTGGCATGCCACCGGCCTGCTCAATTCTTACCTGTTCGTTTATCTGCGCGGGCTGCTGTTTTCCAGCTATACCGGAGCCATGTTGCGCCCCGGCTGGCTCTTCTGGGGACTCCTGGCCGTGGAGGTAGCCCGGCCCGGCATGGTGTTGGGCGGGCTGTGGACCTTGGCGCGACGCTTCGCTCCCCGGCGAGACAAGACTGCCGCTCCGCAGCGAAGGAAATGGATGGCCTGGCTGTTAGTACTGGCCCTGTTCGCAGCCCTGGGGACAATTATTTCCATCCGCGCGGCGCAGGGCTTCGTAGACCGCGAATCGCTCCAGCTGGCCGGCTGGGTCATTCTACGCTTTGCCGTGCTGCCGTTCTTCATCTTCGCCCTACTGAAACGCCGCTGGCGATGGAGCATGGCGGAGTGCGGGATATCGGATAGACAGGACTAACGAGCTTCTTGGTTGGCTACTCTGAACTTCTCACCAGTGGAGCCACTTGCGAGGGGTGATCTCGACAAGCTGGGAGTAGCGGCCTTCGGTGGAGATCTCCCAGCCGTATTTTTCGACGAACCCTGAAACCACCGACGCCGGCCAGGGCTTCTCCAGAACCAGGGTCTCACCTTCGCAGATGACAGGGCTGACGGTGTCCTCCAGCGCCAGGCAAACCTTGCGGTTGGACCGCAGATTCCGCCCCTTCACGCTTTGTGGCTCAATGCAGACGTAGATCTGCTCCTCCACCTGCGTAAACCACACCGGGACCAGATGCGGGCGTCCGTCCGTGCGTACCGTCACGATCCAGACGTTACGCTCTTTCTTCAGGCGTTCGTTCAACGCTTTAGGGATGGGTGGCATATCGACGTCCTTAATGATAGCGGATCGGCTTGCCGATTCGGCACCTTGACGCTCCTGAATGGCATGCCAGCGGACAATACCGCCAGACAATGGACCGCCGGTGGGGACCAACTGCGGGGACCAACTGCGGGTCTGTTATAATGGCCGTTCCATGGGACGCGGTCTGAAGACCTTCTACATCGAGACGTTCGGTTGCCAGATGAACGTGCACGACTCCGAGAAGGTGGCCGGCACGCTGATGGCGCAGGGATACCGGCCGGTCGAGACGCCCGAGCAAGCCGACCTGGTGTTGTACAACACCTGCTCGATCCGGGACAAAGCGGAACAGAAGGTTTTTTCCCGCCTGGGACAGTTCAAGCGCGCGCAGGACAATGGTCAGAACAGGGGCCAGAATAAGGGGCTGGCCGGCGGCAAGCTGTTCGGTGTGTTGGGTTGCGTGGCGCAGCAGGAAGGGATGCGGATTTTCGAGAAGGCGCCGCACGTCAGCCTGGTAGTGGGTTCGGCCAGCTACCGGAAGTTGCCGGAATTGCTGGTCCAGCTGGAGTCAGGCAACCGCCGTGTCACCGGCTTGGAGCTGGACACCGACGAGACCTTCGAGACCGAGTTCACCCGGCGCGACAACCCGCATCGCGCCTATCTCACCATTATCGAAGGCTGCGACAAGCACTGCGCCTTCTGCGTGGTGCCGTTCACCCGCGGGCCGGAGCGCAGCCGCAGCAGCAGCGAGGTTCTGGCCGAGTCGCGCCGCCTGGCCGAAGAGGGCTACACCGAGATCCAATTGCTGGGCCAGACGGTCAACTCCTACCGTGACCCATCCCCGGCACGCTTCAGCTTTGCCGAGCTGCTCTCGGCCGTCGCCGAGGTGCCGGGCATCCGCCGGGTCCGCTTTACCAGCTCGCACCCGCGCGACCTCACACCCGACATCGTGGAGGCTATCGACCGCCACCCGGCACTCTGCGACCACGTCCACCTGCCGGTGCAGGCCGGTTCCAACCGCGTGCTGGAGCGGATGCAGCGCGGCTATACCCGCGAGCAGTACCTGGAAAAAATCGCTTGTATCCGCGCTGCGCGGCGTGCTATCAGCATCACCACGGACCTGATCGTGGGCTTCCCTGGCGAGACCGAGGAGGAGTTTGCCCAGACTCTGTCGCTGCTGGAGGAGGTTCAATACGATTCAGCCTTCTCGTTCAAGTACTCGCCCCGCCCGAATACTGCGGCGCGGGAGCTCCCGGACCAGGTTCCAGAAGAGCAGAAGGGCCAACGCCTTACGATTCTGCAAGAGAGGCAGCGGCAGATCCAGTTGCGCCGGAATCAGGCGCTGGTGGGCTCGGTCCAGGAAGTGCTGGTCGAGGGCCGTCAGTTGGCGTTGAACCAGTGGGTGGGACGTACCTCGCAGAACAAGGTGCTGAACTTCACGGTTCCCGAGGGCTCGCCCGACCGCAACCGGCTCGGCTCCTACGCCTGGGTGAAAGTGAGCAGAGCCGGCCCCAACAGCCTGACCGGGGAACTGCTTCCCGTTGCCGGGCGTGAGGAGGCCGAACGGCTGGGTCGGCGCTAACGCACAGAACCTGCAACGGCGCTTCTGCGTTGCCGGTGGGGGGAAGATAAGGGGGGAAGACAATGGAAGTAGAGATGAAAATCCGCGGACTGATGATGGACCCGGTCACCAACATGCCGATCGTGATCCTGAAGGACGTGAACGGCACCGCCATCCTACCCATCTGGGTGGGTATCTACGAGGCCAACGCCATTGCCCTGGAGATCGAGAAGGTCAACACCCCCCGCCCCATGACCCACGACCTGATCAAAAACGTGCTGCTGGGGCTGAGCGCCGGAGTGCAGAAGGTGGTGGTGAGCGAACTGCGCGAGGACACCTTCTTTGCCCTCATTTGGGTGGAGCGCGACGGCCAGCTCATTTGCATTGACTCCCGACCCAGCGATGCCCTGGCGGTAGCACTGCGCCTGGACTGTCCGATTTTCGTCGACGATGAAGTGCTGAAATCCTCCAAGATCGCCAACGCCACCGAGAAGGTCACCAACGAAGAGCTGCGTAAATGGCTGGAGAATCTGGGCGACGAGGATATGGGCCGCTACAAGATGTAGCCGCGCCGGCAGCTTGCCGAAGTTTTTCTGCCACCTGTTGTTCCCCGGCTCTCGACCAAATCCCGGCAAAACCGGTTCCACCTCCTGAACGTGAGCGGCCAGGGCCTTTCCCCTCTCTCCTCAGTTGATGATTGATTCGTTCTTTCAAGGATGCAATGATTCCATCCTCGGGTACGCCTATGGAAATCGAAGAGTTTGCTCTGGCTACCTGGCTGAACGAGTACGAGACCGACGTTGAGTTCAACTTGGCCGCCAGCACGGGCCCGCTCTGGACGGCGAAGCAACTTCTGGAGCTGGAAGGAGACGCCGAAGCGGGTTGGGCTGAACTCGGTAGCGTGCCGCTCAACTACGTGCACGCCGCCGGCACGCGGGAACTGCGCCGCGCCGTGGCCGACTTCTACGGCGGTGGAATAGACCCGGAGTGGGTGCAGGTGACTACCGGCGCGGCCGAGGCGCTATGGCTGATCTTGTTTCACGCATGCGTGCCGGGCGCCAACGTCATCGTACCCCACCCCTGCTACCCCGCCCTGGAGGGCATCCCGCGCGCCCTCGGGGTTGAGGTGCGCTACTGGCGGCTTCGCCCCGAGAACGGGTTTCGACTCGACCCGAATGAGCTCGATCAGCTGATCGATCGGGAGACGCGAGCCATCGTCGTCTGCAGCCCGCACAACCCCACCGGTGCGGTGATGGAGCCGGGGCAAGTCCGCGCAGTCGGAGAGCTGGCGGCGGCCCGGGGCATCCACCTCATCAGCGACGAGGTGTATCACGGCATTTACTACGACGGGCGCGAGCATCCCAGCGCCGCCCAAATCCCCAACGCAGCGGTGATTGGCGACGTCTCGAAGGCCTTAAGCCTGGCTGGTCTGCGTATCGGCTGGATCCTGGAGCGCGACGAATTCCGCCGCCAAGCCTATTACAACGCGCGCAGCTTCATCTCCATCTCCAGTAGCGGGCTGAGCGAGCGACTGGCAGCCCTGGCCTTGCGGCACTACCGAACCATCTGGCAGCGGAATACTGACCTGGCCGCGCAGAACCTGCGCGCTCTGGCCGCGCTGATTGGCGACCTGTCCGAGCAGGTCGGCTGGGTGAAGCCGCAGGGCGGCTTTACCTGCTTCCCCTGGCTGAAACATCAGAGCGATTCCGAACAGTTCTGCCGCAGGCTGGTGAAGGAAGCCGGAGTGCTGTTTGCCCCGGGGTACACCTTTGCTATGCCCGCCCACTTCCGGGTGGGGTTTGGGGTAGCAGGCGCGCGCTTCCCGGAAGCCCTGGTGCGTGTGCGGGCCGCCCTCCAAGCCAGCGTGGAGCACTAACAAGCGGGCAATGCGGGTGGGGTGGACTAATTGTGTACAGAGTGGGATTCCGTCGTCCCGCAGTTCGTTCTGCATGGTGTGCGGAGGGTATAATCAAGCGCGAGTATGCGTCTCTTTGCGCTGTCTCGCGCCCGGAGAGCACTTGCGTGGGTTCGCCGGCCTCGTTCTATTTCTCTAGGTTTCCGTTCCACTGCGATCCTTGCGGGTAGCCTAGCGCTGCTGCTGGCGGGCGGCTGCGGTGGTGGCGAGGCCCCGTCGCTCCGAACGGAGAAGCCGGAGGCGCCCAAGCCACCCGAGGAAGTGACCGGTCGGCAGGCCTTCCAGAATATGTTTGTGGCCGCGCGCTCCTGGGCGCGCGACGCGAAGCCGTTTCGCCTCACTAACTTTTACCTGAAACAATCCACCGGGGTTGGGGGCCGCGCCGCTGCCTGGACTGCCAGCTTTGCCTCGTCCTCCCGGCGAAAGTACAAAACCTACACCTACTCTACGGTGAAGACCGCCAACCTCCATGAGGGCGTCTTTGCGGGGCATGACGAACGCTACGGCGCCGAATCAGAACTCACCGGCCCGCCATTCCTGGCAGTAGCCCTTCGCACCGACACGGATCAGGCGTTTGAACTGGCCGAGGCAAAGGGAGGGAAAGCCTTCCGTAAGAAAAATCCTCAGGCGCCGGTCACCTTCTTTTTGGAGTACAGCCGATCCTACAAGGGGCTGGTGTGGCGCGTTTGCTATGACGTGGGGTGCAGTACCAGTCCCTTCACCGTGTACGTGCACGCCTCCACCGGCGGGTTCTTGAAGGTCGTCAAATGAAAACGCGGCCCTCGGGCAAGCGCGCCGCCGCTCCGATGGCCAGACCCTGGCGCCTCTGGGCGGTGCTGTTGGTCGCGGTGTTCGTGGCGGGCGGGGCCGCCTACCTGTTGCGGCAGCAGTTGCTGACTGGGCTGGCGTGGATGCTGGTCGTGGCCGATCCCCTGGAGAGGGCCGACGCCGCTGTGGTGCTCGGCGGCGACGATAGCTACCAAGGCCATCGCGTCCGTGCCGCCATTCGCCTGTACCGTCAGGGGTGGGTCCGCAAAGTGGTTCTGAGCGGTCCGAAATGGGGCTACGGCATCCACGAGACCGAGCTCTCCGTGCCGCTAGCCCTTTCGCGGGGAGTCCCCCAATCGGATCTGCTGGCTATCCCCCACGGTGCCCGTTCCACCTCGCAGGAAGCGCAATTGCTTGCTGGCATGTTGGAGCGCAGAGGCATCCGCTCGCTCTACGTGGTGACTTCCAACTACCATACCCGGCGCGCCCGCCGCGCTTTTCTTCGCGCCAGCCGCGGGCGCCTGCGCGTGCTGGCTTATCCGGCCCCCGACGATTGGTTTGAGCCTCGGCGCTGGTGGCAGTCCGGCGATGGCCGCAAGGTCTTCGTGTTGGAGTGCCTGAAGCACGTCAACTCCCTGCTGGAGTAGCGGCCGACTGGTTCAAACCACACCAAACTATGATCATTTTGTGCGAGAGGCGGCTTGTGCCAGAGGCGGCCTGGGGCTGCGACGCCTGTCGCTTGTTTTTGACAGGTGGGCGGATCGCAGGGTAGCCTGATGGCAGCGGCGCCAGATGAGATGGCCACTCGCCTGTTTTCTCCTGCTCGTCCTCTCGGGGTCAAGCGCATGTAAAAAGCAGCCGGCCGTGCCGCGCGGCGAGCTGGTGTTTGTGGCCGCCGAGCGGAGCAACGCGGTGACGGTGATTAACCTGGACCGCATGAGTACGCTGGCTTCCATATCCGTCAGCCGCGCCCCGATCGCGGTGCGCGCCAGCCCGGTCCGCAACGAGGTTTACGTGGCGACACGCGCCGGACGCCTGGAAGTGATTGACGCCGCGGGGCTGCAGTTGGCTGCCAGCATAGCGGTGGCCGGGAGCCCCGTGCGCCTGGAGGTCACCGCAGACGGCAGCACCGCATTTGTGCTGAGCCGGGTGGAGCCTGCGGTCCACGTCGTGGACCTGCTGGCCCGCCGGGTCAGCAACACGATTCGGCTGGATCCAGGCTGCGAGCCTGTGACCTGGAAACTGGCCCCCAACCGCAATTTGCTTTGCGTGGGCGACGCGGCTGGCCAGCAGCTTCTAATTCTGGATCTGACAAAGGGGACAGTAGTTGCGCGGGTGCCCCTGCCGGCTGCGCCCGCCTGGCTGGAGATCTTGCCCGATAGTTCGCAGGTCTTCGCCGCTCAGCCGGACGCCGGCCAAGTTTCCGCGGTGGACTTGCAGCAGAGGCAACTGCTGGTTCACCTGCCGGTCGGCAGCCGGCCGGTGCATTTGGCGCTGAAACCGGATGGCGGCGAAATGATCGCCAGCAATGCCGGCTCCAATTCCATCACCATCATCAGCACCTACACCGACGAGGTTGCCCTGACGGTGCCGGTGGGCACCGGGCCAGTCGAAACGCTGGTCAACGGCGACGGCACGCGTGGCTACGTAGCCAATACTGGTTCGGATAACGTCAGCGTTCTGGACATCGAGACTCGCAAGCTGCTGGCCGCCGTGTCCACCGGCGCCGGACCCTTTCGGCTGGCTCTAACTGCCGGCGAGCGCTTCCTGCTGGTGCTCAACTCCCGCTCCAACGACATGGCCGTCCTCCGCGCTCAGGCTGCTCCCATCTCCTTGCTCACCATTCTGCCGGTGGGCGTGGGCCCAAGTGACCTAACAGTGAAGGCAGTGCCGAAACAGTAGGCGGGAGCCAGTGGGCGGCGTGCAGTCGGGGGGCTTCGGCGGGGAGGGCTGCCTGATGCCTACTGTCCCAAACGGCTAGGCGAACGCGGCTATCTTCTTCTTTTGCGGGGCAGCTTTTTGAGCAGGGCGGCGGCTAGTTGCGAGTAGGCGCCACCCATCTCGGCGCACCGTTCCAGCATAGGGCGGGCCTCTCGATTACGGCGGAGAATTACGTGGCCCAAGCCCTGAAAGTACAGGACCGGGTTCAGCGCCTGTGGGTTCCCCTCTAGCAGCGGGGCTGCAGCCGCCAGTTCTTTCAGGGCATCCTCAGTCTTGTTTTGCATCATCAAGATGCGGCCCAGGATCGAATGGCTCGCGCCGCGGAAGTTGTTCAGATGCTGCTCCCAGTTGGCCTCGCTCACCCCTTCCGGCGTGCTCTTGGCCTCCACCACCTCAAGCAAACGCTGTGCCAGTAGCCTCACTTCCTCCATCTGTTCGGGCTTTCGGGTCTTGGGGTCGGCCGCCTGCACTAGAAAGATTTGGGTTTCCGCCAGCAGCAGCAGCATGTTCTCGTTGCCCGGCTCGCCCTCAAGGACCTTCTTCGCATACTCCACCACCTTGGGCGTGTCGTTGCGCAGCTGGTAGGCTACCGCGTAGAGCGCGGGCAACTGCTTGATCCGTTCGCTTTCGGGAAAGCTCTTGGCGAACGACTCCACGTATGTCAGCCGCTCCGGTGTGTTATCGCGCGCCGCCGCCTCGAACAGGGCATACTCCAGGAACGCCACATAGTTGTTTAACTTCGCCTGCTCATCCTCAATCTGGCCAGGATCCAGGTCGTCCATCGGTTCTTCCTTGACCGCCTCATAGAGGGACAGCGCCGCCGCGCTCCACTTGTGGACGCGGGCGTAGTCCTGCGTTCCCAGCGAAGCGCGAATCAGGGTCATATGCCAGCTCAGGTTTTCGTCGTCCGCGTCCACCACCGCCATCTCGCCATACTTGACCGCCTTGTCGTACTGTTTCAGTTCCAGGTAGGCCTCCGCATAAAGGTGGTAAGTGAAGGGCAAGGCCGCGCTGTCGGCGAACTCTTGGGTGAACTCTGCCAGCATCAACAGGCGCTTTTCGGCGTTGGTCTCTTCCTCGATCGGTATGACCGCTATGTCCTCCGGAGAGTCGGTGACAAGCTTGTACTTCTTCTCCCCCCAGGTGGGGATGGCCAGAAGCAGAACAAGAACCAAAGCCCATTTCTTCATCGGAACCTCCCGTGCGCTAACCTGGCCTTTTTACCACAAATGGCAACGGAAGGCACGGCGTTACAACACCCTTCCAGCCCCCAGGCCATCGCGCCTGGCTTTCTGGCCAAACAGGACAGCCTGGACGGGGACCTGGGGGGCTTCCACCGGGTGGGCACGTGGGCCCGGCAGCAGGCCATACTTTCTCCGCAGGCGGTTGACCAGCCCCCGGAGGCGCTGGCGATAGGGATTGCCCAGGTAGGCGCCGTGCTGATAGCCCCTCCGGTAAGCCTCCAGCAGGTGAGGGAATTCGGTTTCCAAGAAGGGGAAGAACTGCCTTTGCGCCGAGGGCATCAAGAACAACGGAGAGGCCATGAAATGGCTCGCCCCGGCTGCGGCTGCCTCCCGGGCCACTGCCTCCAGGTCCTTCGGCTTGTCGGTGATGGCCGGCAGAACCGGTGCGGCGAAAACTCCGACCCAGACGCCGCCTTCAGCCAGGCGGCGCACGGCAGACAGGCGCAGGTCGGGCCGGGGCGCCCGTGGCTCCAATGCCCGGGCCAGCGGGGCATGCAGGGTGGTGATGGTCATATTCACGTGGAGAGCGTTGCGCCTGGCGATTTCCCGCAGCAGGTCGAGGTCGCGCACCACCAGGTCGGATTTCGTCGTGATCGAGAGCCGCACGCCGCAGGCCCCTTCGGCAATCACTTCCAGAATCTGCCGGGTGATGCCGAAGCGGCGTTCGGCCGGCTGGTAGGGGTCAGTAGCCGTGCCGATGGCAACCTGAGCCCCCTCTGCCTTCTTAAGCTCGGCCCGCAGCAGGTCGGCGGCGCGTTGCTTGGTGTAAATGCGGTTCTCAAACAGCGCCCCATCCAGTTCCATGTACTCGTGCGTGTACCGCGCGTAGCAATACTTGCAGCCAAATTCACAGCCACGATAGGGGTTGATGGTGTAATCAAACGGGACGCGTTTGCTGTTGCAGCGGTTCAGAATGCTACGGACCGCCAGTGCCAGATACTCCACCTCTGTCTTGGCGGCGAGCGAGGGGCTTTCGGCGGCCAGCCGGGCAATGCCGACCAGCCGGTTGGGGCCCTGCGGTGAGGACGGCCAGGGAGCCAGGGGGAGTTGGGCCACCGCAGCATTTTCGCTTTTTGTTCGCCAACCGTCAAGACCTACTCGCACCCTACCGACAGTTTCCTTACCCCAAACAGACCTGGGGATCGCCAGTTACATCCGGCGGTCCTTCTCCCTGCGTTGACAACCTTGCGAGGGCGAAGGTAGATTCGAGGCTTGCAGCGCGGCCGTGGGTTCCTCGTTGAACCCCAGTCGTAAGACCCAACACCCATCCGGCCTGCCTGGGCACGCAGGCCTTCACCTAACGGAGCAGAAGATGGCGCGTAGCAAACAAACCAAGCAGGCAAGCGCGGCAATTGACGCTTTATTCGAAGAGAAACGGACCTTCCCGCCGGCGGCGCATTTTGCCGAGCAGGCGGCGATCCGCGACCGCTCGCTGTATGAGAAGGCCGACCGGGACCTGGAGGCCTTCTGGGCCGAAGCCGCCGAGTCCATTGACTGGTTCCAGAAGTGGGAGCGGGTGCTGGAGTGGGAGCCGCCCCACGCCAAGTGGTTCCTCGGCGGCAAGCTGAACGTCGCCTACAACTGCCTGGACCGCCACCTGCGCACCTGGCGGCGCAACAAGGCGGCCATCGTCTGGGAAGGGGAGCCGGGCGAGGAGCGGGTACTGACCTACAGCGACCTGTTCCGTGAGGTGTCGAAGTTCGCCAACGTACTCAAGGGCCTGGGGGTGAAAAAGGGCGACCGGGTGGCGCTGTACATGCCCATGCTTCCGGAGCTGGCCGTTGCCATGCTGGCCTGCGCACGCCTGGGAGCAGTGCATACGGTGGTCTTCGGGGGCTTCAGTCCGGAGTCATTGCGCGGGCGGATCAACGACGCCGAGGCCAAGGTGGTGGTCACGGTGGACGGCGCCTACCGGCGCGGCAGCATCCTTGCGCTGAAGCAGAGTGTGGACGAGGCGATCGCCGAATGCCCCTGCGTCGAGAACGTCATCATTGTCCGTCGCGTCGGGGAAGCGGCTCCGCTGCATTTCCACGAGGGCCGCGACCACTGGTACCACCGCCTGATGAAGGAAGCGCCGCTGGAGTGCCCGCCGGAGCCGATGGATGCCGAGGACCTGCTCTACATCCTCTACACTTCCGGCACGACGGCCAAGCCCAAGGGCGTGGTGCACACCACCGGGGGGTACCTGGTTGGGGTGGCAGCCACGCACCGCTGGGTGCTCGATATCCGCGAGGAAGACCTGTACTGGTGCACCGCCGACATCGGCTGGGTCACCGGGCACAGCTATGTCGTCTACGGCCCGCTGGCCAACGGCGCCACGGTCTTCATGTACGAGGGGGCGCCGGACTGGCCGGACAAGTCCCGCTGGTGGGAGCTGGTCGAGAAGTATCGCATCTCGATCCTGTACACCGCGCCGACGGTCATTCGCGCGTTTATGTGCTGGGGCCCGGAGCACTTGGCCGGGCACGACCTTTCCAGCCTGCGCCTGCTGGGAACCGTTGGGGAGCCCATCAATCCGGAAGCCTGGATGTGGTACCACGAGCATGTGGGGACCGGCCGCTGTCCCATTGTGGACACCTGGTGGCAGACCGAAACCGGCATGATCCTGATCTCCGGGCTTCCGGGGGTAACGACCATGAAGCCCGGCTCGGCCACCCATCCGCTGCCGGGTATCTACCCGGAGGTGGTGGACGACCGCGGGCAGCCCGTGGGCGCGGGCGCCGGCGGCTACCTGGTGCTGACCAAGCCCTGGCCGGCGATGCTGCGTACCATCTACCGGGACCCGGAGCGCTACGTCCAGGTTTACTTCAGCCGCTTCGGCCCCAACACCTATTTCACCGGTGACGGGGCCAAGCGCGACGAAGACAACTACCTGTGGCTGCTGGGCCGTGTGGATGACGTGATGAACGTCTCCGGACACCGCATCAGCACCATCGAGGTGGAAAGCGCGCTGGTGGATCATCACGATGTGGCCGAGGCGGCCGTGATTGGCCGCAAACACGAGATCAAGGGCCAGGCCGTGGCCGCCTTCGTCACTCTGAAGGCCGGCGTTGCGCTCTCGCGCGATAAAGTTGCAGAACTGAAGAAGCACGTGCAAGGGAAAATCGGCTCACTGGCCCGGCCCGAAGATCTTTACTTCACCGCCGAGCTGCCCAAGACGCGCAGCGGCAAGATCATGCGGCGGCTGCTGCGCGACATCGCCGAGGGCCGCGCCTTAGGCGACACCAGCACGCTGGCCGACCCGGGCGTGCTCGCCCGCCTCCGCCAGCAGTACGAAGAAGCCGGCGACTCCGGCGACTGACGCCCGGTAAAACTGCCATCAATCTCCGCCGGTCGGCACGACAATCGAGCCAATTTGCCCCGAATATGGTCCTATGACGGATATCCAATACAAGAGTCCTCTTATTGATTGGTTGACTTGGAAAATAGGCCTATTTATTGTAATCATGTTCGCAGTTGAGTTCATACCGAGAGCAACCGAGCACATCGGCTTTACACTCGGTCTACTCTCGATCCTACTGCTTGGGGCACCCCATGCGTTCCTCGTTGCGCAAGTCATCCTAACGGACGAAGGTATCAGGTACCGGCGGTTTCTACGTTGGAAGGAGAAGCCCTGGAATGCAGTAGAGTGACCTGCCTGGCGATTTCCGGACCAGCTGAAGCCTGAGAGAATGGCGCCCTCGGAGAAACGAGGGAGCCATGAAGAAGACCCGGTTTACCGAAGAGCAGATGGTGACGATCCTCCGCGAGGCCGATCAGCGGCCCGTCCCGGAGGTGGCCAAAAAGAACGGCGTCAGCGCCCAGACGCTCTACGCCTGGCGGAAACACTTCGGCACGTTGGAGCCCGCCGATGTGAAGCGGCTGCGGCAGCTCGAGCAGGAGAACGGCCGGCTGAAAAAGATGGTGGCCGATCGAGATCTGGAGATCGACGTGCTCAAGGAGATCACCCGAAAAAAATGGTAGGCGCACGCGTGCGCCGGCCGCAGGTCGCGTATGCACGTGCACGCGGTCTGTCGGGTCGCCGCGCGTGCGCCTTGCTCTCCGTCGCACGGTCCACGCTGGGCTACCAGTCGCGGCTGGTCGACCGGGATGCCCCGGCGCTGGCCGCGATGCGTCGTCTGGCGGCGCAGTATCCGCGGTACGGCTATCGCCGGATTCGGATTTTCCTAAAACGCGAAGGGCACACGATGAGCACGGACCGGACCCATCGCCTCTGGCGCCAGGCGGGGTTGCAGGTGCCTCGGCGGCGGCCGCGGCGCCGGGTCGCCCTGAACCGGCCCCGCCCGGTGCCCGCCACTGCGGTCAATCACGTCTGGGCGTACGACTTCGTGTTCGACACCTGCGCGAATGGGCAGACGCTCAAGTGCCTCACCGTCGTCGACGAATGGACCCGCGAGTCACTCGCGATCGACGTGGCCGGCGGCATTCGGTCCGGGCGCGTTATCGAGGTGCTCACGCAGCTCGTGAGCGTCCACGGAGCCCCACGTTACCTCCGGTCCGACAACGGCCCCGAGTTTGTCGCGGGTGCGATTCTCCGGTGGCTGCTCCAGGCGCAGATCGAAACCGCGCTCATCGAGCCGGGGAAGCCGTGGCAGAATGCGACCGACGAATCGTTCAACGGGAAGTTCCGCGACGAGTATCTGAGCCTGCAGTGGTTTCGGAACCGCGTGGACGCGAAGGTGGGGATCGAGCAATGGCGACGGCACTACAACGACGTGCGCCCGCACTCCAGCCTTGGCTATCTGACGCCAGCCGAGTTCAAAGCGCAGCTCCGTGCTGGCTCGGATGACGGTGGGCGCTCGCCGGCGATGCCGGCTCACGCTGACCAAGAAGAACACGAGAGCGACTTAACCATGCCGACTGGCGCTGTTCTCCAGTAATCGGTGGTCCGAAGAAAGCCGGCAGGTCAGCAATTGGTCTATTCAAACTTGTCGTACGTGGTGTCCAGGCGTGGCCAGACAGTAACGGTAAAGCAATAGTATTGTGTCTTGCGGCAATCCCACAGATTGTTTTCTTTTCCCTTTTCATTCTTCAGGTCATCGGGACCTGAGGAACAAGAGTCCCCTGCTAATGCCACCCAACCAGCTCACTCGAAGACGCAGCTAGAAGCCACAATACCATTGGGTAACTTCAGTGTGCTACACCGCTGGGCACCGGTCGGAGGGGGGCCGTTGTCCTACAAAGCGGCGAGCAGGTGGGCCAGCAGGGCGGCGCGGCGGGGCAACTCCTCCATCACGATGTTTTCATCCAGGGCGTGGGCGCCCTGGCCGACACCGCCTAACCCATCCAGGGTTGGCACGCCGAGCGCGGCAGTAAAATTACCGTCCGAACCCCCGCCGACGCTGGACTCCTCCAGCTCCATCCCCAGGGGCCGGGCCAGTTGTCGCGCCCGGCGAAACAATTGAGCGATGGCGGCGGTGCGTTCCATGGGCGGACGGTTCAGCACGCCCTCTACTTCGAGCCGCGTCTTCGTATTGAAGGGGCGTAGAGAAAAAAATTGTTTTTCCAGGTAGCGTTGGTCGGCCAGGCGGGCGATGCGCACATCAATGTGCGCCCAGGCGCGCTCGGCCACCACGTTGCTGCGGGTGCCACCGCCGATGACGCCGGCGTTGACGGTGATGCCGCGCCGCGGCCGGCTGAAGCGCGCGACGCGCGCCAGTTGCCGGGCCAGCTCGACCGTGGCGCTGGCGCCACCGGCGAAATCCAGCCCGGCGTGGGTGGCGCGGCCATGCACCACCAGCCGGTATTCGCCCACGCCCTTGCGGGCCGTCTTCAGCGCGCCGCGCGGGCCGCTGCCCGGTTCCACCACCAGTGCGGCGTCGCAGCCGCGGGCCAGCTTCTCGATGATGGAGCGCGAGGAGAGGCTGCCCACCTCCTCGTCACTGGTCAATAGCAGCGTAACCCGCTTGTCCACAGGGACGCGCAGGTGCCGCAGGGCGGCCAGGGCGAACAGGGCCCCGGTGATGCCCGACTTCATGTCCAGGATGCCCGGGCCATAGGCGCGCCCACCGCGCACGCGGAACGGCATACGCCGCAGCGTGCCCAGCTCCCAGACCGTGTCGGTGTGGCCCAGCACCAGAAGGCGCTTGGCGGGGCGGCGCCCGCCGTCGGGGAAATCGAAGTCGGCCTGCAGGTGGTCACCGAAATCGGCGCTGCTGTGACGGGTCAGTCGCGCCCCCAGACGCTCGAGCTGGCCGGCGACGAAGGCCGTCGAGCGGTCCACGGCCGCTTTGTCGAGGCTGGGCGATTCGCACTCCACCATCTGCCGCAATGTTCCCAGCATCTCTCGGCGGTGCTTGCGGATGAATTGTAGGATGGGATCGGTTGGCATATACTTTCGGCTTACCCTGGAATCGCCGCCCAATCTGCCGCCCGCGCGGCCGGTGGGAGTATAGCACTGGCGCCCGCCATGCCTCTGAAGCTGGACGTCATCGAAATTCAGAAGCTGCTCCCGCATCGCTATCCGTTTCTCCTGGTGGATGCGATCGTCGAGCTGGAGCCGCGGAAGCGGATCGTCGGTGTGAAGAACGTCACCATCAACGAGCCGTGGTTCGCCGGCCATTTCCCCGGCTACCCGATCATGCCCGGGGTGCTGATCGTAGAGGCCATGGCGCAGACCGGCGGAGTGCTGCTGCTGCGCGAATTTCCCGATCTCGACCGCAAGGTGGTCATGTTTACAGGAATCGAGCAGGCCAAGTTCCGCCGCCCGGTCCTGCCCGGCGACCAGTTGCGGTTGGAGCTTGAGGTGCTGACGTTTCGCCACACCCTCTGCAAGATGAGCGCCCGGGCCACAGTGGACGGCCGGCTGGTGGCCGAAGCGGTCATCATGTGCATCATCGCTGACCGCGAAGCAGTCGAGAAGCCGGCCTCCAGCCCCTGACGTCTCGATGATCCATCCCACGGCCATCGTCCACCCTTCGGCGCGCGTGGAACCCAGCGCCTCGGTGGGTCCCTACTGTGTCCTGGGGGCGGAGGCGGAAATCGGCCCCGGCTGTGAGTTGCTGGCGCACGTCTTCGTGGCCGGCCCGATCCGCATTGGCGAGCGCAACCGCTTCTTTCCTTACAGCACGATCGGGGTGGAACCGCAGGACCTAAAATTTAAAGGCGAGCGAAGCGAGACGGTGATCGGCAGCGGCAATATCTTCCGCGAGTTTGTCACCGTGCACAGGGGAACGGAGGGGGGCGGCGCCCTGACCCAGATCGGCGATGGCTGCCTGCTGCAGGCCTACGCCCACGTCGCCCACGATTGCCAGATCGGCAACCGCGTGGTCCTGGGCCACGGAGTGACCATGGCCGGGCATGTGGTGATTGAAGAATTCGCCTTCGTGGGGGCGTTCAGCGGCATCCACCAATACTGCCGCATCGGACGCCACTCGATTATCGGCGGCTACAGCGTCATTACCAAGGACGTTCTCCCCTTCTCGAAAACCGTGGCCGAACGCGAGGTAAAAGCTTTCGGCGCGAACAAGGTGGGGCTGGAGCGGCACGGCTTCAGCAGCGAGCGCATCGGGCGCCTGCATCAGGCCTTCCGGCTGCTGACCTCCTCGAAGATGAATACCACCCAGGCCCTGGAGCGCATCCGGGCCGACGGGATGAATGAAGACCTGGAGGTGTTGGTGAACTTCATCACCAGCTCCGAGCGCGGCGTCATTAAATGATATTGAACCATTGACAATTGAATGATTGACGATTGACTCATCACAACCGCGCCGAGGACCAATCGTCAATGAATCAATCTGCAATGAATCAATTCCGATATGCGCTGATCGCCGGCAATGGGCGCTTCCCTTTCCTGGTGCTGGAAGCGGCCCGCGCCAGTGGCCGGCCCATGTTGGTGGCCGCCATTCGCCAAGAGGCCGACCCGGACCTGGAACGGCTGGCCGCAGGCTTTCACTGGATCGGCCTGGGCGAGCTTTCCCGGCTCATTGACCTGCTCAAGGGCCAGGGCATTACCCACGCCGTCATGGCCGGCCAGGTGAAGCACGCCCAAATCTTCTCCTCCATCCGCCTGGACTGGCGGCTGCTGAAGCTGCTGGGATCACTCTCGCAAAAGAACACCGACTCGCTGCTGGGGGCGGTGGCCGGAGTGCTGGCCGAGGAAGGAATTGCGTTGCTGGACTCCACCACGTTCCTGAAGCCGTTGCTGGCTGGCGTCGGCGTGCTGAGCCCCCGGGCTCCGGACGCCGAGGAGTGTGCCAATATTGAGTACGGGCTCCAGGTGGCGCGAGCGCTGGCCCGGCTTGACATCGGCCAAACGGTGGTGATCGCCGAGCGCGCGTGCGTGGCAGTGGAAGCCATGGAAGGGACCGATGCCACCATCGGTCGGGCGGCATCTCTGAGCCGCGGGCGCCCGCTGAGGGTGGTCAAGGTGGCCAAGCCGGTACAGGACCTGCGCTTCGACGTGCCGGTCATCGGTCCTGCCACCGTCCACATCATGCGGCAGGCTCATGCCACCGCCATCTCGGTAGAGTCTGGTAAGACCCTGCTGCTGGACCGGCAGGAGCTGCTCCGGCTGGCCGAGGAGGCTGGAGTAGCCATCGTGGGAACACCGGGCGAGGAGCCAACTAAGGAGCCAACTGAGGAGAACGCTGCGGGCAAAGCTGCCCAATTGGAGGAGCCATGAAGATTCCCGTGGCCATTATCGGTGCCGGGACCTTCGGCCGGCAGCATGCCCGTGTCTACCGGGAATTGCCGCAGGCCGAACTGGTCGGCGTCTACGATGCCGACTCCGCACGCGCTCAGGCGGTGGCGCAAGAGTTCGGCTGTCGCGCCTTCTCCTCGCTGGAGGAAGCGGCCGGCGCCGCCCGCGCAGTCACCCTGGCCGTGCCGACAGCCCACCACGCCGAGGTAGGTTGCTGGCTGCTGGCCCGAGGGCTGGACGTGCTGGTGGAGAAGCCCATCGCGCCGTCGGTGGCCGAAGCTGACCAGCTGATTGCCGCCGCTCGCGCCTCGGGCCGCCTGCTGCAAGTCGGGCACCTGGAGCGCTTCAATCCTGCGGTGGTCACCGCCCAACGCATCCTCACCCGGCCCTTGTTTTTTGAAGTGCACCGGATGAGCGTCTTTACCCCGCGCAGCCTAGATGTGGATGTCGTGCTGGACCTGATGATCCACGATCTGGACATCGTGCTGGCACTGTGCGACGTTGGCATCGAAGAGGTGCGCGCTGCCGGCCTGCCCATCCTCTCGCCCAAGATTGACATTGCCAACGTCCGCCTGTCGTTTGACAATGGATGTGTAGCCAACTTCACGGCCAGCCGCGTGAGCACGGAACGCGTCCGCAAGCTCCGGTTTTTCCAGCCGCGCCAGTACGTGTCGCTGGACTACACGCGCCAGGAGGTGGTGGTTTTCTCCGTGGAGCCCGGCGGTGGCGGCGACTCCGAGCCGCCTGGGATCAGCCGGCGGCTGCTGATGGAGGAACCGGGAAGCGCTCCCCGGGAAGAGCCGCTGCACGCACAGTTGCGGCACTTTCTGGAATGCGTCCAGACGCGCCGCCTCCCAGCGGTGGGCGGCGAGCAGGGACGTCGCGCTCTGGAAGTGGCGTTGCAGATCGTCGAGGCCATGGAGCAGCACAACCGCCGGCTGTTTGAAGTGAACAGACCGGCAGAGTGATGCCATAGTGAAAAATAGTGAATCTCCGCTTGCCTCCTCACTTTTGACTTGGGCATGAACCTTAGCAATGGATCCCGAACCGCAACTGAATCTGTTGCTGGAGCTCGAGGACGATGCTGCGCTCGCCCGCCGGCGGGAGTCGGTGCTTCTTTCAGTGATCGCGCACCTCGCGGCCCTGGTTGTGCTGCTGGTGTCGCCGATGCTTTCCGAGTCGGTGAAGGGGACGCTGGGGATCGCCGATGAGAAACCCAAGCCGCGCGAGCAGCTGACCTATCTGGCGCTGCCGCCCGACGAGCAGGTGGTTCAGACCAAGCCCAAGACCAACGCGCTGTCGGACAAGGACCGCCGGGCGCAGCCGGACCTGGAAACCCCACTCAAATTGCCGCCGCTGCCTAGGTTGGCTCCCCCTGCCGAGCCCGCTCCACCTGCGGAAAAGCAGGCTGACGAACAGCTACTGGCCAAAGCTCAGCAGCCACGCCGGTTGCCCCCGGGCAACGCGGGGCAGCAGCAGTCGCCCACACCTCAGCCGGGCCAGCCTGCTCCGTCCCGGCTGCGGCTGGAGAATTTAACCACCCAGCCGCCCAAGCTAACCTTGCCCACCCAGCCCAGCCCCGGTCGCGCGCTGGAGGAAACAGTACGTGAGATGGCCCGCAACCGTGGCGGCGGCCCGGCCCTAAGTGACTTGAGCGACCCGGGCGGCGGGCGCCAGCCCGGCCGCTTCAAACCGCGCGGCCCCGGAGCTGTTGGCGACGCCCGCATCCTGACCGACACGCTGGGCGTCGACTTTGACCCTTACCTGCGCCGCGTGGTCAGCGACATTCGCAAGAACTGGTTCGCGGTGATGCCGGAGATTGCGCGGCTGGGCAAGCGCGGGGAGGCAATGGTGGTCTTCGAGATTCTGCGCGACGGCGAGGTGCCCAGGCTCGATCTGGTGTCCGCGTCCGGTTCCGAGCCGTTGGATCGCGCCGCGCTGGCCGGCGTCAGCGCTTCGGTGCCGTTCCCTCCGCTGCCGGCTCAATTTGACGGCCCCCTCATCCGCATCCGGGTGACCTTCCTGTACAATACGTTCTACCAATAATAACCCTCTCTGGCATATGCGTTTGGCGATGGCAGGCTCAGGGCGGAAATTGCGGACTGAATCTCGCAGGAAGGATGTGAGCGTCTTGTTGCGCCCTCGGTTTCCAATGATCATGGACCGCGCGTTCCAAGCTTTTCTGCTTCTATGCGTTGTTCTACTCACCGCGTGTCAGACACGTGAGCAGCCACTGTACGCAGTTATACCCAAGGGCCAGTCCCACGTCTTCTGGCAAACCGTGCACGCTGGGGCGGTGGCCGCGTCACGGGAGTCGGGTGTGGAGATCGACTGGAATGGACCAGCACTGGAAACGGACTTCACGAGCCAAATCGCTATCACAGACGCCTTCATCAACCGTCGGGTCGACGGCATCCTGCTCGCTCCGAGCGAACAGGATGCCCTTGTGCCGGCCATCCGGCGTGCTCGCCAAGCTGGCATCCCCCTCACCATCTTCGATTCGAGAGCGCAAACAGAAGACTATGTTTCTTTTGTCGCCACCGATAACTATGGAGGTGGAGTCATGGGAGCGCGTCGCCTCGCCAAGATCCTTGATGGGCGGGGCAGAGTGGCTTTGATCGCAGTCATGCCCGGCGGCGCTTCTACCCTGGAACGCGAGAAGGGATTCCGGGATACACTCGAGAAGGAGTTTCCGGACATCAGGCTTGTCGCTTGGCAATACGGGATGGCGGAGTACGGGCGCTCCCTCGCTGTGACCGAAGATATCTTAACTGCCCATCCAGCACTCGACGGCCTTTTCGCCTCCAACGAGTCGAGCGCGGTTGGGGCAGTCCAGGCTGTTAAGGGACGGGGATTGGCCGGTAAACTGAAGATTGTGGGCTTCGATTGTTCTCCCAGCTTGCTGAACGATCTGCGAGCCGGAACCATCGACGCGCTCGTCTTACAGGACCCGTTTCGGATGGCATACCTGGGCTTGAAGACGCTCATCGACTACCGCGCCGGCCGCACGCCGGCGAAACGAATGGACATACCCCCCACACTTGTTACCCGCGAGAATCTTGATGACCCCGAAATTCAACGATTGGTCGATCCTGACATTGAGCGCTACCTGAAGGATTAGATTTTCACATGCCGGTCGATGGGTTCTCCAGCATCGCCTCTGAACCTTCGCAATCCCTTGTGGAACTCCGAGGAATCGACAAGTCCTACGGAGGAGTGCCGGTCCTGAAACATGCCGACCTCACGGTCGCGGTGGAAGAAATTCACGGGCTGGTAGGTGAAAACGGCGCCGGGAAGTCCACACTGGTCAAGATCCTGGCGGGCGAGGTGCCACGAGACAGCGGCGAAATTCGCTGGCTCGGGCAGCCCACCCCGCTCGCCTCTCGCGCCGATGCCGAGCGCCTGGGCGTCACCATGATCCACCAGGAACTGAACCTGGCGCCACATCTCACCGTGGCCGAGAACTTATTTCTCGGCCACGAACGGACCCGATTCGGCTGGCCATTCAGAATCATTGATCGTGGCCGGGAACTCTCCGAGGTCCAGGACTTGCTCAGCCGGATTGGGTTCGACCTGGATCCCCAAATGCAGGTTCGCCGCTTGCGCCCGGCCCAAAGGCAATTGGTCGAAATTGCCAGGGCGGTCATCCGGGCTACGCGCCTCGTGATCATGGACGAACCAACCTCGTCGCTTTCATCCCCAGAGGTGGAGGAGTTATTTCGCGTCGTCCAGCAGTTGAAACAGCGCGGGACTGCCGTCATTTTCGTGACACACCGTTTGGAGGAACTAGCGCAGATTGCTGACTGCGTCACGGTCCTGCGCGACGGTGAAACTGTTCATAAAGGCCCCATGCCACGCCAGGACTTCGGTGAGCTGATTCGCGCGTTAGTTGGGCGTGAATTAAAGGATTTCTTTCCACCCCGTAGCTCCCGGCGAGGAAAGCTCGCGTTGGAAGCTCACAGTCTGACCCGACCCGGGAGTTTCGCAGATGTCAGTTTTGGCGTTCACGAAGGAGAAATTGTTGGTCTCGCCGGACTGACCGGGGCAGGCCGGACCGAGCTGGCGGAAGCGATATTTGGCGTGGCGCCGCCAGCCGAGGGCCAAATCTTCATCCACGGCGAGCAGGCTACCATTCGCTCGCCGCAGGATGCCATCCGTCATGGTCTGGCGCTCATTACAGAGGATCGCAAACGGACGGGCCTGACACTGAACCTCGGCGTTGCGGAAAATATTACCCTCGCGAATATGTCCGGCATAACTCGCTGGGGACTTATCCATCTCAAGAAGGAAGAACAGGTCACGCGGCAGCTGTCAGACCGTTTGCAGATTCGCGCAGCTTCCTTAGCCCAGAAGGTCAACCGCCAGAAGGTCAACCGATTGAGCGGCGGCAACCAGCAAAAAGTCGTCCTGGCCAAGTGGCTCTTTCGACAGGGTCGAATTTTCCTTTTCGACGAGCCCACTCGCGGAGTGGATGTTGGCGTCAAAACGGAAATCTATCGCATCATGAACCAGTTGGCTGAAGCCGGCGCTGCGATTCTGATGATTTCCTCCGACTTGCCAGAGATCCTGGGCATGACAGACCGGGTTCTCGTGATGCGCAACGGTCGTTTGGTCAGAGAGCTAGTAGCGGCCCAGACGACACAGGAAGAGATCATGCGCTATGCAGCGCTGGGGCAAGAGGAGCTGGCAACGGAATTAGAAGATAACTCGCAGGCACAAAAACCGATCCAATTGTGAGTTTCTGGCACATGGACAACCAACCGGTCGAGACTGCAGTGACATCTGTTGCGCCTGACCTTCCTAAACACGCCATGCAGCGCGGATGGCTGGAGCGCATGCTTCCGTTCGCCAGCGTCGCGGTGCTGTTCGTCACTCTTTCGATTCTTTCGCCTTATTTCCTTACAATCCAAAACCTATCGACGGTCTGCCGCCAGACTGCTGTCATCAATATCATGGCGTTGGGCATGACGTTGATCATCATCTCTGGTGGCATCGATCTCTCCGTCGGATCGGTCATGGCCTTTGCAGGCATTTGCGGCACGATGCTGCTTCAGATGGGTGTCCCCTTTCTACCTTCCATCCTGGGTGCAATGCTGGTGGGCGCCGCTTGGGGGCTGGTCAATTCCCTGCTCATCACGACGCTTAAAGTCAGTCCATTCATCGCCACATTGGGCACGATGGGTGTCGCGCGCGGCCTCACCCTGGTGATCACGGGCAGCTTGCCTGTAGTGAATCTGCCGGCCTCTTTCGGCTGGCTTGGAGATGGCAATTTGCTTGGGGTCGTCCCGGTGCCTCTGGTGATTCTGGCGGCGCTCGCGTTGTTCACCGGGTTCCTGCTGAACTACACCCGTCTGGGGCGCTACGCTTACGCAATTGGCAGCAATGTCGAGGCAGCACGTTATGCTGGTATTCCCGTTCGTCGGTTTCTGATCGCTATATACATGTTTTCTGGCGCGGCGACAGGGCTGGCCGGAATGATTGCGTTCTCGCGCCTGATGACCGGTCAACCTACGGCCGGGCAAGGTTATGAGTTGTCTGTCATTGCCGCCGTGATTATCGGCGGAGCAAGCTTATCGGGAGGTGAAGGAACGGTTGCCGGCACGATCGCAGGGGCGTTCTTGATGAGCCTCATGTCGAACGGCAGCAATCTGCTCGGGGTCTCACCATTTTGGCAACAGGTACTCATTGGGATGGTCATTGTCGCGGCCGTGGCCATAGACGAACTTCGCAGGCGCCGGCAGATAACGTAGGGGCAGGCGAGGAGTTCAGAGACATCAAAGCTGCATCATCCCCGGCGTTGCGTATCACTTCGGGTCACTCGTTTAGGGTCACTGCTTCTCATCCCTTCTCACCGCGGTCTCTGAACTGTACAATACGTTCTGCGCACGATGAAACTGGCGCACTCGCAGGCCGTGGGCGTGGTTGTGGTCTTTTTTCTGCTGGTCCTGCTGATGTGGGCACGCTATTTGCGGGAAATTTTCGCCTGGTAGCGCCATTGGTTTCCATGCTGGCGCCTCTGCTGTCGATTGTGGGGCCGACGGCCTCCGGCAAGTCGACGCTGGCCTTGTTTCTCGCCGAGGAACTGGACGGCGAGATCGTCAACTGCGATTCCCTCCAGCTCTATCGTCACTTTGACGTTGGCACCGCGAAGCTGGCGCCGGTCGAGCGGCGCGGGGTGCCGCACCACCTGATCGACATTCTGGAGCCGCACGAGCTGTGCACCGCGGGCTCCTACGCCCGCAGGGCGCGGCAGGTGCTGGAGCAGATTCGGGCCCGCGCGCACCTGCCGATCCTGGTGGGCGGTGCCGGCTTCTACCTGCGCGCTCTGCTGGAGGGCCTGTTCCCCTCGCCGGCGCGCGATGAACGCCTGCGCCGCCGGCTGCGCCAGCGCACCTGCACGCGCGAAGCCAACTACCTGCACCGGCTGCTGTTGCGGCTGGACCCCGAGTCGGCCGCCCGTATCCATGCCCACGACACGCCCAAGCTCATCCGCGCCATCGAAGTCTGCCTGCAAGCGCGGCGGCCGATGTCCGCGCTGTTCCGCGAGACACAGGGACAGGGGAGGCTGGAAGGGTATCGCGCGCTGAAGCTCGGCTTGAATCCGCCGCGCCGGCAACTCTACCAGCGAATCGACCAGCGCACCGAACGCATGTTTACCGGCGGGGGCGGCGGCGACGGCGGCGTTATTGCCGAAGTGCGCGCCCTGCTGGCCCGCGGCGTGTCATCCACGGCCAAGCCCTTCGAGTCGGTGGGCTACCGGGAAGCGCTGGCGGTAGTGGAAGGCCGCATGACGGTGGAGGAAGCCATCCAGCACACGCAGCTGCGCACCCGCCACTACGCCAAGCGCCAGTTGACCTGGTTCCGCCGCGAGCGCGACGTGCATTGGCTGGCCTCCTTCGGCGACGACCCGGCTACCCAAAACGCCTCCCTCAGCTGGGTTCAGACGGGGTTGAGAGGCCAGAACGTGGAGCAACTAGCTTTGGGCCAGCAGCAGACTCTGGCCGCGCCCCCTTCTTTACCTCTCCCCCAGTGCTAACTCTTGCTGCGTTGCTTCTCTCCGACTTCGGCTGGAGATCTGGCGCCGGCGCGGGGGTGGGGCGGGCGGTTCACGGGCCAGCGGGGCGGCTCTCCGTTCAGGACGCGGACAATGTCCTCGGCCACCAAGCTCATCCGCGCCAGTGCCTCCTCGGTGAGGGCGGCGGTGTGTGGCGTCGCAACAAAGTTGGTGAGCGCCAGCAGCATGCGCCCAGTCTGCCCCGGCGGTTCCTGCTCAAAGACGTCGGTGGCGGCGCCGGCAATGCGCCCCTCCACCAGAGCGCGGAGCACCGCGCCCTCGTCCCAGACCGGGCCGCGGCATAGGTTGATCAGGTAGGCGGTCGGCTTCATTTGCGCGATTTCCTGGGCGCCGATCAGATGGTGCGTCTCTGGCGTGAGCGGGACCAGCACCGCGACCAAATCGGATTCGGCCAGCAACCGCTCCATCGGGACGCGCTCGGCGCCACAGGCCTTCTCCGCCTCGGGCGGAGCCGGCACCATGTCGGAGTAAAGGATGCGGTTGTTGAATGCGGCGTGACACTTACGGGCCGTCAAGCGTCCGATGCGCCCGAAGCCCACGAAGCCTACGGTCTTACCGTCCAACTCAACTCCGGTGCAGGAGGGGAGAGCATCCCAATCGCCGCGCCGCAGGCACCACTCTACCTGGCGGAACCGGCGACAGATCGCCAGCGCCAGCAGGAAGAAGTGCTCGGCGACCGATAGGGTGGGTGCTTCGGGCGTGTTCACCACCCAGATGCCCAGTTCGGCGGCCGCGGCCACATCCACGGTGTCCACGCCGATGCCGTGGCGGCCCACCACCTTGAGCCGTGGCGCTGCCTCCATCAAACGGCGGGTGATCGGGGTAGCGGCCCGCACGAGGACCGCGTCGGCCCGTGGGACAAGAGACAGAAGGGTCTTCTCATCCAGAGCTTGCGGGATCACGACCTCGCCCGCTGCTTCCAGTAGCTTTTGCCCGCGCTCGTGAATAGGTCCCAGGAGCAGAATCGTCTGCGTCATGGCCACGATTATATATCGCGCTGATCGGTGCCCAGTAGCGGCCGTTCGGAACGGGGTCGGGCCGGTGTGCTAAAATCTTGAGTTGCATGGCGTTGCGGCTCTACAACACGCTGACCGGTTGCGAGGAGGAGTTCGCGCCTCTGGAAGGCAACCTAGTCCGCATGTACACCTGCGGGCCGACCGTCTACGACTATGCACACGTCGGCAACTACCGCGCGTTTGTCTTCCAGGACATCCTGCGCCGCTACCTGAAGTTCAAGGGCTACCAGTTGCGCCACGTCATGAACATCACCGACGTGGACGACAAGACCATCCGCAACGCCACGGCGGCCGGAGTGAGCTTGCGGGAGTACACCGAACGTTTCATCCAGGCGTTCTTCGAGGACACCGAGAAGCTGCGGCTGGAGAAGCCTGAGCGGATCGCCCGGGCCACCGACCACGTCCCGGACATGGTGGCACTGATCCAGAGGCTGGAAGCCAAAGGATTCACCTATCGCAGCGACGGTTCCATCTACTTCCGCCTCTCGGGCTTTCCTGACTACGGCAAGCTGTCCAAACTAAATGTCGCCGGCATCCTGCCCGGCGCGCGGGTGGACGTCGAGGAGTACGAGAAGGAGCACCCGCGCGACTTCGCATTGTGGAAGGCGGCCAAGGAAGGCGAGCCTTCCTGGGACACGGCGCTGGGCCGCGGCCGACCGGGCTGGCACATCGAGTGCTCGACCATGTCCATGAAGTACCTGGGCGAAAGCTTCGACATCCATACCGGCGGCACCGACCTGGTCTTTCCTCACCACGAGAACGAGATCGCGCAGTCGGAAGCGGCCACCGGTCGCCCCTTCGTGCGGTTCTGGCTGCACTGCGAGCATTTAATTGTGGAAGGGCGAAAGATGTCGAAGTCGCTCGGCAACTATCTCACGCTCCGCGACCTGCTCGAGCAGGGGCACAGCCCAGAGGCCATCCGCTACCAGCTGGCCTCGGTGCCCTATCGCCGGCACCTCAACTTCACCTTCGACGGGCTGCGGCAGGCAGCTGCCTCCATCGAACGGCTGCGCAAGTTCCGGCTGCGCTTGCGCACCGACACCTTCCCGCCCAGCGAGCCGGAGCCGGCCGCCGACCTGCTGCGGCGCGCCTCGGCCGACTTCAAAGCGGCGCTGGACGACAACCTGAACACGGCCGCCGCCCTTGGGGTGATGTTCGAGGCGGTGCGCGAGTTGAACACGTCCGCCGATGCCGGCGCGCTAGGGGCCGGCAACGTGGCGGCGGCGCTGGGCCTGCTAGAGGGCTTCGACCACATCTTTGCGGTACTTGCGCCCCAAAAAGCTCTCGACTGGTTCGTTCAGCCAAGCCAACCGGCCCATGGGGCTCCTGGTAGGGACGCCGCCCTTGCTTCGTCCAGCAGCGCCCATGCACTGGCGATTCCTAATGGGACCGAGACGACAAGCCGCCGGGAGGAAACGCGGGAGCTGGCCAGCCTCGTCGAAGAAGTGGAGGAGAAGTTGCGGCAGCGGACGGCGGCCCGCCAGGCCCGTGATTTTGCCCTGGCTGACCGCATCCGCCAGGAATTGCTCGAGCGAGGGGTCATCATCGAAGACACCAAAGAAGGTGCCAGATGGAAGTTCAAGTGAGCCACCCGACCACACCTGCCCGGGTCCGCCCCAACCTGTTTGGCTGTGACTAGAAGTCATCTCATAAATGCTCAATCTCATGCAGGTGTCAGGGCACGGCTTCAGCCGTGCCGCAAGAGGGCCGTAAAACGGGGCTTCAGCCCCTGAGGTACAACGAAGGTTGGCCAAGAGAGTCATATCGCGCATTGATGAGATGGCTTCTAGCCTGCCCACCAAGTCGCACTTCAAGCGCGGCCTGCTGGTCCTGGGCGCCGCCGAATTGGTCATCCGCTTGAGCCCGCCGCTCATCATTACCCGAGCCCAGGCTGACTTCGCGGTGAAGGTACTGAGCGAGTGCCTGGAAGAGGCTCAACGCGAGGCTTAAGATTGGCCGGAGGCTGGAGACTTGACACGCTGACGGAAAGCCGGTTTTGCGGGGCGATGCTGGGCGTAGCGGTTGGCGACGCTCTGGGGGCGCGTTTCGAAGGTGTGGGATCGGTGGATCCGGAGGAGGTAGCAAAGCTGGCCAGTGATTCGGGTCCTCTGCACTACACCGACGACACGCACATGACCCTGGGGCTGGCCCGGTCGCTGGTCGAGCGGCAGGGTTTCGACGCCCCCTACACTGCCGACCTGTTTGCCCGAAACTTTAAACAAGAGCCGTGGCGCGGCTACGGGTCTGGGCCGCCGCGCGTGTTCGGCTTGATGCGCCAGGGTGTGCCGTGGGACCAGGCAGCGCGAAGCCTGTTTGACGGCACCGGTTCCTACGGGAACGGGGGAGCCGTGCGGGTGGCTCCCGTGGCCCTGTTTGCCTTTCGAGATTTGGACCGGGTGGCACGACTGGCGCAGCAGTCCGCTGTGCTCACGCACACTCACGAGTGCGGTGTGGACGGTGCGGTGTTGCAGGCCTGCGCCATCGCTCTTCTGCTCGAGGCCGAGCCGGGGCGACCGCTGCACCCTCCTGCGCTGCTTCAGCAGCTGGCTCGGCGCGTTCAGACGAAGCTTTTCCGCGAAATCCTGGAATCGATGGAAGCTCTCCCTGCCGACCTGCCTCCGCCCGAGGCGGCGTTGAGACTCGGCAACGGGATCGAGGCCTCCCGCTCCGTGCCCACAGCCCTGTATGCATTCCTGAGGCACCCCGACTCGTTTGCCGGTGCGGTCCTGTACGCGATCCGTGTCGGTGGCGACACCGACACCATCGCTTCCATGGCGGGAGCACTGGCTGGCGCCTATCTGGGCGAAGAGGTGATCCCGGCCGGGTGGCGCGAACGCGTCGAGGACGCCGCGGAACTTCGGCGCCTCGCGCGCGCCTTGTTCTTACTTTGCGAGCAACCTGCCAGCAGCGCGTGAACCAGGCGTCGCCTGAGCCTGCACGGCCTGCCACGCTTTCCTCGAAAATGAAACTTCCGGCATTTCCCTATGTCGCTCCCGCTCCGGTTTTCGCCAGTTGCATGACGCGAACAACTCACTCGACAGCCATGGTTATGCCCGGCTGGCTGCTGGCGTTGCCGACGGTGAGAGAAACCGGTACGGCGCTGCCTGGAAAAACCTCCATTGGGACCCGTGCGTTCACCTGCAACAAACCCGCGAAACCCGGCGCACTGCCGGCAAACACGATGTCGGCCGGGAAGCCGCCGATGGACAGAGATACGGGGAACAGAGGCACTGGGGAGGGGGCCTGCGCAAGTGTGCCGTCAATCCCTGCGGGTACCGTCTGCCCTTCGCCGGTTGCGTACAGAACCATGAAGGAACCTCTTGGCGCGGGGTTGGACGCTGAATTGAGAGTTAAGTTCTGGTTGAAGATGGTGCCCTGGCCTGTTCCACCGGCGAGGGCGAAAATTGCAGGGGCGGTATCGGCTACCGAGAGCGTCACCGGATCGGTCCGCGCACCTTTGTACACAACCTGCATCACAGTGCTGGTTTTCCCAGCTACAGCGTAAGGAGCCTGTGCGTTGATTTGGTTCGCCTGGACATAGAACAGCGGAGCCTGGGTTCCATCAAATAGTACCCATGTGTCTGCAAGGAAATTGTCCACCCGCCCGGAAGGATCCAGTTTGGCGCCGGTTCCCTGGTCAGGTCCAATGCCTGACCCGAAGATGCTGACGATTGTGCCGGGAACAACAGGGCCGGGAAGAAAGCTGGCCGCGTTGACCACGCCACCCTCGTTCACGGCAGGCTGGGGTGTGTCCGGATCGACAATCCGCCGCACAGTGCCGTTGTAGTCCACCACGTAGAGTTCGCCGCTTTCGTCTTCCCCGAACGAGCTGATGGATATGCCGGTGCTCAACACTTGTTCTCTCTGCCACTGTCCGAGGGAAATCTCCGTTAGCGCCCAAAGCCGGCCCGAACCGAAGTCGGCGAACAGGTACTTTCCCCAAAGAGAAGGGGCGGAAGGACCCCGGTAGACGTAACCGCCTGTGACCGAGATTCCAAGATCTCGACCGTATTCGTGGATGGGCGGAATCAGGCCGGATGTGTTGCAATTGCTGGGTGGTGAGAAACACAGCGTGCCCTCCATGATATTCCAGCCATAGTTGCCGCCTTTGACGATGATGTCGATTTCCTCGAGGCGAATCTGGCCTACATCTCCGGCCATCAGCCGGCCCGTCACCCGATCGAAGGAAAAACGCCAGGGATTGCGCAGACCGTAGGCCCAGATCTCATCGCGGCCAGGCTCTCCCACAAAGGGGTTGTCAGGAGGTACGGCGAAAGGAGTGCCTGAATCGACATCGATCCGCAGGATCTTGCCCAGGAGCGTTTCGAGATTCTGGCCGTTGCCCTGCGGGTCGCCACCCGATCCGCCATCTCCGGTTCCAATGTAAAGAAATCCGTCCGGGCCGAACGCCAGCATCCCGCCGTTGTGGTTAGAGAAGGGTTGCCGGAAGCTAAGAAGTATCTCCTCCGACCCCTTTACAGCCAGATTTGCGTTTTCCGGCGAGACGCCATATTCGGCAACAACCGTCTCCAGTCCACTCGCTCCGTCCCGAGTGTAGTTGACGAAAAAGCGGCCATTGGCCGGATAACTGGGATGGAAGGCCAATCCCAGCAGGCCCCGTTCGTCCCCGAACCGGACCCGATCCGAAATTTCCAGAAAGGGCGTAGCCAGGAGGGAGTCCCCGGAGAGGATCCGAATACGGCCCCCTTGTTCCAAAATAAACAGCCGGCTATCGTCATCGGCCGAGGTGATATAGAGGGGAGCGGAAAGGCCACTGACAATCGTTTCGAGTTCGATGGCGGCTCTGGCGTCTCCTGATGGGAAGAGGAAAGCGAGCCATCCCGCCAGGGAGGCCACTACAGCCCTGGCCGCCGGGACGGTGAAACGAGAGTGCCAATGTTTCGTTGCGCGCACGCTGTTTCCACTCCTGGGGGTTGGCTCGGCCAAGGATAGCTGACAAGAGCATCCGTGAACAAGAAACAGCGCAGTTCGTGGCGCGGCGTGATTGGGCCGGGCATCCTGGTGGCGGCCACCGGCGTGGGCGCGGGTGACCTGCTGACCGCCAGTATGGCCGGTTCCAAGGTCGGGCTGGGGATCCTGTGGGCGGCGGTGGTAGGCGCCCTGCTGAAGTGGGCCCTGAATGAGGGCATTGCCCGCTGGCAGATGGCCACCGAGACCACGCTACTGGAGGGCTGGGTGAGCCGGCTGGGAAGCTGGATTCAGTGGGTCTTCCTGGCGTACTTCTTTATCTGGACACTGATGGTTGGCGGTGCTCTGGTGAATGCCTGTGGTGTGGCCGGGAGCGGGCTGCTGCCGTTGGGCGACGCCCGCACCTCCAAGATTGTCTGGGGCATCGTTCATTCGCTGGCAGGCCTGGCGCTGGTGCGGGTCGGAGGCTTTGCCCTGTTCGAGAAGGTCATGTCGGTCTGCATCGGCGGGATGTTCGTGTGCGTCCTGGTGACGGCGGTGCTCGTGGGGCCCGATTGGGGCGCGGTGGGCAGGGGCATCCTCACGCCCAGCATCCCGGAGGGAGGCCTGCCCTGGACGCTGGGGGTTCTGGGGGGCGTCGGCGGGACGGTGACCCTGCTTTCCTACGGATACTGGATCCGCGAGAAAGGCCGCACGGGGCTGAGCGGGGTGCGCGTCTGCCGCATTGACCTGGGCGTGGCCTACGTGCTGACAGCGCTGTTTGGCATGGCCATGATTATCATCGGCTCCGGGATCAAGATCGAGGGCCGGGGGGTCAGCCTTGCGCTTCAGCTCGCCGAGCAACTGGCGGTGACGCTGGGTCCGTTGGGGAAATGGGTTTTCCTGCTAGGGTTTTGGGGCGCTGTGTTTTCCAGCCTGCTGGGCGTTTGGCAAAGCGCGCCGTACCTGTTTGCAGACTTTTTGCACTTGCGGCGGAGCGTCTCCCGTCCGGGTTTGAATCTTTCCCACAATCTTTCGAAGGACCTTTCTCAGACGGGGGCCTACCGCGCCTACCAGGTGGCGATTGCACTGGTGCCGCTGGCGTTGCTGTGGGTCAGCGTGGAGCGTATCCAAGTTGCCTACGCCGTCATGGGGGCCCTGTTCATGCCTCTGCTGGCTCTGACCTTGTTGCTTATGAACAATCGGCTTCGCTGGGTGGGGGCGCAGTTTCGAAACGGATGGTTCATCAACGGTGTGCTGGTAATCACGCTGCTGTTTTTCGGCTATTTGGGCGCGCTCAAGCTTGGGGGATGATGGCGTCCACCGGCGGCTAGGCTGCCGGTGGCTAGGCGTGAGGTTGAGGGATTGAAGGTTGGGCCTGAGAGTTGCCCCGCAGCTACCCAGTCGCGGGTGGACTTTGCGTGCGGGGTATAATTCGCAATGGGGTGCGGTGTTCTGCGTCCCTCGAAGTGAGACTGGTCTCATCGGCCGATGCCGGCTCAAGCGCTGATCCTAGACGTGGGCTGCGGGCGCAACAAGTACCCGGGCGCTATCGGGATTGACTACAATCCTGATACGGCGGCCGATGTCCTCTGCAACCTGGACCGGGCGCCCTACCCGTTCCGGGACAGCCAGTTCGACGAAGTGCGGGCCGTTCACGTCGTTGAGCACGTGGCCGACGTGCTGGCCACCATGAAGGAGCTGCACCGGCTGGCGCGGCCCGGCGGCAAAATCGTGGTCGTGACCCCGCACTACACCGACTTCAGCTCCTTCTGTGATCCCACGCATCGCTGGCATCTGAACAGCTTCAGCTTCCGCCACTTCGGCGAGGACCACGGCGGGTTCGGTTATTACACTCGACAGAAGCTGCGGGAGAAACGGGTGCACGTGCGGCTGCTCGCGTTGTGGCGCTGGTTGGGCTTCGAGTACCTCGTGAACCACTCCCGCCGCTTCCGGCGCTTCTGGGAGTATTACCTCTGCTACCTCGTGCGCGGCAAGGTGCTCAGTTTCGAATTCGAGGTGCTGAAATAGGCTTCGTGGGCGGGTCCGACCTAGCGCGCTCACAGTACAATGAAATGAGATTGACCCCGGAGGCATGCTCCCGCTTATAAGGCCCGGTAACGGAGGGGCCGCGTGATTTGGCGGCGCCTGCTCCGCCGCGCGCTCGGCTCTTTGCGCCAAGCCGGCTGGGCTGGAGCGGAGGCCGCTTTCGGGGCGCAAGGTGAAGAGCTGGCGTACTGGTACCTGCGCGAGCGCGGCTTCACCCTGGTGGCGCGCAATTATCGCCACGCAGGAGTCGGCGGGGAAGTGGACCTGATCGGTTGGGACGGCGGGACGCTGGTCTTTGTGGAGGTCAAGACACGGCAATCAGGGGAGGTGCGCCAGGCCGAGGATGCCGTGGACCGGGACAAGCGGCACCACCTGGTGGCAGCGGCGCGTGATTATCGCCGGCGTGCCCGGGTGGAAGCGCCCTGCCGCTTCGACGTGGTCAGCGTCTATCCGCGGGCGGGCGGTGGGCCCGTGGTGGAGCATTTCCGCGATGCCTTCACCGAGGCCGACGGAAGCGTGCCCTAGCTGGCATGCGGAAATGGGCGCCGAGTTGTCTCAGGAGGGAGGAAGCAGTTGCCTGAACTGAGGAAAGACCCAATTACCGGGCGCTGGGTGATTATCTCCACGGAACGGGCCAAACGGCCGAGTGACTTTTCCGTCGAGCCAGCCGAGCGCAAGGGCGGCTTCTGCCCATTCTGTCCTGGCCACGAAGACAAGACCCCGCCGGAAATTCTTGCCTGCCGAAGTGATGGGAGCGGGCCGAACTCGCAGGGCTGGTGGGTGCGGGTGGTCCCGAACAAGTTTCCGGCCCTGGGCATCGAGGGGGACCTGAGCCGGCAGGGGGAAGGGTTGTTCGACAAGATGGGCGGCATCGGCGCCCACGAGGTGATCATCGAGACGCCAGACCACGGGCTGACACTGGCCACGCTGCCGGAAAAGCGCATCGAGGACGTGCTGTGGGCCTTCCGCGAGCGCATGTTGGATTTGCAAAGGGACAAACGCTTCCGCTACATCCTCATCTTCAAGAACCATGGCGCGCCGGCCGGCGCCTCGCTGGAGCACAGCCACTCGCAGTTAATTGCACTGCCCATCGTGCCCAAGCGGGTGCGCGAGGAAGTGGACGGAGCCAAGAGCTATTACGGCTACAAGGAGCGCTGCATCTACTGCGACATCGTCCGCCAGGAGCGCGATTCGGGCATCCGGGTCGTCGCCGAGAACGAGGGTTTCTTGACGGTGGCCCCCTACGCGCCGCGCTTCCCGTTTGAGACCTGGATCCTGCCCAAGGAGCACGAGTCGGCCTTTGAGAACTTGCAGAGCCATTTCTACCGGGACCTGGCAAGGGCGCTCAAGAACTTCCTGATGAGGATAGACAAGGTGCTGGAGATGCCCAGCTACAACCTGGTGCTCCACACTTCACCATTGAAAGAAACGCCCAACGACTATTACCACTGGCACCTGGAGATGATGCCCAAGCTGACCCGGGTGGCGGGCTTCGAGTGGGGCACTGGCTTCTACATTAATCCGACGCCGCCGGAGGAAGCCGCCAAGTTCTTGCGCGAGGTGCCCTTGGAGTCCACCGGCTGAACTGGCGTGGGACGGGCAGGGCGAGCGACGAGCCTGGATGGCGATTGACCCCTGCGCCGGGAGAGCGGTAAAATCGCGTATTGGGTGCGGGAGTAACTCAGTGGTAGAGTGCGACCTTGCCAAGGTCGAAGTCGCGGGTTCAAATCCCGTCTCCCGCTCCAGAGTTTCTTGAGACTCCCCCCCGGAGGGGGTTGCCCCATCGGCCACGGACCGCCAGAGGTGGCGCGGTAGCTAACTGGTAAGGCAGAGGTCTGCAAAACCTTCTATGCGCCGGTTTGAGTCCGGCCCACGCCTGCAACATTCTAAAAGACTTCCGATGGTTTTCGTGTTGGGCGTCAGGTAGATCGTCCGCGCACGCGCGGGGCGCTTGCCGCTGATCTGAGTCATCCGGATCTTCATCGTCTCTGTCTCAAGATCCACACCTGCCTTGCGCAGCGACAGGATCTCCATCGGCGCACAGCCTTGCTCAAGCATGATGCTCGACACGTCCCGAAGCGCCCCCCGGGCGTGTTGGAAGTAAGCCCTCTCCTCGGCACTGCTGACAACGTAGATCCTCTCGGCGCCGGCGGCGGACGGAATTGCAACAAGCTTCACCGGATTCTCTCTGGAGTAGTTACGTGCCATCGCCCACCGGAAAAATTTACTCAGTGAGTACAGGTCGTGCCGCAAGGTCACATCTCGGATCTTGGTTTCTTCACGCCTCCAGCGCTTGTACGCATCTAGGGCACCCGCATCGATCTTGTTGACGATTTGCCGGCCAAAGAATAGCCGCAGACTGGTGCTCGAGCTGCTGGACCGACGGTGATAATCGCATCCGATGATCAACATCTTCGACTCCTTTCTCCTGAGCCTTGGTCGTGACCGGCTACCAAGTTAGCTCAGGCCGAGCAGAGCCGACGCTTTTATGAAATCAAGTGGGCGGCGTGGCAGCATCGGTAAACGCTAGCCGACAAGTGGGGACCGATCGAAGAAGTTTGAGGAAACCCGCTTCCCTACAGCTAGATACTGCCGCGTCAGGATTACTTTCTGTCCTGTCTCTCAAGAGCGCGGTCTACCTAGGGTTACCGCACGGGAGGGAGTCTTAAGCTTACTCCGGGAGGTTCATGTGGCACAGGTAGGTCTTGGAAGCGCGGGCGCAGGCCAGAGGCGAGATCAGTCTTGTTCGGTGGGGACGAGGCGCTTCAGTTCTTCAAACCAGTTGAGCACGACGTTGATTTGCCTGGGTCCCTCCCCCGGCTTATCTTCCTTGATCATCAGGAACCGGTGGCCGTCGGGCGCGATGTCGTAGTCTGCACCGCCCGGGCCCGACTGGACGTACTGTCCCTCAAACAGCAGGGTGGGGGTGCCCGCACGAAAGGTTGGCTGCGTTGTAATCTCAACGGCCATCATCTTGTTGCCGTTACGATAGAACAGTGCCCTCCCGTTCTTTGCCCAAACCGGCCCATTGCCGCCTTCGGTGGAGATCTGCCGCTTGCCGCCGGAGGCGGGATACGCCTGGACATAGACTTCCCGCCGGCCGGACTCATTGGAGATATACGCGAGCCAGCGACCGTCGGGAGAGAACACCGCCCCGCGTTCACCAAACTTGTTTTGGAGGAAGGGGCGCACGCTGCGTTCCTTCAACGGAAGAACCCAGATGCCCCACCCTGCGGTGGGATCTCGTTCAAAAAAGGCCAGAACTTGCCCGTCCGGCGACCAGGACGAAGGCACCTGGAAGCGTCCACTTTCCGTGAGCTGCTCTTTCGCGTCGCTGCCGTCGGCAGGTTTCCAAAACAGATTCAGAGGTCCGCCGCCCGTGCTCGAACCAAATGTCACCCGCTTTCCATCCGGTGTCCAGAGGGGACCGGAGTTGTACCCCTCAGCCGTCAGCCGGGTCAATGTCGCCCGGGGGATGTCGTAAATCCAGATGTCAGAGTTGTTGCCTTCCCCGATCTGGACGGCCAGCCGCTGGCCATCGGGTGAGAGGCGGGGGCTGCCATAGTTGCGTGGATGTGCCGCCAGAGGCTCGACCGCGCCCTGGCGATTTACCCAGACCAGCGTCCGCTGACTCGCAGAAGCAGTACCCGGGACATAGACGAGCGAGCCGCTCTCAGATACGCTGAACGGCGTCTCTCCAAGTTCTTCAGAATAATTCGCGACACCCGCAAGGACGACGGCGGGCGGTCCTGTTAACTGGAGTTGGTCTAGATCAAAGGGAGCCGCCAACAACTTGTCTTCTCGTGCATAGACGAGGTGGCCGGTTGGTACATACCGAGCATACGAGCCGCGCTCGATCACGATCCGCCGCTCGCCAGTTTCCAGTGAACGCACAGCGACTGAGGGACCGCTTTCTTGCCCAGCGGTAAACAGCACCTGCTTGCCTCCCGGGAGGACGTGCGGCCAGGCATGAAAGTCTTTGGTCGTCTCGACCACTCTGGCGACCACCTTAGGGGTACCCCCGGCGGCCGAAACTCGGCCCAGACCAGAGGCGCCTGCGAAAATGATAGCGTCCCCGTTCGGCGTCCAGCTTTGACCTAGATATCCCCCACCTGTTATTTCGCTGTAGTCGCACAGGGTCTGGAGCGCTCCCCCGGAAACCGACACCTTCTTTAGCAGTCCGTCAAGTCCGCCGAAGGCGAGCCACTTCCCATTGGGAGAAAAAGCAGCATGGAACGCCCCTGCAGTGCCCGGAATCGGCCTGCTCTCCAGTTCGTTTAAGCGACGCACGTAGAGCTGCAGGCTGTCCGTACCGCTTCCTGTGCGGGCGATATAAGCGACCTGTGTGCCATCGGGTGAAATCGACAAGTCCGGCCAAAAGGTTTGACCCTGCGGGAGATTAATGATCACTCGGCTGACGGGCTGCTGCGTGGGTGGATCTTGCGCCAGTGCCGGCAACGCCAGCGTCAATGCGCACACAATGACTTCACAAATGCTTGTCCTGGGCATAGTTGCCCTCCTGTCCCAACTTAATTTGCATTCTACTTTCGAGATACCGCATTGTCACCAGAAATGCCGGATAGGTCCCCACTAACGGGCTAGCCGTTATCAATCCTGGTTTCAGTTGGGCGAATAGTCCACCAACGGCTTGACACTAGGCCTTCCCACCGGACGGGGCAACAGTTCGGCGACATCCCGTTCCGGGTTCTCATTGGCCGGCAGGCGGATGGCATACTTTACCCCGCGTTCTTCCAATGCCTAGATCTCTGGCTTGGCAAAGGCTGCGTCGCCCCGAAACGCCACCTCTTTCCCGTTTTGCTGTTGTCGCTCAGTCTCCGGCAGCAGCACCTCTTCCCAACCGTCAGCACTGTGCCCATTGCCAGGTCGCAACTTCGCCACCAGACAGTCTCCCTGACTGTTAAACAGAAACAGCGGATGATAGCAGACCGATCCGAAATACCCGTTGTAGGCGCTCTGGGCTAGCAAGTCCGTCTCAAACTCAATTGCTTATGTTGTGACCAACTTCCGAACCCCTTTTACGGCAGAGAGACGAGACCCAGGCCTGTCGTCCCCTTTTTGTCCGGGATAGATAAATTCCATGCCAGGACAAGCACTGAAGCAAGCGACATCTATCCGCGGTTGCGATACAATCTCACCCGGCAAAGCATGGACCAGTGAGGGAACTGCGTAGCAAGCAACTGCTCTCTCTGTGAGGTCGGCGCGTGGCACCTGCTGGAATCACAGAGCGCAGCCGTGGCCCAATTTACGTACATCCAATTGGATGGAGGCTCGTGTGACCAAGTACAGTTTTATTGCTCTTATAGTCCTAGCCTTGTTCGTTTCAAGCTGCCAGCCACAACCCACAGAGCAGCCTCCGGCCGCAGTTGAAATTGGTGAAATTGTCAAGGCGGACCCGGCGCTTGATTCGATCGTGCCGGCGTCGGCCAAGATTGAAAAGTTGGCCGGAGGGTTTCGTTTCACGGAGGGCCCCGTCTGGATCCAGCCAGGATATCTGCTGTTTAGTGACATACCCGCGAGCTCCATCGTGAAATGGGCTCCTGGTGGTGGAGTCAGCTTATTCCGGGCGCTAATTGGCTCGAACGGGCTGACGCTTGATTCTGAAGGCAGGCTTGTTATCTGCGGGCATACGGATCGCAGCATCTCGCGTTTCGAAAAGGACGGTAGCATGACCGTGCTGGCCGACAGATACAAGGGAAAGCGCCTCAGCAGCCCGAATGATCTGGTCTATAAATCCGACGGTTCCCTCTACTTCACCGATCCTCCTTATGGCTTGGAAAAAGAGGACGACGATCCCGAAAAGGAGGTGGAGTTCAACGGGATCTACCGCCTGTCGGGCAGCAAACTGCAGTTGGTTCACAAGGGAATGAATCGTCCCAATGGGCTCGCTTTCTCCCCGGACGAAAACTATCTCTACGTGGCCAATTCTGACCCTGCAAAGAGCCTCTGGATGCGCTTTGAGGTGCAGCCGGACGGTAGTCTTGCCAACGATACGGTTTTCTACGATGTAACGCAGGAAACCGAGGAAGGCTTACCGGACGGCATGAAGGTGGACAAGAAGGGAAACCTCTATTGTACGGGCCCCGGAGGTGTCTGGATCTTTTCCCCCGACGGCAAGCATCTCGGTACGATCAAGCCCCCGGAGGTCCCCGCCAACTGTGCCTGGGGCGGGAGCGACGGCAAGACGCTCTACATCACCGCGCAAACGGGACTCTATCGGATTCGTCTGGAAGCAGAAGGGGTTCGTCCTTGAAGTTTTGCGAGCCGGACCGCCGAAAGAACCGTTTCACCGAAAGATGAGAAAAATAGGGGGCACACAGGGTTTAGAAGCGTAGAACTGGCCCCGGATTCCCGAGGGCGAGCAGCCGAAGGGCATGGCGAAGCTGATTCTGAAGTACGAGGCTAAGGTGCTCCAAGAAATCCCGCTGACACGGCCCACTATCACCATCGGTCGCACCCCAGACAACGATGTGGTCATTGACAACCCGGCGGTCAGCACCCACCACGCCCGCGTCTCTTTCGATGACGAAAAATTCAAGTTGGAAGATCTGAACAGCCTGAATGGCACCTTCGTCAATCAACAGCCCGTCCGCAACGCGTTCCTCAAGAACGGGGATGAGATCTCGATCGGCAAGCATACCCTGGCCTACCAGGACGAGGGCGGGGCAATGCCTACCATGCAGATACGCACTGAAGAGCCCAAGCCCCTTCCTAAGCTGGACCAGACCGTTGTGCTCGACACACAGAAACAACGGGAGCTGCTCCAAAAGGCCAGGGTGGCCGAGGTCCGGCTCTCGCTAGCATCCGGCGCGAAGGTGGGCAGCCTCATTGTCCTGGCGGGCAACACCGACCAGATGCAATACAGCCTGACTAGCAAGCTGACTTTGATCGGCAAATCGCGCGTGGCCTCGGTCAAGCTGAAGGGGTGGTTCGCTCCCGATGTCGCCGCAGTCATCAACAAGCTTGAGGCCAGCTACCAGATCGCTCCCTCGGGGAGGGGCAGGCGCAGGACCAAGCTCAATGGCCAGCCGCTGGCCGGTCCGCAGAATCTGCAGGAAGGCGACCTGATCGAAGTCGCCGGCGTCAAGCTGCAGTTCACTATACTTGCGCCAGAGGGCGAACTGCGACCCTGATGACCCCCCAGCAACGGCTGGAAATTGCCGGTGAGTACCCTGAGGCCTACTTGTAATACGACGGCTCGTTCCCCGGCTTCCATTTGATGTTACAGCCAAGGCTGGGTTTCTGGTCCGAGCGGGCCGCCTGGCCTGCGAGTGTGGCGTCGATCGCCGCCCTCAGATCACGGCCAGTGACAGGTTTCGGACTCTCAGGGCGGCTATCGTCCAACTGGCCCCGGTAAACGAGCCGGCGCGTCTGGTCAAAAAGGAAGAAATCGGGCGTGCAGGCCGCAGTATAGGCTTTTCCCGTTTGCTGACTTTCATCGTAGCAGAAGGGGAAATCGAATCCGAGCTCCACTGCCATCTCCTTCATCTTGTCGGGCGCATCGTCGGGATGTTCGGCGACATCATTCGAGGAAATTGCTACGACGCCAAGGGCCTTTCCACCATAGTCTTTGCCCAGCCGGGCCAGTTCGTGCTGGACATGCTGCACGTAAGGGCAGTGACGGCAAACGAACATCACCAGTAGCGCTTTCTCCGTGGCGAAGCTTTGGAGGCTGATGGTTTTGCCCGATACCACATCCGGCAGATGGAAATCGGGAGCGGTTGTCCCGAGTCCGAGCATTGTTGATTCGGTTAGCGCCATGGCGGGATCATACTACTGGGAATCGGAGGAACGGACGCGGAAGTTGACGCCGATTCCGGTCTTCTGCCCAACCTTCTCGCTGCGAGCTACGGTGCCGCGCATATGTAGCTTCTCGGTCGGGCCTTTCTTGCCAACGGGAACCTCAATCTCCACATCCAGTTCTGTGCCGATATCCCAGTCGTGATCCACCAGGAAAAAGGAACCATCCAGGCTCAGGTCCCCCAGCATGGTTTTTTCACCCTCTTTCTGGCCTATCCGTTGCAGACTAACCCGGATAGGATTGTCCAGCGGGACCCGCTGGGAATAGCGCTGCTCCATCCGCCCGCGAAAGCTGCCCCCTCGCTCCTGCCTTTCGAAGGTGACCGTTGTGCCCTCGATGGCCGCATGCACACGGGGAAAGCACGCCCGGGCTTCCAGCAACATCTTGTCCATAAACAGGTCGGAGTGGTCCGGGTCATGGTGAAACAGAACCAACTCCTTGACGTCGGCATCAAGGGCCACCTGAATGCCTTCCTCCCAGGTGCTGTGCCCCCAGCCGACGTGGGTCTGGTATTCAGCCGGCGTATATTGGCCATCATAGACCAGGATGTCGGCTCCCTGGGCCAGCTTGCGGATGCTGGCATCGTGGGTTGGGTTGCCGTGCTCGTGATCGGTGGCGTAGACAAAGACGCCAGTTTCCGCCTCCACCCGGTAGCCCAGGCAGCCCTGCGGATGGTTCAGGTAGCGGGAGGTAATCTCCACGTCAAACACCTTCAGCCGCTCTTCTCCCATGATGTAAAAGTTCTTGTGGCCCTTCATCATGCTCATATCCACCGGGAAGAACGGCGTCAGCATCAGCCCGCCCAACGCGTCCTTGGCTGTGAGCCCATGGGCCTCGAAGCAATGGAAGAAAACCTGGTTACGGGCGTCGTAGAGGAGTGTGAAGAAGGGCAGGCCCTGGATGTGATCCCAGTGAAAGTGGGTCAGGAACACGATTAGATGCAGCCCTTTAGGGGGTGTCTTATCGGCCAGCTGCTTGCCCAGGTGGGTGATGCCGGTCCCACAGTCCAGAATGATGGTATGCCCCTGCGGAGTCTCAATCTCCACACAGGGTGTGTTGCCGCCGTATTTTAAGGTACGCGGGTGCGGAGTTGGCATCGAACCCCGCACACCCCAAAACGTTACTCGCATCGGAAGCTCCGATGAACCCTCCGTGGCCCGTTAATTGAACCCTGGGGAATCACAAATGCCGCCTCACTCATGCCGCGCCCCCAAGCATCCCGGGAGAAGCATTGGGCTGCGGGTAAGTCCAGTCGGGGGGGCATATTGGAGCGCCTCAGTATAACAAAGAAACGCTCCGCCAGCGGCCAACTATATAACTTCTTGTATAACTCTATAACTTTTCGTTCGGGGTCGCGAGGCGGAACCTCCCACCTTAGGGCCGTCTGAGAAGCTCACTGAAGCTGCGCCTCGGCAGACGACCCGCATCCAATAAGGCAGTGGTGCTTGGGGCTGTGCCATACCTCCGTGGCTTAGCGTTTCCCCGAACCTCCTTCGGCGGGGACGCTGCCAGGCAAGGCCAGGGCAAAAAGGGCGCTTCCTGTACCGATGACGACGTACTGCTTGCCGTCCAGCGCGTAAGTCATCGGCGCTGCCCTCACCGGGAAGCCCGTCTGGAAGTGCCAGAGGTGCTTGCCGCTCTGGGCGTCGAAGGCCAGCAGGTATCCCTCCTGGTCTCCGGCAAAGACCAGTCCGCCAGCAGTGGTCAGCGTGCCTCCCCAGGCGGGCGAGTGGTGTTTGAATTCCCACTTGATGTCCCCCGTCAGAGGATCAATAGCACGCAGGGCTCCCCAAGATTTCTCGTCAGGTTTGACCTGGAACGTGCTGCCAAAAAACCACTGCCCTTCCCGGAACTTCTGCGGCGAGTTGAAATAGATGGCGCACTCTTCGCGGGCAGCCACATAGAAATAGCCGGTTTGCGGGTGAAACGAGGGAGACATCCAGTTGGTGCCCCCCGCCGGCCCAGGACAAATGTAAGTGCCTTCCTCGGTCGGATCGCCGTTCGGGAGCAGCACGGGACGGCCATCCGGACCGATCTCCTTGGCCCAGGTCACGTGGATAAACGGTTTGCCGAATAGGAACTTGCCGTCGGTGCGGTCCAGTAGGTAAAAAAATCCGTTGCGATTGGCCCACGCCATCAGCTTTCGCGGCTGGCCCTGATACTCCAGGTCCAGCAGCACCGGAATTTGTCCTGCGTCCCAGTCGTGCAAGTCGTGCGGGGTGAACTGGAAATACCACTTCAACTTCCCCGTGTCGGCATCCAGCGCCACCACAGAGTCGCTGTAGAGGTTGTCCCCCTTGCGATCTCCGCCGTAAAGGACGGCTCCAGGGTTGCCAATGCCCCAGTAAATCAGGTTCAGCTCCGGATCGTAGCTGCCGATCAGCCAGGCCGGCGCGCCGCCCGTTTTCCAGGAATCTCCCGCCCAGGTCTCGTTGCCGGGCTCGCCCGGAGCGGGGATGGTGTAGAAGCGCCAGGCGCGCTTGCCGGTCTCTGCGTCGTACGCGTCAATGAAGCCGCGAATCCCATACTCGCCCCCGGATATCCCCACAACGACCTTGTCCTTGATCACCAGCGGCGCTGAGGTAAAGATGTGCCCCTTGCGGTAGTCTTCGGCCGCCACATCCCAGATCACGCTGCCGGTCTTTGCGTCCAGCGCTATGACGTGCGCGTCCAGCGTGGCCATGAACACCTTGTCGCCCAGCGCCGCCAGGCCGCGGTTGATCTCTCCGCAGCAAAGGGGAATCCTGTCCGGCAGGGTACGCTGATAGCGCCAGAGGAGGCGTCCCGTGCGGGCATCCAGCGCGAAGGCACGGTTGCCCTGCCCGGTCACGTACATGATGCCGTCAATCACCAGCGGGGTGGCCTGGAACGTGCCGGTGGCGCCGGTTTGGAAGACCCACTGCACCGCCAAGTCCTCTACGTTGCCCGTGTGAATCTGCTTCAGCAGGTTGTAGCGCCGACCGCTGTAGTCGCCTGAATAAGTGAACCAGTTGTGCGGCTCGCTGGCTGCCTTCAGCAGCCGCTCGTAGGTCACCTGGCTCCAAGCGCCCTGGGTGCCCGCGCCGGCCAGCCACAGGCTGACCACAAGCGCCCACATTCTCAGGCCGGTTTGCCTTACCCGCTTGCTCGCTCGCACCTTTTCGTTTTCCTTGTAGTTGTCCACCCTCATCGCAAGCTATCCAGATAAGCCAACAAGTTCTGCAACTCCTCGTTGTCCAGCACCTGTTCGTTGTACTCCGGCATCAGGGATCTGCGCTCGTGGACTGCTTCCCGCAGCTCCTTCTTCAAGAACAGGTGAATCTGCTCCCGCTGGTCCATAAGCTGGATGGAAAAGCTGTCTTCGTTACGGCGCACGCCGGTGATGCGCCGGCCGTCGTTGGTCACCACGCGGACAGTCTGGTATCCCGCGGTCACCTCCATCAAGGGATTGCGCACGGTGATCTGTTTGCTCGGGTCGCGGATGGATTCGGCGAGGTGCTGGGTGCGGCGCGCAGCGCCGATGCGAGACAACTCCGGGCCCAGACGGCCTCCCTTGCCATTCACCATGTGGCACTGGGAGCAAGCACCGCTACCGAAAAAGATCCGCTTGCCGGCCTCGCGATTGCCCCCAATTGGCGCGGCCGAAGCGGCGCTCAGACTCCGCAGATACGCAATGACCGACCAGACCTCTTCCTCCAGCAAGAACACTTCGTTGCTCGGCATCTCCGTACCCGGCACGCCCTTGCTGATGGTTCGGAAGATGGCGGCGTCACTGCTGCCGTGCGTCCAGCGCCCCCCCGTCAGATCCGGCCCACGGGGTCCTCCGTTCGCTCCCAGTCCATGGCAATGACTGCAAGAAAACCGGAACAGGAACCTGCCCTGTTTAATTGCCTCGGGGTTCCCGGCAAGCGGATTCCGGACCTCGTCTCCCGGACCAGCCGGCGGGCCAGCCGGGGAGTCAGGCCGCGCTGCCACTGCGATGATCGAAAACGTAAACAGCGTGACCGCCAGTAGCACTGCCGACCTTCTGGGCCGGCCACAGATGCCACCGTTGGTTAACGCCATATCGCCGCTTTCGATTGTATTGCACGGGTTGTCGTAACCGATGTGTAACATCAGGCAGGCGATGATGGACTCGGCAGTTTGAGATGTCAAGCCAATCCGGACGCCGGTCGCATTTACAAACAGGCCCCGGTGATCCGAGCTTGAGCCGAAACGGTGGCGGGCGTATGCTTCTTGGGCGAGGCGGGAGCTCAACTCGGAAATTCCGATTCAAATGACGCGCCAGATGTGCTTGGGTCAGATGTGCATGGCTATTGTGTGCTGCATTCTGTTCTGCGCCGGCACACTTTTCGGGCAGGAGACTTTCTACCGCTCGATCGTGAGCCATGAGGACGATCCGACCGAGGGCGGAGGAACTTCCGGCCTTCTTGATGAAAGGTCCTACTTCGCGGGCGCGGTCGGGGGCATCTCAACCCTGTCGGCTGATGGGAAGTCCGAGATCAGCGAGGCATTGTCGCGCGTTTCGCTCTACGACCCGAAGAATGGCCCCACCGTCATGTTCTTCGGAGGCTGGCACTTCCATGACTTCGTAAGCCTCCAGGGCAGCTACGCATGGAGCCGGAATCGCCTGACGATGACATCGACAGTTCATGAGCAGGGCAATTTCACGTTCTATGAGCAGATGCGCCAAGCGTCGCAACAGAGCATCGTCGGTGACCTGCTGGTGTATTTTCGCCGGCGCAACAGTCTCGTACGTCCCTATCTCGCGGCTGGGGTGGGAGTGGTGCGACTCAGCAGCGCCGCATCAAGCATCCGAGAAACCAGGGGCACATTGCCGGCGCCACAGACCTTCCGTTCCACCAAGCCCACGCTAAGAGTCGCGGTTGGCATCGACGTAGCCCTCGGTGGAGGATGGGCGTTTCGCTACAGCTTCAGCGAAACAATGCGAAAAAACAGTTTCAGCGAGCAACTGACCCCTCGGGGCGAGCGGGGCTTGAAACACTTTGAAAACCTGTTCGGCTTCGTAAAGTCCTTCTAGCCGCGGGCATTGGGCGTGCCCCGCAAGCTAACAGGGCGGCAAGCTCGGAGCGTCAGACTGTCGAGGCTTGGCGGCCGGACTCAGCGGTTTTGAAACCTAACATATGGGCAATTGCTCCAATGGATGGGAGCGTTCTCCAAGTTCTCAGCGAGCAGGCGAGCATGGCAGATGCTGCAGCAGTTGAAACACTTTGCCTTCTCTCCCACGGGGAGGATTTGAACGAGCTTCTCGTAGACGCAAAGGCCTCGGTCAGCGGACCGGGTTTCAGAAAGGCTCAGTAGCGGCCCTGACTCCTGTTGGCGCCGCAAGAGTGCTGAATAGATCTTCGCTTTCAGCCTGGACGGCGCCTCTTCCAGGGCCGTACGGGCCGCGCCGACTTCAGCGGCGAGCATTTCCAGCCAGCGATCGTGAGGCAGATTGCTATCCACCATTCCACCTCATCTTGAACTGCTGCCGGGCGTGCGCCAGAAGACGTTCGATTGCCTTGACTGTTTTGCCAGTCATCTCTGCCATCTCCAAAGCACTCCTTTTTTCCCAGTAGCGCCAGAGCAGCACAACTCGGTAGCTCTCGGGCAGTGTTTCAACCACCTCCCTGGTCTTCTTCCGGAGGTGCTCCCGATCCATCAGTTCGTCAAAGGCCGGTTCCACCCTCATATTGGGGACCGACTCCTCATCCTCCTCCGGCAGCGGTGCCGATTCCCGCAGCCGCGCTCGGTAGCAGTCTTCCACCTTATGCCTGGCGATGCCCAGCAGCCAGCTTTTCAGCGAGGAGCGGCCCTGGAAAGCCGACAGGTTCTCCCAGGCGGCCAGGAGCACCTCCTGAAGCAGGTCCTCAGCCAAATCCACCCTGGGAAACAACCGCGAGTGAAGGTACGCGTAGAGAGGGTCCGAGTAGCGATCCACGAACTCGGCCGTCGCTTTGCGGTCCTTGCACAATACGGCCTTGACCAGACGCATATCGTCTGCGCTGGCAGGACTTCGAGAGTCTGTGACAACGGTTTGACGACTGGCTGCATCCAAGGATCAGGCTCCCGCTATTACTATTACTATTGTCGCGCGAGCGTCCGACTTCCCCCCGAATGCCCGCAGCCGTGCAAGCTCGACAGGACGACCGACAGACGACCTCCTCGCCACCAGCAATCCAAAGGGTCATTCTAATGGGAATTAACTACCCTGGTGTCATATGAACAAAAAACATCATCGTATTGCAGCTGACGTAAAAGCCGATATCCTACGCCGCGTCAAGGAAGAAGGCATCTCGGTGGCCCAGGCCGCCAAGGATCACGGTATTTCTGAAGGGAGCATCTATGGTTGGATGGTAAAAGGAGCAACCGGTGCCCCGTCCTGGGCGGAGTTCTCCCGACTTCAGAAGCAGAACAGAGAACTCCTGGAACTCGTGGGCGAGATCACGCTCAAGCTCTCCATGACTCAAAAAAACAATTGAGCGAAGGAAGAAACAAATCAGCGCTTGCCCGAGCCCTTGGCATATCCCGCGCGAGCCTGTATTACGTCCCAAGAATGAAGGAGAAGGACTGGCGCCTCAAGGTCCGCCTGGAAGAAGAGCTGCAGATCCATCCCTCCTACGGCTCCCGGCGAATTGCTACGGCACTGGGACTCTGCCGCCAGCGGGCGCAGAGGGTCATGCGTCTGTTTGGCATCAAGCCCTACCGCAGGAGAGGCAGAAAATGGAGAAAATCCAAGGTTTCCCGGACCTATCCCAACCTCCTGCTCGCGGTCATGCCCGCATATGCAAACCACATCTGGGCAACGGACTTCACCGAGTTCGTGCAACACGGAAAGAAGGTCTATGTGGCGACCGTGATCGATCTCTACACCCGCCGGATCCTGGGAATCCAGGTTGCGGTGAGAAAGGGAGCCGCGCTCACCATTCAGGCGCTTTCCAACGCCCTGCTCCATCATCCGCGCCCGGGTCTATTCCACTCCGACAACGGGAGGGAGTATGACGCGATGGCGTTCACTGAAATCCTTGATGGATGCGGCATCGTGATTTCACGGAGCCGCCCGGGGTGCCCTTGGGAGAACGGATACCAGGAATCGTTCTACGACAAATTCAAGGTTGACCTGGGAGATCCGAACCGCTTCAAAACACTGGGGGAGCTAGTGGCGGAGATCTACCGCACCCTGTGGGACTACAACAACACGCGGATTCACTCCGCGCTCAACATGCCGCCTGTGGTATTCGCCAAACGGTATGCGTTAGTCGCGTAAAAAACTCTCAGAATCAGTGTCTAAAGAAATCAGTCCTTGACACCGGATCAACTATGCGGCAAGTGTTAACGACCTCCGCATGCCTCCAGGCAACCGGCTTGAGCGGCTCCGGGGTGATCGCGATGGGCAATACAGTATTCGTGTCTCGCGCGGTTGGCGGATTTGCTTTGTCTGGAAAGATGGAGACGCGTTCGAGGTGGAGTTGACCAACCACTACGATTGAGGAAGGGAGCAAGAGAATGGCCCATGTGCCCACGAATCGGATCACCACGCATCCCGGCGCCCTGCTGCTTGAGCAGATCAGGGAGATGGGGTTGAGCGTCAACGGTGTGGCCCGGGATATCCACATCCCCGCAACGCGTCTTCATGAGATCGTTCACGAGCGACGTGGCGTAACGGCCGAGACGGCGATCGCGCTGGGCGCGTATTTCGGCCAGACCCCCGAGTTCTGGATGAACGCGCAGACGGCCTATGAACTGTCAAAGGAACTAGTCGAGAACGGCGATGACATCCGCTCGCGTCTCCGCCGCCATGCCGAGGACCGTGCAATCACTTAGATCAGACCCATGTCCAACCAGGGAACTGATCGCACAAAGCTGACCTTCTCACAAGCGGAGGGAATCAATCCTCTTCCGAAACCTGCAGCCTTGGGTACATTGTCCCAGGAAGCACGGGCTTCTCTTTGGAACACCACCTACCAGAGCCTCTTGACTGCGAAGAAGTCCTCAAGCGAGATATACCCACCCATGGAGGACTGCATAACGGATCCGTGGAAAAAGATTCTGCACCACTACCACACATCCTACCTATACAAGCCGACGGATGAGTTTACTACTGATTTTGCGGTACACAAGAACGATCTAAAAAATCTCTTCATGAAGGGCGAATACAACCGGGTATTCGATTTTCTCCAAGTCGTCCTCAGACATAGACCGTCCCCGTACAAATTCCGTGACGCCGTCGCATCCGTTTTGGAACATTGCATGTGTGCATATGCAGTCGTCGAGGATGGCCCCACAATTGTTCCAATAGCGCTGCCGGAACAACGGGAATCTGTTCAAAAAGCCTTTCAGGTGTTGAAGTCCGGGCCGTTCGAAGGAGCACGGTCTCACCTTCGCAAGGCAGTCAAATGTATCAACGACGGTGATCCGGCCGGAAGCGTCCGTGAGAGCATTCACGCTGTCGAATCGGTAGCCAAGCGACTCAACGCAGATGCGGCAACGTCATTGAAACCAGCACTCGATGCGCTGTCGCAGAAGGTAGCCATTCATGGTGCATTCAAGGAGGGAATCGGGAATCTCCACGCCGGAACCGTCAATGGCGTGGCACTTTGCCGCATGTTCAACCGCGCCATTCGATGGCAACCCTGTATGCCCAACTACCTCAGCTCCGACCATGATCCCCTGTATCGGTTTGGGCAGTGGCAAGCCAATCTGCGGATCCTGGAGGTAATCGAAATCAAAACCGTCCCCTATGTTCCCCTGTCCCATCCCTTTGTGGAACGGCTGATCGGCACGATTCGACGCGAGTATTTGGATCGCACGTTGTTCTGGACGACGGCGGACCTGGAGAACAAGCTGCTCGATTTCAGGACATATTTCAATGCGTATCGCTCGCACACTGGACTGGAGGGAAGAACGCCTGATCCAGTCACGCCTATACCACGACCAGTCGCCAGGCTCCATTCCTATGGATGGCAACGCCACTGCAGAGGCCTCTATCACACCCCAATGACTGCCTGATTCTCCAAAGACTGGTGCTCCCTGTGTAACCGGCGGACATCGGCAGGCGGGCACTTCCTACGAAACCATTCGCTGTTTGAGCTTGTCAACGCGGAGCGGTTGTCTGATCTGATTGTTTCGCTGCTACCGAGGGTACTCCGCCAGTGTGCACTCGCCTCACTGGGGCAGCGGTCACGAGTAGAATCGCTCAACATATCAATTCGCAATGGACAGCTCTTTGATGTTGCCTGATCGAGCACGACCGGCGGAAGTATGATCTGTCACGCGCCGGAGGCGGCACCGGTCCCGGTATTTCCGCTGGCGCTGGCAATGATCGCCCCGAACCTCCGGGTCCTGCTCATAGCGGCGGTTGGCGCGCCACCTCTGTTGGCGTCTCATCCGGCAGCGGCACTCCTCCCCGCAGTAGACCTGCCCCCGATAGCAGGAACCGCAGATGTAAAACATCAACCCGCAACCCGACCCTCGGCAAAACAACTGTCGCCACACCACTTCTCTGGCCATCGCACCCCACGCGATTCCATAGCAGCCTGTGAACCTTGCAGGGTTGGCGTAGACGCTTGGGGTATCGACTTGAGACTAGGTGGCGTGAGAGAATGGGCCGAACGGATTGGGAGGAAGCATGAGTGTTGAGCTAATCAGCGTCTTGATTGCAATTCTGGCAGTAGGGGCGACCTTGGCCGGGGTGATCCTGACCAGCAATCGAGGGTTGCGGAAGGATATGCGAGAAGACATGGGACAGTTGCGGCAGGACATCAAAGACTTGCGTGGCGAGATCGGTGAACTCCGCGAACGCATGGCGCACCTGGAAGGACTGCTGGAAGGATTGCGCGAGGCCATCAGCGGACGGGCCAGGGTCAGCTAGGGCCGAGCGCGGTATGAATCTCCGTCGATATTTTTTCACCCTGCTTGTCGTTTTGCCCCTGTTTAGCCCTCTGAGTGCGCAGGAGACTGACGGAGACGACAAGTTCTTCCTCGGTTTTGCTGGATCAGCCGTTTTTCCATACGACCCGAATCCCCTAGCGGGCCTTGGTTTGAAAGCTGGCCCTGGTTTTACGGCGGCTTTCGGGTACGCCTTCAAAGAGGGTTTCTCCACCGAGATTGAATGGGGATACCAGAAAGCCGGGATTGGCAATCGTATTGAAAATTCCTCTCGGAACATCCCGCCCCTCACCTTCTCCGGGCCAGACGGACAAGTCTCCCAACCAGATGCCACCATCATCACGCCCGTCATAGGGCTCGACGGAGAAATCAAGACCCAGTCCCTCATGGGCAATGTCTACTACCGCTATCCCAAATGGAGAGTGAGTCCCTATGTTGGGTTCGGCCTGGGAGCTTTCTTCCACGATAAAACCGCTACCGTCTCCATTGAGTTCGGCCCCCTCCCCCCCGACGAACTCTTGGGCAATTTGCTTTTACCACCCCTCCCCGGCGGACCCCTCACAGCCACATACGAGGATTCCCGGTTTGCCTGTCAGATCATGGGGGGCCTCTCGGCTCGGGTCTCCAAACGCGTGGAGTTCCGCTTTGGCTATCGCTTTCGCTCCAGCCGAGGTGGGCCGATCGATGCCGACCAGATTGAGTCAGGCATCCGATTCCGGTTTTGATTTCTCTGTCGCGTTCTCTGGTTGTGATGAGTGGTGTCCCTGTCTTGTCTGAGGGGCATGGGAGAATAAAGGCATGCAGCGTCAACGCGCCGAGTTGGTTCCCGTCGCTGAAGTCATCGCCGATCTGGACGGGCCGGTCAAGGCGATCCGCGAAGCCTCACTCCAGGCGCGGCACTCTTTCACCGTTGCCGATCAAGTAAACCAGCTTGTCATCGCCAGCGAAGCGGACCCCGATCCAGGCTTCATGGCGCGGCTGATGGTGCTGTGCAGCCTGCCCCGCACCAACCCCGGCCACCGGAAAGAGTACCAGCGCGTCAACGGCCCCTATACGCTCTACATGATCCACCGGCGAAACATCCAAGAACCGAGGATGTAGAGAACGACACCCACACCGAGCGCCCGATTGAATTCCCCGCCGGAGCGAACCCAAAGAAAAGCAGCGCCCGCCGATACGGAAGGCACAAGGACGAATCCCAAGAGGGAGACCCCGACCGCGCTCTGGAAGCTCCGCTCCCGGTGACGCATCCGATTGATGCTGCAACCAGTATCAATATTGACGTTGGAGGTTAGCTGAAGGTTGCCGCTGCGTTTTCAAAAAGGAAATCCGGGCTATTATCGGGTGACGCAAGACTTTGTCGGTATCAGCCTACGAAAAAAGCATCTTCACGTTAGTTTCAAGGAAAGTCCTGGATGGCGCGCTTCCAACGTATCTAGTGAGACTCAGCTCCGACGCTTAATCCGTCGCATCAAGCGAGCCCTTGAGCACACACTTGATAAGTAGTGTTTTCTGTTCGCCATATTCTCTCTCTTAGTTACGCATCCCAAGGATTATCCTATCCATACACGAAAGAGAGGGGTGCTTGTGACTCGGCAGCCGTAGCAGGGTGCTGAAAAAGTCTCTGTCAGAACACTTGCGATAAAAACATAAATGAGTAGTATTGTTCTCTCTATGCGAGGACAAGATCTTCATCAAGACGCGATGTTCAGCTACCTCAGCCCGGAGCAGCGGGTGCGCAAGGACCACCCCCTGCGGGTCATCCGGCAGCTGACCGACGAGGCGCTGCAGAGGCTTTCGCGACGCTTCGAGCAGATGTAGTCCTGGACAGGGCGGCCGTCGATCCCACCGGAGAAGCTGCTGCGGGCACTGTTGCTGCAGATTCTGTACACGATTCGCAGCGAGCGGCTGCTGATGGAACAGCTGGACTACAACCTGCTGTTTCGCTGGTTTGTGGGGCTGAACATGGATGATGCGGTATGGGACGCTACCGTGTTCAGCAAGAACCGAGACCGGCTGCTGGAGGGGGACGTGGCCGAGGCGTTCTTCGACCAGGTGCTGGCCGAGGCCCAGGGGCGCGATCTGCTTTCCGACGAGCATTTCACGGTGGACGGGACGCTGGTGGAAGCCTGGGCCAGCCAGAAGAGTTTCCAGAAGAAAGACGCGGAGCCGGGGCCACCGCCGGAGGATCGGGGCAATCCGACCGTGAACTTTCATGGCGAGAAACGCAGCAACGGAACACACCAATCGACGACGGACCCGGAGGCACGGCTGGCGCGGAAAGGGAACGGGAAAGAAGCGAAGCTGAGCTATGCCGGGCATGTGCTGATGGAGAATCGCAACGGGCTGGTGGTGAACGTCCGGTTGACATCGGCGACAGGGATCGCCGAACGGGATGCGGCGGTGAAGATGATCGAGCAGATCCCAGGGCAGAAGCAAGTCACCGTGGGAGCCGACAAGAACTACGACACGCACCAGATGGTGGAGCAGTTGCGGGAACGAGGAGTGACGCCCCATGTGGCGCAAAATCAACAGGGGCGCCGCAGCGCCATTGACGGGCGAACGAAGCGGCATCCCGGCTACGCGATCAGCCAGAAGGCCCGGAAGAAGGTGGAGGAGATCTTCGGCTGGATGAAGACGGTCGGGTTGTTGCGCAAGCTGCGGCATCGCGGCCGGCAGTGTGTGGGGTGGGTCTTCACCTTGACGGCCGCGGCCTACAATCTGATCCGGATACGGAACCTAGCCCGGGCGGCGCCTGCTGGGGCCCGTTGAGGGAGTCGTGTGTCCAGAGCCCAGGAAAAGGGAAAAATGGAGCCAACGCAAAGCCCCATAGGTCTATGAAAGCTGCTGAAAGGTTCCCAAGGAACAGAGAATCTTTATTTTTTCTGCCTTTTTCAGCAACCTGCTAGCAGCTCTCGGCGTTCCGCTCCGGGAGCTATTCTGGTGCCTCGGAATCTTATCGGAGACCCTCCTTTCGCCCCTGTCTTGCTCTTTGATGAGAACAGAGACTTCACCGGAGGCCTTTCTCTTGAAATTGACATCGGCCGTTCGCACATACGCCAGAAACATCCGTCCCCGCGCCCAGGCTGAGTTGCAGTGGTTCGAGGCACAACCGAGTCTCCAAAGGGCGATAGATCACGCGGCACTCGCAATCAACAGTCGAGGCAAGCGATATTCGCATCAACGTCGACTCAAGAGAAAGACTCTGGAGCAGGCATTGGACGTCCTTTTGGCGCATAAACGTCAACGCAGGAAGGCGGAAAGCTTCGATAAGGTGTTCCAACTCGCTGAAACGGCGCTGGAGGACGTATTCGGTGTTGGCGAACTTTACGTCTACGATACATCTCTCCGGAGAGGCGCAAAGCTTGGGCTATTTCCAACCAAGGTCTACCTGCATGCAGGAACGCGAGTCGGCGCTCGTGCACTCGGTTTCGACCAGAAAGCGAAGACCTTGAGCAGGTCCGTCCTTCCTCCTGCGTTGAGGGCCTTAGAACCGCACGAGATTGAGGACATGCTATGCATCTTCAAGGACAGATTTAAGGACGGGACGGAAAAGCCACCGAGTGCGCGTATCCAACGAAGTTGGTGCGACTAGAAGGATATTTTTGCAGCAATCTGGGCCGCACCCGGCCGCGAATCCTCGAGCTTCCGCAGGAAGAAGAGCCGGAGGGCGAGTCCTAGCGTGCGGCAGACATCAGAGAGCGGCGGGGCCGATCCCCGCCGCTCTCCGATCCTTATCGTGAGTAAGGTTTACGAGGTGCTACGCGGGATTGGAGCGCGCTAAGGAAAAGGCTAAAGCCGCTGCTGAGGCGATTCCCGTTGGGTAGTACTACCAGCATCAAAACCGCGCCGCTTCCATAGATGCTGCGTTTCACCTCAGCTCAAGCGACGCCTTGCCGCTTGCGCGGCAAATCCGACAGCTTCCTAGAACAGCAACTCGCCCACCAGCGCGGGTGCGCACCCCAGCACCGCGCCAAGCGGCGGCGCCCAATGCCGTTCCAGCCTCGACTCGGCTGGCACCTCATGAGGGATGGCGTTGCCGGTTCTCCACACGTCGAGGATTGAGGTTCCAAACGGGTTGCATAGCTTGAGCAATGCGTCATAGACTCCAGTTATATTCACTGGTAGGAACTTGCGGTGCGCCGCGCGCACTACCCCGGTTTGTTTTCGGGGTGAAGCGCATGTTTACGCCGCAGGAGATACGGACACACCTCGCGTGCATCGAGCGCGAGCGCCATGAAACCACTCTGGCCACTATGGAAGGCGACGAGTCAGCCTCCGAAAGACCGGCGGCGAGGGCGAAGCGGGCGCGGCAATTCGATGTCAGTAAGAAATTGTTGACCGCCACCGCGATCAGTACGTCGTGACAACCACAGTCAAGCGACAACCGGAATCGTCGGCTCGAGAAGTCCTGGCCGGCCTTGTCGAGCGGGTGACGTTCCACAATGCCGATAACGGATTTTGTGTCCTGCGCACCAAGGTCCGGGGCCATCACGATTTTGTGACGGTCGTCGGCCACGCCGCCATCGTCTCGGCGGGGGAGTGGATTTCGGCATCGGGGGAATGGGTTAACGACCGTACCCATGGTCAGCAATTCAAGGCGCGTTTTATACGCACCTCGGCACCGTCGTCGATCGACGGCATCGAGAAATACCTCGGCTCCGGCATGATCCGCGGCATCGGGCCGGTCTACGCCGGGAAGATGATCAAGACGTTCGGTGTAAAAGTGTTCGATATCATCGAGGCGGAGCCGGAACGGCTGTGCGAGGTAACCGGAATCGGGCGCGTACGCGCCGGGCGGATCACTGACGCCTGGGCGGAACAGAAGATTGTTCGCGAGATATGGCGTTGGCACGGCGACCGCGGTGCGGATCTACAAGACCTACGGCGCGGATGCCGTTCAGGTCATGACCGAGAACCCGTACCGCGTCCGCGACATCCAGGTGCTGTGCCCGATGAACCGTGGCGGCGCCGGCACCCGCTCGCTCAACATGGAGCTGCAGGCCGCCCTCAATCCCGCCGGCGAGTGCAAGGTCGAACGCTTCGGTTGGACCTTTGCGCCTGGAGACAAGGTGATGCAGATCGAAAACGATTACGACAAAGAAGTTTATAACGGCGACATCGGCTATATCGAAGATGTCGATCTCAATGCCGGAGAGCTGAACGCGAGTTTCGACGGGCGCGCCGTCGCTTATGGCTTCGGCGAGCTTGATACGCTAGTTCCGGCATACGCCGTAACTATTCACAAGAGCCAGGGTTCAGAGTATCCCGCCGTCGTCATCCCCGTGCTGACCCAGCACTACGCCATGCTCCAGCGGAATCTGCTCTACACCGGCGTGACGCGCGGTAAACGGCTGGTTGTGCTGGTCGGCCAAAAAAAAGCGGTGGCCATCGCAGTGCGTAATGTCTCGGGGCGGCGGCGGTGGTCGAAGCTGGACGAATGGCTCGGCGATCCGGCCAGCGGGCGGATCGCCGCGAGCGCGACGATTACACCCGGCAGGTCACAGATAAAACCGCGCAGATCGCCAGCGTGGAAGCGCGGCTGAAGAAGATCTATGACCGAGCTAGAGCAGCAATTGACGGACGAATTAGGCAAACCGGCCGGGCAATACGCACAGGAGCAGAAGCGGCTGGCCGGGCAAGTCAAGAGCTTCGTAGAGGGCTTACAGCAGTTGGCCGATCATTACGAGCAAGTAGGGGAAAGAGCACGCCAATTGAGAGAGGCTACCCGCAGGGCAACAGCAGCAGATGGGCAAACATGTGATGAAGTTGACCAACCCATACGACGATCTTTCGGCAGATTTGAGAGAGCTCTTTCGGTGATCCACGCCGAGGCGCAGCAGGAGCGGAAGGGAGGGGACCGCCGGGACCGCGTGGAGGGTAGAATTGAGAGCCTTATCCAAGGCAGAATGTTAGCCGCATCCATATGGGACTGACAAGGACTTTGTTTTCATGTTTTTATTGACAAGGGAGATAGCAATGCCCGACCAGCAACTCAGGGATAGCGGCGGCCGGCTGCTTGGCACGATCAAAACCAGATCGGATGGTAAATTGGAGATTCGAGATCCAGGGGGCAGCCTCAAGGGAACTTACGATCCAAGGAGCAATGAAACACGCAATGCCGGAGGCAGTTTATTCGGAAAAGGCAATCTGCTTGCAGCCTTGCTAGGGAGGTAGCCATAGGTAATTTGAACAACACACCCTGAAGCGGTCGAGCTGCAAGATGCAGTGCTTGCCAGCCACCGGGACCTGAAGGGCTGCCCGGCCCGGTCCAGGCGCTCCAACTGTCACCACCGGCGCGGCGGGGCTTCACCCAAGCCGATCAGGTGAGAGAGCCAAAACGGAAATCTAGGTTGAGAGGTTGCAAAAGATGCCGGCAGCTTATGTGGTGAAAACAGTGGACGAAGGACAGCCATTCCCCGGTGTTTTCGATGAACTGAAAGCCGGTCGAGCGCGGATAGGTTGGTCCTACCAAGACACCCTCGATCTGCGCTTGCTCGTCAGTAGGATTGAGCAGGGAGAGCATCTGAATCAAGACGAACGAGATGCCAAGAGATGCTTGGGGTTCCTTACCAAAGTTGAATCGGAAGACTATCTCCTCTATCCGCATCAGCCAGTTAGAGGGCAGTTCTCGGTTGTTCAAGTCACAGGCGAATACGACTACTCCACCGATAAGGACGGCCTCGACGGGGACTTTAGGTCATTTAGACCTTGCTTGCTTAAGACGCCGGAGCCGGTTGACATGTACGACGAGATCGTTCCATCTCAACTCCGCCATCGTCTCGGGCGTCCAGGACGGTTCTCACAAGTATCCGATACCAGCTCATTATTCATATTCTTGGAGGCTTCCCCCGAAGAAAGACGCCAGCAAGGCGACTCGAATCGGGCGAGCTTGCGGAGGATACACGACGCGCTTCGAAGAAAACTTCCCGAGGCACTCCACAGGGAGTTCAGTAGAGCCGATCTATCTAGGCGGTTCTGTGACGAGCTCTTCAAGCGCATGGGCTATACCCCACATATACAGGAAGGCCGCGCTGAAGCTGGCTCGGATGTCGTTGTCGAGGTAAACAACCCCCTCTTGCCCGGCGAGTTCAGGATCGGCGTGCAGGTATTCTCCTACCAAGGAACCGTCGAGGAACCGGCTCTCCAGTCCAAGCTGGAACAATTGCTTGGGGGCTGGGAGGACAACTCCCTCGACTACGGTGTCCTGCTTACAACGGGGTGCTGTAGCGAGGCAGCTGTGGCAGCGCTACACGATCACAACAAGCACAACAAGGAAAATCCGAAACGGCTTGTACGCTTGATCGAGGGTGACGAGCTCGCCGATCTTTTCTTGAAGTACTTTCCACCCGGCGATCTCGGCCCGGGTGCTCTTATAGCCTGATAAAGCGGCTAGTGCTTATCCGATTGACTCACCACGGTACAACATCTTGTATGTTATGGGCTGATGCTGAGATGTGAGCCCAAGCAGGGTTTGAAAGGCGGCCATTGGCGGCCTCCGTCGGTTAAACCTGAAGACGAACTCGTTAAGCTACTCCGGTAGATGGTGGGGGCTCACGTCGTGGTGAGTACCCCTGAGCCAAGTCTTGAGATTTGAGAAGACGCTATGAATACGGGGAAACAGGAGGGAGCATTGGTTGCAACCCCCTGCGTCTTCGGCCGGTGATCGTAACCCCGCATTCCGAGTGATGCGTAGCCTTGCCAAGCATCAGTCAGAACGATGCTTCCAGGCGCCACGGATTGCTCGACGAAGGTGGCAAGTGACGCTGCCGATACATCTTCTACAGCGGCCAGGCGAATGCGCCCCGATCGCCGACCTCGGGCCTCAACTGCCCCAACCACAATGACTTTTTTGCTGTTGCGTAACCGACCGCCAGCTCGCCCGACCTCCAGACCTCCCACGTAGGTCTCGTCGACTTCTACGGGTCCCGATATTCTGTCCCGCTTTGGTCGAACCATCGCTGCCCTCAGGCGCTGGAGCATCGTCCAGGAGGTCTCGTAGCGGCTCAACCCCAGTTGTCTCTGGAGTTGGCGCGCCGAGATTCCCGGCGTGTGCGTGGTAACCAGGTAGGCCGCCCAGAACCAAAGCGTCCAGGGCACCCGCGTCTGGTGCATAACGGTTCCGGCAATTGCCGAAGCCTGATGACTGCAGGCCTTGCACTTGAACAGGGCCCGAGTGGCCAGCTTGTACGCGTCATTATGCCCACACTTCGGGCAGCCGAATCTGTCAGGCCAGCGCGAAGCCGTCAGGTAGTCTCGACGCTTCCTCAGTCGCGAAGCGTGCTTGAAACGCTGCCAGTGTTCGGGGAAACTCCGGTCTCACCATACCTCCAGATGAATCGAACACTACATGGTATGGTGAGTCAACCGGATAAGCACTAAGTGGCTTATCGTTTGGTTTGAGCCCGGATTTTCAATTTGAACTCGGTATCCAGACTTTGCGACGGCCTTCAGCGTCCTTATTTATAGGGGTTGCAGCCCAATGAGGACGCGCCGGAGGCCAACACCTGATGGGTGAAAAAGAAAAGCAGGCGTTTCAGCTAACCTTCAATGGATTTCTCAAAGTCGATTTCCAAGGATCGCGAGTTACTTCCGACGGCGGGCTGATTCTCATTCGCGAACTGGACGAACGACTCGGACTGGGCAAGCTAGCAGCCGGAGCGGGGAGTTGCCGAAGGGCAACGTGGGAGTAGTGTCGTCGCATAGACCCCGGGCACCCCCGAAGGCGACCACCGCGCCGTGTTTGACGCCCAGGGCGGGCCTGGCAGGGAGGGTTGAACGTTACAGAAGCCAGAAAACCTTGCATCACAGCTCCGGCTTCGCTACCCTTGACCATGCCGGGGTGGCCAAAATGGAAATCCCGGGTAATGGTCTTTGATCTGCAATAGCCCGGCTCGTCGTGAGGACGCGCTTGGTCGAGCCGGGGGATTTACTTTCCCTAACCACTGCCAGGACCTTTTGTCGGTCAAATCCCAACTGACTCGCCCCCTGCGAAAACGGCCCCAATCCACGAACGTTACGTTGTGCAATGCGCCGGTGTCTTTGGATCTGTCGCCCGCAACGAGAATACGCCGAAGAGCGATGTGGATATCCTCGTGGTTCTCAAGCAACCGGTGAGCCTGCTCAAGTTCTTTGCGTTGAACGACGAACTTGAGATCGCGCGCGGATGCAAGGTGGACCTCGTCCCCAGGAGCAGCCTGAATCCCCACGTGAAGCCCTTCACCCTCCAGGAACTCCAAACACGGATTCTCAGGATGAGTTACTCGAAGTGGGGGGCGATGGATATTCAGTGCATCTACCCGAAGGCGAGCAAATCCATTATTGACGCCATCGACCGGTTGTTCGCCACGCACTACGGCTTCACTTAACGCTGATTAACGTTCGGTATGATCCATTCGATGGCCGGTGCGGTTGCGGGATCGGGTAGGGCAGGCCGCATGATGTATCACGGTAAATGATCAGCCTGGAAATATTTGGGTCGCAACTGGCACAGATTACAAACCCGAAGAACGAAGCGATCCACGACTGGATGCCTCAACTCTTCCAGCAGGTAGAGCGCCAAGCTGGGTCGTCCGGGATCGAAGCCACGCGTCGACGGCAGGCTTGCCAAAGCCGGGGGCCAACTGGTCTTTCTTTTGTCGAAGGACGGCGGCAATTTGATCCTTGACGAATAGCTGCTTCAATTCGGCGCTTCTTCCGGCTCTGCTTGCAAAACTTCTTGTCCGCAACATTTTCATGTCTCGCCCTTTCGCCATCCGTGCCCTTGTTGCCTGGTCTCCAGCCCAGCGTTTCACCCACACATCGGTCTGAGCCTCTTGGATCGCCTTCAGGTGGCCGATCAACTCATCGTACAGCGCTTCGAGTTCCGCGATCTGCTCGGCAACCTCTTGGCGCACCCGTTCCGGATCGCGTTGGGGCGTCGCTTGAGTCTGAGACGATCTATGCACCGCTGGGCGGCCCACGCCCCAGCGATAGTTGAGCCGCACGTAGATGTTAGTGCCGTTGAACCCGAAGGGCGAGAACTGGCCGTAGTAATTGCCGACCGTCCGGATGCCAAACTCGTTCACGTCGGGGTAAGTATTCAGCAAGTTCTCCCCGCCGATGGCCAGAGCAACGTTTTTCCCGAGCGGGATGCCGAGCTCGGCATCGAGCAGCACCTTGCCGCCATAGGACGGGTACAGCCACGACTCGGAGACGACACCCAAGTCTTTCGCGTTCCGTCCATCCTCGCTGTCCCAGAACTGACCGAAGTAGTTCACGCGGCCCATAAGGTTCCACCGGCCGGCATCGTGGTTGACGCTGAAGCTCCACCGCGTGTTCGGCAGCCCCCGTTCCAGCGTAGTGATGCGGAACTGGTCGATCACGGAAGATTCGACGTTCTTGACCGCTGTATCCGTGTAGTTGTAGGCCGCACTGAACGACGTGCGCCCCGCCACCAGCGTCGAGATCAAGTCGATGCCCTGGGTGGTCGTCGAAAAGTCGTTCAGGAAGAACCGGAACACGGGAAAATTCCGTGCTTCTGGAATCCCTTCCGCCAGCAACGTCTCGATCTCGTCATCCGACAATTTGATATCCTGCGCCAGGGCGACGCGGTCGTCGATGTCGATCCGGAAATAGTCCGCGGTAAAGGTGAACGGGCCCTTCTCGAGGACGACGCCCAAGCTGTAGTTGACCGATGTCTCCGGTTGGAGCTGGCTGCCGCCTCGCGCCATGGCCACGGCTGAGGTAGACGGAACTACACCTTGGTTGGTCAGCTGCCCGCCGATGAAGGCCGTCGTCACGTTGAACGCATGCTGTTGCCCAGGTGTCGGCGCCCGAAACCCGGTGCTGACGGCGCCGCGCAGCGCGGCCATGCCGGTCAGCTTGAGGCGCCCGGAGACTTTGCCGTTGACCGTCGTGCCGAAGTCATCGAAGTCCTCGAACCGGACGGCCGTGCCGAGCTTCCACCGGCCCGGATTGGTGAACTCAACGTCGCCATAGACAGCGATGTTGCTACGGCTCCAGGTTCCCGCCGTCGTGTCGGCCCGGTAGCCGTTGAAGCCGTTCGAACCGGAACTGAAGCCCTGCGCGGCATACGGACCGATCTCCCACGACGGCTGATCGCCTGCGCCAATCGTGAACTTCTCCCTCCTCCACTCCGCCCCGGAGGCCAAGTGCACGCGATCGTTGAGGGGGTAGGAAACGTCGAAGTTGAGATTGGTTTCGTCCTGCCGGTAGATGCCGGGCCGGAACGATGTCGGCGTGTCGTAACCGAGCGACGCATTGACTGTATCGAAAATGAACTGATTGATCTCGCTGGTGCCGGTGCTGACGCTCGCGTCCCAGGTGAGGCCGCTGCTAGCGAACCCGCGGAGGCCGCCGACCAGCGAGTAGTCGATCAGATCCCCGCCGAACTGCGGCGTGAATCCTCCAGGAAACCGGCTGTGGAGGGTGAAGCAGTTCGGGTCGGCCTCGACCGCGGAGAGAGCGGCCGCGTCGGGGACGTTGTCGACGATCGGGATGATGGGGCAACCGCCAGCGCCGGCCACACCGGTGTTCGCCCAAACTCGATCGCCCACGAGGAGCGACGGGACGCCAGCTGTTCCGGGAAGGCCTGCGACTTGGCCGTTGGCGTCATAAACGATGGCGTCACGGTGATCAGACTCGGTCGGGTTGTCAAGGACTGATTTCTTTAGACACTGATTCTGAGAGTTTTTTACGCGACTAACGCATACCGTTTGGCGAATACCACAGGCGGCATGTTGAGCGCGGAGCGAATCCGCGTGTTGTTGTAGTCCCACAGGGTGCGGTAGATCTCCGCCACTAGCTCCCCCAGTGTTTTGAAGCGGTTCGGATCTCCCAGGTCAACCTTGAATTTGTCGTAGAACGATTCCTGGTATCCGTTCTCCCAAGGGCACCCCGGGCGGCTCCGTGAAATCACGATGCCGCATCCATCAAGGATTTCAGTGAACGCCATCGCGTCATACTCCCTCCCGTTGTCGGAGTGGAATAGACCCGGGCGCGGATGATGGAGCAGGGCGTTGGAAAGCGCCTGAATGGTGAGCGCGGCTCCCTTTCTCACCGCAACCTGGATTCCCAGGATCCGGCGGGTGTAGAGATCGATCACGGTCGCCACATAGACCTTCTTTCCGTGCTGCACGAACTCGGTGAAGTCCGTTGCCCAGATGTGGTTTGCATATGCGGGCATGACCGCGAGCAGGAGGTTGGGATAGGTCCGGGAAACCTTGGATTTTCTCCATTTTCTGCCTCTCCTGCGGTAGGGCTTGATGCCAAACAGACGCATGACCCTCTGCGCCCGCTGGCGGCAGAGTCCCAGTGCCGTAGCAATTCGCCGGGAGCCGTAGGAGGGATGGATCTGCAGCTCTTCTTCCAGGCGGACCTTGAGGCGCCAGTCCTTCTCCTTCATTCTTGGGACGTAATACAGGCTCGCGCGGGATATGCCAAGGGCTCGGGCAAGCGCTGATTTGTTTCTTCCTTCGCTCAATTGTTTTTTTGAGTCATGGAGAGCTTGAGCGTGATCTCGCCCACGAGTTCCAGGAGTTCTCTGTTCTGCTTCTGAAGTCGGGAGAACTCCGCCCAGGACGGGGCACCGGTTGCTCCTTTTACCATCCAACCATAGATGCTCCCTTCAGAAATACCGTGATCCTTGGCGGCCTGGGCCACCGAGATGCCTTCTTCCTTGACGCGGCGTAGGATATCGGCTTTTACGTCAGCTGCAATACGATGATGTTTTTTGTTCATATGACACCAGGGTAGTTAATTCCCAACCTCAGTGTCTAAATTACCCAGTCCAGGGCAGTGACGAACCTGACGCGAGGCGAAGTAATCTCCCCCGCCGTCGTGGCCACTCACAACAAGAACCTCCAGCCCCTGTTCACACTGGGAGCTCCAGCCAGTGCAGAGCTGGCAGCCATCGCAGAAGACGCGGTCAACACCGATCTGGTTAATATGCTCAACGCGGACTCCAGCGTAGGCGATGTACAAACCGTTTTTTTCCAAGGCGGGCCGATTCCGCCAGGGAAATCAGCCTCGGTGGAGGTTAACGCACCAGCTGGGTTTGAATACATCTCAGTGGTAGCGATGCTCGTCACAACCAACGACGCCTTCTTCGCGCTCAATGGCATACGTGGAGCCCCAGTTGGCGAGACGACCTACCTTTCACCTGCTTATGACTCGGGGAGCGAGGCCAATAATGAGCTTTGCGCGTTCATCCCCGGACCACCCTGCGGAAACGCCGGCGTTCGCGACACTGGGAATGCGGAGGGTTTCGTTCACATTCACGCGGGCGTGCACGGGATCGGAGACCTGGTCGCGGCAGATCATGACTGGCGCAACCCCGTCGCCAAGATCACTATCCGCACGAACACGCGGCCGACCATCTTGACGGTCGACCAAAGCGGGAGTGGCCCCGGCGTGATCACCGACGCGCAGGGCGCGCTGGTCAACGCTTCGAATCCCGCTCAGCGCGGCCAAGTCGTGGTGGTGTACGCCAACGACCTGGGGCCAACCGACCCGCCTGTGCCAGCCGGAGAGGTTACCCCCCTCGGCACATTGGCGTCGGTCGTGAACAGCGTGACGGCAACGATCGGGGGCGTTCCGGCGGTTGTCGCATTTGCCGGGCTGACGCCAGGCTTTGTGGGACTCTACCAGGTGAACGTGGAAATCCCGGCCGATGCGGAGCCGGGCTCCGCCGTGCCGCTCGTACTGACGCAAAACGGGGTCCTGAGTAACACCGTCACCATCGCCGTCGAATAGCGTGCTCCGTGGGCCACGCAGCGCACTTGGCCGTAAAACGCCCTTTCCGGAAACTGACCCACTACCCGGACGCCGGGGTCTCGCGGATCCGAGACCCCGGGCTGAGGGTTTTCCACTAGAGCTTGACCGCTCTCGGGGCGCTCGCGGCACTGGGCCGTAACTACCTTCCAGGTGGCAGAATCCCCCACTGGACAGCGCAAAACGCCGGAAAAGCGTTTTTGCTTTAGACTCTCGCCGCCTGGATATGATCTACTAGCTAGCGATGCAAATCGGGGGGAGCCGGGGGCGTTTCGCTCCATGACCCGGCAGAAGCGGTTGAGAAAGAAGGCGTTGGCGGCGCACCGGCGCGTCCGCGAATGGTGGATGATCGCCAAGGGATTGGTGTCCACCCGCCATCCGATCCTGGCCCACATCATCCCCATCCGCCGCTGCAATCTGTCCTGCGCCTACTGCAACGAGTTCGACAGTCACTCCAAGCCGGTGCCCCTGGAGGAGATGTACCGGAGAATTGACAGGCTGGCTTCCTTCGGCATTACCATCATCACCATCAGCGGCGGCGAACCGCTCCTGCATCCGGAGCTGGACCAGGTGATCCGGCACATTCGCCGGCACAGGATTATCGCGGGACTGATCACCAACGGCTACCTGCTGACGGCAGAGCGCATCAACCAGCTGAACCGCGCCGGATTGGAGCACCTGCAGATCAGCATTGACAACCTGAATCCCGACGATGTCTCCAAGAAGAGCCTGAAGGTGCTGGACAAGAAATTGCAACTGCTGGCCGAGCACGCCGAGTTCGGGGTCAACATCAACTCGGTGATCGGCAGCGGCATTCGTCACCCGGAAGATGCCGAGGTGGTGGCCCGGCGCGCCGTCTCGATGGGCTTCACCAGCACCCTGGGCATCATCCACGACGCCGCCGGCCAGCTCCGCCCTCTGAGTGACCTGGAGCGGGAGGTGTTCCACCGGATCAAGGGGCTGGGGAAACTCTGTTACGCGCGTTTTGACAAATTCCAGCAGAACATCCTGTACGGACGCCCCAACGACTGGCGTTGCCGCTCCGGCTCGCGCTACCTCTACATCTGCGAAGACGGTCTGGTGCACTACTGCTCCCAGCAGCGCGGCTACCCCGCTATCCCCTTGCAGGAATACACCCGCGAGCACCTGCGCCGGGAATTCCATACCAAGAAACCCTGTGCGCCGCGCTGTACCGTCTCCTGCGTCCAGCAGGTAGGCATGATCGACAACTGGCGGTGGCGGCCACAGCAGCTGAAGGCGTTCACTCCACTGCCTGCCCAGCAACCCTTAGTGCAACTCCAAAGTGTCCTGCAGGAAAAAGGTCCGTCCAGTTAGCTTTTAGCATGGAGTAGCCGCGCAGGTTGCGGGTGCACCGTACCCTCACCTGATGCCTGTCAAACAGGCACTGTAGTCCGACAGGAGGTTAGGATGCAGAAGATGGCTCAACCCATGAGGAAGCGCGCATTGCCTGTTCCGGCAATTGTTCTGGCGATTGTTTATCTGGCTCTTGGTTTCCCCCTTCGTTGCGCCGCTGACGATTTGCCCCAGCCCCCGAAGCCCGGCTCGTCCCGCTGGGGCAAAGACGATCAGCGAGGCGCGGCCAACCGGCTCACGCCCCAAAAGGTTCTGGAGGCGGTCGAGCTCATCAAGAAGGGCCGGGTTTATTCGCTGGGGAGAGTCTACGAGCAGGGCATGCCCCTTTACGGCACCCGCTCCTACACGCTGCTCATTCCCCGCTCGTCACCGCCCGTCGGGAAAAACCGGCTCGTCGGAAACGACGAATTCGTGGCCACGCAGATCGGCCAGGTGGGAACCCAGTTTGATGGTTTGGGTCACGTGGGAATCGATGGGATCTTTTACAACGGGCTGAAAGCGGAAGAGTTCCTGACATCCACGGGGCTGACCCGGCTGGGAGTTGAGAATGTGGGCGTGATCTTCACCCGAGGTCTGCTGCTCGACATTGCCGGGCTGAAGGGGAAAGCTCGCCTGGAGAAGGGCCATGAGATCAGCAAAGAGGATCTCCAGCAGGCGCTCCGCAAACAAGATCTGGAGATCCGTCCCGGTGACATCGTCCTGATTCACACCGGCTGGGGCAGCCTATGGAAGGTGGACAACGATCTGTACAACAGCGGCCAGCCCGGAATTGGTGTCTCGGCAGCCAAATTCCTGGTGCAAAAGCAAATTGTCCTGGTCGGAGCAGACAACTGGAGCGTGGAAGTGTCACCGAATCCAGTTCCCGACTTGATGTTTCCCGCGCACCAGATCCTGATCACGCAAAACGGGATCCATACCCTGGAGAATCTGGATACCTCGGCCCTGGCGCGGGACAAGGTGTACGAATTCGCCTTCGTCTTTGCCCCGCTGCGCATGAAAGGGGCGACGGGCTCGCCGGGGAATCCCGTGGCCATCCACTGACGGCCACTGACGGCCACTGACGGGCTGATTGCGGAGCCTGTTCCGCAGTCTGCCCCGATCCTGTCTGTAATCCCGGGGCTTGACACGAGGAATAGGAACGTGTAGGATTAGTTGGTGTACATAGTACACTAAGAAGTTGGTGCCAGGGATCCGGACATGAAACAGTTCACGGGGGCCGGCTTTTGGGAACTCTTCTCGGCCAAGGCCAGCGACATCTATCCGGGACGCTATAGTCGGGACGAATGCGCCCAGCTTGCCGATCTGGCCAACCAGACACTCGAGCTTCTAAGAGAAAAAGACGCCCTGCTCCTGGTCCATAACTACCAGCTCCCGGAACTGCAGGAAATTGGCCGGGTGGCTGGCTACATCGGGGACTCCTATGGGCTGACGATGAAGGCCAAAGACACCCACCACCGAACCATCGTTTTTTGCTCGGTGGAGTTCATGGCCAAGACCGCCAAGATCCTGCTGCCGGACCGCCGGGTCCTGGTTCCCGCCCGGGCCGGCTGCTCGCTGGTGTCGTCGGTCTCGCTGCCGACCGTCCGGCGCTGGAAAGAAAAGTATCCGGACGGCAAGGTCGTCTCCTATATCAATACCGATGACCTCACCAAGGCCGAGAGCGACTACATTTGCACGTCGCGCAACGCTTCGGCGGTCGTCAGCCACGTCCGCCAGGCGTATCCCAACTCCCCGATTCTGTTCCTGCCCGACCGATATCTGGCGGCTCATGTCATGCGGGAACTCGCCCTTGCTCCGACGGAGATGCATGTGTGGGATGGCGCCTGCCATGTCCACCAAAAAATCGGCGAGCGCGCCATTGAAGACGCTACCGACCAGTACCCGAACGCGGAATTGTTGATTCATCCCGAGTGTGGTTGCACCTCCTCCTGCCTAGCGCGCATGGCCGCAGGGCAGGCGAGCAGAATCTCGTTTCTCTCCACGGAAGGGATGATTGCCCGTGCCCGTGATTCGGCTGCTAAGGAGTTCATTGTGGCCACCGAGGCAGGCATTGTGTACCGGTTGCGGCGGGACATCCCGGAAAAAACCTTCTGGCCAGTTTCCCAAATGGCTTTGTGCGAATACATGAAAATGATTACGCTGGAGGGGTTATTGACTTGCCTGCAACAGGACGCGGATCCGGCGTTCGAAATTCGGGTCGCGCCTGAAGTTGCCGAACGGTCGCGGCAGGCCATCCAGCGAATGACCGAAATCCAGTAAGAACCGCCGAAATTCCTCTGGGCACGCACGTCCTCTCCGCCCATGAGCAAAGACCTCCCGGCCCGTCTCGATCCCCGAGTTCCTGTCGTTGCGGTGGATGTGGCCATTCTGACCGTCCTCGAAAGCGGACTGAAGATTCTGCTGGTAAAAGTGAAGAAAAAACCGTATGCCGGACTGTGGGCTCTGCCGGGTGGAATCATCCGCAGCACGGAGTCCCTCGACGGGGCGGCTCACCGGGAATTGGCCAGGCAGACCGGGGTGAAAAACGTATACCTGGAGCAACTCTACACGTTCGGCGAGGTCCGGCGAGACAAGACGCGCCGGGCGGTCTCCACCGTGTACTTTGCTCTACTCAACCCGGAAGGTCCGGGCCCAAAAACATCCCCAAAATACGCCGGGGTCGATTGGTTTCCCGTCAGCGCATTACCCTGGCTGGCTTATGACCACGCCAAGGTAATCCAGTACGCTGTGCAACGCCTTCGCTGGAAACTCGAATACACCAACGTTGCATGGAGCCTGCTGCCAGAAACCTTTGCCCTGAGCGAGCTCCAGAGCGTCTACGAGGCAATCTTGGGGAAAATGCTGGACAAGCGTAATTTCCGAAAGAAGATACTATCCCTCAACCTTGTGGTATCCACCGGCAGAACGCGGTTGGGGGGCGCCCACCGACCAGCCGCGCTGTACCGGTTTACCAAGCGCACGCCCATGCTTGTGAAAATTCTCTGAGAATGAAACCGACCAATCCCTTGGTAGGACCGCTGCTGACTGACCTGTATCAGCTAACCATGGCCTATGGCTACTGGAAGAGCGGACGGCACCACGACCCGGCCGTGTTTGATCTGTTTTTCCGGCAGTGCCCGTTTGGCGGAGAGTTTGCCGTGTTCGCGGGCCTGGAAGAAGCGCTGCGGCACCTGAGCAGTTTCTCGTTCAGCGACGAACAAATCGAGTATCTACGGTCGGTGATGCCGCACTGCGAGCCGGAATTCTTCGCCTGGCTGCGCGCCTTGGACTGTTCCCAGGTGCGAGTGTACGCCGTCGAAGAGGGCTCGGTGGTGTTTCCCCGAATCCCGTTGCTGCGGGTCGAGGGGCCGTTGGCCGTGGCCCAGCTGTTGGAGACCACGCTGCTGAACCTGGTGAACTACCCCAGCCTGGTGGCCACCAACGCAGCCCGCTTCCGGCTGGCCGCAGGCCCGGAAAAGGCACTGCTGGAATTTGGCGTGCGCCGGGCGCAGGGCCCCGACGGCGGCGTGTCAGCTTCGCGCTATTCCTGGATCGGCGGGTTCGACGCCACCAGCAATGTCCTGGCTGGGCAACTGTTCGGAATCCCCGTCCGGGGAACGCACGCGCATGCGTTTGTGTCTTCCTTCTCGGGCCTGGAGGAGCTGAAGGAGCGGACGATTTTGAACCCCCAGGGTCAGCGCCACGATCTGGTCGCGGCCGGAGTTGCCTGTCGCAAGGATTTGAATTTCACGAAAACAAACGAAGGGGAACTGGCGGCATTTATAGCCTACGCTCAGGCGTTTCCCAGGAGTTTTCTGGCGCTGGTGGATACGTATGACACATTGACCTCGGGCGTCCCCAACTTCCTGTGCATGGCACTGGTCCTGGACCGAATCGGCTACCAGCCTGTTGGCGTTCGGCTCGATTCGGGCGACCTCTCCTATCTTTCCAAGCAAACCAGGAGGATGTTCCGGCAGGTGGGCGAGCGCTACTCGGCGGACTTCTCCCGGCTGACCATCACCGCCAGCAACGACATTAACGAACAGACGTTGCTCTCCCTCAACCAGCAGGGACACGAGATTGACGTGTTCGGCATCGGGACCCATCTGGTGACTTGCCAAGCGCAGCCGGCTCTGGGCTGCGTTTACAAACTGGTGGAGGTGAACCGGAAGCCGCGCATCAAGCTTTCCGAAGAGATCAGCAAGATGACGATTCCTGCCAGCAAAGACGCATATCGGCTGATTGGCGCCAACCGACAGCCTGTGCTTGACCTGCTGATTCGATCGGGAGAACAGGTCCCGGAGCCGGGGAAGCGAGTCTTGTGCCGGCACCCCTTTGACGAAACGAAGCAAACCTACGTCATGCCGGATAGGGTGGTCCCCTTGCACCAGTGCGTTTGGGACGGCCGGTTGCTAGCGCCCTTCCCCACCCTGGGGCAGGGCCGGGCGCATTGCCTGGAGCAGCTTGCCTCTCTCGGCGAGGATCATTTGCGGCCTCTGAACCCAACGCCCTACAAGGTCTCGGTGAGCAGCAGCCTGTACGACTTTGTCCACGCGCTTTGGAGCCGGGAAGCGTCGATCGGAGAAATCCTGTAAGCTCCTATCTGTAGTTTCTAGATGTAGTTCCTGGATGTGAACGCATTGAATCAGCAGGTTGCTAGCGCTTGCGGCTCCGCCGCCTGCTTCGAGACCGACTTCATCCGCGAGGAACTTTAGCCTAGGGCTCAGCCCAAAAGGTCAAGATGACCTCTTCACCAGTATCATGTCTGTCAAACTTGACCTGCAGATGGGGAAATTCTTGCTTGAACCGGCCGGCCCACACCTTCTCCAACTCAAGCGCCCACTTTCTTTGAATCTCGATGTCGAAACCGTATGTAATCATGGATTCGTGGTTGACTTCCCATTGGATCCGTTCCTGACCTACCTCTGCCAATCCTTCGTCTACTTCGGAAGCGTTAAATAAATCCTTACGGAAAATCATTCCCCGATATTCGACAAATTGGTCGGAGAAAAGAGTCTCGAACGATTCCCAATCCGGCTGTCCAAACTCATAATCATCCTGTTGAAGCATGTTGGACCTACACCAGCCCGGGTTGGCATTCCGCAGGAGGTTTTTTCCGCAGCCCTCTAAGCTTTGGCAGACGTTGCCAACAGGGCGCGAACCTGCTCAAGGATGGCTGCGGCATCAATCTTGTAGCTGCGGAGCAATTCCTCGGATTTGCCGCTGTGCGGGATCTGGCCGACCGCAAGGCGGTACAAACGAACGCCGTAGGGCCCCAGCGCTTCCGCGACCGCGTCTCCCAGTCCGCCCGCCGCGTAGTGATCCTCGACGGTGACCACAGTATTGTTGGCGGCTCGCGCGGCTGCCAGCAGGGTTTCGGTGTCCACCGGAACGACGCTGAACAAATCCACGACGCGCACCACGATGTTTTCCTTCTTGAGTTCTTCGTAGGCGCGTAAGGCCTCGAACAGGGTCACCCCTGCGGCCACCACGGTGAGCGCATCGTTGTCGCTCTGGCGAACGACTTTCGCTTTTCCAATGGCGAAGGTCTCGTCATTGGGGTAAAGAATCGGCGCCTTGGGCCGCGCGGCGCGAATGTAGCAAAGCCCCTGGTGTCGGGCCACCAGCTCGACCGCGCGCCAGGTGCTGACAGCATCGCTCGGATACAACACCACCGAGTTGGGTACGGCGCGGAACAAAGCCAGGTCCTCCAACCCCATTTGGGAGGCGCCGTCCTCGCCGATGGAAACGCCGGCGTGCGTGCCGACAAACTTAATGTTGGATTGCGCCAGTCCGGCCAAGCGAATGAAATCAGCAGCCCGCGTCAGGAAACAGGCGAACGTGGCAACGAACGGGACCTTTCCAGAGGCCGCCAGGCCCATGGCCATCCCCACCATGTTCTGTTCGGCGATATAGCCCTCCACGAAGCGGTCGGGTGCCGTCCCTTCAAACATTTCCAAATGGGTGGAGTTCTTGACGTCGCCATCCACCGCCACGATGCGCGGGTCCAGTTTGCCCAGTTGAGCCAGCGCCTGCCCGAATGCTTCCCGCGTGGCGACGGGCTTGCTAGAAGTGAATTCCGGTGGGGGCAGGGCAACCGGCAGGGCCGCGGGGCTTCGCCTGGAGTTCTGGGGCGGTGCGGGCCAGGCTCTGGCGCCCTCATGGGACAGGAATTGCGCCCGCAACTCCTTCAACGCTGCTTGGGTTTGCTCCCCTCCCTTCAGAGCCTTTCCATGCCAGCCTTCCTTGTTCTCCAAAAAGGACACTCCCTTGCCTTTCGAGGTGCGCGCCAGAATCACGGTGGGGCGGTTGCTGGTATTCCGCGCGTTCTCAAAAGCCTCCAGCAATTGCGGGACATCGTGGCCGTCCACCGCCAGGGCGTTCCAGCCGAAGGCCTCCCACCGCTGCCGAAAGATTTCCATTTCGTGTTGGAGCATGGTGCGCGCGCTTTGGCCCAGGCCGTTGATATCCACAATGGCGCACAGGTTATCGGCGCGATAGAAGCCGGCCACGGCGGCCGCTTCCCAAACCGATCCTTCCATTGTTTCCCCATCGCCCATCAAGACATAGGTGCGATAGTCACTGCCGTCCATGCGCGCGCTCATGGCCATCCCCAAACCGACCGGCAGCCCCTGGCCCAACGAGCCAGTCGGAACGGCCACAAAGGGCAGAAGCGGCGTGGGATGACCCTCCAGCTCGGAGTCCAGCTGCCGCAGGGTCAGCAGCTTCTCCCGCGAAAAGTACCCCAGCTCTGCCCAGACCGAATACAGGATCGGGGCAGCGTGGCCTTTGGAGAGGACAAATCTGTCACTGGCAGGGTTTCGGGGGTCCGAGGGGTCGAGGCGCATCACGGAGAAAAACAGGGTCGCCATGACTTCCGACGCCGATAGGCAACTGGTAGGGTGCCCGCTGCCCGCGGCAGTGGTAGCTTCCACCGAATTAATCCGCAGTTGAGTAGCGACGTTGTGGAGAGCGATACCCAAATTGTTCGCGTCACCATCCATAGCAAGCAGCTCCAGTAGAACTCGGAATTGGCCTGATGAGAGTCTCGATCCTCCTGGGGATTCTAGCAAACCACCGGCGAAAGATTGAAAGATTCCGACTACTCCTCTCCCTCCGGTGGAGCCCCGGAGATGCGAGTGAGGTCCTGTTGCTTTATCCGGTCCGCATTGAAGCGGGCCGCACGGTCTCGCATTGTCCTCAAGACCTGCTCCAAAGACGGCGGCTCTGCTTTGATCCAGCGCAGCGGATTGATCCGGGCCACCACGAATGCCCGCAGGTAGGGGCTCACCAGACCCCGCTCCCTTAGCTGGGACACCACCTCGGCCACCCGCTCCTCCAGCTCAAACAGCAGCTCGGCGCGTTTCTCATGCTCGTGGATTGCTCGGCGCAGCGGCTCGCCGAGAAAGGTTTCCAACCGCCGGAGGATTGGGTGATAGGCCCCGCCGGCAAACATGCCTTTCCTCTCGTAGCACAGGCCGAGGGTCACCAGCGCCGCTTCCTCAAGATAAAAGGCAAAGTCGCGTTCGGGGCGTGCTCCGTCCTCTTCCAGCAGCCCTTTGTAAATGCGGATCACTTCCAGGGAACGTTCGCGGAGGTTGTGCGCCTTCTCGGTGTTCAGGGCCAGGATTTGCCAGGCCACCTCGCGGTTGGGGACCACCAGCGCGGTAATGGCTTTGGCGCCCAGGCGACGCATCGCTTCCAGGCGGTGGCGGCCGTTAGGGGTCCAAAGCCCGCTCTCGGGAGCAGGAACGGCGATGACCGGATCCAGGAAGAGGCCTGTTTTGTGGATCACATCGGCCAGCCGCCGATGATGCGCCTGGGAGAGATCCCGCTGGAAAGGAGTCGGCTCAATGCGGTCAATCGGGAGGATTGCGAACAACAGCGGTTGGCCGCCGAGAGGATCTCGGTAGGCGCCCACCACGGTTCCACCTTCTTTTTCTACGCGGCTGGCAGCATCGGCTAGCGCCGCTGGCGGGGCTTGCAGGCGGCAGTCCGGCGGCTCGAATCCGCGCGATCGGGGTGCTGCCTTGCGCACCCGGCGTCGGACCGGTGCACGCTTGCTCACCGGCTTCGACTGTGTCTTGCCCGCCCTGGCCATTGGACGCCTCCTCCGTCTTTGAGTGGGGCTCCCCAGCATACCGCCTTCCGGGAAAGAATCCCCCGACTTTGCGGGCAGCTCATAGCCAGACACGGAACCAGCGGTGGTGTTTCGAGTTATAATGGCGAATCAACAGGAGGGTGAATGACCAGCAGGGGTATGAATGAGTAGAGAAGACCTGATCAGCGTGGAGGGTGTAGTGCTTGAGAAGTTTCCGGGGGGCGTCTTCAGCGTCCGCTTCGGAGAGAACAGAACCGCATTGGCCCATCTTTCGGGCAGGCTCCGGAAAAACCGCATTCGTATCCTTGCCGGCGACCGGGTCGCGCTGGAACTTTCTCCCTACGACCTAAACCGCGGCCGCATTACCTACCGTTACCGCTAGCCACAGTGCTCAGAGGAGAGTGGTTTCGGGAGAGCCGCCCGTCCAGTCCCGAGGAGCAATCCTACATTTCCGTTGCCGAGTCCGCGGCCGCTTCCAGGCGAAGAGTCCCGATGAGGGAGCGCACCGAAGCGAGGCCGTGGTGGCGGCAGTAGTCTTCCATCTCGCCAATGATGCGAAGGGTGGCGCGCGGGTCGACGAACGAGGCCGTGCCGACCTGCACGGCCGCCGCCCCGGCCACCATGAACTCCAGGGCATCGCGACCGGTCCAGATGCCGCCCAGGCCAATGATGGGCAGGCGCACGGCCTGGGCGGCCTGGTACACCATCCGTAGCGCGATCGGTTTGATGGCGGGTCCGGAAAGCCCTCCGGTGACGTTGGACAGCACTGGCAGGCGCGTCTCCAGGTCAATGGCCATGCCCACGAAGGTATTGACCAGCGACAAGGCGTCGGCGCCGCCCTCGGCCGCCGCCCGGGCAAAGGTGGCGATGTCGGTGACGTTTGGCGAAAGCTTGACGATGAGTGGACGGGAGGAAACCCGGCGCACGGCTGCAGTGACCTCATGGGTCAGCCGCGGGTCGGAGCCAAAGCTGATGCCCCCGTGCTTGGTGTTGGGGCAGGACACGTTCAGTTCATAGCCGGCCAGCCCTTCCCCCTGCTCCAGGATGCGAATCACCTCCACGTAATCTTCGGTAGCGTATCCGAAGACATTGGCGAAGACAGCGGTGTCGCAGCGGCTGAGCTCCGGCAGTTTCTCGCCGACAAATGCGGCCGCCCCGATGTTTTGCAGGCCCACGGCGTTCAGCATTCCTGAAGCGGTCTCGTGCAGACGCGGCGCCGGATGCCCCGGCATTGGCTCTCGCGAGAGCCCCTTCACCACCAGCCCGCCGAGCCGGTTCAACTCCACCAGGTGCGCGAACTCCACGCCGTAGGCGAAGGTGCCGCTGGCAGCCATCACCGGGTTTTTCAGCCGCACGCCGGCGATCTCAGTGGACAGGTCGGGGGTCATCGGATTTCGGATTTCCGATCTCGCGTTTCAGTGCCTCGGTTAAAACTCGGCCGGTAGCCAGAGAGGGGGCCCGGATGCCCAGCGCGGCGGCCAGCGTCACCGGAAGATCGGCGGGGGAGACTGGCGCCTCATAGGTGCCCGCGCGGAATGGGTGGCCCCAGAGAATCAACGGCACGTGCGTGTCGTAGCAATAGGGCGAACCGTGGGTCGTGCCCTTCGAGCTGCCCACCAGTCCGGACATCCAGTGCCGTTTGAAAACCAGGTAAAGATCGCCGCCGCGGTCCGGATGATACGACCGGCAGACCTTTCCCAACAGTTCCGAGCCGGGTCGGCAGTCAATCAGCTCGGAGCGGGTGAACACGGCGGCCAAGCCAGGCAATTCCAGCAGGGCCTCGGCCGCCCGGCGCGCCACCTCATCTGGGTTGAGCCGGCACTCGCGGATAAGCGCCTGGTTTAGATACAGGTTCGGAACCGAGTAGTTCACCACCCACCGCGGCTTTGCCTTGCCGGAGGTGCGGTCCGAGCGGGCACCGTAAAGCTGGTTCAAGCGGGTTTCAATTTTCCCTGACACCTCCCTCTTAGAGACCCGTCCAGCGTCCAGACCCCGCTGACGAGCTATCTCGGGGATTGGAGCAACGCCGTGGTCGGCGCTGAACGCGATCCAGATGTGGCGCAAGCCAATGCGTTCCTCCAGAAAGCGCAGGAACTCGGCGAGGTTGCGGTCCGCCCGCAAGACCGCATCGCGAGTCTGGCGGGCGTCTGGCCCATAGACGTGGCCTACCAAGTCAATGGCCGATGGGTTGAGGACCAGCAGGTCGGTGGCCGGTCCGCGGCCCAGTTGTTCGTGCTCAACTGCGGCGCGCGCCAGCGCGAACTCAATATCGGTGAGGAACGGAGAATAGCGGATCGCATGCACCAGCTTCACCCGTTCGGCGGAGTTGGTCGCTTTGGGGAATATCAGAAACGGCTTCCCGTTGGGGTTGTCCACAGGTGTCCACGGTTTGCCCCCGTACTGCGCGGCCCAGTCCCGTCCGTTAAACCGCCGTACCCATGCCGGCAGGTCTCTCATGTAGTAGGTGGAGCTGATCGCGGAAAGAGTTTTGGGGTCCAACCAATAAGCGGCCGTGGCTTGCTTTCCAGCAGTGAACACCGCTGAGCGCGCCTTGTAGGAAATCGAGATGACGCGCGCCCGGCCTTTCGTCACCCTGTGCAGCTGGTCGCCCAGCGTGGAACCGATGAGCCAGCGGGGCGAGGCGCCGGCCGAAGCCGACGTGGCACCGAGCAGCTTGGTGGCTGGGTCGTGTCCGGCTGTGGTGTACCGGCCCCGGACGCGGTCAAACCATCCGTTGCTGATGATCCCATGCGCGTTAGGGGAAGCGCCCGTGGCGAGGGTCGCGTGGCCAGGCGCCGTGACGGTAAGGGCGTGGCGATAGTGGCAATTGGCGAAGACTGCCCCACCTTCCAGCAGAAGATTCAAGCCGCCGGAAACGACAGACCCGCCGGGAGAGACAGCTTCCCGGCCGGCAGCGCCGGAGGGCGCGGCTTTCAAGAAAGCTGAGCGAAAGCGCGCCAAATAATCCTGTCGGAACTGGTCCATAACGACCAGCAGGATCAGGCGAGGCTGCTCTCGGCGGGCGGCCAGGGCCGGCGCCGCGACAATCAGGTGCAGCAGCACTAGCAGCGGCAGTAGCAGCAGTGCCACCGTGCCGCGAAACCAACGCATTAACCGCAGTCTAGCACAGCGCGCCTGTCGCTTTCGGGGGCAGACCTGTGTCACTTGCCGAAGGCCGTGTCCGCTCACGCGCTCTCTTTTCCGACGGGACAGACGGGCTTGGCCCCCCTTCCGGGAGCGCTTGTAGCAGTCCCTCCCCAGGGAGGGTGCTCCACCGATTGCCGACAAGTTGCAGAGGAAGCATCCTGCCTATGCTTGCCGCCGGGTGCAGCGTCCGGTATGATGGCGAGCGCCGACCATGGCACTTCGCGAGAAGGCGCAACTGATGAGCGGGTCCGAGATTGATCGCACCCTGACTCGCCTGGCCCACGAAATCCTCGAAAAAAATGAGACGTTCGAAGACCTGGCTCTGATCGGCATCCGCCGCCGGGGCGTGCCGCTGGCGCGGCGGCTGGCCGATAAGGTTCGCGAGCTCGCACAGCAGGACATTCCTGTCGGCGTCCTGGACATCACCTTCCACCGTGACGACCTCTCCACCGTGGATCAGAAGCCGGTGTTGCAGGCGACCGAAATCCCGTTTCCCATCAGCGGCAAGGACCTCATCGTGGTGGATGACGTGCTGTACACGGGACGCACGACCCGTGCCGCGCTCGACGCCCTGTTTGACCTTGGGCGCCCGCGGCGCGTCCAGTTGCTGGCGCTGATTGACCGCGGGCACCGCGAGCTGCCCATCGAAGCGCGCTACGTCGGCAAATACGTGGAGACGAGCGCCCGCGAGATCATTGAAGTGAAGCTCAAGGAAGTGGATCTGAACGAGCGAGTCATGCTGGTCGAAAGAACTGACGATTGACTCCTTGCTTCACGCGCGCATGGATGATTCAATGCTGAGGCAGCCGATGAATCGATGAAGAAGGGGCTTCTGGGAGTTGAAGAACTGTCCACCAGCGAGATCCAGGCGGTGCTGGATCGGGCCCGTCTTTACAAACCGCTGCAGCGCATGCAGCAGAAACTGGACCGGCTGCGGGGCAAGACCATCATCCACCTGTTTTTTGAGGCCTCCACCCGCACGCGCACCTCGTTTGAGCTGGCGGCTCGGCGGTTGGGCGCTGACACGCTGAGCATCACGGCCCAGGCCTCGAGCGTCGAGAAGGGCGAGTCGCTGCTCGATACGCTCAACACGCTGGGCGCGATGCACCCCGATGCCATTGTCATGCGGCACTCGGCTTCCGGCGCGCCCCATTTCCTGGCCCGCCACCTGGAGACGCCCATTGTCAACGCTGGCGACGGCACCCACGAACATCCCACCCAGGCGTTGCTGGATGCCTTTACCATCCTGGAGTACAAGCCGACGCTGGCCGGGTTGCAGGTGGCCATCATTGGCGACATCGCGCACAGCCGGGTCGCCCGTTCCAACGTCTGGCTCCTGAGCAAGTTTGGGGCGCGAGTGGTGCTGTGCGGGCCGCCGCCACTGGTTCCGCCGGAGCTGGCACGCCTCTCACCGTGCGTTTCCCTCAGCTATCATATGGAGGAGGCAATCGAAGGCGCCGACGTCATCATGATGTTGCGCGTGCAACTGGAGCGCCAGACTGAGCCCTACTTCCCCTCCATTCAGGAGTACTTTCAGTTCTATGGCTTGCGCCTGGATCACCTACGGGTGGCTCGTGAAGATGCCATTGTGATGCATCCGGGGCCGATCAATCGGGGGCGCGAAATTTCCTCCGAAGTCGCCGACTTCCCGCGTTCGGCCATTTTGAACCAGGTGGAAAACGGGGTTGCGGTGCGGATGGCAGTGCTGGACCTGCTGCTGGGACCACCCGAGGCCCCCGGCGGATTACCGCACTAAAGACCAGGCGACGGCGGAATGCAAAAGATGCTGTTGTTGAAGAACGGCCGGGTCGTGGACCCCGCGCAGAAACTGGACGCGGTGCGCGACGTGCTAGTGCGCGACGGGCTCATTGCCGAAGTGGCTCCTGCGCTGGAGGCGCCCGACGCCGAGCTGCTGGATGCCACCGGACTGGTGGTGGCGCCAGGCTTCATTGACCTGCACGTGCACCTGCGGGAACCCGGCAACGAGCACGCCGAAACCATCGAGACCGGAGGGCGGGCGGCCGCTGCCGGGGGCTTCACCGCCATCTGCGCCATGCCCAACACGAACCCAGTCAACGACAATGCGGCGGTGACGCAGTTCATTGTCGAGACGGCCCGGCGCGCGGCGGTCCACATCTTTCCCATTGGGGCCATCTCGCACCGTAGCCGGGGCGAGCGGCTGGCTGAGATCGGCGCCATGCGGCAGGCCGGCATCGTCGCCATCTCCGACGATGGCCGTCCGGTCATGAACAGCCGCCTGATGCGCCACGCCATGGAATACTCGCTGGCCTACGGCCTGCCGGTCATTGAGCACGCGGAAGACCTGGAATTGTCCGCCGGAGGCCAGATGCACGAAGGGGTGGTCTCCAGCCGCCTCGGCCTGCGCGGGATCAGCGGAGCCTCCGAAGACGTAATGGTGTCGCGCGATATCCTGCTGGCAGCCGATACCGGGGCCCATCTGCACGTCGCTCATTTGTCAACCGCGCGTTCGCTCCAGATGGTGCGGGAGGCGCGAGCCTTGGGCATCCGTGTCACCTGCGAGGTGAGTCCGCACCACTTCGCCCTCAGCGACGAAGACATTGGCAGCTACGACACCAATTACAAAATGAAGCCGCCCCTGCGGACGCGCCAGGACGTGGCCGCCCTGCTGGACGGTCTGGCGGATGGCACCGTGGACGCCATCGCTACCGATCACGCGCCGCATCCCGGCAGCGAAAAAATGCAGGAATTTGAGTTGGCCCCCTTCGGTATTGTCGGCCTGGAAACCGCTCTGGGCCTGGCTCTGGAGCACCTCTACCACAGCGGGCGCATTGACGTGCCCCGGCTGGTAGAGCTGTTTTCTACCAGCCCGGCCCGCCTCCTGGGCCTGCCGGGCCGAGGGTCGCTGGCTCCAGGAGGGCACGCCGACATCACCGTGTTTTCCCCCGATCGGCACTGGAAATTTGACTTGAACACTTCCTGTTCCAGGAGCAAAAATACTCCCTTCGGCGGCTGCACCTTTCGAGGTGGTCCCGAAGTGACCATTGTGAGCGGCCAGCTGGTCTGGCGGAGGAGCGCGAGCTAGGTGAGCTCGCAACTTTACTTCCAGATTCCTCTCCCCCTGAGACTGGCGAATGAAACGATAGGGACGGCATGAACGAACAACGGAGAGTGGCCCGCATGGCGGTAGATTGGAAAGTCACACTGCACCTGGGCCGGCAGGTGACCCGCGGGCAGGTAGTGCAGTTCAGCGAATACGGGATGTTGGTGACGCCGCCCGAGGTGGCACAGGCGGGCAAGCGATACGAACTGCTGTTTAACGTACCCGGCCACCGCGGCGCATTTCGGGTGCGTGGTTTTATCGTCTATTCCAGCTCCAAAGGGGTGGGCGTCCGATTTGAATCTGTGCCCCCGGAAGTCACCACGACTTTTCGCAATTACATGGCCAGCGGCGGTGCGCCTCCCACCGGCAGCGTACCTCCCGGCTCTGCTGGACCCAGTTCGTAGGTGCGTGGCCGGAGCTGACCGCGCCTTTCGTTCGAAACGGTTCAAAACAGAACTCACCCTCAAGAGTAGAAATCCCAGGCTTCCTAACCTCGCAGGCCGGCGCTCCAGAAAGGGCTGTTTCGCCGCCGTGCTATATTGCGCCTGGGTATCTGCAGTTGCAGAAGCTGGCTAACTACTCTTCTTCAAAAAGGTGGAATCCATGAGAGACCGATGGAGGGTCGCGTTGGAGATTGGTGTCTTGCTTGGGGCTGTGGCCACAGTTCCTGTTACCGTCCTGTACGAGCTGGGTACCAGAAGCCCTCTCATGCATGTTGCCGACTGGGCGATCTGGACTGTCTTCGTGGTGGACTACGTGGTGGGACTGACTCATGCCGACAATCGCCGGCAATACGCAAGGACGCACCGGCTCAGCGCAGCCATAGTGATTGTGTCTTTCCCCCTGCTGCCCGCTGCGCTGGCCCTCACCCGGCTGGCCCGCTTGGCCCGCCTGTTCCCGCTTCTTCGCCTAGTGGGAGTAACGGCCCGCGGCATGGACTCTGTGGCCCGCATCCTGGGACGCCGGGGCCTCGCCTACATGGCCATGGTGACCGCCCTGTTGGTCTTCGCCGGAGGGGGCAGTTTGGCGGTGCTGGAGCCGAATACGGTGAAGCATGGCTTTTGGGAGGGCATCTGGTGGGCGATTGTCACCGTAACCACGGTCGGCTACGGAGATATCACCCCGCAGAGCCCCGGCGGCAGAATGGTCGCCATCTTGCTTATGCTGAGCGGAGTGGGCCTGACATCTACGATAGCGGCGTCTGTGGCGGCACATTTCGTCGCGCAAGAATCGGGCGCGGACCTCAAAACCCTCAGCCAGAAGCTGGATCGGATAGAGAGCCTCCTCAATTCATCTCAGGCAAACGGTCTAGACGGCTTGTCTCAGCCGAACGACGAAGCTCTCAAAGGAGAAAGTTAGTAGGGTGACGGGAGGGGCGGCCTTCCGCATTGCCAGCGCGGCAGTAGCGCGGATGGTTCTGTCGAGGGGCCGCCTGCTTGATTTGCCCGCAAGCCGGGGGCTAAACTGGAGATTGCGCGGCTCAGAGAGCCATGGGTCCGGTCGGGAGGACGGTTTTTATGCGTAGCTGCCCAACATTCGGATACCGCGTCGTTCACTTGATGGCAGCCTTGCTGCTGTTGGTCGCCACGGCCTCGGCCCAGTCCCTGGGGGAGGTGGCACGCCGCCTTAGAGTCAAAAAGCGCCCGCAGGCCAAAGCCACTCGGGTCTACACCAACGAGGACCTACCCACCCGGGGCGGGCTCAGCACCGGCGTCGCTGCCGAGGCAAAGCCCAAACAGGACGAGACCACCAGAAGGGCGAACAAACTCCTCCCAAGGGGGAAGAAAAGAAGTCCAGGGCGGAAGTCGAGAAAGAATACCGGCAGAAAGCCGCCAAGTTGAACTCAGCTCTCGAAGCCGAGGAAAAGAAACTGGCGGAACTCCGGGACCGGTGGCTGCTGGGACGCCAGCAGGAAGTGCAACAACAAGAAGCAACGGTGGAAAAGGCCCGGAAGGCCGTCGAAGACCTGCAGGAGGAACTGCGGCGGAGGGGGTTGCCTCCAGGTTGGGCCCGGTAAGATTCAGGCGCTGGCTTGCGGCGGGGTGCGATGTTCCAGCCACGCCAAGAGCTTCTCCAACCCGGCCGGCGGCTCTAGGAACATGACCGCCACCACGTCCAATTGGCTGCGCACCACGCGCCCGCGGGTTTCGAGCGCTCCCGGGTAACCCGCCACGGTAAACTGGGCCCAGATATTCGTCCCTTTGTCGGGGACGAGCCGGCTGCGGATGAGCAGGCCTCCGGTTCCAATATCCAGCAGCTCGCCGACTGCTCTTTCGGAATCGGCCTGAAACTCTGCCCTTCCCGTCACCCCATAGCGCTTGTACTTCCGCCTCTCGACTCCCACAATCCCGTCCACTCCTTGATAACGTCTGAGCCCAACCGGAAACTCAATAGCGCATTTTCCGCTGAGAAGCTACCGATTTTTTGGGGAAGACGGCTTTGGGGGCCTCCTTAGTCAATGGCCTCGTGCGGCACCCCAGCAGGAGCCGGATTTCTGCGAGTTCCGCGCCGGTACAACCCTAGCGATGGCAGGCGGCGATGCCTCGCTTCTCAAAATAGCGCTGGTGGTAGTCTTCAGCCAGGTAAAAGGTCGAGGCTGGGGTAATCTCGGTGACAACCGGCCGCCGGAACTGCCCCGACGTCTGCAGGTTCTCCTTGGAGGCTTTCGCGGCAGACTCCTGTTCCACCGAGTGGAAGAAAACCGCCGAGCGGTACTGCCTGCCCACATCCGGCCCCTGGCGGTTCGGAGTCGTCGGATCGTGAATTTCCCAAAACAGGTCGAGCAGTTGCTGGTAGGAAACCAGCACGGGATCAAAAGTCACATGCACGACCTCGGCGTGGCCGGTAGTGTCTGTGCACACGTCTTGATAGGTAGGGTTCTCGAGAGTCCCGCCCATGTAGCCGACCGCCGCGTCCACAACGCCCGGGACCTGACGGAAGGCAGCCTCTACCCCCCAGAAGCAACCTGCTCCAAACGTCGCCTTTTCCATGCTATCTCTCCCTTAGAGGCAAGGCCGGAACCCTTCGCCGCAGTGGCTTCCATTCTATCGCCGGTAGCCCTGAATGTCCCCCAGCATTGCTGGAGCTGGCTCAGCTGCTGGACCCAGTATGCTTTCATGTGTTCAGGCTGTTTTGTGTCGGCCCGCTCTCGATTCATTCGAGATGCTCCCGGGCCAGCGTGGCCAGCGCCTCGATGAGCAGCGGGCTGTCATTGAGCGACTCGGAACGGCGCAGCTCGATGCCCTTGGCCAACGCGTGCTCACGGAACTGGATGTCAACGTCGTAGAGGATCTCCGCGTGGTCCGAGAGAAAGCCGATGGGGGCGATGAAGACGGCGCGGCGGCCCTGAGCGGCCAGCTCGTCAATCTGGGATTCGACGGTGGGCCCGATCCACGGCTCAGCCCTCATCCCCTGACTCTGGTAGGCGGTGCGCCAGTTGCGGAGGCGAGCCGTGGCCGCGACTAACGCGGCCGTCTGCTCGACCTGCGCGGCGTAGGGATCACCGGCGGCGACGGTAGACTCCGGCACGCTATGTGCGGTCAGAATCACGGGAACTTCACCATCGCCCTCCATGGTCACATCGGCTTCCATGGCCGCCAGACCTGTCCGTACCTTCTCGGCGAAGGCCTGAATCAGTTGCGGATGGTCGTGCCAGCTCTCGACGAACTTCACTTGCGGGCGCCCCTGTGGCCGTGATAGGCCTGTGTCTAGCGCGCGCTCCAGATGCTGCCGGTAGAGGCCCACGCTGGTGCGCGAGTTCTGCGGCGCCAGACAGATCGCCACCAGCCGCCCGAGCTCGGCCGGCAAGCGGGCCAGCGCCTCGGCGATGAACGGCTTCCAGTTCCGCATGCCCACCACGACGGGCACCCCGAGGCGATCCTCCAGGGCCCGGGCCTGCTGTTCTGCAATTCGCCGCAGCGGCGAACCGCCACCGATTCGCGCGTAGCGCTGGGTGATTTCTTGAACCGCATGTTCGGGCAACGGACGGCCGCCGCGCACGTGCCGCAGAAATTCGGGGATGTCCTCCAGGCGATCGGGAGCGCCGTGGGCCAGCAGCAGAACTGCCTGCCTGGGGATTTCGGATTTACCCATCTTGCTGGGGGCCAGCAGCTCTTCCCGCTGAGGAATACTCCCGGACCATTTGCACGGTGGCAATCACATGCTCCACAGGAGTCTCGGGCAGAATGCCGTGCCCCAGGTTGAAGATGTGCCCTGGGCGCTGGCCGGCTTGCTCCAATATGGCGCGAACCCGGCGTCTCAGTTCTGGCAGGGGCGCCAGCAGCGCTGCCGGATCCAGGTTGCCCTGAATGGCCGGCCGGTGGCCGACCTTGGCCCAGGCTTGGTCCAGCCGGATGCGCCAGTCCACGCCCAGCACCGCTGAGCCAGCCCGTTCCATTGCCTCCAGTATCGAGGCTGATTCAGTGGCAAAGTGAATCACCGGGACACCGCGCCCCTGGACCGCGCGGATCAGCCTTTCCGAATAGGGCAGCACGTACTCGCTGTAGTCGTCCACGCTGAGGCAGCCCGCCCAGCTATCGAACAGTTGCACGGCGTCCGCACCTGCCTCCACCTGAGCCAGCAGATAGGGCTCGAGCGCCGCGCAAAGCTTCTCCATTAGCAGGGCCCAGGCTTTCGGCGCTTGGTAGAGCAGCCTCTTGGTGGCCAGGAAGTGGCGAGAGCTGCCTCCTTCGATCATGTAGCTGGCCAGCGTGAAGGGAGCGCCGGCGAATCCGATGACCGGCAGGCGCGGGCCGAAATGCCGGCGCACCAGCCGGATGGCTTCCGAGACAAAGCCCAGCTCGGAGGCCACATCGCTGCGCAGCCGGGCAATCGCGGCTTCGTCTCGCAGCGGGTTTTCGAGCACCGGACCCTCGCCCTGCTCGAACCGCAGGCGCATGCCCATCGGCTCGACCGGCAACAGCAGGTCGGCGAAGATGATGGCCGCATCCACATCGAGCCGTTCCGATGCGGTGATGGTGACCTCAGCCGCCAGTGCCGGGGTTTTACAAATCTCCAGTATGCCGTGCCGGGCGCGGACAGCCTGATATTCGGGCATGTAGCGGCCCGCCTGGCGCATGAACCAGACCGGCGTGGCGTCCACGGGCTGCGCGCGGCAGGCGCGCAGGAAGCGTGAATCTTTCGGTGAGCCGGACATGGTTTGGAAATCAGAACCAGCTATAGCGAACGGGGCGGGCCGGAACGCGCAGGCTACTGCCGCCGCAGCGATTGCAGCATGGCCCGGAACTCTTCAGCGCTGGCCGCCACTGTCGGCGCCGGGCCGGTAAATTTGAAAAACAGGGCCCCCTCCGGCGCATCCACAATCGCGCCCAGCAGGCGGTAGCCGGGCTTGCGTTGTTTTACCGGCGACATGGGGCCGGCGGAAGCCAGGTAGGTGCCGCTCAGGTCCACGGTTGTGGCGGGCAGGCCGTTGATGCTCTGCCGCTCGGTCTTGGCTGCCTGTTCGGAACTTCCTCCGCCGGGCTGCTCGAATTGGGAGATCCAGCGCTTCAGGTTTGCCTCCACCGTGCCCCCCTGGCCGCTACCAAAATAGAAGACGGCGCATTCGCCGTCTTCCGGATCACCCTGTGCGGCCGGTACTCGGTAGGTGGCGACGCGCATTGGCCGCGCGTCTTGGGAAACCCAGCGGGATGGCGGCGTCCAGACGACACCGGCCGCCGCATCGCTTCCCTCTCCAGTTGCGGGAGCCGACGCGCTATCGGCCTTTGCCGCTGTCTCTCTGCCGGTACTGGCTTGGGGTTGCGTCTGTTGGGGTCGCGTCTGGGGCGCCGCTCCCGGCGGTCCCACGTTCTGGTCGCAGGCCGCGAGGGCCCCCAAAATCACAACAAGCCAAAGACTCTTGCTCATGTTTCGCCTGCCCATGCCAAGTAGTATAGCGCCCTCGCCAGACTACGACTCGCTGGGCTCCACCTCCGGCAGCCCCTGCTCCCGCCAGGTGCGAATGCCACCGGCCATGGAGAAGACGCGCCGGTAACCCATCTTCTGCAGGTTCTCGGCAGCCAGGGCGGAGCGGAAGCCGCCCCCGCAGTAGAGCACAATTTCCCGGTCGCGGTCGGGCACCAGGTTTTCGATGTCGCGCTCCAGAACCCCGCGGCCGATGTGTTCAGCGCCGGCAGCATGGCCCTGAGCCCACTCGTTGTCTTCACGCACGTCCACGAATTCGAAGCTCTGGCCCTCCTCCTGCCTGCGCTGCACCTCCTCTACCGTCATCTCGCGGATCCGCGTCTTGGCCTCTTCAACGAGTTTCAAGAATGCAGGCGAATGTTTCATCGCTCCCCGACCTCCCCGCCTGATTGCCCGGTCCGGACGATTTCCGGAAGCAAGATCATAGCAGATCGGCGAAGTGCGCTTCGCGGGTCGTTACCGCCTGTGCAGCCAGATCGAGATTGCGAGGCGCTGCTGGGGATTTTCTGCCAGCAGGGCCCGGAGCACGTAGCGGAACTCCTCGGCGGCCAGGGGGTGGATGGTGCCGCGCGAGGGCACGGTGAAGGCGCGCACATGGGCAAACACGATCGGCTCCAGAGACAGAGCCAGCCAGCTCCACAGTGGGACTGTTCGGGGAAACTGCGCAACTGCGGTCTACTGCAACGGACAGCTAGGGACCGCTCTTAATCGACAGATTCCTTAATGTCGTCAAAAATCTCTTGTCGCCGCCATTAGTCTTAAAGATACGACACATTACTTGTGTATTGTCCTTCATCGTTATCATGATGGTAGTCACTTCCCACATTGAATCGGCGTCATGAACCGAGATATCCTCGATGTCTTCAATGTTGCCAGCCTCCACAATGTTGCCTTGGTAAGAGATGACTCTGCGATCCGTAAGCAGAACCCCTGCGCTCTCTATGCCACCCTCCGAGGAGAAGTAGATGAGTTTTTCATTTAGTTCCAAAAACCCTCCCTGCTTTAGGTAATCCACCTCGGCCACGGTTAATTCTTCAGCAGTAACCAATTGCACCGTGTGCGGCCTCGCAGAATGCATATCGTAGGCAATGAACGCAACAATGCCCAAGAGGAGAATCCCGAAAAGCAGAGCAACTGTTTGCAGGAACCGTTTCATTTTCCCTCCAGGTCCGCTTACGATAGCAACTTTTTCACCTTTGCCTCTGGCGAGGTGCCCTCCAAGCATGGCAACCGGGATCGTGAGAAGAAGTGCAGTCACATCGAGCCACATAGGATTAGGACTGAAGCTCAAGAATGACACGCCCAGCGCGACCACTATCGCTCCGACAATACCGGAGTTCATTAACTCTGCAGTCCTAGCGAGGCGCGCAGCGACAAAGCCTCCCAGGAATGTAAGCCCGAAACCTATACCAGTGCTAGCGGCTAGAACTGGCAGGCTCGGAGTGTGAAGATCAACACCTAGAGCGATTGCGATTACTCCAACCAGTATGGACCCGCCGATCTCCACGAGTGTGCCTATCAGAATTGCTTTGATACGGAGGTTGCGCCATTCTTTCAGGACGCTTGAGATCCGCAAGTGATGCAATCGGTCTAATGGGTTGGGGCTCACGCCGCCGTCCTTGAACAGATATGTAAATTAAAACCGGAACAGCTCGGTGGCCGATTTTTGCGAGCTGATCACCAACCGCGTTCGGTCCCCGCCCTGACTCTGGCACGATTCCAGGGCCATGGCCGCGGAAAGCCGTGCAATTTCCGGATGGTTGTTGTTCCCGCTGAGGTGGGCCAGGACCAGCACCTGCGCCTGGCCGTCGTAGTCGTTCTCGAGGTACTCGGCGACCGCGCTATTGGACAGGTGGCCGGTGCGGCTCATGACCCGCTGCTTGACCACCCACGGATAGGGACCCACCTTGAGCATATCCAGGTCGTGATTGGACTCCAGCACCAGACACTGACAGCCGCGCAGGTGCACCTTGACCGAATCGGGCAAATAGCCCAGGTCCATACAGACCCCAATGCGAATCCCCGCAGCAGAGAAACAGAAGCCCACCGGGTCAGCGGCGTCGTGGGGCACGGTGAACGGCTCGATCTCCAGGTCCTGGGTGGCAAACTTCTGGCCGGGCCGGAAAACTTCGAATGCGGGCGCCGCTCCCTCCGGCGGGGGAAGCGCTTGCCGGGTCAAGGCGGTCAAATAGACAGGAATGTTCATGGCGGCAGCCAAGGAGGCCATGCCAGCTACGTGGTCGTTATGCTCGTGGGAAATGAGGATTCCGTCCAGGCCGGTGGCCGGCTCGCCAAGCTCTTTCATCCGCCGGAGAGTTTCACGGCGGCTGAGTCCCGCGTCCACCAGCAGACGGGTCCGCTCGGTGGCGACCAGGGTCGCATTCCCGCTACTGCCGCTACCCAGAACTGAGACTCGAATACTCGTGGCTCTCTTCCGAAGTGAACTCGCCTGCCAGTGGCCAGCTAGGAAGCCTCGGGGATTTCCCTAGCACACCAGATGCTCGCGGCTGATTTTCAATCCGTCCAAATTCCCCAGGGCCGTCACCGCGATGTTTTCCGGAAGGAAAAACTCCCCTGCAATCTCCAGCAACTCTTCCGGCGTCACCTGCTCGATTTTGGAGGTGATCTCGTCCAGCGAGAAGAACTTGCCGAAATACATTTCCTGCCGGGCCAGGTTGGACATCCGGCTGGTTGTGGACTCCAGCGACAGCATCAGGCTGCCCTTCAGGTGGTCCTTGGCGCGCCGTAGTTCCTCCGTCGAGACAGGGTTGGCTTTCAGGTCGCGGAACTCCTGCAAAATGAGCTCTATGACCTTTTCGACCGTATCCGCGGAGGTGCCGGCGTAAACCGACAAGCAGCCTGCGTCCCGGTAGGGGCTCAATTCGGAGAACACGGCGTAGGCCAGGCCCTGGCGTTCGCGAATATTCTGGAACAGCCGCGAACTCATCCCCCCACCGAGCGATGTGTTCAGCAAGTAGCAGGCGAAGCGTCGTTCGTGCGGCAGCGGGTAGGATGGCACCCCAAGGCACAGGTGCACCTGCTCCAGGTTCTTCTTGCTGCGCAATGTGAGGCGCGAGTGCGGCACCGGCACCGGGTCAGGCTCCACCGGTGGGCCTGCCTCCAGCGCCCCGTAATATTTCCCGACCAGGTCCGCCAGATGCCGATGCTCCAGATTGCCCGCCGCCGACACAATCATGTTGTTGGGCGCGTAGTAACGCCGGAAGTGCTCCCACAGCGCCTTCTCTTCCAGCCGCTTGATACTGTCCTTGGTTCCCAGGATGGGTTTGCCCAGCGAGTGGTCCTTCCAGAAATTCTGGGTGAAGATCTCGTGGACCAGGTAATCGGGGTTGTCCTCGTCCATCTTCAACTCTTCCAGCACCACTCTTCGTTCCCGGGCAATGTCGCCATCTTCGAACAACGGGTTCAGGACCAGGTCGGAAAGCACTTCCAGGGCGATGGGCAGGTGCTCATCGAGAATCTTGGTATTGAAGCAGACGCATTCTTTGGCCGTGAATGCGTCCAAGTGGCCGCCGATGGAGTCCACCGAGCGGGCGATCTGTTCGGCGGTCCGGTTCTTGGTCCCCTTGAACAGCATGTGCTCGATGAAATGGGAGACCCCGTTGTGCTCCAAGGCTTCGCGGCGCGAGCCGGTCTTCATCCAGATGCCTACCGAAACCGAGCGCACATGGGGCATCGCCTCCGTGATGACGGTAAGCCCGTTGGGAAAGACTTCGCGGCGGATGTTTCGCGTCTCCTTTTGGCTCATGGGGCGAATCGTCAGAGCTAGTGCAGAAGAGTCAATTCCTTTGTAGCACAGGCCAGGAAGGAATGCCAGCCACACCCCCGCCCGGCTGGGACCTAGGCTCGGGCAGCCTGCATGCTAAGATGGCAGCCGATGGCTCCTGTCGAGCTGCTGGGAAAGGACCGTAAGGGGCTGGAGGCGTTGCTGGCCCGGTGGGGTGAGCCCTCCTATCGTGCGACCCAGCTTTATACGGCCCTTTATCGCCAACGACTTCAGGACCCAGCCCGGATCACCACCCTTTCCCGCCCACTGCGGCGGCGGCTCCTGGAGCAGGCCCGGATCAGCTGGCCGTTGATTGCAAAGGAGTTCCGCTCAACCGACGGCACCGTCCGCTACCTGCTCCGGCTGCGAGATGGCGAAACCATCGAAACCGTACTGATGCCGGAGCCAAGCCGCGATACCATCTGCCTTTCTACCCAGGCAGGGTGCCCGGTCAACTGCAAGTTCTGCCTGACTGCCGTGTTGGGACTCATCCGCAATCTCAGTGCGGGAGAAATTGTCGGCCAGCTCCTGCTGGTGGGCGATAGGAACGGCCTGGAATTGGGCGAGGCCCCCCGCCGGCCAATAAACCTGGTGTTCATGGGAATGGGCGAGCCGCTGCTGAACTACGATGCGGTGATGGCGGCGGTGCGCCTGCTGGCCGACCCCCAAGGCGTGGGAATCCCTACACGCCGGATGACGGTCTCCACCGCAGGAATCGTGCCGCGCATCGCGGACCTGGGCCGCGAGCCGGTGCGCCCCAGGCTGGCTGTGTCCCTCAACGCCACCACCGACGCGGTGCGCACCCGGCTGATGCCGCTCAACAAAAAGTGGCCGATCGCCACGCTGCTCGAGACCTGCCGGTCGTTTCCCCTGCGAGGGGGCGAGCGGCTGACATTTGAATATGTGCTTCTGGACGGGGTGAATGATACGCCCGCAGATGCCCGGCGCCTGATCCGGCACGTCCGGCGAGTCGGCAGCGGCCGCGCCAAGGTCAACCTGATCGGTCTGAACCCGGGCGCCGAACTGCCGTTCCACACGCCCTCAGACGAGCGCGTTCGCGCCTTCCAAGCCATCCTGGCGGAGGCGGGCCTTCGGGCCTTTGTCCGCAAGCCCCGGGGCCGCGACATCTTTGCCGCCTGCGGCCAGCTGAAGCGCACCGAAGAGCCCGAGCGCGAACTGTTGCGCCTGGCAGCCCAGCCCGCGTCCGCCGTGGAACGCAGGCTGAGACCTTTAGAGGGCCAGGTAGAGGGCTGAGGTTAGGACCGGCTGATTTCGCGCACCCGTCTGAAGGAGGTTTCCTACTACTTGTAAAGCAAGTAGCCGGCTACTTGTAGAGCAACACCGGCTCGGACAGGGCGGTTCCCTCTTCGCCGGTGGCGGAGTCCGCCGGACGGTAATACAGGCTGTCATCCTGCAGGAAGACTTCCAACTGGGCCGGACGCTTAATGCTGCCCTGGATCAGCGCTTCCGACAGTGGGTCCTCGAGGTACTTCTGCAGCGCACGGCGCAGCGGGCGAGCTCCATAGCTGCGGTCAGAGCAGGTTTTCACCAGGATCCACTTCGCAGCCTCTTCGGTGACGTGCAGCGAGATCTGCCGATGGGCCAGCTGGGCGTTGATCTGTTCGACCAGCAGCAGGACGATGCGCAGCAGATCATCGTCAGTCAGCGGGTTGAAAATGATCACTTCGTCCAGCCGGTTCAGAAACTCGGGGTTGAAGGTGCGCTTGACCTCGCTGCGCACCAGGTCCTCGACCTGGGCCTGGCCGGAAGCCTCGCTGGCCTGGAAGCCCAGGCTCGAACGCTTCTGCAGGAAACGCGCACCGATATTGGAGGTCATAATGATGATGGTGTTCTTGAAGTCCACCGCATTGCCCAGCCCGTCGGTGAGTAGGCCGTCCTCAAAGACTTGGAGAAGGATGTTGTAGACGTCCGGATGCGCTTTCTCGATCTCGTCCAGCAGGATGACCGAGTAGGGGGAGCGCCGCACCCGCTCGGTGAGCTGGCCGCCTTCCTCGTAGCCGACGTAGCCGGGGGGCGACCCGATCAGCTTGGAGACCGAGTGCTTCTCCATGAACTCCGACATGTCAAAGCGGATCAGCGCCTTCTCGGTGCCGAACAGGAACTGGGCCAGGCAGCGGGCGACCTCGGTCTTCCCCACGCCCGTGGGACCCAGGAACAGGAAGGAGCCCACCGGGCGGGCCGGATTTTTCAAACCCGCCCGCGCGCGGCGGATGGCCCGGCCCAGAGCCGAAATTGCTTGCTCCTGGCTGATGACGCGCTTGTGCAGTTCCTCCTCGAAGCGTAGCAGCTTGCTCATCTCCTCTTCCTTGATCGAGGAGACCGGAACGCCGGTCCAGCGCGACACCACGTCTTCGATGTCTTCCTTGCTGACCACGCCGGTGGAGGAGTCATCCAAGTGGTACTTCTCGCGCAGGACCCGCAGGTGCTCGCGCTCACGCCGCTCCTCGTCGCTGTAAAAGCGCGCCTTCTCAAACTCGTGGTTGGCGATGGCGTTCTCCATCCGGTGCACGATGAACTTGATGCGCTTTTGCACTTCGGCCAGTTCGTCGGGCAAGGTGGTCTGGCGCAACTTGACACGCGCGCCTGCCTCGTCCACCAGGTCAATGGCTTTATCCGGCAGGAAACGATCCGGGATGTAGCGGCTCGAGTGGTAGACGGCCACTTCCAACGCCTCGTCGGTGTAGGTGACAGCGTGGAACTTCTCGTAGCGATCCTTGATGCCATACAGGATGTGGATGGCATCGGCCTCGTTGGGCGGTGACACCTTCACCGTCTGGAAGCGACGCTCCAGGGAGCGGTCCCTCTCGATCGACTTGCGGTACTCAGCCGGAGTGGTGGCGCCGATGCACTGAATCTCGCCCCGCGACAGCGCCGGCTTCAGAATGTTGGCCGCATCCAGGGAGCCCTCGGCGGAACCGGCTCCGACCAGCGTGTGCAACTCGTCAATGAAGATGATGACATTCTGATTGTCCATCAACTCCTTCATGATGGTTTTCAGACGTTCTTCAAATTGCCCGCGGTACTTGGTGCCGGCCACAATCAGCGACAGGTCCAGGCCCAGGACGCGCTTCTCGGCCAGGAACGAGGGCACATCGCCATTGTCAATGCGCTGGGCCAGGCCTTCCACAATGGCAGTCTTGCCGACTCCAGGCTCCCCGATTAGCACGGGGTTGTTCTTGGTGCGCCGGCAGAGGATCTGAATCAGGCGCTCGACCTCGTTCTCGCGGCCGATCAGCGGATCCAGCGCGTTGTCCATGGCGGCTTGCGTCAGATCGCGACTGAACTCGGCCAGAAGGGAACTTTCTTTTGGGCGACTGGTCACTTTTTCACTGTGTTGGCGGGCCAACTCCTCCCGGATGGTGGAGAGCCGTAGCCCGCGCTCGTGGAGGATCTCGGCGGCGAAGCATTTCTCTTCGCGCAAAAGTCCGAGGAGCAGATGCTCGGTCCCAATATGTTTGTGGCTTAGCCTCTCGGCTTCCTCTGCCGCGTAGGCCAGGACGCGCTTGCATTCGTGCGACAGCGGGAGATCCACCGAGGTGGAAACTTTCTCCCGCATCGTGGTGTGGCCCTCGATCTGTTTGCGGATCGATTCCACCGAGGCCTGGGAGCGAAGGAAACGGTTGGTTAAGGCCTTGTCTTCGCGAAGCAGGCCCAGCAACAGGTGTTCGGTCTCGATGTAGGGACTGCCAAACTGGCTGGCCTCGTAGCGAGCGAAAAAGATCACTCGCCGGGCCTTTTCGGTGTATCGCTCGAACATTGCCCCGTTTCCGCCCGACCGGTACCTTCATCACCTTGGCACCAACCTGGCACCAACCTGGGACCGCACCCTGCGGAACCGGCTGGGAGACGCCTCCGCTAGACCTGATGTCCCGGCAGGTTCACCACCGGCCGCAAGCGGCCACCCTCCAACTGCAATACCCGCTGGCAGCGTTGCGCGACGGCAACGTTGTGAGTGGCAAACAACGACGTGAGCTGATACCTGCCGTGCAGTTGCTCGATCAGGTCCAAGACCATGTTCGCCGTCTTAAAATCCAGGCTGCCGGTGGGCTCATCGGCCAACAACAGGGAGGGCCGTCCCACCAGCGCTCTGGCCAGAGCCACCCGCTGCTGCTCGCCTCCGGATAGCTCCCCCGTTCGGTGCTGCCCCCGCTGGGCCAGCCCGACTTCCGCCAATAATTCCCGCCCGCGTTGTTCCGCTTCTTCTGGCCGGACTCCTCGGATGCGCAACGGCAGGCTCACGTTTTCCAACGCCGAAAATTCCGGAAGCAGGAAATGCGACTGCCAAACAAACCCAACCTCCCGGTTCCGAAACCTGGCCACCTCGCTCCCAGTCCAACCGGAAAAAGCTTTCTCGGAAAAGTATACCTCACCTGTTGTAGGCCTGTCCAGCGTGCCCAGTATCTGTAGCAACGTGCTCTTGCCCGCGCCCGATTCGCCCATGATGGCCAGCATCTCGCCCTGAGCTACCTCCAGGTTCAGCTTCTCCAAAACGGTGAGATCCGTCCGGCCGGATCGAAACTTCTTTGTCAGATTTATAGCTCTCAGCACAACCACAAATTTCTGAAGGCGCGGCCTCCCCGCCCGGCCAATTTTCTGGCGGCCCTGGCGCTGTTACTCGTAGCGCAGCGCTTCGGCCGGGGCAATCGCCGCCGCGGTGCGCGCCGGGTAGATGGTCGAGACGTAACTGATCAGCAGCGCTGCCGCCCCGATCCACACCCCATCCAGCGCCCGCGCCTCAAAAGGCACGTAACCAATCGAGTATATATCGGCTTGAAGCCGGATTACCTTGTACTGGCTTCCCAGATAGGACAGGACATAGCCGGTCGCCAGTCCCAACAGCGTGCCGAGTCCGCCAATGAACAGACCCTGGTACTGGAAGATGCGCCGAATCTGTCCGATTTGCGCGCCCATGGCCATCAGCACCGCGACGCCGCGGTGCTTTTCGAGCACCAGCAGGTACAGGCGGATGAACAGGTTCAGTGCCGCCACAAAGACGATCAGGCCGATGATCAAAATGGTAACGGTCCTCTCAAATCGCAGCGCGCGGAACAGGGTGCGGTTCTGCTCGATCCAGTTGGTGGCGCCGAAGCCTGGGCCGGCCTGCTGCTTGGCCCGTTCGGCGATTTCCGGCGCCTGGTAGAGGTCGTTCACGCGCAAGCCGACAGCGCTGGCCACGTCTCCCAGCAGGAACAGGCGCTGCGCGGCCTCGAGCGAGGTGAAGGCCCACTCGGCATCGAAGTTGTAGAAGCCGCTGTCGAACACGCCCACCACGCGGAAGCGCTGGTAGCGGGGAAACTCCCCGATCGGCGAGAGCCGGCCGCGCGGCGAGGTGGCCGTGATGAAATCGCCGCTGCGCACGCCCAGCGCCTGGGCCAGATCCTTGCCGAGCACCATCGGCGGCGTCTGGCCGGGGGCGAGCGGTTCGGCAAGCGGTGTGATGCTACCCTCGCTCAGGTGCCGCAGCAGGTCTCCGGCGCGCAGTTCCATCTCCGGCACCACCCCCTTGAGCATCGCCCCCTGGGCCCGGCGGGAGCCGGAGAGCAGCACCTGCGCATAGACGGCCGGCGCGGCCGCCACCACATCCGGCTCTGCCTCCAGTTGTTGCACCAGCTCGCGCCAGTTGGCGATGCCTTCGGTGTCGTTGCGCAGCAAGTTGACGTGGGGGATGGCGCTGAGCAGGCTCTGCTCCAGGTGCTGGCGGAACCCGTTGGTGATGGCCAGTGCGATCACCAGCGAGGCCACTCCTGCGGTCACGCCGATAATCGAGATGGCTGTAATGACCGACAGTACCGCTTCGCTGCGGCGGGCCTTCAAGTAGCGCAGCGCAACCCAGAGTTCGAACGGCACGCTTCGATTGTACCGTACCTCACGCTGAAGTCTGGAGACTGGGGCCCGGAGCTGAAAAAATGGAGACGGGACGGAGGTCTTGAGTCTGAAACCTCAAGCCGGCTGTTCCACCAGCAACTTCTCCAGCAGGTGGAGGAACAGGCCCACGTCGGTCACTAACCCAATGGTCTGGGAGGAGCCGCGATCGGCGATCTTGGTCACCACAGCCGGATTGATGTCCACAGCGACCAGTTGAACCCAGGAAGGCAGCATGTTCGCCACGCCAATGGAGTGCAGCATCGTGCCCAGACACAGGACCAGCGCTGCATCTTCCAGGTACTGCGCATAGAGGTCCTGGGCTCGGTTCCCATCGGTAATGGTCTCCGGCATGGGCCCATCGTCGCGGATGCTGCCGGCCAGCACGAATGGCACCTGGCGGCGCACACATTCGAACAGGATGCCGCGGCAGAGCAAGCCGGCGTGGACGGCGGCGCACAGGCCACCGGCCCGGCGCACCAGGTTGATGGCGCGCATGTGGTTGCTGTGGCCATGCTCGGCCGCCGAGCCGCGCTCCAGGTGGATGCCCAGCGAGGTGCCGAACAAGGCATGCTCGGCGTCGTGCACGGCCAGCGCGTTGCCGGCGAGCAGCGCGCTGACGAAGCCCTCGCGGACCAGGGCGGCCAGCGAATCGGCGGCCCCAGTGTGCACGACCACGGGCCCCGCCACGACCACAATCCTGCCGCCCTGCGTATGCGTGCGCCGTATCATTTCCGCAGTGCGTGCGGCCGCCAATTCCACCCGCCGCTCTGAGGACACTTCGCTGGACATGAAGCCAAAGCCGGTGCGGTCGCGCTGTTTGAAATCGGGCAGCACCCGCAGACCCCCGGGGCCGCAGACCACCGGGTCGCCGGCGCACAGATCCCGCAGCCGGACGCAGGCGGCCCCTCCGTCGCGGACCACGATGGCGGCGTCCATGCGCTGCCGCTCCACCGTGATCCACTGGCCTCGGTGGAGAAGCTGTGTGTGGTGATTGGTGGTTGAGTAAAAATCTTCCGGCGCGCAACCATCCTGGTCGCAGGCGCGCAGCAGCGCATCGCTTTGCGCGGTGCGGTAACAGCCCAGAGCCAGCAGCCCTTCCAGCAGCTCGTCCAGGACCGTGGCCTCTGCCGCGTGCACCTTCATCACCAGGTGCGAGAACTGTTCGTTGGTGCGGCCAATCTCGAACTTGACGATCTCAAACTTGGCGCCGTGCTCGATCACCCTGTCGAACACCGCTTCCAGCAGGTGGGAGTCAATCAGGTGGCCGACCGCCTCAATTGTTTCCGTATGCATTTTCTCGCTGCGTAGTTGACTTTCGCGCGCCGCAATTCGTTATGCTATCACACGCATCGAAAAGGGCCCGGCGCGCCTGTTGGCGGGAGAAGTTGCCTGCTCGCGGGTTGGGCTAGAACGCTTCCGGAAACTCAAGGACACGACAAGGACACGCCAATGAGCCCGGTGACGCACTTTCTTGTGGGATGGATGGTAGCCAACACGGGTGGTTTGAATCGTCGGGACCGCGCCGCAATTAGCCTCGCTGGCGTGATTCCTGACATTGATGGTTTAGGAGCCATCCCGGAAGTCCTCACGCGAAACAGCTCGCATCCGCTCACTTGGTTCTCCGACTATCACCGTACATTTCACAACCTGACTTTTGCTGTCGTGGTGGCGTCAATCAGCTTCGCCCTGGCCACGCGCCGGTGGAAAACTGCAGCGCTGGCCTTTTTGAGTTTTCACTTGCACCTGTTGGGTGATCTGATCGGTGCCCGCGGCCCGGAAGGTCACCAGTGGCCGATTCCTTACTTCCTTCATGCCTTTCTCAAGCGCCTGGGAATGGACCTGGGAAGGCCAACGGGTGCTGAATGCCTGGCCGAACTTCCTGATTACCTTTGTTCTGCTTTTAGCGATGTTCTACTTGGCTTGGCAGCGAGGCTTTTCGCCCTTGGAAATGTTTTCTTCCCCGGCCGATGGCGCTTTTGTGAGAGCCCTTCGCGCTCGCTTTGCGCACCGCGCGACCGATCGGCAATAGTTCGGCAATAGCCGCCCGTTCTGTCTTGCTACGCCAAACCCGCCTTGGACTCGGCTCGGCTCGGAAGGCGATTGCCGCCACCCACGCCGGAAGCCCACGCAGGTCAAGTAGCAGCAGTTAAGTAGCAGCGGCAGCGACTTCAGCGGCGATTTCCACGGCGCCCTCAGGGCGCAGCAACGGGAACAGGATGACCTCGCGAATGGAGTGGGAATTCGTCAGCAGCATCGTCAAGCGATCAATGCCAATCCCTTCGCCGGCCGTCGGCGGCATGCCGTGGCAGAGGGCGCGGACGTAGTCTTCGTCCATGGCATGCGCTTCCAGGTCGCCCGCCTCCCGGGCGGCCAGTTGCATCTGGAAGCGGCGATATTGCTCCACCGGGTCGTTCAGCTCCGAATAGGCGTTGGCCAACTCCATTCCCCCGGCATACACCTCGAAGCGTTCCACCCATTCCGGGTCGTCTGCTTTGGCCTTGGCCAGCGGGGAAACTACCTTGGGGAAGTCGAAGATGATGGTGGGCTGAATCAGGTGGCGCTCGGCTACAAGTTCGAACAGCGCCCCGAGGAGCACCCCGGGTGGCGTGCCGGCGGGCATGGCCAGTCGCGTGGGGGGCTCCGGCTGGCCCTCGGCCCAGGTGTTGTAGGCCGCTGTAGCAGCGGGCACGCCTGAAAAGTCGCGCAACCCTTCAGGGGCAGGGCGCGTGACTTCCTCGGGCCAGAAGCGCGCGATGGCCTCGGGCAGCGACAGACGAGTCCAGCGGGCAAAGTCAATCGAGTGGTCCACGTAGTCCACGCTGGTGCTGCCCGTCACCTCGCGCACCAGTTCGGTCAGGATCTGTTCGCTTAGCTCCATCAGGTCCCGGTAGTCGCTGTAGGCCTGGTAGAACTCCAGCATGGTGAACTCGGGGTTGTGCTGGGTGGAGATCCCTTCGTTGCGGAAGTTGCGGTTAATTTCGTAGACGCGGTCCAAGCCGCCGACGGTCAGCCGCTTCAGGTACAGTTCCGGCGCCACGCGCAGGTACAGGTCCAGATCGAGCGCGTTGTGATGGGTGCTGAAGGGGCGGGCCACGGCCCCGCCCGCCAGCGGCTGCATCATCGGCGTTTCCACCTCCAGGTAGCCCCGCGCCTCCAAGGCGCGGCGCAGCGCGCTGATGATCCGGCTCCGGCGATCGAAAATTCCGCGCACGTCAGGGTTGACCAGCAGATCCAGATAGCGCTGGCGGTAGCGGGTCTCCACATCCTGCAGCCCGTGCCATTTCTCCGGCAGTGGCAGCAGGGCTTTGGCCAGAAATTCCAGCGACTCAACACGCACGCTCAGCTCGCCCTTGCGGGTTCGGAACAAGTGGCCAATGGCGCCAATAAAGTCGCCCAGGTCCAGCAGCTCGAACAGGGCGAAGCCCGTCTCGCCGACCGCATCGCGCCGCACGTAGATTTGCAGCCTGCGCCCGCCATGGACCAAGTCGGCGAAGCCCGTCTTGCCGTGCAGGCGCAGCGCTACGATGCGGCCGGCTACGCGCACCGGCGGCTCACTTTCGGCCAGTTCCTCGGCCGTGGATGTGCCCCAGCGTTCGACCACTTCGGAGATGGTATGCGAGGCGACAAAGTTGTGCGGGTAGGGCGCCAGGCCCAAGGCCTGGATGGCCTGCAACTTCTCCCTCCGCTGGCGAAATAGTTCGTTTTCAAGCGACATGGTTTTCAACGGACATGGTTTTCAAGTAACACGGTTTTTTGAGCAACACACTCTTTGAGTCAGATAGTGAAGCGGCGATTATAGCAGCCGACGCCCCCAGCCTTGAGCACCCGCAAACGAGCGCCCTTAAACGCACGGACGGCGTCCGGCACTGCCGAACCCGATGCGGTTGGCCTTTAGGACTCAAGCCGCTTCCCCGAAGGTCCGCTCGCCGTTCGCATCCCGGCTTGGCAGTGGGGTAGTATAGAGTTTAGAAAGTCACATGTTGCGCCACCGGTTGCTGCTTGGGATCGTTTTGACGCTGGCTGCCGCGCTCGTAGCCGTCGCGGAGCAGCCGGCCAAGGTGGCCTTTTTTCCCCTGAAAGACGTGAAGCCCGGGATGAAAGGTACGGGTCGCACGGTTTTCGCCGGGACTAAGGTGGAAGAATTCCAGGTGGAAATCCTGGGAGTGCTTCACAACGTGGGGCCGCAACAGAGCATCATTCTCGCCCGGCTGTCCGGCGGCCCGTTGGAAAAAACCGGGTTGATGGCGGGCATGAGCGGCAGCCCTGTCTACATTGAGGGCAAGCTGGTGGGGGCCGTGGCGCTGAGTTTCCCATTCTCCACCGAACCCATTGCCGGCATCCGGCCCATCGAGCAGATGGCGAAGGTATTGGAGAGAGCCGAAGCCAGCCAGGGCCCGCCGCTCCTCGAAGCCAGCCTCCATCGGGTGCCGACCGCTTCGGGCAGCGAAGTTCGGCTGCTGGGCGGGCTGGCGGCCCTTCCGGACACCTTGGTGGCGGCGACGGCCAGCCAGGGCGTGCTGCTTGCGCCGGACAGGCCGCGCCTGACGCGAATTGCTGCTCCGCTGTTCCTCTCTGGCTTCCCCTCGCGCACCCTGGAACGGTTTGCCAGCCAGTTCCGCGCTCTGAGACTGGTTCCGATGCAAGGAGGGGGCAGCGGCTTGTCCTCTTCCGCCGCAGGCTACTCTGCCGAGGCTGCCCCAGCAGCGGAGGGCGCTGCCGCCGAACCGGGGCCCGGCTCGATGATCAGCGTCCAGCTGGTCCGTGGGGACCTGGGCATGAACGCCGACGGCACCATCACCCACCGCGAGGGCGATCGAATCTATGCCTTCGGCCACCGGTTCTTGTCGGCGGGCCCCACTGAGATGCCGTTTTCGGCTTCGCAGGTGGTAACGCTGCTCCCTAACCAGGTTACTTCGCTGAAGATTTCGGCGCCGGGCCGGGAGCTGGGCGTGATCCGGCAGGACCGCTCCGCCGGGGTGTTGGGAGTGATCGGGGAGAAGGCGCGCATGATCCCGGTTCGCATCCACCTGCGCTCCGACGGCAATCGCGAAATGCGCTACCGGTTCGAGATTGTGAATGATCGCTTTCTCTCGCCGTTCCTGCTCCAGTTGGCGGTCTTCGGCACGCTGGACGCCACCGAGCGGCTGATAGGCGAATCGTCGCTGGCCGTCCGCGGGACCATCACGCTGAACGGGCTGCCGCCGGTCCAAGTGGAAAATATGTTTGCGGCCGATGTTCAAGCCCCAATGCTCGCTGCCCTGACCAGCTCCGTGCCGCTGGCCTTGCTCCTGCGGAGCGGCTTTCCCACGGTCGAAGTGCAGGGCGTGGACCTGGAGATTGTTTCCAGCGACCGGCGCCGGCTGGCCTCGCTCGACCAGGTGTGGAGCAGCAAACGCGAAGTGCGGCCCGGCGAACGCCTGGAAATCACTGCCATGCTGCGCGCCGAGAACGGTGAGGAGACCGTGAAGAAGGTGGCTGTGGAGATTCCACCCAGCTTGGGTCCAGGACCGCTGCAAGTGACGGTGGCCGACGGCAATTCGCTGAACCTGGCTGAGGTGCGCCAGCTGCCCGGCGGCTTCACCCCCAAAACGCCCGCTCAACTGGTGCGCGCGATCAACAAGCTGCGCAGGAACAACCGCCTGTACATCCGCCTGTCGCGCCCGCGGACCGCCTTCTTGCTGCATGGCACGCAATTCCCTTCGCCGCCACCCTCGCTAGCGCGAGTCATGGCTAAAGAACCCTCGGTCAGCAGCAACATCGCCACTTCGTCGGTTTCCACCCTCGCCGAAACCGAACTGGAGCCGCTGCCCTCGGTGGTGGCAGGGCGCAGGACGATCACCGTTCTGGTCAAGCACTAATCGCAAAGCAGGCAGTGGCTCTTGCTCCTTGCTGCGGGCAAAACTGCGGGGTGGCAGGGGTGGCAGCGGAGCGAGACAGTTCCCTCCGCACGAGTGAGTGGGCGGGTGAGTGAACCGCAATGTCAGACGCCGATGGCGTCCGCGGCTTCCTTCAGGATCGAGGCGCTGCGCGCCAGCTGCTTGCGCTCCGCGGCATCGAGTTCCGGGCTAATGTCTTGCACCACCCCTCGCGCTCCGACGATGCGCGGCAGCGAGAGGCATACATCGCGGACCCCGACGACGTCATCGCACAAAGCGGAAACGGTGAGGATGGTGCCCTCGTCGTTGACGATGGCCTGGGCCAACCGCGCGATGCCGCTGCCGATTCCATAATAGGTCGCCCCCTTGCCGCGGATGATGGTGGCCGCGGCGGCCCGCGTGCCGCGGTCAATCTCGGCCATCACGGCGGGGGTCAGCGGTCGTCCCAACTCCCCGGCCAGGGTGCGGACCGGGGTGGTCCCGGCGGTGGCCGAAGACCAGCACAGCACCTCGCTGTCGCCATGCTCGCCCAGCACGTAGGCATGGATCGACTTCGACGAGACTCCCAGATGCTGGCTCAGGAGCGCGCGGTAGCGGGCGGTATCCAGGATGGTGCCCGAGCCGATCACACGCTCCCGCGACAGGCCCGAGATGCGGAGGCTGGCCTGCGCCATCACGTCAACCGGATTGGTCGCGATCAGCAGGATCGCATTGGGCGCATTGGCCACGATGCGGCTGATGACCTGCTCGAACACCTTGTAGTTGCGCTGCAACAGGTCCAGCCGCGACTCGCCCGGCTTCTGACTGGCCCCGGCGGCGACCACTACGATGCCAGCGCCTTCCAGGTCCGGGTAGTCGCCTGCGCGCACCCGCAGCGGATGGGCGAAGGGGGCGGCGTGCAGAATGTCCTGGGCCTCGGCTTCCGCGCGATCGCGTTGTAGATCGACCAGCACCAATTCGCTGCCCACCCCACGCATCACCATGGCGTAGGCGGCGGTGCTGCCGACCAATCCCGCTCCGACGATGCCAATCTTCATCCGCGAACCACGATGTTCACTAGCTTGTTGGGGACGACAATGGTCCGAACCAGCTGCTTGCCAGCCAGAAACTGTGCCACGCGAGGGTCAGCAAGGGCCCGCTGCTCAATCTCCTCCTGGCTAGTGCCAGCCGCCGCGACCAGGCGGCTGCGCAGGCGTCCGTTCACCTGCACGACGATCTCGAACTCCTCCTCCCGGGCCAGCTCTACGTTGAAGCTGGGCCAGGCCTCCCGCAACAGTAAGCCGTCGTGGCCCAGGATGCTCCACAACTCCTGTGCCAGGTAGGGACCGAAGGGCGCCAGCAGCAGCACAAAGCTTTCCTGGGCTTCGCGCAACACAGGCGGGGAAAGCTGCTCCTCGGAGGCATACAGCTCGTTCAACAGTTCCATCAGCGCGGCTATGGAAGTGTTGAAGTGCCAGCGCTCCTCGAAGTCGCTGGTGATGCGGCGAATCGTCTGGTGGAGACGGCGCTGCACGGCCCGGTCGGCAGCGGTTTGGGCCGTGGCAACCGGATTACCGTCGTCGCCGACACGCTTGGCCGCCGAAGCGGAGGAAAGTTGCTCGCCGCGAGACTTGCCGGCGTTGCGCACCACGAATCGGTAGGCCCGCTGCATGAAGCGCCCGATGCCCTCAATGCCGGCCTCGTTCCAGTCCAGATCTTTGGCCGGCGGGGCGGCGAACATCGTGTAGAGGCGGGTGGCGTCGGCGCCGTAGCGGGCCACCATATCGTCCGGGTCGACGACGTTGCCCTTCGCCTTGGACATCTTGGCGCCTTCGAGGATGACCATGCCCTGGGTGAAGAGCCGTTCCACCGGCTCATCGTGGGTCACCAACCCGAGGTCGCGCATTACCTTCGCCCAGAAGCGGGAGTAAATCAGGTGCAGGATGGCGTGCTCGACGCCGCCGATGTACTGCTCAATCGGGAACCAGTACCTGACCGCACCTGCGTCGATCGGTCCGTTGGTCTCTGCCGGGTTGGTATAGCGGTAAAAATACCAGGACGAGTCCACGAACGTGTCCATGGTATCGGTCTCGCGGCGCGCCGGGCCAGAGCAGCGGGGACAGGTGGTGCGCACAAACTCCTCCACCCGGGCCAATGGCGATTCCCCCGTTCCGGTGACGGTCACGTCCAGAGGCAGCACCACCGGCAGTTGCTCGTCGGGTACAGGAACGGTGCCGCAGCCTGAGCAGTAAACAATGGGGATAGGCGTCCCCCAGTAACGCTGGCGCGAGATGCCCCAGTCCCGCAACCGGTAGGTGATGGTGCCGTGGCCGAAACCCTGCTGCTTGACCTGCTCGGTCATCCGCCGGATGGCTTCCTCCGAGGGGAGCCCGCTGAACTCGCCGGAATCCACCAGGCGCCCGTAGTCGGTGAAGGCCGCGCCCTCCCGCGCCTTCTCTTCCAGGGGCACAATCACGGTCGGGATGGGAATGCGGTACTTGGCGCAAAATTCATAATCGCGCTGATCGTGCGCCGGAACGGCCATGATGGCTCCGGTGCCGTACCCCATCAGGACGAAATTGCCGATCCAGATGGGCAGCTGCTCCTCGTTAAAGGGGTTCACCGCAAATTTTCCAGTGAAGACGCCTTCCTTCTCAAACTCGCCTTCCCCCTGGCCGCGGCTGGCCACCAGCTTCTGCACCTGGGCTCTCATCCCGGCGCTCCAGGGGCTGTTGCCGATCAGCTTTTCCACCAGGGGATGTTCCGGGGCCAGCAGCACCGCGGTGGCGCCGTAGATCGTATCCAGGCGGGTGGTGAAGATTTCGATGGTGGTTTCTGGATCGTCCGCCAGCGGGAACTGGATCTGCGCGCCCACCGAGCGCCCGATCCAGTTGCGCTGCATGGTCAGCACCTTTTCCGGCCAGCGTTTCAGCTTGCCGACGTCTTCCAGTAACTGGTCCGCGTAGTCGGTGATACGCAGGAACCACTGCTCCAGTTCTTTCTCGCCGACCGCGGTGTCTTCATGGCGCCAGCAGTTGCCCTCGACCACCTGCTCGTTGGCCAGCACGGTCTGGCACTTCGGGCACCAGTTCACCCGGCTGTGCTTGCGGTAGGCCAGGTCGCGCTCGAACATGCGCAGGAAAAACCACTGGTTCCAGCGGTAATACTCCGGCTCGCAGGTGGAGATCTCCTTGCTCCAGTCGTAAGCGAACCCGAACCGGCGTAACTGCTGCTTCATGTAGGCGATGTTGGACAGGGTCCAGTTGCGGGGATGGGTCTGGTTTTTGATGGCCGCGTTTTCCGCCGGCAGCCCGAAGGCGTCCCAGCCCATCGGGTGCAGCACGTTATGGCCACGCATCCATTTGTAGCGCGCCAGTGCGTCGCCGATCGAGTAGTTGCGCACGTGCCCCATGTGGAGCGTGCCCGAGGGGTAGGGCAGCATCTCCAGCACGTAGTACTTTGGCCGGTTGGGGTCCGGCTCAGCCCGGTAGGGGTTTTCCTGCTCAAACCGCTCCTGCCAGTTGGGCTCGATTTCCTGCGGGTTATAGTCTCGCTCGGCCATAATTCAAGAAAGACAACACAAAGTCACAAAGTTCGGTTCCCGCGCCCTGTTCGCCTGCTTCAATTTGGTTTCTATCCTTTGTGAACTTTGTGTCTTTGTGTCTTCGTGTTGTCTTTTCTCAGTCGGATCAGGCTGCGCAGGGCCTCCAAGTTCCGCAGGTCGTCGCCCTCCTGCTCGATCGGCGTCTCCAGGATGAACGCTTTGTCGCGCAAGCGCGGGTGGTTCAGGATACGGCGGAACCCGGCCAGGCCGATGCCGCCGCGTCCGATGTGCTCATGCCGGTCAGCGCGCGAGCCCAACGGCGTGCGCGAATCGTTCATGTGGACCACGCGGACCGACTCCAGGCCCACAGCCCGCTCCACGCGGGCCAGCAGGTCAGCCAGGCCTTTCGCTGTAGAGACGTCGAAGCCGGCCTGATAGCAGTGTGCCGTGTCCAGGCAACAGCCTAGCGGCACGCCTTCGGCCAGCTCAAGGATGGCGCGCAGCTCCTCGAGGTCCGAACCCAACGCGCCGCCACCTCCGGCGGTGTTCTCAACGAGCACGCGCAGCCGGCCCCATTTTCGTCCCTGCGCCGCCTCTTCCAGCCCGGTGATGAACCGCAGCAAAGCGGCTCGGCGGTCCCCATTGCCGGCGCTGCCTGGATGCGCCACCAGGTACTCCGCACCCACGGCCGCGGCGCGCTCCAGCTCTCCGCGAAAGGCTTCGATGGATTTACCTCGAATCGTCGGATCGCCTGAGGCCAGGTTGATCAAGTAGTTGTCATGAATGACCAGCGGGTAGAGATCGTGCTTCTCGCGCAGTTGCCAGAGACGCCGCACTTCAGCCGGGTCCGCGTGCGACTGCTTCCACTGCCGGGGGCTGGAGGAAAAGATCTGGAAGGTGTTCGAACCCAGCCGGTGCGCGCGCTCTGCGGATTTCCAGAGCCCCCCGGCGATGGACGTGTGGATGCCGATGCGCCGCCCGGCCAGCGGGCCCGGCGGCGCTTGGTTCTCCGGGATAGCAATAGCCTCCGGCAACCGTACCACGCCTCTTACTCTGCGGAGAAAACCATGCTCTCCAAGCATTTTAGCACGAACTCGGAAGGGCGACGGTGCAGCTCTCCGAAGCGGGACGCCTGCCATTCCTGCACAGCTGCGCACGCACAGCATGCCGGGGAAGGGGAACCCCCGCCCCCGGCAGTTTCCACGGCAAGTTCGACGTCGGCAGGCAAGGATGCCTGTCGCTACGGTATACTTTTTCTTCTGAGCATGGCATGAAACGCAAGTTGGAAGCTGTCCGGTTGCTGTTCCCCTACCTGCGGCGCTATCGCCGGCGCTACGTGCCGGGCCTGCTGGCGCTGGTGGCTAACAACGCCACCTGGCTGGCCATGCCGCTGCTGATGAAGGCAGCCATAGACAGCCTCACCCAGTCGGTGACCCGCGAGAAGCTGATGTTCTATGCGCTGGCGCTGATTGGGGTGGCCTGCGTGAAGGGCTTCTTCCAGTACTGGATGCGCTGGATTCTCATCGGCATCTCGCGCGACATCGAGTACGACCTGCGCAATGACCTGTTCCGTCACCTGGAACGCCTCACGCTTAGCTACTACCACCGGACCCGCACCGGCGACATCATGGCCCGGGCCACCAACGACTTGAACGCCACCCGGATGCTGCTGGGCCCCGGCATCATGTATTCGGCGAACACCGCCATGGTGCTGATTTTCGCCCTGGCGATCATGCTGCGCATGGACTGGCGGCTCACATTGATGGTCTTTGCGCCGGTCCCGGCCGTGTCGCTGGCCGTGTTCTACTTCGGCCAGCGCATCCATGACCGCTTTGAGCACATCCAGGCCATGTTCAGCGAGCTGAGCGCTCGCGCGCAGGAGAACCTTTCCGGCATGCGGGTGGTGAAAGCCTACGCGCAGGAGGAGGCTGAGATCGCCGAGTTCCGCGCGGCCAGCCAGGAGTTCGTCCGGCGCAACCTGGGGCTGATCAAGCTGTGGGGGATGTTCTACCCGCTGTTGCAGGTGCTGATCGGGCTGACCTTTGTGATCGTGCTGTGGATGGGCGGACTGGCGGTCGCCGCCGGGCGCATCTCACTCGGCTCGTTTGTGGCGTTCAATGCGTACCTGGTGCAGCTCACCTTTCCGATGATCGCGCTGGGCTGGGTGGTGAATCTGGCCGAGCGCGGCGCAGCCTCCACCGGACGCATCCGCCAGATCCTGGATCAGCAGCCGGAGATCGCCTCACCCTCCTCCCCAGCGGCGGCGGGCGAGATGCGGGGCGAGATCGAATTCCGTAACCTGACTTTCGCCTATAACGGCCGGGCGATACTGCGCAACGTGAATCTGCAGATCCCTGCCGGGCAAACCGTCGCCATCGTCGGCCACACCGGCTCGGGCAAGACCACGCTGGCAAGCCTGGTCCCGCGGCTGTTCAACGCGCCGCCGGGCACGCTGCTGGTGGACGGCGTGGACATCCGCGAGTGGTCACTGGAGGCGCTGCGGTGCCAGATCGGCTTCGTGCCCCAGGAAACGTTCCTGTTCAGCGACACCTTGCGGGAAAACATCGCCTTCGGGGCTCCGGAAGCGAAGGACGCCGACGTGCGCTGGGCGGCCGAAGGCGCCGGGCTGCTGGCCGATGTGGAGGAGTTCCCCGAGAAGTTCCAGACCCGGGTCGGCGAACGGGGCATCACCTTAAGCGGCGGGCAGAAGCAGCGCGCCGCCATCGCCCGTGCGCTGGTGCGCGACCCCTCGATCCTGGTGCTGGACGACGCTCTTTCCAGCGTGGACACCTACACCGAGGAGCGAATCCTGACGCGGCTGGCGGAAATCATGAAGGGGCGGACGTCCATCCTGATTTCGCACCGCGTCTCGACGGTCCGCGCCGCCGACTGCATCGTGGTTCTGGAGCAGGGGGAAATCGTCGAGCGCGGCACCCATGAGGAGTTGCTGGCCCGCGGCGGCTACTACGCCGACCTCTATCAGAAGCAGCTGCTGGAGGAGGAACTGGAGAGGGAATAGAAGCAGGTTTCAGGTGTCGGGTCTCACGTGTCAGGTTTCGCGACATAGGGGTCGCCTGACACCTGAGATCTGGCACCTGAGACCTGATACCTAGAAATGAGCGACCACCACGAGGAAGAGGTCCTAGGCAAGGCGTACGACGCGCGCCTGATGAGGCGCCTGCTGCGCTACCTGCGCCCCTACGTCCACCTGGTCGTGCTGGCGCTGGGCGCCATCTTCGTGCACGCCGGCTTGCAGGTGGTCGGGCCCTTCCTGACCAAAGTGGCCGTGGACCGCTACCTCACCGACTCGGCCGCGCAACGCCTCACCTTCCTGGACGCCTACCTGAGTCCCGACACCTTCCGCGGCCTCACTCAGATTGCGGTCATCTACGTCCTGGTGCTGGTGGTCTCCTTTGCCGTGGAGTTCCTCCAAACCTACACCATGCAGCTCACTGGGCAAAAGGCGATGTTTGACCTGCGGACGCAGATTTTTGCCCACCTGCAGCGGCTCCACGTGGGCTTCTTCGACCGCAATCCGGTGGGGCGCCTGGTGACCCGACTGACGACCGACATTGATGCGCTGAATGAAATGTTCGCCTCCGGCGTGGTCGCCATCTTCGGCGACTTCTTCACCCTGACGGCGATTATGGTGGTCATGCTGTGGCTGAACGCGCCATTGGCCCTGGTCACCTTCGCGGTTCTCCCGCTGATCGCCCTGGCCACCGCGCTGTTCCGCAAGAGGGTCCGCGAATCCTACCGGCGCATCCGCACCGCCATCGCCCGCATCAACGCCTATCTTCAGGAACACATCAGCGGCATGGCTGTTGTGCAACTGTTCAACCGGGAGGAGAAAAGCTTCCGGGAATTCGAGACCGTCAACCAGCGGCACATGCAAGCCTTCAAGGATGCGATCTTTGCTCACGCCCTGTTCTACCCGACGGTGGAAATCCTGAGCGCAGTGGCCATCGGTTTAGTTCTGTGGTACGGCGGGCTGCGGGTGCTGGACGAGACGCTGACGCTGGGCGTGGTGGTGGCCTTCATCCAGTACGCGCAGCGCTTCTACCGGCCGATCATGGACCTGAGCGAGAAGTACAACATCCTGCAAGGGGCGATGGCCAGCTCCGAGCGCGTGTTCAAATTGCTGGACACCCCGGTGGAGGTGACCTCGCCCGCTGCTCCGGTCGAACTGCGTCAGGTAAACGGCCGAATTGAGTTCCGCAACGTCTGGTTTGCCTACCGAGGCGCGTCGGATCGCCTCCCGGAGGAAGCGGCGGCGGGTGACGGGGATCTGCCCGCCGGGCCGGAATGGGTACTGAAGGACGTTTCCTTCACTATTGAGGCGGGCGAAACGGTGGCCATCGTCGGACACACCGGCGCGGGGAAGACCACCCTGATCAGCCTGCTGCTGCGTTTTTACGACGTCGGGCGCGGCAAGATTCTGCTGGATGGCGTGGATCTTCGGCACCTGGAACTGACCGAGCTGCGCCGCCTGTTCGGGGTCGTGCTCCAGGACCCGTTCCTATTCTCCGGCACCGTGGAGCGCAACATCCGCCTGGGTAGCGAACACCTGGAGCTGCGCGACCTGGAAGAGGCTGCCGAAGAAGTGAACCTGGGCGACTTCATCCGCTCGTTGCCCGGCGGCTTCCAGGAGGAGGTCCGCGAGCGCGGGGCGACGCTTTCGACCGGCCAGAAGCAGCTCATCAGCTTCGCCCGCGCGCTGGCCCACCGGCCGCGCATTCTGGTGCTGGACGAGGCCACTTCCAGCGTGGACACCGAAACCGAGTTGCGAGTGCGCGAGGCGCTCGGCCGCATGGTGATGGGCCGCACCTCGATCATCATCGCCCATCGGCTTTCCACCGTGCAACGCGCCGACCGCATCCTGGTGATGCACAAGGGCCGGCTGCGCGAGTCCGGCACCCACCAGGAACTGCTTGCCGTCCGCGGCATCTATTGGAAGCTCTACCAGTTGCAATATAAAGATCAGGAAGTCCGAGCTTGAAGATTTGCTTCCTCACCTCTGGGGAACGACGGGGTCATCTGTGAATGCATACTTGCGTTAGCAGCGCTTCCATTGCATACTAAGGCATTAGGAATGGCCGAAAAGCGCACCAACGGCTTCCGTCTCTCCGAGTGGCTGCGGAAGATTTTCATGGTGGACCTGCTGAAGGGTCTGGCGGTCACCTTCCGCTACCAGCACCCGAAGAACATCTACACCGAAGAGTATCCGAAGGTTCGGCCGGAGGTGGCCGAGCGCTATCGCGGAGCGCCGCGGCTGAACATCAACCCGGAGAATGGCGAAACGCTGTGCATCGCCTGCGACCTGTGTGCGCTGGCCTGCCCGGAGAACCTGATCGTAGTGGGCTGGTATCGCGAGGGTGGCAAGGGACGCAAGCTGCTGACTACCTTCACCTACGATATCTCCCGCTGCATGTTCTGCGGCCTGTGCGAAGACGCCTGCCCCACCGATGCGCTGGAATTGACTCAGGACTTTGAGCTGGCCAACTACACCCGCGAAGGCGCCATCTGGGACCGTCAGGTGCTGGAGGAAGGTCCGCGCCCGACCCAGTACACCCGCTGAAGCCTCCCTGACGCAGCCAAGCTGCAACTTTCCTCCAACAAAACTACCAACCTCTGTTAAAAGAGAGGCTCTTGATTGTTTGGGTGTCGGAGGTGCCTTTGATTCGCCACGTTGTGTTGTTCAAGTTCAAAGCGGATGTGAGTGAAACCGACCGGGCCGACTTTGCGGCTCGCCTGAAAGCGCTGCCGGAGCTGATTCCGGGGATTCTCAAGCCGGAGGTGGGGGAAGACTTCCTGAAATCGCCCCGCTCCTACGACGTCGCGCTCGTGTTCGGTTTCGAGGATCGGGCGGCGATGGACCGCTACCAAGCTCACCCCAGCCATGCGCCGGTCTTGGAGCGGGTCAGGCAACTCTGCGAATCCGCCGTGGCGGTGGACTACGAGATTTAGGAGCAGGTACGCCCGGTGGGGCTCCAGTCCCGTTCAGCTATCCAATATGACTTGTAGGACGATGTATCTCTTCACGACGGTTCTGGACGGCCGTAACGCCTACCTTGCGGATGGCGTTCAGCGGGCCCTGGGGTAAGGAGCCTCGCGACTTCACCGACTACGCTCGAGAGGCCGCCGCCACCGGCATTTGGGAGGACCAACGATGAAGGAGTTCCTGGACATCCTGACCTTCGCCGCGGTGTTGGGCTCCGGCCTGGTTGCGGGAATCTTCTTCGCCTTCTCTACTTTCGTGATGCGAGCCCTCGGCCAGCTGCCGGAAAACCAGGGAATTGCTGCCATGAAAGCCATCAACGTCACGGTACTCAACCCCTGGTTCTTCCTCGCGTTCTTTGGAACGGGAGCGGTCTGCCTCCCGGTCACGTTTCTCGCTTTAGGGAGTGCGGCCGGCGCACACCGGGCCTACCTACTCGCCGCGTGTGTCCTCTATTTGCTTGGGTGCCTTCTCGTGACGGTGGTGTTCAACGTGCCACTGAACAATCGGCTGGCGTCGGCCGAGCCCGACAGCTCGGGCGCAGAGGCGCTGTGGGCCCACTACCTCTCGCGTTGGACTCTCTGGAATCACGTCAGGACCGCAGCGTCACTGGCCGCGGCGGCTCTGTTCGCCATGGCCCTGTGTGGTGGACTCATCGGCGGCTGATTCCTGCCGAGAGAGTCCATCTTTTCGTCTCACGGCCGTCTCCCGGCCCTGGACTTCTGCATTCAAACTTAGACTCTGGGTTGGCGGTGGAATTCGTCTCTCACGAGGTCCCGTGCTCCGGATGCGTACACCCGGAGAACTTGCGGATGAACACGTTCCCCTTGTAGCCCACTTCGGCGAAGCCGAGCTTACTAGAGTAGAAGCCATCGCAGGTCAGCTCGCGCACGAGCTTGAAGAAAGCGCGGGCGGGCTTCAAATTCCGGTTCACCTTCTCGCGGAAGGCCAGCCGATCCAGCACCGTTTTCTGCTCCCCGGCTGCGCACTCTAGGAAGGGCCGCCCAAACTGTGCGCGACAGTAGCGGTCCAACCACAGGACGCCCCCCGACAGGCGCACCTGTTTGGCCTCCGGCATGTCGGCCACCTGCAGGTCAATGTACTCGGGCACGCCGGCGTCCAGGGCGCCGGGAGTGGAGTCACGGGGGAGAATCAGGTCGGCCAGACGCGAGATCACGGCAAACTCGTGGTCGGAAAAATGCTTCGGCCGGTACGACTGGGCAGTCGGCGGCGCGTTCTCTTCACTCTGGGCTGAATGGCCAGCAGGCTGACCCTTACCCGGGGAGGCCAGGCCAGTGATGGCGATGAGCTGGAGGGCTTGGCGACGCTTCACAGGTTTCCTTTCCGCGCCTCTTCCAGCAGGTGCTCGGAGGCGCGCAGGGACAGGCTCAGGATCGTCAACGTGGGGTTCTTCTCCGGACTACCGGCGAAGGCGGCTCCGTCCACCACGAGCAGGTTTTTCACGTCGTGGGCCTGGTGGAACCCGTCCAGCACGGAGGTGGACGGGTCCGCGCCCATGCGGGCAGTGCCTACCTCGTGGATGATTTCCCCGCCAACGGAAATGCCCTTCTGGCGGCGGATGATGACCCCGCCGGCGGCTTCGAGGATCTCCTCCATGGTCTGCTCTGCGTGCCGGGTCATGTTGTGTTCCTCCTCACCCCACTCCCAGTGGATACGCAGGACGGGGATGCCCAGCCCGTCCATCACCTCCGGGTCAATCTCGACGTAGCTTTTTTCGTTGGGGATCATCTCGCCCCTTGCGTTCAGAACAAAGGTGCTCCCGAACAGCTCGCGCGCGTGGTTCTTCAGTTCGGAGCCATAGCCGTCAAAAACGCTGGCGGCCACGCGCCCGGCGCCCGTCACGGCGCCAAAATTCGACCCGCCGCGCATCTCAATGTGGTAGCCGCGGCGGAACGGCCGGTTCCTGATGTCTTGCAGCCACCAGGGGATCATCAAGTGGCCGCTACCGATGCCGTCCTCATTCCCGACTTTGCGGCCTGTCAACTGCGGGAAGTAAGCGCCCATGCCATAGCCGACCGAGTCCGCGAGGTTCTTGCCCAGCATGCCGCTCGAGTTGGCCAGGCCGTTGGAAAAGCGTGGGGAGCGCGAGTTCAACAGCAGGCGGGTGGACTCCAGGGTGCCGCCGGCCACTACCACCGCGCGGGCGCGCACCTGGTATTCGCGGCGCTCGGCGCGGTCCACGTAGGAAACCCCGGTGCAGCGGCCCTGTTCGTCGGTCAGGATTTCGCGCGCCATGGCGTTGGAGATTAGGGTTAGGCGCTTGGTGGCCAGCGCCTTGGGGATCAGCACCTGGGCCGAACTGAAGCGCGAGGCGGTCATGCAGCCGCGGGAGCACTGGTTGCAGTAGTGGCAGGCGAGGCGGCCGTCATGGTCCTCGGTGAGAATGGCGTTGCGATGGGGGATGGTGGGAATGCCCAGTTTGGCGCAGCCCTTGGCCACCAGACGCTCGTAGCAGCGTGGCGGGGGGGGCGGTTGATAAATGCCGTCGGGCAGTGTCTGAATGCCCTCGCGGCTGCCGAACACGCCGATCAGCTGCTCCACCCGGTCGTAGTAGGGCGCCACGTCCTCATAGCTGATGGGCCAGTCGACGCCCCCGCCGTCGGTGGAGTGAGGCTTGAAATCGTAAGGGGCAAAGCGCAGCGAGACGCGCCCCCAGATATTCGTCCGCCCGCCCATGATGCGCGAGCGAAACCACATGAACTGCTGGCCCGAGGCCACCGTGTACGGCTCGCCTTGGAGCTGCCAGCCGCCCAGGTGCTCGTTGAACTCACTCACTACGGGCAGGTTGTGCTTGTAGCCGGGGCCGTGGCCGCGGTGAGGGAGGTCATAGGGCCACAGATGCTCCTTGTAGTCGCGCGTCGGGTCCAGCGCCGGGCCGCCTTCCAGCAGAGCGCAGTTCAAACCGCCCCGCGTCAGCACCATGGCCGCCATGCCACCACCGGCGCCGGAGCCGATGATGACGGCGTCGTACACTTTCGGGCTGCGAATGACTTGCATGAAGTTCTCCGGTAACGTTGGCCCGTTTCTACCACGCCCTGCCGGAAAAGAAAAGACCCGGGGTTCTGAGCCGTGAGCGTGAACGGGCGGTCCGGCAGCGGGTGGGCGGTGCCTCCTCAGGACAAGTGGACGGGGCGGCTAAAACATGCTTTGATAACGCCCGCATGCGCTATGTGTTGGCACTGGATGAAGGCACGACCAGCGCGCGGGCGATCCTGTTTGACGAGCAGGGAGCACAGCGAGCCACTGCCAGCCGGCCCATCCAGTGCCACTATCCCCGCGAAGGTTGGGTGGAACAAGACGCCGAGCAAATCTGGGAGGCGCAGTTGGACGCCGCCCGTGAGGCGCTGGCCAGCGCTCGAGTCCAACCGCAGGAAGTAGCCGCGTTGGGCATTACCAACCAGCGCGAGACCACGCTGCTTTGGGAACGCAGAAGCGGGCGCCCGGTGGCCCCCGCCATTGTCTGGCAGGACCGCCGCACCGCTGAGCTGTGCGAGCAGTTGCGGCGCGATGGGCTGGAGGCGGAACTCACACGGCGCAGCGGCCTGCTGGCCGATCCCTATTTCTCCGGCACCAAGCTGCGCTGGCTGCTGGACTCCGCACCCGGCCTGCGCCAGCGCGCGGCTGGCGGGGAACTGCTGTTCGGCACGGTGGACTGCTGGCTGCTCTACAAGCTCACCAAGGGGCGCCTGCACATCACGGACGAATCGAACGCTTCGCGCACACTGCTGTTCAACCTCGAGCAGCGGCGCTGGGACGAACGCCTGCTGGCGATGCTGGACGTGCCTGGTGAAGTGCTGCCCTCGGTGCACGGCTCCTCGGAGGTGTACGGGGAAAGCGATCCGGAATGGTTCGGCGCGCCAATTCCGATCGCTGGCATAGGCGGCGACCAGCAAGCGGCGCTGTTCGGCCAGGCCTGCTTCCGGCCCGGCATGGCAAAGAACACCTACGGCACCGGCACCTTCCTGCTGCTGCACACCGGCACGCAGGCAGTGCCGTCCCGGCACCGCATGGTTTCCACGGTGGCCTGCGCGCCAGCGGGCCAGCGCGCCTATGCGCTGGAAGGCAGCGTGTTCATGGCAGGGGCGGCGCTCGACTGGATGCGCGACACGCTACGCCTGTTTCCCGACGCGGCTGCCAGCGGGGAGCTGGCGCAGTCAGTCGCCTCCAGCGGCGGCGTCTACGTGGTGCCGGCTTTTGTGGGTCTGGGAGCGCCGTACTGGGACCCGCATGCCCGCGGGGCCATCCTGGGACTGTCGCGCGGTACCACCGCCGCCCACATATCTCGCGCGACGCTGGAGTCCATTGCCTACCAGACCCGGGACCTAGTCGAGGCCATGCAGCGTGACGCGCAGGTAGAAATCCGGGAATTGCGGGTGGACGGTGCCCCGGCTCACAACGACTTCCTGCTCCAGTTCCAGGCCAACCTGCTGGGCACCAGCGTCGTTCGCCCCGCCTACACTGAAACCACCGCGCTGGGTGCCGCCTACCTGGCCGGCCTGGCGGTGGGCGTCTGGAAAACCACTGATGAGCTGGAAACGCTATGGAAGCAGGAACGCGTCTTTGAGCCGCGCCTGGACCCGGCGCATCGCGAAGAACTCTACGCCGGCTGGAAGCAAGCCGTCGCCCGCGTGCTTTCCAGCGGTTAGTGTGAGCCGCTCAGAAAAAAGCCGGTCACGCTATTGTCACGCGATTGCCACGTTACTAACGCCCGATGCGGAAGGCCAGGATGCCTGCCAGCACCAGCTTGATCAGGTCCAGGAAGCTGTATGCGGCATGCAGCTTGCCGAAGGCGGCCATTTGCGGGGGAGGCGGGGTGCGCGGCACAAAATCCATGGTGCGTCCCAGGCTGGTGATGACTGGAGTAATGACCCCGAGCATGACCACCACCAGCAACAGCAGAATGCCGGCGAGGGTGAGGTCGGCCGGGCTGCGCGGCGTTTGCCTCAGTAGCAGCACCAGCACGGCTCCGCCCAACACCAGCTGCAGGGCGCCCCACACCGGGAACAGCAAGCGATTGAACTCCGAAGCCAGGTGCCGCAGGACCGGTCGCCGCGCGGCTTCCGGGATCGAAAGCAGCAATGGCGCCGCCTCCGGCGTGGGGCGACTGAGCACCCGATCCGCGTTGCGGAAGCTGATCGTGGCTACCAGCCAGATCACAAGGGTGCCGCCCATCCAGGCCCCAAGGAGCAGTGTTATCGATTTGGTCAGCACCTGCTGCACCTGTGTTTCCCCGGCCCAAGCGGCTCAGTAGAACAGGTACTTCCGCCAGGCGGCGTCGGAGCGGCCCATCAAGCGCATGAGCTGGCGGCTGGTATGCAGAGTGAAGGAGCGTGGGCGCCCAACAAGCCGCATGCCGGCTTCCTCCGGCAGGCGGTCGCCCTTCCGGTTATTGCACGGATGGCAGCAGGCCACCAGGTTCTCCCAACTGGATTCGCCGCCCCGAGAGCGCGGGACGATGTGGTCCAGCGTCAATTCCGAGGCTGGAATGGCGCGGCTGCAGAACTGGCAGGTGTTGCGGTCGCGCATCAGGATGTTCTTGCGCGACAACGCACGGCCCTGGAAAGGGATGCGCCGGTATCCCAATAGTCGGATCACGGACGGTACGCGCACTCTGTGCGAGGGGGAGTGGAAGTAAATTCGGCTTTCCTCCTCACTGGAGGCCACGCCTTTCAGAATCAGCACGACGGCCCGGCGAGCGGCACAGATGTTGATGGGCTCGTAGGTAGCGTTGAGAACCAGAACAGGAATGTGCAGCTCGCTCATCGTGTGTATGGTTCAACTTTGTGCTTTGGAGTTGGGAAGCCGAAACGAGGAGGCAGCGACCGGCAGGCACGGGCAGGGCCCCGGGCGAGGCTTCATACTTCGGAAATCCAGCACCTTGGTCATGACTCACCCATTCCTCACCTTCCCAAGAATCATACCAGGAGCGCCCCTTGGCGCTCAAGAGGGACAATGTCCTGCAGGAGACCTTCAGGTTGGCCACAGGTAGCCTATCCCGTCTGGACCAGGCGAGGGGCCAGCCGTTGAGCTGCCATGACACCTTGCGTCCGGCTACAGCGCGAAACTGGTGGCTACGGTTATTCTCTTGTTGCTATCAGGAACTTGGCCACTGTAGAAGATTCGAGTACAGTGGATTCCCGGGAATTCAAAACCTGAAGACAGCCACACGAGGATAGGCACTTATGGAGGTCACCCACCACATCGCTCCAAAGCAAGGCCATGTTGTACTGTTGGTTGGGACGCTGAAGGGAGCGTTTCTCATGTCGTCAAGTGCTGATCGGCGGCGCTGGCAAGTATCCGGCCCGCACTTCCCCGGCCAAGCGGTCTACGCAATGGCGTATGACGGGCGTCAGGCACGCCGGCGCATTTGGGCCGGAACAAAGGATTTCTTCTTTGGCGTAATGCTCCGATCCACCGACGATTTCGGAAAGAGCTGGACCAACCCCGAGACCGCCGCGATTCGCTTTCCCGCCGGGACAGAAACGGAGCTGCAGCAGATTTGGCAGATTACTCCGGGACGTCCCAAGGAGCCCGATACGCTTTACTGCGGCGTGGAACCCGCAGCCCTGTTTGAGTCCCGCGATGGGGGCCAGAGTTGGGAGCTGGTTCGGGGCTTGTTCGACCATCCTCATCGTCCTCGCTGGGCGCCTGGAGCCGGCGGACTCTGTCTGCACACCATCCTGGCGGACTCCTCGAATCACAACCGCATGCACATTGCCGTTTCCGCTGCAGGAGTGTATCGCACCGACGATGGCGGCAAGTCATGGAAGGCGCGGAACCAGGGCGTTCGCGCGGAGTTTCTTCCCAACAAACATCCGGAGTTCGGCCAGTGCGTGCACAAGATCGTGAGCCATCGAGCGCGTCCGGAGAGGCTCTTCCTCCAGAACCACTGGGGGCTTTATCGAAGCGATGACGGGGGGGATTCGTGGCAGGACATTGCGCGAGGGGTACCGTCGGACTTCGGCTTCGCCATGACCATGCATCCTCACGATGCGGAAACCGTCTACATCCTTCCGCTCGAGTCGGATCGGTTCCGCTGCACGCCGGAGGCGAAACTCCGGGTCTACCGCACGCGGAACGGGGGCCGTTCCTGAGAGGCGCTCACGCGCGGCTTGCCGCAACGAGGAGCTTTTGGAACCGTCTTGCGCGACGGCATGACCGCCGACTCTTTGCAACCGGCGGGGATTTATTTCGGAACCCGCAGCGGAAAGCTCTTCGGCTCCTCGAACGAGGGGAACTCCTGGGACCTCATCTCAGATGGTTTGCCGCCAGTGGTATGCGTCAAGGCCGCGTTGCTGGACGGTGCCTCTGCTTCCAGCCGAAGCCTCCCGAGGAAACGGAACGGTTCCACCCGAAACAAGACAGCGGCGCGCCGCCGGAGGGCATAGGTGGCTGTCACGGTTTGTATCCCTTCCCCGTTGCGGCAATTTACGGACGGCAAGAATGAAGTGGAGATCGCCGCCCCCGGCAAGACGATCGCCGAGGTATTGGCAGCGCTGTGGGAGTACCATCCCGGCTTGCGGGACAGGATCGTCACCGAACGAGGAACTGTCCGCGAGCACGTCAACCTGTTCGTGAATGAGGAAAATATCCGCCACACGGGAGGGTTAGCGACGGCGGTGACGGATGGCGCGCAGATTTATGTTGTTCCTGCCATTAGTGGCGGCTGCGGCCACACCGCCACCGCTACGTCGGGACCTACGGGTTGACCGCGTAGGCGGGCGTGACCTCGTAGGCCCCGGCTAGCCAGTCATTCTGAGGCCAGTGCGCGGCGGCGATCCTCGGCGTAGGCGGCCAGCTGCTGGTTGGCAGAGACGATGGTTTTCAGGGCGTCGGCGACACCCGCCAGGGCGGGACCGGGAATCACCACGTACAACTCATCTTCGCTCAACCCGGTGTACACCCGATTCCCGATGCAGCCCAGGCTGGTGACCGCGCCGCCAGCGGAAAGCGCGGCAGGCAGCGCCATGCAGGTGGGCCGTCCCAGCGCCGGCAGCGAAGAGTTCGCACCGGCGCGCGCCGCCGCTTCGCTGAGCAACATGGCGGCCGCCGGCCGGCAGGCGAACAAGACTACCTGCGGTGGCACAGGCGCGTCGGCCAGCGGCGAATAGAGGACTGCCGCCGGCGTCCGGGGTAAACGCGGAATCCCTGGAACCTCGTCCAGGCTCAGGTAGCCCACCGATGTCATCAGGCCCAGTGTGTCTTCCAGTTCCCGGGCGCGCTCCGGCGGAAGCGCCACGTTATGGGTGTAGCTGCCCACCGCACAGTTGTAATGGTCCGCCGGGACCGTGTAAAAGGTGCGCCCCTCGGCAGCCAGGCGCCAGAAGCTGCACCCCGAGGGCTCGCTCCCGCTGAAGCGGGGAAGCTGCGTCGGCTCCTCTGGCAGGAAACTCACGGCCACCGGCCGTCTGGTTAAACCGAGTTGCTCGCGGAAGCGCAGCTCCAGGCTTTTCCCGTTGTTCATAAGCGATGGCTCCTTACTCCGACTTCAAGACTCCGACTTCAAGTTGCCAGGCAGTGCGTCAATCTTGGCGGCCAGAATGAAATCGCTTTCCGTCAGCCCGTCAATCTTGTGCGTCCAGATCGTCACGTCCACCTTACCCCAGGCGAGGAAGATATCCGGGTGGTGGCCTTGTTCTTCGGCCAGGTTTCCTACCCGATTCACAAACGCCAGCGCCTGGCGGAAATCGGGGAAGCGGAAGGTTTTCTCGAGGTGGTGCTCCTCGATGACATTCCAGCCGGGGACCTGCCGTTCGAGCCCCTTGAGTTCCGCTCCTTTGAGCGGCGGGACTCCGCCGCGGCAAGGTACACATTGTTTGGTTGCCAGTTCGGACATCTTTCTACCCTCCCTCTGTGCTGAATGTCAAGATGATATCAAACCACCCGGATGGAACGGCGTTGGCGGGCGGTCCCGATGTGTGCTAGCTTGGAGCGAGCGGCCGGACCCCGAGCCGCCACGGGAATGCTGATTTCCGGAATCCTCAGGAAAGGCCGCAGCGAATGGCACACAAGGTAAAGTGCGTTAAGTTTCAGAAAGAGCTCCCCGGGCTGGACGCCCCGCCCTGGGCAGGCGAACTGGGGCAGCGGGTCTACGAAAACGTGTCGCAGGATGCCTGGAAGCTGTGGCTGGAACACCTGAAGATGGTCATCAATGAATACCGGCTCTACCCCGCCGATCCGGAAGCGCAGAAGCTCATCGAGGGGCAGATGGAGCAATTCTTTTTTGGCGAAGGCGCCGCCCTGCCACCCGGCTACGTTCCACCCCAAGCTAAAAGTTGAGAAACCAGCGCTCAGACAACCGCCAGGATCGGCGAGATCTGGAAGCGCAGGCGTTGGTGAGCTTCGCGTAGCGCCTGCTCAACGGCCTCCGGCGACGAGGCGCGTGCAAACAGGAAGCCCGGATAGCTCGCCCCCTCCGGCCAGGGCACCAGCTTCTGATGCAGCTTGGCGGTAATCCGGACCTCCTGGATACCCGGCACTCGCAAAGCGTCTTCTACACCTTCCACCCCCGCGAAGACGCCGGTGCCGGGGATGGGAATCATCATGACACCGGCCGCAGCGGGTTCCGGGCAAACCCCGTCGAGCGGCTGGCCCAGGGCATTACGGATGACCAGCTCCTCTAGCGACATGCCCGTCCCGAAGCGTAACGCGCGCGAACAGAGGCCGCCAATCGGCCGCGCGGCCACATCCAACACCCAGGGGCCGCGGTCATTCAAGCGGAACTCGGCGTGCAAAGGGCCATGGAACAGTCCGAGCGCGCACACCGCGCGCTCCAGGCAATCTGTTATGGCCCTCTGGTCGCCGGATGGCAGCCGCGACGGCGTCACGTAGATCGTCTCTTCGAAGTAGGGACCCTCCAGCGGATCGGGTTTGTCGAAGATGACCAGAACCCGCAACTGGCCCTGCCACATCAGCCCTTCCACCGCAAATTCGGGCCCGGGAACAAACTCCTCCACCAGAATCTGCTCGGTCTCCATCTCCTTCTTCACCTGGATCTCTGGACTGGCCAATAGCGCGGCGACGCGCCGGAAGGCGGCCACGAATTGCTCCGGGTCGTCGGCGCGAATCACGCCCCGGCTGGCGGCCAGCGACACCGGCTTCAACACGCAAGGGAACCGGACGCGGGAGATGCCCCGGCCCTCGGCCGGTGGCGGCTCGCTGTGGCTGGAATGGCAGGCATAGGCAGGCACGTTCAGCCCCGCCTCCTCGAGCCGCTGCCGGGCAAGGAACTTGTTGTGGCAGGCTTCGGCTGCCTCCGGACTGTGCCAGGCGATTCCCAGCGCGCGGCAGGCCACTGCGGCCGTCACCGTGGGCTTGTCGCCCACCGCGGCCACCGCCTGGATGGGATGCTCGCGGGCGTAGCGGCAAATCTCTTCAGATGAGTGTGCGGGATCTTCAAAGCGTAGTGGCAACGCGGCGTCCTGCCAGGGGTCATCCAGCACGTGGCAGCGGTCGGTACCTAGCACCACCTCCAGCCCCAGGCCACGCGCCGCTTCAGCAAACGCTTGCGTCTGGTAGCCGGTAGTGGTCGCCAGCAGGAGGAGCCTGGGCGTCGTTGCTTGCTTCATACAAGGCTTGCTTTATACCAGAGCAAACTGCTCTTCGGTGGGTTCGGCTCAACAGTACCAGGGCTCGTTTAGGTAGGGCACGGCACTACGCTGGTAGGGATCGGGAACTCGCAGTGCCGGCGTAGAAATGCCTGCCGCATTGTTCGCCAGCTCCCAGACCTGGGAGAAAATCGCTCGCCGTGACCGGCCCTGCTTCTCGGCGTCCCAGACTGCCCGTTGGAGCTGCCCGCACAAGCGGTCCACCCGAGGGTCGGGATGTTTCCATCGGTAACTCAACGCCGCCTCGTCGAAGCCGCCCGCCACCAGCCGGCGTACCTCCTCCAGCTCCAGCAGTCGTGAACCGGTGGGAATCAACAGCCGGATGGCAAGCTGGACCGGAGCTACCTGCTCCACTAGGTCCAGCTCAGCCAGCGCCGCCAGCAGCTCGCAGTAGCCAGCCAGCGTGATCCAAGGTGTGAAGGCGACAAAGGTAGGGGCCAGCACCAGGCCCGCGCGCCGGCACAGCTCCACCACTTGGTAGAAATCGGCGCGGGTGTGGCCCTTGTCGAGCCGCGTTAGCACGCGGTCATCCACCGACTCGACCGCGCTGGTGACAAACTGGCAGCCGGTTTCGGCCAGCACTGGCAGCGCGTCGGCGTGCTTCCGCAGGTGCTCCACCTTGGTGGTCACATCGTAGGTGAGCCGGGGAAACTCGCGGTGGAGAGCCCGCACAATTTCCAGCGCGTGCCTGACCCCGTTCAAGAAATCGGGGTCACCGAAGGTGATGTGTTCGGCGCCCGCCGCGACCTGGCGGCGAATGTCCTCCAGAACTATGTCCCGTTGGACCACCCGGAAGGCGCCGTTGTAGACCGGAACGACGGGGCAGTGGCGACACAGGTGCTTGCAGCCACGGCTGGCTTCGGTGTAGCCCACGGTGCGCAGCCGCCCCCGGCCATCATTGAGCTGCGCGTAGCAGGACAGCTCAGGCAAGCCGCTGCGGTCAGGTACGAGGAAGGTTTGGCGCCCCAGCGAGACCAGCGGTTCTTTCTGTACATGGTATCCGTCCGGCTGCACATGGTCCCCGTCCGGCAGTTGCTCGAGCATGCGCACCAGGCCCCCTTCAAACTCACCCCCCAGAATCGTCTCCGCGCCCAGCCCGCGCAGGTAGACTTCATTGAGCGGCGCGTAGAGGCCGTAGAAGCAGAGGTGGGCGCGCGGGTTGAGGCGGCGAACGGTTTCCGCGGCGCGGGCCGCGATGCGGGTCGCCGTGTGCATCGGCACGTAGAACGCCACCAGATTGGCCGAACGAACCGGCTCTTCCCGCAGCTTCTCCCGGGAAAGGTCCAGGCAGGTGACCGAAGCTCCGGCCTGTCGCAGCCAGGCGGCAGGCGAAGCCAGCCCGAAAGGCTGGCGCCCCAGCTCATAGGTCGAAATGAGAACGACTTCTGGACTCATGCCGCGGCGGCTCCCGGGCGCGCTCCCGTCCATGATACCAAAACCCGCGCCCGAGGCCTGCAACTGGTTCGGGGGCGGGCAGCAATTCCGGCCCACGGGGCGGGCAAATATTTCTGCTTGCACTGCGAGGGCGGTCGCGATACACTTTGCGGGACAAAGCTTACAGCCATGCCACCGGAACTGGACGATGCACTGGAGCAGATCAGCGAGATCCGCGGGCACCTGGTGACCACGGAAACCTTCCGCGGCTACCGGGCCTTGCCTGCAGCGGCCACCGGCATGGTGGCGCTACTGACGGCGCTGGCGCAGCCGGCGCTGGTGGGAGACGCTGCGGTTCAGCCTGTGCGGTACGTCATGCTGTGGGTGGGGGCCGCGGTGCTGTGCGCGGCCGGCGTTGGCGCGCAGATGTTCGATGGGTATCTCCACTGCGCCTCGGCTCACCGGCGCGCCACCACGCGGATCGTGGTGGGGCAACTGCTGCCGTCGCTGACGGCCGGCGCGCTGCTGACCTGGACTCTGACCTGGCACCGACCCGACCTGGTGGAGTTGTTGCCGGGCCTGTGGACCATGCTGGTCAGCCTGGGGGTATTCGCCTCCCGGCGTCACCTGCCGCGCACCATCGGCTGGGTGGGCTTGTATTACCTGGCCTGCGCCGCCGCGATCCTGTACTACTTGCCCGGACGGGAGGCGCTGGCCCCGTGGGTGATGGGCACCGCCTTCGGCGTGGGCCAGTTCGGGGCCGCGCTGGTGCTCTACTGGAATCTGGAGCGAAATGGCACGGAAAAGGAAAAAGTCTGAATCCCAACCGACCGGCGGGCGTTTTGCCTACGAAGGGTTGGACCGGCTGTTGCACGAGCGCGCGCGCCTGGGCATTCTGACCACCCTGGCCACCCGCCCGGAAGGCGTGCTCTTCTCCGACATGAAGGAACTCTGCGCGCTCACCGACGGCAATCTCAGCCGCCACCTCCAGGTGCTGCACGAGGCCGGCCTGGTCGAGGTCTGGAAGCGCTTTGAGAACCGGCGCCCGCAGACGCTTTGCCGCATCTCCCAGCAAGGGCGCGAGCGGTTTCTGGCCTACCTGACGGTGCTGGAAGAGGTAGTGCAGGATGCGGCCGTGACCCGCAGGGCGTTGCAGAAGCGCTCCCGCAAGCGGCGGAAGGAAGAGGCGTTGGACGCCTCCGGCGGCTGGGTGCCGGCCTGAGCGGCTTTTTTTGTGGCATTTAACTTTGCAATAGAGAGTGATAGTCTGTATAAAGTAACGCTCAACACGGAGGCTCTCCATGCAAGTCATCCACGCCGAGGCCATGGGACTCTGTTTCGGGGTTCGCGACGCACTGGAATCTATTGCCGCCGTTCGCGACCCGCATCAGATCACCGTCTACGGTGAGCTGGTGCACAACAAGGAAGTGAACCGCCGGCTGGTCGAGCGCGGCTTTCACCAGCTCACCGAGCAAGGCCGGCAGCAGGCGGTGCCGGCGACGCCGGTGGTGCTGGTGACCGCGCACGGGATCAGCAACGCGGAGCGCGCGCGGCTCGAGTCCGCCGGCCGGACCCTGCTGGACACCACCTGTCCCCTCGTACGTCGGGCCCATCAGGCCGCCCTGCGCCTCGACGCGGAAGGCTGCCTGGTGTTGGTGATCGGGCGGCGAGGACACGTGGAAGTCCACGGCTTGGTGGGCGACCTGCGCCGCTACGAGCTGGTGGAATCGCCCGCCGAGGTCCGCAGTTATTCTGCCGAGCGAATCGGGGTCATCTGCCAGACCACCACCCCCGATGCCCTGCTCCGCACGGTGCTGCGTGCGGTCGAGACCAAGAATCCTGGAAAGCCGATCCGGTTCGTGGACACCGTCTGCCGTCCCACCCGCGAGTGCCAGCAGGCGCTTGAGCAGCTCCTGCCTGCTGTGGACGCCCTGGTGGTGGTGGGTGGGAAAAATTCGCGCAACACGCGCGAGTTGGCTGAAACGGCGAGGGCACGAGGCGTGCGAACGTTGCAGGTCCAAAGCGCAACCGAGCTGCCCCCGGGTTGGTTCGACGGATGCCAGACGGTCGGACTGACGGCCGGTACCTCCACCTTGGACAAAACCATCGAGGAAGTGCACCGGGTGCTGTTGGCCCTGCCCACGGCGCCGCGGGAGAAGGCCCAAGTGCCCAGCGCAGGGCCGAGCGCTACACAGGATCCAACGTCAACGGGAATAGCAGATCCCTCGCTCTGCTCGGGATGACAGGCGGAGGTGGGGTGTCTGATTTTACTTCTGCTCGCGGAGGACTTCAACCTTGGCGGAGGGCACTGCCAGCTTCATCAAACGCCCGGCTGCATCCGTCCAGATTTGGATTTCCAGCTCGTCGGTTCTCACCACCAGCTTGCGGCGCGACTGGTCATTCCCCTCATGCTCGACGCGTACCATGCCCGGGCGCATTTCCTGCGGCACCAGCACGTTCAGATGCTGGATGCCGCCCTTGAGAAAATCGTACTGGCGGACGAGGAAGGTATAGTGGTGGAAGAAATTGGTGTCCAGGATCACCACGTTCTTGGGCAGGAAGTACTCCATGAGCTGCGTGCCGCCTTCGGTCGTCGTGTAGCGGGCGGTGGTCTTCTCCGGGCCAAAGGTGAGGGTGGCGGAGCCGCGCTTGTGCGATTTCTGGACCCGCTTGTAGCTGATTGGCTCGATGCCGTTGCGCAGCACCAGATTCGCGGTCTCTTTCATGCGCCCGACGCCTTCCACCTTGATCTGCAGCTCGGCAGTGGCCTGCACGCCCTCGGCCTTGGGCGCAATCTTGAAGCGCTCGACGCCGACTTCCTGCCCGTTCGAATAGATGCGCAACAGCCCCTTGTCCTTAAGTGACTGCTCGGCAAGTGGCTCCTCGCCCGGCAGCGGCCCCGCTTGGCACAGCAGCAGGATCAAAAGGAATCGGAGGCCGACACGACCTCGGCAACCAGCATGGGGACCTCGCGTCTCGGAAGCGAACCTCATGTTCCTCTCCGGGCCGGCAATGCTGCCAGGCCTGCCAGAACTTCTTCTACCACACTTTCCGTAGCGCCCGTAGCCTCCACGCGCAGGCGGGCCCGTGCATAGAATGGAATACGCCCCCGATAGAGCGCCCGGAAGCGCTCTGGGTCGCGGGCCAGCGGGCGATCGGTCCCGTGGCGGCGGCAGCGCTCCAGCAGCAGTTCCGGCGGTCCATCCAGCCAGACGGTGCCCCCCCCTGCCTGTTCCACCAGTTCCACATTTCGTGGCTGGGCAAACGCCCCGCCGCCAAGGGCCACCACCGCCGTCGCTTCTCCAAGCTCCGAGAGTAGCCGGTGTAGCTGCCGGTGTTCCAGCTCGCGAAAGGCGGCTTCCCCCTGCCGGTCAAAGATTTCGGGAATCGAGCAACCGGCGGTCTCCTCGATGCGGGCGTCCAGATCCAGAAAGCGGCAATCCAGGCGCCGGGCCAGCGCCTGGCCGGCGACGCTCTTACCACTTCCCATGAAGCCAATCAGAAAGACCACTGATTCCAAAGCCTAAGGTCCAACGTCCAACGCCGCGCCTAACCTTCGTGGGCTCAAGCCTTGGACCTTGGACTATTTCAACACCGCCTTCCCCATGCCGGCATTGTCCCCAAGATCGTAGGCGCGCAGCACCACCAAGTGTTCCCCGGGTGTGAGCTTCTCTACTTGGAGAAGAAAATCTTCCCGGCGGGAGTCCACGATCCCGTCCTGGGAATACACCGGCAGCCAGGGGCCAGCGTCCACTCGGTATTCCGCCCGCTTCAAACCCGAAGCATCCATCACCCGGAAATGCACCTGAGCTGTACTGCCCTTGCGTTGCTGCTTCAGCAACTGGACCCGGGGCGGGGTGTTGTCAATCAAGAACGACGCGCTCTGCCGCTCCGCGCTACGGGCGGTCTGGGGCGGATTGGCCAGCGAGTCGGAAGCGAGGAGGCGCACCTGGTACTTGCCATCCGGCAGGCTTTCCGGCTCGGGCTGGAAGCGGAACTCGCGCAGCTTCTCTTTCAGCAGCTTCCATCGGGTTTCACCCTCGCCCCGGATGTAGAGGCTGAAGCTCATCGGGTCACGGTCAGGATCTTCGGCCTGCCAGGCGATCGTGATGGTGGGTTGCCTCGCCTTCCTCTGAGCCGGAGCTGCCGCTGGCGTCGACACCTGAGGCGCACTGCTTGGCCCCGAAGCGGCAACGGTGTCCTGCACAACCACCACCATCGGGTCAGTGCTCGCGCCCGAAGCAACAGCGGTGGAGGCCAGCGGCGGCACGGCGGCTGGCGCGCGAAGGCTGGCCGGCGCCACCTTGACCGAGCGAATGATCGGCGCCCGGTTCTGCGGCAGGTAGGCCACCGAAACCTCTTCCAAGCCGGGCGAACGCCCCTTGGCAGAGTGGAACACAGCTTTCCACTGGAGGTAACGGGCACGCGGGCTGTTGACTTGCTCCTCGAACAGGTCGTCCCTGCCACCCACCGCTACAGGGTGAGAGCTCCGCGCCCACTCACTCCAAGTATGGTCCGGGACCGATGCATTGCCGCTACGCGTGAAGAACTCGATGCGCGTGTCGGCCGGCACCCGGGCGCGCCAATTGAGCTTCCCCCAGCGGGAGATGCGGCCGGTGTCTTCGACCGGCGACTCGTAGGAGCCTTGCTTGTCAGGCGTGGTGCCCAAACGGAACAGTTTGCCGAAATTGCTGGTGGCTGCCAGCACGTCAGATCCGCGTCGAAGCAGCCGCGTGGTCTGCTCTTGCTTGGTTTCCACCAAAAGAGTGGTCTGCTTTTGGGCGTTTAACTTGTAAACGCGGCCTCGCTCGTCGGTAGAGAACAACAGGCCATCCGCCGCCGGGAGGATGTCATAGACGCTCTCCCGCTTCGAGCTCCACAGCTCTTCTACACTACGATCGGGGGCCACCCGATAGATGGCACTACGGGTCCTAGCAAAGAACCCCACGGCCGGGACCGCGAGGGCGGCGGCGCTTGCCGCCTGCTGCGCCGCCCTCTCGGCTGCCCTGCGGGTCTCCTCGAGCTTCTCCTGTTCCTTCTGGCCCTCCGGACCCGGCGCGGGACCGGCCTGGACACTGACGGTGACCGAGGCTGCCGCGCTCTGCGCGCCGGGAATTGCTGCACCGCCCAGACCGCCCCGCCGGCGCTGCGCACCGGCTGCCATGGCCGCTGCCAGCACGCTGCCGTCCGGCCCGATGACCACGTTGTGGATTTCTTCCAGGGGCGCATCGTAGAGGACGAACGCCTTCCCCTCGGGCGAGATGCGGTAGAGCAGCCCGTTGGGTTCGCTGCCGGCCACCAGCGCCTGGTCCGATCCCAGCGCCAGCGCCATCACGTGCGTCTGCCGCGTATCGAAGAAAAGCGAGCTGGTGCCGTCGGGCGAGACGCGGTAAATGCGGCCACGGGCGCCGGTGCCGGCGTAGAGCGTTCCTTTAGGCGTCACCACCAGCGACCAGATGTAGTTGGCCTGCGGGTTGAAGAACTCTTGCGAGGTGCCATCCGGCGCGACCTTGTAGATTTTGCCGTCCGGAGAAGTGCCCACGTAAAGGTTGTTGTCACTGTCCACGGCCAGCGCAAATACATCGGGCTCGGGAGCGTCAAAGAACTCCTGCGCCTTCAGCTTGGCATCCAATTTAAAGACCTTTCCGGCGTGGCCGGTTCCCAGGTAAAGGTTGCCGGCGCGGTCTTCGACCACGACCCAAACCAACGCCTGGCCGGTGGAGAAAACTTCTTCCAGCCGCGGCGACAGCGACAGCTTGCCGTCACGGCTGAGAGAAACTCCGGTGAAGGTCCCGCGAGCGAACTTGGCGTAGGTCTCCATCCGCCAGAAAGTCGTGCCTACCGGAAAAGCCGGCCAGGCAAGTGCCGTCGCCAGCAAGATGGCCAACAGGCAGCGGCGCGTCTGGACTGTCATTGGGGTGGTCGCAAACGGCGGCATGACCGAAGTATGAATCTCAGGTTGGAGCCGAGCTTGAGTGGCACCTGGGAAACAGCTTACGGTGGATCGGCTTGCTTGTCAAAAGCCGGCAGCGACGACACCACTGCCGACGGTCGTTGGGAACAGCCGTTGTGACTGCGATTCCCCAGGAGCCAACAGCACAGGCTGTTTCCGTTCCAACGATTTGTTAGTCCTCGTCCTCGCCATTGCCCCGTCCTTTCCATCGACGCCAAAGCGCACGCAGATTAATTCCGATCCCATATAGATTTGGCCTGAGCTCTAGTATCTCATCTCCAGGGTCAGCTGCTACGGAGTCACCATGCCGGATCTTCGGACCAAGCGCCTGTAGCCGGTCCTCAAGTTCCGTTCTGATCGCTGATAGCACGCCGGTCAGGTGAACGCTGCTGAATCGGAACACATGCACATGAACCTTGAGGTGCTGATCAATCAACTCGCACATGTGGGGGTCGTGGATGGTTACAACATCTCTGCTGGTCGCCAGTGCTTCCATCTCTTCCACGCCATTCCGAAGTCGCGTTTCGTTCATGAACGATAGGTTCGCTGGCAACATCAGGACGCGACCATAGATGTCGGCATGTTGACCGACAACCGTACGGTATTCCGGTACTACGGTCTCATCCGTCATGGCCGCATTCGAAGCCAGATACCCGCCTAATTCGAGACGGCACCAACTCCGAAGTTCAGCGACAGAAAGACGGTCGGCCAAGCGCAGCGCTTTTCGCAGACTAGTGCTGAGAGAATCTCGGCCAAGCCCCTTGCTTATCTTGCTGCGGCTCGCTTCCATCGTGTTTCCGATTGCCTCCCACGGGAAATTGTTTTCTTTGAGAAACTTCCCGAAAGCCCAGAGCGCCTTGTCTACAATGCGGAAGTTGATACAGTCGAACTGTGTGTGAAACGCCATGTAGCTGTGCAAGTACACGCGGATCTTCTGCGGTTTCGTTACAGGGATCTCCTCCAGCACCCCCTGTTGTATGAATCGCATCGCTCGGTGAACATGCTGGTCATATATCGGAAAACGCGCTGGCTGCCAGCAATGGAGCCAAAAGATTCTCCAAATCGCGCCACCCTCGGTAAGCTCCTGGCCGACGTTCGCGTCATAGAGCTCCTGATCCGGGTATGAGTACCGAGCAGCCCAGAAGTCCACAAATGCCTCTGGGTCGGCGTTCACTGGCTGGTAGATGATCACCGGCATCTCATCCGACAACTAACTCCAATAACTCACAACCCCAGGTCCTTCCACAGGGCGTCCACCCGGGCCTTCACTTCGGGGCTCATCTTCATTTCGTCGGGCCAGGGTCGGGTAAAGCCCTCGGTGGGCCACTTGCGTGTGGCGTCCACGCCCATCTTGGAGCCGTAGTTGGGCAACCGGCTGGCGTGATCCAGAGAATCAATGGGCCCGAAGCTGAACTGGATGTCGCGCTCGGGGTCAATGTGGTTCAGCGCCTTCCAGACCACTTCGCGCGGATTCTGCACGTCCACATCATGGTCCACTACTACGATGCACTTGGTGAACATGGCCTGCCCCAAACCCCAGATGGCGCTCATCACCTTGCGCGCGTGGCCCGGATAGGACTTGCGCATGGCCACCAGCATCAGGTTGTGGAAGATGCCCTCGGCGGGCATGGACATGTCCACGATCTCGGGCAGTTGCAACCGCATCAGCGGCAGGAAGATGCGCTCGATGGCGTGCCCCATCCAGAAGTCTTCCATGGGAGGCGGGCCAACAATGGTGGTGGTGTAGATGGAGTCCTTGCGGTGGGTGATGCAGGTGATGTGGAACACCGGGTACTGGTCTGGGAGCGAGTAGAAGCCGGTATGGTCGCCGAAGGGCCCCTCGGTACGCAACTCGTCCAGGCGCACGTAGCCCTCCAGCACGATTTCGCTGTTCGCCGGCACCTCCAGATCCACCGTCTCGCAGCGCACCAACTCCACCGGCTTCTGGCGCAGGAAGCCGGCAAAGAGCAATTCGTCCAGATCCGGCGGCAGCGGCAGCACGCCGGAGAGCATCACCGCCGGGTCGCTGCCGATGGCCACCGCCACTTCCATTCTGGCGGCGGTCGTCACCCCGGGCGTTGCGCCGGTCTGGGCGGCCTGCGCCCGCCGGAAATGCTCGGCGCCGTGCTTGTGCAGTTGCCAGTGCATAGCGGTGGTGCGCTCGTCAAACACCTGCATGCGGTAGCAGCCGGCGTTGCGCTTGCCCGTTTCCGGGTTGCGGGAGAAGACTACCGGGAAGGTGATGAAGCGGCCGGCATCCTGCGGCCAGCACTGGATGACGGGGAAATCCAGCACCGAGAGGTTGTCGCGTTTCACCACCTCCTTCGAGGGCCCACTGCGCACCGTGCGGGGGAAGAAGGCGCCGATCTCGGCCAGCTTCGGCAGCATCTTGATCTTCTCCAGCAGGCCCTCGGGTGACTTGAAGTCCAGGTACTGCCGGATGCGGTCAGCCACCTGGTCCAGCGAGTCCACCTCCAGCGCCATGTTCATGCGCCGAGCCGAGCCGTAGGTGTTGATCAGCACCGGGCTCTGGTAGCCCTTGGGGTTTTCAAACAGAAGGGCTGGCCCGCCTTGCTTGCTGACGCGGTCGGTGACTTCGGCGATCTCCAGCACCGGGTCCACCTCCACCCGGATGCGTTTCAGCTCTCCTGCCTGCTCCAGCGCGCGGATGAAGGCGCGCAAGTCCTCATACGCCATAGCTTACTCTCACGGAATTTGAGGCTCACATTATAGACGAGCAAGATGTTAGACACTAGACACCAACGCTATTGATCCTTTGCGCCAGCCCAAGGCCCTGACAGAAAGAATTGTGTGGGTCTTCATCTGTTTTGGAATAATCTGCCAGCCTCACAGCCACCACAGCGCGGGTGCAACGGACGCGAACAGCTATGCAAGGCCTGCAACACCATCCGGAAAAGATGAGTCGGAGACATTGGGCGGCATTTAGCGCGCTCATGTTAACGGTTGCGTGCTTCTTCTGGCGCCACCTGTTTACGACCGACGTCCTGTTCTACCGCGACATCTCTTACGACCGTTACCCGCGGCTCATGGAGTTGCGCGCGATTGTGCACTCCGGGCTGCCTCCTCTGTGGAACCCCTTTGAACACTTCGGAGAATCCGTCATTGCCAACCCGAACTACATGTTGTTCTATCCGACCACCTGGTTGGCCTGGGTGCTACCGCCACCCTACGGCTTCAAGCCCCACTTTGTGCTGCACTTCTTCTTGCTGGCGGCGGGCGCCTTCCTGCTGGCCCGCCGGATCGGGCTGGGGCCGCTCGCCTGCTACGTGGCCGGAGCGTTATTCGTCTTCAGCGGTCCCGTAATGTCGTTGGGCAATTTCTACAACATGCTGGCGGCGGCGGCCTGGATGCCTCTGGTTATCCTGGCCTCCGACTACCAGATGCGGCGCGGCGGCTGGGCCGGCGCCGCAGTGTTTTCCGGCGCTCTCACGATGCAGTTTTTTGCCGGGGAGCCCCTGACCGGCATAGCCAGCGTTGCCTTGGCGCTGGGGTGGGTGCTCGGGTTCTATGCCGATTGGCGCGGCCCAATCCAGTCCGCGGCGAATCGCGTCCTGGCCGGTCGCTTCCTGCTGGCGCTGCTGCTAACGGCCGGACTTTCTGCGGTGCAACTGCTGCCCGTGTTGTGGCATGTGGGGAAAACGGGCCGCACGTCCCTTAGCTTCGAAACCGGCCTCTTCTGGTCTCTGCACCCACTGAAGTTGCTAGACATGCTATTACCGCGCTTTTGGGGTGACGCGCTTTCCCACTGGCATCTGCCGTGGCTCTACCTGGATGGCCGGGAACCGTTCTTATTATCGCTCTTCATAGGAATCATCCCGGTCGGACTCGCGCTGGTGGCCGTGCTGGTGTGCCGGGACCATGTGACCCACTTGTGGGCGACGCGCTTTTGGGGGCTCACCGGCCTGCTGGCGCTGCTGATTGCGCTCGGGAGCTTCACTCCCTTTTCTTACGTGGTCTATTACGTTTTGCCCGTCTTCCAGATCGTTCGCTTTCCGGTCAAACTTCTAGTGCCGGTGGCGTTAGCGGTATCCCAACTGGCGGCGATCGGCATCCACTACCTGGCAGCCGAAAGGCCCGCGGAACGGCAAGCTCGCCGCCTGCTGTGGCTGGGCGCCGGCCTGGTGGCCCTGGGAGTCGTCTGGTTGCTGCTGGCTGCTTCTGTGCGTTTGCTCCCTGACGACGCCGGGCAGGCAGCCCGAAGACTTGCCGAGATCCAGTTTCACCACACCTTAGTGCTCAACCTCCGTCAAGTGCTGGAAATGAATCACGCGGAAACCGTCGAGCGCGCTGCCTTATGGCTCACGTCGGTGATTCCACAGCAATTGCCGCATGTGTTGCTTCCAGTGCTGCTGATCGCTGCGCTTGTATTCTGCCGATGGCCATCATCCTCAGGTGCGAATCTCTGGCTGATAGCGGGCCGGTTTCGTTCACTTCTGCTATGGTTCGCCGGCGCGGTCGGGGTCTTCCTGTTGATGGTGAATCATCGGACGGTGAATCCACTCGCGGACCGCCGCTTTTTTGACGACCAACCACCCGTCCTAGAAAAACTGAAGAGTCAAAGCCCGCCGCTGCGCCTCTTTGCTGAACCGCACCCGGTTGCGCCGAATCTTCCCTCCCGTTTCCTTCTACGGAATTCTTCGGAGTTGGATTTTCTGCCTACCGCCGCCCAGCTGCCCTATACGCTCCGCCAGAGCCTGCAGATCAGCACGGGAACTCTGGGCGTCGAAAACAGCTACACCGGCGACCCAGAGCTCCTCCTTCCAAAGCCACAGGAGCTGCTGAACAGTCTGGTTTACCTGGATCCCCCGCCCAACATGCCGCTGGCGCGGCTGCTGGCCGTGGGAAGCGTCGAGTACGCCGTGTTGCGCCGGTGGGAGCCCAAGCCCGGCGCGCGCTTCGCCCTGGTGGGTACGTTTCCCAACGGAACCCGCATTCCCGTCAGCGCCTATCAGGTGATTGACGCGCTACCACGCGCCTACCTCATTGCCGCTCACAAGGCTGAGCTACTGCCGGCGGACGTGTCGACCCTGGTCCGCCTGGCCTCGGATGAATTTGATCTCCATACCAAGGTGATCCTGGAACGCAATGGGGGAAACCTGCAGGAATCACCAGGACCGCTCGCCCGGGAGGGAGAACGCGCTGGCGAAGCCCGCATCTTGCATCGCGACGCGTTACGCGTCGAAATCGAAACGGCAGCGTCGGCGCCCGCCTACCTGGTGCTCACAGACAGCTACCACGACGATTGGCAGGTGAGTGTGGATGGCCGGCCCGCTCCGTTGCTGCGCGCTAATCTGATTTTTCGTGCTGTTGCGCTGGACCCAGGATCGCACCGCGTGATCTTTCGCTATCGGCCCACATCACTGTATTGGGGAGCTATGATCACGCTGGCCACGGCTGTGGCAATCGGACTGCTCATCTGGCGGCGCCGGTAGGAAGTTTCCCTATTCTTTTTCTTGGCTGGGTCGCTCTTGGCGGGGTCGCTTTCGTCTGGGTGGGCTGGGAGAGAACAGCTCAGGGTTCGCCGCCAGCTTCTCCAGCAGTTCTTGGGGGATGTCGACAGTAATGCGCACTGCGCTCGCTTCCTGCTGAACGTCTAAAGTATTCAGCAGCTCGAGCGGTTCGGGGCGGTCGGTGGGAGCGCCCAGCCGCATCGTCGCCAGGAAGCCGCGCGCAAGGTCGTTCAGGGTGCCGGCATCCTGCTCGTTGCCGAAGGTGCCCTCGAGGAGCAGTCGCAGCCCGGAGGTGACCTTGAGGGCGAAGGTGGTGCCTTCGATTCGTTGCAGCAGCTGAAACACGTTGGCCTGCCCGCGCGGGGGAGGACCAGTTGTCTTCAGCAAATCCCCAGGAGTGAGTGCGACGGCCCAAAGCTGGTTCTCCGATCCCAACATCTGCAATTGCTCAACCAATTCACTATTGTTCAGCACGCTGGAGCCGGGTCCCAGCTTCAGATCCAGCGACTGCTTCACCGCCGATGCCGTGCCCAGCAGGATCGTCTGGTCGTCCAGCAGCACTGCCGTCACTGACTCGCTCTTAGACTCAGGCGGTTCCTTCTCTATCATCCAGATTTCGAAGTCCTGGTAGAGCTCCGGCGCATCAGACTTTTGCCGCAGGAGCCCAGAAATCTTCGAGCGATCGTACTCGGCCGTCACGACCACTAGACCCCTTGCCGAGTCTGGCATCTTCCCCCCCGGGAGGCTCCAGATCGCGCCCGTCACACCTTTGAAGTCGCGCATCACATCCAAGCCGGTGTCAGCCTTAAAACTACGGTACCCGGGGTCGTTCATGGCCTCCTCAGCGCGTGACCGCACAGTAGCAAATGCAGGCGAGGCGAGCAGCCCGTCCAGATCCAGCCCAAACAGAACGGTCGCCTCCGCCGGCAGGAGCCCCAGGTTGTTGTTCAGTTGGAAGGGATCCGCCGAGGCGGGCTGCTGGCTGCTGCGCCCCACCAGGAGAACCGCCACCGCTAACAGGACAACGAGGATTCCGACCAGAGATTTGCGACGCATCGAGACCTCACATTCCCCCAAATTCCGGCAGCTGCGCTAGCGCTGCTGGGTTCTTTTCCTTACTCTGTCACGGTCATTGCCAGAATTTCCAGCCCCAATCTTCAGATTCCTCTTTCTCCTGCCGGAAGTCCCGCATTCTGGGCTGTCATGTCGCTGGCTCAACTCTGGGACTCCACTCTGGAATCAGTAGTCCTGTCGCGAAAAAAGCGCGGCGGCTCCGGTAAACATGACTGCCCCGAACAGCGCCGACGACCACATTGGCATCCAGTTGGTGACCGGATCGCCTTGCGCCGCAAGCCGGGAAATGTTCCCCAGGTCGAAGATCTTGGGCAGCAGCAAGTAGAGCCAGCGGACGGCGGCACGAGACTCGGCGCTGCTCAACAGCCGCTCCCACATTTTCTGCTGGGCCAGCAGCGGGCTGGCGATCAGCAGGAAAAATGTCACGAGGATGGCAAGCGCGGCACTGCGCAGCGCCACTCCCACCAGCACTTCCACGGTGAGCAGCACGGCGAAGGCTAGCAGCGCCAGGGCAGCCACCACCCAGAACCGCCCGCTCCAGACCCGCGTCTTGTAGCCCAGCACCAGCCAGACGCCGCCCACCAGCACCAGCAGGTTGACGGCGATCACCAGCAGCACGCCCAGCGTGCGGGCCGCCAGCAGGTGCGCTCGGGAAATGGGCTTCGACAGCACTAGTTCGGCTCCGCCCTTCTCCAGCAGTGCCGGGATAAAGCCGGCGCTCGAAAACACGGCCAGCCACAGTCCCAAGCCGAACAAGAAGGCGGCCACGCCGCCCTGGACCGCGAGCATGAACTTGTTCACGTCTACCGGCGCTCCCCCGCTGACCTCGCGGCCAAAGACCGACATGGCAGCATGCACACCGTCCACCAGATCAATGCTGAGCAAGAAGAGGAAGAAGCCCACGACCAGCAACGAGCCACCCAGCAGTCCCCAAAAGATCTTCCGAGAGAGGGCCTCGCGGAACGTGTCGCGCACGATCGCGGCCGTCTGCATCCCGCTCTCAGTCAGTGTCGCTTGTAGTCCCACCGGGAACTCCTGGGGGCGGGCCGCCTTCCGGCAGCACCGTCTGAAGGAAGGCGTCCTCTAAGGTAGCCCGCAACGGCTGGACGCGTTCCACCTGCCCTCCGGCTGAGCGCGCCAGGTCCAGGGCGGCATTCAGCGCCGCACGGTCGGGAAAGTGGAAGACGTGGTTCCCGTTCTCAATCACCACTTTCATCGCTTGCGCCTCGAGCGCCGCCGAACTGTTTTCGGCCAAGCCGGCCACGTGGAGTTCGTAACCGCCACGCGCGGTCAACCGAGCCATTTCGTCCTGGGCCACGAGCTGGCCGCGGTTCAGGATGGCGGCCCGGTCGCAGATACTCTCCACCTCGGACAGCAGATGGGAATTCAACAAGACAGTCTGGCCACGCGCCCGGCACCCAGCCAGCAAATCGCGCACCTGGCGCCGCCCCAACGGGTCGAGACCGTCGGTAGGCTCGTCCAGCACCAGCACTTCCGGCTGGTGCAACAGAGCCTGTGCCAGGCCCAGCCGTTGCAACATGCCCTTCGAGAACTTGTGCAGCTTCGCTCTCTGCCACTCGCCCAGACCGACTTCCTCCAGGAGCGCGCGGCCCCGCGCCCGCCGCTCGCGCTCGGGCACCAGATGCAGAGCGCCCACGTAGTCCAGCAATTGTTCGGCGGTCTGATAGGAAGGAAAGCGCGGATTCTCGGGAAGGTAGCCCACCCGCACACGGCTGCGCGGCTCACTCACCGGCCGGCCCAGCAGGAACGCCTCTCCGGAAGTCGGCCGCGTACAGCCCAGCAGGATTTTGACTAACGTGGTCTTGCCAGCGCCGTTGGGGCCCAGCAACCCGAAGATGCATCCTCGAGGCACCTCCAGGTCCACGTTATTGAGTGCCACCAGGGCGCGGTTGCGCCACCCGCTGCGATACACCTTGCGAACCTGCCGCACCTGAATGGCCATCCCCGTTCCTGTCTTGCACTACACTACGTCATGCTGGGGGCGCGGGCGGCAGAGCGCCCGGTGGAGGGTTCGGTGTCATGCGGGAGCCGGCTGCTTGACGTTGATCGGCGAGAGCCAGCCGTGACGGTCGGGTTTCCGCCCTTCAATAATGGCGAAGAATTCTTCCTGTAGCGCGCGAGTGATGGGGCCGCGACTGCCGCCGCCGATCGGGATCTTGTCCACCGAGCGCACGGGGGTGATTTCGGCGGCGGTGCCGCTGAAGATGACTTCGTCGGCAATATAAAGCGCCTCGCGCGGAATGGCCTGCTCCACGACCGGGATTCCCAGATCCCGCGCCAGCCGCAGCACGGTGTCCCGGGTCACGCCGGGCAGAATGGCCGAGGCTAGCGGGGGCGTGTGCATCGTTCCGTCTCTCACCACGAAGACGTTCTCTCCGCTCCCTTCGCTGATCAATCCGTTCACATCCAGAGCGATGCCCTCGGCATAGCCGTTCGAATTCGCCTCCATCCGAACCAACTGCGAGTTCATGTAGTTGGCGGCCGCCTTGGCCATGGCTGGCAGCGTGTTGGGCGCCATCCGGTTCCAGGAGCTGATACAAACGTCGGTGCCTTGCTCCAACGCTTCTTTGCCTAGGTACTTGCCCCATTCCCAGCAGGCCACGTACATCTCAACCGGGCAGTTGCCGGGATGCACCCCTAATTCGCCGTAACCGCGCAGCACGATGGGGCGCAGGTAGCAGGCGTCCAGGCGGTTGACCCGCACCAGCTCCCGCATTGCGTCGGTCACCTGCTCCGGCGAATAGCCAACTTCCATGCGGTAAATCTTGGCGGAGTTGAACAACCGCTCGACGTGCTCCTGCAAACGGAAGATCGCCGGCCCGGCAGGCATGGCGTAGCAGCGCACCCCCTCGAAGACCGCGGAGCCGTAATTCACCACGTGCGACATCACGTGGATCCGCGCCTCGTCCCAGGGGATGAACCGCCCGTTATGCCATATCTTTTCGCTTTTCACTACGGCCATTGCCGAGTGGGTGCTCCTCTCGCGGAATCAGTATAGCATTGATCCCGACGCCCTCCGGTGCTGGCAGGCGATCCAACCGCAGCTGCCGGCACGAATGGGCGCGAAACGCGCCGCCCGCGTAATGCATCTCTAAGATGGCCCCCAGGAACCCGTTCGTGGCAGGATAGAAGCTCAGGAGTAAAGATCATGTCGCGCTATCGCTCATTGCTTGCCGTCGTTCTCTTGCTGGTCCTGCTGGCCCCGACCCTGGCCGCCCGCACTCGCATCAAGCCGGGAATGAATTTCTTCTCCAAGCAACAGGAGATTCAGTTGGGCAAAGAGGCGGCCCGCGACGTGGAGCGCCAACTGACGCTGGTCCGGGAACGGTCGCTGAACACCTACGTCAGCCAACTGGGGCAGCGGCTGGCCCGCTACTCACCTGCGCCCGACTATCCGTACACATTTAAGGTAGTGCGCGACAAGCGGATCAACGCCTTCGCGTTGCCTGGGGGTCCGATCTACCTGCACACGGGAACGATCAGTGCAGCCGAGAACGAGGGGCAACTGGCCGGTGTCCTGGGACACGAGATCGCGCACGTAGCCCTGCGCCATGGGACCAACAACGCCTCCAAGGCAATGCTGGCGCAAATGCCGCTGGCCATTCTGGGAGGGATGATCGGCTCGGGCTCCATGGCGGGGCAACTCGCCCGGTTTGGCATCGGCTTCGGCGCCAACTCTGTCCTGCTGAAATTTTCCCGAAATGCGGAACGCCAGGCCGACATCATCGGCACACAGATGCTTTTTGACGCGGGGTATGACCCGCAGGAGATGGCCCGCTTCTTTCAGAAATTGCAGGGCGGCAAGCGCGGCGGCTCAGTTGAATTTCTTTCCAGCCACCCCAACCCGGGCAACCGGATCGAGGGGGTGCGCAAGGAAATCAGCACACTTGGGCGGCAGAACTACCAGATGAGCGACAGCACGGGCTTTTCCAAGGCGCGGTCGCAGGCCGCCCTGCTCAACCGCCAGCCAACCAGCCGCCGCGAGCGCGACTTTGGCCACGAAGAGCGCGGTGAGCACCAGCACCCCCGCCTGCCCAGCCGCAATTTCCGCGTCTTTGACGCCGGCGGGTACCGCATCCAACACCCGGACAACTGGGAAGTCCACGGAGAACAAACTTCGGCGCAGGCGATCGTGCCGCCCGAAGGCATCGTGCGCTCGCGAGAGGCCTCGGGAATCGCCTATGGCGCCCTGGTCAGCATCTTTGAACCAGAGCCGGACGAGAACGGGCGCGTCAACCTTCGCCAGGCGAGCTCGCAACTGATCGAGCAACTCCAGCACAGCAACCCGGGGATGCGGGTGATCAGCAGGAGGCAGAGCACTTGGGTGGGCCGCCAGCGGGCCGTTTCTCTGACGCTGCGGGGGGCCTCACCGGTGCGCGGGGAAACCGAGCTGGACTGGCTGGTCTCGACGCTCCTCCCAGACGGGACGCTCTGGTACATCGTGTTTGTGGCACCCGAGCAGGACTTCGGCGCCCTTCGCCCCACCTTCGAGCGGATGCTGGATTCGGTCCGCTTCCCTCGCTGACCTTCCGCAGGCTGCTGAAAACCACAACGTGGTCTTTCAGCAGCCTGCCAGCCGAACTCCAAAGCAACTTCTGTAAGTAACCGGGGTTTCTGTTTCCTGAGGGCCATCTTGTTCGGGAGCACGGGAGTGGGCATTCGCCGGGGATGTAATGGCTTCCAACATTTGGTAAGGGGAAAACAACTTTGAGAGGAGATTACCAATGAAGACCAAGTTGTTTGCCATGCTGGTGGTGTGCTCGCTCACGCTTTCGATTCCCATGCAGGCTCAGGATGAGCCCACAACGGATCATCAGGGGAGGCTGCTGGCAGCTCTCCAGCGCATCTTGGAGCTGACGGACTCGCAGGTGCAGGAATTAGCAAGTCTGAGGCAGTCGCATCTGGAACAAGTACACGCACTGCGGACGCAAATCCGGGAACTGGAACAACAGAAGGCCGAGCTGCTCGGCTCCGACAACCCGGACCCCGCCGCGATCGGAGCCATTGTGATTCAGCAGTTTGGATTGAAGCAGCAGGTGCACGCGGCGAATCAGTCCTACCATGGGGCGGCACTGGCTATTTTGACGCCGGAGCAGGTGGAGAAAGTGGCCCACATTCAACAGGCCGTGATCGTGGCACAGCAAGCAGGACCGTTAGCCGCATTCGGGCTCATCGAGTTGCCCAGGCGACACCGCCATTTCAGGAGACGTCTGCTACAGAGGTTCGGCCGGAATTCTGGAATGTCGGGAGAGGAAGACCTGACGACGCAGCCGGTTCCCTCCCGGCTATTCCAAAGATAGTGACCGTTTAAGCGTAAAGGTTTTTATGGGATTTAACCGGCAGCGCCAGCCGCTCGAGTCTACGTGCAAGATTGGTGGGTGGGCAACCCCAAGCTCACCCACACGCACGGGAGCATGCGAGTATGTGAGATATTCTCAGCCCTCGATCTTCCACTTCGCTTGGCGCAGCACCGCTCCCCCCAAATGGCTTGTCATCTTGAACCAAGCTTCGTCGCGGCCCCGAGTAGTATAGTGGGGCAGATCAGCCGGGGAGCTTCCCATCAACTCGTACCAGACTGTCAACAGCGAACCGTCGTCAAGCTCCACGGTCGAAGGGTAGCCGATATCGCTCGAGGTTCCGTCGCCCGAGATGATCATCGCTGGAGACCAATTCCGGCCATGATCTTCGCTAATGCGGGCCTGGTTTCCGATAGGTTCACGGCGATGGCCATAGCTCATCAGAAGGCGATCGTCCCGCAGGCGTAGTAGGTGCGAAGGAAAGCCCCAGACACCGATGGAATGGGGTACCGACCAGCTGTTCCCCCCATCGCGAGATTCGCTCTGCAAGGTTTCGAGCCGGTTCGACTTGTTGTGGTTCCGAATCTGAGCGATGATGCCGCCGTCGGCGGCCTCGACCGCATGCAGCTCGTGATAAACGCTGAAGTCGTCGCCGGGGCGGGTTGGGATCTCGGCCAACCAGCGCCACGTTTGCCCGTCGTCGCTTGACTCGCAAACGCCGATGCGCCCTTGGCGTTGGCCCGCCCGCCCGTACCAAAAAAGCTTACCGGCGTAAAGCAAGCGTCCGTCAGAAAGCTGAATCGGCCCGTGGGGACTGTTCACCGGGCAGCGGTACGGGGCTGACCACGACCGCCCTGCGTTGGTGGAACGGATCATCCAGCTTCCGAGCTCCAGTGCGTGTTGTACGGCGTCGACTCGATGGTGGACCGCTTGCCAGCGGCGAATCTTCTCCTGCGACCAGGCGTTCTCGTCGTCCGGTTTCATCTCCAGCGCTTTGCGCAGCCGATCCTCGTAGCCCAGAGACGTGAACGTGGTCACCAGGATCGAACCCTTGGCCGTCTCCAGCACACCCGCGTCGCGATCGTCAATTGGACCGTCGATCAGCACGCGGGGGAAGGTCCAAGTTTCGCCATTATCGCTCGAGCGCATGAACTCCACCCGACCGAACGGGCAGATATGGGCCTCGCGGCCTCCAGAGCAAACGACCAGGAGCTCGCCGTTGCGCCGCCGGGCCAGCGTTGGCGACATTTGGTACAAGTGCGGCCGATTGGTGATGACTTTGGTGGAATCGATTGCAGCTTTCGGCCCAGCCGCCGCGCGCAGTCCCCTTCCGAGGAGGAGGCCGGCAGCGTTCGCCCCCACAAAATGCAGGATGCTTCTTCTGGTCATGAAATCAGGCATGCTTTTGCCTCCTTGGCTTGAGAACGACTCCTGTCGGGGACATCTTTGCTAGATCTTGTAAATCGGTTTTGGGTTCACTAGACGTGGCAGGTTCAAACCAGGATTTCCGTTTTGGTCGTCCCGGCACGGTTAGGATAGCCAGGCCGGAGCTGTGATGCAAGGGCCTTCCTGCGGATAGGTGGCTTTCGGCAACGCGCCTACCTCCGGAACTCCACTTTCACTTTTGGATGAGGAAATTGCCGATGGCCAGCGCATCCACGCCGCTGGAGTAAAACACGCGCAGAGCTTCACCGGGAGTCGCGGCCAGGGGAGCCCCCGGTTCATTGAACGAGGTGTTGATCAGCACGGGGTGGCCGGTCAGTTCGCCCACCCGCGTCAGCAGCTCATGGTAGTACTTGTTGGCCGCGCGCGCGACGACATGAATGCGCGCCCGATCGCCGGCAAATGCCAGGCCGGGAACGCTGGCCGCATCTTTGACCCGGGCGACGGAAGCCAGGTAGGCAGCTGGCGCGGGCCAGCGATAGGAAAAATAGCGCCCGGCCGCTTCTTCGGTGACCGAAGCCGCCAGGGGCCGGAACGGCTCGCGGCGCTTGGTGTAGGCGTTCAGATTTTCCTTCACCCAATGGTCGCGCGGGGCCGCCAGAATGCTGCGGTGCCCCAGGGCACGCGGCCCGAATTCGGTGCCCCCTTGAAACCAGCCCACAAACGCACCGCCGGCAAGCAACTCAGCCACGGCGCCCACCAGTTTGGGCATGGCCTGATGGTGATAGCGCAGTCGGCAGTTGTCCAGGATGTCTTTAATCTGCTGCCCGGAGAAGGCCGGACCCAGGCTGGCCGACAACATGCAACGGCGCAGGGGAATCCCGGCGGCCTGGGTTGCGGCCATGGCGCCGCCAATGGCGCACCCTGTGTTGCCCGCGGCCGGTGGAATAAATCCGTCGCGGAAGTTGGCCCGCGTGGCCAGCGCGTCGGCCAGCAGCACGTTAAAAGCCACGCCGCCGCCAAGACACAGCGTTTCGGCGCCCGTGCGCTGGCGCCAATGCTCGGCCAGCTCGACCACGGCCGCCTCGGCTTCCGATTGCAGGCTGGCAGCCAGATTGGCTCGCCAGCTTTGCGGCATCGCAGCGGCTTTGGCGGCGGGAGTTCCCTCCCGGCCCTTGGAGCCTGTCTCGAGTCCGATCGCGGATAGGAACTTTTCCGACAGCCGAACGCGTCCGGCAGCCCTGTGGCTGAAGCAGCCGGCATTCAGGCGCAGCTCGCCGCGACGAAGCGGTGCAAAGATGTGCCGGAAAACGGCCCCGAACTCCGGCTCACCGGTGGTGCTGAGCCACACCGTGCGGTGAACATCTTCAGCCGGGTCCCAACCTAGCAGCGCAGTGATTTCGCTGTAAAGCAATCCTACCGAATGCGGGAAGGGCCCGTCGGCCAACGGACGAATGCGGTCCGCCTGGGCCAGCGCCACCTGGGTTGCCCGCATGGCCGAGCCGCTGTCCAGGGTCAGCACCAGGGCACGCTCGAACGCGCTGGGATAGTAGGCGTAGGCGGCGTGAGCGTAGTGGTGATCTACGGCTGTGAAGCGGGCCTTGGGGAACATTTCGCGCAGCGTGTGCAAGTCGCCCAACTCCAAACGCGCCCGATTCAGTCCGGCGATGCCGTGCAGGACCGAGGCTAGCGGGGCAGTGGGAAACTTCCTGCCGCGAAAGGCCAGTTCGCGCCCCAGCAGCCGCAGCGGCTGCAGGTCCACCGCGACTGCCGTAACGTCGTTGGCTGTCGCTCCGGCTTTGTCCAGGCAGAAGGCAATGGCCTTGTGGGGTACGCCATGGGGGCTGCGCCGCCCAATCAGCTTGGCTTCCTCGCAGGCCGCCAGAATTTCCCCGTCTTGCAACAGGGCCGCGGTGGCTTGGTGGGAGAGGCCGGAGATCCCCAAGACCAGCATGCGGTCCAAGTGTATCAGGTGTGAGGGGTAGGGTTCGGGAGTCAAACAGCAGGCAGCACGCAGTCGGCGGCAGGCAGTGGGCAGCAGGCGGTTTGCCTTCTGCCTGGCGCTTTCTGCTATTGTTCCTCGCATGCGCCGGCGCAAGCCCGCCCGGCAATTGAAGCTCGGGCGTTCCGAAGTGGTTTTCCGGGGCCGTGTGTTCTCTGTGACCCGAGCCCAGGTTGTGGAACCCGGCGGCAAGAAAGTGGTGCGGGAATTGGTGCGCCACCCCGGCTCGGCAGTGATTCTGCCGCTGCGCAGCGATGGGCACCTGCTGCTGGTGCGGCAGTTCCGGCTGGCCCCACGCCAGTTCCTCTGGGAACTGGCAGCCGGGCGCATCGATGGCGGAGAAAGTCCACTCGAGGCCGCCGGACGCGAACTGCTGGAGGAAACCGGTTACCGAGCCGCGCGCTGGAAGCTGCTGGCTGAGGTCTTCCCCAGCCCCGGCTTCGTAGACGAGAAAATGTGGCTGTTCCTGGCCGAAGGGCTGCGCCAGGGGCGTGCCCGCCCGGAACCCGATGAGCTGATCCGCAAGCGATGGTTTTCCCTTCCTCAGTTGGGAGAGCTGATCCGACGCGGCAAGATTCAGGACGGGAAAACTCTGCTGGGATATTTTTTACTGAAGAATCAAAGCTAGCGAAACACGCCCAAAACTGCAGATTGCCTCTGAAGGCCCATCCAACGTGTACAGAAAGGTCTGCAAGCCAGCAACGTAAACCCACCAACGTAACCAAGGTCTAGTTGCGCAATTTCCCGCCATTTTCTCCAGCGTCCTAGTGGGGAAATTTCTCTCACCGTGCTTGCTTAACGGCTAGCACAGCATTGAGGCCCCCAAACGCGAAGGAGTTGGAAACGGCGGCCCGCACCGGCTGCTGGCGGGGCGCACCGGGCACGTAGTCCAGGTCGCATTCCGGGTCGGGCTTGGTGTAGTTGGCGGTGGGAGGGATGACACCGCAGTCCACCGCTAGCACCGTGGCGATGAGCTCCAGGGCGCCACTGGCTCCCATGGCGTGCCCGTGCATGGACTTGGTCGAGGAGACAGCTAGGGCGCGCGCATGCGGGCCGAATGCCTGCTTGAGGATCTCCGTTTCCCGGGGATCATTCAGGCGCGTCCCGGTGCCGTGGGCGTTCACGTAGTCCACCGCTTCCGGCGCCAGCGCCGCCTGAGCCAGGGCGGTGCGTAGGGCGGCCACGGGACCCTCCAATCCCGGCTGGGTGATGTGACCGGCATCCGCAGTAGCCCCGTAGCCGGCCAGCTCCGCGTAGATGCGCGCGCCGCGCCGGAGCGCGTGCTCCCACTCCTCTAGCACCAGCACGCCCGCCCCTTCGCCCAAGACCATCCCCTGGCGGTCAGCACTGAACGGCCGGCACACCGGGGCCAGCACGCGCATCGCTTCCCAGCACTTCATCACGCCGTAGCAGATGGGCGCGTCACTGCCGCCAGCTAGCATCCAGTCGGCGCGCCCGGTGCGGATCATTTCAGCGGCCTCGCCCAGCGCGTGGGTGCCCGAAGCACAGGCGGTGGAGAAGACCAAGACCGGCCCCGTCAGGCCAAATTCCATACTGAGTTGGGAAGCGGCGGCGCCGTACATCAGCCGCGGAATGGTAAACGGGTGCAGGCGCTGGGCGCTGCGGCCATACAGTTGGTAATAGCGTTCGTCCTGGGTGAGTGCGCCACCGCTGCCAGTTCCCAAGGCGACACCGGCGCGCCCATGATTGCTCTGGCTTGGCTCCAGTCCGGCGTCGTGCAGAGCTTCTGTGGCCGCCAGCAGAGCAAACTGCGCGAACCGGTCCAGCATGTCCAGTTTTTTCGGGGGAAAGTGGCTTGCCGGATCGTAGTCGGGAACTTCCGCGGCCACCGGCACCGCCACCCGCGACGGATCGAACAGGCTGATGCGCCGCTCGGCGCTGCGGCCGGCCAGCAATCCTTCCCAGAATGCCGGCACGCCACAACCCAGCGCCGAGACACAACCCATCCCGGTAATCGCCACACGGTTCATTTCAAAATCCAAGCAGGCTGGTGAACAGCCCGCCAGGGTGTCATTATCATGGACCGGGCGAGGGCCGGCTCCTTGCTCTCGGCCCGAGGAATCTGCTTGTCCAGCGAGCGATTGGAGACGAAAACCAGATTCCTCGCTACGCTCGGAATGACAAGCGATCCACTTTTTCAGCAGCTTCCAAGGCCCAACGTCAGGGACCCAGCTCGGAGCTTTCGACTTCGGAGCTTGGACTCGGGACCTTGGACCTGGCCTTCAGGACTTGCTGCAAGCCAGCCACCACCTGGCGCACGTCCCTCATCTTTTGCGCTACATGCTCCGGGATGGTGATATCAAACTCCTCCTCGAAAACAAACAACAGGCTCACCCCATCCAACGAATCAATGCCCAGCTCCTCGAAGGTGGACTCCGGGGTCACGCGGCCGGCGGGCAGCTTCTGCTGCGTGGTGATGATCGAGACCACCCGCGCGGTGAGTTCGGCTTCGCTGATCTCTGCGTGGCTCATGAAAGCAATTCCGAGAGGGTGACGAAACGCAGGCCCTGCCCGGCCAACTCCGGCAACACGCGTTCCATGGCGCCGGCGGTGGCGGCCCGGCGGTCGCCGGGCCGGGTGCGGTCGCCATCGTGCAGCAGCACGATGGCCCCATCGCTCACCTTGGCCCGCAACCCCGCTTCAATGGCTTCCCTTGGGCAGCGCCAGTCAAGTATACAGGCTGACCACAAGACCGCATGCAAGCCGTGCAGTCGCAGGGCCGGGGAGAGTCCAAACCAGCGAACGCCGTAAGGCGGACGAAACCATTGCGGAGTCTGTCCTGTGACGCCGGAAATGGCCTCCTGCGCCGCCCCAATCTCGCCCGCGATCTGGCCGGGAAGCCGCAGGAACAACCGCGGGTGATTCTGCGTGTGGTTGCCGATCTCGTGGCCTTCGGCAGCCACCCGCCTGGCCACCTCCGGCAGGCGCAGAGCGTTGGCGCCACAAAAGAAGAACGTGGCCCGCGCACGGTGGCGGGCCAGCGCGTCCAACACCGCCGGAGTGCTCTCGCTGGGGCCGTCGTCGAAGGTCAAGGCCACCCGCCCGTTTCCTGTCTTCCCTCGCACTACCGCCGGCCCAAAAACCTGTGCGCCGGGAACCACAACGGCGTAAAGGATCATCGCGCTGATCGCTGCCGCCACTCCGGCCAGCTCCGCAGTCATGGGCGCTATTCTAGTGCGGTTCCAACCGAAACGGTCCATGTATTCCATCGAACGTGGACCTTGGAGTTTGGACTTTGGAGCTTGGACTGGGTAGGATGAACAGCGACGCGCAGCCCGGCAACGCGCTCCTTACGCCGGCGACACGCTTCAACACGCGCTTCAACAAATGTTCCGCTTCGAGATCGTGGCTACCGATCCCCAGACCCGCGCCCGCGCGGGACTCCTGCACACGCCCCACGGAACCGTCGAGACGCCGGTCTTCATGCCGGTGGGAACGCTGGGCACCGTCAAAGGCCTGCCGCAGGAGACGCTGGAGCAACTGGGGGCTGAGATTCTGCTGTGCAATACGTATCATCTCTACCTGCGGCCGGGCCACGAGCGCATTCGCGGCCTAGGCGGCCTGCACCGGTTCATGTCCTGGCGCCGTCCGATCGCGACCGACAGTGGCGGCTTCCAGGTGTTCTCGCTGGCGGCGCTGCGCCGGATCAGCGAGCAGGGTGTTACCTTTCGCTCGCACCTGGACGGCTCGGAACACTTCTTCTCGCCCGAACTTGCGCTGGAGGTGCAGAGCGCTCTGGGAAGCGATATCGTCATGCCGTTGGACGACTGCACCGAGTTCCCGGCGAGTCACGAGCGGGCGCGGAAATCCATGGAGATGACCCTGCGTTGGGCCGAGCGAAGCCGGAACCGCTGGCGGGAGCTTCCCGGGCCGGCCGCCCTGTTCGGCATCATCCAGGGCAGTGTCTACCCGGACCTGCGCCGGGAATCGGCCGAGCGGACCGTGGAGCTGGGTCTGGCCGGCTACGCCGTCGGGGGGTTGTCGGTGGGCGAACCGCGCTCGCTCACCTTTGAGACGCTCGAGGCTGCAGAACCCTTGTTACCCCGCCAGCAGCCCCGGTACATGATGGGCGCGGGCTCGCCGGAAGAATTGGCCGAGTACGTGGCGCTCGGCGTGGATATGATGGATTGCGTCCTGCCCACCCGCAATGCTCGCAACGGGTTGCTGTTCACCTCGCAAGGGCGGATGGTCATCCGCCATGCCCGCTACGCGGAGGACCCCAACCCCCCCGACCAACATTGCGGCTGCCCGGTGTGCGGTCGCTATTCGCGCGCCTACCTGCGGCACCTGTTTCTGTCGGGGGAAATCCTTTCTAGTGTGTTGAATACAATCCACAACTTGTACTTTTACCTTGACAGGATGCGCCAAATCCGGCAGGCTATCCTGCTTGGGGGCTTTTCGAAATTCCTGGCAGTCATCCGCTCGCAATCGGAGGCTTGAGGCTTAGTTTCCTATCGCGTGCCCGGCGGGCTCGCCGGCCGACCAGTTAGAGATTTCCGCGAGGGTCTGGCCCGCTTCCTTAGAGGGAACATTCAAGCTCCACCTGAAACCTGTCAGGGGCCGGGGGACGAACAGGGTTGTTTACAGGATTGACATTCTGGCTGCAAACAGGCGGTTTAGACCAGCTCCTCCGCGGGCTGTTCCCTTTCTTCCTCATCTTTGGGATTTTCTATGTTCTGCTGTTTCTTCCCCAGCAGCGGCGGCAAAAGCAGCAGCGGGAGATGCTGGCGAATCTGAAAAACGGCGACCGTGTCGTCACCACTGGCGGCCTCCGGGGCACCATCGTGGGCCTCAAGGAGGAGTACATCCACCTCCGGGTTCCTCCACAAGATATCCGCCTGGAAGTGTTGCGTTCCGCGGTGTCCGGCGTGGTGAGCGTCGAAGAGAAAAAATCCGGATAGGTTTGGGCAAGTGAAACGCAACCTGGTTTACAGGACCCTCCTCATTGCGGCTGTGATTCTGGCCTGCGTGGGGGGCATCTTCGGCCTGCCGAGCAGCTGGGAGAAGGCCAGGGCGAATGCCGCCCGGCGGATCCGCCTAGGGCTGGACTTGAAAGGGGGCACCCACCTGATCCTCCAGGTGCACGTGGAGGAAGCAGTGGAGGCCGAAACAGATCAGACCGTGGACCGGCTCAAGGAACTGCTCCGGACGCGGCAGATCAGCTACGATGAAATTCTCCGTGGAGAAGGGAACACCCAGATCCTGGTGCGGGGCATTCCCTCCGAGGAAAGTCGCGAGTTTCGCGACCTGCTGAACGAGCGGTTCAGTGCAATCTGGGACTACGCTTCTGGAGCCAATAACGAGTGGAGCCTGCGCATGAAGCAAAGCGCGGCGCGGTCTGTTCACGACGATGCGGTGAAGCAGTCGGTGGAAACCATCCGCCGCCGCGTGGACGGGAAGGGCCTAAAGGAACCGGCCATCCAGCAGCATGGCCGCGGCGAGCACGAGATCCTCGTGCAGCTGCCCGGCGTGGATGATCCGGCCGAGGTGAAGGAGATCATGCAGGAAACGGGCATGCTGGAGATCAAGGAAGTGAAGGACCAGCAGTCCTACTCCTCGCCAGAGGCAGCCCTGGCCGCTAAAGGCGGAGTGCTTCCGGAGGGCTCCATTATTTTGAGATCGGTGGAACGCGATGGCACCGATACAGACCGCGGCGAACAGTGGTATATCGTGAGCCGGACCTCGGTCATTACCGGCCGTGACCTGCGCACCGCCCGGGTGGGCAGCGACGAGAATGGGCAGCCGGAAGTGGACTTCAGCATCAAGTCCGAAGGCGCGCAACGCTTCGGACGCTATACGGAGGCGAATGTCGGAAACTCCATGGCGGTGGTCCTGGACAACAAGATTGAAACCGTGGCCGTGATCCAGAGTCGCATCACCGACCAGGGACGCATCACGGGCCGCTTTAGCCTCGACCGCGCACGCAATCTGGCCCTGGTGTTGAGGGCCGGCGCGCTGCCGGCCAGCATCAGCTACCTGGAAGAGCGCACCGTGGGGGCCTCGCTGGGGGCCGACTCCGTCCGAAAAGGGTTCTTCTCGACCGTGGTGGGCCTGGCAATCGTTGTGTGCTTGATGCTGCTTTACTATAAGTGGGCCGGGGTCAATGCCGTGGTGGCGCTGGTCCTGAACCTGCTCTTGGTGCTTGCCGCCCTGGCCTACTTTGAGGCCGTACTCACGCTGCCGGGAATCGCCGGCTTAGTTTTGTTGATCGGCATGGCCGTGGATTCCAATGTCTTGATTTTTGAGCGCATACGCGAGGAAATGCGGGCCGGCAAGAGTGTGCCGGCAGCAATCAAAACTGGATTCGATAAGGCTTTTCTGACGATCATTGACACCCACACCACCACAGTGGTGGCCTGCGTATTTCTTGGTCTGCTCGGGAGTGGGCCGGTCCGTGGGTTTGCCGTGACCCTGGTCATAGGCCTGGTGGCCAACGTATTCACGGCTGTTTTTGTTTCCCGGACTATCTTCATGTGGGGAGTGCACCGGGCGCAAGAGCAGCCAACTATTAGTATCTAAGGCAGTTGACGGGAACACCTACGGCTGGACAAAGCCGGGGGTTGGGAACATAATCAGCATCGTCGGTGTCTACCTAAGAGAAAGGGTACGTTTTTGTGGGTGACCCGGGGGATCTGGCTCAAGGAGCCCAGGTTTAGATGGAACTTTTTCGGAACGCCAACTACAACTTCCTTGGCCGGAAGTGGGCATTCGTAGGGGTGTCGCTGCTGCTATGCCTGGTGGGCCTTAGCTCCTTGCTAGCAAGGGGAGGCCCGCGCTACGGCATCGACTTCCGCGGGGGCACCTTGGTGTACGTGAAGTTCCAACAGCTCCCATCCCTGGACCAGCTCCGCAATGCCTTGAAAACAAAAGGGCTTGGGGAAAGCACCATCCAACGCTATGGCCCGGTGCGGGAGAACGAGGTCATTATTGGCTTGGAGCAGAAAGAGCAAACCGGCGCGGTGCTAGGTTCGGGTACGGGCATGACTCTGGAAGCGATGCGCGCAACCATACTGGAGACCTTGCGCGAGACCTTTGCGGGCGACCAGCGACAGAAGGCCGACCTGAACAACCTCGGACGCGATACACTGTTCAGCCGTTTGGTGACGCTGGGACTGGGGGACCAGGAGGCGGCCAAATTGGCGGATGGCATCGTTGCCCGCCGGGTGGAGAAGTCCGGATTGCTCGGCAGCGTGGCCGACTTGCGAGGCCTTCCCGGCCTGACGCCCCAGATGGAGCAGACCCTGGACGGCGAGTTCTTCTTTGCCCCCTACGCGGTCCGCAACGCCGAGTTTGTTGGCCCCAAGGTGGGCACCGCCCTTCGCCGCCAGGCCTTGTACGCTACCCTGTACGCGCTGACAGGGATGCTGATTTATATTGCTTTTCGCTTCGAATTTGTATATGGAGTGGCAGCAGTTATCGCAACATTGCACGATGTAATTATCACGATCGGCTTTACCTCCCTGTTTCATATAGAGGTTAGCCTGACGGTGGTGGCGGCGTTGTTGACCCTGGTGGGGTTCTCGGTGAACGATTCCATCGTGGTCTTTGACCGGATCCGGGAGAACCTGAAGCTGATGCGGCGTGAGGGGCTGGCCCAAGTGGTCAACCGGAGTATCAACCAGACTTTAAGCCGGACCGTCTTGACCTCCGGCTTGACTTTTATTACCGTACTTTCCTTGTTCTTGTTCGGCGGAGCGGTGCTGCATGGCTTCGCGTTCGTGCTGGTCGTAGGTATTTTAGTAGGAACCTACTCTTCCATCGGCATTGCCGCGCCGATCGTGGTAGTCTGGCAGCAGTGGCAGGAGAGCCGCGGCGGCCGCGGGAGAGTGGTTACCTTAGAGAAAGCTCGGACCCGCGCAAAACCCGGAGTGAGCGCGGGCGTTCGAGCATAGGTTTCGTCGTGGCGCGAAACCGGAGGGGTGCAAGACATGTTTGAGCAAAGTCTGTTGGAAATGGCGCAGATGGGCCAGACCAGAAAGCCTTACACCGTGCTTGTCTCCGCGATCTTACAGTGCTTTCTCGTCGGGATCCTGATCCTGATCCCGCTGATTTACACGGAAGCTCTGCCCACGCAGGATCTGATGACGTTTCTGGTGGCGCCCCCGCCGCCGCCACCGCCTGCTGCCGACATCGCAGAGATAATCAAGAAGATGATTCCGAGGGAATTTGATGCCGGACGCCTGCTGGCTCCCAAGGAGATTCCCGAGGAAATTGCCATCATCAAGGAGGAGGAGTTGCCCCCCGCGGCCGACGTGGCTGGCATCGTTGGCGGTGTCCCTGGGGGTGTGCCCGGCGGCTCGGCGGGCGGGGTGATTGGCGGCATCATTAGCTCCACCCCCCTGGTGGCCCCGCCTCCCCCTCCACCCAAGCCGGTGACCCCGAAGCGGATTCGCGTGGGCGGAAATGTGCAGAAAGCGCGGCTGGTCAGTCAGCCCCGGCCAGCCTATCCGCCTCTGGCTAGGCAGGCGCGCATCTCGGGGATGGTGCGACTGGAGGCGGTCATCGCCAAAGACGGCACCATCCAGCAGTTGCGTGTGGTTTCGGGCCACCCGCTGTTAGTTCAGTCTGCACTCAGTGCCGTGCGGCGGTGGCGCTACCAGCCGACCAATTTGAATGGCGTGGCGGTGGAAGTTGCCACTACTATTGAGGTGTACTTCACTTTGAACTAGTCGCCGGTTTGGCAGCCGGCGCAGGCGGCTGGCGATGTAGCCGCCTCCGGCTCTTTTTTTGCTGCGTATTTCGAACATTGCGCTTAAACACCTGAAAGGGAGATAGAGAAACAATGCTAACCGTTCATTTAAGTTCGTTGGCCCTGTGGCTGTTTCAGGAAGCTCCCGTCGGATGGGACCTCATCTCGATGTGGAAACAGATGGGCTGGGGTGCCCGGTCGATCGTGATCGGGCTGTTTGTAATGTCCGCCTGGTCCATTGGCGTGATGATTGACCGATGGATCGCTTTTTCCGCCGCCCGGAAACAGTCCCGCCAGTTCGCACCGGCCGTAGCCGGGGCCTTGCGCGAAGGCAAGATTGACGAAGCCATCCACATCGCCGAGCGTCACAAAAAGAGTCACCTCGCCAAGGTGGTCACTGCCGGTCTGCAGGAATTTCAGGCGCACCAGCTAAGTGCGGAAATTCCCGGCGAAGAGATCGAAGCTTCCAAGCGGGCTTTGGACCGCGCCGGAGCCATTGTGCACGCCGAATTGAAGCGCGGCCTGAGCGGCCTGGCCACCATTGGTGCGACCGCCCCCTTCGTGGGGCTCCTCGGCACCGTGGTGGGCATCATTAACGCGTTTAAAGGAATTGCCGCTGAAAAATCCACTGGCTTGGCGGCGGTGTCGGGCGGAATTGCGGAAGCCCTGGTGGCCACCGCGATCGGCTTGTTCGTGGCCATCCCGGCCGTGTGGATGTACAACTACTTCACCTCTAGAGTAGATGGTTTCGATGTCGAAATGGACAACAGCTCCAGTGAATTGGTTGATTACTTCCTGAAGCGTTCGCAAACCCGCGCGGCCCGGAAGTAGTGACCGTCCATCGGCGGCGCGCTCGAAAGCGCGACAGAACCCGACACGGGACCAAGGAGACAGTGTCATGGCACTGATCAAACGCACGAATCAGATGAATTCGGACATCAACGTCACGCCGATGGCGGACGTAATGTTGGTGCTTCTGATTATTTTCATGGTGATTACGCCGATGCTGCAGAGAGGCATGAGCGTGGAGCTAGCTAGGACCTACAATCCCGAGCCAATGAAGGATGCTGACCGGGAGGATGCGATCCTCGTGGCCATCACCCGGGACGGCAGCATCTTTTTGCAACACCCCACCGGCGCAAGCAAGATTCGGGCTGAAGCCCTGACCCGTGAGGTGAAGGACATGGTCTCGAACCGTTTGGACAAAACGGTCTACATCAAGAGCGACGCCCGCGCCAAGTACGGGGACGTCGTGGGCGTGGTGGACAATGTCCGGGCAGCCGGTGTCGACAAATTGGGGTTGCTCACGGAAAAGATTGAAGCAGCGATGCCTAGCGGCGGCTAGTTGCCGACGCTCAAGCATTCACCCCTTGCTCTGGTAGCAAGGGGTGCCAGCCCCATATTCCCAGGGCTGGGGGAGGAAGAATCGTTATGGCAATTGCGGTAGGCGGAAAAAAAGGACCGTCGGCCGACATCAACATCACACCGTTGATTGACGTTCTGCTGGTGCTGATTATCATCTTCATGGTGATCACGCCGCTGACACCCAAGGGGCTGGACGCGCTGGTGCCCCAACCCAACCCGAATCCCACAGCGCCGCCGCCCGACCAGGTGTCGCGTACCATTGTGATCCAGGTTGAAGCCAACAAGCAGTTGAGAATCAATCAGGAGCCGGTCACCGAGAGGACGCTGGGTCCGCGGCTGGAGGAGATCTTCAAAACCCGGGCCGAGCGCGTGGCGTTCGTCAAAGGCGATCCCACCCTGGAGTTTCTCGATGTGATTCGCGTCATTGACATTGCTAAAGGCGCCGGCATTGACAAGGTTGGCCTGATCACGGCAAGGATCGAGGCAGGCGAATAGCGAGTGGCGGGCGGAAGGGGGACTGAACTACGTCCGCCCGGGTGGGTGCATCAGACGTACAAGAAGGGGCAGGGAGGAAAGATGCGCGATTCTACTAAACTCTGGGCGCTGGCAGCGGTGCTGTTGGCTGCCGTGATGGTCTCCGGCTGTAGCCAGCTCCGGGCTCGCGACCAGCTCAACAAAGGCGTCCAGTCCTACAGGACTGCCCGCTACCAGGAAGCCATCGAGCATTTCAAACGGGCGACCGAGCTGGACCCGAGCCTGCTAAATGCGCGGATGTACCTGGCGACCGCCTACGCCAGCCAGTTTATGCCTGGGGTGGAATCGGAAGAAAACATACGGAACGGTGAGCAGGCGATCGTTGAATTCCAGAAAGTGCTGGATGCAGACCCCAAAAATAGCAACAGCGCGGCCGGAATCGCCAACATCTATTTCAACATGAAGAAGCTGGAGGAAGCCAAAGAGTGGTACCAGAAGCAAATCCAGATTGATCCTTCCAACCCCCAAGCCTACTACTCGGTAGCCGTCATCAACTGGACCCAGACCTACCCGCATCGCATGGAAGTAAAGGCGGGTTTGGGATTGGGCCAGGACGAGCCTATCAAGGACCGGGAGGTTCGCGAGGAACTCTGCGCAAGCAACATGCCGCTCATCGAGGAAGGCTTCACAATGTTGAACAAGGCCATGGAACTGCGCCCCGACTACGACGACGCGATGGCCTACGTCAACCTCATGTACCGCGAAAAGGCGGACTGCGAAGCTACTCCGGAAGCCCGCGAGGAGGATCTGAAGAAGGCTGACGAGTGGATTCAGAAGACGCTGGCAGTCAAGAAACAGAAGTCCGAGAAGGCAGCTGAGGCAGCGGGACTCCAATAACCACGCTGTTTCCTCTATAATTAGCCTTGCAGCGGGTCTCCCGCAAGCAAGGCTATTTTTTTTCTTCCCTGTGGCAATTCCCGGCCCGCGCCGCCTATGGAGAGCCCGAGCAAATCTTCGCGAATGCTCCCGGACAACGTTTCGACGCCGGCGCGCTTCCAGCAGCTGCGGAAGCTGGTCCAGCAAAACCGGCCGCATGACGACCTGGACCTGCTGCGGCACGCTTACGACTTTTCGGCTCGGCACCACACAGGCCAGCTGCGGATGTCGGGGGAACCCTACGTGTCCCATCCGCTGGAAGTCGCCTACCTGCTGGCGGAGATGAAACTGGACGTGGTCTGTGTCTCCACCGGGCTGCTGCACGACATCCTGGAGGACACCGACGTGACCCCCGGGGAGTTGAGCACGCAGTTCGGCCCCGAACTCACCCACCTGGTGGAAGGACTGACGAAGATCAGCCGGCTGGGGTTTTTCACCGCCGAGGTGCAGCAGGCTGAAAACATGCGCAAGATGCTGCTGGCTATGGTGGACGACATTCGGGTGATCCTGGTCAAGCTGGCCGACCGCCTGCACAACATGCAAACCTTGCAGTACCTCCCCATGGACCGCCAGCAGTCCATCGCCCACGAAACCATGGAGATCTATTCGCCGCTGGCGCACCGGCTGGGAATGAGCAAGATGCGCGGCGAACTGGAGGACCTGGCCTTCGGTTATCTGGAACCAGCCTCGTGCCAGGAAATCCGGGAAGCGCTGGAGTCCAAGCGGCGCGTCAACGAAGCCTTTCTCCAACAGGTGACCGCCACGCTGGAACACACGATGAAGGAGCACGATATTTCGGCGGTCGTGGAAGGGCGCATCAAGCGGATTTACAGCATCTATCAGAAGCTTCACCGGCAGCACATCACGCTGGATCAGGTGTATGACGTGCTGGCCGTGCGCCTCCTCACAGAGTCGGTCAAGGACTGCTACGGGGCGCTGGGCGTCATCCACAATCTGTGGCGGCCGGTGCCGGGGCGGATCAAGGACTTCATTGCCATGCCCCGGCCGAACCTGTACCAGTCGCTGCACACCTCGGTGATCACCGAAACCGGCCAGACCTTCGAGGCGCAGATCCGCACCCACCAGATGCACCGGGTCGCTGAGCTGGGAATCGCCGCCCACTGGAAGTATAAGGAGAGCAAGGTCTCCCCCGGCAGGGACGCTCAGATGGCTCACGGCGGTGAGGGGGAAGACCAGCGCGTCGCCTGGCTGCGTCAATTGGTGGAGTGGGCTCGCGAGGTGGAGGATCCCAGAGAATTTCTCTCGACGCTGAAAATTGACCTGTACCCGGAAGAAGTTTACACCTTTACACCCCGCGGCAAGGTGATCGCGCTCGCCCGCGAGGCGACCCCGCTGGATTTTGCCTACGCGATCCACACCGAGGTGGGCCACGCCTGCATCGGAGCCAAGGTGAACGGCCGCATCGTCCCACTGCGCTACGAACTGCGCAACGGCGACATCGTCGAAATCCTGACCCAGCAGGGGCACACTCCGAGCCGAGACTGGCTGACCTTTGTAAAAACCTCCAGGGCCCGCAGCAAAATCCGCCACTGGCTGAACATCACACAGCGCGCGCGGGCCATCGAAATCGGCAGTCGCCTGCTGGAGAAGGAATCCCGCAAGTACGAGGTCAGCCTGAAGAAGATCAGGGAGGAAACCTACCAAAAGGTCGCACAGGAGTATGGCTACAACAAGGCGGACGACCTGGTGGCTGCGATCGGCTTTGGCAAATACTCAGCGCGGCAGGTGCTGGCCAGGCTGGCCCCGGGGCCCATGCAAGCGCAGGCCTCGGAAGAGCCGGGCAGTGGGCCGACGGTTAGGAAAGCACCGGCAGCGGCCCACCCCGAGCAGGACCCCATTGTGGTGCGCGGGGCCGGAGACTTGCTCGTGTATCGCGCCAAGTGCTGCAACCCCATCCGGGGCGAGGCGATCGTGGGGTACGTCACCCGCGGCAAAGGCATTGCCGTGCATTCGAAGGCCTGTCCCAATGTGGCCAACCTCCTCTACGAACAGGAGCGCCAGATCGAAGTGGAATGGGCTGGCGCCGCTCCGCTCGCGGAGGCTACCTACGCGGTCAAGCTGATGATCTACACCGAAGACCGCCCCGGCATGGTGCGGGACCTGACCTCGGTGATCGCCGAGGATAATACCAACATCCGAGATATTGAGGCGAAGGGCCACCCGATCGAAGGCCAGGCCTCCATTCACGTCACCATTGAGATCGTCGACACCAAGCACCTGGACCGGATCCTAGCCGCCATCCGGCACGTCGGCGGCGTCCATGAGATCGAACGCGTCCTGAGAGTGTGAGGGCCACAACCCGCAAGACAGCGGTGCTGGACGGCGGTGCGCACCATTTCTTCTTGGCAGACACAACTCATGCTTGGTAGCATGGCGTGATTGTGCCTGCACCGCAATTCCAGCCCGGTCAAGAAGATCTCTCCGAGGAAATGCGACAACGGCTGCGACGAATGGAGCGTCGCGGCCCTTGGGAACTGGGACTGGCGATCTCGTTAGGTGCGGCCCTGTTGGGCATGCTGGTGACCGTAGTATGGGACCGCGGGGAACTGCAACTGGAGTCCATCCGAATCCCAGCAGGGATATTGTTCGCCGCGCTGACTCTGTTGTTGCTGGTGGCTTGGCTGGCCCAGGATCTGACCAAACGCGCCCAGATTGCCCAGCTCCAGGCAATCGCCGAGATGCAGCAGCGTCACCTGCGCACCGAACAGGCCCTTCGCGACCGGCTCACCGGCGTCTACAACCGGGCGGCGCTGCTGGAATCCGCCAACCACTACATGAATCGGGCGGAGCGCACAGGGGAACCGCTAGCGCTGGTAGTCATGGATCTGGACCGCTTCCACGAGCTGAACAACAAGTTCGGGCATATCGCCGGCGATCTGGCGCTGGCCAGCTTTGCCCACGTCCTGCAGGGTTCCATACGCGGCTCCGACGTGGCGGCCCGGTACGGAGGCGACGAGTTTGTATTGCTGCTGTCTGAAACGACGCCCGAAGGCGCGGAAGTGGTGATCCGCCGCGTGGAAGAACAACTGCGCGCATACAATGACCAGGCCGCCGAAGGGCACATTCCGCTGAGCTTCAGCGCCGGAACCGGAACATTCCAAAAGGGAATGGACTTTGAGGCACTGTTCCGCGTGGCCGACCTGGACCTGCTTCGCCGCAAGGCCGAACGCCGTGGCACCGCAGTTCCTGCCGCCAGAGACTGACGAGTCCGGATCAGGCTGGCTTTTCCCCCATCAACACGGTGCAATCTTCCGGCAGGTGGTGCGCCTGGATTGCGCCCAAACCTGCCGCCTCCAAGCGCCCCGCCCATTCCTGCTCCCATTCCTCCCTGGGAGCCGGCTCATGGGAGACATCGTCTGAGCGCGACCGCGGCCCGGAGGCCAGATAGACCCCCCCCCCTGGTGTCAGCACCCGCAGCACATCCTGTAGGTCCGGGGGGAAACCGTGGCTGAGCGCTTTGGAAAAAAAATCCTCTTTCCAGGGAATTGCTGCGGCCTCGTACGACAAGAACATTACATTATCCAAATCACGGGCCCGGACGCGGGCCTGCTGCACCCGATCGGGGGAGGAATCCATGGCCAGCACCATACCCTCGGGCACACGCAAAGCCAGGGCGACACTCATCTCTCCCTGGCCACACTCCAGTTCCAGGATGCGGTCCCGAGGCTGAACCTGCATCAGGTTCAACAGGGCTTCTAGCAAGGGCGGGGACAAGCGGTGGGCGCGCAACCTCCTTGCGCTACGTACTTGCTGGCGTTATGTTCTTCCTACCCTGGCCAGCAACTCCTCGTACTGCTGCTGCCGCTCGCTCTGGTCCAGACCCAGGTATTTGTCCATGGTTTGGGTGATGTTCATCGAGCAGAACTTGGGACCACACATGGAACAAAAGTGAGCGTCCTTGTAATAGTCGTCCAGCAGCGTCTCATCATGCATGGCGCGCGCGGTCTCCGGATCCAGGGAGAGTTGGAACTGCCGGTTCCAGTCAAACAGGAAGCGCGCGTAACTGAGCGCGTCATCGCGGTCACGGGCGCCGCGCCTGTGCCGCGCCACATCGGCGGCGTGCGCGGCAATCTTGTAAGCGATGAGTCCCTGCCGCACATCATCGGCATTGGGCAGACCCAGATGCTCCTTCGGGGTGACGTAGCAGAGCATGGAGGCTCCATGCCAACCAATCATCGCCGCGCCGATGGCCGAGGTGATGTGATCGTAGCCGGGGGCGATGTCTGTCACCAGCGGCCCCAGCGTGTAGAAGGGAGCTTCGGAACACAGCTCGACCTCCTTCTGCACCTGGAGCTCAATCTGATCCAACGGGATGTGCCCCGGTCCCTCGATCATCACCTGGACGTCGTACTCCCAGGCCTTGCGAGTCAGTTCGCCTAGGGTCTTCAGTTCGGCAAATTGGGCCTGGTCGCTGGCGTCGGCCAGGCAGCCGGGCCGCAGGCCGTCGCCGAGGGAGAAACTCACGTCGTGCTTACGAAAAATCTTGCAGATCTCCTCGAAGCTCTCGTACAGGGGATTCTGCCGGTTATGGGCAGCCATCCATTGCGCCAGGATGGCGCCTCCGCGGCTGACGATCCCGGTGATGCGATTGCGCGTCAGCGGGATGTACTCCTGTAAGACGCCGGCGTGGATGGTCATATAGTCCACACCTTGCTCGGCCTGTTCCTCGATCACTTCCAGCAGCAACCCGGCGTTCAGATCGTCGATCCGCTGCACGCGTGTGACGGCCTCGTAAATCGGCACGGTCCCAATCGGAAGCGGCGAGTTACGAACGATCGCTTCGCGGATGCGCGGAATGTCACCCCCGGTGGAGAGGTCCATAACCGTATCGGCGCCATATTTCGCCGCCACCCGCAGCTTTTCCAGTTCCGTCTCAATCTCGGAAGTGACCGCGGAATTGCCGATGTTGGCGTTAATCTTGCAGCAGCTGGCTACCCCAATCCCCATCGGCTCCAGATTGGTGTGGTGGATGTTGGCCGGGATGATCATACGACCGCGCCCCACTTCGTCCCGCACCAGCTCGGCAGCGAGCTGTTCCCGGCGGGCCACATAGGCCATCTCCTCGGTGATCCGGCCCTGACGCGCGTAATGCATTTGCGTGACGCATTCCTGGCCTATTCGTTTCTGAACCCATTGGGTACGCATGGTCGTTTGCTTTGCCTCCTGTTTGTGTGGCGGCTAATTGTGCGGCGCCTAAGGCCGGCACCAGCTCACAGCGACTCGCCGGCTCAGTTCGGTCGAGCTTTACCCTCTGGTCCCTGTTCCTCGATCCATTCCCTGTCGATCGGCTTGCGGCCCGCGAAACCTTCCTCGGTATCGTGCCAGAAGCCGATGTGCGGCTCGCCGAGTTTCCAGCACAGGTAGATTTCCCGATTGTTGACCACGCAGGGAAAATCAATCAGGCCGATTTCCAAATCTTTGACCAAGCACCCGCGGGCTTCAATTTGCCGTAGCGCTTCGTGAAGCTGCTCGGCAGAGTTGTCTTTCTCCATCCTGAGGCCCGCCAACCGAGGGTAATCCACCACGATGCCCCCCTCCAGATGGATCCTCTCGTTCAGGCTGTTGAATTCGGCATCGACAGCTTCCACCTTCTCCTTGTGACGGATCGCTGTGCGCAGCAGCTCCTTCAGCGCCGGCAGCAGGCTTTCGGCTTCCTAGAGGTTAAAGGACTGGTCCGCCATACTGTATGCTGGCTCACAGAGCCGGCCGAAACAGGACACGCATCGCAGAGGTAGGTGCCGGCCTCAACGAGTCTCGGATCATCGGCTCGGCATTCCCTATTATATAACCCTGTCTTCTACAACCACATCGGTTTCGGGTTGGTCTCGAGCTCAACCTCCGATAAACACCATGGTCCGGTCCGGTTTCACGAAATCCGGATCGTTGATGTGATGCCGCTCTTCCTTGAGCCGGGTCAGGCGGCAGATGAAGTCGGCAATCTCCTCGTCGGAAGCGCCGCCACGCAAGAGGGGCTTCACGTCGTAGTCCTGGAGGGAGAACAGGCAGGTCCGGATCTTTCCGTCGGCGGTCAGCCGAATGCGGCTGCACATGCCGCAGAACGGCATGGAAACCGGGGCCACCAGCCCGATTTCGCCGGGGCCGTCGGCGAAACGGTACCGCAGAGCCGTCGAGCTAGGAGTGTCGCGGCAGATCGGCACCAGCGGGTAGACCGCACGAATCTTTTCAATGACTTCCCTGGCCGTCACCACCAGTTCCGGCTTCCAGTTTCGGTCGGCATCCAGCGGCATGAACTCAATGAAACGGACGACGAGGCTCCACCGGCGGGCAAACGCCGCGAAATCCACTACCTCATCGTCATTCAACCCACGGACCAGGACCACGTTGACCTTCACCGGTTCCAGGCCCGCGGCCTGAGCCGCCGCGATGCCCTTCAGCACACGATCGTAGCCATCGGTGCCAGTGATTTTGGCAAACTTGTCTGGATGCACCGAATCCATGCTGATGTTGATCCGCGTCAGTCCGGCCTCGGCCAGCGCTTCCATCTTCTCCGCCAGCAGCCAGCCGTTACTGGTCAGGGCCCGGTCCTCCAGCCCCGGGATCGAGGAGAGCTGGGCGATGAATCGCTCCACGCCATGACGCAGCAAGGGCTCCCCGCCTGTCACCCGGACTTTGGTAATCCCCAGCCGCACAAAAATTCGGGCCAGGCGGTCGAAATCGTCCAGCGAGACCGTCTCGGCGCCGGAGTAGACCATCGGGTCGGCGCTCTTGCAATAGAAGCACCGGAAGTTGCACCGGTCCGTGATGGAGATGCGCAGGTCTTGAATCTGCCGGCCGTAGCTGTCCTGAAGCATAAAACAACAAAGCCCGTACCCATGTTTGGCAGGTACGGGCTCAAAGCTTCGAGACCGTGGGCTCTCCTTTCCAAACACGGGAGGCGCAGCCGTTTCCCGCTACACCCTATCGGCTCCAGACCATAGTCCCCGGGGACGTTAGGATCTGCGAGCTCGGAGAAACCAACATTCGCTATTGTCTCAGGTCACAAGCTATTGTATCAGATCACTGCGATTGTCGTCTCCCGGGGTTGTTCTAAACCGGGCGGATTATACCACCGCGGCAGAAAGGAGAGGAAACAAGGCAGTAGAGCGTTAGGAACTGCAGTTTTTCTGATAGGATAGGCTCTGAATCAGAGCATTCCATTTCCCCGGCAGGAGTTGATATGGCAAGGGTTTGCGAGGTTTGCGGGAAAGGCCCGCAATTTGGGCACCGGATCAGTCATGCCCATAACCTGACCAAGCGTCGCTGGAATGTAAACCTGCAGACGGTGCGCGTGGTGGTCAACGGCGGGCGGCGACGGATGCGCGTCTGCACGGGCTGCCTGCGTTCCGGCAAAGTCCGCAAGGCCTAGCAACGTTGTAAGACCGGGTTGTAAGACCGGCTAAATCCGGTTTGCGCCTTTTCCCCCGAAACCATCAGCGATATTTGGCCAGCATCGCAAGAAGCGGTCGCGCTTCGGCGGGTGTGGGAGCTCTGCCCTCCAGGATATTACGGGCCGGGATTTCGCGGCGGTAGAGGTCGCGATTGCCTTTCTCGTCGGGCTTGACAACGGCGCCTTTCAGCGTCACACCAGCAAAAAGCCCGCGTGCCCGCGAGTAGGTAAGGATTTCGGCGCGCAGAGCCGCGTTGGTCTCCGCTGAGGTGGCGCGCCCCAGCGGCCCGGCGGCCACCGAAGCGTCTCCGCCCAAAGTAAACTTGTCGCTGGTCAAGAACTTCATCCCTTCCTTGTTCATGACCAGCATGATCACGTCAATGACCTGCCCGCCGATTTGCAAGCCGAAGCTGCCGCCCCGCACGCTCAGGATGGAAGGCGGCCCCCAAAGCCGGGACGCCTTCCTGCAGGTCACCAGCCCGCTCCCGAAATGCCCCCCGAAGCCGAAGCCGCCCTTCTTCATGGAAGGAATGATGGCAATGCAGTGCGCCCGGATCAGCAGCTTCCTCGGGATGGCCTTCTCGGGAATCCCCATCACCTCAGAGAAGACTTCGGTGGCGTTCTCCAGTCGTTCCACCTGTTTCTTCCGGTCGGCAGAGGCGGTTGGAACCAGAAGGCTCAGGGTCAGCAGACCCGCCATCAGGACGTGGAATCGCATGCAACACCCCCAGTCCTAATTGTACGCGAATCCTGACGTAACGGGAACGGTACGACCGGAGACCAGAATGGTATCCTCCGGAACCGACGTTGTGCGTTCCTGTGGTGGACTCGCCGAGTCATGTGCCGCCGGGTCAGGTGCCGATCGTGCGGTAGAAAGCGGCAGCAATCAGTTCGGCCGAGCTCGACACCTCCGCTTCGGTCTCGCCCTCGATCATGATGCGGGCTAGCGATTCTGTGCCGCTGTAGCGCACAATCACCCGTCCCGTCAGCCCGATCTGTTCCTGAGCCGAGCGAATCGCCGCCCACACTTCCGGCAACTCTTCCAGCGGCACCTTTTCACGCACCGGGACGTTTTGGATGACCTGGGGGAAGGGTTTCAGTTCCGAGACCAGCGCTCCCAGCGGCCGACCTGTGGCCGTAACAATCTCCAGGACGCGCAAGGCTGTCAACAGGCCGTCCCCTGTGGTGTGGTCGCCGCCGAAGATGACGTGCCCCGACTGCTCGCCGCCCAGGTTGGCGCCGCAACGCTGCATTTCCTCCAGGACGTATTTGTCGCCCACCGGGGTTCGCCGCAGGTGGATGCCGGAGGCACCCAAGGTCGCTTCCAGTCCCAGGTTGGACATGATGGTCCCCACAACTAAGCGGCTCTTGAGCCGGCCCTGGGCCAACATATGCTTGGCCACCAGGAACAGGACGCCGTCGCCGTCCACCAGATCGCCGTCCGCGGTAACGAACAGGGCCCGGTCGGCGTCCCCGTCGAAGGCCACGCCCAGGTTGGCCCGCTCGGCGGGGACCCGCGCCTGTAGAGATTCGGGATGAAGCGCGCCGCAGTCCAGGTTGATATTGCGTCCATTGGGAGAAACGTGGGTGGCCGTGATCTCCGCGCCCAGATGGCGAAACAACTCCGGTGCCACCGCCGAGGCGGCGCCATTGGCGCAATCCAGCACCACCTGCAGGCCGGCGAACGTTACCCCGCTAGACACCAGCGAGCAGAGGAACTCCTGGTAGCGACTCAGCAGCGAGGCATCCTGCTGCAACCGGCCGCCGGGGGAAACTTGCTCTGATGGCGCCCTGGTGGCCTGCTCCCTGGCCAGCCGAAAGATCGTCTGCTCGACTGCCAGCTCGCTCTGGTCAGGAAGTTTGTAGCCGGAACGGGAAAAGAGTTTGATGCCGTTGTCGGAATAGGGATTGTGGGAGGCGGAAATCATCGCCCCGGCCGAAAACCCCTGGCTGCGCGACAGGTAAGCCACACCCGGGGTTGGGAGCACACCGGCTGAAAGCGACTCCACGCCTTCCCGGGCCAGACCTGCGGCCAGGGTCTCGGCGATCCAGGGACTGGATTCGCGCGTGTCCTCGCCGAACACAACGCGAGGCTTGGCTTCCGCCCGCCGCAGAAACTCACCCAGCGCTCGCCCGATGAGGAAAACCGTGCCTTCGTCCAGCGGGTATTCACCGGCAATCGCGCGAATCCCATCTGTTCCGAACAGTCGCGTGGGTTTCATTCTTGCCGCTCCAGTTGAACGGTTACCAGCACCACGTGACTGCCCTGGATGCGCACCAGCGGGTGGGGCACAAATGCGTTGGTCCAGAATCGGGTCTGGGAGATCACGCCTGTGACATCCACAGGGTCGGTCATGGCGGATTCCAACTGCGTCACGTGGCTCCGCGGGCCTACCACGCGCACGACTGGAGGGGACACCTGATAGCCGGTCAACCGGTAGCCGGGTGTGACCGGATCGGTGATGCGCGGCACCACGGGGATCTCGCGCTCCGCGCGTGCTTCTAACTGCAGGCCTACTTGCTTGGGGATGACTTGCACCACACGCACCCCGAACGGGATCCGCACGTCGGAAACGGTCAGCTCGTATCCGCGCTCGCCGGGATGTTCGAAATCGGCCAAATTCAGCGAGACGGCCAAGTCGGCGGGAGAAAGCTTGCGCACCGCGCTGGCCGGACCCTGCACTCGCACCTGGACCGAGGTGGGCGCTTTGCCGCTCAACATCAGATTTTCCGGCATGTTCTGTAATTCCAGCGGCGCCTGGAAGGTCACTTCCGCCATCGGCTCATTGGCGATCGCCGACCACAACAGCAAGGCCAGAACAAGCGAGCCCAGCTTCAGAGCGAGGTTGTCGAGCACGTAGTTCCGCAAAAAGTTCATGGCTTCACTGCCTGGCTGCGCGTCTGCGAATTCTGCTCCGGAGGCGCTCCCGGCTGGCCGTCGGCGATTTCCGGCGCTCCTTCGCCGCCGCGAGCCGCCGGCGCCTGCTCGGCCAGGTTGGTCGTGGGCAACGCCGAGGGAGAAATGGGCGTGCCCAGCATCTCGCCCAGGCGCACCCGCAGCCGTTCCAGGCTGACGTTCTGCTCGATGGTCCCGCCCACGGCCAGAGAAACCTCCCCGGTCTGTTCCGAAACCACCACTGCAACGGCATCGCTTTCCTCGGTGATGCCGATGGCCGCCCGGTGCCGGCTGCCCACCTGCGTGCTCAGCAAGGGGTTCACGCTCAGCGGAAGGAAGCAGGCGGCGGCCGCCACCTTGTCCTTCTGGATAATGACTCCGCCGTCGTGCAGCGGCGTTTCAGGACGGAAAATGGTCACCAGCAGGTCGTAGGAAAGCTGAGCATCCAGGCCAATACCGCTGTCGACATAGGTGCGCAGGCCGACGTCGCGTTCCAGCACGATGAGCGCACCGGTCTTCTGGGAGGAAAACAGGCTGACCGCCAGCACAATGTCGTCATAGGAGAAATCGCGGGACAAGCCTGAAAAGCGGGACAGGAAGGGGTTGCGTCCCAGCCGTGCCAGGCCGCGCCGAATCTCCGCCTGGAAGATCACGATGAGGGCAAACACAAAATAGGGGAGCAGCGTGGTGAGCAGCCAATGAAGCGTCTGTAGTTTCCACCAGCGTGCCGCGTAGTAGAGCAGGACGATCAGGGCGATCCCGAGCAACATCTGGCTGGCGCGCGTGCCCCGCACCAGCAGCAGCAGATGGTAGATCAGGAAGGCGACAATCAGGATGTCCAGAACGGAGGTCAGGGAAATTTCTCTCCAAAAGCTCCCCAACCCTCCCATAACGCCGTCGCTCTGGACAACCCACGCGCGAATGGTCATAAACGCCATCCCCAGATCCCCGATCAAAGCGCTTCTCCTGCCGGCATTCTAGCATCGGAGGGAAAGGTGGGTGTAGCGGCCGGCTTTAGCCAGGTGTTGGCGATCCCGAGGCAGCACCATCAATCCGGTCGGCGACGCGGGCAATCCGGTCGGTGACGCGGGCCACCTGAACGATTTCGTTAACATCATGCACACGCACGATGTGCGCTCCGGCGACAATAGCCGCTGCCACTGTGGCAGCTGTGCCCCAGACCCGCTGGTGGGCGGGAAGTCCTAGGGTTACGCCAATAAAGGACTTCCGGGAAGTGCCGGCCAGCAACGGGCACCCCAGCTGGTGCAATTCGGCAAAGCGGGCCAACAGCGTGTAATTCTCCTCGTCATTCTTGCCGAAGCCGAAGCCGGGGTCGAGGACCAGAGCTTCCCGCGGCAGCCCGGCGGCCCAGGCCTGATCGCGCAGCTCACGGAGGCCGGCCAGCACCTCTCCCACAATGTCCTCGAGAGGAGGCAGCAGGTGCATGGTGTCCGGGGTACCGCGCAAGTGCATGGCCACCAGCGGCACGCCGCCACGGCAGGCGACTCGGGCCATCTCGGCTACGGGACGCAACGCGGGGAAATTGATCAGCACTGCCCCGGCCGCCAGTGCGCGTTCGGCCACCAACGGTTTGTAGGTATCCACAGAAATCGGGAGGGAAACCCGGCCGCGCAAACCCTCCAGTACTGGAAGCAGTCGGTCTAATTCCTCGGCTTCGGAGATGCGCGCCGAACCCGGCCGGGTTGATTCCGCCCCCACGTCGAGCAGATCGGCACCCTGTTGCTCGATCTCCCTCGCGCGGGCGATCGCCTGTTCCGGCTCCATATAGTGCCCGCCATCGGAGAACGAGTCCGGTGTCACATTGAGAATCCCCATCACTAGGGTGCGTTCGCCCAGAACCACCTCCCGGCGGGGCAGGCGAAGGCTATAGCAGGGCCGCCACATCGCTCCAGTATAGCTCCGCCAGCTATAGCCCTGGCAGGCGGCCTTTTCCGGGACCAAGTTCTGACGAAGTAAGTTCTGAGGAGGAATGAAGCCCGCCACCCTTACGGACACGCAGGCGCTTCGGGGTGGCGGGCGGAAAAGCCCCACTTTCGGCTCTCCCAAAATACCTTTGGACAGCCCGCGAGTGGGCTTTGACTTGCCTGGGCGGCGGGAATACACTGCATCGGCCGTGTCGGCACCCCTTTGAGGCTTTGTGGGCCTCGTGGGGGTTTGTGGGCCTCGAAACCTGGGACTAGCGCACCTAGCCGGAATTCTATGGGCTGAGAAGTCGCGCCTAAGGCGCCGCCATGGCTCAGATATTCCACCCCAGCACGAACACGCTCTCCAAGGCAAGCATCTTTGGCGCCGTATTCATTATCGGCGGGCTTATCTGGGGGGTCACCATCTTCAACCGGTCCTCCTATGTGACGCAGGCCGGAGTTGCCCGGGAGCAGCCGGTCCCATTCAGCCATAAACACCATGTAGGCGGTATGGGGATCGACTGCCGCCATTGCCACACCTCGGTGGAGACATCGGCGTTCGCCGGCATCCCGGCCACCGAAGTCTGCATGAGCTGCCACTCCCAGATTTGGGTCGACAGTCCTATGCTGGAACCGGTGCGGGCCAGCTTTCGGACCGGCAAGCCGCTGGAGTGGAGCCGGGTCCACGACTTACCAGATTTCGTCTATTTCGACCACAGCATCCACATCAAGAAAGGCGTCGGCTGCGCTACCTGCCACGGTCGCGTGGATCAGATGCCGTTGATGTGGAGAGAAAAGACACTGCACATGGAGTGGTGCCTGGAGTGCCATCGGGCACCGGAACGGTTTGTCCGGCCACGCGAGTACGTCTTTCGCATGGACTGGGAACCGCCTGCGGACCAGTTGAGTTTAGGCCGGAGGCTGGTCCAGCAATACAGCATCGAAAGCTTGACAAATTGTTCGGTCTGCCACCGATGACAAAAGACCTATCCAGAAAAGGTTCCCTTAACCTGTCCCTGCTCCGCGCACGATTAGAGGGCAGCCAGGGCCGGCAGTACTGGCGGAGCCTGGAAGAGCTGGCGGACACCGAAGAGTTCCAAGATTTCTTGCACAACGAGTTTCCACAGCAATTCGCCGCGTGGAGCGAGACCGTCGACCGGCGGCAGATGTTGAAATTGATGGGCGCTTCCCTGGCACTGGCCGGGCTGTCCGGGTGCACGCGCCAACCCAACGAGAAGATCGTCCCTTACGTCCGGGCGCCAGAGCAGATCGTGCCCGGCAAACCGCTGTTCTTCGCCACGGCCATGCCACTTGGTGGATTTGCCAGCGGTTTGTTGGTGGAAAGCCACATGGGGCGTCCCACAAAAATCGAGGGAAATCCGCAACATCCGGCCAGTCTGGGCGCCACGGATCTGTTCGCGCAGGCTTCGGTGCTCACGCTCTACGACCCAGACCGCTCTCAGGTGGTGACCCGCCTGGGGCAGATCAGCAGTTGGGTCGCTTTTGCCGCCGCCTTGCGTACCACGATGGACAACCAGCGTCCGGAGAAAGGCGCGCGACTGCGCATCTTAACCGGGACCGTTACCTCCCCTACCCTGGCCCACCAGATGCGCTCGTTGCTCGCCGAATTTCCCGCTGCAAAGTGGATTCAATACGAGCCGGCCGGGAGCGATATGGCGCGTGCTGGCGCCCAGCTCGCATTTGGCGAGTACGTCAACACCGTTTACCGCTTTGACCAAGCGGACCTCATCCTGTCTCTCGATGCGGATTTCCTGGGCGAGGGTCCGGGCCACTTGCGATACACGCGACAGTTCACGGCACGGCGGCAGGTCCAGGCGGAGGCAGCGGAAATGAACCGCCTGTACGCCGTCGAGAGCACGCTATCCAACACCGGCGCCATGGCCGACCACCGGTTGCGCATGCGCGCCGGCGAGATCGAACGCTTTGCCCACGCTGTGGCCAATGAACTCGGAGTAAAGACTGAGGAATCTGGCGCTGAGGCCGACCAGCAGGGCCACACCCAATGGGTGACGGCGCTGGCTCGCGACCTTCAGAAGCATCGGGGCTCCAGCATTGTGCTGGCGGGCAACCAGCAACCTCCGAGCGTTCACGCGCTGGCGCACGCGCTGAACCACGTTCTAGGCAACGTGGGCAAGACCGTCGTCTATACCGATCCTGTGGAAGCCGATCCCGGGGATCAGCTCGCATCTGTTCGCGAGCTGGTCAGGGATATGGAAGCGGGCCAGGTGGACCTGCTGGTCATCGCCGACAGTAACCCCGTGTTCACGGCGCCTGCCGATCTGCGCTTTGCCGAGCATCTGTTGGAGGTCAAGCGTCGGATCCACCTGGGTCTCTATCAGGACGAAACTTCCACGCTCTGCCACTGGCACGTCCCCCAAGCGCATTATCTGGAGTCTTGGAGCGACGCGCGAGCCTTTGACGGTACCGTTACAATCCTCCAGCCACTGATTGCGCCTCTGTACGATGGAAAATCAATCCATCAGTTGCTCTCGGCCCTTTCGGGAAAACCTCAACGCTCGAGCCACGATATTGTTCGCGATTATTGGAAAAGCCAGAACCCTCCGGGAAATTTCGATGAGCTTTGGCGAACGGCACTTCACGACGGATTGCTCGCCAGCACGGCGCTGCCGCCCAAGCAAGTGTCATTGACGGCAGATTTCCTCAGGGTAGGGAAGGGAACGGAAGCACCGACTCCTCGTACGACTGCCGGTGAAACCTCCGAATCGCGAGGACTGGAAATTGTATTTCGCCCCGACCCGACCATTTGGGATGGCCGGTTTGCCAACAACGGGTGGCTGCAGGAGTCGCCAAAGCCGCTGACCAAGTTGACCTGGGACAACGCGGCCCTGCTCAGCCCCACCACGGCCGAGCGGTTCGGCCTCGCAAACGAAGAGCTGGTCGAGCTCCACTATCGGGATCGTGTGGTGCGGGCCCCGGTGTGGATTCAGCCAGGACACGCCGACGATTCGGTGACCGTGCATCTGGGCTACGGGCGCACCCGCGCCGGACGGGTCGGGACGGGCACCGGATTCAACGCCTATGCCCTCCGCGGCTCGGATCAGCCGTGGTTCGATTCCGGCCTGGTGGTTCGCAAAACTGCCGGCCGGTATCCGCTTTCCTCGACGCAGCTCCATCACAACATGGAGGGCCGACACCTGGTCCGTGTTGGCACGCTGGAGGAATTTCAACACAACCCACACTTCGCGCATGAGGTGGAGCACGGGACAACGCCGCATCTTTCTTTGTACCCCGAGCACAAATATGAGGGCTACTCCTGGGGTATGGCCATTGACCTGAATCGCTGCATTGGATGCAACGCCTGTGAGGTCGCCTGCCAGGCAGAGAACAACATCCCGGTGGTGGGCAAAGTGGAAGTTGCGCGCGGCCGTGAGATGCACTGGTTGCGCATCGACCGCTACTACAGCGGCTCGCTGGAAAATCCAGAGGTCTACCACCAGCCGGTGATGTGCATGCACTGTGAAAACGCGCCGTGCGAGGTCGTTTGCCCTGTGGCCGCCACCGTCCACAGCGAGGAAGGGCTCAACGAGATGGTCTACAATCGTTGTGTCGGCACCCGTTACTGCTCAAATAATTGCCCCTACAAAGTCCGGCGCTTTAATTTCTTTGCATATTCGGATTACGAGACACCCGTCCTGAAATTGCTAAGGAATCCGGACGTAACGGTGCGAACCCGGGGCGTGATGGAGAAGTGCACCTATTGTGTGCAGCGCATTAATGTAGCCCGCATTGAGGCGAAAAAAGAGGACCGCGAAATCCGGGACGGGGGAATTGTGACCGCCTGCCAGGCGGCCTGTCCCGCCCAGGCCATTACTTTTGGCAATATTAATGACCCCAAGAGCCGGGTATCCCAGCTTAAGGCAGACCCCAGAAATTATGGTCTGCTGGAAGATTTAAACACCCGGCCGCGCACAACCTATCTGGCCAAACTGAGAAATCCGAATCCCGAGCTCGAGGGAAAATGACGGAGCCCGAACAACCACCACGGACAACAGAAGCCGAGTGGGCTTCACAGACCATCGCGCCGGGACACACCTATGCGTCGGTCACCGACAAGATCAGCGCCCTGGTGCTCACGCAACGCACTCCGCGAGGCTGGTGGGTTGGCTTCGGGGTGGCCTTCGCTCTGGTCATGGTTCTGCTGTATTCGGTGGCCTATTTACTGGCCGTGGGCACCGGCATCTGGGGGATCAACGTTCCGGTTGGCTGGGGATTCGCCATCGTCAACTTCGTCTGGTGGATCGGGATCGGGCATGCGGGCACTTTGATTTCAGCCATCCTGTTACTGTTGCGCCAGCAATGGCGAACCTCAATTAACCGTTTTGCCGAAGCTATGACGTTGTTCGCGGTTGCCTGTGCAGGAATTTTCCCCCTCCTTCACATGGGGCGGCCGTGGCTCTTCTACTGGCTTACGCCCTACCCCAACACCATGGGCATGTGGCCTCAATTCCGCAGCCCGCTCGTCTGGGACGTGTTTGCTGTCACCACCTACGCCACCGTCTCGGCGTTGTTCTGGTTTGTTGGTCTGATCCCGGACTTAGCGACACTGCGCGATCGCGCCAGCTCGCGGTTGGCTCGAGTCATCTACGGCGTGCTGGCCATGGGATGGCGAGGCTCGGCAAAGCACTGGCACCGCTATGAAACCGCCTACCTGCTTCTGGCCGGGCTCGCCACTCCTCTGGTGATCTCGGTGCACACCATTGTCAGTTTCGACTTTGCGATAGGCATCATTCCCGGCTGGCACGCCACCATTTTCCCTCCCTATTTCGTGGCGGGCGCTATCTATGCGGGCTTTGCCATGGTCCTGACCCTGGCCATACCGGTCCGCGCCATCTATGGACTGCAAGATTTCATCACAATGCGACACCTGGAGAACATGGCCAAAGTCATGTTGGCCACGGGCCTGATTGTTGCCTACGGCTACTTGATAGAAGCCTTCATGGCCTGGTATAGCGGGAATCCGTACGAAGGGTACATGATTTTGAATCGCCTGAGCGGTCCATACGCCAGTCATTACTGGGCGCTGCTGCTGTGCAACGTCGTGACCCCGCAGTTTCTCTGGTCTCGGCGAATCCGCACGAACGTGGTCGCGCTGTTCCTGATCGCCATTGTGGTCGGCATCGGTATGTGGCTGGAGCGATTCATCATCGTTGTCACCAGCCTGCATCGGGACTTCTTGCCTTCCTCTTGGGGCATGTATGCCGGCACCCGCTGGGACTGGGCCACGTTTGCGGGTTCGATCGGCCTGTTTTTTGCTCTGCTGTTCTTGTTCGTCCGCTTCCTGCCAATGATTTCGATTTTCGAGATGCGAACGATCGTGCCGAAGGCGGAGACCCGGGACGCGTCATGAAGACTCTCAGGGGGAAGCAGGTCGGAGATTGCCCAGTATGAAGAAAGCTGCCCTCTACGGATTGATGGCTGAGTTCGAGACCTCCGATGCCGTGGTGGCTGCCGCGCGCCGCGCCCACCAGGACGGGTACCGGCGGATGGATGCCTACACGCCTCTGCCGGTCGAGGGGTTGGCTGAGGAACTCGGGTTTCATCATACACGGCTCCCGCTCATCGTGTTGCTCGGCGGGATTGCCGGAGGTGTCGGCGGATTCTTCCTGCAGTACTACGCGTCGGTGATCGACTTTCCCCTCAACGTGGGGGGGCGTCCCTTTAACAGCTGGCCCGCCTTCATCCCGATTACGTTTGAAATGACCATTCTCGTAGCTGCCGTGTCCGCGGTGCTCGGAATGTTGGCTCTCAACGGTCTTCCTACGCCCTATCACCCGGTCTTCAACGTTCCGCGATTCGCGTTGGCCACGCGCGACCGTTTTTTCCTGTGCATCGAAGCCACAGATCCCAAGTTTGACCCGGCCGCTACCAGGCGCTTCCTGGAAAGTCTAGGCCCGCGCGAGGTATCTGAAGTTGCGCCATAACAGGACCCACCATCGGTGCTCGAAGCTCATCGGGGGAGCGGGAGGAGGCGTCCGGATCGTTCTGGTTGTCCTTTGCTCCCTTTTGCTGGGAGGGTGCCGCCAGGATATGCACGACCAGCCCAGGTTCGAGGCGCTGGAAGCCAGCACCCTGTTCGGGGACGGCCAGTCTGCGCGGCCGCTGATCCCCGGTACGGTGGCGCGCGGTCATTTGCAAACAGACGAACACTTCTATACCGGGAAAACGAACGGGGATTTGGCCGTTACCTTTCCCTCTCCAGTTACCCGGGAAATCCTGGAGCGAGGCCGGGAGCGTTTCGACATTTTTTGCTCCCCTTGCCACTCTCGCTTGGGCGACGGCCAGGGCATGGTCGTGCGACGAGGGTTTCGCCCGCCCCCCTCGTTTCAAATCCCTCGGCTGCGTGAAGCGCCGGTGGGACATCTTTTTGACGTCATCACCAATGGCTTTGGCGGCATGGCCAGTTACGCCAGCAGGATTTCCCACCAAGACCGCTGGGCGATTGTCGCCTACGTGCGCGCGCTCCAATTGAGCCAGAACGCCACGCTGGCAGAGGTTCCGGCGGAGAAACGTTCCGAACTCACAGGGACTGCAGAATGAACGAACTCGAAACGCTCCAACCCGACCTGGATCGCATTCGAAAGCGAGCGCTTCTGGTGGGAGGCGCCGCCTTGGGGATCTGTATCGTTGGAGCTTTTCCCAACCCCGATCAATTTTTCCGCTCCTACCTGGTGGGCTACCTGTTTTGGATTGGAATCGCTCTGGGGAGCTTGGCCATCTTGATGCTGCACCAGATGGTCGGCGGCGCGTGGGGTTTCGTGATCTGCCGCACGCTCGAGTCCGCGACACGCACGCTGCCGCTGATGGGCTTGCTGTTTGTGCCACTGCTGTTTGGCATGCAGAATGTGTACGTCTGGGCGCGTCCCGAGGCAGTGGCTGCCGATGAACTCTTGCAACACAAGAGCCCTTACCTGAATTTCCCCTTTTTCGCCACTCGAGCAGCCATTTACTTCACGATTTGGATCGGGATTGCCTACTTCATGAACAAGTGGTCGGCCGAGCTTGATCGAGCAGCGGAGCCGTCCTTGGTGCGCCGGCTGCAGCGTCTCAGTGGGCCCGGACTGCTGCTTTACGGGCTCACGGTATCGTTCGCCTTCGTGGACTGGGTGATGTCGCTGGAGCCGCATTGGTTCTCAACGGTCTATGGCGTCATGTTTATGATCGGGCAGGCGCTGGGCGCGCTGGCCTTTGTCATCGTCGTCACCGCGCTGCTCGTCAAGCGCAAGCCTTTGTCGGACGTTGTCGCTCCCAGCCATTTTCACGACCTGGGCAACCTACTGCTGGCTTTCGTCATGCTGTGGGCGTATATCGCGTTTTCCCAATACTTGATTATCTGGTCGGGCAACCTGCCGGAGGAAATTCCTTGGTACCTGCAGCGGAGTTCGGGCGGTTGGCAGTGGGTGGCGCTGCTGTTGTTCCTTTTCCATTTTTGTTTGCCCTTTCTGGTGCTACTATCTCGCGGGGCAAAGCGCAGGGTGCGAATCCTGATGACGGTGGCGGCCACCTTGACCGTGATGCGTCTGGTGGAGTTGTTCTGGCTGGTCGCGCCGGCATTCCATCCCGCCGGATTCCGCCTCCATTGGATGGATCTGGGAGCACCGATCGGTATCGGAGGAATTTGGATAGCCCTGTTTGTTTGGCAACTGGGCAAGAGAGCCCTGCTGCCGGTGTATGACCCTCGCCTGAAAGAAGCGTTGGGGGTCGCGGAAGGCACCTGATGCTCGCTGGAGGCATATCATGCCCGCTGGAGACATATCATGAGTGAAGCAAAGCAGACCGAGGAAAGCCTAGGCCAGCGGTCTCAAGCGAGCGAGCTCGACGTCGGACGCCTTGCGCTGTTCGCGGTCGGACTGGTCATAGTGGTGGGGATCGTCTTGCTTGCGATGAGCTGGATGTTTGCTACTCTGGCTGGTTTCCAACCGAAGCCTTCTCCGACTGCTTCTCTATGGGCAGAAGCCGAGCGGGTGCCGCCGCAGCCCCGGCTGCAAGTCGTACCCGCGCGGGATCTGCAAACAGCGCGCAGCGACGAGGACACTGTGCTGAATAGCTACGGATGGGTTGATCCAGAGGCCGGCGTGGTCAGAATCCCGATCAAGCGGGCCATCGAGGTGCTTGCCCAGCGAGGCCTCCCCGCCCGGGACCGGAGGCAAGAAACGCGCACGAATTCCAATCGAAAGCCATGACGGGCCACGCGGCTCAGCAGGAAGGGCAGCGAATTCTGCATCGCGGTGCAGGTTTTCGAGGTCTGAGGTTTCATTTCGCCTCGTTCCTATGTCTTTGCCTATTGCCGCTTGCTGCGGATCAGGCAAAAGCTCAGAACGCGCGGCCTGCGCCTCTGCGCGACGTTGGTATTGATCAAAAACTGGACGAGCAATTACCCTTGGACCTGACTTTTCGAGACGAGACGGGGAAACCCGTACAACTTCGCAAATATTTCGGCCAAAAGCCAGTGCTCCTGTCTCTTGTCTATTACGATTGCCCCATGCTCTGCACGTTGGTGCTGAACGGATTGGTCCGGAGCCTGCGCGCCGTTCCCCTCGATGTGGGGGGTCAATTCCAGGTGGTGACCGTAAGCTTTGATCCGCGGGAGACGGCCGCGTTGGCAGCGGCCAAGAAAGAAACCTACGTGAAACGCTACGGGCGTGCCCAGGCATCGCAAGGGTGGCACTTTCTGACTGGCGACGAAGCCTCGATTCAGCAACTGACCCGGGCCGTGGGATTCCGCTATACCTACGACGAGAAAAGCGGCCAGTTCGCCCATGCCACCGGGATTATGGTCTTGACGCCTACCGGCAGGCTTGCCCGCTACTTCTACGGGATCGAGTATTCGCCCAGGGACCTGCGTCTGGCGCTTGTGGAAGCCTCAGCCAATAAGATCGGCTCGGTCGTTGATCAGTTGCTATTGTTTTGTTTCCACTACGACCCCAAAACGGGAAAGTACAGTCTAGTCGTCATGAATGTCCTCCGTATTGCCGGGATGGGCACGCTTCTGGCCTTGGGGAGTTTTATGTTGGTCATGTTTCGCCGGGACCGGCGCAAACACTGGAAGCCGGAGGAGGCAAATCTGGCGTAAGAAATGAGAAGACCGGCGGCCCGGTCTTCTACTGCTTCGGATTATGCGGGAAGGCTTTCCCCTATTTCCTGAACAGGCGTCCACCGTAGCTGGCGAAGTGGACATGCTGTTTTATTTTTTAATCGGCGTCAGTCTCTTTTTCACAGTCCTGATTTTCTCGCTCATCTTTTACTTCTCCATCCGCTACCGGAGGCGATCCGACACGGAACAACCTCGTCCGATGATCGGCTCCCTTGGGCTGGAGCTATTCTGGTCCGTCACTCCGTTCATGATTACGGTGGTCATGTTCGTTTGGGCGACCAGCCTGTATTTCAAGAATGTCAGCCCTCCCGCGGGAGCATTAGACATCTATGTGGTTGCCAAGCAATGGATGTGGAAGCTTCAGCATCCGGAAGGCCAGCGGGAAATCAACACGTTGCACGTGCCGATTGGCCGTCCCATCCGTCTGATCATGACCTCCGAGGATGTCATTCACAGTTTTTACGTGCCCGCATTTCGGGTCAAGTACGATGTATTGCCAGGTCGATACACGACCCTCTGGTTTGAGCCCACGAAGACTGGGGAGTACCACTTGTTTTGCGCGGAATATTGTGGAACGAAACATTCGGCGATGGTCGGTCGGGTCATCGTCATGCGGCCGCTGGAGTTCGAAAGATGGCTAGGAGGGACCAGCACAGGAGAGTCGCTGGCGGAGGTTGGCCGGAGGTTGTTTGAGCAGCTTGGGTGCGTTACTTGCCACCGCCCGGACGCGAGCGGACGCGGGCCGGTGCTGGAAGATCTGTACAACAAACCGGTTGGCCTGGCTACCGGAGAGACGGTAATTGCTGATGAAGGCTACCTCCGGGAGTCCATCCTGCGGCCCAGCGCGAAAATGGTGGCTGGATACACCGTGAGAATGCCCACCTTCCAGGGCCAGATCAGCGAGGAGGGCGTGGTGCAGATCATCGCCTATATCAAATCTCTTACCAAGGAAGCGCAAACCGGGGAATGAGCACAACACTCGCCGAGCCTCCGATGGAGTCGCGCGTTCACTATCTGAATGCGAGCTATGGTGTGAGGTCCTGGCTATTGACCACCGACCACAAGCGCATCGGGCTGCTTTACCTGATGACGATTACCTTGTTTTTTGTGTTGGGGGGCGCATTCGCCGTGCTGCTGCGCCTGGAGTTGATGACCCCGCAGGGAGATCTGGTCCAAGCAGAGACTTACAACAAGCTGTTCACCATGCATGGCCTGGTGATGATTTTCTTTTTCCTGATCCCGTCGATCCCGGCCGTACTCGGCAATTTCCTGGTGCCGATGATGATCGGCGCGCGCGATCTGGCATTCCCACGACTGAACTTAGCCAGTTGGTACATTTTCACGCTGGGTGGCTTGTTTACACTTTGGGTGGCAGTTTCGGGCGGTGTGGACACCGGCTGGACCTTTTACACGCCTTATAGCAGCACCTACGCCAATACCAATGTCATCGCCATGGCCTTGGGGGTTTTCATCACCGGCTTTTCCTCGATTCTGACCGGGCTCAACTTCATTGTGACCATTCACAAAATGCGAGCGCCAGGGCTGACCTGGTTTCGCCTGCCGCTGTTCATTTGGGCGCACTACGCGACCAGCCTTATCATGGTCCTGGGGACGCCCGTTCTGGCCATTACGATCGTGCTGGTAGGGCTGGAACGACTGTTTGGGGTGGGAATCTTCGACCCGGCCCTGGGCGGCGACCCCGTTCTGTTCCAGCACCTGTTCTGGTTCTATTCCCACCCAGCCGTATACATCATGATTCTGCCCGGCATGGGAGTGATCAGCGAGTTGGTGACCTGTTTCTCCAGGAAAAGGATTTTTGGGTACAAGATCGTGGCCTATTCCAGCCTGCTCATTGCCGCACTGGGTTTTCTGGTTTGGGGCCATCACATGTTTGTCAGCGGGCAGTCCGTTTACGCAGCCATGGTTTTCTCCATTCTGAGCTTTGCGGTCGCCATTCCTTCCGCCATCAAAGTGTTTAACTGGACAGCCACGATGTATAAAGGTTCCATTTCCTACCAGACCCCGATGTTGTACGCCATGGGTTTCATCGGGCTGTTTACCTTGGGCGGGTTGACCGGCCTGGTGCTAGCCTCCATAGCTGTAGACGTCCATCTGCACGACACCTACTTTGTGGTTGCTCACTTTCATTACATCATGGTGGGCGGGGGACTGATGGCCTATCTGGGGGGAATCCATTTCTGGTGGCCGAAAATTACCGGGAGAATGTATCCGGATGGTTGGGGAAGATTTTCCGCACTGATCATTTTTGTCGGCTTCAACCTGACTTTTTTTCCACAATTTCTCCTTGGATATCTTGGAATGCCACGCCGGTATCACGTCTACCCGGAAGAATTCCAGGTGTTGAATGTCATGTCCTCAGCCGGGGCGTCCATCCTTGGGGTGGGGTACTTGATTCCGCTGGTCTATTTGATCTGGTCCATGCGCTACGGACCGCCTGCCGGTCCCAACCCGTGGGGAGCCAAAGGACTGGAGTGGGAAACACCGTCGCCGCCGCCCACCCATAATTTCGAGCAAACGCCCGTGGTGACCCAAGAGGCGTACGCCTATTCGCCGCACGAGGCCGAAGTTGTCTGAGACCCACTCTGCGCTGGCGCACCAGTTTGACGACCTGGAACAGCAGCACGAGGCTGCCACTCTGGGCATGTGGGCGTTTCTGATTACGGAAATCATGTTCTTTGGCGGCCTGTTTACTGGATACACCGTCTATCGCTCAGCCTATCCCGAGGCGTTTGCCGCAGCCAGCCGGATCCTGGACAGGCAGCTCGGCGCCATCAATACCGTGGTCTTGATCGCGAGCAGCCTCACGATGGTTCTGGCCGTGCATAGCGCGCAACTCGGCCGGCGCAAGGCATTGGTCGTGTTTCTGCTGTGCACCATTGTTCTAGGCTCAGTATTTCTGGGCATCAAAGCTGTGGAATACAGTCACAAGTTTGAGCACCATCTGGTGCCGGGCCCCTGGTTCCACTACGAGGGTCCCCGTGCGAGCCAAGTTCACCTTTTCTTCTGCTTCTATTTCGTCATGACGGGTATGCACGCACTGCACATGATCATTGGAATTGCAATTCTAGCGGCTCTTGTCTTTCAATCCTGGCGCGGCCGCTACACAAACCTGTACTCGTCACCGGTGGAGATGACCGGCCTGTACTGGCACTTCGTGGATATCGTGTGGATTTTCCTGTTCCCGTTACTTTATCTGCTCGGGCAGCACTTATGACGCACCACGTTGCCTCGCTGAAAGCCTATTACCTTGTCTTTGGGGCACTTCTCCTGTTAACCATCATCACGGTTGCTGCCGCCTCGTGGGATCTAGGAGCGCTGCTGGATTTGGGAGCATGGGTGAATACGGCGGTCGCGGTCTCAATTGCGGTTTCGAAAGCAACTCTGGTCGTCCTCTATTTCATGCATGTCCGCTACAGCAGTCAGCTCACAAAGGTGTTCGTGGTGGCGGGATTCTTCTGGCTGGCCATCCTGATTGGCCTGACGATGAGTGATTTCCTCACCCGCATCGAGCCTTCCTACCCCAGCCTTCCCGGCGCTTCTGCAGCAGCGACCCTCAAGCGGTAGCCGGCGCCTGAGACCACGCTTGCCGCTACCTGGGAGTGCAGAAATGTCAATCCGGGCCGATTAGCCCTGAACGTTTATCTTCTTTAGAGGGATCGTGTTTCCTTCGGGTTGGTCTGCTATACTCACACGGGGCAGAGTTCGTGCGTGCGGGAGGACCGCCGGGCGAAAGCTACTCTATACAAAGCGCTCTTCCCTTGCTGTTTGCCTCTGCCTGTCAGGGAAGGCTCCGTTAGAGGGTGAAATGATCCAGCGACGCCAATTCTTATTTCAATCTGTACTGCTCGCATCTGCCGCCTACGCTCAACGTGTCGAGTCTAGAACGGGTGGACAGTGGAACGTCAAGTACAGGGAGAGCGTCAGGCGATACCTTGAACGCCTCCTTCCGACGAAACAGGAGGTATCTGACTGGCTGGAAGGTCGAGCATATCCCTTCTGCAAGTATGACAGCGAGCTCGGCTACCTGCACCGGAACCGCCGCTTCAAAGAGGGTATCTACGGCTCCATTTGCACGTATACCTATGACGAATCGGACGCGCGTCACACCATCATGTATGCCGACGAGCCGTGCCGCATTAATACCTATGGTGACAGCTTCACCAGTTGCGAGCAGGTAAACGACGGGGAAACTTGGCAGGAAGTGCTGGCTGCCCACCTAGAGGAGCCGGTGCGGAATTACGGCATCGGCGGGTATTCCGTCTATTTGGCTTATCTGCGGATGAGGCGTGAAGAGAAGCGAAACCCAGCGCCGTATATTATTTTCAACATCTTCGATGACGATCACTTCCGGAACCTGATCAGTTGGCAGCGGATTACCAACGCAAGCAACTGGAAGTCCATTCATCCCACCTTGCCGTACATCCAGGCCAATCCCGCTACAGGACAATTCGTTGGGCTCAAGAATCCGTGTCCAACGCCGGAGTCCGTCTATAACCTCTGCGAACTGGACTGGGTCTATGAGACATTCAAAGACGACTTTGTGCTGGCGATCCGCCTTGCTCGAGATAGAGCGAAGGAGAACCGCGCGGAAAGCGCGGGCATCATCGGGCAACTTGCCTCGGAATACGGGATCGCCACCCAGGTAAATTATAGCGGCGACGATCTCATCAAGACCGCTGACTCGCTCTATGCTCGGGCGGCAATCTTTGCCAGTATGCGGATCGTTGAGAAAATTGAGGAATTCGCGGCAGCGAGCGGAAAGAGAGTACTTTATGTTCTTTCCTACGGCCCGCCTAACGTGGTGAAACGGTTACGCGGTGAAAAACGTTTCGATCAGAGCTTTGTCGATTTCTTGCAGGCGAAGCAGTTGCCTTACGTCGATCTGATGGAAGCACACGCTGCTGACTATGCGCAATTCAACTCGAGTATCAGGGAATATCTTGGACGATATTACATTGGTCATTACGGCCCGATGGGCAACGCCTTTTGCGCTTTTGCAATCAGGGAGAAGCTCGTCGCGATGCTGGACCCAAAGCCCACACCTTACCAACCCAATCGTGCCATGGATCCATCATGATTCTCAAGCGCCACGTCTTTGAGAGAACTGGTCGGGCCGTCGGGATTTGAACCCGAGACCTCTTGCACCCTAAAGTATTTGGAGGCAGCATTCGGACCTTGCCCATGTTCGGTCGTTGGCATGATCAGCACGTAAGAAACGCGCGCGGATGAAGACCGTAACTCATTCCGTGTCTTTCCGGCTCTTGTTGGCCCTGCTTTTCCTGCTTGGATGCACGAGCGCTGCCAAGAGCCAGGGAGATATTTCCGGCGCGGTCGAACTGCCGCCGGGGAGGCCACGAGGCTACCTGACCACACCGAAAGAACTACTTGTTATCCGGGGCAAGGCGGCGCAGGGGTTGGAGCCCTATCAGAGCGCGGTGGCCGAGGTCCTGACCCAGGCCGAGCAGAACTGGGACTTTCCCCTCGACACCGTCGCCTCCTGCCCCGGCGCCGATCAGCCCGCCTGGAACGACGACCGAGGCGGCATCCCCATCCTTTACGCCAAGGCACTGGCGTATCACTTGACTGGCGAAGCAGCCTATGCCCGTGAGGTAAGAAGAATCCTCGAGCGCATCATGTCCGAGGTTAGGACGATTTCCACCGGCGAAAACCAGTGCCAGTTGAACTTCGGCTGGGGCACCCCGGAACTGGTGGCTTCGGCCGACTTGATTGAAGACTACTGGGGAGACCTCATTTGCACAGGACCGGCTAGCACTCTGTACGGTCAGAACAATATCGGCTCAGGCAATTGCAAGGTTCTGTTTCAGAATTGGTTGGTGAAGAATCCCTACTATGTGGTCTCCAACGCCACCACCCGCATGGCTAGCAACAATTGGGGCGCAGCCGCTACCAATGCCACCATGTATACCGGAATTTCCATTTTGAGCTTCCCCTTCACCCGAAAACCTATGCCTCGTACCCTGTCGTGTCAATCGCAAATCGCCCGGGCCTCTTTGAGGTGGTAGTGCGGCACATTTTGGCTGTTCTTCGGAGTCGCTGTGCGGGTTTCGCCTGCCCAGCCTGCCTCGCCGCTGACACTTGTCCGGCCCGACCACTTCTGAGCACCTAAAATTACCCTCTCTCCTGGGTCGCTAGCCGTCTGGCAGCGGCAGTGCCGAGATCGTTCGCAGCATGCTGCTGAACAGCCTCCGGCTCAAGTGCCCTTCGGCCAGCAAAAGCCAGTAATATCGTGCATGTTTCACCAGCCGTCCGCCCGTTTTCACCAGCCGCTGCTGCAAACTCGTCAGCGACCAGTTGTTGATCCTCTTCGGTAGCACCAGCCGCCGCCACAGGTTTCCCAAGTTGTAGGCGATCAGGCTCAGCCATAGGCGCACCTCGTTCGACCGAAACCGATGGCAACTCAGCCGGGTCATCTTTACCGCCTGCTTGCCTTCCTTGATCCATTGCTCTGCGGTGCCCCGCTTGTTGTAGAACCGGACCACCGCCCGGCTGTCGGTCTCCAGATTGGTGACGATGAACCCCACGCGAGGGAACAGTTCGCCAAAGTGGAACTCCACCTTCGCCACCACCCGCCGCGCCTTTTTCCAACTGGCTGCCTGGTAGAGAAAGCTCTTGTACCAGACCACCGGCTTGTGGCTCGGTCGCCCCACTGACCGCGTCAACAACTCCGCGATGTCCCTCTCCAGACTGTCGTTGGCCGGGATGCGAATCGCATACTTCACGTCCCGCTCCTCCAGTGCGTCGTAGATCTCCGGCTTGGCGAAGGCGGCGTCGGCGCGAAACACCACTTCCTTGCCCAGCTTCTGCTGCCGTTCGATCTCTGGCAGGAGAAGTTCTTCCCAATCCTCGGCGCTGTGCACGTTGCCGGGTCGCAGCTTGGCCGCCAGACAGTCACCCTCGCGACTGAACAGCAACAACGGGTGATAGCAACTCGACTCGAAATGCCCGTTGTAGGCGCTCTGTTCCTGCTCCCCGTAGACCGGGATCTCGGTGCTGTCCATGTCCAGCACCACCCGGCGCGGCGCATCCATAGCTTCCGCCCTGGCGATCAAATCCCGGTTGATCGCTGCCAAACCAGCAAGGTTCTCGTCTTGCGTCAGCAGTTCTGTCTCGAACGACTGTAACCGGGAAGTCAGGGCTGCGCCACGTTCCCAGATCTTCTCCGAACCGATCAGCCGGAACGTCGGATCTTGGGAAAGCCGCTCGGCGTCGTTGACGTCTTCGTATCCTGCCAAGCGGCTGTAGATGGACTGCCGCAGCAAGTCAGCGAGGGGCAACCGGGTGTTCTTCCCCCGAGAGTCGATCAAGTGCTGTTCGATAAGTTCGCCGAACCCCAAACGTTCGTCCAACTCGCGCACCAGAATCAGACCGCCGTCGGAAGTGATTCGCGATCCCTGAAATGTGACCCGCAGAAACCGGTTGAATGACAGTTGAAACGCCTGTTTTTGGCTCTCACCCATTCGGTGTACACCTCCGGAAGGCAATGTTGATGCTGGAACCCGCATCAATACTGACGTTGGAGTCATTCAGAAGGTTGCCGCCGATAGTTCATAAAGGAAATCCGGGGTATATTGCTGACTACTTGTGGGACCGTCCCGAAGTCAGGCTGGCTCACCGCAACCCCCGCCAGGTCAACGCCGGGCGGGACTTCTTGTTCACCCCGGCAGAGGCCTACGCATTCATTAAGGAATTGACCCTCGAGCGCATGAAGATGCATCGGGTCAGTTGGACCGCGTATGGCTGCGACAACCTCACCACCGACCAGAGCTCCGACTGGCCCCCGGTGAAATCGGGAATAACGGAGAAGGGGATCGTTTCTGAAGATGCCCGCCGTCAGCAGTACTGCAACATCCCCCGCTACGATGGCAGCTACCAGAACTACCCCGAAATCCACCTCGGCAACCTCATCCAGCAGTGCGAACTCATGCTGCGCCGCGGCGACCCCGCCTGCTACGACAACGTGGATTGGACCGACGTGCCCAGTTACACCTATGTGGGCCCGGATGGAGACTTGAAGACCACCCATCTGCATCCGGGGCGGGGCTCGCTGGAGCGGGCGCTGGACGCCATCCTGATTGATGCCGGCACGGAGTGGAGACGCTCGGGGGCCCTGTGGGTGGCCTACCGCTACTATCGCAACCACAAGCGCCTGGCGGAAACGGACCTGTCGCAGTGGGTCTCCTATCTGGGCAGCGGGGCGGGCAAGTGCTACCAGGACATCTGCTTCGGCACTCTCACCCACGGCTTTGCCCCCGGGGAGAATCTTTTGCTCTTCCCCACCGTGCCCTCGCCGCAGGAAGAGAACTAAGGTGCCTTCTTCTCTCCAGAGCGAGTCCCCGGCTGTGAGCCCAAACGCTATGTCTGGGCGGGAGCGGAAGAAGGTGTCCGCGGTGAAAGTCGCTTACATCATGTCGCGGTTTCCGAAGCTGACCGAGACTTTTATCTTGTACGAGATGTTAGCGCTGGAGTGCCTGGATATCCAGGTGGAGATCTATCCTCTTCTACGCGAACGTCAGCCAGTTATCCACCCGGAAGCGCAGCGATTGGTCGAGCGAGCGCACTTCCTCCCTTTCCTCTCGCTGCCCATCCTTCAGGCGCAATGGCATTTTCTCCGGCGGCGCACCGTCGATTACTTCAAACTGTGGTGGGAAGTGGTGAGCGGGAACTGGGGGAGTACCAAGTTCTTCCTGGGGGCGCTGGCCATCTTCCCGAAAGCGGTTCGCTTCGCTTACGAGATGCTGGAGCAGGGCATCACTCACGTCCACGCTCACTTTGCGACCCATCCGGCGGTAGCTGCTCTTATCGTCCATCGACTAACCGGGATCCCCTTCAGTTTCACCGCGCACGGCTCGGACTTACATGTTGATCGGCGCATGCTGAAGGAGAAAGTCGAGGCATCGGCCTTCGCGAGAACTATTTCTGCTTATAACAAAGAGGTGATGATCGAGGAATGCGGGGAGGGGTTGCGGGAGAAAATCCACGTCATCCATTGCGGGGTTGAGCCGACGGTTTTTTCGGCGGCGCGTGAAAGGGAAGGGACAGGACCTTTTCAAATCGTCTGTGTAGCTTCTTTCGAGGAGGTTAAAGGTCACAAATACTTGATTGAGGCCTGCCGATTACTCCGTGAGCGTGGGGTGGATTTTGATTGTCATCTGGTCGGAGACGGCCCCATGCAGCGGGCGATCAGGGCTCAGATTGCGGAGGCAGGGCTGGAGAGCCAAGTCTACATCCATTTGGAACGGCCGCGTCCAGCCGTGGTGAAAATGCTGGCCGAAGCCGATGTAGCAGCACTAGCCAGCATTCCTACTAGGAGAGGCAAGCGTGAAGGCATCCCAGTGGCGCTAATGGAAGCTATGGGGAGCGGGTTGCCGGTGGTAGCGACGGCGATCACCGGGATCCCGGAACTTGTGGACTCAGGATACACGGGGCTGCTGGTGCCGCCGGGCGATCCCACCGCGCTGGCCGACGCTCTTCAGAGGCTCAAGCAAGACGTGCCCTGGACTGGGTAATTTAGACACTGAGGTTGGGAATTAACTACCCTGGTGTCATATGAACAAAAAACATCATCGTATTGCAGCTGACGTAAAAGCCGATATCCTACGCCGCGTCAAGGAAGAAGGCATCTCGGTGGCCCAGGCCGCCAAGGATCACGGTATTTCTGAAGGGAGCATCTATGGTTGGATGGTAAAAGGAGCAACCGGTGCCCCGTCCTGGGCGGAGTTCTCCCGACTTCAGAAGCAGAACAGAGAACTCCTGGAACTCGTGGGCGAGATCACGCTCAAGCTCTCCATGACTCAAAAAAACAATTGAGCGAAGGAAGAAACAAATCAGCGCTTGCCCGAGCCCTTGGCATATCCCGCGCGAGCCTGTATTACGTCCCAAGAATGAAGGAGAAGGACTGGCGCCTCAAGGTCCGCCTGGAAGAAGAGCTGCAGATCCATCCCTCCTACGGCTCCCGGCGAATTGCTACGGCACTGGGACTCTGCCGCCAGCGGGCGCAGAGGGTCATGCGTCTGTTTGGCATCAAGCCCTACCGCAGGAGAGGCAGAAAATGGAGAAAATCCAAGGTTTCCCGGACCTATCCCAACCTCCTGCTCGCGGTCATGCCCGCATATGCAAACCACATCTGGGCAGCGGACTTCACCGAGTTCGTGCAGCACGGAAAGAAGGTCTATGTGGCGACCGTGATCGATCTCTACACCCGCCGGATCCTGGGAATCCAGGTTACGGTGAGAAAGGGAGCCGCGCTCACCATTCAGGCGCTTTCCAACGCCCTGCTCCATCATCCGCGCCCGGATCTATTCCACTCCGACAACGGGAGGGAGTATGACGCGATGGCGTTCACTGAAATCCTTGATGGATGCGGCATCGTGATTTCACGGAGCCGCCCGGGGTGCCCTTGGGAGAACGGATACCAGGAATCGTTCTACGACAAATTCAAGGTTGACCTGGGAGATCCGAACCGCTTCAAAACACTGGGGGAGCTAGTGGCGGAGATCTACCGCACCCTGTGGGACTACAACAACACGCGGATTCACTCCGCGCTCAACATGCCGCCTGTGGTATTCGCCAAACGGTATGCGTTAGTCGCGTAAAAAACTCTCAGAATCAGTGTCTAAAGAAATCAGTCCTTGACACCATTCAGGCATTCCTCCCGCAGCTTCCCATTGAAACTCTCGCAGTACCCGTTCTCCCAGGGACTGCCCGGTTCGATGTACAGTGTCCCTGTCCCTAGATTTGCCAACCACTGGCGCAGTTCTTGGGCGATGAACTCGGGACCATTGTCGGATCGAATCTGTTCCCGTATCCCTCGCCACAACATCACGTCCGACAACGCCTCGATCACTTCCTGGCTACCCATCCTCCGCTCCACCCGGATCGCCAGGCATTCCCGCGTGTATTCATCGATCAGGGTTAACAGCCGTAGCGTTCTCCCATCATGTGTTCTGGCGCTCAGCAAATCATAGCTCCACACGTTGTTTGGGTGTCCCGGCCGCAGCCGCACGCAGGAACCATCATTTAGCCACAACCGTCCCCGGGGTCTTTGCTTTTGCGGCACTTTCAGCCCCTCCGCCGCCAGATCCGCTGCACCCGATCCTTGCCCACTGGCCAGCCTGCACCCCGCAGCAGTGCCGCAATCCTCCGGTAGCCGTAGCGCCCGTACTGCGTCGCCAGGGCAATCACCGCTTGCGTTAGCTCATCTCCCTCTGGCCGATCCATCGGCTCGTACCGTTGTGTACCTCGCCATTGCCCAGCAGCCGGCAGGCATGCCGTTCCGACAACTCGTGTTGCTCCCGCGCATGCTCCACCGCACAACGACGCCGCTCAGGGCTTAGAAGTTTCCCCGCGCCACATCCCCCAGGACCTGCTTCTCCAGCGATAACTTGGCCACCAGCCGCTTCAGCCGCGCGTTCTCCTTCTCCAGCTCCTTGAACCGTTTTGCCTGCACCAGCTTCAGCCCGCCGTATTCCTTCCGCCACCGGTAGTAGAGTGTGGATTCCGGCTTCCATGCAGACTTGCGGGGCCGTCTTCCCGTTCGCCATCTTTTCCACGCCGATTCAAGGGTACATCACCCATGCCGGCCTGCCGAACACGCATCTAGCCCAAAGGAGTACCCCGCTGCGGAACCGAGCAAGCGCTACGCGGCCGCGTTCTGCGAGGTCGAAGACCTCCGTCAAGCGCAGCGGGAGGAAGTCGAGGCTTTTGTCAAGTACCTGGCCGAGTGGGCCGCGCAGGATCGGGCGGGGTTCGTCTGCAAGCTCAGCAGCTACCTTTGGCCTCAGGAGATGAAGCAATGAAACGGCGCATCCCAGGTCTATCCCAGGCTTCGCGCGATCAGTCCGCAAGCGCGGGCGATTGGCGATTAGCTTGCCATTTTGTAGGCTAGCTATTTTAGATTTGTTAGAGTCCACACCGTAAACATTGAACCCGAAATCTGCAAGGCCTGCAGCCACCACCAGGCCGACGCGTCCTGTCCCAATCACGCTAACGTTCATGGCTTCCCTAACAGCGGATTAGCTTAGAACTATCGACTTCGATTCCGTGGGTGGCGTTTCGCGTGTCGATAAGCAGTTTGGCGTGGCGGACAATCTTGGCGAGCTCATAGGTGCTGTGGTCAGTGACTAGGATAACGCAGTCGAAGCGGCTCAGGCACTGTTCATCCAGAGGCTCCGACCGAAGGTGAGAAAAGTCGTATCGTCGTGTCCGAGGCAGGTGGGGGACATGGGGATCGTTGTAAGCAATCTCGACACCCCGCTCCGCAAGGAGATGCATAATCTTCAGGGCCGGCGACTCGCGGATGTCGTCTACGTCCTTCTTGTAGGCTACCCCGAGCACGAGGATCCGTGCCCCTCGCGCTGGCTTGCCCCGCGAGTTCAGGGCGTCGACAACCGTTTGAACTACGTGATAAGGCATAGCGGTGTTGATCTCGCCGGCCAGTTCAATGAACCGCGTGGTCATATCGTACTGACGCACCTTCCAAGCCAAGTAGACCCGGATTTCCTTTATGAACTATCGGCGGCAACCTTCTGAATGACTCCAACGTCAGTATTGATGCGGGTTCCAGCATCAACATTGCCTTCCGGAGGTGTACACCGAATGGGTGAGAGCCAAAAACAGGCGTTTCAACTGTCATTCAACCGGTTTCTGCGGGTCACATTTCAGGGATCGCGAATCACTTCCGACGGCGGTCTGATTCTGGTGCGCGAGTTGGACGAACGTTTGGGGTTCGGCGAACTTATCGAACAGCACTTGATCGACTCTCGGGGGAAGAACACCCGGTTGCCCCTCGCTGACTTGCTGCGGCAGTCCATCTACAGCCGCTTGGCAGGATACGAAGACGTCAACGACGCCGAGCGGCTTTCCCAAGATCCGACGTTCCGGCTGATCGGTTCGGAGAAGATCTGGGAACGTGGCGCAGCCCTGACTTCCCGGTTACAGTCGTTCGAGACAGAACTGCTGACGCAAGACGAGAACCTTGCTGGTTTGGCAGCGATCAACCGGGATTTGATCGCCAGGGCGGAAGCTATGGATGCGCCGCGCCGGGTGGTGCTGGACATGGACAGCACCGAGATCCCGGTCTACGGGGAGCAGGAACAGAGCGCCTACAACGGGCATTTCGAGTCGAGTTGCTATCACCCGTTGTTGCTGTTCAGTCGCGAGGGTGACTGTCTGGCGGCCAAGCTGCGACCCGGCAACGTGCACAGCGCCGAGGATTGGGAAGAACTTCTCCTGCCAGAGATCGAACGGCAGCAGAAGCTGGGCAAGGAAGTGGTGTTTCGCGCCGACGCCGCCTTCGCCAAGCCGGAGATCTACGACGCACTGGAGGAGCGGGACGTGAAGTATGCGATTCGCATCCCGGCCAACGACAGTCTGGAGAGGGACATCGCGGAGTTGTTGACGCGGTCAGTGGGGCGACCGAGCCACAAGCCGGTGGTCTGGTACAAGAGCTTTCTCTACCAGGCAGCCAGTTGGAAAAAGGCGCGGCGGGTGGTGGCGAAGGTGGAGTTCCACTTTGGCGAACTGTTCCCTCGCGTGGGGTTCATCGTCACCAATCTGGAGACCGACAGCCGGGCGGTGGTCCGGTTCTACAACAAGCGGGGCACCGCAGAGCAATGGATCAAGGAAGGCAAGCAGGCGGTAAAGATGACCCGGCTGAGTTGCCATCGGTTTCGGTCGAACGAGGTGCGCCTATGGCTGAGCCTGATCGCCTACAACTTGGGAAACCTGTGGCGGCGGCTGGTGCTACCGAAGAGGATCAACAACTGGTCGCTGACGAGTTTGCAGCAGCGGCTGGTGAAAACGGGCGGACGGCTGGTGAAACATGCACGATATTACTGGCTTTTGCTGGCCGAAGGGCACTTGAGCCGGAGGCTGTTCAGCAGCATGCTGCGAACGATCTCGGCACTGCCGCTGCCAGACGGCTAGCGACCCAGGAGAGAGGGTAATTTTAGGTGCTCAGAAGTGGTCGGGCCGGACAAGTGTCAGCGGCGAGGCAGGCTGGGCAGGCGAAACCCGCACAGCGACTCCGAAGAACAGCCAAAATGTGCCGCACTACCACCTCAAAGAGGCCCGGGCGATTTGCGATTGACACGACAGGGTACGAGGCATAGGTTTTCGGGTGAAGGGGAAGCTCAAAATGGAAATTCCGGCTTAGATGTCGTGGGATGACGCCGGCGACACTGCCGCCGTGCGCAAGGACGGCATTGGCCAGGACCCCCATCAGCCCGACGCGGGCGCCGCCGTAAACCAGCCCAATCCCTTCCGTCGCCATCAGGCGGCCCAGGGTCTCGGCCTGTTCGACATACCCCTTCTCGTGTCCGATGTTGCCGGCCAAGTAGACGCAGATGTGCTTCATGCCATTGGATGTGCTGGGTTGACACCACGTTCGGAGGCGTCTCTGTTTGGTGATCCCGTGGTCGACATCATACCGACTCTCCAACTCGGCGCTGGTGACCTATCGCTGCTGGACGATCAGCGCTCCTTATCCCGTTCCGGCATCAACACGAACTTGGGGTACGCCTTGATCCCGAGTTTCGCGACGTCGCCGACGAGTTGTTCCGCTCGGTTCAACACCTTTGAACGACGGCCGCACACATGGCCCTCAACTGCTTATGGTGTGGCACTGAACCTGGGGGACACTGGTGAACTGCCTTCGATCGGAAGACCCACCTGCACGAAACGTGGCGACTTTGCGCTGGCGACCGTGACGTACTTGTAGATGGTGCCATCCGAGGCGCGCGGCGCGGTTGGGTGATCCACGACTTGCTTCGTTCCGTCCACGAGCGGCCCCAGATCGTCGGCACGCAGCAGACCGGCCGGGGAGTTGCCCGCGAGGGGCGACAGCAGAGTGGTGTAGACCGCGTCACCGCTCAGAGCCACGATGTGAATCTCGCCGATGGTGGTGGAGTTCACAATGCGCTGCAGCCTGCTGTTGATCTCTCCTGCTGACCACCCGTCCTTTTCGGCGATAGCGACGAAGTAATCCACAAGCGTGGCCTGCACAATCATTTGCTTGCCGAGGATCCCCTCAAAAACGGTTCTGATCTCGTCCAGCTGGCTGGTATAGGCGTTGCTCAAGATATCCGGCTCGCCAAAGGCCGCCAGCACCGCGGTCATGACCGGCGAGGTATAGTTGTTGCTCGTAACCTCCTGCTCTTCAAAGGCGAGCGCATTGCCAACTTGCACAATCCGCTGCCGGTCGACGCCACTGACTCCGACGTACTTGTAGACCTCCTGATCGATCTCTCGCACCTGCGCCAGCTGCGTGATGACATCGTCGCTATCGAAGGGGGACGCGAGCAGGACGTAGAACTGCGAGGCCTGCGGCTGCACCACGGGATCGGGATTGAACCGGAAGGGCACCCGCGCACCGGTTTTATCCCGGACGTTGGTGAGATAGGCAAAGCCCTGCTCGTCAGTGATCCATATCTCGTCGAGCACCGTGTTCGCCGCGATGGCGTCGAGGGTCTCGATCACGCGGGCCGAGTCATGCCCGGCAGCTTCGGCCGCAGCCACAAGATGCGCCGCGATGCGTGCCTGCGCCGTCATTTGGCCGTCCAGCATCGCGTCAAGTGCACGCGCAACGTTGGCCAGCAAGATTTCGCCCATCTCAGCAGATTTCTGGTTGTCCGCGCCGGCGATATCACCAGCGATGTCTCGGACGGACAACAATCTCAAATCTTAGGCGCTCGTCTGCTATCACGGTGCGGCGCGGTACTTATCATAGCATGATAAGAGACTTATTACTTATCCGGTTGACTCACCAGAGTACAACATCTTGCAGGTCTTCGGAAGCTGCTGTGCCATCAGACCGCGGTTTCATACCTGTTTAGGCCGAGTTGACATTGAAGCTGGAGCGCAGAAAACCCGGTGCCTGTGCGTCGTGACCAGGTAGGCCGCCCGAAACCAGGTGCTGAGAGGTATTTTCGACCCCTGCAATACCGGCCGACAGGCCGAGACCCTTAAGTCCGTCGCGCAATACCTCTCCCGGATGCACCGGGCTCATTCCATTTCTCGCGGTCATCGTCTCAACTTTTCCTCGGTGATAATCCACGATCTCTACATTGCATGGCTCGTCCTTTTTCCGACGGAAACAAATTCGCCATTGCGCGTCGATCCGAATGCTGTGCTGACTGGCCCGGTCGCCCCGCAGCACTTCTAGCCGGTTGCCCAGCAAGCCCGCAAGATCCTTGGAGGGATTCCGCACTGTCCAGATAGGTGAGGCGGCGCGTAGCCTGATCGGCGAACTCGTGGAACGCCGTGACGCGATGGCCCTCGAAGAAACACCGCGTGGACCGGTCCTTAAAGCTTCGGATCACTGACTGGTATCATTACAGCTTGGCCTTACGGTATACGTAACGTAAATGATTATTATGGCGCTTCTCGCCCATGCGAGAGGTCTACCCCCGCACGCGTGGCGGCGGCGGTGGTGCGGTTTATGAAGCAGCAGCCGACGCATTCGAGAAGAGTTCGAGAACGGCAGGCACTACTAGGTACGACGACCAGCGCGAGGCACACCGCCAGATAATTGAGGGTGACGAGACGATGGATTACGCCTTCATGGGACAAGATCCGGAAGCTGCTGACAGGAGCGGATGAGCCGTTCATTCCTGGAATGAGGGGATTGTCTTCAGCGTTTACAGCGATGACGAGGCCAACGACTGGAAACGGCTCGAAGCGGATCTCATACAGCGCGTCCTCGCCCTGCATCACTTCCTGGCTGACGCGTACGGCGACGCCCGCGTTATCGCCGACGGCTACTATCCGAGCGAAGAGCCGATTTGCCGCCCGGATGGTCGAGACTGCAAATGGCCGATGGCCGGGACGAGCCATGCCGGAGAAGAGTCACGATCTGCATCCGGTATGTCGACGGCACCGCGGTGTGCTGAAGCAATGAACGGATCATTGTCTAACTGTACTCGTTCACCAGAGTCGGCGGGCGAGAAGAGGAGGGAAGATGCCTGAATCCAGGAACGGACGGTGGGGTCACCGGGCGCGCGGGTCGTGCTGTGCCGTCATGGCGCGCACTGCATTCGCGATGCTCGTGGTGCTGCTGTGTGCTCCAGCCGGTGCCCACGCGGGGGTGAGCGACGAAACCCGCGTGGGCGGCGCTGGCGGGGGCGCTGATTGTCGGACCGAGGCGGGGCAAGTTCCGGAGCGACGGGACGGTCCGGCCGACCCCCCGTCCAGCATCCCGCTGGTGACGCTGGGAGTTTTCATCCTGTGGTTCGGCTGGTTCGGCTTCAACGGCGGATCGCGGCTTGCGCTCGGAAGCACCGCCGACGCAGTGGCGATGAGTCACGTGCTGGTTAACACGACCTTGGCGGGGGCGGCCGGCGTCATCGCAGCCATCGCCGTGTCGAGGCCGATTCTCGGGCGGCTCGATCTGCTCGCCGGCTTGAACGGCGCCATCGCGGGACTCGTCTCGATTACCGCCGGTCCCGATATCGTCGAGCACTATTGGGCGATCGTCATCGGCGCCGTCATCTGCACCGTCGGCATCAAGCTGCTGGAGAAAGTCCGGGTGGACGACGTGGTGGGCGCAGTGCCCGCCCATCTGTTCGCTGGCGCGTGGGGCACGCTGGCCGCCAGCATCGTTGCCGGCGGCAGCCTCGGCGTGCAACTGCTTGGCGTGGTCGCCATCGGGGCGTTTTCGTTCGGGTTCTCATGGCTGCTTTGGAAGGGTCTGGAGAAGACGGTCGGCGTCCGGGTGTCGCCTAGGGTCGAGCACCTCGGCCAGGATGCCGCGGAGCTCGGGATCGAGGCGTATCCGGAGTTCGTGCTCATGCCAGAGCAGTACGACGAGCCCTGACGCCGCACGGTGATGCATCGGGGGCTGGTCAGAACACGGCCATGGCGGACTGACGGGAGTCACGGATCAGGATAATCTGATCGAAGCCACTGATGAGGAAGACTTCATGGATGTGGCTCTGCATCTTGCACAGGACGAGCTTCCCCTTGCTCGCTTGGAGCTTCTTCGCAGCCATGAGGAGTACCCGCATGCCGGAGCTGCTGATGAAGGCCAGACGGCTGAAATCGATGATCAGGCGCTGTTCGCCGTTGCTGATGTGAGCCATGATGATCGATTCGAACGCGCGCGCGTTTGCGCTGTCGAGACGTCCGACCGGCAGCAGCACCAGGACACCGTTGTCTCGTTCTTCCTCGACTTCAATGTTCATACATGCCCCTCTTCTTCCTCTGGGTCGAGCTCCATGCCGTGTTGGTTATCCCGATGCTGGCTTGAGATCGTGCTCCAACGTCAAACAGTTCTTGCCTCTCACGAAGTCGTAGGAAACGCGGTCGGCGAAGCTCTTGACCAGATGCAGGCCCAGGCCACCCACCTCACGTTCCTCTAGTGACGACGTGATATCCGGTTTCGTGTCGATCGTCGGATCGAACATAGCCCCATTATCCTCCAACGTCAGGATCAGAACTTCGTGATCGATCCTCAGGTGGATCTCTATCTTGGGATCGGACGTGTCCTCGAAGCGGCCGTGGGTCACGGCGTTGGTGATCAGCTCGTCCAGCGCCAGGTTGATGAGGAAGACTTTCGGCACAGGCAGTTGGTTCGCGTCCCCGAACGCTTCCACCATGGTTGACAAACCACGGATCTCGGACAGCCGAACTGACAGTGTGGTGTGCAACTCTTCAGACATGGCAATGATGTTCCTTGACGACTACGAACCGTTTCATTTCAACAACATCCGGCAAAGCCGACGCAGTGGGGAAGACTCCTCGATCCTCGGGAGCTCATCGGCGGTGCAGCACGAGACAGGTCATGTCGTCCGCCGCCGCAGTGCCGGTCGAAAAGCTCCCGATCTTTGCCCAGACGTGGTTCACGATGTCCGCAGGCGATCGCCTCGCGGAACCATCCAGGGTTCTCTCCAGCCGCTCCTTGCCGAACAGCTCCCCGTCGAGGTTCGTCGCATCGGTCAGGCCATCAGTATACAAAAACAGTGTTTCTCTCGGTTGAAGGACTTCACGCCTGCTTGAGTAGCCGAAGTCCTCCACCAAGCCCATCGCCAGTCCACCAGTCATCGGGAGCGGCCGCCTGGAGTCGTCGCAACCTATCAGAAACGCAGGCTCGTGTCCAGCGCAGACGTAATCCACAGCGCCGTTCTCGAGGTTGACCATGGCGAGTACGCAGGTGACGAACAGACCCATCGGGTTCTGGCTGCACAGCCGGCGGTTCGCCTCATTGGCGATCGCGGCGATCGCGGCGCACTCGGCGGCCGCAGACTTGACCGCCGCCTGGGACGCCGCCATGAAGAGCGCGGCGGCGACGCCCTTGCCGGAGACGTCGCCGATCGTGAGGAACAGCATCCCGTCCGACAGCTCCGTGACATCGACGAAATCGCCGCCGATTTGCTGCGCCGGAGTCATCCGCGCGGGTACTGTCAAGTTGAGCAGAATCTGTCCGTTTTGCGGAAGGATTCTTCTGGATCAGAGACTGATAATCAATGACTTAGCGGTGGCGGCGGGCGGCGAGAATGCCACCAAACTGCTTAACTTGACAGTACCCTTGGAGAAGGCCTGACCAGACCGATTTTTTGTGCCAACAGTAGTGAGAGTCTACATCATAGCCTGGGGCCGTGAAACCGGTTTTGGTAGTAGGAAAGGGTTATAGGCCCCCGGCGCCGGGGGCCTATAACCGAGCGCAGCGTGGGGCCGCACCGTGTTGTACTGCTGCCGCCACTGACCGATCACGATCTGTGCCTCCTTCAACGAGTAGAAGATCTCTCCGTTCAAGCATTCATCTCGCAGCTTTCCATTAAAACTTTCGCAGTATCCGTTCTCCCAGGGGCTGCCCGATTCGATGTACAGGGTTCCCGTCCCCAGATTTCCCAGCCACTGGCGCAGTTGCTGGGCGATGAACTCCGAGCCGTTGTCCGATCGAATATGCTCCGGTATCCCTCGCCACAGCATCACCTCCGACAAGGTCTGAATCACCTGCCGGCTCCCCATTCGCTGCTCTACCGGCAGCGCCAGACATTCCCGCGTATATTCATCAATCAGCGTCAGGATGCGCAGCTTTCTCCCCTCCTCGGTTCTGCCGCTGACAAAGTCGTAACTCCACACGTGGTTGGGCCGCTCCGGCCTTAGCCGCACGCAGGAACCGTCGTTGAACCACAACCGTCTTCTTGGCCTTTGTTTTTGCGGCACTTTCAGCCCCTCCAGCCGCCAGATCCGCTGCACCCGATCCTTGCCCACTGGCCCGCCTGCACCCCGCAGCAGTGCCGCGATCCTCCGGTAGCCGTAGCGCCCGTACTGCGTCGCCAGGGCAACGATCGCTCGGGTGAGGCCATCTTCGTCCAGCACAGGATTCGGCTCGTATCGTTGTGTCCCTCGCCATTTCCCCAGCAGCCGGCAGCCATGCCGTTCCGACAACCCGTGTTGCTCCCGCGCACGCTCTACCGCACAACGCCGCCGCTCAGGGCTTACAAGTTTCCCTGCGCCACATCCCGCAAAACCTGCTTCTCCAGGGAAAGCTCGGCCACCAACCGCTTGAGCCGAGAGTTCTCTTTCTCGAGTTCCTTCAGCCGCTTCGCTTGGTCTAGCTTCAGCCCGCCAAACTCCTTCCGCCAGCGATAGTACGTCTGCACCGTGATCTGAGCATCCCGGCAGGCTTGCGGCGTGGTCTTTCCGTTGGCAGTCTCCACTTCGATCTGCCGGAGGAGGTTTACAACCTGCTCCGGCTTATACCTCTTCGTCGACATGATCGGGGCTCCTTCTCAGGTGAATTCTCTCTCATTTCACCTGGTACAAAAAATCCCGGTCACGTCAGATCTCGGAAGGGAATCGGTGTCTGCTGTAGCGCTCTCTCGTCTCGTTAGTCTGACACCGGGAGCGTTAACGTGACAATACCGTCTCAGGCCTTGAATCCGGTCTACTGGGATAGACTCCCGCTGTCATCGGATCTAACTTAGATTGGTGGATTCGTCGGAGGAGACAGGTCAATGGAACGATCCGACTACGGCTCTCAATGAACGATATGGAATCCATGACGAGCGCGCACCAGTCTTGGCCCGAGCGCCTAGGTCTGCACCGCCCTGAACTCCGGGCTTGGGCACTATACGACTGGGCCAACTCGGCGTTCATGACGACCATCGTCGCCGCTGTCTTTCCCATCTACTTCAATCGAGTAGCCGCGGCAGGCCTCGAGCCCGCCCAGGCTAGTCTGCGCTTCGCTGTGGCGACGACGATTGGCCTGTCGGTCATTGCGGTGTTTTCGCCGATTCTTGGGGCAGTTGCCGACGTTGCCGGCGTCAAGAAGAAGATGCTTGGGGCCTTCATGGGCCTCGGGATCCTGGCGACTGCGTGCATGCTCTTCATCCGGCAAGGCGACTGGGAGTTGGCCGCGGTGCTGTTCGTGCTCGGGAATATCGGTGCGTCCGGCAGCTTCGTATTCTACGATTCGCTGCTGCCGCACGTCGCGCGAGCTGACGAGATCGACCGCGTCTCCACAGCGGGCTACGCGCTGGGTTATCTGGGAGGTGGTACGCTTCTGACCGTTAACCTTGTCTGGATTCTCGAACCGACGCTCTTTGGGCTCCAGGGAACCGGAATCGCCACCCGGCTCGCGTTCCTCAGCGTTGCCATCTGGTGGCTCGGATTCTCGATTCCCCTGTTTCGCAACGTGGCCGAACCACCACGTGTCCTGGAATCCGACGAGCATTCCGGCGAGCGTGCCATCAAGGCGGCCTTCGTGCGGTTGGGCCAGACCCTTCGGGAGCTGCGTAGTTACCGGCAGGCCTTCATCATGATGCTCGCGTTCCTGGTCTATAACGATGGTATCGGCACAATCATCCGGATGGCGACGACCTATGGGGCAGAGATTGGCCTGCCGGAGAATTCACTGATTACAGCACTACTCTTGGTGCAGTTTATCGGGATCCCCTTTACGTTAGTCTTCGGACAGGTCGCGAGGTGGGTCGGCGCCAAGCAAGCCATTTTTTTGGCGCTGTTTGTCTACATGGGCATCAGCGTTCTCGGGTACTTCATGACCAGTGCGCTTCACTTCTATGCGCTGGCGATAGCGGTTGGCATGGTGCAAGGAGGGAGTCAGGCGTTGAGTCGCTCACTATTTGCCAGCCTGATCCCGCGACACAAGTCGTCTGAGTTTTTCGGTTTCTTTAGTGTGTTCGAGAAGTTCGCGGGCATCGCAGGGCCGGCGATTTTTGGAGCGATGATCTGGGCGACCGGTTCGAGCCGCCCTGCGATTCTCTCCGTGATCGGGTTCTTTGTCCTGGGCGCACTGTTGCTGACCCGGGTGGACGTTGAGGAAGGACAGCGGGTAGCGCAAGCGACCGACCGCAGGCTTCAGGAGGTGTGAGGGATCCCATGTCGCCAGCCGCCCGCGCTGCCCCCGGTGGGCAGGTGATGACTGCGGTCGGAGCTTTTGGTGTTCCCCGTCAGCGGAAGAGGGACAGTACAGCGTTCTGAAGCAGAGCGTTCGCCTCGACCTCGGACGCGATCGGCCTCAGGCGCGGGATGACCGCTTCCAAGTCGCTCCCTACCTGCGGTATGGGTGACAATCGGAATATACCTTAAACAAACCGCCAATCTGCCCGACTGACCGAGGCCACCTCACTGCGTGTGGATCTCCGCTTCCTTGCAGGCCTGCGGCGTGGTCTTCCCGTTGGCAGTCTCCACTTCGATCTGCCGCAGGAGGTTTACAACCTGCTCCGGCTTATACCTCTTCGTCGACATGATCGGGGCTCCTTCTCAGGTGAATTCTCTCTCATTTCACCTGGTACAAAAAACCCCGGTCACGTCAGATTCGCGGCAGCCGGAAGACGGTCGGCGGAGCTTCAACGTCTCCCGGAAGCGCGAGTGACGGAAGGGGTCTCGATTGACGACTACTCGACGTGGCGGGCCACCCGGTTTGCGGTCCTGGAGGAAACCGGATGAAAGCAGCCCGAAGGCCGGAACGGGGAGAGCTAATTGAAGGGTTTTTTCATGCCGCAACGCCCGATCCAGGATGCCGCAGTCACAGAGGGAGGGTACGGCAAGATTCAGCCAAGAGATGCGGCAAAACCACATTCTCCCATCTCCCTCATTCCGCTGTGGTTATCACCTGTCAAGTGGCCTCACTCGCGCCGATGCAGCAAAATCGGGGAGGACGATAGCGCCCCCCCCCAAAGCGGGGGGTCATGTGGCCCCAGCAGCGGTGCGTTGCGGCACACCGTTCCTGCCCCCCCATGAGGGTCGCTATCGTCTTCATTGATCCCTGCGGGAAGGCTCGGAAGAGCGCCCCCAGCGGGGGCGCTGACGGGAGGGAGACGGACCCATGAAATGGCGGCGCTTCATTCCTCACATCCTTCTGTTTTTCGGCGGGCTGGGGTACGCCCTGTGGAGCTTTGTCCGCCGTCCCTTCCCCATGCTTGGGGAGAATCCCTTGCTCGATCTCATGGACTACCACACCCCCAACTTCTACGGCTGGGTGATGCTCTGGTACTACGCTGCGCCTTTCGTCGCCGTCATGCTCGCGGGCCTCGTTCTCTTGTCCGTTTGGAAGGTCTGGCTGGAATCGCGGCGGCGGGATTTTGCGCCCTTTGGGGCGCTCCCGACCTGGCCGCTTTCAACCCGGCAAACGGCCCCGGCCATCGTCATCGGGGAGGTCCATCACCCGGTCGAGGCGCGGGAGATTTTCAATCCCTCCTGGCTCACGATCCCGGAGCGCGGGCTGTATACCGGCGTGGCGATTTTCGGAGCCGTCGGGTCCGGCAAGACCTCGGCTTGTGTGCACCCCTTCGCCAAGCAGCTTCTCTCCTGGCAAGCGGCGAATCCACAGATGCGGGCGGCGGCGCTCATGCTTGAAGTCAAGGGAGATTTCTGTCACGACATCCGCCAAATTCTGATCGACGCGGGACGGGGAAAAGACTACATCGAGCTTGGCATGAATGGGCGCTGGCAATGGAACCCGCTCTCGGCCTGGTGGCTCGATTCCTACTCGCTGGCCTACACCGTTTCGAGCCTTCTCAACCAGCTATTCGGGAAGGGCAAGGAACCGTTCTGGCAGCAAGCCTATACCAACCTGGTCCGCTGGATCATCGAGCTTCACCGAATCTTCCCGGAGCGGTGGGTGACGTTGCAGCAGGTCTACCGCTGCGCCATCGACCCGGACCTTTTCGCGGCCAAGATCGAGCAAGCCGAAGCGTGGAGCGACGAGTTGAACAGAGGCACGGTTTTCATTCCGGAGGTCGTATACCAAGCCCACATCATGACCTTGGCTGAATGGCTATGGAAAGACATACCGGGAACGGAAGAAGTGCGGGCCGCCTACTCCCGCCCCATGCTCAAAAAACTGGACGAGCTCAAGCTGACCTACCGGGTGGTTTGGGACCCCGGACCCGGCGACGAAGTGAGAGAACGAGTTGAGGCGGTGAAGCGCTGGTTTGTCAACGACTGGCAAACGCTGGACAACAAAGTGAAGTCCTCGATTGTGGAGGGAGTTTCGGTATTCCTTGCCATGTTCGACATGCCGGATGTGGCGAAGGTGTTTTGCCCGGGGCCGCCGGAAGTCCCCGACGATCCACAAGCCATTTCCGTTCAGGCCATGGCCGCGAAGCGGGCCGGGGAAGAAGCCCGGGAGCCGAACAAGGAGCCGGAGGCCGCGCCCACGTCGATTCCTTCCGTCGAAGAGGAACGAATCGCCGGGCCGCGACACCTGCCCCCGCTCTATGAATTGATCGAAAGGGGCAAGGTGCTGGCCTTGAACATGCCCGCCGGATCGAACCCGGCGCTGGCCCGCGCCGTGGGCGTGATGCTCAAGAACGCCTGGCTACAGGCGCTTCTCATGCGCCCGACCAAGATGAAGGAGTCGCCGGGGGTCTATTTCCGGCCCGCCGTCTTTATCTGTGACGAATATCAAGCCTTCGCTTCGGTGGGCGAGGACGATCCATCGGGCGATGAGAAATCCTTTGCGCTGACGCGGCAATGCCGCTGCATCCCGATTGTCGCCACGCAATCCATTTCCTCGCTGCGCTCCGTGTTGGGAAGCTCGGAAGCTTGGCGGTCGCTGTTGCAGACGCTCCGCACACGGATTTTCCTGTCTCTCAGCGACGACGCCAGCGCCAAGATTGCAAGCGAAATGTGCGGGCAGGTGGCGAAGATCAAGGGATCCTACACCATCAGCGAGACCTCCAAGCGGGCGGAAGTCTCCCCGCTCTCGGGCCGCGCCGGGGGAGGCGGCGGCAGCATCGGCGCTACCAAGTCTTTCCGGGAGCAACGCGAGGCCGTGTTTCACCCGCGAGACTTCACGCTGCTCTCGAACTGTCAAGCGATCTGTCTACCCTATGACGGGTCGCAGTCGCTTGAGCCGCGACGGGTCTACCTCAAACCTCACTATCTGCCCCTCGATTATTCTTATTGGAGAGCGAAGGAGGCGGGCAGATTATGAGCGCCGCGAGTGGACTGGAACACCTGAAACCATTTCTACCGGGATTGGAAAGCGCCCTGGAAGATTCCGAAGTCAGCGAGATCATGATTAACGGCCCCGGCAATGTCTGGGTCGAGCGGGCCGGGCGGTTGACGGCACATGACGCGCCGGACCTGGACGAATCGGTCCTGTTGCGGGCGGCCATCCACATCGCGCGGCCGTTGGGCCTGGACCCGGCGAGCTCGCCGATTGTCGATGCGCGCCTGGACGACGGCTCGCGGGTTGCGATCTGTGTTCCGCCCGCGAGTCCTCAAGTAGCGATCACCGTGCGGCGCTTTGGGAAGCGGTCTTTTTCGGCGGATGATCTCGTGAGGCAAGGCGCACTCCCTGGAAACGTGCGGGCGGAAGCCGAGCGGGTGTTGCGCTCCCGGCGCAACATCCTGGTTTCAGGCGGCACCGGATCGGGCAAGACCACCCTGCTTAACGCACTTATTGAATTGCTTCCCGACGACGAGCGCATCGTCGCCATCGAGGACACCCTGGAGCTTCGCATTGAGCGCTCTAATTGCGTCCGCTTCGAGGCGCGGGGGATCGACAGCGGAGCGGTGACGATCCGCGACTTGGTGCGCCACGCCTTGCGGCACCGACCGGATCATATCGTGGTGGGCGAGGTGCGCGGCGGGGAGGCCGCTGATCTATTGCAAGCCCTCAACACCGGACACGGCGGCTCGCTCACCACCGTACACGCCAACAACGCAGAATCTGCCTTGTCGCGGCTCGCCAGTTGCGCCATGCAGGGCGGCGGTGAGCTTCCCTGGGAGGTCACCTGCCGTGGTGTGGTGGACGGCATTGCGATGGTGATTCACATGACCCGGCGAGAGGGACGCCGCTTCGTGGAGGAAGCGCTGCTCGTCCAGGGCTACGACGCGCCACGGAACCACTGGATCATCAAGCCGATCTGGAGGGAACACGATAACGGATGAAGACTCTCGAGGACTTCGACCGGGAGCTCGGCCGGGGCGGTGAGGAGACGCTGGAAGTCCCGGCCTGGATCGCCCAGGAGTACGGCGTCTTTCCCGAAGACGCAGGACGCCGGACTCGCCGATCCGGGGCGGAAGGTGGATCTGACGGAGCGCTCGGTCCGGCGTGGAGAGTAGGGAGGGAACGATGAGCCTTGACGGAGAAGCGCCAGATGCCCCGATCACGGTGAAGGCCGCCGCCCGTTTCCTGGGCGTCAGCCCCTCGCTGGTGTATGCTTACGTCGAGCGAAAGCAGATTCCCCATTACCGCATGATGGGCCGCTCGATCCGCTTCCGACGGTCGGAACTGGTCGAGTGGCGCCAGCAATTTCATGTAAATGGAGGAATCGATGAACAATAGGAGAGGAAGGCCGAAGAGCGGAGGAGGGAGCATCTTCCAACGCGACGGTTCCGCGTTTTGGTGGATGCGGTACCGGGACCGAGAAGGAAAGCTTCAGAGGGAATCGACAGGAACCGCAAATGAACAAGAAGCAAACCGTCTTCTGCGAGACCGGTTGGATGCCAGGGACGAGGGAAGGTTACCAGCCATGCTGGCCGGCAAGAAACTAACCCTTAACCAATGGGCTGATTGGTTTCTGGAAAGACGTTCCAAGCCTCCATTCCGCTCGGAAAAGACACACGCGGAAAATATCAATGCCCTGAAGTTTCTGCGGCCGGCATTTGGTGAAAGTCCCTTGACGGAAGTTACCGCAGACGCGATTGAGGATTACATCGATCGGCGCTTGTGCTCAGGAAGGAGGGTACGCACGAAGTTAGGGACCCGGCTTGTGGGAAAGCTCAAGCCGGCAACCGTGCACCAGGAATTCCGCATTTTGAAGCGGATTCTGAATGTCGCGGTGAAGAAAAAGTGTTTGGATGCGAACCCCTGTAGTGCGGTTGAATTCCCGATTCAATTACGGAACGCAACCAGAAAGCCTCACTATATGACGGCAAGCGAGCAGCAGCGGATTGAGTTTTCCGCACCCGATTACCTGCGTAACGCTATCGTCATTCTCGCTGAGACGGGGCTCCGTCCCTACAAGGAGCTGATGCCCATGAAGAAATTGCAGGTGGATATGGAAAACCGGGTGGTTTATATCCCGGACTCCAAGACTCCAAACGGGGTAGGCGAGATGCCGATTCCGGATTTGGCGTACAGGGCGTTCCAAGCGCAGATCGAAGCGACGCCGGCAAGCGAGTATCTGTTCCCGACGCCACGCCAACAATCCAGCAGGCCATACATCAGATCACTGAAGAAGATTTGGGCCGCGACACTGCGGCGTGCTGGCGTGCCGCATTTCCCGATATACGAGTTGCGCCATACCTTTGCTACCAGACTCAGCGCCGGGGGAGTCGCGGACCATTTTGTCACCCAAATGCTTCGGCAGGGAGACTCGGCGGTATTCAAGCGGTACAGCCAGGCGAAGCTGAACATGATGCGAGAGGCATTGACCAAGCTCGACCGCCAGGCTAACGAACATCGACAGATTTCGAGCACAGCAAGGCCGAACTGAACGATTTTTGGCACATTTTTGGCACAGTTTGAGGCAAACAGGTCGATTTTTGATGCGCCATGGAAATAGGGTTTGTTGAGTATGAAGGAGTTAGGTGCTAGGAGGCACGTATGGGCGGTTAGCTCAGTTGGTCAGAGCGCCTGCCTTACAAGCAGGAGGTCGCAGGTTCGAGCCCTGCACCGCCCACCATGTAACTGTTTTGTTTTCAGCACCATTTTTTCTTGCCTCTCGTTGCCGAAGACGGAACTGTAAAGAAACTGTCAAAAAACTGGCTCTAGTTGGCCAGCACTGTAAAGGAAGTCGCGCCGTGCTCGTTCGCCTGCCGGTCGAGCTTGGACAGCGCCTCCCGCATCATGTTGAGCTTCGCCTGGCTGTAACGCTTGAACACCTGCGAATCGCCTTGCCGCAGCATCTGCGTCACGAAATGATCCGCCACGCCCCCGGCGCTGAGCCGGGTCGCAAACGTGTGACGCAACTCGTATAGCGAGAAATGGGGCAGCCCGGCGCGCTGGAGCGTCCGGTTCCACAGCTTTTGCACCGTCGTGATGTGCGGCTTGCTCGAGTCCATCCGCGGGCTCGGGAACAGGTAGTCGGAATCGCCGCTCTGCTTCATCTGTGAGGCGAACGCTTGAAGGGCTCTGTCGGTCATCGGCATGTCCGCGATACCATTCACCGTCTTGGAATCCGGCAGATGCACGATCCCGTTCTCCAGATCGACCTGTTCCTTTCGCATCGGGATCAACTCGCGATAGGGCCGCAGCCCCATCTCCACCATGATCGCGATGATGTTGCGCAGGTACAGGGGCGCGCAGGCTTCCAGCCAGGCCTGCTTCGAAGCGGTCAGATAGTGCGGCTTGCGCGTCGTACCCGCCAACGCCACCGGAAACTCCACCCCATTACACGGATTGACCGCCAGCCGCCGCTTCTTCACCGCCACGTTCAGGATGCGTCTCAGGACGCGAAACTCCTGATGCACGGTGGCAGGTTTGAGCCTGCCGCGAAGTTGCAGCCCCAACTTGGTGTGCACCCGCTTGCCTGTGTTCAATCTGGTCATCAGGTACGATTCGATATCTTCCACTGTGATGTCCGATAGTCTGTTCTTGCCGAACCGGGGCCTCAGGAACTTCAGCGTGCCGAGGTTTTGCAGGTGGGTCTTCTCGCTCCGGAAGGGCGGTTTGGATCGGTTCTCAAGGAACCAGTCCGCCCACTCGTTGAACCTGATCTCCCCGCCCGGCGCGGCGCTCGGCAGCAACCCCTCATCGCGGGCCACCAACCGTTTGCGCATCACCTTCTCGGCTTCCCCTTTTTCTCTCTGCCCTGTCGAGGTCTGTCTCCACCTCCCGTTCTGCTCTCGATAGCTCATCCACCAGACGCGTGAATTGCTCCGCAGGTACAGGCTACCAGCGGTATTTCTGGGTCTACCTGTCTTGTTCATCGATTCCTCCATTCACATGAAATTGCTCACGCCACTCGGCCAGCTCCGACCGTCGGAAGCGGATCGAGCGGCCCATCATGCGGAAATGGGGAATCTGCTTTCGCTCGACGTAAGCATACACCAGCGAGGGGCTGACACCCAGGAAGTGGGCGGCGGCCTTCACCGTGATCGGGGCATCTGTCGCTTCTCCGTCAAGGCTCATCTTTCCCTCCCTACTCTCCATACGAAACTACAAGGGGGAACTCCGCGCGGAGAGTCCGTTGCGATTCCTCGGAGAAGAAGCCGTATCGCTCGGCGATCCACGCCGGGACTTCCAGCGTCTCGTCACCGTCCCGGTCGAAGTCCTTGAGGGTATTCACCCGTATGATTTTTTCTTCATCCGTCATCGTGTTCCCTCCGGATCGGCTTGATGATCCAGTGGTTCCGTGGCGCGTCGTAACCTTCGACGAGCAAGGCTTCCTCCACGAAGCGGCGTCCCTCGCGCCGGGTCATGTGAATCACCATGGCAATGCCGTCCACCACGCCCCGGCAGGTGACCTCCCAGGGAAGCTCACCGCCGCCCTGCATGGCGCAACTGGCGATGCGCGACAAGGCCGACTCGGCGGTGTTGGCGTGTACGGTGGTGAGCGAGCCGCCGTGTCCGGTGTTCAAGGCTTGCAGCAGGTCCGCCGCCTCCCCGCCGCGCACCTCGCCCACGACGATGTGATCCGGGCGGTGCCGCAGCGCGTGGCGTACCAAGTCCCGGATCGTCACCGCTCCTTCCTGCAACCCGCGAGCCTCGAAGCGAATGCAATTGGAGCGCTCAATGCGAAGCTCCAGGGTGTCCTCGATGGCGACGATGCGCTCGTCATCGGGTAGTAGTTCGATCAGCGCATTGAGCAGGGTGGTCTTGCCCGATCCGGTGCCGCCTGAAACCAGGATGTTGCGCCGGGAGCGCAACACCCGCTCGGCTTCCGCCCGCACGTCTTCTGGGAGTGCGCCTTGCGCCACGAGATCATCCGCCGAGAACGCCCGCTTGCCAAAGCGCCGCATGGTGATCGCCACCGTGGGGCTCGCGGGCGGAACACAGATCGCAACCCGCGAGCCGTCGTCCAGGCGCGCATCGACAATCGGCGAGCTCGCCGGGTCCAGGCCCAAAGGACGGGCGATGTGGATGGCCGCCCGTAGGAGGGCCGATTCGTCCAGGTCCGGCGCGTCATGTGCCGTCAACCGCCCGGCCCGCTCGACCCAGACATTGCCGGGGCCGTTAATCATGATCTCGCTGACTTCGGAATCTTCCAGGGCGCTTTCCAATCCCGGTAGAAATGGTTTCAGGTGTTCCAGTCCACTCGCGGCGCTCATAATCTGCCCGCCTCCTTCGCTCTCCAATAGGAATAATCGAGGGGCAGATAGTGAGGCTTGAGATAGACACGTCGCGGTTCAAGCGACTGCGACCCGTCATAGGGCAGACAGATCGCTTGACAGTTCGAGAGCAACGTGAAGTCTCGCGGGTGAAACACTGCCTCCCGGCGCTCCTGGAATGACTTGGTAGCGCCGATGCTGCCGCCTCCTCCACCGGCGCGGCCCGAGAGCGGGGAGACTTCCGCCCGCTTCGAAGTCTCGCTGATCGTGTAAGAACCTTTGATCTTCGCCACCTGCCCGCACATTTCGCTTGCAATCTTGGCGCTGGCGTCATCGCTCAGAGACAGAAAGATTCGTGTGCGAAGCGTCTGCAAGAGCGACCGCCAAGCTTCCGAGCTTCCCAACACGGAGCGCAGCGAGGAAATGGATTGAGTGGCGACAATCGGGATGCAGCGGCATTGCCGGGTCAGCGCAAAGGATTTTTCATCGCCCGATGGATCGTCCTCGCCCACCGAAGCGAAGGCTTGATATTCGTCACAGATAAAGACGGCGGGCCGGAAATAGACCCCCGGCGACTCCTTCATCTTGGTCGGGCGCATGAGAAGCGCCTGTAGCCAGGCGTTCTTGAGCATCACGCCCACGGCGCGGGCCAGCGCCGGGTTCGATCCGGCGGGCATATTCAAGGCCAGCACCTTGCCCCTTTCGATCAATTCATAGAGCGGGGACAAGTGTCGCGGCCCGGCGATTCGTTCCTCTTCGACCGGCGGGATCGACGTGGGCGCGGGTTTGTCTCCTTCCCCGCCGTCCGGCTTCTTGTTCGGCTCCTGGGCTTCTCTTTCCGCCCGCATAGCTACCCTGGCCTTGACTGAAATGGCTTGTGGATCGTCGGGGACTTCCGGCGGACCCGGACAAAACACCTTCGCCACATCCGGCATGTCGAACATGGCAAGGAATACCGAAACCCCCTCCACAATCGAGGACTTCACTTTGTTGTCCAGCGTTTGCCAGTCGTTGACAAACCAGCGCTTCACCGCCTCAACTCGTTCTCTCACGTCGTCTCCGGGTCCGGGGTCCCAAACCACCCGGTAGATCAGCTTGAGTTCGTCCAGTTTTTCGAGTAGCGAGCGGCTGTAGACGGTTTGCTTTTCCTCCGAGTCCAGCGCGGTATTCCACACCCATTCCGCAAGGCTTATTAGTTCGGCTTGCAGCACGTCCTTCGACACGAAAACCGTCCCTTTGTTCAACTCGTCGCTCCACGCTTCGGCTTGCTTGATCTTGGCTGCGAAAAGGTCCGGGTCGATGGCGCAGCGGTAGACCTGCTGCAACGTCACCCACCGTTCCGGGAATACCCGGTGAAGCTCGATGATCCAGCGGACCAGATTGGTATAGGCTTGCTGCCAGAACGGTTCCTTTCCCTTTCCGAACAACTGGTTGAGCAAGCTCGAAACGGTGTAGGCCAGCGAGTAGGAATCGAGCCACCAAGCCGAGAGCGGGTTCCATTGCCAGCGGCCCTTCATGCCAAGCTCGATGTAGTCTTTTCCCCGTCCCGCGTCGATCAGGATTTGGCGGATGTCGTGACAGAAATCTCCCTTGACTTCAAGCATGAGCGCCGCCGCCCGCATCTGTGGATTCCCTGCTTGCCAGCCGAGAAGCTGCTTGGCGAAGGGGTGCATGCAAGCCGAAGTCTTGCCGGACCCGACGGCCCCGAAGATCGCCACGCCGGTATACAGCCCGCGCTCCGGGATCGTGAGCCAGGAGGGATTGAAAATCTCCCGCGCCTCCACCGGGTGATGGACCTCCCCGATCACGATGGCCGGGGCCGTTTGCCGGGTTGAAAGCGGCCAGGTCGGGAGCGCCCCAAAGGGCGCAAAATCCCGCCGCCGCGCTTCCAGCCAGACCTTCCAAACGGACATGAGAATGAGGCCCGCGAGCATGACGGCGACGAAAGGCGAAGCGTAGTACCAGAGCATCACCCAGCCGTAGAAGTTCGGGGTGTGATAGTCCATCAGATCGAGCAAGGGACTTTCCCCAAGCATGGGGAAGGGACGGCGGACAAAGCTCCACAGGGCGTACCCCAGCCCGCCGAAAAACAGAAGGATGTGAGGAATGAAGCGCCTCCATTTCATGGGTCCGTCTCCCTCCCGTCAGCGCCCCCGCTGGGGGCTGTTTCGAGCCTTCCCGCAGGGATAAATGAGGACGATAGCGACCCCGCATGGGGCAGCGATAGAGGCATGTTCCACAGTGCCGCTACCGGGGCCACATGACCCCCCAGTTTTTTGGGGGGTCGCTATCGCCCGCCATATTATGTTGTTAATGAATTGATTATATTGTAGTTAATAACGAATTGCTGGGCGTGATCACCCGTTCGATCACCATTTGCGAATTGGTGCTTGGAATCCATTTCCGGTCCTTTGCCCGCCGGACCGTTACCTGCCACGGTTCGTCTATATTCATCTTGCGCGTTCAGGTTCGCTCATCGACTGCATCAACGGAAGCCACATTCTCGAAGCTCGGTGATTGGGCACAGCCGCCGCCGGATGCGGTGCAGTATCGCCACGTAAAAACAACGTCGTTCGCGGTGAGCGGGGTGCCGTCGGACCAGACCAAATCCTCCCGGATATTCCAGGTGACCCTGGTCCGGTCGGCCGAGATCCCGCCGTTCTCAAGGGTCGGGACCCGGGTAGCCAGAACGGCGACTATTTCGCCGTTCTGGTTGTACTCGGCGAGCGGCTCGATGACGAGCGATGCCGCCTCGGCATCCTTGGTGCCGCTGGAGAGGTACGGGTTAAGGATTGTTGGCGCCTGCCAATAGAGCAGTGTTGCGCTGCCGCCTTGGCCTGCACTACGGGAGTCGCCACCTGGTGGGCGTTCCGCACTGCCGTTCCCACCCCCTACCAACCCCGGTCGGACACCCTCGTCCAGGTAATAGCCGGCTCCGACCAGGATCGGCAGACCATAGGCCAAGACCCTCTTGACGAAAGTCACCTTGCGCTGCGGCATTCCGGTCGAGGGATTGCGCGTCGAGTAGTACAGGAAGGTTTCCCCGAACGCGTCGCCGACGCTCACGACATCCCGGCCGCCGAAGGGTCCCTCTCGATAGTCGTTCAACTCGAGAGCAAGTGTGCCATACCCCTGGCTGTAAGGGTCGCCGCTGAACAGCGTATTGCCGTAGGTATCCAGGCCGAACAAGTAGATCGAGTTGCTCCTCCAGCGCGGATCGCTTGACAGCACCCGGGTGGCGAAGTACCCTTGCGATTCAAGCTCCATGGCGGCGCAGCGGACAAACTCCTGCAACTTTTCGTCGCTTGGGGCGGCCTCCAACAAGGCCGCGTTCACTTCCGTGCTATTGCACGTGCCAGGTAGGTCGCGGCGGTAGATCCCCGCGCCGATCGCGGCGGGGACCCCGTTCCAGTCGATGCTCTTGATATAGGAAGCCTTCGGTTCATCCCTGCCCGTCGCTGGATTTGGGAACGAGTAGTAGAGTCAGCCCTCGCCGACACTGCTCACGATACGCTGCCCTTCACTGAAAAATTCGTTGCCGAAGACATCGACCAGCGGTCCCAACGGGGCCCCTTCCCTCGACGCGTCGGGTGGGAAGACGACCAATCGCTCAGTCATGTGTGTCGCTTCGGCGACGAAGAGATAGGTCGGGCCGCTTCTCCAACGCTCCTCCTCGTGGAAGGCCCGGCGGGCCTCCTCAAACCCGACCTCCTGGACGAACTCGTAGGCGCATTGAACGAACACCTGAACGTCCTCCGCTGTGCGCACAGCGCTGGCGACAATGGAGTTATCCGAACAAGGCAGAGGTTCAGCGGCGCCGAAAGTCGGCGCGGCAACCATTAACGTTAAGGGAATCAGGAAATAAAGCCGGCGGCGTTGCATCGTTTGAGAATACTAGAGGTGGTCTCAAAAATACCTCAGCATGATTTTGATGCATCCGAGTCGGACCATACCCAAGAAATTGTCGATGTGGTACTCGTAGCGGGTAACCAGGCGGCGAAACAGTTGCAGCCAAGCGAACAGACGCTCGACTGTCCAGCGCCGCCGATAGCGGCGTAAGGGCCGGCCGTCTTGCGTCGGGCGTGCCCGGTTGCTGCGGTGCGGAGCAATCATCTGCACCCCATATTGTTCCTGCATCTGACGGTCTAACTTGTCACTGTCGTAGGCTTTGTCCCCGATCAGTCGTTCGGGAAGCTGGTCGAGGAAGCTGTGGCCGAGGGTTTCTTCGACCAGTTGGCTTTCGTGGGGTGAAGCAGCCTGGACACGGACGGCGACAGGTAGACTGTTGCCAACGGTGATAGCCGTGATCTTCGTCCCCTTACCTCGCTTGGTAGGACCAATCCCGAAGCCCCTTTTTTCGCCGCCGCAAAGGTCGCGTCGATAAAGGCTTCCTCCAGATTCAAGCGTCCCTCAGCTTGCAACCGGCGCGCCAGTTTCCGCAACGCCTTCGCCAGCGCCCCCGAACGCACCCACTGCTGAAAGCGGCGATGGCAGGTCTGGTACGGAGGATATTTTTCCGGCATCTCCCGCCACTGTGCCCCCGTTCCTAAAATCCACAACACGCCGTTCAGCACCGTGCGCGCCTCCTTCGGCGGTCGCCCCTTTCCATCGGGCCGCCGCTTCGACCGCAGGATCGGTTCCAACAAAGCCCACTGCTCGTCGCTGAGTTCCCAACGTCCATGCATGGGTTTGGTTTCGCGTCAAATCGCCAGATCTTCTTCAGTTTCCCTCAACCTCTTTTCCTCTAACAAGAACAGGGATCAAGGGATTCTGCAAGATTGAAGTCGCCTGAGGCTTGTAAGGCGAGACGATCCAATGAACCCGTTCAGTTGCCGAACAGGAATTTGACTGTAAACGCCAGCGTCCAGTGACGCGTGCCGGTGAACGTATTGTGGTTAGGGAAGTCGGGGTCCCGCTCATGAAACGGGTGAAGCGAGTATCCACTGCTGGCTTCAATGTCGCCCATCATCGAGTATGTCAGCTTCAGTCCCAACAATGTCTTGTCGTTCAGGCTGTAGTCGGCCCCGGCGTGCAGGTGCGCGGCCACGACCGTGTCGGACAGGTCGGTGTCCTGGCGGCTGTTGTAGAATGACAGGGGAGGATCATAAGCCTGAGCATTGCCCGATGTGTCCTGGTAATCGGTGGAGAACCGAACCCCGGACACCTTGACGAACGCGGGACCCAGCCCAACGCCCAGGTATGGAGAAATCCCGCGGTACGCATCCGGGAAATCGTAGTACGCATTGAGAGAAAGGGTGCGCAGGGTGAGATTGTCGATCGAAGCTCGGGCATTGGATACAACCGTACTGCCGCGTCGTTCCTCCCTGGGCGTCCCATCGTAATAGGTGATGCCGCGGAACATCTGATCGAGGCCGTTCTTCCGCTGCCCGAGCGATAGCTCCACGCGTGTGCGATTGAAAATGCGACCGGCCGAAAGCTCCAACTCGGCTCCAGCGGCAGCGTCGATATCGTAACGCCACCGGTATCCGGGGATTGCGGGAACGGGGTCTGCGTCGAAACAAGCGTCGGTCGGATAGCAAGTCGTCTCCCGATTCCAGCCCTCCTGGTCCATGTCGGACGCCCAATTCGATCCGATGCCCCCGCCGACGTACCATCCGGAGCGGGGTGGCCCCCCGGTCCTGCTCTGGGCCAACACATCGGAAATGGGACAGAACACCAGGATTCCAACAACGGCGGATGCGACGAACGATGCAAGACGCATGGAGAGTTCCTACACGGCCCGCCCCGGGCACGGGACATACGACCGCTCGATCACTTCTCGTTGTCTTGGGGCGGGCCGGCGCCTTGCCCGGAATGGGGATTGGGGGTTGATCACATGAGCCAGCATGCTGGCTTCTCTCTAAAGCTGACATCAAGTGCGCACTACGGCATGGTAATAAATATTACGATCGGCGGTGGCGTATGCCGTTTCGGAGTTCTGCCGACTGACCGAACTTCGCCGACAGCGTCCCCTTCCGGCCGCATCCGTTGCAGGGCGACAGGCGCTGGGCCCTCGTGCTTTCTCTCCGCATAAGAACTTCCTCCGTCAAAGCTTAGCCCCTGCACGGTTCAGCTCGAGAGTCGTGCGCAAGTAGACATACATTTTTGCCGGTCCCCTCTCTCCATCTCCTCAACCCGCCACCGGACTGCTTGCTAATCAGACTTTGTGTTTACAGATCATAGGATCGGTCGTCACCGTTGCTCAGGGTAGAATCAAAACCGGAACCGGACGCCTGCCTCAATTTGGTCGGCATCGATCGGCTCCCCTCGACTTGAGCGAAAGCGATAGCCAAGGTGGAACTCCACGAACTGGGAAGCTTGCGCCGAGAGGCCTACCATGATCTGATAGGCAAACCGGGAATCGTCGTATGGGACTGTGGTCTTGAGGGGCAAGGCGGGGAGGCCGTTCTCAAAGCCGGAGATGATGATATTGGGGACTCCGACGAGGAGGTCATTTTCAACGCTGACGGTAGAGGTGAAGGTCCCATCGTGGAAGAAGGCTCCCAGACCGAAACCGACATAGGGACTCACTCTCCATTTGGGATAGCGATAGTAGAAATTGCCCATGAGGGACTGGGTCTTGATTGCTCCGTCGATTTCTATGGTGATCGAGGGAAGGGGGATGTCTTCAAAACCACCTATGACACCTACGCCGTCGCTCAAATCGATGTTCTGGGAGAGATTGGCGGTGGGACTGCCGATACCGGCTTTCTGGTATCCCCATTCAATCTCGGTCGAGAAGCCCTCTTTGAAAGCGTAGCCGAAGGCCGCTGTAAAACCGGCTCCAGCTTTAAAATCGATCCCCTCAGCGGCGTCGTCCGGTTGGTCATTCGGGTCGTATGGAAAAACGGCTGATCCAGCAAAACCGAGATAGAACTGACCGTCTTCATCAGTCACCTGTGCACTCAGAGGGCTATACAAGAGCAAGACGGCGAGTAGGGTGAGAAAATATCGCCGGATGTTCATTGTTGCAATCTTCAACCATGTCCCTTTCCAACTCATTCCCAGTGGATCCAGTACCTCTGAGACAGTTTCCTAGGGGGCTGTAGAAAAATAGCACACATTGGCCCTCACCGTTAGTTTGAACCAGAGGATTTCCGTTTTAAGCGTCCGAGCATGGAGGCCCGGATCATGGAAGGCGACCAAGTCCAGTGCGGAATTCTCGCCCGGACCGGGAAACCGGGCCCAGGCGGCGCGGCCGAGGCTAGCCGCCACGGCGGCCCCAACCAGAATCGTCGAACCGAGCTTCCTCATCGGTTCGACCGCCTTCCCGCAGGGACGCCTTTGGACGGGAGCGACCCCCCATAGGGGGCGGGGCGGAGTTGTGAAAACAGCGACGGCCCCGCGCCCGAACCAGGGCTAAAAATAGGGGGGTCGCTCCCATCCACCTCCGAAATGGCCGATCGGCGCGGCGGTCCCGGGAGTATTTCCGTAACCGATCAGAGGAGAACGTGATAGGGGGAATCGCGTGTGTAAGTCGGCAGGCCTTCACGATGTAAGTTGCTCCCATTGTCTCTCTTACACTCATGAATCGGCACGGCGAGACCCTCTTAACCCACAAAATGGGACTCCAATAACTGCGCCGTCCGCCAGGTAGAGCCGCCGTCGATGATCTTCCTGCCGCCGCGCTGCCGATTCAGCTTTTTCAACTCGACGCTCCGTTTGAGCGCCGCCTGCAGTCCCACAAACTCGTTGAGCACCCGGGTCGCGCCTTGCAGGATCGCTTGCTCGCTCCGGGCGATCTCCCGGGCCACTGAAGGGTCGGGCGCCGAAGCCAGGGGGCCGGAGCCGCCGGCCCAGTTCTCGATTACCGTCCCGGCCCGCTTGAGCGCCCGCTCTCCCCGGGCGACGGCCGCCACCTGGACCTGACGGCCTCTCTTGCGCAAAGCCTCCCAGAGGCCTCGGTGCGCCGCCGCCCAGGAGCGCAGCTCCGTATCGGTGACGTGTCCCGGATCGACGTAGACGAAGATCGCCCTGTCTTCTTCCACGGCAATCGGCAGCTTGAGCCGGAAGTAGTGCCGGGGCTCCCTCACCGCCCCCCGATACACCCGCAAGGGCAGGCGCCGACGTTCGATACCGAGAGACCCAAAGGCTCGGACCTTCTCCGCCTCGGTCGGCAGCCACGGCAAGTCAGGGTGTTCGATCACGTAGTCGAGCGAGAGCAGGCGCTTGAGCAGAATCTCCATAGACGTTACCCGACGGTGGCGCATGTCCTCGGTCCCCAGTGCCTGGAATATCCGCCGATTGAAGATCCGGCACACCTTCTGATCCTCCAGGGTATCCTCGGCAGCTAAATCCTTGGTGACCAGGGCCTGCACGAATCGAAGCGCCTGCCAGCGACTCATCCGGAGATAGAAGGCAAGTTGCACCCGGCTGAAGACCCCCTCGCCGTGCAAACAGGCCAAGGCGATCCATTCGGCTTTTCGTCCCGTCCAGCCCAACGGTTCCAGTGCGTTCTCGCGTCCCTGAAGATGCTCAATCATGGGCGGCCTCGACCTGACCCGCGCAACCAGGCATCCACTTCCGCCGCGGTCCTACTGACGGTCCAGTTTTCGCGTCGTCGGCCGGATGCAGCCGCCGGCCTGACTCTGAGTGGTACCGAACATTACCAATCTGCGACGTAAATTCAGATAATCGTGACTATATAGCCCTTACACGTCACGTTGATAGAGCAAGTTACACTAGCCACAGGCTTTACTGGTATTTCAAAATTATGTATCGTTAGAGTGGCTTAGTATTGGCCGGCAAGCAATCATCACTTGGAAGGGTACAGTCGATATGCCCGCCTCGCTGAACGCAAAAAAGCTTGGCATTGGCGGAAATGGCACCAACGCTCCTTAAGAGCCGAGAGCAGTGACCTTGGCCGGCGCCGGCCTCGTCATCGCGGCCGTGCGGCTCTTCGGCGGTTGAGGTTAAGGAGAAACGACATGATGAAATCAACCGCCCGAGCGTGGGGGTTCTTTCCAATCTGTTGTCAGCGGTTCTGCGGTTCTAGAGACCTCTTCGCATGCCAACGCCCAATTTCGTCGCCACCCTCTTTGCCATCGACTGCGGCATCCTCTTCATCACGTTGACGGGAACAGTCTGGTCCGTTGCCCTCCCCAACAAACGAATCTGGCCGCCGCCGCATCAGCGTTCATGGCAGCACGTTCTGACTTGGGTCGGCTTCTATTCCGTCTGTGGGCTCAACACGGCGCTGCTGTTCTTAGACCGGAATTCGTGGATATTCAAGAGCGATCTCCGGTTCCTTCTCGGTATTCCAGTCGCCTTGCTCGGAGGGTTCTTGGCAGCCTGGGGAGTCGTCACGCTTGGCGTGATGAATACTTCAGGGCTGAAGGGCGGATTCGTTGCCTCTGGACCCTACCGGTTCACCCGTAACCCGCAATACGTGGGTGACATCATCTGCTTCGTCGGTGTGAGCATAATGGCAAACTCGCTCCTCCTTTGGATCACCCATGCGTTCCTCATTCTCGTCTTCGTTATGGCTCCGCTAGCCGAGGAATCCTGGTTGGAAGACCAATACGGACAGGTATATCGCGAGTATCGACGAGACAGTCCCCGATTCCTTTGACTATCCAGATCGAGCCCCCCAACCGCTTCACCACTTCACCCGCTGGCAGTCGACCTGAACCGCCTCGGATTTTCCGGTTACAAACAACCCTCAAGCGATCTCAGCGTTGTCATCGGGGTCTACCATCGCCATTGCTGTTTCCTGGTATGAAGAAGGCTCGGTCGCGTTCTCGTGGTCTTTGAGTGGGTCTTCTACGATGATCCAGGATAGCTGTGATTGAGACCAAGGCGTTCAGGCTACGAGCTTCCGGGCAGCCGGCGGCGTCGTGTCTGCCGGTGCTGCGACGTTCCTTCACTCGGCTCGATCAGGTGGCACAGCTCGTCGGCGCGAGCGAAGCGGACGCGGAGCTCGGCTTCATGGCGCGGCTCCTGGCGCTGTGCAGGCTGCCCCGCACAACCCCGGCAACCGCCTTCAATACAAGCGGGTCAATGGTCCCTACACGCTGGCGATGACTGCCGCGATTGACAACAAGCTCCCCTTCGGCAACAGACGGAGGGTCTGAGCGGCAGGGCTACAGCCTGAGGGTGTTCGAGAGCGGCGCCTTACACTTCGAGGTGGGATCGCCGTCGTGCCGGTGGAGCCTGTGGGCGGGCCGTGCCCGTCCAAGAAGGTGTGGGAAACCCTTCCTTGAGTTTGCAGCGTCCCGATCCGGCGCCACGGGGTTTTCCACGCATCCGGCAGGATCCACGGGCCTCTTTATCGTCAGCGCTCCGAATCCTTTGCCGTCCCCTGGGCCAGGTAGGTGGCCCAGTCGTCCATCAGCATACGCCGGTGCTCAAAGAGATCCGAGCGGGCGTAGGCCGCCTCGACCTTGTTCCGGACCACGTGTGCCAGGGCCGCCTCGATCACCTGCACGGGGATGATCCGTCTCCTCGGCCACCCAGTCCCGGAACGACGAGCGGAAACCGTGCGGCACGGCCGCAATCTTGTGCTTCTCGAGCAGCCGGCACATCCGCTTTTCGTCCAGCGATTTCCCACGCTCGGTGATGAACACGACGGGACTGCCGCCGTCGCCGAGCGTCCGGGCCGCGTCGAGAACCTCCAGGGCGCGGCCACACAGCGGCACCCGGTGCTCGCGCCCGGCCTTCATACGGCTAGCGGGAATCGTCCACACGCCGTTGTCCCGGTCGATCTCGCTCCACACCGCCCCACGGACCTCACTGTCCCGTGCCGCCGTCAACACCAGAAACTCCAACGCCAACGTGTCCACCTTGGCCGGCGCTGCCGCCCGCACCCTCCGAATGGCCGCCGCAACATCCCGATGGGGCAACGCCAGCCGGTGTTCGACGACGTCATGTTGGGGGCCGAGCACCGGCAAGAGCCGGTCGCACGGGTTGTCGGCTCTCCACTCCATGGCGATGGCCCATTCCAGCACCGCGCGGATGCGCAGGTGGACCGACCAGGCCGTCGGTGCCTTCACGTGCCAGATGGGGGTGAGGATCTCCAGCACGTCGGCGCTGGTGACCTCCGACACGGCGATCTTCCCGATGCGCGGGAAGGCGTAGAGTTCCAGACTGCGCAACCAGTTCCTCGGGTGAGCCGCACTGCGCCAGCCGGCCCGCTTCTGGAGCCGATGAGGAAGACCGGGCCGACCTCGTCCGTGACGACTTGGACCGGGCGTGGGCAAGAGTGATAGCTCCACCGATGGCCGACCGCGTGCGAACCGGCTTGCTTCAATCCAAGTAATAGCTCACGCCGAGCAAGACCGAGACCCTGAAGGCCATCACGCTTTTACGAAGGTCACCTTACGTTACCACCGGCCGATCGCTGGATTCCGGGTCGAGTAGTAGAGGAAGCTTTCACCGAACGCCTCGGCCACGCTGAGGACATTCCGGTCCCCGAAGTTGTCGATGAAGTCGGAGGACAATTTAGACCGGAAGCAACCGTGGTGTAAGGCAGGCGCTCTGACCAACTGAGCTAACCGCCCCTTGGAGTTATTTCCTTTATTTCAAACCACTTGCAGATTCTGTCCCATCGGCGAAATCGCTAAAAACGGCCCCCATTGTATCCAAACTGTATCAAAACCCCAGTTCAGTTCGGCCGGAGTGTATCAGAACCCTGCTCCTCACCCGCCTGGCGGTTTAGACTCCGCAGCGCTTCCCGTTTCATCCCCAGCTTCATCTGCGAGTACTTCTTGAAACCTTCGCATCACTTTGCCGCAGTAGCTGGGTCACCCACTCGTCTGCCACCCCTCCCGCGCTTAAACGGGTTGCATACGTCGAGCGGAGATCGTAGATCCAGAAGTAGGAGCCGCCCGCTCGTTCCAACGTTGTGCGCCAGATATTCTTGAAGCTCGCCTGGTAGCCGTGTCAAGGACTGATTTCTTTAGACACTGATTCTGAGAGTTTTTTACGCGACTAACGCATACCGTTTGGCGAATACCACAGGCGGCATGTTGAGCGCGGAGTGAATCCGCGTGTTGTTGTAGTCCCACAGGGTGCGGTAGATCTCCGCCACTAGCTCCCCCAGTGTTTTGAAGCGGTTCGGATCTCCCAGGTCAACCTTGAATTTGTCGTAGAACGATTCCTGGTATCCGTTCTCCCAAGGGCACCCCGGGCGGCTCCGTGAAATCACGATGCCGCATCCATCAAGGATTTCAGTGAACGCCATCGCGTCATACTCCCTCCCGTTGTCGGAGTGGAATAGACCCGGGCGCGGATGATGGAGCAGGGCGTTGGAAAGCGCCTGAATGGTGAGCGCGGCTCCCTTTCTCACCGCAACCTGGATTCCCAGGATCCGGCGGGTGTAGAGATCGATCACGGTCGCCACATAGACCTTCTTTCCGTGCTGCACGAACTCGGTGAAGTCCGCTGCCCAGATGTGGTTTGCATATGCGGGCATGAGCGCGAGCAGGAGGTTGGGATAGGTCCGGGAAACCTTGGATTTTCTCCATTTTTTGCCTCTCCTGCGGTAGGGCTTGATGCCAAACAGACGCATGACCCTCTGCGCCCGCTGGCGGCAGAGTCCCAGTGCCGTAGCAATTCGCCGGGAGCCGTAGGAGGGATGGATCTGCAGCTCTTCTTCCAGGCGGACCTTGAGGCGCCAGTCCTTCTCCTTCATTCTTGGGACGTAATACAGGCTCGCGCGGGATATGCCAAGGGCTCGGGCAAGCGCTGATTTGTTTCTTCCTTCGCTCAATTGTTTTTTTGAGTCATGGAGAGCTTGAGCGTGATCTCGCCCACGAGTTCCAGGAGTTCTCTGTTCTGCTTCTGAAGTCGGGAGAACTCCGCCCAGGACGGGGCACCGGTTGCTCCTTTTACCATCCAACCATAGATGCTCCCTTCAGAAATACCGTGATCCTTGGCGGCCTGGGCCACCGAGATGCCTTCTTCCTTGACGCGGCGTAGGATATCGGCTTTTACGTCAGCTGCAATACGATGATGTTTTTTGTTCATATGACACCAGGGTAGTTAATTCCCAACCTCAGTGTCTAAATTACCCAGTCCAGGGCACCGCGCTGATTCCGACCGCTCGGAAACAACCACGGCCCTGCTCCAGCCAGCAAGAGCTGGTCGCGGAAGGCCTCTACCGCCAAGTCCGTCAGTGGCACCTCCCCCACGCCGGTGGGGGTTTTCGAGTCAGGTATCCAGACCACTGCGTTCGCCAGGTCGACCTGGTCTTTCCGCATTGCTGCAAGCTCCTTGTAGACCCGTAGTCCGGTCTCGGTGATGATCCGAATCAGGTTCCGCAAGTACGGAGGTGCGTGCAACTCGATCCGCTGCTGTTCCGACCAACTCATGTAGTGCGGCCGAAACAACCCCTTGAGCGTGACCGGGAACTCCACTGAGTTGCACGGGTTGGCCGCGACCAACTTCTTCTTCACCGCGACATTCAACACCCGGCGCAACACGCGGAACTCCTGGTGCACGGTCGCCGGCTTCAGCAACCCGAGATCCCGATACCCCGCCCGTGTCCTGACGCGCTTCTGTTGCCGAAGCCGCCAGCGCAAATACTCTTCAACCTCCTCTGCGCCGATGGCGGACAACGTTTGCACTCCGAACACGGGCTTCAGGTGCTTCAACGCGTTCTGGTTGGCTGCGTGCGTCTTCCCACTCCGGAAGGGCGGCCGGGAATAGTGCTCCAGGAAGAAGTCCGCCCACTCGTGAAACCTGAGTTGTTGGCCTCGCCGAACCAGAGCGAGCACATTCTCATCGCGTGCCCGCAATCGTTCGCGAAGCCGTGTTTGGGCTTCCTGCCAGTCAATCGTCCCCGTGGACTCAAGGTGCCATGGAACTCATGACACCTACTCGCGCCGCTAAATGTCATCAAAAGGAGGGGGTCGGTCCCCTTTTTCCATGAGCGGCAACGGGGACTCCGGGAATATGAAGATAACCATAGGAGGGAGAGAAAGATAGGAGAGTACAACTGCGGAACAAACTCCGCCCGAGAAGTGGAAAAAACCCCTGACAAAGTTCCAGATATAAGCGGCATTCATAACGGTCACAGCCCTCCCTATCCGCCCTTGGCTTTCGGGACTTCTGTGGGCCGCTCGAAAGAGGTGCTATATGCTATACTTTGCCGAGGTTGGTGGCTTGAATCAACCCCTATTGAGTGGTGGTATGGGACTCTATCCGTGAGAAGACTGCGAAATGGCGATTAATAGAGAGCTTATCGAGCAGAAGAAAGTTTTTTCTGAGTATCTAAGAAAGAAAAAACTCAAAATCACCCGACAACGCCAAGTCATCCTCGACACTTTCCTGAGAACTGAAGGACACACAGTCACGGATGAACTCTATCAGAAGGTCCGGAAGAAGGACAGGACTATTGGATATGCAACGGTTTCGCGAACCATGAAGGCCTTGACCGGCGCGGGTCTGGCACGAGAGATCGACCTGGGTGACAGTCGTAGCCATTTTGAACTCATCTACAAGCGTCCGCACCACCATCACATCATTTGTGTGGAGTGTCAGCAGACGATTGAATTCCTCAGCCCCGAGTTGGAGCAGCTTCAAAAACAGATTGTCTCACGATACCGCTTTCGACCTCTTCGACATCACTTTCAAGTGTTTGGCGTCTGCGGCGATTGCCAGAAGCAGCGTTCGCATCAACATGAGGTTTTCGATTCAGATCTGGTCTTTGCGCGAGATGCCTTACAGATTGCCTTGCAGACAGAGAAAAATGGCGTCAACTTTTACCAGTCCTTGGCCAGATCGGTCAGGAGCGAGCGGGGCCACGAGGCCTTCCTGAAGATGGCTTCTAAAGAGAAAAAGCACCTTCGTGAACTCGAGACTGAATGGACTGCGTTTGTGAAACAACACAAGAGAATCCTGAAGGCGCCCGTCTTTTTGCACTTCGAATACAGCGAGTTACAAAGACTGTTTCCAACCCCCAAAGAGTTGCAAAAAAAGCACCTGAAACGACTAAGCCTGGAAGAGGCCCTGCGGTTGGCTATGTCCATCGAGAAAGAAGCTCATCATTTTTTTCACCGCTACGCAGAAAACTTCGGTGACACCAAGGGGAAAGCCATTTTTCTGAAGTTTGCCGAAGATGAATTGGAGCACTACGATCTGATTCAACAAGAGTACAATCGTCTCAGGGACTCCGCAAGCCCTCCCGCCTGAAGCAAAAAATCCTGGACCTATTCGGAAAATACTGTCTGATAAACTGTACAGTAGGTGAAGGTTGTTCCCGCTGGAGTCTTCATCTCCTAGCGTTTGCGTCCCAGTCTAAAATAAATCCCGGCCATGAAGAGGCGCGGGAGTCCCGACCGCGCTGAATTTTGGTGGGACCCCAAGCAGCCTGACGAGCCGGTGCTTTTTGACAGCAAGACCGAACGAGGCGAGAAGTTCTTCCAGGAGATCATCCGCCACTCCGTGCCGCTGGACATGCACATCCTCAAGGCGCTTGAAGCGATCCTCGCTAGGCCTCATTCCCTACCTCTGGCTTCACCTACCGGACTTTCACGCTCAAGCTCCCTCAGCGCCTGTACCGCACTCGGGGAGGGTGAGCCATTGCGTCACTGGCCGCGCCCCACGTGAATGGCTTCAATCAGATCGAAGTTGCTCCCGCCGGACGCACCGCCGATGACCAAAACGCTCTCGCCCATTGATGTGAGGCGATGGGCTACCCGGGGCGTCGAGCTACCCGCTTTCTCCCACGCTTGACCGGATTCGCTGAGGCGGAAAATCGATCCTTCGGAGACGCTCACGTAGAGTCGCTGGTCATGGACGACCACGGCCGGCGCGAACCCCGTGATCTGGCCGACTTGAGGTAATGGGGGACCCTCGCTCCACGTGTCGCTCTGGGAATCGTAGATCGAAGCGTTGCGCACGACTTGATTCTGATCGGTGAAGCCGCCGATGACGTACATTTTACCTTGGAAGGCTGCCGCCATGAGCGCTCTTCGGCGGAAGGGCTGCTGGACGGCGCGCCACGTCGGCTCCTCCGCTCCCAGATCCATCACGAGTATGGTCTCGGCCCATTCCTGCTCGTCGCCCTTCATGGTCCAGCCGCCCACCACGATGAGTTGCTCGTTCAACACCACCACGTCATGCGAGGAGCGCGGTTCCGGCAGCACCGGCAACTCTTCCCACATCTTTGTACTCGTGTTGAAGCGTGCGACGTCGGCCACCGAATGATTGTCCGCGGCCTCGCCGGGAGCGTTCCTCGGTGCCATGCCGCCGACTCGATAGATGAAGCCGTCGTGAGCGGCAAGATTCATCCCTTGCAGACCACGTCCGCCGGGAAGCTCTTCCCAGTTCGTCTCGCCCTCCAGACGAATACGACTGAAGCGGCCGGATACGCCCTCGGTAGAGTAAACGTGGGTGGGCGAAATATGCCCCCCGTAGATGTAAAGCCACCCGTTCTCGGACGCGGCCCCGAAGCTCGAGGTCGCCTCCGGAAGCGTTGCAAAGTTCGACGCGGTACTCGACGTGTCCGGCGCGGCTTGAGACGATTCCGTCTCTGCGTCGAACACGAGCGTGGCGTAATGACGAACCTGCTCGTACCGGGTCCCATCCCGTTCACCTGCGGTCTCTTCCCAAAAACGCGCCCAGGCCCCGTAGCGGCCGGTCGCGGTGAACTTTTCCGTCCGGCCGTGCTCGTCGGTCCTGACGACCTTCGAGGTTCCGTCCGGCAAGATGACTGTGATTTCCGCGTTCGCGTGCGGTTTGCCGTGGGCAAGCAACTGTAGCGTCATGTCTCCCGCCCGTCCTACGGGGACGATTTCGACGACGGCCATCCCACCCACCTTCGTCTTCGAATCAAAGGCGTACCCGACGATTGCCTTCGGGTAATAGAGCAGGACGTGCGCTTTCCCGCGATTCATGACACCCAGGTCCGTCAGTCCATGGACAACGCGCGTTCCGCCGCCCGGCAGCGGCGCCGTGAACACTTCACCGGTACGGGTAAGCGAGAGAGGGGCTTCGCGGTTTTCTGCGTCGCGGACGAGCAGATCAGAGCCGCCGATGAGCCCGATGTCGATTTGCGGATCGGGATTGAGGGTCTCGCTCATGATGATCCTGACGGTCGCCCCGGTCGCATCGGGGACGACGAATGTGAAATGTGCCTGCGCGGCGCAGGCGGCAGCTTGCCAGATTAGGACGGCGATTAGTAGATGTTTCATGATGTAGTTCTCCTGCTGCGCTTGGTTTGTTAAAGGGCGTTGCTGTCGAAGATCAGGTCGATGCCAAAGCGGAAATCTCGCCCGGGTTGATGGACCGTCTCGAACAAGCCGAAGTAGGTCCGATTGCCGACGTTCTCCATTCCCGCATGGAAGTTGATCGCTGAAATTCCCGCGGGCAGGCGCGCCGCCAGACCTCGCTCGCCTCGCACCAAGTTGTAGCCGGTGCGCCAGCCAAAAGTCGTATAGCCGCGAATCGGGGTTGCTCCGGCAGGGACACGGTCACTGCCGCTGACCAGAAAGCTACCAAACTCGCTCCAGAGCCTCGTGCGTCTCGGCGCCCAGCGCAGTCTGGCTTGACCGATGAAGGGAGCGATCAACAAAAGCGGTTCGCCGCTGCCCCGGTTGTCGCCTCGCTGCCAGGCCGCGCTGAAAGTCAAAGCCCACTGCGAACCGAGTCCGCTCACAGAATATTCGGTGGTTGATTCGATTCCCTGAATACGCGCTTCCAGAACGTTGATGTTCTGGAATACCGGCTGGCCTGATAAGTTTGGCGCTCCGTTGAACGTGCCGGGAGCCGAGCTAATCAAGTTGTTCAGGCTATTCAGAAAATAGTTCACTGAAATCTTCACGGGGGCGCTGCGAAAGTACACGCCCGTATCGAGCTGAAGCGAGGTCTCCGGTTGCAGAGACGGATTCGGGACGATAAATCCGCCGACGGAGCCGCGTCCAAAGAAGTATCGTTCGAATAGGTTCGGCGCTCGGAACGCCCGGCCCACGTTCCCGCTCACCAGCCATCCGCGCCCGACATCGATGCTGGCTCCGATATTCCCACTGATCGCGTTTTCGGTTTCGCCACCGCCGACGGCTGCCGCCACGTCTGGATCGAAACCCAGCGTATCGAACGTCTTGAGTTCAAAATGGTCGGCACGCAAGCCGGCGGTGATGCGCGCGCGGCTCGTGGTTTGAAACTGGTCCTGGAAGAAGAAGCCCGTACCGGAAAAAGACGAATCGGGAACGCTCGGCGCGGCGTCAAGCACCCTCGGCGACGGCCCGGCGCCGATCAGGGTTTGCAATCGAAAGTCGCGATTGCGGTCGCGATAGTAGGAGATGCCATAGGTCAGCACGTGCGTCGGTGCCGGCAAACTGGTCGCCTGGACGTCTAAGCCCGAGCTTTGCACATCCGTCTCCGTCGTGCTCAGAATCTTCACGGTAGGACCGGCGAGTATTCGGTTGGAGAAGTTACGCCTCTGGTTCTGGGTGTAGAATTTGGCCTGGATCGACGACAACGCCGGCGAACGGAAGCTCTTTTGATAGCCGCCGCTGTACTTGACTATCTTGCTGTAGGGGAACTCCGCTAAGAAAACTGGGTTCTCTTCGAAGCTCGGAAGGCCGAAGTTGTTGCCCGCTCGATGCAAGAACTGGAAGGAGAAAGTCTGATCCGACGGCACAAAGAAGCGGAGTGCGCCCACGGCGCTGTTCTTATCGACTCCGGAAAAAAAGATTTCCGAAGCCGGTGATCGGTAATTCCCCATACTACCTGTGCTGCCCCGCACCCATGCGCTAAACCAACGGTTTCCGGCGGATAGCTCGGTGTTCGCACGCACACCGTTGCTGTTGGGAAAGCTCGTCGCGCCTAGTCGGGCGCCGAATCCGATATCGTCTCTGGGCTGCGCGTTGCGCGTTCTGATATTGACGACGCCGCCAAACGCATCACTTCCATACAGCACGGAGCCGGGGCCCCGTACGACCTCCACCTGCTGGATATTCGACACATCCACTAGGGACGTCTCAATGCCGCCTTGGCCCGTCGAGGTACGGTTGTTGTTCAGCCGCTCGCCGTCCACTAGCACGAGGATGCGATTGCTGTCCAGTCCCCGAATCACCGGCCGGCTTCTGAAAGGGCCGGCGCCCCGCCAGGTTACGCCTGGAACCTCGGTCAGTGCCTGGGCCAGATTGGTCGGCATGTATTCGCCGAGCCGCCGGTCTGAGACGAGCGCGGTTGGCAGGGGCAATCGCGAAGTGTCGGTTTCTTGGCGAGCGGCGGTCACTACAATGCCTTCATGCAGCCCGGCTGGCTGTAGTTCTATCTGGAGATCGGTGCTCGCGTCCTCCACCTGCACCGTGACTGTCCGGCGCTCGAAGCCCGGCGAATAGGCCTCAAGTTCGTAGGTTCCCGAGGCCACGCCGTCGAAACGAAACTGGCCTAGGCTGTCGGTAGTCGTGGTTCGTCTTACGGGCACCGTATCGTCCCCGGTTCGGACGGCAACTCGGACGCCGACTACCGTAAGGCCTTGCGTGTCCCGAATGGAGCCGGTAAACTCTGCCGCATCCAGCGAACTTGTGGCGAACGCTGCCAGCATTACCCAAGCGACAACCGCCAGGGTAAGAGGGCAGGGCAGGGCGATTCTTCGGGTAAGTATCACGATATCCTCCTTAGAATCAGGGCCTATGAGGAAGAGGCACTAAAGGGTGCATTCCTGCAAAAGCGCTTACTGCTGGAAATAGTATAATGAAAATGAATATCACTTGCAAGTTATTTAGTCGGGAGGCTTGGCCCGACAGAAGGGAAGAAGCACAGGCTCAGCAGATGAAGAGCAACTGACCTGACCGGCACTTTTTGTACCCAGTGGAAAGAGAGAGAATGCACTTGAGGAGGAAGTGAGGTCAAGCCGACAAGGAGTTACAAGCCGGAGCAGATTGTAGCGGTGCTACGGCAGATAGAAGTGCAGATGGCGAACGGGAAGATGGCTCCGCAAATGTGCAAGGAAGCGGGAGACCCGGACCTGTTGATCTGTCCAAAGGCTAGTCGATTCTCTGATTCGATATTCGGCGTGCACTTGCCGTCACGGGAGTTGGCAGTCGGGATCGCCGGAAGATGTTGGAGTGTCCGAAGGCCTCGATGCCGTTACGTTGGCTTTGATTTCCTCACCCGTCTTGAGCCGGTCTAGGTAGTTGGCCCAGACTTGCATCATCCTCCGGCGTTCCGGCAGGAACGCCGTCCGGTTGCAGGCTCGTCCGTTGGGATCCCGAACCGCTGCTGCCGACGGGAGTTGCGATACATTTTCGATCCGACGGATGCGGAGTGGAACATTCCCGCACTACTCATGCCATCGACCAAGAAAGGATTGGGGTTCGAGATGCCCGGAAAATTCGAAATCATGCGCGCGGTCCAGAGGGGCCTCAACAGCCTTGAAGTCGACAAAGCGGAGAGCGATACGATTTGGACTAAGGCCGTCAAGACCAAACTGTGCGAGATTGGCCGAGGCAGATTCGGCTACCGTGTCCACGCGAGAACAAATGAGGTGGACGAAGCCTACAGGGACGGGGGCGAATGGCTCTACGACGTCACTTGGCTCGAATACGAGAAAAGCGGCCGCGGCTTAGTTGACGCGCCCTTGATCGCTGAGTGCGAATGGGGCGATTTCGAGGACATCGTTGAAGACTTCGAGAAGCTTCTTCTGGCGCGGGCAGGCGTCCGTTTGATGGTCTTCGACGGCAACTACAAGCCCGGTTCCAAGGAGATCGGCGAACGACTTGCCGGAAAGGTCAGGGAGTTCAACGGCTCCCGTGCCGAGGATGCTTGGCTGCTGGCGGCCTGGGAAAGGAGTGATGACGGCTGGTCGTTTAAGTATTTCACGATTGAGATGAACGCCGCCATCCCCGCACCATGGCATCTTGCTTCGAGTGCGGAGCGCAAGGATGCGAGAAGCGACGATTGGGCCGCCGTGTAGAGGCGCCACTGCGTATGCTGGATGAGGGGTAGCACTATGTCGGAACCACCGAAAAACGGCAGGCCGAATATATTCGGCTACGCGACCAAGGAATTGTCCCAGGATGCAATGATCTGCTGGTTGATCGACTGGGCTTGCCAGCCGAAAGCCACCACGGAGGAAGAGGAAGAACTGCGCCGCTGCGGACTCCGGTTCGTCACTGGGATCGCACTCGGGCCTGTCGGCAACTGTGGGACGCCAGAGGCGTTCCAAGCAGCGGTGGGAAAGCAGCGAGATGCTCCTCGCTTTTCCAGGACTGCGGCGGCTTCCACAGGCCAGAAAGCGCGGGTAAAGTGACCGTTCTCGCCCTTGCAGCGCGATTTCCGTCATGCCTTCGGCCTCAACCGACCATCCCTGATGGACAATCACATCATCCGGAGAGTAGATTTGTCGAGCAGGTCAGCAGTCGGGATATCGAATCGAGCATGAAGAAGCGTTCCCTTAGATACGCCGGCGACAAGGCCGTAGGCGCTCTATTGGAGTGTTACACGTGTCCGACTTCATTCCATGTCGTCCGCACACGATTCCTCGGCAACATCGCGACGCCCAAGCTCGACGCATCTCCCCTCCGGACCATAGAGAGCTTTTGGGAAGGTGAGTTGCCGAAGTTCGACGATGTCGGCGCGGCCAATGAGCTGTTCGAGTCCCTGATGGGGCTTTGGAACGAACTGGCAAAGCATCAATCGGGAACCAAGCCGATCCGTTTGACGCGGATGGCGGCAAAGCCGGATTCGGACGACATTCGTCGCCTGTGCCGGACCCGCACCGAGGAGCTTGAAGGCTTCATCGAGGGCCTGTTCGGTGACGCGGAGATCATTGATCTACCCGAACGGGCCAATGAGGCTCTGGACAATCTCGGCCAGATCAACGCCATGATCCGCGGCATCGTCGATCTCCTGGAAAGAGAGTCGGCGCCGCCGGCGTCGGAAAAGGACCTGACGGGAATTCTCAAGAACGTAGGGGAACTCTCACACATCGCGGAGAAGGAACTGCATGCCCTGATGCTTGCCTGCAAGCGAGCCCGCCAACAAACCCGTTCCACTATCGCCGTGGCCAAGCCCACCGTCCATTGAGATGTTCGGTGTTGCCCGACGCTCCCCGTGGCAGCCGACCGACGGCCGCGTCGGATCGTCGCGGCCGTCGATCCGAGCGGCCGGTCACATATCGCGTTGCTGTTCGCGGAAATCGGTCCGGCTCATGTTGTCGATCGCACTGTGCGGCCGAACCGTGTTGTCGTTAGTGTCCCGAGTCCTTCGCTTCCCCTTGGGCCAGGTAACGCGACCAATCGTCCATCAGGACACGCCGCCTCTCGAACAGGTCCGAGCGGGCATAGGCGGCTTCGACCTTATTCCGGACAACGTGCGCCAACGCGGCCTCCATGACCGCATGCGGCGCGTCGGTGCATTCGGCGGCCCAGTCCCGAAAGCTCGACCTGAATCCGTGCGGCACGGCCGGGATGCCAAGTTCCCCAAGCAATCCGCTCAGAGCGAAATCCTTGAGTGTGCGTCCGGTTGGCGACGGGAACACCCACTCCGAGCCGACCGTGTTTTCCCCTGCCTCCACCAGAATCTCCCGGGCACGGGCCGACAATGGCACCCGGTGCTCCCGCTGCTGCTTCATCCGCTCCGCCGGGATCGTCCACTCTCCGGCCTCCAGTTCCACTTCCTCCCAGCGGGCCCGCCGCACCTCGCCGGACCGGCACGCCGTCAGGACCAGAAATTCGAAGGCAAGCTTGACGGCGGCCCGAGCGTCGGATTGCCGCACTGCCTGGACCGCGCCGGCCACCTCTCCATAGGGCAGTGCCTGGTAATGCCGCTGGATGCCGCCCTGTTTAGGCAGCGCCGCACCGATCGCCTCCCCGGCCGGATTGTCCGGCCGGTATCCTTGCGCGATGGCCCACTTCATCACCGTTCCCATCCGTTGCCGCACGCGCCGGGCCGTCGCGTGCTTGTCGTTCCAGATCGGCAGCAGGACGGCCATGACGTCGGCCGAGGTGACCAGATCCACTGGCTTCGAACCGATCCGGGGATTGACATAATCGCGCAGGGTTGCCGTCCACTGGGTGGCGTGCTTGGCGTTGCGCCAGCTCGGCCGGTGCATCGCCATCACCTGGGCGGCGGCCTGCTCGAACGTCGGTACACCCCGGTGGCGCGACGCCATGGGATCGCCACCCGCCCGGGCCAGCTTCCGGTTGGCCACGGCGGCTTCCCGGGCTTCGGCGAGCGTCACGAGCCGGACCGGCCCCAGGCCCAGTTCCCGGCGTTTGCCGTGGATGAAGAGCCTTTGGATCCACTGTTTGTATCCGGACGGCTTGACTCTCAGCACCAATCCGTGTTCGTCGCAATAGATGCCCGGCTGCTGGACGGTGTGGACGAACGCTGCGGTGAGTTTTTTGCCATGTCTAGCCATCCGATCACCCTTTTACAATCACCCTTATGACCACCCTTTCAGTCTTGGAATACACGGGACTTCATGAAAGCCGATTGTACCATAAATTGCTTATATAAAAAAGACTAAACTACTTTATAGCACATTTTGGAATCTAGTTAGACTATAATAGGGCGGAGCTATCGTCCTCCCCGATTTTCCTGGATCGGCGCGGGTGAGGCCGATGTGTAAGGGATAACCACAACGGAATGAGAGAGATAATGGAAGGCGGTTGTGTTCCACCTGCCGCCAGATTTATGTTCCACCCCCCCTTTGTCCCTGTAACATTTAACATGCGGTTCTTTGGAACACGAAAAGACCCCTCAATTTCCTCTCTCCGTTCCGGCCTTCGGGCTGCTTTCATCCGGTTTCCCCTGCCGCCGCAAACCGGGTGGCCCGCCACGTTCCGTAGTCGTCAATCGAGACCCCTTCCGTCAGCTTCGCTTCGGGGAGACTTTGGAGCGCCGCCGACCGTTTCATAGCGCCGCCGAATCCTCCATACTGCGCCAGAAATTGCTCGTCATCGTGGGTCATCGCGTCGTCAATCGCCTTGATTTCCTGCTTCACCGTCAGTCCTTCGGCGGGTGTCCCTGGGTCCGCCGCCGCCCACGCCTGGAGCACCCGCGCCGTCCGATCCACGGTTTCATTCTCCGCCCCGATCCCGATCACCCGGACCTGTCGGCCTTTCTTACGCAGCGCATCCCAAAGCCGCCCATGCGCGGCTCCCCACGAGTGCAACTCCCGATCCGTCCGGTGGCCCGGATCGACGTAGGCGAAGGTGACGGTTCCAGCGTCACCGGCCAGGGGAAGTTTGAGCGCAAAGTAGCGTTTCTGCGCTCCCACAGCGCCGTAGTAAATCCGTCGCGGAATCAGCCGCCGCGATAGGCCGAGTTTTTCAAAAAACGCGACCTTCTCCGGCTCGGCGGGGAGCCAGTTCATGCCCGGATGCTCCAGAACGAAATCGAGCGAGAGCAGCCGCCGCATCACCACCGGCGGGCAGGCTTTTCGCCGGTGCCGGATGTTCTCGACCCCCAGCACCCGGTAGATCGGCTTGCTTGAAATCCGGCAAGTCCGCCCGCCGCCATTGAACGTCACATGATCGCTTTCGACTGCGGCCCGACGATCAATCAATACCTTCACGAATCGAGAGGCCGTTATTCTCTGAGCATCGAAGTAATGACAGAACTGCGCCCGCGTGAAGACGCCGCTATGCAGACACACGAGCGCGATCCACTCCGCCTCCGGCCCGGTCCAGCCGAGCGCTTCCAGCTTCCGTTCTCTTCCCCGCAAGTGCTCGATCATCATGGATCGCCTGTGACTATCGCCCGATCCCCTTGCAGATAGCTGATAACGATCCCCATAGGGTTGTGGACGATCAGGTCCGGCGGGATCGTATCGAGGAACAGGAATTGCAGCGAGAGGGTCCAGCGCTCCCGGCTGACTTCGTTTGCCATCACCATCCGCACCAGGTCAAAATCGGCCGTCGCGCTGTGCGGCTCCTGGGGGTTGGCCTGAATCCGCAAAACGACGCGATCCACTTGCAGTTCATCCCGCGCCGCTCCCGCCGCGAGAAGGGCGATGTTCTGACTCTCGGCGCGAAACGAGGCGTTGGCGAGTTCGGTGGTCAGGAAGCGCAGACTGCGGGACCAGTTCTCTTCGACCGTGGCCCGCCGCCGCGAGTAGAAGTCGTAAATAAAGCGATTGAGAAAGTACTTGGTGGTGGGGTCCAGAGGGTCGGCCTGGGCCTCCATCGCCTCGTAGGCGATGGCCTCGGCCCGGCCTACTTCATCGACCCTCACGACGATGGGACGGGGCGGATCGACCGACACAATGCGAATGACAACGATGATGAGCAAGAGCAAGCCGATTCCCAACCCGACGGAGAGCACCCGTAGATGACGGTTGGAGTGGATGGCTTCGCCCCATATTTCGGCGTACTCGGCTCCGGCGTCTTTGACGCTGGTTTCGGTGTCCTTCATTTGATCCCCCCTGCGCCCGCCTTTGCCGCCGCCGCGCCTCCGGTGGCCGCAACCGTTCCCGCCGTGGTCGCCATCCCCATGAGGCCGCTCCCGGCTGCTCCTGTGCTGGTGACGAGCATCGAAGCGAGCTCCCCGCACTTGAGGCTTGCCAGCATCCCGGCGACAAACAAGGGCACGACGGCGATCATCCACAAGCCCACGTCTATGAAGCTCTGCATGTCCAGGTCGGCATTCCCCAAGCTCGTGATGTAGGAGATTCCGACAGCGGAGAAGACCCGGAGCACCGCTCCGGCGATCACGGCATAAAGCGAGTAGGTAATCATCGCCCGGAACCATCCCCAGAACAGAAACGACAGCGGCTCGAACACCAGAAACGGAATGAAGATCGGCCCCAAGATGATGAGGATGGCAAGCGCGATCTGCGCCCAGATGACTTGAGCGTAGGTGACGGCGGCCAACAGAAGCAGCATGAGAACCACGAACACAAACATTGCAAACCCCGCAACCGCCGTTATCGCGGCATGAATCCCGCCGGTGAGTAGGCCGAGCGTGTTCCCCTGTTGCGCCTGGGCCGCCTGGTTCGCCGCAAGGGAGCGAATGAGGTTCCCAAGCTCGGTCTGCATCGAATAGACGGCATCGCCGATCAGCAGTTCGTGAAGCCAATTTCCACCCGCCGCAATCATCCCTGGGAAGGTGAAAGCCATGCCCGGAATGGTGGTGGTGTAGAACTGCAACATCACCCACGGTATCCACAACCCAATGACGACCCGCACCAGCTCCCACGGCTGAATGTTTCCGCTAAAGGCGATCTTCAGCCCGTTCAACACCACAACGATGAGAGCCAGCCCCCCGAAGAGCGCGTTTCCGGTGGCGAAAACCTCCCCACCGGCCGCCGCGGTCAGTCCATCCAGAGCGACATCGAGGAACGACTTGAAATCCCTCAGTTGTTCCGGGGAAAGGTTGGCCGGGATGTTGGGATCGAGTTGAATCTGCATCGGCGAAATGGATTACTGGCCGTTCCCGCCGTAGGCCGGGTGAATCCGAAAGAGCAACCCTTCGCGCATGGAATCGCGGCGGGCATCGAGCCCGGCCTGTTGCGCCGCGAAGGTGATCTCGGCGCTGCGCTGCGTCTCGATCCATCGAGCCAGCGCCTCCCGCCGGGCAATCTCGCGTTCGTAATCCTCCGCCGCCTCCTTCGCCGCCTGGAATGCCATCAACTGCGCCATAGCAGCGGTGAGGTTCCCTTGCGTCACCGTCCCGGCCACTTGTGATTGAGCAAGGGCGGTGTTGGAGGTGTTGGTGTTGTTTCGTAGTCCTTCATAGGATTCCACGGCGTCTCGCGCCGCAACCATGAGGTTCGCCGCCGCGTCGCTCATTGCGTGATCGAGCACCAGGCGCTTGTCGCCTTCCTCCCGCGCCGCGAGGTAGCCGCTGGCCGCCTGCGCCGCGATCTCCGGGCGATAGTCGTCGTACAGAGTGAGGATGTCGCTCTCGGTCACCGTGTCGGCGGCGGTGAGCCGCCCGCGCCAGGATTGGGCAAAGCTCTTGCCGGTTTCGCCCATCTGTTCGACTGACGACGCAAGCTCCGCCGCCACCCCGGTAAAATCGCTTTTCCACGATAGGCCCACGCCGATAAACTGCGCCGGTGCGGATGCCAATTCAGTGAACGGATCGGTCAGCGCTCCCACGGCTCCAAGCGCTTGCTCTTTCAGGTGCGACGCCTGATCTATCATCTGGGTGAGTTGGCCGTCAAACGTGATCTTCGCCATGGTGTCTTTGTAGATTTGGATGCCCTGATTGATGATCATCTGCGCCCGTTGAATGCCCGCCAGGATCGAGCCGAAGACGGCGTAGGCGGGCGTGGTGGTCAGGACGATAAAGAGTGGGATAACAACTACTGCGGTCAAGATTCGGTGTTTCATTTTTCAATCTCCTTTTGTGGGCCGAGGCACGAGCACGTCGGAAGTGAACCAGACGCGAAGCCGATGCCCGGCGCGTATGGTGATGGTGGGTAAACGATTCAAGAACCGCTGCAAGATTTGGGTGGCGCTTTGTCCGAGTCCCTGCCCGGCACCTGCCCGGAAGCCCGCCACGCCGCCCTCGTAAGGGTTGCCGCCTTGCGCCGTGAGTCCGGCCATGATGCCGACCGCCCCGACAGCGGCGAACATGGAAAAGTAGTGGCGGTTGACTTGATCTTTCAGGGCTCCCTCGCCGAGTTGATTGAGCCCGCGAAATTGCAGCGATACCCAACGCCCGTCCGGGTAGATCAAGCGGTGGAAACTCACGGCGAGTCGGGCTTGGTCCTGATTGGATACGGCCTGAGCCGTGCCAATGACCCGCGTACCTCGCGGCACCAAGATGCGCTGCCGGTCTGCCGAATAAAAAGGCACCGAAACCACGGCCAGGACCGGGCCTGGGAAGTCACCGGAAAGCTGCGTGACCAGCGCCGCCTCCAAGAACGAGCCTTCATGGATGCGCTCCCAACCGGGGGGATCATCCGGTGCACCAACACGAGCCGGAGAAGAGTAATCCCGCGCCGGTGGGGGGCCCGCTGACGCCGTGGGAACGGCGGGCGTGGCCGCAGCGGTTGGTGTCCCTCTGAGTGCTTCGATAAACGCTCGGTCCGCCTGGGCCTCCGCCGCTACTTCATCTTGGAGGCCGGTCGTGACCGTCCCAATCGTGTCGAGGGCCTGTTCGAGCGCCGCCGCCCCTTCCGCTCTCAGGGCATCGACCGGGCTTGCGGTTTCGGCCCCCTGCCCCTCGGACGACGCCCCCTCCCTGCCGTCCAGTTGCCGGTAGGTCTGTGCGACCGGCGAACTGCGAAGCGACCGGCTGCGCCGCTCGACCGCTTCCAGCCGCAAGCGTTCCCGGAGTTCCCATTCTTCCTCGGTATAGGGTTGCCCGGTGTCGGGACTCGGCCCGGCCAGGAGCATCGCTTCATCGACACTCACCCGGCCAGCGCCGATCCCGCCTCCGCTGGCCCCCTGTTGTCGTTGCTGCCGTCCCTGCTGCTGCAAAGCCCGCTCCGCCGCTTGTCGGCGCGTCTCCGCCCGAAGCGACTCTGCTTCGACCTGCGCCGCCATCTGATCGGCGAAGCTCCGAGCCGCCCCCTGTTCCGTCTCCGAGCCCGGCGAAAGTTCCGCTTCCTCGCCGCCTCCGAAATAAATCCAGTACGTCAGAAACACGAGGACCAGAATGGTGATGATCCCGACGCCCCATTGAGTGACGATGCCGCCGGGCAGCGATCCCGCCGGTTTGGGGTACAGCCGCCGCCAGCCGATCACGGCCCGATCTCCGGCGCCGTGAAGCGCCATCGGACTTTTTGTTTGCCGATCTGCAACCAGCCGTCACCCAAAACGTGACGGGCGATATACAGCCCGTCCTCGCCCAGATCGTAGGCCACCAGCGCCGGTTTCCCGTCCTTCTCTTCGTACAGTGCGGGCGACTCCTGGGGGTTGGCGCGAAGGTAGGTAAACCGCCCGTCGTGCCACATCCCTTCAACCAGAAACGGCCATTTCTTCGCCTTGTCCTCCAATCGGTAAGGGAACTTGAGGCGCGTGGGATACTCCGCCCGGAACGCCTCGGTTTTCTGTGCTTCCTCCGCCGCCGCGTCCGCGATCCGGGTATCGGCGTCCACCTGCGCGGCCTTGGCCGTCTCGATGGCCGTTTTCGCCATCTGCTGATAGGCCGCAACCTGGGCGCGAGCGACAAAGGCCGGTTCGTGCCCGGCCAGTGAAATGCGCGGGTCGGCGTCCGCCTGGGCCTCGACGCGGACGACTAGATGCGGCTGGCCCGCACTTCGCTCGGTGACGAGGAATGAATAGATGCGACCGGAGGCGCAAACCAGCGCGACGTTGGTAGTCACGCCCTCGGCGATGGGTTTGAGGAAGGCCAGATTAGCGGCCCCGGTCAGGTGCCAGTACTCGGAATCTCCGACGACAAAATCCAGCACGTTTTCCGTCGCGGGAAGCACGATGACGGTGGTGTGCCGGGTCTTGGCCCGAATCCGGATGATTTGATCCTGGGCCTCGATGACGCGGAGCACCTGCCCACCGTCCTGAGCGATCAGCGGCAACGACAGGGCAAGTAGCGCCGCCGTCACGAGTGGAATGATCTTCAACATAATCAGCTACCTCCTTGACAGGTGTTCAATGGCCTCGGTGAGGCCATACTGTTTGACTGCTTCCGCCCGCTTCTGAGCATCGACCGGCGACGAGGTATAGAGCCAGTAGCTGGCCGGATCGACTTCGAGCCGTAAGATGCCCGCCGCGTCGGTGCGCCGTAGGTAAAGCTCCCGTTTGGGGATCAGGCCGCGAATGGTGTTCACCTCCGTTGGGTTCAGCCGGAAGGTGTCTGCGGCTTTCTCCGGCAAATCGGGGTTGGCAAGGAATAGCTTGGTCGGCATGGATTCGAGCAAGGCTTCCGCCCCTGCGGTCCCGGTTACGTCCACGGCGCTCTGCGTGGCGACGACGAGCGCCGCATTCTTCTTGCGCCAGGTCTTGGCGGCCTCGGCCAGATAGGAAAGCACCGCCGGGTCTTTCAGGTAGCGCCAGGCTTCATCGACCACCATGAGTTTTACCCTTGCGGTCTCATCCGGGTTCTCCAAAGCTAGCCGCAACCGTTCGAGAAGGTAGAACAGCGCCGCTTCGCACAAGTCTTCGTGCTCCGCCGCACCGGCCATGTCGATCACCTGCCAGTCCTGGAAGTTGAGATCGTCGCCATCCGCCGGATTATCAAAGTACCTGGCCCACGCTCCGGCTCCGTGCCAGCGGCCCAAAGCGGGCCACATCTTTGAGGGAAGAGAACGGACCAGCACCCCAAGGGTCCGCCGCTGGGGTGCAAAGGCATAGAGGTCTTCGACGCGGGCGCGGATCTCGCTGGGGTCTTCGCCACTGAGTTTCCACCCGCCGATCCTCAACAGACGCGATATCCAGCCGGTGAGGAACTGGAAGCTCCGCTCCCCGACCGGGAGCGAGAAGGGGCGCAACCGGAAACCGGCGCCCGCGCTCCCGTCGGGGGATAGCTCCATATAGCCGCCGCCTAGAAACTGCGTGAGCCAGCGATAGGAGCCGCCTAGATCGAGAATGAGAACACGCGGATCGTATTGGAGCGCCTGAACCAGCAGGAAATTGAGCAAGAAGCTTTTACCCGCGCCGGTCGCGCCGAGAACCAGCGTGTGCCCCACGTCGCCTTGAAACAGATCGTAGTGGTAGGGAGTCCGCCATTGGGTCTCAAGGATCGCCAGCGCCGGCTTCCGCAAGTGGCCGCTCCGGGGTGTCCCCACCGGCGGCCCGAAGATCGGGGCCATCGAAGCGACCGCGCCCGCCGATACAAACACGGATCGAACCTGCCGCCGTCGCGGTTGCGCGGGCATCCGCGAGAACCAGGCCGGAAGCTGCCCGTAACCCTCCCGGATCAGCTTGGCGTCGTGGCTGGCAAAGATGCGCCGAATATCTCCGTCCAGGCCCTCGGTCTCCGATAGCGGGCCGTGGATCGCCACGGTCAAGGCAAGGTCGCCATAGGCGATACCGTCCGTCTCCAACTCGACCAGGGCATCGCCCAGCCGGTCGGATTCCGCCGCCGCCGCCGTGTCCACCATCGCCGACGCCGTTCCCTCGGTTTCCTGAACGTGCGCGGACATCGAGTAGCGCTTCGAGAAGTAATGCCGCTGCGCTCCACGGATTTTGCGCCGGGCGGCATCGAGGCGCTGCGGCCGCCATTCGAGCGTAACGGTCATGGTTGCATCGAGCCGGTAAAGACCCTGGAGAAGATTGGCGCGAGCCGCAGCGGGAGGCGAAAGCAGCGAGTAGAGAATGACGGGCTCACCATCCAGGCGCAGATTGCGCCGCTCCGCTTCGAGCTCGGAGACGGCCAGCCGCCAGTTCATGCCGCTCCCAGTCGCGCCGTCCCAAAAGGTTCCGGGCCGGTTCGTGAGTTCATTCAAGACGAGAGAGGCATCCCGCGCTTCGAGCATCCGCACCGGCGTAAGGTCATCCACCAGCGCCCGGCTTGCCTCAACCAGCTGCCGGAAGCCCGCTGCTGCGGATTCGATAGAGGAATGGAGGTAAACGGATTCATGCCGGTTCCGCCTCCGGGCCATCCAGTTCTGGGCATAGGCCATCCACCACGGCCCGCCCGTCCTCCCGGTGGTGACGGCGGACAGGTGCGGATCGTGAACCCATGCAACGTAGGCGCTCACGTCCTGCACTCGATCCGCGAGGAATGCCCGCCGCTTGCGCCGTCCGAGCGCAACCACGCTCGACGCCGCGCCATCGGTATCGTCTGCAAAGTGGATCGGGCGGCGCAACAGGTAGAAGTAAAGCCGCGTCCGGGAATCGAGCCCGCTCAACATCCGCTGCCAGCGGTCGATCACCCGATCCAGTTGTTCGGGGGTCTGGCCGTCCAGAACGCTGGGTGTTACCCGCCCGATGCTCATGAGTTCCCCCGCCCGCGTCAGGCACGTTCGCCCATCTCCCAGCCAACCCCACCAGGGCAGTTCCTCGGCCAGCGATCCTGCCGCGTCGTAGTCCAGGAGTTCGTTGTTTACGTTCACGCGCTATCTCCGAATGAGAAGCGTCCAGGGAGAAGCGGCCCACTTGCCGGGATCGTAGCGGACGCGGAACTTGGTCGACGCCCGCAGGATTTCAAGCATGTTGGGGTCTTGTTTCCAGGCCCAAAATCCCACGCCGTAGAGCACTCCGAAAATGACTCCCCCGGTCACAATGGAGTTGATGGCGTTCCACATGGCAAGGCCCAACGTGGCGCTCAACAGAAACCAGCGCCGTTCCACGCCCATGATCGTGAGGGGTTTGGAAAGCGCCGGGTATCCGCGCCATGTCTTGCCGCGCTCCATCAGAAGAGCCACGCCAGAAAGTTGGCCGCGCCCATGGCCATGCCCAGACCGAAGACGATCCCGGCCAGGGCCTTTTTGCTGCCGCCCTCGCCAAAGGCGAACATGAGCCCGCCCACCACGATGGCAATCAAGCTCAGTCCTCGCGCAATGGGTCCGGTGAACGCCGCCTGCAGCACGTCTATGGCTTGCAGCCAGGGGCTTGTTCCCTGCGCCATGAGTTCTCCCGCCGATAGTGCAAGGATGCTCACCAGCAGCGCTCCTCGCTTCCAGATGATTGAGTTGTTGTTCTTCATGCTTCCCTCCGTGTCTGTTGGGTCGCTGTGCGTCAGGCTCCGGGAAACTGTCCCCGGTCCTCTTGTTCCAGTTTCTCGGCAAGCTCGGTTTGCCCGCCCTCCCCGCGCCGGATGGACCGCTCCATCAGATCGACCTTGCGGCCCATGTCGGCCAGCCCCAAGGCGCGAGCGGCGGAGTAGAGCGTGACCATAAGCGTCACCACGGCCAGCCCGCCATACCACGCGATGGATAGCCAGTAGTCGGTTGCGATGATTCCTAAGTACGGCTTGAGATAAGCGAAGCTCTCGCCGGCGAGCATCAAGGCCACGGCCAGGATGATGGCCGTCAGTCCAATGCTGATCTTCCACGGTTGCATCGCTTCTCCCTCAGAGTTCGATGGAGCCCTTGTCTCGTCTGCCTCCGCTTCCCCCTCCGCCTCCGGTGCTGTGGTCCTGGCCGAGCGCGCGCGCTACTCGTGCCGCCGCCCGCCCATTGCTTCCATGCACGGCGAATCCAGCGGCGGCTTTCGCGCCGATACTCTTGGCGCTGTAGTGCTCGGTCGCAATCTCGACGTTCACGCGCCCGCTGCGGCCCTCGATGTCGCTGTACTCAAGCTGCGCGTCCGGGTACTCCACCCGTCCATCCTTGACGGGGAGGCTCAACTCTTCCGCCGCCTGGAACCGTGCAGCGTCCGCCGCCTCCTTACCTCCCCGCGCCCTGGCGCTCTCCGTGGCGCGGGCGATCTCGCGCTTGAGTTCGGCGTCAATGCGGACCCGCTTGAGGACGGCTCCTTGTTCGAGCAACCGCACTTGCTCAATCCTTGCGGCTCGAAACACGGCCACGTCATGTTGAAGCTCTCCGGGCTTCACGAGGCCGCTCCATGCTTTCTGCTCCGGGTCCAGTCCTTGTTCGCGGGCTACGCGCCCGGCCCGCTCTACTCCGCGCTCGGTGAGCGTGAGCACCTTGTAAGCGCCGCCTTGCGGCCCCTCGGCAGTGTGCTCCCGGACGTGCCCGGCGCGAACCATGCGATCCACGGCCCGACGCGCCGCGTAAGGGTGTCCCTCGAAGTGAGCTTCGGCCAGGTCGCGGTAGGCGATGCTCCGATACATCCCCAGGTCGGCCACCGCCCGATCCGCCCGCTCCTGGAAGTTCTGGCGCTCGGTGCGGGGATCGTATTCGCGCCGGTGGCCGTCGCGCTCCCGCTGTTCCCGTTCTTTGGTGTGGTCGCGCCTGGGGCGCGTTACGGGCGTCCGGGGATCGGTAGCTAGGTCTCGCGGATCGAACACGACGGCTCCTTACCGGCTCAACCCAACCTCGCGTTGGAGCTTCTGCGCGTGTTGTTCCGTGGATTGCTTCGGCGTCTGGCTGATCTGAGGCCCGCGAGCGTGAGAATATTGGTGGCTCAACTCCGCCGCCGTTTTCTCTTTCATCGGCGCTTCGCGCTCGTGCTCGACCGCACGGTCCATGAGGTAATTGGTCATCTGTTGCGCGTCCCGCGCCGCTCTATGAATCTCGTGCGGGTCTTTTTCGAGCACCGCAACCCAATTCTCGACATAGGCCGCGCCGCGCTGCGGGTCATGCCCCACGCCCACGCGCTCCCCCGTCATCATGGCGCTGATTTCGGCCCGCAATTCCTCGCGGGCGTACTCCGGCGATCCAAAGCCCTTGTCTAGCCCGTTCTTGAGCGTGTCGCGGTTCATGCGGTCCGGGTGCCCGGTCGAGTGACCGCATTCGTGAAGCGCCGTTTGGTAGTAGCCGTTGCGCGTCGGGAACTGGGACGGCTCCGGGAGCACCACCTTGTCCTCGGTGATCCGATAGTAGGCCCGATCTCCGGCGACGTGCTCGACCCTCGGCCCGCTGGCCTCGATCACCTTCTCCGCGTCGCGGTGGGCGTCCCATTCAGGCCGCGCTTGCGCCGGTCGCGGCTTCAACTCCAATCCGTCGACTTGCTCGACGTTGAACACCGTGTACTGTTTACAGATGGGATAGGCACGCTGCTCTTCTTCGTAGATCGTCTTGCCGTCCTTGTCTTTCAGCGTCTTGCCCTGCTCGTCCTTTGCGGTTCGTGCCGTCCGATCCGTGAAAAACAAGACCTGCGTCCCTTTCTCGCCTTTGCGAACCTGCCCGCCCGCTTCTTTGATCTGGGTGTAGGTACCCCAACGGTTGTCTCCCCGGCCATCGCGGATACCCCTGCTCATCAGGTAGAGGCTGTTGCCGCCCGTGTAGGGTTTGCCGGTCGAGAGGTTCTCCGGGCTGATCTGCTCCCCCGGCTTCCACGGCTTCTGCCAGGGTGCCACGCCCGCCTTGATCTGTTCGATCAGTTCTTCGCTGACTTTCTCGGCGTAGTCTTCCCCGCGCTGCCAAAAGGATTTCTTAGCCATCGGGTGCCCCCGTTTCAATTCGCTCTTCAAACTTCGCCCGATGCTCGATCATTCGCCCAAAACCTCCGTCCCTCGGTTTCCACGGCTTCTGCCAGGGCGCATCGCCACGCTTGATCTGCTCCATGGCTTCCGCCGCAACTTTCTTCGCAGGGCCTCTCCCAGGCTGACCGGCGCTAGTCATGGGGATCACTCCGCGCCTGGTCGATCTCGGCGACGGTTCCCACGTCCTCGTTCATAGGCACTCCGATCCGCTCCGCCAGTTCCCGCGTCAGTTCAACCGCGAGCCCTCGATTCAGCGCCTCGTGAAATTCAGCCTCCGTTGTGGCCGTGGCGTACTTCTCGCCGTTCTCTTCTTTTTTTGGAATCATGCTTTCTCCCTCTCTTGGTTGCTAGCGCCCATCAAGAAGTGAAGGCCGCTTGAGGGGCGCAGACCCCCAGGTGCGGCCGCAGATGATGCAGGCGGGTTCAAATTCGGCGCTCTCGGCATATCGAGCCTCCCCGGAGACGCTTTCCGATCCGTTTTCGGACCGGGAAGGCTCCGCTGCCACGATACTGTCCGAATCGAAGTTCGCGGGGGAAGTATGATCCGTCACGCGGCGGCGGCAGCGTTCCCGGTAGACCCGTTGCCGGTCGCGGTGATCGAGCCGTCCCTCCCGGCTTTGCTGGTGCCGCCGGTTGGCGGCGCTCAGTTGTTGCCGCCGTGCTTTCCGCCGGCATCGGTCGCTGCAGTATCGGTGGCCCCGGTCACAATGACGGCAGATCCAGAACACCGCGCCACAGCCGACACTCCGGCAAAACCGTTGGCGCAGGGGCTCTTCGCGGGTCCCCATCGCCGCCCTTCCGGCGGGACTGGCCAACCGCGACTCGGCTTGGCGGGCGGGATCTTATCTACGGAGGATGTTCGGTCGTTTTTCGGGTCGGCACAAAAACCCCGATCGCTGCTAACGGTCGGGGTTTTCCCTTTCCGCCTTCGGCCAAATCACGCGCCAGACCGCGTATCCCTCGCCTGGCGGCGGCTGTCCATCCGCGAAACGACGATCGCGAACGGGACGCACGACGCGATCTTAGGCGTGGCTATCTCAGCGACCCCGATCCTCCTGGTGCTCTGGATCATCAATCGGATGCGTCACCGGGAGCGGAGCTTCCAGAGCGCGGTCGGGGTCTCCCTCTTGGGACTCGTCCTTGTGCCTTCCGTATCGGCGGGCGCTGCTTTTCTTGGGGTTCGCTTCGGCGGGGAATTCAATCAGGCGCTCGGTGTGGGTGTCGTTCTCTACATCCTCGGTTCTTGGATGTTTCGCCGGTGGATCATGTAGAGCGTATAGGGGCCGTTGACGCGCTTGTACTCTTTCCGGTGGCCGGGGTTGGTGCGGGGCAGGCTGCACAGCACCATCAGCCGCGCCATGAAGCCTGGATCGGGGTCCGCTTCACCGGCCCGTCCAGGCCGGAGAGAACTTCGGCGGCGAGAAGCAATCCTTGTTTGCTCTGCATGCCCTATTCTCCCATGTTTCCCAGACAAAACAGGGACACTACCGGCGTCTATTCCTGAGACGGCATCTCCGGGACCGGCACCACCGGCAGCGTCGTGAAGATGCGGTTGCCGGGGTCCATTTCCAGGGCCACGGCGCTGAACAGCCCCTCCCCGACCGCATCGCAGCGCACCGACCCCGCGAAGTCGGACGTATCGGCGGCGGGGAACGCCTGGTCGATGAACCAGGACGTCTGCCCGTTGGCCTCCAGAGAGATACTCACGGCGTCGAGCAGCACACCCTCTCGCATCAAGTCGCAGTGCACCAGCCCCGGACTCGATTCCAGGTTGTGGATCGCGGCCCACGTATTGATTCCTCCCTCCTGGCGGCGCACCGGGAAGATGGCGTCGCTGATGGGTAGGCTGGCTCCCACCACGCCCGCGCCGACGCCGGGGTGCTCAAAGCGGAGCAGACCGCCGATGGGACCGTCCGAGACCACCCGCACCGATCCTGTCACTAGCTCCCCTCGCCCGTGGGTCGAGATCGTGAGCACTCCCAGCGGCTCCATCTCGGTCCAGACCGTCAGAGCGCCGTCCTCGCTGATCTCCAGATCGCCCGTCACATCCACTACCGAGTCGGGGGCAATCGGGTTGCCCTCGGTGTCGTAGAAATAAACAGCGGGACGGCTCGGCTGGGTGGACGGATTCAGGAAGACCATCTCGGAGGTGATGCCGGTCCCGTTGGCGAAATGCGCAAAATCCAGAGTCGTCTGCTGGTTTCCGCTTCCCGGCGGGTCCACCGGCACCACCGGCAGCGTGGTGAAGATGCGGTTGGCGGCATCCATCTCCAGGGCCACGGCGGTGAAACGTCCATTGCCGGGTGCGGTGCAGCGCACCGACCCCAGGAAGTCCGACGTGTCGGTTGCGGTGAACGTGTCTTCGATGAACCAGGACGCCTGCCCGTTGGCCTCCAGATGAATCTCCACTTCTTCCAGCGCGACCCCTCCGCTCATCAATCGGCAGCGCACCCCCATCGCTTCCGCCTCCAGGTTATGAAGGGCCGCCGCCGTGCGGATTCCTCCCGCTTGGCGGCGCACCGGGAAGAGGGCGTCGCTGGTGGGTTGGCCCGGCCCCACCCCGGCCACCCCGATCTCCGGGACGCCATAGCGTACAACCCCGCCGATGGGACCGTCAGAGAGCACCGTCACCGATCCCGACACCGGCTCCCCCCGCCCATAGGTCGAAATCGTGAGCGCTTCCAGCGACTCCATCTCCGTCCGGACCGTCAGAGCACCGTCCTCCGTGACTTCCAGATCGCCCGTCAAGTCCACTACCGATTCGGCGGGGATCGGATCGCCCTTGGTGTCGTAGAAATAAATAGCGGGACGGCTCGGATGGGGGGCCGCGTTCACGAGCACCATCTCGGAGGTGATGGCCGCTCCCTTGGCGAAATGCGCAAAGTCCAGGGCCGCCGACGCCCCCGGAATCGTCGCCGACGGCGAATTGGAAAGCGGCCGGGCGTCGCTGGTGCAGATGGCGTCGGCGGCCTCGCAGTCGGTCGTCGCCGGCAGCCGGATCGTCACCGCCCCGCTTGAGTTCGGCTTGACCGTGATCGTCCACCCCAGGTTGCTCCCTTTCTGCCGCCGCTTGGCCTTCTGCACCGCGCCGCCCGTGACCTCGAACGCCGCATCGCGCAGTGTCCGGAAGCTGATCCCGATGTCCTCGCTGAACGCGACGCGGAAGCGGAACGCGCGCTCGCCGTCGTGCTTCGCCGGCATGCCCACGAACGACGCCGTCAGCGGCTCGGCCAGCGGACCCGCCACGGTCGCCGACGGCGTGTTGGTCAACTGCCGCCGGTTCTCTCCCTTGGTGCAGATCGCCCCGGAGACGCCGCACGCACGCCCCGCCGGCAGCGTGATCGTCACGTCGCCGTCCGCGTCGGGCCGCACCGTCATCCTGAACAGGTCGCGCCTGCCGTCCACGCGCTTGCCGCCGGTAACCCGCCCGCCGGTCACCGTGAACGCATCCTGGCGCAGCGCCCGGAAGCTGATCCCGATGTTCTCGCTGAACGCGACGCGGAAGCGGAACGCGCGGTCGCCGTCGTGCTTCGTCGGCATGCCCACGAACTCCGCCGTCAGCTCCGACCGCGGCGGCCTCCCGTTGGCACGGACCGTCTTCGTCTCCGACCACTCGCTGAAGCCGTCGCCGCTCAACGCCTGCACGAGGACCTGGTATTGGACGCCCGTTTCCAGGTCCGTGCGCGTCACGCTGGTCGGCGGGCTATCGCCGCATCCCTTTCCGGGACCGAGAGAGCCGGGATAGGACTGCTTTCTTTTCTTGGCCTCACCGCTCGGGTGGCGGAATTCGACGAGGTAGCACTCGATCGGAAAGGTGCCCTTCTTCGGCTTCTTCCAGCTCACCTCCAGCGTCCCGTCCTCGTCCGGCGGCGCCGTCACACGCACATTCGTCGGCGCCGACGGCAGGCGGCGCTCGTACACCAGCGCCACCCTGACCTCGTCGTCCTCTTGCCAGTCGAGGTCGGTTGAATCGTTATTTTGGATGTTTTCCCAAGTGTAGGTGCTTGTTTCGTATGATGCGGAGGTTAACGGATAGTTCTTGTGGTCGAGCCAGAGCGTGACGTTCCCCTTGTCAGGCAGTTGGGGCAAGACCAGAAAAAGGTTTGTTCCCCCAACACCTCGAAATAGAAAGAGCCGCTCCACGGTAATATAACTGTCGCGGTCGACATGATGTTTGTGGGGCGGGTTCCACGGCGGGAACCCGAAATTAGCGTCGTGGCTGATTGATCCGAGCGCCCCGGTACTAAGTGTGGGGTGGTATCCAGCATAAAAAAGCTCAAGGGGAGGAGTGGCCTCATAAACTCCCACCGTGAGGGTGGTGCGCCAGAGATAGAAGTTCGTGGTCTGCGCCTGCGCGGGCAGGGCAAGGGGGCCGGCAAGACAGAGGCATGCTACAGCGGCCACCGCGCGGGCGGAGCGGACGAGCGCGCGCCGTGCGTCGGCGAGGCGCGCGAACGCCGGTCCTCCGGCGGCGGATGCACGTTGAAGAGAAGGACGGCCGCCCCGGCGGGGCGGTAGAACGTCAGGCGGTGGTGGGCAACAGCACTCGCGCGAGCGAGGCGGACTTAACGGCTCTCGGCTCGGCTCGGCTCGGCTCGGCTCGGCTCGGCTCGGCTCGGCTCATAATAGCCGAGTCAACACGCTCGTTGGATGTCAAGCCTTTTTTCGAGCAGTCCATAACTTTTTCCAAACCCCGTGCCGTTCCGACCGGGAAACCGCGCGCGCAAGGCGGCCGCTCCGATCGTTCTCAACGTCATCCCCTGCCGATTTCAGAAGCGCCCCATGAAACCGGCGTATCGGGCTTCGTCGAGGTGTCGAAAGACACTGACCGCCGAGATACAGTCTGGAACTTCGAACGTGTCCACGTCAGACCCGTCCCCGCTCCCTTACAGTCTAAGCACACCTCAGTCTAAGCACACTTCAACCGGCTCGTAAAACTCAAAGAATCTGCCCTATGGAACAATCTAATTTGGCCAAATTCGCGGCCCCTTGCCGCGTTCGATTGCTCGCGCATCTCCCTGAAAAAAAGGACGCGCCCGGCGGCTCCAGGCCGGGTGGGGTGGTGATGCTTGACCGCGAACGGTTCATCGCAGACTGTGGCATGGCGAACGAAGAGGCGGGTTCGCAGATGGCCTGCGGGCGGCCGTAGCGGGAATCTCCCCGGAAGACGATCCGGGTGCGGGGCCGGTGCCGGGGTAGCTTTCGGGACGGTACTGTCAAGTTAAGCAGTTTGGCGGCATTCTCGCCGCTCGCCGCCACCGCTAAGTCATTGATTCTCAGTCTCTGATCCAGCAGAATCCTTCCGCAAAACGGGCAGATTCTGCTCAACTTGACAGTACCCTGGTGAGTCCAGATTGGTACGCTGAACGCGAATCGCCGCGAAAATGATTTTTTGACTCTTAGCTAGCCGGTGTCTACTTTCTGTTGTATAACAAACCATACGTCGGAGCAGGGCCGGTGATTGCCAATCCAGAATTTCAGCAGCAGCCGAAATACTTCTGGGCCTACGTACGAACTCTCAGTCAGCAACTAGGCTACACCGTTCGTGCCAAGGGGGTCATAAAGGTACCGACGCTCTCGGAGATGCGGGCGGGGCTCAGGAAACTGGGTCTCGACCCCAGCAAAGTCGTGAGTGCCCCTGGAGAGCCGACACCGCTTGGCACAGAGCTAGACAGGTATTTTCATTACCGTGCGGAGGTACTCAACAACTCGGTGCAGCATCAGCTAATGGTTGCCGAGGACGCCCGGCAAATCTTCGAAGAGATGCAAGGGTCGATGACGTACAATTGTCCCCTTCCGATGAACAAGCAGAAGGGTGACAAAGCGGCACCGGCGTACTTTACGGGAATCATCAACATGCTGATCGCCACCGAGCTGAAAGGGGCGGAATGCAATTACTCGCCGATGGAACTCACAACTATCACGCGCGACGCGGTTGCCGTCCGCACGTTGTCTAGGCGGGTCGATGGCGCATTTCCTGCCGTTGTGAATCCGGTGGCGGTGTGGGAGATCAAGGAGTACTACTACACGACCACGTTCGGAAGCAGGATCGCCGATGGAGTGTACGAAACCCTTGTAGATGGGATGGAACTGGAAGAGCTGCGCGAGCAGGAGGGGATCGACGTCAAGCACTACCTGATGGTCGATGCGTACGACACATGGTGGAAGATGGGCAAATCGTACCTCTGCCGTATGGTGGATATGCTCCACATGGGCTACGTCGACGAAGTTCTCTTTGGAAGGGAGGTGGTCGATCGAATTCCTAAACTCGCCAAGGAGTGGCTGTCCCCATTGCAGAGCAGATCGTTCTAGTTCTCGGTCTTGTAGGTCAACAGGAGGCGGTCGGATACGTTTTCCTGCTCTAACGTCTGTCCGTCCATTTGGAAGCGGCGCAGCATCGAGCGGCCGCAGTCGATGAACACTTCCCGTTCGAACAGGCCTTGTGGAACTGGGATGGCTACTTTGTGCTTGCCGGATTTCTTCGTCCCATCGATGCTTAGAGCGATATAGACGCCTCGAGATTTACAGTCTTCGATGATCCGAAAGAGGTCGATCAAGTTGAACGATTGGGCTCCGTAGAGTATCGCCTGGGAGTTGCTGTAGGGTGGATCACAATAGACGAGATCGCCAGGCTTGGCCTGCGCCATGGCTTCCTCGTAGTCCATCAAGAAGAACTGTGTTCCTGCTGTTCTCGGCTTCCACTCGTCCACGCGCTTTGAGAAGCTCTTCGGGTGAATGGGATCGTGAACTCCGCACGGCGTGGACATGTACCCATCACGTTGCCGGAACCGTACGACTCCGCCGTAGCACGATCTGCAGAGGAACAAGAGATCAGCACTGTTCGGTCTAGCGTTGTAGGCCGATTTGATCTTCTCGTACTGCTTCACCTTGTCGCCCTCCTTTAAGAAGAACCACCTCTCGGCGTACCAAAGCTTCAACAGTTCTGGATCAGTTGAGAGAGTCTGCCAGACTTCAATGAGAGGCCGGAAGGCATCAGAGGCGATTCCGCGCTTCGGCGCGAGCGTTGCGAGGACAGCTGCGCTACCCACGAATGGCTCCCGGTACGTACTCATCTGCGGGGGAAAGAACGAAGCTATCTGATGGGCGAACCGCTGCTTGTTGCCGATCCACTTGAGCAGCCCCGATTTCAAGGGATCGACTGTCCGCGGAGTTGTGGTGGAAGGAAGCTGCTGCTGGCTTATCATCGATCCTTGCACGCAGTTATGTTGTCCCAAGCGAACTGCCCTGCCCTTAGAGTACGGGCAGAATTGATTGATTGTCAATTGATATATATTAGGTCTTTATCTCTTGCTCTAGCTCCTTGCGGTAAGCCTCCACTAGGTCAGTCAAGAGTCGAGAGACCGACATCCGGCCGCCATGCACTTGAGAGCGATGGAACGCCACGAACTTGAGAAGCTGGAGGGTTTTCTTGGGGAGATGAACGGCGGTAGTAGCCCATTCAGGTTTGGAGCCAGCTTCACTGTCGGACTTTTTCTTCTTGGACGCATGGGGTGGTTTCGTTGAGACCATGTGTTACGAACCGTTGCTCTCGGCTAGTCTAGCTGTTTGAAGGATGGGCTGTCAATTGATAAGCCCCTGTGGGAGAATAAACCATACGCCGCAAACGCGACAGCTTAGTTCCGATTGCGCGCAGCACCGTTACGATCTACTCCGATTTGTATTTCTCCATTGGCATATCTCTGTATCCTGCTTCATGAGATTCTCTCTCACTTCAGTTGGCACAAATTCTCCAGGTCGGGTCAGTTGGCTTTTTGAATCGATGGCTTCTATCGTAACGCTTGGGCTCGGTCGGCTGGAAATTGATTGGGACAAGAACTAGAGCTACGCCAATCATTCGAAGCTCTTCCTGCCAGGCGACGTTAAGCCCGTTTCCCACTATTACTTTGACTCGGAGACGAAAGGTGTTAAGGAGGAGCTTAAACTTGGCCTAGCACGCCCTTTGCGTAGCGTAAAGCGCAGGCTCGAGCTACTCGGATACACTCTTTCGGAAGCCAAGCGGCACTTTGAGGATATGTCGCGAGAGCCAAACTTCCACGATGTGCCGGAAGTGAGCTTCGACGTGTTCGCTGGAGCGCTTGCCGCTGTCGACGTGCACAAGATAACGCCCGATCCCTGGTTTGAGGATCACAGTAGGGGGGATTTTGCTGCTCGATCGATCTTGAGGGATCCCGAGTTCAGAAAAACGACCAAGAATTTAGAAAGTCTGACCAGATTTGATGGCATCTTCTTCGAGAATCTCGACCCGTACGTCACTCTTCGGCTTCTGGCCGAGAATCCAGCTAATCTGGATGTAGAGGTTCAGTGGCGCTTTGCCGATCTAGTTGAAGGATGGTGGGCGGAGGAATCGTCATTCTATGAAGACCTAAGTGAGCTTGAGCGGTATCTGATCGTTACCGATGGAAGCTCCGACGGCGCCATCATTCGCAAAGCCATGGAGTTACTCCGGCCAGACATTGTAGACTCTTTTATTTCGTCGACATGTCAGAGAACTATCCTTTTACCGGCGCCGGTAATCTGTTTCGATTCTGCCAAGGCCTCGCACAAATCAAGATCCAGAACAAAGTCGTGGTTATTTTCGACAACGATGCCGTAGGACTCGATGCTCAGCGCAAGGTCAAACAGTTGCGGCTGCCGTCAAACATGCTGGTCGTCAGACTGCCAGACCTTCCTGAATGCAGATTGTTTCGCACTAATGGACCGAACGGATTTTCCCAAGAAAACATCAACGGTCGAGCGGTCTCTATTGAGTTGTTTCTTGATCTCCGAACAGGTTCGAAACCTTGCGTCCGGTGGACTTCCTACAATTCCAATACAGGGTGGCAAATTGCGCCAGGCTTAGCCTTTCGGCCCGGGTACCTGAACCCTGCCCCAGAGTCTCCAGAGCACTGCTGATCTGCTCAGCCGGGTAACGGCCCTTTAGGTTGTTGCGCAGTGTCTTTCGCTTCTGCTGAAAGCAGGTACGCACGAAGGCGAAGAACCCCTGCCGGTCGTCAATGCCGAGTTCCGCGTCGCGACGGGCTACTATCATGCGCACCAGCGCCGATTCCACCTTGGGTGGCGGACGAAACGCGCCGGGGCGAATGTGAAATAGCAGTTCGGGATGCGTATGGTATTGGGTGGTTACCGAGAGCAAGCCATAGTTGCGGCCGCCTGGGCCAGCCGTGAGGCGTTCGGCCACCTCCCGTTGGACCATCACGACGATTTGCTCCAGCCAGTCAGCGCAAGCAAACAGCCGCATCAGGATCGGGGAGGTGATGTAGTAGGGAAGATTGCCCACCGCGTGGGCGCGCGCATAACCCAGCTCGGCCACCAAGGAGGGCAGCGGCAGTTTCAGGATATCGGCCTCCACCACGCGTACCCGCGGTTGCTGGACAAATTGTTTCCGCAGCAAGGCTGCCAGCCGGGGATCTACCTCAATCGCCGCCACCCGGCCGGCGCGCTCGGCCAGCAGCTTGGTCAGGGCGCCGCGACCGGCGCCAATTTCCACCACCAGCTGCTCCTGCTGGAGGCACAGCGCGTCCACGATCTGCCGTCGGACACGGTGGTCGGCCAGAAAATGCTGTCCAAGAGTGCGGCCCATTTCTGCTATTTGATCACGGCTGGGTCAAGCCGGAGACCTAAGCCGGAATTTCCTTTTTGGCCTTCCGGCGATTAAAAATATACACGCATTTGCGTCCCACCGAGTACAATGTTTTCTCCGAGAGGACCATCAGCTCCGAGCGTCCCTTTCGGGGTCCCCTAAAACCGTCCAATCAGCATCCAGAACCAGTTTTTGCAGACACCTCTCCATTCCGGAGGGGTATCGGAATGGTTTTCCTGGTTGCCACTGCCTGAGCTATCCCGACGTAAGCGGCGGCAGGTCCGGGAGCATGGAACGAAGGGTTGGAGCAAACGAAGGATATGTGGCTCTTCGCCGACCCCCTCATCCGGCACGAATTTCGTGCCAGGCCCGACGATCTGCGGATGATCACCGTCGACGGCGATTCGATGGAGCCGCAGCTCTCAAGCGGAGACCGCACCCTGATCGATGTTCGCCAGAGGGTTCCGGTCCCGCCGGGCATTTTCGTGATCTGGGACGGGATGGAGCTGGTCGCCAAGCGGGTCGAGCACGTTCCCAACTCGGAGCCGCCGAAGGTGGTCATCAAGTCCGTGAACCCGGAATACGCCAGCTACGAACGCTCCGCCGAGGAGGTTCATGTCATCGGCCGAGCCGTCTGGACGGCGAGGCGGCTCTGAGACGCCTTCCGCATGCCCCCCTGGAGCCAGCGGAGCGGATCGGTACGGAAAGCGGTGTTGCGGGAGATGTTCTCAGTGCGCTCAACATCGGCTCACTCGCCGCCAGATTGGCGCCCTTCCGGATATCTTCCGCGCTCCGGAGCGCTGTCCGCTGGATCCGGTGCAGGGCGCGTTCACCGCAATCGCATCTATCGGTCGGCGATCGCTTGGAGGTGCAGTGGTTGAGGAAACACTAGATTGACTGGAAGGGTGTTTGATCACATGGGACGTTTCCACCGTACTCTGATGGGCCGCAGGTGTTGAAGAGTTGAAGCAGAAACGTCTTGAGAAGCTCCCATAAAGCCACGATAAGATACTTTATCGTGCTATGTTAAGGACAGGGTGGTTACATGCAGCTTGAAGGTTTACACGCTCTCAGCGACAATCAACAGGGTCGCTTGTCGGCGTCGTTTGAATGAGCCAGCTCACAACCTGCCGAGAACCGGCTTCTTGCACCACGACTCGGGACACGATCAGGGGGGCTTCTAACCTGGTTTTAATTGAAAATTTGCAATTCCAATAAACCTCACGGAGGTTCCTCAATGCCGACCTGCGACTTCGCCGTTCGGGACGTTCCGAAGCTCACCGTCTCAAAACGGCTGCGGGAACCGCCGGTGCAACACGATCCTTCGAAGGAGTACCAGTTTCGCTATCGTGCTAAGAGCCACAGCGCCCTGCCTCATGTCGTGAAGTTCTCAGGCGGGCGCTCCAGCGGCATGCTCCTGTTCATCCTCCTTGAGAACAGGATCCTCGACGCGGATCGCGGCGACGTCATAGTATTTAACAATACCTCGGCCGAGCACCCTGACACCTACCGCTTCGCGCAGGACTGCAGTAGGGCCTCCAACCGGTACGGCATCCCGTCCTTCTGGATCGAGTTCCAGACCTACGAGGACGCCCGTAACGGCGAATGGACGAGGCTTCCCTCCTACCGTCTCGTTAACGACCAGCCGAAGTCACCAGAAAATCCCAACGGCTTCCACTGGCGGGGTGAGGTTTTCGAGGAACTCCTGTCTTGGTCGGGCTACGTCCCGAACCAGTTCGCCCGCATTTGCACGCAGAACATGAAACTGGAAGCGACACGCTTATTTCTGAAGGACTGGCTGGCTTCCAAGGAAACCATTCCGCGCCTCGGACACTACGGCAAGGGATCGCGGGTCGACTCAGACACTCTGTACCAGCGCCACCTCCGCAATCGTGGCGCTGTCCCTGAGGACATATTACTCCGCAAGCGGGCATACGCCCTGGCACGGCCCCACGTGCGCCCGGAGCAGCGCTACGCCGATTTCTCGCGGGCCTGGCAGTCCTTCGAGAACCTCGCCCTGAAGGGCAAGGCATACGGCGAGAAGGCCTGGTTCGGCGAAGGTGGCGTGGAATACGTCGCCTTTGTCGGCCTCCGGGGAGACGAACAGATTCGCGTCAAGCGGGTCGAAGAGCGCAACGCAGGCCCTGGTGCCTCGGGCTACGAGGGAGAGCATGTCTACATGCCGCTGGCCGATATGGCGGTGGCCCGGGACGATGTCAACACCTTCTGGAACCGGCAGGACTGGGACCTCTCGTTTCCAAAGGAGGGAAGCCTCTCCAACTGCGTCTACTGCTTCCTTAAGGGAATAGCCAACCTCCGGAGCGTCCATGATCGGATGGAGAAGGAAAAGCGGACCGAGGCTTCTGGATTCGGCTCGCTTCTCGACACACCGTGCGATATCGCTTGGTGGCGTCGGATCGAAGCCGAATACGGCCGCAATCTCGAGGCCGAGGGCAGGGAGATTCGGGGTGACCCGAAGAGCACCCACATCGGGTTCTTCGGAACCAGAGGGTTCTCCTACGACGTCCTGGCCAAGAGCGAAGAAGCGGACCTCGACAGGTTTTCGGAAACCCTCCTGCCGTGCGACTGCACCGAGTGATATGCCCGTGGACCTGAGGCCAATCTATCTCGATTACCAGGCAACCACGCCCATCGATCCGAAGGTGCGGGAAGCAATGCTGCCCTTCCTGAAGGACGAATTCGGAAACCCGCACTCCACCAACCATGCCTACGGATGGGAAGCGTCCGATGCAGTCAAGGCCGCGCGCGCTCAAGTGGCTCATCTCATCAACGCCGACGACAACGAAATTGTGTTCACATCCGGTGCTACCGAGTCCTGCAACCTCGCGCTACGCGGGGTAGCAAGGGCTTCCGATGGAAAGCGTAACAGGATCATCACGATCATCACCGAGCACCCGGCGGTTCTTGAAACCGTCAAAGATCTGGGGCAGTCAGGCTATGAAACCGTAATCCTGCCGGTGGGATCCGACGGCCTGCTCAATCCGGCGGACCTCGAGCAGGAGCTGGACGAGCGGACGCTGCTGGTGTCCGCGATGGCGGTGAATAACGAAATCGGCGTGATCCAGCCCCTGGCCAAGATCTCCGGCCTGTGCCATGCTGCGGGCGCGCTGTTCCACACCGACGCAACACAGGCCGTCGGACGCATGGATATCGATGTCGATGTCTGCGGTGTCGATCTCCTCAGCTGCTCCGCCCACAAAGTCTACGGTCCGAAGGGAATCGGAACCCTGTTCGTGCGATCCGGTGTGCGCATCAAGCCGATCACCACTGGCGGGGCGCAGGAACGCGGGCTTCGGCCCGGCACCGTGCCAACGCCCCTCGTCGTCGGCTTTGGGGAAGCATGCCGCCTAGCTGCCCGGCAAGGGAGCCTGGACGAGCAGCGCATGTACGACCACACGAAGCATCTCGAAGCCGGCCTACGAAAAGCCTGCCCGGACCTCCGTGTGTTCGGACACCGGGAACAACGGATTGCGGGGAACCTCAATGTCGGCTTTCCGGGGTTCGACGCCGACAATATCGTCCACACCGTCGCCAGCAAGATCGCAGTCTCGACGGGATCTGCCTGCGCATCGGCGACGGCGGAGCCATCCAGGGTGCTGCTCGCACTTGGTCTCGATCCGGAAATTGCCGCGACAGGGATCCGCATCAGCCTGGGACGATTCACAACCGACCAGCATGTCGAGGCTGCAATTGCGGCCTTTTCCGAAGTAGCTTCCACCGCCAATAGGAACTGATGGCATGAAGATAGGCAAACACCTCGATCTCAAGTTCGGGCCGGGAATTAGTAATGGCTTCACGCCCACCGGGATCGAAACCTCCACCAACCTGCGACCGGCAGCCGTGGTCCGCGAACTCATCCAGAACGCCCTCGATGCAGCCCGTGAAGCCAACGAACGGCTTGCCTTCGTACGCTTCCGGCTCAAGCAGAAGAACATCAGCGAAATCCCTGGGATCCACAGTTACAGCAAGGCTCTTAAGAGCGCGATCAAAACCCACGAAGAAAGGGGAGGCGGGAAACTGCCGAGCAAGGCCCAACTCGTCGTCAACACGATCACGGAGGCGCTGGCCAAAGAGACACAGAACATTCTTTCGGTCCTCGACAACGGCATCGGCCTCAATGAGCACCGTATGAACGCCCTCCTCAGCGACGGCGTCAGCACCAAAGGTGGCAACGCGACAGGCACCTATGGCAACGGCCACACAGTAGCCATCCCAGCCTCGAACCTGCGCTACATCCTCTACGGCGGAGTCACAGACAACGGTCGCCGAATCGCTGCCGGGCATGCCGTTCTCGCATCGCACACCGGCAGCCCCAAAGACGACTATCTTCGCGGCGGTGACGGTTTCTTTGTCTCAAAGTTCAAGAACGGCAAGGACGGTAAGCTGTACGACTACGCGACAGCGGGCGCCATCCCCGAGTTGATTGCGGGGGACCTCAAGAACATCCGCGAGACCCACCAACACGGCACGGTCGTCGTGATACCCGCATTCAATCACTTCCGGGAGGAACGCCCCCTCTGGGACATGGTGGCGCGAGCTGCCGCGTGCAACTTCTTCCAGGCGATCGAGGAAGAACGCCTCAAGGTGCAGGTGGAAGACCTGCGACCCGGGAAAAACCCCACTCCCCAAGTTCTCGACCGCGCCACGCTTCGCTGTACGCTGGAAGCCCATCGGGAAGATAAACGCTCTGGAGCCTTCCTTAGTGGCCAGAGAGCTTGCGAAGCGCACGAAGTCTTGCGCTCGGGAGAAAACCACACCGTGCAAACCAAGATGGGTGTCATCCGTGTCAAGCTCCTTGTCAGGGGCTCTGGGAACACCCGCGTCGATCTCTGCCGGAACGGCATGTGGATCACTGACGACAAAAACATCCCGGGGTTCTACTACAAGTTCCAAGACCACATTCCCTTCCATGCGGTGCTTCTTCTTGACCCGAACGAGGGAAAAGAGCTGCACAGGCTCGTCAGCGACGCTGAAGGTCCTCTGCACGACAGTATGAGCACCAAGTATCTTCCTGAAAACGACAAGAACGATCTCCGCACCGCCTTGAACGAAATCCGCACGTGGCTCCAGTCCAACACTTCGGAGATCAGCGAAGAGTCCTACAGCCCCGACGACTTTCTCACCCTCGACTTCGGCGAAGAGGGAGAAGCACACTCCTTATGGGGCACCCCAACGGCCGTTGGGCAGATAGAGCACCGGACCAGCCACGTCTCTCCACATCCAGCGCCGGACCCAGGCCCGAATCCAGATCCAACACCGAACCAGAATCCAGATCCGAGACCACACCCACCGGGACCACGGCCGAGATCTCGGCCGAGATCTCGGCCGGCGCTCCAGTCCTTCTTTCAGGCCGTCTCCGTGCCCACGGGCAACAACCGCAGGCGCATCCGGATCGAGTGTCAGGAAGCCTGCGAGAACGCCGAACTCCGTCTCCTCGTCGACGAAAACGTGGACGCCACGTGTGACCGCCTACGGAAGGACGAGATCACCCCCGTCATCCTCAGCGGAGTCACGGTGGACGGACAGCAGACGGGAAACGCCAACCTCGTCGAGCAGGGCGGACAGGTTGTCGGCGTACGCCTCGGCAACCTCTCTCCCGGCTCTTCCGTCCAGGTTGAGGCGGACTACAGGCTTTCCGAAGATTTCGGTTCATCATCAAAAGCCGAACCCTCGCTCCGGGTCGAGATCTTCAAGGCACAGTTCGAGGCCAGTGCGGCAGAGGCGAAGTGACCCGGATCGTTACCATCGCGCAATCGCTCTCGAACGCTATCCGTGCCCACAGCCATCCGGTACTGGAGGCCGGCAACCTGTCGTATCCCGACGGGCGGTATACCGTGGACTTCAGCCCGGGTAGCGATCGCTCGTCGTTCACCCTCAAGCACCAAATTGAAGGCGCACCGCTGATCGTGCGGCTACTGAAGGAGAAACAGGCGCAGTACGTCTGCACCGTTTCGTCGCCGATCTCCGCCTACCGTAGGATTCACGTCTCCGACGAGGCCGCTCACGAAATTCGGTGGGATATGGAAGATCTTGGAGAACCTCCCTTGTTCACGCCGATGATCCTGTGCACCGCATCCCGCAAGCTGGATCTCAGCCAGGACCAGGACGGCGTCCACAACCTCTGGAACGGCGCACGCATCAGCCTGCAGCAGGGATCACGACTCGCTCTGGGACATGTGATCCAGCTGCGGTCGTCCATTTTCCATCTGCTCTCGTTCCGGAAGAAGGAAGACCTCCAAGAAGGCACTTTCTTCGTCGACGTCGAGACGGAACCATTCCGGTTCCATGTGAACCTCAGCCCCAACCTTCACAAGTTTCTTAAATTGTCGGGGGCGAACCTGATCAGGAAAAACATCATCACGCACATCGTAACGGCCAGCTTCGCCCTGCTCCAGCGAGACTTTGCCGACGACGACAACGAAGACCGCAACCTTCTGGCTCTCGCCGAATTCCTCGAAAACAGAAGCCTTCCTCACTGGTCGGACCCCGATAACTTCCGCCCGGAGAAGGTCGCCACTGCACTGTACGCCCACATCCTGCCCCGTGAGGATGCTGGAGACGAAGAGTGAGCCCGATCCCGCACAAGCAACTCAAGGACTCCGACTACACGCGGGTACGGAAAAACCTCCTCAGAACCAAGGGAGGACCTCTTCAGAGAGACTTCCTTGAGGCCGTCTGCAACAGCCAAACATTCATCCACTACATCCGATCGAAAATCTCCACGGAAGGATCGTACGAACTGCCGCTCTCCCCGGATCCCATGACGGAGGACGAATTCAAGGCACCGCCCGAGGACACCGAAATCAGATTGTACGAATCGTGGTCCGAACTCACGCCTCGGATTGCATGCCGCTCGACTTTCTGGGCCAATTTCACCTGCCGCCACATCGAGGGCCAAAAAATCAACGCCGTCTACCTCGCCGCCAACGGCGGCAACCTGTCCGGCGGCGCAGAGCGAATCGACCGCGCACTGATGGAAACCGGGGACGGGCAGCCGAAGATGATGGACAGCGCCGTGCGCACCGTCCTGCTACGGCTCGGAGGCCTCCCGGAAGTCCGCGGCTCCCGATCCGTCTTCGTCAACTGTCCTTTCGCGCGGGCCTGGTGGCGAGAACACCTAGTGGGACAGATCGCACAGGGAGATACCAGTCTCGTTGCGCAGGTACGCAAAGTCATCCGCATCAACCAGGACTACTGGGAAAAGCTCGTCGACCGTATAGTTTCGAGAAACTCGACGTTCGGCTCACTCAAGGTCCGCAACGCGTTCCTCCAGACGCTGGCCCGTTTCATCGAAGCCAATCCCGAAGCCGCACTGCGAAAACCGAAAGTGCTGGAGCGCACCTGCCGACAGATTACCGTGCATCAGGGCATTCGTGAACTCAGCATCCTCGACGACGACGAACTCGAGGACATCATGAACGAAGTCATCGATGCCGTATAAAAAGGAACGACGGAGTAACCCCATGCCCAGATCTAAGCCCGCACGATACGAACACCGCCAAATCCACGAATGGCTCAAAATGGCCGATGAAGGCAGAATCGCTCTCCCGAGCTTCCAGCGGAGCTATGTCTGGGAGAAGCAACGGATTGCCGATTATCTGAAGGCTCTGTTCGAGAACAGACCCACCGGAATTTTCCTCACACTGGAGAGCCAAGACCCGCTGCAATTTGTTTCGCGAACGCTGAAAGGGATTGATGCAGACGACCTCACACCCGATGAACTCGTTCTCGACGGCCAGCAGCGGATCACGTCCCTCTGGAACGCACTTAAGGGACAAGAAAGTCATAGGTTCTATGCGCAGGTAGAGGACCTGAAGAATCGCAAAATGAATGTAACGGATGTGGTGTTCTATTTCAAAACCTCGTCGACTGGGCGTGCGTTGGAGGTTCCCAAAACGGCGTACACGAAAGATTTCGTGCCGATAGACATCCTCTACAATAAGGCCGACACCGACGATGCTGGCAACGGCCAAGACCCCGACGAACCTGGAAAGATCTGGGACTGGTGTCAGAAAGCCTGCGGCGTAGGGGGCAACGCCGGGAGAAGACTCGAAAACGCCATTAAGAGACTGCGCGACAAGCTACTCCGAGATCGAGACTTACAGTATTGCATCCTTCCCGCCGAGACGGATCCGAACGTTGCCATCAACATTTTCGTCGAAACGAACAAGTCGTCCGCCACGATCAAAATGTTCGACATCGTCGTCGCCACCGCGCAAGGAAGCCACGAAGAGGATCTCCGTAATCGCATTCTTGATTTCCACAAGACAAACACCGAAACAATGCACTACTTCAGTGACGAAGAAGAAAAGATGATTCCCGAAGTTGGGGAATGGCTCCTGAAAGTGGCCTGCCTGAAGGTCAACCTCAAGAAGTATCCCAATGGAGTGCCGCCAAGGGAGAAGAACTACGGGATTGCTTGCCGCAGCCTGTTCAGAGGCGGAAAGCAGAAGGGAAAAGAACGACTGGACGAGTTGGAGAGAGATCTGCAGAAGGCCCTAAAAACCGTAGCCCAGAATGGAGGAACCACAAAACGAACTTTACCAGCTTGGCCGCCGGTCCACGTCATCGCTGCCCTACAGCGTGATTTGCAAGCGATCCAAAAAGCGACTCGACAAGGAACTGCGAACAAACTAATCTCCACCTACCTGTGGCGGGCGTTCCTCACGGACCGGTATGAAGCACAGGCAAACGACCGGCTGTTCGAAGACTTCGTAGGCCTACGACAATGCTTGGAGCAGATCAGGGACGCAGGGAAGTTTGATGAACCACCGGTGATATTCAGCGATAAGGAACATCCGCTGCCTACCCCCGATGATCTCGCGAAGTCGCTGCAGTGGATCGGCACAGGACGCCTTGGACGCGCCGTCGCCGCGGTCGCCATGGAGCGGAGACCGCGCGACTGGGTGACAGGAGAAATCCTCGATGTGAATGCCATCCGCAAGCTGGAAGGTGAGCGCAGGCTGGACCGGCACCACGTGTTCCCGCGGGAATTCTTGAAAGCACACTTCGAGTCTGCAGAAATCAACCACGGGCTGAACGGCGTCTTACTCAATAAAAGCTCAAATCTCGCTCTCTGGAAAATGGACCCGGCCCTGTACCTGAAAAAGATCCTCAAGGACACCCAGGGTCTGAAAGAAGCAGAGCTTCGCGCCAGGGTTGAGTCGCACCTCGTTCCGTACGATGCCCTGAAATCCAAAGGCTCCCCTAAGAGCCGATACAAGAACTTCATCAAGCAAAGAGCCCGCCTCGTGGTGGCAGAAATAGCAAGGCTCATGAGCTAGGCCAGGAGGTCTTGAACCTGACCGCGGCCGGGGGGCGACGCAAGACGCAATCCTGCGGCGCGTGTTCAACCGGACCGGATCAACTTTCCTCGGCACGATGATGGAATCGGCCGGAGTTGGCGACGGTTCCTTTCCTGTTTTTACGGGCGGCGCGACCGCATCGACCCTGGCCAAAGCCGGGCAGAAGGTTTCCCAAGCCGCGACGATCCCCATTACCACGCTGGCACCGATCGGCCAGGGATCTCTGCTGGCGGCCAAGGTGTTGGAGCAACTCGTACCCGGACTCAGGAGACACCCGGAGACGGACGCTGGTTTTTCTCGCTTAGCTGGACCGCCGCGCGATAGGGGTCGCCCTCATCGTGGAGGCTCTACGTTAGTTTTAACAGGACCTAATTGATTTTACATTAGTGACTTAGCGTGAAGTCTACCTCGACGCGATATTGGACAAGTTCAACGATTGGCTCTCTTTCAGCTGCTTGTCGTACCTCGGAACGGAGCTTTCGGGCACCACCATGAACGAGGATTCCGCGCGGGGTCTTCCCGGTCTCATGTCGGAGGCGCTGCAAGTAGTGTTGAAGTTGACGGATGTCCTTCACGCTGGGCTGGTACTGCTTGCATTCGACGATGACTGGAGTTCCACCACGGTCGAGCAATAGGACATCGAGACGCCTGCGGTCCGCGAACACCCGCTCGCGAACTTTTTCGTTTGGATGAGGCAACAGGCCATCTTCGAGGCGATGCGGGTACGCGCCGATGTAGTCTGAGAGGGACCTCTCATAGTAGAAATGCGAAAGAATCCCAGTCCAGTTAGTCGGATCATTTGCAGCGCGACAAAGTGATGATAACTGCTGCGAGCGAATCTCAGCGATCGTTGGACGTAGCTCACCCAAGGTGAATCGTGTGGGTCCCGGAAGGGTGACAACGAGTTCACGATCGTTCGGTCCCGTTTCGAGATCCCACCGGACGATTATCCGACGACCCATCTCTCCATCTGGCAGATCGCGACTTGGCGGTACTAGAGGAGTCCACTGATCATCCTCAATTGCCTTTCGCACAACTTCACCGATTCGCCCTATACGATGGCCTTTGAGAGAAACGACGATACAGTCACCGGGCTGGACCTCTTCCAGGTGCCGGCGAGCGCGGCTCCATCCGTGCCCTCCCTCGGTGGGGCCGCGCAACTTGCAGCCCCAATTGCTCGCCCAACCCACGCCGACGCATTGATGCTTGAACCACCGCTGCCACATTCCAGGGTAGCGGTCTTCCATGCAGTTGATTTTCCAGAGTCGCGTATTCAATTGACCTCACACTTTTCGCTTGTCGGTAAACATGGTAGCCTCCGCGCGGCTCGGTTGGGTAACCGGTCGGGTCAAAGCCTCGTGACAAAGTTCACTGTTAAGGTGAGTGCCGAAGTGCCCGCGCTTATCTTTAACTGTACTTTGGTCGCCCTGGCATGGATAGAGTAGACGATCCATGGGCTGCGATGCAACGATTTTTGCGCAGCTTTCTTCTCATGCTACAAGCCGTTGAGCGCTCAGCATTGGCTCTCCGCCGTCCAGCGTCAGGATTGTAGCGCAGTGTTCGGTGGTGTGAAGCAGCTTGAGAGTTAGGCCGCTTGACTTATCGAAATCTGTTGTATGGCCGCTCTAGATTTTCGCTCTCTGGGCCTTCTGCAAAGTCGGCAACCACTCTCACTGCCCGGAGTGAGCCTCTCGTTCGTCAAGGTGTCCAACCTGCATTTTCAAAAGCAATTGCACGGCTACCTTTTCGGAACTACTCCATCGGCAAGAGTAGGAGAAACTAACCTGGGTGCCTTCCCGCAGAGATAATTTAGCCGGTAGCCGGTAGGGTGGTCTGCTGGGCAGGTCCCTATTCGCCCGCCTGGGGGGTCGCTCCCTAATGGGGGTGGAGGGACTTAAGAGTCATGCCACGCGCTGAAGTTGGGCTTGGGTGAGTCCGTGGAGAAGATCGCGCAGATATCCAGTCACTATGGATTCTTCTGCTTCCCGGGAGCTTTTCCCTTGGCACCGGACTGATTGTCGGCTTGCGCCCTCGTCCGGTACTTGTGGGGCACGTTGTAAATCCCGCCAAACTGTGGTGCAGCTATAAGCATTCATCTCCTTTATCGATAAATGCGGGTGCTTGAGTTTTATATGCATCCCGTGATCCTAGCCTGTTCTTTCTAGGGAGCTTGCCAAGAGAATCGGGGCGAGGGCGCACGGAGCATGTCCCTCCTGCGCTGGCCGTCATCGCGCCGTGTGTGGCATGGCGACTCGTGCGCAGCCTGCCCCGCGTCCGACCACCGGCCGGCGTTCGGGTTTAGCCATTCTGGCCTGCCTGAGGCGCCGGGGCCGCATCCACGATGCGAAGCAGTTTCTTCGTCCGGATGTTCCAGATTGCCTTGCCGAGCAGCATCTCTTTCGTGAGCGTTTCCCATGCCTTCACGACCGTCGCCGAGAGTTCGACGTCCGCAGGATAGAGGGTGATCAGCTCAGCGGAGCCTTGTATGAGACTAATGAGGCTCGTCGTATACGCCGGCTGCTCGACCTGTCGGTGGAACGTGTCCTTTAGCGTCTCATCGTCGAACTGCTTGATTGGCGCGTCCTTGTTAAACATCGTCTTGAAAAGCAGCGTATCGGGCAGGCCGTGCGCGAACGTGCAGAGGAATACGTACTCCGGATACAGCCGTTCAAGCATTTTTCGCTTGTCAGTACCTTCGCCGAGACGGTTGATGACATTCGACGGCGACGGGAACCGTGCGATGTTCTCCTTCGCTGTTCCCTTCGGCATCGACGCGCCTAATTCCTCGTGATCGATCGTGGCCACTTGGGCTTCCGTGATCCCGTGAAATTGACGGAGCGTGTTCAAGTTCGTGGGCGCGAGCTTCGTGCAGAAATCATTGAATCGCGGCAGGTTTTTCGTTTCCTCGCATTCCAGGAGTAGCCGCACGTACTGTTTCTTCCACCCGTCCTTCAGGTAGTCGTCTACCCATGACGCGTTCTCGAACATGAGACAAAGGGTGTAAAGCCCCTCAAGCGGCCCCCGGGCAAGTGCGAGCGCGTCAATGGATTCTGGGTTCTGCCAGCCGGCAGCGAGGACCTTCCGGATCAGTCCGTGCGTCGAGAGCATCGACGAGTACACGGTCTGTATCGTCTCCCGCTGGAACGCGGTGTAACCGCCCGTGGGGTTTTGCAGGACCGCAGTGGCGTGCTTTACCGCTGCTTCCATGGCGGCATTGATCAGCCCCGCGTTCATGTGGCGATCAAGATCCACATCCTCGCTATGAACGTACGCGCAGGACGAGACTCTGATCGACTTCGACATCAAGCTCTCTAGCCCTTAGCCAGGATTTTCGTTTTGGGCGTCCGAGCGTTGATAGGATAGCCCAGCTCCAGGTCTGATGTAACGATTTTCGACCTGCGGTCATGTTCCATCCTCCGTCTGGCGGCGGTCCGGCCTTGGGATTGGGGCGGGACAGGCCATTTCGCCCCGCTAGGGTGTTGTTGCGTAATTCGCGCTCGCGGCGAACCGGGCCGAGAAGCTCATCCGCCTCAGTACACGCGCTCCGATCGTGGCATTCCAAGCTCCGCCATCCGGTTCAGCACAGCGCACTTGATCGCGGCTTCGACTTTTTGGTTCTTAACCGTGCGGGCCGAGAGGCTTACCCCGAGTATCGTCTTGTACCGTGAGACCGTATTCTCCGCCACGCTCTGGCGAGTGCAGCCACTCGACTTCCGCCACTCATAACGGCCCTGCGTCCTAATACGCCGGAGATGGGTATCACGCATCGCACGCCACGGAGGCGGATGAGAGTCTCGGCTGCATCGTGCATTGCGTCGCGGCAAGATCGTCACGATAGCGTCGTGCTGGAGCACGGCCTCGTAGCAGGAACCCGTGTCGTAGGCCCGGTCTGCGGAGACTTGCCCGATCGAACCAGGAGTCTTAGACAGCAACGAAGAGAGCCTTCGGGCGTCGTGGACGTTGCTCGCAGTCAGGTCCATCGCAACGATCTCTTTCGTCGTCTCATCGACGCCTAGGTGGAGCTTTCGCCATGTCCTACGGCGGAGGGTTCGGTGTTTTCTGATGTGCCACTCACCGGCTCCGTAGATCTTCAGGCCCGTCGAATCGATGACGACATGTCGTGGTCGATCCGTGGGCCCTACACTCAGTCGGACGTCGACGGCGCTTTGCCTTCGGCTCACCGTGCTGTAGTTGGGCACTGGGAGGTCGAGAGCCATGAGCGCCACGATGGATTGAAGGAACCCTTGAGTGGTCCGTAGGTTGAGGTGAAACACCGAATTCAGGACCAGCGCACATTGGATCGCCGCATCTGCGTAGACCTTGGGCCGGCCTCGCCCTTCGAAGGGTCCTGGATGACGCCAGGCAGCGACTGCCTCCGTGTCGAACCACAGTGTCAGCTGCCCACGTTTCACCAGAGCCCGGTTGTACTCCGGCCAGTTGCGAACCTTATATCGGAAGGTGTAGTCGCTTTTGCCCATCCCCTAGCCTATCAGGGGGGAGAGCGTTGGGGATGGAGTCAGATTTCTGCAACAACGCCCTGGTCCGGGAGTTGGATGAGCGTCTGGGATTCAGCGAACTCATTGACGAGCACCGGACCGATTCGCGGGCAAACAATGCTCGGTTTTCTTTCGCGGACTTGCTGCGGCAGTCGGTATACAGTCGCCTAGCTGGATACGAGGATGTCAATGATGCCGAGCGGCTGTCGCAAGACCCGACCTTTCGGCTGATTGGTTCAGAGAAGACTTGGGAACAAGGCGCGGCGCTGACATCCAGGTTGCAAACTTTCGAGACGGAGATGCTGGCGAAGGTGGAGAACTTCGTCGGGTTGGCCCGGATCAACCGGGAACTGATCGGAAAGGTCGAAGCCTTCCAGTGGCACTACCGAGCGGTGCTGGATATGGACTCAACCGAGATTCCGGTCTACGGGGAGCAGGAACAGAGCGCCTACAACGGACACTTCGAGTCCACTTGCTATCACCCGCTGCTTTTGTTCAATCGAGACGGCGACTGTCTGGCGGCCCAGCTCCGTCCGGGCAACGTGCACAGTGCCGAGGGTTGGGAGAAACTCCTGTTACCCGAGATTGAGCGCCAGCAAAGAATGGGAAAAGAGATTGCGTTTCGGGCGGACGCGGCCTTTGCCAAGCCGGAGGTGTACGAGGCATTGGAGGAACGGGGTGTGAAGTACGCAATTCGCATCCCGGCCAACGATATTCTGCAGCGAGACATCGAAGAGCTACTGAAACGCCCCGTGGGAAGGCCCACCAAGAAACCGCTGGTCGAGTACAAGGGGTTCTTGTACCAGGCAGCCGGTTGGAAGACGGCTCGAAGGGTGGTGGCGAAAGTAGAGCATCATTCCGGGGAGTTGTTCCCGCGAGTGGGGTTCATTGTAACGAATCTGACGCTGCCGAATCGGGCGGTGGTACGGTTCTATAACAAGCGCGGCACCGCAGAACAGTGGATCAAGGAAGGCAAGCAGGCGGTGAAGATGACGCGGCTCAGTTGCCACAAGTTCCGATCTAACGAGGTACGGCTTTGGCTGACGATCATCGCCTACAACCTGGGCAACCTATGGCGACGGCTAGTGCTGCCACAGAGAATCGAGAAGTGGTCCTTGACGAGCCTCCAGCAGCGGCTGGTGAAAACCGGAGGACGGCTCGTAAAACACGCACGGTACTACTGGCTCCTGCTGGCCGAGGGCCATTTGACCCGACGGCTGTTTGCCAGCATGCTGGGGCGGATCGATGGATTGGCACTCCCGTCGGGATAGCCTAGGGCCAGACGGTCCCGCACGCGCGTGACCGGGAGCCCGCCCAGCTGGGCGCGGCACTATACTCTTCGAACGCCGGCCGTTTCGTTCAAGAAACGACGAGATCAGAGACATTTCGCTGGTACGATCAAAAAACGAATGCTAAAATGCGGCACGTTCGAGACCGAGATCTTGCCAGAAGGCGGAGTTTAGGTTGTCTAGCCAGGTACAGAACGCCCAGACTGGCGGCTCGTTCGGGGTCGATCTGGCACGGGTGCGCCAAGCCGCGTTGGATCAGACTCCTATCTCGGGTCTGACCCACAAGTTCTATCGTTATCCTGCGCGCTTTTCTCCCCAGTTCGCCGCAGCAGCGATTGAGGCTTTTTCGCAACCTGGCGACCTCGTCCTCGACCCGTATATGGGCGGAGGCACAACGGTCGTCGAGGCATTAGTCAGAGACCGCCAAGCCGTTGGCTGCGACCTGAACTCACTCGCGGTTTTCGTTGCGCGAGCAAAAACCACCGTCCTTTCAGATGGGGATACCCAGGCGCTTCGTGAGTGGGCCGACAACACTGTTCCTACGCTCTCATACCGGCTGACGCCTGACGATCTGGACGAATTCATATGCGAACGCCGAACGAAGAATCTGACCCTGCCCGAGGCGAGGCCCATCAAGAAGGTTCTCGCGTTGGCGCTGCGGTCGCTGTCCGCACTGTCCGACCATGCCGCGCCGATCGCCCGCTGCGCACTTCTGAATACTGGGCAATGGGCACTCAACGGACGGAGCCACCAGCCGAACCTCACCGAGTTTCGCAAGCGTCTTCAATCAACCGTTCATGAAATGCTGGGCGGAATCGTGGCGCTTCGGGGCGCTGTTCAACACAACTGTTCGACACCGGTTCTGATCAACGACTCGGCCGCTATGCTCGACGAACACAAACCGTTCACGGATGGAGTCCGTGCCGGGTTGGTCGTGACGAGCCCGCCCTATCCAGGGATCCACATGCTTTACCATCGTTGGCAGGTCGATGGTCGCCGAGAGTCGCCTGCGCCCTACTGGCTCGCTCAGTGCCAAGATGGCCATGGAGCCTCCTTCTACGCCTTCGCTTACCGAAGCGAAGAGGCAGCAGATAAATACTTCGCCGAGTCGCTGCGAACACTGATTGCGATCCGCAGAGTCGTAAAGACCGGAGCACTCTTCGTTCAACTGATCGCCTTTGCGAATCCAAAGCGTCACTTGCCTCGATACCTCGCAAATATGGAGGATGCCGGCTTTGCCGAAGTGCACGACGGGAAACAGCGCCTCTGGCGCAACGTTCCCGGTCGCAAGTGGCACGCGACACTGAAGGGCACATTGCCATCCGCGCGCGAAGTAGTCCTGATTCACGAAGCTGTCTAACGTTCATTCTTCGTCGCCGGCCTGGCCCATCCCAGCAACTTCCTCGGCCGATAACGCACCGAGGTAGTCAATCATCGGAACAAGGAATGGTCCCATCGCTCTCGTTGTCTTTTCAACCAGAGCTTCAATGGTCTCCTCGGCGGCAGCGTCATCGTTGCGGTCGGTGCGACCGCCGTTCTGTCGATTTCGGTGGTCGTGGACTAGCGCTAGACCAACAAGGACATTGCCATAGACAAACTTTGCCTTCATGACGGCGACGTCGCTTGCGGCACCCTTCATGTCCGTCTTGAGGAAGATGTTGTCAACGTTGACGTAGAAGGTGTAGGTTGAGCGCTCATTGTCCTCGTCTCCGACGGCGTCTTCGAGAACCCTGCACGCGGTCTTTTCATCGAAGCTGTGACGCTGCCAGTTGTCGTCGTTCTCCTTGACTTCAATGATTGCGGGCATCTGGATCCCGCCCAGCATCTTCTCGCCCTCGTTCTGCTGGTCGTCGGGATTGTCACCTCCGCCGCGGCTTCCTGTGGCTCCCGTGCCCTTTCTGCTTGTGCGGCGGCCTAGCGTCGTCTTGGAGGGTTCTGACTTTTCGGCAATCTTTAGCTTCGCAATGCTGACGAACGGTGAAACGATCACGTCGTCCGTGACGGTGCACTGAATCGTAAGGTCGTCGCCTTCACTGAGGTTGTCTTCGGGCAGATTAATGCTCCAGTTCGCGATACCGTTATGAAGCGTGAGACTGTGGTCCAGATCCACGCCTTCGATCGGCCCTTCCAGCAGTTCCACGTGATAGTGGCCCGGCAAATCAGCGCGGCTGAAGTAGTCGTTCTCAACGTCCGTCTCAAACTTGATCCGGCAGCGTCGGCCAAGCTCCGCGTTGCGAAGAAGAATGTCTCTTTCTCCCTTCTTGAAAAATCGGAAAAACGCTGGATGCTTGCGGCCATGAAACTCGCCGGCTCCTGGATCAGGCCCACCGCCATTCTCGTTCTGTCCGCCCACGTTGTTGGCACGATGCGGTTGGCTCAGTCGCTGGCCGAGCAGGAACAAGCGCGCAAGCGTGGGCGAGCTTTTGAGAATTGAACCGATTACGTCTTCAAGTGGCCGCGAGTCCTGCAAGCGTTCTTTGATCTCATCTGCTCGACGCCGTTCACGAAGTTCGCGCAGGCCCGGATGACGGCTGATGAGATCTTCAAGTTCTTCTTCGATGGCCTTCCGAATCTCCTTGTTGCTCAACCGGTCTCGACTGTTCATGAACAGATCTTCGCGAGCACCAACGGAGACGTTTGAGCATTCAACGACAACCAAGAGCGACTTCGCGAGACGACTCATTCTCACCCGACTCCGCTCGAAAAACGTCTTCGGAGTCGACCCGTGGGTTTGCCCATTGATCACGAAGATGATGCCCTCGTTTGTGCGATAGCTCTCGGCCTTGTCGGCCTTGAAGGCATAGATCTGAGCGATCATGTGTTCGCCTCGCACGGTCAGCGAAACGGAAGCCGGGAAATCCGGTTCGAGGTTGTCGCCACGGTTTTCCTCGAGGCGCGCGATAGTGCCGACGAGCGAATTAGCAAAGCTCCTTGCCCCGACGCCCTTGTATTCTCGGCACTCGTGGACACGAACCGGAAGAGCGATGCTCGGCAGCAGCAATTCCAACCGCGACAACAAACCGCCCTTCATTAGGACGTGGCTGCGAAATCCCTTCATGTCGTATTCGTATAGCTTGATTGCCGAGCCCCACGAAACCTCCCGCGCATACGGCTTGTTGCGGTCGGGCATCAACGGGAGCGTCTCCGTATCGAGGGCCAGAACCTCACCGCGGTTGGGAGACGATTCCGATCCGACCGGAGCCAGATACCTAAACACTGAGTTCTTCACGTGACCCGCGCCGATAATCGGCCGCTCACGCCGTACGATGGTGAAGCCCCACTGTTCCTGCGTCGGGTTGTTCTCCTTGCTTTTGGAAACGATGGCCGGATTGCGCTTGGTGATGACGAGTTGAAGACTGTTCTGACCGCAGAACCGCAGGGCACCTGTGCCGCCCATGTTGAACTTCCCCTGGACGAACAAGATTTTCAGTTTGTTGTTCCTGTCGATGGACAGGAATGTGTTGGGAATCATCGCAGGCGTTTGGCCCTCGCCGGCATCAACGATGGTAATGCAGGGATCGCCGCTTCGAGGCATCGCGCCGGTCACCGCCAACGTGATGAAATGCGACTGCTCAAGTTGCTTTGCCTGCGACCATCCCCGGAGCGTCCCGCCCAGTTCTCCCTTTGGCTCTCGATTCTCGAAGAATCGCGAGACGGCATGGCGAATCGAAGGTGGAGCGTCCTCGGAGGTCGGATCGACGCCGCGGATGAGGCACTCATTCATGAGGCGAGCATCCACCGAATTTATGATCTTCTCGACAAGTGCTGCCTCGGGTCGACTCTGCTGGCTTCCGATGGTGGCAAAGTTGCCGTCTCGATCCCCTACGAGACGCCACGCGTCCGGCTGTTCCCAAAAGCCAGCCGCCTTGAGCACCTCGATGGCCTCAGCTTCTGAGTCTGCAACCAGGAGCTTGAGTGCCAGCTTCTTCGCTTGTTCGTTCGTCATCAGCTATCTCCCGTAGCGGATTGGTACCTATCCGGGATCGAATTCCAGAGTTGCCGTAGTTTTGTGTTGTCCAGAGCTCCATTGGTCAGGGCATAGCCTTCCTTGCCACGCCGCTGAACAAGACCGATCGAGCGCAGCCATGCCAGCGCCAGATATACCTGGTACGACGGAACTTCATTGCCGCCTCCGTCCTGCACTGGCAGCACTTGCTCCATCGTGAAGATCGCCTTCGGTTTGACCTTGGTTGAAATGGCGACGCCGACGAGGAACACGATGTCCCATGGCGCGCGATGTTCATAAACGCGCTCATCTCGCTTTGACCACCCGATCTTCACAAGCTTCTCGCCGTCTCTCTCAAAACGTGGAAACTCGGCACTCTTGGCTCGATGGCCAAGTGATGACTTCGTTGTGGCTGGCGCCGGAGTGGTTCTGTCGGATTCCCGCGCAGTGGACGCACCGCGAGATGTCGAATCGGCGGGCAGAGTGTCCGCTCCTTCGCGGCGCAGATGCGCTATGGCATCCGCGATTCGTGCTACATCAGCGACATCTGAATACTGCTGAGCGGATAGAGCGCGCTCGATCAGCTCGCGGAGCGACAGCTCCGTTTCGCGGAGAATCTTGTGTGCTTCCTGCCGAAAACTCATGAGGCCGACGATTATACTGGTAACTTACAGGTAAATACAATGCTTATCTGTATGTCACAGGATTGTTCTAGGATCTGTCTGTATCTCAAGAGGTTGCGGGTCGCGGGCTATCATCGGAGCAACCATGGCCCGCTTTCCACAATCGCTCTGTCAGCGAGGTAGTCAGCGCCCATGACCGCTCGTTTTGCTCAAGCGGTACGCCCGGCCCGTCACAGATTAGATGACGTTTGCTCCCGCGCTTGGCTCGGTCGGTGGGATTCGGCCCGGTCAAGCGTCAGCTGGTCCGAAAATCGCCAGGCAGGTCACCTTCTTTTCGCAACGGGGGCCCCGAAAACGCCACGTTATTTCCAGGTCTAAGCTGTCGTCGTCTTCTGGGAGAACGTCAGTCGCTGTCGGTTCTCAGCCGCGCGTACGTGGCCCGGATTAACTCCTCCAGGGCAACTGCCCCCTCGGGATTCAGGTGCGGATCTTGATGGATGATGGAGGAGATCTGGGCAAGCGGGCTTGCTGCGCCGAACTGGTCGATGGTTTCGGCGCGCATGAAATGGTCTGCGGACATCCCGAGCCAAGCCGTAAGGGCTGCGAGGCTGTTGACGTCGGGCTGACGGCCCTGGGATAGACGGGTGAGCGTGGATGCGCTGACGCCCGACTGCGCCGCCACATCCTTCCACGTGAGGCGGCGCGAACGACGCTCGGAGTCCATTGCGGCGTGTAGCGCGGCGACGTCAAAACGGTCTGTGCGGTTTTCGTGTGATTTCATATTTGCAATCCATAGTCACATACAGTATTTTTCATGATAGCAATTCGGAGCCAACTTTGAAAGAGGTGAAGACATGGCAAGCGATGAAAATGTGAAGGGTGGGGTCGACGACGGGAAGATCGAAGTCACCTTGAACGACAAGCCCGTGGTGCTTGTGGGCTCGAAGCAGACGGGTGAGAGCATCAAGAAGGCGGCGATCGAACAGGGCGTGAACATCAAGCAGGACTTCGTACTGAGCATCGAGCGTGGCGGCGGGAAGACAGACCTGGTCGGGGATGACCAGTTCATCGAGGTGCATCCCAATGAGCGGTTCCTCGCGATCGAGAACGACGACAACTCATGAGCACGATCGTTCCCGGGGTGGCGAAAGCAATCGAGGAGATCCGTCGCACGTTCGACCCGTGTGCCGTGGAGACGGAATCGGACAGTTCGGGCGGGGCGGTCGTGGTGGTGAGGGGCATCCCCATGGGTTGCCCCTACGTGCAAGCGAAGGTCTGGATCGGCTTCCAGATCACCTTCCAGTACCCGTACGCCGACGTGTACCCGCACTTTACGAACGCGGACCTGGCGCGGTCAGACGGCGGGGGTCTGGGGGGCGGCTTCGGGACCGCGGCGTTTCGAGGGCAACCGGCTATTCAGGTCTCGCGTCGATCGAACAAGCTGAACCCCGAGACGGATACGGCGGCGTTGAAGTTGCTGAAGGTCATCCGCTGGATGAAGAGGCCAACATGAAGCCCTGGAAGCTGACGATCCCTGGGGAACTGTACGCCAAATTACAAAGGCACCTGTTTCCTGGGGATGGCGACGAGCACGGTGCGGTAATCCTCGCTGGCACGTGCCAGTCCGATCGCGGCCTGAGGCTCGTCGCGAGGGAAATCCATTTGGCGAAGGACGGTGTGGACTACGTGCCAGGCAAGCGCGGCTATCGCATGCTGAAGGCGGAGTTCATCCAGAGCCGGATTCTCCGCGCGAGGGATAGTCGGCTGGCGTACCTCGCCATTCACAACCATGGCGGAACCGACTCGGTCGCGTTCTCAGGGGATGACATGGCGTCACACGAACGCGGCTATCCCGCTCTCCTTGACATTGCGCGCGGCATGCCGGTCGGCGCGTTGGTTTTTGCACGATCTGCGGTGGCCGGGGATCTGTGGTTTCCCGGTTGCGACCGCGCGCCGCTGAACCACGCGACGGTCATAGGACATCGACGACAGTTGCTGTTCCCGGTGCCCGAGAAGAAGGCTGCGGTAGCGGGAATGTACGATCGGCAGAGTCGTCTGTTCGGCGACGCGGGTCAGGAATTACTGCGACGGACGCGCGTGGGAATCGTAGGGCTGGGCGGCGCAGGGTCCATCCTGGCTGAACTGTTGGGCCGGCTTGGCGTGGGGGAGTTCGTACTCGCGGATCCGGATAAGGCAGATGCCACGAACCTGCCGCGCCTCATCGGGGCTCGGCGTCGCGATGCCGTCGTGCCTTCATGGGTGCCGAGGTTTATTGCGGACCGGTTGCGCAGACCCAAAGTCCGGATGGCGGTCCGCAACATTCGTCATGCGAACCGCAACGCCCGGATCAAGGCGATGGCGAGGGACTTCCTCGATGAGGATGTGGCGGCACGTTTCACGGACTGCGACTTCCTTTTCCTCGCGGCGGACACGATGAGCGCGCGACTACTCTTCAACGCGATCGTGCACCAGTACGGGATCCCTGGCATCCAGGTCGGTGCGAAGATTCCGGTTGCGGAGGACGGGACCGTCGGGAACGTGTTCTGCGTCAGCCGGATGGTGACACCCGAGCAAGGGTGTCTGTGGTGTAACGGACTAATCAACACGGGACGGCTGCAGGACGAGGCAGTGCCGGAGACAGCCAAGCGCGGATACGCGTACGTGGACGACCCGGGTGTGGTGGCGCCAAGCGTGGTCACCATGAACGCGATCGCCTGCGCGCATGCCGCTGACGACTTTCTGTTTCATTTGACGGGCCTGAAGCACGACGAGGCCGAGACTGGGTGGTTTCGGTGGAACTCCCGTCGGGCGGTGGCGGGTTACGACATGCCGCGACGGGACGTCGGTTGCGTTGAGTGTTCGCGGACTGGGAACAGCCGGTTGGGCATGGGCGACAACGGGATTCTGCCGACGAAACCACCCATGGGCTAAAGGCGCTTCTCGCGGCACTCGTACAACGTGTCGCCCTCGATGATGGCGAATTGCTCTGGATCCTCTCGCGCATTGATGTCGTTGGTGACGAGAAGCCCGGGAAGGTGGAGCACCAACAGGCCATCGCCAGCTTTGCCGGTGGAGGTTGCATCAAGAACCGTATGTCCGTAGATGCGCCGAAAGCCCGGCGAAGAGTTGTTGTAGGAATCGATCGTGGAGATCTCGGTGATCCATGTGAAGTGCGGCAGGTGGAGATCGAGCACGGCATCCTTGAGGTTGTCGCTGGCCGAGCCTCCGACGAGGTGGCGACGGTAGCCCGCGGCAGACGTCAGGTACGTCCGCAGCACGATCCGGCCGGCGCGGTGCGCTGCCTGCAGTTCGTCCAAGAGCCTAGTGTTGACTGGGAGTTGGAGTTCGTCGAGTACCTGACGGGTTCTCGGCATGTTTTGCAAGGTGTCGTCGATTCGGTCCCAGGCAGAATGCTCGGCGGCAGCCGCAGTTGAGAAGACCCTGGTGGACATGAGGGCTACGGCGAAAACCGCGTGGTCTCGGACGTTCAACTCGATGGTGCCGCCGAGGGTGTCACGTTTGGTCGTATCGTCGGTGAAGGAGAATGTCGTGCTGGCGTCAGGGTCCATGGGGAGCCACATGTAGGGCCCCCCTTGGTCGTCATGGACGATGTAGGCAGAGACGTAGTCGACGGCGTTGTTGGTCGGGTTCTCCTGCTTGGCGAAGACGCGCCCAATGACGGTGACGGCGTGACCGCTTGTTTCGCCAAGCTTGAGGCCGAGAATGACGGGAATGCCGGATTCCACGTACGGCAGGATGGCGCGGTCGATGTCAGGGCGTCGGAAACAAAGGGGCTGATAGCCCGCTTCACTGATCCCACGAATCATCCGCTCGGAAGTGAGGAAGTCCGATCCGGCGGGAAGAGAAACGGCCTCGTCTGCGGTCGTGGGCGTAGCGAATCGAGTGATGTCCGCCACGGAAACCCAGTTGTAGTTGTACCGGGCGTGCATGTGTCGCATGCCTGCCCAGATGGCGACTTGGGCGCACGCGCCGACGCGGGCGTCCTGTTGGAGGAAGGACGCACCAGTGACTTGCAGGTCGACGCCGAGCAGATTCGCGTCGAAGTTTGCGCGGCACGTGACGGTAGCCTCCATGTCGAAGTCACTGCGGACCCGCCCTTTGAGAACCGTTCTGCCGATCGGGGCGGTTGGTAAGGGACGAATCACGCAGAAGCCGCAATAGGTTGTGCTTGCGAAGTCCTGCATCTGGCGCAGCCCGTCTGTCGATAGGGGCCGACGGAGCATTGGGGATATGTCAGCAGAGAAGAAGTGGACGCGCTTACAGTGTCGGTCGTGAGCCCGGAACGTGCGGGCATAGAAGTGGAAGAAGTCCGCCGAGTAATCGCGATCGATGTACCGGTCTTCGAGAACGTAGCACTTCGCGTCAAGCACGCGGAGATGTCGGAGCGTGTGGCGTACCACATCGCGATCCCCGCCACCGAGAGCTTGAGCTAGACGCGACCAATCGTTTGGACTGTCGAGCAGCTCGATGGTATACGCAATCTTCATTGTGAGCCAAACAAGATGGAGGGGGGTCTTGGTGCGCGCGCGCGCGCGAAGCTCATCGCCAAGAGAACTTCTGGTCCTCCTGCGCAGCCTTGATTGTTTCCTCTTGGATTTGGTCGAGCTCCTTCAGCGCTTTGTCGCTGACCCTGAGCGTGATACCGACATCCCTAGCGGGGATGGTTGTCCTCTTAGGAGACTCGGTGGTCTCTCGGGACGGCATGGCGCTGTTACGCGTTTGTCGGCTTGTCATGGTGCAACTCCGGGTTCGCTTTTTTGTGACTGGGGACGCAGGTTGATCGGGTCCTACCGAGTGGTATAGCTTGCATGTTAGTGCACTGCCGGTCTTTCCGACAAGCTGGGTGGCCGTCAGAGCGGAGCCGGAAGGCCAGTTTAGCATGACAATCGTTTCTTGAGTCGGCGGCCGGTATCCACCTGTGACCTGCCCCCCTCCTTGTGGGGCTCTGTCGGCGCATGAGAGAATCAGCCGTGCAGCGTAAACGAGAACGGGTTGGTTTCCAGGGAAGTTTCAGCGGACAGGCACCGACATCCTAAGAATAGGCAGGGATTGTCCATGTTCAACATCAGCAGACGCCGGTTTCTGGAGGCTGGTGGCTCGCTGGCCGCCATGTCAGCCATGACTCAACCGGGGGCGGCAGCCGCCCCCTCTGCCCAGGCGGACATTAGTGGACTACCACGCGTCAAGCAGGAGCTTGTCGACCCGCCTTTCGTTCCTGAGCATGAGCAGGTCGCCGCCGCCGGGCCGAAGATTGTCGAGGTTGAGCTTATCGTCCACGAAGGCAAGAGAGTGATCGACGACGATGGGACCGAAATCGACGCTCTCATGTTCAACAACTCCATTCCGGGGCCGCTGATCATCTGCCACGAGAGGGACTATGTCGAGCTCACGCTGAAGAATCCGAATGGCAATGTCTTCAAGCACAACATCGACTTTCATGCCTCAACTGGGGCGCTCGGCGGGGGCGCCCTGACGCACGTACAACCAGGCGAACAGGTCCTGCTCCGCTGGAAGGCGATCAAGCCGGGCACCTTCATCTATCACTGCGCACCGGGTGGATCAATGATTCCATATCATGTTGTTTCCGGCATGAATGGGGCCCTCATGGTGCTGCCAAGAGACGGCCTCAAGGACCGCGATGGCGGCCCCATCCGCTACGACAAGGCCTACTATGTCGGCGAGCAGGACTACTACATTCCCCGAAACTCCGACGGCAACTTCATGAAGTACAAAAGTCCCGCCGACGGCATCGCCGATGTCCTTAAGGTAATGCGCACGCTCACACCGTCCCATGTGGTGTTTAATGGCCGGGTCGGCGCGCTCACCGGCGATGGGGCGATGAAGGCCAAGGTTGGCGAGACCGTCCTGTTCATCCACTCCCAAGCCAACCGGGACTCTAGACCGCACCTTATCGGCGGACATGGTGACTACGTGTGGGAGCAGGGCTCATTCGCCGATCCCCCTGCCCACGGGCTTCAGACCTGGTTCATCCGTGGCGGCTCCGCTGGTGCGGCAATCTACACCTTCAGGCAGCCGGGCGTCTATGCGTACCTCACCCACAACCTGATCGAGGCGGTAGAGTTGGGCGCCCTGGCCCATGTAGTGGTCGATGGCGAATGGGACGATGATTTGATGACGCAGGTTCAGGCTCCGGCGCCGATCCCTGAGTAAGCCTCCCTGGCGTCCTGGGGTTACTCTTGGGAATCCGGGGGCGACCGCGTTACCATTTCACCCGCTTCTGGTCCTACTGGTGAACTATGCGGATTAGCCCTAATTCTCGTCATACCAACAAGATCGCTGGGCTCGTTCCCCGGTTTGGAATATGCTATCCCGCATGTCTCAAACAGCACCTCACAAGCCCTATGTTTCCCCGACGACGAACCTTGCCGAAATCACCCTGAAGTCGTTTTTTCTGGGCGCCTTTCTGGCAGTGATCCTGGGTGCGGCCAATATGTATCTGGGCCTGTTCGCCGGGTTGACGGTATCGGCCGCCGTCATCGCGATGGCCATACTGCGGGCATTTCGCAATTCGAACATTCTTTGAGCACAACATCGTCCAAACCGCGGCTTCGGCCGGCGAAAGCGTGGCAGCTGGCGTGATTTTCACAATTCCGGCGCTGGTGATCCTGGGCGTGTGGACCGAGTTCGACTACTTAGAAACCACCATGATCGCCGGATTCGGTGGCATCCTCGGCGTCCTATTTTCCATCCCTCTAAGGCCGCTGTTGCCCATGTACGACAGCGAATTGGCCCTGCGATGAAGTGAGACGCGGCCTCTTGGAACCGGCGCCAGCCACGAAACAGTCTCATCCACATCACAATGAAGGTGAACAGCCGACTTCAGCCCGTCTTGCTGCCGCCGGGGGCAGCAGGGCCGATGCGACTCAGAATTATCTGTACCGCCTGTGGCTGCCGCTACGCGGTTATTGGAGCAGCATTTTTCTGCCCGGCCTGCGGCCACAACGCTGTCGACTTGATGTGCAGCCAGGCCGTCAGCAGCATCCGCAGCGCTCTTGACTCCCTTCCGGAAGTCCGCGCTGCTATCCCCGACCGGGACACGGCGGAGATCACCGTTCGTCTTATCGCAGAGAACGGCCTTCAAAGTGCCGACACCGCATTCCAGCGTTATGCGGAGGTCTTGTATACCCGTTACTCGTCATTGCCGCCACTGCGGCGCAACGCTTTTCAGAACCTCAGAGATGGCAGCGACCTCTGGTTTGCGGCCTCGGGCAGGTACTGTCAAGTTGAGCAGAATCTGCCCGTTTTGCGGAAGGATTCTGCTGGATCAGAGACTTAGAATCAATGACTTAGCGGTGGCGACGGGCGGCGAGAATGCCGCCAAACTGCTTAACTTGACAGTACCCTCAATTCGACCCTCAACGCGGTCCCACCGGTCCCCTGCTTTCCGCTTCTGCTCGGCTTCGCCGTGGATCAACGAATGAGCTCTGTTAAATCCCTCCCCAGAGCGTTGTAGGTGTCGATCAAGTCGTTGTACGAGTTGAGCAGAGCGTCGTAGGCGTCGGTCAATTTTGTTACATGTGCGCCCATCTTCTGGTGGTCCTCGGCGAGTGCGGTCGTCCTGTTCGCCCACTCGCCGTACTGTTTCTGCGCCTCGGCGTATTGCCCGGCCGGCTTGCCTAATTCGTCCGCCAATTGCTGCTCTAGCTCGGTCATAGATCTTCTTCAGCCGCGCTTCCACGCTGGCGATCTGCGCGGTTTTATCTGTGACCTGCCGGGTGTAATCGTCGCGCTCGCGGCGATCCGCCCGCTGGCCGGATCGCCGAGCCATTCGTCCAGCTTCGACCACCGCCGCCGCCCCGAGACGTTACGCACTGCGATGGCCACCGCCTTTTTTTGGCCGACCAGCACAACCAGCCGTCTACCGCGCGTCACGCCGGTGTAGAGCAGATTCCGCTGGAGCATGGCGTAGTGCTGGGTCAGCACGGGGATGACGACGGCGGGATACTCTGAACCCTGGCTCTTGTGAATAGTTACGGCGTATGCCGGAACTAGCGTATCAAGCTCGCCGAAGCCATAAGCGACGGCGCGCCCGTCGAAACTCGCGTTCAGCTCTCCGGCATTGGGATCGACATCTTCGATATAGCCGATGTCGCCGTTATAAACTTCTTTGTCGTAATCGTTTTCGATCTGCATCACCTTGTCTCCAGGCGCAAAGGTCCAACCGAAGCGTTCGACCTTGCACTCGCCGGCGGGATTGAGGGCGGCCTGCAGCTCCATGTTGAGCGAGCGGGTGCCGGCGCCGCCACGGTTCATCGGGCACAGCACCTGGATGTCGCGGACGGGATCGAGCCCGAAGCGCTTCGGGATGCGCGTCTTCACCAATTCGATGATCTGCAGGACCGCGGTTTCCAGATCGTCTGCCTGTACGAAGTAGAAGTCGCTGTCGCCCTTAGGTTTTGAAAGATCTGGACTGGAGCCCCGATTGATCCTGTGTGCGCTGGTGACGATCCGGCTCAGCGCCGCCTGACGGAAAACCTCAGTCAGCCGCACGACGGGGACCGTGCCGGAGGAAATGATGTCGGCAAGCACCTGGCCCGGACCGACTGAGGGGAGTTGGTCGATGTCGCCGACAATCAGCAACGCGGCACCGTCGGGGACTGCCTTCAGCAAGGCCTGCATCAGCATGATGTCCACCATCGAGGTCTCGTCGACTACCAGCAGGCCGCAGTCGAGAGGGTTGTCGGCGTTGCGCTTGAACCCGCCGGCCCTGGGATCGACTTCGAGCAGCCGGTGGATCGTCCTGGCCTCGAACCCGGTGGCCTCGGTCATCCGTTTGGCGGCGCGGCCGGTTGGCGCGCAGAGCAGAAGGTTCACGCCCTTGGCGGCCAGGATGCGCAGAATGGCGTTGACGATGGTTGTCTTGCCCACGCCCGGCCCTCCGGTGATGACCAATGCCTTGGAGATCAGAGCCAGGCGAACCGCATCGGCCTGGCTTGCCGCCAGCGACAGGCCGGTCTTCCGCTCGACCCAGGGTATCGCCTTGCCGGCATCGATATCCGGCCAGGGGAGCTTGCCGTCCGCAATCCGTAGAAACCGTTCGGCAATCGCCCGTTCGGCCCGGTACAGACCGCCGAGGAAAATACAGGGGGTGTCGGCAACCGTGTCCGCAACGATCGTCCCTTCGCCCAATTCGAGATCCAGTGCGCTCTGAACCAACTCATTTGAGACTTCCAGCAATTCGACGGCGTGCGGCACAAGCTCTTCGGCGGGCAGGCCGCAATGACCGTCGTCCATCGCCTCGGTGAGCGCATAGGAGATCCCCGCGCGAACCCGGATCATGGCGGCCTTCCCGATGCCGAGCTTCATGGCGATCGCGTCGGCGGTCTTGAACCCGATGCCCCGAATGTCCCGTGCAAGGCGGTACGGGTTCTCGGTCATAACCTGAACGGCATCCGCGCCGTAGGTCTTGTAGATCCGCACCGCGGTCGCCGTGCCAACGCCATGACTGTGCAGAAAAACCATGATCTCGCGAACGATCTTCTGTTCCGCCCAGGCGTCAGTGATCCGCCCGGCGCGTACGCGCCCGATTCCGGTTACCTCGCACAGCCGTTCCGGCTCCGCCTCGATGATATCGAACACTTTTACACCGAACGTCTTGATCATCTTCCCGGCGTAGACCGGCCCGATGCCGCGGATCATGCCGGAGCCGAGGTATTTCTCGATGCCGTCGATCGACGACGGTGCCGAGGTGCGTATAAAACGCGCCTTGAATTGCTGACCATGGGTACGGTCGTTAACCCATTCCCCCGATGCCGAAATCCACTCCCCCGCCGAGACGATGGCGGCGTGGCCGACGACCGTCACAAAATCGTGATGGCCCCGGACCTTGGTGCGCAGGACACAAAATCCGTTATCGGCATTGTGGAACGTCACCCGCTCGACAAGGCCGGCCAGGACTTCTCGAGCCGACGATTCCGGTTGTCGCTTGACTGTGGTTGTCACGACGTACTGATCGCGGTGGCGGTCAACAATTTCTTACTGACATCGAATTGCCGCGCCCGCTCCGCCATCGCCGCCGGTCTTTCGGAGGCTGACTCGTCGCCTTCCATAGTGGCCAGAGTGGTTTCATGGCGAAAGCGCTTGATGCACGCGAGGTGTGCCCGTATCTCCTGCGGCGTAAACATGCGCTTCACCCCGAAAACAAACCGGGGTAGTGCGCGCGGCGCACCGCAAGTTCCTACCAGTGAATATAACTGGAGTCTATGACGCATTGCTCAAGCTATGCAACCCGTTTGGAACCTCAATCCTCGACGTGTGGAGAACCGGCAACGCCATCCCTCATGAGGTGCCAGCCGAGTCGAGGCTGGAACGGCATCCGGATTGAGCGCCGCCGCTTGGCGCGGTGCTGGGGTGCGCACCCGCGCTGGTGGGCGAGTTGCTGTTCTAGGAAGCTGTCGGATTTGCCGCGCAAGCGGCAAGCCGTCGCTTGAGCTGAGGTGAAACGCAGCATCTATGGAAGCGGCGCGGTTTTGATGCTGGTAGTACTACCCAACGGGAATCGCCTCAGCAGCGGCTTTAGCCTTTTCCTTAGCGCGCTCCAATCTCGCGTAGCACCTCGTAAACCTTACTCACGATAAGGATCGGAGAGCGGCGGGGATCGGCCCCGCCGCTCTCTGATGTCTGCCGCACGCTAGGACTCGCCCTCCGGCTCTTCTTCCTGCGGAAGCTCGAAGAGGCGCGAGTGGGCCTGATCGGCCACTTTCGCCAGCACCAACAGGTCGTTGCGACCAAAGCTCTGCGTCCTCTTCCATTTCTCGCCGTCCCTGTAGAGACGCGAAAAGGTGACGTTGTGCCTCGTGCGGCCTGCGGTTTCGTTCGGCCAAATCGCAGCATTGACGCGACCGATACGGACTTCAGCAACGGGTTTGGGGTTAGCCATGATCTGTTTCCTCCTTTGAAGTTAAGGGTTTGTGAGCGTTTCCGCTCACCCGCGGATGGCGGAAACGGCCAAACCCTGACGCGGGAGGAACAGCGCCGCCGAAGCTGGTGACGGACAGGACCGACAAGGGCAACAGCGAGTGCCAGACGCCGGAAGGCGAGGGGACCGTTCTGGCGCGAGCCTTGCGCCGGAACCAAACCGGAACCGGTGAAGGCCAGCGGCAAATGGTGCAACCCCACACCCGTCTTCCGCTCGGAGGAGCAAGCCCGATTGGGGAATCGCAACCGGGACGAGGCACCTAGAACCGGACGCGCCATGCTCCGGCGAATGGAACGTAGCGCGAAGAGCATTGCAGAATTGGTTCTTACCAGAGTGAACGGTGTTAAGCCAGCAGTGCGGTGTCGGTCGTGACGCCGCGCTCGACAAAGCGCGTCCTAACGAGGAGCCGGGCTATTGCAGATCAAAAACCATTACTGCAACAACGTGCTGCACAGCCCGTAGAGCATGACCGTGGTAGCAACGACTGTCAAGAAACTGTCAGAAAACTCGCCCATCAAGGGGGCTAGGCCGTAGGCGTTGCGAGCGAAAGCAGACGCCCTGAAGTTGTGTAAGAGCAACGAGAGCAAGGAGTTGGTGGAAAACCGTGGAAGACGCCAGCCTGACTTACAAGCAGGAGGTCGCAGGTTCGAGCCCTGCACCGCCCACCAGTCCAGCCCTTCCAAATCAATGAGTTAAATCGGTCTCGATTGCATTTGCCCATCCCTAAACCTCAAAACCGTATCAAAACCGTATCAAAACCCCACAACTGTTGATGTGCCGTATCAAAACCCCACGGCTGCAGTTTCATTTGCACGGTGATTGAGTTTTGTCAACGCATCCCGCTTCATCTGGAGCTTCATCTGAGAATACTTCTTGAAGACTTTGGCGTCCGTCTGACGAAGAAGCTGGGTCACCCACTCGTCCGCAACGCCGCCGGCGCTAAGGCGCGTAGCGTGGGTGGAGCGCAGGTCGTATAAGCGGAAGTAGGGAACTCCGGCTCTGCGGAGTGCTCTTTCCCAGGTCTTTCTGAAGTTAGTCTGATGCCCAATTGGGTTCTGCGGGCTGGGAAAGAGCCATGGGCCGGGTCCCGCTAATTCGATCTGGCTACGGAAGGCTTCAGTAGCCATGTCGGTCAAAGGAACCTCGGCTACCCCGGTCGGTGTCTTCGAATCTTCCACGAAGACTACCTTGTTGGCGAGGTCTACTCGATCCTTGCGCATGGCGGCAAGCCCTTTATAGACCCGGAGCCCCGTTTCCGTGATGATCCGAATTATGTTCCTGAGGTAGGCGGGAGCATGCCGCTCGATTTTCTGCTGCTCGGACCAGGTCATGTAGTGGGGTCGGAAGAAACCTTTCAGGATCACCGGAAACTCCACGCCAGCGCAGGGGTTGGCCGGGCAGAGCTTCTTCTTCACTGCAACACTAAAGATACGCCGGAGAACTCGAAGCTCTTGATGCACGGTGGTGGGTTTCAGAAGCCCGAGTTCGACGACACCACTCCGACGACGGACTCGCTTGTGCTGTTGCAGCCGTTGGCGGAGATGAAGCTCGATTTGCTCAACTCCGATCTCGGTTATCTTCATCGGTCCGAACACTGGCCGCAGACTCTTGAGCGCGCATTCGTTTGCCTCGTGAGTCTTCTCGGCCCGAATCGGGGGCTGAGAGTAGTTGACCAGGAAAAAGTCTGCCCATTCCCCGAAAGTAACCCGTTGACCCTGGCGAAGGGCGGCCAGGGTGTTATTGTCTCTGGCCTGAAGCCGCTCGCGTAGGCACCGTTGGGCTTCTTGCCAGTCCTCCGTTCGTGTTGATTCCAGGCGACGCCGCCCGGCCTTATCCCGATAGCGCATCCACCAAATGTTGCTGTCGTTCCGGCGATAGATGACACCATCATGCTTACTCGGTCTTGCCATTCTCCACCTCCTGCCTGAAGCTTGCGCGGAAGGGCTCCAAATCCGATTTGAGAAACCGGATGCTTCGCCCCATCACGCGGAGATGGGGAATCTGCTTTCGCTCGACGTAAGCATACACCAGCGAGGGGCTGACCCCCAAGAAGCGGGCGGCGGCCTTCACCGTGATCGGGGCATCTGGCGCTTCTCCGTCAAGGCTCATCTTTCCCTCCCTACTCTCCATACAAAACCACAAGGGAGAACTCCGCGCGGAAGGTCCGTTGCAATTTTGTCGTTAGTCCCACTCGCCCTCGGCGTCACGATGCAGGGCTTCGGCGAGATCAAGGGTGGAGTCCTTGAGGGTCTTCATCCGTTATCGTGTTCCCTCCGGATCGGCTCGATGAGCCAGCGGTTCTGTGGCGCGTCATAACCTTCGACGAGCAAGGCTTCCTCCACGAAGCGGCGTCCCTCGCGCCGGGTCATGTGAATCACCATCGCAATCCCGTCCACCACGCCTCGGCAGGTCACCTCCCAGGGAAGCTCACCGCCGCCCTGCATGGCGCAACTGGCGATGCGCGACAAGGCCGATTCTGCGTTGTTGGCGTGTACGGTTGTCAGCGACCCGCCGTGTCCGGTGTTGAGAGCTTGCAGCAGGTCCGCCGCCTCCCCGCCGCGCACCTCGCCCACGACGATGTGATCCGGGCGGTGGCGAAGCGCGTGGCGGACGAGATCACGGATCGTCACCGCTCCGGTTGCCAGTCCGCGAGCCTCGAAGCGGACGCAATTCGAGCGCTCGATGCGAAGCTCCAGCGTGTCCTCGATGGCGACGATGCGCTCGTCATCGGGTAGTAGTTCGATCAGCGCATTGAGCAGTGTGGTCTTGCCCGATCCAGTGCCGCCTGAAACCAGGATATTGCGCCGCGAGCGCAACACTCGCTCCGCTTCCGCTCGCACGTTTTTAGGAAGTGCACCTTGCGTCACGAGATCATCCGCCGAGAACGCCCGCTTGCCAAAGCGCCGCATGGTGATCGCCACCGTGGGGCTCGCGGACGGAACACAGATGGCAACCCGCGAGCCGTCGTCCAGGCGCGCATCGACAATCGGCGAGCTCGCCGGGTCCAAGCCCAAAGGACGGGCGATGTGGATGGCCGCCCGTAGGAGGGCCGATTCGTCCAGGTCCGGCGCGTCATGTGCCGTCAACCGCCCGGCCCGCTCGACCCAGACATTGAACGGCCCGTTAATCATGATCTCGCTGACTTCGGAATCTTCCAGGGCGCTTTCCAATCCCGGTAGAAACGGTTTCAGGTGTTCCAGTCCACTCGCGGCGCTCATAATCTGCCCGCCTCCTTCGCTCTCCAATAGGAATAATCTAGGGGCAGATAGTGAGGCTTGAGGTAGACCCGTCGCGGTTCAAGCGACTGCGACCCGTCATAGGGCAGACAGATCGCTTGACAGTTCGAGAGCAGCGCGAAGTCTCGCGGGTGAAACACGGCCTCGCGTTGCTCCCGGAAAGACTTGGTAGCGCCGATGCTGCCCCCGCCTCCCCCGGCGCGGCCTGAGAGCGGGGAGACTTCCGCCCGTTGGAGGTCTCGCTGATCGTGTAGGATCCCTTGATCTTCGCCACCTGCCCGCACATTTCGCTTGCAATCCTGGCGCTGGCGTCGTCGCTGAGAGACAGGAAAATCCGGGTGCGGAGTGTCTGCAACAGCGAACGCCACGCTTCCGAGCTTCCCAAGACAGAGCGCAGCGAGGAAATGGATTGCGTGGCGACAATCGGGATGCAGCGGCATTGCCGGGTCAGCGCAAAGGATTTTTCATCGCCCGATGGATCGTCCTCGCCCACCGAAGCGAAGGCTTGATATTCGTCACAGATAAAGACGGCGGGCCGGAAGTAGACCCCCGACGACTCCTTCATCTTGGCCGGGCGCATGAGAAGCGCCTGGAGCCAGGCGTTTTTGAGCATCACGCCCACGGCGCGGGCCAGCGCCGGGTTCGCTCCGGCGGGCATGTTCAAGGCCAGCACCTTGCCCCTTTCGATCAATTCATAGAGTGGGGGCAAGTGTCGCGGCCCTTCGACTCGTTCCTCTTCGACCGGCGGGATCGACGTGGGCGCGGGTTTGTCTCCTTCCCCGCCGTCCGGCTTCTTGTTCAGCTCCCGGGCTTCTTCCCCGGTCCGCTTCGCGGCCCTGGCCTGAATTGCAATGGCTTGCGGATCGTCGGGGACTTCCGGCGCGGGCGGGCAAAACACCTTCGCCACATCCGGCATATCGAACATGGCAAGGAATACCGAAACCCCCTCCACAATCGAGGACTTCACTTTGTTGTCCAGCGTTTGCCAGTCGTTGACAAACCAGCGCTTCACCGCCTCAACTCGTTCTCTCACTTCGTCGCCGGGTCCGGGGTCCCAAACCACCCGGTAGGTCAGCTTGAGCTCGTCCAGCTTGTTGAGCATAGGGCGGGAGTAGGCGGCCCGCACTTCTTCCGTTCCCGGTATGTCTTTCCATAGCCATTCAGCCAAGGTCATGATGTGGGCTTGGTATACGACCTCCGGAATGAAAACCGTGCCTTTGTTCAACTCGTCGCTCCACGCTTCGGCTTGCTCGATCTTGGCCGCGAAAAGCTCCGGGTCGATGGCGCAGCGGTAGACCTGCTGCAACGTCACCCACCGCTCCGGGAAGATTCGGTGAAGCTCGATGATCCAGCGGACCAGGTTGGTATAGGCTTGCTGCCAGAAGGGTTCCTTGCCCTTGCCGAACAACTGATTAAGCAAGCTCGAAACGGTGTAGGCCAGCGAGTAGGAATCGAGCCACCAGGCCGAGAGCGGGTTCCATTGCCAGCGCCCATTCATGCCCAGCTCGATGTAGTCTTTTCCCCGGCCCGCCTCGATCAGGATTCGCCGGATATCGTGACAAAAATCTCCCTTGACTTCGAGCATGAGCGCCGCCGCCCGCTTCTGTGGATTCTCCGCTTGCCAGGAGAGAAGCTGCTTGGCGAAGGGGTGCATGCAAGCCGAAGTCTTCCCGGACCCGACGGCTCCGAAAATCGCCACTCCGGTATACAGCCCGCGCTCCGGGATGGTGAGCCAGGAGGGATTGAAAATCTCCCGCGCCTCGACCGGGTGATGGACCTCCCCGATCACGATGGCCGGGGCGGTCTGCCGGGTTGAAAGCGGCCAGGTTGGAAGCGCGCCGAAGGGTGCGAAATCCCGCCGCCGCGATTCCAGCCAGACCTTCCAAACGGACATGAGAATGAGGCCCGCGAGCATGACGGCGACGAAAGGCGAAGCGTAGTACCAGACGATCACCCACCCGTAGAAGTTCGGGGTGTGATAGTCCATCAGATCGAGCAAGGGATTCTCGCCAAGCATGGGGAAGGGACGGCGGACAAAGCTCCACAGGGCGTACCCCAGACCGCCGAAAAACAGAAGGATGTGAGGAATGAAGCGCCTCCATTTCATAGAGTCCGTTTCCCTTCTTTCAGCGCCCCGCCTGGGGGCGCTCTTCCGAGCCTTCCCGCAGAGATAAATGAGGACGATAGCGACCCCATGGGGCAGCGATAGGGGCATGTGACACAGTGCCGCTATCGGGGCCACATGACCCCCCGGTTTTCGGGGGGGGGGGGTCGCTATCGTCCTCCCCGATTTTCCTGGATCGGCGCGGGTGAGGCCGCTTGACAGGTGATAACCACAGCGGAATGAGGGAGATGGGAGAATGTGGTTTTGCCGCATCTCTTGGCTGAATCTTGCCGTACCCTCCCTCTGTGACTGCGGCATCCTGGATCGGGCGTTGCGGCATGAAAAAACCCTTCAATTTCCTCTCTCCGTTCCGGCCTTCGTGCTGCTTTCATCCGGTTTCCTCCAGGACCGCAAACCGGGCGGCCCGCCACGTCGAGTAGTCGTCAATCGAGACCCCTTCCGTCAGCTTCGCTTCGGGGAGACGTTGAAGCTCCACCGACCGTCTTCCGGCTGCCGCGAATCCCCCATACTGCGCCAGAAATTCCCGGTCCTTGTGAGTCATCGCCTCGTCAATCGCCTTGATTTCCTGCCGCACCGGCCACCCTTCCCCGGTCTCCTTCGGGGCGGTCGCGGCCCACGCCCGGAGCACCCGCGCCGTCCGATCCACGGTTTCATTCTCCGCTGCGATCCCGATCACCCGGACCTGCCGCCCCTTCTTGCGGAGCGCATCCCAAAGCTGCCCATGCGCGGCTCCCCAGGAGTGCAACTCCCGATCCGTTTGGTGGCCCGGATCGACGTAGGCGAAGGTGACGGTTTCGGGGTCCGCCGCAATAGGAAGTTTGAGCGCAAAGTAGCGTTTCTGCGCTCCCACTGCCCCGTAATAAATCCGTCGCGGGATCAGCCGCCGCGATAGGCCGAGCTTTTCAAAGAACGCAACCTTCTCCGGCTCGGCGGGGAGCCAGTTCATGCCCGGATGTTCCAGAACGAAATCCAGCGATAGGAGCCGCCGCATCACCACCGGCGGGCAGGCTTTGCGACGGTGGCGGATGTTCTCGACCCCCAGCGCCCGGTAGATCGGCTTGCTCGATATCCGGCACGGCCTCGCCCCCCCGGAGAACATCAAGTTTTCATTCTCTACCGCTGCCCGCCGTACAACCAACGCTTGGACGAAGCGGTGCGCCCGCTTGCTCTCCGCATCAAAGTAGAAACAGAACTGCGGGCGGGTGAAGACGCCGCTGTGAAGGCACACCAGCGCGATCCACTCCGCTTCCCGGCCCGTCCAACCGAATTGTTCCAGTGCTGTTTCCCGTCCCCGCAAGTGCTCGATCATTGGTCGCCTGTGACTATCGCCCGATCCCCTTGCAGATAGCTGATAACGATCCCCATAGGGTTGTGGACGATCAGGTCCGGCGGGATCGTATCGAGGAACAGGAATTGCAGCGAGAGGGTCCAGCGCTCCCGGCTGACTTCGTTTGCCATCACCATCCGCACCAGGTCAAAATCGGCCGTCGCGCTGTGCGGCTCCTGGGGATTGGCTTGAATCCGCAAAACGACGCGATCCACTTGCAGTTCATCCTTTGCCGCTCCTGCCGCGAGAAGAGCGATATTTTGACTCTCGGCCCGGAAACTTGCGTTGGCAAGCTCCGTGGTCAGGAAGCGCAGACTGCGGGACCAGTTCTCTTGGACCGTGGCCCGCCGCCGCGAGTAGAAGTCGTAAATGAAGCGATTGAGAAAGTACTTGGTGGTGGGGTCCAGCGGGTCCGCCTGGGCCTCCATCGCCTCGTAGGCGATGGCCTCGGCCCGGCCTACTTCATCCACCCTCACGACGATGGGGCGGGGCGGATCGACTGACACAATACGAATGACGACGATGATGAGCAAGAGCAACCCAATTCCCAACCCGACGGAGAGCACCCGTAGATGACGGTTGGAGTGGATGGCCTCGCCCCATATTTCGGCGTACTCGGCTCCGGCGTCTTTGGCCTTGGTTTCGGGTTCGCTCATTTAAGCCGGAATTTCCATTTTGAGCTTCCCCTTCACCCGAAAACCTATGCCTCGTACCCTGTCGTGTCAATCGCAAATCGCCCGGGCCTCTTTGAGGTGGTAGTGCGGCACATTTTGGCTGTTCTTCGGAGTCGCTGTGCGGGTTTCGCCTGCCCAGCCTGCCTCGCCGCTGACACTTGTCCGGCCCGACCACTTCTGAGCACCTAAAATTACCCTCTCTCCTGGGTCGCTAGCCGTCTGGCAGCGGCAGTGCCGAGATCGTTCGCAGCATGCTGCTGAACAGCCTCCGGCTCAAGTGCCCTTCGGCCAGCAAAAGCCAGTAATATCGTGCATGTTTCACCAGCCGTCCGCCCGTTTTCACCAGCCGCTGCTGCAAACTCGTCAGCGACCAGTTGTTGATCCTCTTCGGTAGCACCAGCCGCCGCCACAGGTTTCCCAAGTTGTAGGCGATCAGGCTCAGCCATAGGCGCACCTCGTTCGACCGAAACCGATGGCAACTCAGCCGGGTCATCTTTACCGCCTGCTTGCCTTCCTTGATCCATTGCTCTGCGGTGCCCCGCTTGTTGTAGAACCGGACCACCGCCCGGCTGTCGGTCTCCAGATTGGTGACGATGAACCCCACGCGAGGGAACAGTTCGCCAAAGTGGAACTCCACCTTCGCCACCACCCGCCGCGCCTTTTTCCAACTGGCTGCCTGGTAGAGAAAGCTCTTGTACCAGACCACCGGCTTGTGGCTCGGTCGCCCCACTGACCGCGTCAACAACTCCGCGATGTCCCTCTCCAGACTGTCGTTGGCCGGGATGCGAATCGCATACTTCACGTCCCGCTCCTCCAGTGCGTCGTAGATCTCCGGCTTGGCGAAGGCGGCGTCGGCGCGAAACACCACTTCCTTGCCCAGCTTCTGCTGCCGTTCGATCTCTGGCAGGAGAAGTTCTTCCCAATCCTCGGCGCTGTGCACGTTGCCGGGTCGCAGCTTGGCCGCCAGACAGTCACCCTCGCGACTGAACAGCAACAACGGGTGATAGCAACTCGACTCGAAATGCCCGTTGTAGGCGCTCTGTTCCTGCTCCCCGTAGACCGGGATCTCGGTGCTGTCCATGTCCAGCACCACCCGGCGCGGCGCATCCATAGCTTCCGCCCTGGCGATCAAATCCCGGTTGATCGCTGCCAAACCAGCAAGGTTCTCGTCTTGCGTCAGCAGTTCTGTCTCGAACGACTGTAACCGGGAAGTCAGGGCTGCGCCACGTTCCCAGATCTTCTCCGAACCGATCAGCCGGAACGTCGGATCTTGGGAAAGCCGCTCGGCGTCGTTGACGTCTTCGTATCCTGCCAAGCGGCTGTAGATGGACTGCCGCAGCAAGTCAGCGAGGGGCAACCGGGTGTTCTTCCCCCGAGAGTCGATCAAGTGCTGTTCGATAAGTTCGCCGAACCCCAAACGTTCGTCCAACTCGCGCACCAGAATCAGACCGCCGTCGGAAGTGATTCGCGATCCCTGAAATGTGACCCGCAGAAACCGGTTGAATGACAGTTGAAACGCCTGTTTTTGGCTCTCACCCATTCGGTGTACACCTCCGGAAGGCAATGTTGATGCTGGAACCCGCATCAATACTGACGTTGGAGTCATTCAGAAGGTTGCCGCCGATAGTTCATAAAGGAAATCCGGGTTAATCCCTCCCGCGCCCGCCTTCGGCGCCGCCGCGCCTCCGGTGGCCGCAACCGTTCCCGCCGTGGTTGCCATCCCCATGAGGCCGCTCCCGGCTGCTCCTGTGCTGGTAACGAGCATCGAGGCGAGCTCCCCGCACTTGAGGCTTGCCAGCATCCCGGCGACAAACAAGGGCACGACGGCGATCATCCACAAGCCCACGTCTATGAAGCTCTGCACGTCCAGGTTGGCATTCCCCAAGCTCGTGATGTAGGAGATTCCGACAGCGGAGAACACGCGCAGCACCGCTCCGGCAATCACGGCATAAAGCGAGTAGGTAATCATCGCCCGGAACCATCCCCAGAACAGAAACGACAGCGGCTCGAACACCAGAAACGGAATGAAGATCGGCCCCAAGATGATGAGGATGGCAAGCGCGATCTGAGCCCAGATGACTTGAGCGTAGGTGACGGCGGCCAACAGAAGGAGCATAAGGACTACGAACACAAACATTACAAACCCCGCAACCGCCGTTATTGCGGCATGAATCCCGCCGGTGAGCAGGCCGAAGGTGTTCCCCTGTTGCGCCTGGGCCGCCTGGTTCGCCGCGAGGGAGCGAATGAGGTTCCCAAGCTCGGTCTGCATCGAATAGACGGCATCGCCGATCAGCAGTTCGTGAAGCCAATTTCCGCCTGCCGCAATCATCCCTGGGAAGGTGAAAGCCATTCCCGGAATGGTGGTGGTGTAGAACTGCAACATCACCCACGGTATCCACAACCCGATGACGACCCGGATCAGTTCCCACGGCTGAATGTTTCCGCTAAAAGCGATCTTCAGCCCGTTCAACACCACAACGATGAGAGCCAGACCCCCGAAGAGCGCGTTTCCGGTGGCGAAAACCTCCCCTCCCGCCGCCGCCGACAATCCATCCAGAGCGACATCAAGAAACGACTTGAAGTCCCTCAGTTGTTCCGGGGAAAGGTTGGCCGGGATGTTGGGATCGAGTTGGAGTTGCATCGGCGAAATGGATTACTGGCCGTTCCCGCCGTAGGTCGGGTGAATCCGAAAGAGCAACCCTTCGCGCATGGAATCGCGGCGGGCATCGAGCCCGGCCTGTTGCGCCGCGAAGGTGAGCTCGGCGCGGCGCTGTGTCTCGATCCATCGAGCCAGCGCCTCCCGCCGGGCGATCTCGCGTTCGTAATCCTCCGCCGCCTCTTTCGCCGCCTGGAATGCCATTAACTGCGCCATAGCAGCGGTGAGGTTCCCTTGCGTCACTGTCCCGGCCACCTGCGACTGCGCGAGCGCGGTGTTGGAGGTATTGGTGTTGTTCCGTAGTCCTTCGTAGGACTCCACGGCGTCTCGCGCCGCAATCATGAGATTCGCCGCCGCGTCGCTCATTGCGTGATCGAGCACCAGGCGCTTGTCGCCTTCCTCCCGCGCCGCGAGATAGCCGTTGGCGACTCCCGCCGCGATCTCCGGGCGATAGTCGTCGTACAGAGTGAGGATGTCGCTCTCGGTCACCGTGTCCGCGGCGGTGAGCCGCCCGCGCCAGGATTGGGTAAAGCTCTTGCCGGTTTCGCCCATCTGTTCGACTGACGACGCAAGCTCCGCCGCCACCCCGGTAAAGTCGCTTTTCCACGATAGGCCCACGCCGATGAACTGCGTCGGCACCGAAGCCAAGTCGGTAAACGGATCGGTGAGAGCCCCGACGCTTCCGAGCGCCTGATCTTTCAAGTGGGAAAACTGGTCCGTCAGTTCGGTCAATTGGGTGTCCATCGTCAGCTTGGCGATCTGCGCCTCGTAAATCTGGACGCCCTGATTGATGATCATCTGCGCCCGTTGAATGCCCGCCAGGATCGAGCCGAAGATGGCGTAGGCGGGCGTGGTGGTCAGCACGATCAAGAGCGGGATGACCACCGCTCCGGTAAAAATTCGGTGTTTCATTTCAATCTCCTTTTTGCGGACCGGGGCACCAGCACGTCGGAAGTGAACCAGACGCGCAGCCGATGCCCGGCGCGTATTGTGATGGTGGGTAAACGATTCAAGAACCGCTGCAAGATTTGGGTGGCGCTTTGTCCGAGTCCCTGCCCGGCACCGGCCCGGAAGCCCGCCACGCCGCCCTCGTAAGGGTTGCCGCCTTGCGCCGTGAGTCCGCTGAGGACACCGACCGCCCCGACAGCGGCGAACATGGAAAAGTAGTGTCGGTTGACTTGATCTTTCAGGGCTCCCTCGCCCATTTGATTCAAACCATGAAAGTCGAGCGCCACCCAACGCCCGTCGGGGTAGATCAAGCGGTGGAAACTCACGGCGAGCCGGGCTTGGTCCTGGTTTGCCACGGCCTGAGCCGTGCCAATGACCCGCGCCCCTCGCGGCACCAGGATGCGCTGCCGGTCTGCCGAGTAGAACGGGACGGAAACCACGGCCAGGACCGGGCCTGGGAAGTCACCGGAAAGCTGCGTGACCAGGGCCGCTTCCAAAAACGAGCCTTCATGGATGCGCTCCCAACCGGGGGGATCATCCGGCCCGTCAAGCTGGGCCGGAGAAGAGTAATCCCGCGCCGGTGCGGGCCCCGCCGCTGCCGTGGGAACGGCGGGCGTGGCCGCAGCGGTTGGTGTCCCTCTGAGTGCTTCGATAAACGCTCGGTCCGCCTGGGCCTCCGCCGCCACTTCATCTTCGAGGCCGGTCGTGACCGTCCCAATCGTGTCGAGGGCCTGTTCGAGCGCCGCCGCCCCTTCCGCTCTCATGGCATCGACCGGGCCTGCGGTTTCGCTCCGCCGCGCCTCGGTTTCCGCCGCCGCTCGATCCACTTGCCGGTAGGTCTGTGCGACCGGCGAACTGCGAAGCGACCGGCTGCGCCGCTCGAGGGCTTCCAGCCGCAAGCGCTCCCGAAGTTCCCATTCTTCCTCGGTGTAGGGTTGCCCGGTGTCGGGACTTGTCCCGGCCAGCGCCTTCGCTTCATCGACACTCACCCGGCCAGCGCCGATCCCGCCTCCGCTGGCCCCCTGTTGTCGTTGCTGCCGTCCCTGCTGCTGCAACGCCCGCTCCGCCGCTTGTCGGCGCGTCGCGGCTCGAAGCGACTCTGCTTCGACCTGCGCGGCCATTTGATCGGCGAAGCTTCGCGCCGCCCCCTGTTCCGTCTCCGTGCCCGGCGCAAGTTCCGCTTCCTCGCCGCCTCCGAAATAAATCCAGTACGTCAGGAACACGAGAACGAGAATGGTGATGATCCCGACGCCCCATTGAGTGACGATGCCGCCGGGCAGCGATCCCGCCGGTTTGGGATAGAGCCGCCGCCAGCCGATCACGGCCCGATCTCCGGTGCGGTGAAGCGCCACCGGACTTTTTGTTTGCCGATCTGCAACCAGCCGTCACCCAAAACGTGACGGGCGATATACAGCCCGTCCTCGCCCAGATCGTAGGCCACCAGCGCCGGTTTCCCGTCCTTCTCTTCGTACAGTGCGGGCGACTCCTGGGCGTTGGCGCGAAGGTAGGTAAACCGCCCGTCGTGCCACATCCCTTCAACTAGAAACGGCCATTTCTTCGCCTTGTCCTCCAATCGGTAAGGGAACTTGAGGCGCGTGGGATACTCCGCCCGGAACGCCTCGGTTTTCTGTGCTTCCTCCTCCGCCGCCTCCGCGATCCGGGTATCGGCGTCTACCTGCACGGCCTTGGCCGTCTCGATGGCTGTTTTCGCCATTTGCTGATAGGCCGCAACCTGGGAGCGAGCGACAAAGGCCGGTTCGTGCCCGGCCGGTGAAATGCGCGGGTCGGCTTCTCCCTGCGCCTCGATGCGGACCACCAGATGCGGCTGACCCGCACTTCGCTCTGTGACGAGGAACGAGTAGATGCGCCCCGACTCGCAAACCAGCGCGACGTTGGTAGTCACGCCCTCGGCGATGGGTTTGAGGAAGGCCAGATTAGCGGCCCCGGTCAGGTGCCAGTACTCGGAATCTCCCACGACAAAATCCAGCACGTTTTCCGTCGCTGGAAGCACGATGACGGTGGTGTGCCGGGTCTTGGCCCGAATCTGGATGATTTGATCCTCGGTCTCGATGACGCGGAGCACCTGCCCGCCGTCCTGAGCGATCAGCGGCAACGACAGGGCAAGCAGCGCCGCCGTCACGAGTGGAATGATCTTCAACATAATCAGCTACCTCCTGGACAGGTGTTCAATGGCCTCGGTGAGGCCATACTGTTTGACTGCTTCCGCCCGCTTCTGAGCATCGACCGGCGAGGAGGTATAGAGCCAATAGCTGGCCGGATCGACTTCGAGCCGCAAGATGCCCGCCGCGTCGGTGCGCCGTAGATAAAGCTCCCGTTTGGGGATCAAGCCGCGAATGGTGTTCACCTCCGTTGGGTTGAGCCGGAAGGTGTCGGCGGCTTTCTCCGGCAAATCGGGGTTGGCAAGGAATAGCTTGGTCGGCATGGATTCGAGCAACGCTTCCGCCCCTGCGGTTCCGGTTACGTCCACGGCGCTCTGCGTGGCGACGACGAGCGCCGCATTCTTCTTGCGCCAGGTCTTGGCGGCCTCGGCCAGATAGGAAAGCACCGCCGGGTCTTGGAGGTAGCGCCAGGCTTCATCGACCACCATGAGTTTTACCCTTGCGGTCTCATCCGGGTTCTCCAAAGCCAGCCGCAACCGTTCGAGAAGGTAGAACAGCGCCGCTTCGCACAAGTCTTCGTGCTCCGCCGCGCCCGCCATGTCGATCACCTGCCAGTCCTGGAAGTTGAGATCGTCTCCGTCCGCCGGGTTGTCAAAGTACTTGGCCCACGCTCCGCTTCCGTGCCAGCGGCCCAAAGCGGGCCACATCTTTGCGGGAAGGGAGCGGACCAGCACCCCAAGGGTCCGCCGTTGGGGTGCAAAGGCATAGAGGTCTTCGACGCGGGCGCGAATCTCGCTGGGGTCTTCGCCACTGAGTTTCCACCCGCCGATCCTCAACAGACGCGATATCCAGCCGGTGAGGAACTGGAAGCTCCGCTCCCCGACCGGGAGCGAGAAGGGGCGCAACCGGAAACCGGCGCTCCCGCTCCCGTCGGGGGATAGCTCCATATAGCCGCCCCCTAGAAACTGCGTCAGCCAGCGATAGGAGCCGCCTAGATCGAGAATGAGAACACGCGGATCGTATTGGAGCGCCTGAACCAGCACGAAATTGAGCAAGAAGCTTTTACCCGCGCCGGTCGCGCCGAGAACCAGCGTGTGTCCCACGTCGCCTTGAAACAGATCGTAGTGGTAGGGAGTCCGCCATTGGGTCTCAAGGATCGCCAGCGCCGGCTTCCGCAAGTGGCCGCTCCGGGATGTCCCCACCGGCGGCCCGAAGATCGGGGCCATCGAAGCGACCGCGCCCGCCGATACAAACACGGATCGAACCTGCCGCCGTCGCGGTTGCGCGGGCATCCGCGAGAACCAGGCCGGAAGCTGCCCGTAACCCTCCCGGATCAGCTTGGCGTCGTGGCTGTTAAAGATGCGCCGGATATCTCCGTCCAGGCCCTCGGTCTCGGGTAACGGGCCGTGGATCGCCACGGTCAGGGCCAGGTCGCCATAGGCGATACCGTCCGTCTCCAACTCGACCAGGGCATCGCCCAGCCGGTCGGATTCCGCCGCCGCTGCGGTGTCCACCATCGCCGACGCCGTTCCCTCGGTTTCCTGAACGTGCGCGGACATCGAGTAGCGCTTCGAGAAGTAATGCCGCTGCGCCCCACGGATTTTGCGCCGGGCGGCATCGAGGCGCTGCGGCCGCCATTCAAGAGTGACCGTCATCGTCGCATCGAGCCGGTAAAGACCCTGGAGAAGGTTGGCGCGGGCCGCTCCTGGTGGCGAAAGCAGCGAGTAGAGAATGACGGGCTCCCCGTCCAGGCGCAGATTGCGCCGCTCCGCTTCGAGCTCGGAGACGGCCAGCCGCCAGTTCATGCCGCTGCCCCTCGCGCCGTCCCAAAAGGTTCCGGGCCGGTTCGTGAGTTCATTCAAGACCCCAGACGCATCCCGCGCTTCAAGCATCCGCACCGGGGTAAGGTCATCGACCAGCGCCCGGCTTGCCTCAACTAACTGCCGAAAGCCCGCCGCCGCTGCCTCGATGGACGAGTGGAGGTAAACGGATTCATGCCGGTTCCGCCTCCGGGCCATCCAGTTCTTGGCATAGGCCATCCACCACGGGCCGCCCGTCCTCTCGGTGGTGACGGCGGACAGGTGCGGATCGTGAGCCCATGCAACGTAGGCGCTCACGTCCTGCACTCGATCCGCGAGGAACGCCCGGCGCTTGCGCCGTCCGAGCGCAGCCACGCTCGATGCCGCGCCATCGGTATCGTCCGCAAAGTGGATCGGGCGGCGCAACAGATAGAAGTAAAGCCGCGTCCTGGAATCGAGCCCCGACAACATCCGCTGCCAGCGGTCGATCACCCGATCCAGTTGTTCGGGGGTCTGGCCGTCCAGGACGCTGGGCGTCACCCGCCCGATGCTCATGAGTTCCCCGGCCCGCGTCAGGCACGTTTGCCCATCTCCCAGCCAGCCCCACCAGGGCAGTTCCTCGGCCAGCGATCCCGCCGCTTCGTAGTCCAGGAGTTCGTCGTTCACGTTCACGCGCTATCTCCGAATCAGGATCGTCCAGGGAGAAGCCGCCCACTTGCCCGGATCGTAGCGGACGCGAAACTTGGCCGATGTTCGCAGGATTTCAAGCATGTTGGGGTCTTGTTTCCAGGCCCAGAATCCGACGCCGTAGAGCACCGCGAAAATGACTCCCCCGGTCACAATGGAGTTGATGGCGTTCCACATGGCAAGGCCCAACGTGGCGCTCAACAGGAACCAGCGCCGTTCCACGCCCATGATCGTGAGCGGTTTGGAAAGCGCCGGGTATCCGCGCCATGTCTTGCCGCGCTCCATCAGAAGAGCCACGCCAGAAAGTTGGCCGCGCCCATGGCCATGCCCAGACCGAAGACGATCCCGGCCAGGGCCTTTTTGCTGCCGCCTTCACCAAAGGCGAACATGAGTCCGCCCACCACGATGGCAATCAAGCTCAGTCCTCGCGCAATGGGTCCGGTGAACGCCGCCTGCAGCACGTCTATGGCTTGCAGCCAGGGGCTCGTTCCCTGCGCCATGAGTTCCCCCGCCGATAGTGCAAGGATGCTCGCCAGCAGCGCTCCTCGCTTCCAGGTGATTGAGTTGTTGGTGTTCATGTTTCCCTCCGTGTCTGTTGGGTCGCTGCGCGTCAGGCTCCGGGAAACTGCCCCCGGTCCTCTTGTTCCAGTTTTTCGGCAAGCTCGGTTTGCCCGCCCTCGCCGCGCCGGATGGATCGCTCCATCAGATCGACCTTGAGGCCCATGTCGGCCAGTCCCAAGGCGCGGGCGGCGGAGTAGATCATGACCATCAGCGTCACCACGGCCAGACCGCCATACCACGCGACGGGCATCCAGTAGTCGGTTGCGATGATCCAAAAGTACGGCTTGAGATAAACGAAGCTCTCGCCGGCGAGCATCAAGGCCACGGCCAGGATGATGGCCGTCAGTCCAATGCTGATCTTCCACGGTTGCATCGCTTCTCCCTCAGAGTTCGATGGAGCCCTTGTCTCGTCTGCCTCCGCTTCCTCCTCCGCCTCCGGTGCTGTGGTCCTGGCCGAGCGCCCGCGCTACTCGCGCCGCCGCCCGCCCATTGCTTCCGTGCACGGCGAATCCAGCGACGGCTTTTGCGCCGATACTCTTGGCGCTGTAGTGCTCGGTCGCAATCTCGACGTTCACGCGCCCGCTGCGGCCCTCGATGTCGTACTCCAGCTGAGCGTCCGGGTACTCCACCCGTCCATCCTTGACGGGGAGCCCCAGCGCCTCCGCCGCCTCAAACCGTGCAGCGTCCGCCGCCTCCTTTCCGCCTCGCGCTCTCGCGCTTTCCGTGGCGCGGGCGATCTCGCGCTTGAGTTCGGCGTCAATGCGGACCCGCTTGAGGACGGCTCCTTGTTCGAGCAACCGCACTTGCTCAATCCTTGCGGCTCGAAACACGGCCACGTCATGTTGAAGCTCTCCGGGCTTCACGAGGCCGCTCCATGCCTCCTGCTCTTTGTCGAGTCCTTGTTCGCGGGCTACCCGCCCGGCCCGCTCTACTCCGCGCTCGGTGAGCGTGAGCACCTTGTAGTCGCCGCCTTGCGGCCCCTCGGCAGTGTGCTCCCGGACGTGCCCGGCCCGAACCATGCGATCCACGGCCCGCCGCGCCGCGTAGGGGTGTCCATCGAAGTGAACTTCGGCCAGATCGCGGTAGGCGATGCTGCGATACATCCCCACCTCCGCCACCGCCCGATCCGCCCGCTCCTGGAAGTTCTGGCGCTCGGTGCGGGGATCGTATTCGCGCCGGTGGCCGTTGCGCTGTCTTTGCTCTCGTTCTTTGGCGGGATCGCGCCTGGGGCGCGTTACGGTCCTGCGGGGATCGGTAGCTAGGTCTCGCGGATCGAACACGACGGCTCCTTACCGGCTCAACCCAACCTCGCGTTGGAGCTTCTGCGCGTGTTGTTCCGTGGATTGCTTCGGCGTCTGGCTGATCTGAGGCCCGCGAGCATGAGAATATTGGTGGCTTAACTCCGCCGCCGTCTTCTCCTTGACCGGCGCTTCGCGCTCGTGCTCGACCGCACGGTCCATGAGGTAATTGGTCATCTTCTGCGCGTCCCGCGCCGCCCTATGAATCTCGTGCGGGTCTTTTTCCAGCACCGCAACCCAATTCTCGACATAGGCCGCGCCGCGCTGCGGGTCATGCCCCACGCCCACGCGCTCCCCCGTCATCATGGCGCTGATCTCGGCACGCAATTCCTCGCGGGCGTACTCCGGCGATCCAAAACCCTTGTCCAGTCCTTCTTTGAGCGTGTCGCGGTCCATGCGGTCCGGATGGCCGGTCGAGTGACCGCATTCGTGAAGCGCCGTCTGGTAGTAGCCGTTGCGCGTCGGGAATTGGGACGGCTCCGGGAGCACCACCTTGTCCTCGGCGATCCGGTAATAGGCCCGATCTCCGGCGACGTGCTCGACCCTCGGCCCGCTCGCCTCAATCACCTTCTCCGCATCGCGGTGGGCGTCCCATTCGGGCCGCGCCTGTGCCGGTTGCGGTTTCAACTCCAATCCGTCGGCCTGCTCGACGTTGAACACCGTGTACTGTTTACAGATCGGATGGGACCGCTGCTCTTCTTCGTAGATCGTGTTGCCGTCCTTGTCCTTGAGCACCTTGCCCTGCTCGTCCTTTGCGGTTCGTGCCGTCCGATCCGTGAAAAACAAGACCTGCGTCCCTTTCTCGCCTTTGCGAACCTGCCCGCCCGCTTCTCTGATCTGGTTGTAGGTGCCCCAACGGTTGTCTCCCCGTCCATCGCGGATACCCCGGCTCATCAGGTAGAGACTGTTGCCGCCCGTGTAGGATTTGCCGGTCGAGAAGTTTTCCGGGCTGCTCTGCTCTCCCGGCTTCCACGGCTTCTGCCAGGGCGCAACTCCCGCCTTGATTTGTTCGATGAGTTCCTCGCTGACTTTCTCGGCGTAGTCTTCCCCGCGCTGCCAAAAGGATTTTTTAGCCATGCCGCGCCTCCGTTCCTAGTCGTGACGGTCGTGTCGCGCCTGGTCGATCTCGGCGACGGTTCCCACGTCCTCGTTCATAGGCACTCCGATCCGCTCCGCCAGTTCCCGCGTCAGTTCAACCGCGAGCCCTCGATTCAGCGCCTCGTGAAATTCAGCCTCGGTTGTGGCCGTGGCGTACTCCTCCCCGTTCTCTTCTTTTTTTGGAATCATGGTTTCTCCCTCTCTTGGTTGCTAGCGCCCATCAAGAAGTAAAAGATCGCTTGAGGTGCGGCCGCAGATGATGCAGGCGGGTTCAAATTCGGCGCTCTCGGCATATCGAGCCTCCCCGGAGACGCTTCCCGATCCGTTTTCGGACCGGGAAGGCTCCGCTGCCACGATCCTGTCCGAATCGAAGTTCGCGGGGGAAGTATGATCCGTCACGCGGCGGCGGCAGCGTTCCCGGTAGGCCCGTTGCCGGTCGCGGTGATCGAGCCGTCCCTCCCGGCTTTGCTGGTGCCGCCGGTTGGCGGCTCTCAGTTGTGGCCGCCGTGCTTTCCGCCGGCATCGGTCGCTGCAGTATCGGTGGCCCCGGTCACAATGACGGCAGATCCAGAACACCGCGCCACAGCCGACACCCCGGCAAAACCGTTGGCGCAGGGGCTCTTCGCGGGTCCCCATCGCCGCCCTTCCGGCGGGACCGGCCACCCGCGACTCGGCTTGGCAGGCGTGATCTTATCTACGGAGGATGTTCGGTCGTTTTTCGGGTCGGCACAAAAACCCCGATCGCTGCTAACGGTCGAGGTTTTCCCTTTCCGCCTTCGGCCAAATCACGCGCCAGACCGCGTATCCCTCGCCTGGCGGCAGCTGTCACTCGCTTTGCCTTAGCTGGTCCTTGCCAGGCATCGTTTCGCGGAACCATCCGCGAAACGGCGATCGCGAACGGGAGGTACTGTCAAGTTGAGCAGAATCCGCCCGTTTTGCGGAAGGATTCTGCTGGATCAGAGACTGAGAATCAATGACTTAGCGGTGGCGGCGAGCGGCGAGAATGCCGCCAAATTGCTTAACTTGACAGTACCCCTTCGGCAGCAACCTGCGGCTGCGGTGGGAGTAGAGCCCGGGCAGCGGGCTGTTCGTGGTCTACACCGACGACCGTGACGTCACCGGCGGCTTGCAGCCCGACCGGGGCTGGGATCTGCGCAACCGTAGCTTCGTCGTAAAGTTCAACCGGCTGTTCCGGTTCTGATGCCCGTTTCCGTTCTCCGGTACGGATCAGCGGTAATGATTGGCGATTGCCACCCGTAGCTACCGGGAACGGATCGGAGCGATCGTGGTGACTCCCGTCGAGTCGTCCGCGTGACGCCTAGCCCCGGGGGTGTAGACAGAACGGAGGAAGACTCATTGCCCGTCCCTGACTTTCAATCGCTCATGCTCCCGACTCTCACGGCACTGTCCGGCAGCCCTAGGAACTCGCGCCCATCGAGCCAGGCGTCGAGGCGGCGGAGGGCGCCGGCGTAGGCGCGGCGGGTGTTGGGGCTGAGGGAGGCGTCGACCAGGCGGCGCGCGGTCGTGTGCGGCGGGCTGCTCGCGGTCGCGGCCGTGAAGGCTCAGCTGTTTCGCTAGGCTGTTAATCCTCGGCGTTCACAATAGCGGGGTGACGGGCCGATGGACCAGCCAGGATCAGACCTCCTTGAGGTACCCGGAGGCGTACTTGTGCAACAGGCTCGAGATCAGGGTCTGGTACGGCAGCCCCTCGGCAAGCGCGCGCTTCTGGATCGCCTCCAGATCCTTGCTCGATAGCCGAATATTCAGCCGGCGGTCCTTGCGGAACGTGGCCTTGGCGTAGCGAGCGTAGCGCGTTCGTTTTTGCTTGCCGCCACCGGTAGACTTCCACTCTCCGCGCTCGACTGACTCGAGCAGGTCCTTTTCTTGGGCGTCAATCTTCATGGTCGTCAGACTCCTCACCGAGATACTGAGTTGTGGCCTTCCGACTCGGAATGATCGTCTTCAGGAAGACCGTGTCCTCGTCCTCGACGTACGGCACCAGATACACGTAGTCGTCGCGTTGGACAACGAAGATGCGTTGGCCAGCGTAACGGTTGGGGTTCGGGTGTTCGAGAATGTCGAGCAAGTCACCGCGCTCGATATGGAAAACGATGTCCTCGAACCCGATGCCCCGGTTCGCTCTGAGCTTCGCGTTTTTGGCGTCGTCCCAGGCGAAGACTTTCACGCAGGACAGCGTAGCATAATGTGTGCCCAACAGGCACACATTGGCGTCCGCTAAACTGTACCCGGAGGCACTGTCAAGTTGATGGTGAACATGCAGGCTCCGCCGTCACCGATGCACTGAGATAGCGTGCTGTCTTATGCACAGATCGCCTCCCGCCTGAGGTGGCCCCGGAAAATCGGACAGACGTTTAAGATCGCATTGGTAGTGTTCGTGGCCTTCTCCGGAAGCGATGTCGTCCGTGCGAATCGAGCTGTACGCGTGGATGGAGTTGGTCGACGCCAAGCTACTCTTAAGCCTGACCCTTCCGTTGGCCACACTGATCCTCGACGGGATCGTGCCCTCGGAATTCAAGGCGGTGCTGGTCTACTGGAAGTGGAAGAACACTCGACCCGGCCACGAGGCCTTCACAGTTCATGGGAAGAGGGACACGGGAGCGAGCATCCCGTGGGCTCGCGCGTAGTCCTTCATCTCCAGGCCGTACAGCGCCTTCAGGTCTTTCTGGGTGATCTCCACCTTGGACATCTGGAGGGTCGTGACGTTGTCGAGGTCATACTCGGCGCCCTCGACGAGCGGGCGCACTACTGTGCCGTGGCGAAATGAACCCTGTGGCGACACGCGTGGATTGAACTGCTTCAGCCTCGAGGTGTCGCGACACAGCCAATCCCCAAGCGAATGGTGGCGCCATGCGCCTTTGTCCTGTCAGAGAACGGCAAGGTGCGGTATGCCTCCCTGTCGAAGGCTCTAGGCGACGCCCGCGCGTGGATCGGGGTAAGCACTGATGTGCCCGAAGGTGTTGCGCCCGAATTCTAATGCTCGGGCTGGAACGGTTTCAGGGGGCAAGGTCACCTTCGCGGCACCCCACCTGCCGGGACCACCAGGGAACGACTGGCGGGACGCCTCGCGCGGTGACCGGACCGGCGGCGCGGAGGCGGTGAGAGCCGTACACGGGCCATCGGTGGCCGCTCACCGTCGCCGTCGTCCACTGACGTCGTTAACCCCTCAGCGCGCCGTTCGTTGCTGCATGACCGGTGCCTCTTGACACATGGATACTGGGCTGACGATTCATTCACCCATACTGGCGGGGTTCCTCGTGCGGAACCCGCGAAATTATGGCCTCGGATGGACACAAGTACTGCAGCCCAATCGGAAATCCGGGGTTGAGAGCTTTGGTTCCTGATATCGAGGTCCAGCAGTCCGTCGCTATAGCTTCCCACGGCCCAGACGCTTCCTCCCACCGAGACGGTCGACTGATCGTGTGCCGCCTCGGTTCCGATGCCGTCCAGACCGCCGATCAAACGATCGAGGATGTCTTTCGCCAGGTCGTGACTGCGAACCGCGCAGCCACGCCGGCACCCCGCATCACGGCAATGGTTAGCGTCCAGGACTGGGAAGCCAAGGTGTTACACCTGCTTCTCGTTCACCGTCTCGACTATCGACCGCAGGGTGTGTCGGCCGTCGGAGACGTGGTGGTTTTCTCAGAGCCGACCTATGCGGTGTTTCAGACGGAGAGGCTTCGGCTGGCAACGCCCGTCTACTACCGCGAGCAGAAAGACCTGAAGCTCGGTATCCGCGACGTTCACGACGGCACTCTCACTAAGGACAGCATCCGCTAGGCCAACACGGTTGTTCACGCGGAGATGGTGACAAGCTCGCGCATGTTGTTCGTTTCGTCACGCGAACCGTGGGTCTACTGCGCGTCTCACTACCGACTGGACCGAGAGCTGCGCCGATTGAAAGACCACTTCACCGAGAAGTACGGCTACACGGCTGCAGCCAGGATTCGCGATCCCAGCGCCTTCGCCATGTGGCTCGGCATTGACTTCGCGCTGAACCTCAACAAGACGACCGACGTCAGGCTCGGAGCGCTTGACAAGATTAACTACGCGCTCAGCGGCTACAACGCGAACCTGTGGCCAGGCTCAGGCCAGATCGACACCGTAGTGCACGTCTGCCATGGTCCAGTTCACTACGAGGACAGCTCGGGCTGTATCGCCACGCAGGAAGACTGGTTCGACCCACACGCCGGCCCGCAGGCGTAGTTCACCAAGAAGATGTGCTTCACGAGCCAATGCGAATATCGCTTCGCGGTTTCCACGATCGGCGACCCCGTCAAATCGAGACACTACATCGCCGTGTCACCGGAGCTACGCGAACTCACCTCTGCCGTATGAGCTCATGGTGACGGCTGCGCCGTCCTCCGCTCCGCCGCGGCCCTCACCCCGTATCGCCATCTCGAACTACTACCCGTTGTCACAGGTGACGGACGCCTTTAACCACGGACTGCTCCGCCCGTTCCAAGAAGCGCTTTAATCGGTCGTCACCTTTGGCGCTGGTTCCCGCAGTTCAGGGATGGACAACTCAGATTGCACAGTCCGGAGCAGTTCGAGGCCTCGCTCCAACTGAGTCTTCTTGTAGCTGTCGGCAGTTGCGGCAGTCAGGGACTCAACGTACTCTCGCGCTATCCCGAGTTTCGAAGGGTTGGACTGAAGCTCTGCAATTTCTCGTGCCTTCTCGATTACCCAGTTTGCGATGCCGGCAGTCACCTTGTTTTCGGAGTAGCCCTCGGTCTCGGCGGCTTTGCAAAGACGTTCCTGAATTTCACCCCTAGTTGGTTTGCCTTTGCCAAGTGTCTCGACAACGCCAGCGACATAGCGAGCGACAGCGCCAACGTACGCTCCCCCCGCAGCCGGCAGGTGATCCTCGATAGTCGTCCCGTCTTGGAGTTGGAAGCTCTTGACATCATGGGCATCGAGGAAGGGCTTTAGCACCCTCAAGCGCTCTGAGCCACCTTCATCGCCATCAACCACTACCAAGAGACTTGGTGCATTCGAGCCCTCACGAAGGATCCGTATCAGGGCGTCTGTGTTCTTGGAACTCCCGGTCGAAATCACAGAAAAGGCGTTGAGATCCGCGTTGGCCCGACCCCACTCCACCAGCTTCTGAAACAACGCCTGTATTAATACAGGGTCAGCATCGCCTTCCGCCAGCAATACGTGCTGGGCGAACAGAATCGTTCCAGCCAGAGAGAATCCCAACTCCTCGATTGCCGGTCCCCATCGACCCACGAAGGGCTTGCCGTCGATTCGGGTGCCTTCGCCGTTCTTGACGATTAGACGGTGTCTGGCCGGGAACGTTCTGTTGAGCATGAAGAGGGAGTGCGTGCTGTAGATGACCTGGTTGTGCTTACCGATGGCATCTAGCACCCGAAGGAGGTCGTGCTGCCCGGATGGATGCAGGTAGATTCCTGGTTCGTCGAACAGGAAGATATACGCGTTAGCGACGTAATCCTTCTGTCGCGCGTAGAGGACGGTCTTCAGCGCGAAGAAGTGGGTGAAGCCACTGCTGCGACGTGAGGCTCGCACAAGCCGTGAGCCAACGGCTGGGTCTTCGATCCGAAGCAAGATCTGTTTGGCCGCGGATTCGTGGCTGAGTTCATACCGAAGGTCTGCGCCTTGAATCCAGTCCGCCTTGAGGGTGTCATTGAGAGTAACTGAAGCCCCTTTTAGTTGCTTCATCGAGACGTCGTCTTGCGTGAACAACTCACTGGCTTCGTCTGGATCGATACCCGCGTAGTAGAGGATGCCGCGCATGAATTCGTGGGATTTTTCTGCAAGGTCCTCCACGGTGACGGCATCAGGGATTTTCTCTTGCGGGCGAATGATCTCTACGCGCGGAAGGTTCTCCTTAGCGAACGCTTCAAGGAGCGAGAGCGGAACATCTCCTGCCACGTACTGCGTGGCTCCCGTTATCCCTTTGCGCTGAACGATCAGTACTTCTGGGATCTCATGGACCTGCAGGGGAAGATGGTTTGCCTCGCTGGCCGGCTGGTCTTCAGCCCCATCGCTTGGCTGGTTTGGGCCTTCCGGAGCTGGAGCCACGTGCACAGCGGGTGCCTGGCTGGGAGCTGCCGTTGTGCCGGCAGGAGCTTCAGGCGGAGCGGAAGACGCGAGCTCGGGAGGCGTCGACAGCGCGGCAATTGCCGCTCGGTCCGATTCTTTTAGCTGTAAGTGGAAAGTGAGACAGGGGAACTCCTCTGACTGGTTCACGCGATCCCAATTCAGGTCGGTATCGGGCGCAAACTGCTTATCTGGATTCAGATGCTCGATGGCGCTCAGGATGTTGGTCTTGCCGTGATCATTAGCCCCGATGAGAATGGTGACATCGCGTTCTACGCGAATGTCTATTTTCCTGCCGATTGACCTGTAACCCTCAATTTCTACGCGCGTCAGACGCATGGTCGCTCCGGTGATTGATGACTAAACCGGAATTTCCTTTTTGGCCTTCCGGCGATTGAAAATATACACCCATCTGCGTCCCAGCGAGTACAATGTTTCCTCCGAGAGGACCATTGGCTCCGAGCGTCCCTTTCGGGGTCCCCTAAAACCGTCCAATCAGCATCCAAACCCAGCTTTTTCAGACAACTCTCCATACCTGGGGAATAGCGGCATCGTTTTCTTGTGTGCCGTAGCCCAGGCTATCCCGACGGGAGTGCCCATCCATCGATCCGCCCCAGCATGCTGGCAAACAGCCGTCGGGTCAAATGGCCCTCGACCAGCAGGAGCCAGTAGTAGCGTGCGTGTTTTACGAGCCGTCCTCCGGTTTTCACCAGCCGCTGCTGGAGACTTGTCAGGGACTAGTTCCCGATTCTCTGTGGCAGCACCAACCGTCGCTACAGGTTGCCCAGGTTATAGGCGATGATTGTGAGCCACAGCCGCACCTTGTTCGCTCGGAACCGATGGCAACTCCGCCGCGTCCTCTTCACCGCCTGTTTGCCTTCTTTGATCCATTGCTCTGCCGTCTCGCGCTTGTTGTAGAACCGTACCACCGCCCGACTCGCCGGAATAACTCCCCCGGATGATGCTCTACTTTCGCAACCACCCGCAGGGCCGTCTTCCAGCCGGCCCTACGGGGATCAGGGCGAGTAACACCTTACGGCTGTCTTAGTGAAACAAGCTGTCGTCAGCCGCCAGCGCCCAATTCGATGGACGTTCAATCGCTGCTCTGATATCTTCCCAGGTCGGTCCTTTTGGCATCACGAATACACAGCGATCTTCACTGCGCGACATCCACAATTCGCCGAGCGCCCGCTTTTCCTTGGAATCATCATTGCTCCAGCGGTCGGCGCCTTTATACTCCACAACCAGGATTCTCCCATCATTCAGCAACGCTACAAAGTCGGGATAAAATCGGTCGGTCGATGTCTGTAGCCAGAACGAAGATTCGTGCCGCCGATCTAAATTGCGTATCCAGTATGCAATCTGCGGCAATTGGTCGATGAACACCGCGCACTCGAACTCCTCGCCTTCAGCCTTTAACTCGCCAATGTTGCGAAAGTAATGGCGGCGGAAGTTAAAATTACCCTGGTAATACGAGTTCGGTGAATACCGGCCCTCCTCGAACTCGAAACACAGATCGGGTGTCACCTCGATGCTGTCTTTGCCAGCCCCAAACAGGAAACCGTTGTAAACGCTCTTCGCCTGTACGTCCCGGTGCTTGGCGATTGTCGCCTCAATAGCATCGCGGAGCCGAAATTTCTGCCGGGCAAGCTGCTCAACGGTCAATCCACGGCCCACCATCAAGCCCATCACCAAGTTATGGATAAACACCGCCGCCTGCGCCTGCGTGATATCCGGATGCGGAATCGCGCGATCGAGCCAGTTCACCAGGGAGGCGACGTCCCAACCCGGCTCGGCATTCAGTAGAGTCAATTGCTCGTGCAACTGATCGATGAAGCGAATCTCTACCCGTCCGGCTTCGCTCACATCAACCTCGCCAGCCTCGCCTGCAGCCTCTTGGGTGGGAAACTCGACATCAGATAACGCAGCGTCGCAATCTGCCAGTCGCCACTCGATGTCTTTGAAGCAACTCTCCTCAAAGAGTTCGAGGTGGCCATCGACACGGATGCCCAGCTGCGGCACTCGAAAAGGCGGCCGCTTTTCCCCTGAAGGCGCTGAGCCAACAGCGTGTCCCTGAAGCACGTGATAAATTCTCTCAACCGCTGCTCTGTCTTCTGGAGCGATGAAACACTCTTTGAGGGTTTCCATTTCTCCGTGAGGCAACACTCCTGTGACTGTCAATTCACAGGTGCCGTCTTCATAAGTGACCCGCTGCCGGATTGCTTCGTCTAAGGTAGTCAGGTCTGGTCTCTGCGAAACGGGTTCCGAAGCATGGGCAAAGAGCGCCGATTCGTCGAATAAATGGGCCTGTTCCTGCGCGGTGATCAACTGATTGGCTTCAAGCCGTTGGAAGCCGTTTTCGACAAGCGCATCCTTGAGAGCGGTAGCAGCGTCAAAGAATCTTGGCGAGGCTGCAAAGGCGTAAGCACAATTCAACTCGGACTTCTGTTTTCGCCGGGCCTGGGGAAGGCGCAACACCCGTCCCAGAATCTGCTCGACAGCCCGCGAGGAGCTGATCTCAGCTACCGAACACAGGACGTAGGCAAACGGGCAATCCCACCCTTCCTTGAGAGCCTGCACGGTGATGATGAAGCGCAAGGGGCAGGATCGCTCCAACAGATTCACGTCGGCAATCCCCCGGGTCTGACCAGTAGCCACTGCAACTTGCTCTTCCGGTATCTTGAAATCTTCGATCAGCGTTTTTGTAACCACTTCCACGTTAAGGGTCAGTCGCTCTTGACTCTTGGGCTGTGCTTGCAGAAGCACGATCGGGCGGAGATATTCTCCGGTCTGCTTTTCTTCCTCATTGGCACAGCGCTCCAGCGCGCGCTGCATTTCCACTGCCTCGGCCACCACCTCTTTCCAGTCACCACAGGTTCGCAGCTTGATGGGAAGTTTCACCATATCCTCGGCTTTGAGCTCTGCCGCAGAGACGTGATGCAAAACGTTGCTGGCGAATGATTCCCGTTCGGGATTGTGGATGGTTTCCGGGGTTGCCGTGAATTCAATAATGCACGACGGCCTGAAGCGTGCCAGGGTATCGAACGACAGGGGCGTGCGAGCGTTGTGTGCTTCGTCCATGATGACCAGGGGCCGCCAGAGCCGCAGAACATTTGCGAGGGAGTGTGGAATCATTCCATCCTCCCGCCGCTCCAGCATGGCTTCCAGGCTGGCGTCGAGGCCAGAAAAATGATGGCTCAGCGCCCCGCATGGTTCATACACCTTGCGTCCGTCCGTATCCTCAACTCTCAACGCAGCAAGAGTCGAGACGATGACGACGGTTTCCCCCTCCAGCGTGCTGCGCTGGACATAAAGGGCTTCCATCAAATCCATGGCCTGGACTTGCCCCGCAAATCGGGAATCGAGCGCTTGCCGGTACGGGTGTTCCCGGTCCCGCAAAGCTGCAAGAGTCTGCTCCCGGATCGTGTTTGAGGGCACTAACCAAAGGCACACTGCCCGATCAATTTGTAGGAACGTTTTCGCTGCAATTCCCACCGCGTGGCAGGCCATGAGTGTTTTGCCGCCGCCCGTTGGAATACGCAGACAGACGTAGGGCAGCCCTGGAAGTTGCTTCACCGCAAGATAGGGGCGATTCGTTTGCAGAATAAACGCCTTCTGCGCGCCATGCTGCGTGGCCAGTCTGAAAAATCCCTCCAGGGCGTCTAGGCTGCGCTCCTGATACTGTCGGAGTGGAAGCATCTCTAGCTCACCTTGATCCCATAGGGAATCTGCTTGAACACGATTCCTTCACGTTTCAATCGTGTCGATCCCATCCGACAACCTTCTCCGTAGATCACTCTCGGCCCCTCGTGTGTGGGCAACGCCCGAAGCACTTCGCGGGTCAAAACATTTCCTCCATTGGGACGCTTGTCACCAAGAACACCGTTAAAGAGCAGATAGACGGCCTTGCCGCAATGTACGCCCAGCAAAGCATTCCTGCCGTTAGCCCGCTTTAGAATTGGAGCGCCGGTTTCCGTGAAGAAAACGTGCGAGGCCAAATCGGGAAAGCTGACTCTCCCGCCGATGTTTCCGCCCTCATCGAATAGAGGTTCGGCAAGGGTGCAATAGCGAAAGGCGCCTCCAAGACCGTCAATTTCAGCCCGTCCCTTTTTGGGAACATCAACAATGTAGCCTTCAATGGCCCGTCGCAAACGCTCGGTCGTAATTTGACAGCAAATGTCTGCATCCAATTCCACTAGAATGAAACGGCGGTGGCTACGATCCTCAGAGTTGAGATCTAGGACTGCGTGCCCCGTAGTTCCGCTCCCAGCGAATGAATCGAGCACTAAATCGTTCCCCCGTGTGGCCGATCTAATCAGTGATCGGACTAGCGATAAAGGCTTGGGATAAGGGAACGCTTTGCTGCCTAGAATCCGATGTAATAGTCGCCCACCTTCCTGCGTCATGCCAGTCGTTAGGATGGTCGAATCGTACTCGCTTTCGTCTTCCTCAATCTCGTGATCATTCGTGTTCGCTGCTTCGATCCAACTTGAGATGGGTCTAGGCTTTAAAGTCTGGGGATCAAAGTACGTTTTGAAACGAGGTCGCTCCATACGCCCGCCTACTTCATCAGGCCAGATGATTAGCTCTGCTTGAATAATCTTGGCCATGGTTTCAGGCCAGAATCTCCAGACCCTCTCCGGGTTCGGCGGATAAATCTTACCCGTCCGAGGATTGGTGATCGGATAGAACTGGCCGGGGCGGGCGCCTTTACCCATGCCGACTGTTAAGTCAGTGCTAGCATAACGGCCGCGGTTATCCTCATGAGGGTAGTCCTCAATGCCCTTTGCCAAGCCATAGAGGGTAGAGGAATTGCTGTCGTATCCGTAAACCAGCACATACTCGTGATCAATGGAGAGAGGTGTGCCGCGCATAGCTGAGGAGCTTCGGCGCTTCCAGACGAGCGTCCCGAGCGCGTTTCGTGGCCCAAACACCTCATCCATAAGGAGGCGTAGATGCCCTCCTTCATTCTCATCAATGCTGACAAAAATGACCCCGTCTCTACGCAAGAGTTGCCTGAGTAAAGAAAGTCGCGGATACATCATGCACAGCCACTTGTCGTGTCGTGAGAGATCTTCGGTTTCTTTTCCAACAACCCTGCCCAGCCAGCGCTGAATCTCCGGGCTGTTCACCGCGTCGTTATAAGCCCAGTTCTCATCTCCAGTATTGTACGGCGGGTCGATGTAGATGCACTTGACCTTGCCTGCGTAGTAAGGCAGCAGGGCCTTGAGCGCCACCAGATTGTCACCCTGGACGAGCAGATTTCCGCTGTCGGGGTCGCCTACCGAAAGGCTCGCGTCGCAGCGCAGCAGGTGGTAGGGCACCTGTCGATGGTGGTTTAGGACTGCCTTCTTTCCTATCCAATCAAGTGTCGGCATTGGGCGGTTATTCCAGCGATCGCTTTCTAAATGGAAAGGAATTATAGCCCATTAGCGAATATTGCGCTGCTATGTGGTAGTGCCGCCGCTTACGTCGGGATAGCTCAGGCAGTGGCAACCAGGAAAACCATTCCGATACCCCTCCGGAATGGAGAGGTGTCTGCAAAACTGGTTCTAGAAGCCGAGACGACGGGCTTTCAGGACCCGGCGAGGACCGCTCGGAGCCCCCAGAGTGAAGAACTGTGCTGGAAAGGCTCAGTTGAAGGCCAATGGTTGTATACTCACGAGTGCCGGAGGGCCAAAACACTAATTCCAGGTCAGTACTCACACTTATTGCTAGGAGGGAGACATGAACAACTGTCGATTAGCGTGGCGAGGAATCATGTTGATGGGATTAGCGCTGCTGCTCTTCCCGGCAAGGGCCGTTCCTGACCAGCCGCGTGAGTTGCTCCAGCGAATCGGAGAACAAGAGGAGTGCTACCTCATTCAGGTTGCTCTGGGTCAGCTCGGCTATTTGGGTGCCAAAGCGGAGAAGGTCAGTACTGAAGCAGGGAAGTTCTTCAAAGTCGAGTTCGGCCCGTTGTACCGTGTGCAAACGATCTCTGTGACCGGAATCGAGCGCCTACCTGTGGACGAGTTGCTGAAGGAAGCACCGAAGCCTGGAGACGTGCATTCGCCAATGCTCATGAACTCCTGGATAGCTTTCGTCGAGAAGAGGTACGCTGAGCGAGGACTATCCATCAGGACCGTGAGCACGCAAAGGAGCTACGACCACGATAAGCACCTTGTCAACGAAATAGTGGAGTTTAGAGAAGGCATCTGAGGCGGGGACGCACGATGCCGACCGACGTGGCTTCGTATAACGGAGCGATGCCGTGACGCCGCGCCTCGGCGTAGAGGTCGTGAGCACGCGCTACTGCGCCAACGCCCGCGCCACCCCGGCTCGTCAACGAGTTGCTGATCAGCAACGTGCGTTGATCGGCGGCAGTGCTCTTATCGGGAATGTCTGGCGCTGCCGGTAGAGCGGCGAATGGGGAGCCGGCAGGTGATTTAGGTGCCGCGTAAGCATCCGGCCTATCGCTACATGCGGGACGCCGACGGCGACGGGGTGGTCTGTGAGTAAGAGGTCACGCTCGAAAGGGCCGAGGCGCGGGGAGTACGCGGGCGGCGGGGGAAGTTCTGCTCGCCCGGCATTACGGAGATAGAACAGCCATGCAACTCCTGAACGAGCTAATGCTAGACCGCTGTCCTCACTGCCAGGTCAGCCGTCCCCGGCTAGCTACGATGGCTGCCTTCGAAACCACCACACATTCGGGAGGCAACACTCGCCGGTGGATGTGCTACCACTGCTCAAGTTGTGGAGGCGTCGTTACGGCGGCATCATGGCCGAACAATCCAAGCATTATTGAGTACTACCCGCACTTGCAAACTGCCGACGAAGCAATTCCTGATCGAGCTCGTGATTTTCTAAACCAAGCAATCGAAAGTCTTCACGCACCGGCCGGCGCAGTCATGCTCTGCGCCAGTTCCGTCGACGCGATGCTCAAGGAGAAAAACTACAAGGAGGGCAGCCTCTACACGCGAATCGACGCTGCCGCCGCCGCCCATCTAATCACCTCGGAAATGGCCTCTTGGGCCCACGAGGTCCGACTGGACGCGAACGACCAGCGGCACGCAGACGAAACCGCTTCGCTTCCTACGGAGTCGGAAGCACGGAAGTGCATCGACTTCACCAAGGCGCTAGGCGAGTTCCTGTTCGTGCTCCCCAGTCGGATCGAGCGCGGCCGTAAAGGAGCCCCCTAGGTCGAGGTTTTGGCGGGGGAATGTATTAACGGGCGTTCCCAATCAGCAGCTCGTCGACCCGCCGAGTGGCGCGGGCGTTGGCGGAGTAGCGCGTGTTCACGGTCTCGATCCGGAACTTCCCGAACAACTCGCGGACCTCGGGCCGGTCGTTGAGGCTGAGGATGAAGCGGCCCTGGATGCCGCGCAGGATCTCCGCCATGCGGGGGAAGTCGCCGCGGTCAAAGATTCCCTTCCCGTAGTCGTTCTCGTGGCCCCAGTAGGGCGGGTCGATGTAGAACAGGGTCCAGGGCCGGGTCGTAGCGGGCTAGAAAGATCTCCCAATCGAGACACTCGACGTGGACGCCCTGGAGCCTCTCATGAGCGGCGGCGATGAGGCGGCGCATGCGCTCGGCCCGCAGCGGGGAGGGGAGGTGCGCGTTCGACTTCATCTCGCCCGGCGTCGCCTTGTGGGCGGGCTTGCCGCCGAACGCGAGGCGTTGCAGATAGGCGAAGCGCGATAACTTCGAGCCTGTTTGCAAGACGAAGCAATGAATCGTACCGGGTTTCTCGGAGACTGGATTCATTGAATCTGGCCACCTTGGCCTGCTCATAGTACTGCGCTTCAAACTCCGCCGGCGGCACGTCTCCAATCGGTCCCAGCAACCGCCGCGTGTTGAACCAATCCACCCACTCCAGCGTGGCGAATTCCACGGCCTCGAGCGTGCGCCACGGCCCTCGTCGTCGGATCACCTCCGTCTTGTAGAGTCCGATCACCGACTCGGCGAGGGCGTTATCGAACGCATCGCCTTGGCTCCCGACCGATGGCGCAATGCCGGCGGCCGCGAGACGATCCGTGTACCGCATCGAAAGATACTGCGTGCCGCGATCGCTGTGATGCACGAGGCCGGTCAGCGCGTCGCCGCGGCGCGCGTAGATGGCCTGCTCCAAGGCGTCGAGCACGAAGTCCGTGCGCATCGAGGCCGACACCCGCCAGCCCACGATGCGCCGCGCGAAGACGTCGATCACGAACGCCACGTAGGTGAACCCACCCCAGGTCGCCACGTAGGTGAAGTCTGAGACCCAGAACTGATTCGGACGGGTCGCCACGAACTGGCGATCGACGAGATCTGCAGGCCGGCTGCCATTGCCCGCGTGCGTGGTCGTGATCCACGCGCACCCACGCACCGCGCCTTCCAGGCCCATCGCCCGCATCAGCCGCCCCACCGTGCATCGTGCCACGCAGACCCCTTCGCGACGCAGCTGTTTCCAGACCTTGCGCGGCCCGTACACCTGATGATGCTCGTCATACACCCGCTGAATCTCCGGGCGCAGCGCATCATCGCGTTGTGCCCGGGCCGAGCGACGCGTCGGATCGACCTGCGCCGCCCGATGGCGGTGATACGTCGAGGGGGCGATCGGCAGCACGGTGCAGATCGGCTCGACCCCGTACTGATCCCGATGGTCGTGAATGAAGCGAACCATCACTTCCCGCGGCGGTCGAGCTCCGCCTGGGCAAAATACGCGGCCGCCTTCCGCAGTATCTCGTTCGCCCGCTTCAGCTCGCGAACCTCGCGCTCCAGTTCCTTGAGGCGCTCTCGCTCGCTCGTCGTCAACCCTGGGCGATAGCCGGCGTCACGCTGTGCCTGGCGTACCCACTTCCGTAGCGTCTCGGCCGTGCAGCCAAGCTTCGGCGCCACCGACTGCAACACGCCCCACTCCGACGCGTGGGTGGCGCGATGCTCCTCGACCATCCGAACCGCGCGCTCACGCACCTCCCGCGCGACCCGGCCGGCCGGGCGGTTTATCAGCGACGCAAGGCGATCGTGGAACCAGTGATCGGGGTTTTGAAACAACAGTGTGGAATGCGGCAGTTCCGGCGGCGGGGCCTGGGGAAGGTCGCGGTGGAGTTCGCGCTGGCCGCAACGGCCTTCAACCTCACCCGCCTGTAGCGCAACAAACCGAAGCTAGATCAGGAAGGCTAGTTCAGCAGACTCCCGGACTGGCGACTCGGCGAAGATCGAAACACCAGAATTCTGGAGCGGATCATGATCCCTTTTGATTTCCAGCCAGCTAAACCGAGTTTCCACACAGGCTCTATAGCCCACTACCCACTTCCAGAGTTGCTTGCTTTATGGTAACGTTGCGCTAGGTTGCGTTTCCAAAACCCCCACACACAGGACGAACTTACATGATCATCAGATTGATGACCTTTGTATTGCTCTCCGCTAGCTTCCTTGCCGCTGACGATGCTTATGATTACCGCGTTTTGGCCACTAAAAAGACTTCCACTATGGAAAAGGAACTCAACGAAGCCGCAGATGCTGGATACAGGATAGAGAAAGTCATGGGTGGAAAAACCGGATTCGGTGGCTCGGAAGTTGTTGTTGTCATGTCCAAGAGTAAGACATCGACCAAGAAAGGACGGTACGCGTACAAACTGCTCGCCGCCAGCCGAACCTCAACTATGCAGAAAGAACTCCAAGAAGGCGGCAATGAAGGATTTCTCTACAAGGACCAAACAGTATTTGGTTCCATGTTCGGAGGCGACGAGGTAGTTGTGATCCTGGAATTGGATCGGGAAAACAGATCAAAGGCGAGATATGAATACAAGCTGCTGGCAACCAACCGAACTTCAACCATGCAAAGGGAACTCCAAGAAGTCGGAGAAGCCGGTTTCAAGTTCCTAGGAGTGACTGTCTCAAAGACAAGGTTTGGCGGAAGGGAAGTTGTGTCAATTTTACTCAAGGAGGTTATGGAATAATGCGCCTCCATTTTGCATGCGTCGTGTTCCTAGTCGCGTTAACGAACGTGACGCTAGTAGGCCAGACGGGCTTTCCTGCCGACAACACAAGCTATCTGTCTTGGCTAGCTATCTTAAGAGGCAAGGGTTCCTCCATCGAAGCAAAGGGGACGGTAATTCCAACTTTACGTTCCGTGAAAGCTCTTGCGGGCACGGTTCAGCGGGATTATGCATACGATGTGTTCTGGGTTACATTTCCGCTCGTCGATGAGAAGAGACAGGCAATCCTGCCGGATTCGGCTTCGGAAGCAGAATTGATTGTGACGATTTATGACAAGCAAGGAAAGGTGACGTGGCAGATTCCAGAGTCGTCAAAGTAAGAGCTTTTGGGAACGAATTCTTAAGCGGCGAGTGGTTGCTGTTTACGGAGATGTAGTTGTCGATTTGCCGTGACGAAGAATTCAGGCAAGCAGAGAGGTACTGTCAAGTTAGCGTTCGTCGAGCGAGCCGGTACTCGGGATCGTGATCTCAGTTCGAGTCAGGCGGCGATCGTGACTGCATCCCAAATGAGAAAAGAGCGTCCTCGTAGCTCCCGATGATGCACCGCTCGCACCAGGTGACGGCCAACGCGGAAGAGGTTGTGGAGGAGTCCATGCACGGACAAGAATCGTTGTGCCTGCCCGGGAGATTTGAACCGGCGCATTTGTCGCTCGCGTTGCCGTGGGTACTGTCAAGTTAAGCAGTTTGGCGGCATTCTCGCCGCCCGCCGCCACCGCTAAGTCATTGATTCTCAGTCTCTGATCCAGCAGAATCCTTCCGCAAAACGGGCAGATTCTGCTCAACTTGACAGTACCTACGGAAACGCGAGCATCGTCGGCAACGACCGGATTGTATTCAACATCGGTGGGAACAGGTACCGGCTAATCGTCCGCTTTGACTACAGGCATCGAATCGGGTTCGTGCGTTTTGTGGGAACACATGCCGAGTACGATGCGGTCGATGCGTCTAGAGTCTAGGGGTTCGACATGAATATCAAACCGATCAAGAGCGAAGCCGACTATAACAGGGTATTGGCCGTAATCGACGGCCTGATGGGCGCCGTGCCAGACACGCCAGAAAGCGACGAGCTCAGGGTCCTTGTTACCCTGGTAGAGGCTTACGAAGCCGAGCGCTGGCCGATAGAGGCGCCGGATCCGATCTCGGTAATTGAGCACGTCATGGAGGCCCGTGGCCTGCACCAGAAAGACTTTGCAGCGCTGATTGGCTCCCAGCCACGCGCTTCGGAAGTGCTCAACCGTCACCGCCCGCTTACTCTGCCAATGATCCGGGCCCTATCGATCGAATGGAACCTTCCAGCCGACGTGCTTGTGCGCGAGTACGACCTCGCGAACGCGACATAAGCGGATTGGGACGTGACCTGGCCGGGAAATCGGAAGATGTCGAAATTACCTACGACATCCTCGCCCTTTTACCTCCATCGTCAGTTAGGCAACAGACTCCCGTTTCAACGATTTAGGAAAGATGCATTCCATGTATGGGAAAGTGCGAGTGCGGACGCCTGAAAGGGAATCCATGAGGTCCTTTGTGGCCAAACCACATTACTGTGACAATGCCGCTGGCCGACAGAGATTTTATACATCGACAATCTCGCTCGGCGGACCGCCAAGACGGGATAGGACGGTTTTCGGGAAAATGATATCCAGCATGGCAGCATACCGACGTTGAAGGTCGGGATGGTCTCCGTTCAAGTTGCGCGCGATCTTCGCCTGTGTCGAAGCTGCCGAGAGTAGCTCTGCGTTGCCGTGCGCGGTCGCGACTTGCTGAAGCGTGGCTGTCCAACCACGGCAGGAATATGTCTCCAGAAACTGGTTAAACATTGCCCTCATCGCCTTGGGTGCGTATCTGGAAGCATCCATCTTTTTGCCGGCGGCTGCAGAGGCCAGCACGCCAATCGCCTTGAAGATTATGTCTGTGTCGCTTTCGGCCCACCGTGGTGCGCCTACAGCGCCCGCGATTTCATCCCACGCACATTCTGCCTCTCCGACATGCTCCTTCTGACCAATCGCTTTGATCAGCCGCTGTTTCGGGTTTGCGAACCGTTTGGTCACGAGATTGTGAAAGGCAACGTCGAAATTCGCGCTTGAAAAACGCGGGCGCCGTGATACGGTACCCCAATCGATCGCGCTTCTGGCCACCAGTCGCCGCTCCCACACAGACCGAAGCCCATTATTATCGAGTCTCGGGGCGACCGACATTACCCATAGGTGCAACTCACGCAATAGTAGAGTGGTGGCTTCGGCATGCGCATCGACCATGAAAATCTGTGCGGCGTTGTTCCAGTAGATGTCCTGGAATGCCTGCAGCGCCAAGCGGGCTGGGTCGTCCGTGCTCGTCACCCACATATATCGGAGATCGTTCGTTTCATAGAATGCCTCGCGGCCTACAATCGCCGGGAGCTGTGTTGTTGCCAGTTGAAGATCGAAGGCAATTAGACCATCGAGAAAGGACGCCATCACGTCCGGCTTTCGCCAGTGCGGCGGACGGCTGATGACCTGTTCAACCATGATGCTACTGAAGGCTGCGTCCACCTCCAGCATGGAAGCCAGCATTGTCTTGAGCCGTTGATGCTGAACGCCCTCGTGGGCGCCGCCGTATTTCAGGCGGTCAATGTCTTGGGGATTCTCACCTCTAGTGCCCCATTCGCACTCGTCCGCCGTGCCGGCGTGGTGGGCAAAGAAGGCATTCCGCCCGTCACGCTGATCCGGGTTACCGGCTCCAGACAGGGAGACATAGACCGGCTTGCTGCATTTGGCGCAAAGTAGGCGAGGATTTCCATCCTTATATCGAATGCGAACCTCGTAGCGGAATTTCGACAGCTGCGGTGCCGACAACAAGTTGAGAAGGGAAGCCGCGGCGCAGAAGCGTTGCTCAGGCTGCAGCGCATCATGATCTTTTACAACCTCAATACTACGTACCATTTGCCTGTGAATCCCCTGGTCCAATTTGTACCTCTGTATCGGCATCTCCCAATGCTCTCCTCCATGAGATTATCTCACTTCTGCTGGGTACAATTATCCCCGGCCGACCCAACTCACGACTGGGTAGGTGATAACGGCTATTTGCTTGTTGGAAACATGTTAATCGAAGGATATGTCTTCTGTTGGATGGTAATTTGAGAACCTATAGTTCAGCAGGATCACGGGATGTCCATTAAGGGTGCTACACTCCTGGTACAAATCACAGCTTACGCTTGTGTTTCTTTCGCCACTGGCGCTCTCTCTGCTTCCACATCCGCTTGGGCATGACCTTGCTTTCAGGAAATCGGATTTTCCATGCCCGAACGAGTTTGATCATCTCCCGCAACTCTATCTCAAACTGCTTAGGCGGCAGATGGGGGCGAAGTTCTGTAAGTTTCGGAGCGTGGCAGTCTCTTAGTTTTCGTCTTCCTCCACACGGGCACGCCATGAAGGGTGGGGCAATGTCATCCGCCAAGCACTTCAGCAGCTTCATCGCCTCGATTAGAGGGACCTCAAAGAATCCCATGTAGTACTGGAGCAAACCTGCTTCCCCGTGCAAAAGCTCACCGAATGGCATTTTGCCGTAATCTCTCTTGTAGCTATAGGCAAAGAGGTAGGGAATGACTTGGTCGTCGATGAAGCGGAGGAGGTTCTTGTGTTCGGCGAACTGTCGGCGAACCTTGACCGGAGCTCCAAGGCAGAAGTTGCCAGCCTTCATGAAATGCCCAAAATCCTTTGGGATCTTTCCTTCCGTCTCGAAAACGAAAGGGGGTGACACGGGATAGTCGTCCTGTATCTGCAAATCCAAGAGGTAATGATCCTCAATCGTATGGGATTCGTACTCCATCGAAAAGCCAACACGACCTCGTATCCGGAGTGTGCCCGATGGGTAACGAAGGAGCTCCAGGTTGGGGTGCCGGGCCTGCGCCTCGGTTACTTGGTCGATCACGAGATGTTCGACTCCTTCATCCACGCTGGTTCAGGGTCTCCATGGTTTGCTTGGGCGCGATGGCAGCTCAATCTTCGGAGTTGTTGGTTGCTCGGATTTACGCGTCGAGAGCACCACCAGCGTAACTGCAGGCACACTTCCTTGGAGATGTTTCTGGTTTGGGTACTTTGCCATCACAGCATCAGCATCACGTCTGCCAAAGGCATTGCGCAAGTAGTCTCCGATCTTCGCGAATTCTTGGTCTGTGAGGAGTTCTTTGTACTCCCGCTCAAGCACAGCGATCCATTCGAAGAACAGCTTTGCCTTGCGCGTTTTTTCGGTCCATTTGTCGGCGAAGTTCTCCTTTGGGTTCACGGGATTCGGCACCCACCAGGCCCCGTTGCGTTTCTCGATGTAATTGCGCATGCGTGGTATTACATCCAGCACGGCTTCCGCGAGGTCATCTTCGTTGTTATAAGCCTGCGCTGCGAGCGTGGTTATGATGATCGAGATGGGCTTATCTTCATCGTCGTTGAAGCGCACGTCCCGGTGGCGTTTGAGGATTTGGATCAGACGCTGGAGTGGGGTGCGAACGTCGAAGTCTTCAATTTCCTCTACTTCCGCTCGTATTTCCATCGCGTGTAATTGCTTGGCCTTCTTGAGGCTCACACGCATGCAGTCCTTGAACCAGGCGATGTATCCCTTAGGATTGCTTCGCGGCCACTCTGAGTAGGGGTCGCTCCAGGTCTTGCGGTCAGTCAGGCGGATGGCGGTCTCCGCCCACTCCTTAGGTACACCGAACGCAACAAGCCAACTGTGGTCATCCGGGATCGCCGGGAGCACATCCAGATGGAACTTTGACGCGTCGGCGTACCGGATCGTCCAGCAACGGCGTCCGCCGTCCCTTGGCTCGATCATGTCCTTGTATCGGCTTTGCGGATGCTTGAGACGGTTGCCTACCAAATCCTTCACTTGCTTTTGCGTGACTTTGTCAGGTGTGAGTTGCAGCAGACAGACTGTGTCCACGTCATACTCTTCGTCGCCGAGAGGCTTTACTGCGGTACCAAGTGCGAATGAACCCTGGGGGGATATGGACGGTTGGTAGCGGGCCAATTCCGAGTCGTCCGCACCTAGCCATACGCCGACAGCCTCGTGGTGCTTCGTGGCTTCGCGATACTTGGATGGCGGAACATCGAGTTCGTCGGCAAGATCCCTGAGAATTTGGTTCAGACGTTTACGGTTAATGTGTTCGTTCAATTTGAACTCCTTCCAATCGATAGAAACGCTGCGATCCTCGTTGCGTAGTGTGTGAAAATGTGATCCGCTTTGGCGATCCAGTCGTGTCGCTTTTCTGTCGAATCCATGGGCAGCGACTGGTCCGACTCGAACGTCAGTCGCAAAACCCGTTTCGGTTCGAGCGGACTCTCGCCCAACAGCAGGCAGAGCATGTTGTGGGCGTTGTCAGACTGGAGATTAAGGATCAGATCAATGAATTTGCTGCCCCTCCAGCGGGTCGCAAATCCCCATCCCTGCCAGTTCCAAACCAGCCGGTCTTTCCACTTGCCTTTGCTTCGAGAGTAGAACGTCGTGCTTTTCCCCGTGCCAATGGCAAGGACGCGGATGTCTTCAAGCGGGATGCCCAATCGAAAATGGGCATCGATGGCTGCCACGAGGGATGGATTGTTAGCCCAGATGCCTCCGTCGACTAGCTGGTAGATATCGTTGACCACATGTGGGTCGAAGTAGGTTGGTGCTGAGCACGATGCCAGGACGGCGTCCGATACGCGCACGTTGTGGTCCCTGACGAATTCCCCGTGATATTTTGATTTGAGGACATGCACGCAACCGTTACCGATATTGACCGAAGGCAAGATGAGTGGTACGTCAATGTCGCCCAGAGTCTTCTCGCGGAACACGTCATCCAGTAAATCCTTGAGCGTTCTGCTCGAATATCTGCTCGTGCATAACTTAAGGATGTCGAAACGAGCCCAGATCCGCGGCCTAAATATCGTCTTGCCGTGAGTCTTGTAAAATTCGCTCAGATCCGCTGCGGAAACTCCAGAGGCCAGTCCGGCCGTCAGAATCGCGCCTGTACTGGTTCCAGCCAGCAGGCCAAAGCGATCCCGCCAATCGATTTGCCACGTCTCTTCCATCTTCTTGAGCAGATGGGCCGCGAAGAGCCCACGGAACCCTCCGCCATCAATGGAAAGGATGTAGAAAGGCTCGCTCACAAATATAGCCCCTTCAGGTATCCGCCCAGCTTTGCCTTGAATCTGGCGATCTCAGTCTTACGGGTAGACCCCCGAGCTGGCGGCGTACCACTGACATTTGGAGGCTGCCAGCACCCATTGAAATTGAGAACGTAAGTTCTAACAGTCATTCGAATCTTTAGTCTTCCGCTTTCCCGTCGTGTAAGATAGGACGAAGTCGTAAAATAAGCGGCGAGAAAGCAGCCGGATAATTACGTATTCGTCATCAACTAGTATACTAACCAGATATGCCAAAGTCAACGCGACCGTCCGATGTCTTCCCAGAGCGTCTCCGCACGGCCCGCGAGAAACGCGGTCTGAGCCAGGGAGATTTAGCGAAACGCGCCCGTTTTCAAGCGTCCGCCATTTCCCACTTCGAAACCGGGACTCGCAAGCCGTCATTCGACAACCTCCGACGGCTAGCGGATGCCCTCGACGTGACCACCGACTATCTGCTTGGTCGTGTCACCGACGCCCAGGCATTGGCGGGTGCTGACAAACTGCACCGCCACTTTAATCGCCTGACCACCGACGACCGCGACATCGCGGAAGACTTCATAAAGCTGCTAGCTGACAAGGCAAAAAACAGAACGAAGAAAGGGGACGGATGAACAAACCCGACCCTTACTGGCCAGCCACGCTTGCCGCGGAAAAAGTCGTCAAGGATCGCGACATCCTCACTCTTCCTGTAGATCCCATTGCGCTCGCGTGCGATCTCGGAATCGAGGTCATGGCCAAACCCGCCAGTGCCCAAGGCGTCTCCGGCATGCTTCTGCGTGTCGGTGACACCTTCGGAATCGCTTATGCAACCCATATCGACAGCATCGGATTCCAGAATTTCAGCGTTGCCCATGAGCTGGGGCACTACTTTCTGCTCGGTCACATCGACGCCGTTCTCTCCGATCGCGACGTTCATGAATCTCACGCTGGCTTTGCCTCGGGTGATCGTTACGAGATGGAAGCCGATCATTTCGCAGCCACGCTGCTGATGCCGCGTTCGCTGTTCACGAACGCCATGCGCGTGGCCGGGGACGGACTCCCGGCTATCGAGAAACTCGCAGAGAAGTGCCGCACTTCCCTAACTGCAACGGGAATCCGCTACACGAGATGCTCCCGCGACCCCGTGGCTATCGTCCTCAGCACCGGCAGCCACATCAACTACTGCTTCATGTCGGACGCCCTCAAGGAAATCAAAGGCCTCAACTGGATCCGAAAGGGAGAAGGGCTCACCAGGAACACTGCCACTTTTGCCTTCAACCAGAATCCTGAACGTGTCCGCCAGGCAGAACGTACCGAGGAGACCTCTGACCTGCAGGACTGGTTCGGCGGAGATCGCAGCCTGTCCGTGACCGAACAGGTGATCGGGCTGGGCAACTACGGAAAGACACTAACGGCGCTTACAGCCCTCGATATCGAAGAGCAACTAGAAGAAATCAAGGAGGACGAGGCACTGGTTGAATCGTGGATACCAAGATTCCGGCGCTGAAAAGGATGCGGCCATGTTTGATAAGTTGATCCGGGAACTATGCCGTCTCGAAGGCACCTAGCGCTTTCCCGTCTCAAGATGCCGGTGTTCTCAGAGTTGACAATACCCAGTTGCGACCATGCGCGCCGAGTAGTCCGCAGAACGGCAGCCAGCGCGTCGTTGATCGTGTGCTCTGTTGTCGTCATTCGACCCTCTGAAACTCCCAGAGACGGTTCATGTTTTAACACTCATGCGGGGCGGCGCTGTGAAAACTACCGGTCGGGTCATGCCACCGGCTGCGCATTCTGCCTTGGATAAGACTCTCAATTCTCCCCTCCACGCGGTCCGGCCGGTCCCCCTCCTTGGCCGCCCGGCTCTTACGCGCCCCGCCCTGCGCCGGGGCCTTGGGGTTGTGCCGCTTGAACCACTGCTCGGCGCTGCGCGCGATGCCGTCATTGCCCGCTGGCCAACCGCTCCGCCGAGGCCCGAGGTGTCTCGCAGGCCATCACCCCTTAGCTTCAATCACCGCCCCGATCTGGCAGATAGCGGCGACCGCAGCGTGAATCAATTGATACCCTTGCATAACGAACGGTGACGAGTCGTCCACCCCAATCAAACGCATCGCGGCGTCGACATCATCGGACGGAAGGTGCGCATCCGCCAATCGAAGCTCGTACACACCCACCAGCGGCCCCAACTTCTCCCGCGCATCGGCTGGATCGATCCTGGTTGCGAGCACCTTCTCAAGTGACTTCAGCGAGCCCCAAGATTCACCTTTCGGAGGAGCTGCAATCTTTTGCAGTTGCGTTTTGTCAATGTCGTCTGCAGTTATGCGTGCAAGATCCTTCGCGAGTGCGAACAGGCCTTTCCTGTCAGTGGCGTGGAATCGATGGATGTGGGGTATCAACTCGGCGACGTAGTTATGTTGTCGAAGAAACTTGATCTTCAATTTCGCCTGAGCAAGCGTTTGGAGCCGACTGAGTGCTTCTGTCAGCAACGCCTCTGGCGCGTGTGTCGCCGCCGGGCTTGCATCAACTTGCGAGGCCTTCAACTCTTCCGACAGCTTTCCTTCGGGGTTAGCGTTATGGGCGGCCCACACTCGTTGCTGCCACTCCGGTAGTAGGGCGACGTCCTTCGCATAGGTGTTCACAAGACCGATCTCGTTGATACCGAAATGCACGTCGTCACCTGGCGAACATGCCACTGCCCCGGTATCTCGCGTATACCACTTAAGCGACCCGCCGCGTCTATCGATGAGCGCGGGAACGACTGTAGGCCGGAACCAAAGCCATCGACCTGACTCAAAGAGTTTGTCAGTGGTGGCCCGCTTTCCTTCGGGGTCGATGATGAACGATACCGACGCCGGCAGCTTGTCACCACGGACAATGGGGCTTTGCGATGCCGGTTCGAGCCATTCTGTGCGCCATAGCTCACCCAAGATTCGGTAAAGCTTCCTTCCTTGGAACTGCCTCGTCCAAGAGCTCGATTGCACGTTCGCGTCCGTTGGCAATTCCAAGACTGGGACGTCGTCTTCTGGATTCACGTCGGTCCGGGACATGTGCATGACGAACACCGATTCGCCGTACGGTCTGCCGCCTTCGTGAATGGCCATCCTGCGACCTACCCACCGATCATGTTCACCCTTATCCTCAACGTCGTCTGCCGCCCATGAGATGTGAGAAGCATCCTCGATGATCTCAGAGCGTTCCCGGTATGAACTCACAACTAAACCTATGTTGCGCGCACACAAGTAGTCCCGGAGGTGCGATGCTCGCACTTCCAACAGAGCCGCCGAGCCATCGGATGCACGGACCAAACGAGCGACTTCGATATAGTCCTCTTCTGGTCTAACCCACTTATCGCCCTCGCTCGTCAGGCCTAACGTGGTGACGAAATCCTGATGGAGGTGCCATTCAGACCGTTCCGCGCCGCCGAGCCACTGGTCCAGGACCAGATGAACGCCGGCAAACCTCCCCTGGAAGTCATCGTAAACGTCAGCAGGGACGTACCGCCCATTATCAACACAACCCGCGTGATTGTGACCGATACCGATGGCCTCCCAACTGAGGGTGAGTGCATCCGAGCGATTGTGCGCAGGCACTGCCAACGACCCGGCACCGAACCAGTCTTCGCGGAATCCGACAAATCCAAACTGGCCGACACGTTCGAACGCGCGAGCAGCTCGCAAGGGAATCCAGGACTTCGCCGCTAGGTTGCTACGACGAATGTCTTTCATTTCGAACCATTCTTGATCCATCATGCACAAACCCCATGAGCGCCGCGCATTTTAGACTTGGCCCCGCAGTTCTCCCAACGCTGGAGGATTATAATATTGCACCATGCCCGTAGTCGATACGCCCAATCTTCGAGGGCGCGTGATTGAAACTCGGTGCGGCGGCTTTTCTTTATCTTGCTCGCTTCCTTGCGGTTCCGTCCCGGCCGCCGCACCTGCCGCGTCCGATCCGGGCATTTCGGAGGTGGACTGTAGCGGCCCCCCCCTCTTTGAGACCCTGCGGGAAGGCAGTCAAGGCGATGAGTAAGCTATTTGCCGAAGAGCAGATCATCCGGGCACTGAAGCAAGCCGGAGCCGGGGCTAAGACTCCGGACCTGTGCCGCCAGGTGGGCACCACTCCAGTTGCAGCGTAATGCCAATCGGTTATCTGGACGAATAGTCGACATAACTTAGATGCGGCCGCAAGGCGGTTCCGGATCGTTCTACCTACTCGGCCCATGAACGGACATCTTCGTGTGGAGCATCTCGAGTCCTATAATCATGCCGTGGAAACCCTGTGCCGCGACTGCGGCAACCAGCCGTCCGCCGAGGCCGAAACCTGCCCGGCCTGGGGATCGGCACGCATCGTGCGGCACAAAGAGCTGCATGGTCTCACCATCGCCCATCTTGACTGCGACGCTTTCTACGCCACCATCGAGAAACGCGATCGGCCGGAGTTGCGGGACCTTCCGGTGGTCGTCGGCGGGCACCACCGAGGCGTCGTGGCCGCGTGTTGCTACATCGCCCGTGCCCAGGGCGTACACTCAGCCATGCCGATGTTCAAGGCCTTGAAAGCCTGCCCAGACGCCACGGTCATCAAGCCGGACATGAAAAAGTATGCTGCGGTGGGCCGTGAGGTCCGGGTGATGATGCGGAACTTGACCCCTCTGGTGGAACCGCTCTCCATCGACGAGGCTTTCATGGACCTCGCCGGCACGGAGGCTCTGCACCGTGGCAGCCCGGCGACGACTCTAGCGGCGCTGGCGCGCCGCGTGGAGGAGGAGCTTTCCATCGCGGTCTCCATCGGGCTCAGCTACAACAAGTTTCTCGCCAAGATCGCCTCGGATCGGGACAAGCCGCGCGGTTTCACTGTGATCGGACGAGCCGAGGCCAGGACCTTCCTCTCCGATAAGCCGGTTAGCCTGTTGTGGGGCGTGGGTAAGGCGATGCGCCAGCGGCTCCGCGAGGACGGGATCACGCTGATTGGCGAGCTGGCCTGCATCGACGAGGCCGAACTTGTCGCCCGTTACGGCAAGATCGGGCGGCGGTTGTCGTTGTGCGCACGGGGCGAAGACGACCGCCGGGTCGACCCCGAGAGCAAGGCCAAGAGTATGTCATCGGAAACCACCCTCGACAAAGACACCGCCGAGTTGGCCGGGCTGCGCCCGATCCTGTGGCAGCTCGCCGAGACGGTGGCACGGCGCATGAAAAAGGCCTGCATCGCCGGCAAAGGCGTCACGCTGAAACTCAAAACCGCCGACTTTCGCATGATAACCCGCAGCCGCCGCCTGAAAAGTGCTACCCAGTCAGCGGAAGAGCTATTCTAGGCCGCCGAACCCCTGCTCGTTCAGGAAACCGACGGACGTGCCTTCCGCCTGATCGGCATCGGTGTTCATGACCTCGTTGAGGCCGGCCAGGTTGCCCAGGGCGAGCTCTTCGGCGGCATGGGGTCGACCGAAAGCAAGGTTGAGAAGGCGCTGGACGCCGTGCGGGAAAAGTTCGGAGGCGACGCCATCGTCAAGGGACGCGGCTTCGGTACCAAGCTTGAGCGGCAGGGACCCTCGAAGGTGGAGTAGGTCAACCGGTCAGATCATCAGCGGATCGGCACGACCTTCGATTCGCGATTCCTACCGGCCAGGAACTCCGCCCACTGCTCCATCAAGACGCGGCGGCGCTCGAACAGGTCCGAGCGGGCATAGGCGGCTTCCACCTGATTGCGGATCATGTGCGACAATGCCGCCTCCATCACCGCATGCGGCGCGTCGGTCTCCTCGGCCGCCCAGTCCCGGAACGACGAGCGGAACCCATGCGGCACGGCCGCGATTCCCAATTCCCGCAGCAATCTGCTGAGATCGCGATCCGGCAGGAGGCCACCGGCTGGAGACGGAAACACCAGATCGGAAGATCTCCCGATTTGCCTCGCCCCGGCCAGAATCTCCCGCGCTCTCGTAGACAACGGCACCCGGTGCTCTCTCTGGTGCTTCATACGTTCCGGCGGAACCGTCCACACAGCCGCCTCCAGGTCGATTTCCTTCCACCGCGCCCTGGGCATCCACCCGACCGGCACGCCGTCAGAACGAGAAACTCGAAGCCGAGCTTGACCGCCACGGCTGCCCCGGATTGCCGCACCGTCCGGATCGCCCCGGCCACCTCCCCGTAGGGCAGCGCCTTGAAGTGCCGTTGGATGCCGCCTTGTTTCGGCAGGGCGGCCCCGAGCGCTTCCCCGGCCGGATTGTCCATCCGGTAGCCTTGGGCAATGGCCCACTGCATCACCGTGCTGATCCGTTGCCGCACCCGCCGGGCCGGGCCACTGGAACATTGAATCCGCAGAGGCTAGCGCGAATTTCCGATGCGTGCCTGGCAGGTTTCTCCCTTCTAAACGGACTTGGTTTGAGTGCCGTTGTCAGCCGCTAGTCCGCGGCGGCCTTCATTTCATCTTTCGAGAACGTCGTTACAGCCAGGCGAACTTCACGGCGAAGAGAAATGCCACCGCGATCAATGTCGGCGAGCACTCACCCCGGCGTCCCGCCATCACCTTGATCAAGACGTAGGTGAGGAAGCCGAGGCCGAGGCCGTCGGCAATGGAGAACGTCAACGGGATGGCGATCCCGGTCATGATCGCCGGGGCGGCCTCGGTGACGTCGCGCCAGTCCACCTCTGCCAGTGGTCGCACCATAAGACATGCGACATACAGGATCGCTGCCGCCGTCGCCTGGGGTGGTATGGACCCGGCCAGCGGCGCGAGAAAAAGGCAGGAGAGAAACAGCCCGGCGACCACCTGTTGGTAAGAACTCAATGATCTCTGAGGGGCACGCGCTTTATCAGCTCGAATTCTGCGATGTGTTGTGGTCGTGATCGGGGAAGGGATCTGTCTGAAACGGAAGCCCTGCTAGCTGAACGGCGCCGTTCGCAAGAGCATATTGATTGCTAAAAACAGGTTCTGAGGACATGACGTACCAGCTTGAAGAAAAGTGCAAGAGGACGAAATGAAGGGGAGTCGTGGAAAGGGCGGCTCTGTGCCTCTAAAGAAGATGGTACCGTATCAAAACCGTATCAAAACCCTATGTTCGGAAGCGAGTAGGGTTGCTAACTGAGCGAAAGCAGGTTCCCCAAGTTAGTGATAATACGAGGAAACGGATGGGAGCAATGTAACTGAAAGAAGGACGTGACCTGCCTTACAAGCGTCGTCACCGCTTCTTTTCTCTCCATCGGTTACGTTAAATTCTTTGCTTTATCAACAACTTGGGGAACCTGCTCGCCGCTCACAGGCAACCCCAATCCCTTCAATAAACCGGGGTTTTGATACAGTTGTGATACACGTGTGAAGCAGGCGCTCTCCCCTCCACGCCGTCTCCGTCCGTCACCGCCAGCGGCGATGCGAGATCATCACTCGCCGTTCGGGCCCAAAGAAGTGCCACCAACGGCATCCCCGGCCAGGTGGCGGCGGAGCGGTTCAGGCGCGTCGAAGCTTTGGAAACATCCGGACTCAATGTCGGCGATGCCGGTCTTGGCGGCCTCCCGTAGCGCCTTCAGGTGGGCCTCGTTCTCCAGCTCTTGCCGCTCGATCAGCCGGATTACCTCGCGCAGCACCTCAACGGGCGTTCTGATAGCGGCGGAGCAACCCAGCCGCTTGATGAACTCCGTTTGTTGATCCGTTAGAACCACGTTGCGTGTCGGCATGATCAATGACCCGCAGCTAAAACTAATGTTAGCATAATGTGCCGATGGTTGTCGGTGGAGCCAAATTCTCAGCCAAGCAAGCGACACGCATTCATCAATCGGAGCAGGACAATCTCGGGATGGGACGCGAGGTTGAAATCACTCCACTGGTTTGGAGACAGAGGCCGAGGCTAAGGGGAACGCCATGGCGCGACCGAAGGATAGCAAAAAACGTGAGGTCGAGAACTACACGCACGCCGGCAAGGAGCGTGTGAACAACCCGCCTGTTGGATTGGTCACGCCGGAGACAGACAAAGACGCGGACAAGAAGACCTACGCCCACGACCCGCACCTCGATGATTGCGCAGGAGCTTGAACAGGGAACCCTGGTGCCGCTTTTCGACCTGTGGGTCGCCGCGCCCGCCCGGTATCTGCTCGTGACCACGCCGGCTTCCAAACGCAAACCCGAGGTCCAGGAGTTCATCGACTGGATCTTGAGGCAGGCGGGCGATGCGTCCCGCGCGCACGAGCCTTTGCGTCGCGGAACTGCCTTGCGCTAGAACGGTGATTCCCTGACCGGCCCTTTTTTTGATCCAACAGGAAGGTGAGTTTTGCGGCAGAATCTGGAAGCTGGAGGAGGGGATTTTGCCGTGAAGAAGAAGCGTTTTACAGTGGAACGGATGGTGGGGATTCTGAAACAGGCAGAAGTAAGGGTACCGGTACCGTATCAAAACCCTATGTTCGGAAGCAAGTGGGGTTGCTGACTGAGCGAAGGCAGGTTCCCCACGTTGCTGATAATACGAGGGAACGGATGGAAGCAATGTAACTGAAAGAAGGACGTCACCTGCCTGTACTAAAGCAGGGCCTCAAAGATTCAGCCTACGAGTCTTTTAGCCGCCTTCGACCACCTCAGGGTCTAGTTCGCTTACCAGCCAAATTCCAATACCTGTTCTGAAGCAGGACCTTAAAGATGGATCGAGCCGAGCGGCAAAAAAAGCCGCATGGGGTTGTCCCGCATAGGGGCGAACCCAAACCCCTCGTAGAACTGTTTCGCCGCATTATTTTTGGCGTCTACGATCACGGCGTGGATTGCCATAATGTCACTGGCGCCCAGGGTTCGCTTGATCGCATCGACGAGAAGCATGCGACCCAAACCGTGCCCCCGTACTGACTGGTCGATAGCCAGTCGACCGATAAGGGCGCAGGGCACAGGATGCCGGGGTAGCTTTCGGGACAGCACTTCGGGTAGAGAACTCAGGTCTATAGCCAGGGCGCTCAGCGTGTAGAAGCCCAGGACGGTATCGGTACCCTCGGCAGTGCAGACAAACACCCTGGCTATACGGCGTCGAACATCCTGGCCAGCCTGCCGCGCAAGGTAGCGGTCCAATTCTGGAAGCCCACAAGAAAAAGCCGCTCGGTCATGTCTCTTCCCGAGCGGTTCTATAACGAGCGTGTCCAGGCCTGTCATCGCGAGGCAACGCGTTTTCTATGCTCATCGATGGCCGTGCGGAGTTTGTCGTTCGGGGCCGGCGGATTGACGATGGCATCAAAGAAGCGCTTGGCATCACGCCGGTCGAGAGCCATCGTTTCGCGCTTCTGGATGGCCTTCTCAGCATTTTCCAGGGCGCTGGACACAATGAAGCCGCTGACGGTTTTCCCTTCAAACGAAGCTGCTTGTTCGATCCGCCGCTTCGCCGTTTCGTTGAGCCGTAGATTTACCCGCTCGCTCTTGGTCACGCTCGCCTGAGCCATGATCGTGTCCTTCCTTTTTTGAGTACTCCATTGTACGCTATTATGGCGCCTTCCTCAAAGGCGCTGTATTGCCAGATAATCGCGACCCCGCCGCGTCCCGTGTGGTTCTTTGTCTTGGGGCTTGTTGGAGAATTGCCAGGACTGATTTGGATGAAGTCATGAACCGGGCCTCTCAAATAGCTTCGTGATATGTGCAAGCGGTAAGGCGGGGAAAAACTAAAGAACGGACTGGAATCATAGAATGCATATAGAGCTCAAGCAACCGTACCTATCGATCAAGAAAATGAATGGATTCGATTTGCCGGATTTCGCGGTTCTGATCGGTCGAAACGGCGTCGGAAAGACCCAATTGCTCGATGCGATCATGAAGGGTTCCGCGTCCGTTTCGGACTTGCCGATATCGGAAATAGAGAAATACGACATCAATACGTTTCAGCCAAGAGATTCGGGCCTGTTCGGTTGGGGGAATTGCGTTTTCGCCGAAAGAACTGCCGAACTATACTTTTCAACGAAATCCGACCCTGCTCTGGCGGACATTGCCGAAAAGATCTTTGCGGACACCGTAACAAACTTCCAACTCGGGGAAGAATCTGATGAACGCCGCCAATTCGAGGAAGTGCTGCGAAACAACATCAGCCAGATACCGGATTTTAAGTATTTCACTGAAATTAATGACAGCGAGGCTCTTTCCGCATACTCCCAGGAAATACAGAGCAAAGTTATCGGTCCTCTAAGGCCAAAGGGAAACCAAAGCAGGAGTTCGCGGAGCGACGAAAAAGGCACTTGCGGCAATGACTCTGCGATACTATTGAGTCTGGCTATGAAATTGACCGGCAAACTCCCGCATGAACTTCTTCGCGATGATGTTCTTCGTGTAGCGCACTACGAGGGCGACACCATCGCGAACCGATTGAACCAAGCCTTTGTCAGGTACAAGGTTGAACAGTACGCGTGGGCCCACACGCAAGGCGAGGCGAGGCAGGACAGTATAGAAAGATTGATGTCCGAATATCGTCAGCAAAACTCACCGCCATGGACGCTATTGAGAGAACACCTGGATCGGATGCGGGAGGCCTCAGATGATCCGGAATTGTTCAATTTCGAATTTTCCGATCCGGAGACGAACGAAATAACCTTTGCCGATCATCAACAATATTCTTTTGCAGTGACGTTCACGAATCTAGCCACGGGCGAGAGCTATTCAGTCGCAAGCCTCTCATCCGGAGAAAAGATTCTCATGTCCCTGTGTTTGGCTGCCTTCAACCAGAAGATGGGGCGGCGCCGACCGAGGCTTGTGCTTCTTGATGAACTGGACGCGGTGCTCCATCCGTCGATGGTGTCCGCCTTGATAGCCGGTCTCAAGGACCAGTTCGTCAACAACGGGACCCGGGTCCTAATGGCAACGCATTCCGTAACGACGGTTTCGATGCTGGAGGAAAGGGAAATCTTCCGCGTTGCGCGAAACGGCGGGAAAGTCGATGTTGGGCCTGCGCTCAAGAGTGAAGCAGTGGCCGAACTCTCGGAGGGGCTTGCAACAATCGATACTGGATTGAGAATTGCGACATCGGAGGGCGTGGCACCGATCACGATTTTGACAGAAGGCTACAATGCGCTGCATCTGAAGAAATGGGCGAGTTTGTTTTTTCCTAAACAGGTTAACGTATTTGATAAACTTCCGGACAGGACAGGAAAAGACCAGTTACTAACATATGGCCAACTGCTCGCCAAAATGAATGCAAGCTCGCATTTCTTGATCGTATGGGATTGCGATGCTGAAAAGAAGGCGAAAACACTATCCAAGGAGCTTTCAGGTTCCGCGAAGGTAACAGCATTGTCGTTCAGGAAGAGGGAGAATCAAATTGCTGACGCGGGCATTGAAAACAAATTCGAAGAGGAATTGCTGAGACCATATTCCAAAATATCTCTGGATGGCAGCACAAGAGAAGTAACCGGTTGGTCATTTGACGACGCCAAAAAGACTGATTTTGCATGGCATGTGTTTTCGAAGGGGACCGTTGATTACTTCGTGCATTTCGATGATCTCCAGACAATCGTCCAGGAAATATTGCGGAAAGCAGAATGCTGATGATCGCGAATGACCACCCCATGTTTGGCGACGGTGAGTCGTTTGGCCGATCCATCGGCTCGTACCGTTGTGTCCCTCGCCATTGCCCCAGCAGTCGGCAGGCGTGCCGTTCCGACAGGCCATACTTCCCCCGTTCCCGCTCCACCGCACAACGTCGCCGCTCGGGGCTCAGAAGTTTCCCTGGGCCACATCCTGCAAGACTTGCTTCTCCAACGACAACTCCGCCACCAGCCGCTTCAACCGCGTATTTTCCTTCTCCAGCTCTTTCGGCCGTTTCGCCTGATCTAGCTTTAGTCCGCCGTACTCCTTCCGCCAGCGGTAATAGGTCTGGGTGTGTATCTCCGCTTCCTTGCAGGCCTGCGGCGCTGTCTTCCCGTTCGCCATCTGCACCTCAATCTGCCGTAGAATCGTTACCATCTGCTCTGGTTTGTAATTCCGGGTTGGCATGATCTGACTTCCTCCTGTCCATTGCGAATTGATATGTTGAGCGATTCTACCCGTGACCGCTGCCCCAGTGAGGCGAGTGCACACTGGCGGAGTACCCTCGGTAGCAGCGAAACAATCAGATCAGACAACCGCTCCGCGTTGACAAGCTCAAACAGCGAATGGTTTCGTAGGAAGTGCTCGCCTGCCGATGTCCGCCGGTTACACAGGGAGCACCAGTCTTTGGAGAATCAGGCAGTTATTGGGGTGTGATAGAGGCCTCTGCAGTGGCGTTGCCATCCATAGGAATGGAGCCTGGCGACTGGTCGTGGTATAGGCGTGACTGGATCAGGCGTTCTCCCCTCCAGTCCAGTGTGCGAGCGATACGCATTGAAATATGTCCTGAAATCGAGCAGCTTGTTCTCCAGGTCCGCCGTCGTCCAGAACAACGTGCGATCCAAATACTCGCGTCGAATCGTGCCGATCAACCGTTCCACAAAGGGATGGGACAGGGGAACATAGGGGACGGTTTTGATTTCGATTACCTCCAGGATCCGCAGATTGGCTTGCCACTGCCCAAACCGATACAGGGGATCATGGTCGGAGCTGAGGCAGTTGGGCATACAGGGTTGCCATCGAATGGCGCGGTTGAACATGCGGCAAAGTGCCACGCCATTGACGGTTCCGGCGTGGACGCCGAACCCAATGATCCGGCGGGTGTATTGATCCATGACGACCAAGACCCAGCGGGTCCGCAACGTGGCCGATTCGCACCGGAACAGATCTATACTCCAGAGGCTGTCCTTCATGTGGCCAATGAAGGTCAGCCAGGATGGACCACCGGAGTCCTTTTTTCGGCCGATAGTGGCTGGCGAGAATCCTTCGAACAACGTCTTTGTCGATGGGGATGTCGAAAGCCAAGGCAATCTGCTGAGCGATTCGCGGGCAGCCCCAGGTGGGATTGCGCTGCTTCATCTGGACAACAGCGTCGATGAGTTCTTTGTTGGGTCCGTTTGGTCCGGGCTTACGCCGGTGCTTGGATGAAAAGAGCAGGCAATATTTTCGGTTCCTCAGAGCCCGGTGGAGGCCCAAAAGAGTCGAAGGCTTCAGCACGATTGCTGAGCGGATCAGGCGGGCGGGGCGGATGAGGAGAGCACACAGGCCGGCGGCGAGGCGATCTGAAGTGCGTAGATTGGGAGATCGCTGTCGCGAACGATTGAGGATCAGGAGTTGTTGCTTGACAAGAACGGACTCGGCGATCACAGAGCGAATGCCACCCGGACCCAAGAGCCGGGCAAGAGTAGCCATGACATGGACAACAAGGATAACGAGATTGCGCATCTCAGCATCTTAGCAAGAACCGCTAAACCCAGGAATTAGGCCGTAAACTAGCAATTCGCCAGGGACAGCCTCCGTGTCGAACCACAGTGTCAGCTGCCCACGTTTCACCAGAGCCCGGTTGTACTCCGGCCAGTTGCGAACCTTATACCGGAAGGTGTAGTCGCTTTTGCCCATCCCCTAGCCTATCAGGAGGGAGAGCGTTGGGGATGGAGTCAGATTTCTGCAACAACGCCCCAGGACGGCCAAAAAGGAAATCCTGGCTTAAGGGAGCAGGCCGCTCTAAGCCCGCCGTCGGGGAACGACCCAGTCGAGATCGCCAAAGACTTCTTACGAGCCCACGGAGCTATTTCCCCTTTCACCGAAAGCGAAATCGATAACCTGCGGCTGGCCGGCGCGGCGTTGTGGAGCCAACGGCTAGAACGGTGCTACGAGCTGGCCCACGTTTATCCCGCTCGGCCCGGTTTCGGGTTGTTTGCAATTCTGTCACGGGAGCGGGAGAATTTGGTCAGCATACTGGTGGTTCCGGTTCAACAGTAATCTGGTCGCTACCCGATATCGACGCAGCCCGATGCGCATTGTGCTCTCTCTCGCGGCAACGGGAGAACGTCAGCCTGTCCAACGTACACGTCATCAAAGCCATCCTATACGTCGCCGAGCAAGGATGCACGTGGCGGGTTAACTAGCCCCTGCCCGCCGTGCTCGTGCGCAGTCCCTTCCAGGTGCTGTAGCACATGGCGACCAGCACCAGCGCGAAGGGGAGTCCGGCGGCGAGGGTGACCGCCTGCGCGGCCACGAGGCCACCGCCTAGCAGCAGCGCGATGGCGACGAGCCCCTCGAAGACACACCAGAACACGCGCTGGGCAACCGGCGCGTCCAGCTTGCCGCCGGCAGTGATGGTGTCGATGACAAGCGATCCAGAGTCAGAGGAGGTGACAAAGAACACCATAATCAGCACGAGCCCGATGAACGACGTGACGTTCGCAAGCGGCAGCGTCTCCAGCAACGCGAACAGGGCGATCTCCGGTTGCTGCGCCTGCACCGCCGCGATCACGTCGGGATGACCGCGGTCGACGTACTGCGACACCGCAGTCCCGCCGAAGGCGTTCATCCAGAGCGCGACAATCAGCGTTGGGATGATCAGCATGCAGGCGATCAACTCGCGCACCGTCCGGCCGCGCGAGACCCGGGCGATGAACAGGCCGACGAAGGGGGACCATGAGATCCACCAGGCCCAGAAGAAGATAGTCCAGCCGTGCATGAAGTCGAGGTCCTCGCGGCCCACCCAGTTGCTGAGCGGTCCGATCGTCGCGAGATACTGGCCGAGGCTGGTCACGGTGTCGGTGGCGATGTCGCGCGTCGGCCCGACCGTCAGCACAAACGCCAGCAGCAGCAGGGCGAGCAGCAGATTGACCTCGCTCAGCCGCTTGACCCCCCTCTCCATCCCGCTGACAACCGACGCCAGCGCCATGCCGGTGACGCCGATGATCAGCAGCACCCGGGTGGTGTCGGTCGCCGGCGTACCCCACAGGTGAGCTAGCCCCGCAGCCAACTGTTGGGCGCCCAGGCCAAGCGACGTGGCCAGCCCGAAGAGCGTGGCGAAGACGGCGAGGATGTCGATGCCGTGGCCGAACCGGCCCCACACCGCCTCCCCCATGAGCGGATAGAACGCCGACCGTAACGTCATCGGCAGGCCGAGGTTGTACGACGCGAAGGCAATCGACAGCGCCACCACCGCGTACATCGCCCACCCATGGATTCCCCAGTGGTAGATGGCGCCGGCCATGCCGAGGCGTGCCGCCGCCGTGTCGTCCGCCTCGAGACCGAGCGGCAGTTGCAGGAAATGCTCCACCGGCTCCGACACCCCGAAGAACATCAGGCCAATGCCCATCCCGGCGGCGAACAGCATGGCGAACCAGGACGATCGGGAGTAGTCCGGCCGGGCATCCGCGCCGCCCAGGCGTACGCGGCCGAGCGGCGTCGCCACCAGCAGCAGGCAGAAGAGCACGAAGAGGTTGCCCGCGCCCATGAACACCCAGTCGAAGGTCGACATGAGCCACGCGCGCAACGCCCCGAAGGCGACCGCCGCTCCAGCCTGGAATACGAGAACCCCGGCGACGAACGCGATGATGGTAAGACTGGAGACGACGAAGACCGGATTGTGGATGTCGAGGCCGAGGAACTGGACGTTGTCCTGACCCACCTTGTAATCGATCTTCGAGATCTCAGCCATATGGTTTCGTCAGCGGTGCTGCAGCACAGCCGGTCTGCCGCCACCACGCGGTAAGCGACGGGCCCCGGGATCCGTCCCCAGTTCCCGGCGCCGAAACGGTAGGTCAGGTCGATGCAGCGGCCCTTCGAGTCGTGTGTGAAGCTATCGAACGCCTGCTCAACGAGGTCGGCGAACTGCGGTGGGAGGTGCCCTGTCGGGGCGTGATGGATGGCATCGCCAGGGGTGATTCACATGACGCAGGACGAGGGAAGGCGCTCCGGAGTGGGCGGCGGTCGCCCGCAGCCGCGCCGCCTAAAACTCGTAACGCAAGCCGAATTGCATAACCCGCGGCGGGACCATCAGCAGGCTGTAGTTGCCGAACGATCCGGACCCGGTTGACAGATCCAGAGTACCGAGAACGGCAGTGTTGAACCGGACGCTGTTCGTCAGGTTGAATGCCTCCGCTCGAAATTGCAGGCTGTGCCCCTCGGAAGGCATCTGGAAGCGCTTGCCGATTGCCATGTCAATGGAGAAGATCCCGTGGCCCCGCAGGTTGTTGCGCTGCCCGACCTCCCCGGGAAGCACCTGCCTGAACGATGACAAGGCGGCCTGCGAATCGCTGAAGACATTCGGCCCCGTGCCGCCGCCGATCAGCCTCGCGTTTGGCGTGTTCGTCTGCTCCGGAATCGGCCCGACGGGTTCGGCAAAATGCCTGTAGCAATAGCACGTCGGCCACGCCAGACCGTTTGTCACGCTGAGCGGAAAGCCTGACGTCAAGCGCAATAGGCCGCTCACTTGCCAGTCGCCGAACACTGCCTGGCCCGCTGGACCCATATTGGGGAGGATGGGCTTCCCTCGACCGAACGGCAACTCCACGACCCAATTGGCGTTCGCTTGGTGGCGCAAGTCGAAATCCGAAACGGCTCGTTGCGCATCGCGGTCCCAGGAGTTGATCACGGTGTGCGTTGACCAGTAGGTATCGGAAGGTTGCTGGCCGAATCTCGCGCCCACGCCGGGCCGCTCGCCAACGGACACCAAGTCCCTGGATTCGGAAAGCGTGTAGTTGAGGTCAAACTGGAAACCGCTGGAGAAGGACTTGCGCAACGACAACTGCATCGAGTGGTAAGTCGATGTCCCAAACGAGCGCAATGCATCGAAGGCCCAGAATTGAGGGTTCATGAACGCCCCCGGCCCGAAGTCGCTGCAGAACGGGTTACAGCCATAGAGACCATCGATGTTAGATATCGCAGTGCCTGTGTCGGGGGACGTGCTGCGGATAGTCTCGTAAACGCGCTGCGTCGCTGTCATTTCCGGCGTGGCGGCATTCGAATACAAGTTCTCCCAAAACGCGACCGGGCCAATAGCGGAGACCGGACGGCCGTCGCTGATTTGCATCTCGATATCGCTGAGCGCATCGATCAAGTACTGGCCGGACTCGGGATCCCTGAAGTTGGCGTACTGAGCCGCGGCGGTGTCATTGACGAGCAGCTTGCGTCCGAGCCTGCCGACATAGCCGACTTCGGCTATGAATCCGCCGCCCAGTTCCCGGGAAACGAAGATCGTCGGATTGATGCTGTACGGCGCCTGCACGCTCGAGTCGATTCCCTGACTCCAACTCCCGCTATTCGGCGGCGTGCCGGGTCCCCCGCCCGGCGGCGGCGGCAGCAGTCCCGCAGCGGGTATATCCGAGAGCCCCGAGAAGCGCGGCGCCGTAGCGAGCGTGAAGGCGAGCTGCGTCAAGCTGGTGGAGAGGCCGAACGCGTTGCGGTCGAGCATCTGGATCATGCCCATCCCGAAACTGTTGTAGAAGAGTCCCGCGCCGGCTCGGATCGAAGTCTTGCCGGGTCCGCCGAACAGTTTAGCTAAAAAGCCGTTCCGTGCTTGCGGCGAGAAGGCCACGGCGAGGCGCGGCGAGAAATTCGTAAAACTCGTGTCCCAGAGCGGCGTCCCTTCCGCGCTGTCAGCCGCCACGTAGCCGAGCGGGCCCGCTTCGCGAGTGGGCCGGCCGGCCTCGGCCAACTCCTGACGGAGCGCGATATAGTCCCCAATCCGAGGGGCGATGCTGACCTGTAATCCATTCACTTCCCGGACCGGCGGAATCAGCGACCAGCGCAAGCCGGCCGTGACGCTCAGGCCCGGCTTGACGCGCCAAGTATCTTGGAAGTAGAGTTCCAGTTCCTCCTTCCCGTACGTTCGCCGCGTCGGGTCGTCCGCCGGCAACGGGTTTCCGTCGAGATCGAAGTTGTAGTTCGCTTGAATGAAGTTGATGACGCCGAGGGCAGTCGCCATATTCTCCCGGAAGTTTCCCCTATCGGCGGGCGCCGCGGGGAGACGAGACTCAAGCGTTTCCCAGTTCTGAGAGGGAATGGCCCAGGCTGCCTGTTTCGCAAAATGATAGCTGTTGCCGAAGCTAAAGCGCTGGTTCCGAATCGAGCGGAACACCCCGCCGAATTGAAGGGAGTGCGGACCGCGTATCACGGAGATGTCCCCCGACACCGTCTGCGTCGGCAAGTACGTTTCCTGGGGCGTCGTCGTACCGGCGAAATTGTCGATTAAGCTATCGCCCAGACTCACTCTACCCTCCCTCTGAACACCCGTTAGATCCACCTTCTGGCCGGTGAAGCCGTAACGTAAAGTGGCCACAGAGCTGCTATCCAGCACGCCGGTGTACCCGATTGCCAACCCGCGGCTGGTGTCCTGGGTCTCCCGATTCGAGGGTTGGCCGGGAAACTGGGGCACGTCGCCGATGCTGTCGTTTTGGTAGTTGCCGCGCACGAACATGCGGTGGACGCCGTTCTGGTCCAAGGTCCAATCTACTCTCGTGATCAAAGTGTTCCAGACAAGCGGAGTTGGGGCAGTGAACCGGTATCCGGCGGTATTCAGACCATCACCGACGGTGGAGTCGTTCGGCGCCGGAAAGGATCTGAAATACTCCAGCGCGGCCGGACTGGGGCCGACCTTAAGCGGATCGATGTTGGAACGGATGAACGCCGGATCGAGTTCCTGCACTGCTCCGCTGACATCCCTGTACCGGAGAAAGCCGTTACGCATCGATTCTCCCGGAACTTTACGTACCGCGTTGCCCTCGCTGGCGTCCCGGCGTCCTTCGTAGTTGGCGAAGAAGAACGCGCGATCCTTCTTGATGGGGCCGCCGACCGAAACTCCGAAGATGTTGCGGATGAGTTTGGCGCGATCGACGCCGGCCCTGTTGTTGAAGAAGTCGTTCGCCGCCGTGGCGGTGTTTCGGTGGAATTCGTAGAGCGACCCGTGAATCTCGTTCGTGCCGCTCTTGGTCACCAGAGAGACTTGCGCGCCCGCCGACCGGCCCTGATCAGCGTTCGCCGTGGTCGTCACCACGCGGAATTCCTGAATCGAGTCCAGCGTGTTGCGAAGCACGCTCGTGAAGGGCAGACGTCCGTTCTGGTCGTTCACGTCGACTCCGTCGAGCGTTACGTTTGACTGGTCGCTCTGAGCACCGTTCACCGAACCGTTCCGGATATCCCCCGCCTTCCGGGAGTCCAACGGGTCGGCGCTCAGGAACGTAACGCCTGCCTGCAGCGAGAGCAAGCCTGCCGGATTTCGTGCGTTCAGGGGAAGCTGCCTGATCAGCTTCGTTCCGAACGCGTTTCCGACCGACGCATCCGTTGTGTTCACCTGCACGCCAAAAGCAGATACATTGAGGGTTTCTTTGATCGCTTCCACAGAGCCGAACACAACGTCATTTGTGACGGTCGTGTTGACAGGCAATATGACACCCTCGGTGATGACCGATTCGAAGCCCTCCTTGGTTGCGACGAGAGTGTAGGTGCCGGGCCGGAGCTGGGCGAACGCATAGCGCCCGGCGCTGTCGGACAAGACTGATCTCTGCAAGCCGATCTCCCCGTGCATCACTTCGATCTCGGCCTCGGGAACCACGCTTCCGGTCTCGTCGGTGACTACCCCGCTCAAACCGCTCGATTGAGCAAGCAGGCTTGGAGTAATAAGGGTGCCGGACATGGCCACAAGCAACGCGATCTGTGCTACAGACCAAAAACGTGATGGACACGCCCGGACTCGCCTGATCTGAAGATATAGCTGATGTTCCTCTACCACCTTGATGTTCTTCTCCCAAGTTGGCTGATCGGCATACTACCACTTCCAACCAGGATTTCCTTTTTGGCCGTCCTGGCACGAACAGGGTAGCCGATCCACGGGCCGCCATACAACGGTTTTCGCACTACTTCCCCGTTTGGACTCCTCTCGCTGCTGCTCCGGCCGTCGGATGCTGCCCGATTGCGCCGTTTCAGCAAACGCAGAGGGCTTTTTGGCAAAACCCCTCCCGCGGCTTTGTCAAGTTAACGGAGCCGAGGCAAGATTCTCCCGAAAACGAATGGAGTTTTGCAATTGCTCAACAGGCGCACGTCATCTCTTTCCAATCGGAAAAAGCCCGGGTGCGGAGGAGTCGATGATGGTGCGCTTTCAGATGATGACGACCGACTCGGAACAAGTTCTGAATGGGGCCGTGGACTGAGAGAAAACGTTGTGTATGTTCTATTGATTTGAACCGTCTCATCCGGCGTTCTTGCTGACGCGTTGGCTGATGCGAGGCTTCAGCCCTGTTGTTCTCGTATCGACCGGTGCGATGAACGACAGCAGGAAAGACCTCTCGATGCGCTGCCCTATAACTGCGCAGCTTGTCGGTGATCAGTTGCCAGGGTGGTCGTTTCTGATGTTGCAACATCTTACGAAAGAAGCGCGTAGCGGCTCGACGATCTCTACATTTGGTAACCAGAATATCGATTACGTCTCCATCCTGATTGCCCTGGACTGGGTAATTTAGACACTGAGGTTGGGAATTAACTACCCTGGTGTCATATGAACAAAAAACATCATCGTATTGCAGCTGACGTAAAAGCCGATATCCTACGCCGCGTCAAGGAAGAAGGCATCTCGGTGGCCCAGGCCGCCAAGGATCACGGTATTTCTGAAGGGAGCATCTATGGTTGGATGGTAAAAGGAGCAACCGGTGCCCCGTCCTGGGCGGAGTTCTCCCGACTTCAGAAGCAGAACAGAGAACTCCTGGAACTCGTGGGCGAGATCACGCTCAAGCTCTCCATGACTCAAAAAAACAATTGAGCGAAGGAAGAAACAAATCAGCGCTTGCCCGAGCCCTTGGCATATCCCGCGCGAGCCTGTATTACGTCCCAAGAATGAAGGAGAAGGACTGGCGCCTCAAGGTCCGCCTGGAAGAAGAGCTGCAGATCCATCCCTCCTACGGCTCCCGGCGAATTGCTACGGCACTGGGACTCTGCCGCCAGCGGGCGCAGAGGGTCATGCGTCTGTTTGGCATCAAGCCCTACCGCAGGAGAGGCAGAAAATGGAGAAAATCCAAGGTTTCCCGGACCTATCCCAACCTCCTGCTCGCGCTCATGCCCGCATATGCAAACCACATCTGGGCAACGGACTTCACCGAGTTCGTGCAGCACGGAAAGAAGGTCTATGTGGCGACCGTGATCGATCTCTACACCCGCCGGATCCTGGGAATCCAGGTTGCGGTGAGAAAGGGAGCCGCGCTCACCATTCAGGCGCTTTCCAACGCCCTGCTCCATCATCCGCGCCCGGGTCTATTCCACTCCGACAACGGGAGGGAGTATGACGCGATGGCGTTCACTGAAATCCTTGATGGATGCGGCATCGTGATTTCACGGAGCCGCCCGGGGTGCCCTTGGGAGAACGGATACCAGGAATCGTTCTACGACAAATTCAAGGTTGACCTGGGAGATCCGAACCGCTTCAAAACACTGGGGGAGCTAGTGGCGGAGATCTACCGCACCCTGTGGGACTACAACAACACGCGGATTCACTCCGCGCTCAACATGCCGCCTGTGGTATTCGCCAAACGGTATGCGTTAGTCGCGTAAAAAACTCTCAGAATCAGTGTCTAAAGAAATCAGTCCTTGACATCCTTTTCCATAGTGGAAGTCTTTTTAGTGGCCAAAACGCGGTAATCATAAGCATCTTCAGCGGCAAGGAAGCTAGCGGAGAGCAATACAAAGGTGATCAATCTGATGATCATGTAAGTTCGTCCTGTGTGTGGGGGTTTTGGAAACGCATCCTAGCGCAACGCTACCATAAAGCAAGCAACTCTGGAAGTGGGTAAATCGAAATGGCAAAACTCTTACCCCAGAGGATGAGTCGGCTCACGTGTCTCAGGAAACGATCTATCGTAGCCTTTTTATTCAGGCCCGCGGGGCTCTGAAGAAAGAACTGGCTCAGTATCTGCGGTCCAGGCGAACGATTTACCGGTCCCGGCATGCGAGCCGGAAAGGCCATGGGAAGGGACAGATCACCGACATCGTATCGATCCGTAAGCGCTCGGCTTCAGTTGAAGATCGTGCGGTACCGGGTCACTGGGAAGGCGATCTGATTGCCGGATCGCTGGACAGCGAGGACCGATCCGCGAGCCACGGTGCACGAGGGGAGGGGGTTCAAGAGCGCGGGGGTCATCTCGTTCATGGAATCTCCGTAGCGTTTTGTGCGCGAACTTAATGCCATGAATGTATCATGCACCGTATCACATTTCAATCCAATGCCTGCTACCGAGGCGTGACCCTTGACGGCGAGGACCGATCTGGCAGAATCGAAGGCGAGGGGAAAGGGGACCATTGGGCGAGCCATGATCGAGCACTTGCGCGGACGAGAGAGAGCACTGGAACCGCTTGGCTGGACGGGCCGAGAGGCGGAATGGATCGCGCTTGTCTGTCTCCATAGCGGGGTTTTTATCCGGCCTCAATTTTGTCACTACTTCAACACGGATCGAAAACAGGCTCTCCGGGTTGTCAGGGCATTGGTGGCGCGGCGCGCGGGCATCGAAGGGGATTCAATGATGTTTCCCGGTGGCGCTCGATTGTGCCGAATTTCGAACATGGCGATCTACCGGGCGCTCGGTGTCGAGAATATCCGGCATCGGCGGAAGGCCCGGAACTCTGTTCTGATGCGCCGGCTCCTGTCGCTTGATTTTGTCCTGGAACATCCAGGGTTGAACTGGCTTCCCACCGAACCGGAGAAGGTCGAGTTTTTTGAAGGGCTCGGCATTTCTTCCCGCTTGGTTCCCCGCCGGATTTACTACGGAGACGATGGCGCGAAGAATCGCTACTTTACGCTCAAGCTCTCCATCGCGGGGGGCGCTGAAACTGTCACCTTTGCCTATGTCGATCCAGGCCGGGAGAGCACCGGTGAACTCAACACATGGGGAGCCGCGCATGTTCCGCTTTGGGATGCGATCCGCGCCAAGGGACGACAGGTCCGAGTGGTTGCCATTGCCGCCGAACATGAACCCATTGAGCGGGCGGATCGGGTGCTAAGGGCATGGGCGGCGGCACCGGAGAAGGATGGAACCGGCATGTCGGTGAAGCAGGAGATCGCGAGTTCGAGTCTCGTCGGCCCGCCATTTAACTTATTTGTTTTCAGCACCCGTCTGCCTTCCCTCTCATTGCGGAAGACGGAATCGTAAAGAAACCGTCAGAAAACCGGCTCTAGTTGGCCGGCAACGTAAAGGAAGTCGCGCCGTGCTCGTTCGCCTGCCGGTCGAGCTTGGACAGCGATTCCCGCATCATGTTGAGCTTCGCCTGGCTGTAGCGCTTGAACACCGCGGCGTCGCCTTGCCGGAGCATCTGCGTCACGAAATGATCCGCCACGCCCCCGGCGCTGAGCCGGGTCGCAAACGTGTGGCGCAACTCGTATAACGAAAAATGGGGCAGCCCGGCGCGCTGGAGTGTCCGGCCCCACAGCATGCACACCGTCGAGATATGCGGCTTGCGCGACCCCATCCGTGGGCTCGGGAACAGATAGTCGGAATCGCCGCTCTGCTTCATCTGCGAGGCGAACGCTTCGCGGGCCCGCTCCGTCATCGGCATGTCCGCGATGCCGTTCACCGTCTTGGAATCCGGCAGATGCACGATCCCGTTCTCCAGATCGACCTGTTCCTTTCGCATCGGGATCAACTCCCGATAGGGCCGCAGCCCCATCTCTACCATGATCGCGATGATGTTGCGCAAGAATAAGGGTGCGCAGGCTTCCAGCCGGACCTGCTCCGAGGCGCTCAGATAGTGCGGCTTGCGCGTCGTGCCCGCCAGCGCCACCGGAAACTCCACACTGCCGCACGGATTGACCGCCAGCCGCCGCTTCTTCACCGCCACGCTCAGGATGCGTCGCAGGACGCGAAACTCCTGATGCACGGTGGCAGGTTTGAGCCTGCCGCGAAGTTGCAGCCCCAACTTGGTATGCACCCGCTTGCCTGTGTTCAGTCGCTTCATCAAATACGCTTCGATATCCTCCACTGTGATGTCCGATAGTCTGTTCTCGCTGAACCGAGGCCTGAGGAACTTCAGCGCGCCGAGGTTTTGCAGGTGGGTCTTCTCGCTCCGGAAGGGCGGTTTGGAGCGGTTCGCAAGGAACCAGTCCGCCCACTGGTTGAAGGTGATCCCACCGTCCGGCGCGGCGCTCGGCGGCAGCCCCTCGTCGCGAGCCACCAACCGCTTGCGCAGCAGGCAGGCGTCTTCCACGGTTTTCTCCCAACTCTTTCCTTTCGTTGCCCTTACACGGTTTTGGGGCGTCTGCTTTCGTTCGCAATGCCTACGCCTAGCCCGCTTGATGGGCGAGTTTTCTGACGGTTTATTGACGGTGAGCATTTCTCCACCTTAATCGCTGAGCTATAACCGAAAGTTGTGGATGAGCAGGAGGAATCCCCAATGCCTGCTCCACAGGCTCGGTGGCCGTAAGCCCGGCGTGGACAACTGTCGATTGACACCATGCAGTGGCCGCTCATTATCATCTTGGGATTAGTCGCAGCGGCGATTACTCAAACTTGAAATTGCCTATTGTGATGTGAAATCGCACTTTGGCTAATCTACACGAACTTCAGAACCAGTAGAAAAATGCACTCCCTCGCGACGTTGCGGGGCAAGGGCGGCAAGACCCGTCAGTGCCTAAGATCGGAGTAATTTGGCCTCCGACTCCTGAGGGACACAAACGCGACCGGGAAAACGGTTCGACTGATTCTGCCAGGGCCGCCACTGGCCCGAAGGCCCATACCCAGACCCTCCCTGAAGCGCCCTTCCAATCCCGTCAAGCGATCCTGAGCGCGGAGTCGGAGACTTGCCCCCCACGGCCCAGCCAGGACTCCACCCCGGGCTAGTTGACCCGCTCGCCGTTCAGATATTTGATTTCCTTTTTACGTTTGCCCATCCCCTTGATGATCCAGAGCCCGTGCCTCTTGCCGTCCACATAGTCCCCTTCATAGTGCCACCTGAGTTTGCCATCCAGATCGCCGCGATCGACCCAGCGGCCGTGCCTCTTGCCGTTCTTATAGGATCCTTTCTCTACGTTCCCGTCCGCGTCGCGAAAAACCCAGCGGCCGTGCTTCTTGCCGTCCACATAGGACCCTTCTTTACTCCATCTTCCGCCAACCCAGCGGCCGTTGTCATAATCATAGGACCCTTCTTTACTCCATGTTCCACCGCGCTCAACCCAGTGGCCGTGCTTCTTGCCGTCCTGGAGGCGCCCCGACATGTTCACTCTTTCGTCTTTACCCGTGCCCCAGGTGAGCGTCCCCGTCCCTCGAGCCCAGCCCCCGGAACACTCGACCGTCCAGGTCACGGTCTCGCCCGTCAAGAGGTAGTCATTCCAGACGTAGCATTTCGGCCGGTTGGACAACTCCTGCCAGCACTGGGAGCCTCTCGACTGTCCCGCGCAGGTTTCGGCTAACAAAGCCACCTGCGCATACTTGAAGTGGAACTCGTCCGGCAAGGTGAGATCGTGCTCTCTTTGCAGAGCGACGATCTTATTCATCACCTCAAGAGCGGCCCCATCTACGGAGGCGGCCGGCCGTTGCTAACGTCGTGGTTCACAGTAAGCCCGCATTTCCATTTTAAAAACACGGCGGCAACGTTCTGCTAACCTCCAACGTCAATATTGATGCGGGTTCGAGCATCAACATTGCCTTCCGGAGGTGTACACCCCAGTGGGTGAGAGCCAAAAACAGGCGTTTCAACTGTCATTCAACCGGTTTCTGCGGGTCGCTTTTCAGGGATCACGGGTGACCTCTAACGGAGGTCTGATTCTGGTGCGGGAGTTGGACGAGCGATTGCGATTCGGCAAACTCGTCGAACAGCACTTGACCCGACCCTCGAGCAAATAATGCGCAGTTGTCTTTTGCGGACCTTCTACGGCAATCCGTGTACAGTCGCTTGGCTGGGTATGAGGATGTGAACGATGCCGAGCAACTCTCACGAGATCCGACCTTCCGGCTAATCGGCTCCGAGAAGATCTGGGACCGAGGGGCAGCACTGCCGTCCCGGTTGCAAACCTTCGAGACGGAACTTCTGGCTGAGGAGGAAAACTTCGCGGGACTGGCACGGGTAAACCGAGAGCTGATCGGCAATGCAGAAGCGATCGATTCGCCGTACCGAACAGTGTTAGACATGGATTCGACCGAGATTCCGGTCTACGGCGAGCAGGAGAATAGCGCCTACAACGGGCACTTCGAGTCCACGTGTTATCACCCGCTGCTATTGTTTAATCGAGACGGTGACTGTCTGGCGGCGAAGCTCCGTCCTGGCAACGTGCACAGTGCCGAGGACTGGGAAGAACTTCTCCTACCGGAGATCGAACGGCAGCAGCGAATGGGAAAAGAAGTCGCATTCCGGGCCGACGCAGCCTTTGCTAAGCCGGAGATTTACGAGGCCCTGGAGGAGCGGGGCGTGAAGTATGCCATCCGCATTCCTTCTAACGACAACCTGGAACGAGATATTGCCGAACTGGTGCCGCGCCCAGTGGGAAGGCCCAGTAAGAAGCCGCTCGTCGAGTACAAGGGGTTTCTCTATCAGGCAGCTGGTTGGAAGACGGCCCGACGGGTGGTGGCGAAGGTAGAGCATCATCTGGGAGAGTTGTACCCGCGAGTGGGGTTCATTGTGACGAACCTGACACTACCGAGTCGGGCAGTGGTGCGGTTCTACAACAAACGGGGGACAGCGGAGCAGTGGATCAAAGAAGGAAAGCAAGCAGTGAAGATGACGCGGCTGAGCTGCCATCGGTTCCGGTCCAACGAGGTGCGACTTTGGCTGAGCGTGATCGCCTACAATCTGGGGAACCTGTGGCGACGGCTGGTATTGCCGCAAAGGATTGGGAACTGGTCCTTGACGAGCCTCCAGCAACGGTTGGTCAAGACAGGCGGGCGGCTGGTGAAACATGCCTGGTATTATTGGCTGATGTTGGCAGAGAGCCATCTGACGCGGCGGCTGTTCGGAGCGATGGTGGGGCGGATAGATGGGCTGCCGCTTCCGTCAGGATAGCTCAGGCTGCGGCAGCACCCGAGAAAACGGTTCCGATATCCCCCAGGAATGGAGAGGTGTCTGAAAAAGCTGGTTCTGGAAGCCGAGACGACGGGCTTTCAGGACCCGGCGAGGACCGCTCGGAGCCCCCAGAGAGAAGAACTGTGCTGGAAGGGCTCAGTTGGAGGCCAATGGGTGTATACTCACGAGTGCCGGAGGGCCAAAAAACTAATTCCGGCTTAACGGTGACCGAAGAGTCATACTTGATAGGTTCTTGTGATGGCGGTGGGCTCGACGCTGTTTTAGCCCGCGCGCCCGAGAAGTGCAGAAACCAAAATGGAGGGAGTTTCGTATGCAGCCTTTGTATGATCCGGAAGCAGTGCGACCGATGTGGGAGGAGCTGGCGCAATGTGGCGTCACACCGCTTAAGACCGCTACCGATGTTGATGAGGCTCTTGGCAAGCCTGGAACCACGCTTATTGTCGTAAACTCCATCTGCGGTTGTGCGGCTGGAGGCGCCCGACCCGGGGTCACCCAGGCGCTGCAGGCCGCTGTCATCCCGGATCACTTGACCACGGTTTTTGCGGGGGTCGATATGGAGGCGACCCAACGCGCGCGCGAGCGCATGACGGAGGTTGCGCCATCGTCGCCGTCCGTCGCCCTGTTCAAGGACGGCGCGTTTGTCTACGCGCTGGAGCGTCGGCACATCGAGCGCATGACGCCTGATGAGATCGCCGGAGAGCTTGAGAAGGCTTACCGTCAGCATTGCACTCGCAAGGGGCCGTCCGTGCCCGCCGATGTGTACGGGCAGGTAGTGCACGCGCGGCAGTGTGGATCGCAGATCCCGAGCTTTAGAGGCTGATACGGGACCACCCGCGACGTCCAGCTTGGGAAAATGGGCTTAGATTGAAAATAAAAAACATAGCGTCCATGGCGCTCACTTTCGGCCAATCTGACGCCCTGTAGTTTCAGCAGCTTGCTCCAAGGCTCCTCTTAATGGAGCACAAATGGAGCACGCGCTACCTCACCTTTCCGATCTATATCGCAGGCATCATCCGATCCGGGGACCGCCCGTTTGTAGGACCTCCGTCTGTTGCGGTCCTGGGCCGTTTGTGGCTCGGGCCCAACACCGTCCGATCGCAAGTCTATCAACAAAAGGAGCCAACGATGCCAGAACAAATCACCGCCGACATTCAGTCAGCGAATCGAACGCCTCGAACGCGAACTTGATGAACTGAAGCTCGCTGAAAAGAACAAGAAGACCGAAATCCGGAAGCACATGAAGGCGCTCGCAATTCTGAACGGCGGCCAAGACAATCAGGCGACCCAAACCAAGGAGGAAGGAGATGGATGAGTTCCTATTCGACGAACCTGAACTTCCAGACCTCGCGGATGACTTCGGTGACGATGAACAAACCGACGAGGGGGAGGGGCTGACACTCCTCTCCTTGTCGGAACAAGCCGCCTGGATCGCAGGGGCGATCGCACGCCATTACGAACGCGAAGGTCTCACCGGTCCCGACGATGAGTTTTCCGGAGAAGGGCACGCGCTCTTCGATCAGGAATGGCAGGGGCTTTCCGAAGCACATTCGCCCGATTTCGCCGGGGACGAGCGACCCATCCGTGTGCGTGTCTGTTTCAGCTCTTCCTGAGTGATATCGGTAGCGCAGGGCTTTACGCGGGTTATGCACGAACTGCTCACGGCCCCGTGCGGCTCGCTCCGCAAACCGCCAGCGTGTTTCACCCTCCGCTGATCATCGCGCCGCCTCCAGGGTTTGGGTGCGGCGGATGAAAAGACGAGCTAGCGTGATATCTTCGAGCAGACTCACCGGAATGGCAGGAGAGCGTCTTGAGGCGTTGCGGAGGATGAGAAGACAGCCTACAACGGCAGCGGGGCCACCATGGTCGGTGCCGCGTGGCGCGGTGTTTCTGGTCGCGCTGTTGACGATGGCCTGTCAGACGGCGACGGACGTCGAGGAACGAGCTGGGGAGTCGGTGCCGGCGGTCATTGACCAAGGCGGTCTCCCGAGCATCAGAGCGCGAGGCACGCTCCGCGTGCTGGTGGGCGCAAGCGGCGAAGAGGAGTTTCTTCCGAGGCAGGGGATGCCAGCATCCCTGGACAAGACCCTGACGGAAGAGCTCGCCGGGCGCCTGGGCGTCGACCTGGAGTTCGTCCTCGTCGACCGCCGCGACGAGCTCATCCCGATGCTGGTGGAGGGGAAGGGCGATCTCGTGGCCGCTCAGCTCACGGTCACCGACAAGCGAGAGCAACAGGTTGCGTTCGCGCGACCAACAGCAACTGTTGAGGAATGGGTCGTCGGACAAAGGGGCGCCGAGAACCTTCCTCGATCTCCGGTAGCGCTCGCGGGACGTGAGGTCCACGTCCGGCCGAGCTCGTCGTTCGCGGAAACCTTGGAAGCGCTGCAGGGCTCGGACATCGCCACGTTAAAGGTGGTCTTCGTAGAAGAGCATCTGGACACCGAGTCGATCGTCTATGAAGTGACACAGGGCAAGCGACCGCTCACCGTCGTCGATAGCCACACCCTCGATGCTATCCAGGCGTATACCGACGCCGTTGAGCCTTTGTTCAAGATCGCCGAGGGACGCCAGATCGCCTGGGCCGTCCGCCGGCAGAACCCAGAGCTGCTGGCAGCCACCAACACCTTCCTCGTCGAGAAGTCCTTGACCGGACATACCAATGAACGCTTCCTTGGCGATCTCGAGGGCATCCGGGAACGGGGCGTGCTGCGGGTGCTCACCCGCAACAATCCAGTGACCTATTATCTTTACCGAGGTCGGCCGATGGGCTTCGACTTCGAGTTGGCGAAGCTCATCGCCGAGGATCTCGACGTGCGTCTGGCGATGGTTGTGCCACCTTCCCGTGACCAGCTGATCCCGTGGCTCTTGGAAGGCCGTGGCGACATCATTGCAGCCTCGTTCACGATCACCGAGGAGCGCGGCGCGCACGTGGCATTCAGTCAGCCATATCTCTTCGTCGATGAGATGGTCGTGAGCCGGGCGGGGGATCCCCCGATGACCACCCTGGCTGACCTGAAGGGCACGACGCTCCACGTGCGCAGGTCGTCGAGTTACTACGACACGCTCGAGCGCCTGCAGGGCGACTACGGCCCGTTCACGATCGTCGAGGCCCCCGAAGATCTCGAAACCGAGCAGCTCATCGGCATGGTCGCTCGTGGCGAGATACCGCTCACTGTGAGCGACAGTCACATTCTCAACGTCGAGCTGACGTATCGTGACGAGATCGTTGGCGCGCTGACGCTCTCTCGCGGCGGGGACGACGAGAAGGCGATCGCCTTTGCCGTACGCCCGCAGAATACCGAGCTCGCAGCGTACCTCGATGGTTTCGTGAAGAAGACCTATCGCGGCCTGGAATACAACCTGGCGAGGAAAGCCTATTTCGAGGACAAGCACCGGATCGCGGTTGCGACAACGCGTCGGACCGGCGTGAGCGGCGAGCTGTCACCCTACGACGGCGTCATCAAGAAGTACTCCGAAAGCTACGGGCTCGACTGGCGGCTGATGGCGGCCCAGGCGTTTCACGAGAGCGGCTTCGATCCGAACGCGAAGAGCTGGGTCGGCGCGTTAGGGCTCTTCCAGGTCATGCCCGCGACCGGACAGGAAATGGGCATCACGGAGCTGGTCGATCCGCCAGAGGGCGGGGTGCGTGCCGGGATTATGTACCTGGATCGGCAGATCAAGCGCATGGATCCCACGATCCCCTTCAGGCAGCGGGTGCGCTTCGCCCTAGCCGCCTACAACGTTGGGTACGGTCACCTCGTCGATGCACGGCGCCTCGCGGCTGAGATCGGGCTGGATCCCGATCTCTGGTTTGGCAACGTCGAGAACGCCATCGCTCTGCTGGAGGATCCCCAGTATCACACGAAGGCGCGCTACGGCTATTGCCGAGGCACGGAGCCGGCCCTGTACGTCTCTCGTATCCAGAACACGTACGACAACTACGTCAAGATCGTGCAGTAGCGCACGTGGGAGCACTGGGTCAGCCAGATCTCCAGGGTGCTTCCGGCAGGAGTATCCGATCTTCGACGTCCCGATGGACCATGCGATCTTTCGAAGCCTGCTCCAGGTGGATGACATCCCTCGGATCCCCTCCATTCAGTACGGAGGCAGAGCGGCGGCGGCACGTCGGACCAAGGCTACTCGAGCGAAGCCAGCGTTTTCGAGGCATCGCAGACGAGCACGGCCGGCTCATGGTTGTCATGTCCCATAGCACCGACATTGCCGACGGCGGGGAGCGTGAAGTGGAGGACTACGAGTTCTTCCGCCTGTTTTCGATGGATTCCTACGCCATGGCGATCGACGTCCTTCTCTACGCGATGTTGCCTTGACCAAGCCCTTCCTGGCCAGCGTCGAGGTGAACCCCGAGGCCCCACCCGTCGCGTCCGTGATCTGGATGCACGGTCTGGGCGCCAACGGATACGATTTCGCATCCGTGCCGCCGCAGCTTGGGCTGCCGAGCGAGCTCGCCGTGAGGTACGTCTTTCCCCACGCCCCGAGCATTCCGGTGACGATCAATCAGGGCTGCATCATGCCAGCCTGGTACGACATCAAGAGCTTCGACGCGAGAGGACAAGACGAGCCCGGTATTCGGCGGAACGCTGGGGGCATTCGGCAGCTCATCGCCCGGGAAGTGGAAGGCGGGGTTGCGCCCGGGAAGATCGTGGTGGCGGGGTTCTCTCAAGGGGGAGCCATGGCGTTGTTCACCGGGCTGCGTCACCCGCAGACGCTGGCGGGTATTATGGTGCTCTCAGCCTACCTCGTGCTTGCCGAGACGCTGGCCGCAGAGGCCAGCGAGGCCAACTGGCGGACGCCCATCTTCCAGGCCCATGGGTCGTCTGACCCGACGGTGCCGATCGAGCTGGGGACGCTGACCCGAGATGGGCTGGCGGATGCAGGCTACGCCGTAGAATGGCACGAGTACCCGATGCAACATCAAGTCTGTCCGGAGGAGCTCCACGACATAGGTCGTTGGTTGACCAAGGTGCTGCGATTTGACCGCGAGACGTAAGAACAAGACGAGGCGAGACCCCGCGCGTAGCCCGTCGCGGCAGCCAGCCGCTCGACCCGCGTCGCGAGCGTCGAAGTCGTGGCTGGTGGCTGGCGCGGCGGCGGTGATGATGTGGGGAGGGGTGGGTCTTGTGGTCTTCGTCTTCGAGCGGCGCATCGGAATCCACCACGGATATGACGAACCTTCGCGTCGACGTGCTGAGGGAAATCCCGCACGACCCCGGCGCCTATACACAGGGACTGCTGTGGCATGAGGGCAAGCTCTACGAGAGCACTGGTCAGTACGGTGAGTCGGACCTCCGTCACGTCGACCCGACGAGCGGCGCCATGGAGCGACGGATCGACCTGGACCCTTCCCTTTTCGGCGAAGGGTTGGCTCGTGTCGGTCGCCAGCTGATTCAACTGACGTGGAAATCCCAGATTGCGTTCGTCTACGACCTCGACACGTTCGAGAGTGAAGACGAGTTCCGGTATGTGGGTGAAGGATGGGGGCTTACCTTCGATGGTCGTCGGCTGATCATGAGCGATGGTAGCGCACGGCTAACGTTCCGCGACCCCCAGACCTTCGATGAGACCGGTAGCTTGCGGGTCACATTGCGTGGCCTGACCTTCCGAGGCCTCAACGAGCTGGAATGGGTCGACGAGTCGATCTACGCCGGCATTGTCAAGTTGACGAAAAGCTCGTCCGATTGACCCCCAAGATACTGGGCTCTAGCCCGTCGCGAACCTGCCATGCTGGGCATCAAAAACGGCCGCTAGCCTCAACTCGACAATGCCGTTTTGATACAATTGGGGCCGGTTTAAGCGATTTCGCCAATGGAACAGAATCTGCAAGTGGTTTGGAAGAAAGGAAGTAACTCCAAGGGGCGGTTAGCTCAGTTGGTCAGAGCGCCTGCCTTACAAGTGGCTACCTCTCCTCTTCTCCTTTCACTCTCTCCCTTCTTTTCCATAGCTTTACACCCATTCAGGGACTCTGCTTTCGCTCAGCACATAACCCTTTTGGGCTGTTTGACCTGCATTTCTGACACATTTTTGGCACAGCAGGAGGTTCCTGGCAGCGACTACCGTGGGCGGATGCTCTGTATGAAGCTCGCGTCCGCAGGAGATTGCTATTCCCACTCAAGGGGTGTTCATATCGAGCGGCACCGAATGCTGGATGATTTCGTTAAAAAATGTCTCACCGAGATAAATCCTGCTTTCCCACAGCACCCGCTCATCGGGGCGCTTGGGGTTCCACCAAAACTCCCTTCGATCAGCGATCCGTGAGGCAATGAACTGTCGCGACCAATGAAGCTCAGGTCGCAGGGAAAGGCTATTCCGTCCACGCCACCGTATCATCCTGCGTGGTTGTCTTGTGTGCCTGCGACGCCAGTCAAGAAGAGAATTGCGGTCGTGAGGATCGAAAGGCGCGACGTTGTTTTGTTCAGCACAGTATTCAGCCACGGCCCGGGCGAAGCCCGTATTCTCGTTCATGGTGGGGATAAGATACATAATCCTATACCTATCGCCAATCAGGGTCAGTATCCGGTATGGGCTGCCGGTTCTGGAGACAAGTTGTGCCGACAAAATTGCGCCGAAGACGATCCCGAGCATCATGGGGGTCAGGAAGCTGCCGCTGACACATGGAAACAAAACGTGGACACCCCGCCGCCGGGTTCCGTTTACCCGGAATCACAGGCCGCTGGCAGCAGCTGGCGGACTACTCCGGACACTGGCTGCTGCTGGTGTTTCACCGGCACCTGGCCTGACTGCCGTGCCGGGAACACCTGTCGCAGTTGCGACGGCACGAGAGGGAGTTGAAGGAACTCGACGTCGAGGTTGTCGTTGTCACCTTCCAGAGCGGCCCGGCCGTGGAGGCCTATGCGCGGGAGACCTGCCTGGCGTGGCCGATACTGATCGACAGTGCGCTGGAGATGTATCAGGCCTATGGCATGAACCGGGGACATTGGTGGAGCATTTTTGGACCGCCGAGCTGGTGGGTCTATGTAAAGCTGCTGTTACGGGGGCGGCGTCTCCGGATGCCGAGTGGCGATGTCAGCCAACTGGGAGGCGACGTAATCGTCGACCCAGAGGGGATCGTTCGGCTGCACCACGTCGGCGACCGGCCAGGGGACCGACCGGCAATCCACACATTGCTCGATACCGTGCGGTGGGGCCGACAACGTTAGTTGCTCCTCAGCCTCCGAGCCTCCCAGCAGGGATCGGTGGGACGGGAGTGCCCCCCCGAGAACGGCGCCGCGCGAATGTAAGTCGCGCTGCCTCCGCCGGGCCGGCCCAGGGGGCCAAAAAAAGGGGGGGGACTCTACCGCCCGCCCTACTGTTCTATTAATTAATTTATTATATTGTTGTTAATAACGAATCGCCTGGCTCGATCACCCGTTAGATCACCATTTGCGAATTGGAGCTTGGAATCCATTTCCGGTCTTTTGCCCGAAGGACCGTTACCCACGATGGCTTCATGTCCGGCTAGAGTTTCGCACGGCTACAGTTCATGCTTCTTTCGAAGATGGGGTTTTTGCACCCGCAACGGGCGGTCCGAGGGCCGCAGGCTGTAGGCTTGATTGCCATGCTAGCGGATCGACTCCTTCAACCAATCCCGCTGTTTCTCTCCGGCCACGCCGCGAGCCGCAAGCTCCAACACGGCCCGGTGCTCGATTTGGCGTTTCAGATCGCCGGCCAGGAAGTAGTGTGAGGTGGCTCAGGAAAATCGGACAGACGTTTAAGCCGCGTCGTGTTGTGTACCATCGCTTTTCCGGAGAGTGAGCGAAACTTAGTTGGAAATTGAAACGGCTCCCACACCCGTGTGGTTTGATGACGTTAAGAAACGGACATCACCCCACGAGAGAAAGGAGCCGAGATGAGCAGTGTCCTATGTCCTGTCAGGAAGCGCAAGAAGGGTCGCACGCTGGGTCCGGTCAAGATCATCCGCCGCGAGGACTACTCCGACCTGGAGCTCGACGCCAAGGTAGAGCTAATCCGGTCCTTGGTGCCCCTGGGGTTGATGCACGTGGAGGAGTTGCTCGATGAGGAGGTGACGGCGCTGGCGGGCGAGCGATACGCCCGCAAGGACGTGTCAAGGACTGATTTCTTTAGACACTGATTCTGAGAGTTTTTTACGCGACTAACGCATACCGTTTGGCGAATACCACAGGCGGCATGTTGAGCGCGGAGTGAATCCGCGTGTTGTTGTAGTCCCACAGGGTGCGGTAGATCTCCGCCACTAGCTCCCCCAGTGTTTTGAAGCGGTTCGGATCTCCCAGGTCAACCTTGAATTTGTCGTAGAACGATTCCTGGTATCCGTTCTCCCAAGGGCACCCCGGGCGGCTCCGTGAAATCACGATGCCGCATCCATCAAGGATTTCAGTGAACGCCATCGCGTCATACTCCCTCCCGTTGTCGGAGTGGAATAGACCCGGGCGCGGATGATGGAGCAGGGCGTTGGAAAGCGCCTGAATGGTGAGCGCGGCTCCCTTTCTCACCGCAACCTGGATTCCCAGGATCCGGCGGGTGTAGAGATCGATCACGGTCGCCACATAGACCTTCTTTCCGTGCTGCACGAACTCGGTGAAGTCCGTTGCCCAGATGTGGTTTGCATATGCGGGCATGAGCGCGAGCAGGAGGTTGGGATAGGTCCGGGAAACCTTGGATTTTCTCCATTTTCTGCCTCTCCTGCGGTAGGGCTTGATGCCAAACAGACGCATGACCCTCTGCGCCCGCTGGCGGCAGAGTCCCAGTGCCGTAGCAATTCGCCGGGAGCCGTAGGAGGGATGGATCTGCAGCTCTTCTTCCAGGCGGACCTTGAGGCGCCAGTCCTTCTCCTTCATTCTTGGGACGTAATACAGGCTCGCGCGGGATATGCCAAGGGCTCGGGCAAGCGCTGATTTGTTTCTTCCTTCGCTCAATTGTTTTTTTGAGTCATGGAGAGCTTGAGCGTGATCTCGCCCACGAGTTCCAGGAGTTCTCTGTTCTGCTTCTGAAGTCGGGAGAACTCCGCCCAGGACGGGGCACCGGTTGCTCCTTTTACCATCCAACCATAGATGCTCCCTTCAGAAATACCGTGATCCTTGGCGGCCTGGGCCACCGAGATGCCTTCTTCCTTGACGCGGCGTAGGATATCGGCTTTTACGTCAGCTGCAATACGATGATGTTTTTTGTTCATATGACACCAGGGTAGTTAATTCCCAACCTCAGTGTCTAAATTACCCAGTCCAGGGCACTCCGTCCGGTGGCGATCCTCGGCCCCGCTAAGTCGGACTGCAGGTGCCGAAAGGTCTAGGTCAAAATCAATTCTTGCGAAAGGGAGGTGATGAATGTAGGTAACGATTTCGTGGAGAGGAATGCCTGGTGACGAGGTGTGAATAAACTGTGTAAGGGACTTGCTGAGGACCGATTTACGACCGTGACAAAACCGTGACAAAACCCCCGAATCTGAGTCGGTTGGGATTAGCTTTGAGCGAAAAGCAGAGTCCCTAAATTATTGAACAACATAGAAGCAGATAGACCCAATAGAGAGGAGTTCAGTGCTTAGAAGGCAGATGCTCTGTCCACCTGAGCTACGGGCGCCTACGTGCATCCTAGCACCTAACTCCTTCATCCTCAACAAACCCTATTTCCATGGCGCATCAAAAATCGACCTGTTCGCCTCAAACTGTGCCAAAAATGTGCCAAAAATCGTTCAGTTCGGCCTTGCTGTGCTCGAAATCTGTCGATGTTCGTTAGCCTGGCGGTCGAGCTTGGTCAATGCCTCTCGCATCATGTTCAGCTTCGCTTGGCTGTACCGCTTGAATACCGCCGAGTCTCCCTGCCGAAGCATTTGGGTGACAAAATGGTCCGCGACTCCCCCGGCGCTGAGTCTGGTAGCAAAGGTATGGCGCAACTCGTATATCGGGAAATGCGGCACGCCAGCACGCCGCAGTGTCGCGGCCCAAATCTTCTTCAGTGATCTGATGTATGGCCTGCTGGATTGAAGGCGTGGCGTCGGGAACAGATACTCGCTTGCCGGCGTCGCTTCGATCTGCGCTTGGAACGCCCTGTACGCCAAATCCGGAATCGGCATCTCGCCTACCCCGTTTGGAGTCTTGGAGTCCGGGATATAAACCACCCGGTTTTCCATATCCACCTGCGATTTCTTCATGGGCATCAGCTCCTTGTAGGGACGGAGCCCCGTCTCAGCGAGAATGACGATAGCGTTACGCAGGTAATTGGGTGCGGAAAACTCAATCCGCTGCTGCTCGCTTGCCGTCATATAGTGAGGCTTTCTGGTTGCGTTCCGTAATTGAATCGGGAATTCAACCGCACTACAGGGGTTCGCATCCAAACACTTTTTCTTCACCGCGACATTCAGAATCCGCTTCAAAATGCGGAATTCCTGGTGCACGGTTGCCGGCTTGAGCTTTCCCACAAGCCGGGTCCCTAACTTCGTGCGTACCCTCCTTCCTGAGCACAAGCGCCGATCGATGTAATCCTCAATCGCGTCTGCGGTAACTTCCGTCAAGGGACTTTCACCAAATGCCGGCCGCAGAAACTTCAGGGCATTGATATTTTCCGCGTGTGTCTTTTCCGAGCGGAATGGAGGCTTGGAACGTCTTTCCAGAAACCAATCAGCCCATTGGTTAAGGGTTAGTTTCTTGCCGGCCAGCATGGCTGGTAACCTTCCCTCGTCCCTGGCATCCAACCGGTCTCGCAGAAGACGGTTTGCTTCTTGTTCATTCGCGGTTCCTGTCGATTCCCTCTGAAGCTTTCCTTCCCGGTCCCGGTACCGCATCCACCAAAACGCGGAACCATTGCGTTGGAAGATGCTCCCTCCTCCGCTCTTCGGCCTTCCTCTCCTATTGTTCATCGATTCCTCCATTTACATGAAATTGCTGGCGCCACTCGACCAGTTCCGACCGTCGGAAGCGGATCGAGCGGCCCATCATGCGGTAATGGGGAATCTGCTTTCGCTCGACGTAAGCATACACCAGCGAGGGGCCGACGCCCAGGAAGCGGGCGGCGGCCTTCACCGTGATCGGGGCATCTGTCGCTTCTCCGTCAAGGCTCATCTTTCCCTCCCTACTCTCCATACAAGACCACAAGGGACAGTCACCAGAGCGAGCGCCAGGTGTGCTGCGATGGTCACGCCCTAGTCGGACAGGATTACTTGCCACAACGGCGCGAGATACTCCCTCCGGGAGCCGAGGAGCAGAAGTGCCAATCCCGCCCCGGCGGTGGTCAGGGCGACGCTGACTTTCCAGGGTTGCATCGTCTCTTACAGCTCGGAGGCGGCCGAGTCCCTCTGAGCAGGACCCCTGGTGCCGTCTTTTCCCTCGCCCCGGCCGCCGCCGACCACTTCCTCGCCGCCCACGTCTTCGGGGAAGACGCCGTATTGTTCGGCGATCCAGGCCGGGACTTCCAGCGTCTCCTCACCGCCCCGGCCGAGCTCCCGGTCGAAGTCCTCGAGAGTCTTCATCCGTTATCGTGTTCCCTCCAGATCGGCTTGATGATCCAGTGGTTCCGTGGCGCGTCGTAGCCCTGGACGAGCAGCGCTTCCTCCACGAAGCGGCGTCCCTCTCGCCGGGTCATGTGAATCACCATCGCAATGCCGTCCACCACACCACGGCAGGTGACCTCCCAGGGAAGCTCACCGCCGCCCTGCATGGCGCAACTGGCGAGCCGCGACAAGGCAGATTCTGCGTTGTTGGCGTGTACGGTGGTGAGCGAGCCGCCGTGTCCGGTGTTGAGGGCTTGCAATAGATCAGCGGCCTCCCCGCCGCGCACCTCGCCCACCACGATATGATCCGGTCGGTGCCGCAAGGCGTGGCGCACCAAGTCGCGGATCGTCACCGCTCCGCTGTCGATCCCCCGCGCCTCGAAGCGGACGCAATTGGAGCGCTCGATGCGAAGCTCCAGGGTGTCCTCGATGGCGACAATACGCTCGTCCTGGGGTAGGAGTTCAATGAGCGCATTGAGAAGGGTGGTCTTGCCCGATCCGGTGCCGCCGGAAACCAGGATGTTGCGCCGGGAGCGCAACACCCGCTCCGCTTCCGCTCGCACGTCTTCTGGGAGTGCGCCTTGCTTCACGAGATCATCCGCCGAGAACGCCCGCTTGCCAAAGCGCCGCATGGTGATCGCCACCGTGGGGCTCGCGGGCGGAACACAGATGGCAACCCGCGATCCGTCGTCCAGGCGCGCATCGACAATCGGCGAGCTCGCCGGGTCCAGGCCCAAAGGACGGGCGATGTGGATGGCCGCCCGTAGGAGGGCCGCTTCGTCCAGGCGCGGAGCTTGGTGGGCCGTCAACTCCCCGGCCCGCTCGACCCAGACATTGAACGGCCCGTTAATCATGATCTCGCTGACTTCGGAATCTTCCAGGGCGTTTTCCAGGCCCGGTAGAAACAGTTTCAGGTGTTCCAGTCCACTCGCGGCGCTCATAATCTGCCCGCCTCCTTCGCTCTCCAATAGGAATAATCGAGGGGCAGATAGTGAGGCTTGAGGTAGACCCGTCGCGGCTCAAGCGACTGCGCCCCGTCATAGGGCAGACAGATCGCTTGACAGTTCGAGAGCAACGTGAAGTCTCGCGGGTGAAACACGGCCTCGCGTTGCTCCCGGAAAGACTTGGTCGCGCCGATGCTGCCGCCGCCTCCCCCGGCGCGGCCTGAGAGCGGGGAGACTTCCGCCCGCTTGGAGGCCTCGCTGATCGTGTAGGATCCCTTGATCTTCGCCACCTGCCCGCACATTTCGCTTGCAATCTTGGCGCTGGCGTCGTCGCTGAGAGACAGGAAAATCCGGGTGCGGAGCGTCTGCAAGAGCGACCGCCAAGCTTCCGAGCTTCCCAACACGGAGCGAAGCGAGGAAATGGATTGCGTGGCGACAATCGGGATGCAGCGGCATTGCCGGGTCAGCGCAAAGGATTTTTCATCGCCCGATGGATCGTCCTCACCCACCGAAGCGAAGGCTTGATATTCGTCACAGATAAAGACGGCGGGCCGGAAATAGACCCCCGGCGACTCCTTCATCTTGGTCGGGCGCATGAGAAGCGCCTGTAGCCAGGCGTTCTTGAGCATCACGCCCACGGCGCGGGCCAGCGCCGGGTTCGATCCGGCGGGCATGTTCAAGGCCAACACCTTGCCCCTTTCGATCAATTCATAGAGTGGGGGCAGGTGTCGCGGCCCTTCGACTCGTTCCTCTTCGACCGGCGGGATCGACGTGGGCGCGGTCTCCGGCTCCTTGTTCGGCTCCTGGGCTTCTTCCCCGGCCCGCTTCGCGGCCCTGGCCTGAACTGAAATGGCTTGCGGATCGTCGGGGACTTCCGGCGGCCCCGGACAAAACACCTTCGCCACATCCGGCATGTCGAACATGGCAAGGAACACCGAAACCCCCTCCACAATCGAGGACTTGATTTTGTTGTCCAGCGTTTGCCAGTCATTGAGAAACCAGCGCTTGACGGCCTCCACCCGTTCCCTCACGTCGTCGCCGGGGCCGGGCTTCCAAACCACCCGATAGGTGAGCTTGAGCTCGTCCAGTTTGTTGAGCATGGGGCGGGCGGACACGGCTTGCAGTTCCCCCGGGTCCGGGGCATCTTTCCACACCCATTCGGCGAGGTTCATTGCCTCGGTTTTGAACACGTTTCTCGACACAAAAACCGTCCCTTTGTTCAACTCGTCGCTCCACGCTTCGGCTTGCTCGATCTTGGCCGCGAAAAGGCCCGGGTCGATAGCGCAACGGTAGACCTGCTGCAACGTCACCCACCGTTCCGGGAAGATTCGGTGAAGCTCGATGATCCAGCGGACCAGGTTGGTATAGGCTTGCTGCCAGAAGGGTTCCTTGCCCTTGCCGAATAGCTGGTTGAGAAGGCTCGAAACGGTGTAGGCCAGCGAGTAGGAATCGAGCCACCAAGCCGAGAGCGGGTTCCATTGCCAGCGGCCATTCATCCCCAGCTCGATGTAGTCTTTTCCCCGGCCCGCCTCGATCAGGATTCGCCGGATATCGTGACAGAAATCTCCCTTGACTTCGAGCATGAGCGCCGCCGCCCGCATCTGTGGATTCGCCGCTTGCCAGCCGAGAAGCTGCCGGGCGAAGGGGTGCATACAAGCCGAGGTTTTTCCGGACCCCACGGCTCCGAAGATCGCCACGCCGGTGTACAGCCCCCGCTCCGGGATGGTGAGCCAGGAAGGATTGAAAATCTCGCGCGCCTCCACCGGATGATGAACCTCCCCGATCACGATGGCCGGGGCCGTTTGCCGGGTTGAAAGCGGCCAGGTCGGGAGCGCCCCAAAGGGCGCAAAATCCCGCCGCCGCGATTCCAGCCAGACCTTCCAAACGGACATGAGAATGAGGCCCGCGAGCATGACGGCGACGAAAGGCGAAGCGTAGTACCAGACGATCACCCACCCGTAGAAGTTCGGGGTGTGATAGTCCATCAGATCGAGCAAGGGATTCTCGCCAAGCATGGGGAAGGGACGGCGGACAAAGCTCCACAGGGCGTACCCCAGACCGCCGAAAAACAGAAGGATGTGAGGAATGAAGCGCCTCCATTTCATAGAGTCCGTTTCCCTTCTTTCAGCGCCCCGCCTGGGGGCGCTCTTCCGAGCCTTCCCGCAGGGATAAATGAGGACGATAGCGACCCCATGGGGCCGGATAGAGGCGTGGAACAGCGCGCCGCTATCGGGGCCACATGCCCCCCTGCTTTGGGGGGGGTCGCTATCGTCCTCCCCGATTTTGCTGGGTCGGCGTGGGCGAGGCCGATTATCGGTGGTTAACCACAGCGGAATGAGAGAGATAGTGGAATGAGGTTGTGGAACATCTCTTGAGTGATTCTTGGAATACCCCCCCCCTCTGTGGGCGTTCCATTTGACATGTGGTCATTTGTTCCATCAAAACCCCGCGATTTGTGCTGCTTTCATCCGACTTCATCCCGCTCCGTAAACCGGGTGGCCCGCCAGGTCGAGTAGTTGTCAATCGAGACCCCTTCCGTCACCTTCGCCTCCGGGAGACTTTGCAGCACCGCCAATCGTTGCAGGGCTCCATTGAATCCCCCATACCGGCCCAGAACGTCTTTGTCATTGTGGTCCATCGCCTCGCCAATCAACTTGATTTCCTGCTTTACCGTCAGTCCTTCGACGAGCTTCCCTGGCTCCGCCGCCGCCCAAACCCGGAGCACCCGCGCCGCCCGATCCACGGTTTCATTCTCCGCCCCAATCCCGATCACCCGGACCTGCCGCCCCTTCTTGCGGAGCGCATCCCAAAGCGGCCCATGCGCGGCTCCCCAGGAGTGCAACTCCCGATCCGTCTGGTGGCCCGGATCGACGTAGGCGAAGGTGACGGTTTCAGCGTCAGCAGCCAGGGGAAGTTTGAGCACAAAATAGCGTTTCTGCGCTCCCGCAGCGCCGTAGTAAATCCGTCGCGGAATCAGCCGCCGCGAGAGGCCGAGCCCGTCAAAAAACTCGACCTTCTCCGGCTCGGCGGGGAGCCAGTTCATGCCCGGATGCTCCAATACGAAATCGAGCGAGAGAAGGCGGCGCATCACAACCGGCGGACGGGCCTTGCGCCGGTGACGGATGTTCTCGACCCCCAGCGCCCGGTAGATCGGCTTGCTCGATATCCGGCACGTCCTACCGCCCCCGTTGAACACCGGAGCTTCGCTCTCAACTGCCATTCGGCGATCAACCAATGTCTGCACGAAACGGAACGCCCGATTCCGCCGGGCATCAAAGTAATGACAGAACTGCGCCCGCGTGAAAACACCGCTATGCAGACACACCAGCGCGATCCACTCCGCTTCCCGGCCCGTCCAGCCGAGCGATTCCAGTTTCCGTTCCCTTCCCCGCAAGTGCTCGATCATCATTGCTTCCCGGTAACGATTGCCCGGTCGCCTTGCAGGTAAGTGATGACGATCCCCATAGGGTTGTGGACGATCAGGTCCGGGGGGATCTCATCGAGGAACAGGAATTGCAGCGAGAGGGTCCAGCGCTCCCGGCTGACTTCGTTTGCCATCACCATCCGCACCAGGTCAAAATCGGCCGTCGCGCTGTGCGGCTCCTGGGGATTGGCTTGAATCCGCAAAACGACGCGATCCACTTGCAGTTCATCCTTGGCCGCTCCTGCCGCGAGAAGAGCGATATTTTGACTCTCGGCCCGGAAACTTGCGTTGGCAAGCTCCGTGGTCAGGAAGCGCAGACTGCGGGACCAGTTCTCTTGGACCGTGGCCCGCCGCCGCGAGTAGAAGTCGTAAATGAAGCGATTGAGAAAGTACTTGGTGGTGGGGTCCAGCGGGTCCGCCTGGGCCTCCATCGCCTCGTAGGCGATGGCCTCGGCCCGGCCTACTTCATCCACCCTCACGACGATGGGGCGGGGCGGATCGACTGACACAATACGAATGACGACGATGATGAGCAAGAGCAACCCAATTCCCAACCCGACGGAGAGCACCCGTAGATGACGGTTGGAGTGGATGGCCTCGCCCCATATTTCGGCGTACTCGGCCCCGGCGTCTTTGGCCTTGGTTCCGGGTTCGCTCATTTAATCCCCCCTGCTCCGATCTTCGCCGCCGCCGCGCCTCCGGTGGCCGCAACCGTTCCCGCCGTGGTCGCCATTCCCATGAGTCCGCTGCCCGCCGCTCCTGTGCTGGTAACGAGCATCGAGGCGAGCTCCCCGCATTTGAGGCTTGCCAGCATCCCGGCGACGAACAAGGGCACGACGGCGATCATCCACAAGCCCACGTCTATGAAGCTCTCGATGTCCAGGTTGGCATTCCCCAAGCTCGTGATGTAGGAGATTCCGACAGCGGAGAACACGCGCAGCACCGCTCCGGCGATCACGGCATAAAGCGAGTAGGTAATCATCGCCCGGAACCATCCCCAGAACAGAAACGACAGCGGCTCGAGCACCAGAAACGGAATGAAGATCGGCCCCAAGATGATGAGGATGGCAAGCGCGATTTGAGCCCAGATGACTTGAGCGTAGGTGACGGCGGCCAACAGAAGCAGCATGAGGACCACAAACACAAACATTGCAAACCCCGCAACCGCCGTTATCGCGGCATGAATCCCGCCGGTGAGTAGGCCGAAGGTGTTCCCCTGTTGCGCCTGGGCCGCCTGATTCGCCGCGAGGGAGCGAATGAGGTTCCCAAGCTCGGTCTGCATCGAATAGACCGCATCGCCGATCAGCAGTTGGTGAAGCCAATTTCCGCCCGCCGCGATCATCCCTGGGAACGTGAAAGCCATCCCCGGAATGGTGGTGGTGTAGAACTGCAACATCACCCACGGTATCCATAGCCCGATGACGACCCGCACCAGCTCCCACGGCTGAATGTTTCCGCTAAAAGCGATCTTCAGCCCCTTCAACACCACAACGATGAGAGCCAGACCCCCGAAGAGCGCGTTTCCGGTGGCGAAAACCTCCCCACCGGCCGCCGCCGACAATCCATCCAGAGCGACATCGAGGAACGACTTGAAGTCCCTCAGTTGTTCCGGGGAAAGGTTGGCCGGGATGTTGGGATCGAGTTGGATTTGCATCGGCGAAATGGATTACTGGCCGTTCCCGCCGTAGGCCGGGTGAATCCGAAAGAGCAACCCTTCGCGCATGGAATCGCGGCGGGCATCGAGCCCGGCCTGTTGCGCCGCGAAGGTGATCTCGGCGCGGCGCTGCGTCTCGATCCATCGAGCCAGCGCCTCGCGCCGGGCGATCTCGCGTTCGTAATCCTCTGCCGCCTCTTTCGCGGCCTGGAACGCCATCAACTGCGCCATAGCAGCGGTGAGGTTCCCTTGCGTCACTGTCCCGGCCACTTGCGATTGGGCCAGCGCGGTGTTGGAGGTATTGGTGTTGTTCCGCAATCCCTCGTAGGACTCCACGGCGTCTCGCGCCGCAATCATGAGATTCGCCGCCGCGTCGCTCATTGCGTGATCGAGCACCAGGCGCTTGTCGCCTTCCTCCCGCGCCGCGAGATAGCCGCTGGCCGCCTGCGCCGCGATCTCCGGGCGATAGTCGTCGTACAGAGTGAGGATGTCGCTCTCGGTCACCGTGTCGGCGGCGGTGAGCCGCCCGCGCCAGGATTGGGTAAAACTCTTGCCGGTTTCGCCCATCTGTTCGACCGAATCCGCAAGCTCCGCCGCCACGCCGGTAAAATCGCTTTTCCACGATAGGCCCACGCCGATGAACTGCGTCGGGACCGATGCCAGGTCGGTGAACGGATCGGTGAGCGCGCCGACGCTTCCGAGCGCCTGATCTTTCAAGTGTGAGAACTGGTCCGTCAGTTCGGTCAATTGGGTGTCCATCGTCAGCTTGGCGATCTGCGCCTCGTAAATTTGAACGCCCTGATTGATGATCATCTGCGCCCGTTGAATGCCCGCCAGGATCGAGCCGAAGATGGCGTAGGCGGGCGTGGTGGTCAGCACGATCAAGAGCGGGATGACAACCATGCCGGTCAAAATGCGGTGTTTCATTTCAATCTCCTTTTTGTGGGCCGGGGCACCAGCACGTCGGAAGTGAACCAGACGCGCAGCCGGTGCCCGGCGCGTATTGTGATGGTGGGTAAACGGTTCAAGAAACGATCCAGGATGCGAGTAGCAGCTTGGCCGAGCCCCTGCCCGGCACCGGCCCGGAAGCCCGCCACGCCGCCCTCGTAAGGGTTGCCGCCTTGCGCCGTGAGTCCGGCCAGGATGCCGACCGCCCCGACAGCGGCGAACATGGAAAAGTAGTGTCGGTTGACTTGATCTTTCAGGGCGCCCTCGCCGACTTGATTCAACCCATGAAATTGCAGCGACACCCAACGCCCGTCGGGGTAGATCAAGCGGTGGAAACTCACGGCGAGTCGGGCTTGGTCCTGATTGGATACGGCCTGAGCCGTGCCAATGACCCGCGTACCACGCGGCACCAAAATGCGCTGCCGGTCTGCCGAGTAAAAGGGAAGGGAAACCACGGCCAGGACCGGGCCGGGAAAGTCACCGGAAAGCTGAGTGACCAGGGCCGCTTCCAAAAACGAGCCTTCATGGATGCGCTCCCAACCGGGGGGATCATCCGGCCCGTCAAGCCGGGCCGGAGAAGAGTAATCCCGCGCCGGTGGGGGGCCCGCTGACGCCGTGGGAACGGCGGGCGTGGCCGCAGCGGTTGGTGTCCCTCTGAGTGCTTCGATAAACGCTCGGTCCGCCTGGGCCTCCGCCGCTACTTCATCTTCGAGGCCGGTCGTGACCGTCCCAATCGTGTCGAGGGCCTGTTCGAGCGCCGCCGCCCCTTCCGCTCTCATGGCATCGACCGGGCTTGCGGTTTCGGCCCCCTGCCCCTCGGACGACGCCCCCTCCCTGCCGTCCACTTGCCGGTAGGTCTGTGCGACCGGCGAACTGCGAAGCGACCGGCTGCGCCGCTCGAGGGCTTCCAGGCGCAAGCGCTCCCGGAGTTCCCATTCTTCCTCGGTATAGGGTTGCCCGGTGTCGGGACTCGGCCCGGCCAGGAGCATCGCTTCATCGACACTCACCCGTCCCGCGCCGATCCCGCCTCCGCTGGCCCCCTGTTGTCGTTGCTGCCGTCCCTGCTGCCGCAACGCCCGCTCCGCCGCTGCGCGGCGGCTTTCCGCCCGAAGCGCCTCCGCTTCGACCTGCGCGGCCATCTGATCGGCGAAGCTCCGGGGCGCGGTCTGCTCTGCGCCCGGATCGTGCGAAAGTTCCCCTTCCTCGCCGCCTCCGAAATAAATCCAGTACGTCAGGAACACGAGGACCAGAATGGTGATGATCCCGACGCCCCATTGAGTAACGATGCCGCCGGGCAGCGATCCCGCCGGTTTGGGGTACAGCCGCCGCCAGCCGATCACGGCCCGATCTCCGGCGCGGTGAAGCGCCACCGGACTTTCTGTTTGCCGATCTGCAACCAGCCGTCACCCAAAACGTGACGGGCGATATACAGCCCGTCCTCGCCCAGATCGTAGGCCACCAGCGCCGGTTTCCCGTCCTTCTCTTCGTACAGTGCGGGCGACTCCTGGGGGTTGGCGCGAAGGTAGGTAAACCGCCTGTCGTGCCACATTCCTTCGACCAGAAACGGCCATTTCTTCGCCTTGTCCTCCAATCGGTAAGGGAACTTGAGGCGCGTGGGATACTCCGCCCGGAACGCCTCGGTTTCCCGCGCCGCAAGCGCCGTAACGTCGGCGATGCGTGAATCCGCGTCGACCTGTGCGGCCTTGGCCGTTTCGATGGCTGTTTTCGCCATCTGCTGATAGGCCGCAACCTGGGAGCGAGCGACAAAGGCCGGTTCGTGCCCGGTCGGTGAGATGCGCGGGTCGGCGTCCGCCTGCGCCTCGACGCGGACGACTAGATGCGGCTGGCCCGCACTTCGCTCGGTGACGAGAAACGAATAGATGCGCCCGGAGGCGCAAACCAGCGCGACGTTGGTAGTCACGCCCTCGGCGATGGGTTTGAGGAAGGCCAGATTAGCGGCCCCGGTCAGGTGCCAGTACTCGAAATCTCCGACGACAAAATCCAGCACGTTTTCCGTCGCGGGAAGCACGATGACGGTGGTGTGCCGGGTCTTGGCCCGAATCCGGATGATTTGATCCTGGGTCTCGATGACGCGGAGCACCTGCCCACCGTCCTGAGCGATCAGCGGGCCGGTAAGAGCAAGTAGCGTGGCCGCGACGAGTGGAATGATCTTCAACATAATCAGCTACCTCCTGGACAGATGTTCAATGGCCTCGGTGAGGCCATACTGTTTGACGGCTTCCGCCCGCTTCTGAGCATCGACCGGCGAGGAGGTATAGAGCCAATAGCTGGCTGGATCGACTTCGAGCCGCAAGATGCCCGCCGCGTCAGTGCGCCGTAGATAAAGCTCCCGTTTGGGGATCAAGCCGCGAATGGTGTTCACCTCCGTTGGGTTCAGCCGGAACGTCTCGGCGGCTTTCTCCGGCAGGTCGGGGTTGGCAAGGAATAGCTTGGTCGGCATGGATTCGAGCAAGGCTTCCGCCCCCGTGGTCCCGGTTACGTCCACGGCGCTCTGCGTGGCGACGACGAGCGCCGCGTTCTTCTTGCGCCAGGTCTTGGCGGCCTCGGCCAGATAGGAAAGCACCGCCGGGTCTTGGAGGTAGCGCCAGGCTTCATCGACCACCATCAGCTTCACCCTTGCGGTCTCATCCGGGTTCTCCAAAGCCAGCCGCAACCGTTCGAGAAGGTAGAACAGCGCCGCTTCGCACAAGTCTTCGTGCTCCGCCGCGCCCGCCATGTCGATCACCTGCCAGTCCTGGAAGTTGAGATCGTCTCCGTCCGCCGGATTGTCAAAGTACCTGGCCCACGCGCCGGCTCCGTGCCAACGGCCCAAAGCGGGCCACATCTTTGCGGGAAGGGAGCGGACCAGCACCCCAAGGGTCCGCCGTTGGGGTGCAAAGGCATAGAGGTCTTCGACGCGGGCGCGAATCTCGCTGGGGTCTTCGCCACTGAGTTTCCACTCGCCGATCCTCAACAGACGCGATATCCAGCCGGTGAGGAACTGGAAGGTGCGCGCCCCCGCCGGGAGCGAGAAGGGGCGCAACCGGAAACCGGCGCCCGCGCTCCCGTCGGGGGATAGCTCCATATAGCCGCCGCCTAGAAACTGCGTCAGCCAGCGATAGGAGCCGCCTAGATCGAGAATGAGAACACGCGGATCGTATTGGAGCGCCTGAACCAGGAGAAAGTTCAAAGCGAAGCTTTTACCCGCGCCGGTCGCGCCGAGAACCAGCGTGTGTCCCACGTCGCCTTGAAACAGATCGTAGTGGTAGGGAGTCCGCCATTGGGTCTCAAGGATCGCCAGCGCCGGCTTCCGCAAGTGGCCGCTCCGGGGTGTCCCCACCGGCGGTCCGAAGATCGGGGCCATCGAAGCAACCGCGCCCGCCGATACAAACACGGATCGAACCTGCCGCCGTCGCGGTTGCGCGGGCATCCGCGAGAACCAGGCCGGAAGCTGCCCGTAACCTTCCCGGATCACCTTGGCGTCGTGGCTGTTAAAGATGCGCCGGATATCTCCGTCCAGGCTCTCGGTCTCGGGTAACGGGCCGTGGATCGCCACGGTCAAGGCAAGGTCGCCATAGGCAATACCGTCGGTCTCCAACTCGACCAGGGCATCGCCCAGCCGGTCGGATTCCGCCGCCGCCGCCGTGTCCACCATCGCCGCCGTCGTTCCTTCGGTTTCCTGAACGTGCGCGGACATCGAGTAGCGCTTCGAGAAGTAATGCCGCTGCGCCCCACGGATTTTGCGCCGGGCGGCATCGAGGCGCTGCGGCCGCCATTCGAGCGTCACCGTCATCGTCGCATCGAGCCGGTAAAGACCCTGTAGGAGATTGGCGCGGGCCGCTCCCGGTGGCGAAAGCAGCGAGTAGAGAATGACGGGTTCCCCGTCCAGGCGCAGATTGCGCCGCTCCGCTTCGAGTTCGGAGACGGCCAGCCGCCAATTCATGCCGCTGCCCCTCGCGCCGTCCCAGAAGGTTCCAGGCCGGTTCGTGAGTTCATTCAAGACCCCAGACGCATCCCGCGCTTCGAGCACCCGCACCGGGGTAAGGTCGTCCACCAGCGCCCGGCTCGCCTCAACCAGCTGCCGGAAGCTGGCTGCTGCGGATTCGATAGAGGAATGGAGGTAAACGGATTCATGCCGGTTCCGCCTCCGGGCCATCCAGTTCTTGGCATAGGCCATCCACCACGGCCCGCCCGTCCTCTCGGTGGTGACGGCGGACAGGTGCGGATCGTGAACCCATGCGACGTAGGTGCTCACGTCCTGCACTCGATCCGCGAGGAACGCCCGGCGCTTGCGCCGTCCGAGCGCGGCCACGCTCGACGGCGCGCCGTCGGTCTCGTCTGCAAAGTGGACCGGACGGCGCAACAGATAGAAGTAAAGACGCGTCCGGGGATCGAGCCCCGACAACATCCGCTGCCAGCGGTCGATCACCCGATCCAGTTGTTCGGGGGTCTGGCCGTCCAGGACGCTGGGCGTCACCCGCCCGATGCTCATGAGTTCTCCGGCCCGCGTCAGGCACGTTCGGCCATCTTCGAGCCAGCCCCACCAGGGCAGTTCCTCGGCCAACGGTCCCGCCGCTTCGTAGTCCAGGAGTTCGTTGTCCACATTCACGCGCTATCTCCGAATCAGGATCGTCCAGGGAGAAGCCGCCCACTTGCCGGGATCGTAGCGGGCGCGGAACTTGGCCGACGCCCGTAGGATTTCAAGCATGTTGGGGTCTTGTTTCCAGGCCCAGAATCCCACGCCGTAGAGCACCGCGAAAATGACTCCCCCGGTCACAATGGAGTTGATGGCGTTCCACATGGCAAGGCCCAACGTGGCGCTCAGAAGGAACCAGCGCCGTTCCACGCCCATGATCGTGAGCGGTTTGGAAAGCGCCGGGTATCCGCGCCATGTCTTGCCGCGCTCCATCAGAAGAGCCACGCCAGAAAGTTGGCCGCGCCCATGGCCATGCCCAGACCGAAGACGATCCCGGCCAGGGCCTTTTTGCTGCCGCCTTCACCAAAGGCGAACATGAGTCCGCCCACCACGATGGCAATCAAGCTCAGTCCTCGCGCAATGGGTCCGGTGAAGGCTTGTTGAAGCACATCAATCGCCTGCAACCAGGGGCTCGTTCCCTGCGCCATGAGTTCTCCCGCCGATAGTGCAAGGATGCTCACCAGCAGCGCTCCCCGCCTCCAGATGATTGAGTTGTTGTTCTTCATGCTTCCCTCCGTGTCTGTTGGGTCGTTGTGCGTCAGGCTCCGGGAAACTGCCCCCGGTCCTCTTGTTCCAGTTTCTCGGCAAGCTCAGTTTGCCCGCCCTCGCCGCGCCGGATGGACCGCTCCATCAGATCGACCTTGCGGCCCATGTCGGCCAGCCCCAAGGCGCGAGCGGCGGAGTAAATCACGACCATAAGCGTCACCACGGCCAGCCCGCCATACCACGCGACGGGCATCCAGTAGTCGGTGACGATGATCCAGAAGTAAGGCGTGAGATAAGTGAAGCTCTCACCGGCCACCATCAAGGCCACGGCCAGGATGATGGCCGTCAGTCCGACACTGATTTTCCACGGTTGCATCGCTTCTTCCTTAGAGTTCGATGGAGCCCTTGTCTCGTCTGCCTCCGCCTCTCCCGCCGCCGCTGTGGTCCTGGCCGAGCGCCCGCGCTACTCGCGCCGCCGCCCGCCCATTGCTTCCATGCACGGCGAATCCAGCGGCGGCTTTCGCGCCGATACTCTTCACGCTGTAGTGCTCGGTCGCAATCTCCACGTTCACGCGCCCGCTGCGGCCCTCGATGTCGTACTCCAGCTGCGCGTCCGGGTACTCCACCCGTCCATCCTTGACGGGGAGCCCCAGCGCCTCCGCCGCCTCAAACCGTGCGGCGTCCGCCGCTTCCTTACCGCCTCGCGCTCTCGCGCTTTCCGTGGCGCGGGCGATCTCGCGCTTGAGTTCGACGTCAATGCGGACCCGCTTGAGGACGGCTCCTTGGTCGAGCAACCGCACTTGCTCAATCCTTGCGGCTCGAAACACGGCCACGTCATGTTGAAGCTCCCCGGGCTTCACGAGGCCGCTCCATGCCTCCTGCTCTTTGTCCAGTCCTTGTTCGCGGGCTACCCGCCCGGCCCGCTCGACTCCGCGCTCGGTGAGCGTGAGCACCTTGTAGGCGCCGCCTTGCGGCCCCTCGGCGCTGTGCTCCCGGACGTGCCCGGCGCGAACCATGCGATCCACGGCCCGCCGCGCCGCGTAAGGGTGTCCATCGAAGTGAGCTTCGGCCAGGTCGCGGTAGGCGACACTCCGATACATCCCCACCTCCGCCACCGCCCGATCCGCCCGCTCCTGGAAGTTCTTGCGCTCGGTGCGGGGATCGTATTCGCGCCGGTGGCCATCGCGCTGTCTTTGCTCTCGTTCTTTGGCGGGATCGCGCCTGGGGCGCGTTACGGTCCTGCGGGGATCGGTAGCTAGGTCTCGCGGATCGAACACGACGGCTCCTTACCGGCTCGGCCCAACCTCGCGTTGGAGCTTCTGCGCGTGTTGTTCCGTGGATTGCTTCGGCGTCTGGCTGATCTGCGGCCCGCGGGCATGAGAATATTGGTGGCTCAACTCCGCCGCCGTTTTCTCTTTCATCGGCGCTTCGCGCTCGTGATCTATCGCACGATCCATCAGGTAATCGGTCATCCGCTGCGCGTCCCGCGCCGCTCTATGAATCTCGTGCGGGTCTTTTTCCAGCACCGCAACCCAATTCTCGACGTAGGCCGCGCCGCGCTGCGGGTCATGCCCCACGCCCACGCGCTCCCCCGTCATCATGGCGCTGATCTCGGCCCGCAATTCCTCGCGGGCGTACTCAGGCGATCCAAAACCCTTGTCCAGCCCGTCCTTGAGCGTGTCGCGGTTCATGCGGTCCGGGTGGCCGGTCGAGTGGCCGCATTCGTGAAGCGCCGTCTGGTAGTAGCCGTTCCGAGTGGGGAATTGGGACGGCTCCGGGAGCACCACCTTGTCCTCGGCGATCCGGTAATAGGCCCGATCTCCGGGGACGTGCTCGACCCTCGGCCCGCTGGCCTCAATCACCTTCTCCGCATCGCGGTGGGCGTCCCATTCGGGCCGCGCTTCGGCCGGTCGCGGTTTCAACTCCAATCCGTCGGCCTGCTCGACGTTGAACACGGTGTACTGCTTACAAATCGGCTTTCCCCGCTGCTCTTCCTCGTGGATCGTGTTGCCGTCCTTGTCCTTCAGCACCTTGCCCTGCTCGTCCTTTGCGGTTCGTGCCGTCCGATCCGTGAAGAACAAGACCTGCGTCCCTTTCTCGCCTTTGCGGACATGGCCTCCCTGGGCCTCGATCTGTTTGTAGGTTCCCCAGCGGTTATCGCCGTGGCCCTGGCGGATACCCCTGCTCATCAGGTAGAGACTGTTGCCGCCGCTGTACTTCTTGCCGGTCGAGAAGTTTTCCGGGCTGATCTGCTCCCCCGGCTTCCACGGCTTCTGCCAGGGCGCCACGCCCGCCTTGATCTGTTCGATGAGTTCCTCGCTGACTTTCTCGGCGTAGTCTTCCCCGCGCTGCCAAAAGGATTTCTTCGCCATAGTGCGCCTCCGTTCCTAGTCGTGGCGGTCGTGTCGCGCCTGGTCGATCTCGGCGACGGTGCCCACGTCCTCGACCATCAAACCGATCTGCTCTCCGAGTTCCCACGTCAGTTCAACCGCGAGCCCACGATTCAGCGCCTCGTGAAATTCAGCCTCCGTCGTGGCCGTGGCGTAGTTCTCGCCGTTTTCTTCCTTTTTTTGAATCATGGTTTCTCCCTCTCTGGGTTGTCAGCGCCCATCAAGAAGTAAAAGATCGCTTGAGGTGCGGCCGCAGATGATGCAGGCGGGTTCAAATTCGGCGCTCTCGGCATATCGAGCCTCCCCGGAGACGCTTCCCGATCCGTTTTCGGACCGGGAAGGCTCCGTTGCCACGATACTGTCCGAATCGAAGTTGGCGGGGGAAGTATGATCCGTCACGCGGCGGCGGCAGCGTTCCCGGTAGGCTCGTTGCCGGTCGCGGTGATCGAGCCGTCCCTCCCGGCTTTGCCGGTGCCGCCGGTTGGCGGCTCTCAGTTGTGGCCGCCGTGCTTTCCGCCGGCATCGGTCGCTGCAGTATCGGTGGCCCCGGTCACAATGACGGCAGATCCAGAACACCGCGCCACAGCCGACACCCCGGCAAAACCGTTGGCGCAGGGGCTCTTCGCGGGTCCCCATCGCCGCCCTTCCGGCGGGACTGGCCAACCGCGACTCGGCTTGGCAGGCGTGACCTTATCTACGGAGGATGTTCGGTCGTTTTTCGGGTCGGCACAAAAAACCCGATCGCTGCTAACGGTCGGGGTTTTCCCTTTCCGCCTTCGGCCAAATCACGCGCCAGACCGCGTATCCCTCGCCTGGCGGCGGCTGTCACTCGCTTTGCCTTAGCTGGTCCTTGCCCGGCATCGCGAACGGGACGCACGACGCGATCTTAGGCGTGGCTATCTCAGCGACCCCGGTCCTCCTGGTGCTCTGGATCACCAATCGGATGCGTCACCGGGAGCGGAGCTTCCAGAGCGCGGTCGGGGTCTCCCTGTTGGGATTCGTCCTTGTGCCTTCCGTATCGGCGGGCGCTGCTTTTCTTTGGGTTCGCTCCGGCGGGGAATTCAATCAGGCGCTCGGTGTGGGTGTCGTTCTCTACATCCTCGGTTCTTGGATGTTTCGCCGGTAGATCATGTAGAGCGTATAGGGGCCGTTGACGCGCTGGTACTCTTTCCGGTGGCCGGGGTTGGTGCGGGGCAGGCTGCACAGCGTCAGTAGCCGCGCCATGAAGCCTGGATCGGGGTCCGCTTCGCTGGCGCTGACAAGCTGGTTTACTTGATCGGCCACGGTGAAAGAGTGCCGCGCCTGGGGCGTGGCTTCGCGGATCGCCTTCACCGGTCCGTCCAGGCCGGAGAGAACTTCGGCGGCGAGAAGCAATCCTTGTTTGCTCTGCACGGCTTTATTCTCCCATGCCCCTCAGACAAGACAGGGACACTACCGGCGTCTATTCCATATCCGTCCTCTCTTCCACCGGCACCACCGGAAGCGTCGTGAAGATGCGGGTGCCGGGGTCCATTTCCAGGGCCACGGCGGTAAACAGATCCCCCCCTGGCGCACTGCAGCGCACCGACCCTGCGAAGTCGGACGTATCGGTGTCGGGGAACGCCTGGTCGATGAGCCAGGCCGTCTGCCCGTTGGCCTCCAGAGGGATGCTCGCGCCGTCGAGCAGCACACCCTTTCGCATCAAGTCGCAGTGCACCAACCCCGCACTCGATTCCAGGTTGTGGAGCGCGACCCCCGTCGTGATTCCTCCCTCCTGGCGGCGCACCGGGAACAGGGCGTCGCTGACGGGCGGGCTGGCTCCCACCCCGGCCACCCCGAGGTCGGGGTGCTCAAACCGGAGCATCCCGCCGATGGGACCCTCCGAGACCACCCGCACCGATCCCGACACCAGCTCCCCTCGCCCGTGGGTCGAGATCGTGAGTACTCCCAGCGGCTCCATCTCGGTGCGGACCGTCAGAGCGCCGTCCTCGGCGATCTCCAGATCGCCCGTGATGTCCACCACCGATGCGGCGGCAATCGGGTTGCCCTCGGTGTCGTAGAAATAAATCTCGGGACGGCTCGGAAGGATGTCCGTATGAAAGGGGGTGGGGGCGGGACGGCTCGGCTGGATGGACAGATTCACGAACACCAGATCGGTGATCCAGGTCCCGTTGGCGAAATGCGCAAAATCCAGGACCGTCTCCCCGCCCCCGCCTCCCGTCCAGTCCACCGGCACCACCGAAAGCGTGTTGAAGATGCGCTGGGCGGCATCCATCTCCACGGCGATGGCGGTGAACCGTCCCCTGCCGAACACGGTGCAGCGCACCGACCCCAGGAAGTCCGACGTGTCGGTCGTGGGGAACGCCTCTTCGATGAACCAGGAGGTCTGCCCGTTGGCCTCCAGAGGAATCTCCACCTCTTCCAGCGAGACGCCCCCGCTCATCAATCGGCAGCGCACCCCCACCGCTTCCTCTCCCAGGTTGTGCAGCGCCGTCGCCGTGCGGATTCCTCCCTCCTGGCGGCGGGCCGGGAAAAGGGCATCCCGGACGGGCGGGCTGGCTCCCACCCCGGCCACCCCGATATTCGGCACGCCATAGCGCACCAACCCGCCGATGGGACCGTCGGAGAGGACCTTCACCGATCCCGACACCAGCTCCCCTTGCCCGTGGGTTGAAATCGTGAGTTCCCCCAGCGGCTCCATCTCCGTCCGGACGGTCAGGCTTCCGTCCTCGGCGACCTCCAGATCGACCGTCACATCCACCACCGATGCGGGATCAATGAGATGGCCCCCTCGATCGTAAAAGTAGATTGCGGGCCGGATCGGATGGGGGGACACATTCACGAGCACCATCTCGGAGGTGATGCCGGTCCCATTGGCGAAATGCGCAAAGTCCAGGGCAAACACTTCCGGCGTGGCCTCGGCCTGGTTGGAAGCCCGGCCCCTGCCGATCCGGTTCACCGCCCGAACCTCGAAGACGTAGGCCGTGCCGTTGACGAGACCGGTGAGCGTATGAGTGGTGTCGGTGGAGCCGATGGATATCCAGCGTCCCTTCCCGTCGATGCGGTACTCGTAATCCCTGATCGCGGAACCGCCGTCGTCCCTCGGAGCGTCCCAGGTCAGCACGACCTCGCCTTCCCCGCCTACCGCCGTCAGGTTCCTGGGCGCGGACGGCACAGTTTGGCGTAGGCCGCCGCCGCCACCGCCACCTCTGCCGGATGACGGAGATGGCGTGGCGTCGAGCGTCACCACGGCACCATTGCCCAGGGTGTTGACCGCCCGCACCCGGAACATGTAGGTCTGGCCGTTGTTCAGGCCGGTCACCGTGTGGCTGGTGGCCGTCCCGCCCGTGGAGATCCAGGTCCCGGACCCGTCCTGCTCGTACTCGTAGTGCGTGATCGGCTCCCCGCCGTCGTTGGCGGGCGCCCTCCAGCGCAGCGTCACCTGCCCGTCTCCGGGCGTGAAGCTCAGGCTCTGGAGAGCCTCCGGCGCCGTGGTCGTGGGCGTGGCCGACTGCGAACCGGAGGCCGCGCTCGGCCCGGCGCTGTTGACCGCCCGCACCCGGAACGTGTACGTCTGACCGTTGTTCAGGCCGGTCACCGTGTAGCTGGGGGTCTTTCTGCCCGTGGAGGTCCAGGTCCCGGACCCGTCCTGCTCGTATTCGTAGTGCGTGAGCGCCGCGCCGCCGGATGGCTGGACCCAACTGAGCATCACCTGCCGGTTGCCGGGCGTGGCGCTGAGGCTCGACGGCGTGTCCGGCGCCACCACCGTGGATGTCGGCGTGGCCGACTGCGAACTGGTCGCCTGTCCCGCCCCGACGCGGTTGACCGCCCGCACCCGGAACGTGTAGGACTGGCCGTTGGTCAGGCCGGTCACCGTGTAGCTGGGGGCTGTCCCGCCCGTGGAGGTCCAGGTGCCGGAAAAGTCCAGCTCGTATTCGTAGCGCAGGATCGTCGCCCCGCCGTTCGAGGCGGGCGCCGTCCAGATCAGATCCACCTCTTGGTCGCTGACCGTGGCGCTGAGGCCCGTCGGTGCGTCCGGCTCCGTCGCGGGCGTGACGTTCGGCGACGCGGCGGAGGCCGCGCCCGCCCCGACGCTGTTGAGGGCCCGCACCCGGAACCGGTAGGGCTGGCCGTTGGTCAGGCCCATCACCGTGTAGCTGGTGGCTGTCCCGACGGTGGAGATCCAGGTGCCGGAACCGCCCTGCTCGTACTCGTAGTCGGTGATCGGCTCCCCGCCGTTCGACGCGGGCGCCGTCCAGTTCAGTTCCACCTGCTCGTGGCTGACGGTGGCGCTCAGGCCCGTCGGCGCGCCGGGCACCGTGGCCGGGGTGACGCTCGCCGAGGCGGTGGAGGCCGCGCTCCGCCCGGCGCTGTTGGCCGCCCGCACCCGGAACGTGTAGCTCTGGCCGTTGGTCAGGCCGGTCACCGTGTAGCTGGTGTCCGTGCTGCCGGTGGAGATCCAGGTCCCGGAAACGTCCTGCTCGTATTCGTAGTCGGTGACCTCCGCGCCGCCGGATGGCTGGACCCAACTGAGCATCACTTGCCCGTTGCCGGGCATGGCATCGAGGCTGTGCGGCACGTCGGGCGCCCCCAGCGCGCCGGTCTGCCCCGAACCGGGCAGCGACCAGGGGCTGTTGCCTTCGGCGTTTCTCGCCAGCACCTGCACCTGGTAGGAGGTGCTCTCGGTCAGGCCCGAGATCGTCTCGCTGGTGCCGCTCACGTTCTGGGGGCCGTTGGTCCAGCTCCCGGTCGTGCCTTCCCGGTACCGCAGGTCGTAGTTGTCGATGGCGGGACCGGTGTTCGACGGCGCCGTCCAGTTCACCTCCAGGCTGTCCGTCGTGCCCGCCGTCGCGGTCACCGAGGGGGCCGCAGGCCGGTCCGGCGGCTCCTCCACGTCGGTGAGATCGATCGTCACCGCGAGGGTGCCGCTGCCGCCGTTGTCGTCGTCGGCCTTCAGCGTCACCGAGTAGCTCGGCTTCGTCTCGTGGTCGTAGGTGACGCCGGATTTCGTCGAGAGCTGCCGGGTCGCCGGGTCGAAGCCGAACGATGCCGCGTCGGCGTCCTCTAGGGTGTAGGTCAGCGGGTCGTTGTCCCCGTCCGTCGCCGCCGGCAGCGCCGCGCCGATGTTCGTGTTCGCCGCCGTGTTCTCGGGCACCTCGCGCGTGGCCGTGGGCGAGGAGAATTCCGGCGGCTCGTTGGCGATGATCGCGTTGGTCACGCCGGTCGCTGCCACGGCGAGGATGCCGTTGGTCGCGGTGTCTTCGACGGCGTCGGCGGCGAGCGCCACGGTGAGTGTCGCGGTCGAGTCTGTCAGGGCCGTCGTCAGGGTGAGTTCGACCTTGGTTCCAGCCACGCTCGCCATCGTCGTCGACAGGTTGACGTTGTTGGCCTGGATGGTGATGTCGCTATGACTGACCGCTCCGATGTCCTCGCTGAACACCAGCAACACCGTCTCGCCGTCGGTCGACGTCGTCGGCGCATCGCTGCCGGTGGTGACGAGCGTCGGGCGGATGCCGTCGACCTTGTGCCCGGCGTCGATCATCACCGCGGCGTGGGTGAGGTCGGCGGTGATGGCCGTGCTGCCAGTGGCCGTGATGGTGCCGCCGGTGAGCTTGTTCGCCGCGATCGCGACGCCGTTCGGCGCCGACTCGCCCGCCAACACCGTGTAGCTGCACGCCGTCGTGGTCGTGTTCGTGCCGGTCGCGCAGGCGGCCGCTTTCGCGGTGCCGGCAAAGTCAAGCTCCAGCTGCGGGGTGCCGGTGATGTCGACCGCCGCGTCGAAGGTCACCGTCGCCTCGACCGCGTCGCCGATCGCGTAGGTGTTGTCGGATCCGGGGGCGGAGGTCAGCGCGACCGACGAGACGGCCGGGCCCTCGACCGTCAGCGCCACCGAGATCATGTTGTTGGCGGACCAGGTCGGGAGGTTGGTGGTCCAGTAATAGGTATATGTGCTCGAGATATACGTTGCCTCGCTGAAAGGGAATTGCTGGGTGCCGACATGCAGGACAAGATCTGTCGCGGTGTTGCCGAACCCAGCACTAGAAAGACTAAAGGTAAGTCCAAGACCAGTTACTACGGATATGCCGTCAATTGTGTAGTTGGTTGTTCCGAGAGTTAACGTTGTGTCGTCCAGACTCCCAGTTAAAGCGTCGAATCCGGTAGTGCTGCCGGAAATCCCCACCGTCAGGGTGGCGGACCAAATCTGGCCGGCAGTGAGGATGAGCGGGGGGGCGCGAACCACGTCGACGGTGTAGGTCTCCGTGGTCGTGGTGTCGGGCGCGGTCACCTTCACCTTGACGATGTTGCTGCCCACGCTGAGGTTGACTTGGAGGCCGGCGGTCATGGTGTCGGCGTCGGTCAGTGTGGCGTCCGAATCGTCGAGATACTCGACCGTCGCCGTCGGCTCGCTTGTCATCTCGGTGATCGTGCCCTGGGTCACCGAATTCGCGACCGTCGCGTGGTAGGTCGTCGTGGCCGCGGCGAACGCCGGGCTGAGCGTCGCGCCGCTCACCGACAGGGCGCTCAGCGTCGCGTCGGTGGCGTCGGCGACCGTGTTCGCATAGCCACGGACGATGATGCGGAGCGCCTCGTCGGACCCGGACTTAAGCATCCAGGTACTGCCGCTCTTCCAGTAGAACTTGTTTTTGATGCTCCAGTCCGAGAGGCCGAGCGACGTATCTTCTCCGCCGGAGGTGGTGGAGTTGAGCTCCACGCTCCCGGTGCCGATCTGCTTGATCACCACCACGTAGTTGGTGTTCGCCGAGAGTGCGAGGCCGGCGTGCGGGAAATGCAGGAGCCCGGCCGCGAAGCTCGCCGGCGCCGTCAGGGCCGTGCAGGTCGTGGTGGGAAACTCGTTCGCGGTGGTATCCGCCTCGCAGACCTCGACATCGAAGTCGTCGCCCGCGCTGTCCTCGGAGTGGACGACCACCTGGGTGAGCGTGTAGCCGGCCGCGTTGGCACCCGTGCTGAACAGCTGCGCATGGTCGTTGCCACTGGTGTTGGCGGCGTCATCGGGCCCTTGCGCTTGGTTGCTCACGAGGATGCGCACCGTCTGCGCCTCCGCCGCGGCCGCCCCGAGGAGCAGCAGGCCCAAGACGAGGACGGCGGAGGCGGCGCGGCCTGGACGGGCGGGCCGCAGGGAACGGTCTCGATCCCGCGCCCGGGCGGGCGCGGCGGAAAAGTCAGGCGGGAGGCTGGACCCCCCTCCGCTCATCCAGCGCATGGACCGCCCCGACGGCCCCGATGAGGGCGCGCGGCGCGCGCGGCGTTCCAGCGCGCCCGGGAGGCATGCCCCGACCACGCGCACGCGCCGGCGCGGCCACGCCCATGCCCGACGACACCACGCCGGGACCGCACCAACTCCCAGCCACCGCGCGAGCACCGCCGTCAGCCAGCGACCGCCTCTCCTGCGACCGTTCCTGGGAAAACGCACCGTCACCTCCTCGTTTTGCTCGCGATAACTGGAATTATCGCGAGTAAAAATGAGCGGTCTTTTTCGACGGAACGGGAGGCCGCCCGATGCTGATTGCCGAGACGCCATGCGATGTCGAGCGTGTGACCGGCGTGGCACACGCCGCGGAGGTGGTGGACTCCCTGGCCGCTTACTTCGACGCGGCCCGGGGGGCGTTCAGCCACAACACCGAACGCGCGCTGAGAGCCGATGTGGAGATATTCGCAGCCTGGTGCCGACAACATCTCCGGGCGGCGTTGCCCGCCAGCGTCCCTACCGTGGTCGCGTTCATCGACGACATGGCGCGCGTCAAGACTCCGGCGACGGTGCGCCGCTACGTGTCCAGCATCGCCACCGTGCACAAGGCGCTACGGCAGACGAACCCGCTGGACAGCGCCGCCGTCCGGTTCGCCCTGCAACGGATGCACCGGCGCCGGGGGCGTCGGCAGGCGCAAGTCCAGGGGCTGACCTGGCCGATGCGAAACCGACTGCTGGAGGCGGCCGGAGACCGGTTGATCGACGCCCGGAACCGCGCGCTCCTGGCGATGGGCTACGACACGCTGCTGCGGCGCTCCGAGCTGGTCTCGCTGGACGTGTCTGATGTACTGGAGGAAATCGACGGAACGGCGACGCTGCTCGTGCGCTCAGGCAAGACCGACGCGGAGGGGCGAGGCGCGACGCTCTACCTGGCGCGCGACACCGTGCAGCTCGTCAAGACGTGGCTCGAACGGGGCGGCGTCGACGGAGGGCGGGTGTTCCGCTCCGTGCGCAAGGATCGCACGGTCGGCGAGCAGCTCGACGCGAGCCAGGTGCCGCGCATCTACAAGCGGATGGCGCGACACGCCGGGCTTCCCGACGACATCGTCGACGCGCTGGCCGGGCACAGCACGCGCGTCGGGCCGGTGCAGGACATGATCGCCTGTGGCATCGAGTTGCCGGCCATCCTGCAGTCGGGTCGGTGGAAGACGACGCGCATGGTCCACCGCTACGGGGAACGGTTGCTGGCGCGGCGCAGCGGCGCCGCCCAGCTGGCCGAGCGGCAGCAGCGCTGAACAGGCCCCACCCTGGAGGCGACGGGTCGTGACGCCGGCGCGCACGTCAGGGGTAGAGGTTCGCCCGCGCCGTCCCCAGCGGCGCCCTCACATCTCTGGGACGTTATCGCGAGCAAAAAGTCGACATTGTTGCTACATGTCCCGCGATGGGCGCGGCGCACTCCGCCGGTTGTTCCGTCGGCAGACGCAACCCTGTTCCGACAGAACCGCCGTGATTTCAGCGATTTATTACTGAAAGTGATGGCGAATGCGGGTCACGGTGTGATACGCTCGCGCCGTACCGACTTGGCGCGGAACTGTTTTTTGTGCGCGATAATTCCAGTTATCGCGAGTAAAACGCCTCGATGTGATCGCGTTTCCCGACGCTTCAGGTCACAGCATGTCAGCGCCAACCGGTGCTCCCTATTTCCCCGTCGTGGCGGCCTCCCGTCGTTGATCACGATGGTGGTCTCGCCGCCATCGGTGAGGCGTCCGTCGCCGCCGGTGACTCGCCCCACCCGTCGACCATCGAGATCCCTCGTGACGTCGCGCCCGTGGCGCGCATCGCGCGACCGGCCTCTGCGCCGACCCAGCAGGCACGCCGCCGTCGCAGCGCCCTCCGCGGGTGGGCGGCAGATGCCATCCCTGCCGTTCATCACGTGGAGGCCATGCTACCGACGCGCCGGGAGGATGGGTATACGAGAACATCGCGGGTGGTTATGAGGGGGAACACCCCATGGTGTTGGCCGTTCCGTTCGCCGGTCCTGTGCCCGGTCTCGGGAGCCCGCCACGGCGCCGGCACCCCCGCTCAGCGGATCGACAGCAGGTGCGCGCGCAGGGTCACGCGCCGCTCCACGCCGAGCTTGGCGCGGATGTTGTTGCGGTGAAAGTCGATCGTGCTCGGCGCCCGCGACAGCGTGGCGGCGATGTCCTTCGTGGTCAGGCCGCGCATCACCAGATGTGCGACGTCGGCTTCGGTCGCGGTCAAGGCCTGGAACACGCGCGCCAGCCTCGATGACAGCGACGAGGTGAGGGTCGTGAGGTTGGTCTCGATCAGGCTCACGTACTCCACGGCCGAGCTGTCGCGCTCCACGCGCCGCGCGAGCTTCGCCACATGCGGCATCACCAGCGTATTGATCTGTTGCAGCATCTGCTCGTTGCGCGCCTCGTGGGACTTCTCGACATTGCCGAGCAGCACGCGCAGCGCCGTGTTGGCGTCCTGCAGTTCGCTGGTGCGTTCGACCACCTGCCGTGCGGTCTGGTCGAGCGAGTGCTGCAGGGCGGTTTCGAGCCGGCGGCGTTCGGCGATCTCGACCAGCGACCGCAGGTTCGCCTCGACCACGCCGGCGAACGCCTGCAGCCCTTCGCGGAACAGCAGCGCGTGGTCGTTGCGCTCGCGGTCGAGCACGCAGATCGTGCCGAACACCTCGCCGCTGGGCCATTTCAGGGGATAGCCGATGTAGAAGCGCATCCCGTAGGCCAGATCCTCGTTGGCCGCCCAGACCGGGTCGCGGGTCGCGTCCTCGACCACCAGCTCGCCGTCGTTTTCGAACACGCCCTGACAATAGAGCACGGCGTTCAGATCGTACTCGCGCCCGACATCGTAGGGGTTGCCCTCGGTGCGGCTCGTCACCAGGACCGTGTGCTTCGGACGCTCGGTTCGCATGATCAGGCTCGCCGGCACCCGGGCGAGCCGTGCCGTCAGGTCGACCACGCGCTGCCACTCGGCCAGCGTCTCGGGCGGGATCCCGGGCAGCACGGTCTTCACGGCCGCAGTTCCGATGACCACCGCCGCCGGGCGGTGTGCGAAGGGACCGGGGTCCGCCGCGCCCGCTCGGGCGGCCTCCCCCGGGGGCGGGGCCGCGGGGCCCGGGCCGGGCCCGCGCCAACAGCAGCGCAGAAGCGCTGCAGCCGCTGCCCGCGGGTGGCCCGGCGCCTGCAGCGCGCCGGGACCGATCGGGGACCGGGACACCTCGTTAACGGCATACGAACTCCTGCCTCGGCCTGTACACAGGGGGAGTCCATGCCTTCGCATGATCGAGGGGCATCTGGGAAGAATACCTGAATCGATATGGGGCACTGCCCCATATTGTTCGGGACGTGGCGGCGGCCTTTCGCGGGGGCCGCTGAACGGCGTCGCGGGAATGGCGAGGCTGTTGATGGACGAGCATGGGCTCACGGGCTGGACGCTCACGTTCGGCGAGGCCAGGAAACGCCTTGGCGCCTGTCGTTTCCGACACCACGTGATCTGGATCAGCCGCACCCATGCCCTAGAGGGAAGCGAGGAGCAACTCCTGGACACCGTGCTACACGAGATCGCACACGCGATCGCGGGACACGAGGCTGGCCATGGACTGCTGTGGAAGGCAACAGCACGGCGCATCGGGGCAACACCAAGGGGCGAAGACCTATGAGAGCCTGACCTGCCCCCCTTCAATCGGTCCAGTTGATAAGTTAGAGGTTAGGGTACGGACTGGACATGGAAGGGGGGAGGAATGCCGAAGAAGCGATATCCAGCCGAACAGATCATCCGACATCTACGAGAGGCGGAAGTGGAGCTGGCCAAGGGCCAGACAACGGGAGGAGTCTGTCGGAAGTTGGGAATTACGGAGCAGACCTATTTATTACCGATGGCGGAAGGAGTACGGGAGCTTACGAGTGGATCAGGTGAGGCGTCTGAAGGAACTGGAACGGGAGAATGGCCGACTGAAGAAGTTGGTAGCAGATCAGGCGTTGGACCTTGCGATTCTGAAGGAGACATCCTCGGGAAACTTCTGAGCCCGCCCCGACGGCGGCAGGCAGTGAAGCATGTCTGCCAAGCCATGGGGGTGTCGGAGCGGCGGGCGTGTCGGGTGGTAGGACAGAATCAATCCACGCAGCAGCATCGAACGCCACCGAATGAACCAAACGCCGCGCTGAACCCGAAAACTCTAGGTTAGACGGACGACCAGAACTCGGCTTCCCGCGCCGCTCTCAACTCTTCTAGGGACACGGTCCTCTTCGCGAAGTCAAGATTGTACATCGGCAATTGCCAGTCATCCAGGGTCCTGACGTGCTGCTGCGTCTCCTTGTCGCTCGGCAGTCCCTCTTCGATAAGGCGATCAACGAGTTCTTGAGTGAGGCGCCGCGCGTCTGAACGGCCCTCCTTATCAGCAAACTCCACTTGACCCCAGATTTCAGATGTCGCCTTGAGGCCAGCAAACGTGAAGATGCCGAGCGAGGCCATCGCCTCGACCAGCAAGAGCGCCATCGGCGGATGTCTTTTTGTGGTGAAAGTGAAGGCCCTTTTAAGCGGATTGTTCCAGGTCAACCCGCCGGACTCATCGGCCTCGATGTCCGCATAGAGCCGACTCTCGCGCTCGTACTGGTTCCAGTTCGGGACGATGTATTCCCCAACATATCCTTCTCGATCATGGGTATTCCGGTTTAAGTCGACATACTGTCGCAACTCCGCTACGTTGCTAAGCCGCCACGAGGAGGCCTTGGCATAGATCAGTCGTGCCAAGTGGTCATAAGAGCATTTTACGATTGCCCCCATCTTCGAAGCGATGAGGTGGCTTGGACACCGCACTGCATCCATGAAGATAAGGACCTTCGCGGCTTCCTCCTGCGCGAACCCGTACAGCACTCCGGCTTCGCGCGGCATCTCTTTATGGAGCTTGCGCGAGCCACGCCACAGGCTCTGCGCGCTCGACAAGATGATTGGCAGGCCTTCAGCCAGGAACGCAAGGCGCTTATCTTGTGCCATCCGGCACAGACCCTGTGCCTGATGGAGGCCTATGTTGGGTTCTCCTGGTTTCATCTTCGATCCGTTCCGTTCGGTGCAAGCCAAATGATCCGCGAAACGCCAATCGGTTCGGCGCGCGGGTGCGATATAACCCTTCACCATCGACCTGAAGGGCCTTACCCCGAACTGTCTCGTGAACTGGTGGATATCTTAGTTCTTCGCAGGAGCCCTGACTGTGGTCCTGACTGCACCCAAAATGCGCCGAGGATTTCCAAGCCACGAACCTTCCCGGGCATCGAACGCACGGGTTGGCTTACGGCTCGCAGTCCTGGTAGTTCGAGGCATTGCACGCGCGAGCCAACTCGGTCGCGCGGCTGATATCGGCGCGGGTCATGCGACGTTCCAGGACGTCCCGCAGTTCTCTGGCGGGTTCGTGCCCTTTGGCACCGGCGATGTTCAACCACATGTGCGCGAGCGTTCTGGTGGCTCTGACGGCGCGTTACCCCTGCCCTTCACGGACGTTTGTTCAAACCATCGATTGAATTGGTGAATCTCACTGAAGAGGATATCATCACCGAGCACTTTGGCGGCGCATACGAGGGCTTTCGTTCCCCGATAAAAGTAATTCCACAGATCTTCCTGGTGTTCGTATTGGCGCGGAGTGCCTCTCATACCGCGCATGTAAAATCGAGGTGGGTTGTCTCCGTACATATCCATTACATGCGGCGATGCCACGTGGACGTAGCCAGAATAAGCCTTGCTTATTGTCCGGGAAACCTTCCCTTGTTGACTGGGATTTGGGCCTGCCCTGCGCGCATTGTACGCGCGTATTTTGTTTCGAGGAACCGTGTCCCGTTTTTGAGACGACTCAATCGCATCAGCGGCATCGAACTCCTCTTCGAAAAATGCATCGAGATAGCGTTGATGCAAGGGTGTTAGATCATCAAAAACGACACCAAGCGCAAGAAAAAGAATATCCTCCTGAATCTCGTCGAGGATCCTCTGAAGAGCTCCCTGCTCTTGAACGAATCCATGGTTCTGCAGGAGCCGAGCTGCGTCGAGAGTGCTCACCATACGAACGAGTTTCTGAACAATCGCCTGACCAACCAACTTCTCCACATGTCGGAATACGAACGCTCCTTTATGTGCCACGAGTTGGGGTGGAGGAACTCTCTTAGCCAAGCGGTCGACGGCTCGCTCCATGGTGGTCAGCGCCTGTTCGTACAGTTGGTCCATTGAGTCTCGAAGAACGCGTTGTAGAAGCTCTGCGTCTCACCCTTCTCGTAGGCCGCGTTCTGCCACTCGTCGGCGAAGCGGGCGGCTCGGGCGCGCACCTCGTTCCAGGACAGGCGCATGGCTTACAGGTCTCCCATGTCGAACATATCGAAAGCATCCTCGGTGACTGCGGCCTGCGGTAGCTTGAGGCCGCCCGAACTGAGGTTAGCGAACTGGAGGCTGCGGGGTCAATTGGACTGCATCACGAGGCTTACCGCTGACGTTCATCAAGCAGCAGGCCAGCGACTACAACCCCACGCGCCAGGAGGGCGGGTAGTTGAGCCGCGTACCCCGAGATGACAGCGGGGGGTATCGGCGACGCGGAGATTGGCCCACGCCGAGGCCGAACCCTGTGGGTCGAGGTCCACCAGCGCGGTGGCGTGACCCTCCCGCTCGCCAGCGACGGCAAGGCCACTCTTTGACGGATTGTCTTCGCGCAACTTTTCCAGTCGCTGATGAACGCGTTCGATGAAGTCATAGACCCGGAACCACTCACAGTCGTATATGAGCCCCTGGACTTCATCCCACACGTTCGGGTATGCACTCCAGTTGCCAGGGTCCGGCCTTACGTGAAGCATGGCACAGGCATCATCCCGCAGCGCGTATGGTCCAAGGCCAAGCTCGACTGCGGTATCAAGGACAAAATGCCGGAGGTTTTCGGGGGCATCCTCTCGAATGGTGATCTCACGGGGCTGACCAGAGTATCCGTGACGCCTCGAAAACGGTTTGCGCGGCTTTTTGATCATAAATGAACTTTATCGAAAAATGCTTCGTACGTAAACCGCAGCACTATTGAACAACCTAGGGCGCGGGCGTTCTCTTGGGAACGGACGCAGCGGCGTCGAGACGGCGATGGAGATACGAAACCATCGTGAGGAGATCAAGCGCATCCTGCTCTTCGATTTTCCACGTGATCCTGGGTGCGTGAGCCGTCACGTTTCGGAATGTTCCGGATATGCCTTTCAGGAGATTTGCGAAGCCTTTTTGGTCTGATTGCTCGGGTTCCGTTTGGAGGGAATTGACCGCCAGCAGGGGTGCTGCCAGGCCGAAAGCCCGGTCAACGAGTTCCGCACCGTCTGTCGTCAGACCTGTTTTATCGCGGATTTTCACTGCGATGCTTTTCGTCGCTTCAAAAACTGCGTGGAAGTAATTTTCCTGTAGAAGTTCAGCCCGGCAGAATCGCAGAACATCGTGATGGACATTGCGTTCAATAAGTTTTGAGCGGAGAATACCTGCACGCTGCTGGGCTTCGCTTAACGTCGATGCCTGCTCCACCTGCCTAATTTGCCCGTTGTCCGCGAGGTGTAATCCGCAAAACGCGAGCGCTTCGTTGAGTTCGCTGCGGAATTGTTCGTAATACTCCCGGTTCCCTAAAAACCGAGCCGGGTCCATGACCACTTGAATGAAGGCAAGAACGTTATTCGCACATCCGTCGCGCTCTTGCCTGGCACGGAGCGCGGCGAACAGCCGGTGGCGCTTCGTGTAACTAGGCAAAGGGTCTTCGATACCGCAACGGCCCAGTAGCCGCCCCATTTCCGAACCAGTCAAGCCCGTGGCCGTATCGCCAATAATCCCGCAAATGGCTTCCAGGTGTGTTTCTTTGAGTTTTGGAATTATAGCCATAGGACTCTAGGCATCCAAGTATGGTCTTACGTCTTCAATTTGCATCGGTCTTTGCTCGACCTCAAAGCAAATTTCCAGCACGCATGAAATAGGTTCCGGTAAGTTGTCACCTCGCAACTCGCCTTCCAGTTGCGTGGTTCCAGAGTTGCTGGAGCCAACGAACAGCGGGCTGGTCGTCCAGGCTTCGTCCATAGGGCGAACATCGCCGAAGTCTATGGTGATCTCCCACCTGTCATCATACTTTTGTACGCAAGGGTCGGGATCCCGTGCACTCTGTAGCTGTGATGCTAGCGGGACTATAGATGCATTGATTGCATCCACGTAGCTACGATGTGGACGTGTCGGTCGAACGTCCTGAACCTCAGTGCCGTCGCCGGTCACTGAGCCGACGAAGCGGACCCGTTTCCCAACCACCGCGCTCTGATTGAGCAGCCGGAGGCCCAAAGGTTTGAGGAAAGCCGTCTCAAAGGTGTAAAGAATGACCTTTTGAGAGTATTTTTCTTTTAGGTAATGATTTACCTTGTGGGCATGCAGTCCAGAGGTGGATTGAGACTCTTTAAATATGCTAGCAGGAAGTTGTGGGTCAAGAAGTAATGAGTTTACAGTGCACGGCGAAGAGAGAACCCTGCGGCTATCTAGGTCCGCCCACTCAAGAACGAGCTGAGGTGTGCCACCCGAGACCCGCATTTCACCCATTTGCGCGACCTCGTCAAGCGTGGCGACCGTCGTGCTGCTGCCGTCCCTCTTGTAGACGATATTGGCTTGAAGCTTGCCAAACTGCTTCTTGAGGTAGATTGGGCGGTACTCCTGCACCGGTATCTCAATGATACCAATTTCGCCGTCATCGGTGCGGAACGGCTGGTATGAGAACTCTACCGGGTGCTGGGTCTTCGAGTTTACAAATTGATGTAATTGGGCGTCGTCCAGGTGGGCCGTTACTCCAATGACCTTACTGCGCCCCCCTTTGACATCCTCCACTCCGATCAGCACATACGCAGTTGTCCGGCGCCATGCATTGGCAAAAGCGAGGATATCCTTGAGTAATTCGCTCTTGGCGTCGGGGAGTGCTTCTTCAAATGCATACTGATCTCGCTTGAAATCGAGTGCTGACCCCTCCTCCTCGTGGAGTAGCTGTTCAAGGAGATTAAAGTCTAGAGGCATCACAACGACTCCGTGTTACTGATACAAACCTGGCTATCCTTGGCAACGAAGGAGGATTTCAGCCGCTGCACGTTGTACAGCTCCGTGAATTTACGATTGTCGTCGTTGGGCACGTAGGCCATGAACTCCTGCTCGGCCTGTTCACCGAGATTCTTGGTGTCTACCAGGAACAGGATGCGTTTGCCGTTGGCGTGCTTCAGCAGACGATAGATCGATGTGATGGCGGCGTAGGTCTTGCCGGACCCGGTCGCCATCTGGATGAGGGCGCGCGGACGGTCGTCCCGCAGCGACTCTTCGAGCCCTTCAATCGCTGTGATCTGGCACGCCCTGAGGCCTGTGGAGTCGAGGGCGGGCATGGTGCGCAGCCGCGCGCGTAGCGGCGCGGGTTGCGTGAGCCACTCGGCCAGCATTTCGGGGCGGTGGAAGTTAAAGATCTCGCGCGAGCGGGGCTTCGGATCGCGGGCATCGGTGAAGCGCGTCACGACGCCCGTGCTCTCGTAGATGAAGGGAAGCGACCCCTTGTTGTTGAGCCATTTCAGCTTCGCGGCCGCGTAGCCGCCGGACTGATCTTCAACCGTCGTGATCTGCTGGCCCCAGTCCTCGGGTTTTGCCTCGATCACTCCGACCGGGTTCTTGTCGATGAACAGAACGTGGTCGGCGAGACCGGCATCCGTCTGGTATTCGCGGATGGCGATGCCGAAGCCGACGCTGAAGTCGATCTTGTTCTTAGACTGCACCTTCCAGCCAGCCTGGTCCAGGATCTGGTCGATGGTGTCGCGGGCCTTCTGCTCGGGCTTCAGGTTCTGGTCTGCCATTGCTTCGATCATTCCGCTCTATCGCTTCGGTCCTTCATATCGAGCCATCGGGTGAACTGATTTTTGCGCGAGTCGGGTCGTGCCGTCGATACCGAAAATACCGTGATCGCTGCGCAACTCCCCCTCTCCCAAAGATGCTGCCATTGCTTCCACGCGGGGCACGGTGCGGGTTTGGAGTGGAAAGCTGATCGACGCCAAGACTGCTGCTTTGCGGAGAAAAGACTTTCCGGATCGGTTGTTCAAATAGGCAGACAACTCACGAATGCGCCGGCGCTTCTTCAGCGGCCACGCGCGGGTGAACGTCGATCTGCACGTCTACGTGCTGGCCGAGCTTATTGAGCACGGTCATCAGACGGTCAATGGTGAAGCGGTCAAGCTGCACGTTGCGAATGCGGGTAAAGTCCGCATGGCTGACACCGGTGCGGCCCTCGGCCTTGCGCGTCGAAAGCCCTTCATCGTCAAGAATGCCGATGATGCGGGCGGCCAGAAGTGCCTTGGTCTGCTGTACGTCGGCGTCAGCGCGGCCGAAGTCATGGAAGACATTGCCGCTGCCGTACACCAACTCAAAATCGTCGTCTGTTTTGCTCATTGCTCTAACTCCTTCTTCAATCGTTTGAGCCGCTCGCGGATCAGATCAATATCCTTCTTCGGGGTCTTGATGCCCTGCTTTGCTTTCTTCTGGAAGGCGTGCAAAATCCAAAGCCGCTCCTTGAGCTGCAGAGCGTAGACCGTCCGATACGCATCGGTGCGGTACTTGAGCGCCACCTCAAATACGCCTGAGCCGAAACCCTTCAGTGGCTTGGCGATGTCGGCCTTACGGCCTTCGGCTGCGACCGTCAGCGCCCGCATGATCTCATCCTGCGTCCCTTCGGGAAAGCCGTCGAAAGCCTTGCGTGCCGCCTTGATCCACGAGATCGGCCGGGTATCTCTGCTTCTCATAGGGTATGGTGTCAAATATGGCACCAGGCGTCAAGAGGAACGTATTTCTAGTTGCACACAGGAGCGGTTTTGCAACAATCCGCCGCCCGCGTTTCCACAGACGATCAGGACACCGCTGCTCAAGTGGCGGCGCTGAAATCGGCGGGGTGCGAACGCATCTTTCGCGAGAAGGCCTCCGGGGGACGTTGGGACCGGCCCCAACTCGTCCGGCTCCTCGATCAACTTCGCGCCGGTGACGTCGTCGTTGTTTGGAAGTTGGATAGGCTCTCGCGCTCTCTGCGCGACGTGCTCACGATCATGGAGTGCTCACGGAACACCCAAAGCCCACTCAACACCATCCCCGCAGCAAAAAAAGCTGGGGACGGGCGTCAGTCCCCTTTATGGCCTCCGGTCGCTTCACGATACAAGTCTAACGCCTCGTGGTAGTCCATTTTTGCCGGCCCCGACCCGGCAACGGGAATATAGGCAATCAACCAGCTCTTCTCCCGGCACGCCATCCCACCGAACGCCGGGGCATTGTCTACCAAACAACACAGAACGAGAGTGTCTCACCTTTAGTTGAAAGTCGAGCGGCGGTTCGCTGACCTGGTTCCGTAGAATCGGGTTGGGAAACTTTCTGGAAAGGGGAACCGCCGTGCAGAGAAGCTACCACATCCTAGGCCGGAGCGATAGCCGAAGCTCCCGCAAACTGGCTGCCTACCTGGCTCGCCACGGGCAGTTTCTGCTGCCCTGGGTGGAGTTGATCGAACAATCGCGGTTAGCCGTCGACGAGCTGATCGACGTGGTGGGTAGGGCGGCGATTGAAGCGGTGCTGGAGTTGTCGGCCGCGCAGGTGGCCGGTCCACGCCGTCAGGGCCGGCGGCGCCGTGGGGTGGGCTGGTATGGGCGCCAGCGGGGACGGGTGCGCCTGAAGGAGAGAAAGCTGGCCGTGCACAGGCCACGGCTCCGGCGGCCAGGCCGGGGAGCGGGGAAAGAAGTTCCCCTCCCGGCCTACGAAGCCATGCAGGAGGGCGAGGGTCTGGGGGCCCGGATGTTGGATATCTTGCTGCGGGGCGTCTCGACCCGGCAGTACCAGCGGGTGTTGCCGGAGATGGCAGACACCGTGGGTGTGTCGCGCTCCACGGTCAGCCGGGAAACGATGGAGGCTGCCGCAGCCGAGTTAGAACGTCTGTTGAACCGCCGCTTCGAGGAAGTAGAGTTGCTGATCCTCTACATCGACGGGATGGTGTTTGGCGACCATCACGTGATTGCGGCTGTGGGCGTGGATGCGGAAGGGCACAAGCACGTGCTGGGGATTCAGGAGGGGGCTACGGAGAACGCCGCGGCCGTCCAGGACTTGCTGGAAGGTTTAGTGCGGCGAGGGGTGCAGCCGGCCCAGAAACGGCTGTTTGTGATCGACGGCTCGAAGGCCTTGCGGGCGGCGATCCGCGCCGTGTTCGGGGCCGAGCAGCCGGTGCAGCGCTGCCGCGCCCACAAGTTGCGCAACGTCCTGGACCGGTTGCCGGAGCCAGAGCGGGACCAGGTGCGGGCGGCGATGCGGGCCGCCTGGCGGTTGGATCCGAAGACCGGCAGGGCCAAGCTGGAGAAGTTGGCCCAATGGTTGGAGCGAGATTGTCCGGCCGCGGCGGCCGGCTTACGGGAGGGTCTGGAGGAATGTTTCACCATCAACCGGCTGGGGCTTCCGGCTTCGCTGCATCGCTGTCTGGCCACCACCAATCTCATCGAGAGTCCGCAGGCGGGAGTGAGGTTGCGAACTCGCCGGGTGTGCCGCTGGCGGGATGCGGCCATGGTCCAGCGCTGGGTCGCCTCCAGCTTCCTGGCCACGGAGAAAAACTTCCGCCGCCTGATGGGGTACCAGGACCTGTGGATGTTGAAAGCGATCCTCGAAGGATCAAAGTCGGCCACTCGACGGGAGGTGGCGTAGTATGATGGCTCCGAACCGCCGCTACGAACTTTCAACTGAGTTCAGGACACCCTCCACAGAACTCTCCGGGGGACACAATACTGCGGCCAGCCGGGAAGCACAACTAACTCCTGCGAGTAGCCCCTTATCGCGTCCTAGATGGTTTGTTTGAGTGTAGGGTTTTGGTCCATATATTTTTCCTCCCGTAAGGGACGGCGGGAATGCCTGCCGTCCCCGGAAGGTTACCAGAACCCGGCACCGGCTTCGGTGTCTTTGCGCTCCAGCTCAAAGATACGTGTGTGAGCCAGATCGGCAACTTTCGCAAGTACCAACAAGTCATTGCGTCCGAAGCCGTACGTGGTCTTCCATTATGCCGCGTGCCAGGTCATGCCGAGTGGGTCGGGTTTTTGACGCGAAACGCTGATCAGAAACGGGTTCTTGTTGGGGTGACTCGGCATAATCCCGGATGCTTCTCTTGAGGCCAACCAGGCCGATGGAGGAGTTCATGATTGAGACTCTTTTTTGCCGGACTCGTGTCGTCGCCCGTTTTCGGCAGGGCCCTCTGGGCCCTTACATGGAAGAACTGGCGACGACTCTTGTGCGGGAACGCTATTCTCGCGAAACCATCCGTAACTATCTCTGGTCCATTGCAAGCTTTGGTGCCTGGCTTGCGGAACAGGGGCTGGGTTCATCCGACGTCAAGGAAGCGTCGATGCAGCGTTATCTGAGCGGCTTTCGACGCCGTCCGTCTGGGGGCCTGACCCATGCGTCAGCCGGCTTGACGCCGCTGCTGAGCCTCCTGCGGCAAGGAGGCGTGGCGGTTGGCGTTGCTCCGCCCTCGCCCCCGACCATCGTCGATCAATGGTTGCTCGGCTTCGAGCATCATTGGCCATGCATCTGCTTCAGGCCGGCGTCGATATCGCAGTGATTGCCCTATGGCTCGGCCACGCGAGCCTTGAGACGACTCACATGTACTTGGAGGCCGACCTCGCGATCAAAGAACGAGCGTTGCAAAAGGTCACTCCTTTGGGCGGTCGGTTCTATAGATTCCGAACAGACGACAAGCTGTTGGCGTTTTTAAACTCCCTCTGATTATGCCGAGCAAAAACCCTTGAAACAGCCTCCCATCATCCGTTCACCCTGCCCACTCGGCATGACCTGGCACGCGGCATAATGGAAGTTATGCCGAGCACGGCATAACTTCCATTCATCGCCGTCCTTGTAGAGACGGGAGAAGGTGACATTGTGCCGCGCGCGGCCGTCGGTTCCGTTCGGCCAAATCGCAGCCTTGACGCGACCGATGCGGACTTCAGAGATGGGTTTGGGGTTAGCCATGATGTGTTTCCTCCTGAAAGTTTAAGGGTTTGTGAGCGTTTCCGCTCACCCGCAAATGGCGGAAACGGCAAACCCTGACACGGGAGGAACAGCGCCGACGAAGCCAGTGACGGGCAGGGCCGACAAGGGCAAGAGGGAGTGACAGACGCCTGCCAGGCGAGGGGACCGTTCTGGCGCGAGCCTTGCGTCGGAACAAACCGGAATCGGTGAAGGCCAGCGGCAAATGGCGCAACCCCACACCCGTTCTCCGGTCGTAGGCGGCAAGACCAATTGGGGAATCGCAACCGGGACGGGGCACCTGGAACCTGACCGCTATCCCCCGGCGAATGGAACGCAGCGCGAAGGAAATTGCAGGATGTATTCTTGCCAAAGTGAACGGTATGGGGCCACAAGCTTCATTGCACTAGGAAGCCTCGCCAGGGCAACACGCGCATCAGCGGGGGGCAGTCCTCGCCACTTCCGATCTCACTTTCTAGCTCCGAATATAGGGGCTTCGATCAGGTGCTGTTGCTCGGCGTTGTTGCGTAATTCGCGCTCGCGGCGAACCGGGCCGAGAAGCTCATCCGCCTCAGCACACGCGCTCCGATCGTGGCATTCCAAGCTCCGCCATTCGGTTCAGCACAGCGCACTTGATCGCGGCTTCGACTTTTTGGTTCTTGACCGTTCGGGCCGAGAGGCTTACCCCGAGTATCGCCTTGTACCGTGAGACCGCATTCTCCGCCACGCTCTGGCGAGTGCAGCCACTCGACTTCCGCCACTCATAACGGCCCTGCGTCCTAATACGCCGGAGATGGGTATCACGCATCGCACGCCACGGAGGCGGATGAGAGTCTCGGCTGCATTGTGCATTGCGTCGCGGCAAGATCGTCACGATAGCGTCGTGCTGGAGCACGGCCTCGTAGCAGGAACCCGTGTCGTAGGCCCGGTCTGCGGAGACTTGCCCGATCGAACCAGGAGTCTTAGACAGCAACGAGGAGAGCCTTCGGGCGTCGTGGACGTTGCTCGCAGTCAGGTCCATCGCAACGATCTCTTTCGTCGTCTCATCGACGCCTAGGTGGAGCTTTCGCCATGTCCTACGGCGGAGGGTTCGGTGTTTTCTGATGTGCCACTCACCGGCTCCGTAGATCTTCAGGCCCGTCGAATCGATGACGACATGTCGTGAGTCGATCCGTGGGCCCTACACTCAGTCGGACGTCGACGGCGCTTTGCCTTCGGCTCACCGTGCTGTAGTTGGGCACTGGGAGGTCGAGAGCCATGAGCGCCACGATGGATTGAAGGAACCCTTGAGTGGTCCGTAGGTTGAGGTGAAACACCGAATTCAGGACCAGCGCACATTGGATCGCCGCATCTGCGTAGACCTTGGGCCGGCCTCGCCCTTCGAAGGGTCCTGGATGACGCCAGGCAGCGACTGCCTCCGTGTCGAACCACAGTGTCAGCTGCCCACGTTTCACCAGAGCCCGGTTGTACTCCGGCCAGTTGCGAACCTTATATCGGAAGGTGTAGTCGCTTTTGCCCATCCCCTAGCCTATCAGGGGGGAGAGCGTTGGGGATGGAGTCAGATTTCTGCAACAACGCCCCTCTGCGGCGTAAACGAGACGGGTTAGTTCCCATGGAAGAAGTCTTCAATAGCCGGGGCGGGGCGGTGAAGAAAACCCTCCAGCCTGCGCCCAGGCGCTTCACCACTTCACCCGCTTGGACCAAGTGGACCCAGCTTGTCGGGGCTCGCGAAGCGGATTCCGATCTGGGCTTCATGGCGTGCCGGGCTGTGACTCGGAGTGATCGGCAAGCACTGGCGGATACGAAAAGGCTCGCGCTTGGAGCCAAGCCCCATGCCAACGGCGACATCCCACGTACGCCACAACACTGACTCGAGACGCTGATTAACGTTCGGTATGATCCATTCGATGGCCGGTGCGGTTGCGGGATCGGGTAGGGCAGGCCGCATGATGTATCACGGTAAATGATCAGCCTGGAAATATTTGGGTCGCAACTGGCACAGATTACAAACCCGAAGAACGAAGCGATCCACGACTGGATGCCTCAACTCTTCCAGCAGGTAGAGCGCCAAGCTGGGTCGTCCGGGATCGAAGCCACGCGTCGACGGCAGGCTTGCCAAAGCCGGGGGCCAACTGGTCTTTCTTTTGTCGAAGGACGGCGGCAATTTGATCCTTGACGAATAGCTGCTTCAATTCGGCGCTTCTTCCGGCTCTGCTTGCAAAACTTCTTGTCCGCAACATTTTCATGTCTCGCTCTTTCGCCATCTGTGCTCTTGTTACCCGGGCTCCGGCCCAGCGTTTTACCCACAGACCGGTCTGAGCCTCTTGGATCGCCTTCAGGTGGCCGATCAACTCATCGTGCAGCGCTTCGAGCTCCGCGATCTGCTCGGCAACCTCTTGGCGCACCCGTTCCGGATCGCGTTGGGGCGCCGCTTGATCCTGAGACGATCTATGCGCCGCCGGGCGGCTCATGCCCCAGCTATAGTTGAGCCGCACGTAGAAGTTCGCGCCGTTGAACCCGAAGGGCGAGAACTGGCCGTAGTAATTGCCGACCGTCCGGATGCCAAACTCGTTCACGTCGGGGTAAGTATTCAGCAAGTTCTCCCCGCCGATGGCCAGAGCAACGTTTTTCCCGAGCGGGATGCCGAGCTCGACATCGAGCAGCGCTTTGCCGGAATAGGACGGGTACAGCCACGACTCGGACACGACACCCAAGTCAGCCGCGTTCTGCCCGTCCTCGCTGTCCCAGAACTGACCGAAGTAGTTCAAGCGGCCCATGAGATTCCATCGGCCGGCGTCGTGATTGACGTTGAAGCTCCACCGCGTGTTCGGCAGCCCCCGTTCCAGCGTATTGATGCGGAACTGGCCGATCACGGAAGATTCGACGTTCTTGACCTCTGTATCCGTGTAGTTGTAGATCGCACTGAACGTCGTGCTCCCCTTCACCAGCGTCGAGATCAGGTCGATGCCCTGGGTCGTCGTCGAAAAGTCGTTCAAGAAGAACCGGAACACGGGGAAATTCCGTGCTTCTGGAATCCCTTCCGCCAGCAACGTCTCGATCTCGTCATCCGACAATTCGATTTCCTGGGCCAGGGCGACGCGGTTGTCGATGTCGACCCGGAAATAGTCCGCGGTGAAGGTGAACGGGCCCTTCTTGAGGACGACGCCCGCGCTGTAGTTGCGCGATGTCTCCGGTTGGAGCTGGCCTCCGCCCCGCGCCATGGCCACGGCTGAGGTAGCCGGAACCACACCTTGGTTGGTCAGTTGCCCGCCGATGAAGGCGGTCGTCACGTTGAACGCGTTCTGTTGCCCCGGCGTCGGCGCCCGAAACCCGGTGCTGACGGCGCCGCGCAGCGCGGCCATGTCGGTCAGCTTGAGGCGCCCGGAGACCTTGTAGTTGACCGTCTTGCCGAAGTCGTCGAAGTTCTCGAACCGGACGGCCGTGCCGAGCGTCCACCGGCCCGGGTCGGTGAACTCAACGTCGCCATAGACGGCGATGTTGCTGCGGTCCCAGACTCCCGCCGTCGTGTCGGCCCGGTAGCCGTTGAAGCCGTTCGAACCGGAACTGAAGCCCTGCGCGGCATACGGACCGATCTCCCACGACGGCTGATCGCCGGCGCCAATCGTGAACTCCTCCCTCCTCCACTCCGCGCCGGCGGCCAAGTGCACGAGATCGTTGAGGGGGTAGGAAACGTCGAAGTTGAGATTGGTTTCCTCCTGCCGATAGACGCCGGGCCGGAACGATGTCGGCGTGTCGAAACCGAGCGACGCATTGACCGTATCGAAAATGAACTGATTGATCTCGCTGGTGCCGATGCTGGCGCTCGCGTCCCAGGTGAAGCCGTTGCTGGCGAACCCGCGCAGACCGCCGACCAGCGAGTAGTCGATCAGATCCCCGCCGAACTGCGGAGTGAATCCTCCAGGAAACCGGTTGTGGAGGGTGAAGCAGTTCGGGTCGGCCTCGACTGCGGAGAGAGCGCCTGCGTCGGGGACGTTGTCGACGACCGGGATGATGGGGCAGCCGCCGGCGCCCGGCTCCCGTCCGGGAGGAGGAACCTTGCTGGTGGGCGCGGTATCGGCCCAGACCCGGTCGCCCACGAGGAGCGACGAGATGCCGGCCTGCCCCGGGAGGCTTGCAACTTGGCCGTTTGCATCGTATACGATGGCGTCACGGTGATCAGACTCATCGGTGTCGAGCTCTTCGGGGTCGGGGAAGTTCGTGAAGTTGCCGTCTTTGTCGTATACGTTGAGGCGAGAGATGGGGTGGAGTCTGTTGCCCCGGAAGACCCCGCCGCGGGTATGTGGATTCCGGAAGTAAAAGCCACCGGTCACCTTGCGGGACGCGTAGTTGCCGTGACCGTAGAGTTGATAACGATCGTCGAACAGATGGCCGAAGTTTGCGAACAGCTTGAAGTCGTGGTTGATTCTCGGCGATCCCCAAACCTGCGCCGTGTCGCGCAGATTCGTATTGCCCGCGTTGATGATGTCCGACGCGTCCTTGCGCTGGATGGCGCGGTTGGTCGGCTCGGCGGTGCCGTACTCCATGCTGATGTTGCCGAAACCGTTCGCTCCCAGCGGCACCCCGACGTTGCCGGCTACGGAAAACGTCCGGCCGTGTCCGCCGATTCCGTTACACGAGTGCTTGATGTCGCCAATGATGCCCGACCCGCACGTCGCCGGGTTCCCCGAATTGGCATCAAAGAAGCCCCCGGTTTGAACTTCCAGGCTGCCTCCCGAGGGATCGTTCTTCAGTTGGAGGTTCATGACTCCGGCGATGGCGTCCGAGCCGTATTGCGCCGCCGCGCCGTCGCGCAGCACCTCAACCTGCCGAATGGCAATCGATGGAATGATGGAGAGGTCCGGTCCCTGCGAGCCGTCGGCGATGCCATTTCCCAGCCAAGTGATGACCGCCGAGCGGTGGCGGCGCTTTCCGTTGACTAGGACCAGCGTGTGGTCGGGCGCTAGGTTGCGCAAGTTAGCCGGACGGACGACGGTCCCCGCATCGCTGATCGGCTGAGTGCTGATGTTGAAGGAGGGGATGACAGTCCGCAGCTGGGATACCAAATCCCTGCTACCCTGTCTAGCGAGGTCCTCGGTACGGATGACGTCCACGGGAACAGTGGACTCGATCACCGACCGTGGCTCGGCGCGGCTACCGACGACCACGACGGACTGGGTGACGGCGGCCAATTCGAGCGTAAAGTTTCGCAGGACCGATTGGCCGGCAATCAGTTCGACGTCATCGGCGATGCCAGTCTCGAAGCCGGGATTCTCAGCCGTAATCGTGTAGATCCCGGGCTCCAGAGTCAATTCGTATGCGCCGTCGGCATCCGTCGAACCGGTCACCTCGGCTCCGGTGGCGTTGTTGGTCGCCGTTATTTCCGCGCCTGTGATGACTGAGCCGGAATCATCGGCTACCTCTCCGTGCAAGGTAGCCGTTTGCTGAGCGTACGCGACTCCGGAAACCCCAACCAGGAGCAACATGATTACGACAACAAGACTTCTTTGGAGCATGGTCAACGAGTCAAGCCCATTCTTAGTTGAACCGGAATTAGTTTTTTGGCCCTCCGGCACTCGTGAGTATACACCCATTGGCCTCCAACTGAGCCCTTCCAGCACAGTTCTTCTCTCTGGGGGCTCCGAGCGGTCCTCGCCGGGTCCTGAAAGCCCGTCGTCTCGGCTTCCAGAACCAGCTTTTTCAGACACCTCTCCATTCCTGGGGGATATCGGAACCGTTTTCTCGGGTGCTGCCGCAGCCTGAGCTATCCCGACGGAAGCGGCAGCCCATCTATCCGCCCCACCATCGCTCCGAACAGCCGCTGCGTCAGATGGCTCTCTGCCAACATCAGCCAATAATAGCGGGCATGTTTCACCAGCCGCCCGCCTGTCTTGACCAACCGTTGCTGGAGGCTCGTCAAGGACCAGTTCCCAATCCTTTGCGGCAATACCAGCCGTCGCCACAGGTTCCCCAGATTGTAGGCGATCACGCTCAGCCAAAGTCGCACCTCGTTAGACCGAAACCGATGGCAGCTCAGCCGCGTCATCTCCACTGCTTGCTTTCCTTCTTTGATCCACTGCTCCGCTGTCCCCCGTTTGTTGTAGAACCGCACCACTGCCCGACTCGGTAGTGTCAGGTTCGTCACAATGAACCCGACTCGCGGGTACAACTCTCCCAGATGATGCTCTACCTTCGCCACCACCCGTCGGGCCGTCTTCCAACCAGCTGCCTGATAGAGAAACCCCTTGTACTCGACGAGCGGCTTCTTACTGGGCCTTCCCACTGGGCGCGGCACCAGTTCGGCAATATCTCGTTCCAGGTTGTCGTTAGAAGGAATGCGGATGGCATACTTCACGCCCCGCTCCTCCAGGGCCTCGTAAATCTCCGGCTTAGCAAAGGCTGCGTCGGCCCGGAATGCGACTTCTTTTCCCATTCGCTGCTGCCGTTCGATCTCCGGTAGGAGAAGTTCTTCCCAGTCCTCGGCACTGTGCACGTTGCCAGGCCGGAGCTTCGCCGCCAGACAGTCACCGTCTCGATTAAACAGCAACAGCGGGTGATAACACGTGGACTCGAAGTGCCCGTTGTAGGCGCTATTCTCCTGCTCGCCGTAGACCGGAATCTCGGTCGAATCCATGTCTAACACTGTTCGGTACGGCGAATCGATCGCTTCTGCATTGCTGATCAGCTCTCGGTTTACCCGTGCCAGTCCCGCGAAGTTTTCCTCCTCAGCCAGAAGTTCCGTCTCGAAGGTTTGCAACCGGGACGGCAGTGCTGCCCCTCGGTCCCAGATCTTCTCGGAGCCGATTAGCCGGAAGGTCGGATCTCGTGAGAGTTGCTCGGCATCGTTCACATCCTCATACCCAGCCAGGCGACTGTACACGGATTGCCGTAGAAGGTCCGCAAAAGACAACTGCGCATTATTTGCTCGAGGGTCGGTCAAGTGCTGTTCGACGAGTTTGCCGAATCGCAATCGCTCGTCCAACTTCCGCACCAGAATCAGACCTCCGTTAGAGATCACCCGTGATCCCTGAAAAGCGACCCGCAGAAGCCGGTTGAATGACAGTTGAAACGCCTGTTTTTGGCTCTCACCCACTGGGTGTACACCTCCGGAAGGCAATGTTGATGCTCGAACCCGCATCAATATTGACGTTGGAGGTTAGCAGAACGTTGCCGCCGTGTTTTCAAAATGGAAATGCGGGGTAAGGGTTACAGTGTAGTTTTTGCGAGAAAGTTCGCCTGTTAGGCAAGTGCAAATTTAGAAGGGAGAGATTCCTCAAACAAAACCAGCCCCATCTCGATCGAGGCGCCACACTTCAGCGGTGGGCGCTTCTCCCGCTTTTCCTTCTCTGCTTGCCTGAATTCTTCGTCACGGCAAATCGACAACTACATCTCCGTAAACAGCAACCACTCGCCGCTTAAGAATTCGTTCCCAAAAGCTCTTACTTTGACGACTCTGGAATCTGCCACGTCACCTTTCCTTGCTTGTCATAAATCGTCACAATCAATTCTGCTTCCGAAGCCGAATCCGGCAGGATTGCCTGTCTCTTCTCATCGACAAGCGGAAATGTAACCCAGAACACATCGTATGCATAATCCCGCTGAACCGTGCCCGCAAGAGCTTTCACGGAACGTAAAGCTGGAATTACCGTCCCCTTTGCTTCGATGGAGGAACCCTTGCCTCTGAAGATAGCTAGCCAATCAGATGGGATAATGCCGGAGCCCTCGCGGGGATCTAATTCCACCATGATCACCGTGTCACCAGCAGCTTCCGCTTCCGCAACTAAGGCCCGGGTTTGCTCCTCGCTCAACCGTTCCCGCAGTTGCCAGTAACGTGCTGATGCGCGTACCATTTCGGGAGTAAACCATGTCGCTCGGAGCTTGTAGTTGTAAGACCGTTCGGTGTTCCTAATTCTGAAGTCGAAGGAACCGCCCACTTGGCCGTTGACCCGAAATTTCTTAGTTATTGTCTCAATCATTTTTGTGTTCCAAGACAGATAGCTTGTGTTGTCGGCAGGAAAGCCCGTCTGGCCTACTAGCGTCACATTCGTTAACGCGACTAGGGACACGACGCATGCAAAATGGAGGCGCATTATTCCATAACCTCCTTGAGTAAAATCGATACAACTTCCCTTCCGCCAAACCTTGTCTTTGAGACAGTCACTCCTACGAACTTGAAACCGGCTTCTCCGGCTTCTTGGAGTTCCCTTTGCATGGTTGAAGTTCGGTTAGTTGCCAGCAGCTTGTATTCATATCTCGCCTTTGATCTGTTTTCCCGATCCAATTCCAAGATCACAACTACTTCGTCGCCTCCGAACATGGAACCAAATACTGTTTGGTCCTTGTAGAGAAATCCTTCATTGCCGCTTTCTTGGAGTTCTTTCTGCATAGTTGAGGTTTGGCTGGTGGCGAGCAGCTTGTACGCGTACCGTCCTTTCTTGGTCGATGTCTTACTCTTGGACATGACAACAACAACTTCCGAGCCACCGAATCCGGTTTTTCCACCCATGACTTTCTCTATCCTGTATCCAGCATCCGCGGCTTCGTTGAGTTCCTTTTCCATAGTGGAAGTCTTTTTAGTGGCCAAAACGCGGTAATCATAAGCATCTTCAGCGGCAAGGAAGCTAGCGGAGAGCAATACAAAGGTGATCAATCTGATGATCATGTGAGTTCGTCCTGTGTGTGGAGTTTTTGGAAACGCATCCTAGCTCGACGTTACCATAAAGCAAGCAACTCTGGAAGTGGGTAAATCGAAATGGCAAAGCTCTTACTCCAGAGGATGAGTCGGCTCACGTGTCTCGGGAAACGATCTATCGTAGCCTTTTTATTCAGGCCCGCGGGGCTCTGAAGAAAGAACTGGCTCAGTATCTGCGGTCCAGGCGAACGATTTACCGGTCCCGGCATGCGCGCCGGAAAGGCCATGAGAAGGGACAGATCGCCGACATAGTATCGATCCGTAAGCGCCCGGCTTCAGTTGAAGATCGTGCGGTACCGGGTCACTGGGAAGGCGATCTGATTGCCGGATCGCCGGACAGCGAGGACCGATCCGCGAGCCACGGTGCACGAGGGGAGGGGGTTCAAGAGCGCGGGGGCAGATCAAGGAATTCGCGATCGCGGTCCCGTTCTAAGAATTCATCGAGACCCTTCCTGAGACGGGCCATGGAAACCGGGTCGTTTTGAGCGACGCTGTCGATATAGGAGCCGATCAGTATGAATCGCCGTGTACGGCGTTTGCGTTCAGCGGTGACCTGCCTGGCGATTTCCGGACCAGCTGAAGCCTGAGAGAATGGCGCCCTCGGAGAAACGAGGGAGCCATGAAGAAGACCCAGTTTACCGAAGAGCAGATGGTGACGATCCTCCGCGAGGCCGATCAGCGGCCCGTCCCGGAGGTGGCCAAAAAGAACGGCGTCAGCGCCCAGACGCTCTACGCCTGGCGGAAACACTTCGGCACGTTGGAGCCCGCCGATGTGAAGCGGCTGCGGCGGCTCGAACAGGAGAACGGCCGGCTGAAAAAGATGGTGGCCGATCGGGATCTGGAGATCGACGTGCTCAAGGAGATCACCCGAAAAAAATGGTAGGCGCACGCGTGCGCCGGCCGCAGGTCGCGTATGCACGTGCATGCGGTCTGTCGGGTCGCCGCGCGTGCGCCTTGCTCTCCGTCGCACGGTCCACGCTGGGCTACCAGTCGCGGCTGGTCGACCGGGATGCCCCGGCGCTGGCCGCAATGCGTCGTCTGGCGGCGCAGTATCCGCGGTACGGCTATCGCCGGATTCGGATTTTCCTAAAACGCGAAGGGCACACGATGAGCACGGACCGGACCCATCGCCTCTGGCGCCAGGCGGGGTTGCAGGTGCCTCGGCGGCGGCCGCGGCGCCGGGTCGCCCTGAGCCGGCCCCGCCCGGTGCCCGCCACTGCGGTCAATCACGTCTGGGCGTACGACTTCGTGTTCGACACCTGCGCGAATGGGCAGACGCTCAAGTGCCTCACCGTCGTCGACGAATGGACCCGCGAGTCACTCGCGATCGACGTGGCCGGCGGCATTCGGTCCGGGCGCGTTATCGAGGTGCTCACGCAGCTCGTGAGCGTCCACGGAGCCCCACGTTACCTCCGGTCCGACAACGGCCCCGAGTTTGTCGCGGGTGCGATTCTCCGGTGGCTGCTCCAGGCGCAGATCGAAACCGCGCTCATCGAGCCGGGGAAGCCGTGGCAGAATGCGACCGACGAATCGTTCAACGGGAAGTTCCGCGACGAGTATCTGAGCCTGCAGTGGTTTCGGAACCGCGTGGACGCGAAGGTGGGGATCGAGCAATGGCGACGGCACTACAACGACGTGCGCCCGCACTCCAGCCTTGGCTATCTGACGCCAGCCGAGTTCAAAGCGCAGCTCCGTGCTGGCTCGGATGACGGTGGGCGCTCGCCGGCGATGCCGGCTCACGCTGACCAAGAAGAACACGAGAGCGACTTAACCATGCCGACTGGCGCTGTTCTCCAGTAATCGGTGGTCCGAAGAAAGCCGGCAGGTCAACGGCGGAGAGGCGGGATTGAGCGTGGCGGATTTGATTCTCTAGGATGCATTTTTTCTAGCGCTGGAGGTCCACAAACTATTTTTTGCGCTGGGCGAGACCCTCTTGCAGTTCCCGCTTACGCTGCTTGAGTTCTTGGCATGTAAAAACTCATGAATGTTGTAATACGACACCATGAATTGAATAAGACTCTCTACAACCGCCGCCTCGTCACGCTCGCGTCGCAGCTTGTAATAGCCGGGTTTAGTACGTCAACTCTTTTGTCGGACGAGAGACTAGTGGAAGGAGACCTCGTATTTCTTCCAACAGCGGCGCTCGCGCGCCGTCGCTGCTGTCAATGAACTGCCGGATATGGGGATAGAAAACCGAAAAGTGCGTGTAACCGTCAAGAAGGGGGCTGCCGATCCGGCAGGCGTTATCTGGTGCGCCTTTGCCGAAACTAAGCGTGCCGGCTACGGTTCCGGGGCTGCTGAAGAGGGCCGACCCGGAAGAGCCCCCCTCCGTGTAGCCTTGTCCCACTGGATAGGAGACGGTGGCGTAGACATCGGCGGAGGTTTCAGAATCCGGGTCGGGAATGATCTGACCGAAGGAAATCCGCTTGAAGAAGCCCCAATCATCGCTTCCGGGATGATGAATGCCGGTGACCTGCGCGCCAATAGGTTGAGAGGCCGCGTCCCAGCCTTGGAACATCACACCGTCCGGTAAATCACCTTCGAGCCGCAGCAGCGTCATATCGCCCTGGGGATCACGTAGCTCACGGAATCCCGTGGTCGAGAGCAGGCGCGCTCCCTCGGTCCGCGGCACGCTCTGAAAATCGGGCAGTTCTCCGTTACAGGTTTGTGTCTGGTATAACCAGAACGCTGTCACGCTCCGCGCTTCCTCCTCGGTACCCACGCAGTGGGCGGCGGTGAGAAAGTAGGGAATGAAGTCCTGCTGGCGGTTATTCAGCAATGTGCCCGAACAGACGAAACTGCCCTCGCTTGTCTCAAAGAAAATTCGCGCGACGCCCGTTGCGGAACTCGACCATTTTGGGTAGCAGGTCGCGTCAAGGTGACAGTCCGCGGCGTCCGTCTCCACGGTCGCTGTGAGCGTGCCCTCGGCGACGACGCCCGTATCATAGACGAGTATCGAGACGAAGTAGGTTCCGGCTCGAAGCGGCGGGTCGGAGCGTCGGGTGATGCCGATCCGTTCATTGCCAGTGAGGTTCCTGGAGCCGTGGTGAAAGACAACCCTCCCATCCTGGAAGGTGTTGTCCTCGCCATAGCGGACAAACAAATCCACATCGACATCGGGATCGACGGATTCCAGCGTGAAGGTGATGCGGGAGGCGGTCTCGGGAACTTCCAGCCGGAACGAGTGATCCCTGTTGAAAAGTAGCGGGGAGTCGACCGGTCCCAGGCGGAAGTCGGCGGGCTGTCCGGGCGTGAGCGTGCCGCCGCTTATCGGTGTCTGATCCTCTTCGTCAAGTTCCACTTCCGCCGTGAGCGTGCAGTTGGCGACGACGCCCGTAGCAAAGACTCCTACCGAGACGAAGTAAGTTCCGGATCGGAGCGGCGGATCGGATTGGGGGGTAATGACAATCTCTTCGTTGTCCGTGGGGTTTCTGGAGCTGTAGTTCGTGACAACCCTCCCATCCTGCAAGGCGTTGTCCTCGCCATAGCGGACAAGCAGAGACACGTCGACATCGGATTCCAGCGTGAAGGTTACGCGGGAGGCGTTCTCAGGAACCTCCAGCCGGAACGAGTTATCCCCATGGAAGAGCGTCGGCGCGTCAACCGGGCCCCGGCGGAAGCTGACGGGTTGTCCGGGCGTGAGCGGGCGGCCGCCGGGCATCGGCGGCGGAGCTTCTCCGTCGAGTTCCACTTCCGCCGTGAGCGTGCAGTTGGCGACGACGCCCGTATCAAAGACCAATACCGAGACGAAGTAAGTTCCGGATCGGAGCGGCGGATCGGATTGTCGGGTAATGACAATCTCCTCGGTGCCCGCAAAGAACTCGTCAGCGGCGTAGTCAAAGACAGGCCTCCCATCCTGAACGTCGTTGTCCTCGCCATAGCGGACAAGCAGAGCCACGTCGACATCAGATTCCAGCGTGAAGGTTACGCGGGAGGCGTTCTCGGGAACCTCCAGCCGGAACGAGTTATCCCCGTTGAAGAGCGTCGGCGCGTCAACCGGCCCCCGGCGGAAGCTGACGGGTTGTCCGGGCGTGAGTTGTCTTGCCGTTTTCGGGCGCGGCTGTTGCAGGGAGGAGGACCGCTCGACCGACTGTATTGCCTTTGTCAGCCGCGACTTTGTCAGCCGCGACTTCTTCAACTGCGTTCCCACCGCAACGTTGATCCGGTCGGGCAGCGGCTTTAGCGATCCTCGCCTGTCTGAGCTTCCCAACGCGCCCTGCGGCCATCGGACGCCCCCCCCCACGCCGCCCCCAAAAGCATCGTCCCAAATATGGCTGATCTCAACGATTTGGAACGGCACGGCTTCTTTCGCCGACGCCCCATCGGGCATATACTCGATCGTCAGGCTGTCGCCGAAAACGATGCCGCTCCAGAAGTCTCCGTCCCCGTACAGACCCGAGCCGGTATAGGGCCCGACGACCTGCCCGCTCGCCGAGTAGAGCCAGAGGCTGCCCGCCCCGATGGCGAAGTCCCGAAAGTGAATGCGCATAGCGCGGGCGCTGGGAGAGGTCATCTTCAGACGCCAGAGGCGTCCGACCGCGGTCGATTGCCACGCTCCCTCGGCGGTCGTCTTGACCGCCCCCGCTGGCAACCGACGGTGGACGCCGATGAGGGGGGGCCGGCCCTCTTGCGGTTGCAAACGCTGCAAATCGTTGGGACCCAACGGCGGTAGAGCAACCGCGGCGGGCGATGGAAGGCTCAGTTGCAGGCTGGGCGGTCGGGGCGCCGCCGCCGCGCGCTCGGACGACTGCGCCTTCAATTGCTGGCGGGCCAGCGGACCCAGCGGCCCGATCCGTTGGCCCCAGGCCAACTGCGCCAGCAGAGAAAATGCCAGGAGAAAGAAAATCCCTGAGCGGCGCAACACCAGAGACACCATGGAACTCACCCTGCCGGCGGATTCGTCAAGCTTTCCGAGTAGCATGTTTTTCTTCCTAGCCGCAGTCACAGGCTCATCGTCCTGAAAAGATATTTTTGCAGCAATCCGGACGGCACCCTACATCGCCGGAATTGCCAGACAAGGCCACGTTTCGTCACAAAAAGGCGATGCGCTACTCTAGAACTCGCGCCAGGTTCGTCCAGATTGGCGCTGAGCGCTGCCGCTCCCTCGGGGACCTCCACTCTAAAACTCTAGTCCCCGGAGAAGAAAGTAGTAGGATTGAGCCCGTCAGCAAGTACAATCTCGGCGTCCAGGTCGAAGTCAAAAGCCGGATCGCGCTGTCCTGAGGTCCAATACGTGTAGACCTTGTGCTGCGAATCGAGCACATAGAGCCTGTCAGTTGTTGTTCTCTGTTGAGGTTTCCACAATCGTCCCGGCTTTTACCTCCCTGTCATTGACGTGGCAACCTCCGGCATTCTCGCACATGTATCTGTAGCCATTCTCTTCGATAAGCCCGCCGTTGCCGAAGCGGATGTCCGCCTTGCCGTCTACGAACCTGAACCCGACGCTGCCGCTGAGCCGATCAGGAAACCAGATTCCGGTGGGCAAGGTGGTGATCACGTCACCCACGTTGTACCGTGTTTCGGCTGTATCATCTCCGCCGGTGGGAATATCAATCAACCGCCAGTTGGATTCTCCGCTCTCTCCGTCGTCGCACGTGAAGGTTGCGGTGCCCGTGGTCGCCGAATCAAACGTAAAAGTGCTCGTACAGCGATCGCCGTCATCGTAGTTAAACGTTAACATTCCCGTATTTGGACCCGTGTTCCGATAGGTATAGCTTCCCGTATAGGTGTCCGCGCCTTCGGTTTCCCTGAAACGGCCGGGACTGACGAAATCCGTATAGTACGCCGGGTGGGGCGACAGCACGCGCTTACCAACGACGAGCTCGTTGAACGCCGCTTCGTCCGCCGGAGCGAACATCTCGCCCGTAACTCGCGCCAAGCTCGTCCAGATCGGCTGGGTCACAAACGCTCCTTCGTCATGCGCTTCAAAGCCAATCCCTGTCATGGAGCCAGGCAACAGAGGATCTCCGCGAATTTCAAGCGTTCCCTCCGACATAGACGTACAGGAAAGAACGTCCCTTAACAGGAACGATCGGTGATGCCCAGCACCGAAGTTCATTGTGGCTCTACAGAGTTCGGCCCCGTCAGAGCCGGTGCGCGCAATCAGTGTCACATCCTGAGACTGCAGCGACACCAAAGCCAGGGTGGGAGTGAACCCAGCCCCTGATAGGTACGGCATGAATGCCGTCTTGTGAAGGACGTTCGACAGTGGTATGCCGGCCATAAACAGCGGGCGCCCTGGAACTAACTGCAAGAACGTCGCGTTGACTGCAACCGATTTGGCCGGATTCATGGTCACCACGGCATAACCAATGGCCGTGGGAGATCCGTTTGGAATCGTAACTTGCGCACCGTAACCTCCCGGGGAGAGTGTCCCCTGAAATCCACGGGCAGGTGCGCCAGTCAAGTCATTGGGACTTGTCGGGAGTGGCATGTTCATGGATTCCCCCTTCGGGTCGAAGAAGTCCACTTGGAACGTCGCCATGGTCGTCGAGACATTACTGGCTTGGAAGATCATATAGAATCCCCCGTTTTGCGGGGTCCCACTGTTTGCAATCTGGGGAATGATCTCGTCGCCGGGGGCGATCACGATGTCGCGCTTCGATATTCCTGCTCTGTATTGCCAATCCAGGAGTGGCTCGAAGTAGGGACCTGCGGGCCGCGGCACGGTTTGCGCCATCAAGTTTAGGGTTAACAGACATAGCATGACCGCAAACAGATTGAATTTGAACATTCCTCTCCATCCTTCTCTTCTTTTTGAATCTACGGCCAGGCTGACCGGACCGCGTTCAACCACAGCCGTCCCCGAGGGCTTTGCTTTTGCGGCACTTTCAGCCCCTCTCGCCGCCAGATTTGCTGCACTCGATCCTTCCCCACTTCCCATCCCACACCCCGCAGTCAGGCGGTGATCCGGCGGTACCCATACCGCCCATACTTCGTTGCCAGGGCAATGACAGCTCGCGTCAGCTCCTCTTCGTCCAGCCGAGGATTCGGTTCATATTGTTGTGCCCCCCTCCATTGCCCCAGCAGCCGGCAGCCATACCGTTCCGACAGCCCGTGTTGCTCCCGCGCATGCTCTACCGCACAACGCCGCCGCTCAGGGCTCAGCCGGAATTTCCTTTTTGGCCTTCCGGCGATTGAAAATATACACCCATCTGCGTCCCACCGAGTACAATGTTTTCTCCGAGAGGACCATCAGCTCCGAGCGTCCCTTTCGGGGTCCCCTAAAACCGTCCAATCAGCATCCAAACCCAGCTTTTTCAGACAATTCTCCATACCTGGGGGATAGCGGCATCGTTTTCTTGTGTGCCGTAGCCCAGGCTATCCCGACGGGAGTGCCAATCCATCGATCCGCCCCAGCATGCTGGCAAACAGCCGTCGGGTCAAATGGCCCTCGGCCAGCAGGAGCCAGTAGTAGCGTGCGTGTTTTACGAGCCGTCCTCCGGTTTTCACCAGCCGCTGCTGGAGGCTCGTCAAGGACCACTTCTCGATTCTCTGTGGCAGCACTAGCCGTCGCCATAGGTTGCCCAGGTTGTAGGCGATGATCGTCAGCCAAAGCCGTACCTCGTTAGATCGGAACTTGTGGCAGCTGAGCCGCGTCATCTTCACCGCCTGCTTGCCTTCCTTGATCCACTGTTCTGCGGTGCCGCGCTTGTTATAGAACCGTACCACCGCCCGATTCGGCAGCGTCAGATTCGTTACAATGAACCCCACTCGCGGGAACAACTCCCCGGAATGATGCTCTACTTTCGCCACCACCCTTCGAGCCCTCTTCCAACCGGCTGCCTGGTACAAGAACCCCTTGTACTCGACCAGCGGTTTCTTGGTGGGCCTTCCCACGGGGCGTTTCAGTAGCTCTTCGATATCTCGCTGCAGAATATCGTTGGCCGGGATGCGAATTGCGTACTTCACACCCCGTTCCTCCAATGCCTCGTACACCTCCGGCTTGGCAAAGGCCGCGTCCGCCCGAAACGCAATCTCTTTTCCCATTCTTTGCTGGCGATCAATCTCGGGTAACAGGAGTTTCTCCCAACCCTCGGCACTGTGCACGTTGCCAGGACGGAGCTGGGCCGCCAGACAATCCCCCTCGCGGTTGAACAGCAACAGCGGGTGAAAGCAAGTGGACTCGAAGTGCCCGTTGTAGGCGCTCTGCTCCTGTTCGCCGTAGACAGGAATCTCGGTATGAGTGACAATCGGAATATACCTTAAACAAACCGCCAAGCTGCCCGACTGACCGGGGCCACCTCAGTCCTTCCGCCTGCTGCTCGAACTCGACCGGTGGATCATAGTTCCGATCGATAATAGCTCTTGACACTATTAGTGGATCACACTATAGCTGAGAGGTGATCCAGAGTTACAAGAACCTCGATACCGAAGCGGTTGCAAACCGCGAACGGTGCAGGACATTCCCCGCGGACATCCAGCGCCGTGCCCAGGCCAAACTGATGATCTTGAACAACGCCAAGAACTTGAACGATCTACGGGTGCCTCCAGGGAACCGTCCGGAGGCGCTCTCAGGCGACCGGAAAGGCCAGCACAGCATCCGCATCAACGACCAGTGGCGGATCTGCTTTTTCTGGAAGCCAGGGAATGCCTATCAGGTCGAGATCGTGGATTACCATTGAGAGCGCAAGGACCTGAGAGCAAGAAGGAGTCAAAGACATGAGCAGATCAGTGGCGCGTAGCCGCAAAAAACTACCCCCCATTCACCCCGGTGAGATTCTTAATGAGGAGTTTCTCGGCCCTCTGAAGATCACCCAGTACCGGCTGGCTCAGGTAATCGGTGTGGATGCTCGCCGGATCCATGCGATCATCCACGGTCAGCGGTCGATCACGGCGGAGACAGCCCTACTGTTCTCGCGCTTCTTTGGCAACTCTGCAGAGTTCTGGATGGGACTCCAGAGCCAGTACGACCTGGAGAGGGAACAGGATCGCCTGGCCGACAGGCTCGATCAGGTGCCGGCGCACAGCGTCCAAGTCACAGCCTGATCCGTCCTCACCCAAGGCCGGGTTCCTGAATGTCCTCTCCATGGGAAAAGGTATTGGTGGTTGCCGGCCCGGTGCCCCCAACTCACTAGCAGAGGGTCCACTACGAAGCGCCACCGTCCGACCGAATAACGGCGGAGGATGGATCGTTTCATCGCATGATACGGTCGGGTCGCAGCCATGCCGGACAGGGGGTCTGCTCTGACTTGGGCCAGGATCGCACATCCATCCCTTCTGAGGATGGAAACGGACGTATCGGCCGATCCCTGGCGGAAAAAGCGCTTGCCCAATCACTCGTGGGTTGCGGGGAAAAGGAGAAATTGACGCCTCCGGATAAATGGTTCGCAAAGGCGAAGAAGAAAATAGGGAGCGGTCACTACAGCTTCGTTGTGGACCCCGAAGCAGAGGGTGGTGGGTTAGGGAAAGTAGTTCCCCCGGCTCGACAAAGCGCGGCCTAACGAGGAGCCGGGCTATTGCAGATCAAAAACCATTACTGCAACAACGTGCTGCACAGCCCGTAGAGCATGACCGTGGCAGCAACGACTGTCAAGAAACTGTCAGAAAACTCGCCCATCAAGAGGGCTAGGCGTAGGCGTTGCGAGCGAAAGCAGACGCCCTGAAGTTGTGTAAGAGCAACGAGAGGAAGGAGTTGGTGGAAAACCGTGGAAGACGCCAGCCTGCTCGACAATCAGATGATCTTCGCTGACCGCCACCTCCGCCGTGTAACCCAGCGTGAATCCCTTGCGGTCGCGCAACAACCGGCTGTCGGGATCGGTTTCCGAACGCCGCTTCAGCCCGCTTTTACGCAACCGCTCCAGGCATCGCGGGATTTCTTCCAGCCGCTTTTCCAGCGCTGCCATCTGCTTGCCGCTCAGTTGCTGGCCAGCCGCTTCCTCGCAGGACTGCGCGTCACATTGTTTCTGCCAGCGACGAATCTGCCGCCGAATTTTGGCTCGCTCTGCCCGCAACTTGGCCACCGTCTCCACCCGGTCCCGCGAGGCGTTGGCCGCCACCCGCGTCGAGTCCATGGCCACCGTGTCCCAGCCGCCCCATTCCCAGCGACCGCGCCAACTCCACCACCTGTGTGAACAGATCGTTCAGGGCACGGGCGTGCCGCGTCCGAAACTGGTTCAGCGTCCAAAAGTCCGGCCCCGCTCCGGCCGCCAGATAACGGAACGCCAGGTCCTCCCGCACCCGCTGTTCCAGACGCCGGGCCGAGGTCACGCCCAGCGCGTAGGCATACAGCCACACCTTCAGCAACAGCGCCCGATGATAGGCCGGGCGGCCTTCTTCCACCTAGCCCTGCTCAAACGCACTCAGTTACAGCCGCTCCGCGACTTGCTGCACAAAAAAACAGATGTGATCTTCTCCCAGCACCTCCCGCACGCTGGGCGGCAGCAGATACGCTTGCTCCGGGTTGTAGGTCAAGAATTTCATCGCGCCTCCTTAAGGCGCATTATACGTGACTCGCAAAAGCGGTTTTCACACAGACTCTATAGGCCCCCGGCGCCGGGAGCCTATAACCCTTTCCTACTACCAAAACCGGTTTCACGGCCCCAGGCTATGATGTAGACTCTCACTACTGTTGGTACAAAAAATCGGTCTGGTCAATATTGCGTTTCTAGGATGAGGAAAGTGGGTCCCCTGGCTCGACAAGGCGCGTCCTAACGAGGAGCCGGGCTATTGCAACTCGAAAACCATTACTGCAGCAATGTGCTGCGCAGCTCGTAGAGCATGACCGTGGCAGCAACGACTGTCAAGAAACTGTCAGGAAACTCGCCCATCAAGCGGGCTAGGCCGTAGGCGTTGCGAGCGAAAGCAGACGCCCCGAAGTTGTGTAAGAGAAACGAGAGGAAGGAGTTGGGAGAAAACCGTGGAAGCCGCCCACTTGCTTGGGGTGCAAGAGGTCTCGGGTTCAAATCCCGACGGCCCGACCAATCTTTTCAACAACCTACCGCAATGCTCCTGCGCGAGGCCGGGTTAGACACTATGAGGGGACGTTTCGTGAAGCGGAATTCTGCGGTTTTGGGCGACTGAACATCTGCGACATCGTAAACTTCGTGACGCTCCGTAGTAATCTGTAATGTGTCGTATTCCAGTGGGGGTTGCGACACAATTTGCGACACAATCCCCGACCGTGAGGCTGCCGTGGCGTAGGGTGCACAGGTGGTCTAGCCGCCCCTCGATGGCGCGAAACCTGCGCCGCTGCCAACCGCCCCTCTTGGGGGCATCCTACGCCCCACGTCGCAGCCAAGTCAACGCTGGACGTGCTCAGCCCGGTCCACCTTCAGGCCAAGTGGCGGGCCTGCTGCACAATCTCAACCGAAGTGCTCGGAGTTCCTCCGGACCTTTCATTGCAGGGGTGAGGGAGCGCCGGGGCCGGGCACCACCCGGCCGGGTGCGGCACCAGTGTGGGCGCCATCCTTTAAAACCTGGGTGCCGTTGACGAAAACGTGCACCACCCCGGTGGAGTACTGGTGGGGCTCTTCGAAGGTCGCATGATCCTGAATCTTCGCCGGGTCGAAGACAACCACGTCAGCAAAGTGTCCAGCAATCAGCCGGCCGCGCCGCTGGATCTTCAAGTTTGTTGCTGGCAAAGAGGTCAGTCGCCGGATCGCTTCCTCCATTGGGATAACCTTCTCGTCACGGACGTATTTGCCCAGGAGCCGCGCAAACGTACCGTACGCTCGGGGATGTGGGTTGGATCTCAGGAAGATTCCTTCGGGAGCCATCGAGCGCGCGTCTGAGCCGAAGCTTACCCAGGGAAGCTTGATTTGCTTACGGACGTTGTCCTCGGACATCAGAAAATAGATGGTGGCTACGCGACTGTCGTCCTCAATGACGAGGTCCATCGCGGTTTCTTCCGGCGACTTTCCACGCATGCCCGCCACCTCGGCCAGCGTCTTGCCGGTCAGCGGCTTGAGGGCTTCGCTCTTGAAGCCGGTGAGCAAAATCTTGTCCGGAGAGCCTGCGGCGAGGTAGAGGTTTTCCCACTTGTCGGTGGGTGTGGACATCTCTCGCTTCACCCGCTTCCGAATGGCAGGATCCTTTAGCCGCTCGACCCATGCCCGGTGGCCTCCTTCCTGCACCCAGGGAGGCATGGCGGCGTTGAGTCCGGTGCGACCGGCAGTGTAGGTGTACATGTCCGCTGTCATCTGCAGCCCTTGGGCGCGGGCAGCCTCAATCTTCCCGATCACTTTATCCATCTTGTCCCAGTTTGAGCGGCCGGCCGCCTTGAGATGGTAAATCTCGGCCCGGATCCCGGCTTCTCGGGCAATCGCGATCGCCTCATCGACCGCTTCCAGCAGGCGATTGCCTTCGCTTCGTATGTGCGAGACATACATGCCGTCGTATTCAGCTGCCACCTTAGCCAGCGCAATCAGTTCGTCTGTGTCGGCGTAGAAAGCAGGCGCGTAAATGAGCGAAGACCCGACACCGAGGGCGCCCTCTTCCATCGCCCGACGTACCAGTTGGCACATCCGGTCGAGTTCGGCCGAGGTCGGCTTCCGGTCTTCGTAGCCGATGACGTGGACACGCACCGTGGTCGCTCCCACAAAAGACGCGACATTGCTCGAGATGCCCCGGCGCACAAGATATTTGAGGTAGTCCGACAGGGTAGTCCATTCGATCTCGTATTGGATATCGCCTTGCCTTTCGCGCGCTTCCTTCTTCATCTCCGCGTTCAAGGGCCCCCCCGACCTCCCCTCGCCGAAGACCTCTAGAGTCACCCCTTGTCTAATGTCCCCTTGCGAACGACCATCCGCAATCAGCGAATCGACCGCCCAACTGAGCATGTTGATAAAGCCAGGCGCGACGGCCAGGCCGGTGGCATCGATCTCCGTTTGTCCACGTGCCTCTTTCAGTGATCCGACCGCCATGATCGTGTCGCCCTTGATTCCCACATCACCCACGAGAGGAGCTTGGCCACTGCCGTCATAGAGCGTGCCGTTACGGATCACCACATCGTAGTCCGGTGCCCTTGAGCACCCCGCGAAAAGGAGCAGGTAAACCAGGAAACGCCACGCATGCAGAGTTCGCATGTCTAAGCCGTCGTCATCTGAACAGAGAGCATCGCTTGAGAGCCATCTTAGGCCCCACACCGCAAACAAGTCAACGCAGCGAACCCGGCCAGTCGCGCTAGTGGGTTTCTGCCTGCCCCACTGGCGGAATCCAACCGGCCACGAGATACCGCCTTGTCGCCAGCAATGCCGGATAGATTGTCCCTAGCCCCCCAGTCTTTTCCGGTCTGGCTGCCAACTCCCGAATAGTCGCCAACTCAGAAACTATCGCAGCGCCTTGCGGCTCCTCCTCTGACGTCGGCGGTCACTTGGCCGTATAGTCGGCTTACCGGAAACTGACCCTGTACGCCCGCCAGGGTAGTGGGTCAGTTTCCGATAAGGGCGTTATACAGCCACGTGGGCGGCGGGGCAGCATCGGTAAATCGCTTTGCCGACAAGTGGGGACATCATCGAAGAAGTTTGGAGAAACCAGCTTCCCTACTGCGAGATAATGCCGCGTCAGGATTGCTTGCTGCCCTGGCTTGCACGCGAGCGCGGTGTACCCAGGGGCACGGCACGGGAGGGAGTCTCAAGCTTACGGTGGGAGGTTCATGCGGCGCAGCAGGTCCTGGAAGCGTGGGGCCGAGTCTAGACGTGAGATCAGCGTCGTGCACCGTTGCCAGCGGCACTCGATAGCGGCGGATCTCAGCGGGTGGGTAGTGTCCTAATTTCGCGTTGTCCTACAAACGGGGTGCCCGCCGTCCCCATTTGTAGAGAAGACAAGCTCCTGCCACGATCATGGCGATGATCCCGATCCAGTCGAGATTATCCAGATGCTCCATACAGCCCCCGAGGTGCTAGGCATTAAGCTCATTAACAGCCCAGACACTGGACGTGATGCCAGCTTCCATGGCCGGTTTACCCGCAGGCTCTGTTGGACCCGCACAAAGTTATACCACGCAAAGTGCAGCGACAGGGCCGCCTTCAGGTTGTCCAGCTTCTTGCTGAAGGCGTTCGTTAGCCGGGTAAACCGCCGCATCTGCATCCGCATCGTGAGGTTCTGGCGCTCTGCCTTGGCTCGCTAGGCCGCCACCAGCCAGCCAAAGTCAAACTAGGACACTACCAGCGGGTGGTTGTCATTGTCACATCGCTCCCTCAGCGCTACAATTGAGACGGCCCAAGGAGGTCTCCATGACAACAAACTCGGACGTATCAAGACGTGCGTTTCTAACGGCGCTTACGGTCATGGCGGCGGGCTCGCGGTCATCCGCCGCGATCAGCGACAAAGAACAGAAAGCAAAGCTCCCGGTTATCCCCAAACGCTTGGAGAAAGCTTTCTTGGCTCCAGGCATGATGCCCAATGGATTGCAGGCCGTTGCTGACGGCCTCTGGATCCTCGATCAGGAAGACCCCAACAAGGTCCACAAGGTCAGCTACCAAGACGGCTCGGTGCTCAAGGAGATTCAGACGGAGTCGATCCACGGCAGCGGCATCACCTTCGGCGATGGTGCCCTGTGGATTGCCTCGACTTACGGGCTTACAACTCTGAGAGTAGATCCAGACAACGGCAAGACGTTAGCGACTTTCGACACCCCGGGAGCCGGGGAACCGCTCTGGGGCAAGCCGCGCGGGCGCAAGACCGGAGCCCACGGCCTTGAGTGGGTGGATGGCAAATACTGGATCGCCGTTCCGCCCCCGGTCAAGATCTATCAGATTGAGCCTGACTCCGGGAAGGAGTTGCACAGCATCCCGGCGCCGGGCTCGCGGCCGCACGGGATCGCGTGGGATCAAGGCTATCTGTGGTGCGTGGAAAGCAACGACCGCGCCATCTACAAGATGGATCCCGGTAACGGAGAATTGTTGGCCAAGATCCAGTTGAGGCAGGAAGACCCGGAGCTGCACGGTATGACCATGCGGGACGGCGTCTTTTGGTATTGCGACGCCGTGAGCCGCTGGGTGTGCCGGCTCGTGTAGTTGCTCGATTCAGCTAGATGCGCCTTCTGATCGCTTTCCTAGTGACCGGCGGGTCGCTTTTTGCGCAGTCTCCCGAGCTGGCGAGTCAGCTCTTGCAATCCGCGGTTCCCTCGTGTAGCGTAACGCGTACAGCCAAGGAGGGACGTATGAAACGGCAGGAACTGGGACGTCGTGAGTTTCTGCGGTCCGCTGGAGTGGGCGCGGCCGCGCTGGGGAGCGTACCCATCTGGAGCTGGGCCAGTGAGCGACGGGGTCCGCCAACCGGAGCGACGGAGGGTAAGCAAGGTTGGGCAAGCATCCCCACACGGGAGCATTTTGGCGACGAGGAAGAGCGCCTGCAGATTCCTCCCTCCTGGGACCTGACCGTGTACCACATGGCCGGCATCAAAGCGCCGGTCCTGAGCGCGGAACAGATTGGCCAGCGCATTGAGGCGCCCATCGGCACCAAGCGCCTGGCCGATATCGCCCGCGGAAAGCGCACCGCCCTCATCACCTTCGACGACCTGACCCGGCCCACCCCTGTGTTCGAGGTGGTGCCGCAAATCATCGAGGAGCTGAAGCTGGGTGGGATCAAGGACGACGGCATCCTGTTCCTGACCTCCTACGGGACGCATCGCCCGCTGGCGCAGAATGAAGCGAAGCGCAAGCTGGGTCCCCACTACGCGGACAAGTACCCCTGGCTGAACCACAACATCTATGAAAATCTGACCGACATCGGACGCACGTCCCGCGGCAACCGCATCAAGATCAACCGACATTTCATGCAAGCTGACGTGCGCGTGACCATCAGTGGCATGAAGCCGCACGGGCTGGCTGGCTACGGCGGCGGCGCCAAAGCGATCCTGCCGGGCGTCACCTGGGTCGAATCGATTCACTACTTTCACCGCACGATCGCCGGGTTAGGGGACAACCGTAACAAGACGGTCGGCCTACTCAAGATTTTCAAGAACGAATGCCGATTGGACATGGTGGAAGCCGCGCGGATGGCTCGGGCGGATTTCAGTGTGCAGATTGTTTACAACGGTTACCGCAAGGTCGTCGGCATCCACGCCGGCGACATCGTGGAAGCACATCATTCTGCCTGCCGCCAGGCCAACCGCGTGCTGCGCACTGAGCCCGCCAAGAATGCGGACGTGGTTCTGGCCAGCGCCTACCCGCAAAACGCGCAGGCATCCGGCAGCCTGTCGTGGGTGCGCTCCTGCCTGCGGGACGGCGGCACCTCTGTGCTTATCAGTCAAAACCCCCAGGGTCTGGAGAGCATGCACTACGCCGGCGAACGCTGGGGCTACGACGCCCGTCCCTTCTATGAAACGGCCCACCCGTCGCGCCGGGATGTGAAGCAGGCCAGCCAGTTCATCGTTTACTCCTCCTACATGCAGGCCCGCGACAGGGTCAAATTCCCAGCCCGTACCATTTTCACGCGCACCTGGGCCGATACGGTGGCGGCCATCCAAAAGGTCCACCGCCGGGAGGCCAGCGTGGCTCTGTACCCCTATGCCGCAATCCAGCACCCGCCCGGCGAGTTGGACGGCTAAGCTCGGCCGGTCTGGAAGCCAGGGGCGGCGCTACATCGAGTAGTGCCCGTGGCGGGTTTGTAGCGGCCCGCCGGGGTGACGCCCGCAAATTGGAAATTCCGGCTGGGTGATTGACTAGAGCTGCTTCGGGTTAATTCCGTCCATGCATGACAACCAAGGCGCTGCCAGTACTGTGGGCACTCTGCCGAGCTCGAGGTGCACCGTATCCAGTCACGAAGTAAGTTAGGAGACGATGCCGAGCAAAATCTGATCACTCTCTGCGCCAGTTGTCGCCAAGATGCCTACCTGCGCAAGGATGCCCTTCCCAAAAAATTGTAAGCGGCATTGATTATTCTTCCTTTGACGCAAAACATATCTGGCCAGGTCGCGAGTTAGCTCTGCACGTTATCACCAGGATCGTGTTCCCACCGGATCCGGGGATGTTTCAGTCATGGCTACGGAGTGCAGTGTGCCTGGGGCGACGCTGTGCGATGCCCCATCCGAGTAGTTGGACCAACACGAGGCCTGGACGGAAAGGTTTGGCGTTGCTCAAGATCATACGCAAGAAAAGAAAGCAGCGGGCACACCCGCTGCTTTCTAATAATAAGCTATTGCGGGCGCGCCCGAGCGCCCGTTGCTCGGATCCTACGGCTGCATGCGCCGACGTAACGCGCCGCCCATCGCTAGCAGCCCGGTTCCCAACAGGACCAGCGTGCCCGGTTCGTGGACGCTCGCAAAACCGGTGAAACCTGTGCTGGGGCAATGAAGTGGACACCCGCCGGTAGATTGCCAACCAGTTCGGAAACTGAAATGGGGTCGCCGTTGGTCCGGCTGATCGTAAGCATGAAGCTGCCAAGACCATTGGGGGGCGTTGGCCCATTGACCCGCAGGTTGAAGGAGCCAAACCCATTCATGGTCGCCGTCCCGATCGGATCTATACTCGCATCAGTAAAATTGGAAAGGGTTAGCGTGGGGTCGACATGCTAGAGCGCACATCGTCTTCTGTGGATTGGAGCTGGACTTCTCGCGCATCGCGTTCTAGGAAAATAGCTGGGAATTGAGCTCAACGTCAGCTAGGCGGGTGCCTCATTCATGAAAGCTGGAAAGGGGCGTTAAGGGAGAAAACGGTAAGGATGGACAAAACTGACGCGCCGGAGCATCGTAGTATCGCCGTGATTGGACTGGGGTATGTGGGGCTGCCGTTGGCTCTGGAATTCGCCCGGGCGGGCTGCAAGGTGCTCGGCCTCGACATCGATTCCAGCAAGATCCAAAAACTGCTCGAGGGGCACTGCTACCTTCAGCATATCGACGCCTCGGGGCTCAAGAGTCTGGTCGAGACCCGCCTGTTTTATCCCAGCACCAACTTCAGGCGCTTGCGCCAGACCCAGGCTGTGATCATCTGCGTGCCGACACCGGTGACCGAGGCGCGGGAGCCCGACCTTCAATACGTCGTCGAAACCAGTCGCGTGGTAAGTCGCTACCTGGAGCGCGGCCAACTGGTGGTCCTGGAGAGCACTACATACCCCGGAACTACGGAAGAAGTCGTCCTCCCCATACTGGAGGAGAGCGGACTCCATTGCCCTGCGAATGTGAAAGCCGACGGGCCAGACCCCGATTTCTATCTCGCTTTCTCCCCTGAGCGCATCGACCCGGGCAACAAACGCTTTCAGCTCCGCGAAATCCCCAAGATCGTTGGGGGGGTCAATCCGGTCAGCGCCGAGCGCGCTCGACAACTCTACCAACAGATTTTCGGCAAGGTGATCATTGTCTCCTCGGCCCGGGTAGCCGAAATGAGCAAGCTGCTCGAGAACATCTACCGCTCTGTCAACATTGCCTTGGTTAACGAGCTCAAACTGATTTGCCAGCGGATGGGCATCGACATCTGGGAGGTGATAGATGCTGCCGCCAGCAAGCCGTTCGGATTTAGCCCCTTTTATCCCGGGCCCGGTTTGGGTGGTCACTGCATCTCGATCGACCCCTTCTACCCGGCATCGCCGAGGACCGCAAAGCGCAGCGAGCCTTCCTGGAGGGGGAGCTGTAGATCTTGGGCTGGCAGCAGAGCTGCCAGCAGGAGGAATACAAAGGCGGAGAGGATGCGGCGCACGTTCTTCCTGGAAGTTATATGACCTGCCGGTTTTCTTCGGACCACCGATTACTGGAGAACAGCGCCAGTCGGCATGGTTAAGTCGCTCTCGTGTTCTTCTTGGTCAGCGTGAGCCGGCATCGCCGGCGAGCGCCCACCGTCATCCGAGCCAGCACGGAGCTGCGCTTTGAACTCGGCTGGCGTCAGATAGCCAAGGCTCGAGTGCGGTCGCACGTCGTTGTAGTGCCGTCGCCATTGCTCGATCCCCACCTTCGCGTCCACGCGGTTCCGAAACCACTGCAGGCTCAGATACTCGTCGCGGAACTTCCCGTTGAACGATTCGTCGGTCGCATTCTGCCACGGCTTCCCCGGCTCGATGAGCGCGGTTTCGATCTGCGCCTGGAGCAGCCACCGGAGAATCGCACCCGCGACAAACTCGGGGCCGTTGTCGGACCGGAGGTAACGTGGGGCTCCGTGGACGCTCACGAGCTGCGTGAGCACCTCGATAACGCGCCCGGACCGAATGCCGCCGGCCACGTCGATCGCGAGTGACTCGCGGGTCCATTCGTCGACGACGGTGAGGCACTTGAGCGTCTGCCCATTCGCGCAGGTGTCGAACACGAAGTCGTACGCCCAGACGTGATTGACCGCAGTGGCGGGCACCGGGCGGGGCCGGCTCAGGGCGACCCGGCGCCGCGGCCGCCGCCGAGGCACCTGCAACCCCGCCTGGCGCCAGAGGCGATGGGTCCGGTCCGTGCTCATCGTGTGCCCTTCGCGTTTTAGGAAAATCCGAATCCGGCGATAGCCGTACCGCGGATACTGCGCCGCCAGACGACGCATCGCGGCCAGCGCCGGGGCATCCCGGTCGACCAGCCGCGACTGGTAGCCCAGCGTGGACCGTGCGACGGAGAGCAAGGCGCACGCGCGGCGACCCGACAGACCGCGTGCACGTGCATACGCGACCTGCGGCCGGCGCACGCGTGCGCCTACCATTTTTTTCGGGTGATCTCCTTGAGCACGTCGATCTCCAGATCTCGATCGGCCACCATCTTTTTCAGCCGGCCGTTCTCCTGCTCGAGCTGCCGCAGCCGCTTCACATCGGCGGGCTCCAACGTGCCGAAGTGTTTCCGCCAGGCGTAGAGCGTCTGGGCGCTGACGCCGTTCTTTTTGGCCACCTCCGGGACGGGCCGCTGATCGGCCTCGCGGAGGATCGTCACCATCTGCTCTTCGGTAAACCGGGTCTTCTTCATGGCTCCCTCGTTTCTCCGAGGGCGCCATTCTCTCAGGCTTCAGCTGGTCCGGAAATCGCCAGGCAGGTCATATTGCAGATCCTGCGATAAGTAGCCGCAATCACGGGCGAAGTCGAGCCACACTTGCGTTTCGGTTGCCTCCGCGTCGGCGTCAGCAAGCTTACTCACAAACATACTCGGATATTGCCGCTTTCTGAAGCCTTCGGCGAGGTTCGCGGCAACGCTGCGTGAGGAGCGGCGTATTTGATCGGTCAAGGAGAAACGCTCATCCCTGGGGAATACCTTAGCCGGAATTTCCATTTTGAGCTTCCCCTTCACCCGAAAACCTATGCCTCGTACCCTGTCGTGTCAATCGCAAATCGCCCGGGCCTCTTTGAGGTGGTAGTGCGGCACATTTTGGCTGTTCTTCGGAGTCGCTGTGCGGGTTTCGCCTGCCCAGCCTGCCTCGCCGCTGACACTTGTCCGGCCCGACCACTTCTGAGCACCTAAAATTACCCTCTCTCCTGGGTCGCTAGCCGTCTGGCAGCGGCAGTGCCGAGATCGTTCGCAGCATGCTGCTGAACAGCCTCCGGCTCAAGTGCCCTTCGGCCAGCAAAAGCCAGTAATATCGTGCATGTTTCACCAGCCGTCCGCCCGTTTTCACCAGCCGCTGCTGCAAACTCGTCAGCGACCAGTTGTTGATCCTCTTCGGTAGCACCAGCCGCCGCCACAGGTTTCCCAAGTTGTAGGCGATCAGGCTCAGCCATAGGCGCACCTCGTTCGACCGAAACCGATGGCAACTCAGCCGGGTCATCTTTACCGCCTGCTTGCCTTCCTTGATCCATTGCTCTGCGGTGCCCCGCTTGTTGTAGAACCGGACCACCGCCCGGCTGTCGGTCTCCAGATTGGTGACGATGAACCCCACGCGAGGGAACAGTTCGCCAAAGTGGAACTCCACCTTCGCCACCACCCGCCGCGCCTTTTTCCAACTGGCTGCCTGGTAGAGAAAGCTCTTGTACCAGACCACCGGCTTGTGGCTCGGTCGCCCCACTGACCGCGTCAACAACTCCGCGATGTCCCTCTCCAGACTGTCGTTGGCCGGGATGCGAATCGCATACTTCACGTCCCGCTCCTCCAGTGCGTCGTAGATCTCCGGCTTGGCGAAGGCGGCGTCGGCGCGAAACACCGCTTCCTTGCCCAGCTTCTGCTGCCGTTCGATCTCTGGCAGGAGAAGTTCTTCCCAATCCTCGGCGCTGTGCACGTTGCCGGGTCGCAGCTTGGCCGCCAGACAGTCACCCTCGCGACTGAACAGCAACAACGGGTGATAGCAACTCGACTCGAAATGCCCGTTGTAGGCGCTCTGTTCCTGCTCCCCGTAGACCGGGATCTCGGTGCTGTCCATGTCCAGCACCACCCGGCGCGGCGCATCCATAGCTTCCGCCCTGGCGATCAAATCCCGGTTGATCGCTGCCAAACCAGCAAGGTTCTCGTCTTGCGTCAGCAGTTCTGTCTCGAACGACTGTAACCGGGAAGTCAGGGCTGCGCCACGTTCCCAGATCTTCTCCGAACCGATCAGCCGGAACGTCGGATCTTGGGAAAGCCGCTCGGCGTCGTTGACGTCTTCGTATCCTGCCAAGCGGCTGTAGATGGACTGCCGCAGCAAGTCAGCGAGGGGCAACCGGGTGTTCTTCCCCCGAGAGTCGATCAAGTGCTGTTCGATAAGTTCGCCGAACCCCAAACGTTCGTCCAACTCGCGCACCAGAATCAGACCGCCGTCGGAAGTGATTCGCGATCCCTGAAATGTGACCCGCAGAAACCGGTTGAATGACAGTTGAAACGCCTGTTTTTGGCTCTCACCCATTCGGTGTACACCTCCGGAAGGCAATGTTGATGCTGGAACCCGCATCAATACTGACGTTGGAGTCATTCAGAAGGTTGCCGCCGATAGTTCATAAAGGAAATCCGGGTTTAAGTGATACGACTGCTCTGTTTCGGAGGCAAAATTCATGATGTAAACGTCGTCTGCACTTGTCTGAAGACCGACGAAAACATCGGCCACGTCGCCCAATCGGTGGGGCATTGCTGATAGCTTCGCGAACAAGCCGGCCCCCGGCCCGACGGAAAAGTTCCATTCATCGACCGTGACTTCGCCAGCCTTTACTAGGCCTTCGATTGCCGCTCCGGTCGTGCGCCAGGCAATAAGATCGTCAACCTTGGCAAACAAACATTCCGACACAGGCGGCTTGCTCAGAAATAGCAGGCAGGTATAGGTTGTCGACCCCTCGAAAACCTGTTGTGCCACGAAGTGTGCAACATGCGAAAGATGCTTTCCCGTGGCGATGATTGCCCGCACCGGCTTGCCGTACTGTGAATTGAAAAACTTGTGCGGACAGATGAAGCCGAGTTGGCCTTTGGGATTCAGCAGCCTCAAGCCTTGTTCGATGAAGACAACGTAGATGTCGTAATTGCCCGTCTTGCTGGCGTTGAACAGTTCCTCGTAGATTTCGACTTCCAGTGGTGCCCATTCCTTCATTCTCTGAATGCGAATGTACGGCGGATTGCCAATCACGCAGTCAAATCCCCCGGCCTTCATTGCATCGGGAAACGCTTGCTTCCAGTCAAACGCGTTGACCCGTTTCATTTCCTCGGGGTCGGCAATCAACTTGCCGGTGAAGTAGTCCGGGCCGATCAGGGAATTGCCGCACTTGATGTTGTCAGCGAGGTTGGGCAAGGCGCGGTCGCCGAAGGGAAGCAAGCCCAGGCTAAGGCTATGGTCGGTCTCGCCTTCCAGCACCTTCAGCAGGAGAGAGAGCTTGGATACCTCCACGGCCTGCGGATCAATATCCACGCCGAAGATATGCGTCGTGAGGATGCGCTTCTTTTCCTCGATTGTCAGCCGCCATTCGCCGTTCCTGGGGTCCATGTAAACGGCCTTCTTGCGGGTTTCGGGCTTGTATTCGATGTACCACCTCAAGCAGTAGTCCAGAAGGCATTGGTATGCGCCCAGCAGGAATGACCCGCTTCCGCAAGCCATGTCCAGGACGCGGAACGGTGGGGCAGGGATTCCTGCCTGCCCTTTGGCAGACAGGCTAGAAGGCCTGTCCCTACCTTTACCCGCCAGTTGCGCGGGGCTGCGCCCTTTAATCTGCTGCCCGACGGTATGCTTCACGATGTACTCGACGACGTAGGCCGGGGTGTAATAGACTCCGCCCGCCTTGCGCACTTCGGGCTTTAGTTCCACTTTGGCGTGGTGGCCCGCCGACAGCCGGATCACATTGCCCAGGAAACGCTCATAGACGGTTCCCAGGATTTCGACGGGCATCACGCCGAAGTGATATGGCGAACCGTGGGCGAAATACAGGCTTTGGAGGATCGGCTTGAAAACCTTGTCGTCCACCGCCAGCTTCGGCGTGATCCGGTCGGGGTTTTCGGACACGCCGGTTTCCTTCTGGAAATAAAACAGCCCGGAGTTGTACTTCTGGTCAGCCCGGCGGCACAGGTCGCGCATGAAGTGGGGGTAAATGTCGGGCCGTTCGCACAGCTTCAGAAGTTGCTCGTAAGGTTCCAGCCCTCGGTCTTCCGCCATGCGAAGGAACACCACGCGATCAATCGTCAGTTGCACGGCCGCATTCAGGTCATCCGAAGCGAGGCCCTTGTTCCGAAGGGCAATGTTGCGGGCCAGCCTCTCCCGCCAGCCCTCGATTTCTTTCAAAAACTCCACGTCCACTTCGGACGTGCCGCGTTTCCGCTTGGACGCGGCGTACTGGTCAAACGCCCCGGACCAGACAGCTTCGCGCGAGAACACGTCCCATAGCTCGCGCCAGCGGTCGGGGTATTCTTCGAAGCGGAAGTACTGAATACGGGCATGGCTCGCCTTGTCGCCTGGGCCGGGTCGCTTGGTGCAATCGTAAACGCCCAGTTCCTCAAAGTCGCTCAGAACGGACAGCGCAACCTTGGCGCTCCATCCGTAGCGGCGAAGCTGGTAGGCAGGGGCGGGGTCGGAGCCGATGTTGACGCCGCACTTCTTGGCCTCGACGTAAAATTTCGGTAGGGTGCCGACACGGAAGGCGTAATCCGGCGCCTTCTGGTGGCCTTCCACGTCGAGGCTGTCTTCGGGAATGACTTCCCGGTACTGGGGCGCGGTCATCGCGGTATTGCGCACGTCCCAGCCCAACGATTCAAAGAGGGGGTCTATCAGCGATTGGCGGACATGGGCTTCCTTGACGCCGGAGGCGAGAAAGGCTTGGCGATTGGTAGCGAAGTACCGGCACAGCTTCGCGACTTCTTCTTTGCCTTGGTCAAACGTCTTGCTCATGACGCTCAAGTCTGTTAGCCCTTCAATCCTGCTATAGTTCCAGCGAACGCAACGGCTGGGGCTTGTAGAAGTTGGAGCAGGTCCGGAAGAAAGTCATGCTCGACATCAGGGCGCCTCGGTTCCCTCGTTGAGGATGGAAAGATACCGGTCATAGACAAACAGCCGGTTACGGCGCTTCCCGGTGATCTCCCGCGCGATCCCGTGAGTGACGAGCAGTTCGATTGCCGAGGCGGCTGTCTGAAAGGACAGCTTGGTATCGCGCCTCGCCGCGGGCAGCGACAGAATCGGCCGCGACTTGAGCGCATCGTGTATGCGCAACGCCGACCCGGCCCTCCGGCCCCCGGCCGCCTGGATCCGGTTTCGGTCATCCTGAAACATGTGGGACAGGCGTTGGGCGGTCGAGACCGCGCCCTCGGCCGTCACCCGCACCCCTTCGAGAAAGAAGGAGAGCCACGCTTCCCAGTCGCCGGCGCGGCGGACCTGGTCAAGCATCTCGTAGTAGACACTGCGGTTTTGCTTGAAGTATAGGCTCAGATACAGGAGCGGCTGGCTCAGCACGCCGGCATGGCACAGCAGAAGCGTCACGAGCAACCGCCCCACGCGCCCGTTCCCGTCGAGGAAGGGGTGAATGGTCTCGAACTGCACGTGCGCGAGCCCCGCCCGCAGCAGTACGGGCAACCCGTCGTCCTCGGCGTGGAGAAAGCGCTCAAATGCGGTCATGCAGTCGGGCACGGCGGTGTGCGGCGGAGGCACAAAGGCGGCATTGCCCGGCCGGGTGCCGCCGATCCAATTCTGCGAGCGGCGGAACTCGCCGGGCGTTTTGGTACGGCCCCTCCCGCTTGACAACAGCACACCGTGGGTCTCGCGGATCAGGCGATTCGACAGCGGAAAGCCTTCCCGCAGGCGGCGCAGGCCGTGGTCGAGAGCTGCCACGTAGTTCGAGACTTCACGCACATCGTCAAGCGGAACTCCGGGCGCTTCCTCAAGTTCAAAAAGCAGAAGATCCGACAGCGACGACTGCGTGCCTTCGATCTGAGAGGAAAGCACCGCTTCCTTACGCACGTAGGCATAAAGGAAAAGCTCCTCGTCCGGCAGGAGAGTCGAGACGCCGTCGAGGCGGCCCAGGGCAAGTACCGCTGATTCCAGTACCTGTTGCAGCGAGCCCTCCAGAACCAGGACGGGTTTCGGAGGCAGTGGCGCCGGCACAAAGGCCCGAACTCGCTCACCGCCGACGCTCGTCACTTCATAGCTGCCGCTTTCTCCACGACGCATGACGGATAGTCCTTATTCACATTTTCGCAACAAGACAGTTCGCTATTTAACTTTCATGGCTAAATTACAATAATGAGGGTCTTGACGCAAGCGCAGCGGGGATGATTACGAATCGAATGAAGGGGGGGGCGCATATCTTAAACTGCCGTGCGCTCACGACCCCGCGCCGCGGCGTTGTTGCAGAAATCTGACTCCATCCCCAACGCTCTCCCCCCTGATAGGCTAGGGGATGGGCAAAAGCGACTACACCTTCCGATATAAGGTTCGCAACTGGCCGGAGTACAACCGGGCTCTGGTGAAACGTGGGCAGCTGCCACTGTGGTTCGACACGGAGGCAGTCGCTGCCTGGCGTCATCCAGGACCCTTCGAAGGGCGAGGCCGGCCCAAGGTCTACGCGGATGCGGCGATCCAATGTGCGCTGGTCCTGAATTCGGTGTTTCACCTCAACCTACGGACCACTCAAGGGTTCCTTCAATCCATCGTGGCGCTCATGGCTCTCGACCTCCCAGTGCCCAACTACAGCACGGTGAGCCGAAGGCAAAGCGCCGTCGACGTCCGACTGAGTGTAGGGCCCACGGATCGACCACGACATGTCGTCATCGATTCGACGGGCCTGAAGATCTACGGAGCCGGTGAGTGGCACATCAGAAAACACCGAACCCTCCGCCGTAGGACATGGCGAAAGCTCCACCTAGGCGTCGATGAGACGACGAAAGAGATCGTTGCGATGGACCTGACTGCGAGCAACGTCCACGACGCCCGAAGGCTCTCTTCGTTGCTGTCTAAGGCTCCTGGTTCGATCGGGCAAGTCTCCGCAGACCGGGCCTACGACACGGGTTCCTGCTACGAGGCCGTGCTCCAGCACGACGCTATCGTGACGATCTTGCCGCAACGCAATGCACGATGCAGCCGAGACTCTCATCCGCCTCCGTGGCGTGCGATGCGTGATACCCATCTCCGGCGTATTAGGACGCAGGGCCGTTATGAGTGGCGGAAGTCGAGTGGCTGCACTCGCCAGAGCGTGGCGGAGAATGCGGTCTCACGGTACAAGGCGATACTCGGGGTAAGCCTCTCGGCCCGCACGGTCAAGAACCAAAAAGTCGAAGCCGCGATCAAGTGCGCCGTGCTGAACCGGATGGCGGAGCTTGGAATACCACGATCGGAGCGCGTGTACTGAGGCGGATGAGCTTCTCGGCCCGGCTCGCCGCGAGCGCGAATTACGCAACAACGCCGTTTGATGACGTTAAGAGAGGGACATCACCCCACGAGAGAAAGGAGCCGAGATGAGCAGTGTCCTACGTCCTGTCAGGAAGCGCAAGAAGGGTCGCACGCCGGGTCCGGTCAAGATCATCCGCCGCGAGGACTACTCCGACCTGGAGCTCGACGCCAAGGTGGAGCTAATCCGGTCCTTGGTCCCCCTGGGGTTGATGCACGTGGAGGAGTTGCTCGATGAGGAGGTGACGGCGCTGGCGGGCGAGCGATACGCCCGCAAGGACGCGTCGGTCGGAGGGCGCCGTCATGGCAGCAATCCCGGGACGGTCAGGCTGGCCGGACAGCGCGTGCCGATGCGGGTACCGCGGATTCGTCATGTCACGGGGAGCGAGATGCCGCTGCGGTCGTGCGAGGCGGCGCATGGCGATCGCGCGGTCAACGACCTCCTGCCGAAGCGCGTGCTGTACGGGATCTCGTGCCGCAACTACGAAGCCGCCGCCGATTCCCGGAGCAATCGGGCTGTCGGGGTCGACGGTGTCCCGGGGGTTCATCCGAGCCAGCGCGGCGCAGCTCCGGGAGTTCCAAGAGCGGGACCTGTCGGGTGAGGACGTGGTGGCCGTGGTCCTGGACGGCAAGACGTTCGCCGAGGCGACGATGGTCATCGCGCTAGGCATTACGCTGTCTGGGGAGAAACGCTTCCTGGGCTTCGTCGAAACGGACACGGAGAACGCGCAGGTGCTGACGCCGTTCCTGCGGTCGTTGGTCGAGCGGGGCCTCGACGTCTCCCAGGGCGTGCTGGTGCGGGTTCCGTCAACCTGATCCCGACAGCCGAGTTGGCCGAAGACCCTTGGCAGTTCGCCGATACTGAGACGTGCGCCCTGTTCGATCGCATCAGGGTATTGTCAAGTACTCCAAGGGTACAGTACACTTAACTTAGTTCCCAAAAGTTGCATGGCGAAAGTTGCATGGCGATTAAAAAGGTTATCCTAGCCAACCCTCGGGGCTTTTGCGCCGGAGTAGTTCGAGCCATAGAAATCGTTGAGCTAGCGCTAGACCTTCTACCCCTACCTATCTACGTTTTTCACGAGATCGTCCACAATCAGCACGTCGTCGAGCGTCTCAGCGGTCGTGGGGTTGTCTTCGTGAACCACCTGGAGGAAATACCCGAAGACTCGGTCTGCATTTTCAGCGCCCATGGGGTCTCGCCGTCAATTCGTGATCTGGCTCGAAAGAAGCGGTTACACGTGGTTGACGCCACCTGTCCCCTGGTGACCAAGGTCCATCTGGAAGCCATTCGATTCACCAAGGCTGGTTACTCATTAATTTTGATTGGCCACCTAGAACATGAGGAAGTAGACGGGACAATGGGCGAAGCGCCCATACAGCTAGTTAGTTCCGTCCAGGATGTCGAAAACCTGGAAGTCTCCAATCCTGACAAGGTCGTCTATCTGACCCAGACTACCCTCAGTCTGGATGACACTGCCCAAATCGTTGAAGCCCTACGAGAGCGTTTCCCTCAGATGACGTCACCCTCAAAAGACGATATCTGCTACGCAACTCAAAATCGCCAGAACGCCGTGAAGCAATTGGCAAACCAAGTAGACCTCGTCTTGGTTGTCGGATCATCCAACAGCTCCAACTCACAGCGACTGACAGAAGTAATTCAAGCGGCGGCCATTCCCGCCTACCTCATTAACGATGAAACTGAGATCAAGCCTGCATGGCTGGACCAAGCCAAGTCAGTGGGCGTGACCGCTGGGGCATCGGCTCCAGAGGAAATTGTTCTGCGCGTCGTTGATCACCTGAAGTCGTCGCAAGCTGTCCAGGTAGAGGGACTAGCTCTTGAGGACGAGAACGTTCATTTCTCAATCTCTCACGAACTGGTTCAGTTAGCAGCAAGAACGCCACGCGCGAAGAAATGATACGACACAGCGCAGTTTCGCAAGCCACGCTAAGGAATTGGGACTCATATAAGACGAGGCCCAGGCCGCGACGCGCCAGCAGCAACCCCAGTTGAATGGCCGCCTCCGCGCAGGTACCGTCCGCGCCGGCGCTCGAACCCGCAAAGAGGTGCGCATCAATGGATATCGAAGTTGCGGAAGAACGAGACAACGGTGTCCTGGTGCTGCTCCCCATTGGACGGTTGGACAGTAGGACCGCTCACTCGTTCGAATCGATTGTCATGAAACACATCAGTAGCGGCGAGCGACTTCTGATCGTTGATTTCAGCCGTCTCGATTTCATCAGCAGTGCCGTCCTGCGGGTGGTCCTGCTCGCCACCAGGGCACTACAGGCGAGCAAGGGGCAGATCGTCCTCTGTGCCATGAAGAACCACATTGAGGAGGTCTTCCGAATCAGCGGTTTCGATCGGATCATCTCGATCAAGGAGTCGCGCAAAGCGGCTCTTGACGTCTTCTCCTGACGCGCGACACGCGTCCGGCGTTACGATGCCGACGCGGTGGATTCGGTGCTCAATGAGGGTTTCTATGAGTCCAGACGGCAACTGGATTACAAGGCCGAGATGCGGGGTGGCGTGGTGGCGGTAGCCGATCGCTGGTTTGCCAGCGGCAAGACCTGCTCTCACTGCAGGTACAAGCTCGACAGCCTACCGCTGTCGGTGCGCGCGTGGGTGTGCCCGGAATGCGGCAGGACACATGCTCGAGACAGGAATGCCGCGATCAACCTGAAGAATTACACCGTGAGTTCCACGGTATCTGCCTGTGGAGGGGAAGGCTCTGGCTCGGGTCGTAAGACCAGAACGAAACCGGCTCCGGTGAAGCAGGAAGTTAGCGCCATACCGTTCCGTTAGACCTATCCATACCTACTTGTAAGCCGCGGCTTCAACGCTTATATGTCCGCAACGCCTGGATCAGGGCTTCCTCTTTTTTGGTCCAGGCCGTCTGGATTATCTGCAGCGCCGATTCGGCGGTCGGAGCCTGCTGGGCCAACGCGCGGTTTTTGTCCTTCAGGAGTCCCTGCGTAACCGCGTGGTCCAGAAACTTGAACAGGTAGTCGTAGTAGCCGTTGCTGTTCAGCAAGACGCACGGTTTCTCATGCAACTCGATCTGCGCCCAGGTGAGCACTTCGAATATCTCTTCGATCGTTCCAAAACCGCCGGGCAAGGCGAGAGCCGCGTCCGCCAACGACTGCATCTTGTGCTTCCGTTCATGCATGGTGTCGACCACATGCAGGTGACTCAGGCCCTCGTGGGCGACATCTTGGTACCTTAGCCCGGATTTCCTTTATGAACTATCGGCGGCAACCTTCTGAATGACTCCAACGTCAGTATTGATGCGGGTTCCAGCATCAACATTGCCTTCCGGAGGTGTACACCGAATGGGTGAGAGCCAAAAACAGGCGTTTCAACTGTCATTCAACCGGTTTCTGCGGGTCACATTTCAGGGATCGCGAATCACTTCCGACGGCGGTCTGATTCTGGTGCGCGAGTTGGACGAACGTTTGGGGTTCGGCGAACTTATCGAACAGCACTTGATCGACTCTCGGGGGAAGAACACCCGGTTGCCCCTCGCTGACTTGCTGCGGCAGTCCATCTACAGCCGCTTGGCAGGATACGAAGACGTCAACGACGCCGAGCGGCTTTCCCAAGATCCGACGTTCCGGCTGATCGGTTCGGAGAAGATCTGGGAACGTGGCGCAGCCCTGACTTCCCGGTTACAGTCGTTCGAGACAGAACTGCTGACGCAAGACGAGAACCTTGCTGGTTTGGCAGCGATCAACCGGGATTTGATCGCCAGGGCGGAAGCTATGGATGCGCCGCGCCGGGTGGTGCTGGACATGGACAGCACCGAGATCCCGGTCTACGGGGAGCAGGAACAGAGCGCCTACAACGGGCATTTCGAGTCGAGTTGCTATCACCCGTTGTTGCTGTTCAGTCGCGAGGGTGACTGTCTGGCGGCCAAGCTGCGACCCGGCAACGTGCACAGCGCCGAGGATTGGGAAGAACTTCTCCTGCCAGAGATCGAACGGCAGCAGAAGCTGGGCAAGGAAGCGGTGTTTCGCGCCGACGCCGCCTTCGCCAAGCCGGAGATCTACGACGCACTGGAGGAGCGGGACGTGAAGTATGCGATTCGCATCCCGGCCAACGACAGTCTGGAGAGGGACATCGCGGAGTTGTTGACGCGGTCAGTGGGGCGACCGAGCCACAAGCCGGTGGTCTGGTACAAGAGCTTTCTCTACCAGGCAGCCAGTTGGAAAAAGGCGCGGCGGGTGGTGGCGAAGGTGGAGTTCCACTTTGGCGAACTGTTCCCTCGCGTGGGGTTCATCGTCACCAATCTGGAGACCGACAGCCGGGCGGTGGTCCGGTTCTACAACAAGCGGGGCACCGCAGAGCAATGGATCAAGGAAGGCAAGCAGGCGGTAAAGATGACCCGGCTGAGTTGCCATCGGTTTCGGTCGAACGAGGTGCGCCTATGGCTGAGCCTGATCGCCTACAACTTGGGAAACCTGTGGCGGCGGCTGGTGCTACCGAAGAGGATCAACAACTGGTCGCTGACGAGTTTGCAGCAGCGGCTGGTGAAAACGGGCGGACGGCTGGTGAAACATGCACGATATTACTGGCTTTTGCTGGCCGAAGGGCACTTGAGCCGGAGGCTGTTCAGCAGCATGCTGCGAACGATCTCGGCACTGCCGCTGCCAGACGGCTAGCGACCCAGGAGAGAGGGTAATTTTAGGTGCTCAGAAGTGGTCGGGCCGGACAAGTGTCAGCGGCGAGGCAGGCTGGGCAGGCGAAACCCGCACAGCGACTCCGAAGAACAGCCAAAATGTGCCGCACTACCACCTCAAAGAGGCCCGGGCGATTTGCGATTGACACGACAGGGTACGAGGCATAGGTTTTCGGGTGAAGGGGAAGCTCAAAATGGAAATTCCGGCTCATTCATCGTAGCGGGAATCGCCGCCACCCCAGGCTGAGAAGTACGGGCCATGTCCCACGTGCTGGGGCAAGTACAAGGGCACGAAGTTGCGGAGCATGGTTGAGGAGGCGGCCTGACCCGCCTGGATAGGTGGGAAACTACCCGGAAGAGGGGATAAGGGGACTCTTACCGTGCATCGGACGCGTTGCAGAGAACCAAGATGGAGAGAACCATGATGAACAAAGCCCGAAACATGCGCCACGGCCGTCCCTGGACCTTCGTGCTGGTTGCCATCTCTCTTCTGACTTCGTTGCCGCCGGTTCGCGACCTCTGGGCCGCGGAGGATACGCGGCTGAACACCCTGGCGCGGGTCGAGGATCTTCAGGCCACCTTCAACCGCGACGAGGGGAAGATCCGCATTGTGCTGCTGCTTTCTCCCACGTGACCCGTCTGCACGGCCGGTACCCGGTGGGTGCAGAAAAAGATCCTGGAGAAAAATCCAAAGCTGGACGTTGCGGTGTATGCCGTGTGGTTCAACATGATTCCCACCGATGCCCGTTCGGAGTGGCCCACCGGCAGGCTCGCCGACTCCCGGGTGACCCACTTCTGGGACGCGCAAAAAGTCGCGGGCCGCTGGTACGCCTCCCACGTGACTCGTCCCGGCTCCGATCGCGTCGAGTGGGACGCCTTCTTTCTCTACGGCCGGCCCGCCAGGTGGCCCGACCCAGCGGAAGATGCGCCCTCCCACATGATCACCTGGGGCCGCACGATTATCGGCAGTCACGAAAAGCTGCAGGTGGCGTTCGAGAACCTGTTGGCAGCGGAAGCCAAGTGACGGCCGAGAAATGCTGACGGGCCCTAAGCACGCCTCGTGCAAGGCCTGGCCCAGAATCGGGATGTTAAACTCTCCACTTGTCCCGCTAGAGGGGCCGGTAATGCAAGTCTCTGAAAGAGCATGAGTTGCACCGGACTCGGCAGAACTGTCTCTCCCGCAGAGCTTTCAGTCCAAGCCGAGTAGGTACTTCTATCTTGCTGCGGGTAGGGTTTTCTCGTGGAAGTGCCAGATGATGAGAATGAAGATTCCCACTAACACCTCCAGACTGCAGACCTTGTCGTACAGGACTCCGAACGTGCGTTGCGGCTGAGCCTTGGCCGCTCGGTATAGCTTCCTCTGAAGTACTCGGACCTTTTCTAACGGCGTGCATTGAGCCTTTGGGGCAGCCACGCGGTCCCTCCTTCTTCAGAAGCACGGCTCGAGGCGATCAGCGGCGCAATATCTTTTTCGTATCCCCGGCGGAGGCGACGAGATATTTGCAGGAATTCATCTGCGTTTCGGACACGGGTCATCGGAATATCTCTTCCAACCGATATGTAAGCCGCTGTGCTTCAGGCCATCCAGCCTGCACGAAAATATCCAACATCTCGATGAGTGCCGTCCGGCATGCTGGATTCTCTTGAAAGACGAATCGGTATTCGGCTAGGAACCGTTCGACAAATGTGACGAAAGTTCCGATCGCTAGGGACTCGAACTCATAACTGCCTTTCTGTCCGGACTTCAAGATCCGGTGAGATAGAAGAAACACTCCAGGGGGATCAAGAGAAATGAAGACTTCGAGCGACTGCAGCAGGTAGTGGGTCAGACTAGCCGCTCCAACGCCAGCCAGTCGTTCCATGATAGGCTTTGAGTCCTGATAGAGTTGTCTCCGTTCTTCTTCGGGGAGTTGTTTCGAGGTTTCTCCACGATTCATGGCCCCGCTGGCGAAGAAGATCTGGCTTCCGGCCAGATCCAGCACCTGTAGAGCCTTGCGCAGGCTACTCTCTTCTTCTTCTGTGAGTTGTTCGTGTGTATCTTCTTCAATTTTTCCGAGCAGTGGGTCCGAGACGGAGCGAGCTGCAGCGATGACTTCGAGAAAGACTCCCACCGTCCGCTTGCGAATATCAGACGTGTCAGAGCTGTCCTGCCTTTTCGCTGTCAGCCCACCACGGAGGGAATGGAGGAGATTCTGGATTTCTCCGGAGTAGCTGATAGGATCGGCGGCAACGGTAGTCAGCACGTTCCGGGCAGTAGCTTGGTTCTGCCAAACATACAGGCCGGTCACTAGATTGATGCACATCTTCTTGACGGCATCGGCTCCCTCACCAGCTGTTGTCATGCGGTTGAAGATAGTTTCAGCTAGCTCTGCGACACGGTCGCCATGAGGACCAGACAATCGGCTGAGCGACCATCCCAGACCTTGGACTACACCCGCGCTCCTCTCTTCGCAAGCAAAGTGCTCAAGAAGAGCCCACATCTCGTCGGAGGCTTGCCGGTACAGGTTGGCGGTGTGCATGGCGAGCTGATAGCGAACCGCCGGAACAGGATCTCTGCTGAGCGCCCTGATCCGTTCGAGAATCTCTGCATTAAAGCAACCCTTGCGCACTGCCAGGATTGTCAGCCCGCGCGCAGCCTCGATACGTGGTAGATCTCCGCCCCATGACAGGTGTTTGTCGAACTGGGCGTCGTACTCGGGATCGGGCTTGGGCAACTCATGAGCGCTGCCTTCAAGCAGAAGTTGCCTGATGAAAGCTCCGTCTTCATCGCCGCAGACAAGACCGGCACACTTTGCGGCCTGCTTGGCGGAAGCAAACAACACGCCCGCCGCACTATCTCTCTGCATCGGATGCACGCCGTCTGCGTCCGCCGTAGAGATCGCATCGTAAAGCAAACGAATGTCAGGCAAGATGTTCTTTACAGCATCTTTAGGGGGTTCATCAGTCAGGTAGGTTGTGCAAAACTCCTTTACTGGCGTTTCCAACTCACGGATTTGCTTGTTCGCTGCCTCAGCGATTGGCACACCCCGGTCCGCCAAGTACTCTTCTTCACCATAAGGTCTAGTCTCAACGGGGCCGATTCGGACAGCCGGGACGTTCGCTGGTATGTCATCTTTTGCTTTCAACTTCGCCAGCAGATCCTTTGCTGCGTCAGTGACGAGGTGCTCCTCAGGCAGACAGCCCAGTACGACGGCACGGTGGTGATCGTGGTCAATTGAGAGAATCGAAATTTCGATCTTCTCGCGTTCTGAGCTGTCGAGCTTGCCGAATATAACGCCGAGCAACCTTGCGGCTTCGACCCTTGTCTCCGACGAGGATTTTAAGGAACAACTCGAAACGCTGAACGAGGAACTCGAAGCCCTCAACGCGCAGGCACGCGACATCGAACACACCATCGCAGCAAGCGTCGCGGAGATTCTTGACCGGTGAACAAGATCCGAATGCGAGACGTGGTCGCATCGTACATTGGCGGAGGATGGGGAAAAGACAGTCCCGATGAAGAGTACGTTGTCCCTGCGTTCGTAGTCAGAGGGACAGATTTCTCTAGCATTGTAGATGGCGATAACCGAACTGTTCCGGCGCGATTTCACAAGAAGTCAAACGTATCCAAGCGGCAGTTGGGCATCGATGACATCGTGTTTGAGGTCTCTGGAGGTAGTAAGAACCAGCCTGTCGGCCGGACTGTTCTAGCTAAGGACTCGGTCCTCGCCCAGTTCGATGCGCCAGTCATTCCGGCGAGTTTTTGCAAGCGAGTCGTGATTGACAAGCATGTGGCTGTTCCAGCGTATGTTTACTACTTCTGACCTGACCGGCGTTTTTTGTACCACCTGAAGTGAGAGAGAATCTCATCCAGGAGGAAAACAGGTCATGTCGATCCAGAAGAACAAACCGGAACAGATCGTAACGGTCCTACGGCAGATCGAAGTGCAGATGGCGAATGGGAAGACGGTGCCCCAAGCCTGCAAGGAAGCAGGAATTCACACCCAGACGTTCTATCGGTGGCGGAAGGAGTACGGAGGACTAAAATTAGAGCAGGCCAAACGGCTGAAGGAATTGGAGAAGGAGAATGTACGACTGAAGCGGGTGGTGGCAGAGTTGTCGCTGGAGAAGCAGGTGCTGCGGGAGGTGGCCCAGGGAAACTTCTGAGCCCTGAGCGGCGGTGTTGTGCGGTGGAGCGTGCCGAGCAAGGATATGGGATGAGTGAGCGGCATGCCTGCCGGCTGCTGGGGCAATGGAGAGGAACGCAACGATATGAACCGATGCATCGGCTGGACGAGGATGCACTGACACAGGCCATCATTGCCTTGGCAGCGAACTACGGCCGCTATGGCTACCGGAGGATTACGGCGCTGCTGCGAAGGGCAGGCTGGCAGGTGGGTAAGGATCGGGTCCAGCGGATCTGGCGGCGAGAGGGGCTGAAAGTGCCGCAAAAGCAAAGGCCGCGAAGACGGCTGTGGCTGAACGACGGTTCCTGTATACGGCTGAGGCCGGAGCGGCGCAACCACGTATGGAGCTATGACTTTGTCAGCGACAGAACCGAGGATGGGAGAAGGGTACGGATACTGACGCTGATTGATGAATATACGCGAGAATGTCTGGCGCTACCGGTAGAGCGGAGCATGGGGAGCCGGCAGGTGCTTGAGACGTTGTCGGAGGTGATGTTGTGGCGAGAGGTTCCGGAACACATTCGTTCCGATAACGGGCCAGAGTTTATCGCCAAACAGCTGCGCCAGTGGCTGGCAAAGGTGGGGACGAGGACGCTATATATCGAAATATATCGAACCGGGCAGTCCGTGGGAGAACGGATTTTGCGAAAGTTTTAACGGGAAGTTACGAGATGAGTGCCTGAATGGAGAGATTTTCTACTCGTTGAAAGAGGCACAGATTGTGATCCAGGGATGGAGGAAGCAATGCAACACGGTGAGGCCTCACTCGGCACTCGGTTATAGGCCCCCGGCGCCGGGGGCCTATAACCCTGTCTTAGTCTTAAACCCAGTTTCACAGCCCCGGACTGTGATATAACTCTCTCACTGGCACTGGTACAAAATATCGGTCTGGTCACTTAGGAAGAACCCTCATGAGTAGGAAGAGGTCCATGCTCGACAGGACGTGGAAGAGAAGAGACTTCCTGATAGGGGGCGCCCTATTGGGAGGGGTGGGCTGCTCCTTGTTTGGCTACTCCTTGTTTAGCTGCTCCTTGTTTGAAAGAGTCGGTGAAGCCAGATTCGAAAGCCTTCTCCTGCGAACGATCAAAGAGCTAAAGATTTCTCCCCACGTAGGAGAGGTCTTTCTCTCAAGCCCGGTGGGAGAAGCTCTCGACCGGGACTTTGAAAGCCTAGCAGAAGTACTGAAAAGACGACTTTCTCCATCCTTCCCGTTGAGCCAAGAAAAATTGATTTCGACAATGGCCCAAGCAATCCAGCAGGACTTTGCACGGGGAAACATCTGTCATGTGCAGAATTGGTATCTTTCCTTGACGGAGTGCCAACTGGCGGCGGCGAAGTTTATCGTGGAGAAGGAGCAGGAAAGTCTGAAGAAGCTTGGTCCCGCGGTAGGAAGTCTCACGCTTGGTTTTCTAGGGTCAATCCATGACTGGGGCCCACGAGCAACCAAAGTCCGGTCCAATCCTCTCGAGCAGGGAACAGTCAGTTTCTGGTTCAAGACAGACGCTGAGACCGATGACCTGAGGGTTTATTTGGGTGGTGAGAAATTGGAAACCGAAATCGCTCCGGGACGTGTTACCGCCCGTTTGAAGCCCGAAGCGCCGATTCTTGGCAATCCCGGCTCTCATGACGTCTATCTTGTGAGTTTTTTAAAAAGGAAGCGACAGGCTGTAGGACGTTTCTGGGTTAAAGAACCCTTTTCCCCACACCAGCTGGAAGAAGTCTTTCTGCGGAAGCTGACCGGTTGGGGCCCTCGTTCGACGAAGAAGGGACAACCTTTCAATCTCCAACCCAGTGGTTCCGCTGCATTTTGGATCAGAGCAGAAGGAGAACAGTACGATCTGGTTGTCTTCTTGGGGAACCAGCGGCTTCGAACCAGCGTGGGACCTGAACTGATCACGGGCTCCAGCGCGCCGGCCAAGATTCGCAACATGATCGATCACCCCGGCACCTATCCGCTCTATCTGGTCAGCCTGCGGCGGAATGTCAGGCAGACCGTAGGGTATTTCGAGGTCAGGTGATCCTGCCTGTTCTTCACTCTCTCCGCTGTCAGCGAATCCAGGGCAAGCTTTTCAAGTGGTCGGCCAGCCGAAGAGCCAGAGCCACAATGGTTAAAGTGGGGTTGGCAAAGCCGAACGTCGGAAACACAGAACTTCCTGCCACAAAGAGATTATCAACTGAGTGGACTCGGCAGGTCGGATCGACTACGCCTTCCTCGGGACTCTCACTCATTCGGGTGGTCCCCAGATGGTGGGCCTGGATGGTAAAATTTCCTTGACGGATTTCGGGACTGTCAAAATAGGTCTGCTTGAAGCGACCTAAGCCTGCGGCTCCCACTTTTTGTCCCAGCACTTCGGCGATTTTTCCCAGACATTTGAACTCCAGCCCGTCTAGACGCCAATCGAGTAGGACGCGGCGCATTCCATTGGCATCCCTCTCATTCGATAGCCGAACTCGGCTGTCAGGATTGGGGACAGTTTCCAGCCGCGCAATCGCACGGAACAGCCCCTTTCTTGCACCGGCGCCGGGTCCGTCGAACAACTTCTTGTCCCAGAGATAATCGCGGCTCAGCAGCGACTCTGCTTGGATCCCAGAAAATACGATTCCGAAATTCACGAGCCCGTTCTTTGTGAGGAAATCGTCCCGAAAGGAGAGATGAGGAAACACCTCGGCTTCTCCCTTACGAAAATGAATATAAGGCGCCCTAGACCACGTCCATATCAGACCGACCTCTTTCCCGATATGGTCTGCAAAGAAGCGGCCAACCAGGTCATGATCATTTCCGATCCCTCTTTTCAGCTGCCCGTTTGAGTGGAGCAGAAGACGCGCATTTTCAATAGCTCCCAGAGCCAAAATATAGGCACCCGCTCTGACGCGAAACGACTTTCCCTGTGCTTGAACGTGCACGGCCGAAATACGCCTCTGAGACATCCGAATTTCCACTGTGGTCGAGTCGAGGAGACAGGTGACCGAGCGAGAATTCTGAAGTTGACTTCTGTAGCGAAGACCGAAGCGGGTGGGTGGGCTGAAGCGGAAGGTCTTGGTAACGAAATCCTGGTCGAAGTCATGAAAGAATCCTTCGGAAGTCAACCCCGAAACTGGCAGTTGATCTAGCACAAAACCCGGGGGTTCAATTTCGCAGACCTGTTGAGCCTTAAGATAATACCTATCCAGGTCAGACCGTCGGATCGGCCAACCACTGTGGCAGATGAAAGATCGGCGGCGAAAGTCGATTTCCTCCAAAGGACGGCACCAACCACCCCAGTGATTAGTTGTTCCACCGAAATACCGAAGTCTCGTCGCGAGCAGCGAGTAAGGAATCCCGATAGACTCTCCAGCATAAGGGTGATCATCAGAGATGCCGGATGGTTCTAATCCACCCGCTTCTAGCAAGCAAACTTTCAGATCGCTGTTAGCGAATTCTAGCGCCAGTGTGATACCCGCAGCGCCAGCACCAACGATACAGAGAGCAAATTCTAAAGTCGCTCCGTTGGGAATCGATCGGGGTGAATCAAGCATGGGTTAAAATTACCGAATTCGATTTACACGGTAAAACGCTAAAGTAGAAGACCATTTCAGAGCAACCGACGATCAGGCCCAACAACCTGGCACTAGAGCTTGTGGCGCACAGAAACACCAGGATTTCGTTCCGTTGCTACTCGGACCCCTAAACCCTAGCCTGTCGTCAGGGAAGGCAGGTCAGTGGCGTCACGAAGCCGCTGAAAACCGCTGGCTCATTCAGCCGGTTTGGCCGGTTGTAGTCCCCAGGCCAGGATCTGCCAAATGAAATCATCCAGTTCCCTGCCCTACTGATCGGTCGTCGAGCGCGCTAGCTTCTCATGAACTGCTTCCAAGAGCCAAGTGTGGCGCGGAAGCGGAACCGGCTTTATACTCGAACGTGCAGTCATTCCGTTACCGCCGTGCCCTAAACACATCCAACATCGGCACCGGTCCCCCGCTGGTGACCACGGAGGGCATCACGCCATTCCATTTCTCCACCGCGGTTCTCTGAACCTCGATTTGCCGCAACTCCAGCAACTGCGCCGTTATCTGCTGTTTTTGGAGCCTCAGTCCCTCGGCTTCAGCCTTGGCCCTGGTGATCTCCTGTTCCGCTTCAAACTCCACCCGCTTCAGGGCGTTCTCCGCCTCGAGGGCCTGTTGGACCGCTCTCACCTTCGCCTCGATGGAATCCTGGAAGGCTGGCGAGAATTGAAAGTCAGTGATGGAGAGTTGCACAACGTTGATCCCAAGTGGCTTTACCCTTTCTGCTATCAAGTTTTGAAGTTCATCTTTCACCTTCGGCCTCTGTGTGATCAACTCCTCGGCGTCGTAGTTGGCCGTGGTGGATTTGACCGCTTCCTGGATGTACGGCTGGATGATGCGGGTCTCATAATCCTGTCGCAGGTCGGTGTAAATTTCCCCCACGCTGCCGGCATCCAACTGGTAGTTTAAGGTGACTTCCGTGGTGACCACTTGCAAGTCCTTGCTGGAAGAGCTGGCAGGAGCGGTGTATTTCTGAATCTGGGTTGACATCAGAACTACCTGCTCCACGAAAGGAATCTTGTAATAGAGACCTTCTTCTTTGATCTCGCCGGTCGGGGCCTGAAAACGCAGTAAGACGCCTCGTGTTCCTGCGGGGACCGTCCCCAGGGCTCCCCCTAACACAAAGACAACGGCAATTACGACCACCGCAGCAGCTATCGCTTTCCGTGGCACCTGCGGAAGTCCAAGTTCCTCACCAGGGTATTTCGGCACCGCTACCTCCTTTGGTAGCCCAATGGCCACTTATCCGCAATTTCCGATTTCAATTTTGCCTCTGCGGAAAATCATACGCCAGCCGCCCTGTCGGTTCAAGCTCACATCGCCATGGCCTCTCTTGGATGGCTTCGCGCCTCGTTTTGGCCGCTCCGCTGACTTCCCTGGTCTGGTTGCTTGTGTACCGAGGCTCGGGTCCCGGCGCACTCGGAAACGATCATACCCCCACCCGCTCAGCGGTGCTGACCAGGCCGATTTTTTGTACCAGTGGCAGTGAGAGAATTATATCACAGCCTGGGGCTGTGAAACTGGTTTTAAGACAGGGTTATAGAGCCTGTGTGGAAACTCGGTTTAGCTGGCTGGAAATCAAAAGGGATCATGATCCGTTCCAGAATTCTGGTGTTTCGATCTTCGCCGAGCCCCCGGTCCGGGAGTCTGCTGAACTAGCCTTCCTGATCTAGCTTCGGTTTGTTGCGCCACAGGCGGGTGAGGTTGAAGGCCGTTGCGGCCAGCGCGAACTCCACCGCGACCTTCCCCAGGCCCCGCCGCCGGAACTGCCGCATTCCACGCTGTTCTTTCAAAACCCCGATCACTGGTTCCACGATCGCCTTGCGCCGCTGATAAACCGCCCGGCCGGCCGGGTCGCGCAGATTGCGTCGCATTCGCCGGTGTTCCGGATGCCGTACAGCAGCTGCTCCGGGCGCGCGTTGGCCTCGGTTCAGTTCCCGCGCCAAGTTCGAGTCGGGCACATAGACGTCCAGGCCACGCTGGGCCAGTTCCACGATGGTCTCCAAGCAAAACAAGCCGCTGTCGGCGCTGAGCTTCTGCGGGCGTTCCCGGCAGCGGCGCTCGACCGTCTCCACCACAGGGACCAGCGTCGCGTTGTCGGTGGCGTTTTGCCCCACGCGCTGCTCGACAATCAGATGATCTTCGCTGACCGCCACCTCCGCCGTGTAACCCAGCGTGAATCCCTTGCGGTCGCGCAACAACCGGCTGTCGGGATCGGTTTCCGAACGCCGCTTCAGCCCGCTTTTGCGCAACCGCTCCAGGCATCGCGGGATTTCTTCCAGCCGCTTCTCCAGCGCTGCCATCTGCTTGCCGCTCAGTTGCTGGCCAGCCGCTTCCTCGCCCGACTGCGCGTCACATTGTTTCTGCCAGCGACGAATCTGCCGCCGAATTTTGGCTCGCTCTGCCCGCAACTTGGCCACCGTCTCCACCCGGTCCCGCTAGGCGTTGGCCGCCACCCGCGTCGAGTCCATGGCCACCTGTCCCAGCCGCCCCATCCCCAGCGACCGCGCCAACTCCACCACCTGTGTGAACAGATCGTTCAGGGCACGGGCGTGCCGCGTCCGAAACTGGTTCAGCGTCCAAAAGTCCGGCCCCGCTCCGGCCGCCAGATAACGGAACGCCAGGTCCTCCCGCACCCGCTGTTCCAGACGGCGGGCCGAGGTTCTAAGGACATGACGTACCAGCTTGAAGAAAAGTGCAAGAGGACGAAATGAAGGGGAGTCGTGGAAAGGGCGGCTCTGCGCCTCTAAATGAAGATGGTACCGTATCAAAACCGTATCAAAACCCTATGTTCGGAAGCGGGTGGAGTTGCTGACTGAGCGAAAGCAGGTTCCCCAAGTTAGTGATAATACGAGGAAACGGATGGAAGCAATGTAACTGAAAGAAGGACGTGACCTGCCTTACAAGCACTGAACTCCTCTCTATTGCGTCTATCTGCTTCTATATTGTTCAATAACTTAGGGACTCTGCTTTTCGCTCAAAACTAATCCCAACCGACTCAGATTCGGGGGTTTTGTCACGGTTTTGTCACGGTCGTAAATCGGTCCTCGCAAGTCCTTACACAGTTTATTCACACCTCGTAACCAGGCAGTCCTCCCCACGAAATCGCGGCAGCACCGTTCACTTTGGCAAGGAGCCGGTTGCACCGGGCGCTCCGTGCTCCATTCATCGAGCGATAGCGGATGCGACCCGGTGACGTTGGCGCGGGCGATGCGCCAATCTGGCTTGCCGCCGCCGACCGGAGAACGGGTCTGGGTTGCGCCATTTACCGCTGGCCTTCACCGATTCCGGTTGGTTCCGACGCGCGGCTCGCGCCAGAACGGTTCCCTCACCTGGGGGTGTCCGGCACTCGCTCGTGCCCTTGTCGGCCCTGCCCGTCACTGGCTTGTCGGCGCTGTTCCTCCCGTGTCAGGGTTTGGCCGTTTCCGCCATTTGCGGGTGAGCGGAAACGCTCACAAACCCTTAAACGTTCAGGAGGAAACACATCATGGCTAACCCCAAACTCATCTCTGAAGTCCGCATCGGTCGCGTCAAGGCGGCGATTTGGAGTAACGAAACCGAAGGCCGCATGAGGCACAACGTCACCTTCTCCCGTCTCTACAAGGACGACGCTGGTGAATGGAAGAGTACGCAGAGCTTCGGGCGCAGCGACTTGTTGGTGCTTGCGAAAGTGGCCGATCAGGCCCACTCGCGCATCTTCGAGCTTCCCCAGGAGGAAGCCGCAGCCGAGTCCTAGCGGGTGACCTGCATCAGAGAGCGGCGGGGCAATCCCCGCCGCGATCCGATCCTTTCGACAAGGAGAATGAACATGAACTGCATCGTGAGCGAAGTCTCCCAAGCTTTCCTGGCGGCGGCCGATAAAGGACTTGCGCGGTGAACGGTATTACCGTACGCTATTATCGTGATCGTTCGCTCTGTCCGCCACCGGGAATTGCGCCGGCTGATCGAGAACGACAACGCCCGGTTCCTGCGGCGGAACCTGGTCGACCGGGTGCGTAAGGGTACTGTCAAGTTGAGCAGAATCCGCCCGTTTTGCGGAAAGATTCTGCTGGATCAGAGACTGAGAATCAATGACTTAGCGGTGGCGGCGAGCGGCGAGAATGCCGCCAAACTGCTTAACTTGACAGTACCGTTTTCTGACATCCCGTTATCGCATGTCTAAATCCCTGAAAACACTGCGTGTTTCGATCCCCGATCGCAAGGTTTTTTTTGGACAGCGGAGGGAAGGGCTTCGCGTAGGGCTCTACGCTCGAGTCTCAACCCACGACCAGAAGACACTGCCCCTGCAGCTCGCTGCAATGCCGGACTATGCAAAGAGGAGGCGTTGAGCAGTTGCCGTCGAGGTTTAAGAAGTGGGATCTAGGGCCACACGTCGCTGTCGATTCCGTGAGGCCGAGTTTTTCAGCACCCTATTAGCCTAAGGTGCTCCACCGCCGCCGGAGAATCGATCCTCGCACCGAGTCAATAAGTGCGAGTGCAGCCCTGTTGACATCAATGGAGTTCGTGAAGTCTCTCTGTTGGCCGCGGATTCCTGCCGATGCCAAGGTTCTGAGAAGGTTTTCGGCTTCGTCGAGCAAGCCGTCTTGTGCCGCCCCCGCTTCGTCATAGCTCGTATGCTCAAGCGCTCGCACTTGGCTGCGCAGAGCGTGAAGGTAGTGCCGAAAAGCAAGCTGCTCAGAGAATCCCACGGTGGTAGGTTGCGGTCCCTCAAAAAGATGCCGTGCATAGCCTCCATCAAGTTCGGAACGAGGCGCCATTCTTCCGAGGAGTTGCTGCCTCTGTGCAACATCGAGGAATGGAATCTTGTACTCCGAGAGCGCCTGTGGGCAGTAGTACCATGTGGCGCGCTGCCGCCGCTCATCGTCGTAGAAACTGCGAAACTTATCAGGTGGGAACGAGCGAACGTTCATCCAGGTTCCTGAGCAGATGGCGTTCGCTTGAACAACGCTGGCCGCGAGCATTTGATGATTGCAGTAGCCAAGAATAACCTTGGCCCCAGAAAGACGAAGACCCGCGACAAGATCGAGAAGATTGGCAACCCAGTTGGGATCCTGAACGAGATAATCGCCGTTCGGATGCTCACAGACGATGTAGAAGCCGTCGGGCTTCCAGTCAGGAGCGGCCTCGAGCAGCGACTCGATGTGATGATGATTCCGGGTTGTGTCGGCGTCGAGGGCGATCGTGGTGACGACTGGACGATTGCCTGCAAGCTCCTGACCGACCTCAAGCACGGCACGTTCGGTTTCTAGCCACTCATCATCTACGGCGGCAGCCAGGAGCCCGGGAAGAATGATCTCGCTGGTGCCTAGAGCTGCGTTCAAGTCGACGAGCTTCCGGAGCAAGTCTCGAAGGGCATTCCCCTGGAAAAACGCTCCCGTATCGTAGTCCGGGGGCCAGTACTCATGAGAGCAAAGCCTCTCGTGATCCGCGTGTGGAAGGTAGAACTGGGGATCCAGAAGAACCCGCCCACCTTCAATGTCCGTGATCCCAGAGGACAAAGTTCGAAGTTGCCTGTCATTCATGTCGCGCGGGCTCAGCACGACGGTGCCCCCTCCCCAGCCAGAAATCAGATGCCGGCAGTGCTGCATCATCCCGTAGCCGAACTGCAGATAGAGTTCCATTAAGTGACTCCTCGTACGTAGCCGTAGGCACCGCCCCGAGTGCTCTGTAAACATGCCAGAGTGAAGGTACAGTTCCATATCATTGCAGTTCCTCCCTATCGCAGATGTCCTTGATCCAATCGTGGGCTTCCTTCGCATTTGTGGGGCGATGAATACGCCGCCGCTGTGTGAAGGTTGCGACAAGGTCGGCGAAATCCGATGCCGATGGAAAGAGGAGTCTTAGGCGAGGAAGGGTGTCATGCTCGACTCTCTTGAGAACCTCCAATGCATCACGAGCACCTACCCGGAAGGGGTTTGTGCCAGTGGCGCATTCATAGATGGTCACACCGAGAGCAAACAGGTCGGCTCTGGCGTCAATCTCTTGCTTGATGTTCCGGCACTGCTCTAATGGAGCGTAACCCCAAGTCACATGGCCGAAGACATTGACCGTGGCGGTTAGCGACTCAAGACCAAGGTGTCTCGAAAGACCGAAGTCGATCAGCCAGAAGTTTCCAGTCAGGTCCCGGATGATGTTCTCCGGCTTCACGTCCCGGTGAACGATATTGACGGCCTCGGCTGCAACGAGAACCTCAGAGACGTGTGACCTGCCGGTTTTCTTCGGACCACCGATTACTGGAGAACAGCGCCAGTCGGCATGGTTAAGTCGCTCTCGTGTTCTTCTTGGTCAGCGTGAGCCGGCATCGCCGGCGAGCGCCCACCGTCATCCGAGCCAGCACGGAGCTGCGCTTTGAACTCGGCTGGCGTCAGATAGCCAAGGCTGGAGTGCGGGCGCACGTCGTTGTAGTGCCGTCGCCATTGCTCGATCCCCACCTTCGCGTCCACGCGGTTCCGAAACCACTGCAGGCTCAGATACTCGTCGCGGAACTTCCCGTTGAACGATTCGTCGGTCGCATTCTGCCACGGCTTCCCCGGCTCGATGAGCGCGGTTTCGATCTGCGCCTGGAGCAGCCACCGGAGAATCGCACCCGCGACAAACTCGGGGCCGTTGTCGGACCGGAGGTAACGTGGGGCTCCGTGGACGCTCACGATCTGCGTGAGCACCTCGATAACGCGCCCGGACCGAATGCCGCCGGCCACGTCGATCGCGAGTGACTCGCGGGTCCATTCGTCGACGACGGTGAGGCACTTGAGCGTCTGCCCATTCGCGCAGGTGTCGAACACGAAGTCGTACGCCCAGACGTGATTGACCGCAGTGGCGGGCACCGGGCGGGGCCGGCTCAGGGCGACCCGGCGCCGCGGCCGCCGCCGAGGCACCTGCAACCCCGCCTGGCGCCAGAGGCGATGGGTCCGGTCCGTGCTCATCGTGTGCCCTTCGCGTTTTAGGAAAATCCGAATCCGGCGATAGCCGTACCGCGGATACTGCGCCGCCAGACGACGCATCGCGGCCAGCGCCGGGGCATCCCGGTCGACCAGCCGCGACTGGTAGCCCAGCGTGGACCGTGCGACGGAGAGCAAGGCGCACGCGCGGCGACCCGACAGACCGCGTGCACGTGCATACGCGACCTGCGGCCGGTGCACGCGTGCGCCTACCATTTTTTTCGGGTGATCTCCTTGAGCACGTCGATCTCCAGATCTCGATCGGCCACCATCTTTTTCAGCCGGCCGTTCTCCTGCTCGAGCTGCCGCAGCCGCTTCACATCGGCGGGCTCCAACGTGCCGAAGTGTTTCCGCCAGGCGTAGAGCGTCTGGGCGCTGACGCCGTTCTTTTTGGCCACCTCCGGGACGGGCCGCTGATCGGCCTCGCGGAGGATCGTCACCATCTGCTCTTCGGTAAACCGGGTCTTCTTCATGGCTCCCTCGTTTCTCCGAGGGCGCCATTCTCTCAGGCTTCAGCTGGTCCGGAAATCGCCAGGCAGGTCACGTGCAGCGCCAGCCGTAGAAGGGCAGGCGTGTCGAACGGTCCAGTTGCCAGACACTCGCGCACGGTTTGGCCATGGATGCGTTGCTCTCGGAACCAAAAGCGGTCTCCGTTAGGATCCTGAACCGTTCCCTGTTCCAGGAACTTGGGCACACGGACGCACTGAAGCTGCTTGACTGCGAGAATCTCGCGTTCGGTGCGGTCCTGGTCTGCGGTCACATGCATCAGCTTCAACACCACGTCACCATCGTGTGGGTGCACGGCGGAAAAGACCTGTTTCTGACCACCCTGCGAAAGAGGCTGGATGTTCTGGAGATCCGGGAACTGCCCCGCCAACCAGTCGGACGGCAGTGAGTTCCCGTTCATTCTATCTCGCCCCTCACGCTCTGAGCAGATCTCCAAGCCCAGTCGTTGAGCATCCACGAGGCGTAGGACCGGGGCAGTCGCGTGGACTCACTGTCCACCTCCCTGATCTTCAGATTATCAAGTGAGCACACTCCGATTCCGAGTCGCTGAGCCTCAGCGATCTGCGGTTGCGACGGCAAGTGGGGAACGAGAACGTAGGACTTCGAGGCGAACCACGTATTTAGAAGCGCCTGATTTAGAACCTCAGTCCATTTACCGATCTTGGCTTCGACAGCTATGATCTTCGACGTAGCGAAGGAGGAACGCAGCGCACAAGGGGTCCAAGCAGCGCCGAGAAGCCGAATCATTGCCGCGTCATATAGGCGACCAATGCTCGCAATCGCACGTCGGCCGAAGTACGCAACAAGCTCATCCTCCCGAGCATGCCGGGTGTTGTGCAGAAAGTGCATGAGACGGAGATCGTGTGACTTAAGGGATACGCGCTCAGATCGCCAGTCGTGTGTGATTCTTTCGCGCCAGACGACGATGACGAGATCCGGGAACCCCGATTCAAGGCGTGGTTCGCGGAACGCGGTCGCCCGACAGCCACGGGGGATGCGAAGGGGCATCGCCCGAAGGAAGGACTCGACCAAGTCCAGCTCAGGACCGGGGCGCTTTCTCCGGAAGCGAGCACCGAGATCGCTGGGCGCTGAGTCGCTATCGACTAACAGCAGGCGGTCATCGCAAGCGAGCGATTTCACAAGCCACCTCCCAGAATCTCGGAGCGCATTTGTGAGGAAGACGCCCGCGCGCTCCGTCCCACCGGCAGCCAGCGGCGCGGCTGGGGATAGGCGCCGCGGATCGTCTTGAGCGGCCCGGCCAGCTCGCCGAACGTGTCTCCGATGAGTGTCAACCCGTCTTGTTCACGCTCTTTCATTTTTCTCCCCGAAACCGCCCCCATCTCCGCCAGGCACCGAACGCCCCGAGCACCATTCCGGCCAACAGGACGTCGGTCAGCGTCGCGTCGCTGACCCGGGTTGCGCCGTAGCCAATGAGCGGTAGGGCTAGCATCAACAAGATAACACCGCTACGGGTGAGATTGTCCTGCCGTGCGTCCTTGAAGTTGCGCATCTTGCTTCAACCGGCCCACCAACTCGATATTGACCTATTCACCCACTCCGCGAAATCCTCCGCCCTTAGAGCCAACAGAGCCCCCATGTCCCCTTTTACGCACTTTCTGAAATAACATCATTCCGGTTCGCCGTCATTTCCACTGCCGTTACGGGCAGGATCACAGTGCAATACTGAGCGAATCCGAATTTCTGTAGAACAATTTCGCTCCATGACTTTGCGTCATTCTCCCCTGTTCCCCAGACAAGATCGTAGCTGACGAGCGCTAAGGCGCTCTGTAGCAGCACCTGCCGCAGCGGGTCATGCTGCCGATTTCTGCTGGCGCAAACGCTCTTGTGCCAGTTCGTAATGCGCCTGCCGCCGCACCCAGAAAGCGGCGTTGCTCCAACCGATGCGTTCCAACGCCAGCGCCATAGCCGGCGATATGCCGGTTCGGCCGTTCAGCAACCGCGAGAACGTTTGCCGCGTGCAGCCCAGCTTCGCGGCCGCCTCGGTCACGGTCCATCCCTCCGCGTCCATCGCGTCCCGGAGGCTTTCGCCTGGGTGCGCTGGATCGTACATCGTCGTCATTGTCGCCTCCCTAGTGGTAATCGATCAGGTCCACGTCCACTGCCACGCCGTCCACGAAGCGGAAGACGATGCGCCAGTTCCCGGATACGCGCACGCTCCATTGATCGCGCCGGTCGCCAGTCAAGGGATGCAGCCGGTAGCCGGGAATGTCCATATCCCCCGGGCGCAGCGCAACGTCCAGGTCCGACAGGATGCGCCGAATACGTGGAGCCAAGGCCGCAGGGATTCGGCGTACGTCACCTCGCTCGAAGAATGCCCGCAGTTCCTTGTGCTTGATAACTATACGGGTATTGTAACACGATACATGTCATGTTACAACCTGTCGGACCGGGTTGACCTGACCGGCCCTTTTTGTACCAAGTGGAAAGAGAGAGAATCGACTTGAGGAGGAAGTCAGGTCATGCCGAAGTTCCCATCCTCGGCCAGCAGTTCCGTCTCGAAGGTTTGCAACCTGGAGGTCAGCGCCGCGCCTCGTTCCCAAGTCTTCTCTGAACCAATCAGCCGAAAGGTCGGGTCTTGCGACAGCCGCTCGGCATCATTGACATCCTCGTGTCCAGCTAGGCGACTGTATACCGACTGCCGCAGCAAGTCCGCGAAAGAAAACCGAGCATTGTTTGCTCTGGAGTCCGTCAAGTGCTGTTCGATCAGTTCCCCGAATCCAAGGCGTTCGTCCAACTCCCGCACCAGAATCAGACCTCCGTTGGAGGTCACCCGTGATCCCTGAAAAGCGACCCGCAGAAACCGGTTGAATGACAGTTAAAACGCCTGTTTTCCGCTCTCACCCATTGGGTTTACGCCTCCGAACGCTCCGATTGATGCTGCAACCAGTGTCAATATTGACGTTGGAGGTTAGCTGAAGGTTGCCGCTGCGTTTTCAAAAAGAAAATCCGGGATTAGATGTGGGGGTCGGCTGCGCTGGCGGGTCTTGTGCAGGCGAGGACGGTGAGATTCGCCGGTTGCGATGGAAAGTATCCATTCAGAGGATCGCGCCCGGTTAGGAGAGACACATTTGGGGGCTGTTACCCGATGGAAGTGAGCGGGCTCCATCTCCCGGCCCACGGCCACCGCGCGCGGGGAATGCCTGCGTGGCTTACCGGGCCACGTACTTCGTGATGCCCCCGCCGGCGACCGGGCGCGATCCGGGACCTTCCGCGGCGTAGATGTTGCCGTCGGCGTCCACCGCCACGCCTTCACCGGCCACGCCCTGCAACACGCGTGTGTCGTGGGCGTGCGGCGGCACGAATGCGGTCAAGCGGTCCTCGCCCGCGGGACCGATCCGCACCCCGGTCCGCCATCCCGGATGGCGTGCGGCGTCGGATTCCGAATCGATCGCGTACAGCATGTCGTCGTCTGTGATGAACAGCCCACTGACCCGGCTGTACTGCAGGTGCGTGTCGAGCAGCTCGCCGTCCTGGCTGAAGATTTGAATCCGATGATTGCCGCGGTCGGCAACATACAGACGGCCTTCGGAGTCGAACTCCAGCGCGTGCGGCGTCCGGAACTGGCCGGGCCGGAAGCCGATCTCGCCCCACGACGTGATGAAGTTGCCTTCGTTGTCGAACTTCAGGATGCGCCCCGTAGCGCCCGGAGGCGGATCGGGATTCTGGCCGCTGTGCCCGTCGGCGACGAAGATGTCGCCGTTCGGCGCGGTGATTACGTCGCAGGGCTCGTTGAGCTGACCCGGACCGCTGCCCGGCTGTCCCGCCGTCCCCAACCGCAGGAGCACCTCACCGTCCGGCCTGAACTTGATGACCTGATGCCCCTTGGTCCCGGCCTCGTTACCCTGAGAGTCCGTGACCCAGACGTTGCCCTCCCGATCGACGTGCAGCCCATGCGGGAGCACGAACAACCCGGCGCCAAAGCTCGCCATCACCTCGCCGCTGTCCTTGTTGAACTTGAAGATCGGATCCCGATCAGAATTCTCTTCGCAACCGCCCGCGAGCGCCAGACCGCCGCACCGGTCGTACGCCCAAATGTGCCCGTCCGGACCGATGTCGATGCCGGCCGTCGATCCCCACTCCCGGCCGTCGGGAAGCGGTGCCCAGTCGAGGATCACCTCACCGGTGGAGTTCGGCAGCTGCCGGTCGACGAAGTCACTTGGGGTCGCAGATGAGCTGGCGGCTGTTTCCATCTCCGGCTCCGGCGGCGCATTGCCAGCGCAAGCAACGAGCATCATGGACGCTGTGGCCGCAAGCGCCACGCTGCATCGCCTGAGAAGGGACCATCGCATCTCAGTCATTATTGTTCTCCTTCACGTCTTGAGTCCGGGTCGGATCCGGCAACCTTTGATTTCTCTCCGCTGCCGATCAGGGGCGGCGCAATGCCAATCGCCGCCACAGCGTCTTCGAGCGGATGTGTTGTAACTTTAAAAAAAGGGTTCTGGTGCAAATAGGATTGTCGGAGCGATAAGACCAGGAGTGCACTGCGGCGATGCGGACTATGCTGCCATGACGTGACGCCAGATCACCGCGGGATTCGACTGCAAGGTGATCGGGATTGCGAACTGGCGTTTGTGAATCTTCTGCGCCAGCTCGATGCCGATAATCACGCGGCGCGCATTGTAGAATGTTTTGAATCCCAACATCGGTTGCAAGCGCCCCTTCACCCGGCGGTGGTCCTGCTCCACAACGTTGTTCAGGTATTGACAGCAACGAATCTTCACCGGGTTCCGGCCCCGGAAGTTGAACTCACCGTTCATTCCCATGCGCCGCAGGGCGCTATGGCTCGGCCGGTGGCCATCCAAGCTGATACTGTGCGGCTCCCGATGATGCTTCAGTGCCTTGCGAAAGAATGCCTTCGCCGCCGTAATGCCGCGTGTTCGACTCAGACAGAACTCCACGGTGTTGCCTTGTCCATCTACGGCGCGGTACAGATACATCGACTGGCCTCGAACCTTGATGAACGTTTCATCAACCCTCCAGCTCCCACCCACCGGTCGCTCGAATCGGCGCCAGCGCTTTTCGCACGTTTCGGCATAGCGAACGACCCAACGCAAAATTGTGGAGTGCGAAATCGATAAACCCCGCTCACCTAAAATCGTGACCAAGTCCCGGTAACTCAGTTTGAAGCGAAAATACCAGCGAAGGCAGAGGAGAATCATGTCGTCTTCGAACCAACGCCCGGCAAAAAGAGGATTCCGTTCAGTTTTGCGATGCGCCATAATCCATTATCGCCAATTCCCTTGGCTGTCTGCACCAGAACCGTCCCGGAACTACAAGGTCCGAAACGAGGGTGATTAGCTCCTAGCCGACTGCTGAAAAACCCCTGCCAGCGCGTCATTCGCGTCATTGCGAGAGCCACGTTTCTTCGCCGGCCCGATGCTATCGCCGGCATTCAGAGCGATCGGATGCGTCATTTCGGCTGCTGTGCGGCACTTCTGGAGCGCCGCTTCGCGGCCCCCCGGCTTCGCGGGCGGTTGGGCTTGCGGCGGTACTCGGCGACCGCGCGGGAGTGATCGCGCAGGTTGGTGGAGAAGACGTGGCCACTCTCGGCGTTGCTGACAAAGTACAGGTAGTCGGTGGAAGCCGGCGCCATGGCCGCCTCCAGTGCCGCCCGCCCGGGATTGGCAATCGGCCCGGGTGGCAGCCCGCGTCGCCGGTAGGTGTTGTAAGGCGAATTGAACTGTAGGTCGCGCTGGGAAATCGCGCCGCGGTAGCGGCCAGCTTGCAGCGCCGCATAAACTACCGTCGGATCGCACTGCAACGGCAGGCCGGTCTTCAACCGGTTGTGAAAGACACCGGCCACCAGCCGGCGCTCCTCCGGCAACCCAGTCTCCTTCTCCACCAAGGAAGCCAGGATGACGATCTCCCGCACCTGCCGGCTGGCAGAGTGCCGTCCCTCCAGCTCCCCGTACACCTTGCGGAACCGCGCCACCATCTTTTTCACCATCTCGGCGGCCGATGTGTGCCGGGTAAAGTAATAGGTGTCCGGAAACAGGTAGCCTTCCAGGTTCTCCGCCGATGAATCCAGGTCCGCAATCAGTGCAGTATCGCGGAGGGCCGGCCGAATTTCCTCCTCAGAAACCAGGCCGCTGGCAGCAACCGCATCGATCACCTCAAAGATGTTGTACCCCTCGGGGATGGTAATGCCGTGCTGGCGGACGTCGCCCCGGCGCAGCTTGCGCAGCACCTCCCAGGGGCTGAGTGCGCGGGTGAAGTAGTACTCGCCGGCCTTCAGGGTCTGGCCGGGAAGCAGGTAGTGGAGCAAAAGGAAAGGCCATTCACGGCGGAGCACACCGGTCGCGCGTAAGCGCACGGCAATGGCGAGGGACGAGGTGCCAGGCCGAACGTCCACCACCGCCGGCTGCTCCCAGCCCCGGAAGGGGCGCGTGACGTAGTAGGCGGCGAGGGCGAACGCGCTGGTTACTGCCAGCGCGACCACGCCTAGCAGCAGAAGAAGGCGTCGCCGTTTCACATGTTGAAAGATGCGCTCTGCTCGGGGGAACAATCTGTCATCCTCTGCTGGTCCAGATAGCTTTGCAGCAGCAGTACGGCCGCCATCCGGTCAATGGCGGCCGTGCGCTTGGCCCGGCCCGCACCGCTTTCCCGCAGGACACGCTGAGCCTCGGCGGTGGTCAGCCGTTCATCCCAAAGCAAGACCCGGCAGCCCAGGTGCCGTCGCAGCTCCTCGGCAAAAGCGGCCGCTTTCTCTGCCTGCGCCCCGGCCCGTCCGCTCAGGTGCACGGGGTGGCCCACCAGCAGCAGCACCGCCTGGTGCTGCTCCGCCATCCGCCGCAGAGCTTCCAGATCAGCGCGCTTGTTTTTTCGCTCCAGCGTGGGCAGGCCCTGCGCTGTCACGCCCAGCGGATCCGACACGGCCAACCCGATGCGCCGCTGGCCCAGATCGAGCGCCAGCACGCGGCCATGTGGTTTGTGCTCCACGGGCCCATTGTATAGGGGAATTCCTCGTCGCTGTGATACCTTCACCGGTACGACGCCATGCCCGTTCAGCAGGCAGTAGAACCGCAACGTGGCTACGGGCAACGGCTGGTGGCCGCGGCCGTGCTGCTGGCCTGCCTCTACCTGGCCAGTTCGCTGGTAATGACGGTGGTGGTGTCGCTGTTGCTGGCCTTGCTCTGTGACCCCGGCGTGACCTGGCTCAGCCGCAAGGGCCTGCCACGGGGGGTGGGCGCGTCCCTCATGGTCCTGCTGCTGGTGGGCGTCTTCTACCTGATGTTCTACATGTTTTACGCGCAGGCCGCGACCTTCGTAAACGACTTCCCGAAGTATTCCACCAAGCTCCGCGGGCACGTGCTGCGATTCCGGCAAAGGGCGGAGGAGCTTCAGAAGCAGACGCGGACCGTCATCGCAGACGACCAGCCTGCGCCAGCAACCTCGTCCGCCTCTGGCGGCGCCGACTTGTCCGCCTACCTGGGCGCCGGCCTGCGCTCGATGACCGAGGTGCTGTTCATGGCGAGCTTCGTCCCCTTCCTGGTCTATTTCCTGCTCACCTGGAGGGACCACATACGGCGCCACTCCATCAGCCTGTTCAGCACGGGAAACCGAATGGCGGCGGAAAAGACGCTGGATGGGATCACGACCATGATTCGCGGCTTCGTCGTCGGCAACGTCATCATCGCGGTGATTCTCTCGGTGGTGAGCGGCCTTTTCTTCTGGCGGATGGGCCTGCCCTACGCAGCGGTCATGGGCCCGGTGAGCGGCTTCCTGAGCGTGGTGCCGTACCTGGGGGTGCTGCTGGGCAGCTTGCCGCCGCTGTTGGCCGGCGTGGCCCGCTACGACACGCTCGCGCCGCTGGTGGCGATTGTCTCGGCTGTCGTCGGCCTGCACATCATTGCGCTCAACGTCCTCTACCCCAAGCTGGTGGGATCGCGCGTGCACCTGAACCCGGTGGTGGTGACGATCGCCCTGATGTTCTGGGGCTGGCTGTGGGGTGGGATGGGCCTGATCCTGGCGGTGCCGATCACTGCCGGCATCAAGGCCGTCTGCGACAACGTCCAGGAGTGGCGGCCCTACGGCCGCCCCATGGCCGACTAGCCTGCCTCAAGTGCCACCCCAAAGCTTCGAAGCTTCGCGGCCACCGTGGCCACGCCTGAGGCCACGTCTGTTGACTGAAGCAGGCGGATGGCAGCCAGGCCGGCGGCACCGGCCTCCAAGCAAGCCCGGGCGTTTTCCAGGGTCACACCGCCCAGAGCCAGCACCGGGAACTGCCGAGGAGCCATGCTGCGGCAGGCTTGACGCAGCGGCTCGAGCCCCAGCGGCGGGCGTTTGCCTGGAGTATCAAACACCGGGCCCAGCACCGCGAAGCTGGCGCCCTCACGGGCGGCGGCTTCCACCTCCGCAGGGGAATGGCAGGAGGCGCCGACCAACCATTTGGCTGGCCAGCCGGCGGGCACAGCATTTCGGACCACAGCCACCGGCAGCGAGTCGGCTGGTAGGTGTACGCCGTCGGCACCGCAGGCCAGCGCCACATCCAATCTTTCGCTGACCAGCAGTCGCGCGTTCCCCTTTTCTGGCAGAGCCAGGGCCTGCTCTACCAGCCGGCACAGATCTGGGGTGGCCATCTGCTTTTCACGGATTTGGACCCAATCCACGCCGGCGGCGTAGGCGGCACGGATGCTGCCCAATAGTTGCTGGGGATGCCCAAGCTGGCTGCTGTCGGTGATGTAGTAGAGAATGGGACGGCGGCTCATTGCCCGCGGCTGCCCGAGGGGGGCAGCACGGCCGCTTCGGCGTCCAGGGGAGCAGTTCCTCTTGTGCGCGCTTGCTTCGTCTCCAGTGGCGCCCGGCCCAGTCTGAGACGCCAGGCCTCAGAAAGCCCGATCCACAGGTTCACTAGGCCCAACCCGTTCAGCGCGCCGCGAACGTAGTAACTCAGCAGGAAAGGGCGCAGCCCGGGAACAAGCCAAAAGATCAGGTTGTGCTCCCACATCCCCGACCAGGGAAGCAGTAACAGAAACAGACCCAGTTCCAGGCTCAAAAGTACAAACAGGATCTGCTTCCACATAGACCGGCACTACTTTCCCTGCAGATCGCGGATGCGCTCGGCCACGTCCCTGTAGTCGATGTTGTGAGCGTAAACGTCCATGAAGCTGCCCAGCGCCGCTTTCTTGTCGCCCGCCATCTCGTGGGCCGCACCGATCTCGTAACGCAGCGCCAGGATGTCCTCCTGCTCCAGGCCCGGCGCCTTCAGCGCATTCTCCAGCCAGCGCACGGCCAGCAGTGGCAGGTTCTTTTCCAGGAAGCAATGGGCCAGCAGGGTGCAGCAACGGACGTAGTTGGAATAGCTCTTGGCGCGCTCGGCCGATTGGAAGGCCTTCTGGAATTCCCCAATGGCCTCATCCAGCAAGTTCATTTCTTTAAAGGCCACACCCATGTTGAAATGCGTTTCGATGTCGGCCTCGGCGTCAGCGTCCTCCATCCCCGCCTTGAACTCATCAAACACTTCGGCCAGCGCCCCAGCCCCTTCGGGAGCTCCCGAAGCCGGTGCCGAGGCAGGAGGCGCCGCCCGAGACGGCGTTGGGGGAGGGGCGGCGGCCTAGGGAGCAACGTCGGAAAGCTCCTCCTCGAGCGCGCCCACCAAGCTGTCAATGCCAGTGGGGGCCGCGGTCGCCGGGGCAGGAGGCGCTGGTGGCGGTGGCGCGGCAGCGGCGCGTGCTGGCGCCGACTCTTCCTCCAGCGACAACTGGAAGCCCTCTTCGGCCGGTTGCTCCTCCAGCGAGAGAACGAATTCCGACTCTCGGGCAGCCCGAGCCGCTGGCTTCGCTCGAGGCGGCGGAAGAGGAGCAAGTTCTGGCGGCGGCGCCACTAGCTCAGGTTGCGGCGGAGGAACCGGTGCTGCTTGCTCAACGGGTGGGGCGGCAGGTTGCGGTTCGGGCGGAGCGGCGGGCGCTGCCGCCTCCTCGGAGGCCGATGCGCCCATCGCCGCCATGGCTACCTTTTCGGCCAGCTGTTCCACCTCCGAGGAGCCGGGATAAAGCTCCTGGAGGCGCGCCAGCGAGGTGGTAGCCTCGGAGACCAGGCCAGCCTGCAAGTAAAACTCAATCTCTTCGGCGGCGCTCGCAAGCTCAGGCGCGGCAGCGGGCGGTGGCGCGACTTCGACCGGGGGTGGCACCTCAGGAGGCGCTACTTCTGGGGGAGGCGCCATCATCTGTTCCCAGTTCGACAAGTCCACTTCCCGCACCCCAGCTGCGTTCTCCACGCCGACGGGCGGGGTCACCGGGAATTCGGGAACCTCCGGGGTGACCAACGGCGCCTCTGGAGTCTGGGCCGCGCCGCCGGCCCGCTGCTGGAACTTCGCCTGCTTCTCGCTATAACCAGTGGCCTGCTCCGTGTCCCCGGCCAGCATGTAGACCTCGGTCAGCACCTCACAGCGCTGCGCCGCCTTCCCGTACTCTTCAGCGCGCTCATACAGGTCCAGCAGTCGCTCGTTCAACGTCGCATTCCGGGGCATGCGCCCCAGAATCGCTTCCAGCGGCTGAATCGCCTTGTCCACCTGGCGATACGTCAGGTAGAGGTCGCTCTCGTTGACCGCGGTGTTCAACGCCTCCTGTTCCCCTTCGGTGAGAGGCTGCTCCACCACCGCCGGCTCATCCATCACGTGTTCTGCGAAACCCGCCTCTGGCGAGGGCGCGGGGGCCGTTGGTGCCCGGCCCAGCTTGGCGTCCATCTGTTCCAGGTTCTGCCGGTGGTGCGGATTTTCTGGCTCCAGGCGGGCCAGTTCCTCGAACAGCTCGCGGGCCTGCGCAAACTCCTCTTGATTGACATAGGCGTGCGCCAGCTGTTCATTCACCTCGGAGATCTCGGAGGTCTGTTCGGTTTGCTGGTAGACGTTCCGCAGCAGGCTCAACGCTTCGACGCTGGAGGGCAGCGCGCGGATGATTTTTTTCAGGCCTTCGACCAGGACCGCGGTTTCCCCCTGGGCAATGAGGCCGTCGCTGAGTTGCCGGTAGTTCTCCAGCGCCTCGGCGTGCTGCCCGGCCTCCACCAGGCGGTCACAGACCTGGGTCAACCCAGCGGTGTCCGCGTGCTCCTGTAGCAACCGCCGGGCCACGGTGGCAGCGCGCTCGCTGTCTCCCACCGAGGTGCAGGCCTGGAACAGAAGGTTCAGTGCCTCTCTGTCGAGGCTCTCTTCGGGAACTTGCGCCAGGGTAGCGATGGCATCTGCGGGGCGGTCGTCCTCCAACTGGATCCGCGCCTCCAGAAACAGCACCTCGGGGGTGGACAGGCCCAGGCCGCGCACCCGTTGGAGGAGGCCCTCGGCATCGGGCCGATTTCCAACCTCGGCCAACCCCTGTGCGGCTGACAGATACATGCCAGCTGCATCGTCCCGCCGGTTGACCTCTTCGTACATCTGGGCCAGGCGCTGCTTGCTGGCCACGTTTTCTGGATCCAGAAGCAGAATCTTCTCCATGACCTCCACGCACTTGCCGGCTTGATTGCGTTGGGAGAAGTAGTCGCTGGCTTTCTGGTATTGCCCCTTGGCGTCGGTCAGTTGCCCCTGAAGTGTGTACAACTCCGCCAGCTGGAGCATGGCATCAATGGCCCCGGGGTCCACCCGGGCGATGCGGCGGTAGAATGCGATCGCATTTCGGGCAAAGCCGGCCTGCACGTTGGCCTGGCCCAATTTGTATAAGCACTTCAAGGCCTGTTCCTTGTCGCCAGCACTCTCGTACAGGCCGGCGACGATGGTCAGGATGTCGAGGTTGCGCGGCTCCTTCGCTAGAACCTTCTTGTATTCCTCGATGGCAGCCGGAACCTTCCCCTTCTGGACGTACTTCTGCGCCGTCTCGATTATCTTTGTCTTGTTGAAGCCCAGACCGAATGCCATGAAGACCCCGCCCTCCAGGGCCTGCAGCCCCGTTGCAGGATACCCCAAGACTACCTTGGGCGCAAAACGATAGTCAATCCAGGGTTTGGCGGCCGGGCGGGGGGGACCGGAGGGCCTAATGGCAAACAGAGCTGGCAGACCAGGCTCCATGCTTTCCCCGGAGGCGCCGCAGCCGCCGTCCACCACAGATTACCAGATTTCTGAACCTAGCTTGCTGAACCTAGCTGGCTGAACAAGGTTCCCTGCTAAAATCAGCGCTACAATCAGCGCAAAAGGGTAATTATGTTACCGTTCGGAATTGTGTATTCGGAAGCCTACCAGCTCAACCTGGGCGCGCACGTCTTCCCAGCCCAAAAGTACCGCCTCATCTACGAACGCCTGCTTGCCGAGAATCTCGCGGAGCCCAGCGATTTTCTGGCACCGCCGGAGGCTGATGATGAGGACGTACTGCTGGTCCACACCCAGGACTGGGTGAGGAAGCTGCGCACCGGCACGCTCAGCTATGCGGAAATCATGCGCCTGGAAGTGCCCTACTCCGAGCAGTTAGTACACGCCTTCTGGCGCTCGGCCGGCGGCTCGATCCTGGCCTGCCGTCAGGCGCTGGAGCAGGGCGCGGCCATGAACCTCTGCGGCGGCTTCCATCACGCCTTCGCGGGCTATGGCGAAGGCTTCTGCGCCATCAACGACGTCGCTATTGCCGTGCGCCGCCTGCAAAAAGACGGGCGGCTCCAGCGGGCGCTGATCGTGGACTGCGATGTTCATCAGGGCAACGGAACAGCTGCCATCTTTGCCGGCGATCCCGACGTTTTCACCTTCTCCATGCATCAGGAGAACAACTATCCGACGCCCAAGCCTCCCAGCACCCTGGACATTAACTTGCCCGACGGCATCGGCGACGAGGAATACCTGGTTCTGCTGAAGGGTGGGCTGGAGCAGGCGCTGGCATCGTTCACCCCCGACCTGATCTGCTACCTGGCCGGCGCCGACCCCTATGAAGAGGACCAACTCGGGGGGCTGGGATTAACCGTTCCGGGTCTCCAGCGGCGGGACGAACTCGTTTTAGCAACCTCCCGCCGCAGAGGAATACCTGTCATGGGCACTCTGGCCGGCGGCTACGCCCGCCGCGTGGCCGACACGGTCCTGATTCACACCAACACCGTGCTGGCACTGAAGGCAGCCTGCTCCGCTCCGGCCCGAGGACCAGCGGGCACGGCTTCCGGGAAACCTTGATTAAGCTGAGGGAGTTAAAGCTGAGAGGGTTAAGCCGAGGGGGTTAAGCTGAGAACATTCGACCTCACCTGCCCTTGCTGCGGGGCCTGCCTGCGGGTTGATCCCGAACTCCGCGCGGTGGTTTCCCACGAGCCACCCCAGAAGCCCCGCCAGGTCTCCGATCTGGCCCAGGCCGCCCACAACTTGCGGCAAGAGGAGAGCCGGCGCGAAGAGCAGTTCCGCAAATCTGTCGAAGCCGAGCGCGATCGGGGCAAGTTGCTCGAGCGCCGGTTCGAGGAAGCCCTGGAGAAAGCCAAGGAAGAGCCACCGGGACCGCCCCCGCCCCGAGACATTGACCTGGACTAGCTTGGGCGCTGGGTTTCCGCTTGGCGTTAGTCTTGGGAAATCAGGGAATGTGAAAGCACCGCTCCCTGACGGTCGAGGCTGGGCATGATTGGAACTGCGGAGCCGCACGCGCCGGCAAGCGGGCCTACGTTGATTCCTTCAGGAGGCGCTCAACGCAGCAGTTCCAGGGAGCGCGGGGCTGCCGGGTCGGAGTAGTCGTAGAAGCCGCGACCCGACTTCCGCCCCAGCCAGCCGGCCAGCACCATGCGCCTGAGCAGGCCGGGGGCGGCAAAGCGCTTTTCGCGGAACTCCTCGTACATGATCTGCGAGATGTAGTAGGCGGTGTCGAGGCCGACAAAATCCAACAGGGTCAGTGGGCCCATGGGGTGGCCGCAGCCCAGCTTCATCGCGGTGTCAATGTCGGTGACACTCGCCAGGCCTTCTTCCAAGGCGCGGACGGCCTCCAGCAGGTAGGGGATCAGCAGCCGGTTGACAATGAAGCCGGCGCGGTCCGGCACACGCACCACCGTTTTCCCCAGGCGCTCGGCAAAAGCCACCACCGTTTCCAGCGCGGCCGGCTCAGTGGCAATGGTGCGAACCACCTCGACCAGCTTCATCAGGGGGACCGGGTTGAAGAAGTGCAGGCCCAGGAAGCGCTCCGGCCGGGAGGTAGCGGTCATCAGCTCGGTGATTGAGAGCGAGGAGGTGTTGCTGGCCAAAATGGCCTGGCGCTTCACGATGCCGTCCAACTGCCGGAAGGTCTCGAGCTTGGCCTGAACGTTTTCGGTGACGGCTTCGATGATCAGGTCGGAGTCGGCCAGGGCAGCCAGCTCGGTGGAGCCACGCAGCCGGCTGCGAATTGCGTCGCGTTGTTCCGGCGCCAGCGTCCCCTTCTCCACCTGGCGGGCAAGATTCTTCTCGATGCCGCGCAGGCCCCGCTCGCACAATTCCTGGGAGATTTCGACGCCGGTGGTGGGGAAGCCGGCCGCGGCGCAGACCTGAGCAATGCCAGAGCCCATCAGCCCGCAGCCCACCACACCTACCTTATGCACTTCCATGACTAGGTACTCTTGGAGGGGGTCACAGGTGTCAGGTGGTAGGTGTTAGGTCAAGCATCTAGCCCCTTAACATGACACCTGCTGTCAGGCTGCGGTGGACGATTCCAGCGGCGGCTTCAGCAGCTTGGCGGTGTCGCCGCCCTCCCTCAGGGCCGCCTCCAGGGCCTGCTCCAGGCGGTTGATCAATTCAGTGACACTATCCACCGGGTCGATGTTGCCTTCCAGGAAGGCTTCGGCGATACCGGCGGTCATTGGCAGGCCGTTTCCGCCGGCCATCTTGACCCCTCCTACCATCTTGCGCATCTTGTCCACCACGAAGAACGTGTCTTTGCCCTTGGTGTCGGGCAGAACCAGGGCCAGGGTCGTAGTGTCGTAGCGGATGGCGATGCCGTTCTGGCGCAGGTGCCCCATGACCACCTGTGCTGCCTCCTGAACGTACTGCTGCACGACGGCCTCCTCCACCTCGGGCGTCGCCTGCGACTCGCTCCCAAACTGTAGCAGCAGAACCGTCAGCGCAGTGTTCTGCTTTTGAGCCCGGCTGCATTCCGACAGCACGCAATTCAGGTAGGAGCCGCGGTTGAGCATCCCGGAATGCTCGTCGGCCACCGCTAGTGTCTTCATCAGGCTGCGCAGTTTGACATGGGAGATGGCGATCGTGGTCTGGTCCACGAGCGTTTTGAGGATCACGACATCGTGGGACCCCCAGTGCCGCATCCGGTCGCATTGCTCGAACACAAGAATGCCGACGGGCTGGTCGGTCTCCATCAGGGGCAGCGCCAGCAGCGACTTGATCTGCAGGGACTGAACGACCGGGGCAAGCTTGGAGAGCTTGTCGGAAGCAGCCGCGTCGTCCACCGACAGTGGGTTTCCGTCGGGGGTGAGCTGCACCAGGGTGGTGACCAGATTCACGATGGAAAGCACCTCCGATTGGGGCACGCCTGAGGCACAGTATTCCAGCACGGCCGAAGGGGGTTTGCCGGGCGTGCACAAGCCCACGACACAGCGGCTGACCCGCCAGGTTTTCCCGATTTCGTTGGCGGCCGTAGACATGACGCTCTTGACGGTACCCTCCCGGTAGATATTGCGCGTGATTTCGGCGACGCGGGTGATGTCGGCCATCGTTTCTTCCGCCGCCGACTCTGCCGCTCGAGCGGCACCCGCCTCGGCGCGCGCCGCCGCTGGCGCCGCCGTTTGGGGTGAAAATTGCGCCGATGCGTACAGGGAACGCAGCTTCTCGTTGCGTTGCTCCTCGCCGGGGAACAGCCGGGCGATCCGCTCCAGGCGCTCGACGGCGCGATGCTTCAACCCGTACTGCGCGAAAATCTCGGCTTGCAAGATCAGGTCTTCCAGGACATCGCTTTCCGCTTCACCCCCGCCACTCTGCCCGCCCTGTTCCGCCTTCGCTTCAGCCGCAGCCATCGGGGTCGCAGTGTCGGTCTGCTGGAAGCGGAGGGCAATTGCTTCGTGGCGCTGCGCGTCCACCTTTCCGCTCAGCCGCTGGAGGCGCTCGCTGTTCTGGGCATCGTAGGGGTTCACGTCCACGATGCGGTCCAAGGCGCTAGCGGCCTTGGCGTACTCTTCGGCATCCACGTACAGGTCAAAGAGTTGGGCCGACGTACTGCTCAACTGGGAGTCGTAGTTCAGCTCATTGTACAGTTCCGCCAGAAACTCGAGCACCTCGATGCCGGCTAGGCGCTTCTGCTGCAGCCCATCCAGGAAGGCGATAAAGTCGCGGTCCTTGCTGGCAGCAAACATGGACTTCTTCAATTTGCGCAGAAGATTGGTGGCTTCCTCAGTGTTCCGCCGGCGCAGGTAGCCCTCCGTTACCCGCTGCAGGTACTGGTAGGCGTCTGGAAAACCGGCAGCGATGCCCCACAACAGTTCCTCGGCGCGATTCAGGTTCCCCGTGGCCAGGTGCGCCTGTGCCAGCAACAGGTTGACTTCGGGGAGACCTTGGGAGGCCAGCGGTTCTAACAGTTGAGCGACTCGTCCTGGGCTGCCGGACTCAAACAGTGCCGTTGCCAGCGCCGTGGCCACATGCCCGTCGCTGGGGGCCAGGGCGTGGGCCTGTTCCAGTAGTGCAAGGACTTGATTGTCGCCGTCCTCGCCGGCCTGGCTGGCGCGGCGCAGTTCGGCGGCCCGCACCAGCGAGCCGGCGGCCACCTCCTTCCGCCCCAGGCTCTTGGCGACCTCGCCCAGCTGGAGATGCACGTCGGGGTTGCGGTCGTCGAGCGCCGCCAGACCGCGCAGCGCCTCCAGCGCTTGGTCCTGCGCGCCGCGCTCCAGGAAGGTCTGCGCGGCACCCCGGTAGCTCTCTTGTGCTTCCTCGGGCCTCTGCTTTTCCTGGAACCGGGCCAGGGTCAGCATCCGAGCCGGATCCTTCTCGCCCAGCTTGGCCATCTTGCGGAACACAAGAATGGCCTTCGAGCCGTCGTTTCGCTCCGTGTGCTTGTCGAACAGGTACCCGTAACACTCCAGCGCCCGTTCGGTTTGGTTTTGCCGCACGTAGAGGTCGCCCACGATTTCTGCGACCGTGTCGTTGGCGGGATCCTCTTTCCAGGCGGCCAGGTACTCTTCGATAGCCGCGTTGAGCCGGTTCTTCTGGAGGTACTTCTCGGCTTTTTCCAGGCGCTTGCTGATGTCCGGCATGGGGCCCCCGCGGCATTGGCGGGCAGGTTTCGGAAGGTCATTCTAATGAAACCAGGCGTAATTGACAACTGCGCAACCTCTCTGCTAGGTTCAATCGGGTGTTCCTATTGGCCCGCCTGCCAGTTGTTCCTCAGGAATCCCTCTAGCTCGAATGCAGCGCGAGTTAATCCGCAATTTTTCGATCGTCGCCCACATTGACCACGGTAAATCTACGCTCGCCGACCGGCTGCTGGAGTGGACCGGGGCCCTGAGCCCGCGCGAGATGTCCGAGCAGGTGCTGGACAGCATGGATTTGGAACGCGAGCGCGGCATCACCATCAAGGCCCATACCGTTCGTCTGAACTACCGGGCCCGCGACGGGCAGATCTACCAGCTCAACCTGATTGACACGCCGGGGCACGTGGACTTTACCTACGAGGTCTCGCGCAGCTTGGCCGCCTGCGAAGGGGCGCTGCTGGTGGTGGATGCCACGCAAGGGGTCGAAGCGCAGACGCTGGCCAATACCTACCTGGCGCTGGAGAACAATCTGGAGATCATTCCCCTCATCAACAAGATTGACCTGCCCTCGGCCGAGCCCGAACACGTGCGCGCGCAGATGGAGCACCTGATTGGGCTGGCTGGCCACGAGACCCTGCTGGTCAGCGCCAAGCAAGGCGGCGGGATCGAGGAGGTGCTGGAAGCGGTGGTGGCCCGCGTGCCTGCTCCCCGGGGGGATCCGCAAGACCCGCTCCGTGCCCTGATTTTCGACTCTTGGTTCGACCCCTACCGCGGCGCGGTGGTGTTGGCCCGAGTTATGGAAGGGACGCTGCGCCGCGGCCAGCGCATCCGGCTGTGGTCGAACGGGGAGGTGTTTACCGTCGAGGAATTGGGGGTGCGGACGCCCAAGCCCGCCTCGGTTTCTCAACTCGGGGCGGGCGAGGTGGGTTTCCTGATGGCCAACATCAAACGGGTGGCAGACACCAAAATTGGCGACACCATCACCGAAGACAGTCGGCCGGCCACAGCGCCTCTGCCTGGCTTCGAGGAAGTGAAACCCATGGTTTTCGCCGGGCTCTACCCGGTGGATGCCGACCACCAGGAGCCGTTGCGCGATGCTCTGGACAAGCTGCGACTGAATGATTCCTCGTTTTTCTTTGAGCCGGAGAGTTCTAAGGCTCTCGGTTTCGGCTTTCGGTGCGGGTTCCTGGGCCTGTTGCATATGGAAATCGTGCAGGAGCGGCTGGAGCGGGAGTTCCACCTGAATCTGATCAGCACCGCTCCCGGCGTTCGCTACCGCGTCACCGCCCACTCGGGCGAGGTCCGCGAGATGGACAACCCCAGCCGGCTGCCCCCGCCACAAGAGATTGCCCGGATGGAAGAGCCTATCCTCACCGCCACCATCATCACTCCCGACGAGTACCTGGGAAACATTCTCAAGTTGGTGGAGGACAAGCGGGGCGGGCAGAAGGGCTTCGAGTACTTGGCGCCGGGTCGCGTCCTGCTGACCTACGAACTGCCGCTGAACGAGATCGTGCTGGATTTCTACGACCGGTTGAAAACGGTTTCCCGTGGCTACGCCTCGCTGGACTACCACCTCTCCGGCTACCGCGAGGCCTCGCTGGTGAAGCTGGACATCCTGGTGGCGGGCGAGTCGGTGGACGCGCTTTCCACCGTCGTGCACCGCGACCGCGCCTACGCTCGCGGCAAGGCCCTGGTGGAAAAGATGAAGGAGTTGATCCCTCGTCAGGCATTCGAGGTCAACTTGCAAGCTGCCATCGGCAACCGGGTCATCGCCCGGGAAACGGTGCGGGCACTGAGGAAGAACGTGCTGGCCAAGTGTTACGGGGGCGACGTCACTCGCAAACGGAAGCTGCTCGAGAAGCAGAAGGAAGGCAAGCGGCGGATGAAACGCGTGGGCCGCGTGGACATTCCCCAGGAAGCTTTCCTGGCGCTTCTACGGGTGGAAACCTGATCCCACGATCTCTCACCACGGGCCAAAAGACCTGGGTGAACCCACCGGGGGATCACGATTCATCGGCCACCGCAACTTAGCGCTGCGGCCGGCCAGACCACCGAAGCTCGTAGATAGTGGGAAGTCCGTCTCGCTCATCGGACGGCGGGTGGAAGCTCCGCACGACCTTGTGCCGGCCGAACGCCCGGCTGCTGAGGAGAGCGGCAAGCGCATCGCCGATTGCCGATTCGTACGACCAGCGCTGGGTCCAAGGGAAGACGGTCGCCTGAATCCATTGTCGTGGAAGGCGCTCGCGTTCGCCGAGCGCGATCTACTCACTCACCCACCGGAGGAAATCGAGTTTCTGCCGCAGAAGTTCCTTCGGATCCCGGCGTGAGGCGAGCGAGGAGAGCCCGGCTCGCTCCAGCTCGAGCAGGACATCTTCGCGGAGAGTGTGCACATGTCCATGTGCCTCGATCATGACCTCGATCTCCAGTTGCAACAACCGTTCCAGGGCCACAATCCAGCCGTGGTGGTCAACGCCGTCGTTGGGGCTCGAGAAGTGCGTGCCCATGAACGCATCACCGGCCAGCAGCAATTTTTCGTGGGGGATGTAGAAGCTGACGTGTTCGTCGCAGTGGCCTGGTGTCTCAATGACCTGAACGAGATCGCAATCGTCTTGACCCAGGACTAGCCTCTCTGCCAGAGGTTCGATGGGTGAGAGAACTGCGCGGGGTTGCCCAATCACCAGCCTCCGCATAAAGGGGATCCGCGGAGGCGCAAGCAACATCGGGATAGCGCGTGGATGGGCCCGGACGCGTGCCCCGGTGGCGCCGGCGGCCAGCTCGAGGTTTCCGCCGTGTTCTTCGTGGGCGTGTGTTGCCACCACGTATCTGATTTCGTGCTTTACTTCCTCGAGATGGCGTGCCACGCAGCTCCGCATGCGTGTTCCTCCCGGATCAACCAGGAGCGAGCGATAGCGAATCATGGTGAACAGCTCGCCGAACAGTAGGGAAACCGTCCAACTGATTCCGCCCCGGAGAAAGTAGATCGAGAGTCGACCGCCAAGCAGCGTCACCACACGGTTGCGAGTACGCCACCAGCTGACCAATTGGAATCCTAAACGACGGATGTAGAGGAGTGCACTGAGAGGGGCGACGATGCCCCATCCCAAGAGGCGGCAGATCTGAAACGCTCTCCACGGCGCCTCCTGTCGGACGAGATTTTGATCAACGCTCCTGCATACACCGCCGCGGCAACGGCTCAAGCTGTATCTGTTGGCCGCTACCCATCGGTAGAACCATCCCGCAACCGCGGAGACCCCGGGAACGCTCGCCAGCCATCCGACAAACCACGTTAGAGGGAACAAGCGCGCGAGCGTGGCAACGGCCGGGGCTCCCACGGAGACCTGTCCGCTGGGCGCCGCCACGTGGAGGTGGCGCAAAAGGTCCTCCACCGGGACGTCCGGTGGTGCGGCGTCCGGATCGCCCGCCAAAACGCTGGAAAGAGGGATTGCAACCACACCACAACGTTGCCGTCGATTGAGCCAACGCAACCACGCCACGCCGGCCTGACAGACCTCGCACTGGTCATCGTACCAGAGGCGCCAGTTCTTCTCGCGTGCTACGCCGGAACTCATAAGCTCTCCGTGCCCGAGCCTATGCGTCCAGTTGTGATCGACTTGGGATGCCGCGACGCAAAGGTGAAACGGTACTAGACTTAGGGCTCGTTCAGCTTTTTGTGGATGGCGTACAGGGCCAATTCCAGCCGGTCGGAAACCCCGAGCTTGTCGAAGATGTTGTGCAGGTGGTTTTTGACGGTCTGCTCGCTGATGAACATTTTCTCGGCGATTTCCTTGTTGCGGAAGCCCTGGCAGACTAGGATGACAATTTCGCGCTCGCGCCCGCTGAGCAGGGATTTGACCTGTTCGCGGGGCGGCGGGGCCGGCCCGGAAAATTTACGCATGACGGCCGCTGTCAAGCGGCTGTCCAGCCAGATTTCCCCGCTGGCCACCTTGCGGATGCTCTTGAGCAGCAACTCGGTGCCTTCCTGTTTCCCCACCACGCCCGCCGTTCCCAGCCTTACGGCCTGCACCGCTTCCTCCTCAGGTTCGGAGGCGGTGAGCACAATGACCCGAGTGTTTTTCACCCGGTCGTGGATTTGTTCCAGGGCCGTCAACCCGCTCATGACGGGCATCTTCAGATCCAGTAACAGGATGTCGGGTTGCAGTTCCTTGACCAGCTCGACGGTTTGCTGCCCGTCTTGGGCTTCTCCGACAACCTCCAGATCCCGTTCCAGCAGGCTGAGGATTTTCCTCAGGCCGTCACGCAACATGGCATGGTCGTCGGCAATGACGATCCGAATCTTCTTCTGGTTCTTAGCTCGGCTACGAGACGAGGTGTTCGCTGTCGGCACGAATGCTCCCGGCACCCAACCCTGTGCCGTTGTCCGCGTTCCGGCTTGCGCCGTAGGTCCTCAACGGTTCCTATTCTAGATAGAGGGCGGTTGGGTGTCAACGCCGCGCGAGCCTGTGCGCCTACGCCGTACCCAATTTACAACTCAGGCTCCGATTTTAAACTCAGGCCCAAATCAGGCGTAGATGCCCCGCAAATTCACTGCGAAGGCCACGCGGTGAATCGCCAGCATGTAGGCGGCAATGCGCATGCTCACCTGATGCCGTTCCGCGTAGCCGTCCACGTCGTGGAACGCGCTGCGCATGATGTGCTCCAGCCGCTCGCCCACCATCTTCTCGGTCCAGAAGTAGCCCTGGCGGTCCTGCACCCATTCGAAGTAGGAAACGGTGACGCCGCCGGTGTTGGCCAAAATGTCGGGCACCACAAAGACGCCCTTCCCCCGCAGGATTTCGTCCGCCAGGGGGGTGGTGGGCCCGTTGGCGCCCTCAATGAGGACGCGTGCGCGCAATTGGTCGGCGTTGTGGGAAGTGATCTGGTTCTCGACGGCCGCCGGCAGCAGCACGTCGCACTCGTAGGTGAGCAGCGCGCGGGGGTCCGCTTCCTCGGCCTCGGGGAAACCGGCGAGCGTTCCCTGTTCGGTGCGATGGCGGGCCAGAGCCGGAATGTCCAGGCCGTGGGGGTTATAAACTGCCGCGCCCTGCTCGGCGATGCCGATAATCTTGTACCCGGCCCGGTACATCGCGCGGGCCGCCTGCCCCCCGACATTGCCGAAGCCCTGGATGATGACGCGGGCGTTCTGCCGGTCTATGCCCAGCTTCTGCAAGGCTTCGTTGCAGACAATCATGCAGCCACGACCGGTGGCCTGGAGCCGTCCTCGGGAGCCGCCTAGGTCGAGCGGCTTGCCGGTGACCACCGCAGTCACCGTGTGGCGCACGTGCATCGAGTAGGTATCCATGATCCAGGCCATCACCTGCTCGTCGGTGTTCACGTCCGGGGCAGGAACGTCGCGCTCCGGGCCCATATAGTCGAGCAACTCGGCCGTGTACCGCCGGGTCATTCGCTCCAGTTCCCCGCGGGAGAGCAGGCGCGGATCGCACACCACGCCGCCCTTGGCGCCACCGAAGGGAATGTTGGCGACCGCGCACTTCCAGGTCATCCAGGACGCCAGCGCGCGCATCTCATCCAGCGTGATATCGGGCGCATACCGAATGCCGCCTTTGGCCGGGCCACGGGCAATGGAGTGCTGCACCCGGTAGCCGGTGAACACCTCCAGCCGCCCATCGTCCATTTGCACCGGGATGTGGACGATAATTTCGCGGTTGGGATACTGCAGGAACTTGACCATGCCGTCGTCCAGCTTGAGCCGCTGCGCGGCTTCATGGAAGCGAGCGGCCTGCGCTTCCCAGGTGTTGGTCTCCTGTTCCAGGGAAATGGTGGCCATGATGGCTCCGCGGCGGAGGGAACCCATAACCAGTATACCCTTGTGCAACCTGTATACCCTTCTGCCTGCCTTCGAAGAGCCGAGCCGGCTTCCCTAGCTTGGGACTTGACGAAGAAAGCCCGTTGTGTAATTATTCACGTCGGCGTATAATTATTCATTTGGAGAAACAGGCCGTGCGACAAGATCCCGCTCCCGCTGCCCCGGCTCCCGCGCCTCTGTCGGTTCTGGCGCCTGTTCCGGCCCACCTGATCCGCGACGACGACCTGGGCCCGGAGGGCGTCGCCGAGCTGTTCCGGCTGACCGCCGCGGTCAAGGCCGAGCCGCGCCGCTACGCCGGCGCACTGGAAGGGCGGTCGCTGGCAGTGATCTTTGAGAAGCGCTCTCTACGCACCCGCTTCACCTTCGAGCTGGGCATGAAGATGCTGGGCGGCAAGAGTGTATTCATGGACACGGGGCAACAGCGCATCCCCGACCGTGAGCCGGTTTGTGACGTGGCGCGCAACCTGGCCCGTTGGGTGGATGCCGTGGCCCTGCGCACCTTCTCCCACTCCACAGTGGAGGAGTTCGCCCGCTTCTCCTCGGTGCCGATCATCAACGGCCTGAGCGAGGTGTTCCACCCCTGCCAGTCGCTCACCGACTACTTCACCATGCAGGAGATTTTCGGCGACCTGAGCCAGGCGCGCCTGGCATTCGTCGGGGACGGCAACAACGTGGCGCATTCGCTGCTGCTGTGCGGGGCGCTGGCCGGTGCCCAGCTCCGCGTGGCCACTCCGGGGACCTACCCGCCGCACCCCGACATTGTGGACCGGGCACAGGAGCTGGCTTCGGGCACCGGCGCGCGATTGGAGGTTGGGCACGTCGCCGAACAAGCCGTGGAGGGTGCCCACGCCGTCTACAGCGACGTTTGGGCCAGCATGGGCTTCGAGGACGAGGCTGAGGAGCGCGCCCGTGTCTTCGCGCCGTACCGCGTCACCCCCGAGCTGTTTGCCCACGCCCGGCCCGATGCCGTCTTCATGCACTGCCTGCCTGCCCACCGCGGCGAGGAGGTGTCGGAAGAAGTCATCGAATCGCCACGTTCGGTGGTGTTCGACCAAGCGGAAAACCGTCTGCATATGGCCAAAGCCATCCTGCTGATGTTTCTGGCCCGGTAGCGCTCGGCAGAGCGTGGGCCAACAACCGAGATGATTCCTATGAAACCGAACAAAGTGGTGCTGGCCTACTCCGGTGGATTGGATACTTCCGTCATCATCCCCTGGCTGAAGGAGAACTATGGCTGCGAGGTGATTGCGATCGCCGGCGACCTGGGTCAGGGCGAGGAACTGGAGGGGGTCCGCGAGAAAGCGCTGGCCACAGGAGCTAGCAAGGTTCACATCAAGGACCTGCGCCAGGAATTCGTACGCGACTACCTGTGGAAATTGGTGCGGACCGGCGCTGTCTACGAAGGCAAATACCTGCTGGGTACTTCGATCGGCCGGCCGTTGCTGGCCAAGCACCAGGTGGAGACGGCCCTGGCCGAGGGCGCCGACGCAGTCGCACATGGTTGCACCGGCAAGGGCAACGACCAGGTGCGCTTCGAGCTGGCTTACCAGGCACTGGCTCCGCACCTGCGGGTGATCGCCCCCTGGCGGGAGTGGGACATCCGTTCGCGGGAGGACGCGCTGGAGTACGCCCGGCGACACAACGTCCCGGTGTCCGTTTCGGCGGAGAAAATCTTCAGCCGCGACCGTAACATCTGGCACATGAGTCACGAAGGCGGGCTTCTGGAAGATCCAGCCAGCCCCGCCCCAGACGACGTCTGGGTGCTGAGTAACTCGCCCCGCACCTCGCCCGACGAGCCCGGCCGCGTCACTCTCGGTTTTGAGCGGGGCAGTCCCGTTTCCCTCGACGGCCACGAGCTGGACCCGGTGGAGCTATTGGAGAAACTCAACCAACTCGGGGGCCGGCACGGCGTCGGGCGCGTGGACCTGGTCGAGAACCGGGTTGTGGGCATGAAGTCGCGCGGCCTGTATGAAACGCCAGGCGGCACCATCCTCTACACCGCGCACGCCGAGCTCGAGGCCCTGTGCCTGGACCGCGCCACCCTGGCCTACAAGCAGCACGTGGCGCTCGACTACGGCCAGATGGTCTACAACGGGCTCTGGTTTACTCCCCTGCGGGAAGCCCTGGATGCATTTGTGGACTCCACCCAGCAGGTGGTGACGGGCGAGGTCACGCTGGAACTTTACCGGGGCAACCTCCAGGTGCTCGCCCGCCGCTCGCCTAATTCGCTCTACTCAGCCGAAATCGCCAGCTTCACCATGGGCGAGAGCTACAACCAGAAGGATGCCGAAGGCTTCATCCGGCTCCTTGGGTTGCCTCTGCGCGTACAGGCGGCGCTGCGGGCCCGGGCAGGCGGCCGAAAATAAAAGCCGGAACGCATCTGAGGACTGGAAGCTGACGCTCTCGAAGGATGGGGCATGAAACTCTGGGGTGGACGATTCGACCGGACGCGGCTGCGAGCTGATCAGGCTCAGCAGTTTGAGGACTTCTCGCGCTCGCTGTCGTTCGATCGCAGGCTGTTGTTTGCCGATCTGGAGGGCACTCGGGCCTGGGCACGCGCGCTCCAGCGTCTGGGCATTTATTCTGCCAAAGAGGCCGCGCGCGTTGCGGCGGCGCTGGACAGCCTGGCCACCGAGGCCCGCGGCAATCCGAACTTCTTCGAAGAGGCTAACGACGAGGACGTGCATACGCTGGTGATTCGCCTGATGGCTGAGCGCGCCGGGGCCGAGCTGGCCGACCGGCTGCACACTGGCCGCAGCCGCAACGAACAGGTGTCGCTGGACTTACGCATCTGGCTGAAGGCGGAACTCCGGGCCACGCTCACGGCGCTCGACCACCTTCTGGAGGCTCTGCTGGAACAAGCCGAACGCGCGCCGGATCTGGTCCTGCCCGGCTACACGCACCTTCGCCGCGCGCAACCGGTGCTGTGGTCCCACTACCTGCTGGCCTATTTCGAGATGCTGGCCCGCGACCGGCGACGCCTGGAGCGCTGCTACGAATCTGCCAACGTAATGCCGCTCGGCAGCGGCGCTCTGGCCGGCAGCGGCCTGCCGGTGGACCGCCAGGCGTTGGCTCGCGAACTCGGCTTCGCCGCCCTCACTGCCAACAGCCTGGACGCGGCTTCGGACCGCGATTTCCTGCTGGAGTTTCTCTTCGCCGCCTCCTGCGTGCTACTGCACCTGAGCCGGCTGGCCGAAGACTGGATCCTGTATTCCAGCGAGGAGTTTGGGTTCTTGGAGCTGGCCGAAGAAGTCACGAGCGGCAGCAGCCTGATGCCCCAGAAGAAGAATCCCGATTCGCTGGAATTGATCCGTGGCAAAAGCGGCCGCGTGCTGGGCCACCTGGTGGCCTTGGCGACGGTGCTGAAAGGGCTGCCGCTCAGCTACAACCGCGACCTGCAAGAAGACAAGGAACCTGTGTTCGATACCGCCGAGCAGTTGCGGGGCGCGCTGGAGATGGCGGCGACGGTGGTAGCCACCGTCACCCCGCGCCCGGCAGCAATGAAGGCTGCCGCCGTCGGCGGCTGGTCCTGCGCCACCGACCTGGCCGAGTACCTGTCCAAGCAGGGCGTTCCCTTTCGACAGGCACACGAGACGGTGGGCCGCATCGTGCGCGCCGGCTTGCGGCGGGGCCGTCCCGCCGAGCGTTGGGGGCTGAGCGAGCTGCGAAAGTTTCACCCCGCCTTCGGCAAAGACGTGCTGCCACTGCTAAAAAACGCACGAGGCATCACGCGCCGAGAGGTGCCCGGTGGAACGGGCCCGCGGGCAGTGGCCCAGGCCCTCGGCCAGGCCCGCCGGCGCCTGGCCTCCTGGAAAAGGGAGAAGGTGAAAGGCGGCAGGCGGTAGGCAGTCGGTAGCGGGAGATCCTGGCACCCGATGAACAAGCATTACCGGCAGGAACAGATCCTGAAGCTGGTGCGGTCCGGGTCGATTCACACGCAGGAAGAATTGGCCGACAAGTTGCACCACCTGGGAATCCGCACTACCCAGGTGACCCTGTCGCGGGACGTTCACGAATTAGGGTTAGCCAAGACCGCCGGCGGCTACAAGGAAGTGGGGCCGCTAGCTTCTCGGCATCCGGCCGCTGTCTTACCCTCCTCCTCGGAACGCGGAAACGACGTCCGCCCCGACTCGGTTGCCACGCGCCACCTGCGGCGCATCGCCGGAGGACTGCTGCGCGACGTGCGCCAGGCGCAGAACCTGCTGGTGCTGCGCACCGGCCCGGGCAACGCCCCGCCGCTGGCGCTGGCTCTGGACCAGGAAAACTGGCCGGGGATTGTGGGAACCATTGCCGGCGACGACACCGTCCTGGTGGTCTCCTCTTCCAAGAAAACCGCGGCCGCCGCTCGGACCAACCTCCTGGCGTTGATCACCCACTGACTCCCAGTTCCCACCGGGCCAGGGCCAGGCCGTGGCAGGATGGGTAGACCCTAGCGTGCTTATCGGATAGCGTGGCTTTTATGTCGTTCAATGAGCGCTCACCAACACCGATGGTTGGAAAAGGTCGTGCGCTATCCTGTCGGCGGGGTGCCACAGAGTGACACGGGGAGCTTTCTCGGTTGGCGGATTTGTGCTGGTAGGCGGCCAGAGCCAGCGCATGGGGCAAGACAAAGCTCTGCTTCCGTTCCAGGGACGGCCGCTGTTTCTGCGTGCGGTGGAGTTGCTTCGTCCACACGCGGCGCAAATTACCCTGCTGGGTCCTCCCGCCCGATACGGTGATTTTGGCATCCCGGTTCTTCCGGACCGGCGTACTGGCCGAGGACCGCTCGAGGCGCTCTCGACGGGACTGGAAAGCTCACCCCACGAATGGAACATCTTCCTAGCCTGTGACTTGCCATTCCTCGAAGGCCGTTTCGTGCAATTCCTGGTCGAGCGGGCTCTGGCATCCGAAGCGCAGGCCGTGGTTCCGCGAACGGCTGACGGGTGGCAGCCGCTCTGCGCCGCCTACCACCGCGGTTGTCTTGCCGTTGTGCGACAGAGTCTGGAGGCGGAACCTTCGGGAATCGCGGCCCGGCTTGGTCGGCTGCGGGTGCAAGCTCTGGCGACTGACGAACTGCTGCGGGTTGGTTTTTCCCAGCGGATGTTCAAGAATATCAATACGACTGAGGATTGGGAGGAAGTGCAACGGGAACTGGAGATGAGGGCGAAATGAAGAGCCTGGAAGAGTACACACGGGCGGCAGCCAAAGACGGGGACGCCCGTTCCGGAATCATCCAGGGCATCCGCATGACCATGGTTGCGCTAAAGGAGCTGGGCATTAAGGAGCCGCAGCAGACGCGCAGGTCACTGATTGCGTTTGTCGAGGTTGACCGCTGCCTGCCCGACGCAGTCGGGCTGATCACCGGCTGCCGGCTCGGCAACCGCACCCTGAAGTTCAAGGACCTGGGCAAGATGGCGGCCACCTTTCTGGACCTGCGGACCGAGCGTGCGATCCGCGTGGCCGCCCGGGAAAGCGCCAATGAACGCGCACGGGAGATCTTCCCGAGGCTGGAGAAGGAAGAAGCTTTGCGGCGCGCCTATCGGGAATTTTCTGACGAGGAACTATTTACCTGGCAGTGGGTCCGCGCAAGCCTTCCCGTAGAAGAACGCCCGGGATATCGCGCGCCGCGCGTCCTGTGCGCCGAATGTGGCGAAGGCATTAACTTCGGCCGTGAAATCCTGCGCGACGGGCGGGCGCTCTGCCGGGCCTGCGCCGGCGACCAGTATTGCGAACCGCTCTGATTGCGGCGCGTCTTAGACTCCCTTGATGCGCCAAGCGCCCGAATAGATATTGAACCGGTCGTTGCGCACGAACCCCGCCAGCGTCATTTGGAACCTTAAGGCAAGCTCGACGGCAAGGCTCGAAGGCGCGCCTACAGCGGCCAGCACGGGAATCCCGGCCATCAATGCCTTTTGCACCAGCTCAAAGCTGCCGCGTCCACTCAACAGGACCAGCGTATCGGAAAGAGGCAAGCGATTCTTCAGGAATTCAGCGCCGATCAACTTGTCCAGGGCATTGTGCCGTCCCACATCCTCTCGCACACTCAGCAGCTTTCCCGCGGAGCTAAACAGAGCGGCGGCGTGCAGGCCGCCGGTGCGCTCAAAGACGGCCTGGGACTTGCGCAACGTCTGGGGCAAGCGGTGGATCACCGAGGAATCAATGATTGGCTTGCCCGAGGGCAGGCTGGGGCAGCCGATGGTCTGCAGCGCCTCGATCGAGGCTTTCCCGCAGACCCCGCAACTGGAGCTGAGATAGAAGTGGCGTTCCAGCCGCTCCCAATCGAGCTTTACTCCTCGCTTCAGGCGGACAGTCACGGTGTTGCGGTTCTGCCTGGCATTCCTGCCGGGCCCGCCGCCCTGGATGGCGACGATCTGGTCGGGGCCCTGGAGAATACCCTCTGTGAAAAGGAAGCCGGCTGCCAGTTCAACGTCGTGGCCGGGGGTGCGCATGGTGATGGAGAGGTCTTTGCTCTGCCGCGTCCCCTGGAGCTGGAAGCTCAGCCGCAGTTGCAGCGGCTCTTCGACGGCGAGCAGATCCTGCTCGGCGCAGGAGGTAACGCCCTGCACTTTTTGAACCGGGATGGTGATGATGTTGGTCTTCATTGCTCGACGGCCGGCCGCTCGCTCAAAGTCTGATTATAACTTGAAGCATCTGGGCGCTGGCGTCGCTTTGCCAGCCCAGCTACACCGGGTATATTACGACGTGTATATTTGGTCCGGAAGAAGCTAAGCGGGCTGCCAGTGGAACCTAAACAGCGCTGGAACGTAAGACGCCATGCCAACGGACGCGCTTTCCCGAGCTGTCACTCTGGAGCTGCTTCGACAGCTCATCCGTATTCCCTCGGTGAACCCGACCCTGGCGCCGGAGGAACGACACGGAGAGGCTGCCATCGCGGCGTTCGCCTCCCAGTGGCTTGCAGCCCGCGGGCTGCGTAGCTGGCTAGAGGAGGCAGCGCCGGGGCGGCCTAATGCCGTGGCCGAAGTCGGCGAAGGAGCGGGACCAGTGCTGGTCTTGTGCGCGCACCTGGATACGGTGGCCACGGCCGGCATGAGGATTCCCCCATTTGAACCGCGCCTGGAGGGCAACCGGGTCTATGGCCGTGGCAGCTACGACATGAAAGGCAGCGCCGCCGCCGTCATGGCAGCGGCCGCCGCGCTGGCGCAGGAGCCTCTGCCCGGCCAGGTACCCGGGCGAGTGATGGTCGCGCTGGTGGCCGACGAGGAGTACGCGAGTCTCGGAACCCAGGATTTTCTGAAGCGCCACCGGGCCGATGCCTGCATCCTCACCGAGCCCAGTGAGGGCCGGCTGATTCTGGCGCACAAGGGCTTTGTCTGGGCGGAACTCGTGACCACCGGCCAGGCAGCGCATGGCAGCCGCTGGGACCTCGGAGTCAGCGCCATTGGCAAAATGGGACGCATCGTCACTGCCCTGGAGCAGTTTGATCAGCAGGAGCTGCGGCAGCGCGTGCATCCTATGGTGGGGCCAGCCTCGCAGCATTGTGCGCTCATCCAAGGCGGGACGGGCCTTTCCACCTACGCACCGGAGTGCCATTTGCGGGTGGAACGGCGCACGCTGCCCGGCGAGACCACCGAGCAGGTGATGCGCGAATTGCAAGAGGTGGTGCACCGGGCCGGCGAGGAAGCCGAAATCCAGTGCCTGCTGAACCGCGCTCCGCTCATGTGCGACCACGACGCGCCGATTGCCCGCTGCGTGCGCCAGGCGGCGCAACTAGTGACCGGGCAGCTGCCTCAAGAAGCAGGAGTTGCATACTGGATGGACGCGGCCCTGTTCGCCGCCGCCGGCGTCCCCACCGTCAACTACGGCCCGGCAGGCGCCGGCGCGCACGAGGCGGTCGAGTGGGTGGACCTGAATTCCGTGATAGGCTGCGCGCACGTCCTGGTCCAGGCAGCCCGCCGCTTCTGCTCGTCCCCGCTTTCCGTGGAGCCGGCCTCGGGCGGGCGCGGATCGGAGTAGACTTTATGGGTCCAGAAGCGTAGCGCTGGAGGGTCAACAAACATGCCACAACTTCAGAGTTTCCTGCGGACCTGGAATCGCGAGTTCCAGACCACTTTGCGGGTCTTCGGCAACTACCCGCCAGACCGGTTGAACTACCGGCCGCACGAAAAATCCAAGACAGCGCAGGAATTGATGTGGACCATCGTCAACGAAGAGGAGCAATTCGTGAAGGGCTGCCTAAGAGGGCAAATCGCGTTCGCCGAGCAGAAGCCGCCCCCGACCAAAGACGCCATCGTTCGCGAGTACAAGAAACGGCACAGCGTTCTGGTAAAGAAAGTGAAGCGGGCCGGTGAGAGGCTGTTTTCCCGGCCGATCAAGTTCTGGGTGGCGAAAGGCAAGATGGCCGACGTTGCCACTGGCGAGCTACTCTGGACGTTTCTGCACGACCAGATCCACCATCGCGGCCAGTTCAGTGTTTACCTGCGTCTGGTGGGCGCCAAGGTGCCTTCCATCTATGGGCCCTCGGCCGACGAGCCCTGGTAGGACGCCCGGCTTTCCCTTGGGAGACAGGAATCTATGCCGGTAGCCAGCGGATGGTGCCACTGCCGCGAAAATCATCCCGACACGGGGACCTGCCCGGGCCCTTTGAAGCTGGAACGGGACGGAAAGGGCTTTTGGTGCAGTTATTGTGGCACCAAATACCCGAAGGGCGCCCCGCAATGCCGCACGGTGATCTGCAACCAGTGCAACGGCAAACGGCTCTGAGTACCCCCTCTGCGACAACACCTTCCCGGGGCGGCAGGCCGCAAGCTGCTCCGAGCAACGGACCGCCCCTCTTCGTTGCTGCGGTCCAGCTTTTGACCTTGTCCTCCCTACTAAGAAAAGGCAGGTGAGAATGCTTCTCGCAACTGCCGAGAATGTTTTTCGCCTGCCTGTGCCCAGCTTTGAGTCGAACCCTTCAGCTATCCGCTAGGCATAAGAATCTTCTCTGGCAGGAAACAGCTTAAGTCGGCGTCTGAGTGTCCAGGGTGGTCCCGGCGAAGGGTTCGTCGCGGTGGGCGGTGGGTCCGTAGGCATCACAATGAACCCCCATTTTCAGGGATATCGGCCTCTGCTAAACAGGAAAAACAACACTCAACCCGCCCATGAAGCTGTCGGCCCTGGTGGGGAAAATCAAGGCTTGTTACGTTCTGCCGATTACCTAATTGACATGTGGCGGTTGCTAATTCTCGTGTTTTTGCTCTTGGGTCCGGTGGACACACGGGCTGGTGGGATTGAGCTTGTTAAGAACAGCACAAAGCGTGAATTCGACCGAGAAATGGCTGTCGATCTCTACCACCAGGTCTTACGGCAGATGGAAAATCGCAGGCTCCTGATCGAAGCCAGACCGGGAGTCCAGTTGCATTTGCTTCGGAAGGCAGAGGTCCATCAAGTCCTGCTTCAATGCACTCGGGGTGGCTGTGGTCGTGTGATCCAACTGCGCGTCAGAGGGAAAAAGAACTGGCTGGTTTTTCTGGGGATTTCCGAAAAGGGCGTGGATGTATGGGATGAACGGGGCGTACCAGTACTTGGTGGCGCAGGCTATCATCATCTCCCTCGACTATGTAAACCAGCTGTACCTGGAGCCCGAGGTGATCGACGACATTGCCTTAACGGCTTGGAGGGCGTCAAGTAACGAACGCAGGTGGAAGGTGACGGTCCAGGCACTGCGCGAGGGGCAATAGCGCGATCCTAGAGAGATGGACCATTGATATGTGGAGATCGAGCTGAAAAGATCGCAATAATCACATGACACCGAAACTCCTGGTAGCAGACGTTGATCCGGGCGTCTTGAAATTCATCCCGTTCAGGCCCACCACGAGCCCGTAACCCACCAGTGGGTTGTCACGCACGCCTTCCAGGGTTGCGATATCCTTTATGTGAACACCCTTGGCGTTGGACTCCAGCGCCGGCATCGGATTCGCCGGCAAAAGCACAAGCAATCCGAGCAGGCAAATCCAGCTTTTCAACCTCATGGCCGTCCCTCTAGCAGGGTGCTGAAAAAGGGCCAAAAAATTCAGTAGCGTTTATCCTGTGGGAATTTTCTTTGAGCCGTTCGGTTCGTAGTGAACCTCGCTATTGGCTCTTTGGGGCCTTGTCTTTTGCCTTTCCCAGCCCTTTTTCGTCCTTTGGACACACTCCTCCTCAGGCGGCCCCTGGGCCCACTACCCGCGGCGGGACGGCCCCGATCACCAAGTTGCGAATCCGGACCAGGTTGAAGGCGGCAGCCGTAAAGGTGAAGATCCAGCCGACGCGCTCCAGGCCCCGATGCCGCAGCTTCCGCAGCAACCCGACCGTCTTCATCCATCCGAAACTCTCTTCCACCTTCTTCCGCGCTCTCTGGCTGATCTGGTAACCCGGGTGCCGTGTGGTCCGGCTGTCGATGGCACTGCGCCGCCGTTCCTGGTTCTGCGCCACGTGCGGCGTGGCCTTCCGTTCCCGCAACTGCTGCACCATCGCTTCGGCGTCGTAGTTCTTGTCGGCACCCACCGTCACCTGCTTCGGGCCCGGAATGTCGTCCACCATCTCCACGGCCGCTTCCCGCTCGGCGGTGCCGGTGGCCTGGGTCAGCCGCACATTCACCACCAGCCCGTTGCGGTTCTCCATCAGCACGTGCCCGGCGTAGCTCAGCTTGGCCTCCTTGCCTTTGCCCTTCCGGGCCAGCCGAGCGTCCGGGTCTGTCGTCGACTGGTGCGTTTCGTTGGTCCGCTTCTCTTTGTGGAAGTCCACCGTGGGATTGCCCGGATCCTCCGGCGGCGGCCCCTCCGGCGCGTCCTTCCTCTGAAAGCTCTTCTGGCTCGCCCACGCCTCCAGCAGCGTCCCGTCCACCGTGAAGTGCTCCTCCGACAGCAACTCCTGCTCGCCCGCCTCGCGCAACACCTCGTCAAAGAATGCCTCGGCAACGGCCCCCTCCAGCAGCCGGTCCCGGTTCTTGCTGAACACCGTCGGCACCCACACCGCGTCATCCATGTTCAGTCCCACAAACCACCGGAACAGGAGGTTGTAATCGAGTTGCTCCAGCAGCATCCGTTCGCTGCGGATGGTGTAGAGCACCTGCAGCAGCAAGGCCCGCAGCAGCTTCTCCGGGGCGATCGAGGGGCGACCGATGTCAGCATACATCCGCTCGAACCGCGGCGAAAGCCGTTGCAGTGCTTGGTCGGTCATGCGGCGTATCGGCCGCAACGGATGATCCTGGGGCACCCGTTGCTCGGGGCTCAGGTAGCTGAACATCGCGTCTTGGTGCAGATCGTGTCCTCGCATAATGAGAACAATTATACTCATTATATTTTGTTCGTAAGAGGTCGCCCAGGGACTTTTTCAGCATCCTGCTAGAACCCCAACGCCCGCAACAGAAACCGCGCGACGCGGTTCGGACGACGCACGCCGTCGCTGATCACGCCCTTCCCCCGCAGGTCTACTTCCAGATGGCTGATTGCGGTGGACAGAACGGAGTTGTCGGGAGCGATGTCTCCGGGCCGGACAACTCCACGGATCACCAGCGTCTGCCGCTCCTGGTTCATCTCCACGACCCGCGTCGCCTCTACCACCAACGAGCCGTTTAGGCAGCACCGCCACCACATGACCTGTCAGGCTCGTACTCAACAGCGTACTTAAACTGGTTTGCGCCTGGCCGTCGTGCTTTCGCTCCGAGCCTCGGGCGCAGGAACTCGACGGTATCCCGCAGAAGGCGAAGCACAGCCTCGCCTTGGCCGAACGGGCCTACCAAATCGGGAAACCATTCCTAAATCAGACCGCCCTCTGGGGCCGTCAACTTCGGTATCCGTTTGACTGCCAAGCCGTTGGCAAAAGGATTCTCACCTGCTAGGAACCAAGTCGGGGCCGAAGGGAAAATGGGCGGGAGTCAGCAGCAGGAGCAGACAAGCAAAGGGGTCCCACAGTCCGGTAGACAGGAACCCGTACCTGGCACGAAGGAGATTTATGCCAAGTTGCGCCAACTCGAAAGGCACGATTGGTGGCTTTGGGGGTGGTGAGCCTATTCTGTTGCGTATGGGCACGCCTCCAATCAAGCTGCCAGGCTGCTCGGTCAGGATAAGGAAGTCAGGATGTTCTCGCTCGATACCGCAGTCAATGTCGGTTTCATGAATGTGCCCCCGGAATGGCGAGAGCGATACTTCCGGTCCAAACCTTTTTACCCAACCTCCAACTGCCGGGGGCCTGGCCTGCTGAACATGCGAAGTGGCACAGCGGGTCTTGGAAGCGTGGGTCGGCGCCCATGCTCCCGATGCATTGCGGGGACATGACCGTGTTCTTCGACCCCCAATCTCGGCTCCGGCGGGTGCTCTTCAGCCTAACTGCTGTGAGTGCCTATGTGCTCGCGTTTTTCCCATAGTACCAACTGAATGGTCCAGGGACGGCCGCGCTGGCCACAGCCCCAGTGATTGCACTGGCATGGCTCTGGGGATTACGGGGCGGCTTGATTGTCGCTTTTCTCACCCTCCCGCTGAACACGCTTCTATTCAACCTTGTCGGGCTGGAAGGCTGGGACGCGGTATTCCGGCAAGGAAGCGGGCCTGGGCAGGTCATGGCAGTGTTAATTGGCGCAGGGATCGGGCAACTGCGCGACTTGGGAGAACAGCTGAAGGTGGAAGTCACCGAGCGGAAACGGGCCGAGGAGCAATTAGTTCAAAGGGCGTTCTCCGACTCGCTGACGGGCCTTGCCAATCGCGCTTTGTTACTCGACCGCCTCGGGCGTGCGCTGAAGCGCCGGAGTCGACATCCGGATTACCTTTTCGCCGTGCTCTTTCTGGACCTGGATCGCTTCAAGCTGGTCAACGACAGCCTGGGGCACAATGTCGGAGATGAATTGCTTCGGGCGGTGGCTCGAAGGCTGAAGAAGTGCCTGCGCTCCCAAGAGGATACGGTTGCCCGTCTGGGGGGAGACGAGTTCACAATGTTCCTCGAGGACATCAAAGACGAGACCGATGCCACCCGCGTTGCCGAGCGTATCCACAAGGAGCTGAGGATCTCTTTCCAGGTTGACGGGCATGAGGTCTTTACCACGTCGAGCATCGGAATCGCCCTGAGTTCCACAGGTTATACCCAGCCGGAGGATCTGCTGCGCGACGCGGACACGGCCATGTATCGTGCCAAGGCGCTTGGCAAAGCCTGTTACTCGATGTTTGACACGGCTATGCACAAGCGTGCGGTAGCCCTTTTACAGATGGACCACGACCTGCGACGCGCCCTCGAACAGAAGGAGTTCCGGCTTCACTACCAGCCCATTGTCTTGCTAGAAACCGTTGAAGTGCTCGGACTGGAGGCTCTTCTGCGTTGGGAGCATCCGGAGCGTGGTCTTGTCCCACCGGCAGAGTTCATCCCGCTTGCAGAAGAAACCCGATTGATCATTCCCATCGGCCGCTGGGTACTCGAGGAGGCGTGCCGTCAGGTGCGTGCCTGGCAGGCCCAATTTGGCGCCGACGTGCCTGTGAACGTCAATCTTTCCGGCAAACAACTTTCGCAACGCGACCTCGTTGACCAGATCACCCAAATTCTGCAAGAGTTCTCCCTGGACGGGCGAAGTTTGAAGCTGGAGATCACGGAAAGTATGATCATGGAAGATATCGAATCCGTGATCACCACGCTTCGACAACTGAAAGCCTTGGGGATTCAGTCGTCCATGGATGATTTTGGTACGGGCTATTCATCCTTGAGTTATCTGCACCGGCTTCCGATCGATGTGATAAAGATTGATCGTTCCTTCGTCAGCGGGTCGCGCTCGGGTGTCGAAAAGCCAGCGGTGGTCCGGACCATCATAACACTCGCCCGTGATCTAGGCATGGATGTAGTCGCGGAAGGGATAGAAACAGCGGAGCAACTGGCACAGATTAGGGCACTGGGATGTAAATATGGGCAGGGATATCTCTTCTCCAAGCCGCTCAATGGCGAGGCGGCAGGGAGGTTGATTGCGGCGCTGCTGCAGCCAGTGAAGGGGATATGACCGCGAACACCAACGTCCTTTCACCCGTCATCCAGTCGCGCTCTCGTCGAGTGGTGTGTGGAGGCATCTGAGGTGGATGAAAGTATCGTCTAGAGATATTGTCAAGTTAAAGCATGTTCGCGCCAAGAATACCACTGTTCCGGTGCTGGTTCTGACCGCGTACAGCCAAGTGGAAGAACGGGTTAAAGGTTTGGATCTGGTCAGATGAAAGGACACATCCTGGAAAGCGGTAAAGAAAGCGAAGACCAGGCCGATGTGCAGGTGGAAGGAGATTCTTCCCCCGGCGGAGGAACGGGACTGCTACCGCAGGCGATTTCCTCGGCTACAAGAAAACTCGTCGTCAGGAGCCGAATGTTTGCGAATCCACTTCCGAAGATCCTAGTGGTTGAAGACCAACCCTCGGTGCGCGCCTTCGTAGTGGAGAGCTTGGAGCCCTTGGCATCCCGGGTGGCCCAGACGGCGGACGCGGTGGGAGCGCTGGAAACGATCGAGAGCGGCGATTTTGATATCGTGGTTTCCGACCTGTATCTGCCCGGCGCGACCGGCCTGGATCTGCTGGCCATGGCCCACCAGTCGCAGTGGGACGTGACCTTCATCCTGATGACCGGACGAGCGGAGGTCGAGCAGGTGATCACAGCCCTGCGTTTGCAAGCTGCGGATTTCTTGCTGAAACCCTTCACCTTACAGGACTTGACCGAGGCGGTCACCCGCAGCCACAGGCGATTGATCCTTCAGCGCGAAGCCCGCGCCTACCGAGGGTCGCTTGAGGCCAGCATACAGCGTCGCACCCGCGATCTGGAAGCAGCTCTACGCTTCGTCGAAGCAAACTTCCAGGCCACGCTGGAAGCATTGGTAGCTGCGCTCGACGCCCGCGAGCACGAAACCTATGCCCATTCCTCCCGCGTCCGTGCCTACACCACGCACTTGGCCCGCCTGTTGGGTTATCCCCCGGCCCTGCTGCCTCAACTGGAGCACGCCGCCCTGTTACACGACATCGGCAAGATTGCCGTGTCCGACGCCATCCTGCTGAAACCAGGGAAGCTCACTGAGGAGGAATGGGTGGAAATGCGAAAACACCCGGCGGCCGGCGAGCAGATTCTGACCCGCGTCTCGTTTCTAAGGTCGGCCGCATTCATTGTCCGCCACCACCATGAGCTTTTTTTTGACGGCAGCGGATACCCGGATGGACTAGCGAGGGAACAGATTCCCCTGGGAGCCCGCATCTTTGCATTCGCCGACACCTTGGACGCGATAACCTCGGACCGCCGTTACCGCAAGGCGCCGGGGTTCGACGCCGTTCAGAGCGAGGTTCGCCGGTGCATCGGCACACAATTCGACCCTCGGGTCGTGGAAATTTTCTGCCGGGTCCCGAAGGAGACCTGGCAGGAGCTTCGCGCACGCGTTGAGCAGCGGGAATGCCCGCCTCCCGACCCTGATCCGGCCAGGCGTACTGCGGTCCCACTTGTGGCTGAGCCCAGACAAGCCGGGGGATGAAGCCATAGCTGCACCGACGTGGTCATGGAAAGCACCGGGCCGTACGGGAAGCCAGTCTTCAGCGTGGTGGGGGCCAGCCTGACCACGGGCAAGCTGATGCGGGCTGTAGGTTGTTCTCGGGGGCACCTACGCCCCTTCCCGAATTGATCCTGAACGGTCAAAGAGGCGGCAGGGCCACTTCAGGGCTCGTAGCTGAAGGTGGGCACGGGGTTGGCTCCAATGAGCTTCATGTGCAAGACGTTTGCCTTCACACCTTCCTTTGTTCGCTTCCGGAATCTTTGCGGGCGGAGTATGGGCCGTTTTCTTGGCTCAAGAAACGGGACCCCCAGAAATTCAGAAAAGACCGCCTCGGCGATCTGTTCGTTACTGACCCGGTAGCGGCCTTCTTTCAGGGCCTGCTGTAAGGCCTGCACACGATCCTGCCGGACCTCGGGCAGGCGATTGAGTTCCACCTGCAGTTGGTCAATCTTGTCTCGAGCGACGGATAGCTGCGCTCGGTCGTCTACCAGCCCCAATGGCTTCACCATGTGCGTGTACCTCAATCTTAGGATGATCGTATTGTAGGGAGCTGATAGCAGAGCCTCAATAGATCGAAAGACACATTTTTGACGCAGTACGAAACTCCCACCGGAGACCACCCGGAACTAGTACTGCCGAAAAAAATGGCTCCTCAGAAGTAGGACTCCCTGAGGACTTCTTCCCGGTAGCCCCGCCAGGCCATTGGTTTCTGAGCTTGTGTAGGCAGGCAGGAATCAAAAACTTTCCCCGGAACTCGCACCGGCGCATTGGTGGAGAATGGCGACTGGCCGCAACTGATTGAGAAAGATGGTGGCGGCGGTGCGACTCGAACGCACGACCTAGGGATTATGAGACCCTCGCTCTAACCTCTGAGCTACGCCGCCCGCGGCGGAATTGGCTGAAAAACTCTGTATCATGTTACATGTTAGCGGAGGCCGCAGCAACGTGTCAAACGAGGCCGTCCCTTCCTCTCCCGGGCGCAGCGCGTTCCTGGATCGCTTGGGTATTTCTGCCGTCATTTTTGACCTGGACGGCGTGCTGATTGACTCCATGCCCTTTCACTACGAGGCCTACCGCCAGGTGCTGGCCGGGGAAGGTCTGCCGGTGGAGCGGATGGACATTTACCTGCGCGAAGGCCTGGGGTCGCCGGACGTGATCCGATCCCTGGCCGAGGCTAAGGGGTGGGCATTCTCTCCGGAGCGTATCGAAGAGCTGGCGCGCCGCCGCCGCCAGCTCTTTTACCAAATCTACCAGCACCGGGTCTTTACCGAAGTGCCGGAGATATTGACCTGGCTCAGCCAGGCGGGTCACCGCCTGGCTGTTGTATCCGCAGCCACGCAGAAGAGTCTCGATGTCTGCCTGAACCAGTATCCCGCCGGCCCGGACGGAAGAGGTCTGGGGCAGTGGTTCCCGCTGGTCATCAGCGGGACGATGGTGGAGCGCGGCAAGCCCTTTCCCGACCCCTACCTGAAAGCTCTCGAGGAACTGGGAGTGAAAGGGACCCAGGTGCTGGTGGTGGAGAATGCTCCGGCTGGGGTCACAGCGGCGTTGGCAGCCGGATGCCATTGCGTGGCTTTAGAGACGACGCTGCCCCGAAGCTATCTTGAGAGCGCGCACTGGGTTCTGCCGGATCATACGGCCCTGCTCCGGATGCTACGGGCGTCTGAACCCGCTGGCATCTAGCACTAGCGGCCGATCCGTTTCAGCCTGACTGCGATCCGCGCCGTCCGGTCCTTGCGCACCACCACATTCCGGGTTTCGCGAGCGAACCCGGAACGTTCGACCGTGATCCGGTGCCTGCCTGTGGGTAGCCCGTTCAACCGGGGAGCGGTATGCAGTGGCCTCGCCATTCACGCGGACCTTTGCGCCTTTGGGCCGAGTGAGGATCACCACGCGACCAGTCCCCCGTACGGCCGCCGGAGCAGGAGGAGGCGTTGTTCTGCTGGCCTCGCCTGGACTACGGCGTGTGGCGGGAGGCGGTGGCGGCGCTGGCGCCGATGGTGGCACCGATTGCGGCTCTGGCACCGATTGCGACTCCGGCGTCGATTGCAGCTGTGGTGCTGCCACCTCCTTCACCGGCTCACTACTCGCTGGTGGGGTAGTGCGGCGCATCTGCCAGATGCCCACGATCGCCAACAGCAGCATGACGGCCGCTCCCGCGGCCAGCAGGGCCTTTCTTTGCCGGAGCCCTGCGGCGCCGCTAACCTGTGGCGCTGCTCCAGGCTGCGTGCCGTGCCGGCGGGGGGGCGTCCGTTTGACGGCAGGTACACCGGCCGCGGCAGCGGGCGCAAGCACGGCCGCCTTAGCCCCTGCGTCCTGCCTTGGCGCCCCCTCGGCATGACCTTTTAAGTCTGCCACCAGCTCAGCGCAGTTCTGGTAGCGCTCAGCCGGATCCTTGGCCAGCGCCTTCAGCACCACGCGGTCTAAGCCTGGGTGCAGTGAGGGATTCAACTCGGTCGGCGCCTGCGGTTGCTCCCCAACGATCTGGTAGATGACGGTGGTAATGTTTTCGCCGGCAAAGGGCTTGGTCCAGGCGAACATCTCGTAGAGAACCACGCCGAGCGAGAAGATGTCGGAGCGTCCATCCAGGGCGGCGCCTTTCACCAGCTCCGGCGACATGTAGGACGGGGTGCCCAGTGCCTGGCCGCTGCGGGTCATCCCCATGTTGGTGATCTTGGCGACACCGAAGTCCATCACTTTGACGTGGCTGCCCGTGATCATGATGTTGGCCGGCTTGATGTCGCGATGGATGATCTGGCGGGAATGGGCGTGGTCCAGCGCCGCGCCTACCTGCTCCACAATGGGAATGGCCCGCTCCACTGGCACCGGGCTGCGGCCTATGACGCGCTGCAGGGTTTCCCCCTCCATGTAGGGTACCGTTGCAGATGGAAAACGGGGTTATGGGGCGGAAAAGGCGGCAAGTGTTTGGGAAAAAGGGCCTTGTGGTGGTTTGGCGCGGACGCGGAAATTACGTTTGAAATGAAAAATTCTGGTACTTTTTGGTCAATTTCCGGTCAGATTCCTATCAGAAAACGAGCAGAAAAATATCACAAAACGAGCGGGACTCAACGCCGGCGGAAAGCGTGTAAAAAATAGCGGTTGACCGCGTCAAGGATCTCCGCGTCGAGCTCATCGGAGCGGCCGAGGAAAGGGCGGGCCGGGACGTCGCCGAAGGGGATGGGGCTGCCTCTCTCGGTGGAGCCGAACTCGCCCTTACGGGCGCCGAACTGATGGGTGGCGGCGTAGTCCAGATTGGAGCCCGCCTCGGCGGAGAAGGCGTCGTAGCGGCTGGTGATGCTGTTGGCCAGGCGGCCTTCAACCTGGAGGATCTTGCCGGTCTTACCCTTCTTGGCGCGGCGGGCCTTGGTGTGCTCGGAGAGGGCAGCCCAGGGATCGCCGTCGGGGGCCTGCTCGCTTTGGAAGGAGTCCTCGGGGGCGGCTTCGAGGGCTTGGGCGATGTCGCGCATGGCGGGGGTGAGGTCCTTGCCGGCGGCAGCGAGGCGGTGCAGCGCTTCACGGACTCCGCGGTCGTCGTACTTGACATCGATGGGCATGGTGGCTAATTATAGTGGATGAGGCTGTTGGACTGGATCGGGGTCCTATAGTTCGATGGCTTTTTAGGTGGCGTCCCCCGCGGCGACCTGGCCTAATCCCTCCTCATCTCATTTACCCCTGTAGAGCAAGCTACCTTCCCGATTACGATTAATGCTCCGATATCCCATCGGGATGAAGTTATAGAGGAGCTGGCCGTCGGGCGTCTCGGTGACTACCGACAGCCCGCCACGATTACCCTTGAAGACCTTGAGGTAGCGCTTGCGGTACTCTCCATTGTCGTAGTAGGTCATCCAGACCTCGTTGGGCTCGGCGAGGGTGGGCAAGATGCGGTTGGCGTAGCGCTCGCGGTGTTCCTCGAACTTCGCGGTGAGGTGGGCGGTCTTTTCTCCTTCAAGGAGAACGTCCTCGGCGGGGGTCTTGACGGTGCGGCGCGGCGTTTTGACCGACAAGCCCAGCGCGGTTTCGACGATCCGCCGGGCCTGCTGGGGCGTGGCCGCGCGAGACAGCTCCGGCGGCGCGGGCGTCATGGACAGCTTCCTGGCGTCGGGCAGTCCGTAGTCCTTCCAGGTGGGTTGACCGTGGGTGGCCCTGGCGGTCCCGTCGGGCTTGCGCCAGAGGGCGTGTTGACCGGGGTTGTGGTCCCAGCCGGGATCGGGGACGAAGCCGCCCGCGGCGCCCGCTATTTCGAGGCCGCGCGCCTTGACCTGGCGCTCCGACAGGGAGCGGACGCGGCAGCGGCAGCGGAAGCCGTTGGGCGGGTAGATGGTGTTCCAGACGGGATCGTCGGCGCGGAAGACCTGGCCGTGGAGGGCGCGGTGGGCCGAGCGGGTAGAGCCGTCCAGCACGGCGATGTACTGCCAGTAGGGGCGGGCGGCGATGGTCTCCTTCTGGCGCTTGTAGCGGCCGGCCGAGTAGGCGGTCGAGAGATTGGTCCTCAAGATGGTGCGGACGCGGTGGGGCGTGCCCAGCAGCACGGACCGCTTGTTGCCCTCGTCGTCGGTGAGGGTCTGCTTGCCCCACCAGCCGGCCTGGCGGAGTTTCGCTTCGAGCTCTGCGGCGGCCTTCTCGATGGAGATGCCCTCGGCCAGGGCGCGGTCGACGCTGCGGCGGGTGTCGGCGAGCAGGTCGAAGCGGGCCATCCGGGAGACGGTGAAGGCCTTGGCGTGGGCGGCGCCTTGAAGTTCGCGCCAGTCGCCGGTGATCTGGAAGTCCTTGCGGCGGAAGTACTCCACGGCCTCGGCGGGAGCCAACTTCATGGCGTAGCCGAGGTTGACCTTATGCGGATCAGGCATCGGCGTCGGCTCCCAACCGGCCCCAGGTCTCGGCGGCGAACAGGGCGCGGGCGAGCAGGTCCTGGAGTTTAGAGGCGTCGGTTTGGGGGTAGAGCTGGGCGAGGCGTCCGAGCAGCATCTCGGGGTCGGCGGCGGCGGCTCGGAGCAGCGTCCGGGCCAGATCCTCGCTGATGACCGCGACCGCGTCGGGGTCCTCGGCGTCGGCGAGTGCGGTTTCAAGGGCGCGCTCGTAGGGATCGCTGGGCTCGCCCGCAGCGAACTGGGCCGGCGCGGGACCGCGGAACCGCGCTGCTCCCTCGGGCCGGGCAGCGGGCGGGGGCGCTGGCGCCGCCTCGATCAGCTCCTCGCCCTCGGCGGGCGGCGTCAGTCCGAGGCGCTCGTAGGCCTCGCTGCGGGCAATCGGCAGGTAGTGGCGGGCGGTGTCGAGCAGGCCGGCCCACTCTTTCCGCGCCTCCGATTCCTCGTAGAACACATGCCGCGGCGCGGGGACGTCGGGGCCCAGGTTAAGATCGGTAATCCAGCGATAAAGGCGGTTCAACGTGGCGCTGACGATCTCGCGGTCGGACTGGTTGACGGCCCGCTCGCGGCCGCGGTGAGTCTCCGAGGCGGCGCGCGAGCCCTGGCCCTGGATCTCGGTGGCCAGAGTCTGGGAGGTGAGGGCCTTGGATAACTCGCTGTTGGCGAGCGCGATCAGGCGCTCCTGGGGCGTGGCGCCGCGCGCTCCGGCGCCGCCGTCCTCGATTTTGATTTCGGCGCCCATCGGCACGACGGCGGTGGCGTCGAGGACGAGACGCTGGAGGCGCTCGAGCAGTTCGTCGGGGTTGACGGCGCCGTCGGTGTATTTGCCGACGACCCAGGGCAGGCCGAACTTCTCGGCGTAGGCGGCGAGGTAGCGGAACCCGGAGTGCTTGAAGACGTAGGGCCAGAAGCAAGCCGAGAAGACGGCGACGCCGTAGGGGTTGTCGTAGGAGGGCATGTGGCGGGCGAGGAGGAAGCGCCTGTCGGGGAGCTCCTCGCCCCAGACCGGGTTGCGGCGGGTGAGCAGCCGCAGGGCGTTGTCCCGCGAGGCGAAGACGAAGCGGGTCTGGGGGCGGTCGACGACGCGGGCGGGCAGCAGGTAAGGTCCGTCGCGCTCCCAGAGGACCTCGTGGACCGAATAGCCGTGGAAGACCGCTTGCGCGATGGTCCACACGACATCGGGCCAGGCAGCTCCGGCGTCGGGCGGCCGCGCCATCAGATCGCGGGTCAGGTCGGTGGCACGGCGGGCCTTGCGGCCCTCGCCGCCGGCTACGACGCGCCACTCGAAGCCGAGCAAGCCGGCGCGGATCGAGCGCAGCTCGCCCATGACGTGGGGGTCGTAGGAGATGGCCTCATAGATTTGCTGGTCGCGGCCCAGCTTGCGCAAGACGGGGTCGGGATTGGGGAAGCGCTGGAGCAGCGCGGCGACCTGGTGGGGGTCGGTGAGGCGGGTGGCGAGCTCGGGTCCGGTGAGTTTATCGGCCATCTCAGTATTGCTCCCAATGGATGGGGACGCGGTCGGGGCGGGGACGCGACCGGATGCCCCCGATGCCAGCGGCCATGCCGCGCGAGACGGCCAGCGCCCAGAGCATGTGCAGCGCGTCGGGGCCGTCGTCGTGGGCGGCGTGGGGGTAGTGCTCGAGCTGGTCGATCAGGGCGCGCTGCTCGCGGTGGAGCAGGATCAGCCCGTTGGCCATGTGCGGCTGGAGCGACTCGATGCGCAGGCGCTTATCGACGTGCGGGGTGACGCCGACGGCGGGGACCGGGACGCTGGCCTGGGAGGATTGGGCGACCAGTTCTTGGCGGAAGTACTCCTGGAATTGGACGTTTTCAACGCTCCATACGGCGCATTTATAGCGGCGTTGCAGCTCGATGACGTCGTGGATGATGGCGTCGGGGGGCCGGCGGCGGATCAGGGCCTCCAGGACGTAGAGCGGCCGCCGCCCGGATCCGGAGCGGGCGATGCCGCCGACCAGGATGGCGGAGGGGTCGCGGCCCGCACCGGCGCGGCCCAGCGAGGGATCGACGGCGCCGAAGGCGATCAGGTCGGCGGGACGGTCCTGCCAGTACGAAATCTGGCCGGCAAAGATCGCTTCCGGTCCGGCCGAGGGGTCGTTCTGTTTCTCGGTTGCGAAGCTGACAGGATTTTCCGCCCGCTCCAGCATCAACTCGACCAGGGGTTGCGCCGCAGGCCAGCAGAGCTCGGCCCCGGCGTCCATCTCCGCTTGACGACTCGCGCAATACGCCCGCGCCGCTTGCTCGCCCTCGGAGGTGGCGAGCGAGGTGAACTGGTCCCACAGGTCCATGCGGTCGGGCCACCGCATGATGGCCCGGAAGGTCTTGCCTTCCCATAGGGAAGAGTCCAGCAAGTGAGTCAGCAGGCTGTCATGATGGATTCTGGTGCCGATCGCCACGACATCGAGAGCGCCGTCCGGGGGGCCCACGAAACGAACGACTTGAGACCACCATTTCTTGAGCTTGAGTCGTTGCTCAGGGGTGGCGGCGTTCTGGTCGTTTTCCAGGTCGTCGCCCACTACCAGGTCCACGCGCCAGGGTCCGTGGCGCAATCCCCGCATCCGTTGTCCGCTTCCCAATGCTTGGACCTTGCGGTTGTCTCTGGTGACGATCTCATCCTCCCGCCAGAGCCGGCCCTCTCCCGCCACATCGGGGAAGTCGGCTCGCAAGCGCGGATTCGATTCCATCTCGGCCTTGACCGCGGTCAGCAAAGTGGCCGCTTGGCGGTGCGTGTCGCTGATCATCAGGATGTAGCGCTTGCGCTGGGTGACCAGACACCACAACACGAGTTCGAGTCCGACCAGGGTGGACTTGCCCTCGCCCCGCGGAGCGGCCAGGGCGGTCTTGGAGCCGCCGGCGCGGTCGATCTGATCGGGCAGGCGCTCATAGATCCAGGCATGCGCCAGAGACTCGGAGCAGATGGCGTGATAGTGGGGAAGGTAGGTAGCGCCGAAGAAACGCAGGTCGCGTTGGGCCCTCGTCTTTCTCTTTCGCGCTGCGAAGCGGTCGGAGGGGAAGCCCTCGACCGACATCTCGATCTCATGCCGCAGCGATTCGGCGTAGGCCGCCAGTTCGCGGCTGAACTCGCTGGCGCTGAGCCGTCGTAGCGTGAGGCGGTCCATCGGTTAGCTCCACTCGGCCGCGATCGCCGAGCCGAACGGCTCCAGGACCTCGAGCAGCGCCGCGGCGGCGGCCGGGTGGTGTTCGCGGATGTATTGCCCCAGCCGCTCCAGGGTCTCGAGCGCGATCGAGAGGCGTGCCAGCTTGGGGTCGGCGGCGCCGGCGGCGCGGACGGTCTTGGCGTAGGCGTCGGCCAGCGTGGCCATCGCCTTGGCGGTCTCGACCGGATCGCCGGGCGCGACCTTCAGCGCCGCCATGGTCGAGGCGAACAGGGTGGCGAAGTCGGCGAGGACGCGCTCGGTGACCGATCCCAGGCCGCCTGCGGCGACCCGCGCGGCTTCCCGCGCGCGGTCCCAGTCGTCGCCCGCGCCCAGCGCGCGCCGCTTCCAGGCGCGGGCGGTCGCCGGCGGCACGCCCGCTTGCCGGGCGGCCTCGGCCAGCGGCAGCCGGTCCTGGATGTAGCCGCGCCGCACGCGGCTTTGATCGTTGGCATTCCGCGCCAGCCGATCTAGCCTCCGGTGAGCGAGCGCAGCTTGGCCGCGATCAGCGACACGCCGGTCGCCACGACGCCGGAGATCACCGAAGAGGAGATGGCGGTCTTGGTCTCGACCGCGCGCAGCCGCCCATCGACGCGATCCAGCTTGCCGTCGATGGAACGCACGTCGCGCGACACCTCGTCAAGCTTGCCCTCGACGCGGCCGAGTGCACGCTGGATGTCGGAACTCATGCTTGCTCCTTTGGTTTGCGCCGCGCGCCGCCCTCGCCTCCGGTCCAGAGGCGGAACAGGCGGAACAGTCCCAAGGTCGAGACCAAGATGCCCACCATGGCGAACTCGAACCACCACGGGGCGCCGTCGTAACCGTGCGCCCGCCAGCCGTCGGCGACGGCCTCGGCCAGCCCGAGGCGCTGGCCGCTCCAGGTCGCCTGAAGCGCGTCGGCGAAAGGCAAGACGAAAATCCCGGTGAAAATGACCACCAGGACCTCGTCGGCCCAACTCCGCTCGCGGTTGCGCAAAACCTGAATGTCGTAGTCGGCGTCCTGAGCCGACTGGCGGGCGTAGCGGGCGGCAGTGGCGTCGAGCCGCGCGAGCTCAACGTCGATTTTCTTCTCGGCGATCCGGCCGGCGCTGGCCTGCCGGGCCGTCTTGCCGGCCTGGTATTGCCCGATGAGCGCGCCCGCGACGCGGGCGATAGCGCCTATACCGATCATATCCCCGGAATGGTATAGCCGGAACCCGCCGGGCGTAAGGGGCGCAGTGCGCCCCCTATTGACCTAGCCTGCGTTGGAGGCGCCCGACCGTGCGGCGATGGAGTCCGGTCGCGGCCGCGACGGAGCGGACCGAGCGGCCCTCCTCGAGCAACGCCAGGGCATGGCCGCAGGCTTCGCGGAGCCAGCCGGCGCGGCTCACGGCTTCCAGCGTCGGCACCTCGACGGTGTCGCCGCCGAAGCGCCGGTGGAAGGCCGGCGCGCGCGCGCCCAGGGCCTCCCGGATGGCCGGATGCTCGCAGTGCAGGGGGACATACATGCGGCGGCCGCCCAGCAGGCGCGCCAGCTTCTGGACCCCCTCCCAGCCCCACTCCGCGACCCAGTCGTCAAGCGACATCCGCGCCTTCCTGGGGCGCCCGCCGGCGCCGGTCCGCCACCAGCGCCGCGGTGACGGCCCGAAGCTGCGCGGCGTCGCAGCGCGCCAGCGCCCGGCCGAACATGCGCCGTCCGATCGCCTGGCCGTAGGCCGCCGGCTTGCCGTCGGCGCGGAGCAGCGCTGCGATCTTGCGCCGCTGGGCCGTCCGTCCCGATACCGTCGGCCGCCAGCCGAGCCGGAGGAAACGGGCGATTACGCGGGCCCGCTCGGCGCCGTCCAGCTCGGCGGCGCTGCGCTTGCGGGTCTCGCGCGCCAGCAGCGCGCGGTAGGCTTCCTCCGGCATCCCCAGGGATCGCCGGGCGATGTGAATCTTCGCCAGATCGCTATTGCGACGCATGTTTGCCCCCTCCCGGGTTCTGGAGGTCCGCTACCGCGGCGTCCGCGACTTCCCAGTCCCCGCACCAGTACAGCTCCATCGGGCTAACGCCGCTCCGGAGCAGCGACTTGGCGACCTCCACCTTTTCCCAGAACCGGTGCGCCTCGATCTGCGCCTCGTCACCGAACCGCAGTCCGCCCCGCAGCAGGTCGCGAGCCTCCGCTAGCATCCGAGCGCCCCGTGAGAGCGGCATCTTCTAGGCCGCCAGCCGACGGCCGCCCATGGCGTAGCGGTCGACGCGGCGGATGGCGTCGGCGGTCAACTCGCCGCCGTGCTTGCTCTGCCGGCGGCGGGCGTGCCGCAGCAGGTTGCGCAGCGCGCGGGCGCTGCCCTGGCAGGCCGACCACAGGGCGGCCTGGGTGTCGGCGCCGGGGGCCGCTCCCAGGTAGGCGGCGGCCAGCGCGGCGGCGTCATCCTCGGAGATCGACTGCGCCACCGGCGGCCACCAGCCGATCCTAGAGTGGATCTGGCCGTAGCGGCCGTCGGGATCGGAGACCAGCGAGAGCAGGCCGGGCGTGCCGACCAGCACCACGCCCACCGCCGCCGCGTCGCTGATGCGGCGCAGGTGCGCCAGCGCCTGCGGCGTCAGGGTCTCGGCCTCGTCGACCAGAATCACGCGGTCCGAGCCGGACATGGAATCGACGATCGCCGCGGTCGTGTCGGCCACGGTGCGTCGGGCGGCGATCGCGCCGATGGCGCGGGCGATCAGCCGCAGCACCACCGGCGCTCCGGCGTCCGGGTAGGCCTCGATCAGCACCGCCGTGCCGGCGTGGTCGGCCGCGTAGCGGCGCAGCGCCACCGTCTTGCCAATGCCCACGCGCCCGCCGAAGAAGCCCATGTCGCGGTCCTGGTGCGCGCGCCGGATCACGGCTCGCACCGTCGCCCCGATCGAGGTCTCGGTGTAGGGGATCTCGGCTGGCTCGCGCTCGCGCGACTCCTCGCGCGAGACGGCCGCCGTCATGGCCTCGATGTGGGCCGACGGGTCGGAGGGATACCGCCCTGTGAGGATCTGCGAGACCGTCGCCGGCGAGATGCCGACGGCTCGCGCCAGCGCCGCCTTGGTGCGGCCCTTGCCGGGCGTCCCGAGCCAGTCCGCTATCTGCCGCGCCGCCTCGGCCGCGTCGGCCTTCGTGTACCGATTCTCTTGACGCACTAGGACACCTCCTTAGAGATAATCGACAAACCCGCGCTCGTCTTCGGCCGGCTCGGGCAGCTCCGGCAGGGCGATCTCGGCGGCGAAGGCGACGGCCTCAACGTCGATGACGGGCCGGGCCTGCGCCGCGATCTCCCGCTCTTTTTTGGCCAGGCGCTTGCGCTGATCCCGCTCGCGCTTCGCCCGGTAGTCTTCGATACGGCTCTTGGCGGCCCAGGCGCGGCGCTGGACCAGCTCCGCTTCGGCCACCCGCCGGCCTTTGTAGTTGATCCAGACCCGCGCGTCATCGGCGAGGTCGTATTCGACCTCGACCTTGCGGCTGTCGAGCAGCAAAAGCTCCGGGGCGCGGTAGAAGCGTTTGTGGAACTCGACCGCCCCGCGCCGGGCCACCCTCTCCTCGACGGGCCGCAGCAGCGCCGCCTCGGGGATCTCGACCGGACTGCGCTCCAGCTCCGCCCACAGCTCGGCCGGCGCGCAACCCAGGTTCGGCTGATACGTGTGGTTGTAGTTGTAGATATAGTCCGCGACGGCGGCGGCGTACTCTGTCAGCGAGGGCAGCTTGATCCTTCCCTCGCGGATCGACTTCTTCAGCCGCCGGATATCGTCGTCGGTGCGGCAGCGCCCGCAATAGGACGAGAAGCGTTTCCCCACCCGCTCCTCGAACCACCGGAACCAGCCCTCGACCAACCCCTTGCCCTTGGCGTTGCCCGGCTTCTCGGTAATCACGTCGATGCCCAGCCGGCTCAGCCAGCCCAGCGACTCGTCCGTCAGCAGTTTGTTGATGAAGCCGCTCCCCGGATCGACGTGGATCGCGCACGGCACATGGTCATAGGCGGTCAAGGCGCGGGAGAGACTGTACAACGTCGAGACCGCGCTCTCGGCGTCGCTGAGCCCGAAGCCCGTCACATAGTTGCCGCGGACGTCGATCCAGATGGTGAGCTCGGGCCGGTAGGGGTTCCCGCTGCGCGGGTGCCGCACAAAGGTTTTCGTGCGGTGCCCGTCGCCCTGGTAGATCATGCCGATATCCAGCACGCTCGCGTCCCGCCGGACGTAGGGGGCGATGTTCTGGGTGTAGTAGTGCCAGCCGGCCCGCCGGGGCGAGTTCTCGCCGGCCACGTCCTCGGGTAGCGATTCGAGGTAGCGCCGGACGCGGGAACCGGTGGCGTCGGGGTAGCCCTCGCCGCGCAGCCAGTAGGCGACGATGGCCATTGCCGGGCGGGTGGGCGAGCCGAACAGCTCCACGGCCCGCGCCTCCCAACCGTAGGCCTTGCGTTGCCGCCCGCGACGCCGCTCCATCAGCGCCGCCACCCCGCGCTCGCGCTAGGCGAGATACCAGCGCCGCAGCGTGCCCGCCGACGGCAGCGCCGCGTCGCGCCGCGCCGCCAACACCGACATCACCGCCGCCATCGATGACCGCCTGTTGAGCTTGCGCGTCACCGACGAGGCCGGCTACGAGTCCGACGCCGTCGAGATCCAACTCGACGACCGCGACAACAAGATCGGGCCGCTCCGCAAGGGCGTCGAGCTCGCCGTCGCCTTCGGCTACAAAGAGGATCCCGATCTCGTGAATATGGGTCTGTTCACCGTCGACGAGATCGAGATGTCGGGGCCGCCCGACACCTTCACCATCCGCGCCAAGGCCGCCGACATGCGCGGCAGCCTCAAACAGCACAAGACCCGCTCCTGGGACCGGATCACCATCGGCGGGCTGGTCGCCGCCATCGCCGCCGACCACGGCCTCAAACCGGGCGTGGGCAACACGCTCGCGGGCGCTGCCATCGAGCACCTCGATCAGACCGAGGAGTCCGACCTGCACCTGCTGACCCGCCTCTCCGAGCAGTACGACGCCGTGGCGAAACCCTCCGAGGGCCGGCTACTGTTCGTGCTCCGCGGCGAGGCCCGAAGCGCCAGCGGCGCCCCGCGCGCCATAGTAGCCATCGAGCGCGGTCAGGCCAGCAACCACCGCGTCACGCTGGCCGACCGCGGCAGCTACGGGGCGGCCGTGGCCCACTGGGACGACGTGAAGGCAGGCAGACGGGTGGCCGAGCGCGCCGGCGGCGGCGAGCCAGTCTATACCCTGCGCCATCCCTATCCCAACGCCGCCGAGGCCCGGGCCGCCGCCCGGGCCAAGCTCGCGGCGCTCAACCGCGGCGCCGCCACTCTCAGCCTTACGCTCAAGCCCGCCATCCCCACCCTCGCCGCCGAGACCCGCCTCACGCTCTCCGGCTTCCGCCCCGGTGTCGACGGCGACTGGGTCGCCACCCGCGTCAGCCACCAGATCGGCTCCGGCGGCTTCGCCACCCAGGCCGAGGCCGAAACACCCACAAAAAAAGAAGCCTGAAAATGCCAGAAAAATCCCCTCACATTCGCCTTTTGTTCGCCTGCGAAAAATCCACAAAAATACCCGGAAAATCAGCCCGACCCCGGTTTTCCATTTCAAACGTAAAAGTTTTTCATCTTAAACGTCACTTTACACTCCACCAGCTCCATGGCGATGTAGAACAGCCCCTGGTCCTCGCCGGCATCGTAGATGGTGACGATGTTGGGATGCGACAGGATGCCAGCCGCCTGGGCTTCACGCCGGAAGCGCATCAACAATTCCGGGTCGCCCGTCTCCAACGAGATGGTCTTGATCGCGACCTGGCGGCCGATCGTGGGGTCGAAGCCACGGTACACGACGCCCATTGCGCCCCGGCCCAGCTCTTCCTGGATCTGGTAGCGGCCGACCTTAGTCAAAGGCATGGAAAGCCGGAATCCCGCTCTCTGCGCCTGTTTCCGGCCTGTTCCCGGAGCGAGTGCGCGTGTCGTGGGCAGCAGCCAAAGTATAGCATGCCGGCGCCCGGCTGACTTATAGTGGTTGCCTTATAGTAAGGACCATTTCAGAATCACGCGAGGCGTACGACGATGCCCGACTGGCTGTTTCTCAGCGACCCGGAGGACTACCACTTCGATGCGCTGCTGCGGCGCAAGAGCGAAACGTGGGACGGGGTGTTTGGCACGGCGGCGCAGAGCTTTCTGGGCCAGGTCAAACGCGGCGACCGCATCCTGGGCTACCACACCGCTCCGGAGAAACAGGTGGTCGCCGCGCTGCAAGCCTTGAGCGACGCCTACCAGAATCCGGAGATTAAGGACAAGAAGAACTGGGTAGTAGACGTCAAAGCAGTTGAAAAACTGCCGCGGCCGGTCCCGCTGGCCGAGCTCAAGGCCAATAGGAAGCTGGCCCAGATGAAGCTGTTCAAGCTGATGCGCCCGATTGCCGTCTCGCCGCTCACCGAAGCGGAGTTCAACGAGATCCGCCGCATGGGCGGCCTGTAAAACCTCTGTTCTAGGGCCAGGTTCTGGGGGCGCTGCTGAAAACGTGGAAGCTGGTCATGAGGAATTAACCCCGTTCCTCCTCGTCCTGTCGGGCTTCGTCAGTCGCCATCGCGCGCTTCTTTGAGCAGAGTGGCAGTCGGTTGTTCGGCTCGGTCAAGGCCATCAAGCTCTTTGACAAGGAAGCGACGCAGGCCGAAATTCGGAAGGCATTAGCATCTTCAGGTACAGGTGCGGGCTCGGGGGGTTCACCTAGCTCAGGAACCCCGGGTGGCAATATCTTGAAGCGCGGCCAGGACTTTCTGGACTTCGGGCATGGTATTGTAAACATGAGGGCAGAGGCGAAGCTTCGGCTCCTTCCCGGGGAAGAAGGCCCCACCAACGCCATACTGTTCATATAGCCGCATATAAGCTTTCTCGTGGTCAACAGCACTTCCTAAACTGTAGATCACCACGCCCAAACTGAGAGTGGGATCCAGTGAGGTGTAGAGCTTGCTTCTCGGAATCCTGGCGATACCCTCCTTGAGGGCAGTGCAAAGCTGTCGAACCCGGCCTTCGATGGTGGCCTCCCCGATGAGGTTGTGGAAATCCACCGCCTTACCGACCGCCGCCAGGGTGGCGTCATTGCGCTGGCCCAGACTCTCGAATTTTCGAGCACCCTTGGGCTGAGGACCCACCTCAGCTCCCCAGCCTGCTCCCACCACCAGGGGCCAGTAATCCTGGATGCGTTCCTTTCTCACATACAAGATCCCAGCTTCCTTGGGACCCACGAGCCACTTGTGCGCGCTACCTGCATAGGAATCACACCCGATTTCATGAAGGTTCAGTTTCTTCACGCCGAACGTCTGAGCCCCGTCGATATGCGCGATGACGCCACGCTCATGCGCCATAGCGCAGAGCTCCTTCGCCGGAAGCGCGGCACCGCTAACGTTGGATACGTCCGAGAAAGCGAGGACCTTGGTGTGCGGTGTGAAGCCTTTGCGGAACGCCTCAAGGATCTCGTCGGCGCTTCTGGGAGGCCAGTCCAAACTCACATACCTGAGTGTGAAACCATGGCGGGCGGCCCGCACTCTCCAGGCCACATTATTGGTGGGATGGTTCTGATCCCAGCAGAGTACCTCCTGGCCCGGCCCGAGGTTCAGAGCATTCACTACGATGTTGTTGCCCTCACTGGTATTTCGCACAAGGGCGATTTCCTCCGGCAACGCACCCAGGAGCTGGCCCAACTTTGCTCGGGACGATTCCCGCAGCTCATCGTATTTCGCACGGTTCTGGAACGAGGCGTCTCGGTCCTCGTCCCGGAGGTAGCCAAAGACGGTCTCCATGACCGAGACGGGTGAGGGACACAGGTTAGCGGAATTCATCAAGATGAGCCCGTCGCGGAGGATGAACTGCTCCTTGACTAACTTCCAGAAACTTTCCCCACTCAACTGGGGGCCGCCGGTACGGTCCTCTCCTCCAGGTTCTGCCCTGTTCGGCAAGTGTGGCTCCGGTGGACCGCTGAAGGCCGAGAGCCTCGCGGAAAGGGCAGTCGCAGCGACAGCCGCTCCCCCGAGTTGCCTCAAAAATTCACGCCGCGGGACCTGCCAGCAGGATTCAGAAATCGATGTGATGGGAACCACGGGATCCTTTCTAATTCCGAAGCCCTCTCGTCTCCTACCTTAGGGCAATGCTAGTATACGACCTGCCGGCCAGGTAGAGTTCACCGGCAGGAGGGACAATGAGAACTTTTCTGCTTGTATTGCTGGTTGGAGCGCTGGCAGTGGGCAAGCTGTCTTCCCAGAGCGCGACGCCACCCCCCAGCCGCACTGTCACAGAGGCGGAATACGAACGCTGGAAGATGGAGCTTACGAACTGGGGACGATGGGGCCAGGACGACCAGATCGGAGCCTTGAACTTAATTACGCCGGCAAAGCGAAGGCAGGCAGCGGCTCTCGTAAAGGAGGGCTTCTCGGTCTCGCTCGCAGGGGACATTGATACCGTTCAGGCTGTTGACAATTGGTATCCTTATGAGCACACCATGGTGACGATCGGGAAGGACCGAATCGCGGTCAATTACCACGGGATTGCCCATTCGCACCTCGATTCGCTGGCCCACATCCATGCAAACGGAGTCTTCTATAACGGCTATACGCCGGATCCGGAAACGGTGCTCAAGGAAGGACACTCGAAAAACTCTATCCACAACGTAAAGAATGGCATTTTCACCCGCGGCATCCTGATCGACATTCCGCGACTGAAAGGTGTGCCGTATCTCGAACCCGGCACGCCCATTTATGTGGAGGATCTCGAGGCGTGGGAACAGAAGGCAGGGGTGAAGGTGTCGTCCGGGGATGCGCTGTTCGTGCGCACGGGCGTGTGGGCCCGCCGGAAGGCCAAAGGGCCATGGCTCCGAGGCAGGAGAGAAGGCGGCCGCTCAGCCGGGCTCGATCCCTCGGTGATCCCGTGGTTGAAACAGCGCGACGTCGCGGTCATGGGGAGCGACCATCCGCAGTATGTGTCCCCGTCGCCTCTCACGGCAGCTGTTCACGATTTCGCCTTGGTCTACTTGGGAGTTCACTTGTTCGACAATCTGGATATGGAAGCCCTTGCCGATGCGGCGGCCGCCCGAAACCGGTGGGAGTTTCTGCTGACGGCGGCTCCGCTGCCGATTCGTGGCGGCACCGGATCACCTTTGAATCCCATCGCGACATTTTGATGGATAGTCCGTCGAGTATGATTTCGGCGGGAGAAGATGTATCGCTCGAAAAGGCGGCGGCGTGGAAGGTGTAGGTAGGATAGAATCCCGCAGGGGACTGAATCGGCAATCCCTATAAAATCAGGAGCAGATGATGCGTGCAATCATTCATCCCCTCACTCTCTTGGTACTTTGCCTGGCTGTCGTCTCGCCGAGCGTTGCAGCCGAAGATGCTGCTGGCAGTGCGGACTACCCGGACATCGGCCGGTTTGCAGATTCGGCCATCAAGTCCTACAAGGTCGAGAACTACGGCAAGACTGTGCTGACCACGGGGCCGGTGCGGTCCGCCAGGGATGCTAAGAAGACGTCCCGGAGGGTCGAGGGCAAGATCACTCGGATTCTATACCGCGTGCCTCCGGGCGCGTCGGCGCTCGAGGTGTTCCGAAATTTCCAGGCGAGAGTCCGTGAAGCGGGCTATGAATCGATCTTCTCGGGCGGACCGGGCGACATTCGTTCCTACGATTTCAAGTACAAACACCCGGTGGAAATTCTCGATAAGATCTCGATCAGCAATGAGATTCATTATCTATCTGCAAAGAAGACTTTGGGCGCCGGAGAGATTTATCTGTCGGTGCTGGTCAGTCCGCACAGCGGTGGTGACGGACAGCGGGTGCGCGTGATCGCAGCCGAGACCAAGACGATGGAAATGCAGATGACCGACGCGGAAAAGATGCAGCTCGACATTGGAGCGACCGGGAAGGTGGTGCTTTACGGTATCTATTTCGATCATGACCGGGCGAGCATCAAGCCGGAGTCCAAGGCGACGTTGGATGAGATCGCCAAGCTGCTCGGCTCGCAGTCGTCGCTGAAGATCATTGTGGTCGGGCACACCGATAATTCCGGCCGTTTCGACTACAACATGGATCTTTCCCAGCGGCGGGCCCGCGCTGTCGCGGACGCACTGATCGCAGACTATGGTATTGCGCGAAATCGTCTGCGGAGCGAAGGCGTGGGCTACCTTGCCCCGGCAGCCAGTAACGACACCGACAAGGGGCGTACCCTCAATCGTCGCGTGGAGCTGGTCAAAGATCGCTAGTCTGGCCCGCACCTCTCGCCGACCGGGGCAACATGGGTGAGGCGGCGGCAGCGCCCAAATCCTCCGTGCGGCATACTGCCAAACAGCCGGCGGTAGCAATGCCGGATAGATCCTCGTCCCCGATCTGCTGCCGGGCACGGCGCTCAGAAAGAGGCTAACTGGCCTCAGCCGTGCTTACCATGGCCTGGGCCCATTCTCTGATCACGCGGGAGAATCCCAGCCGCGTCCGTTGCAAGTTCTGTTCGGCCACCTCTTCCAGCGAACTCTGCGCCTGCTGGATCCATTGCTCCTGCCTTTGGTTCAGCTCGGTGACGATGTGTTGAAGGAAGCTCTGCGCCACGCGGTTGCCTGTTTCCAGCAGGCGTTGTTCCCGCCCGGCGACCGAGTCGGTGAGGATCTGCTCGGAGCGGCGCTCCAATGTGGCCGCCAATTGGTCGGAGATCTGCTCGAAGCGATGCCCCAGCCGCTGGTCCAGGTTCTCGTCGGCTTGCTGCACGCGGTCCGACAGGAGCCGTGCGGTTTCCTCCAGGCGGGCGGAGAGCAGGCGCTCGGCCCGCGCGCGGCATTGTTCAGCAAACTCGTCTTCGATCGCCGGGAGCTCTTGCAGGATGCTGCGCCGCAGATTGGACCGGGCCCCGGAAACCAGGTCGGCCGCTTCCCGCTGCAACCGCCCCTTGCTGGAGAGAACCAGCTCCAGCATCTCGTTCTGCATTCCTTCGCGGAGACCTTCGCAAAGTTCTTGCTGCCGAACTTTTGTGTCTTGTTCAGTCGAACGCAAGAACTTCTGGATGTTTTGCTCAAGAAGTTGCTGGTTGTGAGTGACGATGTCAATGGCCCGCATTCCCAGCAGTTCGCCGTGCGACGAAATGGAGTCTTGAATCGCTTCTTGCAGGTTGGCTAGGGTGTCAGTCCTCGCCTCTGTGCATTGCCGTTCAACCGTCTGCACCCTGGCTTCCAGAGCGGATTCGACCAGATCGTTCAGGATTCCCAGCAACCGGTTGCTGGCATCGGAGTGGCCCCTTTCAACGGTCGAGGCGCCAGGAGGCGGTGAGCAACTCTGGGGAACTGACGGTGGCGGGTGCTCAGAGGCCGGAATCTCAGGGGAAGCCGGACCAGACTTCGCGCCCACCATGGCTTCCTCAGTGGACAGCAACCCCTCCCCAACCTCAAGGTTCGCCGGAGGCGGCTGCGCCTGGCTTAACTCTGGGGTCAAATCCAAGTAGGGGGCGGTGACCGCTATGGGCTCCCCGCCCGCCAGTTGCGCAACATCCTCCTCATGCACGGCCTGCGGCTCGGGCGAAGCTTCCATTGTATCGCTCTGCCCGCTCATGGGGATTACCTCTGGCTCCACAGCCTCCTTGCTGGCGGCCCTACGATGCGAAGTCCAATCCGTCGGCGGGAATTTCACTCCCCACAGATTCTCCGGTTCCAACAGCTCCACTGCACATTCATAATCCCCGCTCTGGTTCGGGTTGGGCTCGCGCCAAACAACTTTGCCCTTGCTGCTCTTTTCCGTGGCAGACACCGTGAGCAGAACTTCCTGGTTTAAACCCGGATTTCCTTTATGAACTATCGGCGGCAACCTTCTGAATGACTCCAACGTCAGTATTGATGCGGGTTCCAGCATCAACATTGCCTTCCGGAGGTGTACACCGAATGGGTGAGAGCCAAAAACAGGCGTTTCAACTGTCATTCAACCGGTTTCTGCGGGTCACATTTCAGGGATCGCGAATCACTTCCGACGGCGGTCTGATTCTGGTGCGCGAGTTGGACGAACGTTTGGGGTTCGGCGAACTTATCGAACAGCACTTGATCGACTCTCGGGGGAAGAACACCCGGTTGCCCCTCGCTGACTTGCTGCGGCAGTCCATCTACAGCCGCTTGGCAGGATACGAAGACGTCAACGACGCCGAGCGGCTTTCCCAAGATCCGACGTTCCGGCTGATCGGTTCGGAGAAGATCTGGGAACGTGGCGCAGCCCTGACTTCCCGGTTACAGTCGTTCGAGACAGAACTGCTGACGCAAGACGAGAACCTTGCTGGTTTGGCAGCGATCAACCGGGATTTGATCGCCAGGGCGGAAGCTATGGATGCGCCGCGCCGGGTGGTGCTGGACATGGACAGCACCGAGATCCCGGTCTACGGGGAGCAGGAACAGAGCGCCTACAACGGGCATTTCGAGTCGAGTTGCTATCACCCGTTGTTGCTGTTCAGTCGCGAGGGTGACTGTCTGGCGGCCAAGCTGCGACCCGGCAACGTGCACAGCGCCGAGGATTGGGAAGAACTTCTCCTGCCAGAGATCGAACGGCAGCAGAAGCTGGGCAAGGAAGCGGTGTTTCGCGCCGACGCCGCCTTCGCCAAGCCGGAGATCTACGACGCACTGGAGGAGCGGGACGTGAAGTATGCGATTCGCATCCCGGCCAACGACAGTCTGGAGAGGGACATCGCGGAGTTGTTGACGCGGTCAGTGGGGCGACCGAGCCACAAGCCGGTGGTCTGGTACAAGAGCTTTCTCTACCAGGCAGCCAGTTGGAAAAAGGCGCGGCGGGTGGTGGCGAAGGTGGAGTTCCACTTTGGCGAACTGTTCCCTCGCGTGGGGTTCATCGTCACCAATCTGGAGACCGACAGCCGGGCGGTGGTCCGGTTCTACAACAAGCGGGGCACCGCAGAGCAATGGATCAAGGAAGGCAAGCAGGCGGTAAAGATGACCCGGCTGAGTTGCCATCGGTTTCGGTCGAACGAGGTGCGCCTATGGCTGAGCCTGATCGCCTACAACTTGGGAAACCTGTGGCGGCGGCTGGTGCTACCGAAGAGGATCAACAACTGGTCGCTGACGAGTTTGCAGCAGCGGCTGGTGAAAACGGGCGGACGGCTGGTGAAACATGCACGATATTACTGGCTTTTGCTGGCCGAAGGGCACTTGAGCCGGAGGCTGTTCAGCAGCATGCTGCGAACGATCTCGGCACTGCCGCTGCCAGACGGCTAGCGACCCAGGAGAGAGGGTAATTTTAGGTGCTCAGAAGTGGTCGGGCCGGACAAGTGTCAGCGGCGAGGCAGGCTGGGCAGGCGAAACCCGCACAGCGACTCCGAAGAACAGCCAAAATGTGCCGCACTACCACCTCAAAGAGGCCCGGGCGATTTGCGATTGACACGACAGGGTACGAGGCATAGGTTTTCGGGTGAAGGGGAAGCTCAAAATGGAAATTCCGGCTAAGGTATTCCCCAGGGATGAGCGTTTCTCCTTGACCGATCAAATACGCCGCTCCTCACGCAGCGTTGCCGCGAACCTCGCCGAAGGCTTCAGAAAGCGGCAATATCCGAGTATGTTTGTGAGTAAGCTTGCTGACGCCGACGCGGAGGCAACCGAAACGCAAGTGTGGCTCGACTTCGCCCGTGATTGCGGCTACTTATCGCAGGATCTGCAATATGACCTGCCTGGCGATTTCCGGACCAGCTGAAGCCTGAGAGAATGGCGCCCTCGGAGAAACGAGGGAGCCATGAAGAAGACCCGGTTTACCGAAGAGCAGATGGTGACGATCCTCCGCGAGGCCGATCAGCGGCCCGTCCCGGAGGTGGCCAAAAAGAACGGCGTCAGCGCCCAGACGCTCTACGCCTGGCGGAAACACTTCGGCACGTTGGAGCCCGCCGATGTGAAGCGGCTGCGGCAGCTCGAGCAGGAGAACGGCCGGCTGAAAAAGATGGTGGCCGATCGAGATCTGGAGATCGACGTGCTCAAGGAGATCACCCGAAAAAAATGGTAGGCGCACGCGTGCGCCGGCCGCAGGTCGCGTATGCACGTGCACGCGGTCTGTCGGGTCGCCGCGCGTGCGCCTTGCTCTCCGTCGCACGGTCCACGCTGGGCTACCAGTCGCGGCTGGTCGACCGGGATGCCCCGGCGCTGGCCGCGATGCGTCGTCTGGCGGCGCAGTATCCGCGGTACGGCTATCGCCGTTAAATCCAATGGACGCTTGCACTCAATTCTAGCCCCATGCCCGTTCAGCACCAGCGTCCATGCATCCAGTGAACGAACGGAAGCTCCCTCTGTCTGGATGCCCAGACGCAAAGGAATCCGCATCGGGATCCGGGTACTGCGGCGTGCTTTCAGGCTGAAGACAGTGGAGAGCGAGGCCTGGGACGCGAATACCTTCCGGGACGCAGGGGACCGGGCAGAGCAGTGTGGCCGCTCAGTTGGTGATCTTGTTCTCAACTTGCCGCCCGACGTTGGGCACCGCAGAAAGTGCGGAGGGCCTCCCGGTCCAGCGAGTACATCTTGATGAATTCGAGGCCCAACCCCGGCCCGGTTTGACGGAACGGACAACGGCGGTGGCACGGAAAAACCAGTTTTTAAACTCCATGCCTACCTTGCCGACACTCCCTACCGGAACCGCTTGCTTCGTCCGAAGGAACAAGCCTCTTAGGCTGACCTTGTCGGGTTCTCCAGTGATCCGACGGCTAGCTGTAATGAAGCCGGTGAGATTCCTATCTGGGGCCATGAAACGCGAAAGCTGGCGGGGGTGTCTCTTTTCCTGGATTTCAGCCGGCATATGTGTCCCCCTCCAATTCATTATCGGTCCTTGGCTAGGACCACTTTAGGAACGGTCTGCGGCAAGGTGGGCAAGCACTCGACCGTATCTGTTTCTTGAGGTCTCGCGGCAGCATCGGTGGCGGCCCTCCCGCCCTACTTAAGCGGTCCCTACCGGATTCATGCCCGAGGCTTTTGGCGCCGATATGTATTCAGGAATGCAGCCCCGAGAGCCAGCACCGTCGTCACTGTGTGCACTAGCACCGCTAGCTAGCGACATTTCCGCCCAGCCCTACGTGGATAAGTTTTATCGCCCGGCAACCTATCTTCGACTGCCAGCAACAAGTCTATGGCTACGAATTGCTTTTCCGCTCGGGCCAAGTCAATGTCTTCGACGGGCGCGATCCGAATCAGGCCACTGCCAGCGTTATTGTGGACAGTCTTTTCCTCCACGGCCTGGAGACGCTAACGAACCACCGAAGAGCCTTCATCAACTGCACGCGAGAAATGTTGGTCGATGATTACACGGGCTTGCTTCCGAAGGACATCACAGTGGTCGAAATCCTGGAAACGGTTGAACCTGACGCTGAGGTGCTTGCCGCCTGCCGGCGGCTGAAACAACGGGGCTATTGCCTGGCGCTAGACGATGTGAGCAGCAGCGAACGCCTCACCGCCTTTATGGACTTGGTGGCCTTCATCAAGGTGGATTTGCCCACCACAACTCCCGAGCAAAGACGAGAAATGGCGCGCCTGTGCGCACACAACAGAATCGCCGCACTGGCGGAAAAAGTGGAAACCCATGACGACTTCTGCCAGGCGCAAGCGATGGGCTATCACTACTTCCAGGGTTACTTCTTCAGCAAACCCCAGATCATGTCCGGCCGCGACATCCCCGCTTTCAAATTGAATTACTTCCGTATCTTGCAGGCCGTCCAGCGGCCGGAAATTGAGTTGGAAGAGATTGAAGCCATTGTCAAGACTGAGCAGTCGCTTTGCTTCAGGCTCCTGCGCTACCTGAATTCTCCCTTTTTTGGCTTCCGCAATAGCATCCATTCCATCCGGCACGCGCTGACTCTACTGGGCGCGAGACCAATCAAGCTTTGGACTTTGCCCTGGACTGGGTAATTTAGACACTGAGGTTGGGAATTAACTACCCTGGTGTCATATGAACAAAAAACATCATCGTATTGCAGCTGACGTAAAAGCCGATATCCTACGCCGCGTCAAGGAAGAAGGCATCTCGGTGGCCCAGGCCGCCAAGGATCACGGTATTTCTGAAGGGAGCATCTATGGTTGGATGGTAAAAGGAGCAACCGGTGCCCCGTCCTGGGCGGAGTTCTCCCGACTTCAGAAGCAGAACAGAGAACTCCTGGAACTCGTGGGCGAGATCACGCTCAAGCTCTCCATGACTCAAAAAAACAATTGAGCGAAGGAAGAAACAAATCAGCGCTTGCCCGAGCCCTTGGCATATCCCGCGCGAGCCTGTATTACGTCCCAAGAATGAAGGAGAAGGACTGGCGCCTCAAGGTCCGCCTGGAAGAAGAGCTGCAGATCCATCCCTCCTACGGCTCCCGGCGAATTGCTACGGCACTGGGACTCTGCCGCCAGCGGGCGCAGAGGGTCATGCGTCTGTTTGGCATCAAGCCCTACCGCAGGAGAGGCAAAAAATGGAGAAAATCCAAGGTTTCCCGGACCTATCCCAACCTCCTGCTCGCGCTCATGCCCGCATATGCAAACCACATCTGGGCAGCGGACTTCACCGAGTTCGTGCAGCACGGAAAGAAGGTCTATGTGGCGACCGTGATCGATCTCTACACCCGCCGGATCCTGGGAATCCAGGTTACGGTGAGAAAGGGAGCCGCGCTCACCATTCAGGCGCTTTCCAACGCCCTGCTCCATCATCCGCGCCCGGATCTATTCCACTCCGACAACGGGAGGGAGTATGACGCGATGGCGTTCACTGAAATCCTTGATGGATGCGGCATCGTGATTTCACGGAGCCGCCCGGGGTGCCCTTGGGAGAACGGATACCAGGAATCGTTCTACGACAAATTCAAGGTTGACCTGGGAGATCCGAACCGCTTCAAAACACTGGGGGAGCTAGTGGCGGAGATCTACCGCACCCTGTGGGACTACAACAACACGCGGATTCACTCCGCGCTCAACATGCCGCCTGTGGTATTCGCCAAACGGTATGCGTTAGTCGCGTAAAAAACTCTCAGAATCAGTGTCTAAAGAAATCAGTCCTTGACAAGGAGACAAACATCCCCGACTTGTACCTAAAGGCGGTGGAATGGGCCCATCAGACCTTCCAACGTTGCTGAAGCACCTCCAGCTGCTGGCGAATCATGCCTGCCTGGAAGCCACCGTGGATGGTGTGGTGTTCCTTCCTGATGAGGATGGGTAAACGCCAACCGACTAGTGGGAACTAATCCACTGAATCTGCGGCAAACGTCTTCTGCTCAGAGACTTGGACCCAGAGCACGCTATTGCACGGCGATGGTGACGGCGTTACTCGCAATGCCGTCCTGGGTGATCACCAAAGGAACAGCGGGGTCGGGTACCGAGACCTCCGGCACCACGGCGTTCACCTGGTAGAGACCCACAAAGCCCGGCGCCAGTCCTTGGTAGGCCACGGCTGCCTCCATTTCACCAATTGTCACCGTGACCGGGTTGCGCACGGTGCTAAAGGGTGGCGCCGGCTCTCCGGTGGCCACCTCCGGGTCCGTTTCGCCCAGACCGGTGGCGAAAATCTGAATGATATCTCCGGGGCGGACTGGGTTCTGCGGCGTCACCAGCTGGAACGAGACATCCAGAATGGCGGCGTTGTCTCCGGCAATGAAGATGCCCGGCTGGGCAGGTGCAATCAAGTAGTTCTGCGGAGCAGTCAGCAGGCCGCCGACACTGACGGCCACCGGAACGCTATCGCCCGTGCTCACCTCAAGCGGCACCTGCGCGTTAATCTGTCCCGGGCCAACGAAATACAGCGGCGCATCCTGGCCGCCAATGCGCACGCTCACCCCGGCCAGCTCCCGCTCCAGCGGTAGCTGGCTGGCGAAGCTATTCTCGGTGGCGAAGCTCTGGCCGAACAAAGAAACGATGCCGCCGGCAGAGAGCGGCCGCCGCGGCGTGAAACCGGCTCCTTCCACCACGCCGTCGGCGAACAACGACGGCAGACTCACACCGCCCAGCGCGGCTGCTGTCGCAACCGTAAAGGACCGCTGCGCCTTCTCAAAGTCGGGATGCAGCGCGTCAAAAGTGAGCGTCACCGAGGCCGCCTCGCTCTGCGGCACCCAGGTGCCGCTGTAGAAGCCAATCCCCAGCGAGCGCAGTGGAATGTTCAAGCCTTCCACGCTGGCCACCAGCGTGGCGTTGTCCACGCCGCTGCCACAGTCGTTCACCACCAACGCGGTGAGCACACGCGGGAAGGAAACCGGCAGGCTCAGCCCGTTGCCGATGGTGGTGGCCAGCAGTTGTAGGCCCGACGGAACGCACTGGGCCGCGCGTGGCGGACCCACTGCCTGCGCCCGGAGCGCGGCGGCCGGCGGCGTCACGATTAGCAACACTTCCACCACCTGCGGCGGCCCTGAGGAGAAGGTGCCGGTGATGGTGCCGCGGTAGACGCCGGCCGCCAGGCCCGCCTGGTTCACCGAAACCTGCGCTGCAAAACTGTCTCCCGACACGCTCCCGTTGGGCGGACTCGCTGACAGCCAATCCCCGCCGGAGCCCGTCGAGGCCACGAACTCAGCCGTGAGGGTTCCTCCCCCCGCGTTACTAAGCGTCAGCTCTTGCTCCGCCGGCTGAGCACCCCCCTGCTCGGCGACGAAAAAGAAGCCTTGGGGAGTTAGGTCGGCCTGCGCCGGAGCGGCGGGAGGAACGACATGAAGGGTCACCGTCACCAATTGGGGAGTGTTGGTGGCTCCCGGTGCCGAGACCTCCAGCAAAGCCTGGTTCACGCCGGCGCTCAGGCCGGCCGGATTGGCCGTGAGAATCGCTTCGGAAGCCTCGGACGCACCCCCGTTGGCAGTTCCTGAGCTCGGCGAGACAGTGAGCCACGAGGGTAGCTTCCCCGAAATAGACCAGTTCAGGATTCCTTCCGCTTGATTGATCACTCGCAGCCTTCGCGATAGCGAGCCCTCAGCTGAGCTTGGCACCGTGAAGACAAAGACGGGCGGGTTTACTAGCAACCGCCCGCTGGCCGCGCTCAACGACACCGCCACCGGAACCTCAACAGTAGAGCCGCTCCCGCCATCGGTCACGATCACCACCGCCTGGAAGAGTCCGGGACCTGGTAGCGCCTCGTAGTTGACCTCCACGGCCAAAGTTGCCGACTTCTCCGTGATGGCGGTGCCGGAGGTGGGAGAAACTGAGAGCCAGCCGCTTCCACTGAACAGTTTGACCGTCGCGGTCCACTCCACGGGCTCGCCTTTGCTGGCGATTTCCAACGCCTTGCGTTCAGCGGGAGCTCCAACCATGGCGGAAAACCTCAGGAACCCGGGCACCACAATCAACGCAGACACTCGCGCCGTAACCGCAACTACCACAGGCTCGGCGTCGGGAGGGTTGATTGACACCTCTCCGGTGTAGCTCCCTGCCGCCAGACTCTCAATGTTGACCGAGACGGCGATCTTGTTGGGTGTGGTGCCGTCGCTGGGGGAAATGAAAAGCCATTTCCCGGCGTCGCTGGTGGAAACCGTCCCCGTCCAGCTCACCGCGCCGCCTTCGGAGTCCAATACCAGCAAAATCTGGTCGGCCGGGTTAGCTCCGCCAACTTGCGCGGAAAACGTTAGTGAAGAAGGCGAAACCTTGAGTACCGAATCTCCGCTGAGGTCCAGTGTGACCGGAACCACGGTCGGGTTGTTTCCGGAGGTGGAGACCGACACTTCCCCCATATAGCTGCCTGCCGCCAGACCTTCAATGTCGACCATGACGGCGATCTTGTTGGGCGTGGCGCCAGAACTAGGGGAGATGAAAAGCCATTTCCCACCGTCGCTGGTGGAAACTGTCGCTGTCCATTCTACGTTGCCGTCGTTGGGGTCCTCCACCAGCAGAGCCTGCTCGGCGGGGTTGGCTCCGCCGGCCTCGGCGGAAAACGCCAGCGAGGAGGGCGAAACGTTCAAAGCCGCGGTGATCTCCAAGGTAACCGCAACCGCGGTCGGATTGCCTCCGGAGGCAGCGACCGAGACCTGCCCCGTGTAGCTGCCTGCCGCCAGACCCTCAATGTCCACCAAGACGGAAGGCTTGGTGGGTGTGGTGCCAGAGCTGGGGGAAAGGGCAAGCCATTTCCCGCCGTCGCTGGTGGAAACCATCCCCGTCCAGGCCACTGCGCCCTCTTGGGAGTCCTCTACCAGCAGAGTCTGGTCGGCCGGGTTGCCTCCGCCGGCCTCGGCGAAAAACGCCAGCGCGGAGGGAGTCACGTTCAATACGGCGGTGACCTCCAAGGTGACCGGAACTACGGTCGGGCTGCCTCCGGACGCGGCGACCGAGACCTGCCCCGTGTAGCTGCCTGCCGCCAGACTCTCAATGTCGACCAAGACAGAAGGCTTGGTGGGTGTGGTGCCAGAGCTGGGGGAAAGGACAAGCCATTTTCCGCCGTCACTGGTGGAAACCGTCCCCGTCCAGCCCACCGCACCATCTTGGGAGTCCTCTACCAGCAGAGTCTGGTCAGCCGGGTTAGCTCCACCAGCTTCGGCGAAAAACGCCAGCGCGGAGGGCGAAACGTTCAATACGGCGGTGACCTCCAAGGTGACCGGGACCACGGTCGCCTGCTCCTCGGGGTCGATGATCGACACCTCGCCGCTGTAACTCCCTGCCGCCAGACCTGTGATGTCGACCAAAACGGACGGCTTGGTGGGTGTGGTGCCGGAGCTAGGGGAAATCGAAAGCCATTTCCCGCCGTCGCTGGTGGAAACCTTACTCGTCCAGGCCACCGCGCCGCCTTTGGGGTCCTCTACCAACAGTGTCTGGGATGCCGGGTCAGCTCCGCCTGCCTCCGCGGAAAACGTTAGAGACGAGGGGGTAACGTCAAGCTACGCTTGAACCGGTCCGCCGGCCAGTAGGCAAAGTGCCAGGGCTAGTAAAATGGCTCGTGCCGGATTTTCCCTCACGTTCATGCAGCCCTCCTTCGGGGGAGAACAACACATCCCGTTGGCTTCGGGATGAATCTGCGGCACCTGGGATATTCGGTTACGCAAGAAAGACCCAGGCGGAAATTAGATGGCAGGATTATATACGCGCGGATTCCACTAAACTACCAAAATCTTTCGTGTCGTGGGTGCGCTCCTGCTCAGCGAAACAGGTCGTGTTCAGGAGGCCGGAGGGGTTCGCTGGCCGAACTCTAGCCGGGCTCCATCGACGTGCCAAACAACAGAGCGACCGACGCCTTGGCAGGCGATTCTTGGCGATGCCGGATAGGTCCGCAACTAACGGGCTAGTGTTTACCTATGATCCTCACACTGGTAGCGGTGGGCCACCACGTGGTTGCTATCACTCGCACACCCGAGGGGGTGAAACAGGTTCGCGCGATGGGCGGGAGTTTGCGGTGGACTCCTCGGTGTGACTGTGATTCAATCCGAGGAGTCGCGTAGCGGGTCGCATTCCGCTGCGAGTATTGCTCTCGGATGGCCAGGCCCTCGTCAAGGTTCACCGCCGGCAGCGCGGCGGCAATGCAGCGTTCGGATAAATGACATGCTAGACGAATTCATCCTTACGCGTCGCCGGCTCATTGGTTCGGGTGCTGTGCTCGGGGCTTCAGGAGTAACCGCAGCCTCAGCGGCACTGAGCTCATCACACTCCCAGCGTCGCATCCACCGGTCGGCACAATTACTCGCGCAAGAGTTTACTGTGGCTGCCAAGGTCCCCACGCCAGACCACTACATGCACGACCCAGGGATGACCCGGCTCGGCAAGGATCGAATATTTGTCGCGGCGCCGCTAATGGGCTGGCGTGATAAGGGAGTACCCCGCCGAACCCGGAGCCTCCGTTTCATTGTGTCAAGAGAATTGCTTCTGTCTCGGAGTCGGGATGGAGGGAAGACCTGGACGTCTCTGCGGCCTTTACCTTACGGCAATGCAACTCCATTTGTCCATGACGGCAAGCTATACATGATTGTCCCGATGGCAACCTACGGTACCCGGCACGATGGGGGCAACAAGGTGCTTCTGCTCCGCAGCGATGATGAGGGGGATACCTGGTCCTCCCCGGTCACGCTGTTTGAAGGCAACTACTGGAATTGCCACACTGGTATGGCCACGGCGGGTGGCCGGCTCTATTGGGCCCTCACGAAAGGCGGCCGCCTCGTCGCGATTGCCGCCGACCTCTCGAAGGACTTGATGCAACCTGGCACGTGGCAAATGTCGAACGCGGTCAGCCTCCCCGGTGTGCCGCCTACCCTTACCCGCGGGCTCTATCCTCCAAAGGCGGGCGTATGGCCGGTCCAATGGGCCTCGGACGTATGGCTGGAACCGAATGTTGTACATGTTCACGGACGCCTCCGCGTTCTGCTTCGCACGATCATTGACGAATACGCAACCGCGAGCCTTTGCAGTGTCTGTGACCTCGACGACAGTCGATCGACGCTGAAGCTTTCCTTCACGCAGTTCTATCCGCTGCCGGGCGGTCAGAACAAGTTCTTCATCCTTTACGACGACGTTTCCCGGCTGTTTTGGATGGCGTCCAATTTGGTGACCGATTCACAGGACTTGCAAGACAACCGTGAAAGACTCATCGAGATCGGCTACCACGGGGGCCCAGGCAACGAACGTCGTCTGCTGTTTTTGTCCTACAGCATTGACGCGTTGAATTGGTTTCCGGCTGGATGTATCGCCAAGTGGCCCAGTCCTGTGCAGTCATTCATGTATCCGTGCTTAGCGGTGGATGGCGACGACCTCGTGCTCATCTCTCGCACGTCGAAGGACGCTCAGAATCAGCACGACGCTGACCTGGTCACGTTCCATCGGATTCAGCAATTCCGGTCTTTGGCTTTGAACCTCCGTCCGGAGCTCTAAGCACAGAGGACAACTCGAGGCTGCGATGCAGGGCGCTGGAAACTTGCAGGAAGGAAAGACCAATGTTCACTTCGAAGATCAGACGAGTTGCTGGACTCTCTCTCAGGCATGTGTGGCTGGCAGTTGCCGTCGGCTTGCTGAGCCAGGCGTTGCCCGCTCGATACGGTATCGGGCCATATGAAGCACACGCGCTTCCCTCGAGCGAGGAAACGCAGGGCATTGTTGTGGAATATGGAACGTCCAGGCCTGGAATAAGGCACGAGCTTCCTTCAAACCAGGAGCTGGGAGTAGACATCAATCGGTACATCGGCAACCCTGCTCGATCTCATCCCTACGCCTCGCATGATGCCATCATTATGCGATCGATCCTCAGGCATGGTGATCCGCATCGTCCGGGCGAGCCGGGAGCCATATTGGAATACCGGAAGGAGCTTGCCGTGGGCGAGCTGCTGCCCGGAGACCGGACCCCGCTGGTCGAGCTACCCGACCAGATGTTCCTCTACGTCGAGAGCGGAGAGGGACGTTTAGACAACGGCCGGGAATACTGGGATTTGCGGGAGGGAATTGCCGCCCTGATTCCGCCCCGTGCCCAACACCGTTTCCTCAACAGCTCGGACAAGCCGCTGATGATGCTGATGCTGCTGACGCCGGAGGATCCCAGAGTGGTAACCCCGCGAAAAGACCTTCTAGTGAGGGATAGCCGTGTCTTGGCCTATCGTTCAAAGGGGCACTGGAGTTACATGTCTAAGATTCTGTTCGCTCCAGTCGACGGCCTGGCCCCGACGGAAGCCTTGAGCATCGCCTTTATGGCACCGATGACAATCGCCGCACCGCACGCCCATCCACCGCACCACGAAGAGATATGGATCAAGCTGCCACCGGCGGAAAACACTTATCTGTTTCTGGGCAGCCAAGTGCAGCCGATGCCCGCCAACGTCGCCTTCCTGTCGCCGGTGACCGGCAAAACCACGCATTCGATCTTGAACCTTTCCGACAGAGCGGAGGCCTGGATCGGTACCAATTATTGGGAGGGGGAGTCCTCAGGCTGGGAGAAGTTTCCGGTTCAGCCCTCGGTCGCACCCAAGCCTCTGAAGGCCGAGCAGTAGCGCCATCCAGGGCTCCAGGGATGACCTGGGCTTCCCAACCAACACCTTGCTTCGCCAGGCTTGCTGCCGCATGGTGGTCCACCGTGCCGCTCAAGCCACCGTGCCGCTCAAGATAGTAGCGCTTGGACCGAGGCCGAGGCAGGCTACTCGACGGCGATGGCAATGGTGCTACCCGGTACGTGGTTGATGATGATTTCGATGTCTTGCGTACCCACCGGGACACCTGCCGGCACCTGCACATTCACCTGGTAGAAACCCACAAATCCTGGGGCCAGGCCGGAGAAGGTGACGTCGGCGGCCATACCGGCGATGTTCACCATCGGCAACGTAACGGTTCGCGCTAGTGGCTCCGTGCTGGAGGCAATCTGGCCGGACGGGACTTCGGGCTGTACCGGACCGAGCCCAGTGCAAAAGATCAGCAGAAACTCACCGGGCTGTGCCGGGGCGCTCTCGCTGACCGGCTGGAAATCTTGCGCGTGAAGGATCGGCCCGGCGCCGGTGCCCTGCTTCTGTCGCCGCGCGGAAGCTGTCGCCGTTGACGACGGAGTTGGCCGGCAGGATTGGGGGCCGTGGCGGCGGGTCCCCGATCTTGGCCACGAAGGCGTCGCCGAAGGTGCCGCCATTGTAAGTCAGGTCGGGTCCCACCATCACCGGAAAGGTGCCTCGCTGGAGGTGGTATCGCCAACAACATAGGCGTTGCCCGCTGCCACGCAGCCGACTTGGACGTATAACGCCCTTTCTGGAAACTGACCCGCGTTTTCTTGCAGGATAGAAACGACAGGGTGGGATTGAATATTTCCATCACCTTGCGGTCAGTCTAGGTAACCGCTCGGCTACAACCGGGTACGGCCCTAGCCCTTGCAGCGGAAGAACCCCCTACTTAGGGATACCTGTCTACCCGCGCAGCGGCAGATACCTGGCCCTTCCAGGGAGAGTTTTATGCCGTTCTGTTCTGTGGTCACACTCTACCCCGAAATCGATCGAGTTCACGGCGATCGCGTTTCGATGGTTTGCCTTTCCGCGACCCATCGAAATGCGGCATCGCTTTACGCTCCTCTGCCAACTTTAGCCGCAACTCCCGACTCGTTTCTGTCTCACGGTAGAGCGTCTGCGCAACCGCCGCCGGGCCGCGCATTTCACTGAGAAGCACGACCTCCACCTGAAACTCGCCTGCGTCGCTCTTCACTTGTAAGAGATCGCCGACGCGGACCTCGCGCGAAGCCCTGGCTTTTTGTCCCTTGGACGCAATCCTGCCGAGTTCGCATGCCCGTGCAGCGAGCGAGCGAGTCTTAAAGAATCGGGCGGCCCAAAGCCACTTGTCCATTCTCACGCCGGCCATATCCCATTCTCGCATGACGGCGCACGCGGAAATGATCATACGCCCACCCGTTCAGCAGTGCGCCATTTGGACGTATAACGCGCTATCGGAAACTGACCTACTACCCTGGCGGGCGTAGAGGGTCAGTTTCCGGTAAACCAACTACACGCCCAAGTGACCGCTGACGTTTGAGAGCTATGAAGAGAAAGACTGCGGAAATCGGCGGTCGTGCCGATATCATCGGCATTGCTACAAGATCACAGGAGCGGCCTAACAAGGCACTGCAGCCGACGAAGCGCGAATGCGGTGGTACGCGCAAATCGAAGCGTGATGCCGGCGCGACCCGCGGCTGAGCGCCAGACCGTTATACGGCCCCAGCGGTCGAGATTGTTGCCTGCAAAATGAGCTTATTGCTTAGAAGAAAAGGCGGATTGTTCTCGAAAGATTATGAGCTAATGGACAAGGACTCAGTTGTTTGCTTCATGCAGTTCGACGACTGGAGACACGCCAGCCTCTTGATCGAGGGAAAGCGCTATTTTGTTCGTGCTAATGGTCGGGGGAGGTGAATTTTGGAGGAGAGCGGAATCTCCATCGCTGGTTCTCAAAGACAAGGCACCGGTCCTCGATTAACGTTGACGGTGAGTTTCGATACCCGTTCTTGGCTGCTCAAACCTCGTCGAAAGGGCCTGATCTTACATCACGACATATGGGAAGACGATTGTGTAGTCGGTCGCATTGCGAAGACGATTGGATGGTGGAGCTCCGACCTAAATGTGACGTCTCCGGAGACGGCTCGCATAGAAATTGTTAGCTTCGCCGTTTGGTTAATAGGCATTCACGGGGTAAGTACTGCCGGTAAACTAACCGCCGCCCGCGCCGAGCTAGGTTTGTGACGACCGTATAACAATACGCTGCACCGGACGAGCTGCCTCGCCGCCGTCGTGATAGTCTGAACAGGCTTGCCGGCCGCTCGCCGGCGAGCCTGACCGTTAGACGCACAAGACTCATAGTCTCGAAGGGCATACCGGCCGCATCGCCAGTTTCGATGATTCCGGATTGAAGGACCGGCAAAGGAGCGTATGAATGCCCAGACTAGCTAGGATACTGCGTCAGCTGAAAGCCCAGAGACAGGTAGCCCAAGCTGAAGTAAACAAGCTCGACCGAGCCATCGAGGTTCTGACGGAAGGATAGCGAGGTTCCGGACGACCACCTGCTAGAAAGCGACGCGGCATATCTGCTGCTACTCGCAAGAAGATTGCTGCCGCTCAAAGAGCCCGCTGGGGCAAGATCAAAGCCCGTAAGAAAGCAGCGAAGACCAAGACGGCTGAGTGAGCGAACGCCACAACCCGGAAACACGCCGCAATCGCGCACAATCGCCCGCTGTCTCTGGCTGCACCTGACTCGCACTGTATAGTCTCACCCCTCGCGTGATCGGTGGTGGAGTTGGCGATCCCTCCCCTCTTGGACGCGTACGCGGGAATACGCAGGAATTGCCGTTGCAATACAACTTATGGCCATGGGATGATCCGACCTAAGGTCGACTCGATGTCTAGGCCCACGAAGTCGTTTTGGGTCTCTTTTCCGAGCATTCTCGTAGGCATTGAGGCGGTTATCACTGCAGTGACTGGGCTGTACGTACTCCTCCGCGAGCGCCCCCCTGAGTCGAACTCCAAGCTGGTCCTAAAATCTCCTTTGAAAGTTCGTAGCCTCTTGAATCCCGAAGTTGACGAGGTAATTCGGCAGACGGCAGAAAACGCGGGTATTTCGGTACTGATCGATGGATCCGTCGACCAGGGCAGCCGCGACACTCTAGACCAGTTGAGGCAAACGCATGAATCTAGAAGACCTGATGTGGCCATTGGTGGCTCCTGTCAAGTCTATGGGACCTTCACGGACTGGGAGGAGTATCTGGAGCGAATACCGGATGGGTTTGCGGCACATCAAGCTATCTCGCCTCATTATGTCTCGGAGCACTGGGTCGGCTGGTATAGGGGTTATCTGGCATTTGCATACTGTCGTAACAAATGGGATTTAGATGAAAGTATGTCCTGGCTGGATCTGATAGAGCTTCTACATCACTCTATCGATCCATCACAATCCTCAGAGAAGATTATTGTACCGAATCCAAGGAAGAGCGCCGCGGCTCTGGTACTTTCCTTGGGGCTTCGAGCCGATCTTGAAGCAAGGCAAGGGCGTACTGTAGATGAGCTTGTTCAGGTTTAGACAAGTTTTTTAATCTGACGATCTGTTACCGGGACAAGGGGCATCCGAGCGTTAAAGCGATCCGCGAAGGAAAGGCTGCCGGCGCAATCTCGTGGGCGCATGACTTGGCTAGGATGAAGCAGTTCCATATAGCGTCAAACGTAGAATTATTCATTCCCAACCCTGCTCCTTGGGACGGGGGGTGTAGCAACAATTTGGAAGCACTCTAAACGAAAAGAAGAAGCGTTTCGTTTTCTGAAGCTGCTGTTGTCGAAGGAAGTAGCCGAACGACACGCTGAGAAAGGGAGAAGGTACCCGATATTTAACGGTGAGGTGTCTCTTCCGGCAAATATGACAAGGTGGTTAGATGTGCGACGGTCGTGGCGAAAGTATCAGGTTCCCTTTTACGCGCCGTGCCTTGCGGGTGGATATTCGGGCCTGGCGCAGGAGCCGTCTCGCCAGGGGCGACAGGACCCGGACACCCTTTCGCTCCACAGTATCCCACGCCTGGTCGGTCAACCCCAGCATCCCGAGGTCCAGCACAGTATAGTTCCACGTCGAAGTGGAGCCATGAGCCTCTGGCGAAGGCGCAGGCGGAAGAAGTGGGAGGTTTCCGTCTCGGCCCAGCTTCTCACGGCCTATCCAAAGCTCAAAGTGCTCTTAGGGCCGCGTGAGACCGCATGGGGTGTGACGGTCTCCTAAGTCAGGTCGCTATACAGTATTTGACCGCGCCGGGGACTCAAGGATGCCCCACCTCGGCGACGAGTAGCGCGCCCGATGAGACGCTTTTCCTCCTTCGTAAGTTCGACAGTTCGACTTTCGCCGAACTTCTAACCCAATAACCTTCCATCCAGAGAATCTCACTGACCAATTGGCTCGAATGCGTCCAACGCCTCCTCCTGCCCGGCACTTGTCTCAATGGGACAGATCACCAGTCCTAATAAGAACAGACCCATCCGCTTCTGTGCCACCCGCAAGATACTTGCGGCGCGCTTCCTGTTCAATTGCCGTTCTGTTCGCTCTAAACACCTCTAGCTTATTCTTGTTGTCCCCATGGAAGTGGTCATCCAAGGCTTCTCTGCTGATTTCACAACGCACGGGGGTTTCCCCGTCTCGTCCCCAAAAAACGACCACGTCTCGACCAAAATTGTGTTTCCTTTTTGTGTCGGAAATCTCAGATCACGTTCATCAACCATACCCACCCTCTCCGGAAACAATCCCGGCATCCAGCGCGACGCAAGCGCTGCCGGGAAGACCAGGCGCAACGATGCGCGCGGGCTGTCTGAGATGAGTATGCCCCCATCGACCAGCGCGGAGACAATGCGCCGGGCATGGCACTCTCCCGTACCAACAACACCGGCCGCGTCACCACGAGGCAGCTCTCCCCGGTAAAGGACGGCTTCCAGGACACTCCCTGACTTTGACGGCAGGTTGTTGAGCCTGATTTCTTCTTCTGCCCGGCCGATAGTCCCCACAAACGGGCTAGCGTTTACCTATGTTCTGCCTGAATGGCGTGCGGTGTCCCTCGACTCGCGCCTGTGGCCCCTCCGCCTGCCGCATTGGTGGAGTTCAACCGGGAGCAGGCAGTCCTTTCACAGAGGATCACCCCCAGGGGTGGTTCACATTCTTGGTTGGTAGCTCGTTAGTGGCGTCCTGTTGACTCGCATGTAGGACGGGAGCATGATGGATGCCGACCGGGAAGGGTTTTATCCAGGTCAGCCTAAATAAGAGTTAGCCGTCAAGAACTCTATGGCACCCGCAGATGAATACACACAGTACGTTTCGCATCCGCGTTACGGTAAGCGGCCACGGATTACGGGGCTTAATCCCAAGACCGATTACGGCGGAGATATTTTTCTTCACTGGCACTTGCCCAAGGAATGTCGTATCCCAAACACAGCGATCCCAGCAAAGCGATCTCTGCAAGCTTCTGCAACCATTCCGGTTACGCACTATTTCGACGTAAAACGGAAATGTCGTGATTGTGACAAGCCGTTTATTTTCTTTGCTGAAGAACAACAATATTGGTACGAAGAGCTTGGTTTTGGCCTCGATTCCGATTGCGTTAGGTGTGTTCCATGTCGAAAAAGGCAACAAGGTGTTGGCTACAAACGGGAGCGGTATGAAGAGCTATTTCACATTACAGGCCGAACCGTTGACCAAAACCTGGAATTGGCCAATTGTTGTCTCGCGCTAGTCGAGGAAGCGGTATTTCATCGGCGGCAGCTTCAACGTGTACGCATGCTCCTGAAAAGCGCTGAACGTGGACTCAACGAAAACACTGAGTCCCGGTTCAATGATCTGTGGGCACGGCTATTGTTGCTCGAGGCAGAAAACAACGGCTAACAACCGGTTCCGCGGGACGTCGGCGCTATCGCGCTGCCGCCCGTGAACCTGGGCGTTAGATGGACCAGGATGAACCCGACGCGCGATAGACGAAGTACCACCAGTGCGATAAAGTCGATGCGATTCAACTGCATCAACCGTCACTGGACGGTGGCATATGATGCTCCAGCGATTGGTTCCCCCAGGCTTCTTCCTCGAAACTCAGGAGACCTGCGCGAACCGGACCCCATTCGGGTGCGGCCGACTCGACGTGAACTCCGTGTCCGGACCGCAGACATAGAATTCCTGGTGGGGCTGGGTAAACAATCAAGAAGCACCGACGACCTCCCGGCGAGCGCCGTACGAGGGGTCGCCAGCGGAGGTGGAAGATGCGAATAGCTTGGGTGGTATGGGTAATACTCCTGCCGCTGGTAGTATTCGCGCAGGACGTCTCGGAGTTGCCCCAGTACCGTTCGGTCGCACCCCAGCCCTACCCCTACCTTATATCGGATGCGGAGGGGAGGTTTTACGCTCGTGCCACTCCGGCAGAGAATCATGGCGGAACCGGGATTACTAAAGTCTACCGCGTGAGAAAGGCTGGTCGTGACAAGTTGCTCGTCACATACAAGTGGTATGTCGAACCTAGGAGCGTGATTCTGTGTGGCAATCCCGATACGAACGAGGTTGCAGTCGTGCTGTACAACCACAGTTCTGGTTTGGATATTGAGAACGTCGAGAATAAAACGGTCCTCACGTTCTTTGCCGGTGACATGCCCGTCATCACGTACCGAGTAAAGGACTTGGAGCGGTTTGGTGCGAAGGTCAAGAGGTTGGGACCGGAACGGTTCTACAGCCCGGACTATGTAGTGGAGGGATGTTTGAGAGTTGGAGGAAGTCAGTATGCATTTACCCTACGCACGAATAGTAACAAGCGAATCCAGTTCGACATTCTGACTGGCCGGCGGATACAGGCTCAATAACAGGGGCGGAAAGAGGAAGCCATCGAAGCCTTCCGCAAGGCTACCGAAGTTGACCCCAACTACGCGATGGCCTGGTATCAGCGCAGAAGTACTTGGAACTGGAGCCTGAGGGGCGTTTTAACCATGATAACGGTTGGATTTTACGGGTTCATGATTGCCATTGCTGCGGTGGCGGCATTCTTGGTCTTAGGGAGATTGTGGGGGCTAGAGTCGGCCTACATTCGGCTGTCTTGGATTCCGTTAGCCGCATTGATTACTCAGGTTGTTTTAGGAAAGACTCTCCTAGAGAAACTCAGCTACGCGGCCGTAGTGCCCCCTCTGATTACCTGTTTTGCAAGTCTCTCTCTGACAATCGTGGGAGTCACCCTGATTGCTTCTGCCCGACAAAGACAAGATTCCTACTCTGGTCTGCTTAAAGCCACTCTTCTGGCCAGCCTGCCAGTGACCTGCCTGGCGATTTCCGGACCAGCTGAAGCCTGAGAGAATGGCGCCCTCGGAGAAACGAGGGAGCCATGAAGAAGACCCGGTTTACCGAAGAGCAGATGGTGACGATCCTCCGCGAGGCCGATCAGCGGCCCGTCCCGGAGGTGGCCAAAAAGAACGGCGTCAGCGCCCAGACGCTCTACGCCTGGCGGAAACACTTCGGCACGTTGGAGCCCGCCGATGTGAAGCGGCTGCGGCAGCTCGAGCAGGAGAACGGCCGGCTGAAAAAGATGGTGGCCGATCGAGATCTGGAGATCGACGTGCTCAAGGAGATCACCCGAAAAAAATGGTAGGCGCACGCGTGCACCGGCCGCAGGTCGCGTATGCACGTGCACGCGGTCTGTCGGGTCGCCGCGCGTGCGCCTTGCTCTCCGTCGCACGGTCCACGCTGGGCTACCAGTCGCGGCTGGTCGACCGGGATGCCCCGGCGCTGGCCGCGATGCGTCGTCTGGCGGCGCAGTATCCGCGGTACGGCTATCGCCGGATTCGGATTTTCCTAAAACGCGAAGGGCACACGATGAGCACGGACCGGACCCATCGCCTCTGGCGCCAGGCGGGGTTGCAGGTGCCTCGGCGGCGGCCGCGGCGCCGGGTCGCCCTGAGCCGGCCCCGCCCGGTGCCCGCCACTGCGGTCAATCACGTCTGGGCGTACGACTTCGTGTTCGACACCTGCGCGAATGGGCAGACGCTCAAGTGCCTCACCGTCGTCGACGAATGGACCCGCGAGTCACTCGCGATCGACGTGGCCGGCGGCATTCGGTCCGGGCGCGTTATCGAGGTGCTCACGCAGCTCGTGAGCGTCCACGGAGCCCCACGTTACCTCCGGTCCGACAACGGCCCCGAGTTTGTCGCGGGTGCGATTCTCCGGTGGCTGCTCCAGGCGCAGATCGAAACCGCGCTCATCGAGCCGGGGAAGCCGTGGCAGAATGCGACCGACGAATCGTTCAACGGGAAGTTCCGCGACGAGTATCTGAGCCTGCAGTGGTTTCGGAACCGCGTGGACGCGAAGGTGGGGATCGAGCAATGGCGACGGCACTACAACGACGTGCGCCCGCACTCCAGCCTTGGCTATCTGACGCCAGCCGAGTTCAAAGCGCAGCTCCGTGCTGGCTCGGATGACGGTGGGCGCTCGCCGGCGATGCCGGCTCACGCTGACCAAGAAGAACACGAGAGCGACTTAACCATGCCGACTGGCGCTGTTCTCCAGTAATCGGTGGTCCGAAGAAAACCGGCAGGTCACCAGCTGCTCTCTTGTTCTGTTACCTACTATATGGATTGCTTAGCCACTTCCTGGGTTAGGCTGATAGCCTATGCTCAGCTTCGGAACGGTCGTAGGTTTGAGGTACCTTCGTGAGACATTGTATACGTGGCATAGGCTTGATGCTTCTAGGGTTCGGTGGTTTCATGATCGTCCCTGGTATTCTGGCTTTGGCGGGAGTTCCGGTGGAGCTCAAGTTCTTTGGGATCGAGGTGGACACCCAGCGGGAGCGTGCGATTTGGACGGTGGGGTCCCTTTTTTCGGCAGTTGCCGGCTATGCCATTTTGCGCAAGGTGAGGGGAGATGACGACGAGTGGTAAGTTTGTCTTTGCAGTCGTTCAATCAGGGATCTACTCTAGGATCGCAGCAAAAGTGGAGGTTGGAGGTCACGCTGCCACTTGAGCGTTGCGGTGATGCAACGCGCAGCAGGAATGGACCGGAAGAAAGACGTTGAAACGTGACTGAGAAGGTCAGGCTTGTCCTGACGATTCTACTTTGCAGTGCACTGTCCACCGCCCAGAACCCAGCCGTCCAAGCACCTTCTTTGGCCAACGCCATAAAGGCTGCACAAAAAGCGTTTCCCGCCCCTGGTGCTTCGTGGACAGTGGTGGAGCAACCCTTTTGGCCAAATCATACCCTCGTGAAGCTCAGTCGTGCAGCGGACGAGCGCTGGTACCACCGACCGACTGTCGCGGTGAATGCTCTTGGCAAGGCATATGTTCTCACCTATGGGGCTGTACGAATATCGAAAGCCCGGATCCTCAAAGACTTCAACACGATTGCCCAGGCCGAACAGGTAGCCCTAAGCGATGATGAGTTGGACGATTACGCATCCTTCTTCCTGGCCGCTCACCTAGTCAACAGTGACCATCACTGTTTACGGGCTACGCGGCCCGAGCATGAGCAGCTAGTCGGGGTCGGCGGTGTCTTGCCCGAGGATGTCTGCCGAGAGGACCCCGGCTTCAGACTCCTCCGGAGGAACAAGAGCATCCAAGTAGAAACTGTACTTGTCCATCGCAAAGGGCAGTGGGCCACACCATACTCGTTCTTACTTCGTACGGACGGCAAGATTGAGAGGATCGGTAGGTGAGCCACCGGGCAACCATTCGTTGCTCAGTATTCCGCTGCTAGATGACACGGCGATCCCGAGACGTCGCAGGAAGAGTCATCCGAATCGGTGACATCGTGCGCGTTGTGGGTGTGCCCGAACTCGCCGGCCTGAGTGCCCGTGCTCAGCGAGAGTCACGTCCGGTGTTCGAGCACATCGTCGGTCAGTACAAACGTGTTGCTGGTTTCAACGCCACAGGCCTCGTGGAGCTTAGCTTCAGAATCCGCACGGGCCCTCATTCTGGCCTTCACAGCGTTTGGCTCGAGGCCGAGCTGCTACGAGCGTGCGGATCTCGGCCTTAACAACGTTCGCTCTCAGACTTCCGTAATTCTATGAAACGGCACGACTTGCCTCGAATGTGCCGAATTAGTCCCCACTAGTTGGTTAGCGTCTACTAATCCTTTCAGGAGGGAACTCCCACAGATTCTGCGGCGCATCTTCGGCGGTACGCCCACAGCGGTGCGCCACTTGGATGTATAACGCGCTAACCGGACAAGTGCCTAGATTCCCTTTGTTGGTGAAGTAGGTCTGGCGCAAAAGGTCGATAGTCCTCACAAACAGCCTAGTGTTTACCTATGTTCCAGCTTGGATGGCGTGCAGCGTCTGTTGATTCGGTACGATTTCATCTGAGTGTTTGCCGCCACGACTCCGGCTATGGCCTAATAATTGAACCATCTCGGCGGCGTGTTTTGCCCCAGTGGTAGTCGAACGGGGTGGGAAGCCGATCGGGTGTGTATTTGGCCGCGAGTTTTTCCTCAATGTCGATGCCCCAACCAGGCGCTTCGTTGGCCCACAAGTAGCCGTTCTCAAGCCTGGGGCATCCGGGGAACACTTCCTGAGTCTCAGCCGGGAACCGGATGGCTTCTTGGATGCCGAAGTTATAACAGGCCAGATCCAATGCGATGTTCGCGCAATGGCCGACAGGAGAAACGTCCCCGGGGCCGTGCCAGGCCGTGCGGACACCGAACCATTCACACAGAGCTGCCAGCTTACGCGCCGGGGTGAGTCCGCCGATTTGAGATATGTGTACCCGGATGTAATCGATGAGACGTTCAGTCACTAGCCTGATGAACTCGTGCGGGCTATTGAACAGCTCACCCATGGCGATCGGTGTTGCGCACTGGCTGCGGATGTGAGGGAAATAGCCAATTTGCTCTGGCGACAAGGGGTCTTCAATGAAAAACGGGCGATACTCTTCCAGCCTCTTACAAAGATAAATCGCTTGGTCGGGGGAAATTCGCTCGTGGACATCGTGAAGGAGTTCTACCTCCTCCCCGACCTTGGCCCGCACGTATTCGAAGAGTTTCGGTACGGTACGCACGTAAGGAGAGGGTTCGTAGATATGCGTTCGCGGAGGGCCCGCGGGTGGCTGGGGGCTTTCCACGTCGGCTGACGCCGCAGATCCCCCGGAACGTGCGCCGTAGGCTGCCATCTCCGGTATCCCAACTTGAATGCGGACGTAACGAAACCCTTCTTGCATAAGTCTCCTGACATGGTCCTCCACCTCGTGAAAGCTAGAGCCTGACGCATGCGAGTAGCAATCTGCGGCCATGCGCGCTTTGCCGCCCAATAACTGGTAGACGGGCATGTTGGCGCGTTTCCCCTTGATGTCCCAGAGTGCCTGGTCCACTCCGCTCATCGCGTTGTACAGCACAGGCCCGTTTCTCCAATAGGAGCTGACGTACATCGATTGCCAGATGTCCTCGATGTGATCAGGATCCTTGCCGATTAGGAAAGGTCGCAAGAATTCATCTACGGCCGTTACCACGGCTTTGGCGCGCTGTGTGAAAGTCGCGCAACCCAGCCCATATAGACCAGGCTCGTTGGTCTCTACCTTGACAACAACGAGACGTATTCGAGGCGGTGCCGTGATGATCGCTTTCACGTTGGTAATCTTAAGCGGCGGTAGGCCCCGCTTCGCCCGTATCTCTTGGGGCGTCGGGTTGGCCCGCAATCGAGTGTTGCCTATCAAGCCGGCCAGGTTCAGTGCCGCGCCGCACGCTACATACTTGATCAGCTCACGCCGTTCCATTGGTTCATCCTCCTGCAGGAAATGCTACGACTGTGGGGATATCACGCTCGGTTAAAGGGCGAATGGTAATATTCATCTTGTTGCTCTCCTGGTGAGATCGCGGGCGCTAGGACTCTCGCCCAATGAGGAATCCGTTAGCACATTCTCGGACGAGTCAACGGCCACTCCCCGACAGAGCCCAGGGGGAGCATCCGCTACCGTCCCTTCGGCGCCCCAAAAGACAAAGGTACTGCCTGCCGCTGCACTGAGCCCGCGCCACAGAATGGGCTTCATGGGATCTCCCCTTCGATTGTGCGCATTCTAGCAGAATGGTGCGATCTAGAGGATCAGGATAGGAGGGTGGGCTTCGGGGCAGACGCGGCCAATGATGGCGGCAGGAATCGCCGCTTTCGCACAGTACCTGTTCCAGGGCGGGGGCATCGGCAGCTTCCACCGTGCTCAACATGCCGCGCCCCCAAATTATCGGAACCCTGCTAACGCAGCTCTCCGAAACAAAAGGATTTGCCTCGCATTTGGCGGATAGGTCCTCATTAGCCTCCGACTGGCAGACGCCAAACAGGACCACGGAGGAACGGGGTTAGTTCCTCAGGAGTCGGGTTTACCGATGCTGCCACGCAACCCACTTTGCCGTATAACGCCCTTATCGGAAACTGACCCACTACCCTGGCGGGCGTAGATGGTCACTTGTCCGGATAGCCGAATATACGGCCATGTGCCCGCCGACATTAGACGAGGAGCGGCAAAGCGCCGCGATAGTTTCTGAGTTACCGACTATGCGGGAGTTGGCAGCCGGACCGGAAAGAACCGGGGCCTAGGGGCAATCTACGGCGGTATCTCGTGCCGCTTGGACTTCTCCAATGCGGCAGTGAGACCACCGGCGCGACCGGCCGGGTCACCACGTTGACTTGGCTGCGGGCGGGGCGTAGCATGACCCTCAAGAGGGAGGCTTCTTGCCCATGATTGGCCAGACCGTGGGCCACTACCGCATCCTGGAGAAGCTGGGTGGTGGGAGGGGTGTGGCGGGATGAAGCCCGAACGTTGGCAGAAGGTCGAGCAGATCTATCACGCCGCGCTGGAACGAGAGCCGGCCCAGCGGGCCACATTCCTAAACGAAGCCTGCGCCGGCGACGAGCCGCTACGGCGGGAGGTTGAGTCGCTGCTGGCACAGGAGGGGGCGACGGGGAGTTTCCTGGAAGCGCCGGCGGTGGAGGTGGCCGCCAAAGTCATGTCCGAAGATGCAGGTCGCTCGCTGCTGGGACAGCAAATCGGTTCCTACCAAGTTCTGTCGCTGTTGGGTACCGGTGGCATGGGGGAGGTGTACCGGGCACACGACCGCAAGCTGGGTCACGACGTGGCCCTCAAGGTTCTCCCGAAGGCCTTTGCCGAGGACCCGGAGCGGCTGGCCCGCTTTGAGCGGGAGGCCCAGCTGCTGGCTCAGTTGAATCACCCCAACATTAACACCACCCACGGATTAGAAGAGGCAGACGGCATTCCGTTCCTGGTCTTGGAACTGGTGGAAGCTCATCGTACCGCCCGTACCCCGGCGTGCAAAGGAGGAATCTATGAATCGTAGAGAAGTATTGACCGGTCTGTTTGCCGCCGCGTTTTGCCCTAAGAGGGTTGGCGCCGGTTTCGCTGAGGCACAACAGGGGAACCCGCCGTTCGATCCGACCACGCCAAGACCACTTCGGTCGCCGACCCTGCGTGAATTTCGGACTATTGCTGACAACTACGGGCTGGAACTTACCGACAAAGAACTCAACGTGTACCTGGAACACATGAAACCTAAACTGGCATCTTTGCGGAAGCTGGAGCAGATGGCTGAGCCGACATTGCCGGTGAAGTACCCACGAACACCGGGCTATCGGCCAAAACGGGAGGAGAACCAGCTCAATGCGTGGTTCTGGAAGTGCTCCATCGAGGGTGCCTCGAGCGGAATGCTGGCCGGCAAGAAAGTGGTCGTCAAGGATACATATTGCGTTGCCGGGTTGCCTATGACGAACGGTTCCAGCGTCCTGGATGGGTTCGTTCCCAACGTCGACGCCACGGTCGTGACGCGGATTCTCGACGCGGGCGGTGAGATCGTGGGGAAGTCTGTCTGCGAGGCATTTTCCTTTTCAGGGGCGAGCCATACTTCCGACACCGGCCCAGTGCTGAACCCACACGACCGAACCCGCTCGACTGGGGGCTCCTCGAGCGGCAGTGGTGCTCTTGTCGCAGCCGGTGAGGTCGATATTGCAATGGGAGGCGACCAGGGCGGATCGATCCGCATTCCCAGTTCCTGGTGCGGGATATTCGGTCTCAAACCAACATACGGTCTGGTGCCGTATACAGGTATTTTCCCGGGAGACATGACTATCGACCACACGGGGCCGATGGCACGGACGGCGGAAGATTGCGCGCTGCTGCTCGAGGCAGTCGCGGGACCGGATGGCCTGGATCCTCGCCAGTGTGCGGGCCACAAGGGCGAGAACTACAGCCAAATGCTTACCGGCAACGCCCGGGGACTTCGGATCGGTGTTCTTAAAGAAGGGTTCGGGCGTCCGAAGTCGGAGGCGGACGTCGACACTTTGGTCCGTGAGGCAGCAGAACGGTTCACGAGGGCTGGGGCCTCGGTCAGAGAGGTTTCTGTTCCGATACACCTCGAAGCCGATGCCATAGGGTCAGGCGCGGGTGCAGGAGGCCTCCACCTACTAGAAAGCGGTGGGGTTGGAACGAACTGGCAGGGATTCTATCTTACCCAGTTGGTGGATGCGCTTGGAGCGCGCATTAAGGAGCGCGCCCCCGACCTGCCTCCAACGGTTAAACGATTCATGCTCCACAACCGTTGGTTGCGAGACAACTATCACGGGCGTCATTATGCCAAGTCGCAGAACATGAGACGGGTTCTGCGAGACGCCTACAACCAAGCCTTGGATGAAGTCGATCTGTTGACCCTTCCGACGACTCCCATGAAAGCGACACCGATACCGCGACCAGATGCCGACCTGAACCAGGTCTTGACCCGCGCCGGGGAAATGGTCGGAAACACGTTCCCATTCAATGAATCCGGTCACCCGGCAATGAACGTGCCGTGCGGCATGTCTGACGGTCTTCCGGTCGGAATGATGCTGGTCGGTAGGCATGGCGAGGATGGAACGGTGCTCCGGGCTGCACACGCCTTTGAGCAGCTCGGCTAGATCAATTACCTCCAGAGGCTGAATCGCCTGTGGCGGTTTCTGACAGGGGAGGATGTGGCGAGGGAGTTGACTCCATCGGAGGAAATCCGGGAGCTTCAGGCAGGCACCGGTCTCATCCAGGACGGAGACCCCAACCCGGAACTAGGAGAGCCCAATGCCGATCGTTCGGCGGATCTGGACGCCTTGGCAACCTTCATCGAGTCAATCCAGCTTAAACGCAATCCTTTCGCCACAGGCGATGCCTCGCTCCTAGCGGCGATCGAGCGCGGCCGCGTGATCTTCGAACGTTCGGACGTGGGGTGTGCCAGCTGCCATACACCGCCCCTGTTCACCGACTCCAATCTGAATGCTTCCCCTTCATTGTCCACGACGTAGGGACGGGCAATGGAACGGAGGAGCGAATGGGCCCAGCCTTCGACACGCCCTCGTTGCGGGGGTTGTGGGACACCCACCGTATCTCCATGACGGAAGCGCGCCCACACTCATGGATGTCCTCACCACCAGGAACACGGAGGCCACCACGGGCACACCTCCCACTTATCCGGGCTGGAGATCCAAGACTTGATCTCCTTCCTGTTCTCTCTCTAGGTCCAGAACACATCACACCGGAGTTATAATTCGCGGAGAGAAAGAATGGAAGTCATTCAAAACGGCAGGACGTGCCTCGCATTTGGCAGATAGGTCCACACCAGCTGGCGGCTCCCTGCTTCCCTTGAATTTGCGGTTCGGTGTCAGAGGGATGTGGATGTTGGTGGTGGGGAGATAGAGAAAGAACGGCCTCTTCCTGTTCTGCCGGATAAACTCCACTGCCTTGGCGGTCTGGACCAAGGCCACTTCCTCTTCATCGCGAGTGGCGGCGATCTCGCGCGCCTTCACCCATTTCTTTCGCGCCTCAAGATGTGCCTGATTCATGACAGCGCCGTTCATGAACATGGCTGGCATTCCCGGGTTCGCATGCGGGTCGTAGGTCTCAGAAGTGCCGCCGCCCAGATTGATGACCTCATGAGCTTTCTTTCCAACGACACGGTGGTTCTCCACGTAGACAAAGGGCGGCCAGTTATTGGAAGTAGGTACGCCAAAAAAGTAGTCAAAGCCGACCTCGAGAGGTCCGGGCTTCAGCTCACCATTCCACTGTAACACTGAGATAGCCCTGTCGAGCACGTTGCCTGTAACGACTTTGTGCCCGGATTCGTCCAAATTGCTGAAAAGGCAGCTGTGACAGGTCCGGCAGGTGTTTGTCGAGGACACGGACAACGCCCAGGAAGCGCCATTGACCAATGAAAGGAAGAGTGAGTGATGAATCAGGGGAGTAGAATTCTGACCATAGTCGTCGGGATGGTGATCCTGGCAAGCCAACCAGCCTGGGGGCAATCGGGCAGACTGGAGCTGAACCTGGACCACCTGGCCAAGAACGCGGCCGAGTCAGTCACTGTCACCTTGGACAAATGGATGCTCAAATTCGCCGCAGGAGTCATTCCCGAGGGGGATGACGAGGACGAAGAGATAAAGAGGTTGGTTAACGGGCTCGAAGGGGTCTACGTTCGCGTCTTTAAGTTTGACAAGGAAGGTGCCTATTCGCCGGCCGAAGTCGACGCTCTGCGCAAGCAACTGCGGGCTCCCGGGTGGGTGCCGATCGTGAAAGTGGATAACAAGAAGGGCGGCGAGACCGTGGACATATGCCTTCGGCGGGAAGGAGAGAAGGTACGTGGCCTGGCTATCGTGGTCGCGGAACCTAAGGAGCTGGTCGTGGTCAACATCGTGGGCGATATTGACCTGGAGCGACTCAGTAAGTTGGAGGGCCAGCTAGGGATCCCGCGCATGAATTTAGAAATGAAAGCCCGGAAGTCCACTCGAGAGGAACCCGCAACACAGTAGCAACGCTGCTGCGTCCAACTTCCCCTTGTAACCTGGGACTTTGTAGTTTCACAGGCCGCCCATGCGGCGGATCTCGTTAAACTCCGTCCCGGTGAGCGGTGAGACGGCAATCGGGCGTCCCCTCAGGCACGCAGGATGTGGAAATCATCATCAACAACGTTCCGGGTAACACCGTCGCCGTGGAGTAGCCCCGTTGTCACCGTGGGCAGGTCATCATGCGTTCAGCGGTTCCGCCATCATCCAGGACAGAGATTATCTGCTGTCTAGAATTCCAGGCCGAGAGAGAGTAGTGGCCTGCATAGAATCAGGGAATGATCGAGCGGAGAGCTGGGTTCTTCTCTTTCTCCTGCTCCACTAACATCTTTTGCTCTGGGGTCAACAGAGGATAAAATTTGGCCAAGAAGGCAACCGCACTTGCGCGGCAGAACTCCTCGATGGACGCGAATTCAAGCTTTAGCTGTTCGAGAGAAGGGCCGGCGCGCCGCTGCTGGCGACTGCGTGCCAGTCGGAACCGGCGAGCGAATTCAAGCATCCTGTTGGCACAATCCTGCACCCCTGTCCTCATCATGAAGTTTGCCGCCGCGCGCTTTTGATGTGGGGTAGCTCTGGCCGCAACCTCGCCATGAGAGCTTGAAACGCAGCCAATTCTCTGGGTTTAGGAACGGTAAAGGTATGCGGGCTGATCGTTTTCTGTGGCCGCTCGATCTCCAGATGTTTGCAGAGCACGTAGCCCATCCTCCTAGTGGCCCCCGGGTCCCGGATGGCGCACCAGGCACCCCGGCTCCCTCTGATCTCCATGCCAACTCTCACGGGGTGCCCTTTCCTGAGTGATCTGACAACGGCGCTAGTCTTGGACATCTGCGCGTACACGGCCACTGACTCACTCTTAACAATGCACTGCTTGAACAGCGGCCGAGTCACCTCAGACACTGGCCCGGGCTGTTGAGGTTTGGCTTGAGCATGGAGCCTGGTGGTTGAAAAAGCCAATACGGAGGCCACGATAACAACGGCTGGCAGACGTTCCATTTTTCTATCCCTTTGTAGCTGGGTGCTCTACAGCTTCCGTGGGGACAGGCGGGCGGCGCGCCGTCTGTCCAGCCTCACGTTGGCCCCGAACAAAGGAAACATACGAGGCCGGCAACGGCGTTGTCAATGCAGCAAAAGTCCTATCAGTATTACTATAGGGACTTCTTCTGCGTGCCATCGCGGACTGACGATCGAGCTTGTAGGCGAGAAGCGGGAGTCCACCCGACAGGTCTCCGCAAGTTCGCGGCGGAGTGGACTTGCGAGGCTTCCGTCTCGCGGGTCGAGCGAAGGACCTGATGGTACTATCGAGTATGTGATGAAGGGAGGATTCCTCTACGAAGCGGCCACGCGAAAACAAACCTGGCCAGAGGAGATACATTTGGGAGGATATCCTTGGATAAATAACGACATGCTCAGATCTGACGATCGCCCTGTTAGCTACTGGGACAGCGCCACTTCAAAGGACTAGGGGTTGGGGTTGGCGGAAAGGATGAAGAAATGACATTCAAGAGAGGATGGCTAGTCACAGTCTGCCTTGTCGCGTCAGTACTGGGCGGCGCTTTCGGTTCAGCCGGCCAAGAGATTCACCGCTATATCCCTCAACCCGAAGAACTCAAGTACACTTTCTCCACGACACGTCCAGTATTACATCTGAAGCCAGGGGACAAGCTGGAAACCTGGACAGAGAGTGCCCTAGGACCACATATGCGTAAACCTGGCGACACACTGCCACCCGATTTTCGACCCAATCCGAACACGGGTCCGTTCTATATCGAAGGAGCAGAGCCGGGCGATACACTCGTTGTCAAGCTAATCCAGATTGAACCCGCACATGACATCGCAGTGGGAATCGCCGGGCCCGGCTTTGGTGCCCTAACCGGGACGCGTTACACACCGATGCTCGATAGCCCAATCCCGAGTCGTACTTGGTTCTATCGGATCGACAAGGAGTCTCGTACCGTTGAGTTCTCTGCCATAGAGTCCGATTTCAAGGTCAGTCTTCCCCTGCGGCCTTTCCTTGGATGCCTAGCGGTGGCTCCCGCCAGCGACGAGGCACATTCGACAATTGTGCCGGGCTTCTTTGGCGGAAACATGGATACACCCGAAGTGCGTGTAGGGACAACGGCCTATCTTCCGGTAAGCGTCCCGGGGGCTCTTCTCTTTCTGGGAGACGGGCATGCCGTTCAGGGTGAGGGCGAGATCGCGGGGACTGCGGCCGAGGTGCCTATGAATGTCGTCTTGAGCGTTGACGTCATCAAAGGCCAACAGATCCGCACACCACGCCTTGAAGATAGCCAGTACATAATGGCTGTCGGTAGTGTTCGGCCCTTGGAGGATGCGATGCGAATCGCGTCGCATGAGCTTATTCAGTGGTTGGTCAAAGACTACGGTCTTTCGCCCATGGATGCCTACGAGCTGCTTTCGGTAGCAATGGAGTCTAACGTCAGCCAGATCGTAGATCCTAACTACACGGCAATCGTCAAGATTCGCAAAGAGTATTTGCCCCACCAGGGGGAATAGGTCTCCGCCACAAAAGCAGCCCCAAGCGATCTAGTACCCCCAGAACATCAGTCTCCCGTCCTTACGAATGCAATAGTGCCTGGGAGAGCTTCACTTGTGCCAAACCACCGAATTCCGCTTCACGAAACGCCCCCTCCCTGGCGCGGATACCGGCCTCGCGGAGCAGCCGCTTCGCCTGCCGCGTGAGTCATTGGACGGTCTCGCCCTGTTCGTGGCCCCAGCTGGTGACCACCAGCTCTAGGCGGAGGTCATTTACAACATAGCTGACCGCCGAATTTGGCACAGTTCGCTCGCCCGTTGACCTTGACCTGCCTGCTGGCGTGGCGTAGGATCGCTGGCAAGAGGCGGTTCCTCATGCGAAGTGTCCTTGCAGTGCTGGTTGGCCCGGTTGTTTATGGAGTTGTCTGTCTGCCAGTGAATTGGTTGATTGTGAGGATGTTTCCCGCCCATTTTGATGAGAGCTGGATCACCGAGAACACGGGGCTGCTAGTCCTTCTGGTATCGCTGACGATTGTCTTTGCGGGAGCATCCGGATTCGCAGGCGCATGGATCGCGCCGGGCAATGTGATGGCGCACGCGGCGGCCATGTGCGCACTTTTTCTGGCAATCGGCATCGCAGTACAAAGACAGTATTGGTCCGTGCTGCCTCTGTGGTATCACCTCTCTTTCTTCAGCCTCCTCATCGTTGGAACCCCCCTTGGCGCGTGGGTTCGTCTGGCCACAAGCCGCTGAGGTCGAGCATTGTCACAGATCCTGAACGCCGGGGCGGGGCTGGGTTGGCCTTGTCAAGGACTGATTTCTTTAGACACTGATTCTGAGAGTTTTTTACGCGACTAACGCATACCGTTTGGCGAATACCACAGGCGGCATGTTGAGCGCGGAGTGAATCCGCGTGTTGTTGTAGTCCCACAGGGTGCGGTAGATCTCCGCCACTAGCTCCCCCAGTGTTTTGAAGCGGTTCGGATCTCCCAGGTCAACCTTGAATTTGTCGTAGAACGATTCCTGGTATCCGTTCTCCCAAGGGCACCCCGGGCGGCTCCGTGAAATCACGATGCCGCATCCATCAAGGATTTCAGTGAACGCCATCGCGTCATACTCCCTCCCGTTGTCGGAGTGGAATAGATCCGGGCGCGGATGATGGAGCAGGGCGTTGGAAAGCGCCTGAATGGTGAGCGCGGCTCCCTTTCTCACCGTAACCTGGATTCCCAGGATCCGGCGGGTGTAGAGATCGATCACGGTCGCCACATAGACCTTCTTTCCGTGCTGCACGAACTCGGTGAAGTCCGCTGCCCAGATGTGGTTTGCATATGCGGGCATGACCGCGAGCAGGAGGTTGGGATAGGTCCGGGAAACCTTGGATTTTCTCCATTTTTTGCCTCTCCTGCGGTAGGGCTTGATGCCAAACAGACGCATGACCCTCTGCGCCCGCTGGCGGCAGAGTCCCAGTGCCGTAGCAATTCGCCGGGAGCCGTAGGAGGGATGGATCTGCAGCTCTTCTTCCAGGCGGACCTTGAGGCGCCAGTCCTTCTCCTTCATTCTTGGGACGTAATACAGGCTCGCGCGGGATATGCCAAGGGCTCGGGCAAGCGCTGATTTGTTTCTTCCTTCGCTCAATTGTTTTTTTGAGTCATGGAGAGCTTGAGCGTGATCTCGCCCACGAGTTCCAGGAGTTCTCTGTTCTGCTTCTGAAGTCGGGAGAACTCCGCCCAGGACGGGGCACCGGTTGCTCCTTTTACCATCCAACCATAGATGCTCCCTTCAGAAATACCGTGATCCTTGGCGGCCTGGGCCACCGAGATGCCTTCTTCCTTGACGCGGCGTAGGATATCGGCTTTTACGTCAGCTGCAATACGATGATGTTTTTTGTTCATATGACACCAGGGTAGTTAATTCCCAACCTCAGTGTCTAAATTACCCAGTCCAGGGCAGGGTATGGGATCAGTTCTAAACGAGTTGCAGAATCGGCCTGGTGCGTTTTCGGCGTCCAGGAAAAAGTTTTTACGGTTCCGGGTCGGTGCCCGAGCGCAGGATGTCCGAAAGCGGGGGTGGTCTCAACCCATCGACGCAACACTTTGCCTTGAAAGGAGGAGGTGGAGTGTATGCGGATGAAGCAAAGAGCTCGTCGCGGTTACACGCTGGCGGAACTGGAGGAGGTGTGGGATCGGTGGAAACGAGGGGAGTCGCTCAAGTCGATTGGACGAGTGTTTGGTAAGCAGCCATCGTCTGTTTACCATCAGCTTGCTCCGTACGGAGGCATCCGTCCTCGGCCACCACGCCGTTCATGTTGGGCACTGACGTTGTCGGAGCGCGAAGAGATCTCTCGAGGCATTGCGGCACATCAATCGATACGATCCATCGCCGGGTTGCTGGGTCGCTCACCATCGACGGTGAGCCGGGAGATTCGGCGGAATGGCGGCGATAATGACTATCGAGCAGCGGAGGCCGATGAGCAAGCCGGGGAGAGGGCCCGCCGGCCGAAGCGGTGTCAGCTGGTCAAGCATCCACAACTACGACGGGTAGTGGCCAGAAAGCTCAGCATAAACTGGTCGCCTGAGCAGATCGCCAGCTGGCTGAAACGAGCCTATCCGAAGGATCCGTCCTCTCACGTGTCTCACGAGACCATCTACCGCAGCCTGTTTGTTCAAGCCCGCGGTGCGCTGAAGGCCGAGCTGATGCAGCATCTGCGGTCAAAGCGGACGATTCGTCGATCCCGACATGCAAGTCTGAGAGGCCATGGACGAGGACAGATCACCGACATCGTATCGATCCGTGAGCGCCCGGCCTCGGTCGAAGATCGTGCCGTGCCCGGTCATTGGGAAGGCGATCTGCTGTCCGGATCGAAGAACAGCCACATTGCGACTCTGGTCGAACGTCATACGCGCTACGTGATGCTTACGAAAGTATCCAGCAAGAAAACGGAGACGGTCGTGTCGGCGCTCATCAAGCACGCGAAGAAGCTGCCGACGGAACTGTACAAATCTCTGACTTGGGATCGAGGCCTGGAGCTCGCCGAGCATCGACGGTTCACGTTGGCGACCGACATTGACGTATACTTCTGTGATCCTCAGAGTCCATGGCAGCGCGGTTCGAATGAGAACACCAACGGTCTACTCCGACAGTACTTCCCCAAGGGAACGGACTTGTCGGTGCACTCTCAGGCGCATCTGAACAAGGTGGCACGTCAGCTGAACGAACGGCCCCGTCAGACGCTGGAGTTTGAAACTCCGGCAGAACGATTTAACGCTTGTGTTGCATCGACCGGTTGAGCTGGCAGGTGTTTAGGAGCGGCGTGCATGGCGACATTCAGATCATACCACTAAGTCCGGTTCTCACGCAGGTCTTGGATACTTGCCAACCTGAGAGACTGCTTCGAGAACTTGTCGGGGTCTACTATGTCCCCATGCCTGCTGAGGTGGCAAAGATACTCAAGCAAAAGAAAGGAGAACAAGCGTTGGCACTTTACAAACGAGGCAAAACCTGGTGGACCGACTTCTCGGTCAACGGCCAGCGGTACCGGCAGTCCCTCCAAACCAGGGATTGGCGCGAAGCGCAGGCCCGAGAGAAGGAACTGATCGCGCAGGCCAGCGCCGGGAAGCTGGCACCTTCCAGCCAGCAGTTCGCTCGCCTGGCATTCGGCGAAGCCGCCAACCGCTACCTGGCGGATCGGCTGGCGCACCTGGCGGAGCGCAGCGTCCAGACCGAGCGAGAGCGCCTGAAGCCGCTTAGAAGCTATTTTGGCGCTACACTCCTCACGCGCATTTCGGCGGAGGAAATCAGGACTTATATCGCTCACCGAAAGGCTGTCGGTGTGGCCAACAAGACGGTCAATCTAGAATTGGATCTTGTTCGGGGCATCCTGAAGAGGGCTAAACGCTGGCACCTAATTGCTGACGACATCAAACCACTACCCGTACGCCACGACCTGGGCCGTGCACTCAGCTACGAGGAAAAGGTTAGGTTGCTGAAAGCGGTGCCCTGGACTGGGTAATTTAGACACTGAGGTTGGGAATTAACTACCCTGGTGTCATATGAACAAAAAACATCATCGTATTGCAGCTGACGTAAAAGCCGATATCCTACGCCGCGTCAAGGAAGAAGGCATCTCGGTGGCCCAGGCCGCCAAGGATCACGGTATTTCTGAAGGGAGCATCTATGGTTGGATGGTAAAAGGAGCAACCGGTGCCCCGTCCTGGGCGGAGTTCTCCCGACTTCAGAAGCAGAACAGAGAACTCCTGGAACTCGTGGGCGAGATCACGCTCAAGCTCTCCATGACTCAAAAAAACAATTGAGCGAAGGAAGAAACAAATCAGCGCTTGCCCGAGCCCTTGGCATATCCCGCGCGAGCCTGTATTACGTCCCAAGAATGAAGGAGAAGGACTGGCGCCTCAAGGTCCGCCTGGAAGAAGAGCTGCAGATCCATCCCTCCTACGGCTCCCGGCGAATTGCTACGGCACTGGGACTCTGCCGCCAGCGGGCGCAGAGGGTCATGCGTCTGTTTGGCATCAAGCCCTACCGCAGGAGAGGCAGAAAATGGAGAAAATCCAAGGTTTCCCGGACCTATCCCAACCTCCTGCTCGCGGTCATGCCCGCATATGCAAACCACATCTGGGCAACGGACTTCACCGAGTTCGTGCAGCACGGAAAGAAGGCCTATGTGGCGACCGTGATCGATCTCTACACCCGCCGGATCCTGGGAATCCAGGTTGCGGTGAGAAAGGGAGCCGCGCTCACCATTCAGGCGCTTTCCAACGCCCTGCTCCATCATCCGCGCCCGGGTCTATTCCACTCCGACAACGGGAGGGAGTATGACGCGATGGCGTTCACTGAAATCCTTGATGGATGCGGCATCGTGATTTCACGGAGCCGCCCGGGGTGCCCTTGGGAGAACGGATACCAGGAATCGTTCTACGACAAATTCAAGGTTGACCTGGGAGATCCGAACCGCTTCAAAACACTGGGGGAGCTAGTGGCGGAGATCTACCGCACCCTGTGGGACTACAACAACACGCGGATTCACTCCGCGCTCAACATGCCGCCTGTGGTATTCGCCAAACGGTATGCGTTAGTCGCGTAAAAAACTCTCAGAATCAGTGTCTAAAGAAATCAGTCCTTGACACGGCGACCCAGAGGCCGAGATGGCAGAATGCTCGGTTGGCGATGATTCTAGCCCTGAACACGACGATGCGGTCCTGCGAGATCCGTGGCCTCCGCTGGCGACTGGTAAACTTTATAGATCGGACTATCACTGTACGTCGCAACACCACTAAAACGGATGCAGGCCGGCGGGTAATCCCCCTGAACGGGGATGCCTGGTCGGCCATCTTGGAGCTGCGGGAGAGGGCTAAACTATTTGGAGAAACCGGGCTCGATCATTATGTCTTTCCCGCCTGTGAACACTTTCGGTTTGACCCCACAAGACCACAGAAGTCGTGGCGCTCAGCTTTGCGGTCAATGAGAAAGGCTGCCGGTCTACCCGCGTTCCGATTCCACGACACACGCCACCATGCTGTGACGGAACTGGCAGAGTCTCCGGCCAGCGACCAGACGATCATGAGCATCACAGGACATGTTTCTCGTCAAATGCTCGAACACTACAGCCACGTCCGTATGGAAGCCAAACGCCGCGCCTTAGAAGCACTCTCTAGCAGGCCCTCAGAGACACCAAAAAGGGCGGATGGCCGGGGGAGTTATGGCACAAAACACGTCACAACCGACCTCCCTGCTCCAGTTCTTGACGACGTAACCTATAGAAAGAAATGGTCGGGGCGAGAGGATTTGAACCTCCGACCCCCTGGTCCCGAACCAGGTGCTCTACCAGGCTGAGCCACGCCCCGACGCGGAAGGAAACAGGGTAGACGTGCTTGCGCCAGTGTAGCGGGTGCTTCCCGGCTTGTCAAACCGGCGCACAAAGACCCCCACAAACTTAGCGGAAGCCACCATCACCGCGGCGATCGTGCTGGCCCTGGATGACCAGAAACATCGCCCAGCCGTACAGGAAGCCACGATCATCGAGCCCATCACGATGGTGGTGGAGCTGACCAGGCCCAGTCCTTGCACCAGTTCTGCGCCTTGGGCCACTGGAACTGCCGGCTTCACGGGCCTGACCTGCCTTGGCACTAGTCCGGAGATTGGTCTTGCGGCCGGTCTTGCCACTGGTCCAGGAACTGCCGCGCGCGCGCAGCGACGTCGCCAGTGGCCAGCAGGTCGCGGGACACAGCCACCGCGTCAGCGCCAGCCTCGACCACAGTCCGGGCATTCTCAAGGGTGATCCCCCCGATGGCCACCAGAGGTTTGCTGACCGCGCTGCGGACTGCGGCCACTGTCTCCAGGCCCACCACCGGGTCGGGCTGGTCCTTGGTGAGGGTGGGGAAGATGGGACCGATAGCCAGGTAATTCACCGGCAGGCGATCGCCCTCGCGCGCCTGTTCCAGGCTGTGGGTGGAGAAACCGATGAGGGGTTCGGGCTGCCGGCGGGAACCCAGGAGGCGCCGGGCCAGCTCCGGAGGAAGATCCTGTTGGCCCAGGTGCACCCCTGAGGCACCGCATAGTTGCGCCACATCCGCCCGATCGTTGACCAGAAAGCAGGCTTCATACTTGCTGGCCAGTTCGGCCAAGGCGCAGCACTGTTCCCAGCTGTGCCTGGTGAAGGGAGCCTTGTGCCGATATTGCAAGAAGCGCACGCCAGCTTGCAGCAGTTGGCCGGCCACGGTCCGTACCTCCTGCGTCTCCAGTAAGCGGGTATCGAGGATGGCGTACAGTCTCGAGGGTGAAAACACGCCCGGCCGTCCCTCTAACCGGCGGCGACGAGCGGTGCCGGATTGAACCGTTGGAGGAAGCCGACGTCGAAGCGGCCTGCTCGGAAGTCCGGGTCAGCCAGGATTCGCTGGTGGAGCGGGATAGAGGTCTGGATGCCCTCGATCATGAACATCTCCAGGGCCCGGGTCATGCGGCTGATGGCCTCCTGGCGGTCGCGGCCACGGACGACCAGCTTGGCCACCAAGGAGTCGTAATAGGGGGGGATGACACATTCGGCGTACGCGGCCGTGTCCACACGGACGCCAGTACCCCCGGGAATGTGAAAGGTGGTGATGCGCCCGGCGGAGGGGGCAAAGGTCTGGGGATTCTCGGCGTTGATACGGCACTCCAAAGCATGTCCCTGGGATGCGACATGATCGTTGCTCAACGAGTCTTGCAGCAACAGATCTAGGGGCTCGCCGGCAGCAATCAGGATCTGGCTCTTGACCAGATCAATGTTGGTCACCATCTCGGTGACTGCGTGCTCCACCTGGATGCGGGTGTTCATCTCGATGAAGTAGAGCTGCCCGTCCTCATCCATCAGGAATTCGACGGTCCCTGCACTGCTGTAACCAAGCCCGGAGAGCGCCTTTAGCACCTGCCTGCCCATCTCCCGGCGCTGGGTTTCGCTCAGCCCGACCGATGGGGATTCCTCCAGCAGCTTCTGATGGCGGCGCTGGATAGTGCACTCCCGCTCGCCGAGGTGTGCCAGGCACCCAAAGCGGTCGCCCAACACCTGAAACTCGATGTGCCGGGGACGCTGGAGGAACTTCTCCAGATACAGCTCGGCGCAGCCGAACGCCAGACCGGCTTCCTGCTGGGCGGCGCCAAACGCGTCCGGCAGCTCCTCCGGGACATAGACAACGCGCATGCCGCGCCCGCCGCCGCCAGCCACGGCTTTCAGCAGGACTGGGTAACCAATGGAACCGGCGATGTGGCGAGCTTCGGCCGGGCTCCGCACTACGCTGTCGGAACCTGGCAGGACCGGTATACCCGCTTGCCGGAACACCTCGCGGGCTCGGGCCTTCTCTCCCATGACCCGGATCAATTCTGACGAGGGCCCAATGAAGGCGATCTTGCTGGTTTCGCAAACCTCAGCGAAATTGGCGTTCTCGGAAAGGAACCCGTAGCCGGGATGGATAGCATCCACATCGGTAATTTCTGCTGCGCTGATCACACTGGGGATATTCAGGTAACTATCGGCGGCCCGAGCTGGCCCAATGCACACGGCCTGGTCAGCAAAGCGGACGTGCAGCGAATTTCGGTCGGCCTCTGAATACACCGCAACCGTGCCGATGCCCAGCTCCTTGCAGGCGCAGATGACCCGCAGCGCAATCTCTCCCCGGTTGGCGACCAGTATCTTCTTGAACATCAGCTACTTCTTGCTACCTGCGGCTCGGATTGCAAACAGAGTTTCCCCATACTCCACCGGCTGGGTGTTTTCCACATACCGCTGGGTGACCTGACCGGCCACATCGCTCTCGATCTCGTTCATCAGCTTCATGGCCTCGACGATGCAGAGCACCTGTCCGACCTCGACCCAGTCACCCAGGTTGACAAAAGGTGGCGCGCCTGGCGAAGCCGCGTCGTAGAAAGTTCCCACCATCGGCGACCTAAGCTGGTGGAGATCTTCTGCCTGCCTCTGGGCGGGCGCTGAGGCCTGTCCCGGAAGCGCAGACGCAACAGCAGGACCGTTGGCTGCGGGTGCCGCCCGGTACGCCGGCTCGGCCAGCGTCGGCACCGCTCCTTGCCAGCTCACCTGGGGCATCGAGTTCGTCCCGCGCTTGATCCGCAGCCGGATTCCGCTGCGTTCCAGCTCAAACTCGCTGATCCCTTTCTCGGTGATGAGATCCACCAAGTCTCTGATCTCTTTCAGATTCATTCGATTTGCAGTAACTCCTTGGGGGTGGTGGTCAACACCTCTGCACCCTGGTTGCGCACAACGACGATGTCCTCGATGCGAACCCCGCTGTAACCTGGAATATACACGCCTGGCTCGATGGTGATGACGGCTCCGGCCGGCAGCCTCGTTTTTTCCCGTGCAGCAATGCCAGGCATCTCGTGCACCTGGATCCCCACGCCGTGCCCCGTACTGTGGGGAAAGTGCGCCCCGTAGCCGCACCGGGCAATGTGTCGGCGGGCTGCGCGGTCCACTGCCGCGCAGGAGGCGCCAGCGCGCACGGCGCCAATGGCCCGCTCTTGCGCCTCCTTCACCACGCGGTAAAGAGCTTTTGCCCGGCGGCTGGCGGTCCCAAGATGCACGGTCCGCGTCATGTCGCTGGCGTAATTAGCCAGTATAGCACCGTGATCTAGCAGCAAAAATTCCTTTTTTCCCAGCGGCCGCAAGCTGGCCCGGGCGTGGGGCCAGGCCGAACGCGGGCCGCCCGCCACGATGGTTTCAAAGGCTGGCCGTTGGGCCCCGTAGCGCCTCATCCGGTATTCCAGCTCGGCCGCCACTTCCTGCTCTGCTAGGCCGGGGCGGAGCAAGGCCACCGTTTCCTGAAACACCAGCGAGTTGAGCGCCACGGAACGTCGGATCTGTTCCAGCTCCTGCTCGTCTTTAATCAGGCGGAGCTGCTCGACGGCATTTTCGCAGTGCCGCAGCCGCTCGATCCCTACCCTCTCGGCCAGCAGGCGAAACAGCCTGTAGTCCGCCGAAGCCTCAAACCCGACCCGACGCCAGCGCCGGGCCCGGGTCAGGGCCGCCTTGGTCGTGTCCGAACTCACAACCACCACCCGCGAACCGCGCACTTCTTGCTCTGCCTGCAGCGCGTAGCGGCCATCCGTGTAAAGGGTGGAACTGCGCTCGTCCACCAGCAGGAGGCCGGCGCTGCCGGTAAACCCGGTGAGATAGAAGACGTTGGCCTGCTGGCTGACGAGCAGGCAATCCAATTGCGATCGGGCCAGCCGGGAACGTAGGGCGCTGAGACGCGCAGGCTGGTTCACGGAGATTGTAGGTCGGATCGCGAACTCCGAGCCGGGAGGCACGTCCCTCCCGGCTCGAGTGGATTTTTCTGCTAGACGATCTTAGGCGTGATGAAGAAGAGCAACTCGTTTGTCTCGGTGGAAACGCCGGTACGCTTGAACAGGTGGCCAATTATCGGGATGCTGCCCAGGATCGGCACCTGCTCGATCGTCAGGTTGCTCTGGTTTTGGATGACGCCCCCGAACACCACCGTGCCACCGTCCTCGACCAGTACCTCGGTGGTGGCCTGCTGCGTCGTGAGCGCCGGGATGCCGTTAATCCGCGGAATGCCGGCGGCGATGGTGTTGTTGGACACCGATATGGTCAGGAAGATCGTTCCCTCATCCGTCACCTGCGGGCGCACCGTCAGTTCCAGGGTTACCGGCGTGAGCTGCACGCTGATGGTGTTGTTGATAGTCGTCTGGATTGGGATTTGCAGCCCCTGCTGGACCGTCGCCTCGACGTTGTTCTGGGTGATGACGCTGGGTTTAGACAGCAGCTTCCCGATCGACTTGGTCTCCGCTGCCGTGATGATAAGGTCGAGGCCCGCACTCGGAGTGCGATGTATGAGCGAGAGGCCCGTGGTGGCACCGGCGGCCGGGAAGTTGGAGAACAGGGGCAGCTGGTTGCCTTCCACCGACCAACGTTGGTTGGGGCCCGGCGTAACCGTGAATGGGCTATCGGTAAAGGGGCTGCCTAGTATTTGCGTGCGGTTGGTGATGCGGGGGCTGAATATGCCCCCGAACTGCGCACCCAATTCGCGCGCAAATGCCCGCGAGGCCGCTACAATGCGCGCCTCAATCTGGACCTGCACCGAGCGCCGGTCCAGCTGCCGAATAATGTCGTCCATCACGGGGATCACCTGCGGGATGTCGGTGACAATCAGCGTATTGGTCCGCTCGTCAGAGATGATCTCGCCCCTCGGCGAGCGGAACTTGCCCAGCGTCGCCATCATCTGTTCGGAGCGGGAGTAATTCAGGGTCCGCAGCACCGTGACCCGCTCGGCGGCTGACTGCCGGGCCTGTTCCAGCGCCAGGCGTTCCTCCTCTTCTGTGCGCAAGGTATCGCGACGCGCAATGCGGAGCACGTTGCCTTCCAGTTGCTTGTCCAACCCGTTGTTCCGCAGCACGATATCCAGAGCCTGGTCCCACGGGACGTCTTCCAGAACGATGGTGACCCTGCCGGACACCGCTGGATCCAGCACAACATTCAGCCCGCTGATTTCGTGCATGAGCCGGAAGAAGTCTTTCAGGTCCACGTCTTTCAGGTTCACGGAGATGGGCTCGCCGGTATAGCGCGGCCCCGGCATCGGCTGTTGCGTCGCGGGGACCGGCGGTGGCTGTTGGGCGGCCGGCGCCTCCTGCGGGGCAGGAGCAGCAAAGCCAGCAGCGGGAACCGGCGGCGTGGACAGAGTTGCTGCTTCTACGTTCACCGGATCCAGAGGCGGCGTCTCCGCCTGGTCCAACGCCTCGGCAGACCCGGCGGCCGGTTGTGGCGGCGCGACTATCGTCGGTCGAGCCGCTGCCAGCACTGGCAGGCGACTCACCAGCTCGTCGAGTAAGGGCAGCACATCCGCCTCGGGGGCTTGCTCAGACGTGGATGGCGCCGCGGTTGCACGGCTCAGATGTACATCGGCTATGGCAGCCCCAGGGGCCGCCGCTGGGGAGCCTGTCTCGGGCCGCGCCTTCGCCGTCGGCGTGTGTGCCGTTTTCGCTCCAGGGGCTCCCAATTCCACCTCCACAACATGACCGCGCCGGCGAACTTTGTAAGGCGTGATCCTATCCAGATCCATAACCACTCGGGAAATGGGAGGATGTCTGCGAAATTGGGCCACCCGGATACTCTGCAAGGGCGGCGTTGCCACCCGAATATTGCGGTGACCAGCACGGTTCGCAGTCTGAGGAATATCGACCACCAATCTCGGCGGGTTCTTCAACTGGAAAGAGTGATACTCGACCGGGCCGTTGGCCAGGATCAGGACGCGCAACTTGCCCTCGTCACGAGCAAATGTCACCTTTTCAACAGCATTCCCTTGGACGCGCCGCGCCGACAGTGTGGTTGCTGGCGTCTCCGCTCCGGGGACCGCCAAGGGCGGAGCTTCGTGAGCGCCAGGCGCCGCAGCTCGCGTGCTCCCGGTGGCGGGCGTAAACGTCACCTGCAAGACGCCCGGATTTTGCTGGTAGCTCACCTTGGCCGCCTGCTTGAGCAACACCTCCAGCCGGGCACCGCGCTGCCCCTCACGGAAGAAGGGCACTACCCGATAGCTGGAAACCAGCTTGGACGACAACCGGTGGCTGTCGGGAGGCCGCGTGGAAACAACGCCGGGCAAGTCTACGAGGACCAGGCGTTCCCCGAACGTCCGGGGTGAATAGGTAAACTCTCCGTCGACTTCCAAGGTGAGCATGGTGGCCTGGGAGGAAACGGCTGCACGCACCGTACCCAATTGCATGGCGGGTGCCGGTGCAGGAGTGGTCGTCCCGCCGTCCTCGGTGGCAAGACTGGGCGGTACCAAACCGAGCAGCAAGACCATGCTGCTCACGACCAAAGTGGAGAAACCAGAACGAGGTGTTAGGTTCATCGTGTCATTACTCCTGTCCCTGTTGCCAGGCCCAGAGCCATTCCTGTCACTTTAAGGCGAAATGAGCCGCCCTGGCCCTAAATTGCTTAAGCGGGTATTTTTTTAATTACCTCCCGCTTCTCGAGCTTGCCGCTAGGGTCAAGCACGTCTTCCTCAAAGACGATCGAGTCGGGGGTGATCTGCAGCACGCGCCCGTTGCATAGCTTTGCTTCCTCGCGCAGAAAATACGTGCGTCCCCTAGTAGTGGTCGTGATCACGGCGATCATGCCGGCCGGAGTCTGGACCACCCCGTCCAGTTCCGCCTGCCCGACAAGGATGCTGCGAACACCGCCGGGGGGACAGTTGTAGAGCGGAATCTGGCCCGCTTGGTCCACCTGAATGGTGCTGACAAACGGGTCCCGCCGATCCGCGGATTCCGAGGCCGGGCTCTGCGATGCGGGTGCCGTGGCCGGGGATTTCGAACCCGTCGCTGGCGCTCCAGCGGTTCTGCCGGCGCCGGCCGCCTTGGCCGCCTGGCCCCGGCCAAGGGCCTGCGGATTTTGGCCTAGGGTGACCAGAGCCACTCCAAGCGTCACCATAAAGGCCAATGTCATGAAACGCGCGTTACGCATAGCTTGCTGTCCTCTACTGGCTCGCCGCCGGGGGCGACTCGCGGCTGTAAAATGTCGTAGCAGTACAGGTCGCCGCAATTGTCTCGTTCGGCGTGATGGTGTACCTGCCACCACCACCCTTTCCGATCGGACGCATGTTCAGATTGCCCACATTGACAATGCGGGTCAGCCCGCCTAGACGCCTGAAGAATTCCATCACCGTGAAATATGTGCCGTCCAGGGTAAGGTCAAAGGGCACCGCGATGATATTAAGCTCTCTCGGAATGTCCGCCCTGGCAGCCAGACGGCGAATGTTGACTCCCGACTGGAGGGCAGATCTCTGCACATCCCGGATGTAATCATCGGCATTCTTCTCTTCGGGAACGATGGTGCGTTGGGTTGCCAGCTGCTGCTCGAGCTGGACGTTTTCCGCCCGGAGGCGATTCAGCTCATCCCTCAAGGGGCGCAGGCTTTCGTTCTCTTTTTCCAGCTTTACTACTCTTCCTTCCAGCTCCTGGTTCGCCTCGCGCCGCGTGTTGAGACTGTCGACCGGGGGGAAATAAAGGAACTCGCCGGTCACCACAATCAGGGCGGCGGCCCCGAGCATGATGAACAACTGCTGTCCAAAGGAGAACTCGCTAAAACTCTTCATATCTCTTGGCCCCCTGTCTGGCCCCGCAGCCCCTGGCCCGCCGAGACCTGTTGCTACGGCATGCCCGGCGCGCCGCTTGCGCTGGCCGGAGTGAGCTGCGCCCATTCCGCATTGATGGAGAAAACAAAAGTGGGGAAGTCCTTGATTTGATCCTCCTGGTAGGATTGCTGGATTTCCACACTCTTAAACCGGCCGCTGCTTTTCAGGTTGGTAACGAAGTCGGCGACGGTATTGACACTGTTCGCCAACCCGCTCATGTTAATCGTATTGTCCTTGCTCACGAAGCTGGTCAGCCATAGGTGCTCACTGAGCTCGACGGTGTTGACCAATGTGTTCAGCAGGTTCACCGGGCCGGTCTGGCCCTCTTTCAGAGCCTCAATGATCTGGATTTGACGCTCGAGCTCCTGCTTTTTCCCCTTGGCCTGTTCCACCTCCGTCTTGACCGCTGCCAGATCCGCCTTCTCCTTCTGGGCAGCCGCCATTCGCTCAGCCAGCTCGGAAGCCTTAGCGGAGATCCTCCAATAGTCCCAGGCCAGCCCTGCCACTGCCGCTGCCAGTACGATCACGAACACAACCGTCAGTTTGGCCCCCTCGACGCTGACCGATGGAGCGCGGGCCCTCTCTGTCTTCCTAATTCCCAATAAGTTGACGCGGATCATAGGTTTTCAAAACTCCTTAGGGCCAGCCCCACAGCGACGGCCAGTCGCGGCGAGTTTTCCGCGATCAGATCGCCGTGCGGTCCGCCCGCGTCGTAGGCCAACTTGCTGAACGGGTTCAGCTCTTCCACCGGAATGGAAAACTCCTGCTTCAACACGTCTAACAGACCCGGCACTCTGGCCGACCCGCCCGCCAGATGGATCTTCTGAATATGCTCGCCAGCAGCCGTGGCCCTGAAGAAATCGAACGTCTTTTGGATTTCTAGGATGATCAGCTCCGAGACCGACCGCAGCCCCGGCAGACGCGCCTCCTCGCTGACTCCGGGCACGCCCTGGCCCATCTTCACCCGCTCGGCATCCTCGAAGCTGAGGTCCAGTTCCTTTTGCAGCGAGTCGGTGTACTGGTTGCCGCCGATGCTCACATCGCGGGTGAATAGGGGGATGGTTCCGCGGATGATGTTGATATTCATCACGCTGGCGCCGATGTTGAGCAACGCCACCGTCTGGCTGCTCGGCGGCTCGTAGTTGTACTCAAAGGCGTTCTGCAGGGCGAATGCGTCCACGTCCACGATCGCCGGAGTCTTGGCCGCCTGGCTCAACACGTTGGTATAGTTCAGGATCTTGTCCCTCTTGGCGGCCACCAGAAGCACGTCCATGCCGCCGCCGGAGGCCTCCGGGGAAAGCGTCTGCCAATCCAGGTTCACCTCGGCAATGTCGAAAGGAATGTGCTGAGAGGCCTCCGACTGGATCTGTTCCTCCACTTCTTCCTCGGCCATGGGGGGCATGGACAGGCGCTTGACGATCACCGAGTGGCCGCTGACGCTGGTGGCTACGTTCTTCGTCTTGATCTTATGGTCAGTGAACATCCTAACGATGGAGTTGGATACCGCGACCGTATCCACAATGGCCCCCTCCACCAGGATCTCCGGCGCCAGGGGCTCCACGGCCAGTTTGCTGACAGTCAAGTCCTTACCACTCTTCTTCAACTCCACCGCTTTGAGGGCGCTGGACCCGATGTCCAGTCCCACGACCTGTTTAGTTTTGCCAAACATGCTTCACTCCTACTCGACGTTGGCCACCGCTGGTGCCGCCCAGGCCCTGTTTCTGCGCTCCCCGAACCGGCCGGCATGGCCCATCGCGCCCGCTATAGCTAGCGCCGGGCAGCCGCGTAACGTTTGCCGGCGTCACGCGAGTTCGCCACTGCCGTCCCTTGTTTGCCCGCCACTTCGCGTGCCACCTGCCTCCGCCCTGTCGCCAGACTCTGTTTCTCCATCCACCGGTCCAGAGTCGTCTTCTTGAATTTCCACCGGTTGCCAAGCTTGAAGCCGGGAATCTTCTCCTCGGCGACGTGTCGATACAGGGTGTCGGCGGAGATTCCCATGTACTGCGAAGCCTGGCGTACGTTCATTACTTCTGGCGGTTGCGACATAACAAAGGCGACCCCTCTGCTCAGCTCTCTCTGTCTAGCGCTAGCCAGCTCTCGCTGACACTCCAACTCCCTCCGGCAAAGGGATTAAACGGAAACGTATCGTCCCACTTGCGTTGTAAGGCTGTCAAGGAACATTGGGCGCAGTTGTGCGGGGATCTTCGGGTTTCTTCTAGCTTCTTTCGGCTGTTCTGCCGGTTTTTGCCACACATCTGGTTGAGGTCTCTGGGGTAAGGCCCTAGATATTGGGCCTCCCTTGCAAACACCGCAAGCACCAAGGAAGTAAAACCAGATGGCTTCCGCTGCGAGGTCAGCGTGAATCCGCCCCGCCTTTTGCCCTGTGTCTTTAACCAAGCAGCCGGATGGAAGACGGCCCGACGGGTGGTGGCGAAGGTAGAACATCATCTGGGAGAGTTGTACCCGCGAGTCGGGTTCATGTGACGAACCTGACGCTTCCGAGCCAGGCGGTGGTGCGGTTCTACAATAAGCGGGGGACTGCCGAGCAGTGGATCAAAGAAGGCAAGTAGGCGGTGAAGATGACGCGCCTCAGTTGTCACCGGTTCCGGTCGAACGAGGTGCGCCTGTGGCTGACCATCATCGCCTATAACCTGGGAAACCTGTGGCGGCGGCTGGTGCTGCCGCAAAGGATCGGGAACTGGTCGTTGACGAGTTTGCAGCAGCGGCTGGTGAAGCATGCCCGGTATTATTGGTTGCTGCCGGCGGAAAGCCATTTGACGAGACGTTTATTTGCTAGCATGCTGGGGCGGATAGATGGACTGTCGCTTCCGTCGGGATAGCCCAGGCTGCGACACCTAAGAAACCGATTCCGATATCCCCCAGGAATGGAGAGGTGTCTGGAAAAGCTGGTTCTGAAAGCCGGGGCGACAGGTTTTCAGGACCCGGAAAAGGGTGGCTGGGAGCCGGTGGGACCCTCTGGGAGAAAAACCGTGCCCGGCGGGCTCGACTGGAGGCAACCGGATGTATACTCGCAACCGCCGGAGGGTCAAAAAGTTAATTCCGGTTGAAGACGAATGGTCGCGCTTGGCGGCCCGATAGTGGAGTAGTTATGTCCGAAGTCGGCGAGTCCTTCATCCCGGTCTCTGCGGTGCACGACAGAGACCGCCCTCCGGGTTCCTTTGCACCCCTGGGACCTGAAATCAAAGTGCTTCTTGTCTGGCCTCGTTTCCCGCCGGCGTTCTGGGGTTTCGAAGGGATGCTCGAGATCATTCCGGAGAGCTCGATCATGCCTCCGCTTGGCCTCATCACTGTTGCAGCTCTTTGTCCGGCAAAGTGGCAGCTGCGCCTCATAGACCGCGCCTTTGAACCGCTGACGGACGAGGACCTGAATTGGGCCGATTTGGTAATGGTCAGCGCGATGTTCGCGCAGCAAGCGGACGCTCGTGTGGTGCTGTCGCGGGCGCGTTCGCTCGGGCGTCGCACGTTCATCGGCGGACCGTGGGCCAGCAGTCAACCGGAAGTGCTCGTCCACGAGGCGGACCACGTCCTTGTGGGAGAAGCGGAGGACATGTTTCCAGCGATTGCGTCCGCACTGGAAAACGGAACAGCGCCGCGCCTCTATGTGGCTTCCGAGAAGCCGGACATGACCCGCAGTCCTTTGCCTCGATACGACCTGCTGGAACTCAACCGCTATGCCTCCATGTCCGTGCAGTTTTCGCGCGGCTGTCCCTTCCAATGCGAGTTCTGTGACATCATCACGATCTATGGACGCCGTCCTCGCGTCAAGATACCCGCCCAGGTGCTGCGCGAACTCGATCTGTTGCGGAGGCTCGGGTGGCGGAAAGAAGTGTTCATGGTCGATGACAACTTCATCGGAAACCACAAGCGTGCGCTCGAACTGACGCGGGAAATCGCAGCATGGCAGCAGTGTCATGGCTATCCGTTCAACTTCTACACGGAGGCCTCCATTGACCTTGCGGAACGTACGGAATTGCTGGCGGCGATGAGAGACGCAAACTTCCTGAATGTGTTCATCGGGCTGGAAACACCTTCGCCGGAATCGCTTGGGGAAGCACGGAAATTTCAGAACCTGAGGAGCGATAACCTCCAGCAGATTCGAGCCATCCAACGCAGCGGGCTGTGGGTCATGGGCGGATTCATCGTCGGCTTCGATGCCGACGATCAGCGTATCTTCGAACGCCAGTGGCAGTTCATTGAAAACGCAGCCATCCCGTGGGCGATGGTAGGCATGCTTCAGGCGCCTCCGACGACTGCGCTATACGATCGGATGCTCCGCGAGGGGCGGCTCATCCATGATTCCCTTACCACCAACTTTAGCATCCCGAATTTCCACACGCGGCTGCCCTTGCCGGTCCTCCTGGATGGAATGGCTCGCCTGGTGCTGCGCTTATACGATCCGCCGGCGTTCTTCGATCGTGCGCTTCGATCGCTGGTGGCGTGGCACCCACGCCCCACGCAGCGGTTCCCGAGACTTCCGGTGATCTATACGTTGCGCCTGCTCGCGTTTTCGATCTGGAAACAGGGCATCAGGAGCAGCTATCGCCGGTGCTATTGGAGATTTCTGGCGTCCGCTGTCCGGCTTTGGAGGAACGAGCCGGTCAAGCTGCGCATGGCGATCTCAGTGCTGCTGTCGGGCCACCACTTTCCGAGGTATGCTCGCTTGGTTGCCGATGAGCTGACGGCAGTGCGCTGCGATCTCGCCTACAACGGTCGCGACGCGCCGGCCGGGTCCGCAATGATTCCTTCAGCTTCGCCGCAGAGTGGCGTCACCGCTGGTCGTACCTAGCGTGTACGTACCGTGGATTGTATTGCCATCGGCGAAGGAACCGCGGTAATCGAGCTCTACTCGTCGCAAGGTCAGCGAGGGGATCGGCCTGCATCGCTGGATTCAGATTTAAGCCTGAGTCTTTAAGAAAAGACCGCGCTAGCGGGAAACGGGGCGCCGGGGGAGACCATGAGTTTCCAAGCGCACAAGCCTGGGATTTCCAGCGAAATTGTGGCCAGAGTCAGCATTCACCCTCTTGCCCCTGCTTGGCCATTCCTGCCCCCTGCTTGGCAAAGCCTGCTTGCCAAAGAAGGCTTCGCTGCGTTTCTTGATTTCCTCCACGGTCTGGACAACTGTCCCTCCCTCAATAGGCATAAAGCTCACGGCAGACGCGGATCACGTCCTGCTGGTTGGGCAGGAACGCCTTTTCCAGCGGCGGGCTATAGGGCACGGGAGTATCAGGAGCAGTGAGGCGGCGGACGGGGCCGTCCAGAAACTCGAACGCCTTTTCCGAAATGATCGCCGCCAGTTCGCCGGCCAGACCGCCGGTCCTGGTATCTTCGTGCAGCAACACAACTTTGTTGGTTCGCTGCACACTCTCGAGCACGGCCTCTTCATCCAGCGGGACCAAGGTGCGCAGATCCAGCACCTCAATCTCAATCTCTTCCTTGGCGAGAGCCTCGGCGGCCCGGAGGGCCACGTGCACCATGGCTCCGTAAGTGATCACCGAGATATCCCGGCCGGCACGGCGCAGCTCCGCCTTGCCGATCGGCACCAGGTACTCGGTGTCGGGCAATTCCTCCTTGATACTGCGGTAGAGCAACTTGTGCTCGAAGAACAGCACCGGATCGTTGTCGCGGATGGCTGACTTGATCAGGCCGCGCGCGTCGTAGGGCGTCGCCGGCGTCACCACCTTCAGCCCCGGGGTATGCACGAAGGCCATCTCGGGGTTCTGCGAATGGAACGGTCCGCCGTGAATGCCGCCTCCAGAGGGCCCGCGGACCACCATGGGCACGCCCGCCCCCCAGCGATAGCGACACTTGGCGGCGAAATTCACAACCTGGTCGTAGGCGCAGGAGATGAAGTCTGCAAACTGCATCTCGGCCACCGGGCGCAGGCCCAGCAGGGCTGCCCCGACGCTGGCGCCCACAATCGCGGATTCCGAAATGGGCGTGTCCATGACGCGCCGGGCCCCGAACCGTTCCAGCATGCCAGCGCTAATCTTGAAGGCGCCGCCGTAGGCACCGACGTCCTCGCCGAGAACAAACACGTCTGGGTCGCGCTCCATCTCCTCCCACAGACCCTGCCGGATTGCTTCCAGGTAGGTGGTCAGCATGGCTTCCTCTGTGCGGGTTCAGCTGCGAGCGGCCGAGAAAGCGCACGGGGCTGGCGCTTTCTGCCGCTCATCGTAGACGTGATCCAGCAAAGTGGCCGGATCGGGGAAGGGGCGTTGCTCGGCCCAGCTCACCGCGTCATCCACCTCAGCAATGACGCGGCGGTTCAGTTCGCCCAGGGCGGCCTCCGACAGGAAGCCCCACTCCATCATCAACGCCTCCAGGCGCGCGATGGGGTCCTTGCGCGCCCACTCTTCAAAGAGCGCCTTAGGCACATACTCAGCTTTGTCGTGCGCCGAATGACCCGTCATGCGGAAAGTCTTGCACTCGATCATGGCCGGTCCGCGGCCAGAGCGTGCGTGCTCGACGGCCCGCTGGGTAGCCTGGTGGACAGCGATGACATCGTTGCCATCCACGATTTCTGCCGGTATCCCATAGGCCGGTCCACGGTCGGCCACATGCTCCACCGGCATCTGCAGCTCCACCGGGGTCGAATAGGCGTACTGATTGTTGTTGCACACGTAGACGACGGGAAGTTTCTGCACGGCGGCCAAGTTTAACCCCTCGTGCCAGTCGCCCCGGCTGGTGGCCCCGTCGCCGAAGTAGCAGAAGACCACGTTGGGCTTGCCCTGGTAGCGCAGAGCCAGGGCGGCGCCGCCGGCCACCGGGACGATGGACCCAATGCTGCTAATGAAGGAGATGAGATTCAGGTCCAGGTCGCCCATGTGCATGTTGCCGTCGCGCCCGCGGGTGGGGCCGTCCACCCGTCCCATAAACTGCGCCAGCACCGTTCGCGCGCTCATGCCCCGCACCAGGAACGCGCCCAGGTCCCGGTGCGACGGGCACAGCACATCGTCCTGCTCGGCGAGCAGCGCGCTGCCGACCCCAATGGCCTCCTGCCCGCGGCCCCCATAGACGCCGCCCACGATCAGTCCCTGGCGGTAGAGCTTGAACTCGATGCGCTCCTCCAGCTCGCGCTGGAGTTTGGTGTAATACAGCATCTGGTGCAGAAGCTCGGTGTCCAATCCCACTGGGCGTACCCTCCCTCCCCGTGAAAGGGGCGAAATGGCGTGCTCTGACAAGCGGTCCGCCATTCTACCATATGCCTGCTGCCCTGAAAGCCTTGTTGAAAAGGCCTGGCGTCACGTTTCCAAAAAAGGCTTTGCCAGCAAGTTCTAGAAAGAGAAGGACATGCCGCATTTCCATCGCAGCCTTCGAGTGCTGATAAACGCTCTGCCAATTCCGATTCATTTTCCCTTTGATCCCTCGTTTTCTTGCCCTCGTTTTCTTATAAAAAGCGTTGGACGCGGCGAAGCAAGCCGTCGAGCATTCGGGGCGTCAGCTTGCCGGTAAACGTGTTCTGCTGGCTGGGGTGATAACAGGCGAACAGGACCGGCAAGAGCGGCGGCAGCGAGTAGCAGGCTCCGTGGGCGAAGCGATAGGAGGCCAGCGAGACGACGCGCCCGGTGTCTCTAAGGAGGCGCAGGTAGCCATCAAAGGCGATCTTGCCCAGCGCCAGCACAGCCCGGATGTTGGGCAACAATTCCAGCTCCCGCGCCAGGAAGGGGCGGCAGCGGGCCTGCTCCTGGAGCGTGGGCTTGTTGCCGGGAGGAGCGCAGCGCACTCCGGCGGTGATGTACGCATCGCACAGCTGAAGGCCATCGCCCTGGTGCGATGAGGTGGGTTGGCTGGCGAACCCGGCGCGATAGAGCGCGCCGTAGAGGAAATCGCCCGAGCGGTCTCCGGTGAACATTCGCCCGGTGCGGTTGCCCCCGTGGGCCGCCGGAGCCAGGCCCAGGATCAGCAGCCGTGCTCCTGGATCACCGAAGGAGGGCAGCGGCCGGCCCCAGTAGTCCCACTCCTGGAACGCCCGGCGCTTCTCGCGCGCCACCTTTCGGCAGTGCCTCACCAGGCGCGGGCAGCGCTGGCAGACAATGATTTGCTGCTGGAGTTCAAGCAGCAGGCTTTCGCTGCTGGTGGTCCGCACAAGCCGCTGTGCTACCAAAGCAAAGTCCCCAGGTCAAAGCCGCTGCTACTTGTTGAACAGATTGTCGAAGGCGCTCCGCGCGCTGGCTGGGCGCCCGCCCGAGGAGGTCTCGCGCTCCACGGTCGTCCGCGGCTCGTAGAACGAGCACTCGTTGCGAGCATCTTTGGGGGTAATGCGCTCCCGGATTGGCTTGCTGCACTCGAAGCGGCTGCCCGTATCGAAGTTGACGCATTGCTTGCAGCTATGCAGTTCAAAGCCGCAGCGCGGGCACTGACCGCGCGTATCCACCGCCGGCGGAAGCAGCGTGCCGCAGCTGGCGCAGCGCAGCACCGTCCGTGTGCCGGGCATGCGAAGCATGCGAGGGCCGCCCAGATCCTGTTTTGGCGGGCTCTTCTCGGCAGGCGATTCCCGACCCGAGTCCATGTAGCCTTTCTGCCGGTACTTTTGCGCCATGGCGTTCGGCCTCCATCATAGTCCCAGCGTCCGAAATTGGCCACAAAAGTTCATGACCACTCGCGCACGCTCGTGTCCCGGAAGCGCGTTGAAAGTACAGAGCCGCGCGCGTCAGTAAGCGGTTCTACAAGCGCACAAACACAGGCAACGTTCTTCCGCGACGCGGCACTAGCAGGCGTCTAGTAGGCCGGAATCGCCTCGCTGGCGCCGGTAAACACTTGACGGGCGCCGGCCCCCAAAAACGTCACGTCGCTGCCGGCCAGAAAGACGCGGAAGCCCTGCTTTACCCGTTTCTTGATCTCGGCGGGGTCGCTGGCAGGATAGCCGACCGGCACGTTGTACTTCTTGGCCGCCGCCAGAATCCGGGCGACAGCCTGCTCCTCACGCGGATGGGTCACCTGTCCCCCGACGCCCAATGAATAAGACAGATCATAGGCGCCGATAAACAGTACATCAATGCCGGGCACCGACGCGATCTCTTCAATGTTTTCTACACCTTCCTTGCTTTCAATGAGGGCGATCACCATCACGTTATCGTTGGCCCAACCAGCATAGTCGCGGCTGGACATGCCCCAGCGTGCCGCTGCCAGGGTCGGACCGAATCCTCGGTTGCCCGCCGGCGGATACTTGCAGGAGGCCACCGCCTGCAAAGCCTGCTCGCGCGTGGAAACGAACGGAAAAGCTACGCCCAGGCTGCCGATATCCAACGCGCGCTTCGCCAGCCAGTGCCGCTTGGCAGGCACCCGGATGAAGGGAACCGCTTTCATGCCGCGGGTGGCCAGGATCATATCCCGGGCCGTCTCCAATGTGACCGGGCCGTGCTCCATCTCGATCCAGACATAGTCAAAGCCAGCGGCGGCCAGCGTGGTGGCCGCATCGGCGCTGGCCATATAGACGCCCGCTCCAATGACTACCTTGCCTTCTTTAAGCGCCTTTTTCACCGGGTTCTGAAATGCAGTTCCGGAGGCCGCTGGCGGCTCCGGGGCAGCCCATGAAGGAATCAGCAGAGAAAGCGCCAAGACTAAAAGCAGAGTCGGGGAGATACGATTTACTTGTGCCATGCGAGTCCTTTCGGCCCAGAGGTTGGGCGGTCGCTATTATGGTTGGTCCCAGCGGTCGAGCCAAGCCCTTCCTGCTGTGGTCATCTGCCCTATTGGACTTTTGTTACCTGGCATTTGATATAATTGGCGGAGGCCTCAAAGCGACGGTCCTGTGACGAGCCTGCTCCTCAGTGTTCTGCTTTCGGCATCAGCTGCGCCAACATCTCGCTGTGCCATCTGCCATCCGAAAGAGGTAGATGCATATTTACGAACTGGCATGGGTCGTTCCATGTTGCGACCCAGGGGGCAGCCTTCCGGCAGTTTCACGCACCCGGTCTCCGGCGCCAAGTTCACCATAGTCTCCAGTCCATCAGGGATGCGGCAGCGAATCGAGAGGCAGGGACTGCGGGCCGAGTATGAAATCGCGTACGTTCTCGGCTCGGGAAATCATGCCTTCACTTACCTGGTACGCGTTGGCGACTATCTTTTCCAGTCACCGATCGCTTATTACACGCAGAGCCAGAAGTGGGATATGGCGCCGGGCTACGAGAAACAGCGGAGGGTGGATTTTGACCGCCCGGTGACGCGGAAATGCCTGCTGTGTCACTCTGGGCGGCCGCTGCATGTCCGCGGCACGCTGAATCGCTACGAGCAGCCGGAGTTTGCCGCCGAGGCGATCTCGTGTGAGCGATGCCACGGTCCCACTGCGGCCCATCTGCAGAAGCCTTCATCCAATAACATTGTCAATCCTCGGAAGCTTCCACCACGGGAGCGCGACAGCGTCTGCGAGCAGTGCCATCTCACCGGCGAGGCACAAATACCCAATCCAGGTCTCTCGCTCGCCGACTTCCGACCCGGTCAACGATTGGAAGACGTAGTCTCTATATATGTCTTCGAGCGCACGCCGGCGGCTTCTGAGGACGACACGCTCGAAGTGGTAAGCCACGTAGAACATCTCTCTCTTAGTAAATGCTTTCGAGAGAGCGCAGGACGAATGTGGTGCGGTTCCTGCCACAATCCACACGAAGAGCCTACCGGTCCCCAACAGTACTACCGGGCCCGGTGCCTCGCGTGCCATGGCGAAACGCTGGCCAAGCCGCACGCCGCTGCTTCGCGAGACTGCGCGAGCTGCCATATGCCCAAGCGGCAGACGAGCGATGGCAGCCACACGGTCTTCACCGACCACCGAATCGCACGCTTCGCAGGAAAAGGCGCAGGAGAGAAAGGCCAGAAGCTCGTCGCCTGGCATGAGCCGTCCGGCCCGCTAGTAATTCGGAACTTGGGCCTTGCGAACGCCGAGGTTGGACGACGCGATGGATCGGTCTATCACATGAACGAAGGCTTCCGCTTGCTTCGGGACCCAGCGGTATTGCGGGACCCAGCGGTATGGCGGGACCCAGCGGTATTGGAAGCTCTGGGCGGGTTGTATCTCGCCAATCGCTCACATTCCCCGGCACTGCGGGCCTTCAAGGAAGCGGTTCGCTTGCAACCAGAATCCGCTTTCGCTCATATGAATCTCGCCTTAGCCTGGAAGCAGGCGGGCAATCGGGGCAAGGAAGTTACTGCTCTGGAACAGGCCATCAAGCTTGACCCTTCCCTTGTCCGTGCCTACTTCAGATTGGCTAAAGTCTATTCGGAACTCGGCCAGGTACGCAGAGCTCGCGAGACCATTTCTAGATATCTAGAATTCATGCCGAACAACATTCATGTGCGTCAGCTCCTGCAGTCAGGTCGAGAGTAAGCTGCGAGCTAAAGAACAGGTGGCAGGTAATCTAGGAACTGGCGCGGGTGAGCGCGCGGGCAACCGCAACCTTCCGGAGCCGAGGCCATAGCCGAGGCGGCATCCAGCGACCCATCGCGGCATTCCAGCCGCGCCGCAGGGCAGTTCGCGCGCCGGCCAGGGCGAGCTAGGCGCGAGGGGAAAGCACTTTGCCGTTGATTTGTTGCCGAGGTGCGATCCAATCGCTGGCATAATAAGGGCGTCATGCTGGTGACGCTGGAAAACCGGCCGGCAGCGGGCGAGCGGCCAAAATGGCTGAAGGTGCGGGCGCCGGGCGGCCCCAACTACCACGAATTGAAGGCGCTGGTAGAGGGTGAGCGCCTGCACACGGTGTGTGAAAGCGCCCACTGTCCCAATATCGGCGAGTGCTGGGAGCAGCGCACGGCCACCTTCATGATCCTGGGCAACGTCTGCACGCGACGCTGCGGCTTTTGCGCAGTGCCCAAGGGCGCGCCGATGCAGGTGGATTGGGATGAGCCCCGCCGGGTGGCCGAAGCGGTGGCCCGGCTGGGGCTGGAGCACGCCGTGGTCACCTCCGTGGACCGGGATGACCGCAAGGACGGCGGTGCAATCCTGTTCGCCATGACCATCGCCGAAATCCGGCGGCGGAATCCACACTGCAAGGTGGAGGTGCTGGTGCCCGACTTTCAGGGCTCGCTCGAAGCCCTGGGAGTCGTGCTCGACGCCCGGCCCGATGTGTTCAACCACAACATTGAGACCGTCGAACGCCTCTATCGCCCGGTGCGCCCGGGTTCGCGCTACCACCGCTCCCTGGGGCTGCTTCGCGCGGCCAAGGAGATGGCCCCGCAGACGCCAAACAATTCCGGCTCAACCCAGTCCGGCCCAACCAAATCCGGCCCGATCAAGTCCGGGCTAACCAAGTCCGGCCAGACACCAACTAAATCCGGCATGATGCTGGGATTGGGCGAGCAGTGGGAAGAAACCGTTCAGACCCTGCACGACCTGCGCGCGCACCAGGTGGACATCGTCACCATCGGCCAGTACCTGCGCCCTTCAGTAAAACACCTGCCCATTGTCCGCTACTACACTCCAGAGGAATTTGCGCGGCTGAAGCAGATTGCCACCGACATTGGTTTCCGGCACGTCGAGTCCGGACCCTTCGTGCGCAGCTCCTACCACGCCAAGCGAGCTTTACGATCCGAGGAAGCTCCCGCGGGCCAAACGCGAAGGCGCATCGGCAATGTGGCCTTTCCGTCGCAGTGAGAAGCAAGAGCGACCCGAGACTTCGCCGCCAGATGGGATGCGAGCTCTTTCTGTACTCCATCCTGATGACGTTACATCCCTTGGAGGATTACCGAATGAAGCAATTGCTGGTCTGATCCGGAGCGATCTCGACACTGGTGATAACATCCCGCTTGAACACTTTCGCCCCAATCCGGCGTTTATCCGCTTAATGCATCACGTCATCAAAACGTTTGGTCCCGATGATCCAGCACTGCAAGAGGCAGCTTCACAGCAGCAGGAGGGCTGGTTGTATATCGTTGATCTGCGGACGCCCGAAGGCCCTGAAGGACGTGTGCCTCCGGAGGGCATTATCGGTGCCTTCGAAATGAAGAACGGGGAAATCGTTCGAGATTCATATTCCGGCAATGATAATCATCTGGTGTTCTCCGCGCATGGCCTCGTTCAATTACCGCCGTTCCTGCATGAAGCGTTAATCCGAGAACTGAAACGTTTGAAGGTCTCGTAGAACGGTAGAAGGGTAGCTGGCACCCGAAGACCGGCGGCCCAACAGGCACATGCAGCCGGACACCGCAGCGTCCGGGCGAAGTGCCGGCGCGGACGCGTTCCTACTTGCGGTGGAGGACGTCCACCAGTGCCTGAATGGATGCCGCGCTCTTCTTCAGTGCGGCATCTTCCTCTGGCGTCAGCTTGATCTCCAGGACTTGCTCCAGACCGCGGGCGCCCAGTTTACAGGGCACGCCAACGAACAGGTTGCGGATGCCGTACTCCCCCTCCAGGTAGGCAGCGCAGGGCAGGATTTTTTTTCGGTCGTTCAGGATGGCATCCACCATCTCCACGACCGCCGCCGAGGGAGCGTAATAAGCGCTGCCCGCCTTCAGCAACTTTACGATCTCGGCGCCGCCGTCGCGCGTGCGCTGGACCAGCCGGTCTATGGCAGCCTGGTCCAGCAGCTCGGGGATGGGGATGCCGGCCACGGTCGAGAAGCGCGCCAGCGGCACCATGGTGTCGCCGTGGCCTCCCAGCACAAAGGCGTGGACGTTTTCCACCGAGACGTTCAGTTCCTGGGCGATGAAGGTGCGGAAGCGAGCCGAATCCAGTATGCCCGCCATGCCAATCACCCGGTTCTTAGAGAACCCGGCAGTCTCGTAGGCGACGTGGCACATGGCGTCCAGGGGGTTGGTGACCACGACCAGGATGCACTCAGGCGAGTACTTCACCACCTGCTCCACCGCCTGCTTCACCACCTCGGAGTTCTTCAGCACCAGGTCATCGCGGCTCATGCCCGGCTTGCGAGGGAAACCGGCCGTGACCACGACAATATCGGAGTTGGCCGTGGGTTCGTAGCTGTTGGCGCCGGTGAGCAGCACGTCGTACCCCTCGACGGGGCCCGCCTGGAGCAAGTCCAGGGCCTTGCCCTGAGGCACACCCTCGATGATGTCGGTCAGCACCACGTCGCCCAAAGCCTTGTCGGCGAGCCGGTGAGCGCAGGTGGCGCCCACGTTGCCCGCTCCCACCACGGTAATTTTTTTGCGCATGGAGACTCCCAAGAAGAATTGCAGAATTCAGACTTCGGATTTCCGATTGGCGAAAACGCCTCAGCCGGCGGCGACTCGCACCGGGCCCATGTTCTCCACAATGCTGGTGGCGAACTCGCTGGTCTTCACCTTGGTGGCGCCCTCCATGAGCCGCTCCAGGTCGTAGGTGACCCGCTTCTGCTGGATCGTCCGGGCGATGCCGTCTTCAACCATGTCGGCCACCTCGCGCCAGCCAATGTAGCGGAACATCAGGGCACCGGACAGCATGACGCTCGAGGGGTTGATCACGTCCTTGTCGGCGTACTTGGGCGCCGTGCCGTGGGTAGCCTCAAAGACGCCGTAGCCGTCGCCGACGTTGGCGCCTGGGGCCATGCCCAAGCCGCCGACCTGCGCGGCGCAGGCGTCCGACAAATAGTCACCGTTCAGGTTCGGGGTGGCCACTACCTCGTACTCGTCGGCACGCGTCAGCACCTGCTGAAACATTGAGTCGGCGATGCGATCCTTGATCATGACCTTGCCCGCGGGCAGCTTGCCACCGTGCTTGCTGTAAACCTCATCCTCACTCAGGGCGACGTCGCTGAACTCCTCCCGGGCCAGCTCGTAGCCCCAGTCGCGGAAGGCCCCCTCGGTGAATTTCATGATGTTGCCCTTGTGCATCAGCGTCACGCTCCGGTGGCCGTGTTCCACGGCATAGCGGATGGCGTAGCGGATCAGCCGTTTCGATCCGGTCACCGACATCGGCTTGATGCCGATGCCCGAGTCGGACCGCACGTTGCGGCCCATCTCGTCGTTCAGGAAGCGGATCACCTTCTCCACCTCGGGCGTGCCCTGCTGCCACTCAATGCCCGCATAGACGTCCTCGGTGTTCTCGCGAAAGATCACCACATTCATGCGCTCGGGGTGCCGGACCGGCGAGGGGACGCCAGGGAAATAGCGCACCGGGCGCCAGCAGGCGTACAGGTTCAGCACCTGGCGCAAGGTCACGTTCAGGCTGCGGATGCCGCCGCCCACCGGGGTGGTCAGCGGACCCTTGATGGCGATGCGGAAGTGCTGGATGGCGTTCACAGTGTCGGGGGGCAACCACTCGTTGAACCGCTCCTTGGCCTTCTCGCCGGCAAACACTTCGTACCAGACAACTCGGCGCTGGCCGCCGTAGGCCTTCTCGACGGCCGCGTCAAAGACACGCCGGGACGCCTTCCAGATGTCGCGCCCGATCCCATCTCCCTCAATGAAGGGAAGGATGGGGTTATCCGGAACTAGGTATTTGCCGTCTCGGTATTCGACCTGGGTCCCATCACTGGGCACCTGGACACCATTAAACGAGCCCATGAAACTATGCGCTCCTTCCTCCCAGATTGCTCCGCCCGACGAACGTTAACACCCTCCATCAGGGTTTTTCAACAGCCGACACGCCAGTCCGCGAGACCGACAAGCGGAACTGGGACCACACTATCCGGCGTCCGCGAAAAGGCTGGGGTCCGCTGAAAGGCTGGCGTCCGCTGAAAGGGTTGCACGCCTGGGGGCATTCCGTTACTTTGGACGCGCATGGACCAGCCGTCCCGGGGTGAAGTTTCCCTTGACCCCTACCAATTGTCGGAAGACGCCGTCCGCGAACCGCCGGCTTCGCTGCTGAAGGCGTTGCGCCACATCGGCCCTGGGCTGATCCTGGCCGGCTCCATCGTGGGCACCGGCGAATTGATCGCCACCACCCACGTTGGCGCCCAGGCTGGCTTTGCCCTGCTGTGGCTGGTGATTCTGAGTTGCTTCATCAAAATTTTCACGCAGATCGAGCTGGGACGCTACGTCATCTCCTCCGGCCAGACCACTCTGGCCGGGCTTCGGCAACTGCCTGGGCCGAGCTTCCTGCTGCCCTGGTGGTGGCTGGTGATGATGATGGCGGTTCAGGCACAGTTGGCGGCCATGATAGGCGGCATTGGCCAGGCGGTCCACATGGCGGCGCCCGGCCTTTCCTCTGCGATCGCTGAGGTGCTGGGCCTGGCTGCCCGGCCCGAGTTGCCCTGGGCGGTGCTGGTCACGTTATTGACGATCGCACTTCTGGCGTTGGGCACCTACTCGGTGGTCGAGCGCGCTACCATCCTTCTGGTGGTGGTCTTCACCATGATGACGCTGGGGTGCGTGGTTCTGCTGCCCTGGACCGGCATTTCGTTTGGCTGGCGCGAGCTGGCCTCCGGCCTTTCCTTTCAGATCCCCTCCCACGCCATCGGTGCGGCGTTTGCCATGTTTGGTATCACCGGGGTGGGAGCCTCCGAGTTGATCTACTACCCCTATTGGTGCATCGAGAAAGGCTATGCGCGCAATGTTGGCCCGCAACGCCCGGATGACGCCTGGAGGCGACGTGCCCAGGGGTGGTTGCGCGTCATGCATCTGGATGCGTTTCTGAGCATGATCGTGTACACGGTGGCTACGCTGGCCTTCTACCTGCTGGGGGCCGCCGTCCTGCACCAGTACACTGGGCCGGAGGGCCTCCCAGGCACCGTCGGCGGGATGCTCAGTATGCTTTCCCGAATGTACATGCCAGTCCTGGGGGAGAAGGTTGCGTTGTGGTTCATTGTGATGGGCGCCTTCGCCGTGCTGTTCTCGACTTTCTTTGCCTCCACGGCCTCCTCCTGCCGCGTCCTGACCGATTTTCTGCGGGTGAACGGCTTCATCCGACTGACCCACCCGGACGACCGGCGGCGGTGGGTTCGCCGCTTCGCGGTCGGCCTCCCCCTTCTGAATCTCTGCCTGTTTGTCTGGATCCCCGACCCGGTGAGGCTGGTCATCATCGGCGGCTTCGCCCAGGCGGTGACGCTGCCCATGGTCGCTGCCGCTGCTGTCTACCTGCGCTACCGGCGAACCGACCGCCGCATCACCCCGGGCCTGCTGTGGGATATTTTCCTGTGGGTTTCCATGTTGGGGTTCTTCGCCGCCGCGCTTTACGGCGTCTGGAACAGCTACCAGAAGTTGCTGTAACCCGAAAAGTCCAAAGTCACCAGAGCTGAAGAGGCTCGATTGCCCATCTCGCTAGGCTCCTCATAGCGGTAGGTTTCTTCTCTCCGGAGTCCGCAGTAGGCGAGAACAACTTCTCGACCGTAAATATCATAGCGGAACCGCCAGCGGCCACTCCGCAGGCGATACTGGCCGTCTCCCTGCGCAACTGCTCGAAGCTTCTTGATGGGGTGACTCCGGCTGCGGTTATGTGGATCAGCTTTCAGAGTTTCGATTGTCTCGGCGAAGTGGTCGTCAAAGTCGGGATGGCGCTTACGGAGAGAGCGAGCCAGGCGCTCGAAGTGGGGGTCGCTTCGGACAGAAAAGGGAGGCGTCATTTGCCATGACGGCGCCTGGCCCTCCTTTTACCTTCGCGCTGCAGTTCCTGCAAGAAGGCCTCAGCCGGCCGACTCTTGCCGGCGCGATAGGCTTGCGTGCTCTTGCGGATTTGGGCGCGGACTTTCGGATCTCGGAGTTCCAGGTAATCCTCAAGCTCTTCGGCGTCCATCATGCCAGCAACAGGGATCCCGTCTTTCTCCAAGATGAAGTACTCCTTGTTCACATGGACGCGGCGCACCAGCCGACCCAGGTGGATCCGTGCTTTGGTGATGGGGATACGGTTGACCATAGCCCTCCTAATTAACGTTAATCAATACTAATCAAGACTATCTTGCCACACTGGCCGGTCATGATCGAGAGGCTCGCCCAGGCGCTGACCCTGGAGCTAGCCGAAGATTTCGTGGAAGACGCTGCGGACGCGGGAGGTGACCCCCTCCAGCGCCTCGACGATGGGACGGCCGCCGAGAGCCTGGGGCAGCCAGCGCTCAGCTAGTGCCACGAAGGCGTCGGCCTGCGGGCCGGCCAGCGGCAGTTCGCTGTCGGAACGCCCTGTAGAGACGCGCAGGGCGTGCCCCAGCCCGCGTAGAAAAATGGCCCCTTCGCGCAACGTCTGGATCTGGTCAGGACGCAACTGGCCCATCCATTCGACTACCCGCAGCCGCTCCAACGTGGTCAGCGAGGGGAAAAAGATCTGGGCTGCTTGCAGGCGCAGGTAAGTCAGGATGAAATCAATATCGTAGTAGCCGCCTGGAGCGGTCTTGAGCCGGGTGTGAGGCGTGGTGATGGCTTCCAGCTTCTTGCGCATTTCTGCCAGCTTCCCGGCGGCCTCCGGTCCCTGCCCGAAGCGCTCACCGATCGTGTTCTGGATGCGCGCCAGCAACACCGTACCCTCGGCTACGTCGCCCGCCACAACCCGCGATTTCATGTAGGTCACAGCTTCCCAGGGCTCGGCCGCCGAGGCGAAATATTCGGCAAAATTCGCTTCGGCTTCCACAAGTTCTCCCTCGCGGCCGCGGGGGCGCAGGCGTGTATCCACAGCAAAGATGGTTCCCTCGCCGGTGTAAGCCGAGAGGATCTCAATCATCCGTTCCGCCACCCGCGTCCAGAAGTGTTTGGCCTCCGGATCGCCGCCGCGGTAGAGAAAGGCCAGGTCGGCGTCGGAGGCGATGTCGAATTCGCGAATGCCCAGGCGCCCCAATGCCAGCACGATCAACTCGCCGGCGGGGTGGGCCATCGTGCGCGCCGTTTCCTTCACGGCCGCCTGGTAGGCGGCGCGCAACGCCTGCTCGGCCAGTGCGCTGGTGGCTTCCAGCGTGGAGAAAACCGGAAGCGGCCCCAGCAGGCTGTGGGCATGCACCCGCATCAGGTTTCGACGGTAGTGCCGGCGCATTAGGGCCATCTTTTCGGCAAGCGGGGCCTCGATGTTGGCCAGGTGCATCAGCACCGGGTCGTCTTGCACGGTGTAGGGGGCTTCGACCCGGAACCGTCCCTGTTCTTCCGGGGCCACGGCATCGCCCGCCGGCGGCAGCTCGAGCAACTCGGAAATTTCCACCGGATGGCGCACCAGCAGCTCGCTCAGAAACGGGCTGTGCTCGAACAGTTCCGCGGCCGGCTCGAGCACCCCCGGGTGCTGGCAGAGGAAAGCGAACTCTTCAGCGCCGGCGTAGGCGCTGGTGACGAATCGCTGCAACGCCTTCCGCCCGCGCCGCACCGGCAGGTCGGAAATCGTCTGGTAGAGAGCCGGAGAGTTGCTCTCGACGTAGCGCAGGAGCTCAGGATAGCCATGCTCCCCTGCGGTGAACGGGGCATCGGGCTCGAGCTGAAATTCGCGACGGGCGACGGTCGCCGGAGAGTGGGCCAGGATCAGCCGGTCGTAGATTTCGCGCACCCGGCTCATGTGCCGCTCGACTTCGGCCACCAGGACCTCGGCCGCTGCCTGGTGGCCGGCTTTCTCGCCGGCGCCGCCCGCGTGCTGGTCCAGGCGGGCGCGGCGCGCCAGCACGGCGAGCGCGTCAGGCGACGCAGGCAGCCGGTGGGTCTGTTGCCCGCGCTCCAGTTGCAGCAGGTGCTCGATGTGCCGCAGGAACACGTAGGCGCGGCTCAACGGGCCGTAGTCGCGCTGCCGCAGGTAGCCTTTCTCGGCCAGCTTCTGCAGGGCAAACAGGGTCCCGCCGGAGCGCAGCCAGCTCTGCTGGCCCCCGTAGAGTCGCTGCAAGCACTGCGCCAGGAACTCGATGTCGCGAATGCCGCCGCGTTCCAGCTTCAAGTTGATGCCCAGCTGGCGAGAGGAACGCCGTTCCAGAGCGACGCGGATGCGTTCGCGGGCGAACAGGACGCTGTCGATGGCAGCGAAGTTCACCGTGGTGCGGTAGATGAGCGGTTGGACGTACTCCAGAAAGTCGCGGGCCAGAGCCGCGTCGCCCGCCGACTGTCGGGCCTTGGCCAGCGCCTGCAGCTCCCAGTCCCGAGCACGCTCGCCGTAATAGTGGCGCGCGCCCTCCAGCGAAATGGCCAGGTCGCCCTCCCCCCCTTGGGGGCGCAACCGCAGGTCCACTCGGAACACTGCCCCCTCAGGGCTAAAGGCCGTCAGCGTGCCCACCACGCGGTGCGCCAGCTTGACGAAGTATTCCTTGTTGGAAATACCGCGGGACGTCTCGCCATTGGCACGGTAGAGGAAGATCAGGTCAATGTCGGAGCTGTAGTTCAGCTCGTTGCCGCCGAGCTTGCCCATGGAAAGGATGGTCATCAGGGACTCGGCAGGGCCACTAACGGTGGCGCCTTGGGACTCGAGCATCGGTCTGCCGTAGCGTTGCTCCAATTCCGCCTGGGCTCGCTGCCGCGTGTATTCCAGAATCGCGTCGGCCAGCCCGGACAGCTCCAGGGTGATCTCCGACAGCGCCGCCAGATGCAGCACGTCGCGCAGTGCGATGCGCAGGTACTCACGCCGCTTGAACCGCCCCAGCAGCGTTGCCAGCTCTGCCCCGGCTTGCTGGGGCTCGTCGGCGAAGGAGCTCAGGGAGAGGAACATCTCCTCGCGCGTTTTCACCCGGTGCAGCGTCGGTTCCTGCTCCAGCCACAGGGCCAGGTCCGGTTGCCGAATCAGCGTGTCGGACAGGTACTGGCTATGACCGAACAGCGACAGCAGGTGGTGAAGCGCCGGCGGATGCCCGGCGAGGAAGTCGCGGACCTTGGGCGGCGCCGCAGCTGCGAAACGTTCCATGTTGTTGAGCGCCGTATCCGGATCCGGCAGGTTGGCGAGCAGCCGCGGAAGCGCCTGTTGCGCCGCCGGCGGGAGCTGCTTCCGAAGCCGCGCCAGGTTTTCCTTTGCGCGCGCCGGCTGGAGGAACTGGACCGACTTCAACGCGGCTTCCACGTTCGCTTATATAGCATAGCCGGTCTGCGCACCGGCGCAGTACAATCAGCGCATGTCGCGGCCGCCCAGTTCCAGCGCCCGGCGGGTGCACAGCCCGGGGCTTCTCTGGCGGCTGTATATCAGCCTGCGCGGATCCGAACAGGCGCTGGTGCGCCCGGCGCCGGAACTGCCGCTGGTCTTGATTGCCCATGCGCGGTCCGAGCGGGCCCCCGCCGCTGAGCTGCGTGGCGCGCTGGAAGAAACCTGGTTGACGATCCCCTCGGCCATTCGCCAGCAGTACGAGGCGGTCTTGAAGAAGGTGCCGCCGATCGTGGTGGTCATCCTGCGCCGCCGAAACCCCTGCGGCTGCCTCGGGCACCACCATCGTCCGGGGACCGAAACGCGCATTGCCCGTAAGCTGGGCGCCCTCAGCGGGGTGCCGGTGGGTGAGCTGGACCTGGCCTTTCAAACCATCCGCGACTGGCAGCCGCTGCTGCTCTCCGACCTGGCCATTGAACCTGCCGTCGACGAGGCTGACCGGGAAGAACTGGACGTGTTCCGCTACCGGCTGGGCCTGCTCGATGTGTTCCTCCACGAGTTGCACCACTACGCCGCACCGCAGGAGCCCGAGCGTGTGGTGCGCGAGCGCAGCCAGCGCTTCTACACACAGGTGCTCGATACATTCATGCAGGCGCGATTCGGAGTGCGCTACGGGCTGCAGCAATGAGCGTGTTTCATTAAGCAGACCACCGGAATGAAAGGAGATACCTTATGGCTGAATTCGTCAAAGTGGCTACCACGGCGGAGCTGGGAGACCCCGCAAGCGGTAAGCTGGTAGAAGTTGCCGGGCGCAGGGTGGCCCTGTTCCAGGCCGGCGGCAAATACTACGCCATCGAAGACACCTGCACGCACGCCGGCGGGCCATTGTCGGAGGGCTTCCTGGAGGGGAGCGAGGTAACCTGTCCCTGGCACGGCGCCCGTTTTGACCTCACCACGGGCGAAGTCAAGGGGCCGCCTGCCCGCAGCCAAGTCCAGTCGTTTGCGGTACGCGTTGTCGGCTCCGACATTGAGGTCGAAGTGTAGCGAATAATGTGTATTAGGGCACAGAGCGGCACGGCCGGGGGCATGCAGCCTCCAAGCGCATTCACCAATTGTGGGCCAAGGCCGCCTCTGCTACTGTGGGTTCTCAACCCTGACTGGAGGAACTGAATGATGTTGAAAACGAACTGTTGCAGGATGGTGGTCTTGGCCGTTGCCCTTGCACTGCTGGGGGCAGCAGTGGTTGCGGGCGAGCACAAGTACGGAGCGCCCAAGACTGTGCTGCACGTGGTCACGATTCAGTGGAAGTCGGAAGCTACTGATGCCGACAAGCAGAAGGCCCTGGACGGAGTGAAAGAAATGGCAGCGGCGATACCCGGTATCAAGAACGTATGGATCAAAGCCACCAAGGTCCAGCCACGCGACTACGACGCCGCCTTTGTGATCGAGTTTAAAAATCAGGAGGCGCTCAAGGTCTACGCCGATCACCCGGCGCACGACAAATGGGTAGAGCATTACGGAACCGTTCGCGCAGCCAGCAACAACACCGTGCTCACCAACTGAACCGCAGGACGTAAATCTCGCCCAGTGCCCACTGTCGGCGGGAAGAGCGGCCCGGGTCGAGCTGCCTGACCCGTTGCAAACGGGCAATTTCCGGTCTGGAAATTGCCCGGGGCCAACAGGTGCGGGCATCCGAAACGTGCCGCCGCCAGCAGGGTTATAATAATACCGAGAAGAAATGAATTTCCGCGAAATGGCGGCGCTGGCGTGGGCGAGTGTGCGCGCGTACCGGTTGCGCTTCTTCCTCACCCAACTGGGCCTGGCGATGGGTGTGGCCACGATCATTACCGTGATGACCCTCATCCAGGGCGCCAACGCCTATGTCAAAGACAAGTTTGCCAACCTGGGCATTGATGTTTTTGAAGTTTCCAAGACACCCGTGGCCATGTCCGACTTTGAAGAGTTCCTGCGGGCCCGGCGCAACAAGGACATCGTGGTGGAGGATCTGGAGGCGGTTCGTGATCGTTGCCGCCACTGCGCTGCAGTGGGAGCGCAGGTTGACGCTCCGGCGCGAGTGCGCTATCGCGACCAGGAACTGGCCGACGTCAACATTTACGGCCAGACGGCCAACATGAGCTACATCGGCACCCGCACCGTGGAGCGCGGGCGCTATTTCAGTCCCTTTGAGGAGCAGCGGGGTGCCCCCGTCTGCGTTATCGGCCACGGCCTGGTGGAACACCTGTTCCCCGCCACTGACCCAATGGACAAGCTGGTGCGTCTGGGTTCGCAGCAACTGCGGGTGGTGGGTACCTTCGAGGAGATCGGCTCCGTCTTGGGCATGGGGCAGGACAATTTCCTGGTTGTGCCGCTGCCGCTGTTCTTCAAGCTGCGCGGCCCACGCCACAGCCTGGGGCTGCGCGTGCAGGCCCCTGGCGGGGCAGCCTACCAGACGGCGCAGGACGAAGTGCGGGTCGTGTTGCGGGCCCGCCGCCACGTCGCTCCAGGAGCCAAAGAGGATTTCTACATTATGACCCCCGACTCCTACCTGGAGCTGTGGCGTTCCATCAGTTCCGCCTTTTTCCTGGTATTTGTGATGATTTCCTCCATCTCGGCGGTGGTGGGAGGCATTGTCATCATGAACATCATGCTGGTCTCCGTCACCGAGCGCACCAAGGAGATCGGAGTGCGCCGGGCGTGCGGAGCCCGCCAGCAGGACATCCTGCGGCAGTTTCTGGCAGAGGCGCTGCTGTCGTGTTTACTCGGCGGGGTGGTGGGGGTGCTGGTCGGCTTCGGGGCAGCGACGGCCCTCAAGCATTTTACCAGCTTTCCGGCCGAGGTCCAGCTGTGGGTGGCGGTGCTGGGCGTCGTGTTGGCCTCCTCGATCGGGTTGTTTTTCGGAATCTACCCGGCGACCCAGGCCGCCCGCCTGGACCCGGTGGTGGCCCTGAGGAGCGAATGAAAAAAGCAGGTTTCAGGTGTCAGACTCGGCAAACCCCTGACACCTGGAACCTGACACCTGACACCTGACACCTATTCCGATGACGCGCGATGAACTGAAAGAAAATTTCCTGGTAGCAATGGACACGCTGTGGGTGCGCAAGCGACGCTCGGCGCTGACCGTGCTGGGAATTGTCATTGGAGTGACTTCGGTCATCGCAGTGGCGGCTATCATCCAGGGGCTCAACCGGAATGTGGGCGACCGGGTGCAGTCGTTGGGCTCGCGCGTGCTCTTTCTCACCCGCATGCCTTGGGGCCCCCCCGGACGGCTGCCGGAGAAAATCCGGCTCCGCAAGCACTTTCGATACGAAGACGCGCTTTACATTCGGGAACGCTGCCGCTCCTGCGAGTACGTCTCCGCTTTCGGCACGCGGGCCCTTTTCTTTGGGGGAAGCAACGAAATCCGCGCCGGGCGCGAGCAGGTGAAGGAGCCCATCCTGCGCGGCGCCGACCCCGAGTACGCTGAAGTCCTCCCGCTGTTTGGCGTGGGCGACGGCCGTTTCATCACCCACTATGATATGGAACATCGCCGCTACGTGTGCGTGCTGGGAGCGGCCGTAGCCAACTCGCTGTTTCCCACCGTGGACCCGGTGGGCCGCGAAGTCGTTCTGAACGGCCTGCGCTTTGAGGTCATCGGCGTGATGGAGAAAGACCCCGGGTTGTTCGGCGGGGGGGGTGTGAATCGGTTCGTCATCATTCCCTACTCCACCTTCCACAAGCTTTACCCGGAGAGCCGCGAGCACTTCCTTGCGGTCAGCGCCCCCGACGCGTCGCTCCTGTTGCAGACCAAGGACGAAGTGACCCATATCACGCGGCAGCTGCGGCGGGTGCCGCTCAGTGCCGAGAACGACTTTGAGATCACCGCTTCGGATTTCCTCCTCGACCTGTGGAAGCAGTTGACCGGGGCGCTGGTCCTGCTGACGGCCGTGATCAGCTCCATCGGCCTGTTGGTGGGTGGCATCGGGGTGATGAACATTATGCTGATCTCGGTGACCGAGCGGACCCAGGAAATCGGCGTCCGCAAGGCCGTGGGGGCGCGGCGGCAGGATATCCGCGCCCAGTTTCTGATCGAAGCCATCACCCTCACCGGTTTCGGCGGCGTGCTGGGCATTCTTCTGGGCATCGTGGTGAGCTGGACGGTGCATCTGGTATTCCCCCGGCTGCCAACCGAAGTTTCCCTCCTTTGGGTGACGTTGGGGTTCTTGATCTCGGTCTCGGTAGGCCTGTTTTTTGGCTATTACCCGGCCAATCGCGCCGCCAACCTCGATCCCATCACCTGCCTGCGGTATGAGTAAGCGAGCGCAAGGTGGACGAACCTGTGGACTGGAGGACCGTTCGTGCTTCGCAGCCTAGGGTTTGGTGTTGTTTTCGCGTCTCTGCTGGCTTGCGCACCGCTCGCTGCTGAGCCGGTGAAACTGGCGGTGGACCACAGCCGCTCACTCGTGGTCGTCCGCACATACAAGGGCGGCTTGTTTGGGTTTCTCACCGAGCATGAACACGGGATCATGGCTACAGAATGGTCCGCCGACATCTGCTACGACCAGGAAGACCCAGGCGCCTCGGGCGTCAGCCTCTCAATTTCCGTCAACTCCCTCAGGATCGATACCGAAGAGGCCCGCCGCCAAGCCGGACTCAATCCCAAGAGCGGGCCGAAGCCGGACGACGTGAGAAAGATCCAGAAAACGATGCTGGCGCCAGAGAATCTGGCGGCGGAGAAGTATCCCCAGATCCGATTCCGGACAACTTTTGTCGAGCAAAAGGGAAACAATACGCTCCTGCTGAGGGGGCCGCTGACTATCCGCCGCAGGACTCGTACCGTGTCGGTGCCGGCCAGAGTCGATCGCCTCGAGGGAGGGGTGACTCGCTTTTCGGGGAAAGTCAGCCTGAAGCAGAGGGACTACGGTATTGAGCCTGCCTCGTTTGGCGGCCTGGTCAAGGTCAAGAACAAGGTCGAGCTGCAGTTTGACATCTACACAAATAATTCCGGCAATTCCGGCGCGAGCTGTAGTCGTTCCGCCCTGCCGCCCGATGAATGAACGGCCTGAGGGCCCTCGGCGACCGGCTTTGTGGGCCGCGCTTCTGGCGCTGGCCTCGATCAGCGCGCCGGCCTGCCCGGCGCGCGACCAGACACCGGAGCAGGCGCGCGCGCGCATGGTGCGCGAACAGATTGAAGAGCGCGGGGTGCGCGAACCGCGGGTGCTGGAGGCCATGCGCCAGGTGCCGCGGCACCTGTTCATCAAACCCTCACTGGCCGGCCGTGCCTACGCGGACAGACCCCTGCCCACGGCCGCCGGCCAAACTATCTCCCAACCTTACATCGTGGCTTTCATGACCGAGAAACTCCTGCCGGAGAAGGAGCACGTGGCCCTGGAAGTGGGCACCGGATCCGGCTACCAGACTGCAGTGCTGTCCCTGCTGGTCTCCCAGGTGTACAGCATCGAAATTGTGCCCCAACTGGCGCGGAGTTCGGCCCAGCGCCTCAAGGAACTGGGCTACGACAACGTGGAGGTGCGCCAGGGCGATGGCAACCGCGGCTGGCCGGAGCACGCGCCCTATGATTTGATCATTGTCACCGCGGCGCCCGCGGAAATCCCGCCGGCCCTGCTCGACCAACTGAAGCCGGGCGGTCGCATGGTGATCCCCACCGGCCCCTCCGGGAACCAGCATTTGCGCCTGGTGGAGAAGGATCGACGGGGTCGCTACCATGTGCGCTCGGTGCTTCCGGTGTCGTTTGTCCCCATGGTGCGGGGCCAATAGCGACCCGGTTTTCTGAAGACCCGGTTCGAGCAAGGAGAGTTCTGCCAGGATGTACTCATGGTAGATGGACTCATGGTAGAATAAAAGAAATGCTGATCCGTATTCCGCGCCTCTGGGAAATTCCGGAACGGCTGGCCACCCCTGAGGACGCAGTTCTGAACCGGCGCCAGCTCTTGCGTGCCGGCGCCATTGGTGCCGCCTCGCTGGGAGTGAACGCGCTGGGGGCCCCGGAAGCCGCTGCGGCCGCTGTGCGCCGCAATCCTAAGTACAAGCTGGACCGGCCTCTCACCAACGAGCGCATCGCCGCCACCTACAACAACTTCTACGAGTTTGACCAGCAGGACAAGACTGCTCCAGCCCGCCTGGCCAAGAAGCTGACGACCCATCCCTGGACGATTGAAGTCACTGGCTTGGTCCAGAAGAAGCTGAAACTGGATGTCGAAGACCTGATCCGCAAGATGCCGCTGGAGGAGCGCCTCTACCGGTTTCGCTGCGTGGAAGCCTGGGCCATGGCCGTGCCCTGGACCGGCTTTCCCATGAAGGCTTTTCTGGAGTACGTGAAGCCGCTTTCCTCAGCCAACTTCGTACGTTTTGTAACTTTCTTTCGGCCGACGGAAGCTCCCGGCTTCGCGAAGTATCACTGGTACCCCTGGCCGTACCACGAGGGGTTGACACTGGCCGAAGCTGCCAATGAACTGACGCTGATGGTCACCGGAATTTTCGGCCATGACCTGCCGAAGCAGCACGGCGCGCCGATCCGGGTGATCGTGCCTTGGAAGTACGGCTTCAAAAGCATCAAGAGCATCGTCAAGATCGAGTTCACCAAGAAACAACCACGCACCTTCTGGAATACGATTGCGCCCAAGGAATACGATTTCTGGTCCAACGTAAATCCCAAGGTGCCGCACGTGCGCTGGTCGCAGGCCAGCGAGCGAATGATTGACACGAGCGAGCGGCGGCCGACCCAGCTCTACAACGGCTACGCCCCGTTCATGGCCCACCTGTACTCCAGAGCCAAGTAAGCGCCGCGCCTTTCCATTCTCCTCCGCGCTCATGAATGGGCAGGGTCAGCCCTTCCCGGCGCAGCTAGCCAGCTTCAGCGCTCCAGGACCTGGCGGTAATAGTGCTCGTACTGGGGAATAATCAAAGTGGAGCAAAAGCGAGTGAGTGCGGTGTTGCGCGCGGCCTCGGCCATGCGGCGCCGCCGCTCCGGCTCGTGCAACAGCAGCAGCACGCGCTCGGTCATGGCCTCAACGTCGCCGACGTCATTCAGAAAGCCGTCGTGCTCGTCGGTGATGACTTCCGGCACTCCCCCCACCCGGGTGGCCACCGGCACAGCCCCGCAGGCCATGGCTTCCAGCACCGCCAGCCCGAACGATTCCATCCGGCTGGGAAGCAGCAGTACCTCGCACAGCGGTAGCAGGCGATGCACGTCGTCCTGTTTGCCCAAGAACAGTACATCCTGCTCGATGCCATATTTGCGCGCCACGTATTCGGCGTTGCCCCGCTCCGGACCGTCGCCGATCATCAGCAGCCGAGCCGGCATTCTCTGCCGGATCCGGGCGAAGACCTCCACCACGTCAGTGATCCGCTTGACCGGGCGGAAGTTAGACAGGTGGGCCAGCAGCGGTTCCCCGGCCGGGGCCAGCACCGCCCGAGCCCGTTCGTCGCGTTGGGGGTGATACAAGTCGCAGTTCACGAAGTTGTGGATGACCTGAATCTCGCGTTTGATCTCCAGTTCCCTATAGGTGGTGTCTCGCAGGCTGTGACTGATGGCGGTGACGGCGTCGCTGTGCTCGATAGCGAAGCGGGTCATGGGCAGGTAGGAGTGATCGGTGCCCACCAGGGTGATGTCGGTCCCGTGCAAGGTGGTGACAAAGGGGAGGCGGCGCTCCGACTGGCTGCTCAGCATGGCCCGGGCCAGGTAAGCGCTGACCGAGTGCGGGATGGCGTAGTGCACGTGCAGCAGGTCCAACCCCTCCGAGACAGCGACTTCGGCCATGCGCGTGGCCAGTGCCAGCGTGTAGGGTGGGTAGTCGAACAGCGGGTAGGTGGTCACCTCGACCTCATGGTAGGTGATATTTTGGGCGATCGCGGAGTCGGCCGAGAGGTCCAAGCGGATCGGGCGGGCATAGGTGATGAAATGGACCTGGTGTCCGCGTGCCGCTAATTCCATGCCCAGCTCGGAGGCCACCACCCCGCTGCCCCCATAGGTCGGATAACAGGTAATTCCAATCTTCATGAGGCTTCAGTGTAATACGGTTCGACCCGCCTGTTTCGGACCCTCACTTTGTTCTTTGATTCAAATAGTCCCAGTACTTGTCGAGGGAGCGCCCGGTCCAGGATTCCGGGAGGTGCAGAACAGCCCGCACTGGCACGGGATTATAGAAAATTCCGATGGACGCGATAACCAGCTTCAGTTGCACGCTTTCACACGCTGTGATGAACTGGAACGTTATGCAAGGTAGTCGTGGCTCGGCGCCGGGTAAGGTCAAAGCGGCGCCCGCCTACCAGCGCCGCTACGCCCAGCTTCGCGAGGAGTTTCTTGCTTCCGGGGACGGGTTCGCTCTGGTGCGCGGGCGGTCGGCAGCCGTGGACGAGTTGGTGCTTTCGGCTGCGACCCGCTCGTTGTCGGCGGACCCCATCGGCCCTCCTGGCTTCTGCCTGGTAGCCCTTGGAGGATACGGCCGCCAGGAGCTGTTCCCTCACTCGGACGTGGACCTGTTGCTGCTGTTCGCCCGCCAGGTCGGCCAACCGGTCGCCCGCGAGCAAGTTGCCGGGTTCCTGCGGGAACTGTGGGACACGGGGGTGCGTCTGGGACACTCGGTCCGGCTGCTGGCCGAGTGTGGCACTCTGGCGCGAGGCAACACTGAATTCAGCGTGGCCTTGCTCGATGCGCGCTTCCTGTCCGGGGACCGGCAACTGTTCGCTCGGCTGGAACAAGAGACGGTGCCCCGCCTGGTGCAGCGCGAGCGGACGGCGCTGCTGCGCAACCTGACAGCTCTGGCCGAACTGCGCCACAAGAAATTTGGCCAGACCATTTACCACCTGGAACCGGACGTGAAGGAATCTCCGGGAGGCCTCCGCGACTACCAGCTTGCCGGCTGGCTTTCGCGAATCTTGCGCGCTGAGGACAAGGTCCTACCCACGCGCGAGGAGCTGCCGGAGACCGCGCGGCGAGAGGTTGTCGCCGCCCACCAGTTTCTGGCCACCGCGCGGGCCCACCTCCATCTGTTGGCCGGGCGCGACTCCAACACGCTCAGCTTCGACCTGCAGGAGGAGCTGGCGATGCGTCCCAACCCGAGCCAGGCCCCCACCAGCGCCGAGCAATGGATGCGGCTCTACTTTGGCCATGTTCGCCACATCTATCGGATGGCAGGCCACTCGCTGCGCCAGGCGGCCGCGCCGCGTTCCACGCTTTCCCAGTGGTTCCGACAGCGTCAGGAACGTTTCTCCAACGCCGATTTTGCGGTCCACGGCGGCGAGGTCTTCCTGCGCAATCCCATCCAGGCCCAGCGTGACCCGAGCCTGTGGCTGAATATGTTTGAATTCCAGGGGCGGCACGGCTTCGCCCTGAGCCTGGAGACCGAACGCCGCCTCGAGCACCAGCTGGGGGAACTGGCCGAGTGGGCACAACAGGCTTCCGATCTCTGGCCCCAATTCCGGCGTATCCTGGCGTTGCCGCACGCCTACACGGCCCTGGCCGCGATGCACGAATTGGGGATGCTGGGGGCGTTGTTTCCCGAGTTCCACCTGATCGAGTCGCTGGTGATCCGGGACCTCTATCACAAATACACCGTGGACGAGCACTCGCTGCTGACCATCAGGCACTTGCAAGAACTGAGAAGCCTCGTCGGGCGGCGCGAGCGTTCCCGCACGCCCGGCGGCCACTATCCGGGCCGCTTCTCGGAGATGTTCACCGAGCTGGACCAGCCCGAGACGCTGCTGCTGGCCCTGCTGTTCCACGATTTGGGCAAAAGCGGGGAAGGCGACCACGTCGAGGGCTCGCTCAGGCTTCTGGAACCCATTCTGGCCCGTCTGAACATGGAAGGAACCGAGCGGGACGCGGTCCGATTCCTAGTGGGAAACCACCTGCTCATGTCCACCACCCTTGGCAGCCGTGATCTTTCCGACCCGGCGACCATGCAGGAGTTTGCTGCCCGGGTGGGGACCGCCGAACGTTTAAAGATGCTTTGCCTGCTCACCTACGCTGACATCAAGTCGGTGAACCCCACTGCACTTACCCCCTGGAAGGAAGAGGGCCTGTGGCAGTTCTACATAACCGCCCACAATGAGCTGACCCGCCAATTGGACAGGGATCGCGCCGCCCCCGGAGAAATGCCCGCTTCGTTAAGCCCCGAAGTGGTAGCGTTCCTGGAGGGTTTTCCCCGGCGCTACCTGAAGACGCACACGCCGGCCGAAATTCTGGCCCACTTTGGGCTGGCCCAGCAGCTGGCCCATCGGCCGGTGCAGTTTTCGCTGAGCCGTCACCACGGCCACTACCAGTTGCTGGTCCTCACCTTCGACCACCCGTTTCTATTCGCTGCCATCACCGGTACGCTGGCTGTCCTCGGTATGAACATTCTCAAGGCGGAAGCCTTCTCCAACCGGCGCGACACCGTGCTGGACACCTTCCAGTTCGTGGACCTGCACCGGACGCTGGAGCTCAATTCTGAGGAATCGGAGCGCCTGCTGATGGCGTTGGAAGACGCCATCCTGGGCAAGGCTGACGTGGCCAAAATGATTGCCGGGCGGTTGGACCAGCCGGCGCCCGGACGGGCCAGCTACCGCGTGGAAACGCGTGTCCGGTTCGACAACTCCGCTTCGGCCCACAGCACCTTGCTGGAGGTGGTCACCCGCGACCGCCCCGGCTTGCTCTACCGCATTTCGAACGTCCTGTCGGCGCACGGCTGCAACATTGAGGTCGTGCTCGCCGACACCCAGGGACCGAAGGTCATTGACGTCTTCTATGTGACTCGCGGGGGCAGCCCGCTGGATGCTGAGTGGCAGGCGGCGCTGGAAAAGGAACTCCGCCGCGTCCTGGAGTAAAGCCGAACGGCTCGGGCGGACTCAGGCTCTGGCCCCGGGGGTCCAGCAGCCCGCTATGCGAGCTCGTGCAATTCCCTCATCCGCAGGCGCACCACGAAGGTGACGGCCAGCGCTGCCAGGCAAAAGGAGGCCAGCGCTGCCGGGGCGCCCACTCGCTCGGCCAACGCGCCGGCTAGCAGGCCGCCGATGGGAGCCAGACCAAGGAAGGCCATGGCGTGCATGGCCATGATGCGGCCGCGCATCTCGGGGACCACGTACTTCTGAAGCAGGTTGGTAATGGTGGAAATGGAGGTCACCATGGTGACACCGTTCAGCGCCAGCGCCGCCAGAGCCAGATCGAACCGGGGGGAAAGCGCAAAGGCGATCAGCGCGGTGTAGAACAGCAGCGCGGAGTGCAGAGCGTAAGCGCCTTTCCGCGGCCGGTCCCCGCGCCAGGCCAGCAGCAAGGCCCCCGACAGCGCCCCCACTCCCGCCGCTCCCATCAAGTATCCCAGGCCGCGCGGCCCGACCTGCAGGACGTCGCGCGCAAACACTGGCAGCAGAATAATGTAGGGCATTCCGCAGAAGCTGGCCAGCGCCTCCAGCAGGATCAGCGTGCGCAGCACGGGGCGGTGATGCAGGTAGTGAAAGGTAGCCGCCAGCTGTTTCCAGACCCGACCTGCGCCGTCGGCGGAAGCTGCGCGGGGCGGAAAATGAATCTGTACAAGTGCTAACAGCAACGCCAGGAAGCTAAACGCATTCAAATAGAAGCAGCCGGCGACTCCGATGCGGTCCACGGCCCACCCCGCCAGGGCGGGCCCCAGCATACGCGATAGGTTGAATTGGGCCGAGTTCAGCGCGATCGCGTTGGTCAGGTCGTCGGCCGTCACCAGCTCGGGCAGGCTGGCCTGATAGGCCGGCGCGCTCATAGCCATGGCCGACCCGGACAGGAAGGAGAGCACAAGGATGTGCCAAATGTTGACGATGCCCAGCGCGGTCAACAGGGCCAGCAGAAACGCCACCGCCATCATTGCTGACTGCGCCAGCATCATGACCCGCCGTCGATCGGCGCGGTCCGCGACCACCCCACCGAGCGGAGTGAACAGCAGCAATGGAATCCACGAGGTGAACCCCACCAACCCAAGCCACAGTGGAGAATCGGTCAGTTCGAACACCAGCCAACCCTGGGCGAGGTTGTACATCCAGGTGCCGGTGTTGGAGATGAAGTTGCCGCTCCAGAACAGCCGGTAGGATGGGTGCCGCAGCGCCCGGAACATTTGCCGCGCCGAATCCGTCTTCGACATTCAAGAATTCACCGCCAGCGGCGGAACAGCCTGGCCTGCTTCGGCGGCGCTGCCGGCTAGTACTTTGACCGGCGAATTGCGTTGCACCGCCGGGTAGCACCGCCGTCCCAAGCGCAGTGCCAGCGCTACCGTGAGGAAGTATTTCTTCAGCCGGTCACGGCTCTAGGATTGGCCCTTGAACACACCAACGACGTTCCCTTCCGGGTCGGCAAACATGCCGAAGGAGCCCACACCCGGAATTGGCGTGTTGGGCATGACCACCTTTCCGCCAAGCTCTCCCGCTTTCTTCAGGGAAGCGTCAATGTCGTCCACCTGCACGTAAAAAGTCACGTAATTGGGAGCGCCTCCGGGTGGCTTGAAGATGCCACCGTCCAGGCCCCCGGTCTTGGTCATCCCGTAATTCATCGGGTTGTTAGAATCAATGTTCCATTCAAACAGGCTGCTGTAGAACTTCTTGGCCTGCTCGGCATCTTTGACAGCAATTTCCCAATGTACGACGGGGTTGGGCATAGCGTCTCCTTCTGGGGGTTTTCAGATACACTCCAGGCACTGCAAGCAACGAAGAGCCGGAGAGTCTGGAAGAATATCAGACGATTTGCTGCACTGTCGAGAAGCTTGCCTGGATGCTGCGAGCCTGGGGCCGCATCAAGCGCCACGATCTTTCCTCGCCAATTTCCCACGTGGCTATCGGCCTGGCGTAGTATAAGGAGCGGCTGGTCTTGATGCAGGAGCAACCGTCATGAACGATCCTCAAACACCGAGCGAGAATCGAGCGCCAGACCTGGCTTACGAGAACGTGAAGTTCATGACCGGCGTCGATGCCCGCGCGCTCCGCATTCTTTCGGAGTATCTGGAACCGCTGGGCCGCTTCCGCCGCCAGAACGTCCAGGACACGGTGGCTTTTTTCGGCTCAGCCCGCATGCACAGCCGCCAGGAGGCAGAACGACAGCTCCAAGCGCTGGAGCAGGGCGACGGCGAAAAGCGCAATCCACAGCTTGCGGAGCAACTAAAGATGGCGCGGGTGGCCCTGGATTGGTCGCGCTACTATGAGGAAGCGCGGGAGTTGGCGCGCTTGCTGACCGCCTGGAGCAAGTCTCTGCCGTTTGCCCGGCAACGATTCGTCGTTTGCTCCGGCGGCGGACCAGGCATTATGGAAGCGGCCAATCGAGGCGCTTCCGAAGCCGGTGGAAAGAGCATCGGCCTCAATATCTCCTTGCCTTTCGAACAGTCTCCCAATCCCTATATCACCCCCGAACTGAACTTCCAGTTTCACTACTTCTTCATGAGGAAGTTCTGGTTCGTTTACTTGGCCAAGGCGTTGGTAGTCTTCCCGGGCGGCTTCGGCACACTGGATGAGCTATTTGAACTGCTGACGCTGATTCAGACCAACCGGCTGGCCAAGCGCATGGCCGTCCTCATCTATGGCCGGCGATACTGGGAAAGTGTTCTGAGCCCGGAGAAGCTGGCCGAGTGGGGCGCCATTAGCCGGGAAGACCTGGAGTTGTTTCAATACGTGGACACGCCGCAGGACTGCTTCCGCCTACTCAAAGAGTTCTTGGAAACCCACCACCTGCACCTGCCGGCCGCCGAAGAGGAAGGGCCGGACATCTAACCGCGCCTGCGAATCGGAACCCCGCACACCTGCCCGGGTATAAACTAGCGGCATGGGCCACCGCGCGTATGCCAGAGCCGGGCCGGCTGCGGCAGTGCCGTGTCCGCGCCGCAGCGAATCGGAGGTGCTGGCGCCCTACGTCGAGGACGCTTCCGGGTTTACCGGACACGCCGAGTTGCTGCTGTTGCCCGACAATGAAGCCCAGGTCTGCGCAGTGCTCCGCGAAGCGGCGAGCGCCGAGACGCCGGTGACCGTCTCTGGCGCCCGTGTGGCGCAGGGCGGCTGGGTGCTGTCTGTCGAGCGGCTGAACCGCATTGTTGCGATTGCGCCCGGCCGCGTACGCGTCCAGCCGGGAGTCTTGCTGAAAGAATTGCAAGCGGCGGCGCGGCAGGCCGGGCAGTTCTACCCGCCCGATCCCACCGAGATCCACGCCAGCATGGGGGGCACCATCGCCTGCAACGCCTCTGGTGCGCGCAGCTTCAAGTACGGGGCGACGCGCCGCTACGTGCGCCGCTTGCGCCTGGTGTTGCCGAACGGCGACCTGCTGGAACTCGCTCGCGGACATGTGACAGCCGACCCCGCGGGGCGCTTCGAGATGGTGCTGGCTAGCGGCGCTACCCGAGAAATCTGCCTTCCCAATTCTTCCATGCCCGCCACCACCAAGCACTCGGCCGGCTACTGGTTTCGGCCGGGCATGGACCTGGTGGACCTGTTCATCGGCGCGGAAGGAACCCTGGGCGTGGTGACCGAAGCGGAGTTGGCGCTGCTCGACTGGCCGGGCGAGGTCCTGGGCGGCGTCATCTTTTTCTCCAGCGAGCGCGCCGCGCTGGAGGTTGCGGCTCGCGTGCGGCGGCTCTCCCGCGACTCGGAGTGGGCCGGCCCGGCTTGTGCGCGGATGCTCGAGTTTTTCGACCGCAATTCGCTGGCGTTGCTGCGTCTCGACCGCTACCCGGAAATCCCCGCCCAGGCCCAGGCCGCGATTCTGCTGGAGCAAGAAATCGGCGACGGTCCACCGGAAGACGCCGCTGAGCGCTGGCTGGAGGTGATCGGCGAGCAGGACGCGTTGCTGGAAGATTCCTGGTTTGCAGTCTCGGCCCAGGAGCGGGAAAAGTTCCGCGAATTTCGTCACGCCATCGCACTGATCGTCAACGACACCGCCCGGCTCAACGGCTATCCCAAGCTGGGCACCGACCAGGCCGTCCCGGTGGAGCGCACCGAGGAAATTCTCGCCTTCTACCACCGGGAGCTCGAGACCCTGTTTGCCGGCGCCGACCCGCCCCAGTACACCATCTACGGCCACATCGGCGACGGACACCTGCACGTGAATATGCTGCCGACCTCGGAGGCCGACTTTGGCGCCGCCAAAGCCTTGCTGTCGAAATTCGCCGAGCAGGCGGTGAAGCTGGGCGGGACGGTCGGGGCCGAGCACGGCCTGGGCAAGAGTAAGGCCCACCTGCTCAAGCTGCTCTATCCACCGGAAGTGCTGGAAGCCATGTGGCGCATTAAGCTAGCCCTGGACCCCAAGAACCTGCTCAATCCCGGCAACCTGTTCGGGACCAGTTCCCTGCTGCAGCCTGCCTAGCGCACCTGTTGCGGGCCCGTCCTGAGCACGGCCACTGTCATTCCGAGCAAGGCGAGGAATCCGCTGTTGCTGTGCTAGCTCCCGTACCTCGATCAACGATCATGTTTGCCCTCGTTCAGAAGCAGATTCCTCGCTCCGCTCGGAATGACAGTGCAAAGCCAGAAATCACTCAGAACGGCGGCGGGCGAGCAAACCAGCCAGCAACGCCCCTAGTGTGCCGAGCGCCAGGAAGCTCAAAAGGTAGGCGGTCCCGAGCATCGCCAGCAACACGCCGGCGCCGCCCGGCGCATTAATCAGCTCCAGGACCTGGGCCGTGTCCTCCGGGGTCAACATCGGCGATGACCGCTCCAAGTTTTCCCGCAGTTGATCCACCAACCCCAGCGGACTTCGCCGAATCAGCGCAAAGGAAACCAGAGCCACCAGAAATGCCACCAGGCAGCCAAAAAAACCGCTCAGGGCTCCCAGCCGCGCCGCTTCATTGGGGAAGACTGTGCGGCCAAATTGCTTGTGAAAGAAGAAAACCGCCAGCGCCCCGCAGCCCAGCATCCACAGGCAGGCGCAGTTGCTGGTACCGGGGACGCCCACCAGAACACCGGCGGCGATGCCGGCCCAGAACGCCGGGGCCACCATCAGCGGTCCGGAAACCGGCGTCACCCGCCAGTCCGGAGGCGCCGGCGTCAGTTCCGGCTCAGGAGCAGGGACTGCCGAATTCTCGGTGCTTGGGTTTTCCTCCTCTGGCCGATCGCCGGAAGCCGCTGCGTCACCCGGCGGCTCTTCCGGGACCTCGAGCTTCTGTCCGCAAAGTGGGCAGAAATAAGCAATGGCCGGAAGATCGGCGTCACAACTGGGGCAGCGTTCCATCAATCGGCGCCTGCCTCAGCGATATCGCCCAGAGTGTTCTCACGTGGCCTGGGATCCATGCCCGGGGCCTCGTGAGCAAGTTGGGATTGGGGGTGACGAGTGGCCTCCAACACCGCCCGAGCGACCAACGGAGCAGCAGTTGCGCCGGCCAGCAAACCCACCAGCAATCGCCCCGTCGCCCAAGGCGGACGCAGCCCCAGCCACTCGCTGCCCACGTCGGCGGCCAGCAGCAGGCTGGCCGCCGCCAGCGCGCGCTGCCGCGCCGGAAGCTTGCCCAGCAGGGCCAGCACTGCTCCGGCGTAGATGCCGAAGCAGCGCGCGCACACCGCCATGGGACCGCCCGCAATCCACAGCGCCCGATCCCACTGCTGGTGGCAGACCGCCTGGAACAGCAAGTACACCCAGACGGAATCGAGCAGAGGCACCAGGCTGGCAAGCAGCGTCACAGCGACAGCGCCGGCCAGCAGGAAAACGCGTGGGGTACGGATCATGAATTGCCGATTCTTTAGCAGCCGGGGCATCCGGAGACTCCCCCGTGTGTTCGATCAGGAGAAGGCGGAAATTCCGGTGATCTTCTCTCCGATCGTCAGGGTGTGAATGTCGCCGGTGCCCTCGTAAGTCTTCACTGACTCCAGGTTGCACATATGCCGGAAGATGGGATACTCGTCGGCGATGCCGTTGGCTCCCAAGATGTCGCGGGCTAGCCGCGCCGTTTCCAGCGCAATTTCCACGTTGTTGCGCTTCAGCATGGAGATGTGGGTGTGGTGGGCGCGTCCGGCGTCCTTCAGCCTTCCCAGGTGCAGCGCCAGTAACTGCCCCTTGGTAATCTCGGTAATCATCCAGGCCAGCTTCTGCTGGACCAGTTGATGGCTGGCGATGGGCTTGTTGTCGAACTGCCGGCGTTCGAGCGCGTACTGCCGCGCGGTCTCGTAGCAGGCCATGGCTGCCCCCAGCGCGCCCCAGCCGATGCCGTAGCGCGCCTGGTTCAGACACAACAGCGCAGTCTTCAACCCGTTGGTACCGGGCAGCAGATTTTCGAGCGGGATCCGCACGTCCTGGAGCGACAGGCTGCTGGTGACCGAAGCGCGCAGGGAAAATTTTCCCTTGATATCGCGAGCGGTGAAGCCGGGGGTGCCTTTTTCCACCAGGAACGCGCGGATGACGCCGTCTTCGGTCTTAGCCCAGATGAGGGCCACCTCGGCGAGGCTGCCTGAGGTAATCCAGGCCTTCTCCCCGTTGAGTACGTACTGGCGCCCATCGCGGACCGCACGGCTGCGCAGGCCGGCGGGGTTGGACCCAAAGTCGGGCTCGGTCAGACCGAAGCAGCCAATGGCCCGGCCGCTTTGGAGCCGTGGCAGCCAGCGTTGCTTCTGCTGCTCGGAACCGAATTCGAGGATGGGATACATCACCAGCGCGCTCTGCACGCTCGCGAAGCTGCGCAGCCCGCTGTCGCCACGCTCCAGCTCCTGCATGATCAGGCCGTACTCGACGTTGGACATCTCGGCGCAGCCGTAGCCTCGCAGGTTGGCTCCCAAGAAGCCCAGCTCAGCCATCTTCGGCACCAGGTGCAGGGGGAATTTCCCCTCGCGGTTATGCTCCTCGATGACGGGAACGACTTCGTTCTCCACAAATTCGCGGCTGGTCTGGCGCACCAGACGCTCTTGGGAGCTGAACAGCGAATCCACCTCCATGAAGTCCACGCCGCGAAACGGAAAGGCCATCAGCTTGCCCTCAACCCAGCCACCTTTCTTGGCCGGAAGCCCAGTATATGCCCTTCGCCGTCCGTTGCTCCCGAAGGAATCCCTTGCTTGCAGAGCCCCGGCCGCCCAGGGGCCGCGTATAATCTTGAGAGGGGTCTATGACAGGGGCAGAATTCCAGTCCCGCTACCGTCGCTTGATCGAGCAGCTCTACGCGGCGCCGCCCGCCGCCTCCTGGGGTCTGCCGCTGGAGGCTTTCGCTCAGTCGCTGCACGCATCCCTGGAAAAATACGGCGGAGGCGGCAGCGCCGAGGAATACCTCCTCTCGATCCGGCTGAACGATCTGGCGCTGGCGGCTGCCTGTGCGCGTGGTGACGAGCGGGCCTGGAGGCAGTTCTTTGAGCAACTTCGCGGACCGTTGCGGGCAGCAGGCCGTGCGCTGGGTGGATCGCGCGGCGAGGAGCTGGCGGACGCGCTGTTTGGGGAACTCTACCAACAGCGGGTACGGCTGGCCTCCTTCGCCGGGCGCAGTTCGCTGGCCGGCTGGCTGCGCGCAGTCCTGTATCAAAGCTACGTGGACCGCCTGCGCTCGGAGAAGAAGGAGGTCTCGCTCGAGGAGCGGGAATCAACCGGCTCGGTGGTATCGGCGGCGGCGGTTGCCGATCCGGTCGAACAGGGACAATACGAGCGCATAGCCCAGAGTGCCCTGGAAACGGCTCTCGGGCGCCTGCCACCTCGTCAAAAGTTGCTGCTGGATTTTTATTATTTTCACGGGCTGACTCTGCGCGAAGCCGCTGCTCTGGTAGGGGTACATGAGGCCACGGCCAGCCGCGAACTGGACCGTGCTCGTACCCAGTTGCGTCAGGCCCTGACCAGCATCCTAAAGCAGGAGCACCGGCTGGAGGAGGACGAGGTGCGACGCTGCCTGTATCAGGCCGCGCAGGGCAGCTTGGAGATTCGGCGGAATGTGCAAGATCGAGGAACACCCGCCGTTCAGAAATAGGGAGCAAAGTGCCTGTGCCCGACGACCAGACACCGTTAGAGGACTTGCTGCGGCGGCGTCCTTGGGAGGGCGGCGCAGAGGGTGAACTCTGCGGCGACCCCGAGCTGCTGGCCGCCTACGCGGAAGGCCAGCTGCCCCCGAAGGGCCGCGAGCGCCTGGAGCAGCACCTGGCGGCCTGCGCGGCCTGCCAGGCCGCGGTGGTGCGTCTGGTGCGCCTGGCGCCACAGGAATCGGCCGCTGCCCGGGCGGCCTCAGGAACGCAGACCTCCCTGGCGCCACGCACTGCACTGGTGTTTCGCTGGCGTTGGGCGCTGCCTACACTGGCTGGCGTGATCCTGGTAGGGTCGGTCGTCTATTACGAGCGCTTCCAGATTGTGCGCCCCCGCCCCTCTACTGCGCCTGCCCGCGTCGTTGACCAGGTGGCCCCTGCGCCGGAGTTGCCAACAGGTCCGGAAGCGCCCCAGGCTCCCGCGCCCCAGGTTCTCGCAGAGGTTGCCCCCAGTCGCAGCGGCCCACTAGGCGAAGCCGACAAGGCGCGCGCGGTTGGGGGAACAATAGTTGGGCGAACGACAGTTGGGGAAACGACAGCGGCAGTGGCTTCGGAGGAAGAGCAGTGGCAGCAACAAACAGAGCAAGACCCCAAAGGCAATTTCGCCTTCTACAAGGCACCAACAACAGCTCCTGTCCCGGCGGTTCCATCTCCTTCGTTTGCACCGGCGCCCCCATCGGCGCCCCGATCAGGAGCAGATCGGCTGGAGCACCTTGAAAGCTCCGCTCAGCACAAACTCAAGAAGGAAGCGGAGCCGCAGGCGCTTGATGACGCAGTTGCGCGGGGCAAACCCGAACTGCGAGCTGGGGCTTCGGTCGCCAACGAGCTCACCAATCGCGGTCGAGCCGAAACGGCTCCGAAGCCCTCCCGATCGAAAGAATTGCAGAAGGCGGCAGCCGAGCCGAAGAATGCGGCCAAGAGTGTCGTGGCACGCGAGGGTCGGCTCGCGGAACGTGCCGATGTAGCTGAAGGGGCCCAAGAGAAGGAGACCAGGCAGGCAGGCGTTGGGGGCCGTCAGTACGCCAGGGCGGCCGGCCTGGAAGAGGGCGCTGGCGCGGCCACGGGTCTTAAGGCGCGCGACGCTCAGACGCGCGGGCCGTTCCGCAAACAAATCCCGGCCGCGACGCACCGGCTGGCCCTGACTGTCTCCGGCCAACTGCTGGTGGCCCCGGCGGAGTCCAACAAATGGCAGCCGCTGACCATGCCGTCGGAGCCGTCGGGCCCGTCAGGCGCGGCGGTCACAGATTTCGCCGTTTTTGGCGACCATTTGTGGGTGCTGTTGCCCGTGGGCCGGGTTGCGCACTCTGCCAACCTGGGCCGAAGCTGGGATCCGGTGGTCGAGACGGGAGCCAAAGATCCTGCGACTATTTCTTTCAGGAACGCTCTTGCGGGGGAAATCCAGACCCGTTCCGGACGCCGCCTGCGCACCACCGACGGCGGCCAGAATTGGCAGCCGGTGCAGAAATAGCGCCTAACTCGTCTTGGCCGGTACCGGCTCGGGCACCGGCTCAAACTTGTACTTGCCGCCCTCGCCAACCCGCACATAGCCCCAAGGGTGTTCCGCGTCGTGGACAAAGACGCAGAGCCAATTCTCGGCCGCGGCTTCGGCCAGCAGGCGCTTCTTATTTTCGATGGTCTCCAGCGGGAACAGGTCAAACGCCGCGACCCAGGTGGGATTCAGGTGTGCGGTGGAGGGCACCAGGTCGGAGAAGTAGGCGCAGGTCTGCCCGCCGGAATGGATCAACACCACCTGCAGGTTCCGGGTGTGGCCCGGCGTGACCCGCACGACCAGGCCCGGGGCCAGGGTGGCGCTGCCGTCCAGCAGCGTCATCTGGCCGCTCGTAACCAGCGGGTCGTAGTTTTCATCCAGGTAGCTGACGCGATCGCGGTCATGGCGGAGGTGGGCATGCTCCCACTCGCCGCGCTGTACGGAGTAGCGGGCCCGCGGGAAGACGGGCACTGCCTGACTTCCCTGCCAGCGGCTGTTGCCCCCGCAATGGTCGAAGTGCAGATGTGTATTGACGACCAGATCTATGGAGTCGGGATCAATGCCGCGGGCGGCGATGTCTTCCGGCAGGCTGCGCTCGCGCTGGACGCCGTAAAGGCGAACCCGCTTCTCATCCAGTTTCTCACCAATGCCGGTTTCGACCAGGATTGTGTGGCGGCTGCTGCGGGCTAGGAGGCAGTTCAGTCCAACTCGGATGAGGTTTTCCTCATCGGCCGCCTTCTTGCGGCTCCAGAGCACCTTGGGGACCACACCGAAATAGACGCCGCCGTCCAGCTGGTAGGTGCCGTCAGAAACCAGGAACAGCTCATAGTCGCCCAGCGTGATCCGATCCCGCATCAGCCGGTTGAACTGCTAGCCACGAACGAACTTTCGACCGCGTTCCACCAACTCTGAGGCATCTTCCACGATCTCCCGGCCGCGGTCCGCGAATTCCCGGCTGCGGTCGTAGAGGTCATGCCCCTGCTCAGAAACGAAGTCACGCGCTTCCTCGGCCTTGTCGGAAGCGAAATCGCGCGCCTCGTCGGCCTTGTCGGAAACGAAGTGCCGCGCCTTTTTGGCCTTCCTGGAGAGGTAGCGGCGAGCGTCGCGGCCCGAGCGAGGCGCGTACAGCAACGCCAGGCCCGCCCCAAAGCTGATTCCCGCCAAGAACCAGAGCGTCCGGCTGCCAACTTCTTCATTCTGTGCCATGTTGTTTTCCTCCTGCTCTATGTCACGGCGGACACGAAACACCGTTGCACTCTATTATTTTAACACAATTTTAGCGGCGCCGGGGTCCGCTGCATCTCGCGCCTGGCGGGCAGCCAGGGCGGGAGTTACCAGGGTGTGAACAGCCTCGGAAATTCGCCGCCCGAGAGGGTTGCTCCCCAACCTCATTTATGGCTATAATTTGCCCCTTTGGGACCTCGGGGAGAGTAGAATGCATCCATTCACCGAGGTTTCTAATTAAGAGAATGTTCGGCGCGGACTAGGTCAAACGGGGATGGTCACAATCTTCTTTGGGCTCTTGAAGAGAACGCTGCTTGTAGCGGCGACCATCAGTCTGCTTGCTGTTGGCGCCGCCCTGCTTTTTTCCAGACTTTAGCGCTCAGCCCTTCTGGTATCAGGTTCCCGCCTCGGGTTCTACTCCTGCTTCGGCGTTGCGCCTTCGGATCCACGCAGGGCCGGTGGTCCCAGGCCAAGCAGTTGCTCAGCTTCCGGTGGACCCCAGTCACCGGCTGCGTAGAAGTGAACAGGGCCACGCTGTTCGAGCACGGGGGTGTATAAACGCCAGGAAGCTTCCACTTCATCGTCGCGGACAAACAGCGTCTGGTCACCTTCCAGCACGTCGAGCAACAGTGTCTCGTACCCGTCTGGAAGAGGAGCAAAAGCTTCCTCATAGCGAAAGCGAAGACGGTGCGTTTCGAGCGTCAGTTGCTTGCCCGGCGTCTTCACCTCGAACTGCAGGTCGAACCCCTCGTCAGGCTGCAGCGTGATCAGCAAAGCGTTCGGGTTGAGCTTGCACGAGTCAAACCGTCGAAAGAAGGTCACCGGGGGACACCGAAACCTGACGGCAATTTGGCTCACTCGACGGGGTAACCGTTTTCCGGTGGACAGGTAGAACGGCACACCGTGCCAGCGCCAGTTTGCTATCTCCAAGCGGAGGGCCACGAACGTTTCGGTCTGCGAGTCGGGCGCCACACCAGGTTCCTCCCGGTAGCCCGGCACCTCGGTGCCATTCAGTTTGCCCCGGCTGTATTGACCGAGGACCACGTCCTCCGGACGGATGCGCTCCATCGAGCGCAGCACTTTAACCTTCTCGTCACGGATGGCGTCGGCGTCAAAAGCCGCAGGAACTTCCATGGCCGTCAGCGTTAAAAGCTGGGTCAGGTGATTCTGCACCATGTCGCGCAAAGCGCCGGCGTGTTCGTAGTAGCCAGCCCGCTGCTCCACTCCCAAACTCTCTGCCACGGTGATCTCCACACTGTCGACCCGGTCGCGGTTCCAAAGGGGTTCGAACAGGGCGTTGGCGAAGCGGAAGGCAAGCAAGTTCTGTACCGTCTCCTTGCCCAGGTAGTGGTCGATCCGATAGACCTGCGACTCCTCAAAATGGCGATGCACCAGGGCGTTCAGCTCCTGGGCGGAGCCCAGATCGCGCCCAAAGGGTTTCTCGATCACCAGACGGATCCAGCCCGAACTGCGGTTCAATCCCGCCCCGGCAAGCCCGCTGATTGTAGCCGGAAACGCTTCCGGGGACAGCGTCAGATAGAACACCCGGTTCCCTGGCAACTGATGCGCCTGCTCCAACTCGGCAATGCGCGCAGCCAGAGACCGGAACTCCTCCGGGGTGCCTTTGCCAATCGGCTGGAAGTGGAGACACTGATCGCACCAACGATCGCTTGACTCACCTGCCTCTATGCCCTCGGCCTTCAATGCCTCGCGCGTCTGGGCCCGGAAGCCGGCCTCTCCAGGCTCGCTTTTCCGCGCCACGCCAAGGATCACGCTACGATGGAGATGCCCGCGGGTGGCCAGGCGGTAGAGCGAGGGCAGGAGTTTGCGGCGCATCAGGTCGCCGGTCGCGCCAAAGACGACGAACAAATGGGCGTCCGCACGGGGATTGGAAGGCCCGCTCATCTCATGTGTCTCGCTTCACCGCATGGCCACCGAATTGCTCGCGCATGACGGCGAGCAGTTTGTCCGCAAACGGTTCGCTTTCCCTGGAGCGGAAGCGGCGCTGCAAGGCCAGAGTGATGACCGGAATGGAGCAGCTGAGTTCGATTGCCTCCAGAACCGTCCAGCGGCCTTCCCCAGAGTCGGCCACGTAGGGAGCAATGCCTTCCAGTGTAGGGTTCTCGCTGAGAGCCTGTGCCGTCAGGTCGAGCAACCAGGACCGCACGACACTCCCGTACCGCCAGATTTCGGCGATCCGCTCGAGGTTCAAGCCGAACTCGCTCTTGGCCTGCATCAGGGCAAACCCCTCGGCATAGGCTTGCATCAGGCCATATTCAATTCCGTTGTGAACCATTTTGACGAAGTGTCCGGCGCCGCTCGGACCCACGTGTCCCCAGCCCTTGTCCGCAGCCGGGGCCAGCGTTTGGAAGATGGGCGAGAGGCGCTGGACGACCTGCGCGTCCCCGCCGATCATCATGCTATAGCCCTCGCGAAGACCCCACACGCCGCCGCTGGTGCCGGCATCCACAAATTGCAGGCCGCTCTGTTTGACCGCCTCGGCGCGCCGCATCGTGTCTTTGTAGTTGGAATTGCCGCCATCCACGATCACGTCATCTCGGCTCATCAGAGGCAACAAAGCCTCGATCGTCTCATCCACTGGGTTGCCAGCCGGGATCATCAGCCAGACCACCCGCGGTGGCTTGAGTTGCTCGACAAGATTCGGCAGCGAATCGGCACCGACGGCGCCTTTCTCCACCACCCGCCGGACCGCCTCCGGATCCCGTGCGTAGCCTACCACGCGATGACCGTCGAGCAAGAGCCGCTCGGCCATATTCCCGCCCATGCGGCCCAGCCCAATCATCCCCAATTCCATGGCACTCCTCCCGGCTATCCAGAGTCAACCTCTACGCCGTGCTTCTGAAGCTCCCGGCGCAACTGCGCTGGATCCTGATAGTGAACGGTCCGCATACCCAGAAGCTGCGCGCATTCCAGGTTCAAAGCCCGGTCGTCAATGAAGAGACATTCTTCCAGCTCGCGCTGGGTAATTTGCGAGGCCAGACGATAGATCGCCCGCTCCGGTTTCTTCACACCCAAGAAGCAGGAGCTGAAAAAGGCCTTGAAGTAATCGCGCAACCGAAATTGTTCGATACGGTAGAGGTTCAATTCCAACGACTCGTTGTTCAGCGTGGCCATCAGATACTTCCCCGAGTTCGCCAATCGGGCCGCCAGCGCCAGCACCTCCGGGAGCGGCTGGGATTGAGCAAACATGGAGGTCTTGAACTCCTCCCGGCCGAACGGGCGCGCCCGATAGAAGACCGTTCGCTGCAAGTACTCGTCAAGGGTGAGCCGGCCCGCCTCAAAATCAGGAACCATCAGTTCATGCCGATCTTCAAACTCTTCCCAGTCTAAGTTGAACTGCTCGGTGGCGCGGCGGCGCGCCGCGCGATCCCAACCATTGGTCAGGAGCACGCCGCCCACATCCCAGAACAACGCGGTGATCTTAACCATGCACCACCTCCGGCACCACCTCCGCCAGCCGCTTGAGCCCACCCTCAACGTCGCTGCCCAGGTTGACCCGCAGGACACGCCGGCCGCGCTGCTTCAGGGCCATGAAATCGCCCAGCGCCTGGGCCTGGATGAGGGCTCCAAACGTGTACTCGGTTTCCGGTACGGCCAGGTCCTGTTTGGGATTGTCCACCAGTTGCAGGAAAAGGCCCGTGTTCGGCCCGCCCTTGTGCAGTTGGCCGGTGGAATGCAAGAAGCGCGGGCCATACCCCAGCGTCGTGGGAGCCTTCAGACGGCTCCCCAGGGCTTGACGAATTTTTTGCAGCGCTGTTGTGACCTCCGCCGCCGGCGCCAGGTAGGCCTGAAGCGCAATGTAGTCGCCGGGTCCGACTGCAGCCAGCCAGCTCTGCAGAGCCTGGGCCAGCGGTTTTCGCCGCGCAGCCGATATCGGCTTCTCCCCATTGTGCGACTTCTTAGCTTTGGCTTTTGCTTGTCCCATCGCCTGCCGTGCCAGTTCCTTGGCCAACTGAACGTCCGGCTGGTTGAAGGGGTGGATTCCGAGAACGGCCCCCGCAGCTGCCACAGCCACTTCCCAGCGGAAAAACTCCTGGCCCAGATCCACCATCTCCGAAAGCCCCAGGCGGACAACGGGGTGGCCTGCAGCTTCCAGTGCCGCTAGCTGGGTCTCCAGTTTCGAGTCTCCTTCACCATCCCCGGGCCCATCCCTAGACAGGTGAACGAAGAGCCGGTCCGGGCCGTAACCCTCCAGAGGGCGCACCGGTTCGTCAGCGACCGGAAGAATACCTTTCCCGTCTTTGCCGGTGCTCTCGGCGATCAGTTGTTCTACCCAGGCCGGTAAAGAGGCCAGTGAGGGGGAGGCCAAGAACGTTACCTTGTCGCGTCCCGCCAGAGCGAGTTCACCCAGAGTGGATCCCAGCGTCAAGCTCGGGTTGTCGGATCCCGGAACACAAAAGGCGCTGGCCTCAGCCATTCGCCAGGCACGATCCAGGAGCCGGTGTACGTCCACGCCGATCAGCGCTGCCGGCACCAGACCAAAGACGCTGAGCGCGGAATACCGCCCGCCCACTTCAGGGGGTGCGGAAAAAGTGCGACGGAACTTCCGCTCCATTGCAACCTTTTCCAGCGGTGTTGCTGGATCCGTGATGGCGACGAAATGACGTCCCGGGGTGCCGGTCAACCGGCTTACACGCTCCCAGAAATAACGGAAAAACGAGAGCGTCTCTCCGGTCGTGCCCGACTTGCTGGAGACCAAAAACAGAGTGTGCAGCAAATCAATGCGCTTCTCGACGTCGCGCACGGCTGCGGGGTGTGTACTGTCAACAACGATGAGAGCGGGGTGAGCTGGCGCGTTGCCGAAAGACTGCTGGAAAACCTCCGGCGCCAGGCTGGAACCGCCCATCCCCAGGACGACCACATGCCGGATGCCGTCGGCCTTCGCCTGCTGGGCGAAACCTGCCAGCTCGTCCAGCTGTTCATGCATCTGTTCGGGGAGGTTGAGCCAACCCAGCCGGTCGGTCAGCTCTGGCGCCGGCTGCGACGACCAGAGCGTCGGATCCTTCTGCCAGAGCCGACAGGCAAAGCGATCCTTCTGCCATGCCTGCAGCCGCTCCTCCACTTTGCCCTGGTAGCTTCCGACGTTGAGTTGTTCGCGGGTTGCCTGGCCGGCCAGCAGCCCCTTGCGCTTCTCTTCCAGCGCGCCGAGAAGTTGCTCAAAGGAAGCCGCGAAGGAGCTGACGCCGTCTGCTTGCAAACTCTCGGTGATCGCATTCAGGTCAATGCCGAGCTTGGCCAACCGCTTCAGCGTTTCCTCCGCTTCCGCCTGTCCTTGCTCCACGGTGTTGCCCGCCACGCGGCCGTGGTCCCTGAAGGCATCCAAAGTGGCCGGAGGGACAGTGTTCACCGTATCGGCGCCAATCAGTTGCTCGACGTAGAGGACGTCGGAGTAGGCAGGGTTCTTGGCGCCGGTACTGGCCCACAGCGGCCGCTGCACGCGAGCACCGCGGTTGCGGAGCGCAGCGAACGAGGCACCGTTGAAAATTTCCCGGAAGCGTCTGTAAACCATCCTGGCATTCGCAATCGCGGCCTGGCCTCGCAAGGCCAAAGCTTCCGGCGTGCCAATTTCTCCCAGTTTTCGGTCGACGGACGTGTCCACTCGGCTGACAAAGAAGGACGCCACCGAAGCGACCTGCGGCTCGGAGGACCGCTCGAGTCCACGCAGGTAGGCCTGGGCCACCGCTTCGTAGTGAGCCAGGGAAAACATCAGCGTGACGTTGACGTTGATTCCCTCGCCAATGAGCGCAGCAATGGCGGGAATTCCTTCGGGCGTCGCGGGCACCTTGATCATTACGTTGGGGCGGTCCAGTGCCTTCCACAGGCGACGCGCTTCGGCGAGGGTGCCCGCGGTGTCATGAGCCAAGCGGGGTGAGACCTCCAGGCTGACGAAGCCGTCGGCTCTCTGGGTACTCTCATAAACAGGACGAAACGCATCGGCCGCCTTCTGGATATCCTCTACCGCCAGCGTCTCGAACAGTGCGGCAGTGTCAGCGTGGGGATCCTCCCCGAGCCGGACACGCAAGGCATCATCGTAGTCCTTGCTGCCAGAGATGGCTTTTTCGAAGATCGTCGGATTGCTGGTGACACCACGAAGGCCGTCTTCCCGGATCAACCGTCCGAGTTCGCCGCTGGTGATCAAGCTTCGCCGGATGTAGTCGAGCCAGATTGACTGGCCCTGCTTCTCGAGCTCCTTGAGTGGGTTCATGGTTCCCTCCTGCTGGCGTTGAAGGCAGCTTCAAGCAAACTGATTCCATAACCTGCCAGGATCATGCCCTCAGCGATAATCCTCCGCTGAGTCTCGTGGCTTGAAACCGATGACCTTCCGTGCGTGCTTCAGATCTCGATAACTCCACTTGTTGTTCGACACAACGTAGAAAATATCAAAGCGCAACTTCTTGGGTGCCGCGATGCACCGCTCGACCATTTGTGCAATGTCGCGCTGACTGCACCAGACAGAGAACTGTCGAGTCTGCAGCGGGCGGTCTTCGTGGTTCACGGCGCCAATACGCAGGCAGATAATGGATAGGTCGTGGGTGTCCACGTAGTGCCGTGCCAAGGCCTCGCCCCAGATCTTACTGCACCCGTAAAGAGCAGTCGGTCGGACCGGCGATTCATGAGTGAGCTGTCGCCATCTCCGGGGAACCTCGGAATAGCGCCCTTCGACGAGCGCGCTATACGGAAATTCTCGTTCCCAATTGCTGACGGCCGCACCGCTGCTCGCGTAGATAATACGTTTGACTCCGGCGCGGCGTGAGGCCTCGAAAACGTTATATGTGCCGATGATATTGTTGTGAAGTACCTCTTCCCAGGTAGCGGTTAACGACGTATTCGCCGACAGATGCACGACTGCATCTTTATGCTCGAATGCCGGCTGGATTGCCTCCAGGTTTGCAATATCCGCCCGGTGGCATTCCACGCTGGGTACGTCCCGGCGGTTCAGTGCGCTAAGTACATACTTCCCTTCCAAATGCTGGCGTAAAACGCCGCCAATGAGACCGCTCATTCCTGTTACTAGTACACTTCTCTGGCCCATATCTTCTCCTCCGTCTTAGGCAATATCGCTGATTCGGGGTTCAGAAACCACAGTCATGGTGTTGAAACGCAGCCTTGGGGAATCAGGCATGCCTGCCACCCGCGAGGGTACCGCCCCTCCTGCAACTTCGCAAGCGGCTTTGGTCCTGAACAACTCAGGACCGTGCACAACCGCTGAGCGGCGCAAATCCTCCAGATTGCAAGCTGGATTGGGATAGACTGAGCGGCCAGGAACCATCGGGGGCGGCACATGTCCATGACCTTCGGCATTCACGTCGGACATCTGGGTGGGCCACTGGACGAAATGCGCCGGCTCTGGAAGTTCGCCGACGACCGCGGTTTCGACTGGTTCTCCGTTTCGGACCACTTCCAGGAGTCCCCACCGAAGGGAGGAGACCTGGACTGCTTCGAGGCGCTCTCTTCGATGACGGCCGCGGCGGTCGAAACCCGGAAGGTTCGCATTGGCTGTCTGGTCTTCTGCATTAACTACCGCAATCCAGGACTTCTGGCGAAGGCGCTGTCGACAATGGACCACCTCTCGGGAGGCCGCGTCGAGTGCGGGATCGGTGCGGGGTGGCATGAGCGCGAGTACCGGGCATTCGGCATTCCCTTTGCCTCGATCGGGGTCCGTCAGGATCAGCTGGAGGAATACGCGCAAATTTTGCGCCTGCTCTTCGATCAGAAGGTGTCCGACTTCGACGGCCAGCATTTCCAACTCAGTGACGCTCGCTGCAATCCGAAACCATTGCAGAAACGCCTCCCGATCTGGATCGGCGGAATCGGAGAGAAGCGCACGCTGCGCGCCGCCGCGCGCTACGGGGATGGCTGGAACGCGCCCTATCTGGACCCTCAAGCGTGGCGGGCCAAGAACGCAGTACTGGACGAATGGTGTCACAAGGAAGGGCGCGATCCGAAGTCCATCCTGCGCAGCGCGAACGTCGGCTTTTATATGGCCGCAGACACCGGCGCCATCGCCCGGCAGGAGGAGGTTCTAAAGGCCCACTGGGGCGGTTTGCTTGAGCACCGCCACGGGTTTTTTCGCGGGACCCCGGAACAGGCAATCGAAATGGCAGCCACGTACCGCGATGCCGGCGTCCAACGCCTGAACATCGGCTTCCGACAGGGCCCTTACGACTGGGAAGCCCTGGAGGCGTTTGCCGAGAAGGTGCTTCCAGCGTTGGGAGTGAACATGCCAGAATTGGCATAGGACGCCCCGCTTGACCCTACTTCTTGGGAAAGGAAAACAAGGATCCGGATTCCCCGTCAGAGGTATGGGCATGAAGAATTACGGAATCGGACACATGCTTCGGTGGCCTCGGGCAACATTTTCGGCAGTGGTGCTGGCGATCTTGGCCATCCCCACCCTGGGTGCCGATGTCCAGATGAATCACCCCTCGAAAACGCTGGTAGAAATCACGGGGGGTAGTGGATCACAGTCCTGGCGACTTCGCTACGGCACGTACGTCCAATACAACAAGCAGTTGGTTGTGACCGATGAGAACCGGGCCTGGTTCAGCCATGGCGGTTGGCTGCGCCTGATTGATACGAAGGAGGGCGTTGTGATTGATCGGTGGCACTTTCCTGGGATGATCGTCGCGCTCAGTCCAGGCAACAATCAGGTCCAAGTCAAAGTGGAAGACAAGCTCAACGATCGTGTGTTCCACCGAACGTTCACCTCCTTCCCCAGTGCCGGAGAGGTTGTGTCCTATTGGCCTACGGGCAATCTAATGCTGAATCGAGTGCCGATAACCGAAGTGGAGTCGGCATGGCGCTCCGAGGAGTCGGCTGGTCTTTTATCGGACACGTGGAAAATTCTGCCGGAAGAAGAGGTGCAAGAGCTTTTAGGGGAGCTCGAGGATGCAGTCGGGCGCGACCCGACCGCCCCCGCGCTCCGCATTGCGGTGTGGAGGGTATTGCGGGAAGTGGAAGACCCACGGGCCCCGGCGGTACTCGACGAAGCGCTGGAAGTGTCCACGACGGATTTCACCGAAATGCTTTTTCTGGCCGGCCTCCTCGACCGGCTAGGGGAACGCGCGGCGGGGCGTCGCGCCTTCGAGCTTGGGTACCAGGATTTCTTGAGGCGCGGAAATGATCCGCGGCTGCTGCTGACCCTGATCGGAAAGATGATCCTCTACCAACCGTGGAGGCAGAAACTCCCGGACTTGAGCACCAGTTACGACCGGGAGCTGATGGAGCGGACCTTTCGGCTTGCGCCCCGAGCTGAAGCGGCTGATTTCGCCTGGCAGGCGTACGCCGCCTACCTCCAGCAAGGCGGGCAGACCGAGGCGGCGCAAGTATGGCGCGCCCGGGCCAAGAAGGCGGCCCGCACTTCGGTCTTCCTGATGCCAAGAGACTACACCCTCCTTGCCGACCTGCTGTTCTTGCAGCAATCATTGCCGCAGGGCTTTACGCAGCTCTGCTCACTGTGCGGTACTGGGGCCAACGGCGGGCGCACTTGGCCGCACAAAAAGAACAAGGCCGGCGGGTCCGCGCCTTCTCTTTTGTGAGCCTCCGATACTGGACCCTCGGCCAACGCGTCGCCCTTCTCACAACAGTCCTCACATCCTGGTTCGCAGTGGGCTTGTTTACAACAATTGTCCAAGGGGTCTCGCGTGCGGCAGGGATGCCGCTGAGCTCGGGTATGGGAAGCTTGGCAGGGCCAGTGACGGTGTGGCATCTGGAAAATTGGTTGTCCCCAACGCCGGAACGCGACCTTTTGCTGGCCACTGCCTACCAGCAAGATGGCGCAAACGACAAGGCCGAACGTCTATACCGCACCCTGCCGGATTTTGCGGAGAGCTGGAACAACCTCGGAGTGCTCTTGAGGAGTGCCAGAAAGGAGCAGCAAGCGCAGCAGGCATTCGAAAAAGCCCTCGAACTGGACCCGGGGCTGGCGGAGGCGGGCCTCAACTTGGGACGACCGCCACAGGGAATCTGGGCAGAACAGCATTTCAAGTATCTGCCGGATCGTTCCATGATCGCCCCACCACGAGCGGAGCGTTGGGCACCCGTTTTTCTTGGCGGCTCCATTCAGCAAATCCTTTTGCGGGCCTTGGCCGGGCCGTTTTCAGCTTCTGGTCCAGAAGGATTGTTCAGCCAGTCGGGCATTGCGGGATCACCAGGCTCCATCGTTGTCCTGAATTTGGTGCTGGTAACCGCCCTGATTCTTGCTGTCGGGTTGCTGTTCCTTCCCCGATGGCCGGCGACACAGATGCCTCCCCGGGCCCTTTCCGTCATGGAGGCGCTGCTCCCGGGCGTCTCTCCGCGGTGGGGCTTCTTGGGCGGGCTGGTATTGGTGGCCTGGGGTTACCTGCTCTTGCAGGCGATGCTGATGCTTGGGAAAGGAACACCGTACATCTTGACGTCGATCGCCTTGCCCAACCTGTCACGGTCCTACGGAGTGCCGGAGACAGATTTCGACTCCCTTCTGGGGATGATCAATCCCAGTTGGGTATGGGTGTATCTAGCGCCGGCGCTTTTGTTTGTCGTGAATCTTGGCTTGGTGTTGCGCGCCAGACGAGCGAGGGTCTCGTCGACCTCCAGCGGGCAATCCTAGCGACTCGCGTCCCTCAAACGGGAATTTACAAGACACAGGAGCCAAGTATAAGATCGTCTGAGCCAACTCGATAATCCGGAGGAAAAACAGAACCATGCGACAGATGATCAGTTCCGTCTTCCTGATCCTGATGGTAGCCGCGTTGGCCCATGGCAAGAGTAAGGAAGAAAAGCGGTTGGAGAACTGCGCCGAAGTCATGACGGAGATTCTGAATGTCCCGGAGAATATTCCTCTGGAGCTGCTGGATAAGGCTGAGTGCGTCGCCGTGATCCCTTCGGTGAAGAAGTTCGCTTTGGGTTTCGGTGGCAGCTACGGGGCCGGAGCCTTCGTTTGCCGCAAGGGGGAAAGCTTTAGGGGCTCGTGGGGCCCTCCGGCGATGTACGGCCTTAAGGGTGGGAGCATCGGTCTCCAGCTGGGTGGGTCGGCAACTGATTTTGTTCTACTAGTGATGAACCCCAGGGGCGCCAAGGCCATCATCAGCAGTAAGGTCAAACTGGGCGCCGACGCCTCGGCTGCGGCTGGGCCTAAGGGGCGCACTGCCGAGGCGGCCACTGATGCCACCATGCGTGCCGAAATTCTCACGTATTCGCGGTCCCGGGGCGCCTTTGCCGGGGTGTCTCTGAAGGGTTCCACGCTGCGCTTTGATAAGAAAGCCAACAAGAAAGTTTACCGCCGGAAGCTGGAGGCCCGGCAGATTCTCCGCAAGGGAGGGGTGGGCGTCCCAGCGGCGGGACAGGCTCTGGTTGGATTGCTCAACCAAATTTCGCCGAAGAACCGTAGCAAGTAGCAGGAATCCTTCCTAGCGTCAGTATCTAGCGCTAACGGCAGGACACGTCATCGTCGGTCCCTTCACCGTCTTTGCAGCGTAGAGACCTTCAGGCTCCTGAGCGGAGGTTCACCCAGACATGGACATGTGGGAAACCCCGAAAATACCAGACCATCGTCGGGCTTTCGAGTTGCCAAACGTCCCACACGCCGTCGTTGCCGATGTCCAGGTTCTTGTAAAACGACATGGAAAGCGCTTCCACTCCTCCGCTGGCCTGAATGTATTTCACCGCTTCATCCCGGTCCTTTTCGCGGAAGGGTAATAACAGATCAGCCAGTACTTTTTCGACAAGTGCCCGCTGGTCGGGTGTCATTTCAGAAACGGGAAGACCGGCCATTGGCTCGCCCACCTGTTTCAGTCGGACTGTAGCCGTAGACGTTTCCCGCCGCGGGTCCCCAAGCAGGGCTAATTCGCGCTGTTTCCCGTCCAGAGCCCGAAACACCTCGTTTGCGCGCTTGGCCTGGTACCAATAGACATTCTTTGGGTGATCCGGCTTTTCACGAAAGCCTTGCGAGGCGTGCCCGTAGAAGATGGGTCCTCCAAAGGCCGCTCCCGCCACTGAATCGCCGTCGCAACGAGATGTGCAATGCCGGCCCGTCAACACAAATTCAAACGCGCCGCTGCCGGGTTCACCGAACAAAGCCACGGAGTAATTGTCGATTCCACCTCCATCCTCCTTAAGGTGGTAAAAAACTTTGTCCACAAACGCAGGATTATGTAAGTTTCTAAAAATCTCCCGGATCATGGCCTGCTGGTCCGGTGTAAAAAACCGGCCGATGGTCACTTGCGTCACGCGCCAATTGTTATCCACACGAGAGCGCAGGGGATGGTGGAAAGGAAAAGTCACCGTTCGTCGCTGCTGTGGGGTTAGGCTCTTGTAAAGGGTGCCCACCAGGTTCTCAGATCTCTCAGTTGGGTTCTGTCGAGGCGTGGCCGCCTTGATCCCACCCTTTGTCATTGCCCCCAGGTTCGGTGCAGCGGCTGTTGCTGCGAATCCAGCAGCAGCTATGGTGACTGTTTTTAGGAATCGTCTCCTGTCGGTGTCGTCACAGTCGCGGCATAACATGGCGGTCATCCTCTGATTGGGAATTATCTCGCTGGCCAGTCGGTGAGTCAAACGAACTGCGGGTGCTACGCCGATCCCTCGCTTGCGCGCGGCAGTGTTCCATGCTCGCCCGAGCCCGCCGTTTCGCGAGCTTCGCAGGCCCAATCGCCCCGGAACACTCACATCTGGTACTATAGGGGCCGTGATTGGTGCGCTGGCAGCAGGATCCCCTTCCATCGAGCGGATAACTCCAGCCCTTGCCGCGCTAAAGAACGAAATTGAGCGCCTCAGGCCTGTGCTGGCAGCACTGGGGAGGGAGGTTGGCCAGTGAAGATCTTGGTGGCCGACGACGACCCCGGCAGCCTGCAACTGCTGAAACGAGCCCTGGTTAAATGGGGCTACGACGTTGTCCCAGCCGCCGACGGCACCGAGGCATGGGGGGCGCTGCAACAGGAAAACCCGCCCAGGCTCGCCATTCTGGACTGGATGATGCCCGCCATGAACGGCGTCCAGGTCTGCCGTGAGGTCAGGAAACGGCCCGAGCAGCCCTACACCTACCTGATCCTGCTAACGGCAAAGACCGAGAAGCAGGACGTCACCGCGGGTATCGAAGCGGGGGCGGACGACTACCTGACCAAACCGTTCGATGCCAATGAACTGCGCGCTCGCATTCGCGCAGGCAGGCGCATTCTCGAGTTCCAGGACAAGCTCATTGCAGCGCAGGATGCACTCCTCATTCAGGCGACCAGGGATGCGTTGACCGGCCTGTGGAACCGGGCAGCGATCCTGGATATCCTGCGGCGGGAACTGGTTCGTGCCAAGCGCGGAGGAGTCTCCGTTGGCATCGTCATGGCCGACTTGGATCACTTCAAACGCATCAACGATACCTATGGACACCCGGCGGGCGACGAGGTGCTTCGGGAAAGCGCCCGAAGGATGAGTTCCTCGGTGCGACTCTATGACTCCGTCGGCCGGTATGGGGGTGAGGAGTTCCTGATGATCTTGCCGGATTGTGATGCTTTCGGCGCGAAAAACCAGACAGAACGGCTGCGCGCGCGCGTTTGTGGAGAACCCATAGCCACATCCGAAGGTTCAATTTCCGTCACAATCAGTGTGGGGGTGTGCTCCCACAACCAATCGAAAGACGCAGAATTCGCGATCCGCGCCGCCGACGCGGCACTCTATCGGGCCAAGAACGGAGGCCGAAACCGGGTGGAGCTAGCGACTTCGGCTGAGCTTGCGGCAGGTCCTCTTCAGGCCACAAGAAAAGCAAACGCTTAAAGCTGTAACGCGCAGGATTATCCATCGCTAGCGCGACGTGCTGGAATTGTCAGCGCTGGTGGCCCCTGTCCAACAAGGTAGTTTGGAAGACACCGCACAGCCCCGGATATCCTGCGCCGCGTTCACGTCGCCTGTTAGACTAGAGGAGGCCGAGAGCAACTCGGGTTAAATTCGTAGCAAATGCGCTCCCTGTTCCCGTTAGCCTTGCTTTTCTGGGTCCCCGCGGTGGCGGCCTTTCCATCCGCCGGCCTGGCCTCGGGTGTAAAAGGCCTGGAGGACGCCGTGTACGTGTACCACGTATTTCGGGGAACAGACGACTGCCAGGAGGTCGTAGCTCGTTTGCGGAAACTCCCCTTGCGGCCTACGGTGATCCTCAGCGTGGAACGAGGCCGGGAGTTCATTCTGGACCGTCCCAACGGCGAACAGTTGCTCGACCGCGTCCTGGGGTCCTTGAGGGCTTCCTCCCGATCTGTGAAGGCACTCCTGCTACAAGCCCCTTCGTTTTTGGAAAAAAAACGGAAGGAGGCGGTGCGGCGGGCAAAGTTGCTGGGCGACTTCTGGGCACGTCATCCGGGAAAGTTGGCCGGGGTACAGATCGACGTGGAGCCGCACCAGGGTGATCAATGGCGCGAGGGCGACACGGCGCATCGCCGCGCCCGTCTGCGCAGCCTGACTGAATTGCTCTGTTCGATCCGTCCGCATCTGCGTGGCTTGCCGCTGGGGGTCGCCGTTGCGTGGTGGTACCCGGCAGCAGCCGAAGAACTTCCGGAAGCAGCCCCGGCAGCCCTGTTTGCCGTCGTTGACGAGATCTATCTGATGACTTATGGCGGTAAGCAAGGGCCTCGGGTGGGCGGCACAGCAGACCGCGTGCTGGCGCGCGTGGATCGGCCAGAGGTTTTTTCCGGTCCCGGGCGCGTCTATGTCGTGCTGGCCACTTACGAGTTTCGTTCGCCGGCTCATCTCCATGAAGAACTAGGAAAGATGCGCCGCCGGCTGGCTTTGCGGACCAACTTTGCCGGGACCGCCGTCTTCCACCCCTCGTCCCCGTTTAATCTCCCACAGAAGCGATCTACCTCCAGCACCGCTGTCGGAGACCGGCAAGAAGCACCCGGCCGCGCGGCACGATAGCTCGGACCGTCCCGGTTCAGCATGCCACGCTCTGTCGTGAACGGTTTCCGTCACCCAACTTGCTTAGCTTCCTGTTTGACGCCAAGAATTTCCCTGTACTATTATTCAGCCCGGTGAATCTTTCCCTGCCTTGGAACCCGACCTGCGCCGCGAGGCGGGGATTTCCCTTTGGTTGCCTAAGATGAGGCTGATTTTGGGAACAGCTCCGGTGGAGGGGAAAAGCATCAGGCCATCCTGGATGGTCGTGTGCGTCTTTTTGTTCCTGTGGCTGATGGCAGGGTTTTCCACCGGGACCAGCACCCTGGTGGGGCCGGTACGATGGGTCACAACGTTATTGCGGAGCTCGGAGACGGGCCCCGAAGTCGAAAAATGGATAGTTCGCGCAATCATCTTGCTGTATGTGCTCGGTTCGGCGGTCATCGCCGTTTGGCTCACTCGGGTGAGCCTGCGAACCTCTCACCGGCACCTCCGCTTTGGCATACCGGCCCTGGCGTTGCTGGCGGCAGCCAGTGCCTTCTGGCTGTGGATGACCGTGGGCATGATGGACGCTGCCTTCAGTCAGGAGACGACCGCCGGGCGGCGGTTTACGTTCGGGCCGTATCCTTCCGAGAAGCGGCTGCGAGAGCTGAAGGACGAGGGGTACACGGGAGTGATAGCGCTACTGCACCGGGCGGTTCCCTTTGAGGGCAGGTTGCTGTTCGACGTGCAGACAGTTGCCGACGACGTTGGCCTCGAATTCATCCACGTCCCACTGTTGCCCTGGGTCAGCGAAAACACCGAATCGCTGAATATTGTACGGGAGCTGTTGAAGGCGGACTCGGGCCGCTACTACGTCCATTGTTACCTGGGGATGGACCGGGTGCGGCTGGTCAAGAGTCTCGTGGAGCAGACCGAGCCATCCACTCGCACCGAGATCGTGAGAGCCGGCAAAAGCCTGAGCGGGATAGACGCGCTGGAGCGCGGCGATATCTACCGCCTCGACGAGCAAATTTATCTCACTCCGCTCCCGACCCGCGGGGAATTCCGCCGATACGTTGTCGCCGGCGGGGTCAGCCAGGTAGTTTCCCTGCTCGACCCCGAGGACCCCGAGGACATTCGCTGGATCAAGGAAGAGCGCGTTTTGCTGAGTGGGCACGGTGTCCCATTGCGCATGATGCCGCTGGGGACCCAGCCTTATGATCCCTTTAAGGTGCTGGAAGCAGCGAGGAATGTGCGAAAGTTGCCTCGGCCCTTAGTGGTCCACGCGTATCTTTCGCCTTCCACCGGGCGATCCCCAACGGCCGAAGCGTTCCTGCAAGCCTTCCGCACGAACTTGCCACCGCTGCCGCCGTCTCTCTTTCGCCGAGTGGCCGAAGGCAGTGTTCAGGTCATCGCGCCGCATGTCGCGGTGGGGCCCGGGCCAGAGAGGCCAGAGTTCCTGAACGAGCTCTATGATCGTGGCGTGCGGGGCTTCGTGTTCCTTGGCGATCCCGATTCGCCGGAGGCGCAACAAGCCCGGGAGCTGGCCGAGTCGGCCCAGTCTGGCTCCGAGGCGAACTTCACCTGGCAGGCGGTCAACGCGGTGGATTCCGGCTTCCTCCGGGAGCTGGCAGAGGGCGGTCCCTGGTATCTCTACGGTCCGCGCGCGGCAAGTTCCAAACAGCAGATCACGGAGCGGTTCGGAGTCCCGGTTCCGGACCGGGTCATCTGGAGTCCGCCGTTACTGACCAGCTTCATCCAGCGTGCCCTACCCCACCCAAGCGCGATCATCTTGCTGGGCCCAATCTTACTGCTCGCTGCCGCGGCAGCTGGCTCCTTTGTTGGTTGGCTTCGCGTGAAGCGGCAGATGCGGACTCCCTACACGCGCAAGGTCTTTCATTTCAGCATTTTCACCCTGGCGGCGATCCTGCACCTTCTGGGGGGTCTGTCGACGGTCGTCCTCTTTGGCAGCATTGTCAGTCTGGTTGTTCTTTATGCGGTTTACCGGGGAGAAGGATTCCCCCTGTATGAGGCCATGGCGCGGCCCACCGATGCCCCCCATCGGACCTTGTTTATCCTGATTCCCTTGATGACGACCGCGCTGGGAGGCGTGGTAGCGAACCTGTTATTCGGACGCCTGGCTTATGTCGGTTATCTCGTCGGCGGCTGGGGTGACGCTGTAGGAGAGCCCGTGGGAACCGCCTGGGGCAAACACCGCTATTCGGTTCCATCGCTGGCCGGCGTGCCTGCCACACGGAGCCTGGAAGGCTCGGCGGGAGTCTTGCTGGTCGGAACGACTGCGGCCTTCGCCGCCCTCCTGGCCGGTGGCTTTGCGCCTTTAACTGCGCTCAAGGTAGGGGCGCTGTGCGGGGTTGCTGGCGCCGCAGTCGAGACAATTAGCAACCACGGCCTGGATAACTTCACCATCCAGGTGGTGGCGGCCGGCATGGCCTACTGGACCCTGGCCTAAGGCAGGTACCGCCCGCCCCCAAAGTGGCGGCAGATGCATCCCGAGCGGGCGACCAGTCCCCCCTAGAATCTCCAATCCGTGGCTATGAAGACTCCGTCGCCGCTTATTGTGCGTAGCGCGCCGCTGGTGTTGTAGTAGGTGTAGCCGAAGCTGATTGCGACGTGCTCGTTCAGCTGCACGATGAAAGAGGGCCGGATCCGAGTGGCAAACCGAGGCGACCGATCATCCTCGTCCTGGAGTCCAGCGCCGCCGAGGAAATTGAAGCCCAGCGGGCCCGCCAACTTCGCGTAGAAGCGGGTGTCGAACAGGTGGCGCTGGTAAAAAACCGGGTTGAAAAAACCCAGGAAGACGTCGTCGTCCCCCGGGTTGCCCCACATCCGGCCCGAGTAGCCGGCATCGAAGACAATGTGCTCGGTGCGCACTACGTTTTGGGTGAAATCGATGAACGCCCGATGCGATGTATCCTCCGAGGTGATGCCATTGAACTCGCGGGAGGCATATCGGCCGTAGTTGTAATCCACGGAGAGGCGGGTGCTGGGCGTAAACGGAAAGCTGGCGCCCCCGCTGAACCGGTTCTCGATGACGCCCATGCGAACCGAGGTCGGTGTGTAGGCAATTGCGGAACGACTCCAGGAAGCGCTCAGTCGCACCTTCTTTGCCGCACGCCACCTCAAGCCCACAGTAGCCAGGGGGCTTAACTCCGCCGAACGGACCGGGGCCGGGTGGCCGGGGATGCGGACCAACTCCCCCGGGCCGAAGCGCACCATGCCGCCCCCAACCCGCAGCCGCACGTCACGGCTCAGGTAGCTCTCCTGACGGTAAAAGAACTGGTGCGCGGCGACCGCACCGCGGAGTCCGCCGAACGGCATATTCGACGGCCGCAAGGTGTAGGAGAAGGAAGAATTTGTCCGAGGGATCGCGGAAAAGCCCAGGGTCGCGCCGTAGCTGAATGAGCGCAGATCCTGGTCGATCTTGTCGTCTTCCCCTTCCCGGCCGACCTCGCGGGTGTAAGAGGCGCGGGTACGCAAGGTCACCCGCTTGGAAGCCAGAATGCTTCGCCTCATGGCCAGGGCCGCGGAATGGTCCGGCTTGTGTTTCAGGGTCTCGTCCAGCAGTGCCAGCGCCGCGTTTCGATTGCGCCGGGAACGCTCCAAGCTGGCCTTGAGGAACAGCGCGTCGGTATTGTCGGGTCTTTGTTGCACCAGATGGTCTGCAATGTCGTAGGCCCGGTTGATATCGCCTTTGTAGTAGTAGGCTCGCGCCTGAACCAACAAGACGCTGGTGTCTTGCGGATTCTCCTTCAGGACCCGTTCGAATTGGCTGATCGCCTCCTCATACTGGCCCTGCCTCATGTGCAACTGGCCCAGCAAAAAAATGGCATCGCGATTGTTGGGATCCGCCGAGCACAGCGGTCAGGAATTCGCGTGCCGCCGGTGAGTCCTTCAAACGCACCTGCAGGCGCGCCACGCGCAACTGGTATTCGGCGTTCCCAGGTTCCTTGGCCAGCAGGCGCTTGTAGATTTCCAGCGCCTCGTGCGGACGGGCTGACCAACTGTAGACACGGGCCAGGCCCTCCATTGCCCCGGTATCGTCAGGATCCGCTTCCAGCAGCTCCTGATACAGCCGAATGGAAGCTGCGTACTGTCCCTCCCAGCTGAGTATGCGGGCCAGTGCAATTTTCGATCCATGGTCATCCGGGTATGTGGCTAGCACCTTCCGGTAGGCATCGATTGCCGCCGGGTAATTTTTCAAGCGAGCATGGTTGTAGGCCAGCCCCTTTATGGCCGACATGTCGTCTGGATAGCTGGCCAGGCGTTTCTGAAAATAGGCTACGAATTCCTGCGGCGGCGCGTCCCGGGGCGGGCGGAGAGCAGCCCAGCGCGCTGATTCCTCGGCCCGGCCAATCCGCTTCAGCATCCGCGGGTTCTGTTTGTCGCTGGGTTTCTTGGCAGCCAGCTTCTCAAAGATCGTGCGGGCCTCGGCATACTTCTTGTTCCAGAAGAGCACGTGCCCTTTGCCCTGGAGGGCTTCATAGTTGTCCGGCGAGCGGGCCAGCACCTCGTCGTAGCGCAACAGGGCCTCTTTCCGGTTGCCCGTCGAGGCCAGGGTCATGGCCAAGCCCAACAGCGCGTCGGAATGGTTCGAGTTCAAACGTAAGGCGCTTCGAAACGCTTCAATGGCCTCTGGATACTGCCTGGCACGCCGCAGCGTGCTGCCCAGTTCAAACAACGTGCCCGCCGACGCCGGCTGCGTTTGGGCCAAGCGGCGATGGGAGTGTTGCAGGATGCCCTGGACTGGGTAATTTAGACACTGAGGTTGGGAATTAACTACCCTGGTGTCATATGAACAAAAAACATCATCGTATTGCAGCTGACGTAAAAGCCGATATCCTACGCCGCGTCAAGGAAGAAGACATCTCGGTGGCCCAGGCCGCCAAGGATCACGGTATTTCTGAAGGGAGCATCTATGGTTGGATGGTAAAAGGAGCAACCGGTGCCCCGTCCTGGGCGGAGTTCTCCCGACTTCAGAAGCAGAACAGAGAACTCCTGGAACTCGTGGGCGAGATCACGCTCAAGCTCTCCATGACTCAAAAAAACAATTGAGCGAAGGAAGAAACAAATCAGCGCTTGCCCGAGCCCTTGGCATATCCCGCGCGAGCCTGTATTACGTCCCAAGAATGAAGGAGAAGGACTGGCGCCTCAAGGTCCGCCTGGAAGAAGAGCTGCAGATCCATCCCTCCTACGGCTCCCGGCGAATTGCTACGGCACTGGGACTCTGCCGCCAGCGGGCGCAGAGGGTCATGCGTCTGTTTGGCATCAAGCCCTACCGCAGGAGAGGCAGAAAATGGAGAAAATCCAAGGTTTCCCGGACCTATCCCAACCTCCTGCTCGCGGTCATGCCCGCATATGCAAACCACATCTGGGCAACGGACTTCACCGAGTTCGTGCAGCACGGAAAGAAGGTCTATGTGGCGACCGTGATCGATCTCTACACCCGCCGGATCCTGGGAATCCAGGTTGCGGTGAGAAAGGGAGCCGCGCTCACCATTCAGGCGCTTTCCAACGCCCTGCTCCATCATCCGCGCCCGGGTCTATTCCACTCCGACAACGGGAGGGAGTATGACGCGATGGCGTTCACTGAAATCCTTGATGGATGCGGCATCGTGATTTCACGGAGCCGCCCGGGGTGCCCTTGGGAGAACGGATACCAGGAATCGTTCTACGACAAATTCAAGGTTGACCTGGGAGATCCGAACCGCTTCAAAACACTGGGGGAGCTAGTGGCGGAGATCTACCGCACCCTGTGGGACTACAACAACACGCGGATTCACTCCGCGCTCAACATGCCGCCTGTGGTATTCGCCAAACGGTATGCGTTAGTCGCGTAAAAAACTCTCAGAATCAGTGTCTAAAGAAATCAGTCCTTGACACCAAGATTGTGGACCAGCAGCGCATCCGCACCGAGCTAGAGCTGGCCCGGCAGATTCAACAGAACTTGCTGCCCCGGCCGCCCGAACGCTGGCACCGTTACCGCATTGCGGCGCTGGCCGAGACCTGCTTCGAGGTCGGTGGCGACTTCTACGATTTCTTGACGGTTTCCCCCACGACCATGGCGGCGGTGATCGCTGACGTTTCCGGCAAGGGAGTCTCATCGGCGCTGGTGATGTCCACGATGCAGGCCACGCTCCGGGCCATGCTGGTGGGTGTACACTCCTTCGAGCGCCTACTGGTCAAGATGAACGAGGTCATTCACGACTACACGAATGGCCGCATGTTCGTCACCCTGTTCCTGGCTCTGCTGGACAGCGAAAGCAGCAAGCTGCACTACATCAACGCCGGGCACAACCCGCCGATCCTGATTCACAAGGACGGGCGCTGCGAACAGCTAGAGGAGGGAGGCACGGTGCTCGGACTGCTGCCCAACGTCAGCTACACCCGCGCCCAGACCGACCTGCTGGCGGGCGACGTGCTCCTACTGTACACCGACGGGCTGATGGAGGCAACCAATGCTGCCGACGAAATGTTCGGCGTCGAGGGTTTGGTGGACAGTGTCCGGGCCTTGCCCGATGGTTCTCCCAAGGACACCATCGAGTCTATCGTTTCCCGGATTCGTGATTTCACCGGGGGCGCGCCGCAGTCTGATGACCAGACTCTGGTCGTCATCTCCCCCGATAGCTGAGTTGGATCCTCGAACCAGAGGCGCGCTTCCCCGGGTGCGCCCGCTCCTGTGGCATCGGCTCTGAGCCGCACACACACAGCGAACTTCGGCACGGACTTAGAGGAAGGCCCCTCATTTCTTGAGGTTGTCGCGAATCGAGCCGAGGACGTCGACCGCCGCAGAGCGGGGCACTGATTCCACAAAAGGTTTCACCAGCCAGCCCAGACCCAGCGGAATGCTGCGACTGAGGCTGATTGACTCCCACCCAATCACCACACCCCTCCCCTGGCGTTCGGCGAGGCGCCAGTAGCCGTTCGACTGCCAGAGAAAGCCGCGGTCCTTTCCCGGTGGCTTTTCTTTCTCGGCCGGGGTACCGGGCGCCTCCAGTTCGGCGATACGAGTCGCCACGCTGCGGCTGCAAGCGCGCCTTGGTCCGAGGAGCTCGTAGACCACCGTGTGCTCGGTGTTGTAGACGGCCGTGACTACCTTCTTTTTCTTGAGGCGGTAAAAAATCCGAAACGAGTCGCCTTCTCTCGAAATCAGCCGGGATTGTTCCACCTCCCGGAAGAAGCGGTGATGCTGGTCGTAGGTCTGGAGAAACTCCAGCACCTCCGCCAGGGTAGCTCCGGGGATGAAAACGCTGCCCTTCCAGTGATGGATCAATCCGCCATCGGCGGTGACCCGTCGGCCCCTTTCGTCCACCGTGTGCATGCGGACCAGCTTTACCTTGTCGCTCACCTCCTCTAGGTCCTCCCATGACTCTTGGGCAAGCTCCCGCTCGACGCGCTCCTCCGTCAGGCGCACATACTTCTGCCAACCAGCCATGGTCTTGCGTTGCAGGGTAGCCGCCGATACACCGGGGGCGACGAGGAGCCAAATAAGCAAGATGCACGCGGGCAGGCTGCCCCGGCTTAGGGCTGCCTGCAACAATGGGTAACGCACTGTCGGGCAACGGATAGCCGTCATTGGAGATTCCGCGTAGCCCTCCGGACCTGCCTCGGGCGATCTGCTCAATCTCGGCCGAGCAGCAGTCCGCCCGCGCTGGTTAACATCCGCGGCGCGACGCTCCCTTCCCGCACTGGGGGCAGCAATGTGCTTCTTCGATCAGCCCGCCCAGGGCTGGATCCACCTACATAGCCTCCTCCGGGCCCACCGGGTCTACCAGCTTGTCGGCATGATGATTCATCTCGATTCCGCACTCGGGGCAACTCATTTTGGCGGTGTCTGCTGGCATCGGTCCCTCCAGTCTCGCTCACTCCAGGGAAATATGCTCACGCCCGTAACGCAATGTCTTGGCCATCCAGATGAGTTCCTTCAGGAATTTGTCCGTTCGCCGCACGAATGCCTGGTCCAGCAGCCTACCGGACTGATCAAAGACCTTGTTCACACTCCCAAAGTTGACATCCCAGAAGATGGCCACCAGGCCCAGCTCGCGAAACACGGGCAAAAAGTTCTCGATGACCCGCGTTCCGCCGAACGGACCCGCCGCTACACCCGCGATGCCGAACGGCCTTGTGGATGTATTCCTTGAGGCAACTGTCCAGCACATGTTTCAGCAAGCCCGGGAAGCTGTGGTTGTACTCTGGCGCAACAATCACCAATGCGTCGGCCCGGTTCACCTTGGCCGAGAACGCGGTGTCCTTGACGCCCTCCCCAGCATCGTCCACCGGCAGAGAGAGCTGCCCAATATCAATCAGCTCGGTCACGACGCCGTCACGTTTCCCGATCTCATTCGTCAGAAAACGCGCCGCGTGCGCGCTCATCCGCCCCTTGCGGGTGGTTCCCAAGATCACGGGAATGTTGAGCGGCCGCACCTCTGCCATAGTTCGTCTCCCTTGCAACGAAGTTACGTTCCTCACTCATGCATGGCTCCAGGCCCGTATTGGGGAGGGAGCGCTAGCCACATGCAACCCGGACTGTGGCGTCGACATCCGCCAAGCGAAACAAGGCTACCCGAAAGACGCCACATCGCAAAACACTTTGATCGCGCCCCTCCCCTCGGTGGGGCGTCTTCGTCAATTCCCCGAAGTTCTCCAGGTCCCGGATCGGGTGTGTGGCCAGCCCATAGGGGAGTATGGTGCCATGACCTTGAACCGACAGGGAGGCTGGAGTATGCTTTTGGGTGAAGCGGAACAGCCCAAATCGGAGATTCCCGCTTGACTTTGTAGGCGCTCGATCGCTATGAAAGAGACATCAGGAACGCATTGCGGGTCGGGCGAAAACAAACAGGCAAAACGATGTATTTTAGGCCCCGAGCAGTCCTTCTTAGCTTCGTTCTTGCGGTCCTCTGTCCTGCTCTGAGCCTGGCGAGAGCAGGTGCGCCGGAGGTCGATTTCCGTCGTGACATTGAGCCGCTGTTCCGGTCTCGCTGTTACTTGTGCCACGGCTCCAAGAAGCAGATGAACGGGCTGCGGCTCGACCGTCGCCAGGACGCGCTCCGCGGCGGTCAATCCGGCCCACTCCTCCAAGCCGGGAACAGCAAAGCCAGCGAGTTAATCCTAAGAGTTACGGGAGAAGCCGACAGGGCGCCCATGCCGCCCGTGGGCGAGCGCTTAACGGCGGAACAGATTGCCACTCTCCGGTCGTGGATTGACCAAGGAGCGCCCTGGCCGCAGGAGGAAATGGAGGCGGCGACCGACCAGGAATCCCATGGCGGTCGGTTGACGCTCTGGTCGTTGCAACCGATTCGCAGGCCCCCCGTTCCAGCCACACGAAGCTCTGAAGGGGTACGCAACCCGATCGACGCATTTATTCTTGCCCGGCTCAAGGACAAGGGAATCCAGCCATCGCCAGAAGCCGACAAACGAACCCTCATTCGGCGCCTTAGCCTGGATCTGCTCGGGTTGCCGCCCTCGCCTGACGAGGTAGACGAGTTCCTGGCCGACGAGAGCCCAAATGCGTACGGGCGTCTAGTGGAAGGTCGTCTGCTGTCGCCGCACTTCGGAGAAAAATGGGCCCGGCACTGGCTCGACCAGGCACACTATGCCGACAGCGACGGTTACGATCGCGACCTGCCTCGGCCGCATGCCTGGCGCTGGCGGCACTGGGTGATCGAGGCGCTGAATCGCGACATGCCGTTCGACAAGTTCACAGTCGAACAGATCGCCGGGGACTTGCTGCCCAACGCCACACCCGACCAAAAAGCGGCTACGGGTTTCTTTCGCAACACGCTCTCCAATCGCGAGAGCGGGGCAAAATTGGAGGAGTTTCGCTTCGAGAAGATTGTCGATCGTACGAACAGTCTGGGGACAGTCTGGCTCGGACTGACGGTCGCCTGCGCCCAGTGCCACAATCACAAGTACGACCCGATCAGCCAGAAGGAGTATTACCAGCTGTTCGCCTTCTTCAATACGGTGGAAGAGCGCAACCTCGAAGCTCCCTTGCCAGGTGAGTGGGGTCCTTACTTGAAATATCGGGACGAGTACTACCGCAAGCGCCACGAACTGCTCGAGAAGTACGGTGTGACCGAGATCCAGCCGGAGTGGGAGCGGCGCCTGCTTGCCGCCTACGAGAACCCCGGTAAGTGGACCGACTGGGACGTGGCTTATGAGCAATTTGAGAAGAAGGTCGACCACGGCCTGAGGTTCCTCAGGACCCCCTCCGCGCAGCGCAACCGTCACCAGCAGGACACGGTAACCAATCACCTCCTCACGTGGTACCACCTGGTGATTGGAAAGGAGGAGTATAAGAAGCGCGGATTCCCCGAATGGAAGAAAGAGTTGCGTGCGCTCCGAGCCTCCTTCCCCAATGTCAGCATGGCGCAAACGATCACCCAAAGCCCAGAGCCCGGGACAAGTCACATTCACCTGCGTGGAGACTACCGCGCGAAGGGGATCGAGGTGAGCCCGGGCACGCCTGGCGTGTTGCATGCGTTTTCCCCGGCAGGTCCCGAAGCTTCGCGCCTGGATCTGGCCCGCTGGCTCGTCTCGCGGGAAAACCCGCTGACAGCTCGGGTCATCGTGAACCGTATCTGGCAGGAGTATTTTGAGCAGGGCCTGGTGCCTACCTCGGACAACTTTGGGACCCAGGGCGAGGAGCCTTCCCACCCCGAGTTGCTCGACTGGCTGGCGTCGGAGCTTATGGATAGCGGCTGGAGTATGAAGCGAATCCATAGGTTGGTGGTGACGTCGGCCACCTACCGACGATCTTCGAAAGCGCGACCTGACCTGGCGGAGCGGGACCCCGGCAACCGCTTGCTCGCCCGGCAGACTACTTTTCGCCTTCCGGCTGAACTCTTGCGGGACTCCACCCTCGCGGCGAGTGGCTTGTTGTATCCGGCGGTTGGTGGCCGGAGCGTTTTCCCGCCGCAGCCTGAGTCCGTACTCGAGCTCAAACTTGACTATGATCCGGTTTGGGAAGAGAGTCGAGGCAAAGATCTCTACAAGCGCGGCCTCTACATTCACTTCCAGCGCACTACGCCCTATCCTTTCCTTCAGAATTTTGACGCACCCGACGCGACCGCGCCTGCTTGCCGCCGGGAACGTTCCAATACCCCCTTACAGGCGCTGAACCTGCTGAACGATCCCGTGTTTTTCGAAGCCGCACAGTTTCTGGCGCTTCGCATTCTGAAGAAGCTGCCCGCCGCCTCGTTTCACGACCGGCTGGACTATGGCTTCCGGTTGTGCCTGGGCCGACCGGCGTCCGTAAATGAGTCGGAAGTGATGCTGTCGTATCTCACTCAACAGAAAGCAATCCTCGAAAAGGAACCCGAATCCGTAACCGAGTTGCTGCCGTGGGATATTGACGGGACAGATCGAACAGAAGCGGCGGCCTGGGTCGGCCTCAGCCGGGTGCTGCTGAATCTGGATGAATTCTTGACGAGAGAGTAGCCATGACTCCTGAAAATTTTTTCCAAATCGACACACGCCGCCGCTTTCTTCGAGATTGCGCCGGGGGCCTGGGCATGATCGCCCTGGGAAATCTACTGACCGAGCGTGGGCTGACGGCGGCCAGCGAAGCGCCCCGCCTTGACTATCTGGTCCCAAAGTCGCCGCATTTCCCCGGTACAGCAAAGAATGTCATCTTCCTGTTCCAGGCCGGTGCGCCCAGCCAGGTCGATCTATTCGATCCCAAGCCCGAATTGCAAAAGTGGCACGGAAAACCCCTTCCGCCATCGATGACGAAAGACTTGAAGCTCGCCTTCATCAAGCCCAGTGCCACGATCATGGCCAGCCCGCGGAAATTCAAACGTCATGGCCAGTGCGGAATGCAGTTTTCCGATTGGCTGCCGCACCTTGCCACTCACGCGGACGACTTTTGTATGGTCCGATCCATGCACACCGAGGCGTTCAATCACACCCCGGGTCAATCCTTGTTCATGACCGGATTTCAACTCGCCGGCCGGCCCAGCGTCGGCTCGTGGTCGGTCTACGGCCTGGGCAGTGAGTCGCGAGATCTGCCCGCGTTTGTGGTGCTTGGCTCGGGGAAACTATTGAGCGCCGGCGCAACCAATTGGGCCAGTGGATTTATGCCCTCGGCGTATCAGGGTGTGCCTTTCCGCCGCAGCGGCGATCCCATCCTCTACCTTTCGAACCCACCCGGAGTGAGCCGCCAGACACAACGCGCCGGGCTGGATGCACTCCGGGGGCTCAACCAAATCCACCAGGAGGAAACCGGCAACGTTGAAATTGCCTCGCGGATCGCGTCCTATGAATTAGCCTTTCGAATGCAGGCTTCCGCTCCGGGGTTGCTGGATTTCTCCGACGAGCCGCAGCACATTCTCGATATGTACGGGGTCAACCAGGAGGTCACAAAAATGTACGCCACCAACTGCCTGCTGGCGAGGCGCATGGTCGAGCGAGGGGTTCGCTTCGTGATGCTGGTTCACAGCAGTTGGGATGATCACGCTGATTTGAACAAGAATCTGAGCAAGAATTGCGAGCTGACCGACCAGCCGGCAGCGGCCCTGATCAAGGATCTCAAGCAACGAGGGCTGTTCGACAGCACCCTCATCGTTTGGGGCGGTGAGTTTGGCCGCACGCCTATGACTCAAATCAACCGACCGAACGATCCCGGCAGCGAAGGCCGCGATCACCACCCGGATTGCTTCACTATCTTGCTTGCCGGCGGAGGGATCAGCGGTGGCCAGATCATCGGCAAAGGCGATGAACTAGGCCTGAACATCGTCGAAGACCCTGTTCACATCCACGATCTGCACGCCACCATGCTCCACTGCCTGGGCTTCGACCACACCAAGCTCACTTATCGTCATATGGGCCGCGACTTCCGACTCACCGACGTTGGCGGTAATGTCGTGCAAAAGATGCTGGCCTGAACTAAGAAGTGAGTTACTTGGTCTTCCCGCCGAAAGAGACAGACTAGCAAAGGGCTTGGCCCTTGGTATCCCAGGGCATCGAGCACCGAGCCGCGAGTGTGAGCGAGCAGTCCAAAGATGAGGCCGCCCGGCATGGAGACCTTAGTAACTTCGCTCCGTGCGATCCCTACAACGAGGCAGACTAGAAATACCAAGTGGGGCCCTATCTGCCAAGGGGCGGGTTGGTAGTAGACTCTTCGGTGACGTTGTCACTACCGTTAGAAGCAAACAAACCAGGGGACTCCTTCCTAATGATGAGCCGCAGCCTGGGCCACCACCGCATCGTCGAGACCCTCGGCGAGGGGGGATGGGTGTGGTCTATTGCACTGCAAATGAGAGGTTTGATGGCGACACTCACCTGAAGGAAAAATAAAGAAGAGCACATGAAAGAGAGGAGTTGCAGCATGAGAAGAGCATTCATCGTCGCGCTGGTTCAGATCATGGCGGGGTTTGTCATCGGGAGTACCCCCGCCGCCTTCGCACAGCCCAATCCGAGACCTGGGACGCTTCAATTGACCGTCTTGGATGCCGCCTCGCAAGAGCCCACACCGGCCCGGGTCGAACTGCTGGACAAGCAGGGCAGAGCCTACGTGGCTAGAGATGCCTTACTCGTCGCTGGCGATTGCGAAATGCACTACGGCGGTGTGGCCCAGGAGGACGCCCGCCCATGGACATTAGAACGAGCGCTGTCCCTATTAACGAAAGAATTCCATAACCCCTACACTGGAACTACCCAGTTTTACAGTGCCGGGAAATCAGTAATTTCCTTGCCTCCCGGCGCCTATAAGCTCAAAGTCTTTAAGGGGAATGAATACGAAATCCAAGCGCGGGAGGTCGACGTCCGGCCGGGTGAGACAACAAAGCTGACGTTGAAGATGGCGCGTTGGGTCCAGATGCCCGAACAGGGCTGGTACAGTGCTGATGACCATATCCACATCGCCCGGCCCGTAAAGGAACTCGACCCATTTATTTCCAAGATGATGCAAGCGGAAGACCTCCATGTGGGGAATCTCCTACAGATGGGATTCTCTAAACGCCCCAACCGCACTCCGCAGTATGCCCACGGACCCGAAGGCATCTACCAGGAGGGCAATTACATTCTGGCCTCAGGGCAGGAGAATCCTCGCACCCACTTTCTCGGTCACACGATTACCATGGGAGAGCAGTCGGAGATCCATTTTCCCGAGCACTACCTGATTTACCGATTGTTCTTTGAAGAGGCGCGGCGGCAAGGGGCGCTGAGCGGTTATGCCCATTGGGCCTTTGGTCATCTTGGCGGTCCGTATGGCCTCAGCGTTGATCTTCCCCACGGTTTGGTGAGTTTTCTGGAGGTGTTGCAATTCAATCGGGGAATTTATAACACTTGGTATGAAATTCTGAACACCGGTTTTCGCATGACACCCACCGCGGGAACCGACTATCCCTGTGCAGGCGCGACAATCCCTGGGCGCGAGCGCTTCTACACGAAGGTGCAAGGGCCGTTCACGTTTAAGAATTGGCTGGAAGGGGTTCGGAGGGGTCAGACGTTTGTGACCAATGGACCCATCCTTGAGTTCCAGGTCAATGGCAAAGGGATGGGGGAAGAAGTGGTTCTCGGACAGCCCGGCCCGGCGCAGCTAGAAGGCCGGGTCCAATTTGATCCAGCCTCGGACGACGTAGAACACCTCGAGGTTATTGAGAACGGGCACATCTTGCGCAGTTTTCCGAGAGCAGCAGGGGCTTCCGAGATCCGGTTCAAGTTCGAACACAATGTTCAGGAGGCGTCCTGGCTCGCTGTTCGGGCTTTTGGCAACAAAGTGGATGAACCATCGCCTGTCGAAGGTCGCATTCCCGGCGGGCGTGTTCACGGCACTTTTCGCCCGAACTCGGAGGCTCATTCCGCTCCCGTGTATTGTCGCCTTGCTGGAGGAAATCCAAAAGGCCAAGGAATATTTCACGCGTTTAGCGCGCTAAGGGCCTGCATCGCGGCATCTTGCCGCCCATACCTGTTAACCTCGGCTCCCTGATAATTTTCATTGAAATCTATTATCGAACTGTTCTGGCAATATTCTGCGCCTGTTCCACAACGCGACGCTGTACTGGCTGTCGTTGTCGCGGACGTGGAGGTCTCCTTGGTCGCCGGCCAAAGGACGCAGCGTCTTCCGGCGTGAAGTTGAGATACTCGTCGCCGTAATATCCATTGATCCGAGGCACGTTCCCTCCTAACATAGGAGAGGGCTTGAGGATCGGGGATTTTGCGCTTTACGTTGGCAATGGCCAGTTTCACTCCCCAAAGGGTGGGAAACAACTCGTGGTGCCTCTATCTAATCTAGCCGTGCGGTTGCTTTCTCAAGCTCGGCCTCCAAACGCTCAAGCGGCTGGATGTCCGCAAGTTGTTGATGGCGCGGTAGCCAAGTGGTAAGGCAGAGGTCTGCAAAACCTCTATGCGCCGGTTCGAATCCGGCCCGCGCCTCCAATCTTTTCCAGTGGCTTGCCTGACAACACCGCCTGTTAGACCCCAAATCCGCTCAATGACGCTGATTGCCTGGGAATGTGGTCTTCGGGGCCCCAACCACTTGGGGACGCGGCGGCATGTTTCTCGCGGGGGGCGGAGCTACTGCAATCTGGCGTAGTCGGCCTTGGCTTCCCGGAAGAGGGGGATGTCGGGGTCGGCGTCTTTCCACAATGCTAGGAAATCCTGGTAGGCTTGGCGGCTCTTCTCGGTCTCGCCAGCAGCGGTATAGGCGCGCGCGAGGCGGAGATGTGCCAGCGGGTAGAAAGGAGAAACTGGGTCCACACCTCTGTGTTCGAGGATTTTCTGAAACTCGACTACGGCCTGTTTCGTGTCACCCGCGAGCATGTAGGCCTGGCCTCGAACGTAGATTGACGCGAGTCCCGGAAAGTCGGGTGAGATCGCCAGGTCATAAGGTTCAGCCGCAAGCAGCAGTTCAATCGCCCTGGTAGGGTCACCGCGGTGGATGGCAATGTGGGCCTGAAGGTCGGCTGGATATACGCCTCCAGGTAGGTATCTCTTGGAAACCGTTCCGCCAACTGCTTGGCCAGCCTCTCGGCTCGATCCACCTCGCCTGAGCGAGCCAGGGCAAACAAGGCCAAAGCCTCTGCACTTGCATCCCCGCCTGCCACCAAGGCGGACCGGGCAAGCCTCGGCTGGTAGGTCCCCAGCTCTCCTCCCACCATTGACCTGACCGGCGCTTTTTGTACCAAGTGGAAAGAGAGAGAATCCACTTGAGGAGGAAGTGAGGTCAAGCCGACAAGGAGTTACAAGCCGGAGCAGATTGTAGCGGTGCTACGGCAGATAGAAGTGCAGATGGCGAACGGGAAGACTGCGCCCCAAGCCTGCAAAGAAGCCGGAATCCACACCCAGACCTACTACCGGTGGCGGAAGGAATATGGGGGGCTGAAGCTGGATCAGGCGAAACGGCTGAAGGAATTGGAGAAGGAGAACACTCGCCTGAAGCGACTGGTCGCGGAGCTGTCGCTGGAGAAGCAGGTGCTGCGGGATGTGGCACAGGGAAACTTCTAAGCCCTGAGCGGCGGCGTTGTGCGGTAGAGCATGCGCGGGAGCAACACGGGTTGTCGGAACGGTATGCCTGCCGGCTGCTGGGGCAATGGAGAGGGACGCAACGATAGGAACCGAATCCTCGGCTGGACGAAGAAAAGCTGACGCGAGCTGTCATTGCCCTGGCAACGAAGTATGGGCGGTATGGGTACCGCCGGATCACCGCTTTACTGCGGGGCGTGGGATGGGAAGTGGGCAAGGATCGAGTACAGCAAATCTGGCGGCGCGAGGGGCTGAAAGTGCCGCAAAAACAGAAGCCCCGGGGTCGGTTGTGGTTGAACGACGGCTCCTGTGTGCGACTACGGCCGGAGCGACCGAACCACGTTTGGAGCTACGACTTCATGAGTGCCAGAACGCACGAGGAGAGAACGCTGCGGCTGCTGACCTTGCTGGATGAGTACACGCGGGAATGCCTGGCGATCCGGGTGGAGCGGAGGATGGGCAGCCAACAAATCATTGAGGCGTTGTCGGACGTGATGTTGTGGCGAGGGATACCGGAACAGATTCGATCCGACAATGGTCCCGAGTTCATCGCCCAAGAACTGCGCCAGTGGTTGGCAAATCTAGGGACAGGGACACTGTACATCGAACCGGGCAGTCCCTGGGAGAACGGGTACTGCGAGAGTTTCAATGGGAAGCTGCGGGACGAATGCCTGAATGGAGAGATCTTCTACTCGTTGAAGGAGGCACAGGTGGTGATTGAACAGTGGAGGGTGCAATACAACACGGTGCGGCCGCACTCGGCGCTCGGCTATAGGCCCCCGGCGCCGGGGGCTATAGCCCCCCTCCCCTGCCACTGAAACCAGTTTCACAGCCCCAGGCTGCGATGTAAACTCTCGCTACGGTTGGTACAAAAAATCGGTCTGGTCAGTGGTCGCTGTTGATGGCTTGATGGTTTCGAAGCTTGCAACGGCGGACACACGGCGCGGGGCTTGCCTGAGCGGGGATTGGTCCGGGAATGCCCCACTAGTAGGGAAAGCCTGGTTTTTGGACCTGTGGAAGCAGTCGTTGAACATCGCGGATCATCTCGGAATTCCAGCGAGGTCCCTTCTTCTTGAGAAATTTGATGTCGGTAAAACGGCGGTCATAGATCAACGCTTTTTCGTAGGTTCGTGCTGCATCTTCCTCTCGGCCGGTCTTGAAGAGCGACAGGGCTAACCCCGCGTAGGCGTGGGGCGAGGTCGAATCCAGCTTCACGGCGAGGTTTAGCTCATCCAGGGCCCGCTCAACGTCTCCTCGTAGGTAGTGGATGTAGCCGAGATAGCAGTGGGCTCCGGCCTGGTAAGGATCGATTTCCAACGCTCGGCGAAATTCGGCTTCGGCTTTTCCAAGCTTGTCCTTGCGAAAGTGGCGCAAACCCACGTAGACATGGGCCTCTGCGATGTTGGGGTTGTTCTTCAACGCTTTCTTGGCCTCATTGGATGCCCTCTTGATGTCATACTTCGCAGCGGCCGTACGCGCCCGGATCAGGTGAGTGTGAGCTTTCTCCCGCTTTTCATACTCATCGCCAGCGCATAAACCCGTCGGTACTCCGAGGGAAAGGGCCAGCGTCACCACTGCCGTTTTCATAACCTTGTACCTTTCATGGCGCCTCCTCCTGCGGAGTTGCCCAAAGGCGAGCTAAGCTATCAGCGGGCTTCTCGGTCGTAGTGAGCAGGAGGCCGCGCGTGAAGCCGCCGACAGCCGTGGGAGTTTGGAGCTCCCCTGTTGCTTTTACCACAGCTTCTCGGACAAAGTCGAAGAGTTCCCCCACCGAAATGTCACGATCCTTATTCGCGTCAGCTTCCCCGTGCAGGCCTCGCAGGACGAAGTAAGTGAACGCCCCATGCCCGCCGCCCCAGACGTCGGACTCTTGAGAGTATTCATTAATATTGCTCGCGGTGAGAACGGCGCGATTTTTGCTATAGCCGAGCCTGCTCCATTCTTGGTGAATCAGATTCTGAAACCCCTCCCCAACTCCGGCACTGTGGCATGCATCGACGAAGGCGACCGCGCTGCCCTTGATCGTGGTCTCGAACGCAGCTTGGAGCTCCCACATGGGCACAGCCGTGCCCCCGATGTTTTTCAAATCCGTGTCCCACGGTAACAGGTAGAGATTCTGTGGACGGCGGGGATCGGGTACGCCGTGGCCCGCAAAATAGACGAACACCAGATCCTCCGCGCTCGGCCGGGTGAGGAAAGTGAACAGGGCAGTGCGGATACTCGATGCGGTGGCATCTTCGTTCGTGAGGTAGAGCATGTTTGCGCGGCGGACCCCGCCTCCCTGGGGATCAAGCAAGAAGGTGCGGATGGCAGCGGCATCATCAGCTGCGAAATGCAAGTTCAAGCTCCGGTTGCGGTAACTCGAAATACCGATGATGACGGCATAGCGTTCACCGGTGTTTCGCAAACCACGAATGACCGGAATCAGCAACTGGGTGCGGCTGTCGCGTCCGTCGTAGGCCACCAATTCCACTCCGTCCGCTGCGGACTCTATGACTACTTCCGTCTCGAAGCTGTGCACCGATCCGCCCAGGTCAGGAGTTCCCTCGGGAGCTACCGCTAGAGGTTCAGCAGGAGGCAGCGGGATTGTTTTTCCGTTGACCGACAGTGTCAGCTCGGGGGTTTCCGCGCTGACGTATCCGCGCAGGACAACCTTGGGGGCATGTTCAATGGGCCCTTGTGGCTCAGTGAGCCGGATCGCCGGCGGGCGGGCTCCGGACTGCCTGACCTCAGTTAGGACCTGAATCTCACGCAGAGAGGTCGGTTCATTCTGAACATCCAGCAGGAAACTGGAATAGAGAAAGCGACCGTAGATGGTTCGCGCCCAGGCCTCTAAGGTGTTCCGGCCGGGTTGCAACAGGAAGCCCGGGCGGTGGTTCAAATTGAGATCGCACAAGATGCCCTCAGGGCTTGAACGGACGGACATGATGATGTTCGCAGCCTCCCCATTGAGACGCACATGAACGCCGCCATAGGGAACCTCTAGCGTGCTCCGCCGAACGTGGACAAGGAGCCGGTTGACAAAGCGGTGGGCCAAAATGGCATCTCGGCCCTGTTGGATTTGCAGGTCGAGTTCAGGGACCTCAAGCAAGAAAGCATCCGCCTGTGTCGGCGGCGCTGTGCCAGCGGGCCCCAGCAGTGCTACCGCGAGCACTAGCAGAGTCGTCAGAGCACGCATCACTCTCCTACTGCCGTCGGCTGACGGGAGAGATCTTCGTCACATCAGGCGACGGAGCAAACTCGACATGCAAGACAGGCGGCATGGCCCATTCGGTATCTCCGCTAAGGGACAGGTAGTCGTAAAGAATGTGGATATTTGAAGGGATCCGCCCGCCGTGAGTTTTCTGGTAGAGCCGAACATACTCCTTGACCTCTTTCTGGGCCTGGGGAAGAAGCGACGGATCATTCTTCTTGAGCAACGCGAGGGCATATTTCAGGTGTGGCTCGGGAAAGGATCCGCGTCCCTCGTCGTAGCTGATAGCCCGTTGGAAATGACGTATGGCCTTTTGGTCGTCCGCCGAGCCTCGTGCCGTCAGTTTGTAGACGCGGCCAAGGTGATAATGTATAGCGGGGGCCGACGAACGCAAAGCCACCGCCCCTTTCAGATTTGTACGCGCCATCTCGAACATGTCGTACTGGAGGGCCAGGATTCCGTTGTCACGTTTTACAGACGCCATTAAGAGGGCAAACTCAGGGGAGGCTGCCCGCAACCCTTCCGAGCTTCGTTTTTGGATTTCTGCTTTCAGCGCCCGATTCAGAAGGGTCTGGATGTGCTGTCGCCGGCTGGCAAGGTTCCCTGTGCTCCCATAATGGAAGGCCATTCCGACGCGAGCATCGCCGCGAATAGCCTGTTCCACCGCTGCAAACAGCCGGGGGCCTTCGCGGACATCGAAGTTATGGCGCAGGATCTCTCGGGCGGCGAACTCATCGGCATCCCTTTCCTGAACCATGGTCCAGTCTGTAAATTTGGGCTGCCGCAAGCTCTCCGCGATCCCGGCAGTAACCACCCCGATGGTCCCACCGAGAACAGCCCCCACTGCTGCCCCTTTTCCGCCCTTGGTCGCGCCCCCAACGGCAGCCCCAAGGCCGGCACCGATGGCACCCAGAATGAGTGTTTTCTTTTTGGAAGAACGGACCTTTTCGACCTCAAGCATCTGTTCGAGCAACGTGCCCCGGGTCTCGGCATAGGCATGACGGTGCTCGACGTGAGCGATTTCATGGCCGAGCGCGTAAGCCAGCTGAGCTTCGTTGTCCAGCATGGCGAGCAACCCAGTGGTGATGTAAACACTACCGGTGCTGAGCGACCAAGCATTGGGCCGTGGGTCATTCACAATGCGGAATGCATAGAACTGGCTGGTGGTCTTCGGCACAAGAGACTGGCCAAGTCGGTTCACAAAATCCTGGAGCATCGGGTTGGGATAGAAGAACCCACATGCGCGGTTCAGGCGATAAGCACGCTCGATGTCGGCACTGTGTCTGGCCATATAGAACTCGTTGAGCAGCATCTTGAACTCAGGCCGTTGTGCCAGCTCCTCCATCTTTTTCCGCTCTTTCTTGCTGAACCTTGGAGAGCGTCGGTTGACGTAGTCATCGAGGTGTTTGTGCCCTGGACTGGGTAATTTAGACACTGAGGTTGGGAATTAACTACCCTGGTGTCATATGAACAAAAAACATCATCGTATTGCAGCTGACGTAAAAGCCGATATCCTACGCCGCGTCAAGGAAGAAGGCATCTCGGTGGCCCAGGCCGCCAAGGATCACGGTATTTCTGAAGGGAGCATCTATGGTTGGATGGTAAAAGGAGCAACCGGTGCCCCGTCCTGGGCGGAGTTCTCCCGACTTCAGAAGCAGAACAGAGAACTCCTGGAACTCGTGGGCGAGATCACGCTCAAGCTCTCCATGACTCAAAAAAACAATTGAGCGAAGGAAGAAACAAATCAGCGCTTGCCCGAGCCCTTGGCATATCCCGCGCGAGCCTGTATTACGTCCCAAGAATGAAGGAGAAGGACTGGCGCCTCAAGGTCCGCCTGGAAGAAGAGCTGCAGATCCATCCCTCCTACGGCTCCCGGCGAATTGCTACGGCACTGGGACTCTGCCGCCAGCGGGCGCAGAGGGTCATGCGTCTGTTTGGCATCAAGCCCTACCGCAGGAGAGGCAGAAAATGGAGAAAATCCAAGGTTTCCCGGACCTATCCCAACCTCCTGCTCGCGGTCATGCCCGCATATGCAAACCACATCTGGGCAGCGGACTTCACCGAGTTCGTGCAGCACGGAAAGAAGGTCTATGTGGCGACCGTGATCGATCTCTACACCCGCCGGATCCTGGGAATCCAGGTTACGGTGAGAAAGGGAGCCGCGCTCACCATTCAGGCGCTTTCCAACGCCCTGCTCCATCATCCGCGCCCGGATCTATTCCACTCCGACAACGGGAGGGAGTATGACGCGATGGCGTTCACTGAAATCCTTGATGGATGCGGCATCGTGATTTCACGGAGCCGCCCGGGGTGCCCTTGGGAGAACGGATACCAGGAATCGTTCTACGACAAATTCAAGGTTGACCTGGGAGATCCGAACCGCTTCAAAACACTGGGGGAGCTAGTGGCGGAGATCTACCGCACCCTGTGGGACTACAACAACACGCGGATTCACTCCGCGCTCAACATGCCGCCTGTGGTATTCGCCAAACGGTATGCGTTAGTCGCGTAAAAAACTCTCAGAATCAGTGTCTAAAGAAATCAGTCCTTGACATTCCGTCCCTCCTTCGGCGAATCAAGTCTCCAACCCGGTTCATTTGAGCGATCCTTGGAAGAAATAAACTAAAAGTGGATGTCCACCATAACAGCGACTATAGCCCTTCCGCGCACCAAACGGCAGGAGGCTGAGCATGGGCGGAAGCGTCCTGAACCGAGGCGGGTTTGGCGGCCGCTGTCAGTCGATATAGAGGAACTCGTTGGTGAGGAACAGCAGGTGGCAGAAGCTTTCGAGCGCTTCTTTGCGAGCCTGTTCCGGCGCCGCGTTGGACTTCAGATACAGATCTTCCTCGCGCGCCAGATGCGCCCGCGCGATTTGTACTTCCTCGCGGGAGGGCTTGCGGGAAAGAGCCAGCAAGTACGCTTCTTCAATTTTCTCTTCCAGATTGCCATTGGACGTGCTGGCGATCCGCTCGGCAAAGGCGCTGGCGTTCTCGACGACGAAATCATCGTTCATCAGCGTGAGCGATTGCAGGGGCGACACCGAGTTCATGCGCCGGTTGCAATTGGTCTGCATGATGGGGGCGTCGAAGGTCTCCAGGAACCCCAGCGGGAAGTAGCGCCGCGCGAGCACGTACACGCTGCGCCGCCAGATTCCTGTGGGCTCAGCCGCAACCGGCTTGCCTTCCATGTCGTCGTGCGGATTCAGATTCTTCAGGCCGTCAGCCATCAGGGGGCCCTCGACGGCAGGCCCGCCCATAGTCCAGTCCAGCTTGCCGCTGGCGGCCATGATGGCGTCGCGCAAGGTTTCTGCTTCCAGCCGGCGAAGGTTCATGCGCCCCAGAAGCCGATTTCGCGGGTCCACTTTGAGCGCTAGCGAGCTGCCCGAAGGCCGCTCGGACGATTGGCGGTAGGCTGTGGAAGTCATGGTTAGCTTATGGAGCTTTTTGATGCTCCAGCCCTGACGCATAAACTCGACCGCCAGCCAATCGAGCAGCTTGGGATGCGTCGGCGGCTTGCCTTGCTTGCCGAAGTTGTCCTGGGTTTCCACGATGCCGCGCCCAAAGTGGTGCTGCCAGACGCGGTTCACCATCACACGGGCGGTGAGCGGATGATCGGGGCTGGTCAGCCAGCGCGCAAGCGCCAGCCGGTAGCCGCTGGTTTTGCCCTTCGTGTCCGGCGGCCGGACCGCATCGGTCTCTCCGGGCGGACTGAGGACTTCCAGGAAACCAGGCTGGACCGGGGGCCCGGGACGCTCGACCTCGCCGCGCTGCAGCAGTCGGATCTTGGGCGGCGGCGCGACTTCCCACAACGCCTGGATTTTGTCCCAGGAGCGGCGATAGCCGTTCAGGATCTTGAGCTGCTCAGTCAGCTTCTTGTGAGTGGCGCGGTGCTCCTCGGTTAGGGCCTTGCCCACTTCCTCCGGGGTAACGGTGAGCTGCTCCTCAAATTTAGCGGCCAGGAACTTTTGCACCGCGTCCCGCTCGTCTTTCGGCGTGGCCAGAGCCTGTTTTGTCTCTTCACGGATAGCTTCCGGGAGCTCCTTGAGCTTGCCTTCAAGCAGCGTCTCGCGGTAGGGGCGGTCAATTGCTTCCAGCTGCTCCTTGAGTTTGGCCGCAGGCTTGTCAATCTCCGCGTTGTGGTGTTTGATTTCCTCCTGCTCCGCTTTGGAGACGCTCGGCAGGAAATGGTTCTTGGGCTGCAGCCAGTGGACCGGGTTGTAGCCGGTGGCAAAGACCGCCAGCATGCGATAGTAGTCCTTCTGCGGAATGGGGTCGTACTTGTGGCTGTGGCAGCGAGCGCAGCCGGCCGTCAACCCCATCAGGCCGGTGGAGACCTTCTCCATCAAGTCGAACAGCACGTCATACCGTTCTCCCACCAGATTCACGACGTCCTGATCGGTGCGGTCATAGACTGAGCGCAGATAGCCGGTGGCGATCAGCTTGTCCAGGACCTCCGGCGTGTACTTCTCAGCCGAGCGCCAGTCCACCAGTTCATCGCCGGCCAATTGCTCCACCAGGAACTGGTTGTAGGGCATGTCCTGGTTGAACGCGCGGATCACCCAATCCCGGTAGCGCCACATGCCGTCTACGACAATAGCGCCCTCAACGCTGGCATCAAACCCGGTCACATCGGTGTAGCCAGCCGCATCCAGCCAGTGGCGGCCCCACCGCTCGCCGTAGTGCGGTGAGGCGAGAAGCTTGTCGATGAGTCGCTCGTAGGCGTCCGGCTTGTTATCGGCCAAGTACGCCCGGATGTCTTCTGGGGACGGCGGCACCCCGATCAGGTCCAGCCAGGCGCGGCGCATCAAAGTGACCTTGGCGGCATCGGGCGAGAAGCTGAGTCCGGTGGCTTCAAGCTGCGCTAGCAGGAAGGCGTCAATCGGCGTGCGCACGCGCTGCCGATTTTTCACATCCGGGACGGGTGCGGCGACCGGCTTCTGGAATGCCCAGAACTGGCGGTCTTTCTCTGTGACCGGCGGCGCTTCGGCCTGATTGAAGGTGGTGCGCGCCACGTGCGGCCGCAGGAGGCGCAAATCGGAAGTATCAATCCAGCGGGCCAGGGTGCGGATTTCGGCGTCGCGCAGGGGTTCACCCATGCCCGGCGGCGGCATTTCGCGAGAGGTCACCTTGCGGATCAGGATGCTCTTAGTCGAACCCAGGTCGGAGATCACCGGGCCGCTCTCGCTTCCCTTCAGCAGCGACTGCAATGTGCGCAGGTCCAGCCCGCCCATCGGCTTGTCGGTGGCATGACAGGTGAAGCAGCGCTTCTCAAAGATGGGCAGCGCCAGCTTCTTGAACCGCGCCGTCTCCTGTTTCGTTTTAGCGGCAATGGCGGCTTCTTCCTCCGAAGGGGCCCCCGCCTCAATCCAGCGCCGGATGGTCTCGATCTCGGAATCAGTTAGCTTCAAGTTGAACGCCGGCGGCGGCATCATTCGCTTGGAGACCTTTTCGTACAGCAGGCTTTTTTCGGGTGCGTCCTTCACCACCACCGGGCCTTCATGACTGCCGCGCAGGATGGAGGTGGCCGTGCGCAAATCCAGCCCGACCATTGCGGTGCCGCCATGACAACTGAAGCAATTAGTCTTAAAGATCGGCTTGACATCCCGTTCAAAGCTGGCCTGTGCAAAGACGGTCATTGCCGACAGCGCGCCCAACGCTGCAACCTGACTCAGCAGACGAGCAAACCGCATGGTCTCAGGTCTCCTTTGGCGGGTTCTTGAGGATGCCGGCGACAATGCGTGCGCCTGTGACGCTGGCGTTGGTGGGGGTTGCTTCCCGTCCTTCGTGGGGGAAGGTCAGCCGCTTATGATCGAGTCCGAGCTGATGCAGCAGAGTAGCGTGCAAGTCGGCGACACCCACACGATCACTGTGGACTTGTAGCCAAACTCATCGGTCTCCCCGTAGGCCAGGCCCTCCTTGAAGCCGCCGCCGGCCATCCAGAGGCTGAACGCGTTGCGGTTGTGGTCTCGACCGCCGGAGTTTTGGGTGGTCGGAAGGCGCCCGAACTCGCCCGCCCACATCAGAATCGTGCTCTCCAGCAGGCCGCGGCTCTTCAGGTCTTTCAGCAAGCCGGTAATGGGCTGGTCGGTTATGGCGCACATCTCCGGGATGTTCTTCTTGATATTGAAGTGATGGTCTCAAGGGTCGTTTTTCCCCGTAGGGATCTGCACAAAGCGAACGCCGGCCTCGATCAGACGGCGCGCCATCAGGCAGCGCAAGCCGTAGCCGGCGGTCACAGGGTTGTCCAACCCGTAGAGCTTCTTAGCCCGGATTTCCTTTATGAACTATCGGCGGCAACCTTCTGAATGACTCCAACGTCAGTATTGATGCGGGTTCCAGCATCAACATTGCCTTCCGGAGGTGTACACCGAATGGGTGAGAGCCAAAAACAGGCGTTTCAACTGTCATTCAACCGGTTTCTGCGGGTCACATTTCAGGGATCGCGAATCACTTCCGACGGCGGTCTGATTCTGGTGCGCGAGTTGGACGAACGTTTGGGGTTCGGCGAACTTATCGAACAGCACTTGATCGACTCTCGGGGGAAGAACACCCGGTTGCCCCTCGCTGACTTGCTGCGGCAGTCCATCTACAGCCGCTTGGCAGGATACGAAGACGTCAACGACGCCGAGCGGCTTTCCCAAGATCCGACGTTCCGGCTGATCGGTTCGGAGAAGATCTGGGAACGTGGCGCAGCCCTGACTTCCCGGTTACAGTCGTTCGAGACAGAACTGCTGACGCAAGACGAGAACCTTGCTGGTTTGGCAGCGATCAACCGGGATTTGATCGCCAGGGCGGAAGCTATGGATGCGCCGCGCCGGGTGGTGCTGGACATGGACAGCACCGAGATCCCGGTCTACGGGGAGCAGGAACAGAGCGCCTACAACGGGCATTTCGAGTCGAGTTGCTATCACCCGTTGTTGCTGTTCAGTCGCGAGGGTGACTGTCTGGCGGCCAAGCTGCGACCCGGCAACGTGCACAGCGCCGAGGATTGGGAAGAACTTCTCCTGCCAGAGATCGAACGGCAGCAGAAGCTGGGCAAGGAAGCGGTGTTTCGCGCCGACGCCGCCTTCGCCAAGCCGGAGATCTACGACGCACTGGAGGAGCGGGACGTGAAGTATGCGATTCGCATCCCGGCCAACGACAGTCTGGAGAGGGACATCGCGGAGTTGTTGACGCGGTCAGTGGGGCGACCGAGCCACAAGCCGGTGGTCTGGTACAAGAGCTTTCTCTACCAGGCAGCCAGTTGGAAAAAGGCGCGGCGGGTGGTGGCGAAGGTGGAGTTCCACTTTGGCGAACTGTTCCCTCGCGTGGGGTTCATCGTCACCAATCTGGAGACCGACAGCCGGGCGGTGGTCCGGTTCTACAACAAGCGGGGCACCGCAGAGCAATGGATCAAGGAAGGCAAGCAGGCGGTAAAGATGACCCGGCTGAGTTGCCATCGGTTTCGGTCGAACGAGGTGCGCCTATGGCTGAGCCTGATCGCCTACAACTTGGGAAACCTGTGGCGGCGGCTGGTGCTACCGAAGAGGATCAACAACTGGTCGCTGACGAGTTTGCAGCAGCGGCTGGTGAAAACGGGCGGACGGCTGGTGAAACATGCACGATATTACTGGCTTTTGCTGGCCGAAGGGCACTTGAGCCGGAGGCTGTTCAGCAGCATGCTGCGAACGATCTCGGCACTGCCGCTGCCAGACGGCTAGCGACCCAGGAGAGAGGGTAATTTTAGGTGCTCAGAAGTGGTCGGGCCGGACAAGTGTCAGCGGCGAGGCAGGCTGGGCAGGCGAAACCCGCACAGCGACTCCGAAGAACAGCCAAAATGTGCCGCACTACCACCTCAAAGAGGCCCGGGCGATTTGCGATTGACACGACAGGGTACGAGGCATAGGTTTTCGGGTGAAGGGGAAGCTCAAAATGGAAATTCCGGCTTAGTAGCTTCCGACTCCTTGGAGATGTCCAGGACATCCATCGCGGCCAGTTGCATGCGCGCTGCCAGCTCGTAGTTCTGGATGTGCGCCTCCAGCTCGGAGTCTCCCGTGTGGCGGCCGAGGTGCATCTTGTTCAGCTTAGCCAGCGTGTCCAGCCGTTCCCGCTGTGCGCCGGGCGGCGGCGGCACCCGGGGATGCAGGTGGCGGACCGGCGTTCCGGTGGAGCTGAACTCCACTCCCTGGTAGAGCGCCGGTAGGAAGCCGCTGGTCCAAGCCTGCTTGCCCAGCGTCGGGTACCCATCCGGATCGCGCAACGCAACAAACGCGGGCAGATTCTGATTCTCCGTGCCGAGCGCGTACGACACCCACGCCCCCAGCACCGGACGGCCAGCGAAGATGCGGCAGGTCAGCAGCATGGTGACGCCTTCCGGATGGTTGTTGTGCTCGGTGTGCATCGAGCGAATCAGGCAGATGTCGTCGACGACTGTAGCCAACTGTGGAAGTGTCTCGCCCAGCTCGATGCCGCTGTGTCCGTGCCTGCGGAACTGGAAAGGGCTGGCCAGCAACACGTTAGCATTGTTGGGCTGATGGATTTCGACACCGTCCGGGTGCGGCTTGCCAGACCATTTCGTCAGCTCGGGCTTGGGATCGAACAGGTCCATCTGGCTGGGGCCGCCATTCTGCACAAATTGGATCACAGCCTTCGCCGTGCCCCGGAAGTGGCCCTTCCGCGGCTTCAGGTCTTTGTAGAGGCAGCGGTCCTCATCAGCTCTCAGCAAACTGGCAAGCGCGACGGTGCCCAGGCCGAGGCCGGACATTTCCAACAGTTTGCGGCGCGAGATGTATTCCGGAAGATCATCCCAAAACATTTCCCACACCTCCTGGAACCCTGGCACTGCACCAAGGTATGCAGTGAATAATCACAATTCTAATGCGCCTGACTCCGGTGTCAAGGACTGATTTCTTTAGACACTGATTCTGAGAGTTTTTTACGCGACTAACGCATACCGTTTGGCGAATACCACAGGCGGCATGTTGAGCGCGGAGTGAATCCGCGTGTTGTTGTAGTCCCACAGGGTGCGGTAGATCTCCGCCACTAGCTCCCCCAGTGTTTTGAAGCGGTTCGGATCTCCCAGGTCAACCTTGAATTTGTCGTAGAACGATTCCTGGTATCCGTTCTCCCAAGGGCACCCCGGGCGGCTCCGTGAAATCACGATGCCGCATCCATCAAGGATTTCAGTGAACGCCATCGCGTCATACTCCCTCCCGTTGTCGGAGTGGAATAGATCCGGGCGCGGATGATGGAGCAGGGCGTTGGAAAGCGCCTGAATGGTGAGCGCGGCTCCCTTTCTCACCGTAACCTGGATTCCCAGGATCCGGCGGGTGTAGAGATCGATCACGGTCGCCACATAGACCTTCTTTCCGTGCTGCACGAACTCGGTGAAGTCCGCTGCCCAGATGTGGTTTGCATATGCGGGCATGACCGCGAGCAGGAGGTTGGGATAGGTCCGGGAAACCTTGGATTTTCTCCATTTTTTGCCTCTCCTGCGGTAGGGCTTGATGCCAAACAGACGCATGACCCTCTGCGCCCGCTGGCGGCAGAGTCCCAGTGCCGTAGCAATTCGCCGGGAGCCGTAGGAGGGATGGATCTGCAGCTCTTCTTCCAGGCGGACCTTGAGGCGCCAGTCCTTCTCCTTCATTCTTGGGACGTAATACAGGCTCGCGCGGGATATGCCAAGGGCTCGGGCAAGCGCTGATTTGTTTCTTCCTTCGCTCAATTGTTTTTTTGAGTCATGGAGAGCTTGAGCGTGATCTCGCCCACGAGTTCCAGGAGTTCTCTGTTCTGCTTCTGAAGTCGGGAGAACTCCGCCCAGGACGGGGCACCGGTTGCTCCTTTTACCATCCAACCATAGATGCTCCCTTCAGAAATACCGTGATCCTTGGCGGCCTGGGCCACCGAGATGCCTTCTTCCTTGACGCGGCGTAGGATATCGGCTTTTACGTCAGCTGCAATACGATGATGTTTTTTGTTCATATGACACCAGGGTAGTTAATTCCCAACCTCAGTGTCTAAATTACCCAGTCCAGGGCAAATCGAGACCGATCTAACTCATTGATTTCGAAGGACTGGAATGGCGCGCCCGGCAGGACTCGAACCTGCGACCCTCTGCTTAGAAGGCAGGTCACGTCCTTCTTTCAGTTACATTGCTTCCATCCGTTTCCTCGTATTATCACTAACTTGGGGAACCTGCTTTCGCTCAGTTAGCAACCCCACTCGCTTCCGAACATAGGGTTTTGATACGGTTTTGATACGGGACCATCTTCTTTAGAGGCACGGAGCCGCCCTTTCCACGACTCCCCTTCATTTCGTCCTCTTGCACTTTTCTTCAAGCTGGTACGTCATGTCCTCAGAACCTGTTTTTAGCAATCAATATGCTCTTGCGAACGGCGCTGTTCAGCTAGCAGAGCTTCCGTTTCAGACAGATCTCTTCCCCGATCACGACTACAACAGAGTCAAGCCCATTCTTAGTTGAAACTCTCTACGGCTCCTGATTCATCACGCGGCTTTCTTCTTCGACGTCGTCGTGTCGATCTTCAGTTCTCGCTTCAGCGCGGCACGGAGCGTGGGCAGGTGGCGGTAGCCGATCACCTTCCGCAGGCGCGGTTCGATGTCCAGGAGCGCGGTTGCCAGCCAGCGATGCCGTTGGATCGAGTTCTGCCAGTGATCAACCTTCGCACAGCGTTCCTCGACGAGCGCATTGATGGACTCCAGACAGTTCGTCGTCTTCAGCGACCGGCCTAGCACCCCATACAGCCCGAGTCGATGCAGCGTCAGGGTCTGGTCTAGCCCTTCCGCCAGACTGCCGGCCGCGGATTGGTTCCGGTCCTCCAGCTCGCGATGGAGCGTCTTGAGCGCACTCAGCGCTTCGGTGTACGCCGGGCGGTTGTAGGCGCGCTGGAGGCGCTGGCGCCATGAGGCCTGCTCGCTCTTGGCCAGGCAACTCACCACGTTCTCGCGCTTGTGCCACTGGCAGCGGTGGACCAGGGCGCGGTCCCGGAAGGCCTTCCGGACGGCTGATCGCAGCCCCTTGCCGCCGTCGAGGATCACCAGCACGCCCTGGGAGACGTCGAGGCCCCGCTCGACCAACGACCGCAGGAACGGCGTCAGCACCTGCGCGTTCTCCGTGTCCGTTTCCACGAAGCCCAGGAAGCGTTTCTCCCCAGACAGCGTAATGCCTAGCGCGATGACCATCGTCGCCTCGGCGAACGTCTTGCCGTCCAGGACCACGGCCACCACGTCCTCACCCGACAGGTCCCGCTCTTGGAACTCCCGGAGCTGCGCCGCGCTGGCTCGGATGAACCCCCGGGACACCGTCGACCCCGACAGCCCGATTGCTCCGGGAATCGCTTCGGCGTCGGCTTCGTAGTTGCGGCACGAGATCCCGTACAGCACGCGCTTCAGCAGGAGGTCGTTGACCGCGCGATCGCCATGCACCGCCTCGTACGACCGCAGCGGCATCTCGCTCCCCGTGACATGACGAATCCGCGGTACCCGCATCGGCACGCGCTGTCCGGCCAGCCCGACCGTCCCGGGATTGCTGCCATGACGGCGCCCTCCGACCGACGCGTCCTTGCGGGCGTATCGCTCGCCCGCCAGCGCCGTCACCTCCTCATCGAGCAACTCCTCCACGTGCATCAACCCCAGGGGGACCAAGGACCGGATTAGCTCCACCTTGGCGTCGAGCTCCAGGTCGGAGTAGTCCTCGCGGCGGATGATCTTGACCGGACCCAGCGTGCGACCCTTCTTGCGCTTCCTGACAGGACGTAGGACACTGCTCATCTCGGCTCCTTTCTCTCGTGGGGTGATGTCCGTCTCTTAACGTCATCAAACCACACGGGTGTGGGAGCCGTTTCAATTTCCAACTAAGTTTCGCTCACCCTCCTACAACACATCGCAGAATTCGAGCTGATAAAGCGCGTGCCCCTCAGAGATCATTGAGTTCTTACCAACAGGTGGTGTCAACAAAGTCATTCTCATTGGGAGAACCGGAGCCGACGCGGAGCTTAGATATACCAGTAACGGCAAAGCTGTCGCGAACTTCTCTCCGGCCATCAACGAGACCTTCAAGAACGGGGACGGAGAGCAGAGAGAGCATGTCGAGTGGGTACGGTGCGTCGCCTGGGGAAGGCTGGCAGAGGTCTGCGGCGAGTTCCTGACCAAGGGAAAGCAAGCTTGTGCCGAAGGGCGGTTCCAGACACGTAAGTACAACGACCGCGATGGAAACGAGCGTACGGTCTGCGGGTCCACCTTTTCCCTCGCGTCGCATGATTCCAGATCGGTCCTCGCCGTCAAGGGTCCGCTTCGCCGCTTCGCGCCCTGGACCGTGACTACCCTCCGCTTCCGCCTCGGTCTTGATGCCGCTGAAGCGTGGTGGCTTCAAATCGATGGCTCAACTCGACTGCGCATTGAGTCCATTGACGAAGCGAGAGGAGAACGGGCACGGGCGCTCTTTTTCCGCTATCGGGACAAGGACTCTTCTTTTACCGACTGCTGTAGCTTTGTTCTCATGCAAGAACTGCGAATTCTCCAGGTATTGACATTAGACCATCACTTCCGGCAGATGGGCCTTGAAGTTGTTCCGTAAAGTTCGCTGGGTTGTTCTCTGCTGCCTAGCCTGTCTAGCTATATATCCCATCTAACAGGGGTAACAATCACCCTGTCGGGTCCAGGCCCCGCACCCTGTGGAAGAACCTTCACGGAAGAACGTCAAGCAGGCAAAGACCCACGACCTGACAAAACGGCTCAGTGTCGACATCCCGGTATCAGTCCATCTGCCCTTCAAGACAGAGTGTAGCGCAACCAGCCGCCAGATGGTCGCTGAGCTAGGAGACTGGGTCGAAGCCTATATGATTGGAGCTTGTAAATGAGATCGGCTGGCGGCAGGTGGGGATGCCCCTGCTGATGCGCGTGTTGCCTTGGCGAGGCTTTCTGCTGCAATGAAGCTGCTTGTGGCCCAACACCGTTCAGTTTGGCAAGAATCCATCCTGCAATTCCCTTTGCGTTGCGTTCCATTCGCCGGAGCATGGCGCGTCCGGTTCCAGGTGCCCCGTCCCGGTTGCGATTTACCAATCGAGCTTGCCGCCTCCGACCGGAAGACGGGTATGGGGTTGCGCCATTTTGCCGCTGGCCTTCACCTGTTCCGGTTGGTTCCGACGCAAGGCTCGCGCCAGAACGGTCCCCTCGCCTGGCAGGCGTCAGTCACTCGCTCTTGCCCTTGTCGGCCCTGCCCGTCACTGGCTTCGTCGGCGCTGTTCCTCCCGTGTCAGGGTTTGGCCGTTTCCGCCATTTGCGGGTGAGCGGAAACGCTCACAAACCCTTAAACTTTCAGGAGGAAATACATCATGGCTAACCCCAAACCCATCTCTGAAGTCCGCATCGGTCGCGTCAAGGCTGCGATTTGGCCGATCGAAACCGAAGGCCGCACGCGGTACAATGTCACCTTCTCTCGCCTCTACAAGGGCGGCGATCAATGGAAGAGTACGCAAAGCTTCAGTCGCAACGACCTGTTGCTGCTTGCGAAAGTGGCCGATCAGGCCCACTCGCGTATCTTCGAGCTTCAGCAGGAGGAAGAGCCTCAGGCGGCGTCCTAGTGCGACGCGCATCAGAGAGCGGCGGGGCCAGCCTCCACCGCTCTCTGATCTTCCGACAAGGAGAATGAACATGAGCCACATCGTAAGTGAAGTCCCCGAAGCCTTCATCGCGGCGGCCGATTCGTGGAGGTTCTGTCGCAATTATAGCCATAAGCAGGCGTTGTTGCAGAAATCTGACTCCATCCCCAACGCTCTCCCCCCTGATAGGCTAGGGGATGGGCAACAGCGACTACACCTTCCGATATAAGGTTCGCAACTGGCCGGAGTACAACCGGGCTCTGGTGAAACGTGGGCAGCTGACACTGTGGTTCGACACGGAGGCAGTGGCTGCCTGGCGTCATCCAGGACCCTTCGAAGGGCGAGGCCGGCCCAAGGTCTACGCAGATGCGGCGATCCAATGTGCGCTGGTCCTGAATTCGGTGTTTCACCTCAACCTACGGACCACTCAAGGGTTCCTTCAATCCATCGTGGCGCTCATGGCTCTCGACCTCCCAGTGCCCAACTACAGCACGGTGAGCCGAAGGCAAAGCGCCGTCGACGTCCGACTGAGTGTACGGCCCACGGATCGACCACGACATGTCGTCATCGATTCGACGGGCCTGAAGATCTACGGAGTCGGTGAGTGGCACATCAGAAAACACCGAACCCGCCGCCGTAGGACATGGAGAAAGCTCCACCTAGGCGTCGATGAGACGACGAAAGAGATCGTTGCGATGGACCTGACTGCGAGCAACGTCCACGACGCCCGAAGGCTCTCTTCGTTGCTGTCTAAGACTCCTGGTTCGATCGGGCAAGTCTCCGCAGACCGGGCCTACGACACGGGTTCCTGCTACGAGGCCGTGCTCCAGCACGACGCTATCGTGACGATCTTGCCGCGACGCAATGCACGATGCAGCCGAGACTCTCATCCGCCTCCGTGGCGTGCGATGCGTGATACCCATCTCCGGCGTATTAGGACGCAGGGCCGTTATGAGTGGCGGAAGTCGAGTGGCTGCACTCGCCAGAGCGTGGCGGAGAATGCGGTCTCACGGTACAAGGCGATACTCGGGGTAAGCCTCTCGGCCCGCACGGTCAAGAACCAAAAAGTCGAAGCCGCGATCAAGTGCGCTGTGCTGAACCGGATGGCGGAGCTTGGAATGCCACGATCGGAGCGCGTGTACTGAGGCGGATGAGCTTCTCGGCCCGGTTCACCGCGAGCGCGAATTACGCAACAACGCCTGAAAAGCCCACGGAAATCTCCAAAGCTCGTGGCGTGCTGGACCAGTTGCGGGGTGTTCTGCAAGACATATACTCCACAGAAGGGCATTACTAATTTCTGGAGGCCAGAGGCTACCCGACTGGAGGCGGAGGCGACAATGCCTCAGATCTCGCCGCCCCGTGGGGTCAGTCCAACCGGGCGCCTTGGCGCCATTGCCACGGCTTGATGAATTGTCCTTGCCAGATACCACGCTTGGCTTTCCAGGCCTCATCTTCGGCGGCAACGTACCGTTTCGAGTAGCGCCGATAAGCGAGTGCATGGCCTTGACGGACAAGCCATCCGTTCAAGTCCAGGTCGTCCAGGTAGCAGACGGCAATCAAACGGTCGTACTGGTCCCTCGTGTCACCCTTGCACGTGATGGATGCCTTGCCGATCTTCACACGCAGTGCCGAAGTCGCCTCCTTTCCGCAATCGTAGCGCTTCCCGTCACGCTTGCACGTCTGCCTTGATTCCGGCGCGTCAATCCCCTCCAGGCGCAACTTTTCACCGGCAATCTCCACGGTGTCGGCGTCGATGATGCGAGCTGCACCGGTCAGAGTTTCGGCACTGGCAGGCAGCACGCACGGCAGGGCCAGCAAAGTAAACAAAGCAATTCTCATAATTGGAATCTTCTCAGAGAAACGTGCTGAGCCACGGCGAGACCTACTTGTCATTTAGTTGCTCCCAGGTCTTCGGTCGCCATTCTCGCGCCAACCGCTGGGCTTCGGCGACTTGTGAAGCAGTCATCTTCTCTGCCAGTTTGTCCCTCGCTACTCGGTAATCCTCTGCTTTCCTTGTAGTAGTCCGTGAGGCTGCCAAGTTAACCCACTTGTGGGCTTGGACGTAGTCCTGGGGCATGCCCTCGCCTCTGGCGTACATGCGGCCGAGGTTGTATTGGGCGCTAGCGTCACCCTGCTCGGCGGCCTTGCGATACCACTTCACGGCCTCTTGGTAGTCCTGGGGCACGCCCTGGCCTTTGTCGTACATGACCCCGAGGTTGCATTGGGCCCCAGCGTCACCCTGCTCGGCGGCCTTGCGATACCAACCCACGGCCTCTTGGTAGTCCTGGGGCACGCCCTGGCCTTTGGCGTACATGAGACCGAGATTGAACTGCGCAAAGGCGTCGCCTTGTTCGGCGGCGAGCCGATACCACTTCACAGCCTCAGCATCGTTTTCCGGTACGCCCTCGCCGTTGGCGTACCGGAGGCCGAGTAGGAATTGGGCACCGGCGTGACCTTGTCCGGCGGCGAGCCGATACCACTTCACAGCCTCGGCATCGTTTTCCGGCACACCCTCGCCTCTGGTGTGCATGACACCGAGTCTGGCTTGGGCCGTAGCGTTCCCCTGCTCAGCGGCCATCCGGTACCACTTTGCGGCCTCGGCATTGTTTTCCGGCACGCCCTCGCCGTTGTCGTACATGAGACCGAGGTTGAATTGGGCACCGGCGGTCCCCTGTTCGGCGGCGAGCCGAAACCACTTCACAGCCTCGGCATCGTTCTCCGCCACACCCTCACCGTCGGCGTATATGGCACCGAGGAAGAATTGGGCACCGGCGTGACCTTGTTCGGCGGCGAGCCGATACCACTTCACAGCCTCAGCATCGTTTTCCGGTACGCCCTCGCCGTTGGCGTACATGTAACCGAGGCGGCTCTGCGCAGAGGCACGGCCCTGCTCGGCGGCCAGCCGGTACCACCGCGCCGCTTCTGCGTAATTCTGCGGCACGCCATACCCCAAGGAGTACCTAACCCCGAGGCGGATCTGCGCCAGAGCGTGGCCTTGTTCACCTGCTAGCCGGTACCAGCGGACCGCTTCAGTGTCGTCCTTCGGGACACCCCGCCCCGAGTAATACATCATCCCGAGCTGGTACTGCGCCAGAGCGTGGCCCTGCTCGGCCGCCAAGCGATACCAGCGCGCGGCTTCAGCACCGTCCTCATCCTCGGGGCCCCCATCACCTTTGGCGTACATACGGCCGAGGTTATACTGCGCGTCCGCTTCGCCCTGCTCGGCCGCTTGTTGCACCGCGGCATAGTTGAAACCGAGGTTGAACTGCGCTTCGGCGTGGCCCTGCTCGGCAGCCAAGCGATACCACCGAACGGCTTCAGCATCGTCCTGCTGCACGCCTCTGCCGATGGTGTACCTGAATCCGAGGTTGAACTGCGCGTGGTCGTCGCCCTGCTCGGCCGCCAACCGGTACCAGCGCACCGCTTCAGCGTCGTCCTTGGGGACGCCACGGCCGTTGGCGTACCTGAATCCGAGGTTGACCTGCGCTTCGATGTCGCCTTGTTCGGCGGCCAAACGGTACCACCGCACGGCTTCAGCATCATCCCGCGGGACGCCTAGGCCGAAGGTGTACCTGAGCCCGAGCTGGTGCTGCGCACCGACGTGACCTTGTTCGGCCGCCAGCCGGTACCAGCGGATAGCTTCGGTATCGTCCTCCGAGACGCCGTCACCGTTGGCGTACATGAGCCCGAGGCGAAACTGCGCGTCCGCGTCACCTTGCTCGGCTTGGCGACGGATTTCTGTGATCGGGTCCGGGTCCTGCCCAAACCCCCAAGGCGCGAATATCGCCAGCGCCAGCACGGAAAGGGCAAGAACCGCCGTCTGTCTCCTTTTTGTCCGTTTCATCACTTTTCTGAGTACTCCTGTGCGGACCTAGCGGGCTGCGGCCCGCCCGGTGATGGCCTCGCGCAATCCTTCCAGCTTCGCTTGACTATGCTCCAACCGAGCCACGCGCTCTGCTAGCTGCTACACGTCTTCTCGCAGCCGCACCTCGACGATCGGTGTGAATCCGCCATCTTTGCTCATGCGTCGCTCCTTATCGTGCCATGCGGCCAGGACAGGCCCCATCCAGGTTATGGGCTTGACTTCCTCCAGAATTAATGGCGCTTACCGGCGCCATTTACGATCGATTGAAGTACGCCACGGCGACTGAAGACTTCGGCAAATATCACCTCTCGTGCAGATAACAGCTCAATGTCCTCGTGTTTTCGTATCTTCGGATTCCATTTGCGTATCCTGAAAAAGCCATCAGAATTGCTCGCTAAGTCAGCATCTGGGTAAGTCTTGGTAGTTCCGTTTACGTGGTGAACGTCAACGCCCATATTTCCACTTTCTCCGATTTCAAGTTCCTTAGCGTCCGTTGAGGGCTTTTCATTCCCGCCCCCGCCCGCGAGCTTCGTCGATCTGGCCGCCGCCGTCCCTCATGATGATTTCGCGGATGGGTTTGAGTCCGCATTGTCTCATCTTTTCCGCTTAGAGAGGGCTGGCCCCCGGCCCCGGCCATGTCGCCGATTCGTTCGGCCCTTTCATAGATCGCAGTACCAGCGCTAGGCAGACGGGCATGTCCTCATCCGTCTCGAACAGGTCGGGGTCTGGGAAGAATTTTTTCTCCAGGTTGTCCCGCATTTTCTGGGCTTCGTCGGCGGCCGCCGCCAGCTCGCGCCGAGTATCGGGCCTCATCATCAGCGGGTCGGCCTCTTCGGCCAGATCCCACAGCGCGTCGCGGAGTTCGCCAATCTAGCTGTCGCGGTGAGGATTACTCCCGCTAGTGCTATACTCACAGCCAGAATTGCAATGATTTCACCGCTCATGCTTTCCCCTAATCAGTCGCCCCATTCTCCCACGCTCCCAAGACAAGAACCACACAGAAGCAAGCCAGACCACAAAGGGGAAGTGCTTCACGCTTTGAGACTTCTCACCCGGCCCACCAGTTCGAGATCGTTTTCGTCACTCACTTGGCGAAGCGCCGCGCCAGACCAGGGGGTTTCCGGTATTGGCATCAACCACACCCTCTAGGTTCGGCGGGTTGTCTGGAAGCGCAACCGCCTGATCAATTTGCTCCTGGATAAGACCTTTGCAACCTCTCATGTCAAAGGCACCGGTCAGATTCGCACCATCCAGGTTCGCCCCATCCAGGTTCGCCTCGACCAGATTCACGCGCTTCAGCTTCGCATCCAGCAAGTCAGCACCAGTTAGGTCCACCCTATCCAGATTCGCACGGTTCAGCTTCACCTCGCACAGCTTCGCACTGGCCAGCTCCGCGTCCATCAGATACGCCCCCTCCAGCTTCGCCCCGACCAGATTTGCACGGTTTAGCTTCGCTTCCTTTAGATTCGCACCGTACAGATTCGCATCGAATAGATACGCATCATTCAGATTCGCGCCGGACAAGTTCAGCCGGTATTCCCCCTCTTTTTCTATTTCGATTTGCGCCTCGCTACGTTCTCGAACCGCCGTCATGATTGCCTGAATATCCTCTCGCACCCGCAACGGGAGATCGTTGCCTGCTCTATGCCAGCCTCTATTGAATTCGGCAGTTGGAGTTAATGATCTGCCGCTTATCGGCTCGGCTACCTCAACAGGTTCCCCAGCCGGGTGGCGCACAAAAGCGCAGAGGAGACTCATAATCTGCGTGTGATAGTCTCCGAGATGCTCACGGGCCAGACGCGCAAGGGCATAAATACCTCCCAAGCGAACCGCAAGAACGCTGCTGCCCAGCATTTCCGCGCCTTTCTGGTAGCGTTCGTTCAGCAGTCCACGCTGCGCTGTTTCGGACTGGCGTTGCGCCGTAGCCGCCTGACGTTCGGCCACCTTGCTGCGCCAGATGGCAAGGGGCAAAGCGGCTATCGTGGCTATGACCAGGACAAGATTGCGGATAGCCGTGCTGCCGGATTCCTCCCCACGCCACGAATCCCAGAACAGGATAGCGAGAGTGATCACGACTACAAGAACCATCAAAGTGAGCGGTGCAAACCGATCTTCAAGAAAACCCAGGAAGCGATGGGAGATGTCACGCACCCAATCATCCCGTTCGTTCAAACGTCGCATCAACTCTCCACGCCACAAATCTCAGAACAGGATAGAGAGAATGAGCACGGCTAAAAGAACTATCAAGATGAACGGTGCAAGCTGATCGTCAAGAAAACTAAGGGAGCGATGGAAGATGTCACGTACCCAACCATCCAGTTTGTTCAAAACTCCCATCACCGCACCGCTCCTCTCGATTTGCCTTTTGCCCGCCGCCGCTTCGGTTTCGCCTTCATTGCGGCTGCCAGCGGCGCGCGCATCTTCTCATAGAGCATGAACAGATGTTCGACGCGCTCCCGTTCGGACGCGAAGCCTTTCGCGCGATAGAGCCGGTCCACGGCGCGGCCGAGGGCTTGGTGCGCTCGCCGCAGGCTTGGGGGCATCAGGTCGGGATCGTAGCCGGAATTTCCTTTTTGGCCTTCCGGCGATTGAAAACATACACCCATCTGCGTCCCAGCGAGTACAATGTTTTCTCCGAGAGGACCATCGGCTCCGAGCGTCCCTTTCGGGGTCCCCTAAAACCGTCCAATCAGCATCCAAACCCAGCTTTTTCAGACAACTCTCCATGCCTGGGGGATAGCGGCATCGTTTTCTTGTGTGCCGTAGCCCAGGCTATCCCGACGGGAGTGCCAATCCATCGATCCGCCCCAGCATGCTGGCAAACAGCCGTCGGGTCAAATGGCCCTCGGCCAGCAGGAGCCAGTAGTACCGTGCGTGTTTTACGAGCCGTCCTCCGGTTTTCACCAGCCGCTGCTGGAGGCTCGTCAAGGACCACTTCTCGATTCTCTGTGGCAGCACTAGCCGTCGCCATAGGTTGCCCAGGTTGTAGGCGATGATCGTCAGCCAAAGCCGTACCTCGTTAGATCGGAACTTGTGGCAACTGAGCCGCGTCATCTTCACCGCCTGCTTGCCTTCCTTGATCCACTGTTCTGCGGTGCCGCGCTTGTTATAGAACCGCACCACCGCCCGATTCGGCAGCGTCAGATTCGTTACAATGAACCCCACTCGCGGGAACAACTCCCCGGAATGATGCTCTACTTTCGCCACCACCCTTCGAGCCGTCTTCCAACCGGCTGCCTGGTACAAGAACCCCTTGTACTCGACCAGCGGTTTCTTGGTGGGCCTTCCCACGGGGCGTTTCAGTAGCTCTTCGATGTCTCGCTGCAGAATATCGTTGGCCGGGATGCGAATTGCGTACTTCACACCCCGTTCCTCCAATGCCTCGTACACCTCCGGCTTGGCAAAGGCCGCGTCCGCCCGAAACGCAATCTCTTTTCCCATTCTTTGCTGGCGATCAATCTCGGGCAACAGGAGTTTCTCCCAACCCTCGGCACTGTGCACGTTGCCATGACGGAGCTTCGCCGCCAGACAATCCCCCTCGCGGTTGAACAGCAACAGCGGGTGAAAGCAAGTTGACTCGAAGTGCCCGTTGTAGGCGCTCTGCTCCTGTTCGCCGTAGACAGGGATCTCAGTCGAGTCCATGTCCAACACTGTTCGGTACGGCGAATTCAATGCTTTGCCAATCAGTTCCCGGTTCACCCGTGCCAGCTCTGGGAAGTTCCCATCCTCGGCCAGCAGGTCCGTCTCGAAGGTTTGCAACCGGGATGGCAGTGCTGCCCCTCGATCCCAGATCTTCTCGGAGCCGATCAGTCGGAAGGTCGGATCTCGTGAGAGCTGCTTGGCATCATTCACATCCTCGTGCCCAGCCAGGCGGCTGTACACCGACTGCCGCAGCAGGTCCGCGAAAGAAAACCGAGCATTGTTTGCCCGCGAATCGGTCAGGTGCTCGTCAATGAGTTCCCCGAATCCAAGGCGTTCGTCCAACTCCCGCACCAGAATCAGTCCACCATTGGAAGTCACCCGTGATCCCTGAAAAGCGACCCGCAGAAACCTGTTGAATGACAGTTGAAACGCCTGTTTTTGGCTCTCACCCATTGGGTGTACACCTCCGGAAGGCAATGTTGATGCTCGAACCCGCATGAGTATTGACGTTGGAGGTTAGCAGAACGTTGCCGCTGCGTTTTCAAAATAGAAATGCGGGCTTCGTAGCCTGCCAAGCGGCTGTAGACCGACTGCCGCAACAGATCGGCCAGCGGGAACTTTTTGTTCAAGCCTTGCCTCGAGTCGCTGAGATGCTCCTCGATCAGCTTCCCGATCCCGAGCCGTTCGTCCAGTTCGCGAATGAGAATCAGCCCACCATCGGAAGTCACCCGCGATCCCAGAAAACCGACCCTCAGAAATCGGTTGTAGGACAGCTGAAATGCCTGTTTTTTGCTCTCACCCATTGGGTGTTGATCTCCTCAGCGCCTTGAGTGCTTTCAAACCCGCATAAATAAAGGCGTCCGAGGCCACCCGATGGTTAGCAGAACCGAAACTAAAGTGGAAATCCGGGGTAATAACCTGTGACGAAGCCTGCCGGAGGCTCCACTACTCTGCCCTTTGTTGCTCAAACCCGCAACGTTCGTGGGAAAACCTGCATGTGCCGTTCACAGCTCATGCACGATCACCATGTCGGGCGCAGCCAACGCCTCGGCGCATGCCCGCACGTGCCGGTGGTGCGTAAACAACACGACCTGTGTGCGCGACGCCACGTCGGCTAGGACACGGAGAGCCGCCGCGCAGCGGTCGTCGTCAAACTGCACGAGGACATCGTCTACTACGAAGGGCATCAGCTCGCCGGCGACGCAGGACGCCTCGACGGCCGCGAGGCGCAGCGCAAAGAAGAGCTGATGCCGAGTTCCTTCGCTCATTCCATGCGAAGGTACGCGCCCGCCGTCGGACCTCGCCCCGACGAGGATGGGGCGGTCATCCTCCACGTCCGCCTCGAGCCGCTCGAAGCTGCCGATGGTCATCTCGCGAAAGAGAGCGCCGGCGCGGAGTAGGAGTGGCGCCTGGTTCTTGTGGCGGTAGTCCTCAATCCGTCTCGCGAGGAGGGTCGACGCCACACGCAACCTGGCGTACCGGACGACGTCCTCGCGGAGCCGGGCAAGCATCGCTTGAGCCTCCTCGGCCTTCTCGCTTGCCACCGATGGCCCCTGCATGCAACGCAATTCCACCTGCGCGCTAGCGCGCGCGTCACGGGCTTCGGAGAGATTCTTCTCCACCTCGGACAACTCCGTTCCGATCTGGTCAATCCGAACGTCGATGGCATCCTTGTCCGCGCAGGAGGCCTCGGTTTCGAGATCCGCGATCGAGGCGCCGTCACCGCTGCGAATGAGTTCATTCTCGATTCGCGTGAGCTCGCTCTGATACATACGTAGGTCGGCACTTCGTTGCTCCGCGATGGCGAGCTCGCCGTCGGCCCCGCACCGCGCCTCCTCGCGCAACGAGGACAGTGTTAGGAGCGTGACCGCGACCGCCTGCTTGTCGCTAGCACCGGCGCTCCTCAGGCGATCGAGCTGCGTGTTAGCCTGCCGACGCCGTTCGTCTTCCTGGAGCGCCACAACGAGACGCTTGTGAATCCCCTCGACCCATGTGTCCTCAACACCGCCTTCGATCCCAACTGGCGCAGTGAGGCACGAAGCGAGAGCGCGAACGTCGGTGCGAAACGATTCGGCGTCGCGATCTATGCCTGCGATGCGTGCGTCGTAGCTAGACGCCTCCTCGAGCGCTCGGAGGATCTTCTCGATGCTGCTGATGGCGACGAGAGCATCATCAGGTGGAGGAACGTCGCCATGGACGAGGCCACGGGCGGCCTCATTCCACTTGCCCTGCCACGTCTCGACGTCCGCCTGCGCCTCGCGGACAACCCCCTCAGCGTCGTGGATCTCTTGCTCGGCCTCGATCGTCTTGCGCGCGTGGTCGGTCCGAACGTGCTCTTCCTTCTCGATGCGCTGTCGCAGTTTCTCGGCCGCGGCCACTGTAACCGAGAGACCGGCGGTAGGATGCGCGGCAGGTTCTAGCGCCGTCATCGTGACGCCCAGACTCTTCATCTGTTGCTCGATCCACGCATCGAGTTGTTCGTACCGGCGCCGTGCATCCACAATGGCCTCCGTCCGTTCCAGAAGACGGCTGAAATCATCGCACCAGGCGCGCGCGTCGTGAATCTGCGGCGGATCCGTGACCACAGACTTCCAGAGGTCGCGCCATGCGGCAGCGAGTTCTTCGGCGGCCGCATCCGCACGGTCGGAGGAGCTGTCCGCCTCCTCAATCTCCCTACTGAGGCGCTCTCGTTCATCTAGATGCTGCACGAGTTCGGCGACGCGCTCGGCTTCGTTACGTAGCCGATCAGCGACCTCGTCCGCTGCTGTCACAGCGCGGGGGTAGAGCTCGATCAGTGTGCCTTCCCCGAGAAGCTCCAGAGTCTCGGCCCCAACGTTGCGGCCCTTCTCCCACTGATCGCGCAGAAGACCGAACGCCTCGTCGCGACGCATCCGGGCTACAGCGAGGTCATCCTTGGTAGGAACAGCCTTTTTGGTGCGGAGGATCTCGATCTCCGCATCCAGATCGCGGGTCCTCTTGGTGAGCCGCTGGCGCTCACTCTTAGCCGCGCGCGCCTCGTCGGCGAGTTGATCAGCCTCGCGTTCGAATCGCGTGATCACCGCAACGGTTGGCACACGAAGTTCTCCCAACTTGTCAAACACTGCCGCGAGAAGCTGCAACTTCTCGATCGCGGCGTCCTGCTGGGTCGCGTCTCGCTTCGCCGTTTGAGCAAGCTTCTCGCGCTCTGCTTCAACGTCGCCGCGACGCCGCGCCTCCTCGATCGCTGCAACAAGTCTTTCCGGGTTTCGCGGTGGTGGAAGCGAAGAAGCCTCACGCGTAAGGGCACCGGCCTGTTCCAGCGCACCTTTATGGCGCCGACGTCCAGACTCGAACCGTTCATCCAGCCGTTCGCGTTCGGCGGCGAGCTTTTGAATGCGCTGGCGCCGGCCGACGAAGAGCCGCAGCGGCTCGACCGCTTCGATGTCGAGGTCCGGCCGAAGTTCACCGAGAAGGCGCTTCGCCACTGCGCGTTGCTCGAAGCGCTGGCCGATGAGTCTGGGGCGATCGCTAATCGCCTTCCGGTGGCTGCCCAACCTCGTACGTAGCTCGTCGACAGCCTCGGCCTCGGCCACGAGCGGTGGCGTTGCCCCGAGCTTCGCGACGATCTCTTCCTGTTCTCGAAGGTCCCTCGCCACACGCTCGAGGTCTTGTTGCGCTATGCGGAGCGCCGTCTCTGCATCCAGTCGTCGCTTCTGGAAGTCTGCGGCGAGGAGGACAACGTCTCCAAGGCCGTCAAGGCGATGACGTGTTTCTTCTCGTTCGGCCAGGAGCGGCAGAATGCGTTTCAGTCGCTCAAGGCGAGACTTCTCTCGGGCGAGTTCCTGCACGCGTGCTGCGAGCTGTCTCACCTGCGTGTCGGCATCCCGCGCCGCACGGTCTTGGCCCGCCCACGCTTCGGAGGAGACCGTCGCTTCCCGCTGGGCGCTGCGGAGATCGCGAAGATAACCGACCGCTTGGTTGATGACACGGTTGCGCCCGCGCGGCGCGAACAGTTCGACGGCCTCCTCGTCAAGCTTCTTACGGAGCGCGCCAAGGTGGGATGCGCCTGAGCCTGCGGCGAATAGGCTTTCGCCGAGATCTCCCTGCCCTTTGAGGATCTCCTGACCGCCTTCCACAAGGCGCGCGTAGTCGATGCCCCAGAACATCCGAAACTGATCCGGTCCCACGCCGTCAAGGAACCGGTCCAGTGCGCGGTCATCGAGCCGCACGTCGCCAGGACCAAGCAGTGAGCCCCTGTTCGCCTTGCGGCGAGAGAACTCAATCTCATCTCCCGACGATAGACGAAGACGCGCACCGACGCGGAGCTCGCCGTAGGGGTGCAGGAAGGCATCGTTTGTTTGGGCCGGAATGCCGTACAGCAGCGCATGTAGCGCACGGAGCGCGCAACTCTTGCCTGCCTCGTTTGGCCCGAAGATCACGTGTAGGCCGTGGTTCCCAGCGCTGAGGTCGAGCACACGTCCGGTGAATGGACCGAACGCGATGAGTCGCAGGTCGAGGATCTTCATTGCGTCGCCCCCTCGCGGGCGATTCTTGCCAGGAGCAGTTCTCTCGCCTCGACGACAAGTCGCGCCAACAGATCCGGCGAATACGGATCGACTGCGTCGTCTCCGGTCAGCAGCTCCGAAGGCAGCATGTTGCGAACGTCGGCGAGTGCTTCTCTTAGCGCCGCCATCTCGTCCGGGCTGTCTGCAGCAGTCGTGAGTTCTCGCAGAAAGCTGCCGAGCGCGTCGTCACGAGCAGCCAGCGCCGACAGGTCGATCGGCCGATTCGTCGCGAACCGCACCCGCTCGACCCAGACATCGGCGGAGGACACCCCAATTGCGAGAGCGCGGATCTCTTCGATCCAGTGGTCCGTATTGGCCGAAATCTCGTCGTGACAGGCCGCGCGCCCGGTCACCTCGACACGCGCGGCCAGCGCACGGCCCTCTACGTGATCGGCATCGGCCGTTAGCGCACGTGACACACGGTCGAGCACGTCGTTTGTTGTGGTGACGTCATTGACGTCCACGCGGCAAACGGACCAACGCAGTACATCGACGTGGCGCTCCTCAATATGAGAGATTGCACCGTCCTCGACGGTAACCAACGTGCATCCTTTCGGGCCAACCTCTCGCGCATGGCGACCCTGAAGATTGCCTGGGAACACGATCCACGGATCCTTCGATACGACTTCGCGCTTGTGGACGTGGCCGAGGGCCCAGTACTGGTAGCCCTTTTGCGCGAGGACCTCTGACGACGTTGGTGCGTAGGTCGCATGACCCTCGCGCCCATTGAGGCTCGTGTGAAGCAAGCCGACGTGGAAGAGGTCAGGATCGGCGACTGGGTACGCCGCGGCAAGATCCTCGGTGACCGCCCGCGAGGCAAAACCCTGACCGTGGATCGCAACGTCGAACGCCTCCAGAAGACGGGTCTCGGGTTTCTTCGTCGAGAAGAAGTGCACGTTGTCTGGAGGCCGCAGGTTCTTGGTGAGCTGGCTCGCCGCATCGTGGTTGCCCGCAACGACGAAGACGGGGATGCGTGCATCGCAGAGCTTCGCCATCTGGCCTACGAAGAAGAGGCCCGTGCGATAGTCCTTCCAGTCACCGTCGTAGAGATCGCCGGCCAGCAGAACGAACGCGACTTCCTCGTCGATCGCGACGCCGACGAGGTTCTCGAAGGCCCGCCGCGTGGCGCCGCGCACCACTTCGACTGGTGCCGACTCGTAGCGGGCAAGCCCAACCAGCGGGCTGTCGAGATGGACATCAGCAGCGTGAAGGAAACGAAACATTTACTCGGCCTACTCCCTCCTCGATCCTGTCGTGCTAACGACTGCGCTGCCGCCACGGACGATCACCACCACCAGCTAAGCTAGGCGCTCCATTACCGGATCTCTGGGACGTACTCGACCGCCGGTCAGGTGGCTCAGTGCTCAGTATCGCGGGGCGGGTTCGGATCGTTACCGTACGAATCCTTGCTGCGAATGCGGCCGTCGCGACCGTGCGTCACGCGATCGACGCCGTCGTGAAATGCTTCGCGACGTGCGGCCTCGTCAGCCAGTCGCTGTGTGCGATGCGTCGACAAAGTGTCGCCGTTCTGCGTGACCTTCCACCGGCCGGTCGGCGTGGTGGAAACGTGGACATCATGCTTCTTGCTCATCTCTCATCTTTCCTTTGCCTTTGCGCCGAGACGCCCCTTAACTGGGCCGGACATGAGCCACCCGGAATTGGCAACGGCTTATCGTCCGTACTGTCCGTGGCTCTGTGAGGTCGCTCCGCGAGTTACGCGGCGGTACGGACGACTCGAATTCCCGCTCTGACCCGCCCACTTCGTCCGCCGAGGTCGACCACCACATGCCACCGTCCTACGGACGGCGGACGCAGCCGCACAGGTGATGCGGTCGCCCACCCTCCGTGGTAACTAAATCGTCCACCGGACTGATACGCCGAAAACGCCAAGTCATCTAGCAACATCACGTTGGCCTGATGATCAAGTGTGACCAGAACGACGTCGTTGGGACCACCCTGGAAATCAGTGTGCAGAAAGTTCACAGTCCACCTCTCGTACTCGACACGCGAGCAGATGTCCGCTCGGTATCGATGACGATTTGCCGCTCGGTGATTCGCCGCCCCTCCACGATCAAGGTGAGCAGGTAGTACTGGTTGTTGAAGCTCCACGCTCGGAATTCGTGCCGCTCATTTCGCACATCCAGGAGACCAAGTGTGAATTCGGCCACTGTTCCACCCCGACGGTACTGCGCATGCTCGTCGACAAGTTGGAGCAGTGCGTCGGCTGATATCCCTGGAAACACCCGATCAAATTGTGGCGATTGGACGAAATGCCGCCATCGATGCTCTTGGTCGCTGGGTTGGGGAGACCATGACGGCGTGCTCACAAGCATCGCCATCGCGATGTCTGGTCCTTGTTCGACGTACCGTCGGAGGGTCGTCGTCAATGACGTCCCGTACCGTTTTGCTAGTCTCTTGAGGCCAGCGACGGTTGGCTCAATCTCGCGCGCATCTTTGGTAAACCGATCACCCAAAAACAGCAAGCGTGCCGCCGCGTAGTTTGCTTCCTCCTCCAGATCGGTCTGGTACGCTGGATCGAGAGTTTCGGCAGTGTCCGCAAAAAAGAATGGCTTGTGCCACGCCAAGATGCGGTGCCCGGTCTCGTGACACGATGCCCAGGGGTGTTTGATCTTGGGCAGGTCATTGTCGATGCAAATGCGACTCTCGTCGAACAGGAGCACGGCGCGCAGACGTACTTTGTTGAGAACATCGACGAGCCTTCGACCGTGAATCTGGAGCTTGTGCTTGGCGTGGTCAAGGAATCCTGCGTCTGAGAGGTCGTAGTAGTCTCGATACAGGTTGACGTGCTCCAGCAACTGTTCGACTGACAAAGGCGGCTCCGTGAGTCCGGCGTCTCGGAGCGTCGCCGTCGTAATTCGTCGGATTTCTTTTCGCGTGCTTTCGTTCATACGAGACTACTACCCACAAGCCTGGCTAGGTGTCAGATCGCAAGAAGCTGACGAAGTCGTCCAACACTCGCTGCTCTTCTTTCGTGAGTTTTGAAAACGAATCGGACTGCGCCGCAAATCGGGATGCTTGTTCACGCAGTGCCTCGGGCACTTCCCGAATCGCTCCTGCGAGCACGGCAAGCTTTCGATCAGGTACGCCAAAGAACTGACTCAACCGGTGCAGCGTCAAAGGAGACGGACGATACGCTGCATTCCGCTCAAGGGCAATCAACTCCATACGATCGATGCCGGTTTTGTCTGCCATGCCGTCGATCGTCAATCCGCGAGATCGACGAAGCATTTGCACAACCCGGTGGAAAGCTTCACGAACCTCCTGCGTCTCAGGTTCACGGGCGGTCATCACGACGGTCAACTTCTGGTTCAGGGCGTGTGCAATCCGCTCGAGCATCGAAAGCGAACGTCCTTCGTAGTCCGCATCTTCGAGCCTGCTGACGACGGATTGGGTCGTGTCAATGAGCTCGGCCAGCTGCTTCTGTGACAGTCCCGCGGCCGTCCTCATCTCATGGATGAGTCGCGCCACCTCGGCGTTGACACGTTCTTCCTGAAGTGCCGCCTTCCGCGCTGGATCAGCCTTCACGTACCGACCGTGAAGGATGTTGACGGCTTCCTGCCTCTTCTCCTCCTTGGCCATAGTCACTCACTCCTCATAGGTATGTAGTGCCGGGTTCTCTACGAATCGCACCTTATTCGCGATCGCTCGGTCGATTTCCACTGGTGGAACAACGTCTTCTTTCGTGCATCCGTGGCTCAACACTGCCAGGCCTTCATGGAAAAAATAAAGGATTCGATGGTGAACGTTCCCATGCCGTACCCGAAGCTCGTGAATCCCGTCACGCAAGAAATCGGCTTCCGGACGGCGAAGTTCGTGGCCAACTTCGGCGAGTCGTTCGATTCGAACAATGCACTTGTCCTGAGCCTTGCTCTGAAGCTGGTCCATCCACGCCAGCAAGGGAACTGAACCGTCGTTCGCGACAAAAATCACAACTTCGGTTTGTGGCACTCGATGCTCTCAACGAGTGCGAGTATCGCATTTATGCGATATTGGGTCAACGCATTTTTGAGATATTTTGATGATTTCCATAAGGAGTTGAGATCAAAAGACTTATTTCATCTCAGCAGAGCCGCTGCCTTTCAAAATCGGCCACCGAGGACTTCAGACGGCGTTGTTGCAGAAATCTGACTCCATCCCCAACGCTCTCCCCCCTGATAGGCTAGGGGATGGGCAAAAGCGACTACACCTTCCGATATAAGGTTCGCAACTGGCCGGAGTACAACCGGGCTCTGGTGAAACGTGGGCAGCTGACACTGTGGTTCGACACGGAGGCAGTCGCTGCCTGGCGTCATCCAGGACCCTTCGAAGGGCGAGGCCGGCCCAAGGTCTACGCAGATGCGGCGATCCAATGTGCGCTGGTCCTGAATTCGGTGTTTCACCTCAACCTACGGACCACTCAAGGGTTCCTTCAATCCATCGTGGCGCTCATGGCTCTCGACCTCCCAGTGCCCAACTACAGCACGGTGAGCCGAAGGCAAAGCGCCGTCGACGTCCGACTGAGTGTAGGGCCCACGGATCGACCACGACATGTCGTCATCGATTCGACGGGCCTGAAGATCTACGGAGCCGGTGAGTGGCACATCAGAAAACACCGAACCCTCCGCCGTAGGACATGGCGAAAGCTCCACCTAGGCGTCGATGAGACGACGAAAGAGATCGTTGCGATGGACCTGACTGCGAGCAACGTCCAAGACGCCCGAAGGCTCTCTTCGTTGCTGTCTAAGACTCCTGGTTCGATCGGGCAAGTCTCCGCAGACCGGGCCTACGACACGGGTTCCTGCTACGAGGCCGTGCTCCAGCACGACGCTATCGTGACGATCTTGCCGCGACGCGGCGTTGTTGCGTAATTCGCGCTCGCGGTGAACCGGGCCGAGAAGCTCATCCGCCTCAGTACACGCGCTCCGATCGTGGCATTCCAAGCTCCGCCATCCGGTTCAGCACAGCGCACTTGATCGCGGCTTCGACTTTTTGGTTCTTGACCGTGCGGGCCGAGAGGCTTACCCCGAGTATCGCCTTGTACCGTGAGACCGCATTCTCCGCCACGCTCTGGCGAGTGCAGCCACTCGACTTCCGCCACTCATAACGGCCCTGCGTCCTAATACGCCGGAGATGGGTATCACGCATCGCACGCCACGGAGGCGGATGAGAGTCTCGGCTGCATCGTGCATTGCGTCGCGGCACGTTGTTGCAGTAATGGTTTTCGAACTCCAATAGCCCGGCTCTTCGTTAGGACGCGCTTTGTCGAGCGCGGCGTCACGACCGACACCGCACTGCTGGCTTAACACCGTTCACTCTGGTAAGAACCGATTCTGCAATGCTCTTCGCGCGGCGTTTCATTCGCTGGAGCATGGCGCGTCCGGTTCCAGGTGCCCCGTCCCGGTTGGGATTCTCCAATCGAGCCTGCCGCCTCCGGGCGGAGAACGGGTTTGGGGTTGCGCCATTTGCCACTGGCCTTCGCCGGTTCCGCTTTGTTCCGACGCAAGGCTCGCGCCAGAACGGTTCCCTCGCCTGGGGGCGTCTGGCACTCGCTCGTGCCCTTGTCGGCCCTGCCCGTCACCAGCTTCGGTGGCGCTTTTCCTCCCGCGTCAGGGTTTGGCCGTTTCCGCCATTCGCGGGTGAGCGGAAACGCTCACAAACCCTTAAACTTTCAGAAGGAAACACATTATGGCTAACCCCAAACCCGTCGCTGAAGTCCGCATCGGTCGCGTCAAGGCTACCGTTTGGCCCAACGAAACCGAAGGCCGCACGAGGTACTTTCGCACCAGTTCGTGGTAGTGCGATTCCGGGAGGGACCTACGGGCGCGCTTTGCCATTATTTCAACTTTGCCATCTTCCATGCCTCGCCATCCTTTTGGAGGCGGGAGAAGGTGACATTGTATCTCGCCCGAAAGTACCGGTGTATTCCAGTCCGCGAGCTGAGCTTCGGCGGGCTAAAGCTCGATGTAGTCGGCTTTTCTCTAAATACTAAAGAGTTTCTCATTGTCGAGTGCAAGCGGGCCTCGCGTCCTGTTGGGATCGGAAAAACTTTCGGCCAGATTCTAGCGTACAAGGCGATGATTTACGACACAGGTGAAACATTCCTTACGGCTTTTGAAAGGGCGATTGCCAGGGCAGGCTTGACTCCCAAGTCTTTCTGGATGTATCCAACTGAGTTTGTTAGGGCGGGCAAGATACCCGTGCGTTTCTATGTCGCGCTCAAGGACAGCGCTTGCGCAAATCCGGAAATGCTCCGCTTGATCAAGGAAGACCTGCGTGGAGTCGGCATCATTCGAGTCACCCGCAATAACCGGTGCAAGGACTATATTCGCGTCTCCGATGCAAAAGACTTCGACCTGTGTCGGGCGGCTCGCGTTGAAGTGCCGATCGCATTGCCACCTCGCTCCGAACTAGGAAGCCTACTGGATCATAAGGGATCGAACCAGATCGTCTATAATCTCGCGGTGAAACTGGATGCTAAGATTTTGAAAATGCGGCGCCACATCAAATCGGTACGGCGGGGCCGCCGTGAGCTCTATTATCGGGTGACGCAAAACTTTGTTGGTATCAGCCTACGAAAAAAGCATCTTCACGTTAGTTTCAAGGAAAGTTCTGGATGGCGCGCTTCCAACGTATCTACTGACACTCAGCTCCGACGCTTAATCCCTCGCATCAAGCGAGCCCTTGAGCACACACTTGATAAGTAGTGTTTTCTGTTCGCCATATTCTCTCTTTTAGTTACGCATCCCAAGGGTTATCCTATCCGTACACGAAAGAGAGGGGTGCCTGTGACTCGGCAGCTCTAGCGGCTCTCGGCGTTCCGCTCCGGGAGCTATTCTGATGCCTCGGAATCTTATCGGAGACCCTCCTTTCGCCCCTGTCTTGCTCTTTGATGAGAACAGAGACTTCACCGGAGGCTTTTCTCTTGAAATTGACATCGGCCGTTCGCACATACGCCAGAAACATCCGTCCCCGCGCCCAGGCTGAGTTGCAGTGGTTCGAGGCACAACCGAGTCTCCAACGGGCGATAGAGCACGCGGCACTCGCAACCAACAGTCGAGGCAAGCGATATTCGCATCAACGTCGACTCAAGAGAAAGACTCTGGAGCAGGCATTGGACGTCCTTTTGGCGCATAAACGTCAACTCAGGAAGGCGGAAAGCTTCGATAAGGTGTTCCAACTCGTTGAAACGGCGCTGGAGGACGTATTCGGTGTTGGCGAACTTTACGTCTACGATACATCTCTCCGGATAGGCGCAAAGCTTGGGCTATTTCCAACCAAGGTCTACCTGCATGCAGGAACGCGAGTCGGCGCTCGTGCACTCGGTTTCGACCAGAAAGCGAAGACCTTGAGCAGGTCCGTCCTTCCTCCTGCGTTGAGCGCCTTAGAACCGCACGAGATTGAGGACATGCTATGCATCTTCAAGGACAAATTTAAGGACCGGACGGAAAAGCCACCGAGTGCGTGTATCCAACGAAGTTGGTGCGACTAGAAGGATATTTTTGCAGCAATCTGGGCCGCACCCGGCCGATCTTCGGATGATTACCATCGACGATGATTCGATGGAGCCGCTGCTGTCGAGCGGGGACCGCATCCTGATCGATGTCCGCCAGCGCATTCCAGTCCCGCCCGGCATCTTCTTGATCTGGGACAAGATGGGGCTGGTCGCCAAGCGGATTGGGCTGCCGAAGGGTCTCCTGTAAGGAGCTACGGAACCGGAACCACCGGCTCAGTTTTGCAGCACCGTTTCGGTTCGCTCAAGAGCCCGGTTCTCCCAGGCGAAGGCCGCCATCTGGACTGGCCAACCTCTCTTGTACAAAGCCTCCCAGCGGAGAATGATACTCCGATGCGCAAGGCCGGACGGCTCGTCGGATCTTCCCGCTCTCTGTTCGTTCTCAAGAAACGAAAAGCCGCACCCCTTTGGGGATGCGGCTTCATGATCTGACTCAACTTGAAAACGATCCAGGCAAACAAGCCCGCGCAGGTCCGCAGCTGCCTCTAGTCGCCCTGATAGGCGGGGCGCGGCGGCCGGTAGTCCGCGGTCTTGAGATTACGCTTCCAGGTTTCCAGGTGCGGGCCGGCGATCGGCTCGGCGCGCTTGCGCAGCGCGCTCATCTGGGTATCGCCGATGGGCTTGAACCGCTGAGCAAAGCGCACGTCGTCTTCGATCTGGCCAACCGTTGTCGCGCCCAAAGTCACGCAGTGGATCGGCAGGCTCAGCACGTAGGCCAGACAGTCGTTCAGGCTCATGGTCTGCAACAGCTGGGCATTCGCCGTGCTTTTCATGGCCTGGATGCCCAAGCCCTGCTTGATTGCCTCGGGCAGGACTTTGGTCTCGAAGCTGAGGTAGGAGGGGTCGGCCGGATGGAGCGGCATCAAGATCGTGTCGAAGTTCTTGTAGCTCCGCAGCATCTCCAGGTGCGCATCGGGGTCGTTGTGGCCGGTGAATCCGATAAAACGGCACTTGCCGGCCTTCTTCGCCTCCTCGAACGCCTCGATGGCGCCGCCCGGAGCGAAGATCTTCTGCAAGTCTTCGTCGCTATTGACCGAGTGAATCTGCCAGAGATCCACGTAGTCGGTCTTGAGCCGCTTGAGCGAGAGGTGCAGCTCGTCCTCGGCTTCTTTGCGCGTGCGCTTGTTTGACTTCGTGGTGATGAAGATTTCTTTGCGGAACGGCGAAAGGACCGCCCCATAAACTTCTTCCGAGCGGCCGTCCCAATAGCCGTGCGCGTTATCGAAGTAGTTGATGCCCAACTTGTGGGCTCGCAGAGTGACTTGCTTGGCCTCCTCGAACGAGATCAGCGGGAAACGTCCCCCGGCCTGGCCGACGATGGTGAGCTTTTCGCCGGTTTTGCCAAAGACTCTGGTCGGAATGTCGCCCGCTTCGAGCTTGCTCGCCCGAGCCGAAGTCCCGAGGACGGCGACGCCAGCCAGCGCGCTACCCACAAAAGTTCTGCGATTCATGAATCCTCCCGTGAACTAGGCTGCATGGGGACCATGATACCGCACCTGGCAACGAACTGATTCGCTAATCTGTCAGGCTCCATAGCGGCTTCAAGTGTATCAGCCGGAGTCAGTTGGCCAAGTGTCGCTGAACAAATCCCCACTAGTCGGTTAGCGTTTACTTATCCACGTCGCACCACCCAGGCCGGCAGAACATTGGTAAACGCTCGCCCGTTAGTGTGGACCTATCCGGCAACGCTGGTGACAAGGCGGCAGGTCACTTCGACGGGTTCTCTTCAACGATGTCCGGCTTGAGCTTGCCGATGATCGTGAGCAGCTCCTCTTTCTCCTTGGCGGGTACCTTGAATTTGTCCAGGGTATCCACCAAGTGGTTCACAACGACGTTGAACTCTTTCTCTGTGATGCCCAGTCCTGCGTGAACGGTCTTGGCATCTCGGCTGATGACCTTGCACGGCCCACCCGTGACGTTACAGACAAGATTGATGTTCTTCTGGATGAACGACTTCCGGGTGTCCGTACCCATCCCCTTGAAAAAAGGTCCGACCTTCGGATCGGTGAAGAGCTTCTCGGCGAAGTCGTTCACCACCGCTGAGATCGCTCCGTAGCCGCCGAGCCTCTCGTAGAGCGACTTCGTGTGGCCTTCAGCTTTTGTCAAAACCGGTACCGCGAGCAGCAAGAAAAGCGCCGCCACCGTCACGCCGAAAAAAGCAGAGTTCCTTGATTGTTCTCGAATGGTGTGCATGTCTTTCTCCTTGTCCAAGATTTCCTTTTTGGCCGTTTCTGATTTCTCGTTCCCTGCTGGCACGGTTGTACGCTATCTACTTCGGTTCTTGCTACTGAAGCGGGTAGGCGCTCAGCACAAAGTCCTTGCCTGGAAAATGGCAGCCAAAGCAGAGTGGGACGCCGTTACCAGCCGCCACCGGATTGGCACGAGAGGTAGTGCTGACGACCTCGTACCAAAACCAACCCTTGCCCCTGTCACTCTCGGCTTGCGTTTTTACCATGACCGCCCAGCCCTGAAGCTTGCCATTCCCGTCGTACATTTCCTTCACAGAGGCGGAGCCAACGGGGTGGGAGGTGCTACCCGCCCTCAGCGACGCATCGAGCTTGGGGTCCAAGAACACCCGGACCGGCCAGCCAAACTTCGTGTGCGGGCCACGCGTGGGGTGCGCGGCTGATTCCTTAGCGAATTGCTTGTATGAGCCGTCCTGCAAGTACTTGAACAGACGGCCTTTGTCGGTCGGAATCAGGCTATCCACACTGGCGCCCTCCGCGGTGGGCTCCAGGGCGGTAGCCATTGCACCGGACATGGCGCCTGCCATCTTCTTGACCCGCATTTTCAATTTGGTGTTTGACATCCCGACCTTCCAGCGGCCTTGAGCGTCTTTATCCGGAATTTCCATTTTGAGCTTCCCCTTCACCCGAAAACCTATGCCTCTTACCCTGTCGTGTCAATCGCAAATCGCCCGGGCCTCTTTGAGGTCGTAGTGCGGCACATTTTGGCTGTTCTTCGGAGTCGCTGTGCGGGTTTCGCCTGCCCAGCCTGCCTCGCCGCTGACACTTGTCCGGCCCGACCACTTCTGAGCACCTAAAATTACCCTCTCTCCTGGGTCGCTAGCCGTCTGGCAGCGGCAGTGCCGAGATCGTTCGCAGCATGCTGCTGAACAGCCTCCGGCTCAAGTGCCCTTCGGCCAGCAAAAGCCAGTAATATCGCGCATGTTTCACCAGCCGTCCTCCCGTTTTCACCAGCCGCTGCTGCAAACTCGTCAGCGACCAGTTGTTGATCCTCTTCGGTAGCACCAGCCGCCGCCACAGGTTTCCCAAGTTGTAGGCGATCAGGCTCAGCCATAGGCGCACCTCGTTCGACCGAAACCGATGGCAACTCAGCCGGGTCATCTTTACCGCCTGCTTGCCTTTCTTGATCCATTGCTCTGCGGTGCCCCGCTTGTTGTAGAACCGGACCACCGCCCGGCTGTCGGTCTCCAGATTGGTGACGATGAACCCCACGCGAGGGAACAGTTCGCCAAAGTGGAACTCCACCTTCGCCACCACCCGCCGCGCCTTTTTCCAACTGGCTGCCTGGTAGAGAAAGCTCTTGTACCAGACCACCGGCTTGTGGCTCGGTCGCCCCACTGGCCGCGTCAACAACTCCGCGATGTCCCTCTCCAGACTGTCGTTGGCCGGGATGCGAATCGCATACTTCACGTCCCGCTCCTCCAGTGCGTCGTAGATCTCCGGCTTGGCGAAGGCGGCGTCGGCGCGAAACACCACTTCCTTGCCCAGCTTCTGCTGCCGTTCGATCTCTGGCAGGAGAAGTTCTTCCCAATCCTCGGCGCTGTGCACGTTGCCGGGTCGCAGCTTGGCCGCCAGACAGTCACCCTCGCGACTGAACAGCAACAACGGGTGATAGCAACTCGACTCGAAATGCCCGTTGTAGGCGCTCTGCTCCTGTTCGCCGTAGACCGGGATCTCGGTGCTGTCCATGTCCAGCACCACCCGGCGCGGCGCATCCATAGCTTCCGCCCTGGCGATCAAATCCCGGTTGATCGCTGCCAAACCAGCAAGGTTCTCGTCTTGCGTCAGCAGTTCTGTCTCGAACGACTGTAACCGGGAAGTCAGGGCTGCGCCACGTTCCCAGATCTTCTCCGAACCGATCAGCCGGAACGTCGGATCTTGGGAAAGCCGCTCGGCGTCGTTGACGTCTTCGTATCCTGCCAAGCGGCTGTAGATGGACTGCCGCAGCAAGTCAGCGAGGGGCAACCGGGTGTTCTTCCCCCGAGAGTCGATCAAGTGCTGTTCGATAAGTTCGCCGAACCCCAAACGTTCGTCCAACTCGCGCACCAGAATCAGACCGCCGTCGGAAGTGATTCGCGATCCCTGAAATGTGACCCGCAGAAACCGGTTGAATGACAGTTGAAACGCCTGTTTTTGGCTCTCACCCATTCGGTGTACACCTCCGGAAGGCAATGTTGATGCTGGAACCCGCATCAATACTGACGTTGGAGTCATTCAGAAGGTTGCCGCCGATAGTTCATAAAGGAAATCCGGGCCCAGAGGCCTCAATGCACCGCCCTATAGAGGATCGCCGCAATGGCCGGGCTGTGAGAGCTGCGAGATGAATGCTTGAACACACATTGGTTCACTACGCTTGGGGATGCCAGGGAGATCATCGAGGCTTGGCGAAGGGAGTACAATGAGAGTCGGCCTCACAGAGCCCTGGGGGAGAGGACGCCGTATGAGTTCGCCCATCAGATCGCGGCTCGCCGCGATCCGATGGGCCTGCAAAGCCCGCAAGACTCACCCTGACCTTGGTACAGAAATCCGGGGCCCATCAGTGATGTAAACTTTCTCACAACGACTGGTACAAAAAATCGGTCTGGTCATGTTGCGAAAGATAATCCAAAGAGTGCAAGCATGGGCGCGTCGGCTGTGTGCGGCGTGGGCAAACAACTCCCGGAATGCGCATTCCCCGGCTGAGCTGTCGGAAGAGCGTTCGGGCGCAGCCGTATTGGACCGTTTGAACACCGAGACCGAGAACGACAATCTCGAAACACCAGATGATCAAGATAGCTCTTCTTACAAAACGCCCATCGGCCAACCTCTCAATGACGGCGAATCCTCCAGAGCCGACGGTGATTCAGGCGGCAACCGGCATGACCCGACCCCCACTGAACACGAACCGCCTCCTCCGAGTTACGGTGGATCGGAGGAAACGCCGTCCGGGTCGTCGAAGGAGGCCGAATCGCCTGGAGGCAACGTTCTCAATAAGAATCCAGACGCCACGAAGGATGGAGGGGAGAAAAAACAACACAAGCCGAAAACCCCGCGCGAGATAGGACCGAGGCGGACTCCGACGCCCCCAAGCTCAGGATCGAAGCCACGGCGGCAGCCGGCCTCCCGCCCAGAGTTGGTTTGCCGCAAGCCTCCCGGTTCATGGCAGTGGGAGATCGTTCTATCTGCGAATGACGAATGCCAAATTAGGGAAGTGCGGCACTATGGCGAGTCTTTGGACATGGTGAACGGCGAGTGCCGTCTCTCGTTGTTCAGTGACTGGCTGACCATTGTTTTCGAGAATGGCGAACAAGATGATTTCGCATTATTCGATGACAAACCCCTGATCTTCAAGTTGCGGGACAAATGGACCGGCGATGGCCGCAATGTCGGCGGCATCACAAACGGGCACTTCGTGGTTATCACGCCAAACAAATGGGAACGGATGGGTCGCGTGCCTGTCAAGCCGGAAGGTTGTACGGATACAAGTTTCTTGGCGCACTACTTCTTCCGGGACGGAAGCGGATCATCAGAAGACATTGGCGGCTTCCGGGAGTATGAAATCGCGTCAATCACATCCGGCTTCGAACTGGCCGGTGGGCGTGTCTTTGATGATTCCGAGAATGGTGAGCTGTTTGTCGGCGCTGTTCCAAATCTGAAATCTTTACCAAACATCGCCTGGGTGAGGGTTGGAGAGGAAGGGGAAAACGGCTGGAAAGGCGAGAACTTTAAGCCGAACAAGCGAACTCTTGCCGAAGCCTTGAACGGCCGTCAGGGACGTTTTTTCATCCGCGTTTACGACGCCGAAGCGAAGTTGTTGGATAGCGGCGAGTTTCGATATCTTCGTAGTCTCAAAGAAATTCGCGTAAATGGCGAGCCGTACACCGAACACACTATTCTCATACCTTCCTCGACGGGGCATCCTCCGACGAAGGTGCGCTTCATCCGCTTTGATGGCGCAACCATTCGCCCAATACTACCGCTTGAATTAACGCACGCGGAAGCGCAAGGAGGCGATCTCGTCGTGAAGCCGCATGTGAGCGGGGATGACATATCGTGTGTGCTGGAGTCCAACACCAACAGCGTTGACATCGTATTGAATCTGCCGCGTATTTGGTGGCGAATGGAGCGAGATGGGAACGACTCCGGTGAGTGGCGCGATACGTCGCTTGCCATGACGCGACAGGAGTTTCGCGAGCACGCCCATGCGAACGCGACTATGCTGCTGCGGTTGCCGCGACGAATCAAGTCGGTTCGTGTCGGGTTCGACGATGAATTGGAGCGAGCGCATCACCGCGAAAGGAGAGAAAACGCCAGCCCGATCCCGCTGGCCGATTTCGTCGACTACTCGCAGATCGACCGGCGACTGAATGAAGACGCTTCGTTCAACGTTGAATGCGGCGGAGCGGTACTGACGCTCATCCGGATTTCCGCCGACCCCGCACCGAAGATCATCTCCTTTACACACGAACCGGAGACAGTCGGCGCCGGGGAGCAAGCGACGTTGCGCTGGAAGACCCGGAATGTGGAGGCTGGTGGCGTTGTGATCGATCCCGAAATCGGCGCGGTCGAATCGAGCGGTAGCCTTGTGGTCGCGCTCTTCAAGACCAGGACCTACACGCTGAGGCTGACAGCTTCCGGCACGGACGACGTGACGAAAACCGTCACCGTGACTGTCAGACCCCCACCCCAAGCTGGCGAGAAACCGATTGCTCGCGTAAGACGGGCGGGGGGAGGATGGAAACACGGCAAGGGATTCAGCTACGGTGAAATTCGGGCCGCAGGCTTGACGGTAGCTGACGCGACGCGCCGGTCGATGCCTATTGACCAACGCCGGCGGAGCACGCATCGGGCCAACATAAAGACGATCGGGAGGTCGATTGATGCCTGACGCAAGCAACATACAGTGTTGGCCTGAGAAGATTCGCCAACGTTACGAGAACTACTTGAAGACTTCTTTTTTCTTCAAGGAGCCGGAATTGCGGGCCTCATTCCAAGCCGCCTTGCAAGAAGAAGGGAGTCTGCTGAAAGGCCCGTATCCCGAATCGGCTCGGGGCTTCAAGACTGGATTAAGCGCACGAGTATTGGCGCGGGAGTGTTTCCCGGACGAGTGCGAAGGTCTTCTTCCAGCGCTAATCGACCGCCCGTTGTATGTGCATCAGGAACGCGCCGTCCGCGCCACGCATATCGACGGCCGGAACGTCGTTGTCGCCACCGGCACCGCCAGCGGCAAGACCGAGAGTTTTCTTTACCCGATCCTGTTCGAGTTGTATCGCCAGCATCTCGCAGGAGAACTCGAAGAGCCGGGTGTGCGGGCCATGATCCTGTACCCGATGAACGCGCTCGCCAACGACCAGCGCGAGCGCCTTGGCAACATCTGCGGAGCGTTACGCGAGGCAGCATCGGGGTTTGAGCCGACGTTCGGGCAATACATTGGCCAGACGCCCGAAAACGCCAAGGACAATTGGCGCAACGCCGCTGCGCGGGCGGAAGAACGTCTGTCCGGAGAGTTCGTCTTCCGTGATGAGATGCGGCAGGCACCACCCCATATCCTGCTGACCAACTACTCGATGCTGGAATACCTGCTTATCCGCCCTGACGACAGCCCCCTGTTCGACGGGGGCCGGGGCGTGCGCTGGCGGTTCATCGTGCTCGACGAGGCGCACCAGTACCGGGGCGCTAGGGGCATGGAGATGGGCATGCTGATCCGGCGCCTCAAGCAGCGTCTGCGCGACGGCGGACGGCAAGATCCGTTCCGCTGCATCGCCACCAGCGCGACCATTTCCTCCGGCGAAAGCGAGGAAGACAGGCAAGTGGTTGCCGAGTTTGCGAAGGAACTCTTCGGAGAGCCCTTTTCGCCGCCCAGCATCGTTTTCGGAGAATCACAACCGACAGCCGCCGACGGGCCTCCACGTCGCTACCACGCCTTTCTGCGCGCGCTCGAAGGGGCGTTTCTCGTCCACAGAGATGACGCGGATGCTGTCGTGCTCAACCGCAAGAGCGAAAGCGGGAACGGGCGGAGCGCGGAGCCGTTGGAAATCGCCCTGTGCCACGAGTGCGGTCAGCACTACTACGTTGGCCGGGAGCGGGACGGAAAGCTGAAAGAGGCCGTCCGCGACCCCAGCCAGCCCAACTTCGGCGTGGACTACTACCTATCGGTGGAGGATGGGGACGAGTTGCTGTGCAGGCGCTGCGGCGCGCTCTCGAAGTCTACGCCGGCATGCGATTGCGGAGCGGCGGTTCGCGTGAAGAAGTGCGAGTCCCACAAGGACCATGCCGATCAACTGAAGCGGTGCGAGACCTGCGGTTATCAACGCGGCGGCATCGGCGACTCAGTACAGGAGATCGTGCACGGTTCGGACGGACCCAACGCCGTTATCGCCACCGCCCTACACGAACTGCTGCCGCAAGACAGGCGCAAAGTTCTGGCATTCGCCGACAGTCGCCAGGAGGCAGCGTTCTTTGCCTGGTACGCCGAGGATTCCTACGAAAAACTGCGCGATCGCAATCTCATGCTGCGGGCGATCAAATCGGGAAAAGTCGACGCGGAAGGCCTGTCCATCGACGATCTCAGAAACCGTTTGCTCAGGCAGTGGGAGCAGGCCGGCCTGTTCAGCAAGGCGGATACCAGGGAACACAAAGACCGACAGGTGCTGGCGTCGATCCTGCGCGAGGCACTGACGGACGAGAAAAGGCTATCCTTGAGCGGAGTTGGCTTGGTCAAGTGCTTCGTCGGGATTCCCGACGATTTGAGCTTGCCGGAAGCCATGCGACAGCCGCCATGGAACTTCACGGATGACGAAGCGCGTCGCCTGATCGGGTACCTTCTGGACGAGTTGCGCCCGCGCCGCGCCATGAGTCTGCCGGAAGGCGCCGGAACGCCGGCATGGAGCGATATATCGCCTTGGCCGCAGCGGGCTTACGGCATCGGGCCGCCGGGCGAACGACAGAACGTCTCCCAATGGGGCGCCCCCCAATCTGCGGTCGTGAGACATTTCCTTCGCTGGCTGCTCGTGGACAGCGGCCTGTCCGACGACCAGAAGCAATCGGCATCGACAAAGCTCATGGAGGATGTATGGCACGCGTTGCGGAATCGTGCCGACGCCCCCATCCTTTCGCCCGGAACGGCGAACGGGACATTTCGACTCGACCCGCGCTGGCTGCGGACCAAGCTTGCCGGGCCTGGCGAAGTCTGGGAGTGCGACACCTGCGCGACCTTGAGCACCCACAACATTCGAGGTGTCTGTCCTCGGAATCGTTGCCCTGGGACCCTGTCGCGCGCAGACCAGGAGCGCCTCAAGGAGAACCACTATCGAATCCTCTACGAAAGCACCGACTTGCCCCCCGCGCTGAGCGCGGAAGAGCATACCGCGCAGATTGACAGCGACGAGGCGCGCCAAAGGCAGGATAAGTTCAAGCATGGCGGCATCCATCTTCTCAGCTCCTCTACCACGTTCGAGGTCGGCGTTGACCTGGGCGATCTGGAAGTCGTGTTTCTCCGCAATGTGCCGCCGGAGCCGTTCAACTACACCCAGCGCGTCGGGCGGGCCGGGCGACGAGAGACTCCCGGCTTGGCGCTGACCTACTGCCGCCGTAATCCGCATGACCTGTATCACTACGAAGATCCGCTCAATCGGCTGGTTGGCGGCACGGTGCATCCGCCGCGCCTGCGGATGACGAACGAAAAGATCATCTTGCGGCATATGGTTGCCACTACCCTGTCCGCGTTCTTCAGAGAAAACAGAGTACGCTTCAACAAAGTGGAAAACTTTGTTGGAGGCTGGTCGAGCCCCCGCGCAGCGTCCGATCTGAAGGCGTTTTGTGAGGGTAACAGCGAGTTGACGGACTCGCTGCGCCAAATCGTGCCGGAGAACATGCACGGCCGAGCAAGACTTGAGGATGATGCCTGGATCGACAACATCGCGGGGCCGCAGAGTCGCTTCGCCTATGTGGAATCAGAAGTATGCGCGGATTATAGCGACATGCAAGTGCTCAGAAAGCAGTACTTCGAGCAAGGCAAGGATAGCTACGTTAGCCGTATTGGCAGGCGCATGAAGACCATCGCCGAAGAACGAACCCTGAATTTCCTTTCTCGTAAAGCCGTCATCCCGAAGTACGGGTTTCCGGTGGATGTCGTCGAACTCGATACTCGTTCCAGAGACGGTAATCCGACTGGCGTTGCGCTCCAGCGAGACTTGTCCCAGGCCATCGCCGAATACGCACCCGGCTGTAAGGTGGTAGCCAACAAACTGGAGTGGGAATCCTGCGGCGTGAAGTGGGTGGCTGGCAAGGCATGGCCTGTCCGACATTATCAATACAATGACGCGCGCAATTTCACGCAATGGAATGAAGGTGATCCGTCCGCATCGCCCAGCGGACGGAAATATCTTATTCCGGTGTTCGGTTTCGTAACGCCGCTGTTCAAGCAACCTACGGAGCCGCATGGGCGAGCGCGGCGACTGTATACGACGCGGCCGTTTTTCTACGGTTTCGGAAAGGACGTCCAACCTGAAACGAAGACTATCCTCGGCGTGCAAGTGACCAAAGCCTTGCCAGGAACCCTGGTCATCCTCTGCGAGGGCAGGAACAGGGAAGGCTTCTATATATGCCGTTCCTGCGGTGCCCATATGACAGGACCGCAAGGCGGGCACAGGTCACCCTCGGATTCCGAATGCAAAGGTGCCCTGGAACAGTTCTCGCTTGGTCACGAACTGGCCACGGATGTGGTGCGCTTGCAGTTTCCGCAACTGTGCGGCGAGTGGGATGCCTATTCCGTCGCCTACGCCGTCCTGCTCGGCGCGGCAGAGACGTTAGATGTCCCGGATACGGACTTGAATGTGACGATTACCGGCGGCGACAATCCGGGTGAGTCTGCTATCGTGCTTTACGACAACGTGCCTGGTGGCGCCGGGCTGGTGGCGCAACTGGAGCGGGAGAGTGTCTTCGATGAGGTACTCCGCAACGCACGAGAGCGGGTTTGGGGCAATTGTGGCTGCGACTCAAGCTGCTACGGTTGCTTGCGGAGTTACCGCAACCAGTTTGCGCACTCGCATCTGAACCGAAAGCAGGTGCTGCAAATCCTGATCCCGAAGAACTAGGGGTCACCTCACTTCATCGAGACTCGCAAGATCGTCCCAGGCTGACCAGAAGACCCGACCGTCCTTATGTTGTATTGCAACAGTAATCTGGTCGCTACCCTCCACGGGCAGTTCGAGCGACGATCTTTCCGTCGAACAACTCGAACCGGCGACCTGCTGCGTGCTACCGCTGACCCCGTGGGGCGTCGCGAACGGACCGCCCGGCGTTTCATTCGACCGCATCCGACGGCGACACGGGCAGGGCGCCGCTGTTCGGGTTGTTCGACTGTTTCGCAGATGGCCGTCGACGAAGCCAGCAGCGAGGCTGCCATCGGCCGTCAGCAATGCGGATCCGTCAACGAGCGGGCCACTGCGCGCCATGATTCTCGATCCATGTGGTAATCTGACTTGTTGAAGCACGTCGACATGCGTCGCGGATGCCGTTATCGCGAAGCCGCCTCGCATGGCGGTCATGTGCGCCTTGGCGTGCGGCCGGCTGACCAAGCTGACCTGGATGTGCCCGCCGAAACCTCCGGCTAATCATGAACGTCGCGAGAAAACACCATGTTGTTCCTCAAGGCTACCTCGCCGGATTCACTGACGACGGCACGCGAAACGGCAAGCTCACCGTCTTTGATCTTGAATCGCAGAAGACCTTCCGGACGACGCCGAGGAACGTGGCGGCCAAACGCGACTTCAATCGAATCGACGTCCATGGCCTGCCTCCCGACGCAGTGGAACGAGCTCTGGGCGACTTTGAGGGAAAGGCGATTTCGACCATCCGTCGGCTTCAAGAACGCGAAGGGTCTATGACGGATGACGAACTGTCCGACATCGTTACCCTCATGACGCTACTTGTTACGCGCAATCTACGGCGTCGGCACAGAATGAACGCTGCTCGTAGACATGGAGTGCGTGTCATCGCCAGCATGCTGACATCAGATCGGCTTATCTACGAGAGCCACGTGGCGAGAGCTAAGCGAGATGGTTTCATCCCCAAGGACGCGCACGTACCGTTCGAGAAAGTGGCGAAGTTTGTCAGGGAGGACCAGTACACGGTCGAGATAAGTACCACGGAGAATATCCAGCAGGAGTTTGGCATCTTATTCAGTGACATCTTCGACACGCTCGCTTCGCGCTCGTGGTCGCTGGTGATTGCCGACGCGGACGCGCCTGACTTTGTAACCTGCGATCACCCTGTGGCCGTTGTGTTCAAAGACAATGGCAGGCGTGGGCACATTGGATACGACCTTCCTGGAACTGAGGTGTCTTTCCCACTGGGTCCGAGGCACGCCGTCATTGGCGTTCTCGAAAATCCCCTTTGGCCGCAGTTCACGGCCCGCGCCAAGGAAGTGGCGGCTCTCAACAGTCGCACCGTGTACCATGCAGATCGTCAAGTGTACGCCAAGTCCCGGCGTGCCTTGATTCTCCAACGAGGTGGCATCGCGGACTTCAACATTGTGCGTGATCGCCAACATCAGTAGCGGGCGTTCCGCTGTGGGCCAAATCCGCCACGAGCGACCCTGCTCGGTCGGCAGCCGGGCGTCTTCCACGGTTTTCTACCAACTCCTTGCTTTCGTCGCTCTTACACGGTTTTGGGGCGTCTGCTTTCGCTCGCAACGCCTACGCCTAGCCCGCTTGATGGGCGAATTTTCTGACGGTTTCTTGACGGTAGTTGCTGTCACGGTCATGCTCTACTGGCTGCGCAGCTTGTTGTCGAGCGCGATCTAGTCAGCGCTTGATGGCCTCCACTCCACCTTCACCGTTTCGCTGAACGTCACCGTTACCTCGATCCTGTCCCTGGCGAATTGCTAGTTTGCGGCCTAATTCCTGGGTTTAGCGGTTCTTGCTAAGATGCTGAGATGCGCAATCTCGTTATCCTTTTAGTCCATGTCATGGCTACTCTTACCCGGTTCTTGGGTCCGGGTGGCATTCGCTCTGTGATCGCCGAGTCCGTTCTCGCCAAGCAACAACTCCTGATCCTCAATCGTTCGCGACAGCGGTCACCTAATCTACGCACTTCAGATCGCCTAGTCGCCGGCCTGTGTGCTCTCCTCATCCGCCCCGCCCGCCTGATCCGCTCAGCAATCGTGCTGAAACCTTCGACTCTCTTGAACTTCCACCAGGTTATGAGGAATCGAAAATATCGCCTGCTCTTCTCCTCCAAGTACAGAGGTAAGCCCGGACCAAAGGGGCCCAACAAAGAACTCATTGAAGCCGTCGTCCAGATGAAGCAACGCAATCCCGCCTGAGGTTGTCCGCGAATTGCTCAACAGATTGCCTTGGCTTTCGACATCCCCATCGACAAAGACGTTGTTCGAAGGATTCTCGCCAGCCACTATCGGCCGGCTAACAACTCCGGTGGTCCATCCTGGCTGACCCTCATTGGCCACATGAAGGACAGCCTCTGGAGTATAGATCTGTTCCGGTGCGAATCGGCCACGTTGCGGACCCACTGGGTCTTGGTCGTCATGGATCAATACACCCGCCGGATCATTGGGTTCGGCGTCCACGCCGGAACTGTCAATGGCGTGGCACTTTGCCGCATGTTCAACCGCGCCATTCGATGGCAACCCTGTATGCCCAACTACCTCAGCTCCGACCATGATCCCCTGTATCGGTTTGGGCAGTGGCAAGCCAATCTGCGGATCCTGGAAGTGACCGAAATCAAAACCGTCCCCTATGTTCCCCTGTCCCATTCCTTTGTGGAACGGCTGATCGGCACGATTCGACGCGAGTATTTGGATCGCACGTTGTTCTGGACGACGGCGGACCTGGGGAACAAGCTGCTCGATTTCAGGACATATTTCAATGCGTATCGCTCGCACACTGGACTGGAAGGGAGAACGCCTGATCCAGTCACGCCTATACCACGACCAGTCGCCAGGCTCCATTCCTATGGATGGCAACGCCACTGCAGAGGCCTCTATCACACCCCAATGGCTGCCTGATTCTCCAAAGACTGGTGCTCCCTGTGGTAACCGGCGGACATCGGCAGGCGGGCACTTCCTACGAAACCATTCGCTGTTTGAGTTTGTCAACGCGGAGCGGTTGTCTGATCTGATTGTTTCGCTGCTACCGAGGGTACTCCGCCAGTGTGCACTCGCCTCACTGGGGCAGAATCGCTCAACATATCAATTCGCAATGGACAGGCGAGAATTGGCCAAGAATTGGTCGACGAGCAAGGTAATGCGCAGATTCTGGAAAGAAATGGCGCGCCCGGCATCCACCATCGTTCGGTTTCCGACGGCTTCCCGTGACGTCCCATGCGCGTCCACGTAACTTTCTCTAGCAAAAATGGGTTATTGTCCGAGGGCTCCTCGAATCGTCCCGGCGCTTTCAGTCGCATCCTAATTTCATATGTATACATAAATGTGGACGCACATCACGTGGTCTGATCGATGACAGACACTCCTCCGCGGCCGTCGCGCCGCCTGACGCATCGCTTGAGTGCCGTGTTCGTGCGCACCGCTCCGCCCGGTAATTATCCCCTTTACGGATAGCAATAAAGGAGTTAGCATAGCGGGATGCGAGGGTGCTTCAAGAAGGCAATCTGTGTTTCGTTCACCATTGCTGGGCTCGGCGGATTGCCGGACGATCTTAGGACTTGGCTGGAATGGAGTAAAGCCATGAATTGGGACTACTGGATGAATAGCGGCGAGTGGTTCCCTTGGGGAATGCGGGCCTTTGTTATTGGAGTACTCGCATACCTAGCATTCTCGCCAGAGTTTACGATCCGTGTGCGAGACAAGTTATTCCCGAGGTGGCCTGACGGAACCCCTCAAGGCTTTGGATTCTTTTTCGGAAGGTGGAAAGCTGGAATAGAGTTTTGGTGGGAGGCTCGCCGAGTTAAGAGGGACAAGAAGCACCATTGGGGGGGCAAGCTAGGGGAAAGCCCCGCCAGGGATGACCAAGCGTGGCAAGGTGAATGATGGAACTAGTCAAGGTTGAGAACAATTCCGAATTGGTGACCTAACAGGATGCTGAAAAAGTCCCTGGGCGACCTCTTACGAACAAAATATAATGAGTATAATTGTTCTCATTATGCGAGGACACGATCTGCACCAAGACGCGATGTTCAGCTACCTGAGCCCCGAGCAACGGGTGCCCCAGGATCATCCGTTGCGGCCGATACGCCGCATGACCGACCAAGCACTGCAACGGCTTTCGCCGCGGTTCGAGCGGATGTATGCTGACATCGGTCGCCCCTCGATCGCCCCGGAGAAGCTGCTGCGGGCCTTGCTGCTGCAGGTGCTCTACACCATCCGCAGCGAACGGATGCTGCTGGAGCAACTCGATTACAACCTCCTGTTCCGGTGGTTTGTGGGACTGAACATGGATGACGCGGTGTGGGTGCCGACGGTGTTCAGCAAGAACCGGGACCGGCTGCTGGAGGGGGCCGTTGCCGAGGCATTCTTTGACGAGGTGTTGCGCGAGGCGGGCGAGCAGGAGTTGCTGTCGGAGGAGCACTTCACGGTGGACGGGACGCTGCTGGAGGCGTGGGCGAGCCAGAAGAGCTTTCAGAGGAAGGACGCGCCGGAGGGGCCGCCGCCGGAGGATCCGGGCAATCCCACGGTGGACTTCCACAAAGAGAAGCGGACCAACGAAACGCACCAGTCGACGACAGACCCGGACGCTCGGCTGGCCCGGAAGGGCAAAGGCAAGGAGGCCAAGCTGAGCTACGCCGGGCACGTGCTGATGGAGAACCGCAACGGGCTGGTGGTGAATGTGCGGCTGACCCAGGCCACCGGCACCGCCGAGCGGGAAGCGGCCGTGGAGATGGTGGACGACATTCCGGGCCCGAAGCAGGTGACGGTGGGTGCCGACAAGAACTACGACGCCGAAGCGATGGTGCAGCAGTTGCGGGAACGGAAGGCCACGCCGCACGTGGCGCAGAACCAGGAACGGCGGCGCAGTGCCATCGACAGCCGGACCACACGGCACCCGGGTTACCAGATCAGCCAGAGAGCGCGGAAGAAGGTGGAAGAGAGTTTCGGATGGATGAAGACGGTCGGGTTGCTGCGGAAGCTGCGGCATCGGGGCCTGGAGCGCGTCGGCTGGATCTTCACCTTTACGGCTGCCGCCTTCAACCTGGTCCGGATTCGCAACTTGGTGATCGGGGCCGTCCCGCCGCGGGTAGTGGGCCCAGGGGCCGCCTGAGGAGGAGTGTGTCCAAAGGACGAAAAAGGGCTGGGAAAGGCAAAAGACAAGGCCCCAAAGAGCCAATAGCGAGGTTCACTACGAACCGAACGGCTCAAAGAAAATTCCCACAGGATAAACGCTACTGAATTTTTTGGCCCTTTTTCAGCACCCTGCTAAGGGGTTTGCTACATCATGTCAAACGAAGAACAGAAACGCTTGCTCGGTGATCTGCTAGTCTCTGAGCTGGAAACCAAGAAGAGCCTCGCCTGCCTTCAGTCGCAGGCCAGGAAATCGAAAGATTCCCTGATGCTCGTTCTCGACGCACTGCGGGACTGTAATATTGACTTCGAGTATGTCCGAAAAATATACGCAGAGGTCGCGGGGACCGACATCGGGAAGTTGATCTCCGATATGGAAGCCACCTGCGATGCAGTCGCTGGCATTCAGGACGATATCCGCAAGATTAAGAATCCAGATAGCTTCCAAGTACGGGGAGGAAAACGACCATGAGTGTCACGCCGCTATCAGGTCACTGTAGGGCATCGGAGAGGTGCCTACGATCCGCTGGAGCGTGTCACGGAACATATGGGGATTCTCGCGGTTGTTGAAACGCCACTCCAGTTCCTCCAGGTAGCGGTCCAGATGCTTCACGCTCATTTTATGGAACGTGCCCACAATCGACTGCTTGAAGAGGCTCCACACGCCCTCGATCACGTTCGTGTGAACGTCCCCTACAACCCACTGCTCCGCAGAGTGGTTTACTGTCTCGTGGCGCGTGTCGTGATCCTCAATTCCCAGATAGGACTTCAACTCATCGGTGTAGATGGCTTCGGCCTCATCCTTCACCGCGCGGGAGATGAAGGCATGGAGAGTTTTGCGGCGCACGTTCGGTATGCGCTCGACCCGAACCTTGCCGCCGCGCTGGATCGCTCCGGCAACCCAAGTCTTGTTTCCCTTGTAGGCGCGGCCCTTGCCTTTTGCGCGGCCACCGACCATAGTTTCGTCCACCTCAACTATTCCGAACAGCGTAGGCCCCTCAAGCGGATCGTTGCCCATAGCCTCTCTGATGCGGTGGCACAGATACCAGGATGTCTTGTAGGAGACCCCCAGGGTGCGATGAAGCTGATGGGCCGACATACCTTTCTTCGACTCACACATCAGGTAGATGGCAAGGAACCACTTGCGGAGCTTCAGGTGGGAATCGTGCATGATGGTCCCGGAAGTCACTGTGAATTTGTACTGGCAACCCCGGCACAGCCATTTGTGCTTTTGGGGGAGCTCCGCCACGTCCATGTCCCCGCACCGGACGCAGGCTACTCCGCTCGGCCAGCGAAGGCCCTCCAAAGTTCTTTTGCATTTTTCTTCGCAACTGAAACGGTCAATCATGGATATGAGGTTTACACGCATGAGTCACTCTCCTAAGAAACGAAAATCACCGCCCAAAATGCTCCGCCTGCCCGACCATGATCTAATGGAGGCCATAATCGGGAAAAGGGCGATGAAGGAAGTGGATATACTGGTGTCTGAAAACTCAGAAGCCGTTGAAAGCAAAGAGAAAACTAAGAGCATAAAAGAATCTTAGCATAGATGGATAAATCCGTCAAGTATATAATTACCATTTGAATCGTTGGGTTCTGTTCCGCGACCAGGTGGCGGAACTTCTGAATGGCTTTCTGCCGATGAATCTGATATCTCTGCGGCATAGCGACTCTCCTTTCTTTTGCACAACATCCACCCCGAACCTACCAAAGCTCGGGGCAGGAGAGTCGCTACTTTCTACGGACTAATGGACATCCTCCATTGACACCCCTATATGTCAAGACCAGCATTGACAACTTGAGCGAAATCGCCGTATCCAATCCCCAAGCTGTCGCGGTCGAGAGCCGCTCTCGCGCACGCGCTCCGTCTGGACCGGCCCGAGCGCGAGGCGTGGGTCGAGTCATGAGAGCCTTGCTCCTCGTGCTGATAGTGCCGGTGGGGACCGGCGTCGCGCGCGCGCAGTCGCCGGACATGGTGACCGATCGTCCGGATCAGACCGAGTCGGCTGCGGTTGTGCCGCGGGGCCTGCTGCAGGTAGAGACGGGATACCTGTTCGCCCGCGACGGCGACGTGGACGGCTATGCGATGCCCGGCACCTTATTCCGGATCGGTCTCGGCGGGCGGCTGCAGCTCCGCATCGGCCACGCCGGCATCGTGGGCGGATCGGGACGTCGCGGCGCGGGCGACAGCGAGCTTGGCGCAAAGATCAATCTCATCGAGCGCGCGGATGGTTGGCGGCCCGAGCTGGCCCTCTTGGGCGGACTGTCGCTTCCGACCGGCGACCACGGGTTCTCGAGCGACGGTGTTGACCCATCGTTCCTTGTGGCATTCGCTCACGAGCTCCTGCCAAGGCTGTCGCTCGGCTACAATGTCGGGGCGGCGTGGGAGTCCTCCGCCGATCAGCCGGATCGTGACGCGTTCCTCGCTCGGTATCTGCGGCGGGAGTTGGGCGGCGATGCACTGGCTGTGGACGACCATCGAACACCAGATCGAGACCTTGGCGTCAGTGAACGTGGAGATCGAACACGTCCGCACTATGAAAGACGGTCAGTCCCGAAATGGCTGTGACTTTTAGTCTTCATTTTCCCACCCAGAACTCGGACCTGCGGACATTCCAGTTGGAAGCCGGACAGGTGTTGTTTGTTTTGGGTGCAAACGGAACAGGCAAGTCGAGCTTGATGTTTCAATTTGCCAAGAACAACCTAGGGAAATCGAAAACGATCGCCGCGCATCGGCAAACGTGGATGAATACTGACGCGCTCGACATGACACCTGCGAACAAACTGCAAACTGAACAGAATATCCAAAGCAGAGATCAACAAAAGCAATCACGATATCGAGATGACTATGCCGCACAGCGCGCTAGCATGACTATCTACGAACTCATCGACACAGAAAACGTTCGTGCGAGGGAAATTGCCGCTTTGGTTGACGCTGACGACATGAAGGCTGCTGCTGAAGCCTCAAAAAAGGAAGCACCGATCACCATCATCAATGAACTACTTCTGCAGTCAACTATCCCAATTACGATTAGCATCCGCCGGAATGAGCGCGTAATGGCACGAAAGGACAGCGGACCGGAATATAGCGCGGCAGAACTATCGGATGGCGAGAGAAACGCGTTGCTGATAGCTGGAAACGTATTGACCGCACCAAGTGGCACGCTCCTAATAATCGACGAACCAGAACGGCATTTACATCGTTCCATAATATCACCGCTGCTCAGCCAACTGTTCGAACGTCGTTCGGACTGCGGCTTCGTCATATCAACACATGACCACGACTTACCCCTAGAGATACCTAACGCGCGAATCCTGCTTCTGCGGTCGTGCCATTTCAACGGTCAGAATGTTGAGAGTTGGGACGCAGACGAACTTCCGACCGATGCACCCATTGACGATCTACTAAAGCGGGACCTACTCGGCGGAAGGCGCAACATCTTGTTTGTGGAGGGCACCGAGAGCAGCTTGGATAAGCTGCTGTACAGCCTGATCTTTCCAATGGTTTCAGTGGTTCCAAAAGGTAGTTGCCATGATGTCGAGCGCGCAGTATCGGGTGTGCGAGCGGGCGAATGCTTTCATTGGCTTCGCGCCTTTGGGATCACCGATGGGGATGGGTATGCGCCGAACCAAATTGAAGAGAAGAGAGCCAGAGGAGTGTACGCACTCCCCTTCTACTCGGTTGAGGCCATCTACTTTCATCCAAGAATTATCGAGTGGATTGCAAATCGTATGGCTAGCATTAGGGGTGATGACGCTTCTACTGTGATCGAAAAGGCACTAGCGGCGGGAGTTGCTTCCATTACCGACAATACCGAACGCCTTAGTCGAAAAGTGGCTAAGAAATCGGTTCGGAAGCTGATAACTGAGCAACTTCCGAACGATGACATTCTTCTTGTCGGCGAACCGGTAACTCTTCAGAACAACGCGAACGCTATTCTGGAGACACGAAAGAAAACCCTTGATGCTGCCATCGCGAACGGTGACTGGGAGACAGTCCTGACAAAATGTCCGGTGCGAGAATCGAGTGCGTTGGTTGATATTTCGATGGCCCTGGGCTTTCAAAGAAAGCAGGACTACGAGAAGGCGGTTCGTCAGCTCCTCGCAGATGACGATGATTCCCTCGCATTCGTTAGGGGATTATTTGGCAACCTGTTCGACCAATTAACAGGTTGAGGTACAAGAGATGGCGTTCGATCGATCACTCAATGAACTGACCACCGTTGACGACCTGACCGAGGAAATCGTGCAGCGACCCGCCGCGTTGGGAATGCTTGAAGGGTCTCGCCGAGAAATGCGTTTAGCCGGTCGGCGTGGTCGGCGGATATGCGCCGGCACTTGAGCCGAAGGTTGCCTGGTCGACCATGCGGGCGCGGCCTCCGTTCTAAAGCGGGAACCATTGCGCTAACAATCTGAGGCAGATGTGGCCCTGGACAGCCCGTGCGGCCACGGAGCGGCAGGGAATGCCAACCCGGCGCGTCCGCCGAGGCCATCCGTCCGTGCACTCCGCAGGGCGCGTTTGGCGCACGCCACTGGCCCACACGCTCGACGTCTGCAAGACATAGACCTCGACCACCGTTTTGTCTGCAAGTTGCTTAGCCCGCTGGAAGTAGAATGAGTTCTCTCCGGCATGACGCGCAAACACGTTTCTCTTGCGGGTGTATTCTGCCAGGGAAGCGCTCTCACTTACTGATATGCGGCGGATACTGGCATTAACTACTTGGAGTTTCAATTCCGTTACGGCTGAAAGCAGCCACGTTGTTCGGATGAAGCGGGAGGGCGTGTTCTCCATAGACCACATCGTTTTCTGTGTCATCTGTCTAGCGCCAGCGATTAAAGGGTTCTTTTCAAAAGGCCGCTTAAAAACGGCTGCCGCCAGACATGGGGAACTTGACAATACCGTTGAAACGGATGACGCGCTACCCCAGACCGGATGCGATGCTGATTCTGTGCGCCGTACGCTGGCACCTTCGGTTCGGTGCCGTCAGGCACCAGGAACTCGAACGCCAGTTCGCGAAGCAAGTCGCTAAAATCGAAACCCGATAGGACCCATCTGCCTGGAGATGGGAATACCCACTCCGAGCCGATCGAGTGTGCTCGGCCCTCAACCAGCATCTCCAGGGCCCGGGCCGACACGGGCACCTGAAGGAAGACATCGCCATGAGTGGCCACGACGCATTCGAGCGCATCCTGGCCTCGTTGCACGAGGCCAGGCTCGACGATGTCCATTGGCCAACCACCACGGCCCTGATTGACGAGGCCTGCGGCCTGACGAGCAATGCGTTCCTGGTCGGCGGAAGGCCCGAAGGACGACCTCCGGGTGCTCTTCGTCGGGCTCTACTACCGGGGACAGCGCCGCGAAGACCTGGAACGAAAGTACTTCGAGGTCTACCATCCCATCGACGAACGTGTGCCGCGCCTGCGGCAATTGCCCGACCCGTGGGCCCTGGCCGCGCGGTGCCCGGCCCCCGCGAAAGGCCGCCGCCACGTCCCGAACAATATGGGGCAGTGCCCCATATCGATTCAGGTATTCTTCCCAGATGCCCCTCGATCATGCGAAGGCATGGACTCCCCCTGTGTACAGGCCGAGGCACGAGTTCGTATGCCGTTAACGAGGCGTCCCGGTCCCCGATCGGTCCCGGCGCGCTGCAGGCGCCGGGCCACCCGCGGGCAGCGGCTGCAGCGCTTCTGCGCTGCTGTTGGCGCGGGCCCGGGCCGGGCCCCGCGGCCCCGCCCCCGGGGGAGGCCGCCCGAGCGGGCGCGGCGGACCCCGGTCCCTTCGCACACCGCCCGGCGGCGGTGGTTATCGGAACTGCGGCCGTGAAGACCGTGCTGCCCAAGATCTCGCCCGAGACGCTGGCCGAGTGGCAGCGCGTGGTCGACCTGACGGCACGGCTCGCCCGGGTGCCGGCGAGCCTGATCATGCAAACCGAGCGTCCGAAACACACGGTCCTGGTGAGTAGCCGCACCGAGGGCAACCCCTACGATGTCGGGCGCGAGTACGATCTGAACGCATCGCTCTATTGCCAGGGCGTGTTTGAAAACGACGGCGAGCTGGTGGTCGAGGACGCGACCCGCGACCCGGTCTGGGCGGCCAACGAGGATCTGGCCTACGGGATGCGCTTCTACATCGGCTATCCCCTGAAATGGCCCAGCGGCGAGGTGTTCGGCACGATCTGCGTGCTCGACCGCGAGCGCAACGACCACGCGCTGCTGTTCCGCGAGGGGCTGCAGGCGTTCGCCGGCGTGGTCGAGGCGAACCTGCGGTCGCTGGTCGAGATCGCCGAACGCCGCCGGCTCGAAACCGCCCTGCAGCACTCGCTCGACCAGACCGCACGGCAGGTGGTCGAACGCACCAGCGAACTGCAGGACGCCAACACGGCGCTGCGCGTGCTGCTCGGCAATGTCGAGAAGTCCCACGAGGCGCGCAACGAGCAGATGCTGCAACAGATCAATACGCTGGTGATGCCGCATGTGGCGAAGCTCGCGCGGCTGGTGGAGCGCGACCGCGCGGCCGTGGAGTACGTGAGCCTGATCGAGACCAACCTCACGACCCTCACCTCGTCGCTGTCATCGAGGATGGCGCGCGTGTTCCAGGCCTTGACCGCGACCGAAGCCGACGTCGCGCATCTGGTGATGCGCGGCCTGACCACGAAGGACATCGCCGCCACGCTGTCGCGGGCGCCGAGCACGATCGACTTTCACCGCAACAACATCCGCGCCAAGCTCGGCGTGGAGCGGCGCGTGACCCTGCGCGCGTACCTGCTGTCGATCCGCTGAGCGGGGGCGCCGGCGCCGTGGCGGGCTCCCGAGACCGGGCACAGGACCGGCGAACGGAACGGCCAACACCATGGGGTGTTCCCCCTCATAACCACCCGCGATGTTCTCGTATACCCATCCTCCCGGCGCGTCGGTAGCATGGCCTCCACGTGATGAACGGCAGGGATGGCATCTGCCGCCCACCCGCGGAGGGCGCTGCGACGGCGGCGCGGGCAGACCGCGCGCGCGCACTGCCCGGGCGTGCCCGACCGTCCGCGCCGGAGGTGCGGCGGCGTGCCTGCTGGGTCGGCGCAGAGGCCGGTCGCGCGATGCGCGCCACGGGCGCGACGTCACGAGGGATCTCGATGGTCGACGGGTGGGGCGAGTCACCGGCGGCGACGGACGCCTCACCGATGGCGGCGAGACCACCATCGTGATCAACGACGGGAGGCCGCCACGACGGGGAAATAGGGAGCACCGGTTGGCGCTGACATGCTGTGACCTGAAGCGTCGGGAAACGCGATCACATCGAGGCGTTTTACTCGCGATAACTGGAATTATCGCGCACAAAAAACAGTTCCGCGCCAAGTCGGTACGGCGCGAGCGTATCACACCGTGACCCGCATTCGCCATCACTTTCAGTAATAAACCGCTGAAATCACGGCGGTTCTGTCGGAACAGGGTTGCGTCTGCCGACGGAACAACCGGCGGAGTGCGCCGCGCCCATCGCGGGACATGTAGCAACAATGTCGACTTTTTGCTCGCGATAACGTCCCAGAGATGTGAGGGCGCCGCTGGGGACGGCGCGGGCGAACCTCTACCCCTGACGTGCGCGCCAGCGTCACGACCCGTCGCCTCCAGGGTGGGGCCTGTTCAGCGCTGCTGCCGCTCGGCCAGCTGGGCGGCGCCGCTGCGCCGCGCCAGCAACCGTTCCCCGTAGCGGTGGACCATGCGCGTCGTCTTCCACCGACCCGACTGCAGGATGGCCGGCAACTCGATGCCACAGGCGATCATGTCCTGCACCGGCCCGACGCGCGTGCTGTGCCCGGCCAGCGCGTCGACGATGTCGTCGGGAAGCCCGGCGTGGCGCGCCATCCGCTTGTAGATGCGCGGCACCTGGCTCGCGTCGAGCTGCTCGCCGACCGTGCGATCTTTGCGCACGGAGCGGAACACCCGCCCTCCGTCGACGCCGCCCCGTTCGAGCCACGTCTTGACGAGCTGCACGGTGTCGCGCGCCAGGTAGAGCGTCGCGCCTCGCCCCTCCGCGTCGGTCTTGCCTGAGCGCACGAGCAGCGTCGCCGTTCCGTCGATTTCCTCCAGTACATCAGACACGTCCAGCGAAACCAGCTCGGAGCGCCGCAGCAGCGTGTCGTAGCCCATCGCCAGGAGCGCGCGGTTCCGGGCGTCGATCAACCGGTCTCCGGCCGCCTCCAGCAGTCGGTTTCGCATCGGCCAGGTCAGTCCCTGGACTTGCGCCTGCCGACGCCCCCGGCGCCGGTGCATCCGTTGCAGGGCGAACCGGACGGCGGCGCTGTCCAGCGGGTTCGTCTGCCGTAGCGCCTTGTGCACGGTGGCGATGCTGGACACGTAGCGGCGCACCGTCGCCGGAGTCTTGACGCGCGCCATGTCGTCGATGAACGCGACCACGGTAGGGACGCTGGCGGGCAACGCCGCCCGGAGATGTTGTCGGCACCAGGCTGCGAATATCTCCACGTCGGCTTTCAACGCGCGTTCGGTGTTGTGGCTGAACGCCCCCCGGGCCGCGTCGAAGTAAGCGGCCAGGGAGTCCACCACCTCCGCGGCGTGTGCCACGCCGGTCACACGCTCGACATCGCATGGCGTCTCGGCAATCAGCATCGGGCGGCCTCCCGTTCCGTCGAAAAAGACCGCGCATTTTTGCTCGCGATAATTCCAGTTATCGCGAGCAAAAAACCACAGGGCGAGTCTCGGATGGCACGACGGAGCAGAACAGAGAGCAGCACCCCGGCACCCCTAAAACAGCATCGCCCTAGCACATTTCCCGCCACATGTTTAGGGTGCGTTCGGACCCTCCTTGTCCTTCTCGCCGTCTTGTCGGCGGTCCTTCTCGCCGCCGGGAACGCCCGCGCACAGGGTACGGTGGCGACGGACCGGGCGGCGCTGGAGGCGCTCTACAACGCGACGGACGGCGCGAACTGGACGGACAACACCAACTGGTTGAGCAACGCGGCCCTCTCGCAATGGCACGGTGTTACCACGGATGTGAGCGGGCGCGTCACGGAACTGTATCTCACCGACAATAACTTGAGCGGGGAGATCCCGGCCGATCTGGGAGATTTGACCAACCTCCAGAACCTGTATCTCTGGCAGAATAACTTGAGCGGGGAGATCCCGGCCGAGCTGGGGGGCCTGACCAGCCTCCAGATCCTGTTTCTCGAGGACAGTAACTTGAGCGGGGAGATCCCGGCCGAGCTGGGGGGCCTGACCAGCCTCCAGAGCCTGTATCTCGCCCAGAATGGATTGAGCGGGGAGATCCCGGCGGAGTTGGGGGACTTGACCAACCTCCGGACTCTGGATCTCCAGAACAATAACTTGAGCGGGGAGATCCCGGCCGAGCTGGGGGATCTGACCAGCCTCCAGAACCTGTTTCTCCGGGACAATAACCTGAGCGGGGAGATTCCGGCGGAGCTGGGGGACCTGACCAGCCTCCTGATCCTGTATCTCCGGAACAATAACTTGAGCGGGGAGATCCCGGCCGAGCTGGGGGACTTGACCAGCCTCCAGATCCTGGATCTCCAGAACAATAACTTGAGCGGGGAGATTCCGGCCGAGCTGGGGGACCTGACCAACCTCCAGAACCTGTATCTCGCCCAGAATGGATTGAGCGGGGAGATCCCGGCCGAGCTGGGAGATCTGACCAGCCTCCAGTACCTGTATCTCTGGGGTACTGAGTTGAGCGGGGAGATCCCGGCGGAGCTGGGGGACCTGACCAGCCTCCTGGTCCTGGATCTCGCCCGGAATAACTTGAGCGGGGAGATCCCGGCCGAGCTGGGAGACTTGGCCAGCCTCTGGAGCCTGTTTCTCTGGGGTAATAAGTTGAGCGGAGAGATCCCGGCCGAGCTGGGGGACTTGACCAACCTCTTTGATCTGGATCTCGCCCAGAATAAGTTGAGCGGGGAGATTCCGGCCGAACTGGGGGACTTGACCAACCTCGAGATCCTATATCTCAACCGGAATAACTTGAGCGGGCCGATCCCGGAGGAGCTGGGGGACTTGACCAACCTCCAGAGGCTGTATCTCCACAGTAATGAATTGACCGGGGAGATCCCATCTTGGTTGGTGAACCTGACAGGGCTTCTGGAGCTGTCACTTTGGAGTAATCAGTTGACCGGAATGATCCCGGCTGAGGTGGCTCCAGCCCAGGACCGGGCGGCGGCGAGAGTGTTCTACAACTCCACCGGCGGCGCGAACTGGACGGACAACACCAACTGGCGCTCCAATGAGCCGCTTTCAGAATGGCACGGTGTATCCACGGATGCACAAGGCCGCGTGGATGAACTGAGGCTTTCCGCCAATGGATTGACCGGAACGATCGGTGCCGAGCTGGGAGTCTTGACCCACCTCACGGGGCTGTATCTCAACGACAACGAGTTGACGGGGCCGATCCCGCCCGAATTAGAGAACCTGGCCAACCTCCAGGTGTTCGACGTTCGCAACACAGGGTTGTCATGTGTGACGCCGGGGTCTCAGTTGCACACGTGGCTGACGACGATCAATTCCCAGGGGGCCGTCTGCGCCACCCGGCCTCCCATACCTCCCAGACCGAGAACGTCCGCGCCGGGGGCTCCCCGGAACCTGACGGCGGTGGCCGGGAACGGCCAGGCCGTGCTGACCTGGGAGGCTCCGGCGAGCGACGGCGGCACGGCCATCACGGATTACGAGTACCGGATCAACCAGACGGGGGCATGGATCTCCATTGGCTCCACCCAAACTACCCATACGGTCACCGGGCTCACCAACGGCACGACCTACGTCTTCGAGGTGCGGGCGGTGAACCGGATCGGCAGGAGCCGAGCTTCCAACCGGGTCGAGGCCACGCTGCCGTGGGTGATGAACTTCGCGCATTTCGCCAATGGGACCGGCATCACCTCCGAGATGGTGCTCGTGAATGTGTCCCCCCATCCGATCCGGCCCGCAATCTACTTTTACGATCGAGGGGGCCATCTCATTGATCCCGAATCGGTGGTGGACGTGACGGTCGATCTGGAGGTCACCGAGGACGGAAGCCTGACCGTCCGGACGGAGATGGAGCCGCTGGGGGAACTCACGATTTCAACCCACGGGCAAGGCGAGCTGGTGTCGGGATCGGTGAAGGTCCTCTCCGACGGTCCCATCGGCGGCGGCGTGCGCTATAGCGTCCCAGAGATCGGGGTGGCCGGGGTGGGGGCTAGCGAACCCGTCCGGGACGTCCTCTTTCCGGCCCGCCGCCAGGCGGGAGGAATCCGCACGGCGGCGGCGCTGCACAACCTGGGAGCGGAAGCAATGGAGGTGAGCTGCCGATTGATGAGCGCGGGCGTCGCGCTGGAAGAGGTGGAGATCCCGCTGGAGGCCAACGGGCAGACCTCCTGGTTCATCGAAGACACGTTCACCACGACCGACACGTCGGACTTCCTGGGGTCGGTGCGCTGCACCGTGTTCGGTAGCAGACGGTTCACCGCCATCGCCGTGGAGATGGATGCCGCCCAGCGCATCTTCAACACGCTTTCGGTGGTGCCGCTGGACCGGACGGGAGGCGGGGGCGGGGAGACGGTCCTGGATTTTGCGCATTTCGTCAACGGGACTTGGATCACCGATCTGGTGTTCTTGAACCTGGAGACCCAGCCGAGCCGTCCCGCCCCCACCCCCTTTCACACGGCCATCCCTCCGAGCCGTCCCGCTATTTATTTCTACGACACCGAGGGCAACCCGATTGCCGCCGCATCGGTGGTGGACATCACGGGCGATCTGGAGATCGCCGAGGACGGCGCTCTGACGGTCCGTAGCGAGATGGAGCCGCTGGGAGTGCTCACGATCTCGACCCACGGGCGAGGGGCGCTGGTGTCGGGATCGGTGCGGGTGGTCTCGGAGGGTCCCATCGGCGGGATGCTCCGCTTTGAGCACCCCGACCTCGGAGTGGCCGGGGTGGGAGCCAGCCCGCCCGTCAGCGACGTCCTCTTCCCGGTGCGCCGCCAGGAGGGAGGAATCACGACGGGGGTCGCGCTCCACAACCTGGAATCGAGTGCGGGGTTGGTGCACTGCGACTTGATGCGAGAGGGTGTGCTGCTCGACGGCGCGAGCATCCCTCTGGAGGCCAACGGGCAGACCTCCTGGCTCATCGACCAGGCGTTCCCCGACACCGATACGTCCGACTTCGCAGGGTCGGTGCGCTGCAGTGCGCCAGGGGGGGATCTGTTTACCGCCGTGGCCCTGGAAATGGACTCCGGCACCCGCATCTTCACGACGCTTCCGGTGGTGCCGGTTCCAGAGAGGACGGATCGGGAATAGACGCCGGCAGTGTCCCTGTCTTGTCTGAGGGGCATGGGAGAATAAAGCATGCAACGTGAACGCGGCGAGTTGGTTCCCATCGGTGATGCCCTCTCCGGCCTGGACGGACCGGTGAAGGCGATCCGCGAAGCCACGCCCCAGGCGCGGCACTCTTTCACCGTGGCCGATCAAGCAAACCAGCTTGTCAGCGCCGGCGAAGCGGACCCCGATCCAGGCTTCATGGCGCGGCTGATGGTGCTGTGCTCCCTGCCCCGCACCAACCCCGGCCACCGGAAAGAGTACCAGCGCGTCAACGGCCCCTATACGCTCTACATGATCCACCGGCGAAACATCCAAGAACCGAGGATGTAGAGAACGACACCCACTCCCAGCAGGCCGGAAATGTTCCCCGCCGGAGCGAACCCAAAGAAAAGCAGCGCCCGCCGATGCGGAAGGCACAAGGACGAATCCCAAGAGGGAGACCCCGACCGCGCTCTGGAAGCTCCGCTCCCGGTGACGCATCCGATTGATGATCCGGAGCACCAGGAGGATCGGGGTCGCTGAGATAGCCACGCCTAAGATCGCGTCGTGCGTCCCGTTCGAGATTGTCGTTTCGCGGAACCATCCGCGAAACGATGCCTGGCAAGGACCAGCTAAGGCAAAGCGAGTGACAGCCGCCGCCAGGCGAGGGATACGCGGTCTGGCGCGTGATTTGGCCGAAGGCGGAAAGGGAAAACCCCGACCCTTAGCAGCGATCGGGGTTTTTGTGCCGACCCGAAAAACGACCAAACATCCTCCGTAGATAAGATCACGCCTGCCAGGCCGAGTCGCGGGTGGCCGGTCCCGCCGGAAGGGCGGCGATGGGGACCCGCGAAGAGCCCCTGCGCCAACGGTTTTGCCGGAGTGTCGGCTGTGGCGCGGTGTTCTGGATCTGCCGTCATTGTGACCGGGGCCACCGATACTGCAGCGACCGATGCCGGCGGAAAGCACGGCGGCCACAACTGAGAGCCGCCAACCGGCGGCACCGGCAAAGCCGGGAGGGACGGCTCGATCACCGCGACCGGCAACGGGCCTACCGGGAACGCTGCCGCCGCCGCGTGACGGATCATACTTCCCCCGCGAACTTCGATTCGGACAGTATCGTGGCAGCGGAGCCTTCCCGGTCCGAAAACGGATCGGGAAGCGTCTCCGGGGAGGCTCGATATGCCGAGAGCGCCGAATTTGAACCCGCCTGCATCATCTGCGGCCGCACCTCAAGCGATCTTTTACTTCTTGATGGGCGCTGACAACCCAGAGAGGGAGAAACCATGATTCAAAAAAAGGAAGAAAACGGCGAGAACTACGCCACGGCCACGACGGAGGCTGAATTTCACGAGGCGCTGAATCGAGGGCTCGCGGTTGAACTGACGTGGGAACTCGGAGAGCAGATCGGCTTGATGGTGGAGGACGTGGGAACCGTGGAAGAGATCAACGCGGCGCGGTGGGATCGGCACGACTAAAGAAATGGAGGCGCGGCATGGCTAAATCCTTTTGGCAGCGGGGTGAAGACTACGGGAAGAAAGTCTCAGACGAAATCATTGAACAGATAAAGGCCGGGGTCGCGCCCTGGCAGAAGCCGTGGAAGCCGGGGGAGCAGATCAGCCCGGAGAACCTCTCGACCGGCAAACCCTACACGGGCGGCAACAGCCTCTACCTGATGAGCAGGGGTATCCGCGATGGCCGGGGAGACAACCGTTGGGGCACCTACACCCAGATCAAAGAAGCGGGCGGGCAGGTTCGCAAAGGCGAGAAAGGGACGCAGGTCTTGTTTTTCACGGATCGGACGGCACGAACCGCAAAGGACGAGCAGGGTAAGGTGCTCAAGGACAAGGACGGGAAGACGATCTACGAAGAAGAGCAGCGTTCCCATCCCATCTGTAAACAGTACACGGTGTTCAACGTCGAGCAGGCCGATGGATTGGAGTTGAAACCGCGCTCTCGACAAGCGCGGCCCGAATGGGACGCCCACCGCGATGCGGAGAAGATGATTGAGGCCAGCGGGCCGAGGGTCGAGCACGTCCCCGGAGATCGGGCCTACTATCGGATCGCCGAGGACAAGGTGGTGCTCCCGGAGCCGTCCCAATTCCCGACGCGCAACGGCTACTACCAAACGGCGCTTCACGAATGCGGTCACTCGACCGGCCATCCGGACCGCATGAACCGCGACACGCTCAAAGAGGGACTGGACAAGGGCTTTGGATCGCCGGAGTACGCCCGCGAGGAATTGCGTGCCGAGATCAGCGCCATGATGACGGGGGAGCGCGTGGGCGTGGGGCATGACCCGCAGCGCGGCGCGGCCTACGTCGAGAATTGGGTTGCGGTGCTCGAAAAAGACCCGCACGAGATTCATAGAGCGGCGCGGGACGCGCAGCGGATGACCGATTACCTGATGGATCGTGCGATAGAGCACGAGCGCGAAGCGCCGATGAAAGAGAAAACGGCGGCGGAGTTGAGCCACCAATATTCTCATGCTCGCGGGCCGCAGATCAGCCAGACGCCGAAGCAATCCACGGAACAACACGCGCAGAAGCTCCAACGCGAGGTTGGGTTGAGCCGGTAAGGAGCCGTCGTGTTCGATCCGCGAGACCTAGCTACCGATCCCCGCAGGACCGTAACTCGCCCCAGGCGCGACCACACCAAAGAGCGGGAACAGCGGGAGCGTAGCGGCTACCGGCGCGAATACGATCCCCGCACCGAGCGCAAGAACTTTCAGGAGCGGGCAGATCGGGCGGTGGCGGAGGTGGGGATGTATCGCAGCATCGCCTACCGCGACCTGGCCGAAGCTCACTTCGATGGACACCCTTACGCGGCGCGTCGGGCCGTGGATCGCATGATTCGGACCGGGCACGTCCGGGAGCACACTGCCGAGGGGCCGCAAGGCGGCACCTACAAGGTGCTCACGCTCACCGAGCGCGGAGTAGAGCGGGCCGAGCGGGTAGCCCGCGAACAAGGACTCGACAAAGAGCAGAAAGCATGGAGCGGCCTCGTGAAGCCCGAAGAGCTTCAACATGACGTGGCCGTGTTTCGAGCCGCAAGGATTGAGCAAGTGCGGTTGCTCGAACAAGGAGCCGTCCTCAAGCGGGTCCGTATTGACGCCGAACTCAAGCGCGAGATCGCCCGCGCCACGGAAAGCGCGAGAGCGCGAGGCGGAAAGGAGGCGGCGGACGCCGCACGGTTCCAGGCGGCGGAAGAGTTGGGGCTCCCCGTCAAGGATGGACGGGTGGAGTACCCGGACGCGCATCTGGAGTACAGCGACATCGAGGGCCGCAGCGGGCGCGTGAACGTCGAGATTGCGACCGAGCACTACAGCGCCAAGAGTATCGGCGCGAAAGCCGCCGCTGGATTCGCCGTGCACGGAAGCAATGGGCGGGCGGCGGCGCGAGTAGCGCGGGCGCTCGGCCAGGACCACAGCACCGGAGGCGGAGGAGGAAGCGGAGGCAGACGAGACAAGGGCTCCATCGAACTCTGAGGGAGAAGCGATGCAACCGTGGAAAATCAGCATTGGACTGACGGCCATCATCCTGGCCGTGGCCTTGATGCTCGCCGGCGAGAGCTTCGCTTATCTCAAGCCGTACTTAGGAATCATCGCAACCGACTACTGGCTGCCCGTCGCGTGGTATGGCGGGCTGGCCGTGGTGACGCTTATGGTCACGCTCTACTCCGCCGCCCGCGCCTTGGGGCTGGCCGACATGGGCCGCAAGGTCGATCTGATGGAGCGGTCCATCCGGCGCGGGGAGGGCGGGCAAATCGAGCTTGCCGAGAAACTGGAACAAGAGGACCGGGGGCAGTTTCCCGGAGCCTGACGCACAACAACCCAACAGACACGGAGGGAAGCATGAAGAACAAAAACTTAATCACCTGGAAGCGGGGAGCTCTCCTGGCGAGCATCCTTGCACTATCGGCGGGAGAACTCATGGCGCAGGGAACGAGCCCCTGGCTGCAAGCGATTGATGTGCTTCAACAAGCCTTCACCGGACCCATTGCGCGAGGACTGAGCTTGATTGCCATCGTGGTGGGCGGGCTCATGTTCGCCTTTGGCGAGGGCGGCAGCAAAAAGGCCCTGGCCGGGATCGTCTTCGGTCTGGGCATGGCCATGGGCGCGGCCAACTTTCTGGCGTGGCTCTTCTGATGGAGCGCGGCAAGACATGGCGCGGATACCCGGCGCTTTCCAAACCGCTCACGATCATGGGCGTGGAACGGCGGTGGTTTCTTCTGAGCGCCACGTTGGGCCTTGCCATGTGGAACGCCATCAACTCGATTGTGACCGGGGGAGTCATTTTCGGGGTGCTCTACGGCGTGGGATTTTGGGCCTGGAAACAAGACCCCAACATGCTTGAAATCCTGCGGGCGTCGGCCAAGTTCCGCGTCCGCTACGATCCCGGCAAATGGGCGGCTTCTCCCTGGACGATCCTGATTCGGAGATAGCGCGTGAACGTAAACAACGAACTCCTGGACTATGACGCGGCAGGATCGCTGGCCGAGGAACTGCCCTGGTGGGGCTGGCTGGGAGATGGGCAAACGTGCCTGACGCGGGCGGGAGAACTTATGAGCATCGGGCGGATGACGCCTCGCGTCCTGGACGGCCAGACGCCCGAACAACTGGATCGAGTGATCGACCGCTGGCAGCGGATGTTGTCGGGGCTCGATTCCCGGACCCGGCTTTACTTCTATCTGTTGCGCCGTCCGATCCACTTTGCGGACGAGTCCGACGGCGCGGCGTCGAGCGTGGCCGCGCTCGGACGGCGCAAGCGGCGGGCATTCCTCGCGGATCGAGTGCAGGACGTGAGCGCCTACGTCGCATGGGTTCACGATCCGCACCTGTCCGCCGTCACCACCGAGAGGACGGGCGGGCCGTGGTGGATGGCCTATGCCAAGAACTGGATGGCCCGGAGGCGGAACCGGCATGAATCCGTTTACCTCCATTCCTCTATCGAATCCGCAGCAGCCAGCTTCCGGCAGCTGGTTGAGGCGAGCAGGGCGCTGGTGGATGACCTTACGCCGGTGCGGATGCTTGAAGCGCGGGATGCGTCTCTCGTTCTGAATGAACTCACGAACCGGCCCGGAACCTTTTGGGACGGCGCGACCGGGAGCGGCATGAATTGGCGGCTGGCCATCTCAGAGCTCGAAGCGGAGCGGCGCAATCTGCGCCTGGACGGGGAACCCGTCATTCTCTACTCGCTGCTTTCGCCTCCCGCTGCGGCTCGCGCCAATCTTCTACAGGGTCTTTACCGGCTCGATGCAACCATGACGGTGACGCTCGAGTGGCGGCCGCAGCGCCTCGATGCCGCCCGGCGCAAAATCCGTGGAGCGCAGCGGCATTACTTCTCGAAGCGCTACTCGATGTCCGCGCACGTTCAGGAAACCGAGGGAACGACGTCGGCGATGGTGGACACGGCGGCGGCGGCGGAATCCGACCGGCTGGGCGATGCCCTGGTCGAGTTGGAGACGGACGGTATCGCCTACGGCGACCTTGCCCTGACCGTGGCGATCCACGGCCCGTTACCCGAGACCGAGGGCCTGGACGGAGATATTCGGCGCATCTTTGCCAGCCACGACGCCAAGGTGATCCGGGAAGGTTACGGGCAGCTTCCGGCCTGGTTCTCGCGGATGCCCGCGCAACCGCGACGGCGGCAGGTTCGATCCGTGTTTGTATCGGCGGGCGCGGTTGCTTCGATGGCCCCGATCTTCGGGCCGCCGGTGGGGACACCCCGGAGCGGCCACTTGCGGAAGCCGGCGCTGGCGATCCTTGAGACCCAATGGCGGACTCCCTACCACTACGATCTGTTTCAGGGCGACGTGGGACACACGCTGGTTCTCGGCGCCACCGGCGCGGGTAAAAGTTTCTTGCTCAATTTCCTGTTGGTTCAGGCGCTCCAATACGATCCGCGTGTTCTCATTCTCGATCTAGGCGGCTCCTATCGCTGGCTGACGCAGTTTCTAGGCGGCGGCTATATGGAGCTATCCCCCGACGGGAGCGGGAGCGCTGGTTTCCGGTTGCGCCCCTTCTCGCTCCCGGTCGGGGAGCGGAGCTTCCAGTTCCTCACCGGCTGGATATCGCGTCTGTTGAGGATCGGCGGGTGGAAACTCAGTGGCGAAGACCCCAGCGAGATCCGCGCCCGCGTCGAAGACCTCTATGCCTTTGCACCCCAGCGGCGGACCCTTGGGGTGCTGGTCCGTTCTCTTCCCGCAAAGATGTGGCCCGCTTTGGGCCGTTGGCACGGAAGCGGAGCGTGGGCCAGGTACTTTGATAATCCGGCGGACGGAGACGATCTCAACTTCCAGGACTGGCAGGTGATCGACATGGCGGGGGCGGCGGAGCACGAAGACTTGTGCGAAGCGGCGCTGTTCTACCTTCTCGAACGGTTGCGGCTGGCTTTGGAGAACCCGGATGAGACCGCAAGGGTGAAGCTGATGGTGGTCGATGAAGCCTGGCGCTACCTCCAAGACCCGGCGGTGCTTTCCTACTTGGCCGAGGCCGCCAAGACCTGGCGCAAGAAGAACGCGGCGCTCGTCGTCGCCACGCAGAGCGCCGTGGACGTAACCGGAACCGCAGGGGCGGAAGTGTTGCTCGAATCCATGCCGACCAAGCTATTCCTTGCCAACCCCGATTTGCCGGAGAAAGCCGCAGAGACGTTCCGGCTCAACCCTTCGGAAGTAAACACCATTCGCGGCCTGATTCCCAAACGGGAGCTTTATCTACGGCGCACCGACGCGGCGGGCATCTTGCGGCTCGAAGTCGATCCGGCGAGCTATTGGCTCTATACCTCGTCGCCGGTCGATGCTCAGAAGCGGGCGGAAGCAGTCAAACAGTATGGCCTCACCGAGGCCATTGAACACCTGTCCAGGAGGTAGCTTATGTTGAAAATCGTTTCACTTATCACGGCCACGCTACTTGCTCTCACCGTCCCGCTGATCGCTCAGGACGGCGGGCAGGTGCTCCGCGTCGTCGAGGCCCAGGATCAAATCATCCGGATTCGGGCCAAGACCCGGCACACCACCGTCATCGTGCTTCCCGCGACGGAAAACGTGCTGGATTTTGTCGTGGGAGATTCCGAGTACTGGCACCTGACCGGAGCTGCGAATCTGGCTTTCCTGAAACCCATCGCCGAGGGCGTGACTACCAACGTCGCGCTGGTTTGCGCCTCCGGTCGCATCTATTCATTCCTCGTCACCGAGCGAAGTGCGGGCCAGCCGCATCTAGTCGTCCGCGTCGAGGCGCAGGCGGACGCCGACCCGCGCATTTCACCGACCGGGCACGAACCGGCCTTTGTCGCTCGCTCCCAGGTTGCGGCCTATCAGCAGATGGCGGAAACGGCCATCGAGACGGCCAAGGCCGCGCAGGTAGACGCGGATACCCGGATCGCGGACGCGGCGGCGGAGGAAGCACAGAAAACCGAGGCGTTCCGGGCGGAGTATCCCACGCGCCTCAAGTTCCCTTACCGATTGGAGGACAAGGCGAAGAAATGGCCGTTTCTGGTCGAAGGGATGTGGCACGACGGGCGGTTTACCTACCTTCGCGCCAACGCCCAGGAGTCGCCCGCACTGTACGAAGAGAAGGACGGGAAACCGGCGCTGGTGGCCTACGATTTGGGCGAGGACGGGCTGTATATCGCCCGTCACGTTTTGGGTGACGGCTGGTTGCAGATCGGCAAACAAAAAGTCCGGTGGCGCTTCACGGCGCCGGAGATCGGGCCGTGATCGGCTGGCGGCGGCTCTATCCCAAACCGGCGGGATCGTTGCCCGGCGGCATCGTCACTCAATGGGGCGTCGGGATCATCACGATTTTGGTCCTCGTGTTCCTGACGTACTGGATTTATTTCGGCGGCAGTGAGGAAGCGGGGCTTGCGACCGAGACGGCCACAGAGCAGACCGCGCCCCGGAGCTTCGCCGATCAAATGGCCGCGCAGGTCGAAGCAGAGTCGCTTCGAGCCGCGACGCGCCGACAAGCGGCGGAGCGGGCGTTGCAGCAGCAGCAACGACAACAGGGGGCCAGCGGAGGCGGGATCGGCGCGGGACGGGTGAGTGTCGATGAAGCGATGCTCCTGGCCGGGCCGAGTCCCGACACCGGGCAACCCTATACCGAGGAAGAATGGGAACTCCGGGAACGCTTGCGCCTGGAAGCGGTCGAGCGGCGCAGCCGGTCGCTTCGCAGTTCGCCGGTCGCACAGACCTACCGGCAACTGGACGGCAGGGAGGGGGCGTCGTCCGAGGGGCAGCGGGCCGAAACCGCAAGCCCGGTCGATGCCATGAGAGCGGAAGGGGCGGCGGCGCTCGAACAGGCCCTCGACACGATTGGGACGGTCACGACCGGCCTCCAAGATGAAGTGGCGGCGGAGGCCCAGGCCGACCGAGCGTTTATCGAAGCACTCAGAGGGACACCCACCGCTGCGGCCACGCCCGCCGTTCCCACGGCGTCAGCGGGCCCCCCACCGGTGCGGGATTACTCTTCTCCGGCTCGTGTTGGTGCACCGGATGATCCCCCCGGTTGGGAGCGCATCCATGAAGGCTCGTTTTTAGAAGCGGCGCTGGTCACTCAGCTTTCCGGTGACTTTCCCGGCCCGGTCCTCGCCGTGGTTTCGGTCCCTTTTTATTCGGCAGACCGGCAGCGCATCTTGGTGCCGCGAGGTACGCGGGTCATTGGCACGGCTCAGGCCGTATCCAATCAGGACCAAGCCCGACTCGCCGTGAGTTTCCACCGCTTGATCTACCCCGACGGGCGTTGGGTGTCGCTCGAATTTCATGGGTTGAATCAACTCGGCGAGGGAGCCCTGAAAGATCAAGTCAACCGACACTACTTTTCCATGTTCGCCGCTGTCGGGGCGGTCGGTGTCCTCAGCGGACTCACGGCGCAAGGCGGCAACCCTTACGAGGGCGGCGTGGCGGGCTTCCGGGCAGGGGCCGGGCAGGGACTCGGACAAAGCGCCACCCAAATCTTGCAGCGGTTCTTGAATCGTTTACCCACCATCACCATTCGCGCCGGGCATCGGCTTCGCGTCTGGTTCACTTCCGACGTGCTGGTGCCCCGGCCCACAAAAGGAGACTGAAAAATGAAACACCGAATCTTGACCGCAGTAGTTGTTATCCCACTCTTTATCGTTCTGAGCACCACGCCCGCCTACGCCGTCTTCGGCTCGATCCTGGCGGGCATTCAACGGGCGCAGATGATCATCAATCAGGGCGTCCAAATCTACAAAGACACCATGGCGAAGATCACGTTTGACGGCCAACTCACCCAGATGATAGATCAGGCGTCGCACCTGAAAGAGCAAGCGCTTGGAGCCGTGGGAGCGCTGACCGATCCGTTCACTGAATTGGCATCCGCACCGGCGCAGTTTATCGGCGTGGGCCTATCGTGGAAAAGCGATTTTACCGGCGTGGCGGCGGAGCTTGCGTCGTCAGTCGAACAGATGGGCGAAACCGGCAAGAGCTTTACCCAATCCTGGCGCGGGCGGCTCACCGCCGCCGACACGGTGACCGAGAGCGACATCCTCACTCTGTACGGGGACTATCGCCCGGAGATCGCTGCGCAGGCGGCCAGCGGCTATCTCACGGCGCGGGAGGAAGGCGACAAGCGCCTGGTGCTCGATCACGCAATGAGCGACGCGGCGGCGAATCTCATGATTGCGGCGCGAGACGCCGTGGAGTCCTACGAAGGACTGCGGAACAACACCAACACCTCCAACACCGCGCTGGCCCAATCGCAGGTGGCCGGGACAGTGACGCAGGGGAACCTCACCGCTGCTATGGCGCAGTTGATGGCGTTTCAGGCGGCGAAAGAGGCGGCGGAGGATTACGAACGCGAGATTGCTCGACGGGAGGCGCTGGCTCGATGGATCGAGACGCAGCGCCGCGCCGAGATCACCTTCGCGGCGCAACAGGCCGGGCTCGATGCCCGCCGCGATTCCATGCGCGAAGGGTTGCTCTTTCGGATTCACCCGGCCTACGGCGGGAACGGCCAGTAATCCATTTCGCCGATGCAACTCCAACTCGATCCCAACATCCCGGCCAACCTTTCCCCGGAACAACTGAGGGACTTCAAATCGTTCCTCGATGTCGCTCTGGATGGACTGACGACGGCGGCGGGCGGGGAGGTTTTCACCACCGGAAACGCGCTCTTCGGGGGTCTGGCGCTCATCGTTGTGGTGTTGAACGGGCTGAAGATCGCCTTTAGCGGGAACATTCAGCCGTGGGAACTGGTGCGGGTCGTCATCGGGCTATGGATACCGTGGGTGATGTTGCAGTTCTACACCACCACCATTCCGGGGATGGCTTTCACCTTCCCAGGGATGATTGCGGCGGGTGGAAATTGGCTTCACGAACTGCTGATCGGCGATGCCGTCTATTCGATGCAGACCGAGCTTGGGAACCTCATTCGCTCGCTCGCGGCGAACCAGGCGGCCCAGGCGCAAGCGGGGAACACGCTCGGCCTACTCACCGGCGGGATTCATGCCGCGATAACGGCGGTTGCGGGGTTTGCAATGTTTGTGTTCGTAGTCCTTATGCTCCTTCTGTTGGCCGCCGTCACCTACGCTCAAGTGATCTGGGCGCAGATCGCGCTTGCCATCCTCATCATCTTGGGGCCGATCTTTATTCCGTTTCTGGTGTTCGAGCCGTTGTCGTTTCTGTTCTGGGGATGGTTCCGGGCGATGATTACCTACTCGCTTTATGCCGTGATCGCCGGAGCGGTGCTGCGCGTGTTCTCCGCTGTCGGAATCTCCTACATCACGAGCTTGGGGAATGCCAACCTGGACATCGAGAGCTTCATAGACGTGGGCTTGTGGATGATCGCCGTCGTGCCCTTGTTCGTCGCCGGGATGCTGGCAAGCCTCAAGTGCGGGGAGCTCGCTTCGATGCTCGTTACCAGCACAGGAACAGCCGGGAGCGGACTCATGGGGATGGCGACCACGGCGGGAACGGTTGCGGCCACCGGAGGCGCGGCGGCGGCGAAGGCGGGCGCGGGAGGGATCAAATGAAGGACACCGAAACCAGCGTCAAAGACGCCGGAGCCGAGTACACCGAAATATGGGGCGAAGCCATCCACTCCAACCGTCATCTACGGGTGATCTCCGTCGGGTTGGGAATCGGCTTGCTCTTGCTCATCATCGTCATCATTCGCATTGTGTCGGTTGATCCGCCGCGCCCCATCGTCGTGAGGGTGGATGAAGTAGGCCGGGCCGAGGCCATCGCCTACGAGGCGATGGAGGCCCAGGCGGACCCGCTGGACCCCACCACCAAATACTTTCTCAATCGCTTCATTTACGACTTCTATTCGCGGCGGCGGGCCACGGTCCAAGAGAACTGGTCCCGCAGTCTGCGCTTCCTGACCACCGAACTCGCCAACGCCTCGTTTCGCGCCGAGAGTCAGAATATCGCTCTTCTCGCGGCAGGAGCGGCAAAGGATGAACTGCAAGTGGAGCGCGTCGTTTTGAGGATTCAAGCCAATCCCCAGGAGCCCCATAGCGCGACGGCCGATTTTGACCTGGTGCGGATGGTGATGGCAAACGAAGTCAGCCGGGAGCGCTGGACCCTCTCGCTGCAATTCCTCTTCCTCGATGAAATCCCGCCGGACCTGATCGTGTTCAACCCTATGGGAATCGTCATCACTTACCTGCAAGGCGACCGGGCGATCGTCACAGGCGACCAATGATCGAGCACTTGCGGGGACGCGAAACAACACTGGAACAATTCGGTTGGACGGGCCGGGAAGCGGAGTGGATCGCGCTGGTGTGCCTTCACAGCGGCGTCTTCACGCGCCCGCAGTTCTGTTTCTACTTTGATGCGGAGAGCAAGCGGGCGCACCGCTTCGTCCAAGCGTTGGTTGTACGGCGGGCAGCGGTAGAGAATGAAAACTTGATGTTCTCCGGGGGGGCGAGGCCGTGCCGGATATCGAGCAAGCCGATCTACCGGGCGCTGGGGGTTGAGAACATCCGCCACCGGCGAAAAGCCTGCCCGCCGGTGGTGATGCGGCGGCTCCTATCGCTGGATTTCGTTCTGGAACATCCGGGCATGAACTGGCTCCCCGCCGAGCCGGAGAAGGTTGCGTTCTTTGAAAAGCTCGGCCTATCGCGGCGGCTGATCCCGCGCCGGATTTATTACGGGGCAGTGGGAGCGCAGAAGCGCTACTTTGCGCTCAAACTTCCCCTGGCCGGGGACGCTGAAACCGTCACCTTCGCCTACGTCGATCCGGGCCACCAAACGGATCGGGAGTTGCACTCCTGGGGAGCCGCGCATGGGCCGCTTTGGGATGCGCTCCGCAAGAAGGGGCGGCAGGTCCGGGTGATCGGGATCGCAGCGGAGAATGAAACCGTGGATCGGACGGCGCGGGTGCTCCGGGTGTGGGCCGCGACCGCCCCGAAGGGGACCGGGGAAGGGTGGACGGTGCGGCAGGAAATCAAGGCGATTGACGAGGCGATGACTCACAAGGACCGGGAATTTCTGGCGCAGTATGGGGGATTCGCGGCAGCCGGAAGACGGTCGGCGGAGCTTCAACGTCTCCCCGAAGCGAAGCTGACGGAAGGGGTCTCGATTGACGACTACTCGACGTGGCGGGCCACCCGGTTTGCGGTTCTGGAGGAAACCGGATGAAAGCAGCCCGAAGGCCGGAACGGAGAGAGGAAATTGAAGGGTTTTTTCATGCCGCAACGCCCGATCCAGGGTGCCGCAGTCACAGAGGGAGGGTACGGCAAAATTGAGCCAAGAGATGCGGCAAAACTACATTCTCCCATCTCCCTCATTCCGCTGTGGTTATCACCTGTCAAGCGGCCTCACCCGCGCCGATCCAGGAAAATCGGGGAGGACGATAGCGACCCCCCCCAAAGCGGGGGGTCATGTGGCCCCAGCAGCGGTGCGTTGCGGCACACCGTTCCTGTCCCCCCCATGAGGGTCGCTATCGTCCTCATTTATCCCTGCGGGAAGGCTCGAAACAGCCCCCCCGGCGGGGGCGCTGACGGGAGGGAGACGGACCCATGAAATGGAGGCGCTTCATTCCTCACATCCTTCTGTTTTTCGGCGGGCTGGGGTACGCCCTGTGGAGCTTTGTCCGCCGTCCCTTCCCCATGCTTGGGGACAGTCCCTTGCTCGATCTCATGGACTATCACACCCCGAACTTCTACGGCTGGGTGATGCTCTGGTACTACGCTTCGCCTTTCGTCGCCGTCATGCTCGCGGGCCTCATTCTCATGTCCGTTTGGAAGGTCTGGCTGGAATCGCGGCGGCGGGATTTTGCGCCCTTTGGGGCGCTCCCGACCTGGCCGCTTTCAACCCAACAAAAGTCCCCGGCCATCGTGATCGGGGAGGTCCATCACCCGGTCGAGGCGCGGGAGATTTTCAATCCCTCCTGGCTCACGATCCCGGAGCGCGGCCTGTATACCGGCGTGGCGATCTTCGGGGCCGTCGGGTCCGGCAAGACTTCGGCTTGCATGCACCCTTTCGCCAAGCAGCTTCTCGGCTGGCAAGCGGAGAATCCACAGATGCGGGCGGCGGCGCTCATGCTCGAAGTCAAGGGAGATTTCTGTCACGACATCCGCCAAATCCTGACCGAGGCGGGCCGGGGAAAAGACTACATCGAGCTGGGCATGAAGGGCCGCTGGCAGTGGAACCCGCTCTCGGCTTGGTGGCTCGATTCCTACTCGCTGGCCTACACCGTTTCGAGCCTTCTCAACCAGCTGTTCGGCAAGGGCAAGGAACCCTTCTGGCAGCAAGCCTATACCAATCTGGTCCGCTGGATCATCGAGCTTCACCGGATATTCCCGGAACGGTGGGTGACGTTGCAGCAGGTCTACCGCTGTGCCATCGACCCGGACCTTTTCGCTGCCAAGATCGAGCAAGCCGAAGCGTGGAGCAACGAGTTGAACAAAGGCACGGTTTTCATTCCAGAGGTCGTATACCAAGCCCACATCATGACCTTGGCTGAATGGCTATGGAAAGACATACCGGGAACGGAAGAAGTGCGGGCCGCCTACTCCCGCCCCATGCTCAACAAACTGGACGAACTCAAGCTGACCTACCGGGTGGTTTGGGACCCCGGACCCGGCGACGAAGTGAGAGAACGGGTGGAGGCGGTGAAGCGCTGGTTTGTCAACGACTGGCAAACGCTGGATAACAAAATCAAGTCCTCGATTGTCGAGGGGGTTTCGGTATTCCTTGCCATGTTCGATATGCCGGATGTGGCGAAGGTGTTTTGTCCGGGTCCGCCGGAAGTCCCCGACGATCCACAAGCCATTGCAGTTCAAGCCAGGGTAGCTATGCGGGCGGCGCGGGGAGCCCAGGAGCTGAACAAGAAGCCGGACGGCGGGGAAGGAGACAAACCCGCGCCCACGTCGATCCCGCCGGTCGAAGAGGAACGAGTCGAAGGGCCGCGACACCTTCCCCCGCTCTATGAATTGATCGAAAGGGGCAAGGTGCTGGCCTTGAACATGCCCGCAGGATCGAACCCGGCGCTGGCCCGCGCCGTGGGCGTGATGCTCAAGAACGCCTGGCTACAGGCGCTTCTCATGCGCCCGACCAAGATGAAGGAGTCGCCGGGGGTCTATTTCCGGCCTGCCGTCTTTCTCTGTGACGAATATCAAGCCTTCGCTTCGGTGGGCGAGGACGATCCATCGGGCGATGAAAAATCCTTTGCGCTGACCCGGCAATGCCGCTGCATCCCGATTGTCGCCACGCAATCCATTTCCTCGCTGCGCTCCGTGTTGGGAAGCTCGGAAGCATGGCGGTCGCTGTTGCAGACGCTTCGCACACGGATTTTCCTGTCTCTCAGCGACGACGCCAGCGCCAAGATTGCAAGCGAAATGTGCGGGCAGGTGGCGAAGATCAAGGGATCCTACACGATCAGCGAGACCTCCAAGCGGGCGGAAGTCTCTCCGCTCTCGGGCCGCGCCGGTGGAGGCGGGGGCAGCATCGGCGCGACCAAGTCTTTCCGGGAGCAACGCGAGGCCGTGTTTCACCCGCGAGATTTCACGCTGCTCTCGAACTGTCAAGCGATCTGTCTGCCCTATGACGGGTCGCAGTCGCTTGAGCCGCGACGGGTCTATCTCAAGCCTCACTATCTGTCCCTCGATTATTCCTATTGGAGAGCGAAGGAGGCGGGCAGATTATGAGCGCCGCGAGTGGACTGGAACACCTGAAACCGTTTCTACCGGGATTGGAAAGCGCCCTGGAAGATTCCGAAGTCAGCGAGATCATGATTAACGGGCCGTTCAATGTCTGGGTCGAGCGGGCCGGGCGGTTGACGGCACATGACGCGCCGGACCTGGACGAATCGGCCCTATTGCGGGCGGCCATCCACATCGCCCGTCCGTTGGGCCTGGACCCGGCGAGCTCGCCGATTGTCGATGCGCGCCTGGACGACGGATCGCGGGTTGCCATCTGTGTTCCGCCCGCGAGCCCTCAAGTAGCGATCACCATGCGGCGCTTTGGCAAGCGGGCGTTCTCGGCGGATGATTTCGTGAAGCAAGGCGCACTCCCCGAAGACGTGCGAGCGGAAGCCGAGCGGGTGTTGCACTCCCGGCGGAATATCCTGGTTTCCGGGGGCACTGGATCGGGCAAGACCACCCTGCTTAACGCACTTATTGAATTGCTACCCGACGACGAACGTATTGTCGCCATCGAGGACACGCTGGAGCTTCGCATCGAGCGCTCGAATTGTGTCCGCTTCGAGGCTCGCGGGTTGCAGCAAGGAGCGGTGACGATCCGTGATCTCGTCCGCCACGCGCTGCGTCACCGACCGGATCACATCGTAGTCGGCGAGGTGCGCGGCGGGGAGGCAGCGGACCTGCTGCAAGCTCTCAACACCGGACACGGCGGGTCGCTGACGACCGTACACGCCAACAACGCCGAGTCCGCCTTGTCGCGCATCGCCAGTTGCGCCATGCAGGGCGGCGGTGAGCTTCCCTGGGAGGTGACCTGCCGGAGCGTGGTGGACGGCATCGCTATGGTGATTCACATGACACGGCGAGAGGGACGTCGGTTCGTGGAGGAGGCCTTGCTCGTCGAAGGCTACGACGCGCCACGGAACCGCTGGCTCATCGAGCCGATCCGGAGGGAACACGATGACGGATGAAGACCCTCAAGGACTCCAACCCTGATCTCGCCGAAGCCCTGCATCGTGACGTCGAGGGCGAGTGGGACTAACGACAAAATTGCAACGGACCTTCCGCGCGGAGTTCTCCCTTGTGGTTTTGTATGGAGAGCAGGGAGGGAAAGATGAGCCTTGAGGGAGAAGCGTCAGATGCCCCGATCACGGTGAAGGCCGCCGCCCGCTTCTTGGGGGTTAGCCCCTCGCTGGTGTATGCTTACGTCGAGCGAAAGCAGATTCCCCATCTCCGCGTGATGGGGCGAAGCATCCGGTTTCTCAAATCGGATTTGGAGCCCTTCCGCGCAAGCTTCAGGCAGGAGGTGGAGAATGGCAAGACCGAGTAAGCATGATGGTGTCATCTATCGCCGGAACGACAGCAACATTTGGTGGATGCGCTATCGGGATAAGGCCGGGCGGCGTCGCCTGGAATCAACACGAACGGAGGACTGGCAAGAAGCCCAACGGTGCCTACGCGAGCGGCTTCAGGCCAGAGACAATAACACCCTGGCCGCCCTTCGCCAGGGTCAACGGGTTACTTTCGGGGAATGGGCAGACTTTTTCCTGGCCAACTACTCTCAGCCCCCGATTCGGGCCGAGAAGACTCACGAGGCAAACGAATGCGCGCTCAAGAGTCTGCGGCCAGTGTTCGGACCGATGAAGATCACCGAGATCGGAGCTGAGCAAATCGAGCTTCATCTCCGCCAACGGCTGCAACAGCACAAGCGAGTCCGTCGTCGGAGTGGTGTCGTCGAACTCGGGCTTCTGAAACCCACCACCGTGCATCAAGAGCTTCGAGTTCTCCGGCGTATCTATAGTGTTGCAGTGAAGAAGAAGCTCTGCCCGGCCAACCCCTGCGCCGGCGTGGAGTTTCCGGTGATCCTGAAAGGTTTCTTCCGACCCCACTACATGACCTGGTCCGAGCAGCAGAAAATCGAGCGGCATGCTCCCGCCTATCTCAGGAACATAACTCGGATCATCACGGAAACGGGGCTCCGGGTCTATAAAGAGCTTGCCGCTATGCGCAAGGATCGAGTAGACCTCGCCAACAAGGTGGTCTTCGTGGAAGATTCGAAGACACCGACCGGGGTAGCCGAGGTTCCTTTGACCGACATGGCTACTGAAGCCTTCCGTAGCCAGATCGAATTAGCGGGACCCGGCCCATGGCTCTTTCCCAGCCCGCAGAACCCAATTGGGCATCAGACTAACTTCAGAAAGACCTGGGAAAGAGCACTCCGCAGAGCCGGAGTTCCCTACTTCCGCTTATACGACCTGCGCTCCACCCACGCTACGCGCCTTAGCGCCGGCGGCGTTGCGGACGAGTGGGTGACCCAGCTTCTTCGTCAGACGGACGCCAAAGTCTTCAAGAAGTATTCTCAGATGAAGCTCCAGATGAAGCGGGATGCGTTGACAAAACTCAATCACCGTGCAAATGAAACTGCAGCCGTGGGGTTTTGATACGGCACATCAACAGTTGTGGGGTTTTGATACGGTTTTGATACGGTTTTGAGGTTTAGGGATGGGCAAATGCAATCGAGACCGATTTAACTCATTGATTTGGAAGGACTGGAATGGCGCGCCCGGCAGGACTCGAACCTGCGACCCTCTGCTTAGAAGGCAGATGCTCTGTCCACCTGAGCTACGGGCGCTCTGACCAACTGAGCTAACCATCTCTTGATTCCAAACCACTTGCAGATTCTGTTCCATCGGCGAAATCGCTTAAACCGGCCCCAATGTATCAAAACTGTATCAAAACCCCAGTTTTTTGGGCCCGGAGTGTATCAGAACCCTGCTCCTCACCCGCCTGACGGTTTAGACGCCGCAGCGCTTCCCGTTTCATCCCCAGTTTCATCTGCGAGTACTTCTTGAACACCTTCGCATCACTTTGCCGCAGGAGCTGGGTCACCCACTCGTCTGCCACGCCTCCCGCGCTTAAACGGGTTGCATATGTCGAGCGCAGATCGTAGATCCGGAAGTACGGAACGCCCGCGCGTTCCAACGTTGTGCGCCAGATCTTCTTGAAACTCGCCTGGTAGCCGCGCTGATTCCGACCGCTCGGAAACAACCACGGCCCTGGTTCAGCAAGCCAGAACTGGTCGCGGAAGGCCTCTACCGCCAAGTCCGTCAGTGGCACCTCCCCCACGCCGGTGGGGGTTTTCGAGTCAGGTATCCAGACCACTGCGTTTGCCAGGTCGACCTGGTCTTTCCGCATCGGTGCAAGCTCCTTGTAGACCCGTAATCCGGTTTCGGTGATGATCCGGATCAGGTTCCGCAAGTACGGGGGCGCGTGCAACTCGATCCGCTGCTGTTCCGACCACGGCAGGTAGTGCGGCCGAAACAACCCCTTGACCGCGACCGGGAACTCCGCTGAGTTGCACGGGTTGGCCGCGATGAACTTCTTCTTCACCGCGACATTCAACACCCGGCGCAACACGCGAAACTCCTGGTGCACGGTCGCCGGCTTCAGCAGCCCGAGCTCCCGATACCCCAGCCGTGTCCTGACTCGCTTCTGTTGCCGAAGCCGCCAGCGCAAGTACCCCTCAACATCCTCGGCGCCGATGGCGGACAACATTTGCACTCCGAACACGGTCTTGAGTTGCTTCACCGCGTTTTGGTTGGCTGCGTGCGTCTTCCTACTCCGCAAGGGCGGCTGGGAATAGTGCTCCAGGAAAAAGTCCGCCCACTCGTGAAACCTGAGTTGTTGGCCTCGCCGAACGAGCGCGAGCACGTTCTCATCGCGTGCCTGCAATCGTTCACGTAGCCGTGTTTGGGCTTCCTGCCAGTCACTTGTCTCTGTGGATTCGAGGCGCCGGGTGCCGTCTCGATCCCAGTACCGCATCCACCAGAAACGGCCGCGCCGGTACAGGACGCCGTCATGCTTTTTCGGTCGTGCCATTCTCCACCTCCTGTTGAAACGTGGCGCGAAAGGCCGAAAGCTCCGATCGTAAAAACCGGATGTTCCGGCCCATCACGCGGAGATGGGGAATCTGCCGCCGCTCCACCCAAGCATACACGGTCTGCGGACTCACGCCAAGAAACCGGGCAGCCTCCTTCACCGTCAACGGTACCTCCTGGGCCAAAGCCTGCATCACAACCGCCTCAACGAACACACCTATCGCAACGAGGACTCAGAGCACACCTGTTCCAATGTCCAACAGTGACCATCGCCACCCAATCCCGCCGGCGGCGAGCGCTTTGAGCACGCGCGTCTTGGCTTCTCCCGTGGCGTGCGGGGCAACCCCGGCGCTCATCGCCGGCGTCAACTCTCTCTCGCCTTACTTTTTCTACCAGTCATTGGTGTAGGGGTCCCGCACGGCTTCCCGGATCTTCTTCCTCGCCGTCCACGTCCTCGGGGAAGATGTCGTATTCTGCAGCGATCCAGGCCGGGACTTCCAGCATTTCGTCACCGTCCCGGCCGAGTTGCAGGGCGAAGTCCCTGATGGTGTTCACCCGTATGATTCTTTCTTCATCCCTCATTGTGTTCCCTCCGGATCGGCTCGATGAGCCAGCGGTTCCGTGGCGCGTCGTAACCTTCGACGAGCAAGGCTTCCTCCACGAAGCGGCGTCCCTCGCGGCGCGTCATGTGAATCACCATAGCGATACCGTCCACCACGCCCCGGCAGGTGACCTCCCAGGGAAGCTCCCAGCCGCCCTGCATGGCGCAACTGGCGATGCGCGACAAGGCCGATTCGGCGTTGTTGGCGTGTACGGTGGTGAGCGAGCCGCCGTGGCCGGTGTTGAGGGCTTGGAGCAGGTCCGCCGCCTCCCCGCCGCGCACCTCGCCCACGACGATGTGATCCGGGCGGTGACGCAGCGCGTGGCGTACCAAGTCCCGGATCGTCACCGCTCCTTCCTGTAATCCGCGAGCCTCGAAGCGGACGCAATTGGAGCGCTCAATGCGAAGCTCCAGCGTGTCCTCGATGGCGACGATGCGCTCGTCGTCGGGAAGCAATTCAATAAGTGCGTTAAGCAGGGTGGTCTTGCCCGATCCGGTTCCGCCTGAAACCAGGATGTTGCGGCGCGAGCGCAACACCCGCTCCGCTTCCGCTCGCACGTCTTCGGGGAGTGCGCCTTGCTTCACGAGATCATCCGCCGAGAACGCCCGCTTGCCAAAGCGCCGCATGGTGATCGCCACCGTGGGGCTCGCGGGCGGAACACAGATGGCAACCCGCGAGCCGTCGTCCAGGCGCGCATCGACAATCGGCGAGCTCGCCGGATCCAAGCCCAAAGGACGGGCGATGTGGATGGCCGCCCGTAGGAGGGCCGATTCGTCCAGGCGCGGCGCGTCATGTGCCGTCAACCGCCCGGCCCGCTCGACCCAGACATTGCCGGGGCCGTTAATCATGATCTCGCTGACTTCGGAATCTTCCAGTGCGCTCTCCAAGCCTGGTAGAAACGGTTTCAGGTGTTCCAGTCCACTCGCGGCGCTCATAATCTGCCCGCCTCCTTCGCTCTCCAATAGGAATAATCGAGGGGCAGATAGTGAGGCTTGAGGTAGACCCGTCGCGGTTCAAGCGACTGCGACCCGTCATAGGGCAGACAGATCGCTTGACAGTTCGAGAGCAGCGTGAAGTCTCGCGGGTGAAACACGGCCTCGCGTTGCTCCCGGAAAGACTTGGTCGCGCCGATGCTGCCGCCGCCTCCACCGGCGCGGCCCGAGAGCGGGGAGACTTCCGCCCGCTTGGAGGTCTCGCTGATCGTGTAGGATCCCTTGATCTTCGCCACCTGCCCGCACATTTCGCTTGCAATCTTGGCGCTGGCGTCGTCGCTGAGAGACAGGAAAATCCGTGTGCGGAGCGTCTGCAACAGCGAACGCCAAGCTTCCGAGCTTCCCAACACGGAGCGCAGCGAGGAAATGGATTGCGTGGCGACGATCGGGATGCAGCGGCATTGCCGGGTCAGCGCAAAAAATTTCTCATCGCCCGATGGATCGTCCTCGCCCACCGAAGCGAAGGCTTGATATTCGTCACAGAGAAAGACGGCGGGCCGGAAATAGACCCCCGGCGACTCCTTCATCTTGGTCGGGCGCATGAGAAGCGCCTGTAGCCAGGCGTTCTTGAGCATCACGCCCACGGCGCGGGCCAGCGCCGGGTTCGATCCGGCGGGCATGTTCAAGGCCAGCACCTTGCCCCTTTCGATCAATTCATAGAGTGGGGGCAGGTGTCGCGGCCCGGCGATTCGTTCCTCTTCGACGGAAGGAATCGACGTGGGCGCGGCCTCCGGCTCCTTGTTCGGCTCCCGGTCTTCTTCCCCGGCCCGCTTCGCGGCCCTGGCTTGAATTGCAATGGCTTGCGGATCGTCGGGGATTTCCGGCGGACCCGGACAAAACACCTTCGCCACATCCGGCATGTCGAACATGGCAAGGAATACCGAAACCCCCTCCACAATCGAGGACTTCACTTTGTTGTCCAGCGTTTGCCAGTCGTTGACAAACCAGCGCTTCACCGCCTCAACTCGTTCTCTCACGTCGTCTCCGGGTCCGGGGTCCCAAACCACCCGGTAGGTCAGCTTGAGTTCGTCCAGCTTGTTGAGCAAGGCCCGGCTGTAGACGGCTTGCTGTTCCTCCACGTCCGTCGCCCCTTCCCACACCCATTCAGCCAGCTTCATTTTGTTCGCGCCTACTAGATCAGCCCGGACGAAAACCGTCCCTTTATTCAACTCGTCGCTCCACGCTTCGGCTTGCTCGATCTTGGCAGCGAAAAGGTCCGGGTCGATGGCGCAGCGGTAGACCTGCTGCAACGTCACCCACCGTTCCGGGAATATCCGGTGAAGCTCGATGATCCAGCGGACCAGATTGGTATAGGCTTGCTGCCAAAACGGTTCCTTTCCCTTCCCGAATAGCTGATTAAGCAAGCTCGAAACGGTGTAGGCCAGCGAGTAGGAATCGAGCCACCAGGCCGAGAGCGGGTTCCATTGCCAGCGGCCCTTCATGCCAAGCTCGATGTAGTCTTTTCCCCGGTCCGCCTCGATCAGGATTCGCCGGATATCGTGACAAAAATCTCCCTTGACTTCGAGCATGAGCGCCGCCGCCCGCTTCTGTGGATTCTCGGCTTGCCAGGAGAGAAGTTGACGGGCAAAGGGGTGCATGCAAGCCGAGGTCTTCCCGGACCCGACGGCTCCGAAAATCGCCACGCCGGTATATAGGCCGCGCTCCGGGATGGTGAGCCAGGAGGGATTGAAAATCTCCCGCGCCTCGACCGGGTGATGGACCTCCCCGATCACGATGGCCGGGGCCTTCTGTCGGGGCGAAAGCGGCCAGGTTGGGAGCGCGCCGAAGGGCGCGAAATCCCGCCGCCGCGCTTCCAGCCAGACCTTCCAAACGGACATGAGAATGAAGCCCGCGAGCATGACGGCGAAGAAAGGCGAAGCGTAGTACCAGAGCATCACCCAGCCGTAGAAGTTCGGGGTGTGATAGTCCATGAGATCGAGCAGCGGACTGTCCCCTAGCATGGGGAAGGGACGGCGGACAAAGCTCCACAGGGTGCATCCCAGCCCGCCAAAAAGCAGAAGGATGTGCGGAATGAACCGCCTCCATTTCATAGCTCCGTCTCCCTCCCGTCAGCGCCCCCGCCGAGGGGCTGTTCCGAGCCTTCCCGCAGGGATAGATGAGGACGAGAGCGACCCCCGCATGGGGCCCCGGATAGAGGCATGTCACTCAGTGCCGCTATCGGGGCCACATGACCCCCCGCTTTTTGGTGGGGTCGCTCTCGTCCTCCCCGATTTTCCTGGATTGGCACGGTGGAGGCCGATTGACAGTGGACAACCACAGCGGAATGATAGAGATAGAGGAATATGGCTTTGTCACACCTCTTGTCCGAATCTTGTCACACTCCCCCTTTGTGGGCGTGACATTTAACATGCGGCCCTCAGTGACGCGAAAAAGCCCGGATTCCCCCTCTCTTTCATCCGGTTTCCTCTAGGACCGCAAACCGGGTGGCCCGCCACGTCGAATAGTCGTCAATCGAGACTCCTACCGTCACCTTCGCTTCCGGGAGGCTTTCGAGTTCCGCCCCTCGTCTCATCGCTGCATTGAATCCCCCGTACTCGGCCAGGACTGTTCCATTATTGGTCCGTAGTGCGGTGTCGATCCTCTTGATTTCCTCTTGCAGCGTCCGCCCTTCCCCGGTCTCCTGCGGAGCGGTCGCGGCCCACGCCCGGAGCACTCGCGCCGTCCGATCCACGGTTTCATTTTCCGCCGCAATTCCGATCACCCGGACCTGCCGCCCCTTCTTGCGGAGCGCATCCCAAAGCTGCCCATGTGCGGCTCCCCAGGAGTGCAACTCCCGATCCGTCTGGTGCCCTGGATCGACGTAGGCGAAGGTGACGGTTTCCCGGTCACCGGCCAGGGGAAGTTTGAGCGCAAAGTAGCGCTTCTGCGCTCCCACAGCGCCGTAGTAAATCCGGCGCGGGATCAGTCGCCGCGATAGGCCGAGCCCGTCAAAAAACGCGACCTTCTCCGGCTCGGCGGGGAGCCAGTTCATGCCCGGATGCTCCAATACGAAATCCAGCGATAGGAGCCTCCGCATCACAACCGGCGGGCGAGCTTGTCGCCGGTGACGGATGTTCTCGACGCCCAACGCCCGGTAGATCGGCTTGCTCGATATCCGGCACGATTTGCCTCCCCCATTGAACACCGGCCACTCACTCTCAATTCCCGCCTTGCGGTCAACTAGCGTCTTCACGAAACGCTCCGCCCGCTTCCTATGGGTCTCGAAGTAATGACAGAACTGCGCCCGCGTGAAAACGCCGCTATGCAGACACACCAGCGCGATCCACTCCACCTCCGGCCCGGTCCAGCCGAGCGGTTCTAGTGCTTTTTCTCGGCCTCGTAAATGTTCGATCATCATTGCTCCCCGGTAACGATTGCTCAATCCCCTTGCAGATAGCTGATGACGATCCCCATAGGGTTGTGGACGATCAGGTCCGGGGGGATTTCATCGAGGAACTGGAATTGAAGCGAGAGGGTCCAGCGTTCCCGGCTGACTTCGTTTGCCATCGCCATCCGCACCAGGTCAAAATCGGCCGTCGCGCTGTGCGGCTCCTGGGGATTGGCCTGAATCCTCAAAACGACGCGATCCACTTGCAGTTCATCCTTTGCCGCTCCCGCCGCGAGAAGGGCGATGTTCTGACTCTCGGCGCGAAACGAGGCGTTGGCGAGTTCCGTGGTCAGGAAGCGCAGACTGCGGGACCAGTTCTCTTGGACCGTGGCCTTCCGCCGCGAGTAGAAGTCGTAAATGAAGCGATTGAGAAAGTATTTGGTGGTGGGGTCCAGAGGGTCGGCCTGGGCCTCCATCGCTTCGTAGGCGATGGCCTCGGCCCGGCCTACTTCATCCACCCTCACGACGATGGGACGCGGCGGATCGACCGACACAATGCGAATGACGACGATGATGAGCAAGAGCAACGCGATTCCCAACCCGACGGAAATCACCCGTAGATGACGGTTAGAGTGGATGGCCTCGCCCCATATTTCGGCGTACTCGGCGCCGGCGTCTTTAGCCTTGGTTTCGGGTTTGCTCATTTAATCCCCCCTGCTCCCGCCTTCGGCGCCGCCGCGCCTCCGGTGGCCGCAACCGTTCCCGCCGTGGTTGCCATCCCCATGAGGCCGCTGCCGGCTGCTCCTGTGCTGGTGACGAGCATCGAGGCGAGCTCCCCGCACTTGAGGCTTGCCAGCATCCCGGCGACGAACAAGGGCACGACGGCGATCATCCACAAGCCCACGTCTATGAGGCTCTCGATGTCCAGGTTGGCATTCCCCAAGCTCGTGATGTAGGAGATTCCGACAGCGGAGAAGACCCGGAGCACCGCTCCGGCGATCACGGCATAGAGCGAGTAGGTAATCATCGCCCGGAACCATCCCCAGAACAGAAACGACAGCGGATCGAACACCAGAAACGGAATGAAGATCGGCCCCAAGATGATGAGGATGGCAAGTGCGATCTGCGCCCAGATGACTTGAGCGTAGGTGACGGCGGCCAACAGAAGCAGCATAAGGACCACAAACACAAACATTACAAACCCCGCAACCGCCGTTATTGCGGCATGGATCCCGCCGGTGAGTAGGCCGAGCGTGTTCCCCGCTTGCGCCTGGGCCGCCTGGTTCGCCGCGAGGGAGCGAATGAGGTTCCCAAGCTCGGTCTGCATCGAATAGACGGCATCGCCGATCAGCAGTTCGTGAAGCCAATTTCCGCCCGCCGCGATCATCCCTGGGAAGGTGAAAGCCATCCCCGGAATGGTGGTGGTGTAGAACTGCAACATCACCCACGGTATCCACAACCCGATGACGACCCGGATCAGTTCCCACGGCTGAATGTTCCCGCTAAAGGCGATCTTCAGCCCGTTCAACACCACAACGATGACGGCCAGCCCCCCGAAGAGCGCGTTTCCGGTGGCGAAAACCTCCCCACCGGCCGCCGTCGTCAGTCCATCCAGAGCGACATCGAGGAACGACTTGAAATCCCTCAGTTGTTCCGGGGAAAGGTTGGCCGGGATGTTGGGATCGAGTTGAATCTGCATCGGCGAAATGGATTACTGGCCGTTCCCGCCGTAGGCCGGGTGAATCCGAAAGAGCAACCCTTCGCGCATGGAATCGCGGCGGGCATCGAGCCCGGCCTGTTGCGCCGCGAAGGTGATCTCGGCGCTGCGCTGCGTCTCGATCCATCGAGCCAGCGCCTCCCGCCGGGCGATCTCGCGTTCGTAATCCTCTGCCGCCTCCTTCGCCGCCTGGAATGCCATCAACTGCGCCATAGCAGCGGTGAGGTTCCCTTGTGTCACCGTCCCGGCCACTTGCGACTGCGCGAGCGCGGTGTTGGATGTATTGGTGTTGTTTCGTAGTCCTTCGTAGGATTCCACGGCGTCTCGCGCCGCAACCATGAGATTCGCCGCCGCGTCGCTCATTGCGTGATCGAGCACCAGGCGCTTGTCGCCTTCCTCCCGTGCCGCGAGATAGCCGCTGGCCGCCTGCGCCGCGATCTCCGGGCGATAGTCGTCGTACAGAGTGAGGATGTCGCTCTCGGTCACCGTGTCGGCGGCGGTGAGCCGAGAGCGCCAGGATTGGGTAAAGCTCTTGCCGCTTTCGCCCATCTGTTCGACCGAATCCGCAAGCTCCGCCGCCACGCCGGTAAAGTCGCTTTTCCACGATAGGCCCACGCCGATAAACTGCGCCGGTGCGGATGCCAATTCAGTGAACGGATCGGTCAGCGCTCCCACGGCTCCAAGCGCTTGCTCTTTCAGGTGCGACGCCTGATCTATCATCTGGGTGAGTTGGCCGTCAAACGTGATCTTCGCCATGGTGTCTTTGTAGATTTGGATGCCCTGATTGATGATCATCTGCGCCCGTTGAATGCCCGCCAGGATCGAGCCGAAGACGGCGTAGGCGGGCGTGGTGCTCAGGACGATAAAGAGTGGGATAACAACTACTGCGGTCAAGATTCGATGTTTCATTTTTCAATCTCCTTTTGTGGGCCGGGGCACCAGCACGTCGGAAGTGAACCAGACGCGAAGCCGATGCCCGGCGCGAATGGTGATGGTGGGTAAACGATTCAAGAAACGCTGCAAGATTTGGGTGGCGCTTTGTCCGAGTCCCTGCCCGGCACCTGCCCGGAAGCCCGCCACGCCGCCCTCGTAAGGGTTGCCGCCTTGCGCCGTGAGTCCGCTCAGGACACCGACCGCCCCGACAGCGGCGAACATGGAAAAGTAGTGGCGGTTGACTTGATCTTTCAAGGCTCCCTCGCCGACTTGATTCAACCCATGAAAGTCGAGCGCCACCCAACGCCCGTCGGGGTAGATCAAGCGGTGGAAACTCACGGCGAGCCGGGCTTGGTCCTGATTGGATACGGCCTGAGCCGTGCCAATGACCCGCGTACCTCGCGGCACCAAGATGCGCTGCCGGTCTGCCGAGTAAAACGGCACCGAAACCACGGCGAGGATCGGGCCGGGAAAGTCACCGGAAAGCTGCGTGACCAGCGCCGCTTCTAAAAACGAGCCTTCATGGATGCGCTCCCAACCAGGGGGATCATCCGGCCCGTCAAGCCGGGCCGGAGAAGAGTAATCCCGCGCCGGTGGGGGGCCCGCTGACGCCGTGGGAACGGCGGGCGTGGCCGCAGCGGTTGGTGTCCCTCTGAGTGCTTCGATAAACGCTCGGTCCGCCTGGGCCTCCGCCGCTACTTCATCTTCGAGGCCGGTCGTGACCGTCCCAATCGTGTCGAGGGCCTGTTCGAGCGCCGCCGCCCCTTCCGCTCTCAGGGCATCGACCGGGCTTGCGGTTTCGGCCCCCTGCCCCTCGGACGACGCCCCCTCCCTGCCGTCCAGTTGCCGGTAGGTCTGTGCGACCGGCGAACTGCGAAGCGACCGGCTGCGCCGCTCGAGGGCTTCCAGCCGCAAGCGTTCCCGGAGTTCCCATTCTTCCTCGGTATAGGGTTGCCCGGTGTCGGGACTCGGCCCGGCCAGGAGCATCGCTTCATCGACACTCACCCGGCCAGCGCCGATCCCGCCTCCGCTGGCCCCCTGTTGTTGTTGCTGCCGTCCCTGCTGCTGCAAAACCCGCTCCGCCGCTTGTCGGCGCGTCTCCGCCCGAAGCGACTCTGCTTCGACCTGCGCGGCCATCTGATCGGCGAAGCTCCGGGGCGCGGTCTGCTCTGCGCCCGGATCGGGCGAAAGTTCCGCTTCCTCGCCGCCTCCGAAATAAATCCAGTACGTCAGAAATACGAGGACCAGAATGGTGATGATCCCGACGCCCCATTGAGTGACGATGCCGCCGGGCAGCGATCCCGCCGGTTTGGGGTACAGCCGCCGCCAGCCGATCACGGCCCGATCTCCGGCGCCGTGAAGCGCCATCGGACTTTTTGTTTGCCGATCTGCAACCAGCCGTCACCCAAAACGTGACGGGCAATATACAGCCCGTCCTCGCCCAGATCGTAGGCCACCAGCGCCGGTTTCCCGTCCTTCTCTTCGTACAGTGCGGGCGACTCCTGGGGGTTGGCGCGAAGGTAGGTAAACCGCCCGTCGTGCCACATCCCCTCAACTAGAAACGGCCATTTCTTCGCCTTGTCCTCCAATCGGTAAGGGAACTTGAGGCGCGTGGGATACTCCGCCCGGAACGCCTCGGTTTCCCGTGCCGCAAGCGCCGTAACGTCGGCGATGCGTGAATCCGCGTCTACCTGCACGGCCTTGGCCGTCTCAATGGCTGTTTTCGCCATCTGCTGATAGGCCGCAACCTGGGAGCGAGCGACAAAGGCCGGTTCGTGCCCGGCCGGTGAGATGCGCGGGTCGGCGTCCGCCTGCGCCTCGATGCGAACCACCAGATGCGGCTGGCCCGCACTTCGCTCGGTGACGAGGAATGAATAGATGCGACCGGAGGCGCAAACCAGCGCGACGTTGGTAGTCACGCCCTCGGCGATGGGTTTGAGGAAGGCCAGATTAGCGGCCCCGGTCAGGTGCCAGTACTCGGAATCTCCCACCACGAAATCCAGCACGTTTTCCGTCGCGGGAAGCACGATGACGGTGGTGTGCCGGGTCTTGGCCCGAATCCGGATGATTTGATCCTGGGCTTCGATGACGCGCAACACCGGCCCGCCGTCCTGAGCGATCAGCGGCAACGACGGGGCCAGCAGCGCCGCCATCACGAGTGGAATGATCTTCAACATAATCAGCTACCTCCTGGATAGGTGTTCAATGGCCTCGGCGAGACCATACTGTTTGACGGCTTCCGCCCGCTTCTGAGCATCGACCGGCGACGAGGTATAGAGCCAATAGCTGGCTGGATCGACTTCGAGCCGCAAGATGCCCGCCGCGTCGGTGCGCCGTAGGTAAAGCTCCCGTTTGGGGATCAAGCCGCGAATGGTGTTCACCTCCGTTGGGTTGAGCCGGAAGGTGTCTGCGGCTTTCTCCGGCAAATCGGGATTGGCAAGGAATAGCTTGGTCGGCATGGATTCGAGCAACGCTTCCGCCCCTGCGGTCCCGGTTACGTCCACGGCGCTCTGCGTGGCGACGACGAGCGCCGCATTCTTCTTGCGCCAGGTCTTGGCGGCCTCGGCCAGGTAGCCGAGAATGGCCGGGTCTTTCAGGTAGCGCCAGGCTTCATCGACCACCATGAGTTTTACCCTTGCGGTCTCATCCGGGTTCTCCAAAGCCAGCCGCAACCGTTCGAGAAGATAGAACAGCGCCGCTTCGCACAAGTCTTCGTGCTCCGCCGCACCGGCCATGTCGATCACCTGCCAGTCTTGGAGATTGAGATCGTCGCCATCCGCCGGATTATCAAAGTACCTGGCCCACGCGCCGGCTCCGTGCCAGCGCCCCAAAGCGGGCCACATCTTTGCGGGAAGGGAGCGAACCAGCACCCCAAGAGTGCGGCGTTGGGGCGCGAAAGCGTAGAGGTCTTCGACGCGGGCGCGGATCTCGCTGGGGTCTTCGCCGCTGAGTTTCCACCCGCCGATCCTCAACAGACGCGATATCCAGCCGGTGAGGAACTGGAAGGTGCGCGCCCCCGCCGGGAGCGAGAAGGGGCGCAACCGGAAACCGGCGCTCCCGCTCCCGTCGGGGGATAGCTCCATGTAGCCGCCCCCCAGAAACTGCGTGAGCCAGCGATAGGAGCCGCCTAGATCGAGAATGAGAACACGCGGATCGTATTGGAGCGCCTGAACCAGCAGGAAATTGAGCAAGAAGCTTTTACCCGCGCCGGTCGCGCCGAGAACCAGCGTGTGTCCCACGTCGCCTTGAAACAGATCGTAGTGATAAGGAGTCCGCCATCGCGTTTCGAGTACCGCCAGCGCCGGCTTCCGCAAGTGGCCGCTCCGGGGTGTCCCCACCGGCGGCCCGAAGATCGGGGCCATCGAAGCAACCGCGCCCGCCGATACAAACACGGATCGGACCTGCCGCCGTCGCGGTTGCGCGGGCATCCGCGAGAACCAGGCCGGAAGCTGCCCGTAACCCTCCCGGATCAGCTTGGCGTCGTGGCTGGCAAAGATGCGCCGAATATCTCCGTCCAGGCTCTCGTTCTCGGGTAACGGGCCGTGGATCGCCACGGTCAGGGCAAGGTCGCCGTAGGCGATTCCGTCCGTCTCCAACTCGACCAGGGCATCGCCCAGCCGGTCGGATTCCGCCGCCGCCGCCGTGTCCACCATCGCTGACGTCGTTCCCTCGGTTTCCTGAACGTGCGCGGACATCGAGTAGCGCTTCGAGAAGTAATGCCGCTGCGCTCCACGGATTTTGCGCCGGGCGGCATCGAGGCGCTGCGGCCGCCATTCGAGCGTCACCGTCATCGTCGCATCGAGCCGGTAAAGACCCTGGAGAAGATTGGCGCGGGCCGCTCCCGGTGGCGAAAGCAGCGAGTAGAGAATGACGGGTTCCCCGTCCAGGCGCAGATTGCGCCGCTCCGCTTCGAGCTCTGAGACGGCCAGTCGCCAATTCATGCCGCTGCCCCTCGCGCCGTCCCAAAAGGTTCCGGGCCGGTTCGTGAGTTCATTCAAGACCCCAGACGCTTCCCGCGCTTCGAGCATCCGCACCGGCGTAAGGTCATCGACCAGCGCCCGGCTGGCATCGACTAACTGCCGAAAGCCCGCCGCCGCTGCCTCGATGGACGAGTGGAGGTAAACGGATTCATGCCGGTTCCGCCTCCGGGCCATCCAGTTCTTGGCATAGGCCATCCACCACGGCCCGCCCGTCCTCTCGGTGGTGACGGCGGACAGGTGCGGATCGTGAGCCCATGCAACGTAGGCGCTCACGTCCTGCACTCGATCCGCGAGGAACGCCCGCCGCTTGCGCCGTCCGAGCGCGGCCACGCTCGACGCCGCGCCATCGGACTCGTCCGCAAAGTGGATCGGGCGGCGCAACAGATAGAAGTAAAGCCGCGTCCTGGAATCAAGCCCCGACAACATCCGCTGCCAGCGGTCGATCACCCGATCCAGTTGTTCGGGGGTCTGGCCGTCCAGGACGCGAGGTGTCACCCGCCCGATGCTCATGAGTTCCCCGGCCCGCGTCAGGCACGTTTGCCCATCTCCCAGCCAGCCCCACCAGGGCAGTTCCTCGGCCAGCGATCCCGCCGCGTCATAGTCCAGGAGTTCGTCGTTCACGTTCACGCGCTATCTCCGAATGAGAAGCGTCCAGGGCGCCGCCGCCCACTTGCCGGGATCGTAGCGGACGCGAAACTTGGCCGAGGCTCGCAGGATTTCAAGCATGTTGGGGTCTTGTTTCCAGGCCCAAAATCCCACGCCGTAGAGCACTCCGAAAATGACTCCCCCGGTCACAATGGAGTTGATGGCGTTCCACATGGCAAGGCCCAACGTGGCGCTCAACAGAAACCAGCGCCGTTCCACGCCCATGATCGTTAGGGGTTTACTGAGCGCCGGGTATCCGCGCCATGTCTTGCCGCGCTCCATCAGAAGAGCCACGCCAGAAAGTTGGCCGCGCCCATGGCCATGCCCAGACCGAAGACGATCCCGGCCAGGGCCTTTTTGCTGCCGCCCTCGCCAAAGGCGAACATGAGCCCGCCCACCACAATGGCAATCAAGCTCAGTCCTCGCGCAATGGGTCCGGTGAAGGCTTGTTGAAGCACATCAATCGCTTGCAGCCAGGGGCTCGTTCCCTGCGCCATGAGTTCTCCCGCCGAGAGCGCAAAGATGCTCACCAGCAGCGCTCCTCGCTTCCAGATGATTGAGTTGTTGTTCTTCATGCTTCCCTCCGTGTCTGTTGGGTCGCTGCGCGTCAGGCTCCGGGAAACTGCCCCCGGTCCTCTTGTTCCAGTTTCTCGGCAAGCTCGATTTGCCCGCCCTCGCCGCGCCGGATGGATCGCTCCATCAGATCGACCTTGAGGCCCATGTCGGCCAGCCCCAAGGCGCGGGCGGCGGAGTAGATCACGACCATCAGCGTCACCACGGCCAGACCGCCATGCCACGCGACGGGTAGCCAGTAGTCGGTTGCGATGATTCCTAAGTACGGCTTGAGATAAGCGAAGCTCTCGCCGGCGAGCATCAAGGCCACGGCCAGGATGATGGCCGTCAGTCCGATGCTGATCTTCCACGGTTGCATCGCTTCTCCCTCAGAGTTCGATAGAGCCCTTGTCTCGTCTGCCGCCGCTTCCCCCTCCGCCTCCGGTGCTGTGGTCCTGGCCGAGCGACCGCGCTACTCGTGCCGCCGCCCGCCCATTGCTTCCATGCACGGCGAATCCAGCGGCGGCTTTCGCGCCGATACTCTTGGCGCTGTAGTGCTCGGTCGCAATCTCGACGTTCACGCGCCCGCTGCGGCCCTCGATGTCGTACTCCAGCTGCGCGTCCGGGTACTCCACCCGTCCATCCTTGACGGGGAGCCCCAGCGCCTCCGCCGCCTGGAACCGTGCAGCGTCCGCCGCCTCCTTTCCGCCTCGCGCTCTCGCGCTTTCCGTGGCGCGGGCGACCCCGCGCTTGAGCTCGGCGTCAATGCGGACCCGCTTGAGGACGGCTCCTTGTTCGAGCAACCGCACTTGCTCAATCCTTGCGGCTCGAAACACGGCCACGTCATGTTGAAGCTCTCCGGGCTTCACGAGGCCGCTCCATGCCTCCTGCTCTTTATCGAGTCCTTGTTCGCGGGCTACCCGCTCGGCCCGCTCTACTCCGCGCTCGGTGAGCGTGAGCACCTTGTAGGCGCCGCCTTGCGGCCCCTCGGCGCTGTGCTCCCGGACGTGCCCGGCGCGAACCATGCGATCCACGGCCTTCCGCGCCGCGTAGGGGTGTCCCTCGAAGTGAGCATCGGCCAGGTCGCGGTAGGCGATGCTGCGATACATCCCCAGGTCGGCCACCGCCCGATCCGCCCGCTCCTGGAAGTTCTTGCGCTCGGTGCGGGGATCGTATTCGCGCCGGTGGCCGTCGCGCTCCCGCTGTTCCCGTTCTTTGGTGTGGTCGCGCCTGGGGCGAGCTCCGGGCGTCCGGGTTCGGGGATCGGTAGCTAGGTCTCGCGGATCGAACACGACGGCTCCTTACCGGCTCAACCCAACCTCGCGTTGGAGCTTCTGCGCGTGTTGTTCCGTGGATTGCTTCGGCGTCTGGCTGATCTGAGGCCCGCGAGCATGAGAATATTGGTGGCTCAACTCCGCCGCCGTCTTCTCCTTCACCGGGGCTTCGCGCTCGTGCTCGACCGCACGGTCCATGAGGTAATTGGTCATCTTCTGCGCGTCCCGCGCCGCTCTATGAATCTCGTGCGGGTCTTTTTCCAGCACCGCAACCCAATTCTCGACATAGGCCGCGCCGCGCTGCGGGTCATGCCCCACGCCCACGCGCTCCCCCGTCATCATGGCGCTGATCTCGGCCCGCAATTCCTCGCGGGCGTACTCAGGCGATCCAAAACCTTTATCCAGTCCTTCTTTGAGCGTGTCGCGGTCCATGCGGTCCGGATGGCCGGTCGAGTGACTGCATTCATGCAGCGCCGTTTGGTAGTAGCCGTTCCGCGTGGAGAATTGGGACGGCTCCGGGAGCACCACCTTGTCCTCGGCGAGCCGATAGTAGGCCCGATCTCCGGCGACGTGCTCGATCCTCGGCCCGCTGGCCTCAATCACCTTCTCCGCATCGCGGTGGGCGTCCCATTCAGGCCGCGCCTGCGCCGGTCGCGGTTTCAACTCCAATCCATTGGCTTGCTCGACATTGAACACGGTGTACTGTTTACAAATCGGCTTTCCCCGCTGCTCTTCCTCGTGGATCGTGTTGCCGTCCTTGTCTTTGAGCACCTTGCCCTGCTCGTCCTTTGCGGGCCGCGCCGTCCGATCCGTGAAAAACAAGACCTGCGTCCCTTTCTCGCCTTTGCGGACATGGCCTCCCTGGGCCTCGATCTGTTTGTAGGTTCCCCAGCGGTTATCGCCGTGGCCCTGACGGATGCCCCTGCTCATCAGGTAGAGACTGTTGCCGCCCGTGTAGGATTTGCCGGTCGAGAGGTTCTCCGGGCTGATCTGCTCTCCCGGCTTCCACGGCTTCTGCCACGGTGCAACACCCGCCTTGATCTGTTCGATGAGTTCTCCGCTGACTTTCTCGGCGTAGTCTTCTCCGCGCTGCCAAAAGGATTTCATCGCCATAGTGCGCCTCCGTTCCTAGTCGTGGCGGTCGTACCGCGCCGCGTCGATCTCTTCCACGGTTCCCACGTCCTCCACCATCAAACCGATCTGCTCTCCGAGTTTCCACGTCAGTTCAACCGCGAGCCCACGGTTCAACGCCTCGTGAAAATCGTCCTCGGTTTCGACCGATAGGTACTTCTCTCCCCCTTCGTTCTTTTCTCGAATCATGATTGCTACCTCTCTGGTCCGATTTTCTTCACTCCGACGCGCCCACCACGCCCGCACAGGATGCAAACGGGCCGGAGGGCGCTTTGCAGCCGCTCAAACCGGGTCCGGTCTTGCAATTTGTCCGTCAATGACGCGTTCCTTCCCGTTTCCGTCCATGTCGCCTCGATGTTGCCCGATCGGCCCCTGCCGGCGGAAGTATGATCTGTCACGCGCCGGAGGCGGCAGCGTTCCCGGTAGTCCCGCTGGCGGTCGCGGTGATCGAGCCGTGCTTCCTTGCTTCGCCGGTAGCGCTGGTCGGCCCGCCGCAGCTGTTCCCGCCGCGCTTTATCTCGGCAAATGTCCCCACAGTAGCGATGCCCCCGGAAGCAGGAATTGCAGATGTAAAACAGCAACCCGCAACCCGGCCAGCGGCAAGACAACTGCCGTAACACCACTTCTCTGGCCATCGCACCCCTCACGGGTGTGAACAACGGCCCTCTTTCGTGGCACGCTGGCTATGCTGTGGTCCTGCCCTTTAACCGGGGCCGCCATAAAAAAACCCCGATCGCTCTCACGATCGGGGTTTTCCCTTATCTGGGGGCTATCTCAGCTTGTGATGTGTGAACTGGACAATGCCATCCAAAGAGCTTTCGGGTTCCGCGAAAGTAACGGCATTTTCGTTCAGGAGGAGAGAGCAGGGAATTGCCGGCAAGGGAATGGAAAACAAATACGAAGAGAATTTACTGAGACTATATTCAAAAATCTCTCTGGATGGCGGTACCAGGACGGAAATCGGTTGCTCGTTTGACAGTGCAAAAAAGGCAGATTTTGCATGGCCTGTGTTTTCGGATGGAACAATCGAGTACTTCGAGCGCTTCGATGATCTCCACACGGTCGTACAGGAGATATTACGGAGGACGGAGTGCGATGGATCGCGAACGGCCATTCCGTGTTCGGCAACGGGCAGTCGTTCGGTCGACGGATTCTGGTAACTCATACAAGCAGGTTCACCTGATCGGCAAGGGTGAAACCCCGTTGCGTCGGGGGCGAGGCGTCGCGGATCGCCTGGACCGGGCCGGGCAGATCGGCGATGACTTCACCGATCGGAACCAACTCGCTGTCTTTACGCTGCTGCATAGCTTTTCATTCTCTCATGCCCGTCAGACAGAACGGGGCCATGTTCAGCACCGCCTTATTCCTGAGACGCCCTCTCCGGGACCGGCACCACCGGCAGCGTCGTGAAGATGCGGTTGCCGGGGTCCATTTCCAGGGCCACGGCGGTGAACAGATCCTCCCCGACCGCATCGCAGCGCAGCGATCCCACGAAGTCGGACGTATCGGCGTTGGGGAACGCCTGGTCGATGAGCCAGGAGGTCTGCCCGTTGGCCTCCAGAGGGATACTCACGGCGTCGAGCAGCACGCCCTCTCGCATCAAGTCGCAGCGCACCAACCCCGCACTCGATTCCAGATTGTGGAGCGCGACCCCGGTGTTGATTCCCCCCTCCTGGCGGCGCACCGGGAAGATGGCGTCGCTGACGGGTGGGCTGGCCCCCACCACGGCCTCGCCGATGTGGGGGAGGTCAAAGCGCAGGGCTGCGCCGATGGGGCCGTCCGAGACCACTTTCACCGATCCCGTCACCAGCGCCCCTCGCCCGTGGGTCGAGATCGTGAGCACTCCCAGCGGCTCCATCTGGGTCCGCACCGTCAGAGCGCCGTCCTCCGTGATCTCCAGATCGCCCGTCACATCCACCACCGATTCGGCGGACACGAGCGCGCCCTCGGTGTCGTAGAAATAAATCGCGGGACGGATCGGAGGGATGGCCGTATGAAAGGGGGTGGGCGCGGGACCGCTCGGCTCGGTCTTCCTATTCACGAACACCAGATCGGAAGTGGTGCCGGTCCCATTGGCGAAATGCGCAAAGTCCAGAGTCGCCTCCCGGCCTCCGCCGCCCCGATCCGCCAGCGCCACCGGCAGCGCGGTGAAGATGCGCCGGGCGACATCCATCTCCACGGCGATGGCGGTGAACCGTCCATTGCCGGGCGCGGCGCAGCGCACCGACCCCGCGAAGTCCGCCGTATCGCTCATAGTGAACACGTCTTCGATAAACCAGGAGGTCTGCCCGTTGGCCGCTAGAGGAATCTCCACTTCTTCGAGCGCGACGCCCCCGCTCATCAATCGGCAGCTTACCCCCATCGCTTCCTCTCCCAGGTTGTGCAGCGCCGCCGCCGTGCGGATTCCCCCCGCTTGGCGGCGGGCCGGAAAGAGGGCATCCCGGACGGCTGGGCTGGGTCCCACCCCGGCCACCCCGACACCCGGAACGCTATAGCGCACCAACCCGCCGAGGGGACCGTTCGAGACCACCCGCACCGATCCCGACACCAGCACGCCTTGCCCGTGGGTCGAAATCGTGAGCACTCCCAGCGGCTCCATCTCCGTAAGCACGCTCAGGCTTCCGTCCTCGGCGACCTCCAGATCTCCCGTCACGTCCACCACCGATTCCGGGTCAATGAGATGGCCCCGCTGATCGTAAAAGTAGAGGGCGGGCCGGATCGGCTGGGGGTCCACGTTCACGAGCACCATCTCGGAGGTGATGCCGGTCCCATTGGCGAAATGCGCAAAGTCGAGAACTTCCGGCGCTTCCGGCGTGGCCTCGGCCCGGTTGGAAGCCCGGCTCCTGCCGATCCGGTTGACCGCCCGCACCTCGAAGACGTAGGCCCTGCCGTTGATGAGGCCGGTGAGGGTATGGGTGGTTTGGGTGGAACCGATGGAAACCCAAGGGTTCCTCCTGTCGATCCGGTACTCGTAATCCGTGATCTCCGCGCCTCCGTCTCTCGTCGGCGCGTCCCAGGTCAGCACGACCTGGCCGTCCCCGCCCACCGCTGTCAGGGTTTTGGGAGTCTCCGGCGCGGACGTTCTCGGTCCACCACCACCGCCCCCCCCACCTGATCCGCCGCCTGATCCACCACCGCCCGTGTCGCCGCCATCGTCCCCGTCACCTCCACCGCTGCCGTCACTACCACCCCCGCCAGTGCCACCCCCGCCAGCTCCCTCAAAGACCCACGGGCGGGCCTGCTTGATCGCCAGGACATTGGCGCTGGTGATCTTGAACTCGATTTCCATGGCGAACTGTTCATCGGGTGCGGGGTTGTACAGCCCTGCAAAGTGGTCATGGATCACGGCGAGGTGCCTGCGCAACTGATCGATTTGCGCGTCACTCATCAGGAGTTTCCCTCGGTCTACCAGGTTGGAGAAGGCAAGGACAGTGTAACCATCAGTATCTCGACTCAACAGGAGTTCCTCGGGCACCGAGTGAGCTTCGGGATTGGTGACCAGATCCTCACCGAGCTGCGTGTTGACGTAGTAGTACCCGGCCCAGCCGCGGATAGGATCAAAACTCACCGCAACCCCGTTGGCCAACTCGTCGGAGTAGTTGGGATGCACCAGTACCCCCATCTTCGCCGCCAGGTGATCGATGCGATGGAACTCCCGCTCGGTGAAGGCGCGGAAGGTCCACAGGCTGGCGAACACCTGTTTGAGGGACTTGTCGATGCCATCCTCCTCGGTCTCCTCGGGATGCTGGGTCTTGGAGTCGTACAGCCCCGCCCCGTTAAAGCCCGGCAGGTCTTCGTTGTTGGTGCTCGACCGGTAGCGCAGGGATTGCCCTTCGGGATATGTCGCGTGCATGGCGGTCAGGGCATCGATGATCCACTGCGGCGTCTCCGCGTCCTTGATGTCGTCGCGCAGATCATCGAGCCTGTCATCCTGGACCTCGAAGTCCGTCTGGAAGTCCTCGTTTGCCAGCATGGTTTCAATGCGGGTATAGAAATCGTGGGCCTTCATGAACTCGTCGTAGAAATAAAACGGGATCGCAAACCCGTCGGGAACCGTTCCCGCTGGAAAACCCAGTTTCCCCAGCACAGCCACGTTGGCCGCCTTGACTCCGAACGCCTTCCAGTCCGCGAAGCCGATCTCGCTGAGGGGCGTGATCCCAGTGACCGAGAGGTCGCGCTCCGGTGTCTGGGGCTGGGCGGGCCTGGACAACTCGTAGTGGGCCTCGACTTCCTCGGGAGTGGCGGCGCGCAGACTCCAATCCCTCCCGGTCACCTCGTAGCGGACGAAGCCGCCGAGGAGGGGCGCGGTGTCAGGATAGTCGAGGACGTCGCGGATATAGGCATTGGGGATGCCGTTCTGGACGGCCCGCAGGTTGACGTGCGAGAGAGGGGTCTGGGGAACGGTGGTGATGATGCCGGCCACGCGGGGCAACTCGTTGGGCAGCGCCTCGTAGATCACGATGTTGCGGGGGTGGGGACGGTCGTCCGGCTCCAGGACCTGCAACAGGCCGTACCCCTCCCCCAGGTTCAACGCCAGGAAGCCGGTTTCAGGGTAGAGATCGTCCTCGAACAAGGGATTGAGGCGGGATGCCTCGTAGAGCGCCAACTCGTGCTGGTAGGCCGGAAGCACCAAGTTTGGAATGTGCAAGGCGAGGTTGTCATCGAACAGTGGCATGCTGGCGGCGAGCAGTGTATAGGTGCGCGCATCAAGGCTGAAGGAGGGTGATCCTTCTTCCAGCCAGTAGTAGTAGAGTCCCAGGGTGCCACGAGGGGCAACAAGTTGCGGGTCATAGACTATAGAACCGACGATCACGTTGCCCTGCTCAAGCCCTACAGCATCCAGGAAGGATTGGTGAACCGGGTGCGTGGTGGTGTTCATGAAGTAGACGCCCGGGGTGGCGGTGTTCCAGCCTAGCAGAATGAACTTGAGGTGCAATTTTTCGCCGCTGGAATGGTAGGCGAGCCTCTCGAATGTTCCCCGCTCGGGAACGGCCACGGTGCCATCGCTATATTCGATGACGGGGGCAGGGTTCACCGGGCTCATGCCCACAGGATCGCCCAGCTCAGTTATGTCGTCGACACAGTCGCGGTCGACGTCGGCCGGGTCGGCGACGAGGTACTTCTCCACCCGGTAGCGATCCTTGGACAGCGCCTGCACATTCTCGGCCAGCGTGGTCGTGCCCGCTGCGCCCTTCTTCACCAGAACCGGGATCTTCACCTCAGTACCGTCCACATCGTGCCTCACATAGAGCACGAAGTAATCCGCAGTCGTGGACTCGACCACGATGGGAACAGCCGTAACCTCTACCGCCGTCGGCGTTGGATTATATAAACCGTCTCCTGAACACGGCTCAGGGTCGCCCTGCCCCTCGACCGTGGCCGGGAACAGCGACACCAGCACTACGACAGTAACCGCCGCGAAGACGGTGGGCAGGCCCGCCGACACGGTGGCGAGAAAGCCAAGGAGGGTCCGTCCGCACCCTGAACAGGCGGCGGAAAACATGCTAGGACGACAGTGATTTAGGGTGACGGGGTGCCGCATATCATTCGCCATAACCCGATAGCAGATTCGACCTGATTGAAGGATCTAGCTGGCCTTGACCCGCCCGGTGATGGCCTCGCGCAAGCCTTCCAGCAGCCCTTCGAGGTGCGCCATGCGCTCCCGCAGTTTCACGCAGCCGCCTGCTTGCGCCTCTCCTGCGCCAAGTCATAGGCCGCCTGAAGACGCATCCAGTGATCCGCGTTGCTCCAACCGATGTTCTCCAGCGATAGCGCCATTCGTGGCGAGATTCCAAGACGTCCATTGAGCAGCCGCGACAGTGTGTTCCGCGCCACGTCGAGACGCTGGGCACACTCCGTCACAGTCCAGCCGACCTCTTCATCTTCCAGGATGTCTCGGATCATCTCGCCGGGATGTGGTGGGTCGTACATAGGCATGGATGCTTCCCCCTAGTGGTAGTCGATCAGGTCACACGTCCACCGCCTCGCCATCGGCGACGCGAAAGACGATTCTCCAGTTTCCTGAGACGCGCACACTCCAGAGGCCGCGCCTGTCGCCCTTCAGCGGATGCAGCCGGTAGCCGGGTTGATCCAGGGCTGTCGGAGAAGACGCAACGGCCAGATCCGCCAGCACGCGCCGGATGCGCCGCACATGGGCTGGGTTCAACCGGCGGCTGTCACCGCGCTAGAACAAGCGTCTCAATCCCGCGTGCGCTATCCGCACTGGCCCATTATCGAATGCAACACTTCACGTTGCAAGCGGAACAGCACGATAAGCAGCTTTACCAGACTATTCCGGGGGGGGCGGTCTACAAGTCCAACCGGCACCACTGGCAGCGTGGTGAAGATGCGCGTGCCGGGGTCCATTTCCAGGGCCACGGCGGTAAACAGCCCCTCCCCGATCGCATCGCAGCGCACCGACCCCGCGAAGTCGGACGTATCGGCGGCGGGGAACGCCTGGTCGATGAGCCAGGACGTCTGCCCGTTGGCCTCCAGAGGGATGCTCGCGCCGTCGAGCAGCACACCGTCTCGCATCAAGTCGCAGTGCAGCAGGCCCGGACTCGATTCCAGGTTGTGGAGCGCGACCCCCGTCGTGATTCCTCCCTCCTGGCGGCGCACGGGGAAGAGGGCGTCGCTGACGGGCGGGCTGGCTCCCACCCCGGCGACTCCGAGGGCGGGGTGCTCGAAGCGGAGCATCCCGCCGATGGGACCCTCCGAGACCACCCGCACCGATCCCGACACCAGCTCCCCTCGCCCGTGGGTCGAGATCGTGAGCACTCCCAGCGGCTCCATCTCGGTGCGGACCGTCAGAGCGCCGTCCTCCGCGATCTCCAGATCGCCCGTGATGTCCACCACCAATTCGGCGGCAATGGGGTTGCCCCCGGTGTCGTAGAAATAAATAGCGGGACGGCTCGGAAGGATGGCCGTGTGAAAGGGGCTGAGGGGAGGACCGCTCGGCTGGGTCTCCAGGTTCACGAACACCAGATCGGTGATCCAGGCCGTCCCGTTGGCGAAATGCGCAAAGTCCAGGACCGTCTCCCCGCGCCTGCCTCCCGTGCGGTCCAGCGGCACCACCGAAAGCGTGTTGAAGATACGCTGGGCGGCATCCATCTCCACGGCGATGGCGGTGAACCGTCCCCTGCCGGGCGCGGTGCAGCGCACCGACCCCAGGAAGGCGGATGTATCGGTTGCGGTGAACGCGTCCTCGATGAACCAGGACGCCTGTCCGTTGGCCTCCAGATGAATCTCCGCCTCTTCGAGCGCGACGCCCCCGCTCATCAATCGGCAGCTCACCCCCATCGCTTCCTCTCCCAGGTTGTGAAGAGCCGCCGCCGTGCGGACTCCTCCCGCCTGGCGGCGGGCCGGGAAGAGGACGTCCCGGACGGGTGAACTGGCTCCCACCCCGGCCACCCCGATATCGGGGAGGCTATAGCGCACGCCTCCGCCGATGGGATGACCCTCCGAGACCGCCTTCACCGATCCCGACACCAGCTCCCCTTGGCCGTGGGTCGAAATCGTGAGCACTCCCAGCGGCTCCATCTCTGTCTGGACGGTCAGGCTGCCGTCCTCAGTGATCTCCAGATCGCCCGTCACGTCCACTACCGAGTCGGGGGCCACGGGCGCGCCCTCGGTGTCGTAGAAATAAATCGCGGGCCGGGCCGGGCGGGTAGATAGATTCACGAACACCAGATCGGAGGTGATGGACGCGCCGTTGGCGAAATGCGCGAAGTCCAGGGTAAACACTGGCGGCGCTTCCGGCGCAGCCTCGGCCCGGCGGGAACCAAAGCTCGTGCCGATTCTGTTGACCGCCCGCACCTCGAAGACGTAGGCCCTGCCGTTGACGAGGCCGCTGACCGTATGGGTGGTGTTCGTGGAACCGGTGGAGATCCAGGGGTTCCTCCTGTCGATCCGGTACTCGTAATCCGTGATCGCCGCTCCGCCGTCGCTTCTCGGAGCGTCCCAGCTCAGCACGACCTCACCGTTCCCGCTCACCGCCGTCAGATTCCGGGGTGCCCCCGGCGCGGACGTTCTCGGGCCGCCACCTCCGCCACCTCCTGGAGGCCGGGTGGCGCAGACGGCCCCCTGGGAATTGATCGTCGTCAGCCACGTGTGCAACTCAGATCCCGCCATCACACATGACAACCCTGTGTTGCGAGCGTCGAACACCTGGAGGTTGACCAGGTTCTCTAATTCGTGCGGGATCGGCCCCGTCAACTCGTTGTCGTTGAGATACAGCCCCGTGAGGTGGGTCAAGACTCCCAGCTCGGCACCGATCGTTCCGGTCAATCCATTAGCGGAAAGCCTCAGTTCATCGACGCGGCTTTGTGCATCCGTGGATACACCGTGCCATTCTGAAAGCGGTTCATTGCTCCACCAGTTAGTGTTGTCCGTCCAGTTCGCGCCGCCGGTCGCGTTGTAGAGCACCCTCAGCGCCGCCCGGTCCTGGGCCGGAGCCACCTCGGGCGGGATCATTCCGGTCAACTGATTACTCCAGAGTGACAGCTCCAGAAGCCCTGTCAGGTTCACCAACCAAGATGGGATCTCCCCGGTCAATTCATTGCTGTTGAGATACAGGCGTTGGAGTTCGGCCAAGTCCCCCAACTCCTCCGGGATCTCCCCGGTCAATTCATTGCTGTTGAGATACAGGCGTTGGAGTTCGGCCAAGTCCCCCAACTCCTCCGGGATCTCCCCGGTCAATTCATTGCTGTTGAGATACAGCCACAGGAGTTTGGCCAGGTCCCCCAACTCCTCCGGGATCTCCCCGCTCAAGTTATTCTGGTTGAGATACAGCCACTGGAGGTTGGCCAAGTCCCCCAACTCCTCCGGGATCTCCCCGGTCAACTGATTCTGGGAGAGAGCCAGGCGCTGGAGGTTGGCCAAGTCCCCCAGCTCCGCCGGGATCTCCCCGCTCAATTCATTGCTCCAGAGATACAGCTGCCGGAGGTTGGCCAAGTCTCCCAGCTCCGCCGGAATCTCCCCGCTCAATGTATTGCTCCAGAGATCCAGGTACTGGAGGTTGGCCAAGTCCCCCAGCTCCGCCGGGATCTCCCCGCTCAATTCATTGCTGTAGAGATACAGCTGCTGGAGGTTGGCCAAGTTCCCCAGCTCCGCCGGAATCTCCCCGCTCAAGTTATTCCGGTAGAGAGTCAGCTGCTGGAGTTCGGCCAAGTTCCCCAGCTCCGCCGGGATCTCCCCGCTCAACTGATTCTGGGAGAGAGTCAGGCGCTGGAGGTTGGCCAAGTTCCCCAGCTCCGCCGGAATCTCCCCGCTCAACATATTGTCGTGGAGCAACAGGTTCTGGAGGTTGGCCAAGTCCCCCAGCTCCGCCGGAATCTCCCCGCTCAATTCATTGCTGTAGAGATACAGCAACTGGAGGTTGGCCAAGTTCCCCAGCTCCGCCGGAATCTCCCCGCTCAAGTTATTCTGGTAGAGAGCCAGCAACTGGAGGTTGGCCAAGTTCCCCAGCTCCGCCGGAATCTCCCCGCTCAAGTTATTCTGGTAGAGAGCCAGCAACTGGAGGTTGGCCAAGTTCTCCAGCTCCGCCGGGATCTCCCCGCTCAATCCATTCTGGGTGAGATTCAGATCCGTGACTCGGCCGGTCGCATCCGTGGATACGCCATACCATTCCGAGAGGGCCTCGGTGGTCAACCAGTTCGTGTTGTTCGTCCAGGTTGTGCCGCCGGTCGCGTTGTAGAGCGCTTCCAGCGCCGCCCGGTCCGCCTCCACCGGGTCCTGTGCGTAGGCGTTTCCGCCGGTCAGAAGGAGGAAGGCCGCGAAGACGAAGGCAACGCGCTTGCGACCGTGATGGGGGTGGGGCGGGTTCCGGGAAGCCGCGAAGACGGACCGCAGAACCGCCGACAAGACGGCGAGAAGACCAAGAAGGGTCCGACCGCACCCTAAACAGGCGGCGGAAAACATGCTAGGACGACGGCAATTTAGGGATGCTGCTCTCTGCTCTCTGCTCTCTGCTCTCTGCTCTCTGCTCTCTGCTCTCTGCTCTCTGCTCTCTGCTCTCTGCTCTCTGCTCTCTGCTCTCTGCTCTCTGCTCTCTGCTCTCTGCTCTCTGCTCTCTGCTCTCTGCTCTCATGATGGGGTGTACGGACGGGCATTCCATTTGTCAAGCTCTTAATCCGGCAATTTTTCCACTTGCTCCGAGGCCGGACAACGGCAACCTAGCTGGCCTTGACCCGTCCGCTGATGGCCTCGCGCAAGCCTTCCAGCAGCCGCGCCATGAAGCCGAGATCGGGGTCCGATTCGCGGGCCGAAACCAACTGGTTCACTTGATCGAAGCGGGTGAAATGGTGCCGCGCCTGGGGCGAAGCTTCGCGGAGCGCTTTCACCGGCCCATCCAGATCGGCGACGACTTCACCGATCGGAACCAACTCGCCGCGCTTACGCTGCATGCCCTATTCCCCCATGCCCCTCAGACAAGACAGAGACACTGCCGGCGTCTATTCCCGATCCGTCCTCTCTGGAACCGGCACCACCGGAAGCGTCGTGAAGATGCGGGTGCCGGGGTCCATTTCCAGGGCCACGGCGGTAAACAGATCCCCCCCTGAAGCACTGCAGCGCACCGACCCTGCGAAGTCGGACGTATCGGTGTCGGGGAACGCCTGGTCGATGAGCCAGGAGGTCTGCCCGTTGGCTTCCAGAGGGATGCTCGCGCCGTCGAGCAGCACACCCTCTCGCATCAAGTCGCAGTGCAGCAACCCCGCACTCGATTCCAGGTTGTGGAGCGCGACTCCCGTCGTGATGCCTCCCTCCTGGCGGCGCACCGGGAAGAGAGCGTCGCTGACGGGCGGGCTGGCCCCCACCCCGGCCACCCCGAGGTCGGGGTGCTCAAAGCGGAGCATCCCGCCGATGGGACCCTCCGAGACCACCTTCACCGATCCCGACACCAGCGGCCCTCGCCCGTGGGTCGAGATCGTGAGCACTCCCAGCGGCTCCATCTCGGTCTGGACCGTCAGAGCGCCGTCCTCCGCGACCTCCAGATCGCCCGTGATGTCCACCACCGATTCGGCGGCAATCGGGTTGCCCTCGGTGTCGTAGAAATAAATAGCGGGACGGCTCGGAGGGATGGCCGTATGAAAGGGGGTGGGAGCGGGACCGCTCGGCTGGGTCTCCAGGTTCACGAACACCAGATCGGTGATCCAGGTCCCGTTGGCGAAATGCGCAAAGTCCAGGACCGTCTCCCCGCGCCTGCCTCCCGTGCGGTCCAGCGGCACCACCGAAAGCGTGTTGAAGATACGCTTGGCGGCATCCATCTCCACGGCGATTGCGGTGAACCATCCCCTGCCGGGCGCGGTGCAGCGCACCGACCCCAGGAAGGCGGACGTGTCGGTTGCGGTGAACGTGTCCTCGATGAACCAGGACGCCTGCCCGTTGGCCTCAAGCGGGATCTCCGCCTCTTCGAGCGCAACGCCCCTGCTCATCAATCGGCAGCGTACCCCCATCGCTTCCGCTCCCAGGTTGTGAAGGGCCGCCGCCGTGCGGATTCCTCCCGCCTGGCGGCGCACCGGGAAGAGGACGTCCCGGACGGGTGAACTGGCTCCCACCCCGGCCACTCCGATGCCGGGCAGGTCAAAGCGCACGACGCCGCCGAGGGGACCGTCGGAGAGGACCTTCACTGATCCCGACACCAGCTCGCCTTGCCCGTGGGTTGAAATCGTGAGTTCGCCCAGTGGCTCCATCTCCGTAAGCGCGCTCAGGCTTCCGTCCTCCATAACCTCCAGATCGCCCGTGACTTCCACCACCGATTCCGGATCAATGAGATGGCCCCGCTGATCGTAAAAGTAGAGGGCGGTCCGGATCGGCTGGGGGTCCACGTTCACGAGCACCATCTCGGAGGTGATGCCGGTCCCATTGGCGAAATGCGCAAAGTCGAGAACTTCCGGCGCTTCCGGCGTGGCCTCGACCCGGTTGGAAGCCCGGCTCCTGCCGATCCGGTTCACCGCCCGCACCTCGAAGACGTAGGCCCTGCCGTTGATGAGGCCGGTGAGGGTATGGGTGGTTTGGGTGGAACCGATGGAAACCCAAGGGTTCCTCCTGTCGATCCGGTACTCGTAATCCGTGATCTCCGCGCCTCCGTCTCTCGTCGGCGCGTCCCAGGTCAGCACGACCTGGCCGTCCCCGCCCACCGCTGTCAGGGTCTTGGGAGTCTCCGGCGCGGACGTTCTCGGTCCACCACCACCGCCGCCACCACCTGATCCGCCGCCTGATCCACCACCGCCCGTGTCGCCGCCATCGTCCCCGTCGCCTCCACCGTTGCCGTCACTACCACCCCCGCCAGTGCCACCCCCGCCAGCTCCCTCAAAGACCCACGGGCGGGCCTGCTTGATCGCCAGGATATCCTCGCTGGTGATCTTGAACTCGATCTCCATGGCGAACTGTTCATCGGGTGCGGGGTTGTACAGCACCGCGAACTGCTCATGGATCACAGTGAGGTGATCGCCCAACTGTTTCAGTTGGGCGTTGCTCATGAGAAGTTGCCCCGGCGGCACCTGGTTGGAGGTCGCAAGGACATAGTAATAATTGCCGTTCCGATGCAACCGGATCTCCTCCGGCACCGATTGCGCGTCGGGATTGGTGACCAGATCTTCCCCAAGCTGTGTGTTGACGTAGTAGTGCTCGTCCATGCCGTAGATAGGGTCAAAGCTGACGGCGACACCGTTGGCCAGCTCGTCCTGGTAGCTGGGATGCACCAGCACCCCCATCGCGGCCGCCTTGTGGTCAATGCGATGGAAGTCGCGTTCGATGAAGGCGCGGAAGTTCCACAGGCTGGCGTACACCTCCTTGAGGGACTTGGCGAGATCATCCTCGTCCTCACTGGGCTTCTGGCTCTTGGAGTCGTACAGGCCCGCGCCGTTGAACCCCGGCAGGTCCTCGTTGTTGGTGCTGGACCGGTAGCGCCGATTGATCCCCTCGGAAAACCCCTCATTCATCTCCACGATCGCCGCGATGATCCACTGCGGTGTCTCCGCGTCCTCGATGTCGTCGCGCAGATCATCGAGCATGTCGTCTTGGACCTCGAAGTCCGTCTGGAAATCCGGATCGGCCAGCATCTGCTCTATCCGGTCATAGAACCCGTTGTCCTTCATGAACTCGTCGTAGAAATAGAATGGGATCGCGAACCCGTCGGGGACGGTCCCCGCCGGAAAATCAAGCGTCCCCAGCACGGCCACATTGGCTGCCTTGACGCCGAACGCCTTCCAGTCTGCAAAACCGATCTCGCTGAGGGGCGTGATCGCCGTGACCGAGAGATCGCGTTCCGGTGTCTGTGGCCCGGCGGGCCGGGAAGATTCGTAGTGGGCATCGATTTCCGCGCGGGTGGCCGGGCGTAGATCCCAGTCCTCTTCGGTCACCGTGTAGTGGACGTAGCTGTCGATAAGAGTGGTGATGCTGGGCTTGTCGAGCACGTCGCGGATGAAGGCGTTGGGGATGCCGTCCTGCACGGCCCGCAGATTCGTGTGCGAGAGCGGCGTCTGGGGCACGGTGGAGATGATGCCAGCGACACGGGGCAGGTTGTTGGGCAGAGTTTCGTAGATCGCCACGTCACGGGGGGTAGGACGCTCGTCCGGGTCCAGTGCGCGCAGTAAGCCGAATCCTTCTCCCGGATTCAACGCCTGAAAGTCGGTTTCGGAAAAGAGGTCTTCGTCGAACACAAGATGCATCCGAGACGCCCTGAAGAACTGCAGGTCGGACTGGAGATACGGAAGCCAATCGTTTGGGATATGGACCGCCAGGTTGTCGTCGAGCAACCTCATGCTGGCAGCCAGCTGCGTGTAGGAGCGCTCCGCATGGCTGAAGGCGGGCAGCATGAGGTTGTTCAGCAAGAAGTAGTAGAGGCCCTGGCTTCCATCGGGGGCAACGAGTTCCGGGTGATAGGTTAGCGCCCCGCCAGTGTGCCTACCCAACTCAGGGCCTACGGCATCTATGAAGGACTGATGGCTGAGGTGCTTCGAGGTGTTCATGAAATACACAAGCGGTCGGTCAGTGTCCGTGTCACCCAGGAAGAACTTGACAAGGTGGGTCCAGCCCTGACGCCCGTAAAACCACGACCACTTAAGCGCCGTGAATGTTTCCTCATCGGGAATGGCCACAGCGCCGTCGGTGAGTGCGATGCCAGCGGCGGGGTTCACCGGATTTTGGCTTCCTAGGTTAGTGAGTTCGGTGAGGTCGTCGATGCAGTCACCATCGACATCGGCCGGGTCGGCGATGAGGTACTTCTCCACCCGGTAGCGCTCCTTGGGCAGCGCCGCCACGTTCTCGGCCAGCGTTGTCGTGCCCGCTTTCCCCAAGGTCACCAAGACCGGGAACTCCACCTCCGAGCCGTCTACAGTGTGCCGCACATAAAGCACGAAGTAGTCGGCGGTCGTGGATGCGACTACGATGGGCGCGGACGTCACCGCCACCGCCACCGGCGTTGGGTTGTAGCCGCCCCCCGGACACGGCTCTTCAGGGTCGCCCTGCGCCTCGACCATGGCCGGGAACAGCGACACCAGCACTACGACAGTAACCGCCGCGAAGACGGCGGGCAGGGACGCCGACAAGGCGGCGAAAAGGGCAAGGAAGGGCCGTCCGCGCCCTGGACAGGCAGCGGAAAATATGCTAGGGCAAAAAGTTAAACGGGGTGCCGGGGTGCCGGGGTGCCGGGGTGCCGGGGTGCCGGGGTGCCGGGGTGCCGGGGTGCCGGGGTGCCGGGGTGCCGGGGTTGGTGCATATCATTCGCCATGCCCGATAGCGGATTCGACCTGATTGAAGGATCTAGCTGCCGGTGGCCCTCACGGTGATGGCCTCGCGCAATCCTTCCAGTAGCCCTTCCAGCTTGGCTTGGCTATGCTCCACCCGCGCCACGCGCTCTGATAGCTGCTTCATGTCCTCTCGCAGCCGTGTCTCAGTCCCTTTTCAACTCGTGAGGATCACCCCCGCGAGCGCGACGCCCACGGCCACAATTGCAATCATTTCCCCGCTCATGTTTCCTCCCAATCCGTTCGGCCCATTCTCCCACATTCCCTAGTCCCAAGTCGAGACCCCAAGCGTCTCCGCCAACCCTTCAAGTTTCACAGGCTGCGATGGAATCGCGTGGGGTATGGCCAGATCTGGAACCCCGGTGGCCTCGTCGATCAGGGCCGAGGTGACCGGCCAGTGGCGGTCGTCCAGCATGGCGTCGTACAACGACGCCAGGATGCGCTCGAACGCGTCTTGCTCGCTCATGATGATTCTTCCTTGCACTTCTGCCTTGATTCCGGCGCGTCAATCCCCTCCAGGCGCAACTTTTCACCAGCAATCTCCACGGTGTCGGCGTCGATGATGCGAGCCACGCCGGTCAGAGTTTCGGCACTGGCAGGCACCACGCACGGCAGGGCCAGCAAAGCAAACAAAGTAATTCTCATAATTGGAATCTTCTCAGAGAAACGCGCTGAGCCACGGCGAGACCTACTTGTCCTTCAGTTGCTTCCAGCTCTTCGGCCGCCACTCCCTCGCCAACCGCTGGGCTTTGGCGCCTTGTGAAGCAGTCATAATCTCTGCCAGTTTGTCTCTCAATAAACGGTAGTTGTCCATCACCTCACCTGTAGATCGTGAGGCTGCCAAGTTAACCCACTTGTTGGCTTGGATGTAGTCCTGGGGCACGCCCTCGCCGTGGTAGTACATGAGACCGAGGGTGTATTGGGCCTCAGCATGCCCCTGCTCGGCGGCCTTGCGATACCAACTCGCGGCCTCTTGGTTGTCTTGGGGCAGACCCTCTCCGTTGGCGTAGGTGAGACCGAGGTTGTATTGGGCTTCAACTTGCCCCTGCTCGGCGGCCTTGCGAGCCCAACTCGCGGCCTCTTGGTAGTCTTGGGGCACGCCCTCGCCGTGGTAGTACTTGAGACCGAGGGTGTATTGGGCATCAGCATGCCCCTGCTCGGCGGCCTTGCGATACCAACTCGCGGCCTCTTGGTAGTCCTGGGGTACACTCTCTCCGTTGGCGTACATGAGACCGAGGGTGTATTGGGCCTCAGCATGCCCCTGCTCGGCGGCCTTGCGATACCAACTCGCGGCCTCTTGGTAGTCCTGGGGTACACTCTCTCCGTTGGCGTACATGATACCGAGGTTGTATTGGGCCTCAGCATGCCCCTGCTCCGCTGCCAAGCGGTACCACTTCAGTTAGACTGAAGCCTACAGACACGAACGGAGCTAAAAGCAAGTCAAAAATTCGGTGATTATTGCCTTGATGCAGGGTTGTGCTATGATGGGGAATGGCAACCCCAACAACCGATCCGTTCAAAAGCTGTAAGCTGAAACTAAAGAGAGCATCCGAACACAACCAAACGCTCTACAAAGAACTCAGCGCCTGGTACAAAAGCGACCCTTACCGACTCATCAAAGAGTACGACCCCGAAACCAGACGCCATGTTTCCATTTTCGAATTGGATTCTGAGAAGCGCCCGAATCTCGAACGGTGGTCGCTGGTTTCCGCCGATTGCGTTCACAATCTGAGAACCGCTCTTGACCATGCGGCCTATGCCATTGCAGCCGTCAAGACTGGGCAGAACCCTCCCCCCTGCTGGGACAAAGTTAAGTTCCCCATCGCCGACGCCGACCATAAATTCAGGGAGGCCATGAATCGCTACGGTCTGAGTTTCCTCCAGGAAAGCGACCTTGCGATGTGGGCAGCAATCGAGAGCTTTCAGCCGTACAAGAGACCGAATGCGCTGAATGCGAGGCTTCCCCCTTTCCTCAGCCTCATTAGAGACTTGGAAAACGGGGATAAGCATAGACTTCTCCGTTTGGCTGTCGAGCAGTTGCAAAGCGTCGAAATTGACAAACTTCAACTCGATGTCGGAACGGATATCACGGATGTCCGAGTTCACACCGGACAGTTGAAGGACCGCACAGAAATTTTTTCTTTCACCACCAGCAAGCCGACCCCAGACGTGAAATACCAGACCGGAGTACATCTCGTCATCTGCTTCCGCCAGGGGCCACCGGTCGAAGTCGCATCGCTGAATGGATGGGTCGTCGAAGAGGTTGAGAAAGTCATCGACTTCCTGATTCATGTACTCTAACTCTTGCATTTTTGCACAACTCCGTGTATTCTTGAGTTGTGCCCCCAAGAGAACTGTGGAAGAAACCCCGCTGGCAGGCGGGCGTTTCTATTTTACGCCACTTTTGTTAGTTTTTGGAATGGCAGAGCTTTGCCGTTCACTAAATTCCTGATCGTCTGCGAGAACAGCTCTCCGTTATTGCGCTCATTAAACCGATAGACAAACTCTCCCAAATAGCGGTCCAGGTGCTTTTCGGAAACCTTGTGGAAGGAGCCGACAACGCCCCTCTCGAAAAGTGACCAGAAGTTCTCAATCGAATTGGTGTGTGCCGGACCATCGACGTATTGCAGGGCAGAGTGTTGAACGGTTCTGTGGTCGTATTCCTTTCCCACTTTCTTGTAGCCCGCATATTCATCCGTCATTAGCTGCGCCCCGGGTTCTACGCTTGCCCGGATGTAAGATGCAATCGCTCGTGCTCCCCGCGACGGAGATTTCTGTGCCCGAACCGGCCCGCCTCGCTGGATGACTCCGACAACACAAGGCTTATCGTTCGGCGCCCGCTTTCTCCGCTTGTCATACCGGCCGCCAACAAAGGTTTCGTCAGCTTCAATGATCCCGGCGAGCAATTCCGATTCGTCGCACTTCATGGCTTCCCTGATCCGGTGGCACAGATACCAAGCGGCCTTGTAACCGATGCCCAGCGTTCGGGAGATTTGAGAGGCCGACATGCCCTTTTTCGATTCGCACATGAGGTAGACCGCCAGGAACCATTTCGCAAGGGGTAGGTGGGTATCGTGAAACACCGTTCCTGCCATCGGGGAGAATTGGTAGCGGCAATCGTTGCACTCGTACTGCTTGCGCTTCTTGATCCGCGAGACAGACACCGATCCGCAGCGCGTACAGCACACGCCAGACGGCCAGCGGAGCTGCTCTATGTACTCCCGGCAGCGTTCTTCGCTGTTGAATTTTTCCATGAGTTCGATTAGATTGGTGTCCATGAAATATCTCCCCAAAGACGCTCACAAGCTCAAAGACAACGAACTGCTTAAGCAACTCTTCCCCCAAGAGGTTCTAACGAAGCTGAAAGAGGAAGCGGAGAAGCCCGCCGAGAGCCGGAAGCAAAGCAAGTAATCTTGAGGCGTTCTCTCCATGCCTTAAGTATGCACGATTCTATACCCTGTGTCAAGGAAATAATCACCAAAAATTCAGTAGTACGGTAGTGCTGTTCTGTGCTTGACTGGCCCTGTTCATGGCTAGGCTTTGTTGTCCTCCAGAGCCAGCCATGCCCCCCGCGCTCCCGGGCTGCGTTTGACGTGCTCCGGAGAGCGGCTGCGGACGCTCCCGGTGCGTGGGGAGAAAGGAGAAAACCTTCGTGGAAGTGAGTAAACCGATTGAGGAAAGAATGCGGGCATTGGAAGATAAAGTATGGACATTGGAGGTAGTCCAGCGGGCTGTCTTACAAGCATCCGGAATGGATGCCAAAGAGCTGGAGGAACTTCTTGAGAATGTAAAACCAGGTTCTCGGGAGTGACCTGCCGGTTTTCTTCGGACCACCGATTACTGGAGAACAGCGCCAGTCGGCATGGTTAAGTCGCTCTCGTGTTCTTCTTGGTCAGCGTGAGCCGGCATCGCCGGCGAGCGCCCACCGTCATCCGAGCCAGCACGGAGCTGCGCTTTGAACTCGGCTGGCGCTCAAAAGATTAAAGGAGTACCCATGAAAAAGAACAATTCCAAAAGCAACGGCCTCGATGGAAGCGTAGGGCGGCTCGCTCTGGCGCTGAAGGACGTGTTCACCGACGCCCTGGAACCTGTCAAGGAAGAGCTGCGAGAGGAAATGCAAGGCATGGAGGGCCGCTTGAATAAGCGGATCGATACCACCAATGAAAAGGTGCAGGCTCAGCTGGCCCAGCACCGGAAGGACGTTGCCGGCGACGTCAGAAAGATTCTAAGAAGCAGCCGATGAAGCCCAAGAAGAAGCGCCGTCCCAAAGTAACGAAGGCCAGCGCCGAAAGAGAAGTCGCCGTCTATCTCGACGGCGAGGAAGCGTTGACCTGGTGGCACCGCAACGTCGCCCGCACGCAGTACGGCATTCAGGGTTGGAAGAAGGGGAAAATCTATCCTGATTTCATCTTCGCAGTGCGGACGGATGGGACCGGCAGCCGCATCACCATTCTGGAGACCAAGGGCGATCAACTCGACAATCTCAACACCGACTACAAGCGCGAAGTGCTTTCCTTCCTGTCCAGCAGCTTTGGATGGGACGACTGCACAACCGCCGGGGAATTGGAACTCATTACCAGCGGCGGGGAGACCGTGCAATGCGCGCTCATCCTGATGAGCGAGTGGAAGACGAAGCTGCCGCGTTTTTTGAATGGTGGCCCCAACTAATGGGATCACGGGATCACGTAATCGTTCGGTTGTCCCATAGCATGTGCTGTCGGTCGAGGGCGAAGATGCACGATCTATGCTGGGGATCGCGATCCGGCGCAGGATCAGGAGCCTCGGGTTGGCGATGAAAAGGGGAAAGTTTTCATGAGCAACCGGAGTATATCCGATGAAGCGGTCGCACGGACTGAGTGGTAGCACATGACAAATCACGGGACAAGTCTCCCGACGTGAACTCAGCCCGCCGCCAACGAAAATCTTAACCCGCTACCCCACCATTTTACGACCGAACGATAACGGAACCGCTACGCTCACATACCAACAATCAGTCTTCAGGGCTTCTTGGTAGTCCTGGGGCACGCCATCTCCGTAGGAGTACATGACACCGAGGTTGTTTTGGGCATCAGCGTGTCCCTGCTCCGCTGCCAAGCGGTACCACTTCAGGGCTTTTTGGTAGTCCTGGGTCACGCCCTCTCCGTTGGTGTACATGAAACCGAGGTTGAATCGGGTATCAGCGTTCCCTTGCTTGGCGGCGCAATTCCGTAAGCGGCTCCGGGTCCTGCCCGAACACCCAAGGCGCGATTAGCGTCAACGCCAGCACGGAAAGGGCCAGAACCGCCGTCTGTCTCCTTTTTGTCCGTTTCATTGTTCTTCCAAATCAGTCGGTCCATTCTCCCTCGCACCCGAAACAATAACCACACAGAAACAAGCCCGGCCAGCAGAAAGGAAAAAAGACCTAGCGACTGGGACCATAGGCTCGCTCCATCCCGTGCCGCCGCCGGATGATCTGCCGATGCCGATATGGTTCAGACCCTGTTCAACACGGCAGCCCCGTTCCGTGTCTGTTTGCAGGACACTAGCCTAGCGAGTCTCTGCGACGACCGACTCGGCACGTTTGCGCGCTCTCATTCGCGCGTTTGCCAGATCGTAGCTGGCTTGGTACCGCATCCAGAAATCAGCGGTCGACCAGCCAACCGCCTCTAAACGCAAGGCCATATCGGCTGAGATTCCGCCCCGCCCGTTGAGCACGCGATCCAGCGTCGTGCGGGCCACGCCCAACTTTTCGGCCGCATCGGTCACCGTCAACCCTTCGGCCTTCAGACAATCTTCCCGCAATGCCTCGCCGGGGTGGATGTTGGCCACGACCTCATCGTCAATCATGCTCATGTTGTTCCTCCTAATAGTTAGTGGTAATCGGTCAAGTCAACGTCGAACACGTCGCCGTCCTCCATGCGGAACAAGATTCGCCAGTTCGCCGACACCCGTACCGACCAATAGCCAACAAGCTCGCCCTTCAGGGCGTGTAGCCGGTAACCCGGCAAGGCCATGTCTCGGGGAGTGATGGCGATGTCCAGTTCCCTCAAGATGCGCACGATCCGCGCCGCGTGTTCCGGCGGAAGGCTGCTGCGGTCACCGCGAACCGCTCGCCTCAACGCTCGATGTCGCACCGATTTGAGCACGGAAACACTGTCGCATAGTGCGCGTCATGCGTCAACCCGGGTAGGGGATCTCATGCTGGTCGAAGATCGGCCCTGTCATTGAGTAAATATTTGTAATGGCCGAAGAAGAAAGTAGAGAGCGGTCACTACAGCTTCGCTGTGGACTACGCAGCAAAGGGTGGTGGTTAGGGAAAGTAGCTCCCCCTGCTCGATAAAGCGAGTCCTTACGACGAACCGAGCTATTACAGCTCGAAAACTATTACTGCAACAACGTGCTGTGCCGCCAGTGGCGCATAGCCGTGGCAGCAACCACCGTCAAGAAACCGTCAAGAAACTCGCCCATCAAGCGGGCTAGGCGTAGGCGTTGCGAGCGAAAGCAGACGCCCCAAAACCGTGTAAGAGCAACGAAAGGAAAGAGTTGGGAGAAAACCGTGGAAGACGCCCGGCTGCTGGAGAAGCACAAGATTGCGGCCGTGCCGCATGGTTTCCGGTCCAGCTTCCGGGACTGGGCGGCCGAGGAGACGGACCATCCCCGAGAGGTTGTCGAGGCGGCTCTGGCGCATGTGGTCGGGAACAAGGTCGAGGCGGCCTACAGGCGCTCGGATCTGTTTGAGTGCCGGCGTATCCTGATGGACGACTGGGCACGATACCTCGACGCAGAGCGCGGGCAGGTAATCCCTCTACATCGGTGACATCGCTCCGGATGGACGATAACCTTGACAGCGGTCCCGCCTATGGGGACACTCGAACCGGCTCACTGAGCTCCTGGACGTCCAGAATGCCCGCGCTTCAACGAAATCCCGACCTCGATAGCGGAAATTGCCAACGTGGGTTTCCAGGAAGCGGGGCTCGAGTCCCTGCCCGCGAACGAGACGTTCGACTTGGTCGTGGACATCGACTGTATTCACGACATGAAGGAACCGGCGGGCGTTCTCGGCCGCATCCGGAGCTTGTTGGCTGGCGACGGCGTCCTCTTCTGGTCGGAACCGATTGGATCCCACGATCCGGTGTAAAACCGGAACGCACCCGGCAGAATGCGGTTCGCGTTGAGCCCGTATCACTGCCTGACGGTCTCGCTAGCTGAAGGCGGAGCGGGCCTGGGTACGATCATCGGCGAAGCCGGTGCGCGCCGTCTCGCTGCCGAGGCCGGCTTCGGACGCTTCGAGAAATTCGATGTCGCGAGCCCCATGCAGCAGTTCTTCCTAGTGTATAAGTAGCTTCCACGATTAATGTCTTTATATAACAATAACTTACATCGAAGATAGGGTGTCTAACGTAACGGAGGCGTAACCGATTACCGGTTGGATTGTCCGGGATCGCCTACGGTCTGCGACTTCAACTAGAACCCAAGCCAAGGAACGACTGGATTGCCTGACTAATCGTAGCGATCGTCGCACCCTTTGCGAGCGACCAAGCGCCGGAAGCTACCGCCTTTTTCGCGTGCTTAAACCAGGCGGCAAGCATCGATGCGACGTCTTGCCCGCTCTCGCCCTTCTCCTCAATTGCACTCTTCAGCGCATCGACTTCATCGGGCGGCACGCCGACGTCGCGCAGCGCCTTCGTCAGTGCCCGCAGGTCACCTTGATTGACGTCCAGCGTCAATTGCTCCGCGGCAGGACTGGCATTCGCGATGTTACCGGTCACTGATCCGTACACGAAGACCTGGTTGAACACCTGAGTCGCTGCGGACTCAACGGCATCCGTCGGCGAGGGATCGTCGTCCTCCATGAACTCCGGCATCTCTTCCTCGAGGCGAAGGCAGAATTCCAGCACGCGGTTCCTAATGGTATCGATCATGTCCACAATCGCAGACACGCCGACGACCTGCCGAGCTGCAGTCAAGGTCATTTCGAACTTTCCCTTGCCTTGGGCCCACAAGACCCAGTCCCCCGGCCATTCAATAGTCACATACTCACCCTCGCCTTCGAGAAGCGACTCCAGACTAGCCACGCCTGCCGGAAAGCGGGCGATTCGTGCCCGGTCCTGCAACTCCGTGGGAAGGAGCATCGCTGGAACAGGTGCGTTCGTGTAGCCCGATTGAAAAGGTCCAGCAAAGTCGCCTTTGAGTGGTGCCATCACCTTCCGGTACTCCGGCAAGTCGTTTTCGTCCCTATAACCGTTAAGTTCCTGGAGCGCCCAGTCTCGGAGGTCGTTGTTTTTCAATTGGGCGCCAAGGACGGCGCATTTCCGGAGCACATTGGCGATGGGTACATTCGCATCAACGGCAGCGTCCCGGATCTCTTTCAGCAAACTCGGCATTGGTCTTGGTTCCCTCCTGCGTGGTAGCCGCACGCTCCTCACGGCCCATTATCTCATGACGACTTGATACGTTGGTGGCCGTGCCCTACAGACGCTCCCATCGTAGATCCGCAACCGGCTTGGAAATCCACCGACACTTGTGTCGCGGGCCAACAATCGCTCGGGTCCGCTCTGCGGCGGCGCGATCAGGATTTACAATAATCACTTCCGCTGCTCCCGTGGCCGCTTTTCGGCGACCACTTTTCGTTAGTTCCCCCTCAAGCTGGTTCTTGAAGCCGCAGCGCATGATGAACTGAGCATGAAAATCAACCGCTGACATAGAGTATCCAAGGAAAACGACCTTGTCCGTTATACTTAAGAGCCTCGTGCAGTTCTGCCATAGGGTCCTAAACACTGGTTTTTCGAAGTTCTTCAAATACACTGGCGGGACGATCAAGGGCCTGTATTCGCGTCTAGTCGAACGCGGTGCCCGGAATTTCTTGAATGCATAGACGTTTTCCTTGCCATCGGCAGATAGCACGAACTTCCTTTCTGCCTTAATATGCTTCCCCGGCTCGTTCTCAAACCAATTGAGCGAACCGTGCGGCTTAATCAACACAGGCGCGCTGAACGGCTTCAGGTGGAATCCATAACTTGTTTGATCAAGGCCTCTTCCAAACAGGAGCTCGTCCAGAACCAAGTCCCAGTTAAATGAAATGATACCGACCTTCTTGCTCTGCACGTGATCTCTAAAAACCTTGAGCCATGTCACACGTGGGTTTCGTGGTTGCACTCGTTTCGATATCTCATGAAACCAGTCTGCAATCTTCAAAAGGAAAGCACGCTGAAGACCTGCCAAATCGCTCTTCGTGAAGTTGCCCTCATATTGTCGGCTGGAATCAAAAAGCTGCTCATTGGCCATCATTTGAGAAAGAAGCTCCTCCACATTTGGAAAGGAAACGAATTCCTCGCAGTTGAAGCCTGGATTGTGGAATTCAATAACACGTTGCAGTTTGTCCCTGAATGAGCAGTCATCGATTCGCTCCCAGAATTGCGCAAGGAGATCGCCCGTTAGCGGATAGCCTAGTCCGGCCGAAAAGCCAGCACCAATCACATACACACATTTCTGCTGTCCCTCGTTCATCCTGACACTCCGGCAGTCTTTTTCAAAAAAACCAAGAACCACCCGCCTCCGAACTCACCGGTCCAAGCGTTGACGCCAGGAAGAACTACTACCTGTAACGCTACGGTTTCCCTTTCGGCTCTGAAGCACTTTTCTATGCCACGTTACCCGCTTCCTCGGTGAGAAGATCGGAAGATCGAGCTAAAACTCTCTCCGGCTGGCACACGCTCTGTACTGCTGTGCCGGGCCAGCACAATTATGGGTTGGTACGTTCAGGAAGTCTCCTTGTCGACCTCCTTGATCGCCTGCGCCTGCGTTTCCTCGAAGATGCCTTCCTCCTTAAGGAAGGCATCGACGCTCGATCCCATATGCGTCTTGCTCATCGTTCCAACTCCTTCTGACGTGTTCGCGCCATTGCCAGATCCGAATCTCGCGTTGCCCGCGTTTTCTTGATGAACCCGGGCCAGCGCTTGATCTCCGCGAGGAATGACCACCGGACAATTGCAAGACAAGTACAGGAGGTGTGTCAGTAAATGACCCTCCAGGCCAGGAGACCCATGCTAAGCCAGAGAGCCGGGATCAGCAACGCCAAGCCGACACGGAAGTTACGAAACACGTGCACTGGGACGAAGACCAGCAGCGCGCCCAATACGGCCAGCAGACGGATGGCTCGATCGAGTGGATTGGAAAAGATGAACCCCACCAGAATAACGAACAGCAGCGTGACTGCGATCCAGAAGGACACAACTCTGAGATTGCGCGCTATCGCCAACTCTTTCCGCTCAGGCTTACCGAAGATCGCCGGGGAGGCGGCCCAGGCGAGAACCAACACCAAGCTGAAGCCGCCAATTTCAGACGCCGTGCCGCTTCCGTCGTTGGCCAGGGTCAATCCCGGGAGCAAAGGCAAGGTAATTGCGGCGGCGGCGACCCTCTTCGAAGCCTTTAGATCCTGGTCGAACGGTTGCGTTAACAAACCGATGTAGGCATCCAGTACGGCTTGCACGAACGCGGGCTTAGCCACAGGCCTCTACTTGGCTTCGAATACGTACCGGTAAACACGCGGCCCGCGGCTGTCGAGATCGCCGCTGTACGACACCGCGATCCGGAGCGGGTCTTCTCCGGACGGCACATACGACGTGAAGGATACCCACGAAGTGAACGGCCGCCGCGCCGCGAGCACCAGCAGCCGCTCCGTGCCGTACGGGAGGACCGTCAGGTCGGCAGCGGCACCGGACACCAGATCATAGCTACTGTGGTTGGCTCGCCACGCTGACGTGTCGTGCCAGTCGGCGAGGTTGTTCCACGGGGCGCTGTTGGGATCGATGGGAAGACTACGGTGAAACTCCTTGAAAGCGTTATCGGGGTCGGCGCCGGACGCGTCCGGAGTACGGCTCCAGTCACCGAACAACCGGCTAATCACCGGCACCTCCGCGACCGCGCTGTTGCGGAACAACCACAGCGGCTGGTTGTCGCGATACTGGGTGCTGACGTAGACGATCTGCCGATCGCTTCGTTCGTACGGCGGCGCCTCCCAGGCCAGACACACTTCTCGGAGTTGGCCCGCCTGGAGGACATGCGCAGCTGCGTCATCATTTGGAGGAAAGAACCGCCAGTCCGCGTCGATCCTGACGGCAAGACGGTCTTGGCCGCCCGTCTCCCGCGGCAGTTGGTCGACTTCGCAGTCAGACTGAGCCAGGGCCGGCATTGAGGTGGCCAAGACCGCGAGCACGGCTACATCTATACAGAACGCGACTGCGGAGCGCCCAACCATAGGCATCGTACGACTCCCCTCCAACAAGTATTATACTCCGATCGAAGATGCCTGTTCCAGCCCGTGTTGAGCGTAAGCGTCCAACCAAGACCGTATGGCGCGATGTTGGCGAACGACGTGTTTACGGTGCTGGGGCTCCCGGATTCGATCACCGACCTCCAGACAGTGGCTCGGCTGGCCGACATGGTGTGGACTACATCCTGCTGCGCCCATGCGCAACGATGATCCGAACGAGGTTGTCCACCCGCTGTTGCTCGACGTGAGTGGGCCCAGCATGGAACGGCGATCTCACCTGCTCGGAAGCCTTACGGTCTGGCGGCGCCGATGGCCTGCGCCTGCCGGCCTATCAGGACAACCGCAACGGGACCGCCTTGATCTACGAATGGCTCACACGCCGGCGTGGGGATCCCGACGGCGACGGCATCGACTGCGAGAGTTCGTCGAACCCGAACAGCTACGTCCCGACGAGGATCACGACGCCACCCGGGAAGACCCGCACATGCTCACAATTCTCCGCGAGTCAGGGCTGTGCGGCCCACTTCGCCGGGTCGTAGCGCGTCTTGAAGCGACGGCACGGTGTCAAGGACTGATTTCTTTAGACACTGATTCTGAGAGTTTTTTACGCGACTAACGCATACCGTTTGGCGAATACCACAGGCGGCATGTTGAGCGCGGAGTGAATCCGCGTGTTGTTGTAGTCCCACAGGGTGCGGTAGATCTCCGCCACTAGCTCCCCCAGTGTTTTGAAGCGGTTCGGATCTCCCAGGTCAACCTTGAATTTGTCGTAGAACGATTCCTGGTATCCGTTCTCCCAAGGGCACCCCGGGCGGCTCCGTGAAATCACGATGCCGCATCCATCAAGGATTTCAGTGAACGCCATCGCGTCATACTCCCTCCCGTTGTCGGAGTGGAATAGATCCGGGCGCGGATGATGGAGCAGGGCGTTGGAAAGCGCCTGAATGGTGAGCGCGGCTCCCTTTCTCACCGTAACCTGGATTCCCAGGATCCGGCGGGTGTAGAGATCGATCACGGTCGCCACATAGACCTTCTTTCCGTGCTGCACGAACTCGGTGAAGTCCGCTGCCCAGATGTGGTTTGCATATGCGGGCATGACCGCGAGCAGGAGGTTGGGATAGGTCCGGGAAACCTTGGATTTTCTCCATTTTCTGCCTCTCCTGCGGTAGGGCTTGATGCCAAACAGACGCATGACCCTCTGCGCCCGCTGGCGGCAGAGTCCCAGTGCCGTAGCAATTCGCCGGGAGCCGTAGGAGGGATGGATCTGCAGCTCTTCTTCCAGGCGGACCTTGAGGCGCCAGTCCTTCTCTTTCATTCTTGGGACGTAATACAGGCTCGCGCGGGATATGCCAAGGGCTCGGGCAAGCGCTGATTTGTTTCTTCCTTCGCTCAATTGTTTTTTGGGGTCATGGAGAGCTTGAGCGTGATCTCGCCCACGAGTTCCAGGAGTTCTCTGTTCTGCTTCTGAAGCCGGGAGAACTCCGCCCAGGACGGGGCACCGGTTGCTCCCTTTACCATCCAACCATAGATGGTCCCTTCAGAAATATCGTGATCCTTGGCGGCCTGGGCCACCGAGATGCCTTCTTCCTTGACGCGGCGTAGGATATCGGCTTTTACGTCGGCTGCAATACGATGATGTTTTTTGTTCATATGACACCAGGGCAGTTAATTCCCAACCTCAGTGTCTAAATTACCCAGTCCAGGGCAACCAGCGGTTTCTTGGTGGGCCTTCCCACGGGGCGTTTCAGTAGCTCTTCGATGTCTCGCTGCAGAATATCGTTGGCCGGGATGCGAATTGCGTACTTCACACCCCGTTCCTCCAATGCCTCCTACACCTCCGGCTTGGCAAAGGCCACGTCCGCCCGAAACGCAATCTCTTTTCCCATTCTTTCCTGGCGATCAATCTCGGGTAACAGGAGTTTCTCCCAACCCTCGGCACTGTGCACGTTGCCGGGACGCAGCTGGGCCGCCAGACAGTCGCCGTCTCGATTGAACAGCAACAGCGGGTGATAGCAAGTGGACTCGAAGTGTCCGTTGTAGGCGCTCTGTTCCTGCTCCCCGTAGACCGCAATCTCGGTTGCGTCCATATCCAGCACCGCTCGGTAGTGCCACTGGAAGGCTTCGACCTTTCCGATCAGTTCCCGGTTGATCCGGGCCAACCCGACGAAGTTCTCCACCTTCGCCAGCATCTCCGTCTCGAAGGTTTGCAACCGGGATGGCAGTGCTGCCCCTCGATCCCAGATCTTCTCGGAGCCGATCAGCCGGAAGGTCGGATCTCGTGAGAACTGCTTGGCATCATTCACATCCTCGTACCCAGCCAGGCGGCTGTACACCGACTGCCGCAGCAGGTCCGCGAAAGAAAACCGAGCATTGTTTGCCCGCGAATCGGTCCGGTGCTCGTCAATGAGTTCGCTGAATCCCAGACGCTCATCCAACTCCCGGACCAGAATCAGTCCACCATTGGAAGTCACCCGTGATCCCTGAAACCCGACTCGCAGAAATCGGTTGAACGACAGCTGAAATCCCTGTTTTCCGCTCTCACCTATTGGGTTTACGCCTCCGAACGCTCCGATTGATGCTGCAACCAGTATCAATATTGACGTTGGAGGTTAGCAGAACGTTGCCGCTGCGTTTTCAAAAAGGAAATCCGGGTTCAATCCCAGGATCGTGTACGAGCTTCACCCCGAGGGCTTCCTTCCTTTCATCAACACCGATGTGGACGACTTGGCCTTCGCAGCTGGTATCGACTGGACGACCGGTGCGGGCTGGGCGTTCGACCTTAGCGTGAACCACGGGCGCAACGAGTTCGACTTCCTCGTCACGAACTCGAATAACGCCTCGTACGGCGTCAACAGCCCAACCCAGGCGGACGCCGGGGGCCTCTGTTTCGATCAGACCACATTCAACTTCGACGTCTCCCGGCTCTTCGAATACGACGGGCGGACGATGAACTTAGCCATGGGCGGCGAATTCCGCCGTGACGGCTATGGGATCGGTGCGGGCGAGCCGGTCTCGTACCTGCACTGCCTCGACGACCAGAACTCCGACAAATCCGCCTGCAGGCCGGACGCGCCTCCCGGCATCCAGGTGTTTCCCGGCTACAGGCCGAACGACGAGGCGGCTGCAAGCCGCACGAACGCGGCGGCGTACGTAGACCTGGAGTGGATTTTCGGCGGCAAGTTCCTGGTGGGCGCTGCGGGGCGGTTCGAACGCTATAGTGACTTCGGGTCCACGATCAATGGGAAGCTCTCATTGCGCTACGACTTCACTCCGTCATTTGCGCTGCGGGGCGGTGTCAACACCGGATTCCGCGCACCCTCGCTCCATCAGTTGCACTACAGCAAGATCGACACGTTGTCCGTCGAATCAGACGATGGGACGTCAGTGCTCGCTGAGGTCGGTACGTTTCCCAACAACAGCGCGATCGTCCAAGCCCTGGAGGTGCCTCCTCTCAAGCAAGAGACTGCGGTGAACTTCAGCGGCGGCATCGTGGCCAAGATAGGCCCGGCCGCGGCGCTCACAGTGGACGCGTTCCGGGTGCAAGTAGACGACCGCATCGTGCTGAGTGCAAACTTCTCGGCGGCCGACGTCGAAGACACCGCGCCGACGGTGGCGCAAGTCATGCGGGACACACGTATCAGCGGCGCCCAGTTTTTCGCCAACGCGGCCGAGACGGTGACGAGCGGAGTCGAGTTCACATTCAACAGCGCGCACGCGTTCCGCAACGGCAGGGTGTTCGATTGGGGCGTGTCGGGATCCTACTTCGACACCGTTCTCGACGCAGACCTCCGGTTCTCAGGCTCGCTGACGCGGATCAAGGATGTGCTCTTCACTCTCGCCGATCGCGCCATCATCGAGGACTTCCAGCCCAACACCCGCCTTCAGGGTACGGCGGAATACCGGATCGGCCGGGTGCGGTTCGGAGGTGGCCTGCGGTACTTCGGCAGCTACACGCTCTGGGACAGCTTGGGCCTGATCAGCAGGAACCAGCACCAGACATTCGGCGACGAATGGCTGACCGATGTGCATTTCGCGGTGCGGTTGATCAAGAACACCGAGCTCATGGTCGGGGCGCACAACCTGTTCAATGTCTACCCCGACATGAACGAGTTCAACGACCTGTTCGGCACGTTCCTGTCTGACTTGGCCGGCTCGCCGTTCAGTAACATCACCGACCGGAACGGCAGCGTCATCCCGGGTACGGAGTCCCACGGCATCTTCCCGTACGCCCGAACATCGCCGTTCGGTATCAACGGCGGGTACTACTACGCGCGGTTCAGCGTTCGCTTCTAGGAACGGGGTTCTGCGGGGCAGGGTCGCCGGCCAGCTTGGCAAATCCGGCGGGGTGCGCGAAGCTACCTTGCGTCCGCCGAAATCACTCCCTCCCTGGCTTTGGTGTCGCTGCTGCCTCAGGATGTGACACTGATTGCCCGCACCGGCAGTAACGGGACCGAGCTTTACGGGGCCACGGTGAACTTCGGTTTTGGGAGCAGGGCCAGGGTGATTGTTCGAGACATCCGCAACCAGTATCCGGAGACCGAAGGAGTTTTCGAGCAATTTCGTGTACGCCCGTCCTGCTGGTATTGTTCTGTGAGCGTGGCTGCGTAGCGGAGCGAAATCAGCGTGGACGAATCGCTGGGCGCGCTCAACGCTACCATCGCTTCCCGGCTTCGCGCAAAAGAAGAATAGTTTCACGAATTCAGAGATGCCGCCCAGAATCGCACGTCCTCACCAGAGAGACTGTAAATCTCTGAATTCAATGGATTATCTGTTTGTGTGGTTAGACAGATGCCCCCAAACATGCCCCACAATTTGTCACTCGGGGTCCGTCAGGCGCGGGGCCTCTTGCCACGGACTCTTGAGGGAAGTGTCTACTTTCGAGAAGGATCCGCCGTCAGTCTGCAGACGCTGGTTATCCTGGTGTCGTCAACCACCAAAGTCAGCGGCAGCCAGATACGCCTCTCCCGTTTGGGACGCGTGTCGACGAACCCGGTTAACAAGGTCGCCAAGTCCCATGATGCCGCCCAGAATCATATACAAATGACTGTGATCCAGCAGCAACATCGGTGTACGCTCGCCGGAAGCTTCCTGCTTAGCCACTGATGAATAGCCGGAGATCGAGACCATCACCCCCATCGTGTTGTCGGCTTTGGTTGTGATCTTCTTGTAGAACGAATCGATGTCGGTTGCATCAGCCTGTCCCGCCGTGAATTTCAGTTCCACAAGGTAGGTCGTTCCAGACACGGTCAGCGATCCGTCGATTTGGCGGCCCTTGTGGACGTACGGCTTCCGGTTCGAAATTTCGGAGAAGTCCAGCAACTCATAGAACCATTCCTGAAAGTCGTAACCGGCCTTCTGTTCGCCCAGTGACTGCGCAAGAGCGTTCAGTCTGTCATTGAGGCCGCGGAGAGTCTGCTGGGACTGGGTCGCCTGACGCTGTCGCTCGGCGAACCTCCTCCGCGCCTCGACCTTGTCCTCCTCCGATTGAATCTCCTCCTGCTGCCTCAAGTGATAGCGCCGCAGTTGCGAGACGACATCGTGGGCCTCCTTGAGTTTGGCAGCCGAATCCTCCCAGTGCTTAAGATCTGGAAAGGACTCCTGCTCCATCAGAAAGCCAGCCATCCTCACCAAGGCCGAACGCCCTTTGTCGCTCTTCGGAAGCTCAACAAAAAGCCTGTCAAGCACATCTCGCTTTGACTCATCGGGAGCCCAGCTCTGGAAAAACCGCTCCGATACACCACATTGTCGCAGGAACTTGGCCATAGCCTTGTGTCTCCAAAACGACTTGAGGCACGCCTCGTACACCAGCGATATGTAGTGCGGTGTGAGTCTTGTTTTCATCCAGGAGTTCCGGTCAGGTCTTCCTATCCCGTCTGCTTCCGGTTCCCCGTGAAGGCGCCATCTCTTCCGCCGTCACCGGAATCAAGAAACGACTCCACGGTCTGACCCAGCACATTATTGTCTCGCAACGCCCGCACGGCGTCCAGACTGTCCACAGCGCTAGCGCGGCCTCGACGACCTCTCCCGGGTTGTTCGTGCGCTCCGAGGGGCGTTGTTGCGTAATTCGCGCTCGCGGCGAACCGGGCCGAGAAGCTCATCCGCCTCAGTACACGCGCTCCGATCGTGGCATTCCAAGCTCCGCCATCCGGTTCAGCACAGCGCACTTGATCGCGGCTTCGACTTTTTGGTTCTTGACCGTGCGGGCCGAGAGGCTTACCCCGAGTATCGCCTTGTACCGTGAGACCGCATTCTCCGCCACGCTCTGGCGAGTGCAGCCATTCGACTTCCGCCACTCATAACGGCCCTGCGTCCTAATACGCCGGAGATGGGTATCACGCATCGCACGCCACGGAGGCGGATGAGAGTCTCGGCTGCATCGTGCATTGCGTCGCGGCAAGATCGAACCAGGAGTCTTAGACAGCAACGAAGAGAGCCTTCGGGCGTCGTGGACGTTGCTCGCAGTCAGGTCCATCGCAACGATCTCTTTCGTCGTCTCATCGACGCCTAGGTGGAGCTTTCGCCATGTCCTACGGCGGAGGGTTCGGTGTTTTCTGATGTGCCACTCACCGGCTCCGTAGATCTTCAGGCCCGTCGAATCGATGACGACATGTCGTGGTCGATCCGTGGGCCCTACACTCAGTCGGACGTCGACGGCGCTTTGCCTTCGGCTCACCGTGCTGTAGTTGGGCACTGGGAGGTCGAGAGCCATGAGCGCCACGATGGATTGAAGGAACCCTTGAGTGGTCCGTAGGTTGAGGTAAAACACCGAATTCAGGACCAGCGCACATTGGATCGCCGCATCTGCGTAGACCTTGGGCCGGCCTCGCCCTTCGAAGGGTCCTGGATGACGCCAGGCAGCGACTGCCTCCGTGTCGAACCACAGTGTCAGCTGCCCACGTTTCACCAGAGCCCGGTTGTACTCCGGCCAGTTGCGAACCTTATATCGGAAGGTGTAGTCGCTTTTGCCCATCCCCTAGCCTATCAGGAGGCAGAGCGTTGGGGATGGAGTCAGATTTCTGCAACAACGCCGCGGCGCGGGGTCGTGAGCGCACGGCAGTTTAAGATATGAGCCCCCCCCTTCATTCGATTCGTAATCATCCCCGCTGCGCTTGCGTCAAGACCCTCATTATTGTAATTTAGCCATGAAAGTTAAATAGCAAACTGTCTTGTTGCGAAAATGTGAATAAGGACTATCCGTCATGCGTCGTGGAGAAAGCGGCAGCTATGAAGTGACGAGCGTCGGCGGTGAGCGAGTTCGGGCCTTTGTGCCGGCGCCACTGCCTCCGAAACCCGTCCTGGTTCTGGAGGGCTCGCTGCAACAGGTGCTGGAATCAGCGGTACTTGCCCTGGGCCGCCTCGACGGCGTCTCGACTCTCCTGCCGGACGAGGAGCTTTTCCTTTATGCCTACGTGCGTAAGGAAGCGGTGCTTTCCTCTCAGATCGAAGGCACGCAGTCGTCGCTGTCGGATCTTCTGCTTTTTGAACTTGAGGAAGCGCCCGGAGTTCCGCTTGACGATGTGCGTGAAGTCTCGAACTACGTGGCAGCTCTCGACCACGGCCTGCGCCGCCTGCGGGAAGGCTTTCCGCTGTCGAATCGCCTGATCCGCGAGACCCACGGTGTGCTGTTGTCAAGCGGGCGGGGCCGTACCAAAACGCCCGGCGAGTTCCGCCGCTCGCAGAACTGGATCGGCGGCACCCGGCCGGGCAATGCCGCCTTTGTGCCTCCGCCGCACACCGCCGTGCCCAACTGCATGACAGCGTTTGAACGTTTTCTTCACGCCGAGGACGACGGGTTGCCCGTACTGCTGCGGGCGGGGCTCGCGCACGTGCAGTTCGAGACCATTCACCCCTTCCTTGACGGGAACGGGCGCGTGGGGCGGTTGCTCGTGACGCTTCTGCTGTGCCATGCCGGCGTGCTGAGCCAGCCGCTCCTGTATCTGAGCCTATACTTCAAGCAAAACCGCAGTGTCTACTACGAGATGCTTGACCAGGTCCGCCGCGCCGGCGACTGGGAAGCGTGGCTCTCCTTCTTTCTCGAAGGGGTGCGGGTGACGGCCGAGGGCGCGGTTTCGACCGCCCAACGCCTGTCCCGCATGTTTCAGGATGACCGAAACCGGATCCAGGCGGCCGGGGGCCGGAGGGCCGGGTCGGCGTTGCGCATACACGATGCGCTCAAGTCGCGGCCGATTCTGTCGCTGCCCGCAGCGAGGCGCGATACCAAGCTGTCCTTTCAGACAGCCGCCTCGGCAATCGAACTGCTCGTCACTCACGGGATCGCGCGGGAGATCACCGGGAAGCGCCGTAACCGGCTGTTTGTCTATGACCGGTATCTTTCCATCCTCAACGAGGGAACCGAGGCGCCCTGATGTCGAGCATGACTTTCTTCCGGACCTGCTCCAACTTCTACAAGCCCCAGCCGTTGCACTCGCTGGAACTATAGCAGGATTGAAGGGCTAACAGACTTGAGCGTCATGAGCAAGACGTTTGACCAAGGCAAAGAAGAAGTCGCGAAGCTGTGCCGGTACTTCGCTGCCAATCGCCAAGCCTTTCTCGCCTCCGGCGTCAAGGAAGCCCATGTCCGCCAATCGCTGATAGACCCCCTCTTTGAATCGTTGGGCTGGGACGTGCGCAATACCGCGATGACCGCGCCCCAGTACCGGGAAGTCATTCCCGAAGACAGCCTCGACGTGGAAGGCCACCAGAAGGCGCCGGATTACGCCTTCCGTGTCGGCACCCTACCGAAATTTTACGCCGAGGCCAAGAAGTGCGGCGTCAACATCGGCTCCGACCCCGCCCCTGCCTACCAGCTTCGCCGGTACGGATGGAGCGCCAAGGTTGCGCTGTCCGTTCTGACCGACTTTGAGGAACTGGGCGTTTACGATTGCACCAAGCGCCCCGGCCCAGGCGACAAGGCGAGCCATGCCCGTATTCAGTACTTCCGCTTCGAAGAGTACCCCGACCGCTGGCGCGAGCTATGGGACGTGTTCTCGCGCGAAGCTGTCTGGTCCGGGGCGTTTGACCAGTACGCCGCGTCCAAGCGGAAACGCGGCACGTCCGAAGTGGACGTGGAGTTTTTGAAAGAAATCGAGGGCTGGCGGGAGAGGCTGGCCCGCAACATTGCCCTTCGGAACAAGGGCCTCGCTTCGGATGACCTGAATGCGGCCGTGCAACTGACGATTGATCGCGTGGTGTTCCTTCGCATGGCGGAAGACCGAGGGCTGGAACCTTACGAGCAACTTCTGAAGCTGTGCGAACGGTCCGACATTTACCCCCACTTCATGCGCGACCTGTGCCGCCGGGCTGACCAGAAGTACAACTCCGGGCTGTTTCATTTCCAGAAGGAAACCGGCGTGTCCGAAAATCCGGACCGGATCACGCCGAAGCTGGCAGTGGACGACAAGGTTTTCAAGCCGATCCTCCAAAGCCTGTATTTCACCCACGGTTCGCCATATCACTTCGGCGTGATGCCCGTCGAAATCCTGGGAACCGTCTATGAGCGTTTCCTGGGCAATGTGATCCGGCTGTCGGCGGGCCACCACGCCAAAGTGGAACTAAAGCCCGAAGTGCGCAAGGCGGGCGGAGTCTATTACACCCCGGCCTACATCGTCGAGTACATTGTCAAGCATACCGTCGGGCGGCAGATTAAAGGGTGCAGCCCCGCGCAACTGGCGGGTAAAGGTAGGGACAGGCCTCCAGGCCTGTCCTCCAAAGGGCAGGCAGAAATGCCTGCCTTACCGTTCCGCGTCCTGGACATGGCTTGCGGAAGCGGGTCATTCCTGCTGGGCGCATACCAGTGCCTTCTGGACTACTGCTTGAAGTGGTACATCGAGCACAAGCCCGAAACTCGCAAGAAAGCCGTTTACATGGACCCTAGGAACGGCGAGTGGCGGCTGGCAATTGAGGAAAAGAAGCGAATCCTCACGACGCATATCTTCGGCGTGGACATTGACCCCCAGGCCGTGGAGGTCTCCAAGCTCTCTCTCCTGCTGAAGGTGCTGGAAGGCGAGACCGACCTGAGCCTGCTCCCCTTCGGCGACCGCGCCTTGCCTAACCTCGCTGACAACATCAAGTGCGGCAATTCCCTGATCGGCCCAGACTACTTCACCGGCAAGCTGATTCCCGATCCGGACGAAATGAAGCGGGTCAACCCGTTTGACTGGAAGCAAGCCTTCCCCGACACGATGAAAGCCGGGGGATTTGACTGCGTGATTGGCAATCCGCCGTACATTCGCATTCAGACGATGAAGGAATGGGCGCCGCTGGAAGTGGACGCCTACAAGAAGCTATTTCGCGTTGCCGGAACGGGCAATTATGACATCTACGTTGTCTTCGTTGAGCAGGGGTTAAGACTTTTGAACCCCGGCGGAGAATTGGGCTTCATTCTCCCCAGTAAGTTTTTTGCAACCGATTATGGCGCTGCCTTGCGCGGCATTATCAGCGAAGCTAGATCACTGCGACAAGTTGTGGATTTTGGACACGCCCAGGTATTCGACGGGGCCACTAACTACACGTGTTTGTTATTCCTTTCCCGTGCGGCTGTGTCGGCTGGCAGTTACGTAAGATTGGATTCTCCAAGCATGCTAATAACTGCGGATTTAGAGGACACATTGTTCAACGGTGAAAGCATCACTTCTGGCCCGTGGTCGTTTGCAGGCAAGCAGGAAAAGTCAATTGCAGAGAAAATAAACCGCGCATCGGTTCCATTAGGAGGATTACCATCGAGAATCGCGCGCGGCTCAAGTTCAGGCAATGATGATGTGTTCATGCTCATACGACAGGAGGGACATCTCTGCACACGGAAGGGGCAACCAGTTGACATCGAGCGCACTATCCTGAGACCACCGATTTATGCCAGCGATTTCGGACGGTACAGATTCGCGCCAGGTTCTGGCGAGCTGATTATTTTCCCCTACGATGTCTCCACATCCGAGTATGACCTTAAGCCCGAAACTATTCTCAAACGCGATTTCCCGAAGACCTATAATTATCTGCATGACCGCAAAAAAGAACTTGTGGGGCGTAAGCAGTTCAAGGCTTGGTATGGATTCAGCGCTCCCCGCAATCTTGAGGTTCATGATTCGGCGCACTTCTTTGTTCCACTATTGGCTAACAAAGGTTCGTACTGTCGTTTGCCAGAAAGACAACAGAAAGTCTGTTTGATGGCAAGTGGCGGTTTCAGCATTACAGTAAGCCCATCTTGCGGACTTTCGCCTAATTATGTTTTGGGTCTCCTGAACTCAAAACTTCTCTTTTGGCGTTTGCGCTCCATCAGTAACATGTTTCGCGGCGGCTGGGTCACCTGCACAAAGCAGTACGTTGAAACGCTCCCAATACGAACTGTCGACTTTTTTCGGAAGCCCGATAAAGCTGCTCACGACCGCATAGTAATGCTTGTTGATTCCATGTTGTCTTTTAACCAGCAACTTGCCGGCGCGCAGTCGGAGGCGCAGAAGGCCATTCTCCAGCGCCAGATTGACTCGACCGACGCGGAGATTGACCGGCTGGTGTATGACCTGTACGGCCTCACGGAAGAGGAGATCGCGATTATCGAAGGCACAACCCCATCTGAGCCGAGACAGTAATGGAGCGGGTACCGAACATCGGGGGGAAACCGAGATTCGTTGCTTGGTCAACGAACGTGGAAGTAATGGGGAATGACAAAACCGAGAGTCGCAATGACCGCTGAGGCGTTGCGGGATTATGTTGGTTGGGTAGACGCTCCTTTCCGACGAATCCCCGAGACCCAGTGAGCGTCGCGCGCGCGGAGCGCCGTAACCAGCCGGGGCATTTCCTTACACCCCTTCACACGGCGTCGCTTCCAGCACACCGGCGGCGACCCCGCGTAGGACCATCGTGCCCCCGCGACAGCGCTTCACGTGGCGCGTCCGGCTGAGAAGGCTCTCGCTATACTGACGGGCTTAACATCACGATCTTTGAAAAGGACACCGGGAGCTGGGGCGGACGCATTCTCGAACGTGAGACGGACCGTCTCGCGCATATTGTGACGGCCTACGAACTCATCCACATAGCGGTGAAGGTGTTTGGGTGAAAGCCGGTGGAAGGTTCCCTTGTGAGCGCGCTTCAGGGTTGCCCAGAATGATTCAATCCCCTGAGTATGAACCTGGCCGCGAACATACTCGGCCACGGAGTGCTTGACTGCTTCGTGATTGGGTAGATTGGTGTAGGCTGTCGCGTCATCCGTGTAGATCGTTGTCCCAGGAACGACCTTGCCCATGACGAACCCCTGAAGTGTTGCGCCTGAAGTGTCCTCTACAACCTGAGCCGAAACCTGATTCGTGCGCCGATCCTTCACCCCGACCACGGCAACTTTACCGACTGGCCCGCGTCCGGTCACGCCGACAGCCTTATGTTCGATCTGCCGCTCAAGTGTGCGCACGACCGGGCTGCCCAGGAGGTCATTGAGGCTGTTGAATGCGTTAGTCACCGAGGCCAGCATGTGAGACCGCCTCTCGGCGAAACTACGCAGGTTGTCACCTCGGACAAGGTCAAAGTGTGTGAAAGCAATCGCCAGCTTTTGACCATGCCCACTCGAGGCGACCGATCGTAGGACAACCAAGGGGCCGCTTGCATGGGATGCTGGGAACTGTCCACGAGGAGCACCACATCGACATCCTGATAGCGCCGCGTTATATGGGTTGTCACGCTGGAAGACGATTCTGGTGTATGACCAAGATCTTGGCCGTCCAACAATACAAGGCGTGGCTGCAAGTCTCCGAACGCCGGGAACAGTGGGCCTCTTACGCGGATTCCGTCGACCAACGGTGTTAACAGTCGTCCGAAATGCGGTGCGTAGTTACTTGAGAAGCGACGAACCTCGCGGATAAACTCGTCGCGATCTTGGGTCGCAAAGACCCAAGATTCTGGCCAGCCTGATCGGCGCCGCCTCAACTCACCGGAATCAACCAGTTCGAATCTGCTCCGAATGTCATCCAAGATGTCGTGAACCAGCTCTGCAAATTTCTTGATGGTCGGACACCTGTTCCTCGAACAAATCCTCGGCGGCATCCCGATTCTCTCCGGTCAGTTGGTCGATTTTCTGCCAGAGCTGTCCGGAAATCTGCTCAGAAACGTCTTTTGAAGTCTGCCAAAGCGCTCACTGGTCCCGTGGCAACAGAGCACCTGCTTCGCCCGTGTATCAAAACTGTATCAAAACCCCTGTTTGTTGAAGGGATTGGGGTTGCCCGTGAGCGGCGAGCAGGTTCCCCAAGTTGTTGATAACGCAAAGAATTGAACGTAACCGATGGAGAGAAAAGAAGCGGTGACAACGCTTAGAAGGCAGATGCTCTGTCCACCTGAGCTACGGGCGCCTACGTGCATCCTAGCACCTAACCCCTTCATCCTCAACAAACCCTATTTCCATGGCGCATCAAAAATCGACCTGTTTGCCTCAAACTGTGCCAAAAATGTGCCAAAAATCGTTCAGTTCGGCCTTGCTGTGCTCGAAATCTGTCGATGTTCGTTAGCCTGGCGGTCGAGCTTGGTCAATGCCTCTCGCATCATGTTCAGCTTCGCCTGGCTGTACCGCTTGAATACCGCCGAGTCTCCCTGCCGAAGCATTTGGGTGACAAAATGGTCCGCGACTCCCCCGGCGCTGAGTCTGGTAGCAAAGGTATGGCGCAACTCGTATATCGGGAAATGCGGCACGCCAGCACGCCGCAGTGTCGCGGCCCAAATCTTCTTCAGTGATCTGATGTATGGCCTGCTGGATTGTTGGCGTGGCGTCGGGAACAGATACTCGCTTGCCGGCGTCGCTTCGATCTGCGCTTGGAACGCCCTGTACGCCAAATCCGGAATCGGCATCTCGCCTACCCCGTTTGGAGTCTTGGAGTCCGGGATATAAACCACCCGGTTTTCCATATCCACCTGCAATTTCTTCATGGGCATCAGCTCCTTGTAGGGACGGAGCCCCGTCTCAGCGAGAATGACGATAGCGTTACGCAGGTAATCGGGTGCGGAAAACTCAATCCGCTGCTGCTCGCTTGCCGTCATATAGTGAGGCTTTCTGGTTGCGTTCCGTAATTGAATCGGGAATTCAACCGCACTACAGGGGTTCGCATCCAAACACTTTTTCTTCACCGCGACATTCAGAATCCGCTTCAAAATGCGGAATTCCTGGTGCACGGTTGCCGGCTTGAGCTTTCCCACAAGCCGGGTCCCTAACTTCGTGCGTACCCTCCTTCCTGAGCACAAGCGCCGATCGATGTAATCCTCAATCGCGTCTGCGGTAACTTCCGTCAAGGGACTTTCACCAAATGCCGGCCGCAGAAACTTCAGGGCATTGATATTTTCCGCGTGTGTCTTTTCCGAGCGGAATGGAGGCTTGGAACGTCTTTCCAGAAACCAATCAGCCCATTGGTTAAGGGTTAGTTTCTTGCCGGCCAGCATGGCTGGTAACCTTCCCTCGTCCCTGGCATCCAACCGGTCTCGCAGAAGACGGTTTGCTTCTTGTTCATTTGCGGTTCCTGTCGATTCCCTCTGAAGCTTTCCTTCTCGGTCCCGGTACCGCATCCACCAAAACGCGGAACCGTCGCGTTGGAAGATGCTCCCTCCTCCGCTCTTCGGCCTTCCTCTCCTATTGTTCATCGATTCCTCCATTTACATGAAATTGCTGGCGCCACTCGACCAGTTCCGACCGTCGGAAGCGGATCGAGCGGCCCATCATGCGGTAATGGGGAATCTGCTTTCGCTCGACGTAAGCATACACCAGCGAGGGGCTGACGCCCAGGAAACGGGCGGCGGCCTTCACCGTGATCGGGGCATCTGGCGCTTCTCCGTCAAGGCTCATCGTTCCCTCCCTACTCTCCACGCCGGACCGAGCGCTCCGTCAGATCCACCTTCCGCCCCGGATCGGCGAGTCCGGCGTCCTGCGTCTTCGGGAAAGACGCCGTACTCCTGGGCGATCCAGGCCGGGACTTCCAGCGTCTCCTCACCGCCCCGGCCGAGCTCCCGGTCGAAGTCCTCGAGAGTCTTCATCCGTTATCGTGTTCCCTCCAGATCGGCTTGATGATCCAGTGGTTCCGTGGCGCGTCGTAGCCCTGGACGAGCAGCGCTTCCTCCACGAAGCGGCGTCCCTCTCGCCGGGTCATGTGAATCACCATCGCAATGCCGTCCACCACACCACGGCAGGTGACCTCCCAGGGAAGCTCACCGCCGCCCTGCATGGCGCAACTGGCGAGCCGCGACAAGGCAGATTCTGCGTTGTTGGCGTGTACGGTGGTGAGCGAGCCGCCGTGTCCGGTGTTGAGGGCTTGCAATAGATCAGCGGCCTCCCCGCCGCGCACCTCGCCCACCACGATATGATCCGGTCGGTGCCGCAAGGCGTGGCGCACCAAGTCGCGGATCGTCACCGCTCCGCTGTCGATCCCCCGCGCCTCGAAGCGGACGCAATTAGAGCGCTCAATGCGAAGCTCCAGGGTGTCCTCGATGGCGACGATGCGCTCGTCGTCGGGAAGCAATTCAATAAGTGCGTTAAGCAGGGTGGTCTTGCCCGATCCGGTGCCGCCTGAAACCAGGATGTTGCGCCGGGAGCGCAACACCCGCTCGGCTTCCGCCCGCACGTTTCCAGGGAGTGCGCCTTGCCTCACGAGATCATCCGCCGAAAAAGACCGCTTCCCAAAGCGCCGCACGGTGATCGCTACTTGAGGACTCGCGGGCGGAACACAGATCGCAACCCGCGAGCCGTCGTCCAGGCGCGCATCGACAATCGGCGAGCTCGCCGGGTCCAGGCCCAACGGCCGCGCGATGTGGATGGCCGCCCGCAACAGGACCGATTCGTCCAGGTCCGGCGCGTCATGTGCCGTCAACCGCCCGGCCCGCTCGACCCAGACATTGCCGGGGCCGTTAATCATGATCTCGCTGACTTCGGAATCTTCCAGGGCGCTTTCCAATCCCGGTAGAAATGGTTTCAGGTGTTCCAGTCCACTCGCGGCGCTCATAATCTGCCCGCCTCCTTCGCTCTCCAATAAGAATAATCGAGGGGCAGATAGTGAGGTTTGAGGTAGACCCGTCGCGGCTCAAGCGACTGCGACCCGTCATAGGGTAGACAGATCGCTTGACAGTTCGAGAGCAGCGTGAAGTCTCGCGGGTGAAACACGGCCTCGCGTTGCTCCCGGAAAGACTTGGTAGCGCCGATGCTGCCGCCGCCTCCCCCGGCGCGGCCCGAGAGCGGGGAGACTTCCGCCCGCTTGGAGGTCTCGCTGATGGTGTAGGATCCCTTGATCTTCGCCACCTGCCCGCACATTTCGCTTGCAATCTTGGCGCTGGCGTCGTCGCTGAGAGACAGGAAAATCCGTGTGCGGAGCGTCTGCAACAGCGACCGCCAAGCTTCCGAGCTTCCCAACACGGAGCGCAGCGAGGAAATGGATTGCGTGGCGACAATCGGGATGCAGCGGCATTGCCGCGTCAGCGCAAAGGATTTCTCATCGCCCGATGGATCGTCCTCGCCCACCGAAGCGAAGGCTTGATATTCGTCACAGATAAAGACGGCGGGCCGGAAATAGACCCCCGGCGACTCCTTCATCTTGGTCGGGCGCATGAGAAGCGCCTGTAGCCAGGCGTTCTTGAGCATCACGCCCACGGCGCGGGCCAGCGCCGGGTTCGATCCGGCGGGCATGTTCAAGGCCAGCACCTTGCCCCTTTCGATCAATTCATAGAGCGGGGGCAGGTGTCGCGGCCCGGCGATTCGTTCCTCTTCGACGGAAGGAATCGACGTGGGCGCGGCCTCCGGCTCCTTGTTCGGCTCCCGGGCTTCTTCCCCGGCCCGCTTCGCGGCCATGGCCTGAACGGAAATGGCTTGTGGATCGTCGGGGACTTCCGGCGGCCCCGGGCAAAACACCTTCGCCACATCCGGCATGTCGAACATGGCAAGGAATACCGAAACTCCCTCCACAATCGAGGACTTCACTTTGTTGTCCAGCGTTTGCCAGTCGTTGACAAACCAGCGCTTCACCGCCTCAACTCGTTCTCTCACTTCGTCGCCGGGTCCGGGGTCCCAAACCACCCGGTAGGTCAGCTTGAGCTCGTCCAGTTTTTTGAGCATGGGGCGGGAGTAGGCGGCCCGCACTTCTTCCGTTCCCGGTATGTCTTTCCATAGCCATTCAGCCAAGGTCATGATGTGGGCTTGGTATACGACCTCCGGAATGAAAACCGTGCCTCTGTTCAACTCGTCGCTCCACGCTTCGGCTTGCTCGATCTTGGCCGCGAAAAGGTCCGGGTCGATGGCGCAGCGGTAGACCTGCTGCAACGTCACCCACCGCTCCGGGAAGATTCGGTGAAGCTCGATGATCCAGCGGACCAGGTTGGTATAGGCTTGCTGCCAGAACGGTTCCTTGCCCTTCCCGAATAGCTGGTTGAGAAGGCTCGAAACGGTGTAGGCCAGCGAGTAGGAATCGAGCCACCAGGCCGAGAGCGGGTTCCATTGCCAGCGCCCATTCATGCCAAGCTCGATGTAGTCTTTTCCCCGTCCCGCGTCGATCAGAATTTGGCGGATGTCGTGACAGAAATCTCCCTTGACTTCAAGCATGAGCGCCGCCGCCCGCATCTGTGGATTCGCCGCTTGCCAGGAGAGAAGCTGCTTGGCGAAGGGGTGCACACAAGCCGAGGTCTTGCCGGACCCGACGGCTCCGAAAATCGCCACGCCGGTATACAGCCCGCGCTCCGGGATCGTGAGCCAGGAGGGATTGAAAATCTCCCGCGCCTCGACCGGGTGATGGACCTCCCCGATGACGATGGCCGGGGACTTTTGTTGGGGTGAAAGCGGCCAGGTTGGAAGCGCGCCGAAGGGTGCAAAATCCCGCCGCCGCGATTCCAGCCAGACCTTCCAAACGGACATGAGAATGAGGCCCGCGAGCATGACGGCGACGAAAGGCGAAGCGTAGTACCAGAGCATCACCCAGCCGTAGAAGTTCGGGGTGTGATAGTCCATGAGATCGAGCAGCGGACTCTCCCCTAGCATGGGGAAGGGACGGCGGACAAAGCTCCACAGGGCGTACCCCAGCCCGCCGAAAAACAGAAGGATGTGAGGAATGAAGCGCCTCCATTTCATAGAGTCCGTTTCCCTTCTTTCATCGCCCCCGCCGGGGGGGCTGCTCCGAGCCTTCCCGCAGGGATCAATGAGGACGATAGCGACCCCATGGGGCAGCGATAGGGGCATGTGACACAGTGCCGCTATCGGGGCCACATGACCCCCCGGTTTTCGGGGGGGTCGCTATCGCCCGCCATGTTATGTTGTTAATGAATTGATTATATTGTAGTTAATAACGAATCGTCTGGCGCGATAACCCGTTCGATCACCATTTGAGAATCGGGGCTCGGAATCCATTTCCGGCCCTTCGCCCCAAGGACCGTTACCCGCGATTGTTTCGTTTCCGGCCCGGGGTTCGCACGGCAACAACTCTGTAGAGGCACCGCAGTGAACGCGGGACCTTCTGACGGTTCCCAGGACAACAGGATTATTTCGAGCTTGAAAAATCGGCACAGGGTGGTCTCACGGAGCGAGGAGGGACTGGGCCGGGGAAGCAAAACACCGACTCGCAGACCGCCAAATTGCTCCGCGAGCTAGTGACCGTCGAAATTCTCCAGAGGTCGGAACTGCCCCGGTTTGCCCAGCTTGGGAATGAGCTTCCGGCGAGACGGACTGGGACGGTATTTCCCCATCCGAAGTTCGCTTCGCAGCATCTCCAAGAAGGCCTTTTCGCCAAAGCTTCGGCGAACACCGACATTACTGTAGGCGGGCAAGTTTTCGCCTCGGCCTTAGGGGCAGAATTTAACCAGGTGCGCAACGTTTTTTGTGTGGAGCTGCCGGTCCATTTCTGAAGGCGCTAACTGATGCCTTTTACTTTTTGCCAGCGCCCACCGGGCCAACCATCTTGATAACGGAATCGACGACAGCGATTTCCACCCTCCGATTTCGAGCACGCGCCTCGGGGCTGGTTCCGGGCTCGCGAGGGCTGGACTTCCCATAACCCTCGGTGGTGATGATTTCCGGGTCGATGCCAGACTCGATCAGGTAGTTACGCACCGCCTGGGCGCGTCTTTGTGACAACCCCATGTTGTATTGCTCGGTTCCGATATTGTCCGTGTGGCCGTAGACATCAATCCGATAGCCCTTCGAGGCCAGCAGCACTCCGGCGATTCTGCTGAGTAGCTCGCGGTTCTCAGGGCGCAGAGTTGCCTTGTCAAAACCGAACCTCAGCGTGTCACTACCCAGATTCATGATCAGCCCCAGTGCGGTGCGGCGCGTTTCCGCGATCTGACTGAGCGCTTTCTCTATACGCTCTAGCTCGGCTTCGCGTTGCTTGCGGACATGGTCGCCTTCTTCGCGAGCAAGTTGCGCTTCCTGCTTTGCGCTCTCGGCAATTCGTTCGAATTCCGCCCGCGCCCGCTCCGCCAGATCCCGCTCGCGTGCCGCTGCCAGTGCGTTCTCCTCTGCCTGCGAGGCTCGAATCAGCGCCTCCTCCGATCTTTCGGCAACAGCGGCGACCTCCTTGGTAGAGTCTTCAACCTGTTCGCCGAGCCCCCTGACCTGCTGCTCCAGTCTCCCGAGTTGGACGAATAAGTACACCACAGTGACGAACAACGCCAGAGCCAGAATGATCAGCAGGACTGTGTGCAGGGATGGCTGTGCTCCGGTAGATATTTTCGGCGTCGGTTTCGAGTTCTCATTCGTGGGAACCATCATGTCCATGCTAGGTGCGTGCCCACACGCAAGTCAACGCGACGATCCAGCCAATCGGACCTGTGTCCCCTCTGCCTGCTGGCAGCGCTGAAGTCCAGCCGGCCACCAGTCCTGCCGCCGTTGGAGGAGTTGCTATCTCGTCGGAAATGAACAAGTAAAGTAACAAGTGCTACTTGTCGGCAGGGAGATATTCCAGAAAGCCTGCCGCGAAGAAAGTCCCTTGCGGCCGAGTCCCCGTGCCGCCGGGCCTACAGGTGGCAGGTAGCGCCTTACAGGTGGAGGACCTAGCCTTTGCGGGATGGTTCCATCCCGTGCCAGCGACCATGGTGTCGCGCTTGTATAGCGGCCGTCGTCATGTGACCTGCCCCCTTGAGCCAGTTCCGAACCAGCCGAGCCGTGAACTCTGACCCGTTATCCGGGCGAGGCTAATCCGGTGCTCCCGGTTCGATGAACAAGGCGGCCAGCCGTTGCAGAACACTCATCGAATTCGCTCGCCGTTGCACCTCAATCGCCAAGCCCTCTCGTGTGTACTGCGAGTAGGCGTGAAGAGTTTGTTCATCGAGCCTTCAATGCTTCACGAGCTAGATTTTATCGACTTTCGCGAAGTTGTCTATCGCCGACCCAAGCCTGTCTACCTCGTCGAGAATCTGATCGGGCAGGAGATTCATGTGCTGCCTTTCGAGCATCAGCAGCCGCCTGTCCGCGTTGTGTGCCACGAGCTTCGCTCCCTACCCGCGGCGTGCCGTCTCACCGACCTCGTCGATGTTGTTGTGTGTCACCTTTCTCTTTCAGAGGGATCTCGTACAGGTACTTCGCACAACACTCAGCAAGGTCGCTAACGTTTTCCTTTAGCCACGAATGAATCGGCGTTGGGATGACCTTGTGCAGCGTTATACGATAAGGTAGGGCGTGTCGTCGTTGTGTATAGGTGCGATCTCACGGCCAAAGAGCGCACGGTCGGCTTTGTTCGTCCACCAACAGATCGGTGGGCGTGTGTTCGATTGCCAAGCTGCGACCATCTCCCCTATCCCAAATGCCACATTTCATTTTGCTTCTAACACATGGTGGAAAAGAGTCTTGTACACTAACACCCTCTCGAATACAGAGGAGTCAATCTTCTGGAAACCATCGACTCGAATTTCTTGATCTTGGGCCGGATCAATGAAGTCGACGACTACAACTAGCCAATAGGCGTCGCAGTGCTGGTAATGCCGCGCCTTCGATTCCTTCGTCCTGACAATTTTCAGTAGCTTGTCCCTGGATAGAACTGAGCCATTATAGACTTGTTGGACCTTCCATTGTGAGTTTGGACATTCTTCCGCATTCAGATAGACAAATGAAAGCTCTGGTATCTCTCCGAAGATTTTTCTGCTGATTCTCCCGGTAGGGAATCCTTCAACGCGTTTTGCTAGCTCAGCCATTTTCTCGGCAAGCTCTCCTCGGTCTTGGATGGGCCGTGTTTTGTCAAACCCAAATGAAAGCTCCATTCTCTTTCCGCCGTTCTCAAGGTAAATTTGTTGGGCTTCCGAAACAACTGTGGCACGCACCCCGCCTTGACGTTGCTCGCTGTCTGTACACCCGCCGTCTTCCAAGAAGAAGTTGGTGATTTCGATTCCAATCTTCCTTGCCCCGTGCAGTATGAAATCAGGCTTATCTCGATATTCGATTGTCCCTGTCGGTAGCAGATAATGCCGCCGGAACATCTCCAAGTAGTACGGCTCATGCAGCCATTTTCCCATACGGCGATGAGCTTCGCGCGGAGTAACAACGTCCGCCGCGGTGATTCCCTTTTCAACCTTGAAAAGATCATAGAGCTGCACCAGAACGTCATCAGCGTTCGCCTCATCAGGTGACTCTGCAAGAGCTTTCAGCAATGCTTGTTTTGTATCCATAGGACGACATTACTGGGGTTCTCCGACATACTCAGTGAACGGGGTATGGAGGACGGTTTCGCGCGCCGAAAGCGTGATAGTCGATACGACGGACCAGATAGCGCGTCATACTTCTTCCGCTTCCGGTCCAGCCGCGCCAAGTCCTCCCGCCGCGGCTTCTCGATGCCCGATGCCTTCGCCAGTCCCTTCAGGAACTTATGGTAGCCTTCGCCCGTGTCGAGCCGCATGATCGAGCGCATCGCCGCGTTCGCCACCAGCGTCATCGCATCCACCCCGATCGTCTTCCCGTCAGTCGCCTTCTTCTCGGCCAACCGCTCCAGCATCCAGTGGAACACGTCCGCATGCGTTTCCACGTCGATCAGCCGCCGCGTCCGCGACACCGTCGAGTGATCCGGCACGCCGCCATCCAACCCGACCCCCAGAAACCGCCTCAGGCTCAACGAATCGGCGCACCGCCAGGAGATCCCCCTCTCCGAGGCCAATCCCTCGAAGTAGCCGACCAGCAGCATCCGGAAGTACACCCCTGGCGCCACGCGCGGCCTCCCGCGCCGTGTAGAACTTCTCGCACGCCGACTCGGCAAACCGGTCGAATCCCTTGTCCTCCAGAATCCAGTTCACCCAGTCGTAGAACACATGCCCCCGCCTCCGCGGCAACTCCTCGGTCGACACCCACAGCGGCTCCTGCATCGGCTTCTTCCGTCCCACCCCCATATCGCCCTCTCTTGCAACCATCATCTCCGCGATACGGTTGCTTCCGGTCCCTCTCCAGTGTCATAGAGCACGAGTTTTACCACGGGCTAATAGCCCGCCAAGCAGCATCGCTACACCGCCTTGTTGGCTCGACAGCTTTCTCGCAGGGACTGGCACGGCTGCGGACAATGAAGTGTAAATTACTAATATTTACCTACTTAATTTCGATTAGTCTGCGAGAATCCTCTTATTGTATCCCTCTTTCTGAATGGGAATCCATTGGACCTTCGAAGGCGTTCCCGGACAGGTTGCCCGAGCGATCAACCCTGGAGTGCGTGACGATCATGGCTCTCTGCACGGTTACACGTTCGGGTCGGTGGTCCCAAAGTATCGCGCTTCAATTCTTCTTACACGGCCATTCCAGGCTTGGATGAGCGGGGCCAGCGTGTCACGCATGAAGGCTTTGCGTCGTTACTGCATTGCGTAAGGCGCAAAACGTTCTTGCACGCATTGCAAATCTCGCCGCTCGCGGGTTCGAGGCCGTCTCCTGCACGGCGGCCAACGTCAAACCCGGATGGTCCGAGAAGTTCGGGATTATTTGTTCGACACAATGCTCGCGTTCCGGTTTCAGGTTTTCATGAAGTCGGGAATACCTTTCTTCACGCTGCCGATTAACGCTCGTCTAATTCCCTGTCTTCCCGATACCGTTCTGGAAAGCCGAGCAGAAAGCACATCGTCTGCAACCCCGAGATGAGCACCACATCGTTCTCCGCCGCCGTTATCTTTGCATTCTCCGTAAAGCGCGATGCCGAACTGATGACGTACTTTACGGCATCGTTTCCCAGAAATTTGACCCCGTCCACGATCTGTTTGACCGCATCTTCATCATCTTGGTCAACGACTTGTTTCCACTTGACCTGCACCGCAATCGGGTCACCTATGTCCGGGAGGAAAAGGCGGAAACGGTCAATTGGCGGCGACACCAGGATGTCGACGTCCCCCCCTTTGCCATCGTAGTGCGGATGATCCTTCACCTCGTAGCCCTGATCCCGAAACGCCTGCCGCACAGCTTCCTCGAACCGCGGTCCGTTCCACGCCACCACCTCTTCCTGTAACGACTTTGCTGCTTCCCTGAAGGCGTTGTCCATCCGAGCCCGGGACAGATCGGTCAGTGACTGCTCTGCCGGGTTGCTCTTTTTGCCCAATAGCCGCAACGCCGCGGCTATGTGTTCTTTGCCGTAGCAAAAGGACACTGCTGGCCGGTGACTTGCCCTGGAGAAAAGGCCAGAGACCAAGAATGTGTCATCGTCTGCATGGTAGTTGAACGTCCGTACGCTATCGGGATCGACCGGCACGATGTGGCCAAGGTCATCGCGACCGCCGGCCACCTCGAAACGATACTCGCCGCTCACGCGCGCAATCGAGAACTGGTTCCAACGCGGCATCTTTGGGATCACCACGATGTCACGCCTCCCGATGTCCAGCATCCGGCTCAAGATCGCGAACCGTTTTGGGCTTGGGTCTCCCCAGTCAATCTTCCGGTGCGCCGCCTCCCAATCGGCCTTGTCGACCCGTTCGCCATCACGGGTGAGATCGAGTCCGGGTGGACCCCATCCCTGCCTCAAACGACCTTCCTTGAGTTCGCTGTAAAGCCACCCGTCGTTGGCGTCCATGCGGAAGACGGTGAACCAATCGGGATTCGCCCGAACTTGCTCTGTCATTCTCAACCCCTTCGGCTGCTTGATTTGTGTAATGCGAACGATACCGTTGTACTCTCAGGCGAACCAATGACGCTTCCACATGTCCGCCCAGCCGTCACCGCCGCCGTCCTTCCTCTCCCCGCGCTCGAAGCAGTAGAACTCGCCGGTCGGGTCGGTCTCCGCCGGCGTCGGCTCGCCGAGCAGCCGGCACAGGTCGATGAAGTGCTCTTGCGCCGCCGAGCGTTCCTTCAACTCAGACGCCCGCCACATGGCGATGAACGCGCCCGGCACCATCGTGCCCATCGAACCCGCGCCTCCGGTGCGCGACGCGGATCGGCCTGTCCAACTGAACGGTGCACGCACTCTTGCTCCGATCTCGTGTTGACGTGGTGTTCCGTGCAAGATACCCAGAACTCCGTAGAGCGCAATGGGGAGCGGCCCGATCCGCAATCATCGGCGATGTTGCACGGGGTCGCCAGCGGTGCCCGGTCGCCACGCGCCTCGAGCGTGCAGAGGTCAGGCCTACCGCACGGCGCGCGGAGCTCCGCCGTCGTCGATGTGGAGCGGCAACAAAAACACGACCGATCCCTGCCTCAGTGAAGATCGGGGCAGGCAAGGCTTTCGCCTCGTAGCCGCCTTCTGGCGATTCCTGAACGGAGAAAATGATTTCCTCAGCCATTTCGTCCCCTAACAGTTGTGATTCTAGCAAACTCGCCGGTTTGAAGTTGACTCCAGTCGTTGGCCATCGCCTGGGACAGCTTCAACAGCCGGGCCACCAGTTCCCTCCCTCATCCGATCCTCCTCCAAGATCGATTCAATCAGAAAGTGTTTCTTAGTTTCTCAGCGGATTCTACATCGACCGCCGATTGGGTGGCCAGGAGCGGCGAGCCCTCGCCTCCCGGCAGCAACTCCGGGGACGGGAGCGCCGGCAGGCAGCGCCAGGGGCTCTCTCCGCGGCGGCCGCCGCAAACACCTTCCCCGTGGCGCCGGGCCGAAGCGGCGAACCTTCGCCGCCTCCCTCCGAGGCGGAGCTTCAGCTGCGCGAGCAACTGCGGCTGGAAGCCCTCCGCCGCCGGCACGATTCCTTGCGCTCGGAGGCATTGGCGCACTCCTACCGCGCCGCGGAAAGCCCTCCGCCGCCGGAAGTCCCGACACCCCCGGCAAAGGCTTCGGAGGCTCCCGAAACCGGTTTCTCGGAGGCCTCACGGACCGCGGCGGCGGCAACGAAGGGACTCACCGAGGGGCTCGACCAACTCCATGCCTTGGCGCAGGCGGCAACGCAGGCAGCCCTGGAAGAGGCTGGGGAGGAGTCTGGAGCGGAATCGCCGGCCAGAACCGTGGCGGGGGCGGCCACTTCCCGTCCAGCCCGAGCGAATCAGGAAAAACCGGAGACCATGTTCACTCCCAACGACCCGAAGGGCTTCGAGCGCATCCATGAGGGCTCGTTTCTGGAAGCGGCGCTCGTCACCCAGCTCTCCGGAGACTTTCCCGGTCCCGTGCTGGCGCAGGTGTCGGTGCCCTTCTACTCCCGGGACCGCCAGCGGGTCCTGATCCCACGGGGATCGCGCGTGATCGGCACGGCCCAGGTGGTCGTCCATCGCGATCAGTCCCGGCTGGCGGTGAACTTTCACCGCCTGATCCTGCCCTCCGGGCGCTGGATCACCCTGAAGTTTCAGGGCCTCAACCAGGTGGGCGAGTCCGCGCTCACCGATCGGGTCGATCGGCATTACGTGTCGATGTTCGCCGCCGCCGGGGCCGTCGGCGTGCTGGCCGGGTTGACCCTTCAGGGGAGCCACCCCTATGCCGGAGGGCTGTCCGGTTTCCGGGCAGGCGCCGGCCAAGGTTTGGGGACGGCCTCCACCTCGATTCTCGACCGGTTCCTGAACCGTTTTCCCAACATCACCATCCGGGCCGGGCACCGGCTGCGCATCTGGCTCACCGCCGATGTCCTGGCGCCTCGGCCCGCGGAAAGGAACATGAACCCATGAAGAAAACTCTCGTCTCACTTCTGTCTGTTTCTTTGATCGTCGCCGTCTCCACCACGCCGGCCCATGCCATCTTCGGGTCCATTGCCGGGGCGATCCAGCGGGCGATGATCATCGCCAACCAGGTCGCCCAGATCGGTCATCAGATGACCTCGATCGGCAAATTCACCGCTCAGCTCACGGAGTTGCGCAACCAATTCGAGCACATGAAAGACGCCACGCTCGGAGAGATCGGCGCGCTGCAGAATTCCTTCTCGGATTTGATCTCCGCTCCGGCGGAGCCGGTCAGCGAGCAGATCGGGTGGGCCGGGGAGTTTCAGGGGGAAGCCCGCCGGATCGTCGACGGCGTCGAGCAGATGGGCCGTAGCGGCCGATCCATTCGGGAAACCTGGCGGGAGGCGTTGCAAAACGCCGATCGGCTCACCGATGGGGACCTCCCGCGCCTGCTGGCGGATCAGCCGCCCGAGGCGATCGCCCAAGCCGTTGCAGATTTCCAGCGGCAGCGCGAGAGGGCGGACAAGAGGCTCGTGATGGAGCACACCGTTGCCGATGCCGCCGCGCACCTGAGCGGTGCCGTGGGAGCCGCCCAGGCGTCGCTCGATCGGCTGCGCAACGACTCCAACAAGTCCCATCCGCGAGCGGGAGGTCGAGCGCCGGCGCTGGTCGCTGTCGCTGAAGTTCATCTTCATCCCCGAGATCCCGCCCGACCTGGTGGTGGCCAATCCCATGGGCATCGTCATCACCTATCTGCGGGCGGATCGGGCGCTGGTCACAGAAGCCGAGCCATGATCCGACATCTCCAGAACCGGGACAAGCGACTGGAGCCATTCGGCTGGAAGGGGAGCGAAGCCGAATGGATCGCCCTGGTGTGCCTGCACAGCGGCGTCTTCACCCGCGCGCAGTTTCGTTTTTATCTGAATGCCGGCGACGTGAGGGCCCTCCGCTTCGTACGGGCGTTGATCGAACGGGGAGTTGCGGCGGAGAACACCGTGCCGGGAATCGGTGGCGTGGGACGCATCTGCCGGATCTTCGGACGCCGGATCTACCGGGCGCTGGGAGCCGAGGACATCCGCCACCGCCGGATCGCCTCTCCGGAAGTGCTGCTCCGTCGGCTGCTCTCGCTCGACTACGTGCTGGAACACCCGGAGTGTCCCTGGCTGCCGACCGAGCCGGAGAAGGTGCGCTGCTTCGACGCGCTCGGCGTCGGGCGCCAAAACCTGCCCCGGCGGGTGTACCGGGGTGCGGTGGGGGAGACCCGGCGCTACTTCGCGCTCAAGCTGCCGATTGCCGTGGAAGAAGACAAGGCGATCTTCGTCTACGTCGATCCGGGACACGCCACCGATACGGAGCTGCGCTCCTGGGCAGCGGCGCACCGAGGTCTCTGGGATGCTTTGCGCACGAGAGGTCTTCAGGTCCAGGTGGCGGCCGTCGCCCGGGGGGAGCGGACGCTCGAGCGGGCCGAGACGGTGCTCCAGAACTGGGCCGGCGGCTCCGGCCCCGTGGCTTCGGCGCCCGACCCTTCGGCGGCCCAGGAAATCGCCCGGATCGAGCAAGCGATCCTTCAAGGCGCGATCCGGGTGCTCAACGAGTTTGGGGGACTCCAGGCGGCGATGAAACGGAGCGTCGAGTTGAAAAAGCTGAATCGGCAGCGCAGCGGCAGGAAGATCATCGACACCGGCTTTACCTGGCGGACGGCGCGGTTATTGGGGTTCCATTTTGGGGGTTAAAAGGGCCTCGTCGTGCCGATTCATGAGTGTAAGAAAGACAATGGGAGCAACTTACATCATGGAGGCTTGCCGACTTACACACGCGATTCCCCCCATCTCGTTCTCTCTCATTCGGTTACGAGAATATTCCCGGGACCGCAGCGCCGATCGGGAAATTCGGACGTGGACGGGAGCGACCCCCCCTTTTAGGCCCCCTGGATCGGCACGGTGGGGGCAACTATTTTCACAAGCGTCGTGCCGACTCGGGGGGTCGCTCCCGTCCCATCATCCATCCCTGCTGGAAGGCAGGCTGAACGCCCTATGAAGTGGCGGCACGTGATTCTCATGCTCGCCGGTCTGGCGGCGGTGATCTGGCGGAGGACCTACCATCCTTTCCCAGGACCGGGTCAGAACCCCGTTCTGGATCTGATCGCCTTTCACGATCCGGACTTGCATACAGTGATCGAGGCTTGGTGCTACGCCGCTCCGGGCGTCGCCGTCCTGCTTGGCGGGCTGATTGGTCTCTCCATCTATCGCGTCTGGTTCCAGCCGCAGGTCGGCGGCGTCGGCCGGGGAACCCTGCCCGCCTGGCCCCGCTCCCCCGGCGACCCGGCTCCCTCGATCGTGGTGGGAGAAGTGCACCATCCGGTCGAGCCGCGCGAGACCGCCCGCCCCTCCTGGCTGGTCATTCCCGAGAAGGGCCTCTATACCGGCGTCCTCATCTTCGGCGCCGTCGGTTCGGGCAAGACCTCGGCCTGCATGCATCCCTTCGCCCAACAGATCCTGTCCTGGCAGGCCTCCCATCCCCAACGCCGGCCGTCGGGGCTGGTGCTGGAAGTCAAGGGCGATTTCTGCCATGCCGTGCGCCGGATCCTGGAGGAAGCCAAACGCGGCGAGGACTACCTGGAGATCGGTCTCGACGGGCCCTGGCAATGGAACCCGCTCGATGACCCCTTGCTCGATTCCTACTCGTTGGCCTACACCGTCTCGACCCTGATCAATCAGTTCTTCGGCAAGAGCCGGGAACCGTTCTGGCAGCAGGCCTACACCAACCTGGTGCGCTGGATCATCGAGCTGTACCGGCTCCTGCCGGGAGGCTGGGTCACGCTGCGGGACGTGTACCGCTGCGCCATCGATGCCGATCTGTTCGCAAGCAGGATTGGGGAGGCGCAGCGGCTGGCGGCCGAGGTCTGCCCGGCGCGGGTCACCATTAGCTTTAAGAACCTGGTCGAGCATCAGGAGCAGCTTGAGGACTGGCCCTGGGACGTGGCTCCGGGTGAAGACAAGGCGGCCTGCCGGCTGGATGCGGCGCTTCAGGACCGGCTCGTCCAGTTCGGGATTCCAGCCGAGACGGAGCGGATCGCAGACAGCGCAGGGAGCGAGCTGCGGGAGCGGGTGGAGGCCATCGAGCGCTGGTATCGCAACGACTGGATTGCGCTCGACAACAAGCTGCGCAGCAGCATCGTTGAGGGAATCTCCGTGTTCCTCTCGCTCTTTGATCTGCCCCAGGTGGCCGGAGTTTTCTGTCCGCCGCCGCCTTCGCCAAGCGAAGCCCCTCCGCCTCGGCCTGTGAAAAACGACGCTGCTTTGATGCCCGGCTTGCGCCGCAGGCTGCCCCCCTTGGCCGAGTTGATCGAGTCCGGCAAGGTCCTGGCTTTGAATATGCCCGCCGGCGCCAATCCGGCCCTCTCGCGCGCCGTCGGGGTGCTGCTCAAGAACGCCTGGATGCAGGCCTTGCTGCGCCGCCCCGCCGAGATCGAGCGCCGGCCCGGGCGCTACTACCGTCCGGCCCTGTTCCTCTGCGACGAGTACCAGGCCTTCGCCTCGGTGGGCGAGGACGATCCTTCCGGGGATGAGAAGGCGTTCGCCCTGACCCGGCAGTGCCGCTGCATCCCGATCCTCGCTACCCAGTCCATCTCCTCGCTGCGCTCGGTTCTGTCCGGCTCCGAGGCCTGGCGCACCCTGCTCCAGACACTTCGCACGCGGATCTTCCTCTCGCTCAGCGATGAGGCTTCGGCCCGCATTGCCTCGGAGCTGTGCGGCAGCGTGCTCAAGATGAAACCCTCCTACACCTTCACCGAGAACACCTCCCGGCCCGAGGTCTCCCTGCTCTCGGCCCGCTCCGGAGGCGGGCGCGGCAGCGTCGGCGCCAGCAAATCCTTCCGCCAACTCCGAGAGCCGGTTTTCTCTCCCCGGGACTTCTCGCTGCTGTCGAACTACCAGGCCATCTGCCTGCCCTACGACGGCGTGCAGTCCCTTCCCGCGCGGCGGGTTTATCTCAAGCCCCACTACCTGCCGCGGGAGCGCGGCTACTGGCGCTTGCGCGAGGAGGGCCGGATATGAGCCGGGCCAGCGGCATCGAGCATCTCAAGCCGTTTCTGCCGGGGTTGGAGGACGTGCTGGAAGATCCGGAAGTCTCCGAGCTGATGATCAACGGCCCGCATAACGTCTGGGTCGAGAAGGCCGGGCGGCTCCATCCCCACCAAGCGCCTTCCCTCGATGCCGCCGCACTGCATCGTGCGGCCATTCACATCGCCCGGCCGCTCGGCCTCGATCCGGCCGTCCGGCCCATCATTGACGCGCGGCTGGAGGACGGCTCCCGGGTCGCCATCTGCGTTCCGCCGGCCAGTCCCGTGGTGGGGATTACGGTACGGCGCTTCGGGGAGCGCGCGTTTTCGGCCGTGGACTTGGTTCGACAGGGCGTTCTCCCGGAGCAGGTCTTGAGTGCCGCCCGGGAGGCGTTGCGCTCCCGGCGCAATATCCTGGTTTCGGGGGGCACCGGCTCGGGGAAAACCACCTTGCTCAATGCCTTGATCGAGCTGCTGCCCGAAACCGAGCGCATCGTCGCCATCGAGGACACCTTGGAGCTGCGCATCGAGCGGGCCAACTGCCTCCGCTTCGAGGCGGGGCATTTAGAGCAGGGCGCCATCACCATCCGGGATCTGGTGCGGCACGCACTGCGCCACCGGCCCGATCATATTGTGGTGGGCGAGGTGCGAGGCGGCGAGGCCGCCGATCTGCTGCAGGCCCTCAATACCGGACACGGCGGGTCGCTGACCACCGTGCACTCCAACAACGCCGAGAGCGCCTTGTCGCGAGTCGCCAGCTGCGCCATGCAGGCCGGAGGAGAGCTTCCCTGGGAGGTGACCTGCCGCGGCGTGGTCGATGGCATCGCCATGGTGATTCACATGACCCGGCGCGAGGGACGGCGGTTCGTGGAGGAGGCACTGCGCGTCCGGGGTTACGACGCGCCACAGAACCGCTGGCTCATCGAGCCGATCTAGGGGGGCCGGCTCTCGGGACCGGCCCGACGGACGGTCGAGCCAGCTCAACATTCGCTAATCGATCCGGAGGTGACACGATGACGGATGAAGAAAAAATCATACCGGTGAAGACCCTGGAGGACTTCGACCTGGAGCTGGGGCGGGACGGCAACGAGACGCTGGAAGTCCCGGCATGGATCGCCCGGCAATACGGCATCTTCCCCGAGGAGGTGGGCGGCGAGGAAGAGATCCGGCAGGCCGTAGAGGACCCCTACACCAATGACTGGTAGAAACAGTAAGGCGAGAGAGAACGAGGAGGAATACCACCGCCGCTTCGCCGATCGGATCATCGAGCAGATCAAGCGAGGCGCCGCGCCCTGGCAGAAGCCCTGGAAGCCGGGCGAGCGCGTCCTGCCCTCGAACCTCGACACGGACCGGCCCTACTCCGGCGGCAACAGCCTGTACCTGGCGGCGGTGGCCGAAGCCCGCGGCTACTCCGACACGCGCTGGGGGACCTACCGGCAGATCCAGGCCCGGGGCGGCCAACTCCGCCAGGGAGAGCGTGGCACCAGAATTCTCTGCTTCCAGGACCACCGGCGCATGGCCGTCACCGATCCCGAGGGCCGTCCCGTCACCGATGAGCAGGGCCGGGGCATTTACCGCTATGAACGGCTGCCCACGCCCTGGATCAAGCGCTACACCGTCTTCAACGCCGAGCAAGCCGACGGAGTTTCGTCCCGGCCATCCCCTGCCGTGGAGCCGATCTGGAAGGCCCACCAGGAGGCCGAGAAGGTCCTGAATGAGAGCCAGGTGAGCATTCGCCACGTGGCCGGGGACCGGGCCTATTACCAGTTGGGCAACGATGAGATCGTCCTTCCGGAGCGGGGACAGTTTCCGTCTGCGAACCACTACTACCAGACGGCGCTGCACGAACTGGGCCACAGCACGGGACATCCGGAGCGGATGAACCGCGAGTCGTTGCTCGATGGTATGAAGGCGGGGTTCGGCTCGGAAGCCTACGCGAAGGAGGAGCTGCGGGCCGAGATAAGCGCCATGATGACGGGCGAGAGGATCGGGATCGGCCACGACCCCAGCCGGGGCGCGGCCTATGTCGAAAGCTGGGTGGCGGTGTTGCAGAAGGACCCCCGTGAAATCCGCCGGGCGGCGGGCGAGGCGCAGAAGATATCCGACTACCTGCTGGTTCGGAGCCGGGAACGGGTGGCCGAGAGAGAGTGGACGGCGGCGACGAGCGCCGCGTCCCGGACCCCGTCGGTTGCAGGGCGGCTGGGTGGGCACCTCCCGTCAGTCGCCGCCGAGCCGCAACGCGAGCCGACCCTCCCCCTTGCTGACCGCGGCTCTGGCCCAAGCCGCGGATGAAAGACGCAAAAAGGCGATGAACGCGAGGAAATGAAATGTTCGACCGCGCGCCGGAGCTGGATCGAGACCCCTCGCCGGTGACCCGCACTCCCAGCCGCATGCGGGACGGCCACCGCCGGGAGTACGACCCCCGGGAGGACGATGAGCGGTTGTCCTTTCGCGAACGATCCGAGCGCGCCCTGGTGGACGTGGGGATTTACCGCGGCGTCTCGTTCCGGGACCTGGCCGAGGCCCACTTCGGCGGCCATCCCTACACGGCCCGGCGGGCCGTGGATCGGTGGATTCGAGAGGGACTGATGCGGGAGCACACGGCCTCCGGACCGAAGGGTGTGTCATTCCGGGTGCTGACCTTCACCCAACGGGGTGCGGAAAAAGCCCGCCGTGCGGCCATCGAGCAAGGCCTGGACCCCCAACAACGGACCTGGGACGGGCTGGTCAAGTGCTCCGAGCTCGGCCACAACACGGAAGTGTACCGGGCTTGTGACTTCGAGCGCCGGCGACTGGCCGGCCAGGGAGCCTCCATCCGGCGCATCCGCATCGACGCGGAGCTGAAGAGCGCCGTCGCTCGACGCAGCGAGACGGCGCGGGTGCATGTGGGAAAGATGGCCGCCGACGCCGCGCGGCGGAAGGCAGCCCAGGAGTTGGGCCTTCCCGTCGATGAGGATGGCCGGGTGCTCTACCCCGATGCGCAGTTGGAATACACCGACGCTGCCGGGCGGACAGCACGAGTGAACATCGAGGTCGCCTCGGGCCACTACCGCAGCCAATCCATCCTCGCCAAATCGAACGCCGGCTTTGCCCTGCACGCCACGGGGGCGGCCAGGACGCGCGTGCTCCGAGCGCTCGGCGTCGGCCGAGGCCAGGGAAAAGACGGCACCAGGGGTCCTGCTCAGAGGGACCCGGCCGCCTTGGAGTTGTAGGGAAGAAGACGATGCAACCCTGGAAAGTCAGCGCCGGGCTGACCACCGCCATGGCGGGGTTGGCGTTCCTGCTCCTCGGCTCCCGGATGGAGTATCTCGGGCCTTTCTGGCGCCCGATCCTGTCCGACTACGGCGCGCCCATCACCGCGCACCTGGGGCTTGCTCTCCTGACCGTGGCGGAGATCCTCTATGGGGCGGCGCGGGCCGTCGGACTTGCCGATCTGGGCCGGAAAGTGGACTTGGTGGAGCGCTCGATCCGGCGCGGGGAGGGCGATCCCGAACTCGCCGAAGCCCTCCAACGGGACGCAAAAGGCGAGTGGGACTAAACGACCGAAGCGCAACGGACTCTGCGCGCGGAGCGCATCCCTTGTGGTCTGGTGTGGAGAATAGAGAGGGAAGGATGCGTGATTATATACTTCACGCAACGGTCAAGGCTCTGGGAGCGCTCAGGTCTTCAATAAGGCTGAGGTGCAAAGGCCACGGAGAACCGCTAATGCGAAAGGGTGGACCAGAATCATCAATTACGCTTCAACGAGGCCCGCAGGGGCTTAATTACTGCGTGAAGTATATATAGCCCGAAGGATGAACCTCGAAAGGGTCATCAACAGCGTCGATAGAGGGCGCTCCATGAGGACGGAGCCGTCCGGAGCTCTCGACTCGGTCCCTCGGACATATGGCAAACCAGGGATCTCGTACACAGCTATCTCATAGCCAGATCGGGCGTAACGAGGATCGCCCCCGCCGATTCGTATCTCCTGGCTTGCTCTTGCCCTGGCTGGACGCGCGGCCCGCCGTGGACCGCCTCCGTGACGCTTCGCAGTTCCGCCTCGAAAGAAGGTTCGGGTGCCGGCGCCTCGTAATCGCTCCCGGCCCGCCAATGTGCCTTGCCGTCTCTGCCGACCGGATGCCGAGCTTGGGGCACCGCTTGCCTTCGCCGGTGCCGGTGGGTCCGACGCAACACTCGCGCCAGAACGGTCCCCTCGCCTTCCGGCGTCTGGCACTCACTGTTGCTTTTGTCGGCCCGGCCCTCTACCAGCTTAGCGGCGCTGTCCCTCCCGCGTCAGGGTTTGGCCGTTTCCGCCATTCGCGGGTGAGCGGAAACGCTCACAAACCCTTAACTTTTTAGGAGGTATCCATCATGGCTCACCCGAAACCCGTTGCTGAAGTCCGAATCGGCCCCGTCAAGGCTTCGATCTGGCGAAACGAAACCGCCAACAGCACCAGGCACAACGTCACCTTCTCCCGACTCTACAAGGACGGCGATCAGTGGAAGACGACGCAAAGCTTCGCTCGCGACGATCTACTGGTGCTTGCGAAAGTGGCCGATCAGGCCCACTCGCGCATCTTCCAGCTCCAGCAGGAAGAACAGCCGGAGCCATCGCACAGCTGACACTGTTATGGCTGGCTTCATTTCAATTAAGGAACCAACACGGGCAATGAAGAATGCAGCCGCGACTGCCGGGATGTACACCTACAAGGGCATTCACCATCCCCGAATCCGGCTATTGACGGTTGCTGAAATGCTCGAACAAAAGCGGGAGTTTCAGACCCCTTCCAAACTGGGAACCAGGGCCGGAACCCAGCAAGGCAACTTGCAGTTGACTTAATTAGTCCAAAAGCGTACCATTCCGTTCAGCGCCGGGGTACTTACCGGGCGTGAGCCACGCGGCCTTTTCGCCCAACTCGATATTGTGCTATAGTGGTTCTCGTGATGAGCTCAGAATTTCTCAGGAAATCAACCGTCACATTGCTCCTGTTGCCGCTACTGGCTTTTGCGTTTAGCGGGTCACTGGAGATTGCCCATCCCATCGAAGAATTCTGGCCCGCCGACGGCCATACTCACGCCGCCTCAGATGTCGATACAGATCTGGTATGCGCTGAAGAAGACCACCACGGAAATCATAACTGCCTCCATGCTCAGCAATTCACTCCCGCTCTGAAACTGATTCTGGTCTTCGGAAAATCGCCTGTTTTCAGAACCTTAACGTCTGCCACCAAAAACATACGACCGTTCGAGGTCGGAATACCCCCGCTTCGCGGCCCTCCCCTAAGCTAGAACCGGTCTCAAAATAGACTTTTTTTGTTCGCTGTCGGGGCACGGCTTGCAGCCGTGCCGCAACGGCCTTGAAAATCAGGAGTTCAGCCCCTGAAGGAACTTCCGATTCTCTGCCGTTGCGTCATTTCGCATATTTTTGAGACCGGCTCCAGTTGTTTCAGAATTCGCTCTGTCTTCTTACTTCCACCTTAATTTTCATCTCTGGGAGGGGTTACGAATGTTTATAAGATTCGCAAGTCGTTCGTTCAGACTGGTTATTGTTTTGACATTTACCCTATGGGGACCCGTTTGCCTTGAAGCCCAGGAAACGGGACAAATCGAAGGATCAGTGTTTATGGAAGAGATTAACAGCCCGCTGCATGATGCCCACGTTCTGGTCATCGAACTCGGCCGCAGCACGCTGAGCGAGGCTGACGGCTCATATGAATTCAATAACGTTCCGCCAGGCCGCTATCAGATCATCGCACACGTGGACAGCGTCTTCACCGATGAGACCCAGGCCGTCGATGTTGTGGCCGGAGAAACAACCACAGTCAACTTCTCGCTCGGCTTGAGTGCTCAAAGATATGAGATTACCGTCACGGGAGGCGAGAAGGAGGAGATTCCCTTCGAGTCCTTCAATAGCGTGGATTCCCTCCACGCCTACGATTTGAGCGGCTCGCACAATGTTTCGATTGGCGAGGTGCTGGACCAAAAGGTAGGCACGGGAATCACGAAACGCAGCTTCGGTCCTGGATCGTCGCGGCCGATCATCCGTGGGTTCGACGGCGACCGGGTGTTAATCATGGAGGACGGTATTCGCACGGGAACGCTGTCATCGCAGTCGGGCGATCACGGCGAGGTGCTCAATCCGGCACAACTGGAGCGGCTCGAAATCGTCAAGGGTCCAGCGACATTGCTCTACTCGGGTAACGCCATCGGCGGCACGGTCAACGCAATCAGCCGACATCACGAGCTGCATCGTCACCCGCACGAAGGGCTGCGCGGTTACATTTCCGGATCAGCGGGTACGACAAACGCGCTGGCCGGTGGCAGTACCGGTTTCGAGTATGGAACCGGGAACTGGATGATGTGGGGTTCGACCGCAGGCATTCGCACGGGCGATTACACCGCCTCGAAACAGGGCAAGATTTTCAACTCAAAGGCGAGCAACTTCAACGGCGGAGGGGGCTTCGGTTGGTTCGGCAATAAGACCTTCTTCAGCTTCGATGTCAAAGTGGACGACGGCAGCAACGGAGTGCCATTCGCTCAGGAACTCCATGGCCATCACGGCGAGGAAGAAGAAGGCGAGCATCACGGAGAGGAAGAGGAAGAAGGTGAGGATCACGGAGAAGAAGAGGGAGATCACGACGAGGATGAGGAAGAGCTCGAACGGGTCTCGCTCAATTCGCGCCGTCAGAGCTATCGCTTCAACTGGGGCCTAAACAACCTCGACTCGGCAATCGAGAACTTTGTTTTGAAGTTGAGCTACGTCGACTGGGAGCACGACGAAGTTGAGTTCTTTGAGGGTGGGGAGCAGGAGATCGGAACAGCCTTCAACAATAACCAGTTCCTCTATCGCGGCGTATTCGAACAAGCCATGCAAGGGCCGCTGAGCGGACGTTTTGGCTTCTGGGGCATTGACCGCGAGTATGATGCGACAGGCGAAGAGGCGCTCTCCCCGCCGGTCGATCAGAACGGCTTCGCGCTCTTCGCTCTGGAAGAACTGGAATTCAAGCGCGTGAAATTCCAGTTCGGCGGGCGTGTTGAGATGCAGCGTTACAATCCAGCATTCGCCGAGCGAGGCAACGCCGGCCATCATGAGGAAGAGGAAGAGCATGGGGAAGAGGAAGAGGAGGAAGTGTCCGACGCCGTCAAACGCACTTTTACCGGCAGTTCGGTCGCAGCGGGACTGCATGCCAGCCTGTGGCCCGGCGGAGCCTTCGTGGCAAACTACACACGCAGCCACCGCGCGCCGGCGCTTGAAGAGCTCTACAATTACGGACCGCACGTGGGAAACCTGGCCTTCGAGGTCGGCAACCCGAACCTCGACTCCGAAAGGAGCACCGGCTTCGACCTGTCGTTGCGCCACAACGAAGGCCCAGTGCGCGGCGACGTCAACTTGTTCTACTACGACTTCAGCAACTTCATCTTTCCCTTCGCGACCGGTGAGGCAGAGGGTGAACTGCAGGTGATCGAATTCACCCAGCGTGAGGCGCGCTTCACGGGCGCGGAGGCGAATGCAAACCTTGGCTTGCACCGCGACCTGTGGCTGAATCTCGGTATCGACTTCGTCGATGCCCAAGAAACTGACACCAATACTCCGCTACCGCGCATCCCGCCGCTGCGAGGCAGGATCGGCCTCGATTACAAATCCGCCGGCTTCCAATTCACTCCGGAGCTGATTCTGGCAAGTCAGCAGCACCAAACGTTTACGGACGAGACGCGCACGCCGGGCTACGTCGTCGTTAATCTCAAGGCGTCCTACACGTATGCACAGCAGCACTTAGCTCACCAGTTTTCGGTGAATGTTTTCAACGTCGGTAACCGGCTTTACCGCAACCACTCGTCTTTCATCAAGGACCTTGCCCCGGAGATCGGCCGCGGCGTTCGATTTACCTACATGGTGAGATTCTTTTGACGGTGGATCACAACCGGCCTTTGCCGATGCGCATCCGCTGGTACTCGCAGCTACTGGTCCGCAAGCGAGAAGCCGGGGCTCTGTCTCCAGCTTTGAACTTGATCTGTCATGGGAGGCCGCGTACCATTGCGTATATCTATTTGTTCGCGCAGGAGTTTTTTCGAAGTCCTTGCGGAAAGCTTGCGTATCTGCCCATGCTGCACATCAATTGCAGCAGGGCCATATTCGATAGAGGCCGGCCGTGGCGAGATCTCGGGAAGACATCAGAGTGGCCTTCCATAGCGGGGCAGAGCCTCCAGAACCGCCAGGGCCGAATCCGATAAGGGGACCCGATGTTCCCGCCGGGTTTTCATCCGGGAGGCGGGAAGGGTCCATATGCCGTTTTTTCACCCATGCTGCACCATCGGCACCACATGCCCGCGTTCGGCGTTCAGGTAGCGCTCCCATTGCTCCATCAGGACGCGCCGCCTCTCGAACAGGTCCGAGCGGGCATAGGCGGCTTCGACCTTATTCCGGACAACGTGCGCCAACGCGGCCTCCATGACCGCATGCGGCGCGTCGGTGCATTCGGCCGCCCAGTCCCGAAAGCTGGAACGGAATCCGTGCGGCACGGCCGGGATGCCAAGTTCCCCAAGCAATCCGCTCAGAGCGAAATCCTTGAGTGTGCGTCCGGTTGGCGACGGGAACACCCACTCCGAGCCGACCGTGTTTTCCCCTGCCTCCACCAGAATCTCCCGGGCACGGGCCGACAATGGCACCCGGTGCTCCCGCTGCTGCTTCATCCGCTCCGCCGGGATCGTCCACTCTCCGGCCTCCAGCTCCACTTCCTCCCAGCGGGCCCGCCGCACCTCGCCGGACCGGCACGCCGTCAGGACCAGAAATTCGAAGGCAAGCTTGACGGCGACCCGAGCGTCGGATTGCCGCACCGCCTGGACCGCGCCGGCCACCTCTCCATAGGGCAGCGCCTGGTAATGCCGCTGGATGCCGCCCTGTTTGGGCAGCGCCGCACCGAGCGCCTCTCCGGCCGGATTGTCCGGCCGGTATCCTTGGGCGATGGCCCACTTCATCACCGTTCCGATCCGTTGCCGCACGCGCCGGGCCGTCGCGTGCTTGTCGTTCCAGATCGGCAGCAGGACGGCCATGGCGTCGGCCGAGGTGACCCGGTCCACTGGCTTCGAGCCGATCCGGGGATTGACATAGTCGCGCAGGGTTGCCGTCCACTGGGTGGCGTGCTTGGCGTTGCGCCAGCTCGGCCGGTGCATCGCCATCACCTGGGCGGCGGCCTGCTCGAACGTCGGTACACCCCGGTGGCGCGACGCCATAGGATCGCCGCCCGCCCGGGCCAGCCTGCGGTTAGCCACTGCGGCTTCTCGGACTTGAGCCAGCGTCACGAGCCGGACCGGGCCCAAGCCCAGTTCGCGGCGCTTGCCGTGGATGAAGAGCCGTTGGATCCATTGTTTGTATCCGGACGGTTTGACTCTCAGCACCAATCCGTGTTCGTCGCAATAGATGCCCGGCTGCTGGACGGTGCTGACGAAGGCTGCGGTGAGTTTTTTGCCATGTCTAGCCATTCGATCTCCCTTTTACAATCACCCTTATGACCACCCTTTCAGTCTTGGAATACACGGAACTTCATGGAATCCGATTGTACCATAAGTTGCTTACATAAAAAAGACCACACTACTTTCTAGCACATCCTGGAATCTAGTGAGACTCTGCTAGGGCGGAGCTATCGTCCTCCCCGATTCTGCTCCTTCGGCGCAGCGGAGGCCGAGTGACAAGGGAGAGCCACAGAAGAATGAGAGAGATACGGAAATATGGAGTTGTGACACCCTTTGTCGAAATCGTGTGACATCCCCCCCTCTGTGACTGTCACATTTAACACGCGGCCCCCAGTCACACGAAAAAGCCCGGATTTTCCTCCCTTTCATCCGGTTTCCTCCGGGACCGCAAACCGGCTGGCCCGCCATGTCGAATAGTCGTCAATCGAGAGGCCTTCCGTCAGCTTCGCTTCGGGGAGACGTTGAAGCTCCGCCGACCGTCTTCCGGCTGCCGCGAATCCCCCATACTGCGCCAGAAATTCCCGGTTCTTGTGGGTCATCGCCTCGTCAATCGCCTTGATTTCCTGCTTCACCGTCAGTCCTTCCTCGGTCTCCTTCGGTGCGGTCGCGGCCCACACGCGGAGCACCCGCGCCGTCCGATCCACGGTTTCATTCTCCGCCCCGATCCCGATCACCCGGACCTGTCGGCCTTTCTTACGCAGCGCATCCCAAAGCCGCCCATGCGCGGCTCCCCAGGAGTGCAACTCCCGATCCGTCTGGTGGCCCGGATCGACGTAAGCGAAGGTGACGGTTTCCCGGTCAGCGGCCAGGGGAAGTTTGAGCGCAAAGTAGCGCTTCTGCGCTCCCACAGCACCGTAGTAAATCCGTCGCGGAATCAGGCGCCGCGATAGGCCGAGCTTTTCAATAAACGCAACCTTCTCCGGCTCAGAGGGGAGCCAGTTCATGCCCGGATGCTCCAATACGAAATCGAGCGATAGGAGCCGCCGCATGACCACCGGCGGGCGGGCTTTGCGACGGTGGCGGATGTTCTCGACCCCCAGCGCCCGGTAGATTGGTTTGCTCGATATCCGGCACGACTTTCCTCCCCCATTGAACACCGGCCACTCGCTCTCGACAGCCGCCCGGCAATCAACCAATGTCTGCACAAAGCGGGCCGCTTTCCACCGATGAGCATCCCCAAAGTAATGACAGAACTGCGCCCGCGTGAAGACGCCGCTGTGAAGGCACACCAGCGCGATCCACTCCGCTTCGCACCCCGTCCAGCCGAGCGGTTCCAGTTTCCGTTCCCTTCCCCGCAAGTGCTCGATCATCATGGATCGCCGGTGACTATCGCCCGGTCCCCTTGCAGATAGCTGATAACGATCCCCATAGGGTTGTGGACGATCAGGTCCGGCGGGATCTCATCGAGGAACTGGAATTGAAGCGAGAGGGTCCAGCGCTCCCGGCTTACTTCGTTTGCCATCGCCATCCGCACCAGGTCAAAATCGGCCGTCGCGCTGTGCGGCTCCTGGGGGTTGGCTTGAATCCGCAAAACGACGCGATCCACTTGCAGTTCATCCTTGGCCGCGCCCGCCGCGAGAAGGGCGATATTCTGACTCTCGGCGCGAAACGAGGCGTTGGCGAGTTCGGTGGTCAGGAAGCGCAGACTGCGGGACCAGTTCTCTTGGACCGTGGCCCGCCGCCGCGAGTAGAAGTCGTAAATGAAGCGATTGAGAAAGTACTTGGTGGTCGGGTCCAGAGGGTCGGCCTGGGCCTCCATCGCTTCGTAGGCGATGGCCTCGGCCCGGCCTACTTCATCGACCCTCACGACGATGGGGCGGGGCGGATCGACCGACACAATGCGAATGACGACGATGATGAGCAAGAGCAACCCGATTCCCAACCCGACCGAGATCACCCGTAGATGACGGTTGGAGTGGATGGCCTCGCCCCATATTTCGGCGTACTCGGCTCCGGCGTCTTTGACGCTGGTTTCGGTGTCCTTCATTTGATCCCTCCCGCGCCCGCCTTTGCCGCCGCCGCGCCTCCGGTGGCCGCAACCGGGCCCGCCGTGGTCGCCATCCCCATGAGGCCGCTCCCGGCTGCTCCTGTGCTGGTAACGAGCATCGAGGCAAGCTCTCCGCACTTGAGGCTTGCCAGCATCCCGGCGACGAACAAGGGCACGACGGCGATCATCCACAAGCCCACGTCTATGAAGCTCTCGATGTCCAGGTTGGCATTCCCCAAGCTCGTGATGTAGGAGATTCCGACAGCGGAGAACACGCGCAGCACCGCTCCGGCGATCACGGCATAAAGCGAGTAGGTAATCATCGCCCGGAACCATCCCCAGAACAGAAACGACAGCGGCTCGAACACCAGAAACGGAATGAAGATCGGACCCAAGATGATGAGAATGGCAAGCGCGATCTGCGCCCAGATGACTTGAGCGTAGGTGACGGCGGCCAACAGAAGCAGCATAAGGACCACAAACACAAACATTACAAACCCCGCAACCGCCGTTATCGCGGCATGAATCCCGCCGGTGAGTAGGCCGAAGGTGTTCCCCTGTTGCGCCTGGGCCGCCTGGTTCGCCGCGAGGGAGCGAATGAGGTTCCCAAGCTCGGTCTGCATCGAATAGACGGCATTGCCGATCAGCAGTTCGTGAAGCCAATTTCCACCCGCCGCAATCATCCCTGGGAAAGTGAAAGCCATCCCCGGAATGGTGGTGGTGTAGAACTGCAACATCACCCACGGTATCCATAGCCCGATGACGACCCGCACCAGTTCCCACGGCTGAATGTTCCCGCTAAAGGCGATCTTCAGCCCGTTCAACACCACGACGATGAGCGCCAGACCCCCGAAGAGCGCGTTTCCGGTGGCGAAAACCTCCCCGCCAGCCGCCGCCGACAATCCATCCAGAGCGACATCGAGGAACGACTTGAAGTCCCTCAGTTGTTCCGGGGAAAGGTTGGCCGGGATGTTGGGATCGAGTTGGATTTGCATCGGCGGAATGGATTACTGGCCGTCTCCGCCGTAGGCCGGGTGAATCCGAAAGAGCAACCCTTCGCGCATGGAATCGCGGCGGGCATCGAGCCCGGCCTGTTGCGCCGCGAAGGTGATCTCGGCCCGGTGCTGCGTCTCGATCCATCGAGCCAGCGCCTCCCGCCGGGCGATCTCGCGTTCGTAATCCTCTGCCGCCTCCTTCGCCGCCTGAAACGCCATCAACTGCGCCATAGCAGCGGTGAGGTTCCCTTGCGTCACTGTCCCGGCCACTTGCGATTGGGCCAGCGCGGTGTTGGAGGTATTGGTGTTGTTTCGTAGTCCTTCGTAGGACTCCACGGCGTCTCGCGCCGCAATCATGAGGTTCGCCGCCGCGTCGCTCATTGCGTGATCAAGCACCAGGCGCTTGTCGCCTTCCTCCCGCGCCGCGAGATAGCCGTTGGCTACTCCCGCCGCGATCTCCGGGCGATAGTCGTCGTACAGAGTGAGGATGTCGCTCTCGGTCACCGTGTCGGCGGCGGTGAGCCGAGAGCGCCAGGATTGGGTAAAGCTCTTGCCGGTTTCGCCCATCTGTTCGACCGAATCCGCAAGCTCCGCCGCCACGCCGGTAAAATCGTCTTTCCACGACAGGCCCTGGCCGATGAACCGTGTCGGGACCGATGCCAGGTTGGTGAACGGATCGGTGAGAGCCCCGACGCTTCCGAGCGCCTGATCTTTCAAGTGTGAGAACTGGTCCGTCAGTTCGGTCAGTTGGGTGTCCATCGTCAGCTTGGCGATCTGCGCCTCGTAAATCTGGACGCCCTGATTGATGATCATCTGCGCCCGTTGAATGCCCGCCAGGATCGAGCCGAAAATGGCGTAGGCGGGCGTGGTGGTCAGCACGATTAGAAGAGGGAGAACAACTACTGCGGTCAAGATTCGATGTTTCATTTTTCAGTCTCCTTTTGTGGGCCGGGGCACCAGCACGTCGGAAGTGAACCAGACGCGAAGCCGATGCCCGGTGCGAATGGTGATGGTGGGTAAACGATTCAAGAAACGCTGCAAGATTTGGGTGGCGCTTTGTCCGAGTCCCTGCCCCGCACCGGCCCGGAAGCCCGCCACGCCGCCCTCGTAAGGGTTGCCGCCTTGCGCCGTGAGTCCGGCCAGGATGCCGACCGCCCCGACAGCGGCGAACATGGAAAAGTAGTGTCGGTTGACTTGATCTTTCAGGGCTCCCTCGCCCATTTGATTCAAACCATGAAAGTCGAGCGCCACCCAACGCCCGTCGGGGTAGATCAAGCGGTGGAAACTCACGGCGAGCCGGGCTTGGTCCTGATTGGATACGGCCTGAGCCGTGCCAATGACCCGCGTACCTCGCGGCACCAGGATGCGCTGCCGGTCTGCCGAGTAAAAAGGCACCGAAACCACGGCCAGGACCGGGCCTGGAAAGTCACCGGAAAGCTGAGTGACCAGCGCCGCTTCTAAAAACGAGCCTTCATGGATGCGCTCCCAACCGGGGGGATCATCCGGTGCACCAACACGAGCCGGAGAAGAGTAATCCCGCGCCGGTGGGGGGCCCGCTGACGCCGTGGGAACGGCGGGCTTGGCCGCAGCGGTTGGTGTCCCTCTGAGTGCTTCGATAAACGCTCGGCCCGCCTGGGCCTCCGCCGCTACTTCATCTTGGAGGCCGGTCGTGACCGTCCCAATCGTGTCGAGGGCCTGTTCGAGCGCCGCCGCCCCTTCCGCTCTCAAGGTGTCCGCCATGCTAGGTTCGGGGCGCATGGAAGCGCCCTCGCCGGTCGCTGCTGCGCCGTCCAGCTTGCGGTAGGTCTGCGCCACCGGCGAACTGCGAAGCGACCGGCTGCGCCGCTCGAGGGCTTCCAGGCGCAAGCGTTCCCGGAGTTCCCATTCTTCCTCGGTATAGGGTTGCCCGGTGTCGGGACTCGGCCCGGCCAGGAGCATCGCTTCATCGACACTCACCCGCCCCGCGCCGATCCCGCCTCCGCTGGCCCCCTGTTGTCGTTGCTGCCGTCCCTGCTGCTGCAACGCCCGCTCCGCCGCTTGTCGGCGCGTCTCCGCCCGAAGCGACTCTGCTTCGACCTGCGCGGCCATTTGATCCGTGAAACTTCGCGCCGCCCCCTGTTTCGTCTCCGTGCCCGAAGCAAGCTCCGCTTCCTTGCCGCCTCCGAAATAAATCCAGTACGTCAGGAACACGAGAACGAGAATGGTGATGATCCCGACGCCCCATTGAGTGACGATGCCGCCCGGCAGCGATCCCGCCGGTTTGGGGTACAGCCGCCGCCAGCCGATCACGGCCCGATCTCCGGCGCCGTGAAGCGCCATCGGACTTTTTGTTTGCCGATCTGCAACCAGCCGTCACCCAAAACGTGACGGGCGATATACAGCCCGTCCTCGCCCAGATCGTAGGCCACCAGCGCCGGTTTCCCGTCCTTCTCTTCGTACAGCGCGGGCGACTCCTGGGGGTTGGCGCGAAGGTAGGTAAACCGCCCGTCGTGCCACATCCCTTCAACTAGAAACGGCCATTTCTTCGCCTTGTCCTCCAATCGGTAAGGGAACTTGAGCCGCGTGGGATACTCCGCCCGGAACGCCTCGGTTTTCTGTGCTTCCTCCGCCGCCGCTTCCGCGATCCGGGTATCCGCGTCTACCTGCGCGGCCTTGGCCGTCTCGATGGCCGTTTCCGCCATCTGCTGATAGGCCGCAACCTGGGAGCGAGCGACAAAGGCCGGTTCGTGCCCGGTCGGTGAAATGCGCGGGTCGGCGTCCGCCTGCGCCTCGATGTGCCCTGGACTGGGTAATTTAGACACTGAGGTTGGGAATTAACTACCCTGGTGTCATATGAACAAAAAACATCATCGTATTGCAGCTGACGTAAAAGCCGATATCCTACGCCGCGTCAAGGAAGAAGGCATCTCGGTGGCCCAGGCCGCCAAGGATCACGGTATTTCTGAAGGGAGCATCTATGGTTGGATGGTAAAAGGAGCAACCGGTGCCCCGTCCTGGGCGGAGTTCTCCCGACTTCAGAAGCAGAACAGAGAACTCCTGGAACTCGTGGGCGAGATCACGCTCAAGCTCTCCATGACTCAAAAAAACAATTGAGCGAAGGAAGAAACAAATCAGCGCTTGCCCGAGCCCTTGGCATATCCCGCGCGAGCCTGTATTACGTCCCAAGAATGAAGGAGAAGGACTGGCGCCTCAAGGTCCGCCTGGAAGAAGAGCTGCAGATCCATCCCTCCTACGGCTCCCGGCGAATTGCTACGGCACTGGGACTCTGCCGCCAGCGGGCGCAGAGGGTCATGCGTCTGTTTGGCATCAAGCCCTACCGCAGGAGAGGCAGAAAATGGAGAAAATCCAAGGTTTCCCGGACCTATCCCAACCTCCTGCTCGCGCTCATGCCCGCATATGCAAACCACATCTGGGCAACGGACTTCACCGAGTTCGTGCAGCACGGAAAGAAGGTCTATGTGGCGACCGTGATCGATCTCTACACCCGCCGGATCCTGGGAATCCAGGTTGCGGTGAGAAAGGGAGCCGCGCTCACCATTCAGGCGCTTTCCAACGCCCTGCTCCATCATCCGCGCCCGGGTCTATTCCACTCCGACAACGGGAGGGAGTATGACGCGATGGCGTTCACTGAAATCCTTGATGGATGCGGCATCGTGATTTCACGGAGCCGCCCGGGGTGCCCTTGGGAGAACGGATACCAGGAATCGTTCTACGACAAATTCAAGGTTGACCTGGGAGATCCGAACCGCTTCAAAACACTGGGGGAGCTAGTGGCGGAGATCTACCGCACCCTGTGGGACTACAACAACACGCGGATTCACTCCGCGCTCAACATGCCGCCTGTGGTATTCGCCAAACGGTATGCGTTAGTCGCGTAAAAAACTCTCAGAATCAGTGTCTAAAGAAATCAGTCCTTGACACTTCGGTCTTAGCCGAAGACATGTTTTTTGGCTTCCTTGGATTGGTATTCTACCTTTTGTCCGCTGCGAACCTCAATAACCAGGATTGTGCTCCGTACGCCGCGCTTCGGAAGTTCTATTACTACACCTTGAGGATTACCTTCTTCATCCTTAAAGCCAATTGTCAAGAAGTGCTTACGTTTCTTTGAAAACAGCGCCCAAACCGTAATAACGATTGCGACACCGACCCTACGACCAGCCTTTTGGCCATATTCAAGGGAGGTGATGTTTTTGTAAGGGATCTGGAAACTGCCCTTCTTTGACTTTGAGTTGAAGATCAACGCGCTGGAGTCCTTGGTATTGAGCTTGCCCTTGGTTCCTTCAGCTACAGTCTGGATAGTACCCCCTACATACATCACATCCGTCCCTCGAACTGCTGCTACAAGGACACTCTGCACCAAGAAGACGATTACTACTAGGATCGCAACAGATCTACTCACCTCCATCGTGTGCCCTCTCAAGGTAAATTCTTCTTCGCCTCTTCAGACTGGTATTCAACGGCTTTGCCGGAGCGAGTTTCCAAAATATTCAGAGCGTTCCTGACCTTCTTTTTTCCAAACTCAAAAGCCACGCCCTGCTCGTTGCCGTCAGCGTCTAAGTATTTCAGGGTGACATAATGCTTTCTCTTTTTGGAAAAGAGGAACAACGGATTCACGGCAATTGCCACACCTACTCGCCGCCCCACCTTCTGTCCGTACTCGATGTTTTGGATCCCTTTATACGGTATTTCGACAGTGCCACGTTTGAATGTGAAAACGGACTTTTCGTCGTCCTGGAAGCTTATCTTACCCTTTGTCTTCTCATCGACGGACAGTGTGCCACCCACATACATGACTTTATCTCCACGGACGGCAGCGGAGGCGAGAACAAGAAGCAACACAAGGAAGATGGAGATGGAACTGGTAATGCGAATCATGGATACCTCCTCATATCTTACCCGGAATTGCCATTTTCAGCCCCCCCTTCACCCGAAAACCTATGCCTTTTGCACTAACGTGTCAATCTCATATCGCCCTAGCTGCTTTGCGGCGGTAGTGCGGCCCGATGCGCGGTTCACGCACGTGGTAGCCCTGAGCTTCCTATCCTCTTCAGCACTTCCCAAGGTCTTCACTAGAAAAAAAGTCGCCGGACCACCCTCTCCGTCGCGAAAACCAAAGCGCTGGTAAAACTGCCGCGCCGGAGCGTTATCTTCGCGTACCTCCAGAGTCACTTTCCCGCAGCCCAATTCGCGGGCTTTAGCATCGACCGCTTTGAGCAACAGACGCCCGATGCCTCGTCCGCGGCAGCCGGCGGTAACGGTCAGATCGTGAATGTTGATCAGAGGTTTGCCGGTGAACGTGGAGAAACCAGTCATCCAAACCGCGACCCCTACCGCGCGGCAGTCCAGCTAAGAGAAAAACCAGCGTCCCCGGGTGTCTCCTTAGTCTGGGTACAAGTTGCTCCAACATCCTGGCCGCCAGCGGAGCTCCCTGGCCGATCGGTAGCCGTGCATACTCGTCCACCAACTGCCGAATCGCCTCGGCATGCTTGGAGTTGTTCAGATCAGCTTCGAGGATTTCGAAATTCATCGTTTTCTTGAAGCCCTTACACTGGACAGCCGAACGGCGCTAAGTGCTGGATGGAGTTGGCCAGCCAACCAGAATGCTACCCCTAGACGGCTCCTTCAGGTATGCGGGGTAGCCCCTGTCGTTGCAGATACAGGGCGTAACGTTGTTGGATTCTGGTCACATAGGGGTGCAGCAGACGACCGATGCGCTTATCTCTTAGCTCCGAAAACTTCTCTACGCGAAGTTTTCTGAAGTCAAACTGCATGCTTTTCCCTTCGTGAATGGAGAAAGCGATACTCTGCCATACCCTCTCATCAAAATGTCCTTCTTTAAATTGCTTGGCGAGTTTCTGGTCGCTCATCTTTTTCCCCTCGATGCAGTACAGCTCCACCTCGTCCGCATTTCCGTCTCTGGGAACACAGTCGCAGTCCGGCCGGAGATTGAGCAGGAGTTTGTTCTGGGGTTGCTGGAACAAGTCGCCGCACCTGATCTCGTCTTCCGGCAATTTATTCTGTGCACGGAAACTAGTTTCTCCGATCAGCGCAAGCAAATCATCTCTGGGAACCTCAGCATAGGAAGCATCGAGAATTTCCGCCTCAAACGCGCTCGTCCGCATGCGCCCCCGTAGACTGTCGTTGATCAGATGCGTAAGGGACGAGCTCGGGTCCGCACCGTCATCTTTGTACGCTTTCCAGAACACCCTGGGCCAGTCCGGGCTTCTTGCGTACATCGAACCGAACAGTTCTTTCTTGGCGAAATGGAACACCTGTTCCCATGTTTTCAGGGTATACACCGACGCATTTTGCCTGATCCAGTCTTTGATGGCGCTGAAATCCAGCGAATCGCCGGACAACAGGCTGGACTTCTGCTGAATGAACACGAAACTTTTCTCCGACGACTCTTCCCGATAAACGGCTTGAGGCAACTTGCTTTTAACGTCCTCGGGGCTATCGTTGGTGAAAATGAAGACCGGCACGAAATAGTCTTTCGCTTGGTCAAGGAACCGGATGTTTTTCTCGACGCCAGCCTGTTCCAGATGGGAAGCGCCACTCGGCCACAGCCGCCAGTCCAGCAGGATGAAGCTGGCGGCCTGCAGGAGATTGGGCCAAATCTCCCTCGGCGGCATCACGTTCGTCTTGTAGAATGGGAGGTCCCATTTCTGTCCGATTTGTTCTACGATCTGGACAATCGGGTCTCTATTCCCGTCCTTGTCGTCTTCGTCCGTGGCGATGTTTTCGAGCGCGTCGTCGATTACCACGGCGATGCCGGACATCAGGTTCTTGAGTTCCATCAGGCGTCCCCCTTCATAAAACTGACGACGAAGTTAGCGCCCGGCAGAATTCTCTGATGAGCCTCCGCGAACGCGATGCGGTAGTCATGCCGCTCCAGTAGTTGGCGGGCAATATACAGACCCAGGCCTCGTCCCTCCTGCCCCTTCCCGGAGTAGAACGGCTCGAATATATATGGCAGATCTTCCGGGTCGACGCCGGGGCCGCTGTCCGCAAAAATCAGCTCCCCCTCTTTCCCGTCAATGGTGACGCGGATTTCCCGTTTGGCCGGGTCGACTGTTTCCAGCCAATAAGAGGCGTTATCGAACAGGTTGATCAGAACTTGCATGACCACCCCGTCTGTGGTGTTAGCCGTCAGCGGCGAACCACACACCTTAACTTTCTGATAGCGGATGTCACTTTGTTCGAGAAGGGTCTTGTAAATCTGATAAATCTTGTCCAACACCGGCTCGACTCTAAGAACCTTCCGCCGCCGCCGCGACGACTTGAACAGACTCTGCACATCTCGCATCCCATCCGCGATCTGCTGCAGCACCCCTACCAGCATGTCAGCCTGCTCCCATATTTGGTCACCGCCCGCCGTCCGGGCTACTCGCGCGAGCCGCTTGCCAATGTCTTGTGCCCGATTCATCAGAAGCATGATGTCGTGCGAAGCCATTTCCACGGACAAGCCAACACCGGCCAAGTCTTCGGTCATCTCGGCGCGTTGAGACAGATACTCTTTTTCCCGTTCGTACGCCGCCTCGATCTTTTCAACCCCGTGGACATGGGACTTGTGCCCTAATTTCTTGAGTTCGTTCTTGAGGTTTGCCAAGAGCCCGGCGACCACCCCGTCACGCACAAACTGGGCGGTGTTGCGTTGCCGCTGTTTCTGTTGATAGCGCTCGTAGGAATACTGCTTGATGTAGGACAGGAAGGTTTGCACCAGGAATATGAGATCGCTGGCCGCACCGCCAGTCTCAATCAAGCCCTCCCGGTTGGTCTTGTCCCGTAGTTTCGAGTTGCCTTTCTGGGTGATGTCAATCCAACCGATGATCTGGTCGTTGCTGAAAAAATCGCCCGCCCGCCCAGTGCCGCGGGTCACGTCAATGTTCAGCCAGTCGTCATCCGGGTCGCCGTAGGGATACACCCGCATGTCGTCCCGGTACAGATAGATTCGGTGCTCCTTGAGAAGGTTCTTCTCCCCCTGTTTCAGCGCGTGCCGGCCGTCGATGCCGCGGGAAAAGTCGAATACGTAGAACTGGAACGCGAAATTCCCACATCCGAATTTCTGCTCGACCGCCGTGCCGGCGCGGGCTTTGCCGAAGCGCCCCCGCCATACCCACAGGCCCGTGATTTTCGCATCCTGCAAGCTGATTTGGTCCTTGCCGGCCTCGGTCTCGAAGAGGAAAGCGTTCTTCCCGGAATCAAAGCATCCTTTGATGTTCAGCACCGGCTTATCTTCGATCAGGGATTTCAGCGTTTCCATGCTGTCGGCTTCGACCGACCGGAGTTCGCCGTTACAGAAAATGGCGATCTCGAAGCGGTTGGAAGCCTTGCGCCGCGTGATCCGCGACACGGGATCCGTCAAATTGGAGACGTCCCTGCACAACTGCTTGATGATGTTGTCGTTCCAGACGCCCTTCAGGTCCTGAATCTCGATGATGGTGCCGTGTTCCGCGCCCCGCAGTTTTGTGGGCTCAGATTGCAAACAATTGATTTTGATCTCATCCAGGAAAATGTCCTTCCGTTTGTTGTTCTCCGACACGAAATCATCGTCGAACCGGGAAAAGTCGTATACCAGTACAGTTTCTAAATCCGCTTCGTCCGGGCGCGTCGTAACCGTAACCACCCTGCCCAGTTTCAAGACCGCGAAGCGCCCGATTCCCTTTTCGCCTTGGATGACCCGCTTCTTGCCAGGCGTTTTCCCGCTTCCATCCACCTTATCAAGATACTTTTGCGGTGCGGCGGGATTCATCCACTGCGTCCGCACGGTCTCGAACTTCATCCCAGTACCATTGTCTCGCACAACTATGCGTGAATCTGCGTTGTGCAACATATCCTTGTTAAAATCTTCGAACCGCACCTCAACCCGGTCGGCGTCCGCGTCGTAGGCGTTCTTGATCAGTTCGACCAGCGCGATTCTCTCGTTCTTGATCAACTGGTCGCCCAGCATGGTCAGTAGCCGGGCGTAGGGGCGGATCGATAGCGCTACGGACTTCATCGCCTTCTCCCGATGACGACGAATTCTTCGCCGTACACCTTACGCTGCGTTGAATCCTGGGTGAAACGACCCTGGGTGTCCCGATATGGAGTCATGATCTTCAACGAAATTTTGCGTGGGATAGTTTCCATGCTGAGAAAATCCGCACGTTCCATGCAGTCCGTCAAGTATTTCGCGTTGTCGATCTTGACGTTTCTGTACTGCGTGTTCCCGATTACGAAAACAGCCATCCCGCCGTCGTTCAACATGCGCCCGCACTTGGCGACCGCTTTGTCCATATCGAGAAAGTACCTGGCCACCGAATGCGCTTTGCGCCGGTCTTCGCGCAGCAGGTCGCGATAGGTTTCCCCAACGATAGGTCCAAGGCCATTTACCGCTGCGGGTTCGGGAGGTTCCACACCGTACTGGTTGCCGAGCATATTTGTTCGCAGCGCGCGATAGTCGGATGCGTAGCGCAGCCACAGTGTTGAAAGCTGATGGATGCCCGCATAGTCGTAGGAAGTGACGTACGGTGGGCTGGTGACTATCAGATCGGCCCTCCAGTCCGGTTCCGTCGCCGCCAGAAAGTTTTGCGTCCGGATACGGACTTGAGGTTCTGGGGCCGGGAAACGGTTCTGCTGGTTTGCCTTCCGCATCAATGCGAACTGATCCTCGAACGTCTCCATTACCCCGCGCGGCGATTTTTGTGGGTCGAGTTGTGCCTTAATAGACTTGGTCAGCCATCGGGAGGTCGGCTTCAGGATGTTCGAGAATCCGCAGAGAAAGAATTTCCGGTGCGGACCGTGGGCCGGAGTCTGACGTCGAATCGCTTGGTCGAGCCGGATCAGGTCTTCGATGTTGCGTTCATCGAACCAGTACCGCATTCGGTCGCTGATTCGTGCATGGTCTTCTGGAGTGGGCTCTGTGCGGCGAAATTCATCCTTGATTGCGTCAAAATACCGCGCCAGAACCGCGTCCCTGTAGTGATGGGTTTTCACCTGCGCGATCAGCGAAGCGACGGGATTGATATCGCACCCCCAGAAGTTTTTCCCGTTCTTTTTCGCTTCTACTGCGGAGGTGCCACACCCACAGAAAACGTCCGCAACGATTCTTACGTTCACGCCTTTCTTTTCGGCGTATCGCAGGGCCTTGGTGGTGATGAATGCGGGAAATTTCGCAGGATAGCTGTGTATCCTATGGATCGGGTCCTCTCTCTCGTCTCCGAAATTCCAGCACGAGGTCGAATTGTCAGAACTGCTCATGACTCCCACCGTAACCTTATCTGCCGGATAGGCCATGTCTCCCGCATGTTGCTTCGGATTACCATTCTTCGAGCCGCTCAGAACGAGACGAGATCTATCGTACGCTACATCGAAGCCCGTGCAATTCTCCACCATCCATCTAACATGATAACTTCCTTTCCGTAGTCTTGTTACTGACCCGCCCGATTCTTTGTACCAACCGTAGTGAGAATCTACATCATAGCCTGGGACCGTGAAACTGGGCGTTGGTAGTGGGAAAGGGCTAAAGGTGCCAGGAACCGGGGGCCAGATTCCGAGGCCCCAGACCGTGATTCCAGTCCCCTAGAATGGGCTTCAGATGGTCCCGAGTCTAACTTAATGGGTGAACGCTGACCGGACTTCGTAGGTCAGGACACCGGGATGCGACCACTGCCCTCGATCTGCTCACCGCGGTCGAGGGCATCTCGTGCGCGTCACCGCTGACGCCGCCTATGACACAGTCGCTGTCTACGAGACCGCGGGGGCGCGGGGTACGACAGTCGTCGTCCCACCGGCCAGGACGGCGAACGTTATGGTCGGCGAGGACGGCCAGGAGGACAAGGCGAGTGCGATTCGGCCTCAGCCGGTCACTCGTCCGAGTCGTCGTATGTCCCATGAGCAACCATCGGGAGGGCACGACCGCACGGCTGGAACGTGAGGACCGACAAAGGGTTATCGCCAGAAGTCTTGCGCCATCATCAACTTCGAAAACCGCGTGTACCGGGTTCGCCACCCGGCTCCCCTACATTGAGGACAAGCTCGATTTCGTGTAACTTATTCACGCCGTGCCATTCCTAACCCTTGAAGACCCGAACGCCAAGATCAAGGGCTCGCGTGACCCACTGGGCGTTCAGCCTATCTGGTCGGCGTTCGGTCGGCATGTCGTCACCAACTTCACCACACAGAGCACTTCTGTCCGCGGCTTCACGGTTCTCCTCCTAGGTCGATACTTCGCGGCTGATCTTGTGGACCGAGGAATAGCCGCTCGGGAAGATGCGCTGGACATCTTCCTGCGCATGGAGCAGGTTGGGGCCTACGTGCGGCATGTCGCACATGGCGTCGAGGGAGAGATCCGCGGCATCGAGCGGGTGAAGCGTTTCGTCGACGAACAGAGCGGGAACGTCGTCATTGCCGCCGACCGCCGGGGCATGATCTTGTCAGACCAGAAGATCTATGGCCTCTGGGGTTTGTACTCGGTTCCCGCTCGAACGTCTGGCTTGCTCCCAGACGGTCCGCTCGATGTAACCCCAGCGGCCCGCGAGTTCATTGAGCGCAACTACATCGACAAACTGAATGGTTCGGCCACCAAGCTCAGGAAGCTTCTCGCCCGAGGGGGCAGGCTTCGCACAAGAGGCCGGGACGCTATCTTCTCCGCGCTCGCCCAGGTTCTCGATCCACGGTTCAGTTCCGATGAGCTCGAGTTTTACGGTTCCCACCTGCGAGATGGGCAGGAGGTCTACGGTGCAGAACCAGGTCGACAGGAACGGTTTCGGCGGCTCCTGGAATCGGATACCGAGCTTGCCGAACAGACGGGACGTGCCGAAATTCTCCACCTCGCCAAACATGCGAGGAAATGGGATGAGGGCCTCTCGCTCTCCCTAAATCGGATTGGCCATTTGGAAGCCTTTCTCGCTCCGAGCGCTGCGCTCTTTCAACATGTGCTGGGTCGTCATGGTCAGCGGTTGTCCAGCGTCGCCTCAGAGGTGCGGTGCGTCTGGGGGGCACGCGTTCCGAATCTCGACCGGTCAGCGTTTGCCGAGTTGCTGAGCGAGATTCGCTCGACCTCCACGGAGGCCGTCGGCTCCCGAATGAACCAAGTTCACGCGGCCTTGCACGACGGAGACTTCGAGACAGCTCTCGAGGGGTTGCTGTCCTGGAACGAGACCGTGATGCAGATGCGTGGCGGTGCACCTTGGGCGCGCATTGGCGACGGGAGGCGCCTCGACGTCAGATACCGGGGTGCCGAGCAGCTCTTGCCCGACAAAGACGAGCTGCCCGAGCTGTGGACGAATAGCTACTTTGTTGACGCTCTGAAGAATGTGACGCAGCAGCTAGAGCGCTAACTAACATGCCATCGACTGTCATCCCCCTCAAGGTGCTCACGGAGCAAGTGGCGGAAGCCATCGACGGACGACGTGTGCGAAGTGCGGTGTTCACGACGTTTAGCTTCGATCCCGGCTTCTTCGAAATCAACATTCTTCCGGTCCTGTTCGACCAGCCATTCAGCCAACCCGACAAGGTGCGTCGGTTTCAGCTCGAGGACGCGCTTCGCACGATAGATCACATGGCCGTGTACTACGATCGGCGGGCGCTCGCTCAGGACGGTGAGCCAGCGCAATTGGATTACCGGCGTCTAGACGTCAGTCGCACCACCGGCTATTTCCACCCGAAGGTGGCCTTGCTCCTCGTCGATGACCGTCACGAAGGTGAGGAGGCAGCCCATTCAGACGAGGAGGGTGACGAGCCCATCCGACAGGCGCTCATCGTTGCCATTCTCTCAGCCAACCTGACGCGAGCGGGTTGGTGGGAGAACGTCGAGTGTGCCCACGTTGAGGAGATCAAGGACCGCGACGTCGACGACGAGCGTTGCTCGTTCCGACCTGACCTGCTGTCACTGAGCCGGAGAATTCGCCAGTCAGCCGGTGACTCCGACGACCAAACCGCACTAGACGAGATCAGTGAGTTTTTTCTCCGCCGGACCCAACGGAGGCATTTTGGCAAGAACAAGTCGAGCGGCAAATATCACACCCGCGTGTTCGGAGGACAGAATCGAAAAACACTGTCTGACTGGTTGTGGCAACTCTCTCTCAACAAACACGGCCTCAACCTTGAGGTCATCTCGCCGTTTTTCGATCCGCAGGGTGAAGGTCCGCTGCGTGAACTGATTGACGCGGTTCAGCCGCGGGAAGTGCGCGTCTATCATCCGACGGGTCCCGACGGTGAGTCTCTCGTCACCCGTGACACCTATGAGGCCGTCAAGGCTCTTGACTTTGCTCGCTGGGCGAGTCTGCCAGGAGACGTGGTGAATCGCGGGCGCGACGATGCCTCCGAGCGTCTCGCACCGCGTCGTGTTCACGCGAAGGTCTACCGGTTTTGGAAGCGGGACGGCCCTGACCTCTTACTTGTCGGCTCCCCGAATCTCACGAGGGCCGGCCATTCCCACGGTGCCGCCGGGAACCTGGAAGCTGCCTTTCTGGTCGATGCTAGCGATGCTGGATACCAGCGGCGTTGGTGGCTGGAGCCGGTTGAGCGCGACGCCGATCGATTCGCTTCGACCACGCCCACTGAGGCAGAGGGGCTCGACGCGGTTGGGTTGGACCTGAGTCTTCGATTCGACTGGGGTACAAGAGAGTTCAGTTACAGACTAGAAGACTCGACGGCCGATAGATTTGCGGTGTTGACGACCGCTGGGGAGCCTCTGGCAACAATAGGACGGCCCCTCCGCCGTCGCTGGATGGCGTTCGATCGAGCGTTGTCTACACGCCTGGCAGAGTTGCTGTTATCCACGAGTTTTCTGCTCGTTCAGCACGGCAATCAATCGTGGCGCGTACTTGTCCGAGAAGAGAACATGCAGCATCGTCCGTCGCTGCTCATGCAGCTGACTCCAGAGGAGATCCTCGAGTACTGGTCGCTGCTCACTCCGGCACAGCGTGCGCAGTTCGTGGAAGCCCGCATACTTGACCGGGTCGAAGGCCTACCGATCGCCAGAGTCGACCGGCTTCACGCGAGAAACACGCTCTTTGATCGGTTTGCCGGCATCTATCACGCCTTCGGATGTCTCGAACGCGCCGTTGACACAGCGTTGGAGGATGGGCGGGATGCTGAGGCCGAGGCTCGGTTGCTCGGCGCGAAGTGCGACTCCCTCCCCAACTTGCTCGAGAAGACCATCGAACGACCAGATGGTGACCCGATTCTTGCCTATGTCACGTTCCTGTGTGCCACACAGTTGCGTCACGAGCTCAGTCGCCGGCATCGAGAATTCTTCAGGGAACGAGCCCAACACGTTGGACACTTAGACGCGCTGCTGGGGCATTTACCAGATCTCCGGACTGCTATCGAGCTTGACGATCCGGGAGCCGAGGACTTCTTGCAGTGGTATGAGCACGCCTTCCTCCGCTCAGCCTCTCAACCGGGTGCGCGACGATGAGTGCCGTCACCCCATCATTCGTTCGGGAAATCATTGACTTTGCCCCGACGGAGCTAGCCCGTGGCTTCGGCTTCGCGGAGCAGCAGCTGCATGGCACGGCCGCGCTCTTCAACATGCTGCAACGAAATCGATGTGCCTACCTGGCCGACGAGGTCGGAATGGGCAAGACCTATGTCGCGCTCGGGATCATGGCGTTGACTCGCTACTTCAATCCGCACGCACGTATCGTCGTCGTCGCTCCGCGAGAAAACATTCAGCGGAAATGGATCAAAGAGCTCAAGAACTTCGTTCGGCTCAACTGGCAGCTGACTGGCAACCGCGTGAAGTCCCTACAGGGCGAACCGACCTGGGAGCCCGTTTACTGCCACAGTCTGGTTGATTTCGTCGGAGAGGCACTGCTGAACGCTGACCGGGACTTCTTCCTCCGGATGACGAGCTTCAGCCTCTCGGTCAAGGAGTTGGAGGGCAGACGCCGACTACGCCGGCGCCTCTTGGAGCGCGTCCGATGGCTGCCTCCGCGCATCCTGTCTGCGAAGACCCCGGAGGAGTTCCGTGATGCCTATGGCTGCGCCATTAATGCGGCAGTGCCTCAGGTGGATCTCCTGGTGATCGATGAAGGCCACAATCTCAAGCATGGGTTCGGTCCCAGCGTCAGCAATCGCAACCGAGTTATGGGCTTTGCTTTTGGGCATCCGGAGGGCAAGGCCGACGAATATCCTTGGTATAGACCCAAGGCCCAGCGCGTGCTGCTTCTATCAGCGACGCCGTTCGAGGACGACTACGCCGCAATCCAGCGGCAACTCGAGGTTTTTGGATTTGGTAGAGCAAAGCTCTGGGACTCCAATGGCGCAGAGCCGGTCCGAGCCGACCGTCTTCTCGGCCCGGACGTTTCTGAGGATGAGAAGCGCGACATCGTCGCTCGACTCATGGTGCGGCGGGTGGCAGGTCTCAAGATCGGAGGCCGACTCTACACGAAGAACATGTATCGGCGGGAGTGGCGTCAGGGAGGCTACCGGGTTCACGACCAGCCGATGCGTATCGAAGACCCGAAGCAACGACTCGTCGTTGGACTGATGCAAAAGAAGGTGACAGAGATCCTCCGCGACGAAAAGTTCAAGAACAGCTTTCAGATTGGGATGCTCTCGTCGTTCGAGAGTTTCCTGGAGACGATCGGGAAGCGTAGCCGCGCCGCCCGGCTCGCCGAAGAGGCCGCTATCCAAGAGGAGCATGGGCTGCCTTCGAGTTTTGACGGCAACCAAGGAGAAACCGTAGACGAGCGCCGAGGCATCGACACCGATGCCGTTGCGGAGATGGTCGAATCGTATCGGTCCAGATTCCACGGGACGCTCCCCCATCCGAAACTGGACAGCACCGCGGACTCGTTCGCGCCCGTGTTCGAGACCGCCGACAAGGTTCTGGTCTTCGTGCGGCGTGTCCGGACTGTTGATGAGCTCGCGGCGAAGCTGGATGCCCACTTCGATCGCTGGCTTGGCACGAGAATGCGCACCGCCCTTCCTGGTCTCCGTTCCGAGATCGAACAGCTATTTGGACAATATGAGCGCGAGAGAGCCCGACGACCGGACGAGCAGAGCGAGGTGAATCCTCTAGACGAAGCAGAGGATGAGCCGGGCGAGCTCACCGAGGAACGAGCCGCTATTGATGATGATGACGAGGGGAGTGCCGAAACGTTCTTTTCGTGGTTCTTTCGAGGCGACGGTCCCCGCGGCGTCCTGTCTGGCGCGGCATTTCAGAAGAACCGTCTGTCGAGCCCCAGTTCGGTTTACGCGACGTTCTTCGAGGACGACTACGTCAGCTGGCTCTTGAATCGTCCCGCGGAGCCGCTCAACGAACTCGCCAGAATCGCGGAGTTGTCTCTCTCCGAGCTTACTGACAATCTCAGGGCTCGCCCCTACCGACACTTCAAACACCTCACGCAGCGAGCGAAGGGGTATCCACGCCTCCAGGTATTTCTAGGATATCAGCAGGCGGCTCTGGAGTTGGTCGAGAAGGCCGGAGGGTCTCTGGGCGATCAAGCGCGGGTCGTACTCGATGAGCGATTTCCGGACCCGCGCGGCGGCACGCTCGAACCACCCGAGGGCTTCCCGGGTCCAGAACAGGCGATCGGCTTCACGAGTTTCATCACCGAACTCGCTAAACGCCACACCCTCAGAACATTGATCTGGCCCGAGGACACCATCGACAACTTCCGTCAACGATTCCGGAAGCGCGAACAGCGACGTGAGCTGCTCAGCGCGATGGCTCGTCTCGGCGCCTCGTATATCGATCTCTACTTCCTGGCCGTGAAACAGCTGGGATCGTTCACGCTCCGGCAAGAAACGGAGTCGGACGAACCCGTGCGGGATCTTGCGAACTCGTTCGTCGAGCTTCTCAATGACCAGTCCCGGCAACCTGGGTTTCACGCGTTCTATGAGCTGTCGCAGGCGGCACAGTTCTTCGACTTACTCGTCGGGGGCAACTTCCCGGACGTTCCCGCGGGAGATCTCGACCAGCTTGCCGCCCGGTTCGGGTCCACGCTCCAACGGCAGGTCCCAGTGGGGCGGATGGCTGGTGGAGTGAGCAAGCGGCTGGTGTCTCAGTTTCGAATGCCAGGATTCCCACTCGCGCTGGTGACCACGGACGTGCTGCAGGAGGGAGAGGACCTCCACACCTTCTGCCGTCAGGTCGTGCACTACGGCATCACGTGGACGCCGTCGGCTATGGAGCAGCGCACGGGCCGGATCGACCGGATCGGCTCACTCGTTCAGCGACGTTTGGATGGTGCAGACACAGAACCGGAAGCGGCCGCCTTCCTACAGGTCTACTACCCTCACTTGCAGGACACCGTAGAGGTACTTCAGGTGCGCCGGGTATTGCACCGGCTCAATCGCTTCCTGCAGCTGATCCATCAGCAAAAGGGAGACTCACAGGCACTGGGCAGCCGCATTGACGCTGCCCGCGAGATATTGGAGGAGCTCGAGGCAATTCCTGCATTCGAAGGCGAGCTGAAGTCGGCGTTCCCAATTCGACCAGGGTGGCTCGAAGGCAACCTCCAGCCGGCATCAATTGTGAGTCGCAATCTTGACGCCGATATTAATCATCTCGAGGCACTCTGGTCGGGATTTCAAGAGCGTTACGGCATTCGGGTTCTTCGCGCGGCCGATCCCTTGCTTCGCAGGGGATATGCGCTCGTTAGGTGCGGGCGCCTAATCCATCGGGATGCGGACGAACGGGGTATGGAACAGCCGTTTCGATTACAGCTGCGGTCTCAGGCCGCTGGAGACGCCACCCTTCTGCACTGCAGTAGCGATGTCGGACCCCTCGAGATCGAGCACGATGACGACCGACTCGATGAGCTGTACGAGCTTCAGCGAGAACTTGGACTTGCGAAAGTCTGTGTACGGCCTGATTCTGCGGACCGCACGGACCGCATCTACGTCGAAGGGGATATCGTGTTCCACCCGGACACCACGCAGCCTGAGGAACTCGAGTCGCTGGTGACGAGAACCGTTAGTGCGGCCGGAATGATAGCGGCTCGACTGGTCGAACAGGAGGATGTCTGATGGCGACTCTCCGGGAAGATCATTCATGAAGGCTCTGCTTTTACGCATCGACGACCTCTCGAAGCGGCGTGGTCGCCGCTGGACACGAGAAGGAAACACCATCCGAGTCTCCTTTCACGAAGGCGGCCGTACTCAAAGGGTTCACGTCTCACGCGACGAGGATCGATACGTCTTTCGCTCCGTGGTGCTGCCGGCTTCCGAGGTTACCCGGAACGACGCGCACTGGCGCCGCATCGCCTATCGAGCATGGCGTCGGAACGCCTCCAAGGCACTGGTGACGTTCGCGTTCGATGACGAGGACCGGCTAATCGGGCTAGTTGAGGTGTCGGCTGCGACGCTCGACCATGAGGAGCTCGATCTCTATGTCGAAACGCTCGCCAAGGAGTGTGATCGATTCGAATACGCGCTAACGGGTCAGGATATCGAGTGAGCCTTGGAGTGAGGAGACACGCATGAAACACGTTGTCCTCGCGTGGCAGTGCTTTCAGAAGCTCACCGACGCTCGCGGGGCCTTCACTCACACTCCCTGCGTCTATGTTCAGATCGACAGCAACTCGGGCTAGGTTCGAATCGGGAAGGCTGTGCCCTGGACTGGGTAATTTAGACACTGAGGTTGGGAATTAACTACCCTGGTGTCATATGAACAAAAAACATCATCGTATTGCAGCTGACGTAAAAGCCGATATCCTACGCCGCGTCAAGGAAGAAGGCATCTCGGTGGCCCAGGCCGCCAAGGATCACGGTATTTCTGAAGGGAGCATCTATGGTTGGATGGTAAAAGGAGCAACCGGTGCCCCGTCCTGGGCGGAGTTCTCCCGACTTCAGAAGCAGAACAGAGAACTCCTGGAACTCGTGGGCGAGATCACGCTCAAGCTCTCCATGACTCAAAAAAACAATTGAGCGAAGGAAGAAACAAATCAGCGCTTGCCCGAGCCCTTGGCATATCCCGCGCGAGCCTGTATTACGTCCCAAGAATGAAGGAGAAGGACTGGCGCCTCAAGGTCCGCCTGGAAGAAGAGCTGCAGATCCATCCCTCCTACGGCTCCCGGCGAATTGCTACGGCACTGGGACTCTGCCGCCAGCGGGCGCAGAGGGTCATGCGTCTGTTTGGCATCAAGCCCTACCGCAGGAGAGGCAGAAAATGGAGAAAATCCAAGGTTTCCCGGACCTATCCCAACCTCCTGCTCGCGCTCATGCCCGCATATGCAAACCACATCTGGGCAACGGACTTCACCGAGTTCGTGCAGCACGGAAAGAAGGTCTATGTGGCGACCGTGATCGATCTCTACACCCGCCGGATCCTGGGAATCCAGGTTGCGGTGAGAAAGGGAGCCGCGCTCACCATTCAGGCGCTTTCCAACGCCCTGCTCCATCATCCGCGCCCGGGTCTATTCCACTCCGACAACGGGAGGGAGTATGACGCGATGGCGTTCACTGAAATCCTTGATGGATGCGGCATCGTGATTTCACGGAGCCGCCCGGGGTGCCCTTGGGAGAACGGATACCAGGAATCGTTCTACGACAAATTCAAGGTTGACCTGGGAGATCCGAACCGCTTCAAAACACTGGGGGAGCTAGTGGCGGAGATCTACCGCACCCTGTGGGACTACAACAACACGCGGATTCACTCCGCGCTCAACATGCCGCCTGTGGTATTCGCCAAACGGTATGCGTTAGTCGCGTAAAAAACTCTCAGAATCAGTGTCTAAAGAAATCAGTCCTTGACAACTTCTGGTCGGTGCGGGTTAGTGGCGACATCCGGCTGATTGTGCACAAGAGCGAGACGAGCCTCCTGCTCTGCTATGTCGGCCATCACGACAAGGCGTATGACTGGGCGAAACGGCGCCGACTGGAGTCGCACCCCAAGACGGGTGCCGCCCAGCTCGTGGAGATTAGGGAGACCGTTCAGGAGATCCTCATCCCGACGTATGTGGAGGCTCCGAAGCCGGCGACGGCTAATCTGCCGCTGTTTGCGGACATCTCCGATGAGGACTTGCTGACCTACGGGGTGCCGCCGGAGTGGCTGCCAGACGTGCGCCAGGTCGATGAGGACAATCTCCTATTGCTGGCCCACCGACTACCGGGCGAGGCCGCCGAGGCGCTCTTGGAACTGGCCACTGGCGGCAAGCCGCTTCCGCTTCAGCCAGTCGCGCCGGCGATGAATCCGCTCGATCATCCCGACGCGCAACGCCGATTCCGGGCGATGAGCAATGTCGATGAACTTCAGCGCGCCCTGGAGTTCCCGTGGGACAGGTGGTCGGTGTTCCTCCATCCCGAGCAGCGGCAGCTGGTTGAACGGCACTACACCGGGCCAGCAAGGGTTTCCGGCTCCGCCGGCACGGGGAAGACGATTGTGGCGCTGCATCGCGCCGTCTTCCTGGCCCGCGCCAACCAGAATGCGCGCGTCTTGCTGACTACGTTCTCGCACATGCTGGCGAATGCCCTCCGCACCCAACTCAGGCGACTCATCAGCAACGAACCGCGCCTGGCGGAGCAACTGGAAGTTCATTCGATCAACGCTATCGGAGAGCGCCTCTACAAGTCCCACTTCGGACAGATCAATCTGGCGCCGCCAGAGATCGTCCAAGAATTGCTGTGGGCCGCCAGCGAACGTGGAGAGAACCACAAGTTCAGTGGGAGATTCTTGCTGACCGAGTGGGAGCAGGTCGTTGATGCGTGGCAGTTGGGCACCTGGGAGGGGTATCGAGATGTCGCGCGCCTTGGCAGAAAAACGCGGCTCCCAGAGGCCCGGCGGGCGATCCTCTGGTCAATGTTCAAGCAGGTCCGCGCGGGCCTCGCGTCGCGGGACATGATCACTCGCTCAGCGATGTTCACGAAGCTGGCGGCAGCCGTTGCAGAAAATAGAAACCCCCCATTTGACTTCGCCGTAGTCGATGAGGCGCAAGATATCGGCGTGGCCCATCTCCGGTTCTTCGCGGGGCTCGGCCGGCATCGGCCCGACGCGCTCTTCTTTGCTGGCGACCTCGGCCAGCGCATCTTCCAGCAGCCGTTCTCGTGGTTGGCCTTGGGCGTAGATATTCGAGGACGGTCGAAGACACTACGGGTCAATTACCGCACGTCACATCAGATCCGGGTGCAGGCGGACCGACTGCTCGGTCCCGAAGTGTCCGATGCCGATGGCAACAGGGAGCAGCGCCGCCACACCGTCTCCGTCTTCAATGGGCCGTCGCCGGAGATCCGAGTTCTGAGCAGCCAGGAAGAAGAAGTTGAACACGTTGGCCAGTGGGTGTCGGGACGTGAGAAGGACGGTGTAGCGCCCCACGAGTTTGGTGTCTTCGTGCGGTCCGCCGCGGAACTAGACCGCGCGCGGGTGGCTGTGCAGCTCTCTGGACTCCCGTTCAAGATTCTAGACAAAAACGTCGCAACCACCAGCGGTCACGTCTCGATCAGCACTATGCATCTCGCCAAGGGGCTGGAGTTCCGCGCCGTCGTTGTGATGGCCTGCGATGATGAAATCATCCCGTTGCAGGAGCGCATCGAGACTGTGGGCGACGACGCCGATCTGCAAGAGGTGTATGACACCGAGCGTCACTTGCTGTACGTCGCATGCACACGAGCACGGGATCATCTGCTTGTCACGAGCGTTGCCCCGGCATCGGAGTTTCTTGATGACCTGCGGGTGTGAACCGCCGCGCTGCCGATGAAACCAATCCGGTGAGGCAGGTACTGGGGGGGACTACTGTCCGGATACGTTAGGATCAAAGGTATTTTTGCAGTAATCTGGGAGGAACCCTAGTTTGCAAGAGACGAGGTTGGATGTCTTTCGTTCAGTCGTACTGTGCCGATATCGAGAAGACCCTACTGGCGCTTTCGGGTGTTGCTGGGAACGCTGGGCACAGCGTCATCAAGGGAAGCGCTAGGGAAGGTACTGTCAAGTTAAGCAGTTTGGCGGCATTCTCGCCGCCCGCCGCCACCGCTAAGTCATTGATTCTCAGCCTCTGATCCAGCAGAATCCTTCCGCAAAACGGGCAGATTCTGCTCAACTTGACAGTACCCTCCTGGCGGCAGTTGTACCACCAGTTTGGCCCGAATCCAAACAGCGCGGCCATGGCGCAACCGCCATTTCATAGGTCTGTGTCCCTTCTTTCAGCGCCCCCTCCGGGGGGCTGTTCTAAGCCTTCCCGCAGGGATAAATGAGGACGAGAGCGACCCCTCATGGGGCCGGATAGCGGTATGCCACTCAGTGCCGCTATCCAAGGTCACATGACCCCCCGGTTTGGGGGGGGGTCGCTCTCGTCCCCGCCTTTTTTTCCCGTGCGGCACGGGCAGGCCGAGTATCTGTGGATAACCACAGCGGAATGAGAGAGATAAAGGAAAGCGGCTTCGCCACACCTTGAGCCGGAATCCTGCCACCCCCCCTCTAACCCTGTGGCATTTAACATGCGGCCCTCAGTGGCATGAAAAACCACCGATTTCTCCTCTCTCTCAGCCGATCTCATCCGGGTCCGCAAACCTGTCCGCCCGCCATGTCGAATAGTCGTCAATCGAGACTCCTTCCGTCACTCGCGCTTCCGGGAGACGTTGAAGCTCCGCCGACCGTCTCCCGGCTCCCGCGAATCCTCCGTACCGGGCTAGAAATTCCGCGTCTCTGCGGGTCATCGCCTCATGGATTGCCTTGATCTCCTGCTTCACCGTGAGTCCTTCATCGGGTGTCCCTGGGTCCGCAGGCGCCCATGCTTCAAGCACCCGCGCCGTCCGATCCACGGTGGCATTTTCAACCGCAATCCCCGCTAAGTCTCCGGGACCGCAGACCCCCTTTTACCTCATAAACCGCGTCTTCTTCCTGGATCGGCCCGGAGCGGTCAAGGGCGCGGAGCGGCGGAGCGGACCCTTGACGGCGAGGACCGATCTGGAATCATGCGCGGTGAGGTAAAAGAGGATTTCGCAACCCGGCCCGTGCTCCGGCGCGTCAAAGCGCCCCCTGCGGTCAGATCCGGGCCGCCGATTCTACAAGCTAGGCGAAGTCTGGGTGCTGTGGAAGAATGGGGGCAGAGCAAAGGGCTACGGATCATGAGCTATGTCCACATCGGGTTGTACAAGACGCTCCGTTCCCTCGGCGCGACTGAAGACCAGGCTCAATCCGCCGTCGTGGATCTTCCCGCGCCGCAGCACTTAGCTTCCAAGGAAGACCTACTGCAAGCCATCGGCGAAGTAAAAACCGAGTTCGCCAACTTGCGCGGCGACGTGAAAGCGGAGATCGCCGGAGTGAAAACCGAGATCGCCACTCAATTCCAGGCGGTCTAGTGACGCACGAAACGCTAAGGAAGGAGTTTGGGTTCTACCCACAGCCGCTGCAGATCAAAGCGGGATCGGTCACAGTCAGTACGCTCACGGATCTTAAGCGGACTGCTAGCGACATACTCGCTCTCGATGGCGTGGAAGACAACTGGATCTACGCTCCACCTCAACAGGTTCGTGACTCTATGAGCGGAAAAGTCCGGGAGCGTCCCTGCGCTTGCCGCGTGTTCGGGTTGCCAAGGACGCACTTAATTGAACACGCGGCGGCCACGAGCGAGGATCACCTCGATTTCCATCTCTGGGCGTTGTCGTTCTTCGTCGGCATGCGGCTGACTGCGACTGAAGCGGGTGTTCTCGACGCTACTCCGCTCAAACCCAACAAGCTTGTCGATTTCATCTTGCTTGGCTCAAGCCTCACCCGTGCGGTTGAGTTGGCCAATGACTTCTGGACGACGAACCTCGCTAAGCCATGCCGTGCACAACATTTCGAGGCGGCAGTTCACGCACTGTTCCTCGGCCAGAACCCGAAGAATCTGGAGTTCGAGAGGTTTGTGAACAAAATGCTGCCATGGCTAGCCACTGAGAAGCCAGACTTGTTCAATACGTACCAGCAATCCCAGAGAGAGCGACTCGAGAGCGTGATGCAAAGAATGGGGAATTATGTATAATACTTTACAAGTCAGCCGTCTTCCCGCCCCTGATCTTGTCCGAGTTGCGATGCCACGAATGCCAACAATAAATGATGCAATTCTATTACCGTACTCGCCGCTCGCGGATGAGTGCTCCGCCAAGCCCTGAGCGCGGCGGTGAGATTTGATGGCTTCAGGTATTCGGCAGCACGCGATACACGGTTCAGATAGCGGTTGATACCGGTTGCGGCAGCCTTCGCATCGTCGGCGATCAGATACCCAACCATGAATCCGGTCGAGTGGTTCCTACCGTACTTGCCAAGTCGGAAACGGTCGATGCCTTCCACGACATACTCTCGGCACAAATGGGAATTGCTGCCAGCGATACGCTTGCACTCGATAATAGCATGGGGGTCGTGGTCGCCGAACCTTAAGAATATCGGGATCCATAAAATCGGAACGTCGGTTCGCCCATCCGGAAAAATAACGTCCGGCCGAGAGCGCCATTCGGTTCCGGCAAGCACGACCATTCTTCTGTTCCAGGTAAACATCCCGGAGTTCAGCGCACGACGCATGCCATCGCGCAGCCGTTCCGTAATCGGTACTTCTTGGGCTTCCACGTTTACGTCACGGAATTCCAGAGCGAGTACCCAGCCGGCCTCGATGGTCTGCAGGATTGCCGCCGCGACCTCTCGGGCAAGCTCAATGAAGGGCCGGCCGGTGGCGATTGGAACGTTAAGCGGAAGTCTCACTCGATGATTCCAGAGACGCTGTCCGCGATGACGGCATCCGCGTCCTCCAGCGCCGACACCTCCATCCAATTCCGGCGGGCAGCGGGTTTGACGATGACGACTTCATCGGGACCGTATACCCGCAATGTCCGATGTCCGATTAGGGAGGCTCCAATCTGGACACCCAGACGTTCGCCAATCCGGAATAGAACGTCTCGCAGGCTCCCATCCGGCTGTATGACCTCCGCTATTGAGGTGCCGCGGTGCTCCTCAATAACAAAACGAACGACTCGAAGTGGTGCAGATGTTGGGAAATCGAAGATCTGGCCCCGTATGCGGCGTCGCTTGGTCGCAGAGAGCCAAGCATCTATCGTCGCCAGAAATACTCTCGTATAGTCAAGAACGTACGGAACTATCTCGGCAGAAGCCGCCGATTGACCTTTGCCGTTGCTCCATTGCCACCTTGCTCGAAATAGACCATCTCGCGCGACGATGCGGTCGACGGCGTCCAGGCCGTACAGATCGAAAACGGCTTCATCGAGTTCTCGCCAATCGTTATCTTCCGGCAGATGTCGTTGCAGTTCATGGGCGATCTGCACCAAATGTCGACCTGCTTCCGAATGTGAGGACATCTCGAGATCGGGAATCGGCACAGATTCTACGTCCCCAAGCAACACCCTCCGCTTCCATAGTCCAAAGGTGGAACCGGTCATGAGGAAAAACCAGGATGCGAGCGACGAGTTCAGAATTGCGGCCAGAATCAAGGCAGTCTCAGATCGCTCGGTCGGCAAAGCCGCACCGAAGAAGGCGTCGGTAAACACGACGTCCCGATCGGACACGGCGGCAATAGGCCGGGGGTCACTCTTCAAGTATTCCCGGATGAGCAGCAAGGGCGCTCGATAGAAGTCACGACTGCGCGGTCGATGGGCTCCCTCGTCGTTGTACAAGGGTAAATCCCTTGACACAAAGAATGGACGCAGAGCGTCCTTGGTCAGAAGAGGAAGACCCTTAAGGAAACTTGAATCCTGGCCTCGTGTGCCGACCTTCAGGCCTGACCTCAGTTTCGTGCCGAGTCCATTGAGACTCTCGCCTAGCGATGCATGGTTGGAGGTCAACTTGTCCAATAATGCCAGATCGCGACGCAAACCAAAAAATGCGGCCTTGAGAAACTCCGGCCTTTTTCGCCAAACGGCCAGCTGTAGAGTTACGACATCATCGCGCGCGATCTCGAACGTGTGGGTTTGAGTGCCAGCCGGCGACCAAGGGACCTGTACGGTAGTAATTTCAGCACGGTCCGATGACCGGTGCCTCGCAAAGAGAACAACCGCAGGCGACCTGCCTCGCGAAAAGAGCCAGTCCGTTTGGTACGATAGGTTAACCAAGGTTACAGGAGATAGTTTTTCGATGAGGCTTTGTGAAGTAGCGGCGCCTGTTTTGCTGCGACTAAAAAATTGAATAGCTCTCAAAACCAAACCGAATCGAGTTTTATGGGACGCGAACCGCATGGCCTGAAGAACGAAATCTAAGCTTACCCCACGGGGCGAATGGACATCATTGGGGGTCTTACCGGAATGTCTCGCATCCCTCACCGATTTGCCTGGATAGCTCCACGGCGGGTTGCCCACGATGAGATCGAATGTCTTTGGGTTGCCCCGATCGGTTAACACGGCCCGCCCTTCAGGGGTTTCGTCTACGTTCCATGCGTCTCCGACTACAAGTGTTCTTCCGATGAGCGGCTTGAACCTGAGCGCCTCGGGCGGCTGCGGATCCGGGTCGAGTTCCAGGGCCGCCAGATAAAGGCTGAATGCCGCCACCCGCACCGCAGGTTCGCTGATATCAACACCGTAAATCTGCCGGTACAGCGTGGAACGGATGGTTTCGCGACTCGGCTTGTCCGCGCCGGAACGGAGAGCGACCAATCTTCGCAATGCTTCGACTAGGAAAACCCCTGACCCGCAGGTCAAGTCAAGCACTGTTTCTTTTCCGGTTAATCCTTCCGTGATCTCGTCGAGAACCAAGGAAACAAGCGGCAGACGAGTGTAGAATACATCCGTTTCGGATTGCTTTCCTTGCGACGAAGTCTTGGCTCCCTTAGACGACTGCTTCGGCTTAGGATTGACGAACTGCTCGTAGATCGAGCTGATCAACTCCACCGGTATAACATCAAACTGATACGGGAAAAACGACAGTTGTCCCGATACGGGATTGATTGCCTCGAGGAAGTCCGCGATCCTGAGAAGGCATTGGTCATCGGGAAGGGGTGAGCGCTCCAATGGAAACATGTCGCCGTTGAAAGTCTCGCGAAGCCAGTCGAATAATCGTTCCGTAGCAGGACGGTGGCGCAGTATGCTAGCGAGAGTGCCATACCCGTACTCGGATCTGAGAAAATCGCTCGTGACAATACTGCGATCGATCAGATACTGAGCGAATATCGAACGGCCGATCAACCCCTGTGCGCTGGGACGGTCCAAACCCTTCTTGTTTGTGAGATCCTTCTCAAGCGCAGCGAGATCGGACAAGAGCTGTTGATCAACGCTGGTCCTGCGATTGACATCCGGGGCCTTCTGCCAAAACTCGCCCGTCTCCATGGCGAGCCTACCTGCGTAAGCGTCGAGTTCATCCAGACCCTCTTCGATACTCTCGAAGGTTTGAAGCAGGTGCGCGGCGGCATCTCCGGCCTTTTGGGGCCGGCCGAAGCCGTTGTAGATATCGATCTTGTCCGGCGAGACTACCCACAGCAGCGGTGCAAAACCCTTGTTCCAGACCGCCCGCCGCCATCCGTCGACCTCGTCATCGGATGGTGCTTCCTGTTCGTGTTTGAAATAAACGGTAAGCGCGGACTCCCCTCGCCACAGCGCGTCAGGAATAAAATCCCGAGCACGATGCCTGTCGCACTCTTCCTCGCTCAGGCACACTCCGGGCGCAGGTTGGCCTTTCGTGAGATAGCCGGTAGCCTCGAGCACGTCATGCAAGGCGTTGGCTGTCATCTACGCGGTCCTGCCTTCCCGGGCGCCGGAGTTGGAGGAAGGCGACAAGCCGTCTTTCTTCTGTAACAGGACGTTGTAGATCTGGTCTCTCTTGAAAGAAGAGCCAACATATATTAACCGGAATTTCCTTTTTGGCCTTCCGGCGATTGAAAATATACACCCATCTGCGTCCCACCGAGTACAATGTCTTCTCCGAGAGGACCATCGGCTCCGAGCGTCCCTTTCGGGGTCCCCTAAAGAGCCTGTGTGGAAACTCGGTTTAGCTGGCTGGAAATCAAAAGGGATCATGATCCGCTCCAGAATTCTGGTGTTCCGATCTTCGCCGAGTCGCCGGTCCGGGAGTCTGCTGAACTAGCCTTCCTGATCTAGCTTCGGTTTGTTGCGCCACAGGCGGGTGAGGTTGAAGGCCGTTGCGGCTAGCGCGAACTCCACCGCGACCTTCGATCGTGCCCCTGTCGCCGTTGCCGATTCAGCTTTTTCAGCTCGGCGCTTCGTTTGAGTGCGGCTTGCAGCCCCCCAAATTCATTGAGCCCGCTCGGATCGCCTTGAAGGATGGCTAGCTTGATCCTGGCGATTTCCCGGGCCGCCGAGGGGTCTTCTGCGGAAGCTTCCCCCCGGCGGATCCATTCGTCGCGGAACGGCGGCCCGAATCCGTAATGCGCCACGTCGGACCGACGCCCGGCTCCAGCCAGCCCTCTGCGACCATGGGCTTGCGGGCTCGCCGGATCATCACTTGCCAGCGGGCTTGCCCGCGGGCTAAGGGCTCATCATCTCCAGGCTGTACGGTGTCCTGAAGGAGTTTCCGGACGACGGGTTCCAGTGCCGTGCGGCGTGCCGCCCCCCCGGTCTCGACGAGTGCCCTCAAGATTGACTGGTAGTAGGCCCACAGCGGTGTGGATTTTCCGCGAACCTCTCCGTTGTCGGCCTTGCCCGTTCGCAACTCTTTCCACTCGCGGCCCAGTTCCCGGATTCGCCCCCGAAACTCTTGTATTTGCCTGCCCTTGGCTGCCAACGCCTCAGCACCTGTGTAGTCACCCTTGGCCATCAGATCCCCGGCTGTCTTGTTTAGTTCTCTCAGCGCGTCCCTGACGGCAATCTCAGTGGTTCTCAGGGCCTGCCTCACTGCTCGCGCACGGGGAATCGCCTTCATCGTGCTTCACCTCCCACACCCTTACCCTGAATCATCTGCTGCAGGTCCAACGGCTTGGCGAGTATCTGTATGCCGGATGGCGCTTGTCCGGTCCCGAACACCTTCTCCCAGTAGTCTAGGTTCTGCTTAGGGCCGAAGACGGTCGTACTCAGATTCCGATTGAACCAGCACGGCAGTCCGGCCAGGCTTTTGAGAAAATTCCGCATGCGGTCCCACAGTTCGTCGGACAGCCGTGTCTGCAGTAAGCGATCTTCATGGACGAGCTTGCCTGTGAAGGCAAAGTAGTTTGTGACGACCAAGCGAAGCCAACGCAGGACGTTCGCAAGCACTTCTTCGCGGGCGATGCGCCACGCCCGCAGGTGCCCTTCGGGTATCGTGTCCCCTCCCTGGATGCGGTTCTCGATGCGCCGCCCGCCGATTTCCGGATCCCACTGATTAATGAAGAAGATGTCGGCGAACATCGACATGATCTGGATCAACTGTTTGCGCTCCAGCTGCCTGGGATTGTTGCCCTGCTCGAAGCCCTGATCGATAGGCGTGTCGAGTGCTTTCTTGTGGAGAAAGATCTTGAAGAATGACCGCTCGATCGAATTGTAGGCCAAGGGCCGATCGGCGCTCTTTCCTGCCCACTCTACGAATTCCAGAAGCTTGTTGTCTGCTTCATTCGTCATCGCGTTTCGCTGGGCGTCGATGATGTAACGTTCCATCTCCCTCCGCTCACCCCGAAAGAACTTCACCAGGTCCTGTTCTGAAAACGAGTAATCGTTCTCGGCAAGGCCACGCATCTTCCGATATTGATTGACACGCTCCAGATATAGCGTGCTTCCCAAGTGCCGCATGACGGCGGGGTCGAATGCGACCTGGCGGAGCTTGCCGCCCGCGTTCGTGTTGGCTTGTAGCAGGACATTCGTGTCAGGGTTGAGAAATACGCGGACAGGAAACTGGCGCACGCCCAGCAGGATCTGCGCGGCGGCCTTGTGTTGGCCGTCAAAAATCCGCAACCTGCCGGCGCCGTCGGCTTCGGGAGTCCACCAGCCCAACGCCACATGGAGCTGGGGCCGCTTGTCGAGAAATTCCTCAATGAGGCCACGTATATTCGCGCCGATGCTCCTGGGGTTGATCCGGTTGTCATGATGTAGATACTCCAGGGGGAACTCGGCGACGAAAGTATCCATGCCGCTGAGCTTGTCGTGCAGAACGGGGACCCGGTAGATCGTGTTGTCGCCGGTGTGGGGCAGGCTGAATTCGACGTTGCCATTTCGCACTTGAAGCCGTAGCTCAGCGGTCGCGCCCCGATGGCGCTTGAGAACGTCCCCGAGGTTCGCTCCACGCTTCCCGGACTGCTGCGCTTCTTCCTGCAGGCGATCGAACTCAACCAGGCGGCGAGCTACTTGGAGGTTCGACGCACCTTTACTTCGGTTGCATCCCGCGTGCGTCAGCGCAAAGTTGTTCTCTGCATCAAGCCCATCTTCGAGGAGGGGGTCGATGTGGTCGACATCGAGTTGGCCCTGGTGGAGAACCAAGTCGATCGGTTGGTCGCAGATGAAACAGTGGCCGTTCTGGCATTGGTGGAGCCGCCGTTCCAGTTGTTCTCGTTGTTCGCTGTTCAGTCCGGTAAGGTAGCGAGATTGACCCATATACGTACCTCGAATCCTCAGGCAACTCGATCTCTTCCGAAAAAGAAGATCGCTACACGTCTAGAGTGTAGCATTGCATGTCCAATCAGGCCGGGGTGCTGCGCGCCTGATAGAAGCGCCATGAGGTGGCGCACGAAACCCTTTTCATAGCGGTCGGCGCGGCGCTGCTGCGCAGGCGTGGGGATTTTGTTTTCATCACACCGCGCAGTTTCGTGTCGGGTCCGTACTTCCGCGGTCAATCGGGTGCCCGGGTGAGCACGAGCGATCAGGACCTCACCTTACAGATCGATGTTCAGTACTGTCAATTTAAGCAGAATCCGTCCGTTTTGTGGACGGATTCTGCTTAAGCTGAGACCGGGAATCAATGACTTGGAGGTGGTAGAAGGAGACGAAAATGCGACCAAATAGCTTAACTTGACAATACCGTATGGGGGATTCGCGGCAGCCGGAAGACGGTCGGCGGAGCTTCAACGTCTCCCGGAAGCGCGAGTGACGGAAGGGGTCTCGATTGACGACTACTCGACGTGGCGGGCCAGCCGGTTTGCGGTCCTGGAGGAAACCGGATGAAAGCAGCCCGAAGGCCGGAACGGGGAGAGCTAATTGAAGGGTTTTTTCATGCCGCAACGCCCGATCCAGGATGCCGCAGTCACAGAGGGAGGGTACGGCAAGATTCAGCCAAGAGATGCGGCAAAACCACATTCTCCCATCTACCTCATTCCGTTGTTGTTATCCCTTACACATCGGACTCACCCGCGCCGATGCAGCAAAATCGGGGAGGACGATAGCGATCCCCCCCGAAAACCGGGGGTCATGTGGCCCCAGCAGCGGTGCGTTGCGGCACACCGTTCCTGCCCCCCCATTAGGGTCGCTATCGTCCTCATTTATCCCTGCGGGAAGGCTCGAAGCAGCCCCCAACGGGGGCGCTGACGGAAGGGAGACGGAGCTATGAAATGGAGGCGGTTCATTCCTCACATCCTTCTGTTTTTCGGCGCGCTGGGGTACGCCCTGTGGAGCTTTGTCCGCCGTCCCTTCCCCATGCTTGGCGAGAATCCCTTGCTCGATCTCATGGACTATCACACCCCCAACTTCTACGGCTGGGTGATGCTCTGGTACTACGCTTCGCCTTTCGTCGCCGTCATGCTCGCGGGCCTCATTCTCATGTCCGTTTGGAAGGTCTGGCTGGAATCGCGGCGGCGGGATTTTGCGCCCTTTGGGGCGCTCCCGACCTGGCCGCTTTCAACCCGGCAAACGGCCCCGGCCATCGTGATCGGGGAGGTCCATCACCCGGTGGAGGCGCGCGAGATTTTCAATCCCTCCTGGCTCACCATCCCGGAGCGCGGGCTGTATACCGGCGTGGCGATTTTCGGAGCCGTCGGGTCCGGGAAGACTTCGGCTTGCATGCACCCCTTCGCCCGTCAACTTCTCTCCTGGCAAGCCGAGAATCCACAGAAGCGGGCGGCGGCGCTGATGCTCGAAGTCAAGGGAGATTTTCGGAATTGGGCCTTTGACAAACCCAGAGCTAAAAGTTAAGGTGGAGGGGTGACAGGCAGGTCTACCGCACCGGCTTCTTGCTCGCCTTGCGCCTCTTTGCCGGTGGCGTGCGCTTAGGCATGTCAGCGGTGGGCTTCACCTGGAGCAGGCCGGCGAGCGCACGCTTTTCTGGCAGCGGGATTCGGATTTTGTCGCCCGGTTTCGCCATACGCCAATCTTAGCCTAGAGGTCCGATTAGCGCAATGGCGACCGGGAGTTTACGAAAGAAGCCATGCTAACGGTTAGTATTGACGGTGGCGAAATAATCTTCTACACTTAAGGCGTAGCAGACGCAGAAACCAGCAAGGGAGCCCGTTGCGCGCCCGGCGGGCTGTGGAAGGCTGAAGCTCTTACCGACGAGGTGGTGAAATTCCCAAGGCTAGTCCACCTTGGGCGCGATACGAAACTGACAAAGTTTTGGCGGAGGGGGCGGCTCGCCCCAAGGAGACACGCCAATGCCCACAAAAGCGAAGAAAGCCAAAAGAGCTAAAAATCCAACCGTTGCTTTTCACGTGAAAGACGAAGCAGGAAAGGGCCACGTTGTCGGCATCGGAAATCTACGCGTGGTAATTATACCAGATGGTAACTTCTGGTTCGCGCAAGGATTAGAGATTGACTATGCCGCCCAAGGCGCAAGTGTGAAAGATGCCAGAAAGCAATTCGAGGACGGGCTCGCGGCAACAATTCAAGAGCATCTCCGTGTTTATGGAAAGATAGACAATCTGCTTCATGTCACACCAACGGAAACTTGGAAGGAGCTACTGTTGGATGCTTCATCCATCTACAACAGATATTCGCAGGTGTCTGTTCATAAGGTGATACGAAACACACTGCCCTACCAAGGCATTGACTATATCGAGAGACGCTCCGCCGTATAAACAACGGACGTGTGTAAGTGGCCGAATCGGGGGAAGTTCTCAGAGGTGATGTCATCCACGTACTTCGCGGACACCGCGTTGGTGTCTCTATACAGGTTGACGGTCTCCCAGATATGTACGTCCTAGCTAAACCGGGTATAGTCGAGGCGCACAGGATGCCAGACCGGGTGGGCCGCCGCAAGTTACAGCACTTCCAGCGGAAGTTCGGGATTCCGATACACCACTTCTACAATCCCCTTATGGCCCCGCCTCTTCCTGGCGAGCCAATCCAATAAGAGAAGGTCCTGTTTGTTCAGAGTCTGAACGTTTCCCGGCCAGTAGAAAAGCGACGCGGAGTCTTGAGCATCAGCCGCTTACCACTCGCCATCTTCAGGGCGACGACGGTCCGCTCCATGTCAGGCAGCTTGCGGACGTTGTAGCGCCAGTCAAACTCTCTCAGATACTGGTCCAAGTACCTCCCGACTCCAGTGGTGGTAGACCCCATAGTTGCCACGTTTTAATATAGCGAAGTAGCCCTCAACGGTGTTCGTGCTGACGCACAGGCCATCCTCACGGCGTGACCTGCCTGGCGATTTCCGGACCAGCTGAAGCCTGAGAGAATGGCGCCCTCGGAGAAACGAGGGAGCCATGAAGAAGACCCAGTTTACCGAAGAGCAGATGGTGACGATCCTCCGCGAGGCCGATCAGCGGCCCGTCCCGGAGGTGGCCAAAAAGAACGGCGTCAGCGCCCAGACGCTCTACGCCTGGCGGAAACACTTCGGCACGTTGGAGCCCGCCGATGTGAAGCGGCTGCGGCGGCTCGAACAGGAGAACGGCCGGCTGAAAAAGATGGTGGCCGATCGGGATCTGGAGATCGACGTGCTCAAGGAGATCACCCGAAAAAAATGGTAGGCGCACGCGTGCGCCGGCCGCAGGTCGCGTATGCACGTGCATGCGGTCTGTCGGGTCGCCGCGCGTGCGCCTTGCTCTCCGTCGCACGGTCCACGCTGGGCTACCAGTCGCGGCTGGTCGACCGGGATGCCCCGGCGCTGGCCGCAATGCGTCGTCTGGCGGCGCAGTATCCGCGGTACGGCTATCGCCGGATTCGGATTTTCCTAAAACGCGAAGGGCACACGATGAGCACGGACCGGACCCATCGCCTCTGGCGCCAGGCGGGGTTGCAGGTGCCTCGGCGGCGGCCGCGGCGCCGGGTCGCCCTGAGCCGGCCCCGCCCGGTGCCCGCCACTGCGGTCAATCACGTCTGGGCGTACGACTTCGTGTTCGACACCTGCGCGAATGGGCAGACGCTCAAGTGCCTCACCGTCGTCGACGAATGGACCCGCGAGTCACTCGCGATCGACGTGGCCGGCGGCATTCGGTCCGGGCGCGTTATCGAGGTGCTCACGCAGCTCGTGAGCGTCCACGGAGCCCCACGTTACCTCCGGTCCGACAACGGCCCCGAGTTTGTCGCGGGTGCGATTCTCCGGTGGCTGCTCCAGGCGCAGATCGAAACCGCGCTCATCGAGCCGGGGAAGCCGTGGCAGAATGCGACCGACGAATCGTTCAACGGGAAGTTCCGCGACGAGTATCTGAGCCTGCAGTGGTTTCGGAACCGCGTGGACGCGAAGGTGGGGATCGAGCAATGGCGACGGCACTACAACGACGTGCGCCCGCACTCCAGCCTTGGCTATCTGACGCCAGCCGAGTTCAAAGCGCAGCTCCGTGCTGGCTCGGATGACGGTGGGCGCTCGCCGGCGATGCCGGCTCACGCTGACCAAGAAGAACACGAGAGCGACTTAACCATGCCGACTGGCGCTGTTCTCCAGTAATCGGTGGTCCGAAGAAAGCCGGCAGGTCAACTTCTATCTGCGGCAAGCTGTCGATCAGGATGGAGACGTAATCGACATTCTGGTTACCAAATACAGAGATCGTCGAGCCGCTACGCGCTTCTTTCGCAAGATGTTGCAACATCAGAAACGACCACCCTGGCAACTGATCACCGACAAGCTGCGCAGTTATAGGGCAGCGCATCGAGAGGTCTTTTCTGCTGTCGTTCATCGCACCGGTCGATACGAGAACAACAGGGCTGAAGCCTCGCATCAGCCAACGCGTCAGCAAGAACGCCGGATGAGACGGTTCAAATCAATAGAACATACACAACGTTTTCTCTCAGTCCACGGCCCCATTCAGAACTTGTTCCGAGTCGGTCGTCATCATCTGAAAGCGCACCATCATCGACTCCTCCGCACCCGGGCTTTTTCCGATTGGAAAGAGATGACGTGCGCCTGTTGAGTAATTGCAAAACTCCATTCGTTTTCGGGAGAATCTTGCCTCGGCTCCGTTAACTTGACAAAGCCCTCAACGAAGCTCTTGACTTGCACGGCCAGCCGCTTCTGCTCCTGTGCGTATTGCCCGGCCGGTTTGCCTAATTGGTCCGTCAATTGCTGCTCTAGCTCGGTCATAGATCTTCGTCAGCTGCGCTTCCACGCTGGCGATCTGCGCGGTTTTATCTGTGACCTGCCGGGTGTAATCGTCGCGCTCGCGGCGATCCGCCCGCTGGCCGGATCGCCGAGCCATTCGTCCAGCTTCGACCACCGCCGCCGCCCCGAGACGTTACGCACTGCGATGGCCACCGCCTTTTTTTGGCCGACCAGCACAACCAGCCGTCTACCGCGCGTCACGCCGGTGTAGAGCAGATTCCGCTGGAGCATGGCGTAGTGCTGGGTCAGCACGGGGATGACGACGGCGGGATACTCTGAACCCTGGCTCTTGTGAATAGTTACGGCGTATGCCGGAACTAGCGTATCAAGCTCGCCGAAGCCATAAGCGACGGCGCGCCCGTCGAAACTCGCGTTCAGCTCTCCGGCATTGAGATCGACATCTTCGATATAGCCGATGTCGCCGTTATAAACTTCCTTGTCGTAATCGTTTTCGATCTGCATCACCTTGTCTCCAGGCGCAAAGGTCCAACCGAAGCGTTCGACCTTGCACTCGCCGGCGGGATTGAGGGCGGCCTGCAGCTCCATGTTGAGCGAGCGGGTGCCGGCGCCGCCACGGTTCATCGGGCACAGCACCTGGATGTCGCGGACGGGATCGAACCCGAAGCGCTTCGGGATGCGCGTCTTCACCAATTCGATGATCTGCAGGACCGCGGTTTCCAGATCGTCTGCCTGTACGAAGTAGAAGTCGCTGTCGCCCTTAGGTTTTGAAAGATCTGGACTGGAGCCCCGATTGATCCTGTGTGCGCTGGTGACGATCCGGCTCAGCGCCGCCTGACGGAAAACCTCGGTCAGCCGCACGACGGGGACCGTGCCGGAGGAAATGATGTCGGCAAGCACCTGGCCCGGACCGACTGAGGGGAGTTGGTCGATGTCGCCGACAATCAGCAACGCGGCACCGTCGGGGACTGCCTTCAGCAAGGCCTGCATCAGCATGATGTCCACCATCGAGGTCTCGTCGACTACCAGCAGGCCGCAGTCGAGAGGGTTGTCGGCGTTGCGCTTGAACCCGCCGGCCCTGGGATCGACTTCGAGCAGCCGGTGGATCGTCCTGGCCTCGAACCCGGTGGCCTCGGTCATCCGTTTGGCGGCGCGGCCGGTTGGCGCGCAGAGCAGAAGGTTCACGCCCTTGGCGGCCAGGATGCGCAGAATGGCGTTGACGATGGTTGTCTTGCCCACGCCCGGCCCTCCGGTGATGACCAATGCCTTGGAGATCAGAGCCAGGCGAACCGCATCGGCCTGGCTTGCCGCCAGCGACAGGCCGGTCTTCCGCTCGACCCAGGGTATCGCCTTGCCGGCATCGATATCCGGCCAGGGGAGCTTGCCAGCCGAAATCCGTAGAAACCGTTCGGCAATCGCCCGTTCGGCCCGGTACAGACCGCCGAGGAAAATACAGGGGGTGTCGGCAACCGTGTCCGCAACGATCGTCCCTTCGCCCAATTCGAGATCCAGTGCGCTCTGAACCAACTCATTTGAGACTTCCAGCAATTCGACGGCGTGCGGCACAAGCTCTTCGGCGGGCAGGCCGCAATGACCGTCGTCCATCGCCTCGGTGAGCGCATAGGAGATCCCCGCGCGAACCCGGATCATGGCGGCCTTCCCGATGCCGAGCTTCATGGCGATCGCGTCGGCGGTCTTGAACCCGATGCCCCGAATGTCCCGTGCAAGGCGGTACGGGTTCTCGGTCATGACCTGAACGGCATCCGCGCCGTAGGTCTTGTAGATCCGCACCGCGGTCGCCGTGCCAACGCCATGACTGTGCAGAAAAACCATGATCTCGCGAACGATCTTCTGTTCCGCCCAGGCGTCAGTGATCCGCCCGGCGCGTACGCGCCCGATTCCGGTTACCTCGCACAGCCGTTCCGGCTCCGCCTCGATGATATCGAACACTTTTACACCGAACGTCTTGATCATCTTCCCGGCGTAGACCGGCCCGATGCCGCGGATCATGCCGGAGCCGAGGTATTTCTCGATGCCGTCGATCGACGACGGTGCTGAGGTGCGTATAAAACGCGCCTTGAATTGCTGACCATGGGTACGGTCGTTAACCCATTCCCCCGATGCCGAAATCCACTCCCCCGCCGAGACGATGGCGGCGTGGCCGACGACCGTCACAAAATCGTGATGGCCCCGGACCTTGGTGCGCAGGACACAAAATCCGTTATCGGCATTGTGGAACGTCACCCGCTCGACAAGGCCGGCCAGGACTTCTCGAGCCGACGATTCCGGTTGTCGCTTGACTGTGGTTGTCACGACGTACTGATCGCGGTGGCGGTCAACAATTTCTTACTGACATCGAATTGCCGCGCCCGCTCCGCCCTCGCCGCCGGTCTTTCGGAGGCTGACTCGTCGCCTTCCATAGTGGCCAGAGTGGTTTCATGGCGCTCGCGCTCGATGCACGCGAGGTGTGTCCGTATCTCCTGCGGCGTAAACATGCGCTTCACCCCGAAAACAAACCGGGGTAGTGCGCGCGGCGCACCGCAAGTTCCTACCAGTGAATATAACTGGAGTCTATGACGCATTGCTCAAGCTATGCAACCCGGCGACGCGATTTCGATATCTGGATCGCATACGTCGGCGAGACCGCTGCGCCGCGCCCGGAGGGTCTGTTCGAGGAGACGCTGTACGAGGAGGATCTGCTTCCGGTCTGCAGTCCGACCCTTATCGAGGCGCGCGGAAGGCCCCGCGACCCGGTCGAGTTGCATGACTGGCCCCTGCTGTACGATCTCGGATGGGACACCGACTGGCCGTACTGGTTCGCGCGCCAGGGCAAACCGTCGCCGGACCTCTCGCGGGCCTCGGGCTTCCGCCTCTACAGCATGGTGGTCGACGCCGCCGTGGAGGGCATGGGGGCGGCTATCGGACACCCGGCGGTGACCAAAAGTTTGGTTAGGTAAAATCGTGTAAAATTCCCAAATGAAAATCTTCGCTTGGCTGCTTCCACTCCTCTTCGTTCAGGCGATTTCTCCAGTGTCCGCCCTGGCCGAAATTCCGGGTTTTCCGGAAACTGGGATCGAAGATCGGATCGCGTTCTGGGAAAAGGTCTTCACGATCTATGGCGAGCAAGACCGCATCATACACGACACTGAGCGGGTCAATCTGATCTACGATGTGGTTGACGAGAAGTCGCACCGGTCGGGCGTCGCGCGTGTGCGCCGCCTGCTGAACGAGGTGCGGCAGGGCATTGACACGCCCGAAGGACTCAGCGCGCAGGCGCGGGTCTTCTACAACCGGATCGAAGCCGAAGGCGTGCGCATGACGGCGAGCAATATCGCCGTTCTGATGAACCGGATCCACGTGCAGCGCGGTATCAAGGAGCGCTTCCGCGCCGGAGTCATTCGCGCGGGCCGGTACCTTCCCTATTTCGAAGAGGTGCTCGAGAGCGAAGGAGTGCCGTCGATCCTGGCGCTGCTGCCCCTGGTCGAGTCGTCCTATGAGAACGCAGCGTATTCCCGTGTGGGCGCCGCCGGCATCTGGCAGTTCACCCGAGCGACCGGCCGTCTGTACATGCGTGTTGCTCGCGGCCGCGACGACCGTCTGAACCCGGCGATCGCCACGCGCTCGGCGGCGAAGCTACTCCGAGGGAACTACGAGCAACTCCAATCCTGGCCCCTTGCGATCACCGCTTATAACCACGGACGGGGGGGAATGCTGCGCGCGCGCAGACTGCACGGATCCGACATGGCGGAGATCATCCGCAAGTACAGAGGGCGCTCATTCAAGTACGCCTCGAAGAACTTCTACCCGGAGTTCCTGGCCGCCGTCCGTGTCTATCAGGACTACGAGCGCTACTTCGGTCCGCTGGCGCTTGACCAGCCCCTGGATTTCAGCTACCCAGCCGTGGGGATCATGGTGAGAACCCCCATAGAGGGCGGCGACGGGCGGAGGTATCGTGTCCGTCCGGGCGACACGCTGTCGGAGATCGCCCGGCGGTATGGAACTTCCGTCAGAGCGTTAATGGCGTTCAACCGGCTTCCCTCGGACCGGATCTTCGCGGGTGAGACGTTGGTCGTTAGTCCCGGCTCGGGTCCAGTCAGTAGCGATGGCGGGTATCGCGTCCAATGGGGCGACACGCTGTCGCGCATCGCCGGGATGTTCGGCCTCGGGATCCGCGAGCTGATGAAGCTGAACGGGCTGCGCAACAGCCGGATCTATGCCGGTCAGGTCCTCATCGTCCGGTAGCTAACTGACCAGACCGATTTTTTGTACCAGTCGTTGTGAGAGAGTTTACATCACAAGCTGGGGCTGTGAAACTAGGTTCCGAACAGGGTTATAGAGTCTGTGTGAAAACCGCTTTTGCGAGTCACGTATAATGCGCCTTAAGGAGGCGCGATGAAATTCTTGACCTACAACCCGGAGCAAGCGTATCTGCTGCCGCCGAGCGTGCGGGAGGTGCAGGGAGAAGATCACATCTGTTTTTTTGTGCACCAAGTTGTGGAGCGGCTGGAACTGAGTGCGTTTGAGCAGGGCTAGGTGGAAGAAGGCCGCCCGGCCTATCATCCGGCGCTGTTGCTGAAGCGGCGTTCGGAAACCGATCCCGACAGCCGGTTCTTGCGCGACCGCAAGGGATTCACGCTGGGTTACACGGCGGAGGTGGCGGTCAGCGAAGATCATCTGATTGTCGAGCAGCGCGTGGGGCAAAACGCCACCGACAGCCACGTAAGAACGTCCAGCAGGCGAAGACCCATGAGCCGACAAAAGGCTCAGTGTTGATGTGCCGGTCTCCGTGCACCGCACTTCAAGACAGCGTGTAGCGCAGCACAGCGCCAAATGTTCGCAGAGCAACTGCACCTGATCGAAGCCCCTATATTCCGAGCTGGAAAGTGAGAGCGGAAGCGCCGGGGACTACTCCCCCGCTGATGCGCGTGTTGCCCTGGCGAGGCTTCCTGCTGCGATGAAGCTTGTGGCCCCACACCGTTCACTTTGGCAAGAATCCATCCTGGAATTTCCTTCGCACTGCGGTCCATTCGCCGGGGGATAGCGGTCCGGTTCCAGGTGCCCCGTCCCGGTTGCAATTCCCCAATCAGGCTTGCCGCCTACGACCGGAGAACGGGTGTGGGGTTGCGCCATTTGCCGCTGGCCTTCGCTGGTTCCGCTTTGTTCCGACGCAAGGCTCGCGCCAGAACGGTCCCCTCGCCTGGCAGGCGTCTGTCACTCGCTCTTGCCCTTGTCGGCCCTGCCCGTCACTGGCTTGGCGGCGCTGTTCCTCCCGTGTCAGGGTTTGGCCGTTTCCGCCATTTGCGGGTGAGCGGAAACGCTCACAAACCCTTAAACTTTCAGGAGGAAATACATCATGGCTAACCCCAAACCCATCTCTGAAGTCCGCATCGGTCGCGTCAAGGCTGCGATTTGGCCGAACGGAACCGACGGCCGCACGCGGCACAATGTCACCTTTTCCCGTCTCTACAAGGACGGCGATCAATGGAAGTTATGCCGAGCACGGCATAACTTCCATTATGCCGCGTGCCAGGTCATGCCGAGTGGGCAGGGTGAACGGATGCTGGGAGGCTGTTTCAAGGGTTTTTGCTCGGCATAATCAGAGGGAGTTTAAAAACGCCAACAGCTTGTCGTCTGTTCGGAATCTATAGAACCGACCGCCCAAAGGAGTGACCTTTTGCAACGCTCGTTCTTTGATCGCGAGGTCGGCCTCCAAGTACATGTGAGTCGTCTCAAGGCTCGCGTGGCCGAGCCATAGGGCAATCACTGCGATATCGACGCCGGCCTGAAGCAGATGCATGGCCGTGGAGTGCCGGATAACGTGGCAGGAGACCCTCTTTGTCCTGAGGCTACAGCAATGGGCGGAGGCCAGCCGAACGGTCTTCTGCAGGATGTAATCAACCCCGTCGCGTGACAGCATTGTTCCGCGTCCGTTCGGGAAGGCGGGTGATGAGGCCGGTTGTGTGCGTTCGCCGAACCAAGCCTTCAGCGTGCGGGCAGTTTTCAGCCACAGAGGCACGCTGCGTTCCTTACGGCCCTTGCCATGCAGATGTAAGTAGGCGGCGGTTCCTAAACAGACCTGATCGCGGTTGAGCGCGATCATCTCGGAGACGCGAGCGCCGCTGTTATACATGGTCAGCAAGAGAGCATAGTCCCGCCGACCAAACCACTGGGAGCGGTCGGGAGCAGCCAGCAAGGCCTCGATCTCCGGGCGGGTGAGGTACCCGATCAGTTTCTTATCTTCTCGTTTGATGGGGATGGCCAGCACACGCTGGGCGATGGAGATGCTGGCTGGATCGCGAAGGGTCACGAGGCGAAAGAAGGATCGAATGGCTGAAAGACGGAGATTGCGGGAACGCACGGAGTTATTCCGCTGCATTTCCAGATGCTCCAAGAAGCTCAAGACGAGCGGAGCATCCAGGTCTTTGAGGTGCAATGAGGAGGGTTCGATTCGGCGAGTGCTACGAACAAACTGCAGCAGGAGCTGGAACGTATCTCGATAACTGGCCACAGTCTCGGGGCTAGCTCGTTTTTGAACGCGCAGGTACTGAGAGAAGAAGGCCTGGAGGTGGGGCCCCAGCAGGGAGGATTCGGCAATCATCGGTCACCTCCCCGGCTGGAGTATTGCTGAAAGCGTTGGGCGGCTGCACCGAGCAGTTCAGGCACAGCGCTCAGGTACCAGTAGCTTTCCTCCGGGCGCAGGTGTCCCAGATAGACGGAGAGGTGGGGAAGCAGCGACAGGACCTCGACACCCTCCTCGTGCCACGTCACCATCCGTCTGACAGTAAAGGTGTGTCGGAACGCGTTCAAGACAGGCCGTGGTTGGCCGTCCGGGACTCTCCATCCCAGGTTTCGAGTGAGTTTGAGAAACCAGTTTCTGGGGACCCAGGACGGCAGCGCGGCACCCCGATTCGAGACGAAGAACGCACCGGAGAAGCTATCCAGCCCGAGCTCTTTTCGCTTTTGGACATAACTCCTCAGCTGTCCGGCAGTAGTCGGATGCAGCGGCACCAGCCGAGACTTGTGGAACTTACTGTCGAGGATCTGAAGCCGCGGCGGGCACAGGTCTAGCTGCACATCGGGTACGGTCAACCGCAAAGCTTCGCCGGCGCGCAACCCGGTGCTGGCAAGCAATCCGATGAAGGTGTGCAGTGTATGGGGACGCAGAGTTCCCCGAGGCCGCGCCCGCAGCGCAGCCGACATCACGGCTTGGATCTGCTGGGCCGAGAAGATGTAGGGTTGGGGACGGCGATAAGCCGCCACCAAGGTGCGGTCAGGAATCTCCGTTTCAGGCAGAGTCGCCCGCAGGTGCGAGAGAAAACACCGAACCACACTGAGGCGGCGGGCGGGAGTCCGACACAAGCAGGCCCATTCCACAGCGATCTGGGACCGGATCGGCGCGGGACATCCTTTCGACTGCCAATATCGCAGGAAGTCTCGAAGGGTATTCTTGTTCTTTCCAGGCTGGAATCCCAGCGCTTCCCGAAGATCACAGTAGGCGTCCAATTTCGCGTTCATTTTCTGCGGAGTCACTCTGCACCTCCCGGCCACGGCAAGGAGATTTTGGAAAGAGCGGGGAGGTCCAGCTTGGCGTAGATGCCGGTGGTGTGAAGGCGGTCGTGTCCCAAAACGTCGGCGACGTCTTTGAAGCTCGCGCCCCGGCAGACCATGGCCGATGCAGCCGAGTGTCGGAAGATGTGAGCGCCCATCCATCGGCCGGTTTGGAGACCGGCCCGCTGTAGGGCGCGCTGGACGATCCGCGTGACGGCGTTGCTTCCGCTCAACGGAACAATAGGGGCTCGAACACGAAGAAAGATCTGCCGATGAGCGCTTTCCGAGCGGCCGCTTTTCAAATAGGACACGATCGCTTGACCGACATCTTCGGGCAAGGGCAAGCGCCGCTCCCGGCGTGTCTTTCCCGGACGAAGCGACAGGGTTCCGTTCTCCCAATCGATGTCGTCCAGTCGGAGAGCGACCACCTCTTTGGCGCGCAGTCCGAGCCGGGCTAGCAACAGAAGAATGGCGTAGTTGCGAAGGCCTTTGGGCGTGCTGCGTCGGCAACCGTTCAGAATCTCTGTGACTTGGTCGGCGGAGATTTGCCTCGGTAGCGCGGCATGGCTGGGTTGGCGCATGACCGGCACCGCTGCCTCGAGTCCTGGACGGATCTCTCCGCACGATACCAGAAAGCGCAGAAAGACCCGGACAGCAGTACCAGGAGCCTTACGTCCCAGACCGGTGCGACCGCGGGCTTCTCGGTAGACAAACTCGGCGACATCCGCTGCGGTCAACGCTTGCCAGCTTGTCTCCCCGGCATCGAAGTAGACGCTCAAGAACCTTCGGACAAAGGGCCGGTAACGTCGAACACTGGAGACTGTAAGCCCTCGCACCTGTTCCAAATGATGCTCGAAGCCGAGCAACCATTGATCGACGATGGTCGGGGGCGAGGGCGGAGCAACGCCAACCGCCACGCCTCCTTGCCGCAGGAGGCTCAGCAGCGGCGTCAAGCCGGCTGACGCATGGGTCAGGCCCCCAGACGGACGGCGTCGAAAGCCGCTCAGATAACGCTGCATCGACGCTTCCTTGACGTCGGATGAACCCAACCCCTGTTCCGCAAGCCAGGCACCAAAGCTTGCAATGGACCAGAGATAGTTACGGATGGTTTCGCGAGAATAGCGTTCCCGCACAAGAGTCGTCGCCAGTTCTTCCATGTAAGGGCCCAGAGGGCCCTGCCGAAAACGGGCGACGACACGAGTCCGGCAAAAAAGAGTCTCAATCATGAACTCCTCCATCGGCCTGGTTGGCCTCAAGAGAAGCATCCGGGATTATGCCGAGTCACCCCAACAAGAACCCGTTTCTGATCAGCGTTTCGCGTCAAAAACCCGACCCACTCGGCATGACCTGACGCACGGCATAATGGAAGAGCACGCAGAGCTTCGGTCGCAACGACCTGTTGCTGCTTGCCAAAGTGGTTGATCAGGCTCACTCGCGCATCTTCGAGCTTCAGCAGGCAGAAGAGCCTCAGGCAGAATCCTAGTGCGACGCGCATCAGAGAGCGGCGGGGCAATCCCCGCCGCGATCTGATAGGCCTGCAAAGCCCGCAAGACTCACCCTGACCTTGGTACGAAATCTCGGGACTCCTCATGTTAGGGTGCGCGTATGGGGGGTTAGCTCAGTTGGTTAGAGCACCTGCCTTACAAACCAACTCAAACTCGTTATCTTGTTGGTTCTTCGTGCCTTTAGTTCTTCTCAGATGACGGTATTAGCTGGTATTCGGCAGGAAATTGTTCAGTGAATTGTTCAGTCGCCTATATCCCTCCAGTCGAATTTGAGATGATCTATTATCAGAATCGGTCGTTCCGGCTCGTCAAGACCGAATTCAACTAAAACCGTCCTCAGAAAACCCTGTGGCCCCGCCCATTTAACTGAACCACTCGACTGAGAGTTTCCGGTGTAGGGCGTCACACCTTGCTGTCGTTGCCTCTAAAAGGTGCTGAACGCGATGAATGATCGCGGCGAGGCCACTCTCAACTGCCTCTTCAATCAGGTACTCATTGGGAACGTTCCCATAGCCACACAAGTAGAGAAACAGATCGGCCAAGGCTTCTTTGAAATTCTTGGGGTTGTCCTGTCTTTAACTCTTATCGTTTGCTTAAGAAAGGGTCTAGGTGGGGGAAGACTGGCATTCCCGAACCCATCAATTTACTCGTCCCGCACCAAGTCCCGCAGGATTCCGCGCCCAATCCATCACCGACTACGCAAGAAATCTAACAAAATTGCCTAGCCACGTGCACCGCGATCCTATTTCGTCACGGCAAGATGTACATCTTGGTTGCGGACAAGTGCTTTGAGTTCTACGGCAACCGCTAGGTCGTCCGCAGAGTATCCCAGGATACCGGCGTGCGACGGGTCATTGTTGAGCGGAAGGTGATCAATACGCAGTGTCTTTCCAACGGCCTCAAGGACGACCGTCTTGACGGCACCGACATTGAGTACCGCGAAGCGCCCCTGGGGACGAAGCGTGTAACCCTTGTTGCGAAACGCGGCGCGAACACGCTGAACGGCGCGGGACAGATCCGGCTCTGTGAAGTACTCGAGCCAGTTGGTGGAGAGGTAGTCCTCTCCATTCCTCGGCACGAAGGCGCCTGTCATCGGCAAGCCGTCATCATCGACGGCGGTTGGTTTACAGTACCGCGAGGCGTGGTCGTCGTCTGGAAGCTGGCCGCCGCTCATTGGGATGCAAGACGATCGGTGAAGGGCCGAACGGCATTCAGGGTTTCGCTCTTCGACAAGGTGCCGCTGGCGCGCTTACATTCGACACCGCGTCGGGCAGGAGCCTCGATGGCCGCAAACCGAATGAACCCGGACGGGAGGAACACCATGGCGAGGACGCCATTCTCTCCGACCGGCCACTCCGCCTGGGCGAGTCCGTTCGGGTCGACGCCGATCTGTGGATTCCCCAGTTTCCGCTCGCTCAGCAGGAAGAGAGCCAGCTTTCGCAGCGACTCGAGGTTGATGGATGGCTCGTCCTGGTCATCCTCGATGAGTCGGTGGAGGTAGCCGAGCCGGTCGGCGACTGCATCGAGCCCACACCGTCTCAGCGCAGTAATGATCGTTTCCGGCATCACCGTGTTGCTGATCTGCAAACTCAAGTCGTCGATGGACCATACCGGTGATAGAAGTGCTTTAGAGAGCCACGCGTTAGATATCTGCGAGCTCAAGTCGTCGGGGGGCCATGTCACCTCTTTGTTGGAAAGCAACGCAATAATAATCGTTTCCGGGTCGTCAGTGAGTCGCATCGCCGATTGACGTACTATGTTTGTCCATTCCGGGGCTATCTGAAGTTGTGCCTTCCGAATCCGGAGTTGTGCCTCAAGAAACTGATGCTCCTGATGCTCCGTCTCGGTACGAATCGGCGGGCCGAGCGGTCCCTCCGCGGCAGTCCCCTCAGCGTATGACGGATCGCTAGTAAGCGTGTATGGGATCACTGTGCGGGCTCCGTAAGAATATGTTGAGCGCCTTGATGACGAATCTCTGACGTTCTGGCCATCGAGCGATCGCCGCTTGTTGACCGCTTGCATCTAGCGGCCCAGCATGGTGGACGTTGCAGTCGGCGAGGACAGCAGTTCCGTTTTCATTTTGACCTATGCGAACCTGCCCATGCGTGAATGTGAAAAAACACTCCGCGTCGTCGCCCGCCTTTATAGCGAACCTCGGTGCCATGCTGCGGACTATGGGCTCGCCTCGGGACCAGTCTCCCGGCTTCATGAAGCGCTGGATGAGCCAGTCTTGAGGGGTCTCCTGTCTCATCGATACCCTGTAATTGAGTCCAAGACTGCGATAGGGCACATGTGGGAGCCTCGTCAGGTAGTCATTGACTATCTTATATACGCGGTATTCCTCTTGAAAAGACGATTTGCAGGCCTCGACGAGGCTGAGCTTCCCTTCATCCAAAGTCAACTGGATTCCGTTCCGATAATTCACAAAGGATACAGCCGGAGTCGTGACCGCCTCGGCGACTTCCCAACTCTCAGGCACGATCGCCTGCGCTACCAGGAAATCCCGGTTGAGAATCGACGGATTGTGGAACTGAGCAGTAACGACAACACTTACGGAGTGCAGTCGAAACTCAGGTTCTTCACGCATAGTGTGCGGTGCATAAGCATATACTGCGCACCCTTAGCGGAGCAATTCCGCCCCGCTCGTTCCAGCGCCCGGTTCGCCTCCTGCGCTCAGACCTCGCGGGTCTGCTTCAGCCGCGCCATGTCCTGCCGCAGCCCACAGCTGCTGGTTTAGGATCAACCCAGCCAAGGTCGCTCCCACCGCCAGCACTACAATCAAGACGCTGATTTAGGGTGATCCTCATGCTTTCCTCCAAATCAGTCTCTGTCCATTCTCCCACGTCTCACGAGTAAAGATAAAGAGCCCGCAGAGAAAAATGCCGGTTACTTCCCGGAAAGTCCTGCTCACCCGGGCCACCAGTCCAAGATTGCTTCCGTCACCCACTTGGTGAAGCGCCGCGCCAGATTAGGGGTTTTTCTGTATTGGCGTCAACGACATCCTCTAAACCGGAATTAACTTTTTGGCCCTCCGCAGGTTGCGAGTATATACCCGCATGCTTCCAGTCGAGCTGGGTTGTGTTGCAACTTTGGCCGACGCGACTGGTAACCTGAAGAGATCATGAAAGAGACAATCCGACCGGTGATCTTCAAGTGGCGACAAACCGAGCCCGAGCTGATTCTTTGCGCTGTGCGCTGGTACCTACGGTACTCACTCTCGTTCCGCGATGTCGAAGAGCTGCTCGGCGAGCGCGGCCTGAAGACAGACTACACGACAATCTGGCGCTGGGTCCAGCGCTACGGTCCCGAACTGGAGGAGCGGCTACGCCGTCATCTCAAGCCAACCAATAAGTCCTGGCGTGTCGATGAGACCTACATTCGTGTCAAGGGTCGCTGGTGTTACCTCTACCGAGCCATCGATTCCACCGGTGCCACGATCGACTTCGTGCTCTCGGGGTTGCGCGATGCCGCTACGGCCAAACGCCTGTTTCGCAAGGCGCTGACGGATCCGTCGCATCCGCAGCCCCGCGTCATCAACACCGACCAGGCACGCCTCTATGGCGCTACGATTTCAGGACTGAAGCAGGAAGGAATCTTGCGACGCCGTTGCCGCCACCGGCCTGTCCAATACTTGAACAACATCCTGGAGCAGGATCATCGAGCGATCAAACGACGCGTAAAGGCGAAGCAGGGTTTTCGTGAATTCCACGCGGCGCGGCGAACGATTCAGGGATACGAGGCCATACACATGATCCGGAAGGGACAGGCGAGACGGGTGAACGGTTCAGATGTTCGGCAACAGATTCAGTTCATCAACAAGCTGTTCGAAGTGGCTGCATAAGATGGGGCCCGGTCGACCCAACCAGTCGCTCTCTTGCTGATTTTTGAAAGTTGCAACACATCCCAATTTAGTCATAGCGGGATACCGACCGGATCTTGAAGCTTTCTCATTGTTAGACCCAGGTATAATCATTGACCGGTTTTTCACCTTCGACTTCGTTGGTTCGAACACGGTCTCCGGCTGCTACTACCTGCGCTATAAGGACGATGGTTCCCTCTCGCGATGCTACCCCATGACAGGGGCGAGGACGAGTTCCAGTACCCTGAGTTCACTGAAACGGGCTCTGCCCAACACGACGGCGGCTCAAGCAGAATTAGTCGAAATTGAAGAGGCGAAGAAATTGGGAATTGAAATGCAGATAGAGGTTGATCCGAAGATTATCAGGGTCCTTGAGGACTTGCGTGAGGTCTTGCGTCAATAGTGCTCGCCCTGTATCGCGGTTCGACTCTCTTGCACTCGGCACACCCTCGCCAAAGTCGTACATGGAGCCGAGGTTGAATTGGGCATTGGCGTCACCCTGCTCGACGAGAATACGGAACTGGGGTGGACCCCTGTAGTGAGACAACCTGCTAGGTGGGCGGGCTTAACTTTCTTTCTCCCCACTTGTGGTCGGTTTGTTTCTGTGTGGTTCTTGTCTGAGGAGCATGGGAGAATAAGCCATGCAGCGTCAACGAAACGAGTTGGTTCCCATCGGTGATGCCTTGGCCGATCTGGGCGGGCCGGTGAAGGCGCTCCGCGAGGCGAGGGCTATCGAATCGCACTGCCCCGTGTCCGGCTAAGTGGGCTATCGTGAGGGGCTCAGGTGGCGTTCTACGGGCCGCATGGCGGCGAGGTGGGGGGGCAACATGGCCGGGCGGCAAACGTCACGCCTGGGGCGAACTGCGCGAGCGCATGGCGCATCTGGAAGGGCTGCTGGAAGGATTGCGCGAGGCCAACACCGGCCTGTCCGAGGTTGCCTTCAAGTTAACGGCGAGAACTGACGCCGAAAGCCCCTGCGCTGAAGACAGCGATAAAGGTCGAGCGGGAGACCTTTCATCTCAAGGGCGAGCTTCAGCGGCTCGATATGGAGGATCTTGAACAAGCAACAGGGCGCAATTCCGATCACCTTGCAGTCGAATCCCGCCGTGACCTGGCGTCATGTCATGGCAGCATAGTCCGCATCGCCGCGGCGCACTCCTGAATCTTATCGCTCCGACAATCCGGTCTGCACCAGAACCCATGCACACACTGGACGCTTGAAGCATCGGTGTTGAGGGCAACATGTTCCAGGAATATCCACAGAACGACGTTAACGAACCTATATTGTTGCACGAGGGCAGGTTTCGCGTCCGTCGGGGTGATCGCCTCGCCGAGGGACCCGGATCAGCTCGGTTGATCTGGCTGCCTTCGCCGGGCATCGAGATCGACATCCAGATCACGGCGCCGCGTTCCAGTGTCGATTTCGATTTCAGGGTGGAATTGCCGGGTTTCAGGACAGAGAACCCCCTCGTTCATTCGATTACGATGGGGCCGAACCTTCGCATCGGCGCTTTTGTCAGCTTGCTGGAATCGGCCGACGACTGTGATCTTGTCTCCGTTGGATTCCAAGTCGTCAATTTCACCAACTTCATAACGCCAAGACTGTCCGCGACGCCAGGAGATCCGACGGTGATCACCTCTGGTGCACCGGACAGTGCAGCCTCTACCAGCTTACCGGCCGGGTCGGTCTGGTCGTGCGCAGCGTCCAGGCTCAGACATGACGGCTGGCATGTCAATCTCGTCGCCGTGCCGGAATTCACTGACATATACAAGAAGCTGAAGGCCTCCGGCGGATACGCGTTCACGCATGTCGGCCAGTTGACAAGAACGGATGGTTCCGCATTCACCGTGCGTGAAGCGGAGGGGATTCTCGAATCGCTGACGGCGTTTCTGTCGTTCGCGCGCGGTGCACCGTGCAGTCTCCCTATCCGGTGGGGATGTGGGGCGAATGGCGAGATCGTCTGGAGGCATTTCGGATCACCGGTGGTCGACAGATGGCGACAACCGCACTCGTGGTTCGACGAACGGCACGGCGAACTCCTGACGGAGCTGTTCGACGCGTTCTGCCGGAGGTACAACGACGAGACGCTCCGCGATCCATTGATACTGGTGTTGCACTGGTACCGCCATTGCAACACACAGTCCAGTGGCATGGAGGGATCGCTCATTCTCGGAATGACGGCGCTCGATCTCCTGAGCGCACTCATCGTCGCCGGGCGATGTCGATCGATGTCAGCAAGAAAACACGACAAACTCAATGCGGAGAAGAAGCTTTGCGCCCTGCTGAAGGCGCTCGACGTTCCGGCAGATATTCCGCCGCGGTACGCGAAATTGGCGGCGTTCGCCAGGCAGAACGACAAGAAGAACTCCTGTGAAGCGCTGGCGGAGTTTCGGAACGGATTCGTCCACCCCAACGAGAAACGCAGGAACATCGTGCTCCGCGCGGACAAATTGGCGTCGTTTGAGGCGTGGCAGTTGTCACTCTGGTACCAGGAACTTGCGCTTCTCTACCTGTTGGATCATCGAGGAAGCTACGCGAACCGAACGACCCCAAGGTGGGTGGGACAGGTCGAACCGGTACCGTGGAGTGGCCGCCCTGTTTCCGTCTCCGGGCACAAGGACGCGCCGTGAGAAGCCCGTGGGTTCAGATCTGCTCTCTCGAAGCATTGGACTGACACTCGCTGCCCTGGGACGCTTCAAGTGCCACGGACACAGTTGAAGGTAATGGTGGTTCAAAATTGTTGGGGGTGACTGGCATTATAGCGGTTTTCTTGGACCACATCCAACTGCTAGAGTGGAGTTTATTAGGCACGATAAAGTATGTTATCGTCCCTTTATTATGAGCGATAATTACCATTAGAGGATCTGGCTGACATGAAATCTCTCCCCGACCTTGAGCTCAAGCGCCTCGCCATAAAGTCTGGACCAGACCAGTACCTCGCCTTTGACGAGTTGGCACGCCGAATACCGGACAACCAAAGTTGGTGGAGTCCAGAAGAAGGGCTATGGGCCTGGAATCGTCTCGACGTCACTCGCGCACCTAAGGCCATCGAAGCGGAGTGGGCGTGCCTTAAGTGGTCTCAGCAATTGAACGACGGGAAGGACCCCGCGCTTGAGCAGAAGCAGGCGGCGCGGCTCCATGAACTTGAGTCGCATCTGGACCAGGATCCAGACTCGCTCGAGGCCAGATTCTTCAACGCAATAGGTGACGAGCTTCGCAAAGAAAAGCGCGAGCCCAGCCGACTGGAGCGGATCACTCTGAAGGGGTTCAAGACGATCCACGCGCTGATCGACTTCGAGCCTCACTCGCAAACGGTGTTGATCGGTCCCAACGGTGCCGGGAAGTCGAACTTCATCTCGTTCTTTCGCATGATGAGCTGGGCGCTGTCAGGCCCTGACAAGCTGGCGCTGCACGTGAGCCAGCAGGGTGGCTCCCGCCGGCTCCTGCACGACGGACCCGCCCATACGCGCGAGATCGAGGCTGAGTTAACGATCCGAACCGCCGCTGGACAGAACGAGTACGCCTTCCGGCTGTTCCATGCCGCTGGAGATACGCTGGTATTCGCCGACGAACGGTACCGTTTCTCGAGCGCGGGGCGGCAAAGCAAGGCGATCTGGAAGGCGATGGGTGCCGGACACAAGGATCCGCAGCTTCTCACTGCGACGGTGGAAGACCAGACTGCACAGGTCATCCGAGCGCTGCTGCAGAAGATTGTCGTCTATCAGTTCCACAACACTTCCGACACCGCCCGCATCCGGGGCAAGTGGCCGGTCTACGACAACCACTGGCTCAAGGAGGATGCGGCCAATCTTGCGTCAGTGCTCTACCGATTGCAGACACGAGACCGCCGGTACTACCAGCGCATCGTGGACACCATCCGACTCGTGCTACCGCTGTTCTCCGACTTCGAGTTCGAACCGGACTGTGGAGACCTCATGCTGGCATGGCGCGAGCGCGACACGGACGAGGTGTTCAACGCCTCGCAGGCGTCGGACGGTCTCCTGCGGATAATCGCGCTGATCACGCTGCTGCTACAGCCAGCGCAAGACCTCCCAGACGTGCTGATTCTTGATGAACCCGAGCTCGGACTGCACCCGTCGGCGATAAATGTGATCGGTGGACTCATAGCGGCGGCAGCAACGAGGATCCAGGTCATTGTGGCAACGCAGTCGGTCCCGCTGGTCGACTGCTTCGACCCCGAAGACATCGTGGTCGTCGAACGATCGAACCGCGCGTCCACGTTCAAGCGGCTAGATCCTGCCACGCTCAAGGAGTGGCTCGAAGAGTACTCGCTGTCCGAACTGTGGGAAAAGAACGTTATCGGCGGACGACCCTGATGTGCCTCCGCCTGAACTTCATCGTCGAGGGGCAGACCGAGGAGAGATTCGTCAACACGGTGCTACGTGACCACTTCGCTGACCAGGCGATTGTCGCCGTGGCACATTGCGTCACGACCAGACGTGAGCGGCGAGCAGAGCATCTCAAGCACCGAGGCGGCCTCACGACCTACAAACATGCACGGGACGACATCCACAGATGGGTGCAGGAAGACAGCAGCGGGAACGCAAGATTCACGACCATGTTCGACCTGTACGGACTGCCCACCGACTTTCCCAGCTACGCAGACGCCGCGGAAAAGTCCGACCCGTACGCGCGCGTAGAAATTTTGGAAGCGGCAATGAGTGAAGCTATCAGCGACAGACGGTTCATCCCGTACATCCAGCTTCATGAGTTCGAAGCTCTGCTGTATGCCGATCTTCAGAAGCTCGACACACAGTTTCTGGACAGTCCGTCTGCGATTCAGCAACTCGTCGAGACGGCGCTGGAACTCCGCTCGCCGGAACTAGTCGACGACGGACCGACCACCGCACCGTCGAAGCGGATCACGGCGGCGATACCGGAATACGCGAGCAGAAAGGCGTCTGCCGGCCCGATTGTCGCCGCAAAGATCGGATTACCGGAACTCCAATCGCAGTGCCGGCACTTCCGAGAATGGCTCGAGCGGCTGACTACTACGGCGCGTGAGGCCGTCACGCGATAACAGCACCACGGCGCTCGCCGACCTGCACCCGGAAGAACGCCGACCGGCGACTGCGGCAGGAAGCTGTGCAGCACGGCCGCGACCCGCGGGGCCGAGCGCTTTGAGCGCCTTAACCTCTGCGCCAACATTGGTCATCAGAGGTCGCTGGTTTGCAAGCTCACCGGCCAAGCTGTTGCATGCAAACATGCTAATTTGCTTTAGGTCTTTGCCCGCGCCAAGGACATCTATGCCAATCAAAGTAGCCGTCGTCTCGCAAAAAGGCGGCGTCGGTAAAAGTAGCATTGCCCGCATGATTGCCAGGGAGTTTTGGGTATACCCAATTCCACGTCAGCGCTTTCCTTATGAACCCCGGAAGGTCCGCCCGAGTCGTGTCTTCCAGGTCACGTTGCAGGGTCGCGAGGTTTTGCCTGAGCCGATCTCTGCAGGAGTCATTGCGCAGAGGGTATAGGGTAGAGGCTGCTTGGAATCCTGGCTAGAACGCCCAAGAAAACCCAGGGAGAAAGGTGGGTCGCCGTGATATGCGAAAAGGTCATCGATGGCGAGCACGCGAGCAAAGTGGAACACCCGAGGTCATCGGCCAAGTGGTGATGTCCGGCGGCCGTGGGATTCAGGATGCCGATGATTCTCAAGACTGATGGAAACGGAAACTTCGTTCTCCCGGCCACGGCTGTTCTTAGTAGCCTCTCAGAACAGCTCACTTCGAGGCATCGCGATCTTGGGTTGCGCCATCCCCTCGGCGTCTACAACACCTCCATCGCAGTAATCGCGAAGCGAGTTGACCGTGTTCTGAGCCTGCTCCGGGTCGTTGTGCCGGAGGCTGACTCTGGTGACGCGGAATCGCCAGAAGAACATGTGGACGAGTTGCTTGAGTCTCAGGAGGCGCTCCTCCACGGGTTAATGCAGCACATGGATGATTGCATCAACATCCTGCGGGGCTTCACGGTGGAGCGACGTGCTTTCAACAAAAACCATCATGTGAAGGCCTATCGCCGGGCTGTCCAGGGATACCGGGATCACATTGGCGCCGTGGTCGGTCGAATCAAGCACCAACAGGGCCGTCTTTGCCTGCTAACGGTTCAGCTTGGACCAAGTTCCTTTGCAGGGTATTTCGTCGCCGTTGGCCTAGCTGGCGGAAGCGTTGGGCCTGACCCAAGCATCCATAAAGATGGATTAACGGCGTTCTCATTCAATCGCGACCTCCGCTACCACCTCTGCCACGTTCTCTTGGCGTCTGGACACCTTGCCAGGGCCGTCGAGGGGCTAACCGGCGGCGGATCGAGTGAGGTCACTCACGCTGGCGAGCCGGTAACTCATTCAGCGCTCGGGGTTTCTGATCTGGCGGAAACGTATTTTCCGGACGAGTACGAGAAGCCGAGGCCGGTCCTCAGGCTAGAAACACCACGAGATCGCACGCGCCGCCTGGTCGTCGAGTTCGTCTCTTCCAAGGCATGGCGTCCATTCGCTGGTTCTAGGTTCCAAGTGACTCTCAGGGCGCCCGGCGACGGAAGCACTCGGAGCTGGAAGTTACCTTATTTTCCCGCCGCTAAGACTCAGACCCCCTCGTAATAAGCCCGGGTGAGCCCGTCAGGCGTCTTTGGGCCGGCAACTGGCGCACGGCGCGCATGGTCGCTCACTACAGCGCGGGCGCGACCGCCGAACGCGGCGCCGTCGCCAAATACCTGTAGGTGGCTGCGGGCGGGGAAACCGCCGGCGTTACCGGCAACGATCCGGCAAGGCTCAGGGAAGGCGCAGGCACGTCAACAAGCCCTCAAAACAACCTCACTGGGGGAATATCCCGTTGTGGGCTCGGCAAGGTTCCCGCACGGGAATACCACAGTAAAACTACAGCGAAACTACAGCACTGGGGAAATATCTCGTTGACCGAATTGAAAGGGGAAACAGAATGGAACGGACTTTGTTAGTGGACCCAACGGAGGAAGTTTTCGGCGCACACCTCACGCAGATCGCAAACGGGACTGTCGCGGTCGTGTCGGCGGCAGACTTCCGCAAAAACTACCCCGAGAACTATAGTCGGCAGACTGATCGACGATCACCACCGGTTTTGCACTGAGGTCTGTGCCGGGCGCGAATACGCTCGAACGATTCCACCAAAGAACAGCCCGGCCTATCCCTGACGGCCTGTTCCCCCTCACCGACTGGGTCGAAGCGCACATTGGCGAGACGCTGAACTTCTACAGCCTCCCGCGCCTCAATGATGCGGTGCGATCTACCGTCACCTGCCCACGCTTCGGGCCGCGTTGAAAAGAGAACTGAAGATCGATACCACACCCTCAGAGAAGGAAGCAGCGTAAGCAGCGATCAGGAGCCGTGCAGAATTTCAACTAGGAATGGGCTTGACTCCCGCTCGGCATCATTCCAGACCGCCCTTCACCCATCAAACCACGGGCGGTCCCCCCAGTTGAATACCTTGAGGCCAACAAATGCAGGATGGAACACTCTTGCGCACACCAGCAGGTTTATCGGCCTCTACGCATTTGATCTTCTCCCGAGCTACGTCGACCAAGTCGATTTCGTCTCCTCCGTAGATCTTCCTCGTCCACATCCTCAACTCTTCTATTAGGGGAGTGTGCATATGAGGGAAAGAGTCATCGAGCTTCACTTTGAAGTACCAGAGTCCACCAGGCCGCAATTCTTCGACTCCTGGAACCCAAGGGAACTTTTCTCCAGCGTCCTCGCTGTGGGCGACTGCATTGCGAAGGGCATGCGCGATCTTACACCGAGGCTTCGAGCACCTATTATCATCGTGCCACTGAATCGGCGAAAGGAGCCATAGGGTATAGGCGTCTGCTAGCGTGCCTAGAGAAAGTTGCCAGAAACTAACCTCATGCCTACACTTCGGGCAGTATTTTTTCTTCTCTTCGACCAATCCTTCGCACACCGCCAGCATCATCTCGCGGAACAGTGCCCGCGAGCGTCGGCCGAACTGCGTGTACTGGTTGACCTGCAAGTGCAGTTTACTCATGCTGCCCTTTTGTGAAACTACCAGCCGGACGACTTAAACGCCATCACACCACAACGCCGCTCACTCGGCAATCGCTCAAGGCTCCGGCCCGCCCGCGTTCCGGGAACGCCACGCACGACAACGATGACGAGCTGCACCAGGACGCCCGGAGACGCCCCGCAGCGCGTCCCCCATGCTGAGACATGCCCCGGCCGCCGCGCGTCGATCCTGGGGCATCCCTGGACGCACATGCCAGGGGTCCCCACGGCCCGTAGCTCGCCCGCCTATCTTGATTGATAAGGTCCGAGATGGTTGCAAGTAGAGCGTCTTGTTCAGTTATGATCGCACCCTTCTGGTCCGAGGTGTACTTCCTCTCCGGCGTTTCGGGTTGGCTTTCATTAGGGCTTCGAGGGGCGCGCACATTTTCTCATAGAGCATGAACAGATGTTCGACGCGCTCGCGTTCGGACGCGAAGCCGGCGGGGCGGTAGAGCCGATCCACGGCGCGGTCGAGGGCTTGGTGCGCCCGGCGCAGATTGGGAGGCATCAGGTCGGGATCGTAGAGGTCGGATAGAGTTGCGTCCGGATGGGCGGCACGGGCGTCGAGCACGACTTGCGCGAGCGGCTCCAGTTTCGACCGGTCTGCGCTCCCGGGCGGGGTCGGAAAGGTATTGTAAACAACGCCGACGGAATACATGTAATCGCTCTTCATGCGCCCCGTCACCGCCCGCATCCAGGCCATGTGCATCGCGGAGGTGAGCAGCGCGAAGTCGGCGAGGGTTGCGTCGGGCAGTAGCCGGAGCTTGTTGCTCGGGATGGCTGGCGGCTCCAGCCAGCCAACGGGCAGGTACTCCCGCCGTTCAGAACTGACTTCCGGGAGAACGAGAAACAGTGCGGTGGGCAGGACGTTTACCTGCCACAGCGTTGGCGTATCAGCCAGTTTCAGCGTGGACGTCCGCTTGCTGGTTCGCCGGTACGCGCGAACGGCGGCGATCCGCGCTCGAACGCTCGGCAGCCGGGCCAGCGTGGCCGGGGGCGCATCATGCAAGGCGAGAATCCAGCGCTTGCTACCCTGTAAGTATTCGCGGGCTCCTACGAAGGGGCGCAGGAACGGCTCGGCGTCCGGCTCCGCATCCAGAAACGCGAGGCGTTCTTCCACGTTGAAAATGTAGTGCCCATCGTCGATGGGCTGGGAACCGGTGAGTAGCTGAACGAGTCCGTTTATCGGCCTGCCTTCCTCGCGGATGACAATGTGCGGATTGGCGAGCGCGCCGCCATCGAACAGGTACGGCGATAGAACGGCATGAAGCGTTTCCTCCGGCTCGCCGTTGATGTCGGGATAGCTGAACAGGTGCTTGTCGGCCCGCGTGTCCTCCCGCCGGTCGAGACCGACAATCACGACGTGCACGTGCGCCTTGCCGCGCGCGTCCGAGCCCCAGGCGAAGGTGCGGTGCGCGAAGGCGATCTCCAGGTTGACTCGCGTAAACAGGATCGGCCAGAGTTGCGCCACCTGCTCACCTTGCGTGATCGAGTTGGTGGCAACAAAGCCGATCCGGGCAGGACCCCTCTGAACATATCTCCCCGCCCTGATGAACTAGGCGGTCACATAGTCGAGTGTTCCGCCCATCTTTCCGAGCGCCGCGATCCGGCGCACCTGGGCCCGTTGCGCGGTGTCCTGAAACTTCGCCCCACCAAACGGCGGATTGCCGAATACGAAAGAGCAGTCTTCCGGCGGCAACAACGCCGTCCAGTCGGTTTCCAGCGCATCGGCGTTCAGGATATGCGCCGAGCCTTCCAGCGGAATGCGGACATAGCTCTGACCGAACGCCAGGCTCAGCCGGTTGTTCATGATGTGATCCATCATCCACAGCGCGGTTTCGGCGATGCGTGCAGGGAACTCGCCGATCTCGATGCCGTAAAACTGGTCCACGGTGATCCGTGACAGATCGGCGGTGTCCAGCGCTCGTTGCGTCTCATCGCCCCTGCCCCGTCGCAATTCCCGGATCAGCTCGATTTCCAGTTCACGCAATTCCCGGTAGGCGATGATCAGGAAGTTGCCGCAACCGCAGGCCGGATCGAAGAACTTCATCTCGCCCAGCCGCTTCTGAAAGGCTCGCAGTTCGGCGCGGCGGCGGCTGTCCTTGCGCGCCCGGAGCCGGTTTAACTCCGCTCTCAGGTCGTCGAGAAACAGCGGCCCGATCACCTTCAGGATGTTCTTCTCGGTGGTGTAGTGGGCGCCCTGGGCGCGGCGCTCGGCGGGTTCCATCACGGACTGGAAGAGAGCGCCGAAGATGGCGGGCGAGATGGCCGCCCAGTCGAAGCGGCAGGCGTCGATCAGCGCCGCCCGCATCGCCGCGTCGAAATCGGGAATGGTGAGCCGAGCCGCGAACAGGTCGCCGTTGACGTAGGGAAAGCGGGCGAGGTCTTCATCGAGCTTGGCCTGACGCCGGTCCACCGGCGTATTCAGCACCTGGAACAACCGCGCGAGACAGGGGCCGAGGTCGGAGCCGTCTTCGCGGGTGCGGGTCTCCAGCAGTTCACCGAAGATATCGCGCGGCTCAAAGATGCCGGTGTCATCGGCGAACAGGCAGAACACCACGCGCACCAGAAACACCTCCAGGTCATGGCCGCCGTAGCCGGACTCCCGGAGCGCGTCATGCAGCCGTCCCATTGACTCCGAGGCTTCGACGTTGACCGGGTCCTGATCGCGGAAGGTTCGGCGCTGCACCCCCAGGATGAAGCCGAACGCCTCGACGTGGGCGGGCAGGTCCGCCAGGGAAAAATCGGTGTGTTTGCCTTCGTCGAGATCGTGAAGCGCGAAGGTCTGGAAGTCGCTGACCAGGATGTAGCGGGGGCGTTCGCGTTCGGGGAGCGCGTCGAAATACTCCCCGGCCTGCCCGTAGGCGCGGGTCAGATCGCGGCCCGCGCTCTTCTGCTCCACGATCAGGACGCCCGGCCAGAACAGGTCGATGAACCCGGACCGGTCATCCAGCTTGCGCACATGCTCCTCGTAGCGCGCGACGGAACGGCGCCGTACATCGAAAATCTGGAAGAACGCATTGTAGAAGCTCTGCGTTTCGCCCTTCTCGTAGGCCGCGTACCGCCATTCGGCGGCGAAGCTGGCGGCACGGGCGCGCATTTCGTTCCACGACAGGCGCATGGCTTACAGGGCTTCCTGATCGAAACAGTCTTCGTCGATCGGAACAAGGCTGTCTGTGAGGCGTCTAGGCATCTACCTGGTTCTGACTGGTGGGCGCAGCTTCCGGTACCCCGTATTTGGTAAATAGCATGTTCAGCGCCTCTGCCAGTAGATCTTGTATTTTCCCGCCGCGCTTGGCTTGAACCAGCCGCAGCGAAGATTTCACCTCTGGCGGAAAGTAGGCGCTGACATTCACCTTCCCTACCCTGCTCTGCGTCTTGCTGGGCGCACCCGCAGGTGCAGGTTGAACCTGAGGCGCCTGAGGCGAATCAGCGGCTGGCTGAGACTTTTGTAGCTTGGCTTGTATGCTTGGTCTTTTGGCCATCTTTATCACTCTTGATCTTTCTCACAATACTACTAACATATTTATGGACATTCTCTATATCTTTCGCTGCCTTGCCTTTGGGCTCGTATTCCTGGGGGGTTAAGCCCAGAACCGAGGAATCGCCGAATGCAGCCCGATGTCCGAAGGCGTGCGGGCATACGAGAAAAGGCGCTTCCGGATGTCCAGTGATAGAGGCCGCTGCCTCTTCACGCCTGGCCAAGTGCGGTGGTACGCCGTTCAGCAGCACGAAGGTGCGCGCATCGCCCGTGACATCGAGAATCTGTTTGGTGGCCGACAGCGTCTCGATATCATCAATCTGCGCCCGGCAAGGAACGATGATGAGGTCCGAAACGCGCGCGGCAGCGATAGCCACATCCGCATTCTTGGGTGGCGTGTCGATTAGCACCAGATCGACTGATTCTTGTGCTGCTTTGAGTGTGTCTCCAAGAAACGGTAGAACAGTGGAAATAACTTCGGGCTGCTCAGCTTCGCGGCGCTTGGCCCAAAGAGCGGCGGATGCTTGGGGGTCCAAATCGATGATTGCAGTCGAAACGCCGGCCCGCTCGAACGCAACTGCTAGGCACTTGGCAACAGAAGTCTTACCGACCCCACCTTTCTGAGCAATAAGTGATATTGTGAGCATGTGAGTTCTATCTAAATTCAGAGTGTGCGGCTTTGATCAATCTCAATTATAAGAATATATGATCTGTGCCTATAGAACAAGCGTGCAGGAGAATATTGTCCCCAACTTCGCACCGCGCCCGCTAGCGTCACAGCTGCTCGCGAACGGTATTGGATTGAAACGGCCTCGGGGAACTCGGCCGCTGGCAGGAAAGTTGGATCAGCGAGTTTCCCCTTGAGGGGAAGGCAAAAGGGTGATCTTTAGGACTACGTTCATGTTGCAACACGCACCGCTGCATGTTACAGTTCCCTATGATCGAGAGTTTTCGACACCGGGGACTGAAGCGGCTCTATAAGCAGGGAGACGGCAGCAAGATTCGCGCCGACCAGCTCAACCGCATCAACGATGTGCTGCTCCATCTGGACCAAGCTCAAGCCCCCGCTGATCTCGATTTGCCTGGCTATCGTCTCCACCCGCTCAAGGGCGACCTGAAGGGCTACTGGAGCGTGATGATCTCCGGCAATTGGCGCATCGTCTTTCGCTTTAAGGACGGCGATGCATACGAGGTCGATCTGGCCGACTACCACTAGAAGAAAGGAGCAAGAGCCATGCCCATGAAGAACCCGCCGTATCCGGGCCGCTCGATCAAGGACGCCTGTTTGGAGCCGCTCGGTCTCAATGTAACCGAAGGCGCGAAGGTCTTGGGCGTCACCCGCAACACGCTCTCGCGCGTGATCAATGGGCAGAGCGGAATCTCCCCTGATATGGCGATCCGCCTGGAGAAGGCCGGATGGTCCAACGCCGATCATTGGTTGCGCCTGCAGACAGCCTACGACCTAGCCCAAGCGCGAAAGCATCAGAACCGCATCCAGGTGGATCGCTACGAGCCGCAGCTGGCGGTGTAGGAGCTGCTCGCGTTACTCAGAGACGTATGAGGTCAGAAACTCCGCGAACGTATAGTGAAGCTGGAAGGGTTGCGCGAGGCCATCACCGGACGGGTCTCGTCTAGCTAGGGGGTGTACAGGGGTCTCAAGCGTGTCAGGAAGCGCGGCAAGAATCTCGACAGGCTCTGAGATACAGAGTTCGGGCGGAGGAGCGTTGGGATCGAGGTCGGGGCCTTGATGGCTTCCTGACTTCCAGCCGCAACCGGGCGCTATTCGACCTGCCGCCTAGAGAGGGTTCCTGATGCCCAGCAACGATGGCGCCGGGGCGAAAGGCGCATTGGCACTGCTCGCGCTTGTAGCGCTGATAGTACTGGCAATGCAAGTGATGGATCAGATTGCCGGAGAGTGGCGGCGGGAGTATTCCGGCGTGTGGCTGCTGCTAGCGATGTGTGCCGGGGTGGCCCTGCTGGCCTTGTTCCGGACGAAGCGGCAGCGGCGGCGGGACCGCATCCGGAAAGCGGCGGTGCGGGCGATCCAAGAAGTGGAACAAGAGATCATTGCCGAGTTTCTGGACTTTGCCGGGGACCCCGCTAGGGAGGCATGGGGATTCAAGGATGCGGACTGGCAGCGGGAGGCTGAGCGATGGCTCGCGGACAACGAGTACGGCAACTCGCCGGAAATGGCGCGGCAGCTTGCCGCAGTCGTGAAACACCACTATTGGGAAGAGATGGGTGACGAGCTCAACGAAGTCTTGAAAGACCGAGACCACCCGACCTCGGACTAGCGAGCCCGCAGAGCTTCTCGACCTCTTGACCGACTCTCTCAGAAACAAGCCCGTGCGCTCGCTTGTTTCTCTGTGGTCTTGTCACTGAGGGCTGTGGGAGAATAAGCCATGCAGCGTCAACGCGGCGAGCTGGTTCCGATCGGTGATGCCCTCTCCGGTATGGGCGGGCCGGTGAAGGCGGTCGGCGAAGCTTCGCCCCAGGCGTTGGGCCACTTCACCCGATTCGATCAGGTGAATCAGCTTATCGGGGCCAGCGAAGCGGACCCCGATCTGGGCTTCATGGCGCGGCTGATGGTGCTGTGCTCGCTGCCCCGGAGCAACCCCGGCAACCGGCTTCAATACAAGCGCGTCAACGGTCCCTACACGCTCATCATGACAGCGACCGAAAACTACAAGCTCCCCTACGGCAACCTGCCCCGCCTGCTGCTGGCCTAGGTCTCTCGACCGAAGCGGTGCGGACCAAAAGCCGCGAGCTCATCCTGGGCCGTTCGCTTTCCGAGTTCATGCGCAAGCTGGGCATGCAGAATGACAGCGGTAGCCCTCGCGGTGATCGAACGCGGCTCCGCAACCAGATGGATCGGCTCTTTAGCGCCACAGTCTCGCTCATCTATAAGGCGAAGCAGGAAATACAGAGCGGCCACTACAGTTTCGCTGTGGACTCCAAAGCAGAGGGTGTGGTTAGGGAAAGCAGGTTTCCTGACTCGACAGAGCGCGTCTCGCTTTGACAACGTAAAAAGAGCCCACCTTGATCGAGTAAAAAGGACCCACCCCCAGGTTAATGGCCGTAAGTAATACCGCCGGCGGGGCTGTGGAAAGAGTGGGAGCCGGAGGCTTCCAAGCCGCTGTGGGAACCCGCGGGGTTTGTAGCGGGTTTCCATAGGGGCGGCACTTTCCACAGCCCATCGCGCCCGCGTTTTCACGCGGACTTTCTGGCGACGCGGGGCTATTGCAGATCGAAAACCATTACTGCGACAATGCGCTGCTTAGCCAGCAGAGCATGGCCGTGGCAGCAACCACCGTCAAGAAACCGTCAGAAAACTCGCCCATCAAGCGGGCTAGGTGTAGGCGTTGCGAGCGAAAGCAGACGCCCCAAAACCGTGTAATAGCAACGAGAGGAAGGAGTTGGGAGAAAACCGTGGAAGACGCCAGCCTGACGGTGAAGCAGGAGATCGCGGCGATCAAAGATGGGATGCTGCGGTGCGATCACGAATTTTTGGAGCAGCGGGGAGGGTGGCACCCGGCCAGGGAGCGGTGGTTCGAGCTTGAAAAACTCCCGGAGGCTAACCTGGCGGAAGGGGTTAAGATTGACGAGTGTTCGACGTACCGGGCAACCCGGTTTGCGGTCCCGGTATGAGGGGCCATATGTATCACATGCTATATAAATCAACACCCCGCGAGAAGGTGCGCCCGGAGAGGCTAAATCGAGGGGTTTTTCATGCCACAAGTGACCGCTTATTTTTTGTTACAGGGACAAAGGGGGGGGTGTGACAAGATTCGGGACGAAGGTGTGACAAAGCCCTATTCCCATATCTCTCTCAGTCTGTTGTGGTTATACCATACTCATCGACCCCCGCTGTGCCGAGCGAGGAAAAAAAAGGGGGACGATAGCGACCCCCCTCAAAAGTAGGGGGTCATGCGGCCCCGCGTAGGCGTGCAATGTGGCACGCCTTCCCGGGGCTCCCAGGGGGTCGCTATCGTCGGTATTTATCCCTGCGGGAAGGCTCGGAACAGCCTCCCGAGGCGGCGCTGAAAGGAGGGACACAGACCTATGAAATGGCGGTTGCGCCAGTGGGCAAGAACCCCCTTTTCCCTCTCCCTTGGATGATTCCAGATCGGTCCTCGCCGTCAAGGGTCCGCTTTCGCCGCTTCGCGCCCTGGACTGCTGCGGGCCGATCCGAAGGGGATGGCTGTTTATGAGGGAAAAGGGTGGTAAGAGCTTTTTCCGCTGCCTGCCGCTGGCCCTTGTTCCGCCGTGGTTTGCCGTAAGCCTTTTGTTTTCAGTTTTTACCCATAAGGAAGGTTTTGGTTTTGCCTTTTGCGGGGGGCGTTAGCCCCTTTCTTGGGTGGTTTATCTTTTGTTTTCAGCGAGTTATCCACAGCCGTAGCCGCTCCTACTACTTGTTCTTTAACTGCTTGTCTTACTGCTTGTATGGGTAGCCGGTATATGCGTGGAACCCCTCCCTGGATCACCGGCACCTGTGCAAAACTTCGCAGCGATTGAGCTTGTAGGCCGCCCCAGGAGCGGGTTACAGGTGGTTCAGGCACCCTGGAGACACTCGTTCCCTCGGCGGGGCCGTCAGAGGCGAGCCTTGCGGCTGGAAGGGGTCTTAGCTGACTAAGGCGGGGTGTTCCGAAGCCGGAGGGATCGCGGGTGTCGAGGGATGCAGGATCAGGACGCCCGGAGCCGTCGAGTAGTTCAACTCCGGCCAGGCCAGCTTGATCTTCTTCAACTCGCGCAGAACCTTACGCCGGAAGTCGAGGACGGTGCGCTTATCGTTGGCTTTGGCCGGATGCAAACCGAACTGGCGGTACACCTGCCGCCAGGAGAGGCGTAGCGGATCGCGGAGGGCGAAGGTGCGGCAAGTGAGCCAGAGGTAGAGATCCAGGCCCAGAGCACAACGCTTGAGCGCCTTCAGGGTGTTCATGTCGATCGGCACCGGGTGATTGATGATCTCGTGGCGCAAGGCGCACTCTCTGGAAACGTGCGGGCGGAAGCCGAGCGGGTGTTGCGCTCCCGGCGCAACATCCTGGTTTCAGGTGGAACCGGATCGGGCAAGACCACCCTGCTCAATGCGCTGATCGAACTACTACCCGATGACGAGCGAATCGTCGCCATCGAGGACACGTTGGAGCTTCGTATTGAGCGCTCTAATTGCGTCCGCTTCAAGGCTCGCGGATTACAGGAAGGAGCGGTGACGATCCGGGATTTAGTACGCCACGCGCTTCGTCACCGCCCGGATCACATCGTGGTGGGCGAGGTGCGCGGCGGGGAGGCGGCAGACCTGCTGCAAGCCCTCAACACCGGACACGGCGGCTCCCTCACGACCGTACACGCCAACAACGCCGAGAGCGCCTTATCACGAATCGCCAGTTGCGCCATGCAGGGCGGCGGGGAGCTTCCCTGAGAGGTGACCTGCCGGGGCGTCGTGGACGGGATTGCGATGGTGATTCACATGACCCGGCGAGAGGGGAAGCGGTTTGTAGAGGAAGCCTTGCTCGTCGAAGGTTATGACACGCACAGAACCGCTGGCTCATCGAGCCGATCCGGAGGCAACACGATGACGGATGAAGAAAAGATCGTACGGTGAAGACTCTCGAGGACTTCGACCGGGAACTCGGACGGAGACGAGATGCTGGAAGTCCCGGCCTGGATCGCCCAGGAGTATGGCGTCTTCCCCGAGAACGTGGGCGGCGAGGAAGAGATCCGGGAAGCCGTGCGGGACCCCTACACCAATGGCTGGTAGAAAAAGTAAGGCGAGAGAGAGTTGACGCCGGCGATGAGCGCCGGGGTTGCCCTGCGCGCCACGGGAGAAGCCAAGACGCGCGTGCTCAAAGCGCTCGCCGCCGGCGGGATTGGGTGGCGATGGTCACTGTTGGACATTGGAACAGGTGTGCTCGGAGTCCTCGTTGCGATAGGTGTGTTCGTTGAGGCGGTTGTGATGCAGGCTTTGGCCCAGGAGGTACCGTTGACGGTGAAGGAGGCTGCCCGGTTTCTTGGCGTGAGTCCGCAGACCGTGTATGCTTGGGTGGAGCGGCGGCAGATTCCCCATCTCCGCGTGATGGGCCGAAACATCCGGTTTTTGCGATCGGAGCTTTCGGCCTTTCGCGCCACGTTTCAACAGGAGGTGGAGAATGGCACGACCGAAAAAGCATGACGGTGTTCTGTACCGGCGCGGCTGTTTCTGGTGGATGCGGTACCGGGACCGGGATGGCACCCGGCGGCTTGAGTCCACGGGGACGATTGAGTGGCAGGAAGCTCAAACACGGCTTCGCAAACGATTGCAGGCACGCGATGAGAACGTGCTCGCGATGGTTCGGCGCGGCCAACAACTCAGGTTTCACGAGTGGGCGGACTTTTTCCTGGAGCACTATTCCCAGCCGCCCTTCCGGAGTAGGAAGACGCACGCAGCCAACCAAAACGTGTTAAAGCACCTGAAGCCCGTGTTCGGAGTGCAAACGTTGTCCGCCATCGGCGCAGAGGAGGTCGAAGAGTATTTGCGCTGGCGGCTTCGGCAACAGAAGCGCGTCAGGACACGGGTGGGGTATCGGGATCTCGGGTTGCTGAAGCCGGCGACCGTGCACCAGGAGTTCCGCGTGTTGCGCCGGGTGTTGAATGTCGCGGTGAAGAAGAAGTTAGTCGCGGCCAACCCGTGCAACTCAGTGGAGTTCCCGGTCACGGTCAAGGGGTTGTTTCGGCCGCACTACATGAGTTGGTCGGAACAGCAGCGGATCGAGTTGCACGCACCCCCGTACTTGCGGAACCTGATCCGGATCATCACCGAGACCGGGCTACGGGTCTACAAGGAGCTTGCAGCAATGCGGAAAGACCAGGTCGACCTGGCAAACGCAGTGGTCTGGATACCTGACTCGAAAACCCCCACCGGCGTGGGGGAGGTGCCACTGACGGACTTGGCGGTAGAGGCCTTCCGCGACCAGCTCTTGCTGGCTGGAGCAGGGCCGTGGTTGTTTCCGAGCGGTCGGAATCAGCGCGGCTACCAGGCGAGCTTCAAGAAGATCTGGCGCACGACGTTGGAATGGGCGGGCGTTCCCTACTTCCGGCTCTACGATCTCCGCTCGACGTATGCAACCCGTTTAAGCGCGGGAGGCGTGGCGGACGAGTGGGTAACTCAGCTGCTACGGCAAAGTGATGCGAAGGCGTTCAAGAAATACTCGCAGATGAAACTCGCGATGAAACGGGAAGCGCTGCGGAGTCTAAACCGTCAGGCGGGTGAGGAGCAGGGTTTTGATACACTCCGGGCCAACTAGACTGGGGTTTTGATACAGTTTGGATACAATTGGGGCCGGTTTTAGCGATTTGCCGATGGAACAGAATCTGCAAGTGGTTTGGAAGAAAGGAAGTAACTCCAAGGGGCGGTTAGCTCAGTTGGTCAGAGCGCCTGCCTTACAAGTGGCTACCTCTCCTCTTCTCCTTTCACTCTCTCCCTTCTTTTCCATAGCTTTACACCCATTCAGGGACTCTGCTTTCGCTCAGCACATAACCCTTTCTGGCTGTTTGACTTGCATTTCTGACACATTTTTGGCACAGCAGGAGGTTCCTGGCAGCAACTGCCGTGGGCAGATGCTCTGTATGAAGCTCGCGTCCGCAGGAGATTGCTATTCCCACTCAAGGGCCTATACCCCTGTCTGGAACCTGATTTCACAGCTCCAGGTTGTGATGTAATGTCTCTCACTACGGCTGGTACTAAATATCGGCCTCGTCACCCCCTCTTGCCGTGAAGACCCCCGCAGGGACGTTCGATTCAGAGCCTGCCCGTTCAGGAAAGCAAGCCACCTGTATAACGTCGGCTAGGACCACAAGCGGGGAGAATACCCTGTCGGTGCGGAAATAGCGCGTCAGGATGCCATAGGATCCATGATCGTGGGGCAGGACAACCCCTGGGCAAGGAGGGATCTCCGGAAAACGAGGACTCAACCCCAAAACCTTCCTTGTAAGGGAAAATCAGAGGAAAGACCATGTTGGGGCTTTTCATAGCCTTGCAAGGGCCGATCGCGGCGGGTCCCCGTGCTTTCCTTAACATTTGACCGGCAATTGCGGTTGATCTACAATACGGTAACGTTTCCGGGAGCGAGTGTGAAATGACCAGGCAATCGACAAACGAAGGATCGAAGACGCGTGTCACCCGGCACCGCGCCAAAACGGCCGCTCAGGGATCACGACGCGTCGAGGTCACCGTGGCTGCGCGCGATGCGGTACTGATAAAGGCCGTCGGCGGTGCTCTTCGAGCGGGAGGCCAGGACGCTAAAAGGGTGCGTGAGGCCTTGGCATCAATGACGTCCATTGAACCGGTGCGGACCGGTGCGGAGTTGGTAGCCTTCTTTCGTGCCTCTCCACTCGTCGGCGAAGAACTGATGATCGAGCGCGATCAATCCACGGGCCGCTGTGTCGATCTCGAATAATGGCATTCCTAATCGATACAAACGTGATCAGCGAAACGCTCAAACCGCGCCCCGCCGCCAGGGTGATCGCTTGGTTTGGCGACCAGAGATCCAATGACCTCTTCCTTGCATCGATGAGCCTCGGAGAACTGGTGCGCGGCGCCCACCGTGTGAAGGACAAGGTGAAGAGGGAGCGTTTCAAGAGATGGATCTATCATGATCTGGCCGCCCAATTCCAGGGACGCATCCTTCCTTTCGATCAAGAGGCGGCGGTGATCTGGGGCGAGATCATGGGCAATGGCGACAGAACCGGCCACCCAAAACCAATGGGCGATGCGCAGATCGCTGCCGTGGCGCGACGGCACGATCTGACGTTGGTCACACGCAACACCAGAGATTTTACGGATATGGATGTGGCTCTTATCGATCCATGGAAACCCGGCGCATCTTTGGGGTGAGGGCAATCATTGATCCTCAAGCGCTCCCTCCCGTGGTTTGTTTAGTGGATTACAAAGACTACTTGACAACTCCCAGTTTCTCCTACTTCCGACTTGGTAAAACGGCAAATAGCATGTAGGGTCAAGAGAAATTTTTATGCTCTATTGCTCCATTCCGAAGCCTGCTGGCGGCTCAACTTCTCTAGATGCCTTCGGATTCTCCATCTCCATAAGGCCGAAAGTGTTAGGGGCCGGACGAGAGAAAATCTCTTCTTTTCTCGCGTACCCCGAAAGAGAACCGGCCAAGGAAAGCTTGTTCTTCTTGTCTGCTGGTTTTCCAATCGCTTTCAGAATGTCAGTTACATGAAGAGGATATCCTGCTTTCTTAATGGCTTCCCTGGCCTGATAGAGGTAGCTCCCTTGGCGTAGGATGGTTCCTGAAGCCGTGCCACTGGAGTAGTCCCTCGGCACCAGTTTTAGGGAGTCCTGGAGGGCCTGAACGTAGGAACGGACCTCGCGAATCTGTAGCTCAAGGTCCGTAATCTCCTGCTGCTTCCGATCAATGCGTTTCTGTAGTTCTTCTCTAAGACCCATATAACCTCCTTTCGGCGTTCTATTGTAGCGCAGATGAAAATATGGCGCAACAGTGAAAAAGATGGGAGTAAGGAGGGTTAACATGGAGCGTCCAGTGTGCTATACTCCTTTGGTCAAGGAGAACGAGATATGGACAGTGACTCATTGCTCTTCAATAGCTTAGACCAAAGTAGGAAGCTGACCCAAGCTGGCGCTGAGTACTGGATGGCCAGAGACATACAGGTGCTTCTCGGTTACTCTCTGTGGCAGAACTTTCAGCAAGTAATCCAGAGAGCGCGACTGGCTTGTGAGAGCGCTGGTGGGACGCCCGATTATCACTTTATTGAAACCAATAAGCTGATGAGTGTAGGCAAGGGCGCGCAGATCGAGGGAGTAGATTGGTTCCTGTCTCGCTATGCATGCTACCTGGTCGCAATGAACGGAGACCCTTCCAAGCCCGAGATTGGCCTTGCCCAAACATACTTTGCCGTTCAAGCTCGCCGCCAAGAAGTGCAGGATCAGCTTACCGACGCGAGGAAGCGCATCCTTCTGCGAACCCGAGTCAAGGATGCGAACAAGAACCTGAACAAGGTGGCAAAGGATGCCGGTGTCAGCAACTATGCCTTTTTCCATGACGAAGGCTACCTCGGCCTCTATGACCTTCGCCAAGCCGAGATAAAACGCAAGAAGCAGATTCCAGACAATGAGTCACTGCTGGATAGGGCTGGACGGGCTGAGCTGGCCGCGAATGAGTTCCGAATCACACAAACTGAGGCGAAGATAAAGAACGAGGCGATTCAAGGCCAGCTGTCATGTCAGCAAACCCACCGGCAGATCGGTAAGAAGGTTCGCAAGACAATCAGGGAAATCGGTGGAACAATGCCTGAGAATCTTCCGCCGGAAACCCACATCAAGAAACTAGAATCACCCATAAAGAGGCTATCCGGGAAACAGCCGAAGGCACTGCCGAAGCCCGACGATCAGGATTGAGTGCGCCATCTGGCCTTAGCTGCCTTCTTGGCGATGATTGTGCGTCGCCTGGCAGATAGTTTTTCAGCACGAGCCTTTCCGCCCTTCTGTCCTCCAATTGGTACTGTCAAGTTAAGCAGTTTGGCGGCATTCTCGCCGCCCGCCGCCACCGCTAAGTCATTGATTCTCAGTCTCTGATACAGCAGAATCCTTCCGCAAAACGGGCAGATTCTGCTCAACTTGACAGTACCCTCCAATCTGCAGCCCGGAGCCTCTATTGTTTACACCGACACCGAAGGCGACGGGGCGAGTTCTCAGCCCCAATTTTAGCTAGACGATGAAAGGTACTTGCCATGATTTAGATAACAGGTTATCTTAAGTTTAACCTTACGGAGGGAGGTCTCTGATGCCTGAGATGATCAGCGCCAAACAGCTCCGAGAGCGACTGCAGGATGTTGTCGAGAAAGTAAAACACGGAGGGCGATTTACCGTTATTTATCGAAGTCGCCCGGCTTTCGACATCGTACCAGTAGGCAGTCCCCCGCTTGAACACACGCCACTGGAATCGGATCCGCTGTACCAGGCAACACCAGTTGGCTCATCCGAATCGGGGGACGCTGCAGCGCGGCATGATGAGGTGCTATACCGGTGAAGCGGATGTTTGTGGACACGGCCGCGTGGGTTGCGGCCGCTGACAGTGCCGACGCCGCATGCCCATTAGTGCAGGAATCCCGGGATCAATGGTTGTCGGCTGGCGGTTTGTTGACGACAACCGACTATGTGATCGACGAAACTCTGACTACCCTCCGCTTCCGCCTCGGTCTTGATGCCGCTGAAGCGTGGTGGCTTCAAATCGATGGCTCAACTCGACTGCGCATTGAGTCCATTGACGAAGCACGAGGAGAACGGGCACGGGCGCTCTTTTTCCGCTATCGGGACAAGGACTTTTCTTTTACCGACTGCTGCAGCTTTGTTCTCATGCAAGAACTGCGAATTCTCCGAGTATTGACATTAGACCATCACTTCCGGCAGATGGGCTTTGAAGTTGTTCCGTAAAGTTCGCTGGGTTGTTCTCTGCTGCCTAGCCTGTCTAGCTATATATCCCGTCTAATTATGATGGACTAAATAGCCATGTTCACGGTCGCAGTTATCAGTCGGAAGGGCGGAGCATGGAAGACAACGCTCGCGTGCGGCCTTGCCGTCGCTGGCGAGCGGGAGGGTCACGCCACCGCGCTGGTGGACCTTGACCCACAGGGTTCGGCCTCGGCGTGGGCCAATCTCCGCGTCGCCGATATCCCCCGCTGTCATCTCGGGGTACGCGGCTCAACTACCCGCCCTCCTGGCGCGTAGGGTTGTAGTCGCTGGCCTGCTGCTTGAGGAACGTCAGCGGTAGGTACTGTCAAGTTCAGTGGGAGCGTGGCAGACTTGGCCGATGAAACGCGACACGCTGAACTACCATGGATATCGATTCCCACCCGACATTATCAGCCACGCCGTCTGGCTGTATCACCGCTTCGGTGTGAGCTTTCGCGATGTCGAAGATCTCCTGGCCCAACGCGGCATTACGGTGTCCTACGAAGCGATCCGGCTGTGGTGCCTCACGTTCGGTTCAGTATACGCTCGCCGGCTCAAGCGTCGACAGGGCCGGCTGGGCGACATCTGGCACATGGACGAGGTCTTCGTCACCATCCAGGGACAGCGGCGCTATCTCTGGCGTGCCGTCGATCAAGATGGTGACGTCATCGATATCCTCGTCCAGTCGCGTCGCGACTGTCGGGCGGCTACACGCTTTTTCCGCAAGCTGTTGAAGGGCCAGGAGCGTACGCCTGGGCGGTTGGTCACCGACAAGCTGAGCAGCTACAGGGCTGCGCACCGAACGGTCATGCCGTCCGTCGCCCATCGCACGGACCGATACGAGAACAATCGCGCCGAAGTCTCCCACCAGCCCACACGGCAACGCGAGCGACAAATGCGCCGGTTCAAATCTCCCGGGCAGGCACAACGATTCTTGTCCGTGCATGGACTCGTCCGCAACCTCTTCCGCGTTGGCCGTCACCTGGTGCGAGCGGTGCATCATCGGGAGCTACGAGGACGCTCTTTTCTCATTTGGGATGCAGTCACGATCGCCGCCTGACTCGAACTGAGATCACGATCCCGAGTACCGGCTCGCTCGACGAACGCTAACTTGACAGTACCCTCGCGGCGATTGCAAAACGGCGCCCCGCCGTGAGATCCTCGATCCTCCGCGTCCGGGTGGTGGGACGCGGTTAAGGAACGGTTCTGCACCCCTCCGGGCGAGCGGTGGGAAGGCAGGTGAGATCATGTTGTTGGTCGACGGAAATGCCGGTGATGCAGTGACGATCCCGCCTCAATTAAACAACGCATGGGCGCGGATACAACAGGCAGGCCACGATTTCGTAGCGCTGCAGGGGGCCGTTGACGTCTTCGTCTTCAACTATCTGAAACGGATGCCCCAAGGGAGGAACCCGACGACAGGGGAATATGAGATGTGGAAGCGCTGGAACGGATGCTTGAGGAACGCCAGCGGTAAGGCCACCGTGGGAGCTGTTCAGCCTGTTTCGCATAGTTGCGATCAGCGCGCGAGAGGATCCTTAAAGAACTTGTCGAGAGTGAATGAGACACGATGGCATCCAAGAGTAGTCCGGCCCCAGATCTTCGGCGACCCGATGAGTGGCTCGGTTAGAGGAGCGCAATCATGGAACCGGTAACAGTTGTCAGTGCGGGAGCGATCACTGCGTATTTGGCAAAGGACGGAGTGGCCAAATTACTCGGGCCCACTGCCGATTACTTGGGCGAAGGGCTACGAAATCTCACTCAACGTCGCGTTGAGAGTATAGGACAAATGTTCTCGAACGCCTCCAAGAAACTCGGCAGTCAGCTTGAGGCACCCGGCCAAGTGCCTCCTAGAATTCTCAAGACGGTGATAAATGACGCTTCGTATTGTGAAGATCCCTTGATGGTGGAATATTTTGGTGGCGTTTTGGCATCTTCAAGGACGGACGACGGTCGAGATGATCGAGGCGCTCGCCTAATGAAAATCGTTGAGAATCTTTCCACATATCAAGTCAGAACACATTATTTGCTGTATTCGACGATAGCGAATCTCTTCTCGAATTCAGGAAAGCGGTTCGGGACTTCAGAAGATCGCACTCAATTGGAGGTGTTTCTTCCGTACACGGGTTACGTGACTTCTATGAAATTCTCTCAGAAGGAGTTGGACAACCCACAGATTTTATTACATATATGGAACGGTCTGTATTCGGACGGTCTAATCGAGAGTAAGTGGGCTTTTGGCAGGCAGGAGGACATTAAGAAAAGTTTCAAGAATGCTCCAGGGGATGGAATTTTCTGTCAGCCATCGGGAATGGGAGCGGAGCTTTTTCTATGGGCGTTTGGTCGTGGGGCCTCGCCGCTTGAACACATGCTTTCCGGACAGATCGATACGGCGGTCAACGACATCCCCAACGTTGTGCCAGGAGCTGTTGCAACCAAGGTTTAGTCTGGCTGGAGTCAACCGGAGCGATGGGTCCAGATTTCGGAGTTGAGCAGGATGAACCGCCCCGGGATTTCCGGAGACTCTTTGGTGCTCTACGACCCGAACTCCGGCGGCCCAGGGTGCCCAGTTCCCGCACCACCTTGCGATCCAAAATTGCGAAACGGTATTGCAAAACACATTGGTTTTGCAGTACTGATTGATTACGCCCACGTTTTCCACCGACGATCAGGACACCGCGAGCGGAAGTGATCGAAGTGACGGGCAACGTTTGCGACCGAGACACTCGAAATAGCGGTCGCGAGCCACGTAAATCGTGGCATGGTGACAAAGGGGAGGAACCCATGGCGGATCGCGAAGGTTCACTGCTGCCTATAGAGCCCATAAGGTTTGTCCCAACCAAAGGGAGCCCCGTGATCGTGGGCCGCAGAGACAAGGCGGAGAGAATCCGTGAGGCGATAGTTGACCTCCAACTGGTAATCGATGGGTGCGCCGCCCAGCAGCCTTGTGCGCCCGGCGATGTAGCAGCGTCCCTTGCGCGGCATTGCTCCATGTTTCTGAGGAAGATGGTGGTCGGTGATGATCGGACCCGCCGCTTACTGGACGAAGAAATCTGTCGAACGGCTGGATTCGGATTCGACAGATTCCGGCGAATTTCAGGCGACCGGAGAACCCTGACCCTTGTCCCAGCGAACAGCTCTGGTGGCTACGTGCAATTCACGAAGCTGGACGAAGAGACCGGGGAGCCGGGGGACGTTCATATCATGCCTATGGGACCGCAGCGGCTTAGTATTGCCGTCGAGTGGCCGTTGCCCGGAATGGCTGACTGGCTCAGTCAACCGACGCCCGAAAACGCATGGAAGATAAGGCCGGAGGGGTTGTTTGAGTCACAGTCGAGCCCGAGCCCTGACTGCGATGCATGGCTCGGACAGCAATTGGTGATTTTCAACAACCGGGGGATTACCCTGAAGGATGTCATAAGGGTGATGGCTAACACAGAAGCGGCCCACTCCCCGCCCGTGGAGCGGCTAATGCTACCGGCGGGTGCCAAGGACAAAACTAGGTTCAGGGTTGTTAAGGATAGCGAAGTTCACATCCTGAGTTACATCACGGTCTGCGGTGTGAGATACAGCCACGCGATAGTGATCGAGACCGCTATGTACCTGTACCGGAAACTGACTCGGAGCAAGTTGATCAAGCAGCCCGAAGGCGCAGGGGAGATTCTGGTGCTCGGCTTCGCGCCGAATGACGTGTTCTTGCCTGGCCAAAACTGGCTTCACTTTGATGGCGGACTCGCTATGGCCTTCGGGGGCGCGGAGCAATCCATATCACACAGAGTAAGAGCTCCGAGGTGATGGCACACCCGGAGGCCATCCCGTTTGTGGGATAGCCTCCGGTCATAGCCGCCGCCTGGTTCCAATCTTCGAGGCGGCGCTCGTAGGTCTGTCGAGTACTAGACGTGAGGGGCGTTGTTGCGTAATTCGCGCTCGCGGCGAACCGGGCCGAGAAGCTCATTCGCCTCAGTACACGCGCTCCGATCGTGGCATTCCAAGCTCCGCCATCCGGTTCAGCACAGCGCACTTGATCGCGGCTTCGACTTTTTGGTTCTTGACCGTGCGGGCCGAGAGGCTTACCCCGAGTATCGCCTTGTACCGTGAGACCGCATTCTCCGCCACGCTCTGGCGAGTGCAGCCACTCGACTTCCGCCACTCATAACGGCCCTGCGTCCTAATACGCCGGAGATGGGTATCACGCATCGCACGCCACGGAGGCGGATGAGAGTCTCGGCTGCATCGTGCATTGCGTCGCGGCAAGATCGTCACGATAGCGTCGTGCTGGAGCACGGCCTCGTAGCAGGAACCCGTGTCGTAGGCCCGGTCTGCGGAGACTTGCCCGATCGAACCAGGAGTCTTAGACAGCAACGAAGAGAGCCTTCGGGCGTCGTGGACGTTGCTCGCAGTCAGGTCCATCGCAACGATCTCTTTCGTCGTCTCATCGACGCCTAGGTGGAGCTTTCGCCATGTCCTACGGCGGAGGGTTCGGTGTTTTCTGATGTGCCACTCACCGGCTCCGTAGATCTTCAGGCCCGTCGAATCGATGACGACATGTCGTGGTCGATCCGTGGGCCCTACACTCAGTCGGACGTCGACGGCGCTTTGCCTTCGGCTCACCGTGCTGTAGTTGGGCACTGGGAGGTCGAGAGCCATGAGCGCCACGATGGATTGAAGGAACCCTTGAGTGGTCCGTAGGTTGAGGTGAAACACCGAATTCAGGACCAGCGCACATTGGATCGCCGCATCTGCGTAGACCTTGGGCCGGCCTCGCCCTTCGAAGGGTCCTGGATGACGCCAGGCAGCGACTGCCTCCGTGTCGAACCACAGTGTCAGCTGCCCACGTTTCACCAGAGCCCGGTTGTACTCCGGCCAGTTGCGAACCTTATATCGGAAGGTGTAGTCGCTGTTGCCCATCCCCTAGCCTATCAGGGGGGAGAGCGTTGGGGATGGAGTCAGATTTCTGCAACAACGCCCTTCAGCCGCACGGTTTCCTTCTCCAGCTCTTTGCACAGGTAGACGGTCACCTGGACGTAGCCGGACAGGTTGAGCTGCCTTTTGATCGACGATGAAAGCGTCGAATAATCGGTTGGTTGCAGGTTCGAGTCCTGCAAGGACCCACCACCCGCCAACTGCTGCTGTGCTAGAGTTGGGGTCATGTTGCGATACTTGCTTGCAGCTCTGTGCTGCCTCACACTGACCGCCGCGGATGACACGCCCGATCTGGAAGTCGTCAACCGCATCCGGCACGAAGCCTACGAGAACAGCCAAGTGATGGAGCATCTGTTGCACCTTGTCGACGTGTATGGACCGCGGGTGACCAACTCGCCCGGGTTCCTCGGATCGGCCGAGTGGGCGGTCCAGCGGTTCCAGGAATGGGGTCTTGCGAAGGCAGCTCTGGAGAAATGGGGACCGTTCGGACAGGGCTGGTCGCGAGAATACTTTTCGGCACATCTGCTGGAGCCTCAGTATGAGCAACTGATCGGGGTCCCGCTCGGCTGGAGTCCGTCGACCAAGGGGAGGCTGAAGGGCCCCCCCCTTCTGGCGCCGCTCAAGCGGGAAAGCCGTCTACCGCGCGACGAGCAGGCGGTCAACGCGTACATCGCCAAATGGAAGGGCAAGCTTGGCGGAGCGCTGCTCATGATCGCCGAGCCTATTAAAGTGCGGCCCCAGTCCCGAGCTGCGTTGCATCGTTATTCGAATGCCGAGTTGGAACAGCTATCCGTGGCGCCGCAACCTTCGGCACCGATCGATTTTCTCGACCCCGAATTGGAGATCCCCAGCGACCCGGAGGATGCGCGGTCTTTCTTCGCCAAAGCGCCAGCCTGGTACCGAGAGTCCCGGCGTAAAGAGAGACGCCGGATCCAAGCGAAGCTGAATGACTTCCTGGTCTCGGAAGGAGTCCGGCTGGTGCTGCATCCCGCATTTCAGGGCAGCGGCGGAACGGTGTTTCCTCCTCGCGCGGGCAACCGGCATGTGGAAGACCCCCTTCCGCCTCCCTCCGTCGCCCTCACGCCGGAACACTACAACCGTATCTTCCGACTGATCAACAGGGGAATCGGAGCCACGATCGAAGTCGAGGTGCGCACGACAATCTACCGCGAGGACCTGGATTCGGTCAACGTCGTCGCAGAAATCCCCGGCGGAGACAAGGCCGAAGAACTCGTCATGTTGGGTGGACACTTGGACTCCACGGCGGCGGCACTCGGCGCGACGGACAATGGTGCGGGCTGTGCCGTCATGATGGAAGCGGTTCGCATCCTGACGAAGCTCAAACTGCCGCTCGCCCGCACGGTCCGGATTGTGCTTTGGGGCGGAGAAGAACAGGGACTGCTTGGATCGAAGGCGTACGTCAAGCAGCATTTCGGGGATCCGGAAACGATGCAGATCAAAGAAGCCCACGACAAGTTCTCGGCCTACTTCAATGTGGACAACGGAACGGGCAAGATTAGGGGCGTCTACCTGCAAGGCAACGATCGGGTACGGCCGATTTTCCGGCAATGGCTGGCTCCGTTCAGTGATATGGGAGCGAGAACGTTGAGCATCCGCAACACGAGTGGAACGGACCATTTGTCGTTCGACGCCGTCGGACTGCCTGGTTTCCAGTTCATTCAGGATCGAGTCGAGTACGAAACCCGGACGCATCACTCGAATATGGATAATCTGGACCGCATTCAGGTGGCGGATTTGATCCAGGCGTCGATGATTGTCGCGACCTTCATTTACCAGGCGGCCAACAGGGAGGAACGCATTCCCAGAAAGCCCCTGCCAGCTCCGCAGCCGCTCACCAAGCCCAAGGCTCCCTCGAACGCCTCTGGGTGAAGCGGCCCCAGGGGCGTCCTGCCTGCCTGTCCCTGGCGAATTGCTAGTTTGCGGCCTAATTCCTGGGTTTAGCGGTTCTTGCTAAGATGCTGAGAGGCGCAATCTCGTTATCCTTGTTGTCCATGTCATGGCTACTCTTTCCCGGCTCTTGGGTCCGGGTGGCATTCGCTCTGTGATCGCCGAGTCCGTTCTTGTCAAGCAACAACTTCTGATCCTCCATCGCTTGCGGCAGCGGTCACCCAATCTACGCACCTCAGATCGCCTTGTCGTCGGTTTGTGTGCTCTCCTCATTCGCCCCGCCCGCCTGATTCGTTCAGCAATCGTGCTGAAGCCTTTGACTCTTTTGGGCCTCCACCGGGCTCTGAGGAACCGAAAATATCGCCTGCTCTTTTCATCCAAGCACCGGCGTAAGCCCGGACCAAACGGACCCAACAAAGAACTCATCGACGCTGTTGTCCAGATGAAGCAGCGCAATCCCACCTGGGGCTTCCCGCGAATCGCTCAGCAGATTGCCTTGGCTTTCGACATCCCCATCGACAAAGACGTTGTTCGAAGGATTCTCGCCAGCCACTATCGGCCGGCTAAGAACTCCGGTGGTCCATCCTGGTTGACCTTCATTGGACACCTGAAAGACAGCCTCTGGAGTCTAGATTTGTTCCGGTGCAAATCGGCCACATTGCGGACCCACTGGGTCTTGGTCGTCATGGATCAATACACTCGCCGGATCATTGGATTCGGCGTCCACGCCGGAACCGTTAATGGAGTCGCACTTTGCCGGATGTTCAACCGCGCCATTCGATGGCAACCCTGGATGCCAAAGTACCTCAGCTCCGCGACCATGATCCACTTTATCGGTTTGGGCAGTGGCAAGCCAATCTGCGGATCCTGGAGGTGACCGAAATCAAGATCGTTCCCTATGTTCCCCTGTCCCATCCCTTTGTGGAAACGGCTGATCGGCACGATTCGACGCGAGTATTTGGATCGCATGTGGTTCTGGACCACGTCGGACCTGGAGAACAAGCTGCTCGATTTTCAAGACTACTACAACCACCATCGGACGCATTCAGCACGTGCAGGATGTACGCCGCAGGAGACGTCCGGCCCGAAGGTCCCTCTGAGCTTCGGCTTCTACCGATGGCGACGACATTGTGGAGGTTTATATCAAACGCCCATTGCCGCCTGACTCCGGATCACCAAACTTTGAAAACTCGAACGAACTGTCGATGAACGAAAAGATTGCCTGGTCTGGGGCTGTCACTTCGGTCCAACCTCGAATTCGTCTGACCCGTTCTTTCGATGAACGGAGCCACACTTATCTGGGTTACCTGTTGCGGATCGAGGGAACAGTCGGCGGAGTTTCTGCTGAATTTCGAGTCGGTATTGGTTTCGGAACCCACGCCAAACACCAATTCCGAATGGGTGACCGCGTCGAGGGGCTGGGGCATCGGGTTGCGGATCCGCGACTCGAAACCGCCGACATCTATAGAGTCAGCAAACTGAAACTGATCCGGCGTGGAGAAGAGCAGGCCTTAGCGGCACCATGGCATGGAGTGCCTCCTCCGTTGCCCGCCTATCGCGAGCGCGGGCATCGGCGCCTGGCGGTAACGACCTACGATTCCAAATGTAATAGCTGTATCTGGGGCTGTGCCATGGCTGTGGAAATGATCATCGACCAATGGAACCCCGACCGACGGCGCTACAGGACGGAAACCTTCTGTTACGGACCTCTGTCCTGTTCCAGCTACAAGCCCGGTCCCACCCGAAAAGTTCCCGGTCGCCACGGCATGACCTATGAAGAGGAAGACTGGGTCGACCAGGACGCCACCGCGCATCGCGGCCCGAATGAATAGCAGCGATCCGGCTGATCAAGGACGCGCTTCCGTTTCTCCAGAAGGCCCTCTTTGAGGGCGGAATTAGTAATTCGCCAGCGACAGGTGCTCCCTGTGTAACCGGCGGACATCGGCAGGCGGGCACTTCCTACGAAACCATTCGCTGTTTGAGCTTGTCAACGCGGAGCGGTTGTCTGATCTGATTGTTTCGCTGCTACCGAGGGTACTCCGCCAGTGTGCACTCGCCTCACTAGGGCAGCGGTCACGGGTAGAATCGCTCAACATATCAATTCGCAATGGACAGGCTTAGGCGAACGGTCGTTGCGAAGTTAAGAAGCGCGATCGAGGACCCTGATGGTCTCTATTCCGCCAACCTCAGGCAAGGTCGTAGAGATCAAGGTTCATCACCTTGTTCCACGCAGCCACGAAGTCCTTTACAAACGCCTCCTTCGAGTCGTCACATGCATAGACTTCCGCGAGTGCCCGGAGCTGGGAGTTCGAACCGAAAAGCAGATCGACACGGGTGCCGGTCCACTTAACTTTGCCCGTCGCGCGGTCGCGCCCCTCGTACACGCCATCGGAGGCCGGCTTCCACTCCGTCCCCATGTCGAGCAGGTTGGCGAAGAAGTCATTCGTCAGCGTTTCAGGCCGGTTGGTGAAGACGCCGTGTTTCGACCCGCCGAAGTTCGCATTCAGGGCGCGCATGCCGCCGACGAGAACCGTCATCTCGGGGGCGGTCAGCTTGAGCAACTGCGAGCGGTCGACCAGCAGCTCTTCGGCCGGTACCTTGGATCCCTTCTTCTGGTAGTTGCGGAATCCGTCGGCGACCGGCTCAAGCGGGGCGAACGAGTGCACATCGGTCTGGTCCTGCGAAGCGTCGGTGCGGCCCGGCGAGAAGGGAACCGTCACGTTGTGCCCGGCCTTCTTCGCTGCGGCTTCGACAGCGTCGCAGCCGCCCAGGACGATCAGGTCGGCGAGGGAGACCTTCTTGGGGGACTCTTTCTGGATCGCTTCGAGCGCCTTCAGGACTTTCGCCAAACCGACAGGCTGGTTCACTTCCCAGTTTTTCTGCGGCTCGAGACGAATGCGAGCACCGTTCGCTCCACCGCGCTTGTCGGAGCCGCGGAACGTCGCGGCCGACGCCCAGGCCGTCGTCACCAGTTCGGAGATCGACAGGCCGGATGCGAGGATCTTGGCCTTGAGAGCAGCGATGTCCTTCTCGCCGATCAGTTCGTGATCGACGGCGGGAACTGGGTCCTGCCAGATCAGGGTCTCCTTCGGAACCAGCTTGCCGAGGTAGCGCGAGACCGGACCCATGTCGCGGTGCGTCAGCTTGTACCAAGCCCTGGCGAAGGCATCCGCGAACTCGTCCGGATTCTCGAAGAAGCGCCTCGAGATCTTCTCATAGGCCGGATCCATCCGCAGGGAGAGGTCGGTGGTGAGCATGAACGGAGCATGCTTCTTCGACGGATCGTGGGCATCCGGGAAAGTGCCGGCGCCAGCCCCGCCCTTGGGGGTCCACTGGTGTGCACCGGCCGGGCTCTTGGTGGGCTCCCATTCGTAGCCGAACAGGTTCTCGAAGAAGTTGTTGCTCCACTTGGTGGGGGTGGTGGTCCAGGCGCCTTCGAGGCCGCTGGTGATGGTGGCGGCGCCGTTGCCGGTGCCGAAGGAGTTCTTCCAGCCGAGGCCTTGCTCTTCGATCGGGGCGCCTTCGGGTTCGGGGCCGACATACTTGCCCGCGTCGGCCGCGCCGTGAGTTTTGCCGAAGGTGTGGCCGCCGGCGATGAGCGCGACGGTCTCTTCGTCGTTCATCGCCATGCGGGCGAACGTTTCGCGAATGTCGCGGGCGGCGGCGATGGGGTCGGGGTTTCCGTTGGGTCCCTCGGGGTTCACGTAGATGAGACCCATCTGAACGGCGCCGAATGGGTTGTCGAGCTGGCGGTCGCCGGTGTAGCGCTCGTCGCCCAGCCACGTGCGCTCGGCACCCCAGTAGGTTTCATCGGGCTCCCAGACGTCGACGCGGCCGCCGCCAAAACCGAAGGTCTTGAAGCCCATGGACTCCAGGGCGACGTTACCGGCCAGAATCATGAGGTCAGCCCAAGAGAGCTTCTTGCCGTACTTCTGCTTGATCGGCCAGAGCAGGCGGCGGGCTTTATCGAGGCTCGCGTTGTCGGGCCAGCTGTTGAGCGGGGCGAAACGCTGGGTGCCGGAGCCGCCTCCGCCGCGGCCGTCGGCGATGCGGTACGTGCCGGCGCTGTGCCACGCCATACGAATGAACAGGCCTCCGTAGTGGCCAAAGTCGGCGGGCCACCAGGGCTGCGACGACGTCATTAAGACATGGAGGTCCTTGATCACGGCATCCAGGTCGAGGCTCTTGAACTCTTTCGCGTAGTTGAACTCCTTGTCCATGGGGTCGGACAGTGGGGAGTTCTGGTGGAGGACCTTCAGGTTCAGCTGGTTCGGCCACCAGGTCGCACTGGACTGGGCCCCAGCTTGGGTGGGTCTAAACGGGCACTTTGCTTCGGTTGACAAGTTTTGCTCCTTCCTTCGAATACTCAAGAAACTGTGGCGCGGTGAGGGCCGTCATTGTTTTGTGGTCGCAAAGATTGGCCACCACTGCCCATGCCCCATGGACTCCTTGGGCCTGGATTCGTGTCGGAAGGCCAGCGGTATTGAACGCGGCATATCGCTCTGGTATGGGTTCGTCGGGATACCGGCAGATTCGTTCACCGACTTCACCTGGAACTTTAATCTCCGAAAGAACCTCGCCTGAAAAATCGAAATCGTCAGCGCCAACGAACTCGGCATGAGGGTGGTCGTCAATCCAGATAACGACGCGTGCGCGGTCTGATCCATACACGCTCCGCCTCGTGAACCCTATTCTTAAGCCGGAATTTCCATTTTGAGCTTCCCCTTCACCCGAAAACCTATGCCTCTTACTCTGTCGTGTCAACCGCAAACATGTCCCTGGCGAATGGCGCTGTTGCACGATTCAACCTTGGCGCGAGTCAGGCCGTTTTCCCAACCCCTCGTTCATGACACCACGGCGTAGGACTTCGGCCTGCCGAGCTCGGCCATCCGGTTGAGGATGTGACACCCGATCGTGGTCTCTTTCCTTTGCGCGTTGCTGTTCCTCGCCTTCAGGCTTCCTCCGAGCACTGACTTGTATCGGAAGAACCCGTTCTCAACGCGCGCCTGCTGTCGGTAGCCCAACTCCTTCCGCCACTCTCGTCGTCCGATCTTACGAACTCTCTGAAGAGCCGCTTCTCGTTGCGCCCACGGGCCGTCCGTGGGCCCCGCGGACACCGCACAGCGACGAGGGGGGATCACGATCACGACGTCCTCTGTACCGGCCGCGCCGACCCGATCGTAGATCGCCCTGTTGTCGTAGGCCCCGTCCGCCGTGAAACGCCGGATGGGAGCCTCGATCTGGTCGAGCAGATCCGGCAGGGCGGAGGCGTCGTCCCCGCTGCTCGTCGTGAGTTCGGCCGCCACAATGAACCCCTCGTCATCCACTCCGATGTGCAGCTTTCGCCAGTCCCGGCGCTTCTTGGATGCCTTGTACTTGTGCGAATTCCATTCGCCGCAACCCAGGATCTTGAGCCCCGTGGAATCGACGATCAAGTGGATCGGGCCGTCGTGGGCTCGGGTTAGAGGCGGCACCTCAACGATTTGGTTCCGGCGCGAGAGTGTGGTGTGGTCCGGGGCCTTGAGGTCGAGGCCCATCAAGCTGAGCAGCGAGTCCAGGAAACCCTCGGTCTGGCGAAGCGGCAGGTGGAAGACGACCCGCAGCGTCAACGCGGTCAAGATCGCGAGGTTCGAGTACCGCCGCTGGCCTCCGCGGAGACCGTTCTTCGCCGGTGTCCACGCGGCGATCGCCTCCTCGCTCAGCCAGATCGTGACGTCGCCGCGGCTCCTGAGGCCCCGCTCGTACTCCCTCCAGTTCCAGATTCTGCATTTCGTCTTGTACTTGCGGTTGACTCGGCTCGACTTCCCTGCGGCCATGACGTTGCCCCCCTTGATCTCCATGATGGATCGGGACACCGAGCCAATGCTAGCGGGGGAGCCGAGGACGATTCATGCACCAACGCCTCCTTGAAAGGCAACCCGCAAAAACCGGTTGAATGACAGTTGAAATGCCTGTTTTTGGCTCTCACCCATTAGGTATACACCTCCGGAATGCAATGTTGATGCTGGAACCCGCATCAATATTGATGTTGGAGGTTAGTCGAGGGTTGCTTCTACGATTTCAAACGGGAAATGCGGGTCAAGAAGTCATGAAGCTCCTCGAACGTTTCTGCCCGCTCAAAGAAAGGTTCGCTGGCATTGGGTTAGCTGCTATCCGCAGCTACCAGTTGTCCAATCCAGAATTGTGGATCGCTATTCCTCGCAATGACAACTCCTCGAGTAACCGGGCCACAGCACGGCTTACGTCTCCATCTCCTGGCACAACCACCGCCCATGTAAGGTTCTCTCGGAACTCCCGTGTACTGATGCGCCATTGCTCAAGAGCGGCCGGCGTAGTTGCTCCGATTTGAATGACAGACCAATGTCGAACTAGTGCCAGTGCCGTTGCTCGATCCGGCAGTGGCCCGCGGACGATAAAATGATTATCTCCGTGTACCAGAACGCCCAGCATAGAATTTAATGATCCAAGGGGTGAACCGAACCTCAAACCGTGTAGTCTACGGTCCGTCTCAAATCGCTCCCATTTCTGCTGAAATCAAACACACTACGGCATCGTCAGCAGCGGCTTCTGACCGGGCGGTAAATGCTGATCGAAAACCGTCAGAATCAGAGCATCTCCTGCTTGAACCGCCATCAGACCCGCCAGGTCAACTACATTCCTCTCGCCAAAAAGTTTCACCACATTCGCGTAGGTTTCCGGAGTCACTAAATGCTTCCCAGAAACCTCGCGACCCAACTGAATAATCGCCGCTTCTTTTTCACCCAAGCCTGTCAGAGGCTTGCGGTCCCTTACAACGTCTATTATGTAATGCTCCAGGCCTAGCTTGGCGGCTTCCAATTCGTGCATCGTCCACAAGTATTGTTGGTTCAATTCGCGGGCTGTTATGAGGATCGCTAGTTCCATCAGCCTTCGTCCAAGGTCTGCTTCGATAAGTTCAAGGAACTTGGCACCACCGCTGTGGAGGGATATTTGGTTCGGACCCGTACCCCAAGGGGCCAGCCTGGGACGATCAGGATTGGATGGCGGCTGCGGGACTTTGATCAAAGGCAGACGGCTCCTAGACTCCGGATGAATATCAGGAGGAGACGCGTCTTCCCATCTGTAAGGAAGCTGAAGAGGAACGATGTGCTTCCAGTCCAGAGGCAAATGTTGATTCACTACGGTGAGTCTCACTGAGGTCCCTGAGTATCGGGCCATTAATGTAACTATATCCACTAGGTTGGCCTTTCCCAAAGCTTTCAAGGCACGCGCATAGGTTTCCGGGGTCACTTTATGTCTTGTAACCGCTTCGCGGCCTAGTTGGATAATGGCAGCTTCCGTTTCGCCTAGTCCCTTGACCTGTCCTATAAGAGGCTCCTTGAATCTCAGGACGTCGACGATTTCCTTTTCCAGACCTTGCCGAAGCCCTGACCTGACCGGGCCTTTTTGTACCAAGTGGAAAGAGAGAGAATCCACTTGAGGAGGAAGTGAGGTCATGCCGACAAGGAGTTACAAGCCGGAGCAGATTGTAGCGGTGCTACGGCAGATAGAAGTGCAGATGGGGAACGGGAAGACTGCGCCCCAAGCCTGCAAAGAAGCTGGGATCCACACCCAAACCTACTACCGGTGGCGGAAGGAATACGGCGGGCTGAAGGTGGTGCAGGCAAAACGGCTGAAGGAGTTGGAGAAGGAAAACACGCGGCTGAAGCGGTTGGTAGCGGAGCTTTCTCTGGAGAAGCAGGTGCTGCGGGATGTGGCACAGGGAAACTTCTGAGCCCTGAGCGGCGGCGTTGTGCGGTGGAGCGTGCGTGGGAGCAACACGGGTTGTCGGAACGGCATGCCTGCCGGCTGCTGGGGCAATGGCGAGGGACACAACGATACGAGCCGATTCATCGGGTGGACGAGGATGCTCTGACCCGAGCGATCATTGCCCTGGGAGCGAAGTACGGGCGATATGGCTACCGGAGGATCACAGCGTTGCTGCGGAGTGCGGGCTGGGAAGTGGGCAAGGACCGGGTGCAGCGGATTTGGCGGCGGGAAGGGCTGAAAGTGCCGCAAAAACAAAGGCCGCGAGGACGGCTGTGGCTGAACGACGGTTCCTGTGTACGACTGAGGCCGGAGCGACCGAACCACGTGTGGAGCTACGACTTCATGAGTGCCAGAACGCACGAGGGGAGAACGCTGCGGCTGCTGACCTTGCTGGATGAGTACACGCGGGAATGCCTGGCGATCCGGGTGGAGCGGAGGATGGGCAGCCAACAAATCATTGAGGCGTTGTCGGACGTGATGTTGTGGCGAGGGATACCGGAACAGATTCGATCCGACAATGGTCCCGAGTTCATCGCCAAACAACTGCGCCAGTGGTTGGCAAATCTAGGGACCGGGACACTGTACATCGAACCGGGCAGTCCCTGGGAGAACGGGTACTGCGAGAGTTTCAATGGGAAGCTGCGGGACGAATGCCTGAATGGAGAGATCTTCTACTCGCTGAAGGAGGCACAGGTGGTGATTGAACAGTGGAGGGTGCAATACAACACGGTGCGGCCGCACTCGGCGCTCGGCTATAGGCCCCCGGCGCCGGGGGCCTATAGCCCTCCCCTGCCACTGAAACCAGTTTCACAGCCCCAGGCTGCGATGTAAACTCTCACTACGGTTGGTACAAAAAATCGGTCTGGTCAGGATGAGTTCTCCGAATCCCAAATGTTCGTCTAATTCGCGCACGAGGATCAGGCCGCCGTCGGAAGTAACCCGCGACCCCTGGAAATCGACCTTCAATGCAGCATTGAAAGAGAACTGAAAGGGCTGATTTTGCCTCTCACCCACTCGGTTTCTACCTCCGGAAGCTGTATTGACGCTGGAACCGGCATAAATATTGGCGTCGGAGGTCAGTATAAGGTTAGCTTTGGAGTTTAAAAACGGAAATCCGGGCTAATGCCGTCTGGTGATAGCACACCGCTACGGCAGCTACCAGTGCCACCATAACGGCACCACGTCGCGTCTTATTCTTCCGCGATGCTGTAGAGATGTCGCTCGCCGCGCAGCAGCAGCTCGCGGCCGACGGCGGCCGGAGAGGCGGTGAAGCTGTCGTCGAGCTGGTTTAGAGCGAGCGCTTTGGGGTTGTCCTCATGGGTAAGAACTATGGTGGCGCCGTTGCGGTCCGTGACGTACACTCGGCCGGCTGCTGCGACGGGCGAGGCGAACACCGTGCGCAGGCCAGTGAGTCGGATTGGGCCGGGCTGATCTTCTCCCGTCCGGGCATCGACACGCGTGAGGACACTCTGAAAGTGGGCGATGAAGTACAACGTCTCTCCGTAAAGCAACGGCGAGGGCACATACGGTGCCCCTCGCGTGCGGACCCACGCCACCTGCCCGGTCTCGGTGATGTCACCCTTGGCACCGTCGAGGCGAATGGCAAGCATGCCCGGCCTGTCGTAGGTGCTGCCGGCATAGACCATGCCGCCTCCCGCGGCGGGCGAGGCAACCACGTTCTCCACCGAGAGCCCCTTGCCCTCCCAGATCATCGCACCAGTGGCTAGGTCGTATCCGCGCACGCGCTGCGAACCGCTGATGATGACCTGCGGCCGGCCGCCGTGCTCGACCACGATGGGCGTGGTCCACGAACTGCTCGCCTCGCGCTCGGTCCGCCAACGCTCCTGCCCCGTCCGCTTGTCGAACGCGACGACAAATGACGGGCCTTCGTGATCCCAGTTGAGGATTAGTGTTTCGCCGTACAGCGCCGGGGAACTGCCCTCGCCATGGCCGTGCAGTGTGTGCATTCGGCCAAGGTTGGCTTGCCACTTCAACTTACCGTCGAAGTCCAGGCAGTACAGGCCGTAGGAACTGAAGGAAGCAAACAGAAGTTTGCCGTCGGTCACAGGGGAAGCGGACGCCAGGCTCGAGGTGAAATGCCCGCCCTCGTGCGGCAGGGCCTTGCGCACAGTCCGTTCCCAGAGGACGCTTCCATCGCGGCGGTCAAGCGCCATGACGATGAACTTGACGCGACGCGTGATGGGATTTTCGTCGTGGCCGCCGGGACGGCCGCTGTATCTAGGCGACAGGGCGTCACCGGAAGGAACGGCGGCAGTGACGAAGACACGGTCGCCCCACACGATCGGTGTCGAATGGCCTTTGCCCGGCAGCTCGACCTTCCACCGGATGTTCTTCGTCTCGCTCCATTCGATTGGCGGATCGGCGTGCGGCGCGACGCCCGTGGCCAGCGGCCCACGCCACTGCGGCCAGTTGTGCATCGCATCGGTCAAAACCTCGGACGGCGAAGGGGTCAGGGGCGCCTCGACCGGTACGACACCGATTCGGTTTTGCGGCTCGGGCGGCGACAATTCACGCGGGCGATTCACCCATTCCGCCACGAGGTTGATCCCCGCCATGACCACAACGATCAGCAGGATCACCATAGCCGGCGAGGATGTACGTTGTCTTTGTCTTTCTATCATGCGTTACCTGCCCTTCTCCGCCAGCAGACTGTCGATGACCGCATCGGTGGGGTCGAGTTGAATATGAAAATTTGAAACACACCAGCGGTGGTTTTGCGAAGCGTACTCATGCCCCGGCGAAGGTGTTGACATACGGAAATTGCAGTTGAGACCTCACTGGGACAACAAACAACAGGGTTAGGCTCACTCTGGGTAAGTAAGCAATACGAGGAGAGCGTCTCTTCGACTCTTCCATTTCTCTTCGGCCTCCTCTGCAGGGCTTTTCAATGCGGTTCCGCGGTGGGGGCGGCAACTCCACACGAATTCACTTTTTGGCTAGGTTTTCATAGCGATCTTCAACAGCACTCTCCCTGGTCGTCGGAAGACCACGGGGAGCCCAGCCCGGGAAAGTTAACTGCCCCATCTCATCGGTTTCTCCACCGAATCCGCCGCGCATATCTAGGATGTTGGCGAACCCGGCCTGTAGCAAGACCTCGGCCGCTTTCATGGAGCGGCCTCCTTTCTGGCAACCAGTAATACATTTCACGTCCTTGCCAACATTGGCCTCCACGATCTCCACAAATCGGGGATTGAACTGCATGCGCCCGAACGGGTCCGGTTCCACGACGGGAACGTTTTTGGCCCCCGGTACGTGTCCCGCCTCAAACTCCGGGACGGTTCGCACATCCAGGTAGATGTATCCAGTATTGGAATCGAGCAGCTCCTTGGCTTGTTCCGGTGTAATGCGTTTGATTTCCATGCTTGCTCCCTTGCCTATTTGTTCAATTAAACACTGGGTGACGGTAGGTCTTCACAGCCTCACCCAGAATTCGATGGGATGAACCTTCGCTTTCTCATTCGGTTTCTACTTCTACATCGTTTCCGTTACCCGAACGGAAAAACTCTTACACTCGGCTCAAGATTCTACGCCAGCCACCCTGTCGGCTCAAGCTCAGATGACCATGGCCTCCTTGTAAATACGGCCAATAAACTAGGCCACAGCACCTCCGCGAACTCTTCGCGTCTTGGGTGCTGGCAAAGCCGGAATTTCCTTTTTGGCCTTCCGGCGATTGAAAACATACACCCATCTGCGTCCCACCGAGTACAATGTTTTCTCCGAGAGGACCATCGGCTCCGAGCGTCCCTTTCGGGGTCCCCTAAAACCGTCCAATCAGCATCCAAACCCAGCTTTTTCAGACAACTCTCCATACCTGGGGGATAGCGGCATCGTTTTCTTGTGTGCCGTAGCCCAGGCTATCCCGACGGGAGTGCCAATCCATCGATCCGCCCCAGCATGCTGGCAAACAGCCGTCGGGTCAAATGGCCCTCGGCCAGCAGGAGCCAGTAGTACCGTGCGTGTTTTACGAGCCGTCCTCCGGTTTTCACCAGCCGCTGCTGGAGGCTCGTCAAGGACCACTTCTCGATTCTCTGTGGCAGCACTAGCCGTCGCCATAGGTTGCCCAGGTTGTAGGCGATGATCGTCAGCCAAAGCCGTACCTCGTTAGATCGGAACTTGTGGCAACTGAGCCGCGTCATCTTCACCGCCTGCTTGCCTTCCTTGAGCCACTGTTCTGCGGTGCCGCGCTTGTTATAGAACCGCACCACCGCCCGATTCGGCAGCGTCAGATTCGTTACAATGAACCCCACTCGCGGGAACAACTCCCCGGAATGATGCTCTACTTTCGCCACCACCCTTCGAGCCGTCTTCCAACCGGCTGCCTGGTACAAGAACCCCTTGTACTCGACCAGCGGTTTCTTGGTGGGCCTTCCCACGGGGTGTTTCAGTGGTACTGTCGAGTTGAGCAGAATCTGCCCGTTTTGCGGAAGGATTCTGCTGGATCAGAGACTGAGAATCAATGACTTAGCGGTGGCGGCGGGCGGCGAGAATGCCGCCAAACTGCTTAACTTGACAGTATCCTTGTCCGGCGTCATCCCAAATTGCCGGTAGATCTGCCGCCAGGAGAGCCGCTGCGGAGCGCGAAGCGTGAAGGTTCGGTAGACCAGACACAAGTAAAGGTCGAGGCCCAGGGAGGACCGCTTGAGGGCCGTGAGGGTGTTCAGGTCGAGGGGCACCGGATGATTGATGATTTCGTTGAAGAACGACTCACCGAGGTGGATCTTGCTGTCCCACGGCACCCGCTCACCGGGCTTGCGCTCGTTCCACCAGAACTCGTGCTTGTCCGCCACCGGTGAAGTGACCCGCGCAAAGCCTGACTCATCCTCGTAGATCAGCGAGACGGTGCAGCCAAAGAGCCGATTCATCTGGTTGCGGAGCCGGGTTTGAACGCCGCCGCGCCCGCCGCTGCTGCTGTAGACACCCAGGGACAGCATGAAGTCGGCCAGAGATTTCCCTAGAACCAACTCGCGGCTTCCGGTCTTCACCGCTTCGGTCGATATCCAGGCCAGCAAGAGGCGTGGGAGGTTGCCGAAGGGGAGCTTACCGCCACCGACCGCGTTCATGTAGAGCGTGAAGGGGCCGTTGACGCGCTTGTACTGATGCCGGTTGCCGGGGTTGCTTCGGGGTAGTGAGCACAGCGCCATCATCCGCGCCATGAAGCCGAGATCGGGGTCCGCTTCGCTGGCCGAAACAAGCAGGTTCACTTGATCGGCCTGGGTGAAGCCCCGCCGCGCCGGTGGTGGGGTTTCGCGGATCGCCTTGACCGGCCCGTCCAGATCGGCGACGACTATCACCGATCGGAACCAACTCGCTGTGTTGACGCTGCTGCATAGCCTTTCATTCTCTCACGCCCGTCAGACAAGACAGGGATACCACTCATCACAACCAGAGAAAGCGACAGAGAAATCAAAACCGGAATCGGACGCCTGCCTCAATTTGGTCGGCATCGATCGGCTCCCCTCGGCTTGAGCGAAAGCGATAGCCAAAGCGGAACTCCACGCGCTTGTAGACCCGAACCGAGAGACCTCCCATGATCTGATAGGCAAAACGAGAATCCCCGTATGTGACTGTGAGGGGTCCGCCGGGAAAGCCGAGGAAGAGTTCGTCGGGGAGGTGGGGGAACGGCTCAAAGGAGATAGTAGAGGTGACAGTTCTATCGTGGAAGAAAGCTCCCAGGCCGAAACCGGCGTAGGGACTCACTCGCCATTTGGGATAGCGGTAGTAGACATTGCCCATGAGGGACTGGGTCTTGATTGCTCCGTTGCTTTCTATGGTGATAGAGGGAGGAGAGGGGATTTCAAAGCCTTCAGAACTTTCAGAACCTGTCCAGATCAACCCACCGAAATTGGTCTGGGGAAGATTGCCGAAAGGGAGCTTGTTGCCGATACCGACTCTCTGGTGCCCCCATTCAATCTCGGTCGAGAAGCCCTCTTTAAAGGCGTAGCCGAAGGCCGCTGTAAAACCGCCGCCCACTTCAAAATTGTTCCCCGGTCCGCCAAGGCCGATTCCTGATAGGCCCTTCGGGTCGTATGGAAAAACGGCTGATCCAGCAAAGCCGACAAAGAACTCACCGTCTTTGTCAGCATCCTGCGCACTCAGAGGGCCAGACAGGGGCAAGACGACAAGTAGGGTGAAAAAATATCGGCGGAGATTCATACTGCGCTCGACCCTAGCTGGCCTTGACCCGTCCGGTGATGGCCTCGCGCAAGCCTTCCAACAATCCCTCCAGGTGCGCCATGCGCTCGCGCAGTTCGCCAACTTCGCCAAGCAAGTCTTTGATGTCCTGGCGCATGTCCTGCCGGAGCCCGCGATTGCCGGTCAGGATCAACCCGGACTGCGCTATTTCCAATCATCTCTTGGCTGTCCTAATCAGCCCATCATTGTCGTGCAGCTGCAGGTTCCCGCGAGAGTCTAGGATCCAATGATCCTCAGCCGTGGCACCGCCGACCTGATCGAAGCGACGACCCAGCGGCGACCGCTTTTCGACCAACTCTTTCTTGAGGCTGCTCCCATCTGTAAACTTCCGTTCGACGTACAGCTTTCCACCTTCATGGAAGATCGTGATGCGACTGCTCGCATAAGGGATTTCATCAAGCCACCGCCCGACCATTTCGCGTTTCGCTGGCGCAGGTGCAGTCGAGAGTTTCTTTTCTTCTTTGGTCGAGAGGCCCAATATTTTCACTTCGAGATCGGGAGTGAAATGGGTTGTTGCCCAGGCTCCAGAACCAACTGTCATGCCCGGAAGATAGTAGGTTATAAATGTGCGGTCGTAGTCCCGCGAGTCCTGAGATTTCAGCTTGAGGGCAATAGCGTGAAGAGTGTCTTCAGCAACTCTTTTGTTCAACCGAACGTCGAGGCTGCGTTTGATGCCCGCTCTGGCAGTTGAATCGATGATCGAATATGACACATCGTCTGGAATCGTCGGCTGATTTGGCGTACAACCTGCTGCTAACAAGGCCACCATCGCGAGCAGCCGTATGTCCTGCCGCAACCCGCGATTGCTGGTCAGGATCAGCCCGGCCAAGGCTGCCCCTATTGCCAGCACCGCAACCAAGACGCTGATGAGCTCAACGCTCATGCTTCCTCCAATCCGTTCGGCCTATTCTTTCACGCCTTCAAGCAAGACCCAACCTAGCGGCTGGGGCCAAAGTCTCGCTCCGGGCCGCGCTGCCGTTCCCGCGCCTGCTGCTGCCTCTTCCAGATCGCGTTCACACCCCAGCCCCTGTAGGGGATCACGCGCATGCGTGGCTCCAAAGGGTAGGCTGGCTGCCGCTGCTTCGAAATCTGAGTATACCTGTGCCTGCGGGTGGGGTGCTATTTTATGATATTGGGAAGATATCAAATAAAATATAAAGCGCTGCGGAGCTTCAGGCTTGATCCTGGGCCTCCGTTCCTAGTCGCTCGGATCGTTCCTCGCGGCTTCCGCTTCGGCCACGGAAATCGTGTCATCTTCCATCAAACCGATCTTCTCCCCCAACTCCCACGTCAATTCCACCGCTTCACTTGTGGTAAGCGCCTTCCAAAATTCATCCTCGGTTTCGACCGAGAGCACCGTCTCGCCGCCGCTCCATTTCTTGCGGATCATGGCTTTCCTTCCGTGTTTTATGGCTAGATCCCAGGCCCGGACCGCTCATAAAAGAGGCCACCATTATACCGGTGGAGATGGGGAGACATGGCCGTAATCGGGTAGTGCCTCAGTTTGAAATTTGGGGCCTGACGACCGGGGCCGAATCGTGGCATACTGAAACCTGCTCAATGATAGGCATGCTGGAACTTGGCGCGATTCTGGTGGAGTAATGGCAGTGAACCCGAAGAAGTGTCCTCTCTGGAACTGGATCGCTTTGCTCTATCCACTCAGCGCTTTTTTCTATACTCTTTCGAGAGGAGAACCACTTTTCACTGCATGGTTATATGCCGTGGGCAATCTCGGCTACTTATTGGCCGTCATTACGGTTTATCCAGGACAATTTGTGCTGTTTGGCCTCAAAACGAGGCTCAATGTCTTCATCTTTGCCCTCATTGCGTGGATCAGCAGTGTCGTGTTCATGTATTTGCTGTTCAATTAAAAGCACAGGAAAGCGCGATCCTTTACAAGAAGAGAACTTCAAACTGAGACACCGGTCAGCATTGCACGGCTGTTCAGGGACAGATTATCCAGTCGTGTACACGAGTAGCTCCTACGCCGCCGGCTGCGGCTCGTGGCGCTCCACCTTGATGCGGTCCTGATCCTTGCGAGCTTGGGCCAGCTCGTAGGCTGTTTGCAGGCGCAGCCAATGGTCGGCGTTGGACCATCCGGCCTTCTCCAGGCGGATCGCCATATCAGGGGAGATTCCGTTTTTCCCATTGATCACGCGCGAGAGCGTGTTGCGGGTGACGCCCAAGACCTTCGCACCTTCGGTTATATTGAGACCCAGCGGCTCCAAACAGGCGTCCTTGATCGAGCAGCCTGGATACGGCGGGTTCTTCATGGGCATGGCTCTTGCTCCTTTCTTCTAGTGGTAGTCGGCTAGATCGACCTCGTAGGCATCGCCGTCCTCAAAGCGGAAAACGATACGCCAATTGCCGGAGATCATCACGCTCCAGTAGCCCTTCAGGTCGCCCTTGAGCGGGTGGAGACGATAGCCCGGCAAATCGAGATCACCGGGTGCTTGAGCTTGGTCCAGATGGAGCAGCACGTCGTTGATGCGGTTGAGCTGATCGGCGCTAATTTTGCTGCCGTCTCCCTGCTACCTCTCTTCTTCTCCTTTCACTCTCTCCCTTCTTTTCCATAGCTTTACACCCATTCAGGGACTCTGCTTTCGCTCAGCACATAACCCTTTTTGGCTGTTTGACCTGCATTTCTGACACATATTTGGCACAGCAGGAGTGAAAGAGCCCTCCGGTCAAAATATCTACGGAGCTTTCTCCGGAAATAATCCGGGCATCCACCGCCAGGCTAGCGTTGCGGGGAACGTGAGGCGTAGTGGCGCGCGAGGGCTTTCGGAAACCAGCACTCCCTTATCCACCAGAGCCGAGACAATGCGGCGGGCTTGCCGCTCACCTGTGCCGACAACAGTGGCGGCGTCTCCGCGGGGCAGTTCCCCGCGGTAGAGGACTGCTTCCAGAATACTGCCGGATTTTAGAGGTAGGCTTCCCAGCCTGATTTCCTCTTCGGCCCACAACAGAATTCGGGTGCGGAGGCGGTCTGGCTGAACCAAGCCCTCCATGAAGGATACTTGGTCAATGCAGACGCTTAGAAAGAACCGAGTAAACTCAGCAATGGCTTCTTCACTTAAGGTGCCTCGCCCGTCCAGATCGTTGCGGCGTGTCAGATCGCAGTTGGCAAGATGGGTTTTGTACTGCTCGACGTTGCGGGCAAGACCTCGTGCGACTGACCAGACCGCACCGGTATCAAGCAGCTCCAGCAACATACTATGCGACATCAGCCGCGCCACTCGGCCATTGCCATCCAGGAACGGGTGAATCCATAGCAGCCGATGGTGGGCCGCCGCCGTTGAGATAACCAACTCGGTCCTGCCGATACTCCCGTAAATCTCCTCGAAGCGTTTCAGAAAGCGCGGTACGGCGCCGGGGCTGATGGCGAGATGGCCTCCTACCCGAATGTCACGCTTCCTCAACTCACCCCGTACAAGGCGGATGCGCTCGTTGGTAACCGGTTCTTCGACCCAGAGGAGATCCTCGGGCAGCAACTCGCAAAAACGACGGTGGATTTCACATATCCCTTCGGCTCTGATGGAGTGGCCCCTTCGCAGGCCACCAGCATCGATCCATTGCTGAACGGAGATATGCGCCTTGGCTTCGAACTGCAGGTTGCGTTTGCGGGCATCCTGGCTGTACTCGTTTTTGAGCGCCCTTTCGATTTCCACCGGATGCGTGTCATGTCCCTCAATGAGGTTGGAATAGTAACAGTTCATGGCCCGCACCAAATCGGCGAGCGAGGCCAACAAACTTGGGGGCAGACTCCGACGAAAACCAGCGGTTTTCTGTGTGAGATCGAATGCGAGGTCGGTAATCGCCCCCCGGTGCCGGGAGCCCTGGCTGATCAGCAGAGGCTCCATAAGGGAGACGATCTCGCCTCGATCTTCCAGCTCTATGTCCGCTATCATAACCGCCTCTATTGCCGATACAATACATTATATAACAGATAGATAAGTAGTCAATAGCGGCTATATTAGACCACTGGAATGTCCGCAACAATGTCCGCATGATATTGTGATCCACTAGCCCGCAGCAATGTCTAGACAGTTCCTTATCAGCTTAGAAATCCTCGGCCGGGTTGACCTGCCGGCTTTCTTCGGACCACCGATTACTGGAGAACAGGGCCAGTCGGCATGGTTAAGTCGCTCTCGTGTTCTTCTTGGTCAGCGTGAGCCGGCATCGCCGGCGAGCGCCCACCGTCATCCGAGCCAGCACGGAGCTGCGCTTTGAACTCGGCTGGCGTCAGATAGCCAAGGCTCGAGTGCGGTCGCACGTCGTTGTAGTGCCGTCGCCATTGCTCGATCCCCACCTTCGCGTCCACGCGGTTCCGAAACCACTGCAGGCTCAGATACTCGTCGCGGAACTTCCCGTTGAACGATTCGTCGGTCGCATTCTGCCACGGCTTCCCCGGCTCGATGAGCGCGGTTTCGATCTGCGCCTGGAGCAGCCACCGGAGAATCGCACCCGCGACAAACTCGGGGCCGTTGTCGGACCGGAGGTAACGTGGGGCTCCGTGGACGCTCACGAGCTGCGTGAGCACCTCGATAACGCGCCCGGACCGAATGCCGCCGGCCACGTCGATCGCGAGTGACTCGCGGGTCCATTCGTCGACGACGGTGAGGCACTTGAGCGTCTGCCCATTCGCGCAGGTGTCGAACACGAAGTCGTACGCCCAGACGTGATTGACCGCAGTGGCGGGCACCGGGCGGGGCCGGCTCAGGGCGACCCGGCGCCGCGGCCGCCGCCGAGGCACCTGCAACCCCGCCTGGCGCCAGAGGCGATGGGTCCGGTCCGTGCTCATCGTGTGCCCTTCGCGTTTTAGGAAAATCCGAATCCGGCGATAGCCGTACCGCGGATACTGCGCCGCCAGACGACGCATCGCGGCCAGCGCCGGGGCATCCCGGTCGACCAGCCGCGACTGGTAGCCCAGCGTGGACCGTGCGACGGAGAGCAAGGCGCACGCGCGGCGACCCGACAGACCGCGTGCACGTGCATACGCGACCTGCGGCCGGCGCACGCGTGCGCCTACCATTTTTTTCGGGTGATCTCCTTGAGCACGTCGATCTCCAGATCTCGATCGGCCACCATCTTTTTCAGCCGGCCGTTCTCCTGCTCGAGCTGCCGCAGCCGCTTCACATCGGCGGGCTCCAACGTGCCGAAGTGTTTCCGCCAGGCGTAGAGCGTCTGGGCGCTGACGCCGTTCTTTTTGGCCACCTCCGGAACGGGCCGCTGATCGGCCTCGCGGAGGATCGTCACCATCTGCTCTTCGGTAAACCGGGTCTTCTTCATGGCTCCCTCGTTTCTCCGAGGGCGCCATTCTCTCAGGCTTCAGCTGGTCCGGAAATCGCCAGGCAGGTCATACTTTTACTGCGCCAGAGTGGTCTAGTTTTACTCCGCCCTTGACAGCCAAAAAACTGATTCCGGTTTACTTAAGTTTGTGCTAGCATTTTTATTGTGATGAAATATAGCCTCTCTTCATTTCTGATTCTATCAGTCATAGTGTGCGCCGCGCCGCAGGCTTTCGGCGCCGCTGAACCTCTGTCTTGCGCGGATCGCTCCGTCACCGCCCGTGCCGTGCGCACAACGGAGGACGTCAAATCGTTCGTTCAATGCGCCTACGAGTTCGCCCAGGAAGTGGGCTTTGCAGAGGCCCGCCGGGCCTTCCACGAGGACGAGCGCTGGAGAAGCGGCCCGATTTATGTCTTCGTCGACGAAGTGACAGAAATGAAGTTGGACGCCCGAGCTTTCATCTTCCCGCCCGATCCGTCGAGGGAAGGGGAACCCTGGGGCGCGTTGATCGACGCCTTCGGCGACTACTACGTGGAACTGTATCGCGTCATGAGCGCCGTCGATGAAGGCTGGATCTACTACGCCTTCAGAAACCCAGCGACCGACAGGGAGGAACCGAAGGCTTCCTACGTCAAGAAAATCGACTGGGAAGGAAACCCGGCCGCGATCGGCGCAGGCATCTACCGCCGCGACATTCCCGGCACCTGCGAGAGCGAAGAGGTTAACGCCCTGGGGCTCGAGGGGGATCCTTCCAGCGAGAGGTTAAAGGAGTTTGTGCGTTGCGCCGCGATGGAGCTTGAATCGCATGGATACTTCGCCACCCGGGCGCTGTCAAGCGATCCGCGCTGGAGGAGCCGCTCGATCTACGTGTTCGGCCTGGATACCTACGGCTACACGCTGTTCAGCGGCGATCCCTACAGCCAGTGGTATGGCGTCATTGCTCCCGAGTTGAACGACTATCCGGACGGACCCTTCGGCGGCCGGGATGTGGTGAGCGTCGGCAACGCGTTCGGCGAAACCTTCCTGTACTACTCGACGCGCAATCCCTCGACCGGGAAGCTGCAGCGGAAGGTGACTTTCGTCAAGAGGGTCGTGGCCTATGGCCTGCCGATCCTGGTCGGCTCCGGCTATTATCTGGACGGTGATCTAGCTCAGTAAGGCCGGGCCAAGGCGGACCTGCTTTCCCTCCCTCCGTGGCGGCCTTGTAGAGCAGGCCGAAGATGGAACTTGCCAGGATGGCGATCGACGGCCAGATCGTGTGCTGGAGAACATTGACCCGGGCGAGAGCATTACGTTGCATGTCATGTCTATCTCCGGCGCGTCAGCGCCGCCGGTGGGCCTTTTTGCAGCCTTCCCGTAGGGACTTTTGAGACGGGAGCGACCCTCCCCGGCGGGCGAATAGAGGCGTGTTCCAAGACGCACCTACTCGCGCCGCTGATGTCATCAAAAAAGGAGGGTTGATCTTGATGTAATATTCCAAATGATGAAACGTAATCTCTTCCCACTCCTGATTTCCCTAACCTTAATGTTCGCCGTGCCGGCTCTCGTTGCCAAGGGAGGCGCCGAACCGCTGTCTTGCGCGGATCGCTCCGTCACCGCTAGCGCGGTGCGCACGCGCGAGGACGTTCAGGCGTTCGTTCAATGCGCCTACGAGTTCGTCCAGGAAGCAGGATTTGAGGAGGCCCGCAGAGCCTTTAACGAGGACGAGCGTTGGAAAAGCGGCCCAATCTATGTCTTCGTCTCCGAAGCGACACCGATGAGCGATCAAGCGCGACTCTTCGTCTTCCCGCCCGCCCGGTCGAGGGAAGGATCATCATTAGGACTGCTGATCGACGCCTTCGGCAACGACTACTACAAGGAACAGCATCGTATCGTAAGCAGCTTCGGTGACGGATGGCTCTACTACTCATTTACAAATCCAGCGACGGGCAGGGATGAGCCGAAGGCTTCCTACATCAAGGGCATCGACTGGGAAGGGCACTTGGCCGCGATCGGCGCGGGGATCTACCGCCGCGACATTCCTGGCACCTGCAGGAGCGAAGAGGTCAACGCCCTGGGGCTCGAGGCCGCGCCTTCCAGCGAGAGGCTGAAGGAATTTGTCCGTTGCGCAGCAATGGAGCTTGAATCGCATGGGTACTTCGCCACCCGGGCGCTGTTAAGCGATCTGCGCTGGAGGAACGGCTCGATCTGCGTGTTCGGCCTGGATACCTACGGCTACACGCTGTTCAGCGGCGATCCCTACAGCCAGTGGTATGGCGTCATTGCTCCCGAGTTGAACGACTATCTGGACGGACCCTTCGGCGGCCGGGATGTGGTGAGCGTCGGCAACGCGTTCGGTGAAACCTTCCTGTACTACTCGACGCGCAATCCCTCCACCGAGAAGCTGCAGCCCACCGGGAAGCTGCAGCGCAAGGTGACTTTCGTCAAGAGGGTTGTGGCCTATGGCCTGCCGATCCTGGTCGGAGCCGGCTATTATCTGGACGATGGCCGGCCGATTGTGGTCGCCGAGGAGGGTCCGTAGGCCAGGGAAATGCGGCCTCCTTCACTTCTTCAGCCGGGTTGCGCATGAAGGCGAGAGCCAGAGGGATCCTTCGACTGGGACTGGTAGCCGGAGAAGGGAAAAGGCAGATGCGGTCTTCCCGGGCCTGCTTGTCACCGTATCGGCCGCCCCATTGAGGGGTTCCGCTCCAAGTGCGTGGCGACGAGACCCGTTCAGGTATTGTCGTGGCAGGCGAAAGATCCGCAGCGGCGGGAGACGGGGCTGGTGCTCGGAGCCAAGGGGGATTTTTGCCATGATATCCGCCGCATTCTCGCCATGGCGGAGCGGGCGGAAGTTGTTCGGCAAGGGCAAGGAGCTGTACTGGTGCGCTGGATCATCGAACTCTACCAGGTCTTCCCTACAGTAGGTCTACGCAGCAGATCTGCTACCGCGCCACGTAGCAGACGAGACTTAGCTCTGGCCAGCTACGAGTTCCCCTCGCCCGCTGACCTTGTACCGGCGCCTGTATAGGTACCTGAATTTCGCCGACACAGCTGCTTTCCACGCCGCCCCCGTCCTCGACCATCAAACCGATCTGCTCTCCGAGTTCCCACGTCAGTTCAACCGCGAGCCCACGGTTCAAAGCCTCGTGAAAATCGTCCTCGGTTTCGACCGTCAGATACTTCTCGCCCCCTTCGTTCTCTTCTCGAATCATGGTTTCTACCTCTCCGGGCCGATTCTCCTCACGCCAACACGCCCCCCACGCCCGCACAGGATGCAGACCGGCCGGAGGGCGCTTGGCAGCCGCTCCCACCGGGGCCTGTCTTGCAATCTCTTCGTCAATGAAGCGCTCATTCCCGTTTCCCTTGATGGCTCCCCGATCTTGCCCGATCGGCCATTGCCGGCGGAAGTGTGATCTGTCACGCGCCTCAGGCGGCAGCGTTGCCGGTAGTCCCGTTGGCGGTCGCGGTGATCGAGCCGGGCTTCCTCGCTTTGCTGGTAGCGCCGGTTGGCAAGCCGCCGCTGTTGCCGCCGCGCTTTCTGTTGGCACCTCTCCCCGCAGTAGACCTGCCCCCGGTAGCAGGAATTGCAGATGTAGAACATCGCCCCGCAACCCGACCCACGGCAAAACAACTGTCGCCACAGCACTTCGCTGGCCACACCCTGCACGATTCCTTAGCAGCCTGTGAACCTTGGAGGGTTGGCGGCCGGCTTTGGATTGACTCTTGCTCAGGGGGCGTGAGAGAATGGAACGAACGGATTGGGAGGAAGCATGAGTGTTGAGCTAATCAGCGTCTTGGTTGCGGTGCTGGCGGTGGGAGCGACCTTGGGTGGGTTGATCCAGACCGGCAATCGCGGGCTTCGGCAGGACATGCGGCAAGACATGGCGCAGATGGAAACGCGGTTGAGAGAGGACATCAGCCAGTTGCGAGACGCCATGAAGCAACTGGGGGACCGAGTGGGACGGCTGGAGCATAGCCAAGCCAAGCTGGAAGGGCTGCTGGAAGGATTGCGCGAGGCCATCAGCGGGCGGGTCAAGGCCAGCTAACGCCGGACCCAGGAGAATATGGGCCGAACGGATTGGAGAGAAAGTTATGAATGTCTCGAAAAAAGGCTTGACAAAAGCAATGCGGTCCGGTGACAGCATCATAAGAGCCGAGAGCCGAGAGCCGAAGCGGTTTGGTGTGCGCGATGAGCGCCGGGCCTCGGGGGCCGGGCGCCGCATCCGCACCGGCTGAACCGTCCGCGGCGGGCCAGCCGACCCCGCGCCGCCGCAACCCCTTCTCCCGTCTTGCGTCTTGGCCCCGCCGCCTTGCCGCGCTGCCCGCCGCGCTGGCGGTCCTCGTCCTCGGCGCGCTGTGCCTGCTCGCGCCCTCCTTGGCGAATGCGCAGCTAGCCGCGCGCCCGACGCTGAGCGCATTGGTGGTGACGGGCGGCGGGGCCACGGTGACGCTGCAGCCGTCCTTTTCCCCCACCACGGAGACCTACACGGCGAGCGTGCCGGCCAATGTCGCCAGCGTCACGGTCACGCCGACGGCCGCCGCCAGCCCCGGCGTCGACCTACTCACGGTGAACGATGTGAGCGTCGCAAGCGGCGCCACCAGCCAGGCCATCGCGCTGGCGACCGACGCCGCCAGGGTCATCGAGGTCCTGCTGCTGACGGCAGACAACTCCGAGCGGACCTACACCGTGACCGTGACGCGGGGGACGATCGCGTCCTCGGTTCCCGGCGCGGTCGGGTCGCTTGCGGTCACGCCGGGCAACCAGCGGCTCGCCGTGACGTGGGCGGCGCCGGCGACCGACGGTGGCTCGGCGGTCACGGGCTACGACGTGGCGTACAAGGTGTCGACCGCGAGCGACTGGACGGACGCGGGCCACTCCGGCACGACGGCGTCGCACACGATCTCGAGCCTGGTCAACGGCACCGCCTACGACGTGTCGGTGCGCGCGGTGAACGCCATCGGCGCCGGCCCCTGGGCCGACGGCAGCGGCACGCCGACGGCGGCGGCCGCCACCCCGGCGGTGAGTCTTGAGGCTTCGCCGACGGTCTCGGAAGGCAATGAGGTGGTGGTGACGGTGCAACTGTCGGAGGCGCTGTCGAACGCGGTGACGATCCCGCTGACGTTTTCGAAGGGCACGGCCGAGGATGGCGACTACACAGCGCTCGCGAGCATCACGGTCGCCGCCGGGGAGACCATCGGGACCGGCTTTGTCATGGCGAACGAGGACGAGGACATCTACGACGAGACGTTCACGGTGGCGCTGGGCGCGCTGCCCTCGTCGGTGGCGGCGGGCAGTCCGAACTCGGCGGCGGTGACCATCATCGACACCGATGCGACCGTGGCGACCGATAAGGCGGCCTTGGTGGCGCTTTACAACGCGACAGACGGCGCGAACTGGACGAACAACGATAACTGGTTGGATGACAGCCAGCCGCTCTCGTCGTGGCGCGGGGTCAACACCAGCAGCAACGGTCGAGTCATACGAGTGAATCTCGCCGAGAACAACTTGAGTGGGACGCTCCCTCCTGAATTAGAGCAGTTGACCCGCGTCACCCGCCTGAGTCTCTACAGTAACAAATTGACGGGGACGATCCCTGAAGAGTTGGGGAATCTGACCAACCTCACCCAACTGACTGCCTCCTGGAACCAATTGACGGGGGGGATCCCTGAAGAGTTGGGGAATCTGACCAACCTCACCCGCCTGATTCTCGACGGGAACCCATTGGGGAGGCCGATCCCTCCCGAGTTGGGGAAGCTGACCAGCCTCACCCGCCTGGATGCCTCCTGGGCTGGATTGACGGGGCCGATCCCTGCCGAGTTGGGGAATCTGATCGCCCTCACCCGCCTGAGTCTCTACAGTAACCAATTGACGGGGGGGATCCCTGCCGAGTTGGGGCAGTTGACCAACCTCACCCACCTGAGTCTCTACGGGAACAAATTGACGGGGACGATCCCTGCCGCGTTGGGGCAGTTGAACAACCTCGAGATCCTGTATCTCTCCTCGAACAACTTGAGCGGGCCGATCCCTGCCGAGTTGGGGACGTCAACCAGCCTGAAGGTGTTGACGCTCTGGAGAAACCCGATGATCGGGGAAATTCCGTCCGCGTTGATCCCGGTGGTGAACCGGGGGGCGCTGGTGTCGTTCTACGACGCGACCAACGGCTGGAACTGGACGGACAAGACGAACTGGTTGGACTACACCCAGCCGCTCGCGGAGTGGTTCGGGGTCATCACCAACTCTGCCGGTGAAGTCACGGAATTGAATCTCCCCGGCAATGGGTTGATCGGGGAAGCCCCGAACGGGCTGCTCGGCTTGGACAAACTCCAGCGGTTGGATCTCTCTGGAAACCCGGGGGTGGAAGGGCCGCTTCAAAAGGAGTTGAGGCAAAACAAAAACCTGAACTTCCTGGACGTATCGGGCACCGGTTTGTGCGCGCCAAGCGATACCGCCTTTCAGGCCTGGTTGGCGAGCATTACCTACACGGGGGATAACTGTGGTCGGACGCCACCACCACCGCCGCCACCTCCCGGCCCGGGCGGCGGGGATGGCCCTGGAGGTGGAGGTGGCGGCGGCCCGCGCCAAACGGTGCCGGGCGCGCCCACGAATCTGCAGGCGAAGGGCGAAGGTGAGGCGGTCACTCTGATCTGGGCCGCGCCGGAGGACGACGGCGGCTCTGCGATTACGGATTACGAAGTCCGGATCAACAGGAAGAACCCCTGGACATCCATCGGTTCCACCCAAACCACCCATAGGGTCAGCGGACTCGTCAACGGCACGGCCTACGTCTTCGAGGTGCGGGCGGTGAACCGGATAGGCAGGGGTCGGGCTTCCAACCGGGCCGAGGCGACGCCGATGGCGGCGGAAGTGTCTACCCTGGACTTTGCGCATTTCGCCAATGGGACCGGCATCATCTCCGACTTCGTGTTCGTGAATGTGTCCCCCCATCCGATCCGGCCCGCAATCTACTTTTACGATCGAGGGGGCCATCTCATTGACCCCGAATCGGTGGTGGACGTGACGGTCGATCTGGAGGTCACCGAGGACGGAGGCCTGACCGTCCGGACGGCGATGGAGCCGCTGGGGGAACTCACGATTTCAACCCACGGGCAAGGCGAGCTGGTGTCGGGATCGGTGAAGGTCCTCTCGGACGGTCCCATCGGCGGCGGCGTGCGCTATGGCGTCCCAGAGATCGGGGTGGCCGGGGTAGGAACCAGCCCACCCGTCCGGGATGTCCTCTTCCCGGCCCACAGCCAGGAGGGAGGCATCCGCACGGCGGCGGCCCTGCATAACCTGGGGGCGGAAGCGATGGGGGTGCGGTGCCGATTGATGAGCGGGGGCGTTGTGCTCGAAGAAACGGCGATCCCTCTGGAGGCCAACGGGCAGGCGTCCTGGTTCATCGAAGACACGTTCACCGCGACCGACACGTCCGCCTTCCTGGGGTCGGTGCGCTGCACCGCGCCCGGCAGGGGACGGTTCACCGCCATCGCCGTGGAGATGGATGCCGCCCAGCGCATCTTCAACACGCTTTCGGTCGTGGAGGTGAACCGGGGCCGGGCCGAGGCGACAACTCTGGACTTTGCGCATTTTGCCAACGGGACGGCCTGGATCACCGATCTGGTGTTCGTGAACCTGGAGACCCAGCCGAGCGGTCCTCCCCGCAGCCCCTTTCACACGGCCATCCCTCCGGCCCGTCCCGCTATTTATTTCTACGACACCGAGGGCAACCCGATTGCCGCCGAATCGGTGATGGACATCACGGGCGATCTGGAGATCACCGAGGACGGCGCTCTGACGGTCCGGACGGAAATGGAGCCGCTGGGAGTGCTCACGATCTCGACTCATGGACGAGGGGAACTGGTGACGGGATCGGTGAAAGTGGTCTCGGAGCGTCCCATCGGCGGGATGCTCCGCTTTGACCACCCCGCCCTCGGGGTGGCCGGGGTGGGAGCCAGCCCGCCCGTCAGCGACGTCCTCTTCCCGGTGCGCCGTCAGGAGGGAGGCATCACGACCGGGGTCGCGCTCCACAACCTGGAATCGAGTCCGGGGCTGGTGCACTGCGACTTGATGCGAGAGGGCGTGCTGCTCGACGCCGCGAGCATCCCTCTGGAGGCCAACGGGCAGACGGCCTGGCTCATCGACCAGGCTTTTCCCGCCACCGATACGTCCGACTTCGCGGGGTCGGTGCGCTGCGATGCGGTTGGGGAGGATCTGTTCACCGCCGTGGCCCTGGAAATGGACCCCGGCAACCGCATCTTCACCACGCTGCCGGTGGTGCCGGTTCCAGAGAGGACGGGTCGGGAATAGACGCGCCGGTGGGGGTGTCCCGGTGTCCCTGTCGGAAGCGCTCGACCTGACGACCCCGAGCGGCAGAGCGCTCGCCCCTGGCGCTGGAAAACCGCCGGCTGCGGCTGGTGGTCGCCGATCAGGCGCTCGCGCTGGTGGTCCTGAAGGAGACGGCAGAAAAGGCTGGTTAACTGGGTACTAGTCAGGCCCGATCTCTCTTATAATAAGTGGACCAATCGTCGGGGGCAGATCACCGGGGTGCCGGGGTTACACCCACCGCCAGGATTGCAATCATTTCCCCGCTCATGCTTCCTCCAATCCATTCTGCCTTATTCTCTCACACCTCCAATAACGAGTCGATCCCAAAGCGCGTCACAATCCGCTTGAAACGAACCGGCTTTCAGCCGTTTCATGTGATCGACGTGCCCGCCCCCGTATTCCTTGCGCCACCGGTAGTAGGTCTGCTCACTCGTCTCGAGCTTGCGACAGACGGCGGCCATGGTCTGCCCACGTGCGAGCTCGACTTCGGCTTGGCGTAATTTGGTGATGATTTGCTCAGCCGTGTAGCGCTTTCTCGGCATGCCCTGCCCCTCCTTGGTCCGAAATCCTAACTTTGGATCTGGACCGGTTTAAGGGGGGCAGGTCAATACAGAGCATCTGCCCACGGCAGTCGCTGCCAGGAACCTTCTGCTGTGCCAAAAATGTGTCAGAAATGCAGGTCAAACAGCCAAAAAGGGTTATGTGCTGAGCGAAAGCAGAGTCCCTGAATGGGTGTAACGCTATGGAAAATAAGGGAGAGAGTGAAAGGAGAAGAGGAGAGGTAGCCACTTAGAAGGCAGATGCTCTGTCCACCTGAGCTACGGGCGCCTTTTGCCATTCTAGCACCATTAAACTACGCAGCCCCCACCCCCTGTGGTTGAAGCCAACAGTCGCACTGCCGGTAGCACTTACGCTGTCGAACCTTGTGTGACAAGGGGTTCGGTGAATCCCCATATTTTTGTGCGGCTTTCCTTTGTTTGGGGCGACCGGGAATTTTTTTGTCAAAGTCGAGTGGGATCACGCACAATCCTTTCGGCCTAGTTTGGCCGACCATTGAAGATCGGATTCCCTCCCGAAATGCGCCCGCATCGCGCAGAATCACGCGGCCGCCGATTCAGAAACTAGTCTGAGCAACGGGGGGAGAGGTTGAACTATATAGCTAGCTTGTAGCTAAGGCTGGGCTTCTCAGCCTACCGAGGTAGGTAATCAGACGTATCCGGTCCTCGGGAAGTATCTCCACAAAAGTGACTCCACACCCGTACACAAAGTGGCGCACCAAACCCTTTACCTCGATGTGTTCGCCACCGTCGAGCGAGAATTGTAATTCGACCTGCGAGCCCGCCGCCGGAAGCTCGGATCCAGCCAGAAGAAGACCCAGCCTCGATATGTTTACACCGAAGGTTTCCAAGGTTCTGCCTTGGAATTTACAAGAGACAGGAATCTCCAGCGGAAAGCGCGGGTAACGGTGAGCATCACCTTGCGTGCTGGCTTGCTTGGAAGCCTTTCCTTTGTCCCCGAACCACTCCATGCATCTTGTCAGCGATGGCCCAGGTTTTAGGAAGACCGCTGCGGCTAATCTTTCGTGAGTTCGGATAGTCTTGACGCTCACATAGAGCAGCTCCTCAAAGCCCAGCACCTTGATCTGCATCCTGCCCAGGGCGCTCTCGGGTGATGATGGCTCGGCGACGAATAGAATCCCGCCCAAACTGAGATTGACGGGCATCCCCATGTACTGCTGTTCGCCACTTCGCAGTCTCAATGAACCGTTAGCCGGATAGCGGATATGTTGCCGTCGTTCCGCATGGCGACTGTCGCTTTGCGTCTGTAGGTTCATTTCGCTGGCTCCAAAGCGACTGTCCTCGTGGCCCGATTCCCTGTTTCATGGCGTTGCATCATGACTCTCTTGGTATGGCTTACGCTCCCGCCGATTCCGGGACCGCATTTCCGCTTCTGAACTAGCAGAATGCTTGAAGAACGAACCATTCGTTCGCGGCACATCAGCCCAAAATCAGAACGTAGAATCAGTCAGTTACGAACCGTTACGGGTTACTAGAAAATACTTTTTCAGCACCCTCCTTGGGGGGATCGCCTGGGAGGGGGAAGACTCGCCAAGTGTCGGCCGTCGCGGCAAGGCCCAGGCGAACAGGAAGATCCTACGTTGGCAGGGAATGGAAAAACTACTGGTCGGAAGGTCAATTATGGGACAAGGGAAAAGGCCTGCCCGGTAGGACAGCCTAGGCGCGCCGGAGCCCGCTGTCGTAGCAAAGCAAGATCAAGTCCGCGCGGCGCTGTACGCCAAATCGGGAGAGCAGATTCGAGACGTGGAATTTTGCCGTCCGCTCGGACATGTTCAGCTTGTTGGCGATCTCTTTGTTCGAGAGGTTATCCAGCAAAGCTTCCAGAACCTGCCGTTGGCGCTGGCTGAGGTCGGCGGGAACGACAGTCGAGCGCCGGCGGTGGTCCGCAGTAAGGATCGAGTCCACGAATTTTGACAACAGCGGTCGGGTCAGCCAGAAACCGCCGTCAGCTAATGCCTGCATGGCTCGCGCCAACTGCTGGCGGAGTTCCGCGTAGGTTAGCAACCCCTTCACGCGCAGCCGTAGCAGTCGAAAGGCCATCTGTTCGCTGAATTTGTCGCCCACGACGAGGACCCGCGCAGCGGGCTGACGGGTCAAGATCCGCGAAACCAAAGCCTCTGTGATCGGCCAGGGGGTATGACTATCCACCACAAATAGCTTGGCGCGTGCAGTGGGAGTCCGGACCTGCTGCGCAGCCAGACCGCCCTTGATCCGCTCGGGATGCAGCCGAAAACCAGGCAGGGAAAGCAGGTGCTGAAGTTCCTCCAAGGCCAGCGGATGGTCCGACAACAGGCAGGCGACAATGGGGTGGTTCGCGTTACGCTTCCGCATTTGCTGTTAAGAAGTTAGTTGTTTCTCCGGCGCGGATCAAGCTGGCCTGATGGGCAGTGTGCCAAACCGTAAACTGCCGAGTGGTGGGTCTCCACGGTGCTAGACAGCTTGTTCGGCAGTGCCTGTCGTACCTCTACTGTGGCGCCGCTAAGGGTTATTTAGCAGGCTGTCGGGCTAGCTGTTGCTGGAGATCTGCAGCCGTGCGGCCTCTTGGGCCAGCTTGTCGGCACGAAGGTTGTCGGGATGCTCTGCGTGACCTTTCACCCATTGCCAGCACACCCGGTGGGAGGCCATGCTTCGCTCCAGCTCTTTCCACAGGTCCTGGTTTTTCACCGGCGTCTTCTCGGAGGTTCGCCACTGGTTCTGCTTCCATTTGGGCATCCACTGCGTCACGCCGCGGTGGACATATTCCGAGTCGGTGACGACGGCGACTTGGCAGGGCTCTTTCAGCGTGTTCAGCCCCGCAATCACTGCTGTCAGCTCCATGCGGTTGTTGGTGGTATGGGGCTCGGAACCGCACAATTCGCGATAGCGTCCCCGGTAGCGAAGCAGGCAGGCCCAGCCGCCCGGCCCGGGATTTCCCAGGCATGCGCCATCCGTGATCAGTGCCACCTGTTTCATTAAGGCAGGCCGCGAGAGCAATACCAGGGCACCGGTATCGGCCTGCGATGATTTAACCACAAAAAGGGAGAGATTCTTTTTTCCCACTTGACTATTCGCTTTTTATTCGCCTAATCTAGCTCTGTATGGCTTTGACTCGCAGACAGTGGCAGGTTCTGGAGTTCATCGCCGGTTTCATCCGCGAGCACAGCTACAGTCCCAGTTATGAAGAGGTCTGTGAAGGCCTGGGAGTCTCCTCTCTGGCGACCGTGCACAAGCACGTCTCGACGCTTGAGCAGAAGGGCTTCCTTGTGCGTGGGCCGCACCAGAGCCGTTCGATCGAATTTGGTCAGCGTTACTACCAGGAGGCGCGCAAGCGCGCTCGCGAGCAGCGCAACATGGCCGCTGCAGTGGGGACGCTCCCGCTTCTTGGCCGCATCGCCGCCGGGCGCCCGCTGGAAGCGGTGGAGAATCCGGAAACCATCTCACTGGCCGATTTTGCCGGAAGGAAGGAAGTTTTCGTGCTTCAGGTCAAGGGCGACTCGATGATCGAAGAGCATATCCTGGACGGGGACTATATTCTGGTCGAGCGCACCCAGGCCGCCCACAACGGCGAGGTGGTCGTGGCTCTAGTGGAGGGTGTAGAAGCCACCCTGAAGCGTTTCTTCCGAGAACCCGACGGGCAGGTGCGCCTGCAACCAAGCAACCCGGAAATGCTCCCGCTGATCGTTCCGGCCGAAGCCATCCAGATCCAGGGCCGGCTGATCGGCGTGCTGCGCCGTTACTGAATCTGCCCGATCCCCGTCACGCTTCCCTCTCCGAACTTGCCTCTGCTCGGGCGCGCTCCCCGAACAGGGGTGTAACTCATACGGAACGAATGGGCGGCAAAGTTCGGAGTTAATGCAGGTGACAGGGTAGAATACGCGTTCGTGCTAGAGAACAAAGGAGGCCAAGATGCGCTGGAAAGCCAAGCGCCAAGTCATCTCGATTGCTGCGGTGCTGTTGCTGGCCACGTCGTGCCTGGCCGAGATCAAGCTCATTCCCACTCCTCGCCTGCTTGAGGAGCGCCCGGGGCGCTTTCTACTTCGGGCCCCGCTGACTATCGCGCTGCCTTCAGCGGCCAGCGACGACGATCGCTTTGCAGCCCAGTTGCTCCAGCAGGAGATCGCCGCTGTGTCGCGAGTCAAAGCCAAGGTGGGGTCCGGGCCCGGGGCCCAGATCGTACTCAAGCTCGCGGGCGCGCCGGCAGTAGTTGGTGAGGAGGGCTACCTCCTCCGGGTGAGCCCGCGCCGGGTGACCCTCTCGGCGCGGACGTCGGCAGGGTTGTTTTACGGCGTGCAAACGCTGCGGCAACTGATCTCGCGCAAGCAGATTCCGGCGGTGCGGATTACGGACTGGCCCGCAATGCGCTGGCGCGGCCTGCACGACGACCTGAGCCGCGGCCCCATCCCCACCATCGACTACATCAAGCGGCAACTGCGCACCTGTGCTGAATACAAGATCAACCTCTACTCGTTTTACATCGAGCACACCTTCGCCTACCGCCGCAACCCGCTGATCGGCCCGCCCGGAGGCGCGCTGACCGCCTCCGAAGTGAAACAGCTGGTCGCCTACGCACGCAGGTACCACATCGAGCTTGTTCCAGAACAGCAGACCTTCGGCCACCTGCACCACGTGCTGAAGTGGGAGAAGTATTCTTCGGTGGCCGAGGTGCCACACGGACACGTGCTCTCACCCACCAGCCCGAGGACTTACCGCCTGGTGAAGTCCCTGTATGACGAACTGGTGCCGCTATTTCCCGGCCGGTTTCTGCACATCGGCGCAGATGAAACCTTCGAGCTGGGACGGGGCCGGTCGTTCGATCTGGTGAAGAAGGAGGGTCTGGGGCAGGTCTATTTCAACCACATCCAGCGTGTCACCCAAATTCTGGCGCCTTACGAGAAGCGGCTGATGTTCTGGGGCGACATCGCCCTGCAGTACCCCGAGCTGTTGTCAAAGCTGCCCAAGGACATGATCGTGATGAGCTGGAATTACTCGCCGCGCGAAAGCTTCGACCGCTACCTGAAGCCGTTCCGCGACGCGGACCTGGATGTGTTTGTGTGCCCCGGGGTGAACAACTGGAACCGCATCTTCCCCAACCTGGATAGGGCGCTGCCCAACATTCGCCATTTCGTCCGCGACGGCCAGAAATTCGGCGCGCTGGGTGTTTTAAATACCACTTGGGACGACGACGGGGAAGCTCTGTTCGGCATGACCTGGTATCCGGTCCTGTACGGGGCGGCGGCCTCCTGGCAGTTGGGCACGGCCGACCCCGAGGAATTCCGCAACCACTTCGACTGGGCATTCTTCCGCAACCCCAAGGGGAGCCCGTTTTCCGAGGCCATCGCGCAGCTCAACCGGGTGCATGGGCTGCTCAACCTGGCGGGCCTGGGCGATGCGCGCAATTGGCTGTTCTGGCTCGATCCCTTCGATCCCGAACACCGGAAGGTGCTCGAACAGATTCATCCGGTGGCGCGCGAGACCCGCCTGGCAGCAGAGAGTGCGCTCGAGATCATCGAGCGGAATGCCTGGCGTGCCCGGCGCAACCGCGACCTGCTCGACTACTTAAGGCTGGCCGCGCGGCGGATGGACTACATCGGCTTCAAGGCCCTCTACGCCCGGCAGATTACAGATCTGTACCGGGAGGCTTATGAAAACCAACAAGACCGGCGCCTAGTGCGCCGGGCGCTGAGCCGCATCAACCAGATGAATGGCCTGCTCCAGGATGGCCGCGACTTCTCCACGGCGATCCGGGAGGAGTATCGCGCGGCCTGGCTGGCCGAGAACCGGCCCTACTGGTTAGCCAACGTTCTGGCTCTCTACGACCGCGAGACGCGCATGTGGCTGGACAAGATCAGCGAATTTCAGATACTCCGGCATAACCATCGCCAGTATAAGCGACTGCCTCCACCGGAAACTTTGGGTCTGACCGCAACTCATGAATGAGGAAGCTATCCAGGCAAGACTGAAGCAGGCTCGGGTCGCCCGGCTGGCTACCCAAGATGACGAAGGCAAGCCCCACGTTGTCCCTATCTGTTACGCCTACGACGGCCGCTGCTTCTATACCGCGCTAGATCAAAAGCCCAAGCAGGTGCCTCCGGAGAGGCTTGCCAGAGTTCGGCACATCCGGGGGAATCCGAACGTGGCCCTGGTGATTGACGAATACGGCGAGGATTGGGGAAAGCTTTGGTACATCCTGGTTCGGGGCAGGGCAGAGATCCTCTCGAAAGGGGAGAAGCACGAGGAGGCCCTGCGGCTTCTCATGGAGAAGTACCTGCAATACGCATCTGGCACGCTCCTGCCCCAGCGGGCCCTGGTGATCCAAATCGTGCCCACCCAGATCATTGGGTGGGGAAGTGTCTGATCGGCAACGCTGAGAAGGCCAAGCTGTACCGTGCCCAACAGCGGCGCGGTTTCTTGCTTGGTTTTCGTTGAATCGCTCCACTCCTTGTGGCAGGGTAGGACAGCCTGCCAGTCCACGGAAAAGTAGAAGTGCGATGAAAGTCGGATTCAGTCTCCCTCACATGGGACCCAGCGCCAGCCGGGATGCTGTTGTGAAGGCGGCCCAGCGTGCGGAGGAGCTAGGCTATGACAGCGTTTGGGCGCTCGAACGGCTTTTGTATCCGCTGAAACCCCAAACACCGTTCCCTGCGACGCCCGATGGCTCCCTACCGGACATCTACAAGCAGGTGCTGGACCCGCTGGCGACCCTAGCTTTCGTTGCGGCCGCGACGACTCGTATTGGACTGGGAACCAGTGTTTTGGTCATGCCTTACTACAACCCGGTGATGCTAGCCCGCCAGCTCACCGCTTTGGACGTCCTCTCCGGAGGGCGGCTGCGGCTCGGTTTGGGGCTGGGCTGGTCCAAGGACGAGTACGATGCGGTCGGGGCAGCCTTCAAAGAACGTGGGGCGAGGGCGGATGAGTTCCTGCAGGTGCTGAAAGCTATCTGGACCACTGATCCGGCGGAGTTCCACGGGAAGTTTTACCACCTCCCCAAATCCATCATCCAGCCCAAGCCCGTGCAAAAACCGCTCCCGCCCATCTACCTGGCGACTTTTGTTCTCAACGGCCTGAAGCGCATAGCGAAATTTGCCGATGGCTGGATCCCGGACAAGCTTCCCCCGGACCGGATGGCACAGATGTTCCAGAGTGTGAAGGAGATGGCGAAGGCCGAGGGGCGGGATCCCTCCGTCGTTCAACTGGTGGTGAAGGCCAACCTGCAGGTCACCGAGAAGCCGCTGGGCAAAGACCGCTGGTTCTTTAGCGGCAGCCTGGATCAGATCAAGGAGGATATCCAGGGCTGTCGAAATGTGGGGGCGCACGAACTGTTCTTCGATCCGATTCTTTCTCCCGATGCGCAGTCGTTGGATCGGTTTCTCAGCCGCATGGAGCAGATCCGCGGACTGGTCTAGGGGGGCTTGATTTTCGTTGAATTGCTCTGCCTCCTGTGACAGGGTAGCGGAGCCTATCAAGTTCACCGAAAAGGAAGAACGCAATGAAAGTAGGATTTGGCCTCCCGCAGATGGGACCGGCTGCCAGCCTGGATGCCGTCGTCAAGGCTGCCCAGCGTGCCGAGGAGCTAGGCTATGACAGCGTGTGGGTGGTCGAGCGGCTCCTCTATCCGTTGAAGCCCCAGACGCCTTACCCCGGGACGCCCGACGGGTCCCTTCCCGATATCTACAAGCAGGTTCTCGACCCGCTGGCGACGTTAACTTTCTTGGCCGCTAAGACGACGCGCATCGGCTTAGGAACCAGCGTCCTGGATATTCCTTATTACAACCCGGTGATGTTGGCACGCCAGCTTACGACCCTGGATGTGCTTTCGCAGGGACGCCTGCGCCTGGGCATGGGGCTGGGCTGGTCCAAGGACGAGTACGATGCGGTCGGGGCGACCTTCAAAGGACGCGGGGCCAGGGCGGATGAGTTCCTCCAAGTGCTCAAGGCCATCTGGACCACCGATCCGGTGGAGTTCCACGGCAAGTTTTACCATGTCCCCAAATCCATCATCCAGCCCAAGCCCGTGCAAAAACCGCACCCGCCCATCTACATGGGTTCCTTTAGCGAAGCCGCCCTGAAGCGCGTGGCGAAATATGCCGATGGCTGGAACCCGGTCGGGATACCCGTAGAGGGGATGGGGCAGATGTTCCAGGGGGTGAAGGAAATGGCGAAAGCTGCGGGGCGAGATCCCTCCGCCCTCAAAATGGTGGTGCGGGCCCACCCGGAGATCACCGAAAAGCCACTGGGCAAGGACCGTTGGGCCTTTGCCGGCACCCTGGACCAGATCAAGGAGGATATCAGCCGCTGTCGGGACTTGGCGGTCGAGGAGCTCTTCTTTGATCCAATCTTTTCTCCCGATGGGCAGTCGTTGGATCGGTTTCTCAGCCGCATGGAGCAGATGCGCGGGCTGGTCTAGGCACCCTGCGGGTCGGTCCCCTTGGCGGCAGCTTTCGACAGGGTACCCCGATGCCTGTGCACTTGACGGCAATTCTGGAGGCCCTGCGCACCGGCCGGCCACCCGCACGAGACGAAGCGGTTGCGCTGGGAGGTGCGGCGGGCGAGGAATTCGCCGCGCTGATGGCTCTGGCGTCGGAGCGGCGCAAGACCGCTTGGGGAACCACTGTCACCTACTCTAGAAAAGTCTTCATCCCGTTAACGAACCTTTGCCGGGACACCTGCGGGTATTGCACCTTTGCCCAGCCCCCTACCTCCCCTTCGGCGCACTTGATGACGCCCGACGAGGTGCTGGAGGTGGCCGAGGCGGGCCGTCGCCTGGGTTGTAAGGAAGCTCTGTTCAGCTTGGGCGAAAAGCCGGAGCTGCGTTACCCGGAAGCCCGGCAGGCTCTGGCCGTCCTGGGCTACTCCGGGTTGATCCCCTACCTCCGCGATATGTGCCAGCTCGTCGTCCGCCAGACCGGCCTGCTCCCTCACGCGAACCCCGGGACGCTCTCCATTGAGGAGATGGCTTTGCTGCGTCCGGTGGCGGCCAGCATGGGGATGATGCTGGAGAACGTCAGCGCCAGACTTATGGAGAGAGGGATGGCGCATCATAGCTGCCCGGATAAGCACCCGGAGGTACGCCTGCAGACGCTGGAGAACGCCGGCCGGCTGGGCGTGCCTTTTACCACGGGCATTCTCATCGGCATCGGGGAGACATGGACCGAGCGCGTGGATTCGTTGCTGGCCATCCAGGCCGTCTTCGAGCGGTACAATAACATTCAGGAGGTGATTATCCAGAATTTCCGGGCCAAGCCCGACATTCGCATGCGCAACCAGCCTGAGCCGAGCCTGGAAGACATGTTGCGCACCCTGGCGGTCGCGCGCCTGCTGCTGGATCGAAACGTGAGTCTTCAGGCGCCCCCCAACCTTAGTCTCGGGGGTCCCGGGCAGTACGCGGAATACCTGGACGCTGGCTTGAACGACTGGGGCGGAGTCTCCCCGGTGACGATGGATCACATCAATCCCGAGGCGGCCTGGCCTCGCATTGGCGAGCTGCGGCGCGGGACCGAATCGCGGGGCTGCCGGTTGCGCGAGCGGCTCACGATCTACCCACGCTGGCTCCGAGAACCCGAACGCTTCGTAGATCCCCAGATGGTCTCTTACCTGGCGGCCCTGGCCGGCGGCGACGGTCTGGCTGCCGAGCAGCACCTGAATTGAGGGCCTATGTTGAAGGGGAGTTAACCATGTCGACACCCACTGCTTATGCAGCCACATCCGTCGAAAAGCTTCTCGGTGACATTGACCCGGCGGTTAGCCGAATCCTGGACAAGGCGCTGGCCGACGCGGAGGTCACTCCCGAGGAGGGCCTCACGTTGTTCCGCGCCCAGGGACGAGAGCTGCAGGCCCTGCTGCTCGCCGCAGACGCGATCCGCCGGGCCAAGGTGGGCGAGCAGGTCGCCTTCGTAGTGGTCCGCAATATCAACTTCACCAATATCTGCTACACGGGCTGCAGCTTTTGCGCCTTTGGCAAGCATCGGGACGATCCTGCAGCGGAATTCCTCTCTCTGGAGGAGGTTGCTGCCCGGGCCGAGGAGGCCTGGGGGAGGGGCGCCACCGAAGTCTGCATCCAGGGCGGTCTGCACCCGGATATTGACGGGTCCCACTACCGGGACATTCTGGTGGCGATTAAGTCGCGCGTCCCCCAAATCCACATCCATGCCTTTTCCCCGTTCGAGATCAAATACGGCTCCGAACGGAGCGGGCTCAGCGTGGAGGACTTTCTGCGCATGCTGCGGGAGCACGGACTGGGCTCCACTCCGGGAACGGCGGCCGAGATTCTGGACGTTGATATAAGACGGAGACTCACCCGCAACAAACTTTCCGCAGAGGAATGGGTGAGCGTTATCAAGACTGCGCACCGCCTGGGCATTCCCACCACCTCTACCATCATGTATGGGCACATTGACGGGCCCGAGCACTGGGTAGCTCACCTGGCGCTGTTGCGCGACATCCAGAAACAGACGGGAGGCTTCACCGAGCTGGTACCTTTGGGCTTTGTGCACTGGGAGGCGCCCATTTATCTGGCAGGGGAGGCCCGTCCCGGACCCACCGGCGTCGAGGATCTGCGCATGCACGCGGTCGCGCGGCTGATGCTGAACAACTGGATCAAAAACATCCAGGTCTCCTGGGTCAAGCTGGGCCCCAAGGTGGCCCAATACCTGCTCACCACAGGGGCCAACGACTTTGGTGGAACGCTGATGAACGAAAGTATTTCCCGAGCCGCTGGTGCTCCCCATGGGCAGGAGCTGACGCCCACCGAGATGTGCCGCATGATTCGAGAACTGGGTCGCATCCCGGCGCAGCGCAACACCCTCTACGAGATTCTGGAACTCTACGACGACCACGACCCGCCCGACGTGACTCCGCTCGTTCCTCGCAACGGACTTCAGCAGCTCCCTTCTTAGGGCTTGCTATCTCGCTTCGAACTCCGGGGTCTGCGACCGTTTCGTGATAAAGTTCTCGTATAGGGATGATCCACAGGTCGGCCTGCTTCCTGCTGTTCCTCCTGTTCCTACTGGGCCCCGAGTTGCTCAGTGCCCAGGCGCGCCGGGAAGCGATCCTGGTGCTGGCCCAGCCGCCGGTGATCGAGCAATTCCTGGCCATCTACCCGGAACGACCGCTCGGCCGACACCACCTCCGCTCGCCCGAGTGCACTGCGCGGATGGATCGACTGCGGGGGCTAAAGGCGCGGCTTGCCAACGCAGCCCGTACCGCAGGCGCCGAGGTTGTGGGAACTACAGAACTGGTGCTGAACACACTGCTGGTGCGGGCTACCGCTGAACAACTGGCCGCCTTGCGGAACCTGCCAGGGGTCGAGTCGGCCGAATTTGCCCGCCAGTACACACTCTCACTCGAAAGCGCGGTTCCCTTGCTGAAGGTTGACGAGGCGTGGACCCATCCTGGTATCGGCGGGGAGGAGAACGCCGGTCGTGGAATCAAGATCGGCGTCATAGACAGCGGCATTGACCACACCCACCCGATGTTCCAGGATGCACAGCTCAGCCCGCCCGCCGGATTTCCCAAGGGGGACACGACGCTGACCAACAACAAGGTGATCGTAGCGCGCAACCTATCCACCGAATTCAGCGCTGCCGACACCGTGGGGCATGGCACATTTGTTGCCGGAATTGCTGCCGGTCGGCGCGCGCAGGCGCCACAAGCTTCCATCAGCGGGGTGGCTCCAAAGGCCTTTCTCGGTAACTATCGCGCTACCGATGACGACGGAAGCGCCTCAGGCACGCGGATTCTGGCGGCCATTGATGCGGCCGTGCTCGACGGCATGGACATTATCAACCTGAGCCTGGGCGCCAGGGGAACCCTGCCGCCCACCGTGGATCCCTTTTTTGAAGCCATCAGTAACGCCACCGCCGCGGGTATCCTGGTGGTGGCGGCGGCGGGCAATGACGGGCCGGGGGTGCGCACGGTTGCCTCGCCAGCCATTCTTCCACAGGTACTGGCCGTTGGTTCAACTACGAACGCCCGCCGCTTCTTGGCCACCGTTGGGGTCACAGCGGCAGAGCCCGTGCCCCCGTCGCTGGCCGAAATCCAGGCCTTGCCGGGTAACGACCCGGAGCAGACCGGACCCTTCGGGCCTGCTCCGCTGGCCGATGTGGCCGCGCTGGATCCCAGCGGGCTGGCCTGTCTGCCCAGCGCCGAGACTCCTTCCGGAATCAACCTGCCGCCCAACAGCCTCCAGGGCAAGGTAGCGCTGATCCAGCGAGGGATCTGTGCTTTCCGCGAGAAGGTACAAAAACGTGGCGGGTGCCGGCGCGGTCGGCGCCGTCATTTACAACAACATTCCCGGCAGCGAACCGTTGCACATGGATACCTCGGGCAACCAGGTCCCCTCGATGAGCATCGGGAATGAAGACGGCCTGGCGCTGAGTGACTTCCTGGCCGGGGGCGGGCAGGCGCAGGTCTCATTTGACCCGCAATTGGTGGCTTGGCCTGGCGAGCCCGACGTGCTGGTCGCTTCCAGCGGGCGCGGGCCGGCCCCGGACCTGACGGTGAAGCCGGATCTGGTGGCGCCCGGGGACTTCATTCTTTCCTCCACGCAGAACCTGAATCCCCTCGGCGACATGTTTAGCGCTACCCGCTTCCTGGTGGCCAATGGCACCAGTTTTGCCACGCCAATGGCCGTTGGAGCGGCAGCTCTGGTGCGCCAGGCACATCCCAGCTACCAGCCCAAGCAGATCAAGTCTGCGTTGGTCAACACTGCCCTGCCTGTGACAGCCACCGAAGACGGGGCGCCGGTGAGCGCACAGAACGTTGGGGCAGGGCGGCTCAACGTACTGGCTGCCCTGACCACGCCCGTGGTGGCAGCCCCGGTGTCGCTCAGCTTTGGGGCCCGCGAGCCACGCTCTACCTTTCAGGACAGCCGGCTGCTGCAGATCACCAATACCAGCGATGCTTCCGACACGTTTACCCTGACCGTCGTGCCCCGGCAGACCGATCCCAACGTCACCGTCGAGCTGCACCGTACTGAGCTGGCGCTCTCACCTAACCAGAGTGCCGAGTTGATGGTCACCATGTCCAATACCGGACTGGTCCAGACGGTGATCGAAGGGCAGGTCAACGTGCAGAGCCAGGGAAACGGCGACAGCATCAATGTTCCCTACTGGGTTACCTTCGTGGTGCCGGAAGTGAACGCGGGCGGGGTGGTGAACGGCGCCGACTTCCAAGGCGATGCGGGATTGGCGCCCGGCTCCATCGTTTCGATTTTTGGAGTGGCGCTGGCTTCAACCACCGCCGGAGCCGCCGCTTTGCCGCTGCCGACGGAACTTGGAGGCTCCCGCGTTGAGCTGGACGGGGTTCCCATTCCATTGTTCTTCAGCTCCGCTGGCCAGGTGAATGCGCAGATCCCCTTCGAAATGCCACCCAACGGCACTGTTTTGGGAACGGTCCGCGTGGACGGTATCCGGAGCCAGCCCTTCGAGGTGAGTGTCAGTCCCTTCAGCCCTGCGTTATTCAGCCTCAGTCAAGACGGTCTCGGACCGGGCGCTATCCTGCACGCCAATGGAGCGCTGGTGTCGGCGGCCAACGCGGCGCAAGCTGGGGAGACGGTTCTGTTGTTTGGGACTGGATTGGGCACGGTAACGACCCAGCCCGACACCGGCCAGCCTGCCTCCGCCAATCCGCTTTCGAGAACTATCAACACACCGACGGTCACCATTGAGGGAAGGGAAGCGCCGGTCGAGTTCTCCGGGCTGGCCCCGGGTTTTGTTGGCCTCTACCAGGTGAACGTCGTGATTCCTTCTGGGCTCCTGCCAGGAGAGCATCCTGTGCAGCTTACCGTAGGGGGCGTTTCCAGCAATACTACAGTGACGATTTCCGTTCGCTAGGCCACTGAAGTCCTCGGATCAGCCGATCCCCAGCTCGTCGGTGCGTTCCAGGGGCGAGCCGCAATGGCTGCAGATGATCGCGTGGCAGTCGCCGCATTTCAGCGGACGCGCCGGGGCGTCGCACCTTGGGCAGTACATCGTCTCGGGCGCCTCTTGTTGCTCGGCCACGTACTGTATTATATCCGCGCAGTGGAATAGTGGTGCTTTGCCACTCGGAGAGGAAAGCAATGAGCAACAAGATGAAAACCATTGGCGTGAGCACGGGTGGAGGCGACTGTCCCGGCTTGAACGCTGTCATTCGCGGAGTGGTCAAGGCGGCTATCGGGGCGCACGGCTGGCGTGTGATGGGCATCGAAGACGGCTTTGACGGCCTGATCTGGCCGGAGAAGAGCCGCGAATTGACGCTCGCGAGCGTCAGTGGCATCCTGCCTCGCGGCGGCACCATTCTGGGCACCACCAACCGTGGCAACCCGTTCGCTTACAAGCTGGAGGAAGGGGGGCAGACGGTGGTCAAGGACTATTCCGGCCGGGTGATCGACAACGCACGAGCGATGGGCATAGATGCCGTGGTGGTGATCGGCGGCGATGGCACGCAGAGCATTGCGCTGGAGCTGTTCCGCAGGGGGCTGGCAATCGTGGGCGTGCCCAAGACCATTGACAACGACCTGTCGGCCACCGACCAGACCTTTGGCTTTGACACCGCCGTCCAAACCGCCAGCGAGGCCATTGACCGGCTGCACACCACCGCGGAGAGCCACCACCGCATCATGATCCTGGAAGTGATGGGGCGCGATGCCGGTTGGATCGCCCTCCATGCCGGCATCGCCGGCGGCGCCCACGTCATCCTGGTTCCGGAAATCCCCTTCCACCTGGAGAACATCCAGCGCAGCGTCCAGCAGCGGGAGCTGGATGGAAGCAAATACAGCCTGGTGGTGGTAGCCGAAGGCGTCACCCACGTTGACGGCCGCCCCATTGCCGAGATCGCCGAGGAGCGCAGGAAGACCCTTCGCGGCGGGTCCGTCTCCAGCATCCTGAGCGAATGCATTGCCGCGGCTTGCCGCCGCGAAACGCGGGTGACGGTGCTGGGGCACATCCAGCGTGGAGGCTCACCCTCCGCCTTCGATCGTGTGCTCAGCTCGCGTTTTGGCGTTGCTGCCGTGGACTTGGTTGCTCGGGGTGAGTTCGGGCGCATGGTCTGCCTGCGCGGCAGCCGCGTCGCAAGCACCACCCTGGAGGAGGCGATCGGCGTCATAAAGGCCGTCGACCCGAACGACGAGCTGGTGCACGCCGCCAAAGCTCTGGGGATCAGTTTCGGAGACTCCTAGTGGAATGAACCTTGTGGTATGATCTGGGCCAATGCCGAGTCACTATATCCCGATCGTCATCTTTATCCTGCTGGCGTTTGCCTTTCCCACGGTGACGTTGCTGTTCGCCAAGCTGATTCGGCCCGAAGCGCCCTACAAGGAGAAGTTGACTCCTTACGAATGTGGGGTTGAGCCGGTCTCCGATTCCCGGGGCCGGTATACGGTGCGCTTCTATATCATCGCCATCCTGTTCGTGATCTTTGAGGTGGAGGCCATTTTCCTGTTCCCCTGGGCCGTCCAATACACCAGCTGGATTCCCACGTTCAAGTTTTTTGGCATGGTGGAGATGGGAGTCTTCCTCGGCATCCTGCTCGTTGGCTACATCTGGATTTACAAGAAGGGCGCGCTGGAGTGGATCTAGCAGGGCGCTGAAAAGGCAGCGGCCTTCTTCATTGCTCGGTGTTCACCTGGCAGTGCGTACTTTCTCGATGGCCTCCAACATCTGCCCGGTCCATTTCTCCCCGCTGGGGCCGAAGCCGCGCTGCATCACCTGCAGCACGCCGTTGGTGTCAATGATCCAGTTCTGGGGGATACCAAGCGACGGGAACACGGCGTTCACCAAGGACTTCGCTGGCAGTACCGGGAAGCTGGAGCTCCCCTTTTCGAGGAAAGGTTCAACCAGAGCGATGTTGTCGTCAATGTTGAGAGTCAGCACCAGGACGTCTTTGCGGTCCTTGAATTTCTCATAGAGTTTTTCGACGTGAGGCATCTCCACCCGGCAGGGCTCGCACCAGGTGGCCCACACGTTGGCGAAAGTCACCTTGCCCCTCAGGTCGTCTAGGGCCCACTTGTTGCCGCCGAGGTCGGTCAACTCGAAGTCGGGCAATGGCTTCTTGAGTCTGGTCCAGAGGGACAGCAGGTCAGGCGCCCCCTCCGCAGGGGCGCCCAGCTCCTTGCGGCTCAGCCACGCCTGCCAGCCCTCATTGGTGCCGCCGTGCTGCTTCCACAGTGCCCGGGCCTTTTCGGCCAGTTCATCTTTGGGCGGCCGCGGCATGCCTTTCCTGGGCTGGGGACGGACCACCAGGGCATTCTGGTAGAAGACCAGCGAGTCCATCCCGCGCCCTTCCATCTCGGCCAGGCTCCCCAACCGTTCCCAGTAAGCTGCCTGGCGGACGGCATGCTGATACTGCTGGCGAGCTGCGCTGGCATCCTCGGCGTCTGTCTGCCCGCGCGGTTTCAACTTTCGCATGAGGACCTTCATCCGCTGGACCGCATCGCGCGCGGTGCAGGCGTCCTCCAGCTTGAGGGCCGCGTCGGCTGCCATCCTCCAGCCAACCCACTCCAGCCGGAGCTGCTGGGTTTCCTGGTCTGGGAGGCCCTGTGGCGGAACGAAGAGGTCCGTCGGGGCAGGGAAGCGCAGTCCCTGTTCCAACTCTCCGATGCCCTTCGCCAACAGTTCCGCTGCCCGCTCCGGACGGACACCCTTGGCGGTGTATAGCTCGGCGGCCTGCAGCTCGAAGGGCAGGATGCCGAATATGCCGCTCTTGTCCGTGGCCTTCAGCAAACCTTCGGCGGCATCCTCAACCACGGCGGCCGACACCTCCTCGGCCCGCAGCACGGCGGTGAAACGATAGTGCCGGCCCATAAAGCTCTCAGGCCACTTCCGCACCCATTCTCCGGTGGCTTTGACCAGCGCCTGCAGGTGAGCCTTGTGCTTCTCAGGTGGGTCGCCGGGTTTGGGGTACGGGTTTTTCTCCTTCCATTCCCCATGAGCGTAAGAAGGGCCGGCGCTGTTGGGTATGAACTTGGTCCGCAACTGTTTTCCGACCCACTCCAAATTCTTGGTGTCACCTACCAGCCGGTAGCCTTTGGTCATGGCTAACAGGTAGTCCGGGCTGTTACCCGGGTCGACGGCCCGCAACCGCTTGAGGTCGTCGACTACCTGCCGGCGCAGCGCCTCGTGCTCGCCCAAAGGCCGCAACCGGAATTCCAGCACCCACAAGGCGCTGTAAGCGCGCGCCGCCTCCGGCTCGGTGGCGTTCCGAAGTAGCTGCCGCAATCTCTCAGCGGCCTCTCGTGTGAACCCCGACGGCTCCATTGAACGCAGGAAACCATACCCCTCCAGCGACGCCGGGCACGCATCAAGGAAGGCCTCCAGGTGCCGGGTCGCCTTGTTGGGCTCGCGGAAGGCCGGGGCCTGGTAGATTTTCACCAGGGCCAGGTGCGGCCAGGGGAAATCCGGCCAACGGTTGAGCTGCTTCTCCAGTTGCGTGATGGCTTCTTTCGTTTGCACGCCAATCAGGGGCCGGGCAGCCAGGTAAGCGTACAGCGAGTCACCCGGCTGCTGCTCGGCCAGTTTGCGATAGCGGGCGATGGACCGCTCGAAATCTTTGGATCCCGGGAACCCGGTGGCATCCTGGTAGGCGCGGTGCACAAACAGGTCGCCGGGGAACCGGTCAAGCAGTGTCTCAAGCATGGAGCCCCGCTCAGGCGACGGAAGTGGCAACTCCCGCAGCGCCTGCTTCACAGGCGGCGACGGCTCGCAGGGGACGCTCTCGGTTTCCGCCCTCCCAACGGTCGCCAGCAGGAGCGTGAATCCCAGCCCGGCAACAACTGCCGGCATGAACTTAGAGGAGTGGTGCTCCATAGCCTGCTCCCTCCGAGGAAATTGGCCCTAATTATGTCACCTCCCAGTCCCGCTAGGGCGAGTTCCGGAAGTGGGGGAGGAGGCGGCGATAGGTGGTGGGCAGGTCCTCTGGCAGTACGCGGGTTTCGCCCACCACGGTCATGAAGTTCGAATCGGCAGACCAGCGGGGCAGCAAGTGCAGATGGAGATGGCCGGCGACGCCGGCTCCGGCACACTGGCCGAGATTGATGCCCAGGTTAAACCCCTCGGGCCGGTACTCGTCGCGCAAAGCGCGCTCGCCGGCCTGGGCCAGGCGCATCATTTCTGCCAGCGTTTCCGGGGTCATTCCTGACAGGTCCGGCACATGAGCGTAGGGCACGATCATCAGGTGTCCGGTGCTGTAGGGGTAGAGGTTGAGCAGGACGTAGTTCGAACGTCCGCGGTGCAGGATGTAGCTCTCCTGGTCGCGCGAGTCCTGCAGATGCTCGCAGAAGATACAAGGGGAAGGCTCCGGGCCCCGGCTCACGTACTGGTAGCGCCAGGGGCTCCAGAGGTAGTCCATTGGAGGCGGTCAGCCGGAGGCCGCCGAAGTTGGCTGGGGCGGCTGTGCTGGTTCGGGCGAGGTTTGGGCTCCCGCTCCGGCGTTGATCAGATCCTTCAGTTCCTTGCTGGGCTTAAAGAAGGGAATCGTCTTGGCGGGCACTTCCACTTTCTCGCCGGTCTTCGGGTTGCGGCCGGTGCGCGCCTTCCGCTGCCGCGTGCGGAAGCTGCCAAACCCGCGAATCTCAATCTTTTCACTGCGTCGCAGCGCCCGGACCACGCTGTCAAAAATGGTTTCAACAATGGACTCGGAGTCCTTGCGCGTCATCTCCACCGCTCGGGAGACTTCGTCAATCAGATCCGCTTTGGTCATAGCAGTATTTCCCAGCGCCTTTCCCAAGAAGGCCTTTATTTACTCAAAAACCAGCCGCCGATGCAACTACTCTTTAGGAGGTGGAAAACATGCTGCGGCAGGTCCAGCCCCCTGTGGAAATCGATGTCAACTTTCCGTCTGCGAACCGCCCCGTTCCTTCAAGCCGACCATCTCTTCCAGGGTGGAGGTGGCGCCCGTCCCCTGCCGTTGCAGGTATTCCTCAATATCCCGGCGCTCGGCTTCCGCGCCAACCGCACGCAGGCTCAATCCGATCTTCTTCTCGGTCGGATTCAGCTTGATGATTTTAAAGTCGTACTCCCGCTCAGGCTCCAGAACGTCGGTGGACTGCTGCTGATTCAGGGGCTTGCCCGATGGCAGTTCCGAAATGTGACAGAGTCCTTCGACTCCCTCAGCCAGTTCCACAAACGCACCAAAGGAAGCCTGTCGCGTCACGCGCCCCCGAACCACGTCCCCCACTTGGTACTGGTTGAAGAAAGATTCCCAAGTGTCCGGTTGCAGTTGCTTGATGCCCAAGGAGAGGCGACGGTTTTCCGGGTCAATGTGCAGCATGATGGCTTCCACTTCGTCGCCTTTGCGGAGCGCGTCGGAGGGATGCTTGATGCGCTTGTTCCGGGAGATGTCACTGACGTGGACCAGGCCGTCAATCCCCTCTTCCACCTCGATGAAAGCGCCAAAATCGGTCAGGTTGCGGACGCGGCCCTTGACCTGGTTGCCCACCTGGTAACGCTCGGCCAGCGAGTCCCAGGGGTTGGGCTCGGTCTGGCGGAGGCTGAGGGAGATGCGCCGCTCACCGGGGTGCACGTCGAGGATGTCGGCTTCCACCATGCTGCCAACCGAGACGATCTTGGAGGGATGTTTCAGCCGCTTGCTCCAGGTCATCTCAGAAATGTGGACCAGCCCCTCCACGCCCGGTTCCAGCTCCACGAACGCGCCGTAATCGGTAACGCTAACCACCTTGCCCCGCACACGATAGCCCACCGGGAATTTCTCTTTGGTGCTGGTCCAGGGGTCCTGGTAGAGCTGCTTGAGGCCGAGCGAGACTCGCTCTTTCTCCCGGTCGAACTTGAGCACCACCACGTCCACCTCGTCGTTCACCTGCAGGATTTCCGACGGGTGATTCACCCGCCCCCAAGACAAATCGGTGACGTGCAGCAAGCCGTCGATGCCGCCCAGATCAATGAACACGCCATACTCGGTGATGTTCTTCACCACGCCGCGGACGACCGCCCCTTCAAACAACGCGTCGAGCGTTCGCCCCTTGCGAAGGTTGGTTTCCTCCTCCAACAGAAGTTTGCGCGACACGACGATGTTGCCACGTTTCCGGTTCAGCTTGATCACTCTCACCTGGATCTGCTGGCCTCGGAAGGCGTCCAGCTGGCGTACCGGCTTGATGTCCACCTGCGAGCCGGGCAGAAAGGCGCGGACCCCGATATCCACCGACAATCCACCCTTGATTCGGTCAATCACCCGGCCGCTCAATGCTGTCTGCTGCTCGTAGGCGCGCTCAATCTCCTCCCAGACCTTAATCCGCGCGGCTTTCTCCCGCGAGAGCCGGATGTAGCCCTCCCGCTCTTCGCGATCTTCCAGGATCACATCCACCAAGTCGCCGACCTGGACCGTGACGTTTCCCTCCCGGTCGCGGAATTGCCGGGCTGGGATCAGCCCCTCACACTTGTGCCCAACGTCTACAATGACTTCGTTCTCGGTGATCTTCAGAACCCGGCCCGAAAGAAGGTCGCCTTCTCGGAGGGAGGCGGAGGCTGAATAGGAATCCAGCAACTTCTGGTAGTCTTCAGCGGTGCTGTTGGCGGAAGTTGCGCTGCCCCCGTTTGGCGTGCGCTTCAGCAACTCCGGTTCGCCTTCCATTACGGCTTGCCTCCTAAAAAAGACCTGTCTTCTGCTCTGGCTTGCGGAGATGCGGTAGCCGTCGGCGCACCCCCGGGCCTCTGTAGCAATGTGCGCGGGCTGGCCTTTTGCGAAAACATTCGCCCGAGGTCAAATACTCTCCCTCGAAGTAACGGAACCTGTGTCCTGGCAATTCATGGAATACAGTAGGTAGAGCCACTATATCGAATTCACCCAGTGGTGTCAACGAACGGTCCGAGTGACGCCGTTGCCCGCAGGGGCTCCAAACAGGGGTGCCAAACAGGTTGCGCCGGCCCCAGTCACGTTCCTAGTCAACGGCAGAGGAGTCGTTCGGATTCGCCGTTCGGGAAGCGTTACAGCAGAGCGGGGTCCAGGGCGCCGGCTTCCTGGACCGCAGCGGCGGGGGTTCCTGCTGGAACCGCGGCCCCCGGGCCCGGCATCAGGTGCTCCAGCAACAGCTCACGCGAGCCCCCGAAATAATGTTCCTGCAGTCGCGCCAGCGCTGCTTCGCAGGCCGCGGCGCGCGAGTACACGGCGTCATACACGTGAGCGCGGCCGCGCTTGTAACGAGTCACAATGCCTTTGTGCGCCAGCCGGTCGAGCACGGTCAAGACCGTCGTGTACGCCAGCGGGCGGCGTGGCAACAGCCCTTCGCGAATGCTGCGCACCGTCAAAGGGCCGTTGTCCCAGAGGACCTTCATGCATTCGAGTTCCAGTTCGGGCAGGTCGCCTCCGCGGCCGGTTCCAGACTTACGGGACATTGCTATTTCCTCCGAACTCCCGGCCGGGAAGACCCAGTCTGGGAAGGGGCGGGGAAAGGTGGGTCAGCGGCAAACCACAACGGATTTCACGCAACTTCGCACAGGCCGCTCAGACTCTGCTCTACTCGTCTTTCTTTGGTTTTTTTCGCCGCCAGGGAGGAAACCAAGAGCGCTTTCCAAGCCTGTCCCTGGGCGCAATCAGCTCATCTTCGGTGATGTCCCTCGGGGTCAACCTGGCATAGTCCGGGTTGGCCGGAGCTCCAGTGTCGAGGTAGCCGGGTTTCACGGTGATATAGGCTTGCTTGCGCAGCCTGGCCAGGAACTTCCGCATCTCCGGCTGCACCCCCTGCATAAACAGCACCTCGCGAACCTTTGACTCGACCGCGCTCAGCTGCGGGATGCCGCCCTCATGTTTCAATTCAACTTTAATGATTAGCCATCCATATTTAGTCCGGATCAGGTCACTGGTTTCCCCTTTGTTGAGGCGAAATGCGACCTCCTCGATCTGTTTTGCAAGCTGGCCCCGGCGGAAGAAGCCGATGTCGCCTCCGCGGCTCTTGGCGGTGGCGCCATCGGAATACTCCTGGGCCAGCTTGGCAAAGTTACCGTTGGTGCGGACCTTCTCCAGGACCTCTCTAGCGCGCTTCTCAGCAGCTTCCAGCTCGGCGCCTTCCTTCCCCTCGGTGGAGATCAGGATTTCGCGGACTTGCACCTGCTCCGGCTGGTCATACTCGTGCTTGTGTTCCTCGTAATATTGCTTGATCTGGTCCTGCGTGATCTTGACCCGCGAGCTCACCTCGTTTCCGATGACCTGCTGGCTGACCAATTGGCGCTTGACGTTGGCCTTGAAATCCTCGAAATTCATCCCCTGGGCGGAGATCGCCTGCTCCAGTTCCTCCATGGTTTTGAAACCGTTCTTCTTACGGTATTGATCCAGGCGTTTGATTACGTCGATGTCCACGTTCACGTTCATTTCCTTGCCGCGCTGCTGCAGGAGCAACCGGTCAATCAAATCGCGCAGTAAGTCCTTATTCCGCTCGGCAAAGGCGGCTTCCAACTGTCGGGGCTCGCCGGGAAACTGCCGCTGCAATTCCCTGCGAAGAGTGTCTCGGCTGCCTTCTAGGTCGGACTTGGTGACGATTTCATCGTTCACCTTAGCGGCAATTTCCTCGATGATCTCGCCGGCGATAGCCGGCCCGCTCCAGGCCAACCATAAGCAGAGCAGCAACCAGTACAAAGCACACCCCTCAAAGAGCTTCTACTTTACCCGCAGCGGCGCGGTGGCGGCAAGGCCCAAGTCGCAGGAGCCCGTTGCTGGCGGGCGCACGTGTCGAAATGTTTGCGGCAGGCGCCCAGGGTCCGGCGCTGCAGCAAGGTTGCGGCATCTTTCACAGTCGTGCAGGCACAGAAGTGCAGGCACAGAGGTGCAGGTCACAGTCGTGCACGCACAGGCGTGCAGGTCACAGGCGTGCGGGTGCCGGATCTGGACTTGCTTGCTGCAACTGCTCGAGCAGTTGCTGGACCTGTCCGAGGGCGCTGGCCCGGTTCGGGCCAATCGGGAAGCGCAGGACGCCGGCCGGCGTAAGCTGGGCTCCCGGGCGCGAGGCCACCAACTTCATCAGCCGCTCGGGATCCACCGGGGAGTCCTCGCCGAAGCGTATGGTAATGAAATCTCGCTTGCGCTCGATGGCGTGAATCCCTAGACGCCCGGCAACGAGCTTCATCTCGGCGTATTCCAGCAGGTTCCGGACCGGCCCAGGCGGTGGCCCATAGCGATCCGCCAGTTCTCGCTCCAGGGCAGCGCATTCCTCCGGGCTGGCTACGCCGGCCAGCCTCCGGTAGAGGCGGAGGCGCTGTCCTTCTTCGGGGACGTACATGGGCGGGATGCGGATATCCAGACCCAGGTGAATGGACGTTTCTACTCCGACCGGCGGCAACTGCTCGCCCTTCAGCTCGCGGACCGCACGCTCCATCATCTGGCAGTAAAGGTCGAACCCCACGGCATTGACGTGGCCGTGCTGCTGGGCCCCCAGCAGGTTGCCGGCGCCGCGCAGTTCCAGGTCCAGGGCGGCGATCTTGAACCCGGAACCCAGGTCACTGAACTCTCGCAGTGCGCTCAGACGCTTGCGGGCCAGGGGAGTCAGTTCCCGCTCCTCCGGCACCAGCAGGTAGGCGTAGGCGCGGCGATTGGAACGGCCCACGCGGCCGCGCAGTTGGTAGAGCTCGGAGAGGCCACAGCGATCCGCCCGGTTCACCAGGATCGTGTTGCAGCGGGGGATGTCCAGGCCGTTCTCGATGATGGTGGTCGAGACCAGCACGTCCAACTCGTGGCGCACAAAGCGCAGCATCACCCGCTCCAGCTCCCGCTCCTTCATCTGCCCGTGAGCCACCGCGGTCCGCGCCTGGGGAACCAGCTTCCGAACCAACGCAGCGATGGAGGCAATGGAGTCCACCCGGTTGTGAACGAAGTAGACCTGCCCGTTGCGGGCCAGCTCCTGCTCGATGGCGGTGCGGATCACGCTTTCCTGGAAGGGGGTCACAACGGTCTGGATGCTGAGGCGGTCCTTGGGCGGGGTCTCGATGAGGGAGGTGTCGCGCAGGCCCACCAGCGACATGTGCAGGGTGCGCGGAATCGGCGTGGCCGACATGGTCAGCACGTCCACCTGCTGGCACATTTGCTTGATGCGCTCCTTGTGGCGAACCCCAAACCGTTGCTCCTCGTCCACGATCAGAAGGCCTAGGTCGCGGAACACCAGGTCTTTGGAGAGCAGCCGGTGGGTCCCGATGGCAATGTCCACCTTGCCCAGCTCCAACTCTTTCAGAATCTGCTTCTGCTCCCGCGCGCTGCGGAGCCGGCTCAGCATCTCGACGCGAACCGGAAAAGGGGCAAAGCGCTGGCGGAAGGTCTCAAAGTGCTGGAAGGCCAGCACCGTCGTCGGCGCCAGGACGGCCACCTGCCGGCTGTCCTCGACCACCTTGAAGGCCGCCCGCATGGCGACCTCTGTTTTCCCGTATCCCACGTCGCCGCACAGCAGCCGGTCCATCGGCTCCGGCTTCTCCAAATCGCGCTTGATGTCGGTGACCGCCGTCAACTGGTCGGGGGTTTCGGCAAACTCGAAGGTGTCTTCGAACTCGCGCTGCCAGTGGGTGTCGGGGCTGAAGGCGACTCCGTGGGCCAGCTTGCGCTGGGCGTAGAGCTTCAGCAGCTCTTCGGCCAGCTCGCGGAGGGATTTGCGGACGCGCGCCTTGGTGCGCTCCCAACTAATGCCGCCCAATTTGTCCAGTGAGGGCCGGGCGCCCTCGATGCTCCGGTACTTTTGCACCAGATCCAGGCGCTCCAGCGGGAGGTAGAGCCGGGCCTGGTCGGCGTATTCCAGCAGCATGAATTCGCCCTGTGAGCCGTTCTCCCCTACCTGGATCTGTTTCAGACCCTGGTAGCGTCCCACGCCGTGATCCCGGTGCACCACGTAGTCACCCACTTGCAGGTCGCGCAGATCGGAGAGCAGAGTTGAGAGGCGCGAGAGGCCCGGCGATGCCTGCGGCCGTCGCGCCACCAGATCCCAGGTCTCAAACAGGTCCTGTGTGCCGAATATCACCAGCCGGCTGTCGGGCAGCAGGACGCCGCATGGCACCGCCCCCTTCAGAATGACCATGGAGGTAACGGGCGTGGCAATGTAGGCTTTCTCTTCCAGGTAACCATCGGCGCCTGGGGGCACCTGGCGCATCCCAACTTGATAGGTAAGCCCGTACTCAGAAAAGATGTCGGACAGGCGTTCCACATCGCCTGTGGTACCGGCAAAGAACACGATTCGGTACCCCTGCGCGAGGAGGTGGCGAAGCTCTTCCGCGCACTGTTTCACGTTGCCATGGAAGCGCGGCGCCGGCTGGCTGGCCAGAGCGAACTCCTGCAGGGTGGCTCCGGGCTCGGGCGGGGTCAACCCCAGCTCTTCCAGGTAGGCCCGGCGGGTTGCCGTCAAGCGCTCCTTCATTTCCTCGCCGCTCAGATAAAGCTGCTCGGGGCGCACCCGCGCGTACTGGCCTGCCTGCTGGAACTCCGCCTCCAGGCGCCCGGCCAGGCGTTCCAGTTCGGCAAAAGCGCTCTGGGGCTCTTCCACGATCACCATTAGATCGGCGGTCAGGTCAAAGACTGTGCTTGTGAGGGGTATGGCCAGAGGCACCAGGAACTCCCAGCCGGGGAATGGTTCTCCCGGTGCGTAGCGAGCTTCATCATTCGGGTGGAACTTTTCCGCCAGCGACGACACAAGGTCTTGGCGCAGAGGAAAATCGGTGAGGGGAAGCAGCGTGACTTCTTCGCGCGGGCCGGTCGAGCGCTGGCTGAGAACGTCAAACTCGCGGATGGATTCCAGCTCGTCGCCGAAAAACTCCAGCCGGACTGGGCGCGGCGACTCTGGCGAAAAGACGTCCACGATCCCGCCTCGAACCGAAAACTGCCCCACCATCTCCACCGGCTCCCGGCGCAGATAGCCCACCGCTTCCAGGTGGCTGACCAGCGCCTCCAGCGGGAACTCGTCGCCCCGGCGCGCGACTTGAGCCAGCTCCGCGTAGAACTCTGGCGGCTGCAGCCGCATAGCGGCGGCCGCCAGCGGAGCCACCACCACCCTCGCCTGTCCCCGGGCCAGCTTCCACAGCGCAATGGCGCGCTTCTCGCTGATGTCCGGGTGAGGAGAAAGCCCCTCGTAGGGCAGCGTGTCATGCGCAGGCAGCAGCACGACGCTGCCGCGGCCCGCGCCGGGGTTTAGCAGCTCGTAGAAGGTTGCCAGAACGTCAAAAGCAGCCTCGGCCTGTTTGTTGTTGGTGGTGAACAGCAGCACCGGGCGAGCTGCGGCGCTGCTGGCGCGCGCCAGCAGCGCTGCGTAGAGCCATCGCGCAGTGTCGGTGAGCCCGGTCAGGCGCAGTGTTCCGCGCGGTGCTCTCAGCCCCGTCCGAAACAGTTCGTTCTTTTCCAGTTCCAGGAAGAGGTCTCGGACAAACGGCAGAATCATGTGGTGGAGGGTCCTCCGTCTCGCGTGTCAGGTCCAACCTCGCCGTCTCTTTCAGAGGGCCTCGGGCCTTGGGCTTTGGACCCTGGGCCGATTTGTAAAGCCCTCGCGAACGGTCTGGATAAGCCGGGAAGTGGACCATCCCCGCTCGAGTTCAAGCGAGACGACGTGCCCGCCACTGGCTTCGACCTCCTCGCGGCCCACAATGGCATCGGGACCCCAGTCCGCTCCCTTAACCAGCACGTGCGGCAGTAGCGCGCCGATCAACTCCCGGGGGGTTGGTTCTTCAAAGATGGTCACGAAGTCCACCGCAGCCAGCGCGGCCAGCACCTCGGCGCGCTCCTGTTCAGGAACTAGCGGGCGGGGTGGGCCTTTCACCATCCGAACGCTGCGGTCACTGTTGAGGCCCACCACCAACACGTCACCCAGCGAGCGGGCGCGCTCCAGTAGGGCCAGATGGCCGGGATGAAGCAGGTCGAAGCAGCCATTGGTGAATGCAACGCGGCGGGATGCCTTCTTCAATAAGAGCAGGCGCTCCAGTAGTTGTTCCCGGCTTAGGATTTGTCCCACGACGTTGCAGCCACTACGTTGTAGAAATGATGCCAGCAGAGGTCCAACTATGTCATTCTACCACGCGAGCTGCCACCCGACTGGCCGCGCGACCGGCAGCGGGATGCGGTCCAACGCTCGACGCCGTGTAACGCCCTGTAATGCCGTGTAAGGCCATGTAGTGAAAGCACCTCCCTGGCGGTGCTGGTGGGGAGGGCAGGGAAGATACGGACGTCGGGGATGAGCATCCACCACGGCCGCGTATGGTAGACTACGCAAAGACCCAGAGATGTGTCGGGCATCCAGACAACTCCTTTCCAACGGACAACGGCCTGCGGGCACGCCGAGGCCGGGCACTGTGAGGATACCCAGCTATGGCTGATCCTGAACTGATTGACCCAACGCCTGAACTGATTGACCCAACGATGGATGTGGTGTCTGCTCCCCCGCTGCTGGAATACGAGAATATTGGTGTGGATATCAGCGGCTCGGTGGCGCGGATTACGCTGAACCGTCCCGGTACCAACAACTCGCTCACCATTCGCATGATGCAGGAAATCACCCAGGCCATCGAGCAGCTGCACGGTGCCAACCAAGTCCGGGTGGTCCTGCTCGAAGCCACCAGCGCCTCCAAGGCCTTCTCGGCTGGCGTGGCCCTGACCGACGCCACCCCTGAGCGCGCGTTCCAGATGGTGGAAAGCTTCCACGGCATCTTCCTTGCCATGTTGGAAATCTCCAAGCCCGTGGTGACGGTGGTCAACGGACCGGCCGTGGGCGCCGGCTGTGAGCTGGCTTTGTTCGGTGACCTGGTAGTAGCCAGCGAAAAGGCGGTGTTCGCGCAGCCGGAAGTGAAAGCTGGGTTGTTTCCGCCGATCGCTGCCATTTTCCTGCCACACCTGGTCGGTCCCAAGCGCGCCCTGCAGATGATCCTGACCGGCGAGCGCATCGGCGCCAAGGAAGCTTTAGACCTGGGCCTGGTGAACCGGCTGGTGCCCGAGGCGGAACTGGGAAGCGCGGTCGAGGCGCTGCTGACCCTGATTTCCGAACAGAGCGCGCCGGTACTGGAGATGGCCAAGAAGGTGATGTATCTTTCGATAGGCTTGCCGCTGCAGGACGCAATGAAAAAGAGCGCCGATCTGTATCTGAATCACCTCATGGACCTGGAAGACTCACAGGAAGGCCTGCGCGCCATTCTGGAGCGCCGCAAGCCGGTCTGGAAGAACAAATAGCATGTCCACCCCACAACAGCCGAAGATCAACACGACCAAGAAATCCGACTACCGCGAGAACTACTCCAACAGCGTCCAAATCCGGGTCAACGTCTGGGACTTTTTCCTTCAGTTCGGCACGATCAGCCAGACTGTGCCCGATGCGGTGGAGATGGAATACTTCCAGGGCATCTACCTGAGCCCGCAACAGGCCAAGGCGTTGTTGAACGTTTTGCAGCAGAACGTAGCCACGTACGAGAGTACGTTCGGCGAAATCAAGCTGGATGCGCGAATGGGGACGGGGTCGGTCCAGTGACCGCGGGCCCATGAAGGTTCGTGCTGTTGGCTGTCGCTGGCCGCGGGAAGCGATCTCAGCAACCACAATCGAACACCTGGGCACAAGCGAACCCCCCGGGATTCTGGAAGCTCTCAACGGCTGGAGAGCTTATGTTGGCGTGCCCGGTCTGTGTGCTGTTGTCATTGTCCTGCACCTCCCTCTGACAGGCCTACCCTGCTACCGGGATCAGGCCGACTCCCGCGGGAAGCAGCAGCAGCGAGAGCGGAACAGATCAGGCCAGCGACCGGAGGGCCCGAGCAACTCGGACGACATCCCGCGAGAAATTGCCCGCATTCAGCGCGACCTGCAGTTCGCGCTGGAAGGTGGCTCGGCGGAGGGTGTGCTGTCGCTGATTGACTCGGCGAAGTTCCGCGGCTATTCAAGCTTCCAGGATACTGTGGAACGGCTGTTGCGCGAGGATACCGTCCGCGCCTACTTCCGCCAGGTGAGCGGGTCCTCCTCAGCAGAGGAAGGGAGGGCCCGGAGCCGCGTGGATGCAGAGATGCAGTTGGCGCGCAAGGACGCCGCCGGGCAGATGGAGCGCCGCCGCCAGCAACTGGAGCTCGAATTCGAGCGCACCCGGCGGGGTTGGCGCATCACCAACATCGGGCCGCGCAAATTCTTCGAGCCGCTCTAGCAGTTTGTTGGAAAGTGAGCCAAGGAAGGCACCGGCCCTCCTCATTCCGTTGCGGTCGCGCGCTTCATTCTCCGCCTGTGCTCGAGCGCGCGCAACTGGCCTGTGAAATCGCCCAATTGTCGCTGCAGCTGCTCCACTCGCTGCAACAGCTCCGCCTCCGGATTCTGTGCTTGCTCCACCGCCGCCTGCTCGGCCTTGACCGACTGGAGGTTGTTGATCAGAACGGCGATGAACAGGTTGGTAACCACAAATACCGCAATGACAACGAAGCTCACAAAGTAGATCCACGACCAGGAGTGGACCGCCATGGTGGCCTGCTGCATCTCATTCCAGCCTTCCAGCGTCAGGATCTGGAAGAGGCTCAACAAGGCCGTGCCCAGGCCACCCCAGTAGTCCGGAGCCACGGCGGCGAACAAGTAGTACCCCAAAATAGCGTAGACGTAGAGGACTACGGCGAGCAGAGTGACCACATGTGCCATCGAGGGGATGGAGCGCAGCATGGTGTCCACAATCAGCCGCAGGTTGGGTGACACCGAAACCAGCCGGGTCACCCGCGCCACCCGGGCCAAGCGTGCTACCGTCGCAAACGGCCCGGCGACCGGGAGCAGGGACAGGGCCACTACCGTGAAGTCGAAGACGTTCCAGCCATCGCGGAAGAACCGCAATATTCGAGGCCAATGGGCTAGCATCCGAACTGCGATCTCGAAGATGAAGATGGCCTGAACGACCAGGTTTAGAAAGTGGAACAGCCACCCGTAGGCGGCCATCAAACCATGCGAAGTCTCTAGTCCGATGACCACCGCGTTAAAGACAATCACAGCAATGATGAATGACTGAAACGCCTCTTTCTCAGCGACTTTGCGGCACCATGCGGTCATCACAAACCTCCTGGAATGGGCTTTGGTGTGGCCCGGCTCGCGGGCGTTTCCTGGCCCCGGGCGGGCTCAGGGTGCGGCCCGCCATGGGGCGAGCCGAAAACGCAGGTCATTAGCTGTGGAAAAGTGCCTTCGGGGCGACGGTGGTAGGACATTCACGCCGGCGCCGGGCCTGTGCTCTGACCGGGAGCTTACCCCTTCTTCAATTCGGCCAGCACCAGGCGGGCAACGTCTTTGAGGGTGTCAAACACACCCACGTTCTTATAGGCGACCGCCTCGAAGACCGGTTCCCCTTTGCGTACCAACTCCTGCTTGAGCGCTTCCACCGGGAGGGCATTGGGCAAGTCGCGCTTGTTCAACTGAAGCACGTAGGGCATCTTCGCGAAATCATACCCGTGCTCCTGCAGGTTTTCTTCCAGGTTTTCCAGCGCCTCCATGTTGGCATCCATGCGCTCTTCCTGGGAGTCGGCTACAAACACGACACCGTCCACACCCCGGAGGATCAGCTTACGGCTGGCGTCGTAGAAGACCTGCCCAGGAACCGTGTAAAGGTGGAAACGCGTCTTAAATCCGCGGACGGTGCGCAGATCCAGGGGGAGGAAGTCAAAGAACAAGGTCCGGTCACTTTCGGTGGCCAGCGAGATCATCTTGCCCTTGTTGGGGGCATTGTCGAAAACCACCTGCAGATTAGTGGTCTTTCCGCCTAAACCCGCTCCGTAATAGACGAGCTTGCAGTTAATTTCCCGGGCTGCAAAATTGATGAAGCTCAAATTATCCCCCGGATTCAGCTAATGGCATCCCTTTGAAAAATAAGGGCAATCCCGAATGGTTCGGAACAAGCGAAGGTATACCATGAGGGGCTAGCCGGTTGCAACGGTTTTGGGGCTGCCCAGGTGGTCTTGCTGCCCGCTTGGCCGGCCCGCTTGCAAGCCCTTGATATTTCTGTTATAACTATATGACTGGCTGTTGTCTGGAATCTTTGGCAATGGCAGTTTCATGCCGGGAGGCAGCAAAATGAAGAAGCAGATTAGAAGGAAGCCTGCCCGAGTCGCCAGGGCGACCTCATTGAAAAAGAAGAGAGTTTTATCTAAGCCATTGAAAAAAAGTAAGATGTTGGCCCACGGCAGGAACAGCAGAACTGTTGCCTTGCCGACAAAAATGTCCCGCCGCAAAAAGCGGGAAGCCATGCCCATGATGCCCCAGGACCCCCGCGCCAGGTTGGCCGTGGAGCAGTACGAAGCTGCCGTCCGGCTGCTGCAGCAACAGAAGTTCGAGAAGGCTAAAGTGTTGTTCGAGAAGGCGATGACCGGGCCTACGCAGGAACTGAACGACCGTGCCCGGTTGCACCTGAACATTTGCGAACAGCGCCTGAAGCGCCAGAGTGTGCCCATACGCACTCCCGAGGATCACTATAACGTCGCCGTAGCCTTCATCAACTCCGGACGACTGGAGGAAGCTGAGCAGCATCTGAACCGGGTCCTGAAGCTGACCCCTCGCGCCGACCACGTCTATTACGCTCTGTCGGCGGTTCAGTCTTTGCGGGGAGATGTTGATGGGGCACTGGAGAACCTGCGGACCGCCATTGACCTGGAGCCTCGCAACCGGTACTTGGCTCGCAATGATCGAGATTTCACGGCCTTGACCGAAGATCCCCGCTTCGCCGACCTGGTCTACCCGGAGAGCAACGTCATCTGAAGGCCGACCAACGGTCATTCCTGTGCCTGAGGGTCGCCCGATGAGCACCCCTGAGTTGGCTGTCGCGATTCTGGCCGCAGGGCTTGGAACGCGACTGAAATCCAGCATCGCCAAGGTCTTGCACCGGGCCGGCGGGCGCGCCCTGATCGAGCATGTGGTGCGGGTGGCGCTGGAGCTGGTCCCGGCCGAGCGGGTATTTGTGGTCGTAGGCCACCAGGCCGAAGCGGTACGCCAGTTGCTGAAGCCCTACGGCGTGCGCTTTATCTACCAGCGTGAGCAACTGGGGACAGCCCACGCCCTGCTGGTCGGGCGGGAGCAGTTGGAGGCGGCGGCCCGGCACCTGCTGGTGCTGTACGGCGACGTTCCGCTGCTGACCGCAGATACGCTGCGGCGGCTGATCGAAGCGCACCTGGATGCCAGCGCGGCGGCCACGCTACTCACCTTGGAGCTGGATGAGCCGGCCCAGTACGGCCGCATCCTCCGCGACGCCGAAGGCGATCTGGCCGACATTGTCGAGTACAAGTCCTCGACGCCGAAACAAGCCGCCATTCGGGAAATCAACGCCGGAATCTATTGTTTTCGCTCCGGCCCGTTGTTCGCTCACATCGACAACGTCAGCAATCAGAACAAAGCCGGCGAGTATTACCTGACGGACCTGCCCGCGCTGTTGCGCCGAGCCGGCGAGTCCGTACAGGCCGTCCAGGTGGGTGAGCCCCGGGAGGTGCTGGGGATCAACACGCGGGTGGAGTTGGCCGGGCTGGACGCGCTGCTGCGCGAGCGCAAGGCCCGCGACCTGATGCTCAGCGGCGTCACGATCTATCGTCCCGAGACCTGCCTGATTGACCCGGACGTCGAGGTGGGCACGGATTCAGTCATCGGGCCCTGCGTGGCACTTTACGGGGGCACCCGGCTGGGGAAGGGCTGCGTGGTGCGTCCCTTTTCCACTCTGGCGGATACGGTGCTCGACGACGGCGCTATGGTGCACGAGTGTTGCTGGTTGGACCGCGCCCACGTGGGCTCGAAAGCCTCCATTGGGCCGTTCGCCCGCCTGCGCCCCGGCAGCGACATCGGTGCCGAAGCCAGAATCGGCAACTTTGTCGAAACCAAGAAAACGCGCCTGGGGCGCGGCAGCAAAGCGCAGCATCTGGCCTACCTGGGCGATGCCACCATCGGCGAGGACGTCAACATCGGCGCCGGCACCATCACCTGTAACTACGATGGGGAGAAGAAGCATGCGACCCGGATTGAAGACGGTGTGTTCATCGGCACCAATACGTCTCTGGTTGCCCCGCTGCGGGTGGGCAAGAACGCACATGTAGCCGCAGGCTCGGTCGTTACCGAAGACGTTCCGGAAGATTCCCTGGTCATCGCGCGCGCGCGTCAAAGCACCAAGGAGGGTTGGACTCGCCGGCGCCGCGCCCCCCGCCAGGCCAAAGCCACCGCCAAAAAATAGCCACTCCCACCGCGGACCCCGTTTCCTAGCCGTTAACTGGCTGCCAGTTCCTCGCTGTCCATCACGGAGATGGCCTCGGTGACCTATCGCGCCAGCCAGTTCTTGGAGATGCACTTCTCTCACCCGGCGCATAGGACGAGGCTGCTGGAGCTGGTGCGGGGCTTGGAGACTTCAGAGCAAACGCTGGACGCGGCCGAAGCCGTGGGGCAGCGGATTGGCAAGGAAACGGTGTGGGTGCGGGAGTCGCCCGGCGCGGAGTCTATGAGTACAATGTGAAAGGCAGCGAGGACGGCCAGTCAGCCCGGTGCCTAAACAAAGAGAATGACGGTTGAATTCCGGAAGGCCGACATCACCGAAGCGGACGTAGACGCGGTAGTGAACGCGGCCAATACGCGACTGCAACTGGGGGCGGGGGTGGCTGGGGCCATCCGCCGCAAGGGCGGCCCCACGATTCAGCAGGAATGCGACCGGATCGGCCCTGTCGAGCTAGGCGAGGCAGCCATCACCGCCGGCGGGCAGCTCCAGGCCAGGTACGTGATTCACGCCGCCGGGATGCACCTGGGGGGCGGCGTCACGGCTGACTCCTGCCGGGCAGCCACCGTAAACTCGCTCCGCGGCGCCGAGGAGAAACAGTTGCGCAGCATCGCCTTCCCGGCCATCGGCACCGGCGTCGGCGGCCTGGACATGGCAAGCTGCGCCGAGATTATGCTGGGCGCGGTCCGAGGGCACACGCCCGGCTCGCTCCAGCGTGTGCTGTTTATTCTTTTCGATGATGCGGCGCTGGCCACTTTCCAAGAAACGTGGAAGCAACTGAGCGATTAGCGCGGGTCCAGACCGAGCTGGTCAAGTACGAGCACCCTCTATTTGAGTTCGGTGCCCGGCTCCGAGGCGAGGCCGTCGAGCTCTCCATTGACTTCAAGCAGCGCTCCGTTGGCGTGCACACTTACCAATTTGAATTTCACCCGCGCGACATCGAACACCCGCAGTTCACTTGGACCTTCCAGCGCCAGTTCTACGACTGCCTCCACGACTACATCATCGAGATGTTCACCCGGAACCCGCAGTACCAGGGGGAAGGCGGCCAGTAAGCTCTTTTGCAGGCCGGGCAGCTTCGCACTCCTGGTCCTTCCGGGACTGTGGTACACTCCGGCGAACTAGTTCGCTGACGGAGGTCGGCAATGAGCTTTCTCCGCATGATTTTGCTCGCAGCGTATCTGGCAGGGGTGGCGGCGATGGTGTTCGGGGTGGCTATCCGCTTTGAGCTCATCGCCATGATGGGCCTACAGGCCAGGGGGGCGGTGACATTCGCGATCGGTTGCTTCCTGTGCGCGCTGGCCACGCGGGAAGTGGCGGCGATTCCGGAGAAGCCAAAAGAACAGCCCCAGGTAGAGCAGGCCGTAGAGCAGGCCGAGGCCCGCGCCGCCGGCGCCTGAGCACAGGAGCCCTCGACGGTCGGCGGCCCACGGCTGACCGCGCTGGCGGAGTTCACAAGGGCAGCCACCTCTGGGTAGCTTTCGCCGAATTCGCCGACTGCGACGCCTAAGCGCAGCCTAGCGTCACGCCATCTGTTGGGTGGACTCTTTGCAGCACTCCCGCTCCGTGTTTTCATTGAGCTAGAAGTGAGCTTGCAAGCTGAGGTCGTGGCCGAGGTCCGCGCCGGCGGCCCCATCACCTTTGCCCGCTACATGGAGTTGTGTCTCTATCATCCTCGCTACGGCTACTACCGCGGCTCCCACAACTCCGGGCGCGAGAAGTTCGGCGCGGCCGGCGATTTTTATACCAGCGCGCAGGTGCACCCTGGCTTTGCGCGGTTACTGGTGCGGCGCTGGGTGGCGATGTGGGAATCCTTGGGTTGCGGGGAGTTTACCCTGTTGGAGGTGGGCGCCGGCCGCGGAGAGATCGCGCGTGAGGCATGCGCCTGGGCGGCCCGCGCCTACCCCAACTTTTCCCGCGCCCTGCGGTACCTGCCTCTAGAGTATGGCGACCCGCTCCCGCCGCCTTTCTCGGGCTGCATCTTTTCCAACGAATTCTTCGACTCCCAGCCCGCCCACGTGCTCAGCTTCGGTGGAGGCCGCTTGCGGGAGTTCTACGTGGCCGAGCGGGACGGCCACCTTTGTTCGCAGGAGGGTGAGCCTTCTTCGCCGGAGCTGGCGTCCTGGCTGAACCGTTTGGGAATTGAGCCTGCGGAGGGGCAGGTGCTGGAGCTAAGCCTGGCCGCCGCCGACTGGATGCGGCGCTTCAGCGCCCTTCTCGAGCGCGGGTACGTCCTGAGCTTCGACTACGGCTATCGGGCCCGCGAGATCAACCGCGGGATGCGTTTCCCCAACGGCTCACTGATGACCTACCGCAAGCACATGGCCACCGGAGAGGTGTTTTGCCAGCCCGGCGAGCGTGACATCACCGCCCACGTGAACTTCGATCTGTTGCGGGAGGCGGGCCGAGAAGCGCGTTTGCATGAGACGCGCTTCTGCACTCAAGGGAGCTACCTGATGGACCTGGGCGAGGCGGGCCGCTTCACGGAGGTTTTCGCCGATTGCGCCACCGAAAACGACCGCCTGAAGACGACGCTGCTGCTGAAGAACCTGCTGTTCGGACTGGGCGAAACCATACAGGTTTTGGAGCAGGCCAGGTCTTAGAACAAAAACGTGCTGCCTGACGAAGCCCCACCCACTACGAGCGTGAGTGAGCGGTGATCCGACAGGTTGGTGGAGTTACAAAATGCGGGCTAGCTGTTCCATCTCCGGCTCGCCGGGTTTCAGCGGCAGTTGAATCGGACGGCGCTCGATGGCGGAGCGACAAATCGCCATGAGGATCTCGAACCCCTTATAGGCGCTCTCGCCGTTGCAGGGATGCACCTGCTTCGGGTCGTCCAGCCACAGGGCGATGTCGCGGATGTAGCGGGGTTGATCATTCTGGGCACTCCAGGCACCCGGGCCGGAAATGGGCCCGTCCGAATCGCGGGTGACCGCCCGCCATCCCCCGCCGATTAACGCTTCCGCAAAGCCTTCCGTGCCCTGAGCGCCAATTCGCACCTTGTGCCAGAAGTATTCCACCTCCGGGACGTCCTGGGCCAGGCTGCCGATCTCCACAATGCCGCGCACCCCGTTGTTGAACTGAATCAGGCCAGTGGCGAAATCGGGAGAGGGGTGCGCATCGGTTAGCTTCTCGCGTCCGTGCACCTGGCCGAGCACCCAGACGGCGTCGGCTTCGTTGTTGAAGTAGCGGACATAGTCCATGATGTGGGTGCCCATCTGGAGCATCCAGCCCAGCGTCGTTCCGTAAACGGTGTGGATGCGCCCGAGCGCCCCGCTCGAAATCAGTTCTTTGGCTTTCTGGAAGTGAGGGCCGTACTTGAGCTGGTGGCTCAGCACGGTCTTCACCCCGGCCTTGCGACACAGCTCAGCCATTTCCGTGGCCTCCCGGAAGGAAGTGGCCATCGGCTTCTCGTAAGCGATCAGCTTGCAGCCCGCTTCCACTCCAGCGCGCACCACGGGCAGACGCACCGTACACGGCGTGCAGAAGCAGAGAACATCCGGCTTCGTTTCCCGGAGCATCTGCGCCAGATCCGAGTAAAACTCCGGCTTGCCGGCAAGCTCGAGCGCTGCCTGCGCCCGCTCCTGATCGCGGCCGCAGATGCCTACCACCTGGAACCGATCGTCCTTGTGGAAGTAGTCTGCGTGCACCTTTCCACGCTTGCCAGTTCCCAGGATCGCTACAGAATAGGTTTTCTTCGAGGCCATAAGTGAATCTTCAGTCGGCGCTCTGGGCCGCCGCCTTGGTGCTCGCCCAGCTCAGGACCGCTTCCGCCGTATACTGCACCTCTTCTTCGGTGATTTCCGGATACATGGGCAGCGAAAGCACCTGCGAGGCGGAGCGCTCAGTTTCCGTCATGGCATGGACCCGCGCTTCCCGGTCAAAGGGGAAGCCCTCCTGCTGGTGAATGGCGATGGGGTAGTGGGTCTGGGCAGTGATGCCGCGCGAGGCCAGGTAGTTCTGCAATCCGTCACGGTCCTGGCACTCAATCACGTACAGGTGGTAAACGTGGTGGTAACCCGGCGGCACAAAGGGCAACGTCATTGGCGCGTCGGCCAGCAACTGGTCGTACTGGGCGGCCCGAGCTTGCCGCAGCTTGCTCCATTCGTCCAGGTGTTTCAGCTTGACCCGCAGCACCGCCGCGTGCAGATCATCCAGGCGGCTGTTGTACCCGAGGCTGTGATGGGAGCGCTTGACCGAACCGTGATTGCGCAGCTTTCGCACCCGGTTGGCCAGGTCCTCATTGTTGGTGACCAAGGCGCCGCCGTCGCCGAAGCAGCCCATGTTTTTCTGGATGATGAAGCTGAGACAGACGGCGTTGCTGAACTCCCCGATGGCGAAGTTGTCGCCGCGGGCTCCAATGGACTGCGCGTTATCCTCCACCACCAGCAAGTTGCGGGCTCGCGCGATCTTGGCGATGGCCGGCATGTTGGCAGCCAGCCCGTACAAGTGCACGGGCACGATGGCGCGGGTGCGCGGTGTGATGGCCGCTTCGATCTGGCTGACGTCAATGTTGCGCGTCTTGGGATCCATGTCCACAAAGACCGGGGTTGCTCCGGCCAGCCAGATGGCCTCCGCGGTGGCAAAGAAGGTGTTGGAAACGGTGATGACCTCGTCGCCCGGCTTGAGCCCCAGCGCCAGGAAAGCCAGCCACAGCGCGTCGGTGCCGGAGTTGACCCCCACGGCGTGCTTCTTCTTGTGGTACTGGGCCAGTTCTTCCTCAAACTTCTTGCCCTGCGGTCCCATCACGTAGCTGCCGCTTTCCAGCACGTCGTGGATGGCCTGGTCAATTTCGCTGCGAAGGTTGTGATATTGACGAACGTGCCCGTAGAAACCCACTTTCATTTCCGCCATGGTATGCCGCCTGTTGCGTGAGATTTGTCTTCTTTCCTGCTAACTCTATCAAGCAAAGCACGTTTTCCGTCATGCGAGTTTCTTTGCCATTGGATAGGTAGCGGTTATGGCTCTCGCCCACTGTCGGGATAACGCACGTGGGCAATCCCCTAATCTGCTGCCGCGCGGGCTGCCACGGCTTGCAAGGCCGTAATGGCAGCAACATTGACAACGTCGTCGGCCGAGCAGCCGCGGGAGAGGTCGTTCGCCGGCTTGGCCAGCCCTTGTAAGACCGGCCCAATGGCCGCCGCGCCGGCTAGCCGCTCGACCAACTTGTAGCCGATGTTGCCGGCGTCCAGATCGGGAAAAACCAGCGTGTTGGCATGGCCGGCCACCGGGCTGCCCGGCGCCTTGCTGGCCCCCACCTTGGGAACCAGCGCTGCGTCCGACTGCAGCTCACCGTCCGCCAGCAGTTGCGGCACGCGTGCCCGCAACGTCTTCAGCGCCTCCTGAACCTTTTCGGCGCGCGGGTGTTCGGCGCTCCCCTTGGTGGAAAACGACAGCAGTGCCACCTTGGGTTCGGCCTCCAGGAAGATGCGGCAACTGTCGGCCGAGGCCAGGGCGATTTCGGCCAGTTGTATCGGTGTGGGGTCGGGAATGACGGCGCAGTCGGCAAAGATGAGCGCACCCCCCACTCCAAACTCGGGCTGGGGCACCACCATCAGGAAGAAGCTGGAGACCAGCGACAGGCCGGGCCGCGGGCCCAGACAATGCAGAGCTGCGCGCACAGTTTCGGCGGTGGTGTTGGTGGCGCCAGCCACGCTGCCGTCGGCCTCGCCGCTGGCCACCATCAGGTCGGCGAAATACAGTGGCTGTGTCGCCACCTGGCGCGCTTCCTCCTGGGTGACCCCTTTGGCCCGTCGGCGTTCGTAATAGAGCGCTGCGTAACGCTCCAGGCGCGGGTCTTGCTGCGGGTCAGCCAAAGTCACTGCGGAAAGGTCCACCCCCAGGGTCGCGGCGCGACCTCGGAGGGATTCAATCTCCCCCAGCACGGTCACCTCCGCAATGCGTTGCCGCGCCAGGCTCTCGGCGGCGCGCAGGATACGGTCATCGCTGCCCTCCGGCAGCACAATTCTCTGGAAATGAGTCCGGGCCCGATCCCGAATGCTTTGCAAAAGATCAGCCATGACAATCCCCTTCCACGGGCGCATTCTAGTCGATTAGAGGCAGGCAGGAAACGAACAATTGGGGAATGCCCCCCTGGCATCGAGAAGTTCAGGTGAGCGCGAACGGCTCCAGCACCCGTCTGCAGGCGGTTTCAGGAGCGGGAGCATGGCTGTCCACAGCCTCGGGCCTCAAGCTTCGGGGCTCAGGCCTGCCACGAAGTCGCGCACCTGCTCCCACATCGGCTCCAGCACGTCAAGCAACTGGTGGTCTGAATCGTAGAGGACAAGTTGCACGTTGGGGCGGCCTTCGGCAAAGCGCACCGAGAGCTGATGGTCCACGCTCTGATCGTAGCGCCCGTGGATCGCCAGCGCTGGCTGGCGAATCTCGGGGAACTCCTCGTACTGGAGTCCGTCGCCGAGAAGGCTGTAGCCGATGCGCCGCTCCTTTTTTTCGCCGTAGTGGTAAATGGGCCGCCAACCGCGCTCGCGCCACTCGCGCATGGTTGGCTCGCCCAACGATTCGCCCCAACGGCGCGCGAACCCGAAGGCTGGGGCCAGCAACACCAGGCCCGGCACGCGCTGCCGATGACGAGCGGCAAACAGCGCGGCCAGGTAACCTCCCAGGCTGGAGCCAAGCAGAATAGCCGAGTCGTTGCTGAGCAGCGTGTCGAGGAAGGTGAGTTGTTGGGTCAGGGTCGAGTGTTCGAAGTCGCCCTGTGTCAAATCGGGCAACTCGAGACGGTGCCCTATTTCGGCGAAGCGCTGCCGGAAAAATTGTCCCTTGCTGGACTGCGGGCCGGAAGCGAATCCGTGCAGGTAGATAAGCCGGTGCACGCTGTTGTCAGTGGCTTTGCGCCCGCTTGGACACTCCACGGGGAGTGACTACGTTCGAATCCGCTTTTTCGACGGGATTCGCGAGCAAGGATCTATCTTCCCGCCACGAACAGGTCCAGGACGACCTTGGCCGCGTTCAGCAGCAAGGCGCGGTTGCCCAGGAAGACGCGAGAGTAGCCGGCTGGCACAGGTGGCAGTCGCCGCTCCAGCTCGGTCGGGAACGGCTGGAGACGCTTTTGTAATCCCGGCGGCAGCCTTCCGTTGCGGCGGAGCTGGCGCTCCAGTCCGCGTGGAAGTCTTTCGCGCTTGGCCAAGCCCGGGGGCAGGCTGGCGCGGTTGGTGGACAAGTAGCTATCGATGGCTCGGCGATCGGAGTTGGAGAACGAGGTAACAGGCGCCGTTCGGCGCCGCGTGCCCTCCTGCACCTCTCCCTCCACCCGTTCCTCGCGCGGCTGCCGCGGCCTGGGATGATCCACGAACACCTCCGGCTCGCCGGCGCTACGCCGGCCGCCACTGGCCACTGCGCCAGCTGTCGCAAAACCGACCTGGAATTCCGCAGGCAGCACCAGTTCCTTCTTGCCGGTCAGATAGGCCGTGCCGACGCCCGCGCCGGCGCCGATGGCTGCTCCAATCGCCGCGCCTTTCTTGCCGCCGGTAAGGGCGCCGATGATAGCGCCGGCCGCGGCGCCTCCGCCGATCAGGGCGGTATTGCGCCCGGCGTGAGACTCGCCATCCAGGGTGACCGGGTCGGTGCGCAGGCTGTAGCGCCCGGCCTCCACAAGTTCCAGCGTGAGCGAAGCCGGCCGCTTCAAGCGCCCGGAACTGACAGCCTCAACGACACGACCGGTGGCGCTGGTGTTCTTCGGCAGCACCGTGCGTCCGTCTACCACCAGCGACTTGGCCAGTGTAGCCTCGAAGGTGTCGCCCTCCCTTGCCTCTCCCGAGTGGATCTGGCTGAGCAGGCGCACTTCAATCGCTGTCCCCGGCTCCAATCGCAGCGCCTGGAAACGGTTCACTCGGCGTTTGCCGGCTGGCGCAGTTGCTATAACCATCGAGATCAGTAGCAATGCGCTGATGGCTCGCACCAAGCCTTGCGCCACAATTTCCGAATGTCGAATCTTGAGTGCTTGTTTCATTGGAAGCCTCCTTGCCGACCGAGACCGCCCTCCAGAGGAGCTCTGAGCGGCATCGTATCACACCGTAGTGCGCTCGTTCCTTGTAGCTCCCCGCGGTGAGTCTCGGCCATCTCAGGCGCTACCGTTTCCGCTGGAGACGGATTTCGACTTCCTCTTCGGGATACGCAGCAAACAGGTGCGCCGTTTCAGAGAATTGGAAGACGGGAACCACCTCTACCGAATTGGGCAGAAAGCCGGGCATCTCCGCGGTCACCACCAGAGCCACCACCTTTTCCGGCCGCATGCGGGATTCGGGGATGCGGAAGAAGAACCGCCCATCGGGCGCCGTTTCCAGTTGCCCGTCGGTCTCGATCTCGCCGTCGGCGGTGAACAGGTAGACGGGTACGCGGACCCGGCTGCCGTCGCGCAGCAGCGCCTCCAGGGTCACCTTCGCCGGCCCGATGCCCCGTCCCCGTTCATTCACGACCTGCCATTCGCCCAGAACGTCATATTCCACGACTCCCAGAAAGGTTTTCTTTGGGACCCGCACGTTCACCGTGATCGCTTTACGGTTGCCTAGCCAGACCTGGCCAACGTGGGGAGCAGCTTCCTGCGGGAGGTAGAGCAGAATGTCGTACATCGCGGCAGGGAGGCTCAACGAGTAGGTGCCCTCTGGGCCGGTGACCGCCGATTTCTTCTCCGGCGACCCCGGGCGCAGGAATTCCAGGCGCACGCCCTCGACCGGGGCGCCGGCAGTGTCCTCCGCAACGCCGAGCACGGTGATGGTCTCTGTAGTGGCAGGCGTCCCTGCCTCTCCCACCTGCTCCGAGCGGACGCTCTGTGCCACGAGCAACCAGAACAACAACCATAGCATCGTAGAGAATCTACGCCCCTGGCTGGCTTGCGTAAAGAGTTGCCTTCGACTAGAGTGCTATCTTGGTGCAGCGAAACGGCTCCAGGCCCTCTTGCTTCCTGCTTGCGGCGCTGTTTACAGCCGTCTGGGGTGTGTCGGTTGGCTGGACGGCCAGTCCGGCGCCGGTGCGTGCTCGGCAGGGAATGGTAGTTTCGGTGGACGCGCAGGCTTCGCGGATCGGGGTGGAAGTCCTGAAGCAAGGTGGCAACGCCGTGGATGCGGCCATTGCTACCGCCTTCGCCCTGGCAGTTACGTATCCGGCAGCAGGCAACTTGGGCGGCGGCGGCTTCCTCTTGCTTCGCTTCAAGGATGGCCGCGCCACCTTCCTGGATTTTCGCGAGCGCGCGCCGGCTGCAGCCTCGCGCGACATGTACCTGGATGCCTCCGGCAACGTCGTGCCGGAGGCTTCCACCGTCGGTGTGCGCGCTGCCGCCGTGCCGGGCACGGTGGCAGGCCTGGAGTATGCCAGCCGCAACTACGGCCGGCTGCGCTGGCGCCGTCTGGTGGCCCCTGCGGTGGCTCTGGCGCGCAAGGGCTTCCCGGTCAGCTTCGAGCTGGCGGAATCGCTCTCCAGCCCCCAAACGGTGGAGCGGCTCAGCCGCTTCCCGGCTTCCAACCGCATCTTTCTTCGAAACGGGCTTCACGAAGGGCGGTTCTACCGGCCGGGCGAGCGTTTCGTGCAACTCGACCTGGCGCGCACGCTGGAGCGCATCCGGCGCCGCGGAGCCCGTGACTTCTACCGGGGCTATACAGCGCGCAAGCTGGCCGCCTTCATGCAGAAACAGGGCGGCCTGATCACTCTGGCAGACTTGAGGAACTACCAGGTGGTGGAACGTGAGCCGATCACCGGCACCTACCGCGGCTACCAGATCACGAGCGCGCCGCCGCCCAGTTCGGGCGGCGTCGTGTTGCTCCAGATGCTGAACATTCTGGAAGGGGTGGGGCTGGTTGAGAAAGGGGCACTGTCGGCGGATGCGATTCATTGGACGGTGGAGACGATGCGCCGTGCCTTCGCCGACCGCGCCCGCTACCTGGGCGATCCCGATTTCGTCCGCATCCCGATCCGCGGCCTCACCGACAAGAAATACGCGGAAACTTTACGCGCCTCGATTGACCCGGAGCGCGCCACACCCTCGCGCGTCGTCGCCGCCGGAGACCCCCTGCCCTTCGAAGCCGGCGAAACCACACATCTTGCGGTCGTGGACGGTGAGGGCAACGCCGCTGCCCTGACCTATACCCTGAACGATCTCTACGGATGTGGCGTGACGGTGGAGGGCCTGGGTTTCCTGTTGAACAACGAGATGGATGATTTTACCGCCAAGCCGGGCGTTCCCAACGATGCGGGGCTGATTCAAGGGGAGGTGAATCGCATCGCCCCGGGCAAGCGGCCGCTTTCCAGCATGACCCCCACGATGGTGGCGCGCGACGGCAAGCTGGTGCTGGTCGTCGGCAGCCCAGGCGGGCCGAGCATTATCAGCACGGTTTTGAACGTCGTGCTGAGCATCATAGACCACAAGATGGATGTGCAGCGGGCCGTGGACGCCCCGCGCTTTCACCATCAGTGGTTGCCCGACAGCATCGGCATGGAACCCGGCTTCTCGCCCGACACGCTGGCGCTGCTGCGGGCGCGCGGCCACCAGATCGACATCCGGGACTACTTCGGCGATGCGCACTCCATCGCCGTGAGTTCCGACGGCTGGCTGCTGGGCGCCGCCGATCCCCGTCGAGGCGGCAAGGCGGTGGGCTACTAGGGGCCAAAGTTCCGAAGCCAAAATTGCTTGGGCAGCTCAGACCTCCCAGAGGCACTGGGCCTTGGACATTGGATATGCAAAAGGCGTTATCCACACACATGTTCGTCAACCAGCGCCTGACGGTCTCGATACTGGAGCGCATAGAGAAGGCCGGCGTCGAGCTTGTGGAGATTTTCTGCGCCCGTCAGCACTTTGATTATCACGACCCCAACCAGGCGCAGGAAATCGCCGCCTGGTTCCGGAATTCCCAGCTCCGGCTGCACTCTATCCACACACCAATGTACCGGGACAAGGAGTGGGGACGCGGTGGTCCGCAGGCGGTGGTGTCGATCGCGGAAACGGAGAAGGTGCGTCGCATTGCGGCTTGCGACGAGATCAAGCGGGCGCTGGAGCTGGCCGAGCACGTGCCGTTCCGCTACGCGGTGACGCACCTGGGCGTCTCGCGCGAAGAGTACGACCTGCGCAAGATGGACGCGGCGTTTTCCAGTATCGAGGTTCTGCGCATGTTCGCGCGCCAGCGAGGCGCCGACTTGGTGCTGGAAAATATCCCCAACGAGCTGGCTACCCCGAGCCGCCTGCTGGAGTTCCTGAACTACACGCACCTGAACGACGTGGGGCTGTGCTTTGACAGCGGTCACGCGCACATGGGCGAGGGGGTAGCGGCCAGCTTCGAGAAAATGGCGCCGCGGGTCCGCACCACCCACCTTCACGACAACCTGGGAGACAAGGACGAGCACCTGTTTCCCTTTGCGGGCACCATCGACTGGGCGCGCACCATCCGCGACTTTTGCGCCGCGCCAAACTCATTTCCCATTCTGCTGGAGATTCGCGAATTCCCTGAGGTGAAAGACCCGCTGGCCCGCGCCAACGAAGTGTTCGCCAAGTTCGAGAAGTTGGAAGCCTCGCAATCTCGATGACTTCCCCAGCTGAGCTTCCGGTAGCCAGCATCGCCAGAATCGGAGACTACGACGGGCAGCAAGTCGTGATTCGCGGGTGGCTCTACAACCTGCGCGAGTCGGGCAAGCTGCTGTTCCCCATCTTTCGCGACGGCACCGGCATCCTGCAGGGCGTGGTTTCCAAGGGCTCGGTGCCCGAGGAAACCTTCCAGATGCTCAAGCACCTGCAGCACGAATCGTCGCTGACCGCCGTCGGGCGGGTGCGCGCCGAGCGGCGTGCCCCCGGCGGCTATGAACTGGAGGTCACGCAGATCGAGGTGGTGCAGGCAGTCTCCCCCGAGGAGCCGTTTCCCGTCACTTTGAAAGAGCACGGGGTGGACTTCCTGCTCGACCGGCGACACCTGTGGATCCGCACGCCGCGCCAGAACGCTATCCTGCGCGTGCGGCATGAAGTGATCCGCGCCGTCCGGGACTACCTGGATGAGCAGGACTTCGTGCAGGTGGACACGCCCATCTTCACTCCGGCAGCCTGCGAGGGCACCACCACCCTGTTTGAAGTGGAGTACTTCGAGGAGAAGGCTTACTTGGCGCAGTCCGGCCAGCTGTATAACGAAGCCACGGCCGCCGCCCTGGGCAAGGTGTACTGCCTCGGGCCTACGTTCCGCGCTGAAAAATCCAAGACCCGCCGCCACCTGACCGAGTTCTGGATGGTGGAGCCGGAGATGTCTTACGCTCACCTGGAAGACGTTATGGACGTTTCCGAACAGCTGGTCAGCCACATTATCCAGCGGGTGCTGGAACGGCGCCGCGCCGAGCTGCAGACGATCGAGCGGGATCCGGTGCCTCTGGAACGGGTGCGGCCGCCCTTTCCCCGGATCAGCTACGACGAGGCGATCCAGATTTTGCAGCGTAAGGGCAGCGCCATCCAGTGGGGCAGCGACTTCGGCAATGCCGACGAAATCTTGCTGGGGGAGGAGTTCGACAGGCCTGTGATGGTCCACCACTATCCGTCGGCCATCAAGCCCTTCTATATGCAGCCCGATCCCCAGCGGCCGGAGCTGGCGATGGGCGTGGACGTGATCGCCCCGCAAGGCTACGGGGAAATCATTGGGGGCGGAGAGCGGATCTCGAACCTGGAGCTTTTGCAGGCGCGCCTCGGGGAGCACAACCTGCCGCAGGAACCTTTCGCCTGGTACCTGGACCTGCGCAAATACGGCAGCGTCCCGCACGCCGGCTTCGGCATGGGGATCGAGCGACTCGTGGCTTGGCTGTGCGGGCTGGAGCACGTGCGGGAGACGATCGCCTTCCCGCGGATGCTGTATCGGCTGTATCCGTAGCGGCGGCCTTCAGAACGCCAGCGGGGCGGCCGGCTGGAGCCTGCAGCTACGGCGACGCGCATGCGCAAGATCAAGATCATCGGCGTCCCGCTGGACCTCGGCCAGGACCGTCGCGGCGTGGACATGGGGCCCTCGGCGCTGCGAGTCGCCGGCCTGAATGCCCGCTTGCGCCGCCTGGGCCATAAGGTGGAGGATGCGGGCAACGTTTCGGTGGCCATTGCCGAGATGCACAGTTCTGGTCCGGCAAAGGCCAAGTATCTTAGGCAGATCGCCGAAACTTGCCGCCGGCACGCCGCTTGGGTGGAAGCCATCCTGCGGGAGCGATCCACTCCCCTGGTGCTGGGCGGGGACCATTCCATCGCCATCGGCACTGTTTCGGGCGCGGCCAGTTTCTACCGCAAGAAGAAACGGAAAATTGGGCTCATCTGGCTGGACGCCCACGCTGACATGAATACGCCGGAGACGACCCCGAGCGGAAACCTACACGGCATGCCGCTGGCCTGCTGCCTGGGTCTGGGGGCGCCGGAGCTGACGCGGATCGGCGGCCTCCGTCCCAAGGTGAAGGCGGCGCAGGCGGCGCTGATTGGGGCGCGGGAGGTGGATGCTGAGGAAAAAGGCAACGTGCGCAACTCCGGCCTGCGCGTCTTCACCATGCGCGAGGTGGACGAGCGCGGCATGCGCGCAGTCATGGGAGAGGCTCTCGTCCTGGCCTCCCGCGGGACAGCGGGCTTCTGCGTTACCCTGGACATGGACTTTGTGAACCCGGAGGACGCGCCGGGGGTGGGCACGCCCGCGCGCGGCGGCGCCACCTACCGTGAGGCCCACCTGGCCATGGAGATGATTGCGGATTCGGGTCGCATGCTCTCGTTCGAGCTGACCGAAGTGAACCCCGTCATTGACGAGGCCAACCGCACCGCCGAGCTGGGTGTCGAGCTCGCCCTTTCGGCCTTCGGCAAGAAAATCTTGTAGGAAAATGGCCACAGAGACACAGAGGCACAGAACAGACGGTGTGTCTCTGTGTCTCTGTGCCTCTGTGGCAAAGAAAGTTTATGGCTAGGAAACTGCGCGTGGGGGTCCTGTTTGGCGGACGCTCGGGAGAGCATGAGGTCTCGCTGCGCTCGGCGGCTTCGATTATTGAGGCCATCGAAAGGGACAAGTACGAGGTCGTTCCCATCGGCATCACCAAGCAGGGGCGCTGGCTCACCGCCGCAGCGTCGCGGAAGCTGCTAGCCGGGGAGTATCAACGGCTTCCACGCGCTGACGCCGGCGACGCGGCGGCGGGTGTCCAGACCGAGGCGGCCGTGCTCGCGCACGGGCTGCCGATGGTTCTGGCGCCGGACCCGACGCAGCAGCAGGCCGGCAACCGCGCGGTGGATGTCATCTTCCCGGTGCTCCACGGCACCTTCGGCGAGGACGGCACCGTGCAGGGCCTGCTGGAGCTGGCCGGTCTCCCCTATGTGGGCGCCGGCGTGCTGGGCTCGGCCGCGGGCATGGACAAGGAAGTGATGAAGCGGCTGTTCCGCGACCACGGCTTGCCGGTCGCTCCCTGGCAGGTGTTCCCGCGCAGTGAAATCCGGGCGCACCCGCGCCGGGTGACAGCGGCGGTGGACAAGAAATTCCGCTACCCAGTGTTTGTCAAACCGGCGAACCTGGGCTCCTCGGTAGGCATTACCAAGGTGCACCATCGAAGGGAACTGCGACGCGCGTTGGAAGTGGCCGCGCAGTTTGACCACAAGGTGCTGGTGGAGAGGGGCGTGGATGCCCGGGAGCTGGAATGCTCGGTGTTGGGCAACGACGCGCCGGAGGCCTCGGTGCCCGGCGAGATCATCCCGGTCAACGAATTTTACGACTATGCCGCCAAGTACCTGGACGAAGGTTCCGAGCTGGTGATCCCGGCCAGGATCACCCCCGCCCAGGCCCGTCGGGTGAGGGAGCTCGCGGTGGCGGCCTTCCGGGCGGTGGAGTGCACTGGCATGGCGCGGGTGGATTTGTTTCTGGAACGCCGAAGTGGCAAAATCTACGTGAACGAGATCAACACGATTCCCGGCTTCACCTCGATCAGCATGTTTCCTAAGCTTTGGGGCGCCTCCGGGGTGCCGTATCCGAAGCTGATTGACCGGCTGATCCAGCTGGCGCTGGCGCGGCATCGGGAAAAGCAGCGGAGCCGCTACACAATTGAACTTACGGGTGAACTTCCACGGCGGAGAAGTGAGCGTGGCAAGACCCGCAGATCACGGTGACGTACATGTTTGAAGATGTTACCGATCCCAAAGTTCTGGGCCGTGAGCGGCGGAATCGCCGAATTCTCATCGGCGCGGTCGTGAGCCTAGTGCTGGGCTCCTTGGCAGTTTATCAGTTCTGGAACTGGCGCCAGGAGGGCATGGCTAAGAGGTTTCTGGCAACGCTCGAGCGCCAGGACTACCCCAAGGCGTACAAGCTCTGGAAGCCCTCTCCCTCCTACCGCTATCAGGACTTCATGCGCGACTGGGGGCCTGAGGGGGAATACGGGAAGGTCGAGCGCTTCGAGATTACGGGCTCTCGGGACCGCGGCCCCGGTGTCGCCATTACCGTCCTCATCAACGGTAAGGAAGCCCGCATCTGGGTGGACAAGAAAGACGAGAGCCTGACCTTCTATCCCTTCTGAGAAGTGACGAGTTAAGAACGCAGGAATTGCTGCGACTGCCGGAAGCCACTCTTCGCTGTTAATTCTTCATTCATAATTCCTTCGGCCTCGGCCAGCACCCGCTGTGGGGAGATGGCTTCCATACAGATGTTGCGCTGGCAGGTTTTCATCATCGGCGTCCCGTAGCAGGGGGCACAGAAGACACGGTGGCGCACGATGCGGATGGGTGTGGTGGACGACAGCGGCCGGGTTTGCTCCAGGATCGCCGGGCCCCAAAGGACCACCAGCGGCGTGCCCACCGCGGCGGCCATGTGGGCCGCCCCGGTGTCCACCGAGATGAACAGTTGGAGGCGGCGAATGACGGCTGCCAGTTGCCGCACGGTGGTGCGGCCGGCGAGTTCCACAAAGCTGCCCGCGGGAAGCTGCGCCGCGATGGCTCGGGTTTCTTCCCGATCATCGGCTGAGCCGGTTAGCACCAAACGAAGACCCCCCTGGATGAGCAGGCGGCCCAGTTGGATAAAATTCTCCGCCCCCCAGCCCTTCAGCCGTTCGCCCTGATTCTTCTTTACGCGCCGGGGCCCATAGCCGGCGTGCAGACCAACCAGGGACGGCCGGATGTTGCTCAGAAGCTGCTCTGCGTCACGCTGGTCCTCAGGCGAACCCGGCAGCTCCATATCCAGCGAATCGGCCGGGGCCTGCTGCCAGTCGGAGACGCCGGCGGCTCGCAGGTTATTGACGATGCTGTGAAGGCCGGGGTCGAACGGCGTTTCGCGAAAGCTGCGAATCTGGGTCAGTCCGGCCAGCTCCAGCAAGCGGCGGAAGTGCGGCTCACTTTCCAGCAGGACCGCGAACTGGTAGCGGGCGGCCCGCAACTGTCGGACTAACCGCTGCTTTTCCACCGACAGCCACCAAGGCAGGTGGCGGTGACGCAGCCGAAACAGCCGGTCGATGCCCGGATTGGTCTCCAGCAGGGGCGCGGCAGGCTCCCAGCCGAGAAAGTCGATGGCGGCTTGCGGGTAACGTGCCCGGAGAGCGCGCACCACCGGGGCGGCCATCAAGGTGTCGCCCAGCGCGCCGACGCGGACCACCAGGACGCGCGCTGCGGGTTTCTTGCTGCTAGAGGCGGCCGCCACCTGTTCCACCAGAGGATTCTAGTGCCGTTCGAGCTTGATTTGCCTATGTATTCACCCACCTTCTATAGAGCGCCACGGACCGAAAGTAGCAAGAAAAGTTGGAACGGCACTCCTACGCCCCGGAACCGGCTGTCAGGCAGTGCTCGACCCTGGAGGCCGCGCAACTCATACTAGGACGCTCCGGCGCCGGCCCGCCCGGGGTGCCGCAGATATCACTTGACTGTCGTGTTAGGCTGGTTTTGGATTATCCCACAATCCGAGCACGAAGCCTGGAGGGGGCGCGTGAAGCACAGTGCAAGGTCTTTCCTTCTCGTATCCCACTCTTACTCTGCTGGCAGCAGGATCGGTTGTGGCTTCTGCTGCCCCGAAGACTGTCGTGGCCCCGGTGACGAATCGTGACAAATGGTGACAAATGATGATGAGGAACACAAAGCTGCTGTGGTTCTTGATCGTAGTGCTGACGCTGGGGATCGCTGGCTGCACTCCGAAGGAAGAAGCCCCGCCCGCCTCAAGAGCGGCGGAGTCGCAACCGCCGCCTGAGCCTGCCGCCGCCGGTCCCCAAACGGTTAGCGGCACCGTGAAGGGGCGTAGCGGCAAACCCCTGGCCAAGGCCTGGGTGTGCCTGGGCGAGCTGGAGCAGTCGGTCATTGAAGGCAAGGACATAAAGCTTAAGCTGACCGAGTTGACCGCAGTGACCGACGACGACGGGCGCTTCCAGATTGAAAGCGTACCCGCCGGCACCTACACCTTGGCCTACCGACCAGCGCCTGCCACCGGCGCCAAGGGGGGCGTCGAAATCTCGGTCGCCAACCTCGCGGCCGGGCAACGCTCGGAGATGCCGGACTTGCGCGACCGTGAGGTCGGGACCTTCAAGCCGTTCAAGGAGAGGCCGTGGAGTCGCCAGTTCACCCTGCTGAAGGGCCACACGTTGTACACCACGGTCAGCGGAAAAAGGTGGAGAATCTGGAATGCGTCCGTGCGCAAGGGCCGCCGCGGGCCGTACCTAGAGATGCGGAAGAACGAGATCCGGCGGTGGAAGTTCCCGCAAGACTCGGACATCACCCTCGAGGCCTGGAGCTACTAAACGGGCCTCGTTCGGGGTTGCTGGGCGGGCACGGCCGGCCCGGGGGCCGCCCTTAGTCTGCCTCGACCTTGGCTTCGTCGACCAACATGACCGGGATATCGTCCCGGATGGGGTAAACGCGCCGGCACTGGCCGCACTTCAGCCCTTGCTCGTCGGCGGTCAGCTTGACCGGAGTCTTGTCGACCGGGCAAACTAGGATGTCAAGTAGTTCTTTGCTGATGGCCATGATAGCGCTCCTCGCTCCGATACCTGGCAAATGTACAACGGAACAGGAGAAAACTGCTACCGCTTCTGTCTGAAACCGCTGCCATCTCCCCTGTGCTATGATTTTTTATGGATTCGTCCGCCCCTGTCGGCAAAGAAAGGACGCTACCGGTGTCTGCGACCGCCCGCATTCTTGACGGCAATGCGATTTCTACCCAAATCCGGGAAGAGCTTGCCCAGGAAGTGAAGGAACTGGCTGCTCGAGGCATCCGGCCGGGCCTGGCCGCGGTCCTGGTGGGGGCGAATCCGGCTTCCGAGATTTACGTTCGCAACAAGGTCAAGTCCTGTCAGGCGCTGGACCTTTATAGCGACAAGATTATCCTTCCCGACACCATCACCACCGAGGAGTTGCTCGGCCAGGTGGAGGAGTTGAACCGCCGGGAGGAAATCGACGGCATTCTGGTGCAGTTGCCCCTGCCGCCCCAGGTGGATGCCCAACGCGTACTCGAAACCGTGAACCCGGCCAAGGACGTGGACGGGTTCCATCCCGTCAACATTGGGAAGCTGGCGACGCAGCGACCGGGGCTGGTGCCCTGTACGCCGGCCGGGATATTGGAAATCCTGCGGCGCAGCGGTGTCACTCTGAAGGGGGCGCAGGCCGTCGTCATGGGGCGCAGTGACATCGTCGGCAAGCCGGTGGCTATGCTGCTGTTGCACCAGCACGCCACGGTCACCATTTGCCATTCGCGGACGCGGGACCTGGCAGCGGTTGGGCGGCAGGCTGACGTCTTGGTGGCTGCGATCGGCAAGCCGGCCATGATCACCGGCGAATTCGTTCGGCCCGGGGCGACCGTGATTGACGTGGGCATCAACAAGCTCACCGATCGGGCCCAGGTTGAGCAAATGTTCCCGGGCAATGCCAAACGGCTGGCGGATCTGGACAAAAGAGGGTACACACTGGTCGGCGATGTGCATCCCGACTCCGTCTTGCCGGTGGCCGGCGCGCTGACGCCGGTTCCGGGCGGAGTGGGCCCGCTGACCATTGCTATGTTGATGGTCAGCACGGTCCGCGCGGCCTGCCTGCGGAGGGGCTTAACGATTGGCGCAGAGGTGACCGCCTAGGGTCGAAGTGCGTAACCGACGAATTTGCTACCCGGCCGTGTTCTGGAACGAATCTCACGACTAGTAACTCCGGCTGTTGACAAGGTCGTCCGGCGGAGCGTTCGGTTTGCTAGCGGAGTGGTTGGTTTGCTAAAAGTCGGGCTCACCGGCGGGCTGGCGTGCGGCAAGAGCACGGTGGCCGCGATGCTGCAAGAAAAGGGATGCGGGCTGCTCAGCGCCGATCAGTTGGGCCATGAAGCCATCGCTCCGGGCGGACCTGCTTACGCCGCGGTGGTGAGTGAGTTTGGCCGCGACATCCTGGATTCCGAGGGGCGGGTGGATCGGGCGCGCCTGGCGGCCTGCGTCTTTGGAGATCGGGAGGGGGGAGATCCGCAACGGGTACTGCGGCTGAACGAATTGGTTCACCCCCATATTCTGCGCAGCATCGAACAGGAGACGAGCAACTTCGCCGATCGCCATCCTGAGGGCATCCTGGTGGCGGAAGCGGCGCTGCTGCTGGAAGCCTTCGCCGAGTCTCGGGTGGACAAGGTGGTCGCGGTGGATTGCGCTGAGGAGCAGCAGATTGAACGCTTTCAGGCCAAAGGTGGCGCCGCCGAGGAAGCACGGCGGCGCATGGCCGCTCAGATGACTCGCGCCGAGCGCTTGCGGCGCGCCGATTTCATAGTGGACACCTCGGGCACGCTGGAACAAACTCGCCGGCAGGTGAATGTGCTGTACCAACAACTGGTGCGGGAAGCGATCGTATAAGTGCATGGGCGCCGTTTCGTCCCCTGCCTGATTCGCGGACTCCCAAGGTTTTGAACTGCCATCGCCAACAATCCGGCGGGTTATGAGATCGTTTCTGATGAGATCGGTATGAAACTGCGTCTTTTTCTGCTGGCGGGTGCGCTCGTTGCGGCCTTCATTTATTTCACTACCTATGCGCCGGTCGGGCCGTTCGAACCGGACCGCTGGCGAGGGCCTTTGCCCTGGGAACGCGCGACCACTCCCGCGCCCGGGATCACGCAGGCACAGACGGGCGGATTCAGCACCGACGAGCAGAACAACATTCAGGTCTACAAAGCGGCCAGCCCGGCAGTGGTCAACGTCACCACGATCACGATGACCTACGATTTCTTCCTGAATCCCGTGCCCATGGAAGGCGGGGCAGGCAGCGGTTTTTTGATCGAGTCGGACGGCAAGATCGTCACCAATTTCCACGTCATCAGCGGCGCGCGGCGCGTGCAGGTGGCGCTGGCCGACCGGAGCCGCTACCCGGCAGAGGTGCTCGGCTACGACCAGCGCAGCGATCTGGCAGTGCTGCGAATTCAAGCCGGGCGGGAGTTGCCCTATCTGCAGCTGGGCGATTCCGGCAGCCTTCAAGTTGGGCAGAAGGTGCTGGCCATCGGGAACCCGTTCGGCCAGTTCCAGAATACGCTGACCACTGGGGTGATCAGCGCGCTGGGGCGCGACGTGCGGGGCCGCGGCAGAGGCGAGGTCCTGGAGGACGTCATTCAAACCGACGCCGCCATCAATCCTGGCAACAGCGGCGGGCCGCTTCTCAGCTCCCGCGGCGAGGTGGTGGGCATCAACACGGCCATCGTCGGCCCGGCCAATATTGGCATCGGCTTTGCCATTCCGGTCAACAGAATGAAGCTGATTGTCGGCGACCTGATCCGCGAGGGACGGGTGATGCGCCCCTATCTGGGCGTGCAGGTGCTGCCGGTGAGCCGCGACCTGGCCGAACTGCTGGATTTGCCCGTGGACGAAGGTCTGTTAGTCTTACGAGTGTTTCCCAACACCCCTGCAGAGAAAGGGGGCATTCAGGGGGGAACCAAGACCGTAGTGGTCGGCAACTTACGGCTCCCCGTTGGAGGCGACATCATCGTGGAGTTGGATAGGGAGCCGGTGGTCGCCCGTGAAGCCCTCAGTCGCCGCGTGGAAAACAAACGTGTGGGCGACACGGTCCGGCTCACCCTGTTCCGTGGCCGGCGTCGCCTGGAGGTCAACGTCAGGCTGGAGGCCCGCCCCCCGCATCGCTAATTGTCTGTATCAATTGTCTGTATATGGGGCAGCTTCGTTGGCTCATTCGATCCGGCGAAGGTAGAAGGGATCGGCAAACGACGCCGAGCGGCAGAGTTAGTCTCCTGAAACCTGGCCCCTCAAACCGCATAGGTACCCAGATGCCCCGCTTTCTCGACGTTGACCAGGAGATCTACCCCAGATGAGGAACTCCACCCCACTCTGTTGCCTGGCCGCGCTGTTGGCCGTGGCTCCTCTGATGATGGCCGAGGAGGTGACCCTCCGCGACGGAAGAAAGCTGACCGGGACCATTGCCGGCGTGGAGAGCGGCGTCTATCGGCTCGAGACGGACTTTGGGATAGCGCTGATCAAGAAAGAATGGATCGCGCACATTGAGTTTTCTGGGGCGGCAAAGAGAAAAGCGGGCAGGGGAGCATCGCTGGCTGAGAAAGCGGCGGCCGCCCCGCCCGTCCGTCGGCGGCGGCCGCCCCCAACCCCACTCATCCGCGAGCGCCGACCGCCCGGCGGCCGTATTCAAGAGCGCATCGAGGGAACCACCTACATCAATGAGACCTATCGGTTCCAACTCTTTAAGCCGCACAGCTGGCGGATCCTGGAGCATGCGGCTCGCAACATTCCCAGCGCGGTGACGGTACTGGGTACTCCGGACGAAAGCACGCTACTGGTGGTGGGGAGCGTCCTGTATCAGGGTCCGCCGGCCACCTATGCCGAAATCCTGCAGGGTTCGCTCCGCCAAGTCTATGCGGATTTCGAGACGAAACCTGAAGACCGGGTTCGGGTAGCCGGGCGGGTGGCCATCCGCCGCCGCTTCCAGGGCATGGCCGGCGGGTACGAGTGGCACGGCCTGGTGGTCAACCTGGCCGATGGGTCGGCGCACTACGGCATCATTGGAGTGACCCGGGACGAATTATTTGGGTTCAAAGCAAGCGTTCTGTCCAAGATTGTCAAGTCCTTCCGATTCCGCTAAAGGGTGAATTCCCGACCCCGGGCCAAGCGTTGGCCGAGCGTTGCCAGAGCGCCCGACGCAAACCGCGTGCTGCCGCCGAGGTCTATAAAAAATCCAGCGCCACCTTGTTCGGAATAGCCCCGGCCTGGTAGCCGAGAGTCAGCAGACGCTCGATCGCCTGCCGTCCGCGGTCACCGCACTCCAGCGTGTATTCGTTCACATACATCTCCACGAACTTGTCGGCCAGGGACTGTTCCATGTCCCGGGCAAACTGCATGGCGTAGGAAAGAGCTTCCTCCCGGTGGTCCAGAGCGTATTGGATGCTCTGGCGCACCAGCGAAGCCGCTTCGTTTTGCACCTCTAGCGGAAGATGGCGGGCCACCACCAAACCTCCCAGGGGGAGGGGCAAATCTTGCTGTTGTTGCCACCAGCGTCCCAGGTCCGCGATGCGATGGAAACCCTCGCGTTCGTAGCTGAGCTGGCCTTCATGAATCAGCAGTCCGGCCTCAGCTCTGCCTTCGCGTAGGGCTTCAAAGATGCGATCGAACGGCACCTCGACCGGCTCCACTTCCGATTGGAACAACTTCAACACCAGCCAGGCGGTCGTCAGCAACCCCGGCACCGCCACCTTCTTGCCCTTCAGTTCCTCGGCCGAGAGGAGGCGCGGTGAGACCAGCAAAGGGCCGTAGCCATCGCCTATGCTGCTGCCGGTGGAAAGCAGGCGATAGCGCTCGGCCACGTAGGGATAGGCGTGGAAGGAGATCGCCGTCAGGTCGTACTTCGCTTCCATGGCCTGCCGGTTCAACGTCTCGATATCCGATAGGACGTGGCGAAAACTCAATAGCGGCGAGCGCAACTTCCGGGTCGCCAGCGCGTAGAACATGAAGGCATCGTCGGCATCAGGACTATGAGCCAGCACCAGTTCGCGTTGTTCCATAGGATGAGTTGAAGGAGTGGGAGCCTTAGAGTAACACACCGGCCCGCGGCGGCCAATTCGCTTTTGGCTTGTCAACCGGCAGTGGGCTCCGTAAACTGCACGGTTGACCTCTCGCCGGCCAGCGGCATTCCCGAAGGAGTTGCATCCTTACATTGATTCATTAGTAGTACCCGGAATCGCCCGGAAAAGTTGGAACGGCAACAACGGTGGGTTGAGGTTGAAAAACTGAATCCCGAAAAGAGGGCTCTCGTCTAATTGAGTGGGGCCAAAGCGCGGGCGGCAACAGTCCAGTGCGCCTTAATGCCAGCGCAGGCTATCTTTGGAAAAGGCCTTATGAGTGATGAAAATAACAATGTGATCGCCGCGGTTGACGACCTATTCTTTGCAGCTAAAATCACCGAAGCCGCCCGCCGGGCAGGCGTGCCGGTCCGATTTGTGAAGGACGAGCGCTCTTTGCTGGAGTCTGCGGAACAGAAGCCAGCGCTAATCATCATTGACCTGAATTGCGCCGGCGTGAAGCCCCTGGAGTGCATCAGCAAGTTGAAAGCCGATCCCGAACTGAAAGCCATTTCGCTTCTGGGCTACGTTTCGCATGTCGAGGGTGAGCTGAAACAGAAAGCGCACACCCTCGGCTGTGACATGGTGCTGCCCCGCTCGGCCTTCTCACAGAATCTGGTGAGCCTGCTCAAGCGCCACGCCGGTCGCTAAATTTCTCACTGTTCCTGTTTACCGCGGGGGTGGCAGGGCGACCGACTACTTGCTGCTCTTCTGCTTCACTATCTTCATGGCCATCTTGCGCACGACCTCGGGAACATTCTTGTTTTGGGCCAAGCCCCGCTGGTCCTGCGGGAGCAGGCGGGCAATCAGCGGCATCCCCACGTCAATGGGAGTCCGCGGGTTGTTGGCTAGGTTGCGCACCACGCCGTAGTTCCGCATGAACTTCCGGCTCATGGAGATCAGCCGCAGCACTTCGTCGCTGACGTTTTTCAGGGCCGAGAAGGTGTCGATTTCCGCTTCCGTAACCTTCGGAGAGCCGAGCACCGCCCGCGACACCACCTTGCTGGAGTCGCGGATCAGCATACCGCGTTCCTCCTTGTTGCCTTTCAGCGCCAGTTGCACCTTCTGCGAGACCGTCATCCGGGAGATCTTGGCGTAGATGGATTCCTTCTTGCGTTGCTCATCCCCTTTGGCTTCAGCCTCAACGATTTCCTCGTCCAGCTTGGTGATTTCCTCATCCGACAGGGCCGTCGCCTGCTTCCGTTCGTCCTCCAGCTGTGCTTCGGCGATCATCAGCTCCAGGAAGCTAAGCTCGAAGAGGAATCCTTCCTCGCGGGCAGCGAACCGGTTTTGGTTCATTTCAAGATAGCTGGAGTTGCTTTTCAGGGCGGTCAGGGCCGGGGTGCGGAGCCGGTCAATATTGTCAAGCATGATCTTGACCGTATCCAGGTCCCCGACGACGGCCAGTTCGGCCAGTGCCTGCTGGGGAGATTGACGGTTGGCCAATAGGTCCTCAAGCAACTCGGGCCGAAAATTTTCCGGGATCAGGAAATACTCCAACGCCTGCTCCGATGTGGAGGCCCGACGCAGCAGGGGCTGCAGTGTTTCGGCAGGCCAGGCCGACAGGGTGCGGCGAGCTTCGGCCCGTACTTGGTCATCGGAATCGCCAGTCAATGCCACCACCAGTTCCAGCGCGGCTTCCGGAGCGACATCGCTCCGGCCGCGAGCGGCGGCTAACTTGTCAGCGATTGGCGTCACTGTGACTTTAGGTCGCGCACGGAAAACACGACACGTTTCGCCTCCCGCCTGCGGCCTAGCGGCGGCTGGGTTTCGCCGTTGAGCGTCAGTACGACGTCGCCCGCGTTACCCACGTGGAGCTTGATCGAAGAGTTGGCAGCCACCGTGCGTGTTTCCCCGGCCCGCATCGTCGTTTCCCAAATCTTGTGCCCGTCAGCGTAGGCGACCGCCCAGGAAGCACCCAAGGTATCGATTTGGAGCCGAAGGCGAGGGCGCGAAACCCCATCTGTTTCCGGCTCCGTTACCGTTTTCACAACCGGTATGGCGGACCCTTCCGGAACGGATGCTCGCGGCTGCTGCGCTGCGGACCGGCTGGCGCGCACCAGCGTGGGCATCCCGCGTTCCCAAACCGCGTAGCCGCCGAGCAGGAGCAGCAACGCGCCGAACAGGGCAGTCACCACTGCACGCTTCAGGTTGGGCGCAGGGCGGCCGACCGAGGTGCCCGGTGGCACAGCCGCGGCCCGTTGGTCCCGCTGGGCCGCTAACTGTCGCAGGTCCAGATCCTTAGGAGGGCCCAGCACCAGGTCGAACTCGGCGCCTACCTGTGTTTCATCCAGTCCCAAGTAGTGTGCGTAATGCAACACGAAGCTGCGACTGAAGGCTCCTCCTGGGAGCATATCGAACCGGTCGTTTTCGATGGCTTCCAAGAAGCGAGCGTTGATCTTGGTGTGAAGCGACATCTCCTCCAGCGAGATGCTGCGCATTTCGCGCTCGCGCCGGAGATTTTGGCCGAAAGAACTCATCGATCACGCCGTCAGTTGCGCTCACCGAGCTACTTTGCCTATGATAGGGTTCAAGACAAAAGTGTGTCAATATGATTTCCCCTGCCCGTTGCATCCGCGGCAGTGGAGCCGGGCGGTTTGCCACAGCCCAGGGAGGCGGCAGCGTGCTATAATCCGTCCGGCTCTCTTAAGTAAAGAGGATTAGCTCACCGCGGCTCGAGGTGAGCCGTGTGAGCCAGACCCGCTGGCTGGCCACCGGCGCAATCAGTTCCGGGCAAGAGTTCGAGACGCCTCCGATGGAGCCATCCGCGCGCATCGCCGAACTGGAACGGAAGATCCGAGAGCTGACGGTCTTCCACGACATCGGCAAGACGCTCACCTCCACCCTGGACCTGAGCCGCGTGCTGGAAACCATCATGGAGCAGATCAGCACTCTGTTCCGCCCCGATACGTGGTCGCTGTTGCTGCTGGACCCTGAGCGCCAAGAGCTGTACTTTGAGATTGCTGTCGGGGAGGCTGCGGAGAAGCTCAAGAAGGTCCGCCTGAAGCTCGGCGAGGGAGTGGCCGGCTGGGTGGCACAGCATGGGCAGCCCCTCTTTGTGCCTGAGGCCGGCAGTGACCAGCGCTTCACATCCCGCGTCAACCAGATCACCAGCGTTCACACCAGGACCATTGCGGCCGTTCCCATCAAGGGCCGCCAAGGAGTGTTGGGGGTGGTCGAGATCGTCAACACGCCGGAATCGATGCAATTCGGCCAGGAAGAGATGTCCATGCTCGAGGCCCTGGCCGATTACACTGCCATTGCCATCGAGAACGCCCGGCACGTGCAGCGGATTCACGAGTTAACGATCACAGACGATTGCACCAACCTGTTCAACTCCCGCCATCTTCACAACGTGCTGCAAGGGGAAATCTACCGCTCCAACCGTTACGGCTACGAGTTCTCGGTGCTCTTTCTGGATCTGGACCGTTTCAAGCAGGTGAACGACACTCACGGCCACTTGGCGGGGAGCAAGCTGCTGTCACAAATAGGCGATCTGATTAAGGACCACCTGCGCATGATTGATTTCGCCTTCCGTTACGGGGGCGACGAATTCGTGATGTTACTGCCGCAAACGGGCAAGCACGCCGCCATACACGTTGCCCGCCGCCTGCAGCGCCTGCTCAACGCCGCGTCCTTCCTGCGCGAGGAAGGCTTGAACCTAAAGGTCACCGCCAGCTTCGGTCTGGCCTGCTTTCCAAGCGACGCCCGCACCAAGAACGAGCTGGTCCGGCTGGCCGATGAAGCAATGTACTTGGTCAAGAACACCGCACGGGACAACATTGCCGCCGCCAACGTTGGGCTTCTGGACACCCTCAGCAGCCATAGCTAAATCATTGGCGATTGATTCATGGAGGCATTTTCCATGGATTGATCAACTAACCAATCCATCAATTGTCAAGGGTGCCATCTCCGGCTCCAGCTCCGGGTTCCAGCAGCACTCCGGTGCTATACTTTGCGAATGCCACTGGCTGGGCGCGCTACGGCGGAAGGAACTGCTGCGTACCGCGAACGTTTTTCCGCCGCCTCACGGGCCGGCCATTTTCGTCAGGCCCAAGGTCTGTGGATGTCCTCGGTGGGGATCGGCACCTATCTGGGGGAGCCGGACGAGGACACCGACCAGGCGTACGCAACGACGGTCGGCCGCGCCCTGGAGCTGGGCGTAAACGTCATTGACACCGCCATCAACTACCGCTTCCAGCGCAGCGAGCGTTCGATCGGCGGGGCGCTGGCAGCACGGACGGCCCAGAGCCAGATTCGCCGCCAGGAAGTGGTCGTCTGCACCAAGGCTGGCTTTCTGACGCCCGACGGTGCGCTCCCCGGCGACCCGGGGCGCTATTTCCAGGAAAATTATCTGCAGCCGGGCATCTGCACGATCCAGGACATTGCGGCGGGCGTGCACTGCATGACGCCGCAGTACCTGGCCGACCAGTTGGAACGCAGCCTGCGCAACCTGGGCCTGGAATGTATTGACGTCTTCTACCTTCACAACCCGGAAACGCAGCTATCAGCGGTTCCCCGCGAGGAGTTTCTCCGGCGTCTCCGCCTGGCGTTTGAGCTTCTGGAGAGCAAGGCGGGGGAAGGGAAAATTCAGTGGTACGGCACCGCCACCTGGAGCGGCTATCGCCAGCCGCCCGGCTCGCGCGACTACCTTTCGCTCGAGGAGACGGCTCAGACGGCACGCGAGGTCGCCGGTGAGCAGCACCACTTCCGCTTCCTCCAGTTGCCCTTCAACCTGGCGATGCCGGAGGCGTTTGTGGCCCACAACCAGACGCTGGGAGGCCGCGCGTCGAGCCTCCTCGACACGGCCCGCGAGCTGGGAATCACGGTGGTAGCCAGCGCCAGCCTGATGCAGGCCAGCCTGGTCAGCGGGCTGCCGGCAATCGTCGGTCAGGTTCTAGACGGGCTACAGAACGACGCGCAGCGGGCTCTGCAGTTCGTTCGCTCCGCTCCGGGCATTGGGGTGGCGCTGGGGGGCATGAAAAACGCGGCGCACGTGGACGAGAACCTGCGCGTGGCTGAGGTCCCGCCGGTCCCGCCGGCGCAATTTCTCAAGCTGTTCGAGGTCAAGAATTGAATCGTTGATGATTGCATCATTGACGATTTGCTATGCAGGAACCAACGGAGCAATCGTCAGTCCAACTATCTTCAGTGAATCAGTCTGTGGCCTTGCTGCTTCCGGCCACGCTTCGCTTTGAGCCCTCCAGTTTTGATTTCACTCGAATTCCTGCGGGTCCGGGGGTTTTCCTCCTGGAGACTGCGGGCGAGCCCTTTCTGGGGAAGAGCATGGCGCTGCGCCGGCGACTGCAACGCCTGTTGGGACAATTGTCGGGACCATCCGGGCCGATGCCCACCCGAACCAGCGACGGTGCGCGCGCCGTCCGGCGCCTGAATCTGCGCGCCGCCACCGCCGCCATCCGTTACCGCACGACCGGCTCGGTGTTCGAAAACTCTGTCCTGCTGTACCAGGCGGCCCGGGCTGCTTTCCCCCAACGCTACCGCGAGCTACTCCGACTGCGTCCGCCGCCGCTGCTGAAGGTGAACCTGGCGAATCCCTACCCGCGCTGCTACGTGACGCGCCGCCTGGGCCGTGGTCCGGCCCTCTACTACGGGCCGTTCCCGACGCGGGCAGCGGCCGAGAAGTTTGCCCCGCAAATCATGGACCTGTTCCTGGTGCGGCGCTGCGTGGAGTCCATCCACCCGGACCCGGCTCATCCCGGCTGCATCTACGGCGAGATGAGCATGTGCCTCCGCCCGTGCCAGGACGCCTGCACCCAGGAGAAGTATCGCGAGGAAGTGGAGCGCCTCGCGGCTTTCTTCTCCAGCGGCGGCAGTTCGCTGGTGAAGGTCATCGAAGCTGAACGCGAGGGCGCCTCTGGACGACTGGACTTTGAGGAGGCCGCGCGCCTGCACCGCCGACTGGAGAAAGTCGAGCAGGCTCTCAAGCACAGGCCCGAGCTGGCCATGGACCTGGAGCGCTTGAACGGGCTGGTGATCCAACCGTCGGCCCAATCACCGGCGGTGGAATTGTTCCCCCTTTGGCGGGGCTTTCTATTGCCTCAGCTGACCTTTACCTTCGAGGTAGTGGATGGTAGGCCGGTGTCGCTGGACGCTCGCCTGCGTGAGCTGCTCCTGGGTGTGGAATTCGGGGAAAGCTCGGCACCGAGTCGCGCCGAGCAGTTGGCGCTACTGGCGCGCTGGTACTACCGTGGCACCCGGGTGGGCGAGTTCGTTCCCTTCGACAGCTACCAGCAACTTCCTTTCCGCAAGATTGTCGGGGCCATCAGCCGCGTGGCGCGCCACGCTCCCCCCCAGCCGGTTGATCGGGAACGCTCCCCGGCGGAGCCTGGCATCATGGGCGAGAGCGACCCGGGTGGTGGCTGAGCTGCTAGCGGCGGGTCCGGGAGCGGGGTCCGACGCGGATGGCCAGCAGAACGTGAGTCGGCTCTCCGTCGACGACCATAGGGGCGAACTGGAATTGCCGTAAGGCTGATTCCAAGGCCGGGTCAGTGGCCCCTTCCAGCGCGCGCAGGCTGGCTACTTTTCCCTCCGTGTCCACCAGGAGCAAATAAGAACACGGGAGATTCTGTAAACCTGCGGGCAGGGGCGCCACTCGCAAGGGTGGCAGGTGGCGCGCCCGCATGGGAGCAAACAACAGCGTGTTTGCCGGAATCTTCCAGAAGGGCGCTGGGGACACCTCCACTTTCGCGGGCTCTACCCACCCTTGATCTTTCTTTCCCGGGATGTGGACCCGTGCCAAAAGCGCTTTGCCGGTATCGCGCGCCGGTAGCAGAAAGGCGAACTCAAATTCTGAGGACTCTTTCGGCAGGCGTGCGGCAATCTTGGCGCCCGTAAATTGCAGGCGCCAGCGGCCGGTGGGTTCCACCTCGGCCACGAACGGGGAGGCCGGGTCAGGCGCTTTGTAAATGGCGGCAAAGCTCCCGCGCGGCGTCACCACCTGTGCCAGGCACGCGGAAGCCAGCAAGGCGCTGATCAGCGAGGTTGCCAAAACCTTCGCCATATTCTCCAAATAGCGACCGAGCCGAGCCTCCTCGCCGGGCGCAGCTGAGTCAAATCGTCCAACGGAGCAAGGTAGCGCCCGCTGTATAACCCGCCCCCACAGCCGCCAGCAGTGCCAGGTCGCCCTTCTTGAGTTTTCCTGCTTCTACAGCGGTGGCCAGCGCCAGGGGGATGGTGGCGGCGGTGGTGTTCCCGTACTGGTCAATGTTGATGATCACCTGGTCGCGCCCCAAGCCCAGTCGCTCCGCTGTGGCGGTGATGATTCGCTGGTTGGCTTGGTGCGGAATCAGGACTCGGACGTCGTGCCCCGTCAGCCCATTGCGATCCAAGAGCCCCTTGCAGATGTCGTACATCTTGCGAACGGCGTATTTGAATACCTGCTGTCCTTCCTGGTGCACGTAGTGCATGCGCTGGCGCACGGTTTCCTCGCTGGCCGGGCGACGGCTGCCGCCGGCCGGCATGTTCAAGTAGCCGCCGCCGGAGCCGTCAATTTCGTGCATGTAATCGATCAGGCCCTCCTCGCCGGATTCGGCTGGCTCCAACAGCACGGCACCAGCACCGTCGCCGAACAGCACGCAAGTAGCGCGGTCGCTGTAGTCAACGATGCTGGACATGGTGTCGGCGCCAATGACCAGGACTCGCCGGTGTGCCCCGCTAGCGATAAATTGGGCGCCCACGATCAGCGCGTAGATGAAGCCGGAGCAGGCGGCTGACAGATCAAAGCCCCAGGCGCCACGCGCCCCGAGCTTGTCCTGGACCAGGCAGGCGGTGGCCGGGAACAGCATGTCAGGGGTCACGGTGGCGACCAGAATCACTTCCACCTCCTGCGGATCGACGCCGCGCGCTGCCAATGCCGTGCGCGCCGCTTCCACCGCCATGTCGGAGGTGGCCATGCCGTCGCTGACCAGGTGCCGTTTGTGGATTCCCGTCCGTTCCAGGATCCACTCGGGGGTGGTCTTCACCATCCGTTCCAGGTCAGCATTCGTCAGCACGCGGGGAGGAACGTAGGATCCCAGGGAGGAGATTTTAGCGCGCAATTGGGTCAAGCTGGCCTCACCAGACGCAGAAGCTGAGTTCGTGTCCACAAAACGTGGTCTATTCTGCCACAATCCGGGGCACTCCGAATGGCGAAATAGGGGTCAGGCGGCCTGCAGCAGAGGAGTTTCCCGGATGGTTGTCTATTGCCGGGCCAGCTCCCGTTCCTGGGGAAGCTTAGCGCGGGCGCGCGACCCCAGGTCGTTGATGGACCAGTCGTAGCGGAAAAACTTGATTTTCGGCTTCTTCAGGGCGTTCAGCGCCCGCAAATTTCCTGGCTTCAGGTAGGGGCGGAGGTAGTCCAGGAGTGTGACCTTTCGCCTGGGGTTTTGCTTGCGGGCGTACCGGCGAAATTCTTCCTCATAGTCGCTCAGGTCATAGAGGCCGGACAGGTAGACGCGGTTGGAGGCGGCGTCAATGGTGAAGTTGCGCCTCTGGTTGACGAAGCGGCGGGCGGCGACCTCCAGTTGCTGCTCGAGCGCGTGACCGACAAGAGCCTGGCGGAGAAGAAAGGGGCAACTGAGGGAGGCGCAAACCAGGACGAAATGAGTGCGTGGCTCGCCGAATTGCTTGCGAATCATCTGGTTTTCTAGATGCCTTAGGGTCATCCGTTGGCCGCCGGCCACAAACTTGCGCAGCCAGAAAAAGCTATACAGGAAGCCCATATTGCGAACACTTTTCACCGGATAACGGGCCGCGACAGCATGCAACACAAGGGCATTGTAGGCGTTAAGCCAGTAGGCGAGCCGATCCTCCCGGGTGGGAAATAGATGCGGACGGTTGGCTGGGCTGGTCGCGGCCAGCGTCTCCACGTAGCGGCCCAGATCGGCAGAATTCTTCTTCAGGGCGGCGTAGTCGACCTCGCCGATCACGTTCACATAGGTCTTCAACACGCGGTCCAGCGGCGTGTGGTCAAAACCGCTGGCCCACGCGGGTCCGGCCGTGGCCAACGTGACCAAAATGAGCGAGGCAAGTGCACGCATACGTTGCAATAGACGTCCGCGGGTCGGAAAAGGTTCACCGCCGCGGTCAAGCCGGTCTGGCGTTACTGAGTTGCACCAGCCCGGACTTGGGCGGAGCCAGACCGAAGCTGAGGACGTCCATCGGGCAAACCGTGACGCAGATGCCGCAGCCAATGCAACTGGAGTTGGCGTTGGTAATGGACTCCTGCTTGAGGGCGAACCGCATCACGTCAATCCCCACCAGGCAGTTGCGCGTACACTCGCCGCAGGCGATGCACTTTTCGTTGGAGGCGATGCGGTAGCGGCTGATGCCCAGCCGTTCGTAGGCGCGGCTGAACAGCTCCATCATCTTGGCCAGCGGGCACCAGTAGCGGCACCAGATTTTGCCCCCCAGGAAGGGATAAAGCGTCAGCGGGAGGATGCCCACCAGCCAGATATCGGCGACGATCCGGTAGATGTAAATGCCCCGTTGGGCGGGTTCGTTGAACGCCTCCACAACATCACGGCCCAGCATCATCGCCGTGACCACGATGGCCGCCGCGAACACCACCCAGTTCATCTTTTCCCAAGGCAAGGTGGCTTTGCCCTTGGGCGCCAGGTGGCGCCAGCGGTCCCCGAGGGTTTCGGCCAGCCCGCCGCAGCCGCAGATCCAGGAGCAGTACCGCTTGCCGTGCCACACGACCATCAACGGGATGATGCCAAAGGCCAGCGCCACCCCCCAGATTACCCAGAGCTGGTGCGGATTGTAGAAGAAGGTGTAGAAGAATAGCGGCCAGGCATAGACGATGCCGTAGCTGCGCCAGGTCTGCTCGGCAAAGGTGGGGTCGCTGGCCAGCCGCTCACCTACCCACTGGTACCGGATGGCCCACTGGAACAGAAATTCCGGCACCAGGAAAAAGAAGATCCATTGGAAACCAATCAGGCTCGAGAAGCGCCAGATCTGGAATTTGTCCTGGCGATCCAGGCCCCAGCGCTTCAACGCCTGTAAGCCAAAGAAGGTCATCACCACGGTATAGAGCACCGTGTACCAAAACTGGATCGGGCGGTTGCCGAAATCGAATAGGTGATAGGCCCACCCGGTGTAGGGCCAGAATTCCTGGTCCGGGCCAACCTTGATCCCGTAGAGCGAGTAGAAGCCGAGGAAGGAAAAGCCCAACCACGACCAGCGCTGGCCTCGCACGGCAGTCGCGAGCAAAGTGGCAAACGCGCCCGCCGCCACCAGGCCCCCGAGCCAGCGGGGCACCTGCCGCACCACCTCCAGCGATGCCTGACCGCCCATGACCCACAACCCAACCAAGGTGGCCAGCACCAGAGCGGCCGCGCTTCCCAGGCTGCCCGACCACTCGTTTTCCAGCCTTAGCCCCAACGACTTCAAGAATTTCCCCGGAAACTCCGAACCGGTTAGCACAAACGCATGGTCGTAGGGGACTCTTTCATTCGTTGTCTTGCCGTCCTTTTCGATTTTGAGATTGGCCTCTCCCTCCCCAAACTCAGTGACATTGGAGTTGAAGATCGAGCGGATGCGCTTGGCCGCGGTCGCTTCCTGGAGCTGGCGCTCGTTGTCCTTGAAGAGCCGGTAGAGCTGGTCGCCGCGGTAGCTGAGCGTGACCTGGTTGCGCACGCTCAGGGTGAGGGCGGCTTCGGCCGCTGAGTTGCCGCCGCCGACTATCAGAATCCGCTCGTCATGGTACAGCTTCGGACTAAAGAGGCGGTGATAGACCCGCTCCTGCTCTTCGCCCGGAACGCCCAATCGGCGCGGGTTGCCTCGCTGTCCAGTGGCCAGGACGATCCGCTGCGCTTGGTACTGTTTGCCCTGCTCGGTGTCGAGCTCAAAACTGCCATCGCTTTGGCGGCGGATGCTTTTCAACCCGTCGCCGGCTCGAACCTCCAAGTCGTGGTCGTGGATGATCTGGCGCCAGCGTTCGATGAGCGTTTCCTTAGTGGCCCCGTCCAGCCATAGCTTGCCCTTGGGCGGGGTGTCGTCCGGCTCGGCGTAGATCCACTTGCCCTCCGGAAAATCCTCAATGGTGTTGGCGACCTTGTTCTTCTCCAGCACCAGGCAGCGCAGCCCCTTGTCGTTGGCCGCGAGCGCAGCATTCAGGCCGGCGGCTCCGGCGCCAATCACAATCACGTCGTACACGCTCCCGCCACCAAGGCCAGGCCGGATCTTCCGCGCGATGTGTTCGATGACCTCCACGCCCTGCTCCATGGCCAGCTTGATCACCGGTGCCCCGGCAAGGTCGCCGATGACGTACAGACCAGGGATATTGGACTCACGATGCTGGTTGAGATCCGGGCGCCGAGCCGCCCCGTTGGCCGTCTCGAAGATTGCTTCCATCCGGCGCTGGAGTTTTCCGAGCATCCTTGTCTTATAGGCGTTTTATTGGTGTTTTATTGGGTGAAACGCTCTTTGCGCCAGCGAGCGGCCTCGGATTCAAACGACGGGGTCATTGCCGCGCCACAACCCAGGCAGGATTGGGCGGACGGGTGGTTGTGGTAGCCGCACTTGGGACACTCGGCGAAGGGATGGGTGAGGGGCACCTTGCGCAGACCCTCCGGAACGCCCTCGGGGAGCTGGCTCACTTGGCCAGCCGGTCGCGTCACGAGAACCAAGTAACCAACTGCATTCAAGAATAATCCGGCGAAGAACCAGGGGATCGGCGGCAGGGCCTTCTGCACCGCCTGGTGCGCACAGGCACCCGCAAAGACCACCCCCAGCAGGATGTAGAGCCCGGCGAAGAACCAGAAAGGCGAGAGGGCCACCTGATCTCCTCGGGCGCTCAAGAAGGCGCCGCCCGGCTTCAGCAGCGAAAGCCAACGGCGCGGCTCGGCGTTTAGATGTTCCCGGCACGCTCCCAGGTGGACCGCGACCCGCTGGCCCTGCACCAGATACACCACATCCCCCTCGTGCAGGCGCGCGTTGCAGACCAGACAGAACTCGCCGGCCTCCGGTTCGACCCGCTTGCCTACGATCTTCCCACCCACCACCAATTCGTCCGGCGCTTCCGCCACCTCAGCCAAGGGTTGGCCGCTGGCTGAAGGCGGCATTTTCTTTTTCGCCGGCATCTCAGGGATGTCACCCTGCTGTGCCATTACGAGCTGCCCCGCCGCCAGGGCGAAGCCTATCGCCGCTACTCGTGTCCAGGCAATCATGACCGTACCGCCGTTTCTGTGCTCTAGAGGACAGAGCACAAGCGAACACACAAATACTCTACATGATTTTGATCCCCAGGGCACCAGCGGAGGTCCTTACCGTGCGCGGCCCGACTCCCCGCTGGCGGGGGACGGTGCAATCCCTTCGTTATAGATTTCCGAGATCCTGCCCGCGTCGGCAGGCTGGGCGGGGCGAACTTTCCACGGCGGCTTCACTCCGCCACCCCGGCGAGCGGTTCTGAACAGATGTCACCCTGAAAAGAAAGTCCGGCAGATTCTCGCCCATTGCAGGTGCCAGCGTCTGCAGGCAGATCAGGTGCGGGAGCAAGGGAATCAGCAGCCAGGATTTAGGGGCTTCAAAAGAGCCAGTCGTTGGAACGCTAGCGCGATACGCCTGGGTGGGCAGCCGTGACTCTAGGCAAGCACTTCAGGCGCGGCTACTTCTTGTACCAGTTGGCATTGATCTCGGCGAAGTTGTTCCACTTCTCCGGCAGGTCATCCAGGGCGAAGATCGCCGTGACCGGGCATACGGGCACGCAAGCCCCGCAATCAATGCACTCGACCGGGTCAATATAGATCTGCTCGACGCTCTCGAACTCAGCTTCGTCCTTCTTGGGGTGGATGCAATCCACCGGGCAAGCGTCCACGCAGGCCGTATCCTTCGTTCCGATACAAGGCTCGGCAATCACATATACCATCGGCGAACTCCCCTCAGGCCCCCAGCTTCACCGCAACTTCCGCCCAGAATCGCCGAGGAACCAGGCCTCTACATAAAGAATACAGCAGCCTCTCTGTTAGAGGCAAGTCATTGAACAGTATACCTTAGCAGAGGGCTTGGGTGACCGCAAGCGCAAATGAGCGAACGGTAAGAGCACAGTAGTAAACGGCGTGCTGGCGCTCACTATCCCATCTGGCCTATCCAGCCTATCCGGACGGCTGAGGGACTCAACGCCAGCGACTCCGACATCGTCTTTGCTAGCAAGGTGAGTCTCGACGTGTCGATGACCGGAATTGCTACTGTGGGCCGGGTCCTGTGCGTTTTGTTGCTGTTAGCGGGACTCAGTCAAGCCGCCGACCGGCGGGCCCAGCGCGCCTACCGCGAGGGGCAACGTCTGGAAAAGGCGGGCAAGTTCCGCGAGGCGCTGGACGCTTACACGCGCGCCGCTGAACTTGCGCCCAATCACCCCCGGATGATCCTGCGCCGCGAGATGGCCCGCCAGCGCGCAGCGTTCCAGCACGTGAGCGCGGGCCTGCGCCTGGTCCGCAAGAAACGCTATGCCGAAGCAGTGAGCCAGTTCGAGCAGGCGTCGGAGCTGGACCCCTCGAACGAATTCGCCCGCCAAAAACTGGAGAGTGCCCGCGAAGCGGCAGACTTGGCGGCAGGGCGGAAGCGATCACTGCCCCCTGCTCCCAGCTTGCCGGCGATCGGGCCCTTGCTGGCTTTGCAGCCGCGCCCGGTGCGCCGCGCTTGGAACCTGCGCGGGGACCCGCACGCCCTGTTCCTGGCCCTAGGCGCATTCTACGGAATCCAATTTGAATTTGAGGACGCGGTGCCACGCGACCGTGCACGATTCCGCCTGGAAGAGGCCGATTTTTCTACCGCCGTTCGCGTCCTGGCCGCCGTCGCCGGGACCATCGTCGCGCCGCTGTCGGAACGGGTGGCGGTGGTGGCTCCAGATACCCCCCAGAATAGGAAGCAGTTCGAGCGCCAGGTGTTGCAGCACCTGGTGGTCAACGAACTGGCCACGCCCGAGGCGATCACCGAAGTCGCCAACGCGCTGCGGGCACTGCTGGAGATGAAGTTTGTGCGGCCGAACCCGGTAGGGAAAGTCATCACCGTGCGCGACAGCGCCGCCAAGGTGCAGGCAGCCGAACGGCTGGTGCGGATTCTGAATGCGGGCCGCCCCGAAGTGCTGCTGCAATTGGAGACGTTGGAGGTTCGCTCTGGGCGCGCTCGTGAGCTGGGCTTGCTCTCCCTCCAACAGTACAGCCTGTTCAAGCTGTCCCCGCTGGACGGTCGGGTACAGTCGGGCGTGGCGGTCCCCCTGTCGCAGTTGCTCGGGCGCGCGCTCGCTACCGCCGGCGCCGGGTCCCAACTGCCCCTGGCCACATTCGGGGGAGGTCTCAGCCTCTTCGGCGTGACTCTACCGGGAGCGGATTTTCGCGCCAAGCTTTCCGAAGTGCTGGTGCAGAGGATCTCGACCCTGACGGTACGCGGCAGCGACGGCCAGCCCGCGGCACTGCTGGTGGGCGAACGCTTCCCGGTCGTCAACGCCATCTATACTCCTGGCTTTGCCTCCGATATCCAACAGGGTAACTTGGTCGCTCCCGTCCCTTCGTTCACATATGAGGATATCGGGATCAAGGTGCAGGTCACACCACGGATTCACAGTGATCAGGAGATCTCCTTGCAGGTGCAGGCTCAGGTGCGATCGCTGACCGGGCAGACGTTCAGCGGCTTGCCCAGCTTCAGCAACAGCGAGACAGAGCAGGTGGTGCGGGTTCGCAACGGGCAGGCCACCCTGATCACCGGTATTCTCTCCCGGGAAGAACGCAGCTCGCTGGTTGGGACTCCCTTCGTGGCTGAAGTTCCGGTGTTGGGCGCCCTGTTTGGACAGCGCACGCAGGAGACCGCTGAAACGGATGTGATCCTGCTGCTGACGCCGCACATTTTGCGCGCGCCCGCCGGCCCGCTGGCGGCGCGGGAGATTATTACCCTGCCGCGCAAATACGTACCAGTAGCGCAGTGAGCTTGCGCAGGGACCGCTCCCTGCGGTCACGGCTCCTCTGCCAGTCCAGACTGCTGGACCAGCCCCCGCCTGCAGACGGGACCGGGGCTGGAAACTGTCAGGTTGTCATCCATTTGTTAGGCAAGAACGCATACAATAATCCTCGCGGACGGCCGCCGGGCGGTGAGCGATCCCTATGTCCGTCATGCTTCGCGAAATTGAAGAGCAGCCGGGAGCGCTCGAGCGCACCTACCAGCGGGAATTGGGCAAGGCCAGACGACTCCGCACCCTCTCCTCGCTTCGCAATTTCCGCCTGGTAGTGCTAGTAGCACGGTGCCCTGGACTGGGTAATTTAGACACTGAGGTTGGGAATTAACTACCCTGGTGTCATATGAACAAAAAACATCATCGTATTGCAGCTGACGTAAAAGCCGATATCCTACGCCGCGTCAAGGAAGAAGACATCTCGGTGGCCCAGGCCGCCAAGGATCACGGTATTTCTGAAGGGAGCATCTATGGTTGGATGGTAAAAGGAGCAACCGGTGCCCCGTCCTGGGCGGAGTTCTCCCGACTTCAGAAGCAGAACAGAGAACTCCTGGAACTCGTGGGCGAGATCACGCTCAAGCTCTCCATGACTCAAAAAAACAATTGAGCGAAGGAAGAAACAAATCAGCGCTTGCCCGAGCCCTTGGCATATCCCGCGCGAGCCTGTATTACGTCCCAAGAATGAAGGAGAAGGACTGGCGCCTCAAGGTCCGCCTGGAAGAAGAGCTGCAGATCCATCCCTCCTACGGCTCCCGGCGAATTGCTACGGCACTGGGACTCTGCCGCCAGCGGGCGCAGAGGGTCATGCGTCTGTTTGGCATCAAGCCCTACCGCAGGAGAGGCAGAAAATGGAGAAAATCCAAGGTTTCCCGGACCTATCCCAACCTCCTGCTCGCGCTCATGCCCGCATATGCAAACCACATCTGGGCAACGGACTTCACCGAGTTCGTGCAGCACGGAAAGAAGGTCTATGTGGCGACCGTGATCGATCTCTACACCCGCCGGATCCTGGGAATCCAGGTTGCGGTGAGAAAGGGAGCCGCGCTCACCATTCAGGCGCTTTCCAACGCCCTGCTCCATCATCCGCGCCCGGGTCTATTCCACTCCGACAACGGGAGGGAGTATGACGCGATGGCGTTCACTGAAATCCTTGATGGATGCGGCATCGTGATTTCACGGAGCCGCCCGGGGTGCCCTTGGGAGAACGGATACCAGGAATCGTTCTACGACAAATTCAAGGTTGACCTGGGAGATCCGAACCGCTTCAAAACACTGGGGGAGCTAGTGGCGGAGATCTACCGCACCCTGTGGGACTACAACAACACGCGGATTCACTCCGCGCTCAACATGCCGCCTGTGGTATTCGCCAAACGGTATGCGTTAGTCGCGTAAAAAACTCTCAGAATCAGTGTCTAAAGAAATCAGTCCTTGACACAGGATCAGAATCGTCCGGTTGGAATCGAAAGGAGGGCTACAGTCAATGGCGATGACTTTCACAAACCCCGCTCCCGGCGCTGCTTGATTTCCATTGACTGAGACACTAACGCAGTCCCTCCAGTTCCGTCGAGCCAAAAAGAAAGTGGAAATGGGGCCGGGAAACACTGTTGATCGAGCTAGTGAAGGACTCCAGAACGAGCCAAACTGGCAGGCATTCCCCCCCCGTTTAGGTCTTGGCCCTTTGAAGTGCGGGCAAGAAGGGTTGTGTTGATCCTGAAGGGAATTGTGGTGAGGCGGCTGGGACTCGAACCCAGGACCCTCGGCTTAAAAGGCCTGCAAAGACTACCAAAGCAAACAACTCAGTAGGACAACGCACAGAAAAACCAAGCCAATTGACAGTGGCGACTAGTACCGGTTTGTCTGGCTTCGGCTTGTGTGCCCGCACAATTCCCGCACAGTGGAGGCGGCAGGCCCACATTAGGCGAACCGGTCGAATTGCGGAATTTCCAGCGGTTTCCATCGGACTGAAGAGCCGATGGGCCGTTCTAACTCATAGAATTTGGGAAGGATACGGCGCGGTGTGCGGGATCTGTGCGCCAGTTCTGGGGGCTGCATGAACGGCGCAAGAGCTCACAAGAAGCCGGCCCGGCCGTACCAAAGGCACGGGCTTTGCACGCTCAAACAGGCGGTTACCACGCTGGGTAGCAGGGCGATAGACCGCAGAACCTCCCTCGGTAGAGCGCTGGGGCGGTGGCGCGCTGAACTGCTGCAGGACCTTGGCGGCGTGAGCGCAGTCAGCACACAGGAGCTGGTCATCGTGGACCTGGCCGTCAGAACCAAGCTGATGCTGGACTCGGTGGACACCTGGATTCTGGAAGAGCGCTCCTTGGTGCACCTGCGGAAGCGGGCCCTGATTCCCGTGGTTCTCCAGCGTCAGCAGATGGCCGACGCGCTGGCGCGGTACATGGGCCAGCTCGGGTTGAAACGTCGGGAGAAGCAGATTCCCACCCTGGCCCAGTACGTCGGGGAGAAGTACCGGGGGGAAGAGACCAAAACCACGGAGGCAAGATGAAAGGATTCGGGAGCAGGTTGGAACGGGAGACGATCATCAATTTCAACGACGCGGAAGATACCGCAACGGTATGGACCGCCTCAGCCGTGGTGTACCGCAGACTCAAGAAGCTTGGCTACATGCCGGTCAAGGACAGCAAGCATTCGGCGAAATTCGAGGTTCCCAAGCGGCATATCCGCCTGCCGAAGCAGCCGAGCAAGGCGCGGCAGGCTCAGGGAAGGGGTGCTTTTGCCCGTTTTGCCCACGCTAGAGGCAGGGTTCAGGCACCTGACAGGGCTGGGGTGGGGGTTTGATATGGGCAAGGCCGGGACAACCCAGAAAACCGCTCATTTGACGCTGCTGGACGCGATGCAGGACGCGGCCCTGTTCGGGCCGTGGTTCCGGGGCAAGACCTGGGACGGCTGGCGGGTCTTCCTGTCGGCGCTCTTTAGCCTGCCGATGGGTAAGGCGGCGCTGGCTGCTCTACCAACAGCACACGGGCCGCACAGTTGCTCCAGGAAGCCCCCGCAAAGAGGCGTGGTTGGTGGTGGGTAGGCGTGGTGGGAAGAGCTTGGTAGCGGCGCTTGTGGCGGTGTTCCTGGCCTGCTTCCGCGACTACCGGAAGATCCTGGCCCCGGGCGAGCGGGGAACCGTCATGGTGATTGCCGCCGACCGGCGCCAGGCGCGGGGTGTCTTTCGTTACATCGCCGGCTTCCTGGATGCGGTGCCGATGCTGGCCCGGATGGTGGAGAGCCGAACCAAAGAGGTCATTGACTTGACCAACCGGGTGACGATCGAAGTGCACACGGCAAATTTCCGTGCAATCAGGGGTTACACGGTGATTGCCGCCATCTGCGATGAGATTGCCTTCTGGCGCTCGGAAGAGTCGGCGAATCCCGACACCGAGATCCTGAACGGCCTGCGCCCTGGGATGGCGACGGTTCCCGAGGCTCTGCTGCTGTGCATCTCTTCGCCTTACGCCCGGCGTGGGGCTTTGTGGGACGCCTATCGGAGACATTACAGCCAGGACGGAGACCCGGTCCTGGTCTGGCAGGCCAACACTCGCAGCATGAATCCATCGGTTGACGAACAGGTGATCGCAGAAGCCTATGCCCAGGATGAATCAGTGGCAGCGGCAGAATACGGCGCTCAGTTCCGGCGCGATATTCAGGACTTCATCCCCCAAGAGGTTCTGGAATCTCTGGTTGTCGAAGGCCGGCGCGGGTTGCCAGCTGTTTCGGGCTTGCGCTACTTTGCCTTTTGCGACCCATCGGGCGGCAGCCAGGACAGCATGACGCTGGGGATCGCCCACCTTGAGAACGGCCGTTCCCTGCTGGACCTTGTGCTGGAACGGCGCCCGCCCTTCTCGCCGGAGTCGGTGGTGATGGAGTTTGCCGAAACCCTCAAACAGTACCGCGTCAGCTCGGTGACCGGCGACCGCTACGGGGGCGAATGGCCCCGGGAGCGTTTCCGGGAGCACGGCATCTCTTACGAACCTGCAGAGAAGACCAAGAGTGAGATCTATGGTGAAGTCTTGCCGTCACTGAATAGCGGCAAGGTGGAGCTGCTGGACAATGCGCGGCTGCTATCGCATCTGCGGGGGCTGGAGCGGCGCACTTCCCGCAGCGGCCGAGACACGATTGACCACAGCCCAGGCGGTCATGACGACGTCGCGAACGCAGCGGCCGGCGCCCTCATGCTGGCGCTGAAGCGCGGGGCGGTGATTATGCGCTGCCCTACTGGAGTTAGAAGCGACAGTCCGTCCTGGTTTGATGTGTTTGGAGTTTCGCGGTCGAACTACGATTTCTGACGTGGAAAACATTCCTGCTCTGGCAGCCTTCGCCGCGCGTGAGCAAGGCTCGGAAGCCGAAATCTGCGGGCATCAACGGCAACATGCGCATCTTCAGGAACAAGAGCCTGTTCAGGATAAGTAAACGCTAACCGACTAGTCGGGACCTATCTACTCTCAGCTATTAAATGACGCTGCCTCAAGGTAGGCACTTGTCCGGTTAGCCGACTATACGTCCAACTGGAACTGGGATTGGCAAGCACTACCCCGTTAGTCAGGACTTATCCGGTGTTCCCGATGACAAGGTGGTATCTCTTGCTCTACGACCTAACCCGCTGCCAAGCCTCGACTACGTGCCCACCGCCACAGGACCATTCCCACGATGGCTATTGACCTGCCGGTTTTCTTCGGACCACCGATTACTGGAGAACAGCGCCAGTCGGCATGGTTAAGTCGCTCTCGTGTTCTTCTTGGTCAGCGTGAGCCGGCATCGCCGGCGAGCGCCCACCGTCATCCGAGCCAGCACGGAGCTGCGCTTTGAACTCGGCTGGCGTCAGATAGCCAAGGCTCGAGTGCGGTCGCACGTCGTTGTAGTGCCGTCGCCATTGCTCGATCCCCACCTTCGCGTCCACGCGGTTCCGAAACCACTGCAGGCTCAGATACTCGTCGCGGAACTTCCCGTTGAACGATTCGTCGGTCGCATTCTGCCACGGCTTCCCCGGCTCGATGAGCGCGGTTTCGATCTGCGCCTGGAGCAGCCACCGGAGAATCGCACCCGCGACAAACTCGGGGCCGTTGTCGGACCGGAGGTAACGTGGGGCTCCGTGGACGCTCACGATCTGCGTGAGCACCTCGATAACGCGCCCGGACCGAATGCCGCCGGCCACGTCGATCGCGAGTGACTCGCGGGTCCATTCGTCGACGACGGTGAGGCACTTGAGCGTCTGCCCATTCGCGCAGGTGTCGAACACGAAGTCGTACGCCCAGACGTGATTGACCGCAGTGGCGGGCACCGGGCGGGGCCGGTTCAGGGCGACCCGGCGCCGCGGCCGCCGCCGAGGCACCTGCAACCCCGCCTGGCGCCAGAGGCGATGGGTCCGGTCCGTGCTCATCGTGTGCCCTTCGCGTTTTAGGAAAATCCGAATCCGGCGATAGCCGTACCGCGGATACTGCGCCGCCAGACGACGCATCGCGGCCAGCGCCGGGGCATCCCGGTCGACCAGCCGCGACTGGTAGCCCAGCGTGGACCGTGCGACGGAGAGCAAGGCGCACGCGCGGCGACCCGACAGACCGCGTGCACGTGCATACGCGACCTGCGGCCGGCGCACGCGTGCGCCTACCATTTTTTTCGGGTGATCTCCTTGAGCACGTCGATCTCCAGATCTCGATCGGCCACCATCTTTTTCAGCCGGCCGTTCTCCTGCTCGAGCTGCCGCAGCCGCTTCACATCGGCGGGCTCCAACGTGCCGAAGTGTTTCCGCCAGGCGTAGAGCGTCTGGGCGCTGACGCCGTTCTTTTTGGCCACCTCCGGGACGGGCCGCTGATCGGCCTCGCGGAGGATCGTCACCATCTGCTCTTCGGTAAACCGGGTCTTCTTCATGGCTCCCTCGTTTCTCCGAGGGCGCCATTCTCTCAGGCTTCAGCTGGTCCGGAAATCGCCAGGCAGGTCACTATGGCCAAGAAACTTATGAGGGCGCTCCAAAATGTAAGATTCCAGAGAACAGACGGATCGAGCCCAACAACCTCCTCGAAACGTTTCTGGACGATGACTACAAACCCGGTACTCCCAACTGGTGCGAATCCAGCAATCCAACGCCCCTCGTATTCCTCGACTGCCGACGAGACGGGGTCTCTGTAATCACCATCCGGGGTTAGGACTAAATTGGGATCAGGCAGGCCAAGTTCTTTGGCATGAACCCGCTTGACTTGGCGGGCAATCGTACTCCCATCAGGAAATTCAACTGCGAGAACGCCACGCCGATAAGCGGGGTGAAAGAGAACAACATACTTGCCTATATGACTTCGCGGATCGAGTCTTGGACTATCAAGGTCTTTCGGCGCGATAAGCGCCCAGACGCGACTAGGGTCGGTCACATGGACAAGGCCCATCGTTGCATCAGTAGTCACTGAAGTGGCGATGACGCCACGGAATTTCTCTTGGTCGTCCCAGATCGGCGCTGAAATTGCGAACTTATAAAGATCGTCACTCTTGCCACGGTAAACCCGAGAGATGTGGACCGATCTTATGCTTCTCTGGCCCATATGCCTCTTTGCACCTTGGAAATAGTCCCGCCAATTGAAACTGTCCTCAATGAGATCATCAACATCGGGTTGCCCGGGGCGCACACGTGCCACCATGACCCCATCTGCCCTCATGACAAAGCAGCTCGTGAAAGGGCTAGGCCGACCACTACAAATCTCTCCGAGATACTGCCGCAAACCATCTCGGTCGTCTTTCGCCAGAAGACCGGCCAGTCTGCTGTCGGCGGTGGCTAGCCCAACGCTCCGGCTCAAATCCCGTAACTGCAAGACTGCGCTTGTGGCCAAATCTGTTGCGGCGTAGGTGTTGTTTTGGAGAGCTGCCTTCACCTGTGCCTCCTTACGGGCCTTGGCGACGAAGAGAGCCATGGCGACAGCGAGCATTGAGATAACAGCTATCGTCCCGACCAGACTTGTCACGGCTGGATTTCGCTGGCACCAGCGAATGAAACGCTCACGCTGGCTCCAGGGTCGTGCCGTGGTCTCCTCGCCGGTCCGATAGCGAGCGAGGTCTGCTGCGAGCGCATCAGCGGAACCATAGCGTTGATCTTTGTCCTTACTGAGGCACTTCAGACAGATAGCTTCGAGGTTGCCATCTACGTTCGGATTCAGTGTGCTTGGAGGGCGGGGAATTTCGTCCCGCACAAGCCTCAGGGTCTCCCGGATCGTCTCACCTCGAAAAGGCGGCCTGCCCGTAAGCAGTGTATACAATATTGCCCCAAGCCCGTACACGTCGCTCGCGGTCGTAATTTCCTTTCCCTCGGCCCTTTCAGGAGACATATAGCTGGCCGTGCCTTCAACTGCACCCGATACCGAAGGAACCGTATCCTCTCCCAAGCGCTTGGCCAAGCCGAAGTCAGTGACATGTGGCTTACCTTCCTCGTCCAGCAGGATGTTGGCAGGCTTCAGGTCATTGTGCATGACGCGTCTTTGATGAGCATGGTGCACTGCTTGGGCCACCGTCTCCACCAAGCTGGCAGCATCTCGAGGCCGATCGGCGAATTCCAGCAGCCGGTCATTCAGGGACTTTCCCTCGATCAGTTCCATGACGAAGTAAGGGCGCCCCTGATGTTCTCCGGTTTCATGCACAGTAACGATATTCGGATGCTTCAGCCTCGCCATGCTCTGTGTTTCGGTGCGAAATCGTCCAAGGTCGCCCGTAGTAGTCAGATGGGGTGAGACCAACTTCAAAGCGACCCACAGATCAAGATTGGCGTGATATGCCTTGTAAACAACACCCATTCCGCCGTGTCCGATATACTCGATCTGGCTGAACTCCGAATCCCCATCTTCGAAGTCCGGGAGGAAAAGGGGTATGTCGTCAATGATCCATGCTGGTTCCTTCAGGAACTCTTGGAATTCGGCCTCTTGAGCGTCGCCCAGCAACTGTGCCACCTCTTCCCGTAATGTTGGGTCGTGTGCCAACGCATTATCGAGATATCTGGCACGGTCGCTAGGCTCTTGATCAAGCACTGCCGAGAACGCTGCGTTTATTTGCTCCCATCGTTCAGGTGTCATTTTCCTTGTCCCTTCACGCGTGCGTAGAGCCAGGCCCTGGCGGCCTGCCAATCTTTCTCTACCGTGGCTGTGCTAACACCTAGGCAAGTCGCGATTTCATTCCATTGTAGGCCCCCAAAAAACCGTAACGTGACCACTTCCCACTGCCGGCCGTGGATTTGCCTGAACTCTTCTAAAGCATGGTCGAGGTCCAACATGTCCACCCGATACGTGCTTTGCACCGTGTCCAAGATTCCATCCAGAAGCGGGACACGTTTCCCTTGGGGACGCACTTTAGTTTTGCGCGCATAATCGGTCAACACTTGTCGCATTGCATTCGCGGCTGCCCCGAAAAAGTAAGCCCGATTGGGAGCTTGGAGCGGCTTACCCACAAACAGTTTGAAATAGGCTTCGTGAACGAGTGCGGTGGGTTGCAAAGTGTGATTGCTTCGCTCCCTGGGCATCAGGGCGCCACCAATCTTGCGAAGTTTGTCGTACACAAGACCGATGAGTTTTTCCTTGGCAGCCTCGCTTCCCGCAGCGATCTCCCCGAGAAGTATTGTTAATTCTTCTTGTGGTTCTTCCACCATGGACGCTGCTATGCCCGGAAAGCTGAACCGAACTGTGTTAATCAGGGCTCTTGTCGCATCTTTCCACCTTGTTTCTAAGTTCTATCTGTTTCCCCATAGACAAATTCCGCGACCCGATTCATTGCTGCTGTAAGCATCCGAAGCTGGCTCACTTTAAAAGATGCGATTGTGGGTATTCTCCTCCCCTCGGACTAAGGAGGTCAATGCAAACGGGAGCTTTGCTTCTGGTGTCCGATCGAACCTGAATATCCGTATTGTCTTGCTCCCCCTGCCAGTGCGATATCGATTACCGTCCACCTCCGGTCTTACCTTTCGGGACGGAGAGATCCAGTCCCATCTGGCCGGCAACGAGAAGCTGCATCATTCGGGAAAATTCACTGGTGGCCTTATCCGTATCTCCAGCACCATTCCCTCCCATCACAAGGTTCGGGACCTGGCGCTTGGCATACGCGTTCGCCCAGAGCTTCTGCGCTTGCACATAAGCCTCCAGCTTTTGTTTCAGAGACCCGTCGGCTCGCATGATTAACCGCTTTCGTTCGGCCTCGCCCTGCCCGAGCAGAATTTCCTGCTGCTTCCTTTCTCCCGCCGCTTTCCGATCCAATTTTGCGACGTCTAGTCGTTGCGCTGCCTCAACGATGGCTCTGGTCTTGTCCAATTCCGCAACGTCCAGTCGCTGCTCTGCCTGGACGACGGCCCGGATTTTCTTCTGCTCTTCTTCATATTTCTCCCGGGCGACATTCGCTTTACCTTCCGCCTGGGCCATCAGGGCCTCCTGTTCGGCCTGTAGTGCCTTGGCTCGGGCAGTAGCGACAGCCATCATGGCTTCCTGTTGAGTCCCGATCTGGGCCCGCACCTTTTCGGTATAGTCAAAAAGCTTCACCTCGAAGTTGGCCAACGTGATCCCAAGTCCTTCCAGTGGATTGCGCTGATATACGGGATTACCACTGTCGTCCCTCTTGACGATTTTGAAAGTCTTGGTGACTTCCTGACCGGAAACAGGATCGACTACCTTCCTTGTTTCTTCCTCCGTCTCGTAGAGTCCGTTCTGAATCTGATCCCATGTCCAGAAAACGAAGTCAGCGCGTTTTTCCGAGTAGGATTCCCGAGCCGACATCAAGTTGGCAGTGAGTCGAAGTGCATTGCGGACAACTGGGAGCACGAGTTTCTGCTCCAGATCTTTGTGATCCTTATAGCCGTATCTGGTCACCAGATCGATCGCTGCTTGTTCAGAAGACGGCAGAATAATCCGCAAGGTACCCGATACATCAGAGAGTGAACCGTCGTTAAATCGCACCTCGATGCTGTTGTCAGCTTTGTCTCCGCCCTCGATGTCTTTTGTGAAGAAGAAAGTCTCGGCTTTCGGCCATGTGACGATGTCACTGAAGACCCGGACTCACATCCCTGGTTCCATCTTTGCGCGCATGGTGCCCGAGACGACCATCTGCCTGACCTGGTATGTTCCCTTTTTAACTGTCGCAACCAGCATCCCGCTCAATACAACAGTGGCTACTAAGATCACGACCAAGTAGATCAATCTTCCGAATCGAGTCAATGTGGAGAGCGCCTGAAAGCCTCCTTTGGCAAACTTAAGGGCTTCAATCCCCACACTGGCAATCTTCTTCGGTCCCAATCCTCTGCCGCTACCTCCACTCAGGTCGTCAAACATTGAATTTACCTCCTTTCTACGGCTCCATGCGAAGAATCACAGCTAAACCCGTAATGAGATCTCTGTTTTTCCAAGCCGCCCGTAACTTACAGAAAGGCAGCACGTTGGAAGGAGTGAAGTCCATACGGCCTCCTTTGTTGAAATCGCCTTATCGGGGATAGCGGACTAGCTTTACGGATTTCGGGCTGGGTCTGCGCATGTAGTGTTGAAGCCGCACATTAGTTGGCAGAAGCTGAATCGTAGGAGGCCGCCGGTGCAGGAGAACCAAACAGACGATTCCCGTAGGAGATATCGAAATGATGAACGGAGACGTTAATTTCCTCTATTTCATTCCAGTTGTTATGGTCGCAGCCTGGGTTGCCCGGAGGCTCCTCTTTCGGCGTTGTGATCGGACCCTGTATCTACCAGTGCCGCCAATCCCTGCCAACCCAGACCCTTATGAGGTTGCATATCTGGCGAATGGCTCAGACATGGTTGCGGAAGTCATGATCGTCAGCTTGACTCAGCGGGGTTATTTGCGGAGCGGTTGTGGGTCCATCCTGACCGCTTCCAATTATGCTGGCAAAGACCTTTCGCCTGCGGAGAGCGAATTGATCCATTGGTTCGCAGAACCCCGGGAAGGGTATGCGGTGTTCTGGTCGGGAACACCCAAACGCTTGATGAAGCCGCACTTCTACGGGTATCACAAGAACTTGCAGGGTGCCGGCCTCCTGATACCTCAAGCTGTGAAGGACACAGGAAATGTACTTTGGATAGTGAGTTCGGCAGTCATTGCGCTGCTGGCGCTGTTTGCAACTTGCCCTGGACTGGGTAATTTAGACACTGAGGTTGGGAATTAACTACCCTGGTGTCATATGAACAAAAAACATCATCGTATTGCAGCTGACGTAAAAGCCGATATCCTACGCCGCGTCAAGGAAGAAGGCATCTCGGTGGCCCAGGCCGCCAAGGATCACGGTATTTCTGAAGGGAGCATCTATGGTTGGATGGTAAAAGGAGCAACCGGTGCCCCGTCCTGGGCGGAGTTCTCCCGACTTCAGAAGCAGAACAGAGAACTCCTGGAACTCGTGGGCGAGATCACGCTCAAGCTCTCCATGACTCAAAAAAACAATTGAGCGAAGGAAGAAACAAATCAGCGCTTGCCCGAGCCCTTGGCATATCCCGCGCGAGCCTGTATTACGTCCCAAGAATGAAGGAGAAGGACTGGCGCCTCAAGGTCCGCCTGGAAGAAGAGCTGCAGATCCATCCCTCCTACGGCTCCCGGCGAATTGCTACGGCACTGGGACTCTGCCGCCAGCGGGCGCAGAGGGTCATGCGTCTGTTTGGCATCAAGCCCTACCGCAGGAGAGGCAGAAAATGGAGAAAATCCAAGGTTTCCCGGACCTATCCCAACCTCCTGCTCGCGCTCATGCCCGCATATGCAAACCACATCTGGGCAACGGACTTCACCGAGTTCGTGCAGCACGGAAAGAAGGCCTATGTGGCGACCGTGATCGATCTCTACACCCGCCGGATCCTGGGAATCCAGGTTGCGGTGAGAAAGGGAGCCGCGCTCACCATTCAGGCGCTTTCCAACGCCCTGCTCCATCATCCGCGCCCGGGTCTATTCCACTCCGACAACGGGAGGGAGTATGACGCGATGGCGTTCACTGAAATCCTTGATGGATGCGGCATCGTGATTTCACGGAGCCGCCCGGGGTGCCCTTGGGAGAACGGATACCAGGAATCGTTCTACGACAAATTCAAGGTTGACCTGGGAGATCCGAACCGCTTCAAAACACTGGGGGAGCTAGTGGCGGAGATCTACCGCACCCTGTGGGACTACAACAACACGCGGATTCACTCCGCGCTCAACATGCCGCCTGTGGTATTCGCCAAACGGTATGCGTTAGTCGCGTAAAAAACTCTCAGAATCAGTGTCTAAAGAAATCAGTCCTTGACACACTTCTCGTAGCACTTCTCGGATTGTCGGTGTTGGAGAAGACTGAGTATAAATGGATCAGTGAACTAAAAACTGATAGCGAACCTGCAAGCGACTGATGCAGTGGACAGCGACCGCTGGATTCACAGAAACTGAGGAGTAGAAAATCATGATGGAACGAATAGCAGGGATCTTCCGAGCACTCCGCACCCGCCAACTTTTGATGCCCGCGGGTCTCGGGCTCGGTCTTATTGCCACTGGATGCACAGGTTCTCCAGAGCTTCGTCGTCCACCGGATTCCGAGGGTCATGCCCAGGGTATCGAGAGCATAAGAATCCTTGTGCCGGCGGCTCCCGGTGGAGGGTGGGACCAGACCGGTCGCGCTCTACAGCAGGCAATGCAGAGCGGAAAACTGGTCGGGAGAGTTACAGTGGACAACAGGGGAGGGGCCGGCGGAACTATCGGGCTCGCTCAGTTTGTGAGTTCGCGGAAAGGCGACCCGAATGCGCTGCTGGTTGGCGGCATGGTTATGATGGGTGCAATCTATCTCAATAAGTCCCCGGTGGACCTCTCGAGAGTGACGCCAATTGCCCGGCTGACCGGCGAATACGAAGTTGTGGTGGTCCCCGCCAATTCTAAAATCCAGTCGCTAAAGGATCTTATTAGCCAGTTCAAGGCCAATCCGGGCGGCGTTTCATGGGCTGGAGGATCGGCGGGAGGAACCGAGCACATCCTTGCTGCGATGATTGCCCAGGCTGAAGGAGTGGATCCCTCGGCAGTCAACTACATCCCCTATGCCGGCGGTGGAGAAGCACAGGCGGCCATCTTGGGAGGCCATGTCACTGTGGGTGTTGGTGGCTATGCCGAGTTTGCTGGACAAATCAAGGCAAAGAAGCTCCGCGCCCTCGCCATTTCCTCGGAGAGGCGAATTCTCGGGATCGAAATTCCTACGCTAAAGGAACAGGGACTTGATGTGGAGCTTTTCAACTGGCGGTCGGTGTTTGGTGCCCCAGGGATCACCGAAAGGCAGAAGAAAAAGCTAGTCCTCCTCTTGCAACAAACGGTGAAGACGGAGTCCTGGCAGGGAACCATGAAGCAAAACCAGTGGACCGACTTGTTCCTAGCAGGGGACGAGTTCGAGACATTTCTCGATGCGGAGCAGACTCGCATCAGCGAGATCATGGGAAACATCCAAAGATAAGCAGACTCACAATCGTATGGTCACGCTAAGGTTGATTCTCGGATGAAGCCACATGTTTCAGTACGTATTGGTGAACTTTCCGTGTCCTCGGGGTTGTTCGTTCTCGGACTGTACGTCTTAGTCCAGACCAGGAGCGTCGAGGAAATGCGCAGATACGAACAGGTCGGACCGCGATTCTTTCCGTATATGGTCGGGGCGGGCTTGATCATCTTGGGGGCCGTTCTAGCCTGGCAGGCCGCGTCGGGCGGTTGGCGCAACTTGCCGCTTGACCAAGAAGGTCATGACTCGCCGAATTGGGTGGCAGCACTAGTCATCAGCATCGGTGGGCTATTGCACATGGCACTGATCGGGTGGGCTGGGTTCATCCTCGCCGGTATCGTCCTTTTTACCCTTGTTGCTCGAGCGTTCGGAAGCTCCCGCCCGCTACTCGATGCGGGAATCGCGGCAGCCCTGTCATCAGGCGTGTTTTACTTGTTCACCGAATTCCTGGGGCTATCCCTCCCAGTAGGTCTATTGGGAGGCTTTTGAGATGGAGACTCTCGAGGCACTGCTCGCGGGCTTCAGCGTCGCTCTCACGTTGAAGAACCTGATGTGGGGATTCATTGGCGTGACACTCGGCACGGCGGTGGGTGTCCTGCCCGGTGTCGGCCCGGCACTGACGATCGCGCTACTGCTCCCTACCACCGCCAGTCTCGACCCCATAGCCGCTCTAATCATGTTCGCCGGGATCTATTACGGTGCCATGTTTGGTGGCTCCACTACATCCATTCTGCTGAATACGCCGGGTGAATCCTCGACCATCATCACCGCGATGGAAGGCAACAAGATGGCCATACGAGGCCGTGCCGGCCCTGCGTTGGTGACCTCGGCGATCGGCTCGTTCGTCGCAGGAACTCTGGCCGTTGTGCTGCTCACGTTTGTCGGGCCATTCATGGTTGAGGTCGCATTGAAATTCGGCCCTGCCGAATACTTCGCCATCATAGTTCTGGCATTTACCACCGTTTCCGTAATACTCGGGGCGTCGCTTGCTCGAGGGCTCGCGAGTCTCTTCCTGGGCCTGTTTCTGGGACTCGTCGGCATTGATACCCAAACGGGACAAGCACGGTTCACGTTGGGGATCGACGAGTTGTTAGACGGCATTGATATCGTTGTCGTCGCAGCCGGACTGTTCGCAGTCGGTGAGACCCTCTATCTCGCGACCTATCCCAACCGACTCCCCAGTAAGATTGAGCAGGTCAAACGGTCCCTCTGGATGACGGCGTCGGACTGGGCGCGCTCTTGGAAGGCCTGGTTGCGCGGGACCGCACTGGGTTTTCCGTTTGGTGCCATACCTGCGGGTGGAGCGGAGATCCCGACATTTCTTTCCTATGCGATCGAGAAGAAGCTAACGAAACACCCCGAGGAATTCGGCCACGGGGCTATCGAGGGTGTCGCCGGGCCCGAAGCGGCCAACAACGCTTCGAGCATAGGAACGTTGGTGACCCTGCTCACGCTCGGATTGCCGACCACCGCCACGGCCGCCATCATTCTCGTCGCATTCCAGCAATACGGCCTTCAGCCTGGTCCGCTCCTGTTCGAGAACGAGCCGAAGCTAGTTTGGGGGCTCATTGCCAGCATGTACATCGGAAACATTATCCTGCTGATCCTCAACTTACCGCTTGTCGGGATCTGGGTAAGGTTGCTTTCGATCCCTCGCCCGCACCTGTACGCTGGCATCCTTCTTTTTGCCACTCTCGGAGCCTACAGCCTGCGCAACTCGTGGTTCGACCTCGCGCTGCTCTACGCAATTGGGCTGCTCGGGTTCATGATGCGCCGGTATGACATTCCCGTGGCGCCAACCATTGTGGGAATGATCCTCGGGCCGCTCGCGGAGAGCCAATTTCGCCGAGCACTGGCCATCAGCCAGGGTGACATTTCCGTATTCATCACCCGGCCCATTCCCGCCACCCTGCTTGCCGTTACCACACTTGTGATAGTCGTGCCGCCGCTATGGCGCCGCTTTGCTAGCAAGAGGCGTCCTCGAGCTTAGATTGGCACGACGGCTTGGAGTACGCTTACAAAGAATAAGAAAACTCAGCGACTCGGGACCCTTCTTAGGGAAAAGTTACGCCGCATCATATGGCAAGCGCAGCCTCGATAATGGCTAGGCCAGCCTGGTCCCACAAGCCTCCGAATGGCAGACACCACCAGAAGGAACGGGGTTAGTTCCTCGGGAGTGGGCTAGTCTTTACCGAATGCTGCCGACTACCCTGGCAGCCCCTACTCTCAGCTATTAAAGTGACTCTGCCTCCAGGTAGTGCCCTGGACTGGGTAATTTAGACACTGAGGTTGGGAATTAACTACCCTGGTGTCATATGAACAAAAAACATCATCGTATTGCAGCTGACGTAAAAGCCGATATCCTACGCCGCGTCAAGGAAGAAGGCATCTCGGTGGCCCAGGCCGCCAAGGATCACGGTATTTCTGAAGGGAGCATCTATGGTTGGATGGTAAAAGGAGCAACCGGTGCCCCGTCCTGGGCGGAGTTCTCCCGACTTCAGAAGCAGAACAGAGAACTCCTGGAACTCGTGGGCGAGATCACGCTCAAGCTCTCCATGACTCAAAAAAACAATTGAGCGAAGGAAGAAACAAATCAGCGCTTGCCCGAGCCCTTGGCATATCCCGCGCGAGCCTGTATTACGTCCCAAGAATGAAGGAGAAGGACTGGCGCCTCAAGGTCCGCCTGGAAGAAGAGCTGCAGATCCATCCCTCCTACGGCTCCCGGCGAATTGCTACGGCACTGGGACTCTGCCGCCAGCGGGCGCAGAGGGTCATGCGTCTGTTTGGCATCAAGCCCTACCGCAGGAGAGGCAAAAAATGGAGAAAATCCAAGGTTTCCCGGACCTATCCCAACCTCCTGCTCGCGGTCATGCCCGCATATGCAAACCACATCTGGGCAGCGGACTTCACCGAGTTCGTGCAGCACGGAAAGAAGGTCTATGTGGCGACCGTGATCGATCTCTACACCCGCCGGATCCTGGGAATCCAGGTTGCGGTGAGAAAGGGAGCCGCGCTCACCATTCAGGCGCTTTCCAACGCCCTGCTCCATCATCCGCGCCCGGATCTATTCCACTCCGACAACGGGAGGGAGTATGACGCGATGGCGTTCACTGAAATCCTTGATGGATGCGGCATCGTGATTTCACGGAGCCGCCCGGGGTGCCCTTGGGAGAACGGATACCAGGAATCGTTCTACGACAAATTCAAGGTTGACCTGGGAGATCCGAACCGCTTCAAAACACTGGGGGAGCTAGTGGCGGAGATCTACCGCACCCTGTGGGACTACAACAACACGCGGATTCACTCCGCGCTCAACATGCCGCCTGTGGTATTCGCCAAACGGTATGCGTTAGTCGCGTAAAAAACTCTCAGAATCAGTGTCTAAAGAAATCAGTCCTTGACAAAATGTCGATACCGACCACTCTTTGGACTCTGTTTCCAGGCTGTCCTCAGCGGAAAACTTCAAGGGCTATCTGACAAATATTGCAGCATGCGGGATTTGCACTCCAAAGTCAGCTCCTCTAGATCCCATTCCCAGTGCCGAGGGCTGAACAGCTCAGGGCTCCACGAGCCATCGTAGCCTGTCGCTTTCACAGCGGTTGTCCAGTCTTTGATTGGAACGTCCCCATCCCCAGTGAGATAACCGCGTACTTCCCCCTCAGTCCACGGCCGGTCTTTAGGAATACGCTTGCCGTCGCAGAAATGGACCCCATAGATAATTGAAGGATTCAACTTTACTACTTCGTCAGGGGATGTCTCCTCGCCTGCCCATAAATGCCAAAAGTCGATTAAAATCCCAACATTGTCACGGCCGCTTTTCTGGATAAGCTCAAGAGTCTGCGAAAGAGAATGGATGGGTGCCCAGGCGACCGGCTCAATCTGAAAGCGAATTCCGTACTGTCTCCCGATATCAGCGATCTCTGCCACGTTGCGAGCGGTAAGCGCCAGCACGTCTTTCCAAGGTCTCCCTTCAAGAGCACACGATGGCAGGAGCTGAATTGTTGGACACTTGATCGCCTGCGCCGCCGTGCTTAATCGCTCGGCCTCGGTCATGAGCTGTTTCCGCGCACTTTCCTCGTTTCGCTCAATATGCGACAGGGGATTGATACAAATTGGCCGGACTCCGTGTTTTGTAAAAATGGGTGTAAGGTCTTCAGCCTGTAGTCCTTGGTCAAGATAACGCACGAGTTTCGCCGCTATGATTTCCAGACCATCGTGGCCTGTCTCGCTGGCAAGTCTGATTTCAGTGAGAACGTTACAGTGCATCGTATTCAAAGTGTGCATTGTGAGAATCATTGCTTGGTTCCTCCTTGGCCGAATGGACTATAATATATATACTAGCCGGAATTTCCGATTTGAGCTTCCCCTTCGCCCGAAGGCATACGCCAGCCGCTCTGGCCACTCAAGCTCAGAACGCCAGGGGCCCTCGTGGGTAGCATCGCGGACTGACAGTCGGGCTTGTAGGCGAGAAAGCGGGAGCCCCAAAGTGACGCCTGTAGGATCACCTCCTTATCTTGCCTACCTAATTAACATCCGACAGTCGGTCTACATGCCCAACTCCCTCCTACGAGGCGCTTGCAGCAGACCTTTGCACCGAAGGACGACCCGCCGTCGAGCCGGATCACTGCCCACGGATCGCCCTGCGCCAAGTGCTCGATGGTGTTGACGGATTATAATCACCATAGGCACGGTCGGGCGGGAGGGCATGTTCGCAATCACCGGCGTGTCGCACAACACAGGAGTGCTGGTCCCTGCTGCCGGATTCAGGCGTTAGATAGTGTGTGTGCCGCACCGTCCCTTGCGATGGTACCCGCCGTGTACCCCCCAGTGTACCCCCTGCATCGCTGAGGCGCGCACAACACAGCGCCCCGATAGCGTTGGCGCCCGCGCAGCGAGTTCGCGGAACCGTGTATCCTTAGCGCTTCGCCATGAACCAATGGGACCGTATCCACAACTCGCCTGACTATAGGCGGATGATCGCCCAGAAAACGCGTTTCATCGTATCCGCGACGGCGTTCTTCGTCATTTTTTACTTCGCGCTGCCGGTGCTGGTCGGCTACTGGCCGGAGCTGATGGAGCGCCAGGTGTGGAGCGTCGTCAACTGGGCTTACCTGTTTGCGTTTTCGCAGTTCTTGATGGCCTGGGCGCTGGCGTATCTCTACATGCGCATCGCCAGGCGGTTTGACCGAATGTCCGAGAAGATCCTGGCTGACAAGGCCATCGCCACCGAGGCCGCCGACGGCGAAGGGGATGAATGAAATGTCACTATCGCTGCTGATGTTTCTGACGTTCATCGCCGCCACCCTCGGAATCACCTATTGGGCCGCGGGCAGATCCTCGGGCGAGAGCGCCTACTTCGCCGCCGGCAGGCGCATCACAGGCTGGCAGAACGGGCTCGCCATCTCGGGCGACTACATGAGCGCGGCATCGTTTTTGGGGATTGCCGGGCTGATCGCCTTCTACGGCTACGACGGCTTCATGTATTCGGTCGGCTTTTTGGTCGCCTACCTGACCGTGCTGTTCGTCGTCGCCGAGCCGCTACGGAACGCCGGGAAATACACCATGGCCGACGTACTTGCCTACCGGCTCCGAGCGCGTCCGGTAAGGGCCTGGGCATCGCTGAGCACGCTGACCGTTTCCACGTTCTACATGATCGCCCAGATGGTGGGCGCGGGTGCGCTGGTGAGCCTTCTGCTAGCCGATTCCGGGATCAGCTTTACGGGCGCTGTGACCGGCGTCGGCATCCTCATGATCGTCTACGTCGTCTTCGGCGGGATGCTGGCGACGACCTGGGTGCAAATTGTCAAAGCTGTCCTGCTGATGAGCGGTACTTTCCTGCTGAGTGTTCTCGTGCTCGGCCACTTCGGCTTCGACCTCGGCGCGTTCTTCGAGGCCACCAGCCGCGTCACCTACCAGGCCGGCGGACAAACCGTCACAGAAAACTTCCTGACACCTGGGCTCTACTACAAGCCGCCCTACGGTGCGCTCGATCTGATTTCGCTGGGAATGGCGCTGATCTTCGGCACTGCCGGGCTGCCTCATATCCTCATTCGCTTTTACACCGTACCGGACGCCAAGACCGCCCGAGTGAGCGTTTTCTGGGCGATGCTGCTGATTGGCGCCTTCTACATCATGACGACGTTCCTGGGCTTCGGCGCGGCGACGATCGTCGGACGCAATGCGATCTCGGAAAACGGCGGCATCAACATGAGTGCCCCGTTGCTGGCGCAGGCGCTGGCCGGCGACGTCTTCTTCGCTTTCATCTCGGCCGTGGCGTTCGCGACGATTCTGGCCGTAGTGGCCGGGTTGACCATCAGCGCCTCGACTTCGTTCGCCCACGACTTCTACACGAACGTGATCCATCGCGGCAAAGAGCGCTCGCCGGGCGAAGAGGTGCGTGTGGCGCGCTGGACGGCGCTCGTCGTCGGCGCGGTGTCCATCGCAATTGCCATCGGGTTGGGCCCGGGGGCGAACGTGGCGTTTCTGGTGGGACTGGCGTTCGCGGTGGCGGCGTCGGCGAACTTGCCGGTCATCCTGTTCTCGGTTTATTGGAGCAAGTTCACAACCCGCGGGGCGGTATGGGGTTTGGCGGCCGGGTTGTTCTCCTCGATCGGGCTGATCCTGGTGAGCCCGAGCTTCATGGGGGTCGACGGGCCGGAGGTCGCCGAAGCCGCGCGCCGGATGATTCAGGCGCCGACGTTGTACCCGCTGAAGAATCCCGGCATCGTGAGCATTCCGCTGGGCTTCTTGGCGGCGTATATGGGATCGGTTCTCTCGAAAGAGCCGTCGGCTGAGGAGAAATACATCGAGCTCAGCGTCCGCGCGAACACGGGCCTCGGTGCCGAGAAAGCAATCGAGCACTAGCCTCGCACCGGCCTGCATATCCGAGTGGGCACGAACCAGGAATTCTCGCAACCGTGGATCTGGCGGACGAGGATCCAATATTCTGCTGGAAAAATCAGTGTCCGCCTAGATCGGCCCTACAAGCCGTGAAACTGAGGCTGTCCCGATGCTATTTACGGAGTTGGCGGCGAGAGCTCCGCCTAGGCCCCCAAATGTGCCCAATCCGGCTATAAAATCGCTTGGCGCCTTGGTGTTCCGGTCGACTCCCGCCGTATAGAACACGAGCACATCATTCTTGAGCTCGGCGATTTCGAACTCGCGGTGTCCCTTCCTGAAAGGATAAGTAAACCCTAGCCGACAAGGCGGGACCTATCTCCTCGCAGCTATTAAAGTGACGCTGCCTCCATGTAGGCACTTGTCCGGATAGCCGACTATACGTCCACTTGAGCGGAAATCTGGCTAGTTGGCTTTGTTTGGAGTTTGTTTAGAGTAAGTTGCGGGCCAAGGACCGTTGATCGCTAGGCGATGCCGACTTCGGTAGCGCTCCCCGTGCTTCGCCTCTAGGCTTGCCGCGATCCGGTCCTGCACCGGCGGTTCAACTGCTATCCGTAGCCGCGAAGGTACTTGCGACCGCGTTCTGCCAACTCTGAGGCATCTTCCACGAATGCCAGGCCCCGATCCACCACTTCCCGGCCGCGGTCGTAGAGTTCATGCCCGCGGTCGGAAACGAAGTCGCGCGTTTCCTCGGCCTTGTCGGAAACGAAGTGTCGCGCTTTATTGGCCTTCCTGGAAAAATAGCGGCGCGTGTCGCGGCCCGAGCGGGGCGCGTACAGCATGGCCAATGGTACCCCGAAGCCGAGCCCTGCCAGAAACCACCGGGCACGGCTGCCACCTTTGTCCCTGTATCCCACTGTCCTGTCTCCCTTCTGGTTTGTCCCGCGCGGCAAACAGCACCAGCCCCTCCCGCAACTGCCCTCCTAGCACCCGGCTTGATGGTCCGAGCGCAGGCCCATCTCGTCGCAGCAGTGAATTTGACCCTTCTCCCTCTGCGCCTGCGCCCGGACTACCTCTGCTTGCATGTAAGCTGCCAGATCTTTCTTTTCTGTAGACATCGCGCCGTTTGTCCTGGCAACGGACGCAAAATTCCTTTGATTTCAGAAGAATGCAAGCAGCTTTCAAGAGGGAGTGAAGAGGTGAATTCTCCTACGGGAAAGATGCAGGACGGTGGAAGAAGTGAAAAAGTTTGCCCGAGAGAAAACTTTTTCCAGACTGCGCTCGCGTGTAAGACAAGACGGCGGGCAATTCACGCGGCATTATCTCGCTGTAACGAAGCTGGTTTCTTCAAACCTTTTCGATAGGTCCCCACTTGTCGGTTAGTAATTTACCGATGATGCCACGCAGCCCACTTGGATGTATACCTGCATATGTTTCTGCGGCCGTTTTTTGCTAGAGTGAGAGCCTGAAACTCTCAAAGAAGGAGAAACGCCTGAATGGGAAAGACGTATCAGTCGATCGTCATCAATGCGCCAGTCGAGAAGGTGTGGGAAAAGCTCAGCGACTTTCACGACATGTCCTGGGCGAGTGGAGTTATCGAGAAGTGTGAGCCGGTCGGAAAACTGAATGGCAATCAGATCCGGGCCAAGCGGCTCCTCAACGATGCCTTCCACGAGACGCTACTCGAAGTGAGCCAGGTGGACCGGACCATCAAATACAGTATCGATGACGGCCCATCGCCCGTCTCCAAAAACGATGTCAAGGAGTACATCGGCGCCATCCGGCTTTCTCCGATCACCGAAGACAATACGACCTTTGTGGAGTGGTCTTCGAGCTGGCACGGCAACGACGCTGCTGCGAGCGACTTTTGCCACAACATCTACGTCGCGCTCCTCGGCGCATTAAAGAAATCGTTTTTCTGATTACCTTCAAGGAAAGGGCGCGCGCGCCTGTGCCCTTGCCCACCCATTACAGTCAAACCCAGAGCCAGCCCCCCTGGCTCTTTTTCATTTCTAAACCTCCGCCATGACAATCTGAGATTGAGGCAACAGGGCAGCGGGCTAACGGCCTTGGAGCTCAATGGCGGGAATTGAGCGGCGCGAGCCGCGATTAACGGTCTACTGCAGCGCTGTGTTAGGCGTCACCGACGGTTGGCGAAATGGTTGGGTTCCGGCGCCATCAAAGTTCCCTCCAGCCTAAAGGGGGATTGAGGGAGCTATATCCAGCCGAGTTCCTTCATCGCCCACGGAGCATTCCAGACTTTGGTCATTCGCTCGACTTTGTCGTCTTCGTTCATGGTCGACACATAGACATAGTGCGAGTTTGTTTCCTTGTTGGGCGGAGGGACAGGACCGCCATCGCCCGTATGCTTGGCGTGATATGTCGCGAAGAAAACTGCGTTTCTCGTTGCTTCGTCATAAGAAGACGTGTGTAGCTCATAGGTCGCGCCGGGAGCTGTAACCTTCCCAAAGCCAGCCATCCACTCGCAGTAGGCTTCAACTGTATGAATATCGGCCAGAGGTTCGCTCTGCGCAGTGAAAGTCGCACCGTCAGCGACGTACTCTTTGCATCCCGCCCATCCTGCTGGGGCTTCACAAGCCTCGAAGAACTTCCTGGCGTTGTCGAAAGCGCTCATCCTCTCCTCCTGTAAGTGATTGTTCTACTCCTGAAGGGACTGCAATTCTCGGTTGCCGCATCTTCTAGGGATGCTTAACTAGTAATTAGGCTGACCTGGATAAAACCGGTCCTGGTCGGCCTATCACGAAATCGCTAGCGGCGAGCCGTAGCGATAACCACTTTATTTATAACGACTTCTAGCATTTTCCAATCATTTCCTGGCCAGTTTTAGGCCGACCGGTGGGTCCGGATAATACCGCCGACATCGGTTGTGCAAAGCGAGGAAAAACAAGCCTGCTCACCTCCGTAGAGAGTCTTAAGACCTAGAATAGTTTCGTAGAAGTGTACGGATGTTGGCATATCACTTACCTTTATCGTGATTGCGAAAATCTTTTCAACTTTCAACCTCTCATCTCCCGAAACAGCTGACATTTCTATCCGGAATGTCCGGTTTGAGCTTCCCCCTGCTCAGGAGCGTACGCCGGTCGCCCTCCGTGTCAAGCTCAGGTCGCCTTGGACCCTCGTGGGCAGCATCGCGGTCTGACAATCGGCACTGTAGGCAAGCCTAGGGGCGAAGCGGGACTCCCTGAGCAGGTCCCCCTGAGAGCACTCCTCCCCCATGCCGATTTACAGGTGCCTGGTACCCTGGCGGGCGTAGAGGGTCACTTGTCCGGATAGCCAACTATACGTCCAAGTGACCGCTGACGTCAGAGGCGGAGCCGCAAGGCGCTGGGGTACTTTCGGCACTGGCGATCTATGAGAAGGCCCTATTCCTAGTAGGGTCGAAGAAACGCGCTGTTTCACTGCCGAGAGACGTTCGCAGTGAGCGGCACGCGCACCACCAGCTTGCGCCCCGCGCCGATGTGCAGGTTGGTGAGTTCCAGTTCCAGTTCCAAGTGCTGGCTGCCTTCGGGCGCCGCGCTGGTGATGTGCGGAAACAGCAGGGAGGTGCCTTCGGCCGCGATGACGTTGGTCTCGATGCGGAACCAAGCAGGCGCCTGGCGGATGCGAAAGTGGAAGGGAATGGCGGAGTTGTTGTGAACGCGAAGCACCAGGGGAGTGCCGGGGCGATAGCTCAATTCAGGATTCTCCACCCTCACCGCCCCCTGCCAAAGCCCGCGCAGGAACTGCTCAGCGCCCCAGACCTGGCCGCCCATCCAGGCTGCCGTGCGGCGGGCAAACAGCGCCTCGCGCACGCCAGCAACACCGGCCGTGTGGACAAATAGCAGCGTGATGGGCCGGATCCCCTCCGCGGCGCGCGGCGGCATCGGATCGTGGATGTCGCTGTTGCAGAGAATCGTCAGCTTCTTCTCTTCTATCCACGGGTAGGCGTTGGCGTAAAAATTCACCCCATTGATCAGCTCCATACCTTGAAACAGCTTTTCCTGGTGGGCGGCGGCAATGGGAGTGAACCACTCCAGCTTGGGGACGCCCGCTTCGGGATGGTTCCAGAAGACGAAGGCGTCCTGAGTGCGCGCCCGGCGCAGCGCCTCGAACAGGTCGGGCACGTTCAGGGCATTGGGGTCGGTGACGAACAGGGCGTTGAAGTGCGCCGGTCCGTGCTCCAGTGTCTTGGTGATTTCTACCCCCGGGATCAGGATCAGACCCAATTGCTCGGCCAGGGGATGGGCCACAGTGTAAGGGCGGGTGCCGTCTACCTTCACGTCCTTGGCGTGGGGATGGGAGTCGGCATGGTCAGTCAGCGAGATCACATCCAAGCCGTCGCGCCAGGCCTCCATCACCCGCACGGTGGGCCACACCCGGCCGTCGGAGAAGACGGTGTGGATGTGGAAGTCGCCCTTCAGCGTCTTGTAGCCGGGAAGGTCGGGCACGGGCAGCGACGCCCGAACCTGGGAGGAACCTTGACCGTGGGCTGCCTGCAAGGTCCCGAGTACCAAAAGAACTAACAGGGCGTGGGAGAAGGCAGTTCTTGTCGCGACAGAAGGTTGCATTTTGCACCTCGAGCCCGGCGCGTTTGTCTACCGCGCCGCAGTCGCCACCATTCTACCAACAGCCTGAGTGGGCTGACACAGTGTGCCAACGCAAACCGGGGAACATTGACACTCACAAGCCTAGCGCGGCCTTCATCATATAGAACACGTCGGTATTGGAGAGGAAGCCGCGGATCCGCTCGGCCCCGGGGCCGTCGGCGGCCACCATCACTTCCTCAGCCGTATGGTCACCTCCGATCTGCACGTGCGACAGCACGTCGTTGCCGATTTTGGCCCCCGTCAAGCGCAGGTCGTAGGAATGGTCGGCAGTCACCACCAGCAGCGTCTGGTGGGGATCGGTTAGGGCCCGGGCTCGGCGGGCGCTGCGGTCCAGGCGCAGCGTGTTGTCCAGCGTCTCACGGGCGTTGCTCTGGTGGCTGTTCCATTCCACCATCAAGAAGTAGCCGCGGGGATTCCGGGAGAGAAGGGAAATCGCCTTTTCCACCGCCGCCTCCGGTTCGTACAGGCCGGCAAACAGCGCCAGAACCTTGCCGTCCTTGTTCGGCTGGACCGCCAGGAACTCTTCCGGCGTTCGCGCGTAGTGGTAACCGCGGGTGCGCATTTCGGCGATCAGGTCACGCCCATCGTTGCGCTTGCCGCCCGCGGTTCGGGGCAGGAATGACTCGCGGCCCACACCCACCAGCACATCCACGCCGTCGCCGAAGCGTGGCGCCAGCAACTGCCGGGCGATCTCGGTCTTTTTCTCGCGGTCATTGACGTGGGCGTAGCAGGCGGCGGGCGTAGCGCCCGTAATTTCGTCGTTGGTCACCAGACCGGTTGAGAGGCCGCACTCTTCGGCATACTCCAGCAGCGTTTTCAGTACCGGGCCGTCTTTTTTTCCGCGCACCAAGCCTTGCGGACCCTGGCTGATGACCCCATTCAGCGTTTTGCTGCCGGTCATCAGCGCCGTCATCCCCGCGGCCGAGTCGGTCACCCACTGATCGGTCGTAGAAGTGTCCGACAGGCCAAGGTGGGGCAGCGACTGGATGAAGAGCGCGCGGCTGCGCTGGTGGCCGTAAATGCTGGCGGCGTTGATGGTGGATAGTCCCATGCCGTCGCCCACAAACAGCACCAGGTTCCGGGCCCTCTTCGGGGAAGGCGCAGGCGCAGCGAGTCGCGGCTCGCGGAAGAGAAACGATCCCACGAGCACCAGGAAAACCAAAATCGCTGTTCCGTTTTGTTTCATCATTCCTTCACGAGTCCGTATTTGCGTATCTTAGCGTATCGCAGGCACCACTTTGAACTTGCGTAGGGGCGTACTTGGGGTGGGAGCCACCGAATGTTTTGGAGACCGAGCCCGCATAAAATTTATTAAAAACTCAACGGGAGGTTTCTTGACAACGGGATAGAGACGAACAAGACGCAGAACGAAAAAACGGCAAGCGCGGTTACTGCACGCCACCACTGGAGTCCAAGTCACGACACTTCTCAGGCGCTATCCAACTGGGCCTGGCGGAACTATTCGTAAACCGTAGGCGCCAAGGGAGGAGTTAATTCCCAGAACGCCCGTTTTCAGGAGAAGTTGGCACCAATCGGCCACTTGTCCGGATAGCTGACTATACGTCCAACTGACCGCTGACAGTCGGAGAAGGAGCCGCAAGGCGCTGGGGTACTTTCCGAGTCGGCGGGCATTCGGGAGTTGGCAGCAGGATCGGGAAAGAACTGGGGGGTAGGGGCAATCTATCCGGCATTGCTGGTGACAAACTCCTCTCGTCTTCACTTCGCCGGCACGTACCAGATGGCCGAGGTGTGACCAGACTGCCGAACTAGCTTGCGAACATGATCCCAGTTCCCACCCACGCCTTCAAGGCAGCTTGTGCCCTAGGGAGAAGGTCACTCCGGTAACGTAGGCGCTCCCCGTGGAGTCCACGGCAATGCCCCAACCGGCATCGGAGTCCGAGCCGCCGATGTAGCCAGCGTAGAGCAGGACGACGGGGTCGAGCACCAGCACCTTGTGCGGGTCGTAGGCGCGCCCACGCAAAAGCCGAATTGCACTCCATCGGAAGTCTCACGCTCCAGGCTGTAGGCCGCCTCCACCTCCAGGCGCTGGCCTTCTACATCCTGATAGGCGTAGGGCTTGTCCTCCTGGAAGTCCTCCAGCGGCGTGGCTACCTCCAGTTGCCCTGCCTCATTGATTTGAACCTCCGAGGTGCCGTGGTAGGCCAGCTTGATTTGGTTGGGGTCAGCCCCAGGCTGGACCAAAAAAGGTAACGACGGGCGATGAAGAAAACTGTCGTTCGGAGGCGGTGTCGGTGTACAAGGGTGTTGATCCGGCGCGCAAAATGGAAATCCCGGGTCTCCCGTTTAGTTGAAAGTTGGGCGGTGGTTCTCTGACCGGGTTCCGTAGAATTGGGTTGGGAAACTTTCTGGAAAGAAATGCCCTGGACTGGGTAATTTAGACACTGAGGTTGGGAATTAACTACCCTGGTGTCATATGAACAAAAAACATCATCGTATTGCAGCTGACGTAAAAGCCGATATCCTACGCCGCGTCAAGGAAGAAGGCATCTCGGTGGCCCAGGCCGCCAAGGATCACGGTATTTCTGAAGGGAGCATCTATGGTTGGATGGTAAAAGGAGCAACCGGTGCCCCGTCCTGGGCGGAGTTCTCCCGACTTCAGAAGCAGAACAGAGAACTCCTGGAACTCGTGGGCGAGATCACGCTCAAGCTCTCCATGACTCAAAAAAACAATTGAGCGAAGGAAGAAACAAATCAGCGCTTGCCCGAGCCCTTGGCATATCCCGCGCGAGCCTGTATTACGTCCCAAGAATGAAGGAGAAGGACTGGCGCCTCAAGGTCCGCCTGGAAGAAGAGCTGCAGATCCATCCCTCCTACGGCTCCCGGCGAATTGCTACGGCACTGGGACTCTGCCGCCAGCGGGCGCAGAGGGTCATGCGTCTGTTTGGCATCAAGCCCTACCGCAGGAGAGGCAAAAAATGGAGAAAATCCAAGGTTTCCCGGACCTATCCCAACCTCCTGCTCGCGCTCATGCCCGCATATGCAAACCACATCTGGGCAGCGGACTTCACCGAGTTCGTGCAGCACGGAAAGAAGGTCTATGTGGCGACCGTGATCGATCTCTACACCCGCCGGATCCTGGGAATCCAGGTTACGGTGAGAAAGGGAGCCGCGCTCACCATTCAGGCGCTTTCCAACGCCCTGCTCCATCATCCGCGCCCGGATCTATTCCACTCCGACAACGGGAGGGAGTATGACGCGATGGCGTTCACTGAAATCCTTGATGGATGCGGCATCGTGATTTCACGGAGCCGCCCGGGGTGCCCTTGGGAGAACGGATACCAGGAATCGTTCTACGACAAATTCAAGGTTGACCTGGGAGATCCGAACCGCTTCAAAACACTGGGGGAGCTAGTGGCGGAGATCTACCGCACCCTGTGGGACTACAACAACACGCGGATTCACTCCGCGCTCAACATGCCGCCTGTGGTATTCGCCAAACGGTATGCGTTAGTCGCGTAAAAAACTCTCAGAATCAGTGTCTAAAGAAATCAGTCCTTGACATCAAGATTGCTCCCAGCGGAACCCTAACTGTTGTGGCCGGGAACGGGATCAAGGCTTTTTCCGGTGACGGAGGACCAGCCACGAGTGCGTCGTTTCGCGGGCCTAGTGCGGTGGCAGTGGATGTGGGTGAACGTCAACTATGAGGCCCGCAGGATCATCCTTCCTCCCGGGTTCTCGAAGAACAAAGAGGCCCGGCCTCTGCCACTTGCTGGAGAACTGGCGGCAATCATTGAGCGTCGACTGCAAGCCCGCGTCATTAGGAACTCAGACGGGAGCACGAAGTTCGTCCAGTACGTTTTTCACCGCGGCGACGGTCGTCCCGTGGGTGACTTCCGAAAAGCATGGGTCGCTGCCTGCAAGAAAGCCGCTGCAGAACGGGACCGCCCCGAACTTGCGCGGTTGCTCTTTCATGACCTGCGCAGGAGCGCCGTTCGCAACCTAGACCGTCACGGCGTTAGCCAGGCGGTTGGCATGCTGATTAGCGGCCACAAGACCGCTAGCGTCTACCGCCGCTATCGAATCACACCCGAGCGGGACATTGCCGAAGCGCTGGAGCGCCTCCAACAAGGAAACACCCAAGAGGCCAAGCAGAAGGAGGCCCGCGTTCTAGCAATGGCCAAGAAAGCCAGCTCATGAGCCGGAGTCGCACAAATCCCGCACAATTTGCACAATCTCTGTGCAACCCGTCGAAGTCCGCTCTTTGCGTGTCTCTTGGAATCACCAGGTTAAGTGGTGAGGCGGCTGGGACTCGAACCCAGGACCCTCGGCTTAAAAGGCCGATGCTCTACCGGCTGAGCTACCGCCCCCTGCACCCAGTTCTGCGAACATTCTACCCTACTCCTATCAACCCAAGGTGTTCCAAAACTCATCCGCATGGCTTGGGTTTTGGAGGGCCACTGATCACAAGCTAAGAAAAAATCCCAACTTTGGTTCGACCACGGCCTGGCACCTCAATCCTTCTCCACCACCCATATGTTGCGGAACCGGACTGGATTCTTATGTTCTTGCAGAAAGAGCGGCCCTGACCGGCCTTCTTGAGTCATTTTCGCGTCTCTCCCCGGGGGCACGGGCGGCAGCACGAATTTGTCGTGAATCGCGATGCCGTTGAGGCGCACTGTCATCATCGCTGGAGAAATCTTGTTGCCCGCGTCGTCAAACCTGGCAGCGGTAAACTCCACGTCATAGGTTTGCCAGGAGAGTGGTGGGTAGCACATGTTTAGGCGGGGCTTGACCATCTCCTGGATACCGCCGGAGCGGCCAAAACCAGAAAGCCTCTCGAACTTGCGATTCTCCGTGTTCCAGCCGAACGAGTCTATGACCTGGATCTCCCATACCTTTTTCACATAGGCGCCACTGTTGCCCCGCGCCATCCCCCGGGCTGTGGGCATAAAGGGGGTGCGGAATTCCAGATGCAACCGGAGGCTCTTGAATTTCCGCTTGGTTTCCGTTCCCACGTCGAGCAGGTTGCCGTCCACCAGCTTCCCGTTCACCCATTCGTCGACGTTGGTTCCGTCGAACAGCACAATGGCCCCCGGCGGCGGCTTGGCCCCCAGCGTAGGGGATCGGCGGTGGACCTTTTTCATTTCGAAGGAGGCATCCTCGGTTACGTTCCGGAACATCGCGGCTTGGCCGCGAAAGACCTCGTCTTGGATGGTCCCATGAAAATTCGGATTCTCAAACATCAGGCGCTCGCCGTGAATCCCGACACAATGAGTGGTGTCTCCCCGAGTTTCCCCTCGGAAATGAAACCGGGTTTTTTCGTCCCATCCGGCGCCGGGCAAGCCGCCCCCATACAGAATCCCCTCAAACTTCGCGTTGCCCAGCGAGATCACCTGAGCGGCGATCACCTTGCCGTTGCCTAGAGATCCCTGATATTCGCCCTGCACAAGAAAATCACGACCAGCTTTTTCCGGATCGGTGTACGTTGCGTGTTTTTCGGCAGCCTGTGAGACTGCCATGGAGCTTGTCAAAGCGGCCAACAGGCTAAAGATCAGCAAGAATTGTTTCATCCGTCCTCCACCACACCCACCTACTCATGCCCACCAACATAGGATCAGAGCGAAAACGGCTGTCTGTATTGTTTCGTCAACAGCTGATTGGCTTCCTGGTCGTGGGGGAAAGTTTCGGTTTGCGGGTTAAACTGGAGCACACGCCCCACCCGATGAGCGATCGTGCCCAGATGCACTAGCGCACATGTCATATGCGCGACCTCGGTCGGCGCGATTGTTGGTTTTCGCGTGCGGACCGATTCCAAAAAGTCAGCGAAGTGTGTGGGATGTCCTCTGCCACCCTTCATGCTGGGTCCCTTCTCTTCCTTTTTGCCAAGATAAACCTGGAAAAAGCCGCGCCGTGAGAACACCATGAACCCCTCGGTGCCGTAAAAGGCATTGCCGCTGTCAACGCCATACTGGCCGTAGGGCGTCCAACTGCGCTCCTCGTAGAGAAGCACCTTGTCGTCCTCGAACTGGTAGGACACCGTCATGTTGTCCGGGTAGTCGCCCACGCCCCCCGCGACGTTGCTGCCGTGGGCGGTGATGCGGACCGGATGGGTCTTCGGATTCAGTCCAAAATGCGCCATGTCGATATCATGAGCCCCGTCGTCTCCGATGTTGCCGGCGCCGTAATCCCGATAAAATCTCCAGGACCTATGGAAGCGCCGTGGGTTGAACGGACGCTTAGGAGCCGGACCAAGCCACATGTCGTAATCCACACCGGGTGGTACGGGGCCGTCAGGAACCGGCGGGGGCACGTTCATTCGCTGCAGATTCCATGCCTTCGACATCTTGACCGTCCCGATCACGCCGGCATCCAGTAATTCACGCGCCTTGGCCGTGACGTCGCTGGACCGCATCTGCGTGCCGTGCTGGAAGATCCGATTGTACTTCTTGGCGGTCTCCAGCATGAGGCGCCCCTCCCGGAACACATGACTGGCCGGCTTTTCGACGTAAACGTCCTTACCCGCTTGCATTGCCGCAACAGCGATTGGGGCATGCCAGTGGTCTGGAGTGACTATTATGAAAGCGTCGATGGATTTGTCGTCGAGCAGCTTGCGGAAATCGCCCACCACCCTGGGAGTTTTGTTTCTGCTTTGGTACACGAGTTGACGGGCCCGCTCGCCGGCATTCGAATCCACGTCGCAGACCGCGGCAATGTGGGTGGTTTTTATATCCAGGGCCCACTTGACATGGTCCGTTCCCATGGTGCCCACGCCAATGACGGCCAATCCGATCTGATCGTTGGCCGAAACACGCCGGGGATGAGTTGCTAGCAACCCGAGCGCCGCAGCGCTTCGCGCCGTGTGAGAAACGAAATCCCGCCGGGAAAGAAACTTCATGCGGTTATTCATAATAGTGTCCTCACTGCTTGGGGTGGCCGAAATTGGAATCGTGAGACCCCAACTGGTGGTCGATCAAAGCTTCGCGATTTGCTCGACTACGGGCCAGAGATCCAACTGGTCGACCGCGTGGCTACGGTAGATTCCAACTTCATCTGCCCCGTTGGCTCTCGCGCGGCGAGCGGCCTCGACCACCAGTTTCGGATCCTGGATGCTCCCTGGGTGATAACAGGAAATCTCGGCAACCAGGGGGCAACGACCCGCTATGATTTCTGCCGACTGCTTGACGTGGCGCTCTACGGTTCGTAAATCCGAGGTTGTGCGAAACCAAATGTGCCACTCATCAAGCAAGCCGTCCTCCACCCACCGAGACCAGTCCTGACCTACCTTGATGTAATCCTGCTGATCGCGATTCGTGGCCGTTACGGTTAGGAGCGGACGCGGAGTCTTTTCCATAAGCTTGTGCCGCAACTCTCTAAGGCACGTCGTGACCTGGTCCGCTCGGAACTGCACCCACGCAGGCTCATTGTTGGCCACCTCGAACGGACTCTTCCCAAACTTCTCACCATAAGCAGCCACAGTGGGCTGCTCGTAGCCGTTGATCGTCACGCCGTGCTCATCTTCGTCGCCTGAAACGAACTCTACTTGAACACCGTCACCACCGCTGTCTTTGAGCAGCGACAAGTAGCTGCTGACTTCAAAAGCGCGCACCTCCGGCACGGTGAGGCTCATGACCCGCTTTCGGCCCGGGTGCAACTCCCTGGTTTGCTGCCGGTCGAGAGCCCACCATTCGGGATGCTGCCTGGCGAATTCGCTCACCTTCACTGAATGCCGCGGATGGGACCAAATGGGGCGATGGTGATTTAGGATGTCCCTGGCTTCCGGCGTCCCCAGAGGCGGCCCCACATAGTGGACGGACCACGCGTACGTTGTTGTCTTTCGACCGTGAGAGTTAAACGCCAGGTAAGGGTGGACCTCGATGTCCTTTTCGTGAGCAGCTTCCAGGAGTACGCGCGACCCCATCCAGGGGAAGAGCCTCGTCACTCCGTGATTGGCGCATTTTTGAACGAAGTCCCTGACTTTCTTTTCGTCCGAGGCTTCCGTGGGATCAATCATCCCACCCTTATGACACCACAGGGGGAACCCGGTCCTTTTGCGCGCCGGGCTCGGCACCGTTCGCTGCCCGGCGGAAGCCGAAGCTGCGTTTGTGCCAGCCGCCACGGCGGTTAAAGAAAGTGTGCCGCCCAAAAACGCCCTTCGGCTAACCTTTGCAGACCGCTGGTTGTCTTGCATAGAATTTCCCGTTTCTTCTCACCGTCGAGGGGATGCTAGCCGGAATTTCCGTCTTTGTCCATCCGGCTTGCTGATGATACATCCATCACGGGGCCGTTTCCAGCTGGCAGCTCGATTTCCACCGTCAGTCCGGGGTTGGCATTGCGCGCCTGCAGACGGCCCTTGTGCAACTCCACGGCCCGCCGTGCGATCGAAAGTCCCAGGCCGGCGCCGCCGCTGGCGCGGCTGCGGTCGGCCTGCACTCGATAGAAGGGGTCGAAAATGCGCGAAAGCTCTTCTTCGGGGACCCCTGGCCCGTAATCGCGAACCTGGATGGTCACGACCGAGCCGCTGGTCGTGCCGCTGATCTCCACTTCCGAGTCCGGTGGCGCGAACCGGATCGCGTTGCGAACCACGTTCTCCACCGCCCGCCGGAGCAATTCCCAATCGCCAGCGACGGTGAGCGGCTGCGGCTCTTCTAGCCGGAGCGAGCAGCGCCGCGCCCTGGCTTCGATCGAGCAGTCCTCGACCAGCTCGCGCAGCAACTCATCCACCCGAACCGGTTCCAGCCGCAACGCCGCCGGATCGCCTTCGGCGCGCGTCACCTGCAGCAGTTGTCCCACCAGCGTGTTCATGCGCTCTGCCCTGGACTGGGTAATTTAGACACTGAGGTTGGGAATTAACTACCCTGGTGTCATATGAACAAAAAACATCATCGTATTGCAGCTGACGTAAAAGCCGATATCCTACGCCGCGTCAAGGAAGAAGGCATCTCGGTGGCCCAGGCCGCCAAGGATCACGGTATTTCTGAAGGGAGCATCTATGGTTGGATGGTAAAAGGAGCAACCGGTGCCCCGTCCTGGGCGGAGTTCTCCCGACTTCAGAAGCAGAACAGAGAACTCCTGGAACTCGTGGGCGAGATCACGCTCAAGCTCTCCATGACTCAAAAAAACAATTGAGCGAAGGAAGAAACAAATCAGCGCTTGCCCGAGCCCTTGGCATATCCCGCGCGAGCCTGTATTACGTCCCAAGAATGAAGGAGAAGGACTGGCGCCTCAAGGTCCGCCTGGAAGAAGAGCTGCAGATCCATCCCTCCTACGGCTCCCGGCGAATTGCTACGGCACTGGGACTCTGCCGCCAGCGGGCGCAGAGGGTCATGCGTCTGTTTGGCATCAAGCCCTACCGCAGGAGAGGCAAAAAATGGAGAAAATCCAAGGTTTCCCGGACCTATCCCAACCTCCTGCTCGCGCTCATGCCCGCATATGCAAACCACATCTGGGCAGCGGACTTCACCGAGTTCGTGCAGCACGGAAAGAAGGTCTATGTGGCGACCGTGATCGATCTCTACACCCGCCGGATCCTGGGAATCCAGGTTGCGGTGAGAAAGGGAGCCGCGCTCACCATTCAGGCGCTTTCCAACGCCCTGCTCCATCATCCGCGCCCGGGTCTATTCCACTCCGACAACGGGAGGGAGTATGACGCGATGGCGTTCACTGAAATCCTTGATGGATGCGGCATCGTGATTTCACGGAGCCGCCCGGGGTGCCCTTGGGAGAACGGATACCAGGAATCGTTCTACGACAAATTCAAGGTTGACCTGGGAGATCCGAACCGCTTCAAAACACTGGGGGAGCTAGTGGCGGAGATCTACCGCACCCTGTGGGACTACAACAACACGCGGATTCACTCCGCGCTCAACATGCCGCCTGTGGTATTCGCCAAACGGTATGCGTTAGTCGCGTAAAAAACTCTCAGAATCAGTGTCTAAAGAAATCAGTCCTTGACAAGGTGAACCAATGTCTACGAGAAAGAAACTCATCGTCGGTGTGGTGGCCACGCTGGTGGTGGTGGCTGCTGCCCTGGTGGCGCATCCGCCGCGGCTCGGCCACCGTGCAGCAATGCACACGCTCATGGCCGGCTACCTGGACCTGAACGAGTCGCAAAAGGCCGAGGCGGAGGCAATCTTCAAATCTGCTCACGAGTCGGCCGAGCCGCTTGTGACTCAGCTAAAACAGGGGCACGAGGTGCTGGTGAATGCCATCAAGGCCGGGAAGTCCGAGCCCGAGCTTGGGCAACTGACCGACCAGCAAGGCGCTCTGGTCGGGAAGGTCGGTGGGATCTACGCGACGGCGCTCGCGAGATTCTATGCCACGCTGACCCCGGAGCAAAAGGAGAAAGCGGAAGAGCTGCACCAGCAGTTGGGTGAATTCCGCGGCCACCGATTCGGCCGCCGCTGGCACTTCTGAGGGCGAGGGCGGACCTTCGGGTCCGCCCTCAAGCGGCTCCGGGCACAGCGCCGCCGAGGCGCGCCCTTCTCAAGAGCAGGCGTCCATGTTTCCGAAATTCTTGGAGTCATTGGTCCAGCCCACCGTTCCGTCTCGCGTCTTGACTTTCACCCACCACGTCCCCCAACGTTCATCCTCGGTGACCGGATAGATGTACTCACCCCAACAGCGCTTGTCCGGAAACGGACAGTGGTCTCGGATATACTCGGCTTCCAGCTCGAGGACCTTGCCGTCAACCCATACGCGGCTGATCCCTTCACCCAGACTATCGAGAAGGAAGACAATGGAGCCCGTCGGCACATTCGAGTAGGGAGGCGGATGCCGCACGGCGACCGCCATGGGCCGGATATGGACTTGCCCTGTCACCCCCTCAACCTTCTCTCCCTTCCCGACACGCGCCACCACCTTCTCGCCCCTCGGCTTGTTATAGAGGATGGTGTCGGCGTAAACGTCCCAGCTCCGAAACGCACAGCACTCAAACGGGCAGGCGTCCTTGGAAACATAGTCGCGGGGCGGTTTTTTCCCTGGGGGCAGCGCCTCGAGCTTCTTTCGGTCCTGCTGCTTCCGTTCCTCCCGCAGCGCCCGCGCCTGAGAGAGTTTCCTGGCCAGCGCGGAGCGCTGGAATTCATGGGCCTGCGCGAGGGGATGGAGCGCGTTGCCTTCGGTGCGAAGCCGCCGATCCACTTCGTTGTCCTTCTTTCCGTAAAGGTAGTCCAGGACCGCGATCGCGTCCTCGTTGCGGCCCAACTCCACGTACAGCTCAGCTAGATAGAACCACAGGAAGTGGTTGTGGCACTGGTGCCGAATGAGTTCCTTGCGCATGGCGACTGCCGTTTCGCAATCGCGCTGCTTCATTGCAGCATCGTGTTTGCGGTTGATCGCCCGTCGTGCTGCCGACGTCTGGGGACTGAGCTGGTAGCGACCGCGGCATGGCGCCCCCAGCAGCTTTTCTTTGGCACTCCTCTCCGCCGGGCTGGCGAAGTGCGGTACTGATGTCAGGAGCAGGACGAACAGCAACCCAGGTCCCGTTGCGCGAAAGCCGATCATTCGACACGCTCCTCAGGCTTCCCTGTCTGAGCTAGCTCCCGTCGTCAGCCCGCCGCCAACCCCCCCTCAATATTGTAGCTTCGCGAAGAGGCAAGTCCCAGGCGCAAAAAAATTCCCGGGCTTTGGCCTTAGCTTCTCACTCCAGAGTTAAAACTTTCGGGCTAGCGGATAACATCTGCCATTTGTCCCCCGGACCGCAAGGCAGCCGACTGTCTGCATGTTATGCTGGAGGAGTGAGGCAATGGGCTCTCTGTTTGTTGCTTGGCTTGACGCTGCCGTCCCCTTCTGCGGCCAGCCCTCCCGTATCAAAACTAGACCAGGTGGTCCGCACGTTCGAGAGGCATTACAACCGCTTGCGAACCCTGAAAGCGCATTTTGTGCAGATTTACAGGACCGACGAACATGCCCCTTCGCGCGAGGAGGCGGGGATCCTCTACTTGAAAAAGCCTGGCAAGATGCGCTGGGAATATACGCGCCCGGAGGTGAAGCTGTTTCTCTCGGATGGAAAGAAGATTTTCTTTTACGTCCCACAGGATCGCCAGGTCATCCGAATTCCGGTCAAGCGGAGCGCCGACCTGCGCACACCCCTAGGGCTTCTGCTGGGACGCATGAACCTGAAACGCGCATTTCGCGTGGAGCTGGCCAGCGACGCCGCCCCGCTGGACCCAGGCAATCCGGTGCTGCGACTGCGTCCCAAGAAGAATCGGGAGCGGTTTCGAGAATTGCTGCTGGAGGTGGACGGGCGCAAGCGAATTCGCCGCATCAAGATCCTGGAAACCGATGGCACGATCACCGAGTTCCGGCTCTTCGGCGAAATACCCAACCCGCGCCTGGACAACGACCTGTTCCGGTTCCGTCTTCCCCCCGGAGTAGAGCTGATCGAGGAATCCCAAATACCCTAGCCCAGATACCCCAGCCAGGCTCCTGGGCCATTTGACCTCACTGCTTTTCCGGGGTTCTTAGTTGGGCGGGCTGTCGCCAGCTTCGAATGGGAGTTGTTCTTTCTGCAGTCCTAATAAGGGATGCTCCACAGGAAATAGCCTGCGAGAATTGTTCCAATAATTGCGCCGCCATAGCAGAGGGGATTGATGATTTCGTTCAGGTGTTTGATCTGCAACCCATCGTAGAGAGTGTACCGGAAACGGTGAGCCCAATGGAAAAGCGGCAGCGAACAGAGAACGAATAAATAAATCCGCCCCAGGGGATGTCCGGCCAAAGCCAACGCTCTCTGGTAGCTCGGCGGTTCCAGCCAACCCAGCGGAAACGCAATGCCGGACAGAAGCAGATGGACTGGGATCAACAAGGCGGCTACCACGCCGCCGGCACTGAACAGGGTCCAGAGGAACGGTTCCAGCGGTCTCCTTGGCATTTACCCTCGCAGAAGCAACCAGGCCAGAACGCCTGAGATGACAATCCAGGCCACGTAGTTCGGCGCGGCCACAAAGAAATCCGGAATCCGCCTGCCGCGAATGCGCACCTGCATGGCCCGAGGCGTCAGGTTGAACCAGGTAATCGTGTGAAACAGCACAAAGAAGAAGCTGAGCACGTGCAACGCCAGCAGCACGGGCGACTGCAAGCCGCCCTGGAAGTTCGCATAGGCTTCTGGCCCCTGGCCCAAGGCGCGGATCTGCAGCAGGGTCATCACGACGAAAAACGCAACAAAAACGCTGCTGATTTCACGCAACATGAATTTGAAGGAAGACCATCGCGCCAACCACCAATAGGCGGAGACGGGCTTTCGATACCACCGGGGATGGTATTCGGCGTACGCAACGGCGGCAGCTTCGCCGTGTTCCCTGCCGGCTGATGCGGAAGGGTGGTGGAGTTCGCTCATCGTTCTTTGTCACCCCAGGGCATCAGAAAGGACTTGAACCAGTCCTTTGCCGACGCCAGCTTGTATTGCTGGATGGCTCCGGCCGGGTCTACATTCTTTGGACACACCTTGGTGCACTCCCCAACAAACGTGCAGGCCCAAATGCCGTCATGGTCGGAAAGAATCTGGAGGCGCTCGGCTGTGCCCTGGTCGCGGCTGTCCAGGTTATAGCGCTGCGCAAGAGCAAGAGCCGCGGGCCCAACAAAGATGGGGTCCAGCCCGTAGACCGGGCAGGCCGCGTAGCAGAGCATGCAGTTGATGCACATGCTGAACTGCTTGTAGTTGTCCAGCTCAGCCGGGGTCTGCAGGTATTCCCCTTCCGACAGGGGCTTCTCGCCGCTGCGGACAATCCAGGGCTTCACCTTCTTCAGCTTGGTCATGAAATCCGACATTTCACTGACCAAGTCCCGCACCACCGGAAAATAGCGCAGCGGCTCCACCCGGACCGGCCCCGGCGTGTACTGTGTGAGGAAGGTAGCGCAGGTCAGCTTTGGTTCGCCGTTCACCATCATTCCACAACTGCCGCAAATCCCCATGCGGCAGGACCAACGGAAGGTGAGCGAGCCGTCCAGCTGGTCCTTGATGTAGTTCAGGGCATCCAGGACCACCCAATCGTTGCGCAGAGGCACTGTGAAGCTTTGAAAAGAAGGTTCCCGGTCCCGTTCGGGGGAATACCGGGCCACTTCCAGGCTAATGGTTTCCGCCACGTTTACTCACCTTCGCGTTGTCGGTTCTTGGCTTCTCTTATCGGCCGCCTGCCACAGCGACTCCTCGCGCCGGGCTTTGAACTCGGTCCCTGGCATCCACTCCGGGTACTTGTCCCCCTGGGCCACGCCGTAGCCAACCCGGAAGAAGAGCCGGAGGTCCTCGACGGCGCCTGACAGGTCCCAATCCGGCTTCACTTCGTCGGAGACCTTGTGATAGTCGCGCTTGGTGTACTCGTTCCGTTTTTGTATTCCGTACCCCTCGGGCTTGTCGATGAATTCGGTGCCCGAGTCCGGATTCAGGGCCGGCACGCCCTGCTTGGCGAACTCGAAGTGATCCGAGCGATAGAAGTACCCCTTCTCCGGCTCCGCGTCGGGTTTCAGGACGCGCCCCTGCGTTGCGGCGGCGTCGCGCAGCAGCTCGTCCAGCGTCGTGTTGCCGTAGCCGATGCTGACGATGTCCCGCGTCCGGCCCCACTGGTTCAGCCCGTCCATATTAATGTTGGCGAGCGTCCGGTGGAGCGGGTAGAGCGGGCTGCCAGCATAGAATTTGGTGCCGAGCAGACCCTTCTCTTCCGCCGTCACCGCCAGAAACAAGATGGAGCGGCGCGGCGGCGTCTCCAGCTTGGAGAACGCCTCGGCGATCTCCAGCAGCCCGGCGGTGCCGGAGGCATTATCCAGCGCGCCGTTGAAAATCTGGTCACCCTGGCGTTTCTCATCCCGTCCCAGGTGGTCCCAGTGCGCAGTGTAAATGACGTACTCGTCTTTGAGCTCCGGGTCAGATCCTTCCAGCTTGGCGATGACATTGCGCGACTCAATCTCGCGCAGCTTGTTCCGGACATGGAAGCTGGCGCGAGCCTTCAGCGGCACCGGCTGAAAGTCCCTGCGGACTGCGACCTTCTTCAGCGCGTCAAAGTCCAGGCCACTGGCGGCAAGCAGTTGCTTGGCTGGATCCAAGTGGATCCAGGCTTCCACAGCAACCGAGTCCAGATTCCTGCCCGGAGTCTTGATATCGAAGTTTTCACTCCCCCAGCTACCGGAGACCACCTCGTAGGGATAGCCGGCGGGACCGGTCTCGTGAATGATGAGGGCGGCTGCCGCGCCTTTCCGGGAGGCAATTTCGTACTTATAGGTCCAGCGCCCGTAGTAGGTCATCGCCCGGCCCTTGAAGATTTTGTCGTCGAGCCTAGCAGGATCGCGCGGATCGGGAACCGCAGGATCGTTGATCAGCATCAGGAGTGTTTTACCCTTAACGTCCACGCCCTTATAGTCGTCCCAATCATACTCCGGCGCCACCACCCCGTAGCCGACAAAGACGATTTCGGAATCATGAACTTTCACCTCAGGCACGAACCGGCGGGTGACCGCGACATAATCATCGGGGAAGCGCAAGTTCAGCTTCTTGCCGCCGGCGATCAAGGAGGCCGTGGATTTGGCAGTGAGGCCGGCCAGCGGCACTATTTGCTCGAAGGTGCCGTCGGGGTTGCCCGGCTGGAGGCCGAGCCCTTGGAACTGGCCGGTCAGATAGCTCACTGTCAGCCCTTCCCCCCGGGTGCCCGGCGCGCGCCCCTCGTAGTCGTCGGCAGCCAGCACGCGGATGTGCCCGAGCAGGTCGCTGCGCGAGATGCTCCTCAGTGCCGGTCTGATTTCCGGAGCCACCACAGAGCTACCGCTGCGCTGTTCCGGCTTCCTGGCGTTACAGCTTAGGTGAAGCAGGCCAAGAGCGATCGTCACTCCGCAGACCAACAGTCGCTTGTGTCTCATGGTGCCACGGGCGTCAAACTGACTCTGCTCACTCCCTTTGTCTGCCCGCCCTGCCTGCCAGAAATCTCCTTTATCCATAGACGCGCTCGCCGGGCGCCCAGCGGGTGATGGTGACCGGCAGATGCTCCACGCGCGCCGAACCGTCCGCATTGCGAAAGGCCAGCGAGTGCACCAGGTACTTCTCGTCATCCCTGGCCGGGAAGTCAGTACGCTGATGGGCTCCGCGGGATTCCTTCCGGTCGAAGGCGCTCTCGACCATCGCCTGGGCCACATCCAGCATGAAGCCCAGCTCGAGCGCGGTCGTCAGTTCGGTGTTGAAGGTGCGGCTGCGGTCGTCGAGGCCGATATCCTGAAACCGTTCCTGCAATGTCCGCAGGGTTTGCGCGGCCTTGCTCAATTCGGTCCCCGTCCGATAGATGCCCGTGCTGCTCTCGGTGGTCTGCTGCATCTCCTCCCGGATGGTGGCGATGCGCTCCCGGCCTCCCGTCTTGCGCAGAAACTGTTCTTCCAGTCGCCGCTGCTCCTCCGCCGCCTGTGCCAACACCGAGGCGCCTGCCGCGCGCTGCTCGGAGGCGAACACGGCGGCCGCTTTGCCTGCTCGCGCCCCGAACACCAGCAGCTCCGGCAGCGAATTGGAACCCAGGCGGTTGGCCCCGTTGATGCTCACGCAGGCGACCTCGCCGGCGGCATACAGTCCCGCCAGCGGCGTAGCGCCGTTCAGGTCGGTGTGCACCCCGCCCATCATGTAGTGCACGACGGGCCGCACTGGGATCAGCTCCCGCACGGGGTCAATGTTCTGATATTTCTGGCACAACTCGCGCACAAAGGGTAGCTTGGTGTTGATGAGCTTTTCCCCCAGATGCCGCAGGTCCAGGTGCACGACCGGCCCGTAAGGAGTTTCAGTGGTGCGGCCTTTCTGGTGCTCTTTCACGAAGGCCTGCGACAGCCGGTCGCGCGGCCCCAGCTCCATGGTGCGGAGCACGGGCTTGGGCTGCGGCGTGCCCAGGTTGTAGTCCTGCAGGTAGCGGTAGCCGTCCTTGTTCAGCATGTAGCCGCCCTCGGCGCGGGAGGCTTCGGTGATTAGGATTCCAGTGAAGGGCAGGCCGGTGGGATGGTACTGGACGTATTCCATGTCCTTTAGCGGGGCGCCGGCCCGGTAGGCCAGCGCCATGCCGTCACCGGTCTTGATGCTGGCATTCGTAGTGAACGGGTAAACCTTTCCGCAACCTCCGGTGCACAGGATCACGGCCTTGGCGGTGATGGCCTGCACCTTTCCGGACAGCAGCTCCAGGGCCACCACCCCCTGCACCCGGCCGTCCTCTACCAGCAGCTTGGTGACAAACCACTCGTCGTAGCGGATCAGAGTGCTGTATTTCAGGCAGGTCTGAAACAGGGTGTGCAGCATGTGGAAGCCGGTCTTGTCGGCGGCAAACCAGGTGCGCATTCTCTTCATTCCGCCAAAGGCGCGCACGGCAACATGCCCGTCCGGCTCCCGGCTCCAGGGGCAGCCCCAGTGCTCGAGCCGCAGCAACTCTTCGGGAGCTTCCTTAACGAAGGCCTCCACGGCATCCTGGTCGCACAGCCAGTCGCCGCCGGAGATAGTGTCGTAGGCGTGCTCGTCCAGGCTGTCGCCGGGCTTGGCGACGGCTGCGGCGCCACCCTCGGCCGAGACGGTGTGGCTCCGCATGGGGTAAACCTTGGAGATGACGGCGATACTGAGCCGGGGATTGACTTCCGCCACGGCAATGGCCGCGCGCAGGCCCGCGCCTCCGCCCCCGACGATCAGGACATCGTGAGAGGAATGGTCCATAGCGGTTGAATGCGAGAATTTATGCGGCGGATGGCAAGGTTGTCAATGGCGCAAAACGGGTCCCGGAGGCCAGCGGTCCCAGAGGCTGGAGCCGGTCTAAACGGCGGATCGCTCCCGGACAACCTCGCCGACCCGGATCGTGCCCTCGGTCAGAATCTGCGCTCGCAGGCCGCCCCTGTGAATCAGGCCGCGCAGGACCCCGTGCCGGGTGAGTTTTTCCACATGGGAACAGGGCTCGCAAAGCCGAATGCCGCGCAGAGTCACTTCGCCGACCTGAAACTCCCGCCCCACCAGGTGATTCAAGGGGATCTCGCGAGTGACGATGTTGCGGCGGGCGTCGCCTGCATCCAGCTCGATTCCGTCTTCCTTTTTGAGAGCTTCAATGGCCTCCATCTCGATCAGCGTCACCTCGCTATCCGGACGGGGCTTGTCGGAGTAGGTCCCAACCTGGTGAAAGTAGCGATCGCCCTCCAGCCCGCGGCCAGGCACGGCGCGCGCGTGAGGGACCGATCTCATCGGAGCACTGGCTCCTGGGGCAATGTAGAGGGAAACTACCGTGCCTTTTGACATCTGCTTCGGGCTCCTTCTTGGCTTGGGCGCGTCGCGGGGGGCTGCAACCGTGGGTGATCCGACCCTGGAAGGGTCGGCACGCAGTGTCTCCCACAACCCACACCTGCAGGCTGTCATACCGGCTCGCAGTGGATCGGCCGCTCCACTGCCATCGCCGGTTTTGCCCGCACGAGATCACGACTCGTTAGCAGCAATCGTCACACGGACACGGTCCGGAGCATGGGCACATGGCTGGCCTCCTTTCCCGGCTCACTCGCACGCCGTCTTCTGGATTGAACTCCTACCACACACTTGCCGCCCTGACGCAGCTTCAGCCTCGCCTCGAGCCGCCTGAGATCGGCCCGGACGTCGGTGCAGCAGCAGACCGTCTCCAGGCAACAACGGATCTGCTCGAAGAGGGGATGCTTGGCGTGCTTCAGTTGCATGTACACCCAGCGCCCCTCGCGTTGCTCCTCGACCAGGCCGGCCGCTTTCAGCAGCTTCAGGTGGCGGCTGACGTTGGGTTGCGAAACCTGGAGCGCGTCCATCAGCTCGCAGACACACAGCCCTCCCTCGACCGCGGTCATGCAGCAGGCCAGGCGCAGCCGCAGCGGCTCACCGAGGGCTGCGAAGAACTCAGGAAATCGCGCCAGAGACAGATTCATATATTCGCATTTATGAATATGACTTCCGCGTTCTAGTTTGTCAAGCCTTTTTCGCCGCGATTCACGAGCCTAGCCTGAGAAACTCCGGAGCACCTGCCGCACTGTGAGTCTTACCAAGAACTTCGAAGGAGGTCGGCACCCACCTTGGACACATCTGAGGCAGGGACCTACCCGAAGCGGGGAACAGCTTGCAAAGGGGATTATATACGAAAGTGGCGAAACATCTTGGCAGCGATGCCACTTTGCGGTAAGATGCAGTCATGGCTAAGGCACCTGGCAAGGCGTATCGGAACGGCATTACCTTTAAGCAGATCATGCGGATGTTTCCAGACGACCAGACGGCCGAGCGGTGGTTCATCAAGCAGCGGTGGCCAAGCGGCGTATGCTGCCCGATCTGCGGATCGCTCAATGTGCAGTCGGGCTGCAAACACAAAACCATGCCCTACCGCTGCCGCGAGAAGGAATGCGCTCAGAAGTTCAGCGTGAAAACTGGCACCGTAATGGAGTGCGCCAAGGTCGGCTACCAGGATTGGCTTCTCGCTGCCTTCCTGCTCATGACCAGCCTCAAGAGCGTATCGAGCATGAAGCTGCACCGCGACCTCGGCGTGACACAAAAATCCGCGTGGTTTCTAGCGCAGCGCCTCCGGGCTGCCCTGTCACAGGACGGGAAGAAGCTATTTTCTGGCCCGGTCGAAGTGGACGAAACCTACTTCGGCGGGCGCCGCCGGAACATGAGCAACACCAAGCGGAAGGAGCTGGCCGATACCGGCCGCGGTCCTATCGGGAAAACGGCGGTAGTCGGCGTGAAAGACAGGGCAACCAAGCACGTCGCGGCCACAGTCGTCACGTCCACGGACGCAGCCACGCTGCAAGGGTTCGTGGGCAAGCATGCCGCACCGGGCGCGACGGTTTACAGCGACGATGCTATTACCTATGACGCGCTGCCCTTCAATCACGCCACGGTCAAGCACTCACTCTCCCAGTACGTCAAAGGTGACATTCACACCAATGGCATCGAATCCCTATGGTCGATGCTTAAACGCGCCCACATGGGCACGTTCCACAAGATTTCACCCAAGCATCTGGATCGCTACGTCCAAGAGTTCTCCGGTCGCCACAACCTGCGCGAGAAGGACACCATCGATCAGCTTGCTGCCATGAGAGACGGCATGGAAGGTAAGCGGCTCCGCTACTCAGACCTGGTGGCTTGAGTAGCTTCCTTGACGGATACTGGCAACCGCTGTACAATACCTAGCGCAAAAATCAAATGAGGCTTCTACGGGTAGCACCCCGATAGAAGCCTCAGAACATTGGGCTGACAACCAGCCAAGGGAGAATCAACAGGCAATCTGATTCTCCCAAACAGTTAGCCGGTTGTCAAGCCCGAAAGCTCGGGGGGGTGTGTGTCATCACATCCACCCCGAGCCGAAAGGAGGTGATGCCCAATGCAGCGAAAGAGCTTCGCCGATTCGCTTTTAAACAGCAGCATGATATGAGGGGGCATCCGCCTTGAAAAGGTGCTTGTTTCAAAAGCAAGCGTCGCGGATGCTCCCTCTACTCTCGCCTTGCGGGGAGACTAAACATCGGCCTCCCCGCAAAGGCGGTCCTTTCAACACGCCCAGGTGATCAGCAAAAAGAATACAAGGCTGCCAACCGCTACGCAAGATAATAACTTCTCGTCCGAAATCTCGGTTTCTCTAAAAGCGATCTGATCTGATTCCAACTCTGACACGGTAGGGCACAAGACAAGTTGGATGTTCACTCCGCAGGTCGGCCTCTCGTCATCACCGCCAGTGACGGTCAAAATTACAGCGTAGGCTTTCCTGCCGGAGTCCATGTGTTCCGCTACCTCTTGGGATAGATTGCTCCCAATGAATCCTATCTGGCCAAAGATTCCGTGATGGACCGCAACTGCATGATCGTCATATTCGTTGTCAGGGTCGCGTACCAGGAAAAGATGATCACCAGCCTCACAACTTCGGATCAGCTCTTGCCTGTCTGAGCCGTCTTCGTTCTGATGCGATACCCCAGCTACTTTTGTTCTGATGAGTTGTACTTCAGCGGCCAAGCGCGACTCCCTATCGGGATTCCCATGACCGACATATGGTCATCGGGTCAGTCGCCAAACAACCGCAGCTTTGCCTGCATGGTTCCCGCCTATTTCCCCAAGATTGGGTGTTATATTCAGCGGGTGACCCGATGGTTCAGGGGCAGCCGCAGTTGTTTGGCGGGGGTATGATACAATGCACGACTTACCCCACACAAAGATTTTTCTTGACGCCTACCCACGGCAGTGGTAAGTAAGCGAGGCATGCCGCGCGGCGGCTGGAAAGGCTGGAGAAGAAGCCTTGAAATCTACCAACAAAACACGCAAGCGATCCGCAGAACCTACGGTTGAAGTTCCCCACCGTTCCTACCAGCCGACTGCAAAGGAGCTCCGTGAGGATGTGCGGTCCAAGGGGACGTTCGAGGAAGCTATCAAGGCATTGGTGCGCCCTGTGAGGGTGCGTCAGGTGATGCCAGCCAAGCGGCGTTGATTAAGCGTTTCCGCCACTTTCGTATATAATCCCCATAATAAACATCAGGGTGTACGACGGTCCCTGAAAAGGAGGGTGCTTGTGTCTGGTCCAATCCGTAAGGAGCGTTGGAAGATTGGCGCCGGAGTCCTGTTGATTCTGGCCACGATCATCTGGCTTGCGGTCAGCGGCATCCAGGAAAGCAAAACCTACTACGTCACCGTCCCCGAGCTGCGGGCCATGGGTGAAGAGGCCCACGGCAAGCGGCTGCGGGTGGGCGGCGATGTTGCCGTCGGTTCCATTCAACGGGACGGCGGCCGCGTCTCGTTCACCATGGTGCAGGAGAGCGACACGCTTCCGGTGCTGTATGTAGGCACCGAACCGTTGCCGGACACCTTCCGCGACCGCGCGCAGGCGCTGGCCGACGGCGCCTACGGACCCGACGGGGTCTTCGTAGCCAAGCGAATTCAGGCCAAGTGCGCCTCCAAATATGAGGCGCAAAAGCCGGGTGTCACGCATGAGGCGCAAGAGCCCGGTGCGAACGGGGCTGCGCCAGCGCCCCCAATCGAGCAAGGTTCGAGGACCTATTAGTCCATGGAGAACATTGGGGCCTTTGCCCTGATTCTGGCGTTCGCGCTGTGCCTGTACGCGCTGGTGGCGGCGCTGGCCGGACAGTGGACCCATCGGCCGGTGCTGGTGGCCAGCGCGGGGCGTGCCGTCACCGCCCTGTGGGTGTCGCTGACGGTGGCCATTGGCGCCCTGGTGGTGTTGTTTCAGCAGGACAGTTTCCACGTCGCAAACGTGGCCGCGCACAGCAACGTCACCATGCCGGCCATCTACAAGCTCAGTGCGCTATGGTCGGGCCAGGAAGGCTCGCTGCTGTTCTGGAGCTGGCTGCTGGCCTGCTATGGCGTGATCGCAGTCCGGCTGAACCGGCGTCATCTGCCCGAGCTGCAACCCTACGTCATTGCCACCCTGATGGTGGTGCAAGGCTTTTTTCTGGTACTAAACCTGTTTGTCGTTCACCCGTTCACCCTGCTGGGGTTCGAGACTTCCGCTGGCTTCGCCCAGTTCGTTCCCCCTGACGGCAGCGGGATGAACCCATTGCTGCAGTACTGGATGATGGCCATCCACCCACCGATGCTCTACCTGGGCTACATCGGCTTCTCGGTGCCCTTCGCCTTCGCCATGGCCGCGCTGATCACCCGCGCTCCCGGCGAGGGTTGGATCCGAGCCACCCGCAATTGGACCATGATCGCCTGGCTATTCCAGACGGTTGGCGTCTTGCTGGGCGCCCGCTGGGCCTACGCTGTTCTGGGCTGGGGGGGCTACTGGGGTTGGGACCCGGTAGAGAACGCCTCGCTGCTGCCCTGGCTCACGGGCACCGCTTTCCTGCACTCGGTGATGATGCAGGAGAAGAAGGGCATGATGAAGGTGTGGAACATGGTGCTGGTGTTCACCACCTTCTTCCTGTGCATCTTTGGCACGTTTCTAACGCGCAGCGGCATTGTCAGCTCGGTTCACACTTTTGCTCTGTCGCCCATCGGCCCCTACTTTGTTGGCTTCCTGGGGGCAGGCATCGTCTTCTCAGTCTGGCTGATCCTGAACCGGCGGGACTACCTAAAGAGCGAGAATCAGCTCGAATCCGTGGTCTCCCGCGAGTCCAGTTTCCTGTTCAATAACCTGATTTTGCTGGCCGCCTGTTTTGCCGTGCTATGGGGCACGCTGTTTCCGGTGATCACCGAGGCCATTCAGGGTACCAAGATCACCGTGGGCCCCCCGTTTTTCAACAAGGTGAACATCCCCATAGGACTGTTTCTCCTGTTCCTGACCGGCGTGGGGCCGCTGATCGCCTGGCGGCGCAGTTCCCTCAAGAGCCTGGAGAAGAGCCTGTTCTCCCCGGCCTTGTTCGGGCTGGCCTTCGGAGTTTTGACCTTCGCCCTCGGCGCCCGCGGCTTCTACCCGCTGGTCTCGTTCATCCTGTGCGGCTTTGTGGCCGCCACGGTGGTCTCGGAATTCTACCGGGGCGCGTCGGCCATCCGGCGCAAGACAGCCGTGTCGCTGCCCGGTGCTGCCGTGCAGCTCACCCTGCGGAACACACGCCGCTATGGCGGCTACATCGTCCACCTGGGGATCGTATTCATCTTCATTGGCTTCACGGGCGCTGCCTTTAACGTCGAGAAGCAGGGCCAGTTGAAGCCCGGCGAGCCGCTGGAGATAGGCAATTTCACGCTCGCACTGGAACGCGTCGAGATGGGTGAGACCGATAACTACGCTTTCCAGCGCGCTTACGTCCGCACCGAAAAGAACGGACAGCCCATCGCCACCATGATGCCCGAGAAGCGCATGTACAAGACCAGCCAGCAGCCGACCAGCGAGGTGGCCATCCGCTCGCGTCTGAGCGAGGACCTCTACGTGGTGCTGGCCGAGGCCGGCGCCGACGGCGGCGCCTTCCTCCAGGTGTTCCTGAACCCGCTGGTGAACTGGATCTGGCTGGGAGGGTTGGTGATGGCGCTGGGAACCGGCATTGCCTTGGTTCCCAATCGCCCGCCGCCTCCGGCGCGCGTAGCTCTGAAGATCGCGCCTCAAAGGACCAAACAAAAGGATGAAGTCCTGGCATAAGATCGCCGCGGTGAGCCTGGTCGCGGTAGGCCTGGTCATCGCCGGAGTTCTCGGCCAGCGCCGAGGTGCCTCCTCCGATGAGATGTTCACCCGCCTCTCGGACCGGCTGATGTGCCAGTGTGGGTGCGGGCAGCACCTGCAGGGATGCAATATGCATCCCTGCGGCTCAGCTTACCCCATGCGCGATCAGGTCCGCGATTCGATCGCGGAAGGCGAGAGCGAAGAAAAGATCGTCGAGGAGTTCGCCCAGCAGATGGGCGCTGGCGTCCTAGCCACGCCGCCCGCCCGCGGCATCGGCCTGGCTGCCTGGATCATGCCTGTGCTCGCGCTGCTGTTGGGCCTGGCAGTGATTTTCCGGGTCGTGAAGCGCTGGCGGCCGCAGCCGGCAGCCGAGCGTGGGGGCCCACCAGCCTCGACTGCGGAGCCCAGTGCCCTCGCCAGCGATACCCTCCGACGCCACACTGCCTCGATTGATGAAGAGCTGGAGCGCGAGGCATGAGCATCGTCCTGGTCTGTGCTGCACTGGCCGGGTTCGCGCTCCTGTACACGCTGTGGGTTCCCCACCAGGAAGTGCACCTTCCCCGGCCGCCTACCCGGCTGGATCACCTGCAGGAGAAAAAGAAGGTCCTTTACGACAACCTGAGGGACCTGCACTTTGAATACCGCACCGGCAAGTTTTCCGACGAAGATTACCAGCAGTTAAAAACCTCCCTGCAACACGAGCTGGCACTGGTGATGCAGAACATTGAGGAGTTGGAGGCTCCTCGCGAGGCGGTTGGCAAGCGAAAGGCAACCGCTGCTGCCGAACCGGCAGCGGCAACCCCAAGCACGGGCGACGCCCGTGCCTGCCCTTCCTGCGGGCACGTGAACCCGGCGAAGCACAAGCACTGCTCGGAGTGCGGCGGCCGCCTTCAGGTGTTGGTGGCCCTGTTGCTGCTCGCCGGAGTGACTATGGCCGCGCTGCCCGCAGTTGCCAGGCAGGTGACCGTGGAGGGAGTCGTGCACAATGGCACCACGGGCGAGCCGGCCAGGGGCGTGCTGCTGACGCTGATCCGCGCCGGCGAGAGCAAAGAGTCGCTGGGGCAGGTGACCAGCGGCGGTGGGGGCCGGTTTCGCTTTCAACCCGTCGAGGCGCCCGCGCCGCCGGTGATGTTGCTGGTGCAGGCCGAGCATGACGGCGTGCGCTACACGGAACCCCTCGCGGGCACTGCGCCTGTAGAGATGACGGTTTATAAAGTCGGCGCTACGGCTTCCGCGATTCGGGTGTCAGAGCGCGCGGTGATTTTGCACCCCACGGGTGGCAAGTTGTTGGTGAACGAGTTCTATCGGCTATGGAACGGATCGGAGCCGCCGGCCACCTATGCCTCAGAGGGCGGCACGTTCCGCTTCTACGTCCCGAAGGAGGGCAACCGCAGCGTGCAGGTCAGCCTCCGAGGCGCGAGCGGCATGTCGATTCCGCTGGAGCCGCAGCCGTACGCCGCTCGGTCCGGCGTGCTGGCTGTCCGCCATCCACTCAAGCCCGGCGAGAACCGCATCGAGGTCAGCTACCACCTGGATTATCCCGGTTCGCTGGAGTTTGCGTCGCAGGCGGCCGAGCAGGTGGAGCGCACGCGGCTGGCTGTCCCCGAAGGTGTCACTGTGGAAGGCGAGGGGTTGCGCTTGCTGGGTTCCGAGCCGGAGACTCGATTTCGCATCTACGATGTGGCCAGCAACGATCGCTGGGCGCTGCGGCTGACGGGCGAAGGGCAGCCGGCATCGGGCGCAACCAGGGAGGAGCGCGGCGCGGCCGAGAGAGAGTCCGACGTCGTCTCCCGGCTGGGCCCGGTCGGCCAGAAACGCACCCTGTTGCTGGCGGCCGTGTTGGTCACACTGGGGATGGGCTTCGTGCGCCTGTGGCGTCACCAAAGGCCTGTTCCCCTTCCCAGCCAGGTTGCCAGCGGGGGAGCCCCCGCCCGCAAGCGCCGGCATTGACCGCGGGTGCCAACCACACCGTGTCTCCCTTCGCTCTCGAGGCTATCCAGCTGAGCAAATACTACGGGGAGCAGCCGGCATTGCGGCAGGTGGAGTTCGGGCTGCGGCCCGGTGAGGTGCTGGTCCTGCTCGGTCCCAATGGCGCCGGTAAGACCACGCTGCTGCACCTGCTGGCGTTGCTGGCTCCGGCTACCAGCGGAAGCGTGCGTATTGGCGGGGTGGAGATGGCCGGAGCCGCGCGGCTGGCCGCCAAGGCGTCCATCGGCCTGCTCAGCCACCAGACGTTCCTCTACGAGGAATTGACGGCGCGCGAGAACCTGGAATTTTTCGCGCGCCTCTACGGACTCAGCGGCCGCGCCGCGCGCGTCGAGCGCCAACTGGAGGGGGCCGGCCTGGCTGAGGTTGGCGACCAACTGGTCCGGCATTTTTCGCGCGGCATGCGACAGCGGTTGGCTCTGGGCCGCGCCTTTCTGCACGAACCGGACCTCGCGCTGCTGGACGAGCCCTTCACCGGGCTGGACGAGTCAGCGACTCGGGCGCTGTGCGACCTGGTGGCGCACTGGCGCGCCGCCGGCCGTACCGTCGTCTTCAGCTCCCACGACCAGCGCCAGGCGCTGGAGCTGGCCACCACGGTGCTGGCATTGGAACGCGGGCGGATGACCCATTTCGGCGAGAACACTCCGCCTTCGGCGCCTCGCGCGTCAATCTCGGGAACAGGCTCGCAAACAGGCTCGGAAACGGACTCGAAAACGGGGAGAGCCTAAGATGACGTTCTGGAGAACATCGCTGGCCGTGCTGGGCAAGGACGCACGCGCCGAACGCCGCACCAAGGAGGTGCTGAACACCAGCCTGCTGTTTGCGCTCATCGTGCTGGTGACCTTCAGCTTCTCGTTCGAGCCCACGGCCGAGGAGACCCGGCAGATTTCCGGCGGCTTGCTCTGGGTAGCCATCACCTTTGCCGGGGTACTGGCCTTGAACCGCAGCTTCGCCCGCGAGCTGCCCAACGACGCGCTGCTCGGGCTGCTGGCGGCGCCGATTTCCCCCGCGGCGCTTTATCTGGGCAAGGTGCTGGGTAACGTCGGCTTCCTTTTCTTGATGGAGCTACTGGTGCTGCCGCTGTTCGCGGTATTCTACAACGTGAGCGTGCTCGAGTACGCGGCGCCGCTGGCGGCGATCCTGCTGCTGGGCACTTGGGGATTCGCCGTGCTGGGCACCCTGCTGGCAGCGATGACCATCACCATCCGCGCCCGCGAACTGATGCTGCCCGTGCTGCTGTTTCCCCTGCTGGTGCCCCTGCTGCTCGCCATAGTTCAGGCCACCACGGCCGTGCTGGCGGCGCAGCCCTGGCGCGCGTACCAGCTCTGGATGAAGCTCATGGTGGGCTTCGACATCATCTTCACTGTGGCCTCGCTGCTGCTGGTGGAATATGTGCTGGCCGAACCGTAGGGGAGCTGAGAAGACCAGGAGTTCGCTCGCTGGGCCTTGAGGAGAAGTTGTGAACGAACGCCCAATCGCTGCTCTGCTGCTGTTCGCCGTGACGGCGGGGGCCATGGCCAAGGCGCTGCATGCCATCTTTCTGGAAGTGCCCATGGAAGTCACCATGGGTGCGGTGCAGCGCATCTTCTACTTTCATCTGCCGTCGGCAGCGGTGGCCTTTCTCGCCTTCGCTGTCTCGGCCGGGGCCAGCGTCGCCTATCTGATCAACCGAAACCTGAGGTGGGACCGCTGGGCGGTTTCGGCGGCAGAAATTGGCGTGGTCTTTTGCTCGGTGGTGCTGGTGACCGGACCCATCTGGGCCAAGCCTGTGTGGGGCATCTGGTGGACGTGGGACGCCCGGCTGACTGCCACCTTCGTGCTGTGGCTGATCTATGTCTCCTACCTGGTGCTGCGGGGTTTCCTGGAAGAGCCGGTGCGGCGGGCCACCATCTCCGCCGTGCTCAGCATCCTCGGCTTCCTGGACGTGCCACTGGTCTACATGGCCAACCGCTGGTGGCGGACCCAGCACCCGCAGCCGGTGATCGCCGGCGGCGCTGGCTCGGGCCTCGATCCCGAGATGTGGATGGGGCTGTTGCAGGCGCTCGTGGCGCTGCTGCTGCTGTTTGGTTTTCTTATGTACCAGCGCCTGCAGTTGGAACAAGCGCGCCAGCAAGTGGAGGCGTTGCGACGGGAGGTGCTCTCATGAACTGGCTCTTCTATGGATTCCTGGCCGCCTGGCTGGTGCACCTGGGCTATCTGTTCAGCATCGCAATGCGCCAGCGCCAGCTCCGCCGCGACCTCGACAGCCTCCGCCGCCTGCTGGAATCCCGCACTCAGCGCTCCTAGCTTCTGGCTGACACCTGAGACCTGACACCTGACACCTGCCTTCGCACCAGGTCGGCCAAGCAGGCAATGAAGGTGGGCGAGTCGTTCAGCGCCGGCATCACCTGGAAGCCGGTGATACCAGCCCGGCTGGCCTCCGCGCGCGCTTCAATGTTGATCTCATTCAGGGTCTCGACATGGTCGGTGACGAAAGAAATGGGAACCACCAGCACATTGGCAATACCGAGCCGGCCTAACGCGCGCAGGCTGGCCAGCAGCGTCGGCCCGACCCAGCGGCCCGATCCCACCTTGCTCTGGTAGCAGAGCAGGTGCGGATGCTGCCATCCGCCGGCTTCCATGACTAGTCGTACCGTCTCCTCGGTCTGCCGCGTGTAGGGGTCGCCGGCTTCCACGACGCTGACGGGCACGCCGTGCGCACTGAACACCAGATGCAGATTGGCCGGGGCTGAAAAGCGTTCCAGACCCTGGTTGATTTTCTCGACCAGCGCCCGGATGTAGACCGGGTGGTCGTAGAAGTGGGCAACGGTGTGGACCGGCACGCCCGGCCGGGCCGTGTACTTGCGGTTCCACTCGTTGAGGCTGCTGCCGGTGGTTGTCTTCGAGTATTGCGGGTAAAGCGGCAGCAGGACCAATTCGTCCACCGGCCCGTTCACCAACTCGCTCACCGGCTCGTCGGGCCCCGCCGACTCCAGTTTGGCTACCGCTTCCGCGGTCAACGGATGCCAGTAGCGCATGGCAAGGACGACCCGGGCCCGCAGCGACTTCGATAACTCAGCTTGCAGAGCGCTTACCTGCTGCTCAGTTAATTCGCGGATGGGCGAACGGCCGCCAATGGCCGCATAGTGGTGCTGAACCTTGCTGGCGCGCTTGGAAGCCAGCAGGCGGGCTAGCGGCGCGCGCGCCCGTCCCAGCGGCAGTTGGATGATGTCGGGGTCGCAGAATAAGTTGTACAGAAACGGTTCGACTGCTTCGGGCGAATCGGGCCCTCCCAGCTGAAACAGCACCACGCCAACGGTCTTTTCCAACTCGGTCATCGTTCAAGTATCCCTCGCGTGCCCCACAGGTGGCGCACGATACAGTGGCGCACGGTGTCGTCGCTTTTCTTGATTGTAGCTTCTTTTGATGCTAGCTGGGCCCGCCAGGGGTGCAGAGGGCCATGAGGAGCTGTGTCCCCTTTCAGGAACGATTCACATAAACGATCCACATATGGGATTAGAATCTCTTAAGGTGTATTCCCCTTACTGCATCAACTTGCCCAGAACTTGACCCGATTTGGGCCAACTTTGATATACTGCACTGCGGTTTCTGGAAGCTGCCTCGTATCGAAGTGGGAACTATCCCGAAAAGGGAGTATGGAGCCATCCTGGGTCGGTTCTGATTTGAAACACAGGGTGGTTAGCTTGCCTGCGTTTCCCAAAGTTGGCCCCAAAGTTGGCCAATGATGAGCCTGAGCCCACCCAAAATCGCGTCCCACGCTAACGGACACGCCAAAATCCGTATTCTAGCCTACCACGCGGTGCGGGAGGATTCCGCTGGGGTCGCGTCTCCTTCGATTTCACTCGCCCGGCTCAGCCAGCAGCTGAAGTTGCTTCGCTGGCTGGGGTTTTCCTTCATCTCTTTGGACGATTGGCTCGACTATCTGCAGCAGGGCAAACCTGTGCCCCGCAGGGCCGTGACTGTGACTTTCGATGACGGCTATGAGGAGATGGCTGGGCCGCTTACCCAGTTGCTCGGCGATAGGGAGATTCCTGCCACCATGTTTGTCGTCACCTCCTTGCTGGGTGACTGGAACCGCTGGGACCTGCCCGCTGGCAAGCCCATGAAGCTGTTGGGGCCGCAAGGCTTGCGTGACTTGGCGCCGGTCATCGGCTTGGGGTCTCACTGCCGGTCGCATGCTTCCCTGGCCCAGCTTGAACCTGCGGCACTGTATGAAGAACTCGCCCTCAGCAAGAAAGAATTAGAGCAGACCCTTGGCCTTCCCATCCGGTACGTGGCCTACCCCTATGGGGAATACGACGAGCGTGTCGGTCGGGCGGCTCGCGATGCCGGCTACCAGCTTGGGCTTGGCGTCCAGCCCGGCCTGAACGATGGGGAGTCGGACCGCTTCCACCTGCACCGCATTTGCATCCTCTCCCACGACACCATTCCACGGTTTTTTGGCAAAGTGCTTTTTCCTCGCGCCTGGCTGGCCCTGGCCGGCGCGCGGGCTGCCATGCGGCGGGGCTGGAATGCCGCGATGGGTCGCTGGATGCCACCTCGGCTATGGCCTCGGCTCCGGAAGGTTACGGCTGCCCGCTCGCTCACCCGTACCAGTTCCTAGTTTACATCTCGTGCGAGAGGCTCCAGCGCCGAGTTAATCCCTCGTGCCAGAGTGCCCCTGGCACCGTTGAGCAACACGTCGGCGAGCGCCGACGGCTGGCTGCGGCCGCGCGATAGTGCCGCGTGATAGTATTGTCGAGTTCATGCCGGTTGCCATCCGTTGCACCTCCCTCTACAAGAGCTACGACGGCAAGGTGGAGGCGGTGCGCGGCCTGGACCTGGCCGTCGAGCAGGGCGAGTGTTTCGGACTGCTGGGGCCCAACGGCGCCGGAAAAACCACCACCATCGAAATTCTCGAAGGCCTGCTGAAGCCCAGCTCCGGTGAGGTGGAAATCCTGGGCAAACGATGGGGTGCCGAGGACCAGCAGCTACGCGAACTGCTGGGCATCTCGCTGCAAGACACCCGGCTCTCCGAGAAGCTTAAGGTGATAGAGACGCTGGAGTTGTTCGCCAGCTTCTACCGGCATCCGGCCGACCCGTCTCAGGTGATCGAGCAGGTATCGATGAGCGAGAAGGCCGACAGCTTGGTCGGCAAGCTGTCGGGCGGACAGAAGCAGCGTCTGGCGGTAGCCTGCGCCCTGGTGGGCAATCCGAGCGTCTTGTTTCTCGACGAGCCGACCACCGGGCTGGATCCGCAGTCGCGCCGCCAGCTCTGGGGGATCGTTCGCAACTTCCAGCAGAGCGGCGGCACCGTCCTGCTGACCACGCACTACATGGATGAAGCCGAGCGGCTGTGCGACCGGGTGGCGATCATAGACTACGGCCGCATCATCTCCCTGGGTGCCCCCGCTGAATTGGTCGCCTCGCTGGGCGCTGACCATGTGGTGGAGTTTGCCCTGGCTGGGGCGGCTGGCCCGGCCGGCCCGACGCGCGACGGGCTGGCCACTCTACCCGCGGTGCGCGCCGTCCATGAAGAGGGTGGCAACTACCTGCTAACCGTTGCCGAACCTCATCTGGCTTTGCCCGGCCTGTGCAATTGGCTGGAGAACCAGGGACTGGAGCTGGCGCGGCTGAATACCCGCCACGCCAGCCTGGAGGACGTATTCGTAAAGCTGACCGGCCGGCACCTTCGTGATGAGTAGGCGCGATGAGTAGTCGTGATGAGTAGAGGTGCCACAAGCTGGAGCGAGGGCCGGAGCGCAGCATGATTCACTGGCAGGCATACAAGCAACTGCTACTGGCGCGGATGCGGGAGTTGTGGCGCGAGCCGGAGGTCGTCTTCTGGGTATTTTTCTTTCCGGTCGTGTTGGCGCTGGCTATGGGCCTCGCCTTTCGGAATCGTCCCCCGGATAAAATTCTTGTAGCCGTGGTCGAGCACGCGGAAGCCTCCAGTCTGGCAGGCACACTGAACGCGGCACCGTCACTCGAGGCCAGGGTCACGAGCAGGGAGGAGGCCACCCGGCAGTTCCGGCTGGGCAAGGTCTCGCTGGTGGTCTTCCCCGGCGACAGTTATCGCTACCGCTACGACCCCGCCCGCCCCGATAGCCTGCTGGCGCGCTCGCTTGTGGATGCGGCCTTGCAGCAGGCTGCCGGCCGCACCGACCCGGTGCCCACCGGCCAGGAGCCGGTCACCGAGCCGGGCGCGCGCTATATTGATTTCCTGATTCCTGGCCTGCTGGGCATGAACTTGTTGGCGGGAGGGATGTGGGGAGTCGGCTACGCGGTGGTGGACATGCGAGTCAAGAAGCTGCTGAAGCGCCTGGTTGCCACTCCGATGCGCCGCGCGGACTTTCTACTGGCGATAGTTTCCAGCCGCTTGCTGCTGATGCTGGTGGAAGCGGTGCTGTTGCTGGGCCTGGGGTGGGCAGTCTTCGACATAGTGGTCCAGGGCAGCATCTCCAGCGTGGTGGTGCTCGGCGCGGCCGGCTCGCTCTGCTTCGCCGGAATGGGACTGCTGGTAGCCAGCCGCGCTGAGAGGGTCGAAACCATCTCCGGCCTGATCAACTTGGTCATGCTGCCCATGTTTGTCTTCTCCGGGGTTTTCTTTTCCGCCGACCGGTTCCCGGAAGTTGTTCAGCCGTTGATCCGCCTGCTGCCGCTGACTGCACTCAACGATGCGCTGCGGTCGGTGATTCTGGAAGGCGCCGGCCTGGCGGCCCAGAGCACACGGGTGCTTATCCTGGCTGTCTGGGGCGGCCTGAGCTTCCTGCTTGCCTTGCGCCGGTTCCGCTGGACCTAGCTTGCGCCGCCTCCAGGAGCAACTGCACGGCCCGCTGCACCTGTGGGTCGGCCAGCGCGGCAACTTCATCACCGCGGGCCACACCAAAGGTTAGATTAAAAATTTCCATCTTCAGCCGCGTTCGGATGAAGCTGCGGTTGTCCGACCACAGCTTCTCGGTAACAGTAAGGTCTCGCTGGCGGAGGAAACCGCCCAGTGCCAGCGTGCTGAGATGCCAGCATGCTAAAATGAAAGTTGTGCGAAGGCTGCCGATGAGCGCGCGTTTCTGGCAGCAACTGGCCGCCACCCTCCGCCAGCTGAGCCCTGAATCCATCCAACAGGAAGCCGACCGGCCATTCTCGCTGGCCCTGGCGGGCACCGAGGATGAAATCCGGCGCTGGACCGAGAAGCTGGTCCCAGCCGAGCTGGGCGAGCGAAAGCGCGATCAGGGCCTGAAGCGCCTGTTCCCCATTTCCGTACCCATCCCGCCGGCGTACACGCAATTGCTGCCGCGCTTCGACCTTTGCTTGGCGCCAGCCGCCAGCGCCGCCGAGGTGCGTCCCTTCATCCGCGACTACCTGCTGCTGACCGATACACCCGACGACCGCTGGGCGGAGATGTTGCTGGACGAGGTCCAGGAGAGGCGCCCGGACTGGTCATTGGCCCTGGCTCGCTGCTACTGGCCGTTGCGCCAGCCGGTGGTGGACCGCATCATCCGCGCCGTTGCGCGAGAGAATGCCGGTTTCGCCATCCTCAGTGCGCTGCCCAACCTGTTGCCCAGCCCGCTCCAGTTGCCGTGGATTGTCGGGGAATTTGCCTCCGACACGGCCTTTCTCACTGCCAACCAGTTCCGCATGGCCTTCCTGGTAGCGGCGGCCAGCGATGCTCCGGTGGGCTGGCGCCAGCAGAAGGCGCAACTGGCTTCCATCCTAGGCACGGCCTTTGGCTGGCGCGCTCTGGCACGGGAACTGGCCGGCAAAGTTCCGGCGGGCGGAGGGCTGGTCGCCAAGGGTTTAATCGCCTACTCGGCTACCTACGTGGTGGGACGCGGCCTGGAGCGTTTCCATCGCCTCGGCCAGCGTTTCACCCGCGCCGAAAAACAGACGACGTACCAGGAGGCATGGAGCAGCGGGCGTAAGGTCGTCGCAGACCTGGCGCGACAGCTCGGCCATCGGCGCACCCGGTCTGCGGTGCCATAGAGCGCCTTGCAGGCTTACAGGTTTCAGCTTATAATCAACACTAGCATTTCGACTGAGGGCCTCGTGAAGACAGGAATCCATCCTCCGTATCATGACGTGACCGTGATGTGCGCCTGCGGCCACAGATTCGCGACGCGGTCGACCCACAAGGGTGACATCCACGTCGAAATCTGCTCGAACTGCCACCCTTTCTTCACTGGCAAGCAGAAGCTGATCGATACCGCCGGGCGGGTGGAGCGCTTCAGAAGGAAGTACGGGCGCAGCAAGAAGGCCACTGAGCCTGCCCCAACTTCCTAGTCTCGCCCAGAAGCCCTCTTAGACTTACGCCCTAGAGCCTTCACTCCGATTTTTCCGTTCGTAGACCAGAAAACTGTACGGGTAGGGGTTGCTGGCGTCGGCTGGATGGTCTTGCTGGGATACAAGCGGCCAGTCAGCCTCCTCGAATTCGGGAAAGTAGGTGTCACCCTCCAAGGTTGTTTTGATGAGGGTCAGGTAAAGCCGCTCGGCCCGACCAAGGGTCTGACGGTAGAGCTCGGCGCCTCCGGTGATGAACACCTCCTCCCCGCTGACCATCCCCAGGGCCTGCTCGAGCGATTGAGCCACCTGCACGCCGGGCGGGGCGCCGGGTGGGACACCAGTTGGGACATAGTCGCGTCGCCGCGTCAGTACCACCGTCGTGCGGCCTGGCAGGGGGCGCCCAATGGATTCAAAGGTTTTGCGGCCCATCACCAGGCAGTGCCCCATGGTCAGCTTTTTGAACCGAGCCCAGTCCGAGGGCAGTCGCCACGGGAGGCGGTTCTCCCGTCCGATGACGCGATTCAGTGACATCGCGGCGATGATGGAAAGCCTCATACCGCAATCGGCGCAGAAATGCTGGGGTGCGGGGAGTAGTCGCTCAGGGAGAAGTCTTCAAAGCAGAAGTCGAAGATGGAGCGGACCGCCGGATTCAGCTTCATCTTTGGCTTCGGCCCCGGCTCACGCGTCAGTTGCAGCCGGGCTTGTTCGAGGTGGTTCTTGTACAGATGGGCGTCGCCGAAGGTGTGGATAAACTCGGCGGGTTCCAGTTCGCAGACCTGAGCGACCATCATTGTCAGCAGAGCGTAGGAGGCGATGTTGAACGGGACCCCCAGGAAAACGTCGGCGCTGCGCTGGTAAAGCTGGCAGGAGAGCCGGCCCTCGGCCACGTAAAACTGGAAGAGCACGTGGCAGGGTTGCAGCGCCATTTTCTCCAGGTCGGCGACGTTCCAGGCGCTGACCAGGTGGCGGCGCGAATCCGGATTCCTACGGATCTGCTCCACGACCCGCGTGATCTGATCCACGTGGCTGCCCTCCGGTGTGGGCCAGGAGCGCCACTGGTAGCCGTAGATGGGGCCCAACTCGCCGTTCGGGCCGGCCCACTCGTCCCAGATGGTGACGCCGTGCTTCTGCAAGTCCCGAGTGTTAGTACTGCCCGAGAGGAACCAAAGCAGCTCGTGGATGATCGAGCGCAAGTGCACCTTCTTGGTGGTGAGCAGAGGGAAGCCCTGGGCCAGGTCGAATCGCATCTGGGCGCCGAAAACGCTCAGCGTACCCGTCCCGGTACGGTCTTGCTTCTCCACCCCTTCGTCCAGGATGTGCCGGAGCAATTCCAGGTACTGCCTCATGGTCTCTAGATTACGGAGGAAGCGGCTGTCCGGCCGTGCCTACTGCTCATGTTCGCGCAAGTTCCTGCGCGAGGGCAAATGCGATCCGCGCCGGGCACAGTATACACCGAACAACCGTGGCGACCTCCGAGCCCTGCCAAGCGCACTCCCCGAGTTGGAGCCGTGCACATGAACGGGCACGGTATATGTATATAATGTACGGCGCCAGGAGGCGCTGGCCCTCATCGGAGCAGTTGTTTCTACGACCCGCGCTGGCACAAGCGTTGGCACGAACTGGCCAAGCGAATTCTGGCTTGAGGAGGAGATCAAGGCATGGCACGCGCAACTTCACTGGACACGGAAAAGGCAGTGCGGCAACGCTACAGCCGGGCCGCCCGCGCCCCAGAGCCGGCGCTTTGTTGTCCGGTCAGCTACGACCCGCGCTATCTGAAGTTTATCCCGGCTGAGATCCTGGAACGAGATTACGGCTGCGGCGACCCGTCCCAGTTTGTGCGGCCCGGCGACACAGTGCTCGACCTGGGCTCGGGCGCCGGCAAGATTTGCTACATCGTGGCGCAGCTGGCCGGTCCCACCGGCCGGGTGATCGGTGTGGATTTCAACGCCGAAATGCTAGCCCTGGCGCGCAAGCATCAGCGTGGGGTTGCGCAGCGGTTGGGGTACGACAACGTGGTGTTCCGCCGCGCTCGTATCCAGGACCTGCGCCTCTCGCTGGACGAGGTGGACCCCTACTTGAAAACCCATCCGATCCGCACCACCGAGCAGCTGGCGGACTTCGAAGCGTTCGCCGAGCGGCTGCGCTCCTCGGCGCCGCTCCTCCCCGATGAGTCAGTGGATATCGTCATCTCCAGTTGCGTGCTCAACCTGGTGCCCGACGCCGAGAAGGACAAGCTGTTCCGCGAGATGCACCGCGTGCTGAAGCGCGGCGGCCGGGCAGCCATCAGCGACATCGTCTCGGATGAGGACGTGCCGGACGAGATGAAGCGCGACGCCAAGCTCTGGAGCGGCTGCCTGGCGGGCGCCTTTCGTGAAGACCGGTTCCTGCACGCCTTCGAGCGCGCCGGCTTCTACGGCGTCCAGCTGGCTAAGTGCGACGAAAAGCCCTGGCAGACCGTCAGCGGCATCCAGTTTCGCTCGGCCACCGTGACGGCTTACAAGGGTAAAGAAGGGCCGTGCCTGGAGCGCTACCAGGCGGTCGTCTACAAGGGGCCGTGGAAGGAGGTTCGCGATGACGACGGCCACGTCCTGCGTCGCGGCCAGCGCATGGCCGTTTGCGACAAGACCTACACCATTCTGACCCGCTCACCCTACGCCGCCGACATCATTCCCGTGCCGCCTCTGCGGAACGTCCCGTTGAGCAAGGCGCAGACCTTTGCCTGCAACGGGGCCGCCGTGCGTGACCCCCGGGAGACGAAAGGGAAGCGCTACCGCAAGACGGTCGCTCCCACCAACGGCGCCTGTTGCGGTCCGGAAGGCTGCTGAGGAAAGGGCAGGCGCCCCTGAATGATTCGCCCAAATCAGGGCATGCAGGAGGAAATATGAAGATCGACAAGGCAACTTCGGCCGTCGTTGCAGAACTCTGGGATCAAGTGGAGCCAAAGTTGCGGCAGGCGAGGTCCCTGGACGAGGCGGCACAGGAGCTGGCCGCCGCGCTGCACACACAGTTCAGTGAGTCGGTTGTGTTGGCCCGCGTCTTCCTAACCGTTCCGTTCGACTCGCTTCCGCAAGCGAACCAGCAATTTGTGAGCAAACTGGCAGAGTCGGCCGGGGCTGGCGGCCAAGTAAAAGGCGATACCCTGGTGTTGTCGCTGTTGGGGACACACGGCCAGGAAGCGGACTGGCAGGACCGTCGCAAGTCCAAAGGGCATATGGGAATCCCGTTGATTTCCTCTGCCTTCGTGGACGCCATTCCGATGATTTCCCGCCTGCTGAAGGAACTCGGCGTCCCCCTGGAGTGGGTCGACAGCCGCGACTCGGAAATTCTTCAAAAGACCGTGGGGCGTTCAGCGGGCCTGTTTTTTGTAGACAACGCTGGCCAAGCGAAAGATCATCAAGGCAGAAACATCATTGCCTCACAAGAGTTTGTTTCCACCCACCAGGTGAAAAGCGTGTTCGGGACCGGGGGAGTGTATTCCGGTAACCAGGTCCTGATCATCGTCTTGTTCTGCCGGGACCAGTTCGCACGGGCCGTAGGTGAACTTTTCTTGCCCCTGATTGATTCGTTTCAAGGCAGGACCGCCTCACTCGCCGGAGCCAGAAAGATATTCTCGGACGGCAAGGCATGATCCTTCCGGGTTCCCGCTTTAGCTTCAGCGACTGAAAGCCGAAGTTTCAGTTGTAGTTATTCGCTGTCGATCCAGCCGCCGCCCAGCAGCAGGTCGCCGCGGTAGAACACGGCAGCCTGGCCGGGGGTGATGGCGCGCTGGGGCGTGCCGAACTCCACACACGCGCGATCCTCACCCAGCGGCGTGAGGGTGGCCGGCGCGGCCTGATGGCGGTGGCGAATCTTGACCTCGGCACGCACCGGCCCGTCGGGCGAGGCCGTCGAAACCCAATTGACGCGGGAGACCAGTGCTGCGGTGCCAAACAGCGCAGCGTCCTCGCCCACGGTAACCTCGGCGGTGGCCGGCTCAATGTGCAGAACGTAGAGCGGTCGTCCCGCGGCAACGCCTAATCCCTTGCGCTGCCCTACGGTGAATCGCTGGATGCCGTTGTGCTGGCCCAGCAGACGCCCCTGGCTGTCCACCACCGGGCCCGGCGCGGCCGGCACGGACTGGCCGCGCTCGGCGAAGTAGGCCTCGATAAAGCGCGTGTAGTCGTTGCCGGGCACAAAGCAGATCTCGTGCGAATCGGGCTTGTCGGCCACCGGCAGGCCCGTGACACGGGCGTGCTGGCGCACCTGTTGCTTGGTCATCTCTCCCAGCGGGAACATCGTCCGGCTCAGCTGCTCCTGCGTCAGGCCGAAGAGGAAATAGGACTGGTCCTTGGAGGGGTCCAAGGCCCGGCGCAGCCGGTAGCGGCCTGAAGCCGGGTCGCGCTCCAGGCGCGCGTAGTGCCCTGTGGCCACCATCTCAGCGCCAATCTGCCGCGCCGTCGTCAGCAACTGGTCAAACTTCAGCGAATTGTTGCACAACGTGCAGGGGATGGGCGTGCGCCCGGCCAGGTAGTCCTCGACGAAGGGCCGAACCACGTCCTGCTCGAAGCGCGCCTCGTGGTTCACCACGTAGTAGGGCAACCCCAGGTGCTGGGCGACACGGCGCGCGTCATAGACGTCCTCCAGCGAACAGCAGCGGCCGTGGCTGGTCTCCGGCATCCCGGGAAAGCCGGCCAGGCGCCGCTGGTTCCAGAGCTGCATCGTCAACCCGATCAGGTTGTATTGCTGGCCGCTGAGCAGCGCAGCGACGGTGGAGCTATCCACCCCGCCACTCATGGCCACGGCTACGGTTGGCTTCATTTCTAACTCTTCTTGGACGCGGGCGCCTTATACGCAGGCGCCTTGTACGCGGGCGATAGATCGCGCAGGTGTGCCACCACCGGCGGCAGAATCTCCAGCAGTTGGTCCACCTGGGCTTCGGTGTTCTGGCGGCCCAGGCTGAAGCGGAGACTGGCGCGGGCTTGCTCAGAGCGCAGACCGATGGCGGTGAGCACGTGCGAGGGCTCAATGGCGCCGCTGGAGCAAGCTGCCCCGGTGGAGCAAGCCACGCCCTTCAGGTCCAGGGCGATCACCAGCGCCTCGCCCTCGACATAGTCGAAGCAAATGCTGCTGGTGTTGGGGACGCGCCGGGCGGGGTCGCCGTTGACGGCGGCCTCCTCCACCTGCTCCAGGATGCCGCGCTCCAGCCGGTCGCGCAGCGCGGCCAGACGGGCGCTCTCGTCGGCCAGCGATCGGCGCGTCAGTTCAACCGCCCGTCCCAGGCCCACGATGCCGGCCACGTTCTCGGTGCCCGGACGGCGGTCGCGCTCGTGGTGCCCGCCATAGCTGAGCGGCTCAAGCCGCGTGGGGCGCCGAGCGTAGAGCGCGCCAACTCCCTTGGGTCCGTACATCTTATGCCCGCTGATCGTCAGCAGGTCCACGCCGAGGGCCTTCACATCCAGTGGAATCTTGCCCGCGGCCTGCACCGCGTCGGTGTGCATCAGCGCGCCGTGGGCGCGGGCGAGGGCTGCTATCTCGGCGATGGGCTGGATGGTGCCGATCTCGTTATTGGCGTACATCACCGTCACCAGCACCGTCTCCGGGCGCAGTGCCCGGCGGACATCGTCCGGATCCAACACGCCGTCGCTGCTCACCCGCAGGTAGGTTACTTCGACGCCCTCCTTCTGGAGCGCCTGACAGGCCTCGAGCACCGCGTGATGCTCGATCTGGCTGGTGACGACATGCTTGCGGCCGCCATTGCGGGCCCTTGCTGCCCGGACCGCGCCCAGCACCGCCAGGTTGTCGGCCTCTGTGCCGCCGCTGGTGAACACCACCTCGTTCGCCCGGCAGTTCAACAGCCGGGTCACCTCGGCTCGCGCCTGTTCCAGGTCCGCCCGCGCCTGCTGCCCGAAGCTATGGATGCTGGAGGGATTGCCGTAGTTGTCGGCGAGGAAGGGCAGCATGGCCTCCAGCACATCCGCAGCCACGGGTGTCGTCGCGTTGTGATCAAAGTACAGCCGCTCCATCAGCTTCTCCATCTCAACCTTCCATTTTAGCATCAGTCGCAAGTGCACCCGCGACTCCCACACCCGCACGCCGGAATAAAGCACTGGAAAGGGAACCAGCCTGAAAGGACTACCCGTTGCGCATTCACCTTGGCGGCCTCCCGGGCTGCTAGTCTCGGGGCTGAACAGAACAGGAAGCCCTGGAAAACATCACCGTTATCGGAGGGTTAGATTGACTCGTCTAGAACAATGAGAGAATATATTCGGTGAATTACGGTGGGGGTGAATCCTATGCACGGTAGCCAATCTTTGCGTCTTGCCTTGGTGCTCACCGCCACGTTACTGGTCGCTAGCTCGCTGCACGGCCAGCAGCCAACGCCTGCTGCTGTCACCCTACCTGCAGACATTCAGGCCGTCGAGGTTACGGAACCCGACGGCCAAATCCTGAGCTTCCGCCATCTTTCGGGCACAACCGTGGTGGAGATGAAGGGCACAAAGGTTGAACCTGCCGCTTCGGCGCGCATGAAAATCGAAAGCCGCCGGGGGTTCCTTGAGATCGATATCAACCGTGGTGACATCAAGAAACTTCGGCCCGCGCGATACTTTGGCCAAGACTTCCTTACCTATGTCCTGTGGGCTGTCTCGGTGGATGGCGCGGCAATGAACCTGGGCGAGATCACGTTTGACCGGAGCGGGCCTGTGAGCATCAACGTGACCACTCCTTACCAAACCTTCTGGCTGATGCTCACCGCCGAGCCCGACTTCGCCGTGAACGATCCCAGCCCCGTGGTCGTCCTTTACAGCATCAACCAGGATGCCATCGATACAGGAAACAAAGCCCTGCCCGTTCCCGGTAAGCTGCTCTACCACACCTACTACAGTCGCTACGATACCTCGCCTGCTCCCCTCAAATCTTCCGTTCCCAACGAGCTACTTCAGGCGCGAAAAGCCGTTGAACTGGCTTCCAAATCTGGAATTCTGGCAACCCCAGCGGCGACAGGCGAGGAACCGCTCCCCGACGAAACCCGCACGCGCGAGACCTTCGAGCGAGCACGCGCATATTTGGATCAGGCCGAAGGGGCATTCCGCGACCGGGGGAAAAGCCGCGAGGCGATTCAATTTGCCCGCACCGCAGCCCAAATCGCAGAAAACGCCCGCGCCCTTGCCTTGGGCGCTGTCGGCGGTATTTACATCCGGAAACTTGCCCGCGAACTGGACAGGCTCCGCGCCGAGGCCGAAGAGTGTAGGAAGGAGCTGGCTGCCCTCCGCGCCGAGGCCGAAGAATGTAGGAAAGAGCTGGCCGCTCTGCGCGACAGGATGGAGCAACTGGAAGCAGAGCTTGCCGCTGAGCGGCAACGTCGCGCCGAGGCCGAAGACAAACTCCGCGCCCTGCGGGAGGCTCTCGATGAGGCCCGCGGCCAAAATGCGCGCCTCCGTGAGGACCGGGAGGCAATCTGTGCCGAACTCCGTCGCCAGCTTTCCTCCCTGGGCCAGTTGACCGAACAGGGCGATAGCATGGTGCTGACACTTGCTTCCGATATTCTTTTCGACCTCGGCAGCTACAAACTCCGCCCTGGCGCGCGCGAGAGTCTCGCCAAGCTCACCGTCCTGCGCATGCTTCTGTTCCCCGATGCTGGAGTCCGCTACGAAGGCCACACGGATCGCTCTGGGAAGGACGACTATAATCAGTGGCTCTCCGAGCAACGCGCCCTCGCCGTCCACCGCTATTTCCTCGAAGAGGGGCTCAGCCGACAAACCGAAGCTGACACCCGCGATGCCCTCGAGCTGCGCCTGGCGACGGTGCAGAAACTTGCCGGAATGAGCTATGCATCCTCACGGCGCAGCCCGTCGGAGCGCGAACAACTCCTTGCAGAACTGGGCGACACCGTCCAAGGGAAGGGGGAACGGGAACCGGTTGAGGATGTGCCTGGCCCCAGTGAACTCAACCGGCGCGTGGTGCTGCTGTTCCCGCCCGCCCAATTGGGGCAGGCTTCCTCACTCTGCCAGTCCCCACCCGGTGAACAGTAGAACGCAAGGATGCCCCATTGGGCTAGTGTTCCGCTTTTCCGGAGTGCGTGCCAACCCTCGTTGCAGCGGACTCGCTTAGGCTCGCCACTGCATTCGAGGCGTTCGCTCCAACAGGATCAGCCTCCGGCTACCGGCACCCTTGACACACACTCCCCATTTCGCCGATATTCCATTAGGTATGGCACGGCTGATTACACTCACCAGCGACTTTGGGCTCTCGGACCATTTCGTGGGAACGATGAAGGGGGTCATCCTGGGAATCACTCCCGAGGCCCCAATCATTGATATCTGCCACCAAGTCCGCTCTTTCGACATCCTGGACGGGGCCTTCACCATTGCCCAGGCCTATCGCCACTTCCCCGCCTGGACCATTCACGTGATCGTGGTGGATCCCGGCGTGGGCACGCACCGGCGCCCGATCCTGGTCACCACCGAGAGGCACTATTTCCTGTGTCCGGATAACGGGGTGCTGTCGCTGGTATTGGCCGGCGAAGAGCACACCGTGCGCCACGTCACCTCTGAGCACTACTTCCGGAACCCGGTCAGCCAGACTTTCCACGGCCGCGACATCTTCGCGCCGATTGCCGCCTGGCTGAGCCGTGGGGTCGAGACGTTCAAGTTCGGCGACTACATCAGCGACTACGTGCGCTTCCAGCCTCCCAAGCCGAAGATGCTGAACGAGAAGCTGATCAAGGGGGTCGTGCTGAAGGTGGACAAGTTCGGCAACGCCATCACCAACTTCACGCCCCAAGACCTGCCCATGCTGTTCCAGGAGAACCCGCCGCCGTTCAAGATTGTGGCGGGCAAGAGCGAAATCGCCAAAATCAATCTCGCTTATGCCCAGAGCGCGCCCGGCGACCTGTTTGCCATCGTGGGCAGCACCGGCTATCTGGAGTTGGCCACCAGCCGGGGCGCTGCCGCCAAGATCCTGGGAATCGATAAGGGCGCCGATGTGGGCGTGGTCCTCGGTTAAGGGTCCTCCTCCTGCCTGGGCTTTGCAGCTGAACCGGAAAAGCTGGCTTTGGGTGGTTCTGTGGGCAGTGCCGCTGCTCGCCCAGCAGGGCACCGGGCAGCTGCGCCTGACCGTGCGGGACGCCACCGGTCTGGGAGTGGAGGCCAGCGGAGAGCTGGTCAGCCAGGCCAACCAGGTTCGGCAAGCTTTCCACACCGATCCGGAGGGAAGATATGAGGCCAAGGATTTGCCCTTCGGGCTGTATCTGTTGCGCGTGGAGCGCTCCGGGTTTGCACCGTTCTCCACGCTGCTGGAAATCCGCTCGGAACTCCCCCGCGACTACCAGGTGAGGCTCGTTGTCGCCCCGCTGGAGGCCACCGTGCTGGTCGCCGATTCGGCCACACTGCTGGATCCGTATCGCACAGGTCCAGTCTTCCGCCTCGGCCCAGAAACGTTACGTGACCGGCAGACCACCCAACCCAGCCGTGCCGTGCTGGAACTGGTGCAAACGCAGCCGGGCTGGTTGCTGGAGGCGAACGGCGTGCTGCACCCCCGAGGCTCTGAGTACGCCACGCAGTATGTCATTGACGGGTTCCCCCTCACCGACAATCGCTCTCCCGCTTTCGCCCCGGCGCTGGAAGTCGAACAGCTCCAGTCCCTGAATGTGCTCACCGCCAACTACCCGGCCGAATACGGACGGAAACTTGGTGGGGTGATCGAGGCCGTGACCACTCGGAACGCCGGACCGGGCTTTCATGGAAAGGCGGTGCTGCAGGCGGGCAGCTTCGTGACTCAAAGTAGCTACATTTCCGGGCAGTATGTGCGAGGGCGGACCGCCGCCGCCTTCGGCGTTCAGGGCGGGCGCACGGACCGTTACCTGGACCCGCCGGTCGAAGGAAATTTCACCAACAAGGCGTTCAACTCCGGGATCAGTGGCAGCCTCGAACGCGACTGGAGCCAGCAGAACCGCCTGCGCCTGTCGCTGTACCGGCAACGGACCGGGTTGCTGGTCCCGAACGAGGGGTTTCAGCAACAGGCCGGCCAGCGCCAGGATCGGCGCAACGCCGAAACTCTGGGACAGCTCTCCTACCAGCGCACCCTCTCGCCCCGCCTGCTAGCCTCCTTCCGGGGAATGGGGAGAGACCTTTCCGCAGACTTCTGGTCGAATCCGCTCTCCACTCCCATCCTGGCCAGCCAGCAGCGAGGCTTGCGGGAAGGATATGGCAGCGCCAGCCTGTCGGCGCATCTGGGCAACCACGAGCTGAAAACCGGTGTGGAGGCGATCTGGTCTTCTGTGCGTGAGCGGTTTGGGTACGAAATCGTCGACCAGCAGTTCTTCGATGCCGGGACCCCACCGGAGTTCCGTTTTGCAGACCGTCGGGCAGGCCGCGAGCAGTCCCTCTTCGTGCAGGACCTGATCCGCGCCGGGCGCTGGACCTTCAGCGCCGGATTGCGGTGGGACCGCTATCGGCTGCTGGTCCGGCAAAGCGCCTTCAGCCCTCGCCTGGGAGTGGCCTGGTACTGGCCTCGTACTGAGCTCGTCCTGCGTGCATCCTACGACCGGGCGTTTCAGATTCCCGCCACCGAGAATCTGCTGCTCGCCAGCTCGGAATCGGCGCAGCGGCTCACCGAACAGACTACCGCGCTGCCCGTGCCTCCCTCCCGCGGGAATTTTTATCAGGCTGGATTCGCCAAGAGCATCTTCGGCAAGCTGCGACTGGACGGCAACTATTTCCGGAGAGAGATCCGCAATTTTGCCGACGACGACGTGTTCTTGAATACCGGCGTGAGTTTCCCCATCGCGTTTTCCCGCGCCGAGGTTTACGGCTTTGAGGGCAAACTGGAAGTGCCCCGCTGGGGGCCCGTTTCCGGTTTTCTGAGCTACGCGCACCTTGTCGGAACCGGGTTTCTTCCCATCGTTGGCGGGCTGTTCTTGGACCAGGACTCCGGCGAGCTGCGAAGCGCCACCGACCGCTTTCCTATCTCGCAAGACCAGCGCCACACCGCCCAGGTGCGCGTGCGCTACCAGATTGGTCCCAGGGTCTGGGCGGCGGTCGGCGCCTGGTATGGCAGCGGGTTGCCCATCGAGCAGGAGGAACCGCTGGAGGAAGAGGAACTGGAGGAGCGCTTTGGCCAGGGAATTCTGCGGCGGGTCAACCTTGCCCGGGGCCGCGTCCGTCCTTCATTTTCCCTGGATACCTCGCTGGGAGTAGACCTGTGGAGCCGCGACAACCGCTCGGTGCGGCTCCAACTCGATGTGTTGAACCTCACCAACCGCCTGAACGTAATCAATTTCGCCGGATTGTTCTCCGGCACGGCGTTGGCCCCGCCGCGCAGCTTCGCCCTCCGGCTGCGTACCGACTTCTGAACCGCGGGGCATTCATCGAGAGCCATCAAGGTGCTGGAAAACACTGCGGCGGGAATATGCCCCCCCACAGACTTTCGGCCTCGGCAAGTTCCACACCGAATTCAAAATTCCCGTTCTCGTTGCGCTTGCTGCTGGACCAAACTAGTTAAACGCAGCGACCCCAGGCAGCCAATAGGCTGGCAGTTACACTGTTACCGAGTACTTTTGGGCCATCGGGGACGCCTCCGGCAGATGGAAGTCACTATTCCAGCCAGCCGCACTAAGGCCGCGGTGGCGTTGCGGGAGGCGCTGGCGTGGGAGGTGCTAACGTCAACCGAAGGCGGAAAAGAGCCTGCTCGTTTGTGGCCCGATGCGCTGAGCGCAGGTCTGTCTATCTAGAAAGGAATGTCGTCGTCGGTGATCTCGGGTGAGATTCCTTCCTCCGAGGGTTGCGCCGGAGGCGCAGTGGCGGGGCTCGCCTGGCGCGACTGTGCGTGCTGCGCTGAGCTTTCTTCGGTGCTCCGCCCGCTGGCCAGGACCACGTCGTTGGCATTGATTTCGGTGGTGAAATGCTTGCTGCCGTCCCGCCCTTCCCAGGTGCGGGACCGGATGCGCCCTTCCACGTACACCTTCTGTCCCTTGGTCAGGTACTGAGTCAGGCTCTCCGCCGTCTTGCCCCAGACCACAATGTTGTGCCACTCCGTCTCATCCTGCCACTCGCCGGCTTTGTCTTTGAAGCGGCGGTTGGTGGCCAGGCTGAACTTGGAGACCGCCTGGCCGGAGGGCAGGTAGCTCAACTCGGCGTCCTTTCCCAGATTTCCCAGCAGAATGGCTTTATTTACGCTTCGTGCCATAGGGTCCTCTCCTTGCCTCGTAGCGCCGTTGTTCGGGCGGCGGCCAGGAGCTCTTCCACCTGCACCGGGCGCCACGGTTTGGAACGCGAGTATAGCGGAAGCTTCGGGGTATGACAAACACCCCACCACTCCGGCATACCACCCACCCCGGAAGCCAGGGCGGGGGCAGACGGGCTAGCTGGGGTCCGGCGAGATGGTGGCTCTCAGGGGCGGCGCAGGCGTTGGCGCGCCAGCTTGGCCTCGTCGCTGCGCGGGAAACGGCGGATCAGCTGGCGCAGTTCGCGGACTCCGGCTGAGCGCTGCTTCAGTTCCAGCAGGGCGAAGCCTTTCTTGAGGTGGGTGCCGGCGGTCTTGTTGCCCTTCGGGTAGCGTTCCAGCACTACGTCGTACGCTTTGATCGCATCGCGTAGCTTGCCCTGACGATAGAACACTTCGCCGATATAGAACTGGGCGTTGCCGGCTTTATCCGTCTCCGGGTAGTAGCGGAGGTAGTCCTGGAACTGCTGGAGGGACAAATCCAGGTTCCCGCTTTGCAGGTCGCGCAGCGCATTTTGGTAGAGCGCCTCAGGGTCCTGTGGGGGCGCGCCCGCCCCGGGGGTCGACGTTTGTAGCGTCTCAACGGAGTTGCGCACCTGTGCCATCTGCTCGGACAGCTTGGACAGCCGCGCCTTCACATCTTCCAGGGAGTCCTGCAACCCCTGGACGTTGTCGGTGACCGAATCCACTTTGGAGCCCTGGGCGGCTACGCTGCCCTGGATGGAAAGTTGCACCTGTTCGGTCACCACATTGAGCTTGTTAATCGCGTCGGTAGTCTGCTCCATGAGCTGGCGCATCATTCCCATGCGCTCGTGAAACGTGCTCCGCATGTCGCGCATGTCCGCCTCCAGCCGGGCCACTGCCGCCTCGATTCGGATAATCTCCTTGGCGACAGGGTAGGCCGGGGTGGGTAGGAACACCACCACGAGCACCGCCACTAAGATGGCTCCCAGCACTCTCATGGTCCTCTCCTTAAGACTGCGGCTGGCAGGCGCCAGGTTTCACCTCTCTGGCGCCTCCGGCCGTCTTGTGTTCCACCTCAGCGGGCCAGAACAAAGTGGCCCCGGCGGTTGCGCTGCCAGCAGTCCTCGGTGGCCTCAGTGCACTGCTGCCGCTCCTTGCCGTAGCTGATGGTGCGGACTCGGCTGCCGCTGATACCCAGTGAAATCAGGTAGTCCCTGGTGCTGCTGGCGCGCCGATCGCCCAAGCCCAGGTTGTACTCGGCTGAGCCGCGCTCATCGCAATGGCCTTCGATCACGATGTTCGCCTTCGGATGACCGCGCAACCAGTCGGCGTTGGCTTGCAGCACCGACACGGCGTCAGAGCGGATGTCATACTTGTCATAGTCGAAGTAAACGTCCCGCACATTCTTCTTGAACGAGGCGCCGATGTCCTCCTCGACCGGTTTGGGTTTTGGCGGCGGCGGCTTGGCGGTCACCGTGACCCGCACGCTGGCCTGGGCCTTTCCGCCAGGCCCTTCGGCGTTCAGGGTATAGGTCAGTGACTCGCGCGGCGAGACGGTCATCGTGCCCTTGGGAGGCACTGTGCCTAGGGCCGGTTCTAACGTCAGCGCCGTGGCCTCGGTGGAACTCCACTCCAGCGTGCTGGACTGTCCGCTCTCGATGCTGGTTGGCGTCGCCGTCAAACTCACCGTCGGGGCCGGAGTCACCTTAGCCGGGGGGGGCGGCGGGGGTGGTGGCTCTTTCTTCTTACAGCCTGCCCCCACGAATAGAACCAACAAGAGAAGAAAGCTTAGGGCCGGGGGGTATTTGCGTCTCATTCTTTTTTTTCCTCCATGCGATTTGGACGGACTGAACGCCATCCCATAAATCTTGCATCCCCTGGAACTCCACCTGGTCGCAGACCCTGGGTCGGTATATGAGGGCGGCTTCCAGTGTGGCGCCCTTCAGACCTGTTTACAGGGAGACTTGCCAGCCGCCGGCTTTACTCTGCGGCCTTCTCACCTGCCAGCTTGTTCGCGCGCAACGGAGATAGCAGCTCCGGCGGTGCCGAAGCAAATCTCCGCCCGCCACGGAAAGGATTCCCCAAAAACCCGTATAAAACCATTCCCACAGCACGGCCCTAGCGCGCGCTCCAAACAGGGGCCGTGTTTTTGCCATCCCGCGTCAAAGCCCGGACCCTGGTTCCGTCCGCCAACATAGTAAAAATCTGCTTGCCCCCTCGGCGGCTCGACTCGAAAACAATGTGCCGGCCGTCTGGAGAGAACCGGGGGTGCTCGTTGCGTCCGGCGCCGTGGGTCAACTGTACCACTTCGCGACTGGCCACATCCATCAGAAAAATATTGTAATTGCCAGGGGCATAGCCACGGGTCCAGGAAAAGGCCAGCGTCTTTCCGTTGGGCGCCCAGGCCGGATTGACCGCGTCGCCTCCACCGGAGGTCAGACGCTCCACATTGGACCCGTCGTCGTCCATCAGGTAGATCTGCGGCACCCCGCCCCGCCCACTGACGAAGGCGAGCTGCGCTCCCGTCTTGGGGTTCCACGCCGGGGAGATATCCACTCCCCGCGAGTGGGTCAGGCGGTGCGGGCTCGTCCCATTGGCGTTGGCCACATAGATCTCCGGATTTCCGCTCAGCGAGGACGACAGGGCAATCCTGCGGCCGTCGGGGGACCAGGCAGGGGTAGTGTTCAGCCCACTGCGAGTGTTGTGAAAGCTCAGGCGGCGCCCGCTCTCCAGCAACAACACGAAGATTCGCGGGAAACGTTCTGAATAGCTGGTGAAGGCCAGCCGGCTGCCATCGGGCGAGACGTCGGGAGTCAGCGCCAGGGAGCGATAGGCGGTGACCGGGCGCTGGTTCGCTCCATCGTAGTCCATGACCCAGATTTCCTTAACGTCCCGGCGGACCCTGCGGCAGAAATAGATCTTGGAGTCGGCGATGCCCGGCAGCCCGCCGCCGAGCCGTTCCACGATGGCGTTGGCGAAACGATGCGCAATCACCCGGGCCGCCGCCTCGGTGGGCTCGTCGGTGTATCGGCGGGCCAGGACTTCCGGGCGGAGGGACTCCCGCAGGTCGTACAGATAGCCTTCAATCCTCAGTCGCCCGTCGACGACGGTCCCGTTGCCGAAGGCCAGCATCTCAGCGTTGACCGGCGGCTCGGCCCAGACCAACAGGGCTGTGGCATCCTGCAGGTCTTCGCGGCTCCCAGGAATCGTCGGCGGGTAGAAGCTCTTGCTCACCAGGGCGAAAATGCCGGCGTGGTCCAGATCGTTCCAAAGCACTTCGTTAAAGACGCGGACCAACGGCGCTGCCTCGCTGCCACCGGTTCGAAAGTCAGCCACTGCCAGCTTCAGCGGCTCCAGCCTCAAGTCAATGCCAAAGCGGATGACGTCCTGGCGCTGGGAGCCGATTTGCGGCGCGCGAAGCGCAGCGTACGTGGCGCTCGGCGCGGCCCCTGCCTGCAGCCACACCAGCGATAGGACCACGGCCGCAACGGCAAAGGCGATGCCGCATGATCTCCCCATCCGCCGTTGATTATTGCGCATCTTCTGTTGCTTACTACGCATTTGGTGTTGATTGCTGCGCGCCGGTAGCTCACTCGATGCTATTTTCATTTGCGGAACTCGAACCATACTTCCACGTGCACGCTGGAGCCAGGGTAATCCCGCGGCAACTCAGGCAAATGCGCGTCGGCGCCCACGTCGCGCCGGCCGCTGCAGGCCTGCACGGCCCGTAGCGCCTCGCGGTCAATGGACGGAATGCTGCTGGATGTGCTGATGCGTTCGCCCCCCATGGTCCCGTCCCGCAAGATATTAAATTCAACGTACACACGCGGCGCCGAGCGAATCGACGCATTAATCCGGCTGCGGTCCCAATGGCGCGCGATACAGCCTCGCACCGCACGCACGTACCAGCCGTAGAGGACCCCGAACTGCCCGCCGAAGCCGATACCCCCGGCGCCTTGCCCGGTGGCCATCCCGTACATCGGCGACGAGGCGCGTCCGCTGCTGGTGGTGCCGGGAATCGCCCCTTCCGGAAGCTCGCCCCTCAATTGCGCCAGCTCCTTGCTTGCCTGGCGCCGCTCCAGCTCGGCCAGCTTCTTCTTCCAGTCTTGCTCACTCAACTGGAAATCCCGCGCTGGGGATGGCGGCGGCACTTTTTTCGGCGGCTCGGGCTGTGCCGGGTGCAGCTCCTGAGTGTCGGAGGCCACCGGGTTGCGCGGCCCGACGGTGCGCGTCAACGGAACGCTCGGAGACAGGTTCACCGGGACCGACCTCCCCCCGCCGAAGCCTGCTTCACCCCATTGCTGCCCGTGGTGGGGCGGGACCAGCGCACCGCCAAACAGCGCTACGGCGAAAATCATGCTGTGAAAGACCACCGAGGCGCCTAGCGGTGCCCTCAGGTTTTCCGCTTTGTCCACAGCGGGCGCGCTCTTGCCCCCGAATCGGATTTGCAACTTCATCTGCGTTTTGACGCTGGCGACTTCTCCAGCGGTTTCGTCACCACCGAGATATTCGTGATCCCGGCCAGGTACATCTCGTCGATCACGGTGGCCACCACGCCGAAGGGGACTTCTTTGTCGGACCGAAGGAAGACCGCCTGGCGTTCCGGGTCACGTAGCAGCCGCTTCAGCCGCTCGCCCAGGGCGTTCACGTTGACCGGCTGGGGGCCAACAAACAGCCGCTGCTGCCGGTCAATGGAAACGACGACGCGCTCCTGGGTGATCTCGCGGACCGTGCGCGTTTGCGGCAGCTCGACGTCGATGCCCGACTGAATCACTGGCGCCGTCACCATAAAGATGATCAGCAGCACCAGCATGACGTCCACAAACGGGGTGACGTTGATATCGGCGAGCGAACTTTGCGTGCGTCCCCGTGGGTTGGTGAAAGCCATCGTGTGCCCCCATCCCCTGTTAGCCGGCCTGATCGTGTTCCACCACGTTCAGGAATTCCAGAGCAAAGCTGTCCATGCGCGACCCAAAATCTCGCAGCACGTGAAGGAAGTGGTTGTAGGCGATCACCGCGGGGATGGCCACGAACAGCCCGGCCGCGGTAGCCACCAGGGCCTCGGAGATTCCCGGAGCCACGGCGCGCAGACTGGCCCCACCGGCCGTCCCCAGCCCGTGAAAAGAATCCATGACGCCCCAGACAGTCCCGAACAGACCAATAAACGGCGCAACCACACCCGTGGTTGCCAGCCAGCTCAGCATGCGCTCCATGCCGCTCAACTGCTCGCTGGCGGCAATCTGCAGCGCGCGCTCCACTCGGGCCAGGCCGCCCGGTGGCAGCCGTGCCGAACCGGGATTGGCCGGCTTCGTCTGCTGGCGGATGGTTCCGTAACCGTACTCGAACATTTCCACGAGCGGGCTGGGGCGGAATTGGTCGCTGATCGCATTGAGCTCGGAGAAGCTGTGGCTTCGCCGGAAGGCGCGCAAGAATCGCTCGCTCTGCGCGCGGGCCCGCCCGAAGCGGCGCCACTTGGCGAAGGTCACCGTCCAGGAAAAGACGGAAAACACCAGCAACACCAGCAGAACGCCCTTGACAACCCAGCCGGTCTGGTCGATGAGGCCGACTATTTCGGTGCCGCCGATTAGAGCCAGAGACGAAACAGGATTCAAGTTTACTCCCAAGACGCAGTGCCGCTGGCTTGGCCCCCGGCCGCCGCCCAAGTCCGCAGGAGGTTGCCTTCCGCTGCCGCTTCCTCCTCGCTTAACTTAGCACAAAACCTGCGGCCGCGTTCAAAGCTGGTGTCAGGGCTGGTGTCAGGCCGGTATCAGATAAGTAGCGTTCCTGGCTCAACGCAGGTCGAAGTCGAAGCAGTCCTGGATGTGGCAGTTAGGACTGGGGAGTCTCCGACTCTGCTATCATTTGACACCTGAAACCTGGCACCTGAAAACTGGCCCATGGGACCTGAACCCCGGCGGCTGCCATGCTCCAGCAACTCCACATCGAGAACTACGCGCTGATTGACCGGCTGTCGCTGGAATTCGGCCCCGGCCTGAACCTTCTCACAGGGGAGACCGGCAGTGGCAAGTCCATTGTAGTGGACGCTCTGGGGCTGTTGCTGGGCGGCAGGGCATCGCCGGAAACCATCCGCTCCGGCACTGAGCGGGCTGTGCTGTGCGGCCTGTTCGAAGTCGTGGTGTCGCGGGACCTGCGGCGCGCTGCCGACGAGGTCGGCGTCGAGCTGGCGCCCGGCGGCGAGCTGTTGCTGAAGCGCGAGCTGCACCTGTCGGGCCGCACCCGCGTCTTCATCAATGACCGCCCGGCCACGGTGTCGGCCCTGCGCGCTCTGGCTCCGTGGCTGGCTGACATCCACGGGCAGAACCAGCAGCAGGCCCTGCTGTTGCCGCCTGCCCAACTGGGGCTGTTGGACCGCTCCGCCAGCGCCGAGGAACTGGCCGAGCAGGTGGCCGAAGCTTACCGGGGGTGGCGGCGGGCGACGGCGCGGCTCGCCGAGCTGACCCGCGACGAGCAGGAGAAGCTGCGCCTGGCCGATCTATGGTCCTTCCAGAAACAGGAGATTGAAGCGGCGCGCCCGCAGCCCGACGAGGAGCAACGGCTGGGGGAGGAGAAGCGCGTACTGGCTAACAGCACACGCATCCACGGCGCCGTCGAGAGCGCCTACCAGCAGCTTTACGACGCCCCCGGCGCCGCCGTGGCCTCGATGGCTGCGGCGCTGCGGGCACTGGAAGAGGTGGCCCGCTTTGACCGCAGCCTGGAACCTCTCTGTGACACCCTGCGCAGCGCGCGCATCGGCGTCGAGGACGCCTCTCTTTCCCTGCGGGATTACCTGGAGCAACTGGACGCCAACCCGCAGCGTCTGGAGCAGGTGGAAGACCGGCTGGCGGTGCTGGACCGGCTGAAGCGCAAGTACGGCCCCGCGCTGGCCGACGTGCTGGCCCACCTGGACCAGGTGGGCCGGCAACTCGAGGAGTTGGCGTCCTCGGATGAGCTAGCGCGCCAAGTGCAACAGGAACTCGAGGTTGCCGCAGAACGCTACCGCCAACTGGCCGGCGAGCTTTCTGCCCGGCGCAAGGGCGCGGCGGCGCGGCTGGAGAAGTCTGTGGCCCGGATTCTTGCCGAGCTGGCCATGGAGAACACCGCCTTCCGCATTGTTTTTGCCGCACCTGTCGAGGGTGCCTCCGGCAGTGAGTCCTGGAAGGCGTCCGGCACAGACCGCGTGGAGTTTCTCATTTCGCCCAACCCGGGCGAGCCGCTGCGCCCGGTGGACCAGGTGGCCTCTGGCGGCGAGCTCTCGCGGCTGATGCTTGCGCTCATCACCGCGGCCGAAACCCGGAGGGACAAGCAGCCTGCTGGTCAGTCCAGGGCCAGGGTGTCTCAGCCGAACCCGGCCCGCGCCCTGGTCTTTGACGAAATTGACGCCGGCATCGGCGGGCGCGTCGCCGAAGTTGTGGGGCGCAAGCTGAAAGCGCTGGCCGCCGGCCATCAGGTTCTCTGCGTGACGCACTTGCCTCAGATCGCTTCCTTCGCCGACCACCATTATTTCGTGGAGAAGGTGGAGCGCGCCGGTCGTGCCATCACCCTGGCCCGGCATCTCGAAGAAAGCGAGCGCGCTCCAGAGCTGGCCCGCATGCTCAGCGGCGCGCGCATCACCGACACCGTCCTCAAGCACGCTCGCGACCTGCTCCGCTCAGCGCGCTAGGCAATCGAACCTTCGCATCCGGATTGTGCACCTGGAAAAGTTGAGGGAGCCCAAGGAAGGAATTGGCCCGCCGTTAATCCACGGCCAGCGTGACCGTGTTGCTAATGCCTCCGCCGACCTCGATTTCCAGCGGCACCTCGTCACCGGCTGGCGTCGCTGCCGGTACGCGAGCGTTCACCTGATAGAGCCCTACGAAGCCCGGCGCCATGCCTGAGAAAAGCACCTCCGCGGGGGCGCCCCCAATCATCACAACGGGCAACATTACCGTTACGTTCAACGGCGGCGCGCTGGCTCCGGTCTGGCCCGTAGCTAGGGGCGGATCCGTCGCGCCCAGGCCAGTGGCAAAAATCTGAACCACTGAACCCACTGCTACCGGGTTCTCTGCTGAGTTAGGGGAAGAGTTTTCGTTTAAGATGGCGCCCGGGCCACTGCCGCCTGGTACAGCGGTGAAGATGCCCGGAGCCGCAGGCTCAACTTGCACCATCACTTCTGGACCGCGAACTCCGTCGGAGACCACGACTATCGGGACGGTAGTGCCAGATACCTCGAACGGCATTTGGAAGTTGATTTGTAGCGGCGAAACGAAGAACAACGGCGCAGGCACGTCATCGACCAGAACCTGGGTGCCAGCCAGCATGGTGGGCAGTGGCAGCCCGGCGGCTGTCTCGGTGCCCGCTGCAAGGTTCATGCCGAACAGCGAGGCAATGGAACCAGGGCTGACGGCCGCCTCGTCCGAGAAACTGGCACCGTTGACGATCCCGCCTTCGCCAATCACGGGTGCGGACTCGGCAACGGCGACGCGAACCGGGATCAGTGCGGTGGCAGCGGGATCGAGTACTGGTGCAATGATGACTGTACCCCGGTGATCTCCCACCGCCAGGCCCGACGCGTCCACACTCACCGTTACTGTAGCCGGAGTAAGGCCTGTTTTTGGGAAAATCGACAGCCATCCCAGGCCGCCTGGCGTTGTAGCTCTTGCCGTCCAGCTCGCAGTTCCGCTTACTGTGTTGGCTATGGTCACCATCTCCAGGAGCGGATCTACGGCTCCAGCTATTGCTTCAAGGTCGAAAGACGCTGGCAAAACAGAAAGCTGCGGCTTTGGCTGGAAAAACCGGATGCGGTGATTCCGGTGGTCCGCGAGTAGGAAAGCACCTTCTCCTTCCGCTACCAAGCCGGCCGGGCCATTTAGTTTCGCTGTGAATGGATTCCCCAAATCCTCAGAGAATCCAGGATCATCAGCTATGCCAGCCACTGTAAAAATGAATCCATCTGGGTTCACATAGCGAATGATGTGGGATACGTGTTGCGAAATGTATAGATTGCCCGCGCCGTCGACTGCCACGTCCACCGGCACTGTCACCGACGCGACAACGGCGAGCGTGCCATTGCCGGCGTTACCCACCATTCCATTGCCGGCGACCGTAGTAATCGTCCCATCAGGAGTGACCATCCGGACGCGGTTATTAAAGGTATCAGCGATGTAGAGGTTCCCCGACGAGTCCACGGTGATGCCTGAGCCTTGTGTTACCTTACGATCGCCATCGGTAAAGGTAAATCCTGCGAGCCACAACTTCGCTAAGGTTGCCTGACCACCATCGCCGGAAAAACCTCTCTCCCCAGTACCAGCCGCCGTTGTAATGAGACCATCCGGGGTTACCTTGCGGATTTTGCTGTGACTCTGGTCGGCAATGTACAGGTTGCCGTCCGCGTCTACCGCCAGGCCAGAGACGAACCCTATCGAGGCTTGGTCCGCCGGTCCACCGTCCCCAGTAGTACCAATAATTGCATTGCCGGCCACAGTGCTGATGATCCCGTCCGGCGTAACCTTGCGTATTCTGTAATTCTCACTGTCAGCGATGTAGAGATTTTCAGAGGCGTCAACGGCAACGCCACTCGGCGAGTTTAAGAGAGCAGTGATGGCCGGGCCATCTTCGAGCGGATTAAATCGCCCACCCGGAGTTCCCGTACCTGCCACTGTGGTAATTGTCCCGTCAGGGCCCACCTTCCGGATGCGGTGGTTGGCTGTGTCGGCGATATACACGTTTCCGGATGGGTCAACGGCTACGTCGGACGGGAGATATAAGGAAGCAGCAGTCGCAGGTCCGTCATCGCCGGAAAAATCCGCGATTCCGTTGCCTGCGACGGTAGAAATGAAATTCTGGGCGGACGCAAGAAATGGCACCAGCAAGAAAGCCAGCACCACTAGTCTGGTCAGCGCCACCTCTAGTCCTTTCCAGCCATAAGATGTGGGCTCAAACTAGCTTCTGCCAATTCTCATGTCAAAAACGAATCATGCCTGGTCTCAGCGCGTCTGCCTAGAACCGATCTTGCGGTCCAGGGTGCGGACGGAGGGCAGGCCTGAGATGACGCCCAGCCCGGCGGGCGGCTGCGGATTGGGCGTGGGTGAGAGCAAAACAACTGGGGCGACGCGCAACGGCGCGGCGGCGCGGCGAAACACGATCAGGCTGTGATTCACCGCCAGGTCGCTGTCCAGCAACTCGAAGAACAGCACACTGTAGGGGCCGGCCGGCAACTGGTTGCGCCGCCCGACCAGGTAAGCGCCCAACTCGTTCCAGCGCCGCCAGGGCCCGCTCTCGGGATGGAAAGCGGCCAGCTCGTACAGCCTGTCCAGCGCGCGCTCCAACGATTCGGAATAGACATCGCACTCCGGCGCGTCCAACCAGTCCTCGGCCAGCACCGTCACCGGCTGCACCAGCAGCGCAGTGGAAAATGCCTCGATGGCCCCCGACCGATCCCCAGTGCGCAGCCGCGCGCGGCCCAGATGGAAGTGCGCCAGCGTGAAGTAGTAATCCAGCGCCGCGGCGCGCTCCAGCCAGGGCAGCGCATCGCTGTACCGCCCCGCCTGCGTCAGGCTGCTGCCCGCCTGCGCGGCCACCGGGATGATGTTCGGCATCTGCGCTGCCGCTTCCAGGTAAAAGCGCCGGGCAGGATTGTTTGCCCCGGTTTGCTGCTCGGCGAGCCCGCCGGCACGAAAGGCGTAGAAGCCGCAGTTGGCGTCCCATTGCGCTGCTTGCGCCGCATCACCGCGCTGGTACAAGTAATGGGCCACCGAAGAGCGGCCCAGCAGCACGGCGCCAGTCAGGGTGAACAGGAACAACGCGCCCAGCGCCAGCCAGCGGGGCAGGGGAGTGGGTTCGACTTTTTCGCGGGCGGGCTCGTGGGCCGGCTGACGAGCTAGCTGACGGGCTGGGAGGCCTGTGGCTACCGCCAGGCCGGCCACAATCACCAGTGGGAACAGGATGGCGGGCAAGTCCAGTTGGTAGTCGCTCAGGGAAAAGATGAGGTAAGCCCCCAGGGCAATGGCCGCCGGGCCTGTCGCTACCCTTAGCGCGGCCAGCGCCAGTAACAGCACGGCAGCCAGTCCCAGCACGCCCGTTTCAGCCAGCAGGTTGGCGGGCAGACTGTGCAACTGCGGCAAGACTTCGCCGGGCGGGCTGAGGCCGGGCGTCTGCTCGCGGTGCAAGGAAGCGGCAAACGGCGTGGCTCCGAGCCCCCAGCCCACCAGCGGCCGGGCGGCAGCCATCGCTAGCCCGGCCCGCAGGTGGCGAAGCCGGTTCTCGAGCGAGAGTGACGGATCGCGACGCTCGGCCACGATGGCGGCCACGCGGCCCCGCAGGCTCTCAACCACCGGGCTGCGGGACCGAAGCAACACTGCCGCCGCCAGCACGACCAGAACCAGTATCGTTACGAGTTGCCATTTCGGATTTCGGATTCCGGACTGCGGATTAACTGTCTTCCTGAAGTGCAAACCGGCAACAAGTGCCACGAAGCCCAACCCGGCCAGCGCCAGCACGCCCGCCAGCGAGCCGGTCAGCATGATCGCCAGCGCCTGCGCCGCCGTTGCCGCATACCAGAAGAGGCGCGCGGGATGCGACCGCGCGGCCACGGCGGCGCCAGCCGTCAGAGGCAGGTGCAGCAACAGGAAGCCCGCCATGTAATTGTGATGCCCCAGCGGCGCAACCACTCTGGGCGTTTGGCCCACGAAGTACAAAGTCATGCCTACGAGCGCCGCCGCGGTGCCCGTTGCAGGCAGGACCATTTGCAGGAAGGCTCTCTGCGGTCCCCCGGGTGAGACCAAGCCCAAAACCAGGTAGAAGACAGCCGCCGCCGCGACCGCCAGTAACAGCATTCGCCAGCTTCGCCCGGTGCAGGGCGACTGAAGGGTGCCCGCGACCAGCACCACAAGCAGCAATGCCAGCAGCGGCTCAAAGAAGCCACCCAGCAGCGGCCAGCGCGTTTGCCGTTTCGCTGCCAGGAAAGCGGCGCCCAGCGCTAGCACCACCAGCGCGTGCATTCCCGCCTCCCGCAGCCAGGACGCGCTGCCCGACACGGTGCCCAGCAACAGGCACACCAGCGGATAGCAGAGAACGAGCGCCTTCACCGGGAGCGCGCAGGATGGCGGGCTTCGACGGAATTGCGGCGGGAGGCCAGGCGTATGGCGACCTCAATGGCGCGCACCATGTTCTCCGGGCGGGCGCGGTTCTGACCAGCGATGTCGAAGGCGGTGCCGTGGTCCACCGAGGTGCGCAGGATCGGCAGGCCGACAGTGATGTTGACGGTTTTATCGAACTCCACCAGTTTCATCGGGATGTGCCCCTGATCGTGGTACATAGCCACCACCAAATCAAACTCGCCCTGCCAGGCCCGCAGGAAAACCGTATCCGGAGGCAGCGGACCGCAGACTGGCAGCCCGTGGGCGCGGGCTTGCTCAATGGCAGGCGCAATCTGCTGGCGGTCTTGTTCTCCGAACAGTTCCTCCTCGCCCGCGTGCGGATTCAGCCCGGCAACGGCAATGCGCGGCTGCTCGAAGCCCAGCAACCGCATGGCCTCGTTGCCGAGCTGGATGGTCGGCCAGATGCGAGCGGCGGTGACCTGGCGGCAGGCTTCGTCGAGCGCCAGGTGGGTCGTGACGTGGATGGTGCGCAGCCGCTCGCCGGCCAGCAGCATGCGCACTTCCGGGTGGCCACAGAGCGCGGCAATGAACTCAGTGTGCCCTGGCACTTCCATCCCCGCCAATTGGGCCGCGCGCTTGTGAATGGGACCGGTGACCAGCGCGTCCAATTCCCCCGCAAGACACAGCCGCACCCCGGCGCGAACTGCCTCCAGCGCCGCGCGACCAAATTCGGCGTCGACCTGCCCGGGCTGAACCCGCGACCATTCCAGGTCGCCGGCAGGAATTGCGCGCGGACCGCTCAGCCCCCAGTGTGCGAGCACCGAAGGAGGCCCAATGGGGGCGAGCTCCGCCTGCTCGCTTAGCGACTCGCGGGCCAGGGCCTTGGCAATGACTTCGGGCCCGATTCCCGCAGGGTCGCCCAAACTGATGCCAATCCTGGGAAGCTTCATGATTGCGGATTGCCGATGAGCTCAGCCGCCTGCCTGCGCGGGCTCGACATGGCGAGGGTGATAGCCCGGATCAGCGTGTCGGGCTGGCCGAATCCGCCGGCTTTGCTGAGAAAGGGGACGCCATGGGCCCGGCCCCCCAGCAGCCGGCCTGTTGCCACTCCTGGGAGTACTTCGCCGAACACCTCCAGTGCTTCCACCTCGAGGGCGCCGACTGCGCCCTCGGCTGTGTCGCCGCCAATGAGGAAGAGGCCGGTGTCACGTTCCAAAGCTTTCGGCACCTGGCTGACCACCTCCACGGGGGCCCCAGCGGCATCCCCGCCTGCCGCCCGCGCTGCCCCCACCTGAGCCAGGGTGGCCGCGTGCGTGCTGCCGGCCACGATCAGCCAGCGCGCGGCCGCCGTCTGCGGCCTCCGGACTTGCTCACCTGCGGGGGCCTGGCCAAATGCAAAGCGAGCCAGTCCAGCCGAGCCCACCCACAGAACCGTGGCCCGACGTTGAACGACCGACTCTACAAACGCCGCCAGTTCCTGGTCGCTTTCTGCATCCTGGATCAGCGCGTCGCCAATGCCGACGGCGGCCAGGGCGGGCGCTAGCGCGCCCACGGGCTCCCCCTCCGCGTACACGGTGCCGTCGCGCACAATGCGCCCGCAGGCGGGGAACGCAGGCGCAACGGCTACTACCTGCGCCCCGATGACCTGGCGCAGGGCGGCTACTTCGGCGGCCCACGGCCCGCGCAGGGTGGAATCAATCTTCTTGAAGCAGGGGAATACACCGCGGGCCAACAAAGCTCGCGCGACCTCCCCCACGGTCTTCGCTGCCCGCTCGGGCGATTGATTTCTGGTGGCCGTGGAGACAACGACGAGCGTGTGCCCAGTTTCGGAATCGGCGGAATCCGGACCGGTGCCTCCCAGCATTCCGGCAGGCAGAACCAGCGGACGCCAGCCGGCCATCGCCGCACGGGCGGCCGAGTCGCAGGCGCCGGTGAGGTCGTCGGCAATGATGGCCGGACGCATGACTACAGGGTGGCTTCGGCCAGGGCCGGCGCGGCGGTTTTCAGCTCGCCCGCCTCGTCGAATTCCAGTGGCACAGCGGGTTGCACTTCGTAATTGGAATTGCCAGCCAGCTCGGCCACGCAGGGGGGCGTGGCCAGCAGCGTGGCCACCGACAGCGTGTTGCGAATCCAGGCCGCGCGCACCGTTTCCGGCGCGGGCGAGCCCAGGTTGCCCAGCAGAAAGTCCAGCGCTGCGCGATCGTTCGCGAAACAGATGGGCATGCGTACGGTCACATATGCGAGCGCGGTGCGCGCGTTGGTGTAGCTGGCGTGGAAATCGGTCTTGCGGGCGATGCGCTCGTGCATCGCGTCGGCCAGGCCCATGCCGGAGGCATTGCCCTCACTTTCCTGCGTTAGGTCGCGGATGTAGATGCGGCGGATCCGGATGGAGCGCTCCGCCTCCAGCGGCATGCGGTCGGGGTGGACGCTGCGCCCGATCACCTTTGTGTCCATCCCCACGCCGCTGATGTTCTTGCCGATCTCATCCACGATCAGCAGGTCCAGCGAAGAAAACGGCAGCGTGGGATGCAACTGCCGGGCGCGCGCCAGTAGGCGCTGCTCCAGCGCTTCGATGTTGGCAGAGGGGCCGGCAGCGGGATCGCCAGCGGGCGCGGCGGCAACTTCGCACAGCCTGTGCCGGTCGTTCTCCAGCAGGCCCAACCCGGCTAGGATGCGGCCGCTGGCCAGAGTGTGGCGGCTCATGGAGAGGATCACCTGCGGGAATCCGTTGCGGAGGCTGTTCGTGTGCAAGCTGCTGGCCCCTTCCAGCTTGCCCAACCCCACCGTCATCATCTTCAGCAGGCCACTCTCCACCTCCCCCTCAAAGTCGGTGTGGAGCTTCACCCGGTTCAGCACCAACACGCGTCCGGCCTCCCAGGCGGCGCGATCCATGAAGGTCTCAAACCCCTCGGGAGTCCGGCCAACCGAGACCGCTTCCATCGAGGAGACCACCGGCGCGCCCACCAGCTCTTCGGTGACCCCTAGGTCGGCCAGCAGGCGACGCTGGCCTTCCGCGGTGGCCCCGCCGTGGCTCCCCATGGCCGGAACCACGAAGGGCCGTGCGTCGGCTTCTCGCAACACGGCGCAGGCGGCCCGCACGACCGCCGCGATGCGGTCAATGCCGCGGCTACCACAGGTGACAGCCACCGGCGCGCCCTTCGGAACGCCGGCCAGAGCTTCCGGCGCAGCCTGGAAAGCGGTTCGTACAGCCGCATCCACGTCGGTGATGCCTGGAGCGTTGGCGCGCAGCGACCGGACCGGATGCAAGTGTAACTGTTCCGCCATCTCGGCATTGTCGCCCTGCCCTTGACCAACAGTCAAGCCGCCTGGGCAGTCAACCTCGCCTGGGTATCGGGTCAGTTTCCAACAAGGGCGTTTTACGGCCAGGTAGGCTGCGTGGCAGCATAGGTAAACGCTAACCGACTAGTGAGGACCTATCTATCTAGTCTGGGCTAACTGTTGCCGTTCCAGAGAATTACGGCAGCCCGAGAAAGTATTGGCAGCGAGGCGGGTTGGGGACGGGAGACAGACAATCCCAGCCATCGGAACGGGTAAAGCAAGCCGCGATGCCACCCAGAAGAGGCCATGGTGATCTGAGCTTGACGCGACAGGGCGATGGGCATAGGCTCTGGAGCCGAGGAAACTTGAGATTGGAACTTCCCGTTTACAAAGGGGAGGGCGAATTCGTCACCCGCGCCGAGATCCGGCTACCGACGGAGGCCTTCCCGTTCCGCTGAGTCTCAGACACCCACGGAAGGCACCTGCCATGCTCACTTGTGCTGAACGCCAGATGGGATGAACTGCAACTCAGGAAGGAGGAACAACAATGGGCTTTAGAGGTAGAACGACACTGGTAGGGGCCCTACTGGTGGGAATTGTGCTCTCACCCAAGCCGGCAACAGCGATAGAACCGGTGGAACTCAAAGACCTTAAAGTCGTTGGCCACTTCCGGACGACTAGGGTTGCGGGAACTCGGAGAAGCTCGTCCATCAAAGACCAGTCCAAATTCAGGGTGCTTATCCTGAAGTTGGCAGCCACTGTACGCGAGGACGACGCGGTCGTCTTTACTCCAGATTTCGTACTCGCCTACTACCACCGGAATCGCCGCGAAGCCCGCGCCACCTGCAGAGGTATTGCAAAAGCCAAGACACCTTCTCCAGGAGAGACCGGTACGTTCTCCGTTGGCAGGGTACTGCGCTTGAAGATGGGTCCCGGGCAGGTCTACTTTGCCTTGGCTTTTTCGGTCGCGCCGGATGTAGAGATGGTTGAGCTCCATCGCATTGGTGGTCAGCCGGTAACCTACTCGGTCGGCACCGATAGACCGTACAGTGTCATGATCAGCACGAATGCTCATCCTGAGCTCCTCTCCCAAGTCAAAGAACTGGCCGAACAGGCTGGACTTCAAGCCACGTACCTGTCCACGAAGTTGAATAAAAAGAAGACGGGGACGACGATCCACTACACAAAGCATTCGGAGAGCGCAGCCAGAGAATTGTCGCAACGCTTGATGACGAAGCTTAGAATCGTCCCCACCCTCAAGAAGATCAAGTTGGCGGCAAAGGTGGATATGGTCGTGTGGCTAGGGAAATGACATCCTTCACACGGAGACCTTGAGGTCTAGCTCCTTCGCGAGAGATTGGTAGGGCCCCTCGGTCATTGCAGCCCAAATGGATTCTGGCTTCGTGGTACTTGAGTGGCGCGTCTGGAAACGCCTGCCTCTTGAAATCGGAGAAGAACGGCCAGGACAAAGGTCGCCGAGTCGATCCAACCGACAGACTTCGAGAAGCGAATGGCTCTTACATCGCGACAATACTTTATAGGTGTGGTGCTCTAGAAACCGCCGACAGAGCAAAAGGAAACCGCTCAACGTCAGATCGCTTTTTGCATCGTTTGTTCGCGAAGAGTAAATCTTTAAACTTAGGGCTCCAGTGGCATCACCGGAATGGTCCATGGTTGGTAAAGATCCGAATCTCTGTTTGTACTTCCGCCTTGCGCCTTTGCCTTCTCGTTGTCGAACTGACCGATCAGTGACCAGTCAAGTGGTTCGCCGGTATCGGCGTCGAGGCCACCATTTGCTCTACGGCAAGATGAATCGCCGCCTTGTAGCCAGCTATGGTTGCGCTCTTGTTGCAGCGCTTGCGATCTCGGCGGACATGCGCCATGGCCTTTCCGTGAAGCCACGTTTGGTAAACAGGGGGGGCGACTTTGGTCGGGGAGGCACTGGGAACGCGAATAGGTCCTTACTAACGGGCTAGCGTTTATCAGTCCTGGTTTCAGTTGGGCCCGGTTTCAGTGGGACGAATAGTCGGCTTCCCGGAAACCGACCTACCACCCCTGACTGGCCCCGCCTGGGGAAGTTGACAGCCCGATGCGCACGTGAAAAAATGATATAGAGGCTTCCGCCAACTAATTCGTTCCTCTGTGCCCAAGTGGCGGAATTGGCAGACGCGCTAGATTCAGGTTCTAGTGAGCGAAAGCTTGTGGAGGTTCGAGTCCTCTCTTGGGCACCAGCACCATGCTTCCGGTTGCACTCCCCCCTGGGTCGATCTACCAGAGCACAGACTTTGTGTTAAGCTACCGCTGAGGCGCAACCCGGGGGTATTTTCTGATGGGCAGCATCGGGGGTTTCTGTGAGCGCGAACTGTATTTCGTGCGCGCCGAGCAGTCGGTTCTGGACGTTGCCCGCTACATGGCACAGCGCAACGTTGGCGGCGTGGCGGTGCTCGAAGCTCTGCCCGGCGGCAGCGAGCGGCTGGCCGGTGTCTTCACCGAACGCGACCTGATGATGCGAGTGGTGGCCCGCGGGCTGGAACCGGCCGCCACCCCGCTCGCCGAGGTGATGACGCCCAACCCGGTCGTGGTGGACAGGAGCGATTCGGTCCAGACCTGCCTCCGCACCATGAAGCAGGCCAGGTGCCGCCACCTTCCTGTAGTTTCGGCCGGTCGGCTGGTGGGCATGGTCTCGCTGCGCGACCTGCTCCAGTTGGAGATCGCTGACCGTTCCGAGGAAGCGGACCTGATGCGCTCCTACATCCACTCGGTGCCCCCCGGGACAGAACTTCCGTGACCGCTGTGATTCTGTTTGCTCACGGTTCGCCGGTGCCCGAGGCCAACCAGGGGATCGCTGAGCTGGCCAGCCGCGTCCAGGAGGACATGCCGGGCGCAGTCGTCTTACCGGCTTTCCTCGACTCGGCGCAGCCCGACCTGGGCGCTACGGTGGCCGAAGCTGTCGGTCGCGGCGCCTCGCGCCTGGTGGTGATGCCCTACTTCCTGACCGTGGGGCTTCACTTGCGGCGCGACCTGCCGCGGCTGATCGCCGAACAGCGCGTCCGCTTCCCGCAGGTGGAAATTCTGGTCAGCGAATCGCTGGAGGGTTACGCGGGTATGGCCGGGGCCGTGGCGGATCGTGTGCGCGAGGCCCTGAACGGGGCTGAAGAAGTTCGATGAGGCCAGGCCCGGCGACAGGCATCCTGGCCTTCTGAAAGCTGCTCTCTTGACGCATCGATCTTGACACGTCGGTTTCCGTCTCATGCCAAGTGTGGAAGAACTACTGGAACTGCTGGAGGAAGATCCGAACGACTACATGTTGCGCTACGGGCTGGGAATGGAGTACCTGCGCGGGCAGCGGTACGCTGAAGCAGCGGTAGCGTTCGAACAGGCCATTCAGGCGCAGCCTGACTATTCAGTGGCATACCGCGAACTGGGCCGGTGCTTGATGCGCCTTGGCCAGTCGGAGAAGGCCCGTCCGATCTTGGTCAGGGGCAGGGAAGTCGCCACCGAGAAGAGCGACCTGCAAGTCATCAAGGACATCGAGCAGCTTCTGGGTGAGCTTCCGCCCGCCGGCCCCCAGCAATAACAGCAAGTTATCAGCGAGACTCCGAGCCGATGGGATTGCTGCGCAATCTGCGAATCACCCTGGAGATGATCAAGTTCGAGCACTCGGTCTTTGCGCTGCCCTTTGCGCTGACCGGTGCGATGCTGGCCGCGCGGGGCCTGCCTTCGGCCCGGCAGTTGTTCTGGATTGTGGTGGCCATGGTCGCGGCGCGTTCGGCTGCCATGAGCTTCAACCGCATCGCCGACCTGCGGCTGGATGCGGCCAACCCGCGCACGGCAACGCGCGCGCTGCCCGCCCGACTGCTGTCGGTGCGCTTTGCGGCCGTCTTCACCGCGGTTTCGGCCGGCTTGCTGGTGCTGGCGGCTTATCAACTGAACCCGCTCTGCTTTCAGCTGTCGCCCGTGGCCTTGACCCTGCTGTTCCTCTACTCCTACACCAAGCGCTTTACCTGGCTGACGCACCTGATGCTGGGTCTGTGCCTGGGCTTGGCGCCGGCGGCGGCCTGGATCGCAGTCCGCGGTTCGCTGGACTGGCCCATCCTGCTGCTGTCGGCCGCCGTCGCCCTGTGGGTGGCCGGCTTCGACATCATCTACGCCTGCCAGGACCTGGAGTTTGACCGCCAGGCCAGTCTGTTCTCCTTGCCGCAGCGGCTGGGCATCCGGCGTGCGCTTCAGGTTTCCGGCCTCTTGCACCTATTGATGCTGGGGCTGCTGGTGGCGCTGGCGGCCGTCCTGAATCTGGGCTGGATCAGCCTGCTCGGCGTGGCAGTCGTGGCAGCGCTGCTGGCCTATGAGCACCACCTCGTCAAGCCTCATGACCTGTCGCGCATTAATGCTGCATTCTTCACCGTGAACGGCTATATTAGCCTTTTGTTCTTTCTTTTCTGGGCGTTGGACCTTGCGGTCCTCCGCTGAGAAACGCTAAGAAAGAACTGAGCCCCCAAATGGACCTGAGCCTCATCGAAGACCGACGCCTGCGGCCGATCGCCGAAAGAGTGTTCTCTGGCCAGCGCCTCTCATTCCAGGATGGGGTGACGCTTTTCGGCTCGGCGGATCTGCTGGCGCTGGGCTACCTGGCCAACCACGTCCGGGAGCGGCTGCACGGCAAGGTTACCTACTTCAACGTCAACCGGCACATCAACCCCACCAACGTCTGCGTGGCCAGTTGCAAGCTGTGCGCCTTTGGGCGGAAAAAGAGCGCACCGGGCGCCTACACCATGTCCCTCGAGGAAGCGTGGCGCATCGCGGCCACCGGCTACACGGAGGCGGTCACCGAGTTTCACATCGTGGGCGGGCTGCACCCCGACCTTCCGCTGGAATGGTTCCTGGACCTGGTCCGCGGGCTGGCCGAGCGCTTCCCCACGGTGCACCTGAAGGCTTTTACGATGGTGGAAGTGGGGTATCTAGCGCGGCGCGCCAAGTTCTCGATCCGGGAGACGCTGGAAAAGTTAAAAGAGGCCGGGGTGGGCTCGCTGCCCGGCGGGGGCGCCGAAATCTTTCACCACCGCATCCGCGACATTATTGCCGCCCACAAGATCAGCGGGGAGGAGTGGCTGGAGACGGCGCGCACCGCCCACCAGATTGGGTTGCGCTCGAACGCCACCATGCTCTACGGTCATTTGGAGAATGACCGAGACCGCGTGGATCACCTGCTGCGCCTGCGCGAGTTGCAGGATGAGACCGGCGGCTTCATGACCTACATCCCGCTGGCTTTCCACCCGGCCCACACGGCGTTGGAGTTTCTGCCCTCGACCACGGGTTTTGGTGACCTGAAGAACATCGCCGTCGGCCGGCTGTTGCTCGACAATTTTCCCCACGTGAAGGCCTACTGGATCATGATGACGCCGCGCGTGGCCCAGGTGGCGTTGCGCTTCGGCGCCGATGACATTGACGGCACCGTGATTGAAGAGAAGATTTACCACGACGCCGGCGCCACCACCGCGCAGTCACTGACCCGGGCTGAGCTGCTGCGGCTGATCCGCGACGCTGGCCGCGAGCCGGTCGAGCGCGATACGCTCTACCACCCCGTCACCCGCACCGAAACCACCCTCACCGTCCAGGTCTGAGTTCCAAAATAGTTTTCGGTCCGTTCCAGCGCCAGTCAGGCTCGCTGACTCTGGCACGAATCAATTGGTGGGTGAGCGGAACCTCTTACGTAATAAATAAATGGCAAATGACCATAGCCCAGAAAAGTTATAGCTGCTATCCACATACTTGCTGATGACGTAGAAAGCAAAGTAGTAAAACCTGGCAAAACACCATATCGACACGATCAATAAGAGAATTATTTTGCTATCGGGGTGTTGAAGAATAAGTAAGGTCGAAGCCAACAATCCCCCCACAAGAAAAAGAAAACCTTTCGCGTAGATGATTCTGATGTTCGTAATGTCTGTCATTGTTTTACCGACCCTGAGAGGCATTCATGATGATCCAATCCGACCATACCTATCGGTGTGCCCGGCCTCAAGCCTCACAAACGTAGGTGGCGGAGGCGCAGTGCGTTGCCGATGACCGAGACCGAGCTGAAGGTCATGGCGGCAGCGGCGATGATGGGACTGAGCAGCAGCCCAAAGACAGGATAGAGCACGCCGGCGGCGGTGGGCACGCCCAGCGAGTTGTAGACAAAGGCGGAGAACAGGTTCTGCCGGATGTTGCGCATAGTCCCGCGGCTCAGCCGCCGAGCGCGGGCAATACCTCGCAGGTCCCCCTTCACCAGCGTCACCCCGGCGCTTTCCATCGCCACGTCAGTGCCGGTGCCCATGGCGATGCCCACCTGCGCCTGCGCCAGCGCGGGCGCGTCGTTGATGCCGTCGCCGGCCATGGCCACTACGCGACCTTCGGCTTGCAATCGCTTCACCACCTCGTGCTTCTGCTCCGGCAGCACCTCGGCGGCCACTTCCTCGATGCCCAGCTTGCGGGCCACGGCAGCGGCCGTCGTGTGGTTGTCGCCGGTCAGCATGAAGATGCGGACCCCGTCCTGTCGCAGCAACTGGATGGCCTCCTGAGTGGACTGCTTGATTGGATCGGCGACAGCCAGCAGCCCGGCGGGCCGCCCGTCCACGGCCACGAACACGACCGTGGCGCCCTCACGCCCCAGTTCTTCTGCCCGCTGCTGCAGCGCGCCCAGTTCCGTGTGTGCCAGCGCCAGCTCCTCCAGAAGCTTGCGGTTGCCCAGAGCGACGCTTCGGCTCTCCACGGTGCCCAGTACGCCTTTGCCGGTCAGTGACCGGAACCCGTCGACCTTTCGCAGATCGAGGCCTTTTTCCTGAGCCGCCGCAACGATCGCTGCGGCCAGCGGATGCTCGCTGGCCCTTTCCAGGCTCGCGGCCAAGCGCAGCAGTTCCAGCTCGCTCTGCGCCGGCAGCGCTACTACCGAGGTCAGGTGAGGCTTGCCCTCGGTGAGGGTGCCGGTCTTGTCCACCACCAGCGTGTCCACCTTCTCCAGAACTTCCAGTGCCTCAGCGTTCTTGATGAGCACCCCCACGGTGGCCCCGCGCCCGGTTCCAACCATAATGGACATGGGCGTCGCCAGTCCTAGCGCGCAGGGGCAGGCGATGATCAGTACGGCCACGGCGTTGACGATGGCATGCGCCAAGCGTGGTTGCGGGCCGATCAGGCCCCAGACGACGAACGTGAGCGCGGCAGCCGCGATCACCGCCGGAACGAAGTAGGAGGAAACCACATCGGCCAGGCGCTGGATGGGGGCCCGGCTGCGCTGGGCTTCGCTGACCATCTGCACGATGCGCGCCAGCAGTGTTTCGCTGCCCACGCGCTCGGCTCGCATCAGGAACATTCCGGTGCCGTTCACCGTGCCGCCGGTGACGCGGCTGTCGCGGGTCTTCTCCACGGGGATGGGTTCGCCAGTCACCATGGACTCGTCCACGGCGCTCGTGCCCTCCAGCACCGCGCCATCCACGGGTACCTTCTCTCCTGGCCGGACACGAAGCCGGTCGCCGGGCCGAACGCGCTCCAAAGGCACGTCCTGCTCAGCGCCGTCGTCCCGCACCAGGCGGGCCGTCGCTGGCGCCAGGCGGAGCAGCGCCCGAATGGCGCTGCTGGTCCGGCTGCGGGCGCGCAACTCGAGCACCTGACCCAGCAGCACCAGCGTGGTGATGATCGCGGCGGCTTCGAAGTACACCGCGGGCGCGCCGCCGTGGACGCGGAACGAGGCCGGGAATATGCCGGGGAACAACGTCGCGATAAGGCTATAGCTGTAAGCCGCACCGACCCCGATGGCGATCAGGGTGAACATGTTCAGGCGGCGAGTGACAATAGAGGTCCAGCCGCGCTGAAAGAAAGGCCAGCCGCCCCAAAACACCACGGGCGTGGCCAGCGCCAGTTGCAGCCAGGTCAAGGTCTGCGCGGAAGCCAGACGCAGCGGACGGCCCGTAAGCATCTCCGACATGGCCACCACCAGCAGCGGGGCTGCCAGAGCCACACTGACCCAAAACCGCCGGCTCATGTCTGCCAGTTCGGGGTTCGCCTCTTCCTCCGCTGTGACCGTCCGCGGCTCCAGAGCCATGCCACAAATGGGGCAGGCACCCGGCTGCTGCCGGACGACTTCCGGGTGCATCGGGCAGACGTACTCGGTCTTTGTGACCGGCGCCACGGGAAGCGAGGGCTCCATCGCCATCCCGCAGTCAGGGCAGGCGCCGGGGTGGGGCTGGCGCACCTCAGGGTGCATGGGGCAGGTGTAGGCGTGGGCTTCGGCTGCCCGCGACGGCACGGCATTCGGCTTCTCTTTGTGATTCACCGAGACCTCAGTTCAAGACACTTAGCTCGGGCGGCCGGAACCCAAGAATCATTTTCGCCTTGATTGCTTTCTGTGTCAAAAGAGCGCTCGCGACCCTGGCGTCGGGTTCCGTGTAAGACTCAGAACGAGAAAGAACGAATGGCCCTACACGCGGCTACATCCGGGATACTTACAGAAAACATGCTATGATTTTAGGGAAATGAGACGGTGAAGCGTGGTCCGGAAGGCGGGACTTGAACCTTTCGACATGCTTGCCGCGGTAAGTAGACTGTGAATAGCGGGAAAATCGCCCAATCCTTCACCCATCGTGCGTTGCGCCGCATTTGGCAGCCCATCCATAAGACCCTAGTGCCACACCTCCGCACTCGGCGAGTTGCCTACCCTCGTACGGGATGTGCAGGCGGCTGGCGCCGACCGCATTACCATGCATAAGCTGAACTATGCTACCGAACCGCTTGGCCGGGCCCACGACCGCGCTTTTCAACATCTGTTTCAGAGCACTCCCTCCAGTTGGAAAGGGTACGTGCGCCCGGAGGGAGTGGATGGCGCGGAGAAAGTGAAAGCGAGGGTCGAGCAACTGCGGGCGGCGCCCGAATACAAGGATTTCATTCAATGGGAAAATGGTTGGGGTCCTGAGCACCTGTTCGGTTACTATTCGGATCCAACCTACACCGCTCCGTCACACCGCGCCTGTCGCTTCCCTTGGAACTCGGTCTGCATTTATCCCAATGGCGATCTGAGTCCATGCCCTGATTTTCCCGACTATATGGTGGGCAACGTGACCAGAGACTCTTTCTCGCAGATCTGGAATGGTGAGTCGTTCCGACAGTTCCGGAAAGTGCTGGCCGAAAAAGGCCGGTTCCCCATTTGCTCGATTTGTTGCCACCTCTACGACGAATGATGAGCAGCGTACCATGTCTTTTGTCAAGATCCAGAAAGCGAGTCGAGCCCAGGCTTCGGGGTCTCTGGAGCGAGCGTGGCCATCAGGTCGGCTGGCGAGGTTTGTCTGGGAATTGCGCAAATCGCCGATGGAAGCGTCCCGATACGTGCTGGAACGGGTATTGTGCATTCTGGTGAATTCCCTCGGCCGCCGCTACTTCAACCGGTCATACTTTGAGCGCTTTTATCGCCGCGAGAATCCATGGAATTATCTAGGTTCCCCCTACGAGAGCCGGAGGCGAGAGTACCTGCTGCAGGCGGTCCGCCAATTGCCCAGGGAGCGGGTACTAGAAGCGGGCTGTGGGGAAGGTGTCTTTACCCAGATGTTGATCCGCGAAGCCGCTGAGGTTGTAGGCGCTGATATCAGTGCCATTGCACTGGAACGTGCCGCCCAGCGCACCACCGCAAACAACGTGCGCTTTCTTTGCTGCGACTTGGTGGAGGACGAGCTGCCGGGGATGTTCGATCTCATCCTCCTGACGGACGTGCTGGAATATATTCTAAGGGACCGGCACGGCGCTGACCGAACACGCATCCTGATGTCGAAGCTGGGCTCGGCTCTGCGCCCAAGGGGCCACCTGCTGCTGGGTGGTAACTTGCTCCTTCGAGAGACGTTTCGCCAATGTGCGATCGGGGGTCTCACTGCTAGCATGGAACTGAACTGGAACGATTATCAGATTGTCGTTCTCCAGCGGGCGGCCCCGGACAGTCAGTCCTGTCCGTCGGACCTTACGACGCCAGGCGGATCGCGGAGGGTCCGACAGGCCCATGAACTCGGAAGTTAAAGTTTCAGTCATCGTCCCCACTTGGAATCGTCCGGAACCTCTCCGAAAGGCCCTGGAAGGGCTTGCCGCCCAGAATGATGCGCCTCCGTTTGAAGTGCTGGTCATAGAGAACGGGTCTGCCGTCACAGACTCCCTAGGTTCGCCGTTTCCCCGGTTTCGCTTCTTACGACGTGTGGAGCGAGGTGTCTGCGCTGCCCGGAATATGGGACTGCGAGAGGCGCGCGGCGAACTGTTGATCTTCCTTGACGACGATGTGGTGCCGATCCCGCAGTTTGTCGCCGCTCACGTCGCCGCACACCACGGTTCGGCGGGCCGGGTGGTCATCGGGCATACAGAATTTATCCCGGACGAGAACTCCGTTTCTTACAGTGCGCGCCGCCAGACCGCAGAAGCTAGCCAGTGGACGCAAGAACTGTTGCGGAGGCCGGAGACTCGCTGCACACCGGCCGATTTTTCCACAGGGAATTTCTCCCTCCGCCGGGACCTGTTGCTGGCAGTCGAGGGATTCGATGAATCTTTTGATCCCTATGGTGGAGAGGAACTCGACCTAGCTTTGCGTCTTCAGCGGGAAGGGGCCGAGTTCGTTTTTGATGCCAGTGCTGTTGGCCTGCACGTCTGGGTGGATTCGGAAGTAGCCTTTTACGAAAAGGCGCGTCTTTCAGGAAGAGGGTTTGCCCGTCTGTTGCAGAAGCACGGACTCAATATTCCCGACGCCGAGCGCGCCCTGGTGGTGAAAGGTTACACCACGTGGCGGGGAGCTTGTTTCCGCTGGGCCTTCCAGCATATCCCTTGGCTGGTTCGGGCAGTGCGAGGCGTTGTTGCAGCGTTGACCCGGATCAGCCCGCTCGGCCAGACTCGCCTAGTCGCTCTGGACTACCGCATCAAGCTGCACTACGCCTTTTGGAGCGGGGTTCGAGAAATCATTGGCTGGCGCGACCTGGAACAGTTGCTTCAAGAGCAATCCCAACTTGTGGCTCATCATGCCACGCGTACCTGATCGGTCGCAGCTTCTTCTCCCAACCCGGCAGATCCCCACCCATCTACCCGAAGACTACTGGGATGCGCACGAAGCCTCACAGATGGTGACTACGGGCCAGGCCAAAGTGCGGGTCATCTTGCAGTGGATCGCGCCCGGCCTGGTCCTCGACGTAGGCTGTAATGATGGTGGAATTGCGCACTGTATCCGCGAAACTGGAACCCGGGTAATCGGCGCGGATCGCTTGCGCTACGTGAAGATTGCCAACCGCGACTACGGGCTTCCGGTGGTCGCGCTGGACGCCAGTCGGCCGCTGCCCTTTGCCGATGGCGCTTTTGACACGGTGCTCATCTCCGGAGTTTTAGAATACATCGCCGAGCCGCTAGCGCTTCTGAAAGAAGCGCGACGGGTGCTCTGTTGCCGCGGCCGCTTGATCCTGGTTGCGCCAAATCGCAACAGCATCCGCTCGACATACCACCGGTTGCGGGGCGCGCCGGCAACTGCAGAAGAGTCCTTTGAAAGCGCGGACCTCCCCAGGATGCTGCCTGAAGCGGGCTTTTCAATCCGCACGTTTCTCCCATGTCCACACAAGGGAGCAGGAAGTTGGCGGAGTCGGATCGTTTACCGTTTGGAGCGGATCCTGCCCGGCAGATTCGCCAGCGATTTCGCTTTTCTCTGCGACGTGCAGTAGCTACAGGGAAATTCCCGGTTTCGACCGCACTGGCCAGCAAGACGGCCATCAGGCGCAGCAGAGGGGAGGCAGGCGATTGGTATCCGCCATCACATCCGCGTAGGCACTGGGTCGAGCCTAGCTGCACGCAAGCGGAGCGGTTCCAAGGGGTTCCACCCCAAGCGCAGGCGGCACGCCAAATCAATTACGGACTCCCCTGGCTGGATCCTGGTCCGCTTCAGGAGATGAAGGTCGGTTCGGAGGCTGTTCAAACCTTCTTGCGGTGTGAAGGCGAGATCGAACGTAGCGCGCACGCGGTCTTGAAAGACCTCGTTCCAGCGCCTGTCGGGATAAGCGAACGAGACCACCTGCGTTTCCAAAACACTGGCCAGCTCACTTCGACTGTGGATGAGCTGCTCCTCCGTGGGATCAGCGCCGTTTAGGCTCGCTGAGTCACTGCAGCTGCGCACACCGAACTCGACCCCCTGGCTGGCCCACTCACGGATTTGCTCGGCAGTCATCGGCCGATGGGCCCGTGACCCGTGCCCGTCGTCCCACGCATTCGTCCCGCTCGCCTGTCCGGCGACGACAAACACCGCCGCACCGAATCCGCAGCGGCGGAGCACTGGCAAGGCATGGTCTGCGAGGTCAGCACAGGCATCATCGAAGGTCACCAGCACCGGCTTGTCAGGGAGGGAAGTCCCTGCGCGACACCAAGCGAGCCAATCCGAGGGGCGGATGCCCACATAGCCGTGACGGGCGAGCCAGCGTACTTGACGCTCGAACTGGGCGGGGGAAATCCCCTGACAGGAATTGGCAGCTTGCTCCACGGGTCCGACATGGTGGTAGAGCAACACAGGCAGCCGCAACCCAAACTCGGCGCGCAGAGCCTTCCACGACCCCACCTCGCGAAGTGCACTGCGGTACCGTGTGATGTTGCACCGATACTGCAGCAGACGGAGGCCCAGGCGTCGGATCCAAGGAATCCAGCGGAGGGGCTCGGCGGCCCAGAAGGGAATGCGGAAGAGCGGCTCAGATGACACAGGCAACCGCACGGCAAGCTCACGCGCGGCCCGCATCCATGGAGTGCCTTCTGCAAGCCACCTCAGTTCCGAATGGGGGCGATAATCAGGGTGCTTCCGGCAGAGGAGTACATCGCTACTGCCATACCATCTCATGTCCTCACGCACAGCTTCTCGAGCGGATTTTTTATAGATGTGGTGCGTCACAGCCGTGGGCACGTAACGAAACCGCACGCCCATCTTCCAGAGCCGGAGACCCAGCTCCAGGTCCTCCTGCGTGATGAAGTGCTCGTCAAACCCGCCGCAGGCTAATAGCGTCGAACGAGGCACGGACGTGTTGGGACAGAGGAAAGTGTCGTCCGGAAACCTCGGCTCCATTTCAAGCTCCAGTCGCCGATGATAAGCGTCATAGAACTCCCGTAACCATTCCGTGGCCAGTGTGGCAGGACTTTCGGATGCCACAAAGAGCGGCCCCATGGCTACCATGGGGTCGACACCCCGGTGTGCCGCCAGATGCTCCCGCAAAAGTGTCCGGTCGCAAACAATGTCATCGTCGAGGAAGAGCACCAGATGGCCCTGCGCGGCGTTCACTCCTGCATTCAGAGCCGCGGTCTGTCCCCGGTTGGGCTGCTCGAGGACATGCAACACACAGGGTGGCTGGAAACTGCGGAGCAGTTCGACGGTGCCATCCGTGGAGCCATCCACAACGACAATCACCTCATACTCGCCAGACGGGAAATCTTGGGCGAACACAGTCGGTAGGGTAAGTGCCAGTAGGTCTCGGCGGTTGAATGTCGCAATGACGACCGAAATTTTCATTTGGAATCACGCCGGTCTTCTGCAAGGAGTTGGGAGACGGCACCTCTTTCTCCACTGTGTGAAGTGGTATGGTGCTTTCTCTCACATTCTAGTCCGCAGTCACCCGACGCGCCCAAGCGCGCGCTGGATCCCGCGACAGGCCGAACGCGCAATCGTTGAGGGGAGTCTAAGAATTTCCTGGGTAAATATCCGCTCTTCTTCCCGGGCCCCACGGAGGTGAAGGCTGACCATGTAGGCCACCGTGCTCACAAGCGCGGTCCCGACGACTCCCACCCAGCGGTCAGGGCTTGCTAGGTACGTAATGCCAACCGCAGTTGCCGCGCAGGCGACCGTGGACAGCAGCATACCCTTGAGTGCTCCGCGAAGCAAGTCGAACAGCGTCGTTCCGCACGAGCGTGCGGCGAGATAAAGGAACGCGGACGAGGCGAGGCTCGCCGCCAGGAAAACTCCCCAAACAGCCCCGACGACACCGGTCCTGGACAAGAGTGCCAAAGTGAGCGCCAAGCCCGCTACCGTGGCGGCTCCCTGAATGAGGAGAACGGTCCGCGCTGCTCCACCACCCCACAGGACGTGCAACGCGGCCGTTCCCAGTGCGTCGGCGAGCACAGCGGCGGCGGTCAAACGCAACACCAACACCGTCTCCGGAGGCGCTTGCCCGAGCCCGAGCCACGCTTGCAATAAATTCGGCGCTAGAATCCAGAGCACGAGGCAGACAGGCAGTGCCAACACGATGATCCAACGTGTGCCGACTTCCAGGACAACTCTGGTTCGGCCCATGTCCATTGCGCGCTCATGTTCGCTGGCGGCGGGGAACAACACAACCGCTGTCCGCCAGACGATTCCGGAGACGGCTAACGGAAACCTTTGACCGATGTGATACGGAACGATCGCCGCAGGGCCCCGAACAACACCGATGAGTAGCGGCATCGTCTCCCAGAGGAGGCCGCTAGCCGCGTTAGCGAGCATGCTCATGAGACCAAATCGCAGGTGGGCATAGAGTGGACTCCAGTTGAAGCCGCCCGCAAGTAAACGAAACCGCGGTTGCAGTCGGCCCACCACGCGGAGTGCGGCAAACGCTGTGACCGCGGTAGCCAGGAAATACCAGGCAGCAACAGCCATCAAAGTGGCCCCAACTCCGAGCAGCGCGATGATCCCGGCGGCCCGCAACAGCGCCACTGTGATCCAGATCCGATTGTCAAGATCGAACCGCCGCAACCCACCCAGCACCGCCGAGGCAAAAAACAGCAGGTGCTCTGCGAAGAAAACCAGTCCGGCAAGGCCAAACACGATCGGTGCAATCTTGCCAACCGCGGAAGAGTGGTCCAATCTGCGACTGAGCGGCAGGCCAATGATGCCGATGAGCATAGCCCCCACGATTCCGAGCACCACGTAGACATTGCCGACCGATGTGACGAAAAGGGCCGTCTCCTCACCCGTCCGGCTCCTTCCGGTTGCTGCGGTCTCCCGCACCACGCTCCAGCCGAGGCCCAAGTCGAGGACCCCGGCCATGCGGGCCACGGCCAGTGCGGCAATCCAGAAACCATACGAGCTGGCGCCCAGGCCTTGCAGCATAATTGGAACCAGCAGGATTCCGACCAACCCCGAGACCAGGAACGCCGAGTTGTTGATCAGGCCATCGCGCATCAGACGGACACGCTCGCTCAGGTCAAGCTCGCGGCCCTGATCCGTGGTCATCGATCCGGTCAAATCAGACACAGGAGATTGCACCGTAATTGGATTGGAAATCCCAGCGCGTGTGGCAACGGTTCGGCCAGATTTCCTCAAACAGTTCTAACGGCTAGGGTTAACCCTGTGAACGCGGAGGGGTACTGAATGGATCGAGAATCGGACACCATCGGCCGTGAATTACCACCATCCAAAATCCTCACCGGACACAAAGCGGACAACTTTTTGGTAAAGAGGCCGACCCGTCCTGTAGTGCGCGCGCTGATAGATGGGAAAATACTTGCCCGGCGGATCGACGTAGACTACATCGTTGCCGCGAACCACAAAGGTGTAATCGAAACCCTCGATCGTGCGCTTCTCGGTGCGCTCGGAGATCGGGAATGTCATCACCACTTTCTGGCCCTTGGTGACCTTGCCAATTTTCGCGTAACGCCTGTCAAACGACAACGGGCGCGCCTGGCCGTTGACGGTGCACTGCACTTCGCCGGGCTTGACCCATTGAGGGATGCGCAACTCCAGTTCCAGGGGGCGCTTGACGGACACATCCACGCGACCCGTGTAGGGGATGTAACTGTCGATGTCAGCCCATTTCGAGGCGCGATTGAGCAGCAGGTGAACGCGGAGCCGGCCTTCCTTGAAGGAAATCATGTCTCGCCAGACGCTGAACAGACCCCGAGAGCCCGCGGCCGTGCAGCAGTTCATGATCGTGTAGAGGATATTGTGAGTGTTCCCGCCCCACCAATCTTCAGCTCCAACCCAATCGTTGGGCGTCGGCCATCCCGCGAACGCGCCAACAGTGCGTTCGGCCACTCGATCCGTCGTGCGCCGGGGATTGTTGAAGAAGTTCTCGTCGGTCTTGGAGCGGGAGTAGTCCAGATGGCCGTCGGTCAGCCAATCGACCTGCGTGAGCTGGTTCTCGGCAAGCTGATTGCGCACCCAGCGATCGACGTCGTCCCACTTATCGATCCCCAGCTTGGAAAGGGTCACCGCCGCCACCACCATGTCCGCCACCTGGCAGGTCTCCGCCGTCTGCGCGCCGACATACTCGTCGTAAGTGACCATCGGGAAAAACCCGACCAACGTTTCGCCTTTGCTGACTCCCCACTCGTAGGCTTTCACGGCCCGGTCCAGCAGCTGTTTGTTGCCGGTCTGCATGTAGACATACAGGCAGGCCAGGATGTTCGTCGAGTGCGTGTGGAAATGGGCGTACTGATGTTTCTCCGCTCCTGGCCCCGCGCCCACGCCCTTGCTCGGCTTGAAGCGCCCGCTGGGCTCGTTGTACTCGACCTTGAACATGTTGTAGTTCATCATTTTCTCGCCAAGCCTCGATGCGGCCGGATCGTCCAACGCGCGATCGTAGATGGCAAGATACTGGGGGATCCAGGCCTGCGCGCCGGCCAGATACAAGTACTCATCGAAGGGGTGCTTCTCCTCTTTGATGATTTCGCGCCCGGGATACATCCAAGTGGAAAACAGGTGTCCGTAATCCCCGTCGGTGAGGACGATCTTCTGGTAAGCGCTAGCCAGCCGGCGGGCCGCGTCGGCCCACGGGCCCTGGGGATCTTTGTGCGCATAGATGCTCAGGACCGCTAGCGAACGGGCCGTCCCGTATCCGACCAGAGAGAAGTGTTTCTCGGTGAATGTGTCGGTCCCGGGTGAGCCCGAAGGCACATCCATCTTTGGGAGCAGGATCCAGTCACGCCCCGTCGTTGGGGTATAGATCAGTCCATCCGGCCCTTGCATTTTTAGCAAGACTTCCATCCATTTCTTTTCCACCTGCATGTTCTGGCGGCTGCCGCTCATCACTCTCATCAAGGGCAAAACCTCCATGAACTTGTTCTGACTGTGCATATCGCTGGGGCTGTGATGCATGGCCGGCGGTTGCGACATGTGGGAGACCGTGAAATACATCTCGTAGTCGAGATTAGGATTGGTCATGCTGGTTATCGCATGGATGGCCAGGCGCGCCCGCTCGGCCAAGTCGAGCGTGGCCGGCGCCAGCGCCTCGTACGAATCGCCCCGATACTCCGGTGTCTTAAATTTCGGAGGATTGGGATTGATGTACTCGATAGGTCCCAGGGGCTTCGGATCGGGCAAGACCGCAGGCCGCGCGGAGGAGCCCTGCTGCGCCGCCTGTGCCGGCCCTTGCCCACTCGGCTCAGATAGGAAGACAAATATCCCAACAGAAACGAAGGCAGCCACCGCCGCCACCGACATGACCTTAAGGACTTTCATTTGCCACCACCCCTCATCGCTGCCTCATGACTGCCTCATTACTGCCTCGTCACTGATCGACGAATTCGCGACTCGTGTGTTTAGCCTCTGTCAAGCTACCCTACCAGCATCATGAGCTGTCTTCGGTTACGCTCATGATCTCCTCCCATGCAAAAACGGCTTCAAGCCGAATGTCCGTTCGTGAATTCCGCCTTTGCCCACAAGCCTACGCTCACTGTTCTGTCGCGTCAAGCTCAGGGCGCCGTGTCTCTTCTGGGTGGGAATCGCGGCTCGTTGGGGATCGTTCCACTGACTTGTCTGCTCTGTTTCCTCCCTCCAGCCTGCCTCGCTGCTAACACTCTCCCAGACTGTAGGAATCCTGTGAAACAGCAAAAGTTGGCCTCACCGCGACCGTCGCAGGACGGCTGATCGGATACTGCTTGTGTTGTTTCATTGGGAAAAGGCCTCGGATGAGGCAGGCTTCGAAACTCTGGCTGATCCGGAGGGCGCAGGGTCTATCCCCGCTGCCAGTTGTGACGCAAGCTTGGCGTTATGGGCTTCGAGTTCGCCGATTCGGTCGTGAAGTCGCTGGATGATCGGCTGCATCTCCTCGACAGTGAACCGTTGCTGAATGTGCTGCGTACAGTTGACATCCCAGGCCTCCAGGTGGAAGACGAAGACCCTTTGCGGCCGTGCCTGGTAGTCGCGGTCGATAACCCGGTCAAGGAGCGCGGGGTCATTCTCGATGAACTCTGCGGTTCCCCAGATCTTGATACGATGCTGATGTGGATAGTCCATCAAGAAGATGAACGCTTTGTCGTTCTCCGCCAGATTGCCGATTGAGATGTACTGAGCGTTGCCTGCGTAGTCGGCCATCGCGAGGGTCTTCTCGTCGAGCACCTTAAGGAAACCCTTCGGACCTCCTCGATGCTGGATATAGGCCTGGCCTTCGGCGTTGGCAGTCCCCAGATAGAAAAACTCGCGCTCCGCGATGAACTCCTCCAGCGCCGGAGTGATAACGTCGTGCCAACCTCCCCGCTGCTCCATCTTGGCGTAGGCGGCTCGGGAACCTCGTTCCTGCTGGGCGGCCTTTACGCTTGGGGTAAAGGCAATGTCGCTAATGGGCCGGGCCATGTCTCGTCTCCTTGCGAAGGGCCGCCGGTTTCGATGCCGGCGGCCTGAAAGAGCCGCAGTTTTTCATGCGGCGGAGGCACGCTCGTCTTGACGCACAACATTCCTCTCGAGGAAATTGCGCATCAGGTTGGCAATCACTTCTCCGTCTTCCTCCAGTGCGAAGTGCCCGGTGTCGAGCAGGTGGAAGTCGACGTTGTCCAGATCGCGCTTGTATGGTTCGGCGCCTTCGGCGGGGAAGATGTAGTCGTTCTTGCCCCAGGCGATCAGCGTCGGCGGCTGGTGTTGACGGAAGTAGGCCTGCCACTCGGGATAGAGTGGCGGATTCGTTCCGTAGCTGTGGAACAGCTCGATCTGGATGTCTTTGTTTCCGGGACGGTCAAGCAAGAACTGGTCGTTGAACCAATTGTCGGGTGCAATCGTCTCGGCGTTGCGAACGCCGTTGGTGTATTGCCACTTCGTTGCCTCGATCGTCAGCAGAGTGTCCCGAAGGACCTTCGCGTTCTCCGCCGTCTTTTCTTTCCAGAAGGCCCGGATCGGTTTCCAGAAGTCAAGAAGACCTTCTTCGTAAGCGTTGCCGTTCTGTACGATCAGGGATTCCACGCGTTCCGGACGACTGGCCGCGACGCGGTAACCGACTGGCGCACCATAGTCCATCAGATAGAGGCTGTAGGAGGTGATCCCAAGCTTATCGATGAACTTCTCCACGACCCGTGCCAGGTTGTCGAACGAGTACTCGAACTCGTCGAGCCTGGGCATGGAGCTGGCCCCAAAGCCGGGATAGTCCGGAGCAACGAGGTGGAAGCGATCCGACAAGCTAGGAATCAGGTTGCGGAACATGTGCGAGGAGGTCGGGAAGCCGTGCAGTAGTAAGAGCGTTGGAGCATCTGATGGACCCGATTCCCGAAAGAAGATCTCCAACCCGTCGATCTCCACGGATCGGTGCATCGTCTGACGTTGTGTTGGATTCATTGCTTGGGACATGTGTTTTTCTCCTTTGAAATTTGACTCATCAACATTTGGAAGAACACGTAGAGTGCCAAAGGTATTTACAGGCTACATGTGACTGAGTTCGTTATGTGTGCATTTCGCCCTGCATCTCGCCTTCAACGAGTTGTCGTTAAAATTACGACGTATCGTTGACAGATAACGAAATCTCGTATCTACTGGCCTACAAAGCACCATGGGGAACACTAAAGTCCGGGGCCGGGGGGAGCAGCCCGAACCTGAGTCTCTCAATCTAGAGTTGCTTCAGTCCATCTCGGTGGCGGTTGCGGAGGCTCGTGGCGTGAAGACCGTCCTGCAGAAGATCGTGATGGGACTAACTGACGAGGCCTCGTGTACGTTGGCCCGCATCTGGCTGACCGCGCCTGGCGACATTTGCGAACGGTGCGCGCTGCGGGCTGAGTGTCCGGATCAAGAGCGTTGCCTGCACCTGAAAGCCAGTGTGGGAAAGCCAACGAATCCTTTGAGCGGCCATAGGTGGTACCGAATGGATGGTGACTTTCAACGGTTTCCATTAGGTGTCCGGATCGTCGGACGTATCGGTGCGACCGGACGATCGGAACACCTGTTAGACACTGCTGACGACAAGGAGTGGATCGCGCGCGACGACTGGCTGCATAGAGAGGGCATTCGAACGTTCGCCGGCCACCCACTTACATTCCGCGGGGAGATTCTCGGTGTATTGGGAGTATTCACGCGGGAGCGGCTGAGTCCCGAAAAGGTGTCCTGGCTGGGCCTGTTCGCGGACCATGCAGCGGTAGCGATCGCTAACGCCCGCGCGTTTGAGCAGATCCAGCAGCTCCATCGCCGGCTGGAATCGGAAAACGAATATCTCCGGGAAGAGTTTAAGGTTGCCCAAGGCTTCGGCGACATGGTCGGCCAAAGCTCAGCGTTGCGGACAGTGTTGGCCCAGGTTGGCCTTGTGGGACCTGCCGATACGACCGTGTTGATCTGTGGCGAGTCAGGCACCGGGAAGGAACTCATCGCGCGCGCAATTCACGAGCGCAGCCGCAGGAGGGACCGTGCGATGGTCAAGGTGAACTGCGGTTCGGTGCCGCGGGAGCTGTTCGAAAGCGAGTTCTTCGGCCACGTCAAGGGCGCGTTCACCGGGGCCAGCCGGGACCGTGTCGGCCGCTTCCAGCTTGCCGACGGAGGAACACTGTTTCTGGATGAAGTCAGCGAGCTCCCGGTGGATTTGCAGAGCAAGCTCCTGCGCGTGTTACAGGAGGGGACGTTCGAGCGGGTCGGGGATGAGCGCACGCGAAAGGTTGATGTGAGAGTCATTGCAGCGACCAACCGAAATCTGAAGCAGGAGGTCGAAGCGGGGCGGTTTCGGGAGGACCTGTACTACCGGCTCAGCGTGTTCCCCATCAACGTCGCCCCACTCCGTGAGCGGCTGGACGATGTGCCGATGCTGGCCGAGCACTTCCTTGAGCAGGCCTGCCGGCGGTTAGGCGTTCCGGCACAGAGGCTCAAGCGCCGGCACGTCGAAACTCTCCAGCGCCACGAGTGGCCGGGCAATATCCGCGAGCTGCAGAATATGGTTGAGAGGGCAGTCATTGGGGCGCAATCGGGCCCCCTGGAGTTTGACTTATCTGGCGCCGTGAGCGACAAGAACCGCAGCTCCACTGAGGCGGCGGAGTCGAAAAAGCGCTCCAGAGAGGTTCTGGACTACGTACAACTCAAGCGCCACGAGCGGGACAACCTGCTTGCAGCGCTGGAGGCGACCCATTGGAGGATCTCAGGCCCGACCGGAGCCGCCAAGCTACTTGGACTGAGGCCCACAACTCTGGCCTCCAAGATCAAGTCTCTAGGCTTGCGCGTAGGGCAAAGGGGGATGCCGTGAAAGGGAGGCCTGAAACGATGCCAGACGACCCGGCCTTCGATCAACAAATGATGCAGCGCTGCTCCGGACGAATACAATTGATGCCAGCTTTCCGCCCTCCGGTGCCAAAAACAGCGCCCCCGGAGGCGACTTCTTGTCTCCGGCGCCGGCCCTCACTCTTACTCAGCCGGCCCAGCAGCGACCTTATCTATGTCTAGATTGGTGTCTAGAGTGGCTTGAGATCAGCTAGCATCGTGGGGATCAACTCCGACACCGTGGGGTGAATGTGCACAGCCCGCTGGATCACCGTGTAAGGCGCTTTGGCGTACATGATATCCAGGATGGAATGGATGATCTCGTCGCCGCCGATCCCTAGGATTGCTGCACCCAGGATCTGTTTGGACTCGGCGTGCACCAGGATAGTCATGAACCCCTGAGTTTCGCCTTTCTCCACGGCACGGCCAACGCGGGCCATGGGTCTGGTGGCCTTTAGCGCTTTCTGGCCGGACTTCCGCACCTGCGCTGCCGTCATCCCGGCTCGTCCCAGCGGTGGATCGACGTACAGAGCGTAGGCGGGAATGCGGTCACTCACACGGCGCGGGTCATTATCTAGCAAATTGGCGGCTACGATCTCGTAGTCATTGTATGAGGTATGAGTAAAGGCCCCCTTTCCGTTGCAATCGCCCAACGCCCAAACGCCGGGCACACTGGTGCAAAGTTGCTCGTCCACGGCTATGTAGCCCCGCTGGTCGGTCTCAATGCCTGCCTTGTCCAACCCCAGGTCTTCCGTGTTCGGGCGACGCCCCACAGCAAGCAGTAGATGCGAGCCCGTCACCTCCCTTGCGTCGCTGTCGCAATCCACCTTCGCCGCGATCTTGTCGCCGCGTTTTTCCACATTGATGCACTTGGCTTCGAGGCGGATGTTGACCCCCTCGTTCTCGAGAATTTCCTTGATTGCATCGGAGACGTCCTCGTCTTCGCGCTGGATCAAACGCGGACCCATCTCGATGATGGTGACCTCGCTGCCGAAGCGCCGATACATCTGGCCGAACTCCAGGCCAATGTAGCTTCCGCCGATGATGATCAAGTGCTCCGGAAGGAAGTCCACCGCCATCATGCTGGAGTTGGTGAAGTAATCCACAGTATCGAGGCTAGGCATGGGCGGAATGAAGGCCCGCCCTCCAACGTTGATGAAGATCTTGTCCGCTTCCAGCAGCAGCTCACCTACACGGACGGTGTGGGGTCCCTCGAAACGTGCGTGGCCCTCATAAGCCGTGCCGTTCTCCATGTTCTTGAGCCAGTTTTCCACGCCTTCGTTGGACTTCCGTACTACGGCATCCTTGCGCGCCTTGACTTTTTTCATGTCCATGGCGATGGGGTCCTTGACCATAACGCCGAAGTCGGCGCCACGCCTCGCCATGTAGGCAGCGCGGGCACTGGCCACCAGGGTCTTGGTGGGAATGCAACCGGTGTTGACACAGGTGCCACCGAACAAATTGCGCTCGATGATCGCCACTTTCATCCCCGCCCCAGCCAACCTGCCTGCCAGGGATGGTCCGGACTGTCCCGTGCCGATGATGATCGCGTCATACTCGTGCTTAGACATCGGTTCGCCTTTCCAGCGGGTAGAGATTGGACTGAGTATAATACAATTGATGCCAGATTCCCGGCCATCCTCGCCAAGAATCGCAGCGGCAGGTGCGTGAATGCGGTCCTGGGAACTAATTTCAATGCTGGTGGATTCGCGCAAGCGAAGCCTCGAACTGTTGGCGGATCTGACTGACGAGCAGTTGAAAACGCCACTGTTGCCGATCATCAATCCGCCCATCTGGGAGATCGGCCACGTCGCTTGGTTCCAGGAAAAGTGGGTGCTTCGGCACTTGCGGGGTAAGCCGCCCACTCTTTCTCAGGCCGATTCTCTGTGGGACTCTGCCGCGGTTTCGCACGACACTCGCTGGGATTTGCCGCTCCTGTCGCGCGCCGAAACCCAGAGCTTCGCCCAGGAAGTCCTCAATCGGGTGATTGAGACGCTGCCCTCGGGTGATGTGGCCGAAAGCGAAGCGTACTTTTACTGGCTGGTAGTGATGCACGAGGACATGCACGGAGAAGCCTTCACTTATACTCGACAGACACTGGGCTATCCGGCACCGGTGTTTTCAGTGGGTGTGCCCGGGATGTTTGGTTCCGAAGTTCCGAGTGCTGCGCCTGGAAATGTCTCCATCCCGGGTGGAAACTTTCTCCTCGGTGCCACACCGGGCGAGATTCTTGTCTTCGACAACGAGAAATGGGCTCATAAGGTTTACGTGGAGCCGTATGCGATTGCGCGCACGCCGGTCACGAATCGCCAGTTTGCCGATTTTGTGGACGACGGCGGTTACCGCAGGCCTCAATTCTGGAGCGAAGAGGGACTCGCCTGGCTGAAGAGCGAGGGCGCTGAACATCCGCTCTACTGGATTCGGGACTCCGGTGGCTGGCTACAGCGGCACTTCGACCGGATTGTGCCGCTTGCCGAGAACGTCCCGATCATTCACGTCAACTGGTACGAGGCCGAAGCCTACTGCCGCTGGGCCGGTTGCCGGCTGCCCACGGAAGCCGAATGGGAGCTAGCGGCTGCGGCTGAGCCGGCTTCCGGCGGAATCTCGGAGTTCCGGCGCCGCTACCCGTGGGGTGACGATCCACCGACATCGGAACGGGCGCACCTCGATGCGCTCGGCATCGGTTGCCTGCCGGCAGGGGCCCTGGCGGCTGGGGACAGCGCCTTTGGCGGCCGCCAGATGATCGGCAACGTATGGGAATGGACGGCGACCGAATTCCAACCGTATCCGGGCTTCGTCGTTGACCCCTACAAAGAATACTCGCAGCCCTGGTTCACACCCGCATACAAGGTTCTCCGAGGCGGCTGCTGGGCCACTCGCTCACGGCTGATCCGCAACACTTGGCGCAGTTTCTACACGAAAGACCGGCGCGATGTTTTCGCCGGTTTTCGCACCTGCGCACGGTGAGTGCCGCTGGGTAGCGGCGCGGAAGATGTTTACTGAGCCAAGTCGCGGAAAGAGAACTGGTACTCGACGCCCGTGAAGGTTTTGCCGGCGAATTCCGCGTAGGGATAGATGAAGAAGTTGAGTGGTTCACCCTGCTGGGCGGGATTGAAACGGATATCGCGCCCGCGGGTGAACAGCACACGGTGCTCATCGTGGGCACCGAAGAAGTAATTCCGCCGGGCGGGATCCTTCCAGCCCTCGGATGCATCCACCGGCACCCAGCCCACCCCTTCAAGATAGAATTGTGCCCAGCAGTGGTAACCCGCTATTTCGCCCGCATTTTGATTGTGAGGGATCGGAAAGCCGATCTCAAATCGTGCCGGAATGCCGGCAGCCCGCATCATGCCGATGAGCAGGGCGTGGAAATCGGTGCAATTGCCTTTGCGAACATTGCAGGCGTAAATAGCGTCGCCGCGCCCCCAACCTTCGCCGGACTTATCGTAGCGGACCGTTGAAAGTACATAGTTATAGATGGCGTGCGCCTTGTCGAGCGGCTGCTCCAGCCCGCGGGTTTCCCGCTTGGCCAGCGCCGCGATCATGCCATCGATGGGCACCAGACGGTCGGGCTGGAGGGACCGCGACATCTCGGCGGGTTTCGTCTGGAGTGCGCTCGGTTGTCTTGCGGGTTCCTCCGGCGTCACGCGGTGTTCGCGGCGTTCCACTTGCAGGCGCATGCGCACTTCGATGGGGATCGTCGCCAAGTGCGGGTCGACCTCCAGATAAGCGTATTGATTATCGTACTCCGGATCGCGGTGCAACTCGTACGGAACCGTACTATCAATCGTGAGGTGGGAAATCTCCTGCTGGCTGTTCGACTCTGGGACCGGAATCCACAGCCGCAGCTTCCCTGCCTGCTCTGGGGCCGCGGGAATACGCGTAATATACTGGAACTCAAAGGTGCGCGTCCGAATCTGTGCTTGATGCCCCCACCAGAGCAGAAACCCGGAGGTGGCAATCCCAAGCACCAAAAATAGCAGGACGAGCTTGACTGGGCGGTTCATTCGGGAAGTCCACTCTCTTTACCAGGTCTGACCGCAAACCGCAACCTCTTCGCCACGAGCTGCATTGGCGAGGCCGGAGTTAGCGGCTGCGCGGATTCAGCTCGCTCAGCAGTCTTCTCCACCGAGCCGTTTCGTGCGATGGCCGGAAAAGAGGTGCCAGTCGAGAGCACCACAATTTCAACCGCCCGCAGAACCCCCGGTCTGATTCTGCTCGAATCAGCAAACGCACCAGCGCGTCGGTGTCCCTGACGGGGAAATAGCCGGGATAGCCCGTGCCCAGCAGACCAACCGAGCCCGGGATGCGGGACGAAAGCACCGGAACGTGTTCGACCATGGCTTCCGAAATCACGTTGGCGCCGCCTTCCATGAGCGAACTCAACACCAGCAGACGGCTGGACGCAATCAACCGCCGCGCTTGCGCTCGAGGGACTCCTTGCAGCCATTGGTAGCGCGGGTTTCGGCTCTGTTCCGCTCGCGCTTTTTGGGCCATGGCCTCCGCCATCGCCGTGCCTGCCTGCAGTATTCGGATCCGGGATGAGTCCGGCAGACGCCGGCTGGCGAGGGCAGCGCGAAAGGGGTCCTTCACCTTCCGCAAGTGACCAACGACACAGACATCAAAGAAACTCGACCGACTCGAAACTTGGCGTTTCGTGCCTCTAGTAGCTGACTTCCTTGTCTTCTCGACAGACTGGTAGATGACCCGGGCTTTTTGCCGCAAATGGGAGGGGAGTTCTTTCAGGGCCAGAGGCTGAAACACAACTAAACGGGTGGCCAGTTCGACGATCTGCCGTGCACGCCGTTTGCGGCGGAGGTCGCGATAGAGATCGGTGCCCGTCAGGGCGATAATGACAGGCCGGTCAGGATACCGGTCGCGGAATCGAAACACGGGCTCCGCACTGCGCTGGGCATGCAGGGCAATCAAGAGGTCGCAGAGGGCGCCTTCGTACTGTTCCGCAATGCTCACGCGATGGCCCAGCCGCTTCAGAATCCTTCCCCAGCGAAGCGCTGTGACCCTGTTGCCATAGAGGGTTCCCGGCGGTGCCGGGCATATTATTTCAATCCGCATCGGTTTGCTGCATAATCCGGAATTTCCAATTTGGGCCTCCGGTGTGTTGCTACAGCCTTTCCTACCCTGAACGCAAGCACAATTTGGCGCTGGAAGGCGGGCACCAACGGCCTGCGCAGGCAATCCTAGACTCACCTGGCAGTCCTCGTGCCTGCTCAGAGGACTTTGTCCCTGGACAGCTGAATAGCCGAAAGTCGCTCAGGCGCGCCGAAGACGCCATCGCAAACTTGAACGCATTCTTTGGTCTATCACGCGCCTTGGACATCACAACAGACCGGATCAAGACCTTTGCTTGTTCGCGCCAGGATGCCGGCGTCAAGGCCGCCACGATTCAGTACGAGTTGTCGGTTTTGCGCCGGATGTTCACCCTGGCAATTAAGGATGAGAAACTGAACTACAAGCCCTACGTTCCTCGGATCGAGGTCCGTAACATACGCGCTAGGTTTTTCATGGAGTCTGAATTCCGGGCGGTGCTCTCGTTTCTGCCGGAGGAAGTTCAGCCAGTGATTGAATTTTGCCACCTGACTGGCTGGCGGATTGGGGAGGTACTACCACTGAGGTGCTCCCAGGTTGATTGGGGTGCCAAGACGATCCGACTGGAGCCCGACAGCACGAAGAATGACGAGGGCCGTGTCTTTCCGTTCGGGAAGTTCCCGGAGCTGGAAGCGTTGCTTTTCAGGCAGCGTGAGAGAACCAAGGCATTGGAGCGGGCAACCTCCCAAATAGTCCTTTCGGTTTTCCACCGGAATGGTCGGCCAATCAAAAACTTCAGGAAGTCCTGGGTGAACGCCTGCCAAGCCGCAGGCCTACCGGGCGCTTGGGTTCATGACTTGCGCCGGTGCGGAGTGAGGGCCCTTGAAAGGGCGGGTGTCCCCCGCTCCTGGGCGATGAAGCTCACCGGCCACAAAACGGAGTCGATCTATAGGCGCTACGCAATTGTGAGCGAAGCCGATCTTGCGGAGGGTGTGTCCAGGCTCGCCGCGCTATATCAAGGACACTCTGATCTATAGGCACAAGCGGTATGTGGATCGCTACCCACCACTGGGAAGTGAGTGGCGGGTCAGTTTCCGATAAGCCCGTTATACATCCAAGTGGCGCACCGCTGAACGGGTGAGGGTAGGATCATTTCCGAGTGCGCCGTGACACGACCGGAATCATCGGAACTGGCGATGCGGACGGTATGCCCGCACGTACACTCAACGCCTTCGCCAATCCTGGCGGTGACGTCGTAGTGACCGAGCCGTGCGGCGAGGTTTCGAGACATAGGTTGCTACGCACCGAACTGCCGCAGGTGATGGTCGGCGTGGAGATACCCCCGGCCTAACCACTGGCTGGGTGACAGGGCTCCGAAGAAGGGGTGACGACCGCAAAGCCCCGCCCTTGCCGACCCGACGAACGCCTGCAACGACCGTTCAAGTCGTTCGAGATCGTTCGCGAACTCAGTGAGTGGAGTGCCATCGCGAAACGCGTCCACCTCAGGAAGCGTTGGCACGCCCTTCGGCCACGGCAGAGGAAGATACAGCGCGATGCACTTCAGTCCCGTCCGTCCCCACAGCGAGCTGGCTTCCTTGACTGGCCGCGCGCCCGTGGCCATCTGGAAACCATCGGTCAGGTGACAGACCATCTGGCCAACCGTCATCTTGCCCCATTGGCGCGGGCTTTCTGTGGAGAGGCTCCGCATGCGGTGTAGAGTCTCGGTCTGACACGCCGCACTCTTAAGACTCTTCATCGTACAGTCGCGCCATTCGGGCCACGTTGCAGCCCAGCTTGGTGTCGGTCGCCCGATACATCTGTCCTATTCCTTCCTACCTATAAAACCCTTCCCGGTCGGCATAACGAGAAAGCACCAGTGCCGAGTGGCGACCGTAACCGCCTGCTGTGTAACGACTTCCAATGCGAGCGCCAATTTGCCTCCAGAATGTTATGCGGATGCCTCGGTCCGCATAATCCCCCGGCTCTCGACCGAGAAACCCTTCCGCGCCCGGTTGAGGGGGCTGTGCACCCGCCGAGCGCCGCTGGCGGCCAGCACTCCCTGAATTAGACCGCCCGTCAACCCGCGAGTCAATGCCACAATACCTCACCGAGCTTTTCGCAACTTGAGTGTTGGTGACATTCCGCCTTGTCAAAGAAATGCCGGATAGATCCTCACTGAAGGGCTTGGTTGATCCATCCACCTGGACGGTAGGTCGGCTATCCGGACAAGTGCCTACCTTGAGGCGCTACGCGATCAGCGCCGACGCTGGGGCAGGCCGGGACTCGGTGGTAGGCTACACTGGCATTGTGGTCTACCGCGAGGAGGCCTCGATCGTCTGAACTCGAATGATCCTGAATCGTGTAGAATCGTGTGGGAGGTGCGGATGGCCAGAAGAATGGTGGTCATTGTGGTCGCGACGGTTATCATAGCTCTGACATTCGCACCACGTGCGGCATTGACCCAGGAAAAGAAGACGGAACGCATTGCCATTTCGGAGCTGAAGAAGAAGCTCGACAGCGGCGAGAAGTTCCTCTTGATCGATGTCCGCGAGGACTGGGAAATGAAAAGGGACGGTGCGATCCCCGGTGCCATCCACATCCCGGTGGCCGAGCTCGACAAGCGGATGAAGGACATCCCCAAGAATATCCGACTTGTCTTCTACTGACAGGGTGGGGGGCGCGCGTCGCGTGCTGCCGAGAAATTCGTCAGAGCGGGCTACAAAGCAGGTCAGTTTTGCGGCATTCGGGATTGGAAGAAAGGAGGTCAGAAGGTCGTTGAGAAGGTAGATCGGCCGGCGGAAGGATCGATCCGGCCGAAGCCGCAGTAGATTCCCAGTCGGGACATGTCACAAACGGCGGTCTGTGACCGCCGCTTTTCTACATTGCCTGGACCGTCGTCCGAGGCCGCTGACCGAATCAAGGGATACCCCACACCATCCAGGCACAACATAGGTAAATACTAGTCCGTTTGTGGGGACTATCGGCCTTGTGCGCCAGGCCTATTTCCCCGAAGGGAATCCTGGTACACAGTATTTTGTGGCTCTCTCGGCATTTCGTGGTCTGCTACTCCAATCTAGTGGTCAATGGCGCTTTTGAACATGGGATACTCGGGCGGAAGTTGAGTGAGGAGGTCTTGAACGCCTATCGGGGACGATACTCAACTCCTGAATCCCGACGCCCGATCTGTGTTTTTACTCGCGAATTGGGCCCCCGCAGTCGAGATGTCAAGGACTGATTTCTTTAGACACTGATTCTGAGAGTTTTTTACGCGACTAACGCATACCGTTTGGCGAATACCACAGGCGGCATGTTGAGCGCGGAGTGAATCCGCGTGTTGTTGTAGTCCCACAGGGTGCGGTAGATCTCCGCCACTAGCTCCCCCAGTGTTTTGAAGCGGTTCGGATCTCCCAGGTCAACCTTGAATTTGTCGTAGAACGATTCCTGGTATCCGTTCTCCCAAGGGCACCCCGGGCGGCTCCGTGAAATCACGATGCCGCATCCATCAAGGATTTCAGTGAACGCCATCGCGTCATACTCCCTCCCGTTGTCGGAGTGGAATAGATCCGGGCGCGGATGATGGAGCAGGGCGTTGGAAAGCGCCTGAATGGTGAGCGCGGCTCCCTTTCTCACCGTAACCTGGATTCCCAGGATCCGGCGGGTGTAGAGATCGATCACGGTCGCCACATAGACCTTCTTTCCGTGCTGCACGAACTCGGTGAAGTCCGCTGCCCAGATGTGGTTTGCATATGCGGGCATGACCGCGAGCAGGAGGTTGGGATAGGTCCGGGAAACCTTGGATTTTCTCCATTTTTTGCCTCTCCTGCGGTAGGGCTTGATGCCAAACAGACGCATGACCCTCTGCGCCCGCTGGCGGCAGAGTCCCAGTGCCGTAGCAATTCGCCGGGAGCCGTAGGAGGGATGGATCTGCAGCTCTTCTTCCAGGCGGACCTTGAGGCGCCAGTCCTTCTCCTTCATTCTTGGGACGTAATACAGGCTCGCGCGGGATATGCCAAGGGCTCGGGCAAGCGCTGATTTGTTTCTTCCTTCGCTCAATTGTTTTTTTGAGTCATGGAGAGCTTGAGCGTGATCTCGCCCACGAGTTCCAGGAGTTCTCTGTTCTGCTTCTGAAGTCGGGAGAACTCCGCCCAGGACGGGGCACCGGTTGCTCCTTTTACCATCCAACCATAGATGCTCCCTTCAGAAATACCGTGATCCTTGGCGGCCTGGGCCACCGAGATGCCTTCTTCCTTGACGCGGCGTAGGATATCGGCTTTTACGTCAGCTGCAATACGATGATGTTTTTTGTTCATATGACACCAGGGTAGTTAATTCCCAACCTCAGTGTCTAAATTACCCAGTCCAGGGCACGGCTCCCTTTCTCACCGCAACCTGGATTCCCAGGATCCGGCGGGTGTAGAGATCGATCACGGTCGCCACATAGACCTTCTTTCCGTGCTGCACGAACTCGGTGAAGTCCGTTGCCCAGATGTGGTTTGCATATGCGGGCATGAGCGCGAGCAGGAGGTTGGGATAGGTCCGGGAAACCTTGGATTTTCTCCATTTTCTGCCTCTCCTGCGGTAGGGCTTGATGCCAAACAGACGCATGACCCTCTGCGCCCGCTGGCGGCAGAGTCCCAGTGCCGTAGCAATTCGCCGGGAGCCGTAGGAGGGATGGATCTGCAGCTCTTCTTCCAGGCGGACCTTGAGGCGCCAGTCCTTCTCCTTCATTCTTGGGACGTAATACAGGCTCGCGCGGGATATGCCAAGGGCTCGGGCAAGCGCTGATTTGTTTCTTCCTTCGCTCAATTGTTTTTTTGAGTCATGGAGAGCTTGAGCGTGATCTCGCCCACGAGTTCCAGGAGTTCTCTGTTCTGCTTCTGAAGTCGGGAGAACTCCGCCCAGGACGGGGCACCGGTTGCTCCTTTTACCATCCAACCATAGATGCTCCCTTCAGAAATACCGTGATCCTTGGCGGCCTGGGCCACCGAGATGCCTTCTTCCTTGACGCGGCGTAGGATATCGGCTTTTACGTCAGCTGCAATACGATGATGTTTTTTGTTCATATGACACCAGGGTAGTTAATTCCCAACCTCAGTGTCTAAATTACCCAGTCCAGGGCACCTGATGTAGTAGGCCACTCGCGGGTCCAGCTGCCCTCGGTTCTCGATGAAGTAGAGAGGTAATCGGCCGAAACTCGCTGAACTTCGCCGCCGGTCCAAACTGCTGTAAGGACCAACGTTCTTCCTATTCGGGAGCCTGCCGTAGTTCTCGACAACCTGCGGCTTGTTGGCCGCTGGAACTTTTGCTGGGAAGTATGGCTTGTGGACGAGCCCAGGGCCGGAACTCAGCTCCACCACGCCGTTAGCGAGCAGCCCGAGCGCTAGCAGCGCCATTCCCAGTCCTGCACTACGAAGCAAGGTCCTGCGCATGGCCGTCCCTCTCGGAGGTGAAGGACCAAAGATTATCGCCCGCCGGGTCTCATGTCCAGGAAAGCCGGATAGGTCGCCACTAACGGGCTAGCGTTTATCAATCCGGGTTCACTTGGACGTATAGTTGGCTATCCGGAAACTGACCTACCAAGAAGTGACAAAAATTGACACCCGCGCAGCCACCAGATTATAATGGAGTTATGCCGAGAACTTGTGCCGTCTGCACAATGCTGACAAGACCGAAATGGACCAAGCGCTCTTGGACGGACAACCATTGCGGGACATAGCGGGACGTTTCAGGACAAGTCGCTCCCCCCTGCTGCGCCACAAAAAGGCCGACATCCCAGCAACCTTGGTGAAGGCGAAGCAGGCTGAGGAAGAGGTTCGGGCGGAGACCCTCAAAATGAGTCACTACCGCTTGGACGGCTAAACGAGTTTAGGTCGGGGCGTACCAGGCTTTCGCCCGTGTCCATCCTCCGGTGTCTTTTTGATTGCCGTGTCACAAGGATGGGAGCCAAGCCCGGCTCCTTTTTCCTGCTTGACTTGTTGTGCACTGGAGCTACTTCACCTTTTGCCACACGAAGAATTTTTCGGTATCAGTCATTCCCAAAGGTGAGAAGCCAGCATCAGCAAGCATCCCTGGAAACACTGTGTGTTTGTAGAATCCCAAGGTCAACTTCTCTTCTGCAAGGAGTTGTCCATTCCTCTTAAAGGAATATCCCTTCTCGATGAAAAAGTGGTCGGAGGTGCCGTTGCGACCGTCAATTCTTTGGGAATAGACAATCCCATTGACCAAGTCGATGTCACGGTCTTCATGGGGTTTCTGGACGCTTAACAACAAGAGCCCACCGGCATCAAGATGGTCGGCAACGTTTTGCAATCCTTTGAAGTCCTTTTCGCGGTTGAGTAAATGTGTTCCCAGCAGCAACTCTTTGTCCGACCGGATTATGACCCACGTACCGCCGCTCGATAAGGCAACATCAAACTTGCGGTCAAGGTTCATTTCGGCAACATCGCATTCTATGAGTGAAACTCGACTGGGCAGACGCTCCCGAGCAATCTCCAGCATCGAGGGACTGAAATCTACGCCGGTAAAATGGTAGGACGAATCGAGTTTACAAAGTTCTCGTGCCAACAGGCCCGTCCCCACGCCAAGTTCAAGCACCCTTCTACGTTCGCCGATCGTGGCTTGAATGACTCTGGCCAACGACTTGTGATCGTAGTAGCCGGCATCCATCACCAGATCGTAGTACCGGGCGATGCTCTTGTACTGATTCATGTTGTTCGATTCCTTCCGTACCTATGGCTGTACCTGCTCACAAGATTCAGAGACTTCAGTTCCATTCGGCGACATGCGTCCGGAATCTTATACGGACCGCCGGTCCGCATGATTCCCCGGCTCTCCTCCGGCTTTCGATGGAAGGAGCCTGCCCGATCTGCTCCACAGGGCTGGGAACCCCTCGCCTGCCACGGTCAGGCGTGTGTGTAGCCTCTCGTGGTCTCAACGTTCTTGTGCCTCAGCAGCTCGTGCACTGGCCAGGGCACCGCATATCATCCTCCTACCTACTTCACGAGTCAAGGGGGCCCGCCCCGTGGTTCTGTCCGGTACGTCAGCTTGCGGATTCCAGAATCCGTTGCGCTCCGAGTTCACCAGCAGAGGTCACGGGTGTAAAATTCGCCGCACTATGTCACTCAATATGTATCGGCGTCACACCCCTAGCTGCCGGCATGGCCACAAAGGGAGGGAGTTCTTCAATTGCCATTGCCCCATCTGGTGCGATGGGGTGCTGCACGGTATGCCCTGGACTGGGTAATTTAGACACTGAGGTTGGGAATTAACTACCCTGGTGTCATATGAACAAAAAACATCATCGTATTGCAGCTGACGTAAAAGCCGATATCCTACGCCGCGTCAAGGAAGAAGACATCTCGGTGGCCCAGGCCGCCAAGGATCACGGTATTTCTGAAGGGAGCATCTATGGTTGGATGGTAAAAGGAGCAACCGGTGCCCCGTCCTGGGCGGAGTTCTCCCGACTTCAGAAGCAGAACAGAGAACTCCTGGAACTCGTGGGCGAGATCACGCTCAAGCTCTCCATGACTCAAAAAAACAATTGAGCGAAGGAAGAAACAAATCAGCGCTTGCCCGAGCCCTTGGCATATCCCGCGCGAGCCTGTATTACGTCCCAAGAATGAAGGAGAAGGACTGGCGCCTCAAGGTCCGCCTGGAAGAAGAGCTGCAGATCCATCCCTCCTACGGCTCCCGGCGAATTGCTACGGCACTGGGACTCTGCCGCCAGCGGGCGCAGAGGGTCATGCGTCTGTTTGGCATCAAGCCCTACCGCAGGAGAGGCAGAAAATGGAGAAAATCCAAGGTTTCCCGGACCTATCCCAACCTCCTGCTCGCGCTCATGCCCGCATATGCAAACCACATCTGGGCAGCGGACTTCACCGAGTTCGTGCAGCACGGAAAGAAGGTCTATGTGGCGACCGTGATCGATCTCTACACCCGCCGGATCCTGGGAATCCAGGTTGCGGTGAGAAAGGGAGCCGCGCTCACCATTCAGGCGCTTTCCAACGCCCTGCTCCATCATCCGCGCCCGGGTCTATTCCACTCCGACAACGGGAGGGAGTATGACGCGATGGCGTTCACTGAAATCCTTGATGGATGCGGCATCGTGATTTCACGGAGCCGCCCGGGGTGCCCTTGGGAGAACGGATACCAGGAATCGTTCTACGACAAATTCAAGGTTGACCTGGGAGATCCGAACCGCTTCAAAACACTGGGGGAGCTAGTGGCGGAGATCTACCGCACCCTGTGGGACTACAACAACACGCGGATTCACTCCGCGCTCAACATGCCGCCTGTGGTATTCGCCAAACGGTATGCGTTAGTCGCGTAAAAAACTCTCAGAATCAGTGTCTAAAGAAATCAGTCCTTGACAACCCGAGGACGGGGCAGAAAATCGCAAGAACCACCAGCGCCCGCGAACTCCAAGTGCTAAGGCAGTTCCTCGCATTCTGAACGGAACACAGGTGGGTTCAGCAGAACTGGGCAAAGAAGATCAAAGCGCCTCCAAATGCCAACCCTGCTGAGGTGGTGCCTTATACCCCCGAAGGGAAGAGCACAATCCTGGCGGCGTGCGACCGAATCGGACGAAGCTCCTATGAGCGGTTGAGGGCGCGAGCGATGGTTCTGTTACTCCGTCATACCGGGCTTCGCATCTCTGACACGTGCACCTTGGCGAAGAGCCGGATACAGAACGACCGGATTGTTCTCTATACACAGAAGACCGGCGGCCACGTCTTACTGCCCATCCCACGAGAGCTGGACCTAGCACTACAGGCCTTGCCGCTGCCCCGTGGCTGTGATTGCGACAGGGGATACTTCTTCTGGAATGGCCGCACCAGTAAGCGGGCTGCGCTAGGAATCGCTGAGAGAACGCTCGCAGCGGTCTTCCGCAAAGCCAAGGTTCCGAGGGCGCACGCGCATCGGTTCCGCCACACTTTAGCAACTGAGATTCTGGCGAAGGGCGGGACAATCACCGACGTAACCGATGTGCTTGGCATCGGTGACCACGTTGCACGGAAGCATTCCGCGAAGTGGAGCCAGGCTCGTCAGGAACGCATCTTTGCCCTGATGGAGCGGGTTCAGTCTGCTACATTCTTGCTACAAACGGAAAAAGAGGTTGTAATTAACTGAAAATAAAGGCTGATAGATGGTGCGGAAGGAGGGATTTGAACCCTCATGCCCCGAGGGGCGGCGGATTTTGAGCCCGCTGCGTCTGCCGTTCCGCCACTTCCGCAAGCTTCAAGACAGGGCACTTGGCTGATTGCGCCTCCTGCTCTTCCCCGACTGTAGTGAAAACTGTAGCGGGTAGCTGCAGTTCTGCCCCTCAGGTAGTCGGTCGGCGGCCCTTTCGTTCAGAGGACGCAGCCGGGCGAAGGCGCGTTCAAGCGATTCGGGGCTGGGCTGTACCTACCTCTGGGATATGGTCGCGCTGGTGTGGCCCGCGATCCGCATGCCAACGATCCATATGATGGTGAAGGCGTCCGCCCCAGCTTTGCTCAAACGGGTCAGCATCGTATGCCTCAATGAGTGTACCACGAAGTCCCGAGGGAGCCGAAGCAAGGCGCGTATCCTTAAAGCGACTTCTCCGGCAACTGGGCCGGCTAGCAGCGCCTGATCTGGCTAGCGGCGCCTGATATTAAGGTTACAATAATCGGCACAATGTCCAGTCGAGGGAGGAAGTAAGAATGTCCCACAATGACAGTCCCGGTGGTTCCCGACGACTGTTCCCGGCCGGTTCGTCATCCTTTGGGGCCGCCCAGCCGGTGCTGGCGCGGAACAGTCCCCGGCGCGGCTTGCGGGCACGGGAAGCCCGGCGCGGTTTGGAAGCCGGCAGGCTCAGCAAGCACGACCTGGCCACCCCGGCCCTACTGCTGGATTTGGACGCCTTTGATCAGAACGTGGCCAAGATGGCTGCTTACCTGAAGGGTGCCAACCGCGCGTTTCGCCCGCATGCCAAGACCCACAAATGCCCCGAGGTCGCGCAGGCGCAGATCGCCTCCGGAGCAGCAGGCATCTGTGTGGCTACGTTGCACGAGGCGGAAGTGATGGCGGCTCACGGCATCCCGGGCCTGCTGATTACCTCAGAGCTAGTGGGCAAGCCGAAGCTGAAGCGGCTCATGAAACTGGCTGCTGCCCATCGCGACCTGATGGTGGTGGTGGACAGCGAGGCTGGCGCGGGCGAGCTTTCTGAAGCGGCCTCGGCCGCGCGCGTGGACCTGAACGTGTTGCTCGACCTCAACGTAAGCAGGCGCACGGGCGTGGCCCCCGGCCCGCCCGCCGTCAACCTGGCCCAGCAGGTGGCGCGCCTGCCACGTCTGAAGCTGCGCGGTGTGCAGGCCTACGCTGGGCATGCGTCACACACCATCGGGTTCGCAGACCGCCGCAAGGTTTCCCTGGCTGCGATGACTCCGGCGGTCGAGACCCGCCACCTCTTGGAGAAGGCTGGCTTGGAAGCGCCGCTGCTGAGTGGCGGCAGCACCGGCACTTATAACATTGATTCGGCCCTGGAAGGCGTCACCGAGTTGCAGGCCGGCTCCTACGTTTTCATGGATGTGGACTACCGCCTCATCGGAGGGCAGAGCAGCGAGGTGTACACTGACTTCTCACCCGCGCTAACGGTGGTGGCCACTGTTATCAGCCGGCCTTGGCCGGACGTGGCCATCGTAGATGCCGGCTTGAAGGCCTTCTCCACCGACACCAGCTTCGGGCCGGAGTGCGTCAGCGTGCACGGAATCCAGTACTCCTGGGGGGGCGACGAGCACGGCAGCCTGGACCTCACTGCGGCTGAGCGCGAAGTTCGCCTAGGCGACCGGCTGGAGTTCCTCATCCCCCACTGCGACCCCAGCGTCAACCTCTACGACCAACTCTATGCGGTGCGCGGCGATCGCATTGAAGCAGTCTGGCCCATCGCCGCCCGCGGCTACCGGCCTTAGCGGCTCCAACTGGAACTGCAGAACGGGGTTGTTCTATTGCGTAGGCAGTGCTGGCGCGCGGTCCTGCCGGATGGTGCTCAGAACAGGCCGACCGTGCTGCCCTCTTCGTCTATGTCGATGCGGGTGGCAGCCAGAGCCGAGCCCAGCCCGGGCATGGTCTGGATTTCGCCAGCCTGCGGGTAGAGAAAGCCTGCTCCTGCCGAGAGACGAATGTCGCGAATGGGGAACTTGTAGCCTCCAGGCGCGCCCTTCCAAGTGGGGTCGTGAGACAGTGAAAGGTGCGTCTTTGCCATGCAAATGGGCAGGTGGGCGAAGCCCAGGTCCGTATAGAGCTTAATTTTTCGAGTCGCCTCGGGGCTGAATTGCACATCGGCAGCTCCGTAGACCTGGGTGGCCAGCAGCTCAATCTTCTCCTTGATAGGCAGATCATCCGGGTAGAACAGCTTCATTCTGGCCGGCTTGCTGGCGGCCCGGACCACGGCTTCCGCTAGCTCGGTTCCGCCTTCGCCGCCGCGGGCATGGACATCGGAGACGGCGGCGCCGGCGGCCCCCATCTCCAGCGCGCGATCCACCACGAACCGCATCTCCCGGTCCGTATCGCCTTGGAAATGGTTGATGGCCACCACCGGCTCGATGCCCGCCATTTGGACGATGCGCACGGCGGCCCGTAGAACCTCCAGGCCGCGCTCCAGCGCCGCCAGGTTCTCCTGCCTAAGTTCGGCCGGAAGGGGCTTACCGGCCACGATCTTTCCCAACCCCCCGTGCATCTTCAGCGCGCGGAGGGTACAGACGATGACAGCGCCGGCGACCGGGAAGCCTCCTTGCCGGCACACGATGTTCACCAGCTTTTCAAAGCCCATCTCCGCGCCAAAGCCAGATTCGGTGATGACGTAATCGGCCAGCTTTAGGGCGATTTTGTTAGCCAAGATGGAATTGTTGCCGGTAGCCACGTTGCCAAACGGACCCGTGTGGACCAATACGGGCGTGTGTTCTAGCGTCTGCAGCAGAGTAGGCTGGAGGGCCTCTCGCAGCAGCACGGTCATGGCTCCGGCTGCCTTGAGGTCTTCGGCGGTGACCGGCCGGCGGTCGCGGGTGAAGCCGATCACGGCGCGACCCAGCCGCTGGCGCAGGTCGGCCAGCGAGGTTGCCAGCGCCAGGATAACCATCGTCTCGCAGGCGGCCGTAATGTCGAAACCCGTCTGGCGCGGGTAACCGTTGGCCTTCCCGCCTAGCCCTACGACGATGTCGCGCAACGCCCGGTCGTTGATGTCCACGGTACGGCGCCAGGTGACGTTCAACGGATCCAGCCCAGTCGGGTTGCCGTGCAGGATGCTGGCATCGATCATGGCGGCCAACAGGTTTTGCGCTGCGCTGACGGCGTGGGAATCGCCAGTCAGGTGAAGGTTCAGGTCCTCCATCGGCACCACCTGCGAGTAGCCGCCTCCGGCGGCGCCGCCTTTAATGCCGAAGACGGGTCCTAGCGATGGCTCGCGACAGGTGTTGGCCACGCTCTTGCCAATTTTCTTCATTGCCTGGCCCAAGCCCACGGCGCTTACCGTCTTGCCCTCGCCCAGTGGCGTGGGCACGATGGCGGTTACCGCAATGAGCTTCCCCTCGGGACGGTCGGCCAGCCGGTCCAGCACGCCCAGAGAGATTTTGGCCTTGTAGCGGCCATAGGGCTCAAACTCGCTTTCGTTCAGGCCCAGCTCCCGAGCGACATCCGCCACAGGCTTCAGCCGGGCTTCGCGGGCAATTTCCAGATCCGTGGGGAAGCTTTGGGTTCCTTTAGCCATCAATCAATCCTTTCTGCACTTGTCTCCTCCGGGTCCTCTTCAATCACGAAATTTCTGCTAGCAAACGAAACTCTCCGATTTTGCACAGCAATCTGGCAGCGCGCAAGTGTAAATCCGACAGTGAATTGAGAAACCACCGTCTAAGTAGTGGTGTCGGCGATGCTGGCCCGGAAGGGAGTCGCACGCCAGGCAGGGCCCCGGCCAGGAAGCCGGCCGTCGCGCAAGCGGATGACCATCCCTCAAGGGCTCTCTTTACAGCGGGCCGGCTTTTCACTAGCATAGGTTCCTCACCTGTTTCTTAGGTTCCGGGGTTTTCACTGGAGCCGCTGTGATAGCGACGGGCTGACGATTGCCAAACCGCCGGTTCGTCAGGGCACAGATTCAAAAAGGCAATACCGGTTCGTTGGTGCACAGATTCAAAAAAGGTAGTAGAGGATGATTCAAGCAGAAGGACTGTCGAAACGCTTCGGACGTACCCTGGCGGTGGACAACATCAGCTTTGAGGCGACGCACGGCGAAATTCTGGGCTTCTTAGGACCCAACGGCGCGGGCAAGACCACCACCATGCGCGTACTGACTTGCTTCTTGCCGCCCAGCAGCGGCAGCGCGCGTGTGGCCGGCTTCGATGTGCTGGAGCAGCCGCTGGAGGTGAAGCGCCGGGTCGGCTACCTGCCTGAGCTGCCGCCGTTGTATCCGGAGATGAGCGTCACCGAGTACCTGACGTTTGTGGGCCGCCTCAAGGGGGTGCCGCGGCAAACCCTGGCTGCGCGCCTAGAGGACGTGGTCGAGAGATGCGCGCTGGGTGAAGTTCGAAAGACCTTAATCGGCAAGCTCTCCAGGGGCTTTCGTCAGCGTGTCGGACTGGCCCAGGCCTTGATTCATCAGCCCTCGGTGCTGGTTTTGGACGAGCCCACCGCCGGGCTCGACCCGAAGCAGATCATTGAGACCCGGTCGCTGATCAGGAGTCTGGGCGGCGATCACACCGTGATTCTCAGCACCCACATCCTGCCGGAGGTCTCAGCCACCTGCCAGCGCGTCATCATCATTAACGCGGGCAAGCTGGCGGCGGTGGATACGCCGGAAAACCTGACGGCCCGGCTGCAAGGGCACGAGACGCTGTACCTGCAGGTGGAAGGTCCGGCCGCGCAAGTTCGCGAGCGGCTGGAGCGCGTCACTGGAGTCATCCAGTTGCAGCCGCACGGGCCCTCGGACCGCCGCCCGGCTTTCGAAATTGAGGTCGCCCGCGGTCAGGAGCTCCGCGGCGAGCTGGCCCGCGCCGTGGTCCAGAGCGGCTGGAACCTGCTGGAACTCCGCCCCCTGGGCCTGAGTCTGGAGGAAGTCTTCCTGGAGCTGACGGGTTCGGGAAGCGCCGGGGAGAGTGCGAAACAGGAGGGTGCGGAAAAAGCCGGGACGGATGAAGAGACCGCTCCACGGCCGCTGGCCGGAGAGCCGGAGAAAACAGAAGAAGCACCGGGCGAGGAGGAGGGGAAGTGAGGAACGTCCTGACGATTGCGCGCAAGGAGCTGAAGACCTACTTCACCTCGCCGATGGCCTATATCCTGCTGGCCATGTGGGCGATTATCTTCGGCTTTTTCTTTTACAGTGTCCTGGCCGCTTTTGTGCAGCAGAGTATGCAGTCGCAGATGACGGGGCGCGGATTTTCGATGAATGTCAACGAGCACGTCATCAAGCCCCTGCTGATGAACGTGGTCGTCATCAGCCTGTTCCTGGTGCCGATGATCACCATGCGGCTTTACGCCGAAGAGAAGCGTAGCGGTACCATCGAACTGCTGCTGACCTCGCCGGTGCGCGACCTGGAGCTGATCCTGGGCAAACTGCTGGCCGCCTTTGTCCTTTACGCCTGCATGATGGGGATCGTCCTGGTCAACTTCCTGGTTTTGTTCCGCTACGGCAGTGCCGATTGGAAACCGATGGCCGCCGGCTTCCTGGGGGTGGCACTGATGGGGGCGGCATTCCTCTCCCTGGGCATGCTGGTGTCCACCTTCACCCGCAACCAGATCGTGGCGGTCGCGCTGACCTTCGGCCTGTTACTGATGCTTTGGGTCATCGACTGGGTCAGTTACTACTCGTCGAGCCAAACTGTGGGCGAGGTCGGCAGGTATATTTCGTTCACCACACACATAGACAATTTCGCCAAAGGTGTGATTGACCTGCGCGACGTGGTCTATTACCTAAGTGTGATCTTCCTGGGGGTGTTCCTGACCCAGCGTTCCCTGGAATCCTTGCGGTGGAGGGGCTAAGGTTATGAGACCGAGTCTTTCCTGGCTCCGTCGGCGGCAAACCAAGTACGGCGCCTACGCGGCGGCCTACGTGCTAGTGGTGTTGGCGCTGGTGACGCTGGCCAATTGGGCCGTCAACCGCCACGCCACTAAGAGCTGGGACCTGACGGCCACCAAACGCTACAGCCTCTCCGACCAGACCCGCAAGATCGTCCGCGGTCTGGATCGCGACGTGACGGTTCACTACTTCGACCGTAGGACGCAGTTCGGTCCCGCCCGCGACCTGCTGGAGAATTATAACCACCTCTCACCGCGGCTTTCGGTCAAGTACGTGGATCCGGTCCGCAAGCCGGCCATCGCAAGGCAGTTCGACGTGGAGTCGCTGGGCACTATCATTGTGACCTCCGGTGACCGGACCGAGGAAGCCAACCTGCTGGACGAGGAGAGCATCACCAACACCCTGATCCGACTGCTGAAAACAGGCACCAAGAATGTCTGCTTCGTGGAAGGGCATGGCGAGCACGGTGTGGACGACACCGAGGGGCAGGGCTTCAGCGGCGCCAAGAAGGCCCTGGAAGACTCCCACTACGCCGTCAAACCCATCTCCCTGCTGCGCCGGGCCAGGGTGCCCCAGGACTGTGCGGTGGTCGTGGTGGCCGGGCCGGAAACCGAGTACGTGGAACCCGAAGTCCAGGCGCTGCGCAGCTTTGTCGAGAGTGGTGGGCGCGCGCTGTTCCTGCTGGCCCCGGGCGGCTCGGAGAAGTTGGTGGGGTTGCTGGCCGACTGGAACGTGGAGCTGAAGAGAGAATTGGTGCTTGACCTCAATCCTATGAACCAGTTCTACGGCGCCGACGCCACCATGCCCATCATTAGCCAGTATAATTCGCACGCGATCACCCGCGAGCTGAGTCGCACTGCAACGCTGATGCCATTCGCCCGCGGCGTGGAACCGGCTGAGGATTCTAAGACGGGCATCACGGTCGAGACCCTGTTCGAAACCTCGGAAGAAAGCTGGGCCATCCATTTCACGCCAGCAATGACGACGATCACCTTGCAGCGCGACCAGGCGAGGGAAGGACCCATTCCTGTGGCGGCGGCCGGAACGGTGAGCAAGGATGATGGGGGCACTGGAGGGACAGGCCAGGGGGAGGGCAGCGGCGAGAAAAAGGAGGGCCGCTTTGTAGTGGTCGGCAGCTCCCGCTTTCCCGCCAACGCCTACCTGGGCGTCTTCGCCAACCGCGACCTGTTCGTCAACATCGCCAACTGGCTTTCTTCCGATGAGGACCTGATCTCGGTACGGCCCAAATCCTCCGAAGATCGCCGGGTCAACCTGTCGGTGGCCCAGATGGATTACGTTAAGCTCTACGTGGGTAGCCAGGTGCTGCTGATCATCATCACCGGCGTGGTTGTGTGGTGGAGGCGCAGGTACTCGTGAAGCTGCGGGGTCTGCTCATCGCGACGACCCTGCTGGCCGGCCTTTTGACCACCCTGCATTTCCTCGAGCGCGGTAAGGACGGCGCCGGGGAAGACTCCCAGAAAGACAAGCTGTTTGCCGTTGAATCCGAGGAAATCCAGAGCATCACGCTCCAGCCCACCGGCGAGGAGCCGCTGGAACTCCAGCAGGAGGGCGAGATATGGAAGATTGTCGAACCCCGGGAGGTCGTGGCAGACGATTCCGCCGTATCCAGCCTCCTCGGGACTCTGAGTGGACTTAACATCAGCGACACCATCACCGACACTATCGACGAGCAGCCGGCGTCGCTCGCCGATTACGGCCTGGAAACCCCTGCGGTGACGGTCGAGTTCAGCACCAAATCGGGCAGCACACAAACGCTACTTCTGGGCGACGATACGCCGACTGGGAGCTCCCTCTACGCCAAGGCCACCGACCAGTCGCGCGTCGTGACGGTGGCCAGCTACGTCAAGAACGAGTTCAGAAAGAGCCTGTTCGACCTGCGCGAAAAGAACGTGCTCAAGTTTGATACAGGCACGTCCAGCCGCGCCTGGCTACAGAACAACTCCGGCAAGCTTGAGCTAGCTAAGGTGAAGGATCAGTGGCGGTTGACAACTCCAGTGGAGGCGCGCGCCGACCAGTTCGCCGTCAATGACCTGCTCCGGCAGGTGGCCGACGCCAAGATGCAGACGGTGGAGGCTGAGGATGGGACCGGCGAGCAGCGCCGGTTCGGCTTGGCCTTACCCGAGATCATTTTCCGCGTGCAGGACTCGAGCGGCGAGCACGAGCTGCACGTGAGCGCCGAGAAATTGGGCACGCGCTACAGCAGCAGCTCCGGCCGACCGACTCTGTTCACGGTGGAAGCCCGTTTGGCTACGCAACTGGCAAAGGACTATTCGGAGCTGCGCAGTAAGGACGTCTTTGACATGGACACCTGGAGCGTGTCCCATCTCCAAGCCACAACCCCGGAAGGTCAGCTGGTGCTGGACAAGGAGGACGAGCAGTGGAATGGCAGCGGCTCCAACCAAGCGCCCAAATCTTCCGACGTGACCGACCTGCTCAGCAAATTGAAGGCGCTGCAGGCGACAGCCTTCCCGCCGCCGGTCGCGCCCGCCCAATATGGCCTTGACCAGCCCGTGCTGCACGTGCATGCAGTCTGGGGGGATAAGAAATTGAAAGAGACGGCGGAGATAGGCCAGGTTGGCGACAAAGCCTACGCCCGCCGCGAGGGGGAACCGGAAGTTTACGAGGTGGAGGCCGAGGCACTGAAATCGGCCCGCGAGGCCGTGAACAAACTGAAGTAATTGAACCATTGACGACTGAATCATTAACCTGCGCCAATGAGATCCAACCAGCAATCGTCAATGGCTCAATTACCAAGGAGTCAATCTTTGTTGGCGCGCACCTACCGCGTGCACGGAAGCGTGCAGGGCGTCGGGTTCCGCTGGTTTGTCGAGCGGGTGGCGGATCAGCTGGCCCTGCCCGGCTACGTCAAGAATCTCTATGACGGGACGGTCGAAGTGTACGCCATTGGCAGCGAGGGGCAGCTCGGCGAGCTGCGGCGATACCTGCAGCGCGGGCCTCGTGGCGCGCGCGTGACGCGGGTGGAAGAAAGTCCGGCTCCGTTGCGCCCCCAACGCAATTTCCGAATTGAGTTTTAAGGAGAAAGCATGCAACCCCAGCCCGCAGCGCATACCGGGTCGTTAGAAGAACTGAAGAAACTGATTCGCGAAATTCCCGATTGGCCGAAACCCGGCATCTTGTTCTACGATCTCACCACCCTGCTGAAGGACCCGGCGGGTTTGCGCCGGGTCCTGGACGCGCTGACGGCGCCCTACCAGGGACAGAAAATTGACCAGGTGCTGGCGGTGGAGGCGCGCGGCTTCATCTTTGCCGCCGCCGTCGCCGAACGTTTGGGCGCTGGTTTTGTACCCGTGCGCAAACCAAAAAAGCTGCCGGCTGCGACCACCAGCGTCACCTACGAGCTGGAGTACGGCACCGACACGCTCGAAATCCACAAGGATGCCGTCACCGCCGGCCAGCGCGTGCTGATCGTGGACGACCTGCTGGCCACGGGCGGCACCGCTGCGGCCTGCGCGCAACTGGCCCGCTCGCTGGGCGCCGAGATCGTCGCGCTGGCCTTTGTCGTGGAGCTGCTATTCTTGAACGGACGCAAGAAACTGGAAGGCTACCCCGTCTTCAGCCTCCTGCAGTACGAGTCGTAGCGCCAGCTTCGCTGATCCTACTGGAGTGTGCTAGGGAGATTCCGCTACCGGGACGGGGTGGCCGTAGACTTCCTCCAGGACCTGGGCGGCGCCGTCGCGCAACAGTTGTTTGGCGAGCCGCCCGCCGAGTTCCTCAGGGTCGGTCCCTTCGCCCGAAGCGCGGAACACGCGGTGGCCGTCGGGAGAAGCCACTACGCCGCCGAGCAGCAGGCGCCCGTCGGGTTGAAGTCGCGCGAAACCGCCGAAGGGCACCTGGCAACCGCCCCCCAGACCGGCCAGCAGCGCGCGCTCGGCGGCTGTTTCCAGCCGCGCGGCGCGGTCGTCGAGATGAGCCAGAGCGTCCAGAGTGGCCGCGTCGTCAGTGCGCGCTTCGATGCCCAGCGCCCCCTGCCCGATGGCCGGGCACATCACCTCCGGCTCCAGGTATTCGGTGATGCGAGCCTCCCAGCCCAGACGCCGCAGGCCGGCGGCAGCCAGCATGAGCGCGGCAAACTGACCCTCCTCCAACTTGCGCAGCCGTGTATCGAGGTTGCCACGCACGGGCTCCAGCTCCAGGTCGGGCCGCAGGTGGCGCAACTGCGCCGAGCGGCGCAGGCTGCTGGTGCCCACCCGCGCGCCGGCCAGCAATTCGGCCAGCCGGCGCCCATCGCGCGAAACCAGCACGTCGCGCGGGTCCTCGCGACGGGGAACGGCCGCCAGCCGGAGTCCCGCAGGCAGTTCCGTCGGCAGATCCTTCAGGCTATGCACGGCCAGGTCCACCCGGCCGGCCAGCAGCGCTTCTTCGATTTCCTTGGTGAACAGGCCCTTCGTGCCCACCTGGGCCAGCGGCACATCGGTGATCCGATCCCCGGTGGTCTTGATGATTTCGATATCAGCGAAGTAGCCGTGCCGCCCGAGTTCACCCTTCACCCACTCGGCCTGCCACAGCGCGAGGCGGGAGCCGCGGCTGCCGATCACCAGGCGCGGGGGGCTCATTTGAGGTTAAACACCTTGCGCACGATGTCCACCACCCTGAGGCTATCAGGGTGCTGGGCCACCGACTTCAAATGGGTCATCGGCTCATGGAGGATTTTGTTGATGATGCCGCGGGTCAGCGTATCCACTGCCTGCTCCTGCTCGGGCGACAGCGACCCCAGCTTGCCGCGCAACCGTTCCACCTCCCCGCGCCGGATTTCCTCCAGGTGCGCCTGCAGGGAGACGATAGTGGGCACCACCTCCAGGGACTTGATGTGGGCCAGGAAGCGGTCCACCTCGTGCTCGATCAGTTGCTCGCCGCGCTCAGCTTCACGCCGGCGCTCCAGCCGGTTGGCCTCGACCACCTGTTCCAGGTCGTCAATGTCGTAGAGGAAGATGTTGTCAATCTTGTTCAGCTCCGGGTCAATATCGCGCGGCACCGCAATGTCAATGAAGAACATCGGCCGGTTCTTGCGTTTGGTCATCAGGCGCGGGCCGTCGCTCTTCGTCACAATGAAATGGGGCGCCCCGGTGGAGCTGATCACGATGTCGGCCTCCGCGATCGTCTCCGACAGCTCTTCGAAGGGCACGGCCCGGCCGCCGAACAGCGCGGCCAGTTCCACGGTCCGGTCGAAACTGCGGTTGGCGAGCAGGAGGGTGGCGGCGCCGCCGTGTAACAGGTGCCGGACGGCCAGCTCCGACATCTCGCCGGCGCCAATAACCAACACAGTCTTGCCCTCGAGCGAGCCGAAGATCTTGCGGGCCAGCTCCACGGCTGCATAACTGACCGAAACGGCTGCTTGACCGATCCCGGTCTCGCTGCGGATCTTCTTGGCTACGCTGAAGGCGCGACTCATCACCTCTTCCAGCAGGCCGGAGGCCGTCCCCACCGCGTGTGCCGCCGCGTAGGCGCTCTTGACCTGACCCAGAATCTGCGGCTCGCCGACCACCATCGAGTCCAGGCTGGCAGTGACGCGGAAAACGTGGCGGATCGCCTCCCGCTCGCGATAGTGGTAGAGGTAGGGATGGATGCTGGCCAAGGGCAGGCCGTTGTAGTCGGCCAGGAAGGAGTGCAACGAATGTTCCAGCTCCCCGGAGGGTTCGCCGCGGGCAAACACCTCCACCCGGTTGCAGGTGGAAAGGATCAGGCCCTCGCGCACGCTGTCGTAATGCCGCAGCGCCTCCAGCGCTCGGGGAAGCGCCGCCTCCGGGATGGCCAGTTGCTCCCGAACTTCCACCGGCGCCGTCTTGTGGTTGAGCCCGATCAGGGCAAAGTTCATCGTCTTTACCGGAACGAGTGAAGTCCGCTGTTGGCGCCCCAGGTCACCACAGCGGCCAAAAAGCCGGCGATAGCAAAGTAGGCGGCCTTGCGCCCGCGCCACCCGGCGGTCCAGCGGGTGAAAATCAGTGCCAGGTAAATCAACCAAGTCACAAACGAAAGCGCTATCTTGGGATCGAGCTGCCAGCCCCTACCCCACTCGGCGGACGCCCACAGCGCGCCGCTGACAATCCCCAGCGTCATGAAGGGGAAACCGAGCGCCAGGGTCTTGTGAGCCAGATCATCCAGTTGCTCGAGGGGCGGCAGGCGCTGGGATAGGGCCCGGGGCTTCTTGGATTTCAATTCCCGCTCCTGCAGCAGGTACATCAGCCCGGCTACGAAGGTCACAAACAGCAGGGCGTAGCCGACAAACAGCAGCAGAACGTGCAGGTAAAGCCAGCTGCTGCGCAACAGGGGGCTCGCTACCCGAGGCGAACTGCCCACAGCGGCCGACAGCGTCAGCATGAATACCAGCGGGAAGATGAACACACTCAGAGCTTCGAATCGATAGCGCCAGTACGCCAGAAGGAAGGCGCACGTAATGGAAAAGGCCAACAGGGAGACCGACTGGTGAAAGTCGGTGGCCAGAAAATGCCCGACCGCCACGGCCTGTTCCACCAGCGAAACCAGGTGAAAGACGGCGCCCAGCAAGATGGCGCCTAGCGCAAAGCGGAACAGCTTGGCGCGGCGAGTCAATACGGTCAGCAGCGCATGCGCCAGACCCAGCGAATACAGCACCAGACTGACACGCAGCCAGAACAAGCTCATCGATACGGCTCCTGCCAAACCTCATTATAGTCCAGGGTGCCGACGCCAGGTTCGGCTCCCCAGGCTGGGGGGCCGCGCGGCCAGGGCAGCAACTTCCCCGCCGTCGGCTTGTGAGGCTGGGAGATGGACCTGGTTGACCGGGGGATCTAGGAGTTGACTAGAGTTTCAGCAGTTCTCGCAGGCGCTTGGTCTGGGCCCGGCTGACGGGGATCTCGGTTTGCTTACGGTCGTCCACCCGCAGCATGTAGCTGCTTTTGAACCAGGGTACGACCTCTTTTATTTTGTTGATGTTGACCAGGTAGGAGCGGTGGACCCGCCAGAAGATGTTGGAGTCTAGTGCTTCCTGCAAGTCTTCGATCGTGCGGTAGTTGGAAATGCCCTCCAGGTTTTGGGTCACCACCGTGATCAGGCCGTCCTCAATCGTGGCGTAAATGACCGCGCTGGAATCGACCAGTAGGAGCCGGTTCTGGGTCTTCACCAGCAACTTGGTAGGTTGGGGAGAGCGAACTTGCACGCTGCGCAGGAGGGCTTGGAAGTGTTCGGCAGGGGTCGCCTGGGTTTCCAGGCGCGCCCGGGCACGTTGGACGGCGCCGGCCAGACGCCCTTTGTCGAAAGGCTTCAGCAGGTAGTCCACTGCGTTAACTTCAAAAGCCTGAACGGCATACTGGTCGTAGGCGGTCGCAAAGATAATGTGCGGCAGTTTTGCTTTCTTCCCGACCAGCTCCTTAATGACGCCAAAGCCGTCCAGGCCGGGCATTTGCACGTCGAGAAACAACAGGTCCGGCTCGTATTCGGTGATTAGCTCAACGGCCTCTAGCCCGTTCTGCCCTTGAGCCACCAGGTCGATTTCCGAGTGCGCTTTCAGCAGGTAGGCGAGTTCTTCACGAGCCAATTGCTCATCGTCGACGATGATCGTGGGGATGGTAAAGGCAGGGGCGCTCTTTTCCGTGCGCACGGAAGCTTTCATGTCCAGGGCCTCCCAGAGCCGCCCAAGCGGCCGGTAGAAGCTAAAAGTATACTGGGAAAGGGAAAACCTACACAAGGCGGGAAAATGGGCTCGAATCGGCCCGTATCGAAAATGAAACTTCGGAGCCTGAATCTTGTTTACCAGCAGGGCGGAAGGGCCTATTCTGGTTTTGAGCCTACCGGCGAAGGGTAGCAGTATCAGTTGGGAGGCCGAGCGCCACTTTTGCTACATGGAGAGCAGGCACTCTTGAGGAGGTTCCAAAAAATGGCACCAGCAGGTTTCCGGCTCCTGTGTGTTGTTGTCTTGCTGAGTTCGCCGATGGTTCTGGCGCAGGTCACGCCTACCTTGAGCTGCAGCGCCGAGCCGGCCAAGGTGTATATCGGCGAGCTCATAACGCTGAGCTCTACGGCCTCTACGACCAGCGGCCACACGCTGATCTCTGTCTGGGGCACCACCGCGGGGCGCCTCGAGGGCAACGGGCCCACGGTGAAGCTCGATACCACGGGCGTGGCGCCGGGGAGCTACACGGCCACGGTGCGCGCCGACGACGGACGGGGCGGCTTTGCTGACTGTACGGTGCATTTCACGCCGGAGGTACGGCCTCCTCCCAAGCCGCCGGTCGTCTCCTGCTCGAGCGACAAGACCTCGGTCAACACAGGGGAAGTGGTGAACTTGCAGGCCACCGCCTCCAGCCCCGACAACCGTCCGCTGAGCTACGGCTGGACGGTATTGGACGGGCAAATTGCAGGCAGCGGCGCCGCCGTCCGCTGGGACACCAGCGGTTTGCCTGGGGGGACCTACGACGCAACGGGGCGGATCAGCGACGACCGCGGTCTGAGCGTCGACTGCACGGTGACCGTCGACGTCCTGGTGCCGCCGCCTCCACCCGAGTCGGCTATGCTGGGCGAGTGCGCCTTCCGAGCGCGCTCCTCGCGGGTGAACAACGTTTGCAAAGCCGTCCTGGACGACGCGGCCCTGCGCCAGCAAAACGAGCCGGGGAGTCGGGCGGTCCTGGTCGGCAGCCAGACCCCTCGCGAGAAGCGGCGCAATCTGGCGGCCCAGCGGTCCAGCAACGTTAAGGCCTACCTGGTTAAGGAGAAGGGTATTGACGCTGCCATGATTCGGGTGCGTGTCAGCAGCGAAGACGCCGCAAAGGCGCAAGTCTGGCTGGTGCCGGAAGGCGTCAGCTTGGCCGATGTGCCTGGCAGGGCGGCGCAGGAGCAACCTACAGGGAAGGGCCGCAGGTAGGTTCAACCGCCAGTCCCACAGCGAATGATGATCGAACGGCCACGGTGGGGACAGCTCCTCACTGTGGCCCCTGCCGCTCGGCGTAGCCCTGTTGTATTCTTCTGGTTTCAAAGGTTCGCGTTGCGCTCCCCCGCTGCTTGCTTGGCGTTGTTAGTGCTGCTGCTGTCGGCCTCCGGCGCAGCCCAGTGGAACCAGATTGGCCCTTACGGCGGCGACGTGCGCGCGCTGGCCGCCGACCCCAGCAATTTCTCGCAACTCTTCCTGGGAACCAGCAACGGACAAATCTACGCTTCCGCCAACGCCGGCCGCTCCTGGATCCGGTGGTCCCAGGTCGCGCCCGGCGCGGGCTACGTGGTGGACGACATCCTGGTGGATGCCGCCGACCCGAGAGTGATGTACGTGGGAGCATGGCAGGCCGGGGTCAACGGCGGTGGAGGTGTGTTCAAGAGTACCGACGGGGGGCGCTCCTGGCACGCGCTGCGGGACATGGCCGGCCGATCCGTACGCGCTCTCGTACAGGCTCGCCATCGGTCCCACCTGCTGGTGGCTGGAACGCTCGAAGGCGTCTTTCGCAGCAAGGACGCCGGCCGCTCCTGGGAGCGAATTTCGCCCCCCTATCATCCGGAAATCCGCAACATTGAGTCGCTGGCGCTGGATCCGCATGACCCGCGGGTGATCTACGCCGGCACCTGGCACCTTCCCTGGAAAACCAGCGACGGCGGTCTGAGCTGGCACTCGATCAAGAAGGGTATGCTTGATGACTCGGATGTTTTTAGTGTCCTGGTGGACCGGAGCAACCACCGCAGGGTGTTTGCTTCCGCCTGCTCCGGCATTTACCAGTCCAATTCAGCCGGCGCCACTTGGCGCAAGATCCAGGGGATTCCCCATTCGGCTCGCCGAACCCGCGTCCTGCGGCAGGACCCGGTGAACCCGGCCCTGCTCTATGCCGGTACCACCGAAGGCTTGTGGAAGACCTCCTCGGCCGGGCGCCGCTGGCAGCAGATGACTTCTCCCCGGTTGGTGATCAACGACATTCTGATTGACCCGCACGATCCTGCCCACCTGTTGCCGGGCACCGACCGGGCCGGGGTGCTGGAATCGGTTGATGGCGGGAAGACCTTTCGCGCTTCCAACCAGGGGTTCTCCCACCGGCACGTCTCGGGAGCCGCCTTCGATCCGGCCACTGGACGGGTGTATGCGGCCGTGGTCCACGATCGGCAATATGGCGGTGTCTTCTTCAGCGACGACCGAGACCACTGGCAGCAACTCCAGGCCGGGCTTGAGGAGCAGGACGTATCGGCGCTGGTCTACGCCGGCACGGCCGAAGGCGGGCGGCTGCTGGCCGGGCTGCGAAACGGGGTGGCGGCGCTCGACCCGGCGGCCAACAAGTGGTCGCCTGCAGGGCGTGTGGTGCTGGGTTGGCAGCCGCCTCCCACCCGCCGCGACGCCCAGCCCCGACGGCCGCGCCTGGACTTGCCGCTGAAAGCTGCCGTCCACGATTTTTTTCAGGCCGCGCCCGGCCAGCCCCTTTACGCGGCGACCAGCACCGGTGTGTTCAACTCCACCGACGCGGGAAGCACCTGGGAGGCTGTCTCCCCCAACTTCAGCGCCACCGCCATCGCTGCCGATGGCGAATTTCTGGTGGCCGGCACCCAAACGGGACTGAACCTTAAACGGCGGCCGCCAGTGGTTCCAGATCTACCTGCCCGTGGGAATGGATGAGGTGCTTGTGAACGCGTTGGCCGTCCACGGCAAGCGCATCCTGGTGGCCACCAGCGCCGGCCTGTTTCTCTCGACCGACTCCGGCGCGAGATGGCGAAAGAAGGGCCAAGGGTTGCCCTATGGCGCCGTCTCGTCGGTGCGCATGCACCCTACGAATCCCCGCGAGGTGTACGCCGCTTCGCGCGTCACCGGGACCGTCTACGTGTCTCACGATGGCGGCCGGACATTCCGCCCGTTGGAACGTCAAGGGTTGGTGGGAAAGCGTTTGGGGAGCCTCGAAATTCTGCCGCGCAACAGCTCACCCGATCAGTTGCAACTGCTGCTGGCCGCAGGGTCCCATGGCCTGTTCAGGCGACCCCTGGGGCTTTCCTCCGCAGTTCGGTCGCAGGAAGCCAGCACCGGCCAAAGGGGGCAGTAGCTTTCGCGGGGCAGAACCGTGTCTTGTTCTTCCTATTGTAGGAGCGTCTTGGGGCTCTCGCTGCCGTTGCCGTTTTCCGCTTCTTCCGGAATCAGCGAGGCAGCCGCAATGCGGTCGCCTTCCTCCATTCGCAGCAGACGAACGCCCTGGGTGGAGCGGCCCGCCTGGCGAATATCGGCGGCTTCCAGCCGGATGATCTTGCCCTGCTGGGCGATGATCACCACCTCGGAGTTTTCCCGCACATTCAGGATGCTGACCACTTTGCCGTTGCGCTGGGTGGCCTTCACGTTGATGACGCCCTTGCCGGCGCGCGATTGCAGCCGGTAGTCGGCCACCGGGGTTCGCTTGCCGTATCCGTTTTCGGTAACGGTCAGGATCAACTCGGTCTCGTCCTTGTGCCCCTTCTCCAGGCGGACCGCTTCCATGCCAATGAGGCAGTCGCGCGCGCGCAGGTTCATGGCGGTGACGCCACGCGCCTGCCGCCCCATGTGCCGCACTTCGCCCTCCGGGAACAGGATGGAGTAGCCTTCCCGGGAGGCGAGGAAAATGTGCTCTGCGCCCGAGGTGAGCTTGGCGCTGATCAGCTCGTCGCCCTCGTCCAGGGACATGGCAATGATGCCGCGCGCCAACGGGTTGTCAAACTCGGTCAGTGCCGATTTCTTGATGACACCCTGGCGTGTCACCATCACCACGTACTTGTCGGGCTGGAATTCCTTGCCCACGTTGAGCAGCGCCGCTACCTTTTCCCCAGGCTGGAGGTTCACCAGATTGATGACGTGTTTGCCTTTGCCCGCCGTGCCCACGTCGGGGATCTCGTAGACCTTCAACCAGTAGACTCTTCCCCCGGTCGTGAACACCAGGATGTAGCTATGGGTGGAGGCGATGAAGAGGTGCTCGACAAAATCCTCCTCGCGCGTGCGCATGCCGAAACGGCCCTTGCCGCCGCGCGTCTGGTGCCGGTACGTGGCTATGGGAGTGCGCTTCAAGTAGCCTTTGTGAGTGACGGTGATGGCCACGTCTTCCTGGGTCACCAGGTCTTCCAGGCTGATCTCGGCCTGCTCGTCCACGATCTGCGTGCGCCGCGCGTCTCCAAACTGCTTCTGGACCTCGCGCAGCTCCTGGACGATCACCCGGCGCAGCAGCTTATCGCTGGCCAGGATTTCCAGATAGGACCGGATGCGCTTCTGGAGTTCGGCCAGTTCCGCCAGCAGCTTTTCGCGCTCCATGGCGGTGAGCCGCTGCAGCTGCAGTTCCAGGATGGCGGTCGCTTGCCGTTCGGTGAACTGGAAGCGAGCCATGAGCTGCGCACGCGCTTCCTTGGGTGCGGTGGCCGCCCGGATCAGCTTGATGATCGCGTCCAGCTGCTCCAGAGCCTTCTGGAAGCCGAGCAGGAGGTGCTCGCGCTCGCGGGCCTTGCGCAGGTCGTACTCGGTGCGACGGCGCACCACCTCCAGCCGGTGCTCAATGAACAGATTCAGGGCCTCGACCAGTCCCAGCTCCTTGGGCTGCCCGTTCACCACCGCCAGCAGAATCATGTCGAAGCTGGTCTGTAAGTCGGTGTGCTTGTAGAGCTGGTTGAGGATGACCTCTGGCTGCTCGCCCCGCTTCAGTTCAAAGACGATGCGAATCCCGTCGCGGTCGCTCTCATCGCGGATATCGGAGATGCCCTCGATCCTGCGGTCCTGCACCAGCTGGGCCGCGTGCTTGATCAGCCGGGCTTTGTTGACCTGGTAGGGAATCTCGGTGGCGACGATCAGCTCCCGATCCTTGCCGACGCGCTCCATGGCGGCCTTGGCGCGCATGACGAATTTGCCGCGCCCGCGCCGGTAGCTTTCCAAGATTCCCGAGCGGCCATGGATGTAGGCGCCGGTGGGGAAGTCGGGCCCCGGCACCAGCTCGACAATCTTCTCCAAAGGCGTGGCCGGCTTCTCCACCAGCGTCACGGTGGCCTCGATGATCTCCGACAGGTTGTGCGGGGGAATGTTGGTGGCCATGCCTACGGCGATCCCGGTTGACCCGTTCACCAGCAGGTTGGGGAAGCGCGCAGGTAGGTATTGAGGCTCCTGGCCAGTTTCGTCGTAGGTGGGCCGGAAGTCCACCGTGTCCCTGTCAATGTCTTGCAGCAGCAGCTCGGCCAACCGGGCTAGCCGCGCCTCGGTGTAACGATCGGCGGCCGGCGGATCTCCATCCACCGAGCCGAAGTTTCCCTGGCCATCCACCAACGTGTAGCGCATGTTGAAGCGCTGAGCCTGGCGCACGAGAGCCTCATAGATGGGGGCGTTGCCGTGCGGGTGGAAGGTGCCCATGGTTTCGCCGACAATCTTGGCGCACTTCCGGTAAGCTCGGTTGTGGTGCAGCCCCATCTCCAGCATGGCGTAAAGGATGCGCCGCTGCACCGGCTTCAAGCCGTCGCGCACCTCCGGCAGTGCCCGACCAATGATCACGCTCATGGCGTAATCCAGGTAGGAACGCCGCATCTCTTCTTCAATATTGATCGGCAGCAGGTTCTTAGGCGGCTGCCCCTGCCCGTTGCCACCTATGCCAGGAAGTTCCGGTTGCTTATTCGGTTCGTTGTCAGTCATGGAAAACTCGCTTCACCTCGTCCGCGTCCCTACGCTTGCTTCCACAGATCTCGGTTGATCTCGACGCGCATCGGAGCGGCCTAGATGTCCAGGTTCTTGACGTCGAGGGCGTTTTCTTCGATGAACTTGCGGCGCGCTTCCACGTCGTCGCCCATCAGGGTGGTGAAGATCTGCTCGGTCTCGACGGCGTCCTCCAGGCGCACCGCCAGCATGCTGCGGCGCTCGGCGTCCATGGTGGTCTCCCAGAGCTGGTCGGGATTCATCTCTCCAAGTCCCTTGTAGCGCTGCACGGTGAACTCTTTTTTGCCCTCGTTCACAATTTGCTGCAGCAACTCGGACGCCGACTCCAGGGTGACACTGGAGCCATTCTTGTTGACCACGAACGGTGGGCGGTTGTACTCGGCGATGTCGCGGGCCAGCAGGAGCAGCTTCTTGTACTCGGGCAAGCTGGCCAGGGTCCAGCGGACGCGCTTCTCGGCGCCGCTCGAATCCCAGTAGAGCAACTCGTGCAGCGAGTGCTCCTCGTCGAAGCGCAATTCGGTCTTCAGGCCCAGCTTGCGAACCTGTTTCTCCAGCTGCTTCAGGCGCGACTCGGTTTGAAAGTCCGCCTTTTTCTGCAGGCCGGCCTGCGGCAGCAGTTCCACCACGCCGCGCTCGCGCAACCGCTTCTCCAGCTTCTCGAAGTACTGGAAATATTCCGTCAGGTTGATCAGGAAGCTGGCCAGCAGGCGGCCTTCCAACGGCTCCGCTCCACGGACGGCGTACTGGACCACGTGGTCCTCGGTGACCCGCTTCATCATTTCGCGGATGAATTCCTTCTCGTCTTTGAGGTAGCGCTCGACTTTGCCTTTCTTGATGCGGTACAGGGGCGGCTGGGCAATGAAGACGTGGCCGCGCTCGATGAGCTGTTTCATTTGGCGGAAAAAGAAAGTGAGTAGCAGCGTGCGGATGTGGCTGCCGTCCACGTCGGCGTCGGTCATGATAATGATCTTGCCGTAGCGCAGGCGGCTGAGGTCGAAGTCTCTGTCAATACCGGTGCCCAGGGCGGTAATGATGGCGCGAATTTCCTCGTGGGCCAGCATCTTTTCGGCACGCGCCTTCTCCACGTTGAGGATCTTGCCGCGCAGCGGCAAGATCGCCTGGTAGCGGCGGTCGCGGCCCTGTTGGGCGCTGCCGCCGGCTGAATCACCCTCCACCAGGAACAGCTCGCAGCGCTCCGGATCGCGCTCCTGGCACTCCTTCAGCTTGCCGGGCAGGCCTCCGGAATCGAGCGCCCCCTTGCGCCGCACCAGCTCCCGCGCCTTACGAGCTGCCTCGCGAGCCCGCGCCGCATCCACGGCCTTGCCGATGATCTTGCGGGCGACTGGCGGCTTCTGCTCGAAGTAGGCCATGAGCCGCTCGTAGATGAACGAGGAGACCGGGTTGGCGATGTCGCTGTTCAGCTTGCCTTTGGTCTGCCCCTCAAACTGTGGCTGCGGCAGCTTGACGCTGATCACTGCCACCAGGCCCTCACGCACGTCGTCGCCCGTCAGGTTGTCTTTCACATCTTTGAACAGGCCGGCCTGCTGCCCGAACTGGTTGATCGAGCGGGTCAAGGCAGTGCGGAACCCGGTCAGGTGCGCCCCGCCGTCCACGGTGTTGATGTTGTTGGCGAAGGAAAAAACCGTGTCCTGGTATCCGTCGTGGTACTGCAGGGCGAATTCAATCTGCAGCGGGCCGACTGGCGTGTCTCGGGTCGCCTCGGCGTAGATGGGTTGCTCGTGCAGGACCGACTTTCCCCGGTTCAGGTGCTTGAGGAACTCGGCGATGCCGCCCGTGTAACGGAACTCGTGCTTCTTGTCGGTGCGCTCGTCGTTCAGCGTGATGCGGAGGCCCTTGTTGAGGAAGGCCATCTCGCGCAGGCGCTGGGCCAGCGTATCGAAGTGGAACTCGATGGTGTCGAAGATCTTCGGGTCCGGCCGAAAGCTGACCTTGGTGCCGCGACGGTTCGTCTTGCCGGCGCGCTTCAGCGGCGCCTGCGGCTCGCCCCGCTCGTATTCCTGCTCCCAGGTGTAGCCGTCCCGCCAGATTTCCAGCTCCAGCCGCTCTGACAGTCCATTGACCACCGAGACGCCCACGCCGTGCAGCCCGCCCGAGACCTTGTAGCTGCTGGTGTCGAACTTGCCCCCGGAGTGCAGCACCGTCATCACCACCTCGGCTGCCGAGCGCTTCTCTTCCTTGTGCTCGTCCACTGGGATCCCGCGCCCGTTGTCCACCACCGTGAGCGAGTTGTCCAGGTGGATGGTGACCTGAATCTCGGAGCAAAATCCGGCCAGTGCTTCATCGACCGAATTGTCCACCACTTCATAGACCAGGTGGTGCAGACCGACCTCGCCGGTCGAGCCGATGTACATCGCCGGACGCTTGCGCACTGCCTCCAGATCGCCCAACACCTGGATGCTCTCGGCGCTGTAGTCTTGCTCGGGACCGTTGGGCTGTTCCGCTGATTCGTCGGCGCGCGGCCCGCTGGTTGTGGCCGGTTGCGAACGCCCGCCGGTACGGGCAGGCGTCGTCAGTTCTTTATCTCCCACGGAGAACACCTCGTGTTGGGCCGGGAGCGTATCTCGTCCGGCTCACAGGGATAGTTTTTGCGGGAACCAGGTGAGGCAGGCAACTGACCCTGTCCGCATATGAAATTAGCGTATCAGAACCAGTGCCCTTTTACAAGCATAACTCTTTGAAGAATCAGTTATTTAGCTGCCTTCCAGGGGGCCTGGAAGTGGCTTGTTTTCAACGCTTCCAGGCCGCAGCCTTTCTCGACCCCCGCAAGTGCTAAATTATAAACATTTTCTGCACAGAATGTTTGGCCTCTCAAACCTGATCCGACTCGACCCCGGCAAGCCCACAACGGCGCGCGCAAATGGGATATGCTCTTGCTGGCGCCGATGAAGTTCTTTGCGGAGATGGGTGGACGGAACCGCGTGGTGGAAATCGAAACGCGTCAGGAGGGTCTCCGCCTGGCGGTGGACGGCGTGCCGCTGGAGGCCGACGCGGTGGAAGTGGAGCCTGGAGTCTACTCCATCCTTTGGCACGGGCGTAGCTTCCAAGTCAAAGTAGAGGAGATTGGCGGGCAGCTCCAGGTCTACATTGTTGGGCAGTCCGAACCCTACCGGGTGGCGCTTTGCGATCCGCGCCAGTGGCGCCGCTCCAGCGCCCTCGGCGAGGGGGAAGGAAGCCAGGAGGTCAGCTCCCCGATGCCCGGCAAGGTTGTGCGCCTACTGGTTGAGGAGCAGCAAACGGTGGCGGCTGGTCAAGGTCTGTTGGTGGTGGAGGCCATGAAGATGCAGAACGAAGTCCGCTCTCCCCGAGCGGGCGTGGTCATCCAGATCTTGGCACACGCGGGCGCCACAGTCCACGCCGGGCAGACCCTGGCCGTGGTGGAATGAGCGGAAACGAATCAGCCAACCCCCTGACCTTGAAATGGGTTAGAGTAGTCGGCTTCCGCTGCTAGCAAGCCCGTCATTCTTGCGCTACACCCGACGCTTCCATGATCTGGCGTGCTAAGTAGTTCACCACCTCGGATTGGTTGCGCGCGATTTCCATGTAGGCCTCGCGCAGCACTTGGGCCTTGCGGTTCGCCAATGCTTTGCGAATGCTTTGCTGGACCTCCGGGTCGGACAGCTGGCGCTGGCCGGGCTCCTGACGTGCCAGCAGCTTCAGGATGTAGTACGCATCGCGCGTGCGGATGACGCCAGAGACTTGCCCCAGCTGTAAGGAATAGATTGCCTGCCGGAGCTTCGGGTCGGCCTTTTCCAGCGCGGAAGCCGGGATGAACCCCAGGTCGCCGTTGTTGCGCGCGGTGTTGGAGTCCTCGGAAAACTCTTGGGCCAGGCGGGCGAAATCCTCTCCGGCGCGCAGACTGGCAGAGATGCGCTCGGCCTTCTCGCGCGCCTCCGCCTCTCCTTGGGCCTTGTCGTTTCTCCGATTGGCCACCGGGACGTCGGCATCTGGCGTCACCACGATTTGGGCCACGTGGAATCGCGTCTCCGGCACGTTGAAGTTGGCTTTGTTCTCCTCGTAGAAGCTGGTGATCTCTGCATTGGGTACCTGGATCCTGGAGCGGATTTCTTTGTTGAACACCTTTTCCAGGCTCAACTGGCGGCGCAGGTCGTTTTTCAGATCTTCCACGGTTAGGCCGCGCTGCTCCAGTCGTGACTGGAATTCCTCCTCCGAGTACGGTCGCCGGCGTTCGGCGAACCCGCTTTCCACTTCCGCGTCGCTGGCCAGCAGGTCCATCCGCTGGGCGCGCTGCAACAGGATTTCGTTGTCGATCAAGGTGCGCAGGATCAGCAGGCGCTGGATCTGCTCCTGGTCGGGGGAGGGCTTCTGCTCAACTTCCAGCAATTGGATCTGGTAGAACTTCTCCACCTCGGACGCCAGGATGGGGCGGTCGTTCACCTCCGCGAGCACCTGCCCGCCGGAGGGCCGCGTCCCGCATCCAGTCAACAGCGCCGCCAGCGCCAGGAGGGTCGGGGTTGCCAATCCTAAAAGTTGCCTTATCGGCACAGGGTCATCTTACTGAGGTTTGCAAGAATGCAGTACCGAAAAGACGACGCCACTCGAGCTTGTAGCGGCATTTCGATGCCCCAGCCGGTCATTCCGAGGGCCGCTAGCGTATGTCGGCCCGGGGAACCTGCTTTTGGAGCAACCGGTTCCGGACAAAGAGCAGGTCCCTCGCTGCGCTCGGGATGACGGGGAGAGAGCGAGTCACGCCGCGCGGCAGAGGAGCCGAACATTGACAACATTCAGCCCAGCCGCTACGCTGAAAGAGTCCCGAACAGAACTGGCTGCCAGAACAGAGCTGGCGGGAGGATATCTCCGGCCAAAGGGACGGGGGGTTCGCCAGGCTGGGGCTTGGGGCTGTAGCTCAGTTGGGAGAGCGCCTGACTTGCACTCAGGAGGTCGCCGGTTCGACCCCGGTCAGCTCCACCAGCAAACGAATTGTCTCATTGCAGATTGATTCATTGACGATTGGCCAAGAGTTTGCTCCTGGTTGGCTCTTCCAATACATCAATGACATAATCGTCAAGGAGCCAATTCCGATGTGGGCCTGTAGCTCAGATGGTTAGAGCGCACGCCTGATAAGCGTGAGGTCGGTAGTTCGACTCTACCCAGGCCCACCAAGTTTCCCAGCGACGGCATTATTGGTCCGCTTTTCGCCCGTTTCCTCGGCTGCATGGTGGGTCCGGTAGTCGGTTCCCTAATCCACCATGATCGCGGTGGAGAAGCGGCAGGGAAGCGGGAAGCTGTCACGATTGAGCACCTCCGAGCCGCTCTTGTCCCCAGCGAGAAGGGTACCGGCTGGGAGTTGCGTTTGACATGGGCATAGGGTATAGTGATGGATTGCGGCGTTGGATGCTGGCCGCTCTGAGGGAGTGGGTGGCATCGAGGGCCGCAAGGTACCTCGTCAGGCAGTCGGCCGAGACCGGCTGCCGGTCTTTGACAACTGAATACGTAGGGTGAACAAGGACGCCGAAAGTAGTGCCTTGGACTTTGCCCGAAGCGGGTACTCCGAAGGGGGTACTGCTCGCGGGTAAATTTTGTGGTCAAGCTACTAAGGGCGTACGGTGGATGCCTTGGCGCAAGCAGGCGACGAAGGACGTGGCAAGCTGCGATAAGCTCCGGTGAGGCGCAAGCAGCCAGTGACCCGGAGATCTCCGAATGGGGAAACCCGTTCCGAGTGAACTCGGAACACCGCCGTCTGAATCCATAGGACGGCGGGGCGAACCCGGGGAAGTGAACCATCTCAGTACCCGGAGGAAAAGAAAGCAACCGCGATTCCGAAAGTAGCGGCGAGCGAAATCGGAGGAGCCTAAACCCGGCAGCCCGTAAGGACCGCCGGGTGTTGAAGGGCCCACAACAAGTAGAGTTACCAATCCGTCTGATAGCTGAACCGACCTGGAAAGGCCGGCCCGAGAGTGTGATAGCCACGTAGGCGAAATCGGGCGGACTCGAAGTGGGTACCTAAGTACCGCGGGGCACGAGAAACCCTGCGGGAAGCAACGGGGACCATCCCGTAAGGCTAAATACTCGCTTGCGACCGATAGTGAACCAGTACCGTGAGGGAAAGGTGAAAAGAACCCCTGCGAGGGGAGTGAAATAGTACCTGAAACCGTATGCCTACAAGCAGTCGGAGGGCTATGCCATCCTCCAGGCCGGAGTAATTCGGCCTGTGGTGGAATGCCTGACGGCGTGCCTTTTGCATAATGAGCCGGCTAGTTACTCTCAGTGGCGAGGTTAAGTGAAAGCGAGCCGTAGCGAAAGCGAGTCTGAACAGAGCGTTCAGTCGCTGGGAGTAGACGCGAAGCGGAATGATCTACCCTTGGCCAGGGCGAAAGTCGGGTAACACCGACCGGAGGCCCGAACCGGTGTTGGTTGAAAACAGCTCGGATGAGCTGAGGGTAGGGGTGAAAGGCTAATCAAATTCCGTGATAGCTCGTTCTCTGCGAAATAGCTTTAGGGCTAGCCTCACGCGATCTGCCGCGGTGGTAGAGCACTGGATGGACTAGGGACCCCACAAGGTTACCGAATTCAACCAAACTTCGAATGCCGTTGGACAGCAGCGTGGGAGTCAGACAGTGGGGGCTAAGCTTCATTGTCGAGAGGGAAAGAGCCCAGATCACCGGCTAAGGTCCCCAAACTGCGCTAAGTGGGAAAGGAAGTCGGGACGCTCAGACAGCCAGGAGGTTGGCTTAGAAGCAGCCATCCTTTAAAGAAAGCGTAATAGCTCACTGGTCGAGCGGCCCGGTGCCGACAATACAACGGGGCTCAAGCGCAGTACCGAAGCCGTGGGCCCGACTGATCTACGGATCGGAGGGCGGTAGCAGAGCATTCCCAACGGTTGGAAGCGGGAGCGCGAGCACTCGTGGACAGTTGGGAAGAGACCCTGCCGGCATAAGTAGCGATAAACCAGGTGGGAACCCTGGTCGCCGAAAGTCTAAGGTTTCCTGAGAAAGGTTAATCCGCTCAGGGTTAGTCGGGACCTAACGCGAGGCCGAAAGGCGTAGCGGATGGATGTCCGGTTAATATTCCGGAACTACCAGGAGTTCGTTTGTACGATGAGGGGACGCAGGAGGATAGGCGAGTCTCCGGATGGAAGTGGAGATTGGCCCAACGTAGCCGGACCCCACAGGCAAATCCGTGGGGTCGCGCGAGCAATCGAGCAACGGTGAGGCGGGTCACGAGTGGGATACCACGCAAAGTCGCTGAGTCCACGCTGCCAGGAAAAGCCTCTAAGGAGAACTCCGGGTACCCGTACCTCAAACCGACACAGGTAGACGAGGAGAGTATCCAAAGGCGCTCGGATGAAGGGTCGTTCAGGAACTAGGCAAATTAGCTCCGTAACTTCGGGAGAAGGAGTGCCCCGCTAGGGTTCATAGCCCGAGGGGGCCGCAGCGAAACGCGCCAGGCGACTGTTTAACAAAAACACAGGTCTCTGCTAAGTCGAATACGACGTATAGGGGCTGACGCCTGCCCGGTGCCGGAAGGTTAAGGGGAGAGGTTAGCTGGTAGCAATACTGGCGAAGCTTTCAACCGAAGCCCCGGTGAACGGCGGCCGTAACTATAACGGTCCTAAGGTAGCGAAATTCCTTGTCGGGTAAGTTCCGACCTGCACGAATGGCGTAACGATCTGGCGACTGTCTTAACGACCCGTCCGGCGAACTTGTGGTCCCGGTGAAGACGCCGGGTGCCCGCATCAAGACGGAAAGACCCCGTGCACCTTTACTATACCCTAGCAATGAATTACGGGTCAGTTTGCGCAGGATAGGTGGGAGGCTGTGAACCCGGGCTTTTGGGCTCGGGGGAGCCAACGGTGAGATACCACCCTGATTGTTCTGTGGTTCTAACCTGCTCCTGTGATCCAGGAGAGGGACATTGCTAGGCGGGTAGTTTGGCTGGGGCGGTCGCCTCCTAAACGGTAACGGAGGCGCGCGATGCTTGGCTCAGGCTGTTTGGAAATCAGCCGTCGAGTGCAAAGGCATAAGCCAGGTTAACTGCGAGACCAACAAGTCGAGCAGGTGCGAAAGCAGGCCTTAGTGATCCGGTGGTCCCGCATGGAAGGGCCATCGCTCAACGGATAAAAGGTACGCCGGGGATAACAGGCTGATCGGAGCCAAGAGTTCATATCGACGCTCCGGTTTGGCACCTCGATGTCGGCTCATCGCATCCTGGGGGTGTAGAAGCTCCCAAGGGTTAGGCTGTTCGCCTATTAAAGCGGTACGTGAGCTGGGTTCAGAACGTCGCGAGACAGTTCGGTCCCTCTCTGATGTGGGCGGAGGAGATTTGAGGGGGCCTGTCCCTAGTACGAGAGGACCGGGACGGATCGACCTCTTGTGTTCCAGCTGTCACGCCAGTGGCACGGCTGGGTAGCGAAGTCGAGTTGGGATAAGCGCTGAACGCATATAAGCACGAAACCCGCCCCAAGATGAGATCTCCCAAACCCGCGAGGGTTAAGAAGGGCGCAGGCAGACTACCTGCTTGATAGGGCGGATGTGGAAGTCCAGCAATGGGCGAAGCTTACCGCTACTAATTGCCCGTTCGGCTTGACCATAAAATTTACTCGGAGCAGTACCCCAGGCAGTCCGCGCAACCAGAGGCTCCTGTTCACCCTGCGTTTCAGTTGCATGAGGCGTGTAGCTGGTGGCTGGTAGTTCCACCAGCTACGAGCAGAGCAAGTTTCTGGGTGACTGTAGCGAGGGAGTCACACCCGTTCCCATCCCGAACACGGTCGTTAAGCCCCTCAGCCCCGATGGTACTGCGCTGGAAACGGCGTGGGAGAGTAGGACGTTGCCCGGAGTAAGACGAAAGCCCTGAGCTTCGGTTCCCGAAGCTCAGGGCTTTGATTTTTTCTATCTCGCCTGCCGTCCGCTACCGCTCGTCCGCTTACCCTTGCCACGACGCGCCTGCCACGAGCGCCTCCACCGGACTCCAGGACAGAGTCAGGCTAATGCTCTGGTGGAGAATCGCCCCGAGGGCGAACGCAGTCAGCACGCTGTTGGCAGCAGCCACCAAGGCCAGCCGCGACCACACTCCCCCGCGCTCCAGCCAGCCCGCTAGAAAATAAGCCAGCAGGCCACCGGCACCCAGGCCCAGCAGGGCCACCGAAATAGCCATGAAGGCGAAGTGAAAATAAAGGATGACTGAGAAGATCCGGGTTAGCGCCAGCTCCGTCAGCAAGGTGGCCAGTGCTGTAACGAAGACTCCAGCCAGAGTCCAGAGCCGGGCTTCGGAGAGTCTGCCGAGTGAACAGCCATCAGCGTCTGACTTAGGTAAGGATTTTCAGGATGGAGTATCCCATTATGACCAGTATTATGAACGACGAGGCCCACAGCGCCAGGGTGATCCAGAGCTTGGGGAGAATCGGCTTGGGCATATGCGTGTAGCGCAAGTAAAGGGTGGAGAAAGCGATGATCGGCAGCATTGCGGCCTGCGCCAGACCGCCGATTTTCACCATCAAGACAGGCTCCCTTAGATACGAGAAATAGAGCAGGGAAATCACCAACGTGAGGACGGCAAAAAAGCGGGTCACCTTCCACCGGGCTGCATAGTTCCGTTTGTCGAAGACTCCAATGCTTCCCATAAAGTCGGCGAAAACTCGGCTGTGGGCGGCGGTCCCGGCAAAAATACTTGAATAGAACACCGCTACGGCACCGACGACAAACAGGAAATACGCCCAGCCGCCCAGAATCTCGGTGTACATTTTGGAGAGGATCTGGACCATCTCAGTGCCTTTCGGAATGACACCCAGGCCCCTTAATACGCCCGCGCCAAGTAGATAAAAGGCGACCGTCGCGGAGGTGTAGATGGCCATGGAATTCAGAACGTCGACGCCCATGACTTTGGTCCACCCGCGAGCCCTCTCTCGCCAGGCCTCCGTGTTTTCTCTCAATCCGGTGAACCGGGCATATCCCTTTTCGATGCACCAGTAAGGATACTGCACCAGGTCAGAGGAGCCGACCCCCGTGATGCCAAACACGGCGATCGCTGTCACCCATCCTCCCTGGGGCAGGTGGAACGACAAACCGTCGAGCACATTACCCCACGAAATGTATTCCGGTCGCTTGAACAGGAGTACGGCGCAGCTCACCGTCAGAGTGGTAAAGATAATCACCAGGCCCACCGAAACTTTCTCGACCAAACTGTAGCGGCCCACCACCAATAGAATTGCCGTTCCAACCGTTATCACCCAGACCCAAACGCTGATTGATATGGGAGGGACCATCTTGTTCAGAATTTCTGAGATGCCAGCCAACATCCCGGCGTTCGTCATCAGGCCCGTCGTCTGCATCAGAAACCATAGCCAGACTACCCACGACACTCGAAAACGAGGCCCCGGGACCCGATCGAAAGCTTCCAGCGCGGTTTCGCCCGTCGCGATGGCGTAGCGTCCCAGCTCATTCTGGACCACGACCTTGATGCCGCAGCTCAGAAGAACAAGCCAGAGGAGGCTGTAGCCGTTCTCTGCGCCGAGCACCGTTGTCGCGACCAGCTCACCAGAGCCCACGACTGCACTGGCTAGGATCACTCCCGGCCCAATCTGCCGTAAGATGCCCGAGAACTTTTTAGGTGGATCTTCTACGGATTCGGGGTGGAGTTGATAAGGATCTCGAAAAGGCTGGTCTGCCATGGGCGAGCGCGCCGGGTGGGGTAAGCCGCCAGCTAACAATAGAGTTCAATCGGAGATTTCAACAGGATTTCCGATTTGAGCTCCCTTGCGCCTCCAGCGCTACTTGTTCAAAATCTCGTCCAGATTCATGATCTGGTTGGCCAGCATGGTCCAAGCCGCCGATTCCGTCTTGGGCAGTGCCTCGGCTGGCTTCGACTCCCCGGTGGCCAGCAGCTTCGCCGCGTCCGCGCTGTTCTGCTGATAGTAAGCCAGGAAATCCTTATACGCCCCGCGCGCGACCGCACGCTCATTCTCCTCGAGCTTGCGGGCCAGAAGCCGCAACGTCATGTAGTCGAGCTGGCTGTCGAAGCCCTCTCCCGCCTCCTGCAGCGTCTGCTGGGCCAGGTAGCGTGAGGCTTCGACAAACTGCGTGTCGTTCATCGTCACCAGCGCCTGCAGCGGCGTGTTCGTGCGCTCCCGTCGCACGGTGCAATTCTCCCGCGTGGGAGCGTTGAAAGTCTCCATCGATGCCGGTGGAGCGGCCCGCTTCCAGAAGGTATAGAGGCTGCGACGGTAGAGTTTGTCGCCCTGATCCTGCTTATAGATGCTCGTGTTGCTATCCGGCATCGCGACCGTTTTCCAAACACCGGGGGGCTGGTAGGGCTTCACACTCGGTCCCCCGATCTTCGGGACCAGCAGACCGCTGGCTGCCAGCGCATAGTCACGCAGCATCTCGGCGTCCATGCGGTACCGCGGCCCCCGCGAGAGAAGCCGGTTCCCAGCGTCTTTCGCTAGTTTCGCTTCGGTGGTGGCCGCCGCCTGCCGGTAGGTGGCCGAAGTCACCATCAGCCGGAAGAACTCCTTGACGTTCCAGCCCGACTCCCGGAACTCCATCGCCAGCCAGTCGAGCAACTTGGGATGCGATGGAGGCTCCCCTTGAGAGCCGAAGTCGTCGGAGGTCTTCACGATGCCCGTCCCGAAGACTTCCTGCCAGAAGCGATTGACGGCGACGCGCGCGGTCAACGGGTTCGAGTCGTCGACCAGCCACTTCGCCAGTCCCAGCCGATTGCGCGGCAGGGAGGCCGGCAGCGGTGGCCAAAGCGGCCGGGGTGGCCGGCTCGACACGGTCCCGAGGCTGGTTGTAAGCGCCCCGATACAGGATGTGGGCAAACGGTGCGGCGTTGCTGCGCTCATGCATCACGTGGGTGACGGCGCCGCGGCGGCGCACCCCCCGCCGCTCCAGCTCGAGTTCACGCAACCGCGCCGCAAGCTGGCTGTACTCTTCGTCTTTTCTGTTGAGATAGTAGAGGTACAGGGCCTCCCGCTCATCCTGGGTCAGCTCGCTGGGTTGCTTGTTCCGTGCCCGCTCCAATGCCGGCCAGAGCGAGACCAGCCGGGCCTGCTCGACGGTGAGCGTGCGGTTGAAGACCCGAAAGTCGGCAATCCCCCCCGCCCGCGAAATACCACATCTTGTCTTTCTCATCCTTGCTGACGTGCTTCCCCAGCAGGGTCGGCTGGCTGGTACGAATGTTGCCCCTGATCTTCGATAAGTACTCGGTACCCCGCGCCTGGACGATCCGACCATTCACGTAGATATTCAGCCCGGCGCGCTCGCCGCTGCCGTCGTAGCTCACCGCCACGTGATTCCAGGTTCCAACCTCCAGTTGCTCCAAGTTGCCCGGGCGGATTTCAATGAACTTGCCGTCATCCCCCACCATCCTGAACCCCGCGGTGCGTTCTTTGATGTAGAGGGACCAGCCGCGCCATTTATCCTCGGGGTCGGCCTGGGCGGCCACAGTGAGGTCCTCGTCGCCCTTGGGGTGATAGACCCAGGTGGCGACGGAGAAGGGCCGCTCCGCGTCGAACTGTTCGATGTTGGGCAACTCGGCCCAGGCCTCTTTGGCGAATCGCAGCGCCTTGCGATCCTCCCGCGGCCCGGCGCCCAGGCTGACGCCTTCTGGCAGGTCGATCTCCACCTTACGGTCTTGTAAGTTCACCTCTGCCCGGCCGTTGAGCGAAAGCGTCAACACCTCCGCAGACTTCCCTAGAGGCGCGTCCACAGAGCGATACTCCCCGCTCGCGAGCCACGTTTCGAACTTCTCATCCGCCGAGGAGACTTTCGCTTGCATCCGACTCTCGACTTGCGCGAGCTTACGCTTCAGCTCCTCCCACCGCGGCCTCTCTTCCAGGCGCGGAACTACGACGATCGGCGGCGGGTCGGAGACGTTGCCATCCATACCGTACTGCGTGGTGTTCCGGAAGAAGGCCGTCAGCGAATAGAAGTCCTTTGTCGCAATCGGATCAAACTTGTGGTCGTGGCAGGTGGCGCAGGCGACCGTCAAACCCAGCCACACCGTGCCGGTCGTGTCCACTCGGTCTTTGGCGTAGATGGCCTCCACTTCCTTGAGAATCACCCCTCCTTCGTTGGTCGTGACGTTGCAGCGATGGAAGCCGGTGGCGATGCGCTGCTCCAGTGTGGGATTGGGCAGAAGATCCCCCGCCAGCTGCTCGATCGTGAAGCGGTCGAACGGCACGTTCCGGTTGAACGCCTGGATCACCCAATCCCGGTAGGGCCACATCTCCCGGTAATTGTCAAAGTGCAGCCCATGCGTATCGGCGTAACGGGCCGCTTCCAGCCAGTAGCGCCCACGATGCTCCCCCCAATGAGGAGAATCGAGCAGTTCCTCGACCAGCTTCTCGTACGCGTTCTCGGCAGTGTCATGGACAAAAACCGCGACCTGTTCTGGCGTCGGGGGAAGACCAGTGAGGTCGAGTGAGAGGCGGCGAATCAACGTGCGGCGGTCTGCCTCGGGAGCCGGCTCCAGCCCCGCAGCCTCCAGCCGCGCCAGGATGAACCGGTCCATCCCGTTGCGGACCCACCCCTCGTTGTTCACAGCCGCCGGCTCCGGCCGTTCGAGCGTCCGAAACGACCAGTGCTGATTCCAACTGGCTCCCTGCTCAATCCAGCGCTTCAGCACATCAATCTGCTCGCCGCTCAGCTCCTTATTCGTGAAGGCCGGAGGCATGCGTCGAGCGGGGTCCTTGGTCGCAACGCGCTGGTAGAGGAGACTGGCCTGCGGGTCTCCGGCAACAATCGGCGTACCGTCCTCTCGTTGAGCGAACGCGCCCTCGCGGGTGTCCAGCCGCAACTCCGCCATGCGGGTCTTGCCGTCCGGCCCGTGGCACTGGAAGCAGTTATCGGAGAGAATCGGACGGACGTCTCGCTGGAAGTCGACCGCTTCGGCGGGCTCTGCCGAGGCCGGCGAAGCCGCAACAACGCACGTCAGCAGCAGCGAAGCGACCCCAGCGCAGCCAGCCAATCCGAACCAGCGCAGCCCCAACGACCGAAGGCCCCTAAGTGACAGCATTGTTACTCCCAGCCTCCCCCTTTGGAAATCACAACTTAGCAGGAATTTCCAATTGAGCTTCCTCTTCGCCTAGTAAAGGATATGCCAGGCGCACCTTCCGACTCAAGCTCAGATCACTATGCATGCTGTCACGCTGCCTATGCAAAAAGGCGGAGGGTGCAGTTGCGAGACAGAAACGATGACATCGTTTACCGTTACCGCTCGCCTTTTGGGGTATGGCCGCCCGGCCAGTACCGTAGCCTTCGGCGGTGGGTCGGAGACCCGTGCGAGCCTGCTCTCGATCTGCTAAGCTATTGAAAGCGTTGTCGCGGAGAGGTGTCCGAGTGGCTGAAGGAGCACGCTTGGAAAGCGTGTTTACTCGAAAGGGTAACGAGGGTTCGAATCCCTCCCTCTCCGCCAGGTTAGTCCGCTTATTTTCCATTGCGTGCTGGGCAAAATTTTTCGTGTAGTTCAAAGAGCGCGCTCCGAGCCTCGCTTCCAAGACTTTCTGCGCTTGAACCTGCCGGAGTATCAGACGACTTGACAGCCGGGTGGTCTGGGGCCGTGACCTGCCGGCTTTCTTCGGACCACCGATTACTGGAGAACAGCGCCAGTCGGCATGGTTAAGTCGCTCTCGTGTTCTTCTTGGTCAGCGTGAGCCGGCATCGCCGGCGAGCGCCCACCGTCATCCGAGCCAGCACGGAGCTGCGCTTTGAACTCGGCTGGCGTCAGATAGCCAAGGCTGGAGTGCGGGCGCACGTCGTTGTAGTGCCGTCGCCATTGCTCGATCCCCACCTTCGCGTCCACGCGGTTCCGAAACCACTGCAGGCTCAGATACTCGTCGCGGAACTTCCCGTTGAACGATTCGTCGGTCGCATTCTGCCACGGCTTCCCCGGCTCGATGAGCGCGGTTTCGATCTGCGCCTGGAGCAGCCACCGGAGAATCGCACCCGCGACAAACTCGGGGCCGTTGTCGGACCGGAGGTAACGTGGGGCTCCGTGGACGCTCACGATCTGCGTGAGCACCTCGATAACGCGCCCGGACCGAATGCCGCCGGCCACGTCGATCGCGAGTGACTCGCGGGTCCATTCGTCGACGACGGTGAGGCACTTGAGCGTCTGCCCATTCGCGCAGGTGTCGAACACGAAGTCGTACGCCCAGACGTGATTGACCGCAGTGGCGGGCACCGGGCGGGGCCGGCTCAGGGCGACCCGGCGCCGCGGCCGCCGCCGAGGCACCTGCAACCCCGCCTGGCGCCAGAGGCGATGGGTCCGGTCCGTGCTCATCGTGTGCCCTTCGCGTTTTAGGAAAATCCGAATCCGGCGATAGCCGTACCGCGGATACTGCGCCGCCAGACGACGCATCGCGGCCAGCGCCGGGGCATCCCGGTCGACCAGCCGCGACTGGTAGCCCAGCGTGGACCGTGCGACGGAGAGCAAGGCGCACGCGCGGCGACCCGACAGACCGCGTGCACGTGCATACGCGACCTGCGGCCGGCGCACGCGTGCGCCTACCATTTTTTTCGGGTGATCTCCTTGAGCACGTCGATCTCCAGATCTCGATCGGCCACCATCTTTTTCAGCCGGCCGTTCTCCTGCTCGAGCTGCCGCAGCCGCTTCACATCGGCGGGCTCCAACGTGCCGAAGTGTTTCCGCCAGGCGTAGAGCGTCTGGGCGCTGACGCCGTTCTTTTTGGCCACCTCCGGAACGGGCCGCTGATCGGCCTCGCGGAGGATCGTCACCATCTGCTCTTCGGTAAACCGGGTCTTCCTCATGGCTCCCTCGTTTCTCCGAGGGCGCCATTCTCTCAGGCTTCAACTGGTCCGGAAATCGCCAGGCAGGTCAGCCGAGTATCGCCCTAACACAATCCCTGTCCGAGGAGGTTGCTATGCAACAGATAAAGTCGTTCGGTATCCTGCAGGCAGCGAAGGTCTCAGGTGCTCTGTACTTGATTGTCTCAGCCATATTCGCGATTCCATTCGCCGTGATTGGTGCCTTGGGGGCAGTCGTGTCAGGGAAGCCCGAGGGTCTACTTATGCTGTTACTTGTTTTTGCTCCTCTTTTCTACGCGGTTGTGGGTGCCCTTGGTGCGGCGTTAGCCTGTTTGGTGTACAACTTGGTAGCTGCAAGGATAGGAGGGTTCGAAATTGAGCTGCAATAGGTAGCTCCACTTAGAACTGCCCGCACTAGCGCCCTACATTTTTTTCTCGGTAGCACTGTAATTTTCGGCGAAAGCTCGGGCGCTGAAGCACCTTGGGGTTGACAACGCTGGGCGGCGCCTCGCCACGTCGGACGGCTAATGCTCCCTCGCAGTCAATTCGGCCCATGTCTCGAAAACCCTGCTCAGTCCACGCGATCGAATGCGAAGTGAGAATCACATTCTCCAGGCGGAGCAGAGGCGAATTCGCGTCTAACGGCTCTTCCTCAAAAACATCCAGCGCGGCCGCACGCAGCGTCCCGCTTTCAAGAGCCTCCGCCAGGGCGTGCTCATCGACAATCGGACCACGAGCCGTGTTGATCAACACGGCCCCGGGCTTCATCAGGCGAAGTTCGCGTTCCCCGATCAGGTGGCGCGTCTCGGGTGTCAAGGGACAGTTGACGAGCACGTAGTCGGAAAGTTGGAGCAGCTCTTGGAGCGGAACAAGCTCGACGCCGAGAGAGGCAGCGCGCTCGCCCGGCGCGTAGGGATCAAAAGCCAGGAAGCGGGCCACATCGAAGTTGCGCAGAAGACGGACCGCCTCGCAGGCGATGTTCCCCAGACCAATAGTGCCGACGGTGCGGCCGCGAGGCTCCCTTCCGATCCGGCGTTTGCTTTCGGCCCAACCACCCTGCCGCACCAGACGATCCTTCCAAACCAGGTTGTGCGATAGAGCGAGGACGAAAAGGGTTATCGATTCGGCCACCGGCCGCATGACGCCCGCCGGTGTAATGTACACAGCCACATCATGAGCCGTGCAAGCGTCGAGGTCCACATTGTCGTATCCGACGCCACACCGCCCGATGGCGCACAGCCGCTCCACGCCACGCAGGGAAGCGGCCGTGACCCGCGGCTTGAGCGTGATCAGGACATCGTAGGGAGCAAGCTGCTCCGGCGCATACTCTGGGCGGTCCTCGCTGAGGAAATCGTAAGACACGTCGGGCTCGCCTGCCAGCAGCGACAAACCGATATCGGGGAAAATCAGCTGTTGCTGCTCGTCGCGAAAGTCAGCGGAAAATGCGATTCGAAACAGGCTTGGATGACTCATAGGTTCATCTGGCGTTCATCTGGCTGTGGAATTGGGGCCCTTTCCTAAAGTTGCCAATCCGCTTTCTCGTTGCGCACGCTGCGCTTGCTAGACAACTAGAACCACAAATCCTTGTCGACGACGTTCAGGAGGGGTTCCCCGCGGGCAAACCTTCCGACGTTGTCGAGCAGCACCGCCAGATGTCGCTCGGTGATGCGCGGCGAGTAGCCTGCCACGTGCGGGGTAATGATGACATTCTCCATCCTCCACAATGGATGATCCGGCGGCAGCGGCTCCACCTCGAACACGTCCATCCCCGCCCCGGCGATCTCGCCCGCCTCGAGTGCTGCCGTCAGGTCCGCCAGGTCCACAATCACCCCCCGCCCCACATTGATCAGGTACGCTGTCCGTTTCATTTGCCGGAACTGCTCGCTCCGGAACAGCTTGAACGTCTGTGGGGTATGCGGAGCGGCAATGACGACGAAGTCCGCCTCGGCCAGCAGATCCGCCAGCCGCTCCGGCTTCCACAGCGCCGCCACCCCCTGGGGGGGCTGAGTCTGCGCCGGGTCCACGGCCACCACCCGCATGCCGAACGCGAGACCTCGCCGCACAAGCTCACTCCCAATACCGCCCAGCCCCACCACGCCGAGCGTTGCATCCGAGACGTCCGGGTGCGACGTCTCCCGCTGGGTCAGCCACGCGGGGCCGGTCAAAAAGTCATCCCGCCCCGCCTTGTCCCCCACCGGCTGCCAACGGCGCTCCACCTGATTGCGGATGTAGCGGTGGAGGTTTCGGAAAAAGCAAAGAATGTAGCCGAAGACGTGGTCGGTGATCGTGTCGGAGTATAGTCCCCGCATGTTGGTCAGCACGCACGAATGTTTGATCAGCTCCGGGAACAGATAGTGCTCCAGACTCGCCGTCGGGGATTGTACCCAGCGCAGTTGCCGAGCCGACCGCAGCAGCTCCGGCGTGATCCTGCCGAAAAACCCGTCGGCGTCGGCGATCTCCTGCAGCACCCGCGCGGGATCGGCGACGTTGACAATCTGCATGTCCCCCGCCGCCACCATGATCTTCTCCAGCCTTTCCGGCTCTACGGCCGGATGCATCACGAGTTTCATGGCCGGGGATTCTAGCAGCAAGGGCCGGCAAGCTGCAAACTTGCACGGCTCTGCGGTAGGATCGTTTGCTACTCTCGGGTCCGGCGCGCTGCCAAAAACAGCTTCAGCTTCTCGGTGGCTTGGTTCCTGTGCCACAATAGGTCGCTTCTCAGGCGGGTCACTTCTCAGGAGTGCGATGGCAGTTGAGTGGAAAGAACCAGGGCAGCGCCGGGTCGTGCTGCTGCTCGCCGGCGCGGCGGTGCTCGTGCTGAGCCTGGGCATTGGCTTTCGACCTCCCGAGCAGGCCCCGGCGGTCGCACCAGCTTCTCCACCGCAGATCCCTCAACTCCAGGAGCGGATTGAGCGCGAGGCCTTCGAGCAGCCCAGCAAGTTCTTGCAGCGCCTGGCACAGCGCCAGGCCCCCACCCTGGCCTACGCGCCGGATCTGGATTCCACCGTGCTGATTCTCGACGATGAGGGCTGGGCGATGGCCACTGCCGCCCGCGTGCCGGCGCGGCGAAGAATCACTTTGCTCCCCGATGCCACCATGGCATTGGCCCGCATGGTGGCCGCCGATCTGCTCCACGGTCTCTACCTGCTGCGCCTGGAAGACGCCACCGGCACCCTCCCGATCCAAGCGGAGCAAGCACCCGACCGGCTCCAAGGCGGCGATGCGCTGCTCAGCGTGGGGCTCGACCGGCGGGCGCAGCTCGTGCTGGCGTCCGGACGGCTGGCCCGCCCCGTGCATCCCGGTGATGCGACGCTGAATTTCAGTGGCGCATTACCAGCCGATGGCCTGGGTGCGCTGTTTCTGACCATGGATGAAACAGTGGTGGGGCTGCGGGTGCGGGAGCGCGAGGCCGTGCTGGATCGCAGCTGGAACTTCGCCGGCGGCATCATTGCCGAGCTGCGCCAGAAGGGAGTTCACGCCCATCCAGATTTAGGGGTCCGCGTCCACGACCTGAGCTTGCTCGAACGCCAGCGGCTGGACGTACCCGGAAGAGTAGTGGTCAGCACAGGGATTCCTGGCGGTCCCGACTCGCAGCAAGACATTCGTCCGGGCGATGTGCTGCTTGAGGTGAACGGCCAGCAGGTGACGGCAGCCGACAATTTCCATGCCATGGTGGCTCGACTCACAGTGGGCGCGCCGGCCACACTCACCCTGTGGCGGGACGGTGAGCGACGCACGCTCGCGGTGCAGGTCGAAACGACCGAGGAGCTGGAGCGTCGCGCCGTTGGCGCGGTCCCGCTGCCCGGATTTGGCCTGTACTTGGCCCCAGCGGCGAATCACCTGCGCGTGATTGAAGTGGAACCGTGGAGCCTGGCGGCGCGCGCAGGCCTCGAGCCGGGCGACCTGCTGCTGCGGGTGGACGGGCGCCCGTTCGGCTCCGTCGCCCTCCTGGAGCGCTATCTGCTCCGTCAAACCCTGCCGGTCTTGACCGAGATCCAGCGCGGGAGCCAGCCGCGCATCCTGCGGCTGCCGTCCCTGGCCGAGAGTTAACCCATGGAAGGTAACGCCCTGTTCGCCGTGGCCCTGATCCTGCTGCTGGCCTTGCTCGCCGGCCACCTCGTGAAGTTTCTGAAGATTCCAGAGGTCACCGGGTACTTGGTGGTGGGGCTGGCGCTGGGCCCCTCGGCGCTGAACCTGATCTCGGTGCGGACGCTGCACGCGCTGAATTTTTTCAGTGAGGTGGCCACCGGGCTGATCTTGTTCAGTATCGGTGCGGTGTTTGAACGGGCCCACTTTCAGCGGATGGGTTGGCGGGTAGCGCGGCTGGTGGCCTTTGAAGCGCTTGCGGCGGGCACCCTGGTCGGCGCGGGCATGCTGCTGGTGGGCGCCCCTTGGCCGGCGGCTTTGCTGCTGGCGACGCTGGCCATGGCCACCGCCCCGGCCTCCACCATCCTGGTGCTGCGCGAGTACGACGCTGCCGGGCCGCTTACCGACACGCTGGTGGCTGTTGTGGCCATCAACAACATCCTGGCTTTGGTCGCCTACGGGATCGTCACCACTTTGCTCGATGTCACCGGCGCTGTTGAGCTCAGCCTGGCGGGCGGATTGGCCGAGGGAACCCTCCGTTTGTTTTGGGTCTTGCTAGGGTCCGCATCGCTGGGTTTCCTGAGCGGACTGCTGTTGGCCGTATGGTCGGAATACGTGCGCGAGCACGGAGAGACCCTGATCCTGCTGATTGGCAGCATCCTGCTGGTGGTCGGCGCCGCCCGCTTTCTGGACCTTTCGCCGCTGATCGGGACGCTGGCCCTGGGCGCCACGCTCATTAACCTTTCTCGCCGAAGCGAGAAACTTTTCAAAGTGCTGCAGCAAACTGACCCGCCCATCTATGCCTTGTTCTTTGTCATCGCCGGGGCGGACCTGGAGTTGGGGAATCTGGAGTTGCTCGGTTTGGCCGGTGCTACCTACACCGTCCTACGGGTGTTGGGCAAGATGGGCGGCGCCTATTGGGGGTCCCGCTGGCTGGGCATGCCGGCCGTTATCCAGCGCTACCTGGGCTTTGGCCTGATCGCCCAGGCGGGGCTGGCCATCGGCCTGGTGATGGACATCCGCCTGCGCTATCCCGAATACGCCCAGTACGTCGCGACTATCATCCTGGCCTCCATCTTTATCTACGAGCTGGTTGGGCCCGTCTGCACCCGCTATGCGATCCTCGCCGCGGAAGAACAAAACCGCGCCTTGCCGGGCCCAAAACTGGAAGAAGAGGCCGAAATTCTGTAACCGTTTCTATTCCGTTGTTTTTTCGTTCCCTGTAAAAGCGGACCACGCTTCTTCTAGAGCCTATTTCGGTGCGTCGGCGGACAAAGTTTGCCGAAGCGCCGACGATTTAGGCAAGTCACGTGTTATATCTAGCGCGTGAGTCGAGCGATGCAGCGAGTACCTCCAGGGTTCCATTTTCCGATGCGGTGCGCCGTTACGGTGCTTTTTCTGCTTCCGATTTCCCAAACTGCGCCGCTGAGCGCGAACAGCGCTGCGCGTACCGTGCAACTGAGGGATGCCACCGCCCGCCAGCAGGAAGTTTTCCGAACAGCGTTCCAGCTCATGGAGAAAGCCGTCGCTGCCAGGGCGTTTCCCGGCGCCGTACTGGCGGTAGGCTACCAGGGCGAGCTGGTGGGGTTGAAGGCTTTCGGGAAATTCGACTATTCGCGGGAATCTCCTGCGGTTGCCGCCGATACCATCTATGACCTGGCCTCGGTCTCGAAAGCCGTAGCGACCACGACCGCCGTCGCCCTGCTTTACCAACAGGGCAGGCTCCAGTTAGAAGCTCCGCTGGTGCGCTACCTGCCGGAGTTCGGTGGTATTGCTGGCCACGACCAGATCACCGTGCGGCACCTGCTGACGCACACCTCCGGGCTGCCCGCCTACGAGAGGCTGTTTCGCAAAGCCCGTGACAAACAGGCCCTGTTGGAACGGATTTACGCCATGCCGCTGGCTGGGAACAAGTTTATCTACAGCGATTTCGGCATGATCCTGCTGGGGGAAATCATCGAGCGAGTCGCCGGCCAGCCCCTGGATCAGTTCCTGCACAGGCAGGTGTTTGAACCGTTGGGTATGATGGACACCTCGTACCGGCCCCCCAAGAGCCTGTTGGCGCGCATTGCCCCAACCGAGCAGGACAAGCTTTTCCGCAAGCGGCTGATCCGGGGCGAGGTGCACGACGAGCACGCCTGGGTGATGGGCGGGGTGGCCGGCCACGCCGGGTTGTTCTCGACCGCGCGCGACCTGGCGGTCTTCGCCCAGATGATGCTGAATGGCGGCGCCTACGGCGGCCGGCGCATCCTCGAGCGCCGCACGATCCAGGAGTTCACCACGCGCCAGCCGGGCCCGCCCGGCAGCACGCGCGCGCTGGGCTGGGACAGACCCTCCCGGAAAGGTTCCTCGGCTGGCGCGCACTTCTCCCCGCGCTCGTTCGGCCACACGGGTTTCACCGGAACGTCGCTTTGGGTGGACCCGGAAAAGCAGCTGTTCGTGGTTTTGCTGAGCAACCGAGTCCACCCCACACGCGCGAACCAGCAGATTAGGAAACTACGCCCGGCGGTGCACAACGCTGTGGTAGAGGCGCTGCGGTGATTCTGACCTGGGTAGACTGGGCCGTCATCGGCGCCTACTTCTTGTTCACACTCCTCGTCGGGCTCTACTACCGCAAGCGGGCCGGCTCCAGCACCGGCGAGTTTTTCCTCTCCGGCCGGAACGTGCCCTGGTGGCTGGCGGGCACCGCCATGGTGGCGACCACCTTTGCCGCCGACACGCCGCTGGCCGTCACCGGCATGACGGTGCGCAACGGCATCGCCGGCAACTGGCTGTGGTGGTGCTACCTGCTGAGTGGGATGATGACCGTGTTCTTCTTTGCCCGGCTCTGGCGGCGCGCCGGGGTGGTCACCGACATCGAGCTGGCGGAGATGCGCTACAGCGGCCGGCCGGCGGCCCTGTTGCGTGGCTTTCGCGCCGTCTACCTGGGCGTGCTAATGAACTCCCTCATCATGGGCTGGGTGACCCTGGCGATGGTCAAAATCCTGAGGCTCACCCTGGGCCTCGAGAAGTGGCACGCCGTCCTGTTCTGCCTGCTGTTCACCGGCATTTACACCACCATCTCAGGATTGTGGGGGGTGCTGGTGACCGATTTGTTCCAGTTCGTCTTAATGATGGGCATGGCCATTGCCCTGGCGTTCTACGCGGTGGATGCAGTGGGCGGCATAGCGGCAATGAAAACCAAGCTGGCGGCCCTGGATGCAACCCGGGCCGCGGCCGGCGGCGGCCAGGGGTCTATCCTCTCGTTCCTTCCAGAGCTGGATTCCGCCTGGATGCCGCTGCTTGCCTTCTTTGTTTACGTCGGAGTGAACTGGTGGGCGAGTTGGTATCCCGGCGCCGAGCCCGGCGGCGGCGGCTACGTGGCCCAGCGCATCTTCTGCGCCAAAGACGAGCGGCATTCCCTGCTGGCAACGCTGTGGTTCAACATCGCCCACTACGCCCTGCGTCCCTGGCCCTGGATTCTGGTGGCGCTGGCCGCCGCCATCCTTTACCCCAACCTGGAGGACCCGGAGACCGGCTACATCCGCGTGCTGATGGATCACTTGCCGGCCAGCCTGCGCGGCGTCATGCTGGCAGCGTTTCTGGCCGCTTACATGTCCACCATCGCCACGCACCTGAACTGGGGCTCCTCCTATCTGGTCAATGACCTGTACCGGAGATTTCTGGCCGCCGGGCGCAGCGAAGGCCATTACGTGCTGGCCTCGCGCGTCTTTACCGTGCTGCTGATGTTCATCTCGGGCGTGGTGACCTTTTTCCTGACTTCGATTCAAGGGGCCTGGCAGTTGCTCATCACCACCGGAGCCGGCACCGGCACCGTGTACCTGCTGCGCTGGTATTGGTGGCGCATCAACGCCTGGAGCGAAATTTCAGCCATGGTGGGCGCCTTCACGACCTCGCTGGTCGTGCACACTGCCGTCAGCTTCGCCGGCAGCGACACGCTGGTGTTTGCCAAGCGCACGCTGATCACGGTGGGGGTCACCACCGTGGTCTGGCTGGCCGCAACCTACATGACGGCGCCGGAGCCCGAGCGCGTGCTGCTCAATTTTTACCGCCGCGTCCGGCCCAACTACACCTTCTGGAAACCCATCGCCCGCCTGGCGCCGGAGGTTCCGCCGGTGCGCGACGGTTGGTACAACTTCCTGGATTGGGTGGCCGGCTGCCTGCTGGTGTATCTTGCCCTGTTTGGCATCGGCAAGATCATCCTTGGGTTTTTCGTCGAAGGGCTCTTGTTTCTGGCGCTGGGGGCTGCTGCGGGCGCCTACCTTTACTGGGACTTTTCCCGGCGCGGCTGGGCCACGCTGGCCGGCGAGTACGCCAAGACCCCCGCCAGCGACTGATGCTCGATCATTGCAGCGCCAAGCTACGAGGGGGGCCAATGGGATACGTGGCGATTCTTGCACTGGCGATCACACTGTGGCGGCCCGCAACCAGCTTTCTCCAGGCGCAAGTTGCCCAGGTTGCCAAGGATCAAGTGATCGCGCGCGCGCGGCGAGCCTCAGCTTTGGGGCTGGATTCGGCGTTGCCGAAACAGCGCTTTGACGACTGGTTCCGGAAGCTGGTCGGTCCCAAGGTTGAAATCCGTTGGGAAGCTAACGACTGTGGCGAGCAGACGGGCAGCCCAGCCGATCGAGATCGCGACTTTCCGGTTTGCGCGGAGGCGATCGCTGTTCTGTGTGATGGCCCCAGCGTGGCCGTCTTGATTGGAGTGGGCACCGTGAAGAAAGGAATCACTGGCAAACCGGTTGTGCGACTTGTTTCCATCGAGCGAAAGGGACGGGTGGAACGGGTCCGACGGCTGCGCGATCTGCCGGAGAAGCTCCGTGAGCGAACCAAGAAATAACCACACTCCTCTGCGGAACGACCACGGGCTGCTTCTGAAGTACAATGCCCTCTTTGGGGCATGACTAAGCGAAAGACTGGCGGGCTGGCCCGTCTGGTCACCGAGCAACGGAACCCACGATCGGCCCAGATTGACCGCGCCCAAACGGTCGGAATCCTAAGACTCATCAACCGCGAAGACGCTCGTGTGCCGGCGGCCGTGGCGCGGAAAATCCCGGCCATCGCCCGGGCGGTGGACGTCGTCGTCGAGCGGCTGCACGGTGGGGGGCGGCTCTTTTACGTGGGGGCGGGAACCAGCGGGCGCCTGGGCGTGCTGGATGCTTCCGAGTGCCCGCCAACTTTCAACACGCCTCCCACAATGGTGCAGGGCGTGATGTGCGGCGGCGTGCGGGCGCTCTACCGAGCCACAGAGGCCAGCGAGGACTCTCCGGCGCTGGGCCGGCGCGACCTGGCCAGCAAGCGGCTGGGTGCGCGCGATGCGGTGGTGGGCGTCACCGCCAGCGGACGCACTCCCTACGTGCTCGGCGCGTTGCGCTACGCGCGGGCGCGCCGAGCCGCCACCATTGCCGTCACCTGCAACCCCGGCTCGGAAGTGGTGCGAGTGGCCGGCATCATCATTGCGCCAGTGGTCGGCCCGGAGGTCATTGCCGGCTCCACCCGGCTGAAGGCCGGCACGGCACAGAAGCTGGTGCTGAATATGATCTCGACCGCCGCTATGGTGCGCCTGGGGCACGTCTACGGCAACTTCATGGTGAACGTGCATCTGAAGAATCGGAAGCTGCGCGAACGTGGGTGCACGATTCTAGGAAGCCTGCTCGGACTGGACTACAGCGCAGCCGTCCGCGCTCTGCGACGCGCCGGGGGAGATTTGAAGGCAGCCATCCTGATGCACCGGCTGGGGCTGGGTCCTCGCGCCGCCGAGCAACTGTTGCGCCGTCACCAGGGCAACTTGACAGTCGCCCTGGAGAATCACACATTGGGGCGGCTGCCGAGACAAACGAAGAAACAGAGGTAATTGCGTGCGGACAGACTTTTTTGCCACATGTAGACGACCCATAGACACATGAAGCTCGCAATTCAAGCCGGGACCGTGCTGACTCCTGAGCAGGAAATCCCTCAGGGCACGGTGCTGGTGGAGGACGACCGCATCGTGGCCGTGGGACGGGAAATTCACATCCCGGCGGATGCGCGCCGCCTTGAGGTCCGCGATACCACCTGTGTGCCGGGTTTCATTGACCTGCATGTGCACGGCGCCGGCGGTCACGACCTGATGGAGGGCACTGCCGAGGCAGTGGCCGCCGTAGGGCGCACGCTGGCCGCGCGCGGTACAACTGCGTATTTCCCCACTACGCTGACCGCCTCGATGCCGCGGACGCTGGCTGCGCTCGAATCCTTGGGCGATCTGGTGCGGCACATGCAAAGCCCGCCCCCCAAGCTAGTCGCCCAGCCGCTGGGTATCCATATGGAGGGCCCGTTCCTCAACGCGTCGCGCAAGGGAGTGCACCCAGCCCAGCACATCCTGGCGCCGACTCCTGAGCTGTTTGAGAATTTTTACGGGGTCGCCGGAGGCGCGCTGCGAATCTTGACCCTGGCTCCGGAGGCAGAGGGAGCCGAACCGGTGCTGCGGCGGGCTTTGGAACGCAGCGTGCTAGTAGGTATGGGGCACACTGACGCGACCTTTGAGCAGGCCGAGCGGGCTGCCGGGTTGGGCGTGCGGCACGTCATCCACATGTTCAATACCATGCGCCCGTTCGCGCATCGCGACCCGGGTGTGATTGCCGCAACGCTGCTGGACCACCGCCTCAGCGCCGAGCTGATCGCCGACGGCGTCCATGTCTCGGAGCCGGCCATCCGGCTGCTGGTTCGTGCTAAGGGCCCCGGCGGCGTCCTGCTGGTCACCGACGGGATGGCGGCAGTGGGCATGCCGGAGGGCACCTACCGGCTGGGCGAGGATGAGGTCACCGTCCAGGGTCCGGAGGCGCGGAGCCGCGATGGCCTGCTGGCGGGCAGCGTGCTTACGCTCGACCGCGCCGTCCGCAACATGGTGCAGTTCACCGGCCTGCCGCTGCGGGAAGTCGTGCAGATGGCCACGTTGAACCAGGCCCGACTGATGGGGCTGGAACGAAAAGGGCGCATCGCCACTGGTGCGGACGCCGACCTGGTATTGTTGACCCCGAGCCTGGAGGTGGCCGCCGTCTGCACCCGCGGTGTGCTCGAACAGTTTTGAGAACCTCGGTGCGAATGAACAGGGCCACAGAGACGCCGAGGCACAGAGAACGCAAGAGGGTCAAGGTCTGGTTGCGCGTTGTTGGGGGCAGTCTGATCGTATTTCCAAATCCTCTGTGACTCGGTGGCTAAACAATCCTGAACAATGGATAAATTCCTCATTTCCGGCGGCGTGCCCCTCGAAGGCCAACTCACCATCAGCGGCGCGAAAAATGCGGCTCTGCCCGCCGTAGCAGCCGCTCTGCTGACCGATAAGCGCGTAGTTGTGGCCAACCTTCCACGGGTGCGCGACATTCAGACCATGGCGCGGCTGCTGACCAGCCTCGGGGCAGACGTAAGTTTCGGCAACGGGACCGAGCATGACCAGCTCACGATCCAGGCCCGCCAGGTGACCAGCAAGGAGGCGCCCTACGAGCTGGTGAAGACGATGCGTGCCTCGGTCCTGGTACTGGGGCCGCTGTGCGCACGTTTTGGCTATGCGCGTGTCTCGCTGCCGGGCGGCTGCGCCATTGGCGCGCGTCCCATTGACCTGCACCTGAAGGGCCTGGAGAAGCTCGGCGCTCGTATTCACCAGGAGCATGGCTACGTGGAGGCTCAGGCGCCCGATGGGTTGAAGGGGGCGCGCATCTACTTCGACCGCATCACCGTCACCGGCACCGAAAACCTGATGATGGCCGCCGCGCTGGCCCAGGGCGAGACGGTGCTGGAAAACGCTGCCCGCGAGCCGGAGATCACCGACCTGGCCGATTTGCTCCGCAAAATGGGCGCCCAGATTGAAGGCACCGGCACGGCCACGATCCGCGTGCAGGGTGTGGGCGTGCTGCACGGCGCTCAGCACACCGTTATCCCGGACCGCATTGAGGCGGGCACGTTCCTGGTGGCGGGCGCCATCACCGGCGGTCAGCTGCGGCTGGAGCGTTGCGTGCCGTCGCACCTCGCGGCGGTGATTGCCAAGCTGGGGGAGGCCGGCGTGGAGATTTCCGAGCCTGGCACGTCGGTGCTCGAGGTGCGCGCGCCGCGCCCGCTCTCCGCCATGAATGCGACGACGGAAGAGTATCCGGGCCTGCCCACCGACATGCAGGCCCAACTGATGGCCCTGATGACCCAGGCGGAAGGCACCTCCTTCATCACCGAAACGATCTTCGAAAACCGATTTCTGCACGCGCTGGAGCTGTCGCGGATGGGCGCCCAGATCCAGGTGAAAGGCAACCAGGCGGTGGTGCAGGGGAAGTCCGAGCTCAGCGGGGCCTCAGTCCTCGCCAGCGACTTGCGTGCCAGCGCGTCGCTGGTGCTGGCCGGGCTGGTGGCGCAGGGGGAAACAGTGGTGGATCGCGTCTACCACATCGACCGCGGCTACGAGCGCATTGAGGAGAAGCTTGGCTCGGTGGGCGCTCGCATCAAGCGCGTCCCACCCCGATAGCCGAGCTCAGCCCCGCTAGCGCTGCTCAGGTTGGCCAATGAAATTCGCGCCGGAATGCAGGCCACGCGTCGTAAAGGTATAACGAGAACGGAATCCACCAGATGAAGTCATTCGTCACACACAGGATCAGTGTACGCGCCGGCCACTGCCCGCTCTGGATAAGAGCGACGAGGCCGATCGGGCCAAGCAGTTTTCCAAGCAGGCCAACCGCCGCCAGCAGCCAACCCTTCTCCGGAACTCGCGCCACCTCCATATAGAGGATGCCGTATAGGGCGATGACCATGCCCAAGCAAGCGAAGATTGCGGGATAGTTTGCGGGCGGCATCCGGGCAAAGCGGAACAGCCATTGCGGGTCCAAGGCCGTGTAAGTACCCCAGCCAACGTTGTAAAAAGCGGCCAGGCAAAAGACTCGGCGGTGGAATTGCCGCCTTGCCCTCATGGGCGGGCCCTTGTAGTGCCCCAGGGCCAATTGCTGTAAGGCAGCCCAAAGGCCGCGGCGAGGTCGCGCAATCCGGAGCCGAACACGCCCACGGCCATCACCAGAAGCGTCCACCGCAACGGGCGCGGGACGAAGAAGGCATGACTGGCGAACGCGGTCGGCTCAGCCCACCAACTGACTAGATGCGGCCATAAGTGGGCCAGCATGGCTCCGTAAATAATACCCATCACGGCGTGGGTAACGCGCTCGCCGGGGTAGACGCCGCCGAGTGGCTTGCGGACCCAGTCCTCCACAACAAAGTCGTTGAGCGTCAGCGTGACCTCGGTGGCCAGCAACAGGGCCAGCACGCCGGCCCACCACCCGTGCCAGGCAACCCAAGGAAGTGTGCCGAACAGAACCGCGTAGACGAAGTCCCTCGCGGCGTGCAGCCTTAGTTCGGCCCGCGCCTGGGGTCCAAGGGCAGGAAGGCGGGCGCGCCACTCGTGGTAGTACAGTGTGTCGAAAGTCCCCAGCAATCCCTGGGAGGCGAGTAACCACAAGACAGTACTCATGGCTTCGATTCCTCACTCTCCATGGAGCCTTCGTAGGCGACCAGCAGGCCTGCCAGCGGGAGGCTGATACGCACGGCAACCTGCACGGCCGCCGAGTTCGCTTCCGCCCAAGCGTGGGCGGCCACCTGGGGAGCCAGCCAGCAGGGCAACGGCACCGCCAGCCGCCCCAGACAAAGCGAAGCCCCGACCTGCTGGAAACAAAGCGCGTGTTCGCTGACGCACAGCTTGAACCGCAACTCCAGGTGCCCGGAGCGCTCAGCCAGCACACCTGCGGGGCTTTCGCGCTGGAAGGTGACGAACGGGGTGCCGGCAAAATCCCGACGCCAGAGTTGGCCGTCCGAATTGGGGGCGACCACTAAGCGTGTAGAGACAGCTTGGCCAGCGGCGGGGGCCTTCCCCAACCATGCCAGAAATCGCGCCAGCCGCCACTCTCCGCGGCGCACCCGGAACAGACCCACTCGCTCTCGGCTGTCCTGGCCGGAGTGCAACCTCTGCACCGGCGCAGCCAGCTCATTCCAGGCAGCGCCCAACAGGCGCTGGTAAAGACCACCGGAGCTTTTTGCCGTGACTGTCTGGGTGGCGGAGGACTTGACTGGCACGCTTCTGGTCCCTCTACAGGTTTCCCGCTGCATAGCCGTGTCAGAATAGTGTAACCCGGTTGAGGCGGTGCTCTCCGGCAGTTGACTCAACAGGCATGCTTGTATGAGTTCGTTTGATAATTGGCGCATCGTGCTGGTGCGGCCGCGCAACCCGCTCAACATCGGCGCGGTGGCGCGGGCCATGGCCAACTTTGGCTTCCGCGACCTAGTTTTGGTGGAGCCCTACGAACCGGTGTGGAAGGAGGCTCGCTCGGCTGTGGGGGCAAAGGCGTTGCTGGGGACCGCGCGCGCCGTGGCCACGCTGGCCGAGGCGGTAGCCGACCGCAGCCTGGTGGCCGGCACCACTTCCGGGAGCCGGCGCAAACTCGCCCGTGACCTGTTACTCCTGCCGGCGCTGCCGGCCCGCGCTGCTGGCGTTGGGAAAGTGGCCCTGCTATTCGGTCCTGAGAAAACCGGACTCACCAATGAGCACCTCAGCTACTGTCATCTGCTGGTGCGGATTCCGACCGTGGCCGCATCTGCTTCGATGAACCTGACGCAGGCGGTGGCAGTCTGCTGTTATGAGCTGAGCCGGGTGCCGGCCTCCCCGCAGCCCCGGCGGCAGCCGCCGCGAGCTGCCGTCGGGGGGCTCGAACAGTTCCGCGCGGAACTACAGGAAGTCCTGCGGGCAGCCGGCTTCTACCCGTCTCCGGGGCGTCCCAGCGACACTCGGAAGCTCCGGCGCCTGCTTTTGGGGCTCAATCTGGGCGACCGGGACCTGGCCACGCTGCGCGGCATGGTGGCTCAGCTCCGCTGGAAACTCCGCCTGAAAACCTAGTGCCCAGTTGCTATTGGCTGCTGTTGGAGGAAGCAGAGGATCCGCAGATTACACAGATTTCGCAGAATCTAAGATCCGAGTACGTTCTGCGTAATCTGCGAAATCTGCGGATTTTTTTGTTTACGCCGGGGACGTGATAATCTTCGGCGGGAAGCCATGGCTGTTCTGCACGTCGGTACGTCGGGCTACGCATACAAACAGTGGCGGGGAAGTTTTTACCCTGAGAAGCTCCCCGACAAACAGATGCTGGGCTATTACAGCCAGCGCTTGTCGACTGTCGAAATCAATTACACCTTCTACCGGCTGCCCAGCGCCAGGACGCTAGAAGGATGGGTGCCGCAAACGCCGGAGGGTTTTTTGTTCGCGCTGAAGGTGAATCAGAAGATCACCCACGTACTGCGCCTGCGCAAGACCGAAGCTTTGATGGAAGCGTTTCTAACGGGCGCGGCGCCGCTGGCAGCCGCGGGACGTCTGGGCCCCCTGCTGCTGCAACTGCCACCCCAGTTTCGCGCCGATCCGGCCGTGCTGAAGGACTTTTTGGCGGCGCTGCCGGCGCGCCCAGTGCTGCGCTGGGCCATGGAATTCCGCCATCCGTCATGGTTTAGCGACACCACGCTCGAGCTGCTCAAGGAGCGCGGCGTGGCGCTGTGCGTGGCCGAGACCGATGACGGCTCGACCCCGGACCACACGACCTCGCCCTTCGGCTACTTCCGGCTGCGCAAGACCGACTACAGCCCCGCCGAGCTCGACGCCTGGCGGGAGCGGTTTGAAGCGCTCGAGGCACAGGGTTGCGACCTGTTCGTCTATTTCAAACACGAAGCCAGCGGCGCGGCGCCGCGCTTCGCCGACCAACTGCTGGCCAAGACCTGACCGGACTTACATTTCAGGGCGGAAGGTGGGCTCCCGCCAATACGGCTTGCGCTGGCGGGAGCGGAGCGACCAGGTTCGGCCATCGGAAGAGTCCATCTTCAGCAGGGTGTGCGGGGGAGCTTTCTCGAACCACCAGGTCTGCCGCACCTGGTTCCAGCTCACCTGGACCTTCCAGGAGGGGAGGCGTCCGGCTCCGGTCCGAACAACTTCCTCGCCTGCGACCTCTATGGTTGCTTCCACCATCTTGACCGACCGGCGCATGTTGTTCGAGATGAGGCTGGGCAGCAGGCGGCGCTCGAAGGAAAGCCCGGGCTGAAACGCCAGGCTGCGCAAGGCGAGCGGGAGCTGATCCTCCAGCAGGTCGCCGGGGCCGAGATCCAGCGGGCGCGTGGCGTCGCCTTCGCCGTCGAAGTAGGAGTGTGAGACGAGCTGCGGCGCGGACCCCCAGGTGGTGACTTCCTTGAAGGTATTGCCGCACCACTCCTGGCTGCCCATGGTCAGCTTAACCAGCCGGGATGGGTCGTTGCGTCGTACGAACACGCTCAGCAGGAAGTGGTACGGGTAATTCGGAGTCGAGTAACTGTGGATGGCGTTCAGCTTGAGAACCGGGAGCACGTCTTTCCCTTCGTAGGGCGGATCGGCCTTCACGTGCAGCGGTCGCCGAAACCCTTCCTTCACCACCACAAACACCGCCTGGTAGGACTCCGGCCGGCCATACTGAGGCCGTCGGGCGTCATACAGGGCGACCTCAGCCAGGCCGTCGTCCCAGAGCGAGTCGCGCGCCCAGGAAGCGTCGTAGCACTGGGCCGTCTCTTCGGTGGCCGTAGTGGATGGCGCCGTCTCCGGCGCCGGGGCTACCTGGGGCACAGTCGAACAGGCGGCGGCCAGAATGGCCAGCAAGCAAAACAGCAACAGGCAAGTCCGCATCCTCATCCTCCGGAACTCAGAACCTCTCCGGCACGATTTTACTCGCATTTGTTCCAATTTCGCGCCCTGCGAACCCAGCCCCAGGAGGCGATGCCATTCAGCTCATCGAGAACTCACTTAGACAGAATCGGGAAGATCTGGAGGGAACTGTTCCTAGGATGGGGCCCTAAAGTTGATCGTTGATTGGTAAAGTGACTACCAGCGCGGTTCCCGCTGTTTACTTCACTCCTTTACTTCGGTTTCCTGTTCCATAATCACCATGTGCTCGTCGCGGCTGACCATCCCAACCAGGACAAAGCCGTCGGCCTCGGCTTGGGCAACTTCCTTTTGCAACGTCGAGGTCAGAGTTGTGGCCAGGAGCTTGTACTTGTAGCGTTTTTCAACCTTCTGTGGGCGTTCGAGAATGACCACGATTTCCGGGTCACCAAACGCCCGTTCTTTCGCGATCATCGTCCGTGGCAGCAGCCGAAACCCATCTGGAGTAGCCTCGTCGAGCTCCTTCTGCATCGTGCTGGTCCGGGTTGTCGCGAGGAGCCGATAGGTGTAAGCATTCACCGGCGGCGCAACGCGTTCTAGAAGCAGTGCTATCTCTGTGCCACTGGTCGGCGAACCCACCACGATCCTGAAGCCAAGCGCGGCGGCTTCGTCGAGCTCCTTCTGCATCGTTGAGGTCTTCTTAGTGGCCAGCAACAAGTAGCGCTGCTCGGGCTCGATCTTGAGCCTCTGGGCCGAGGCGCTAGGAACCAGCACTGAGAGCAGGAGACTGAGGATTGTCAGGTTTTTTACGCTCATGCTTTCTCCACGCTTCCCGCCGCCGGCGGGAGTATGATTAGCGGACTCAGGTGAAGCGGCCGCTGGGAGACGCTCCACAACTGCCGAGCCCGGCCGCCTCCGTCCGACAACTGCTGCTGGCTACCGCGAAGGTGGAGAAGACCTGCTGGGTCGTACCGCTACCGCAGCGTGGGCAGGGAACTGCCGGATCGCTGTCGCGCCGCAACACCAATTTCTCAAACTTCTCGCGGCAATCGGGACACAGGTACTCGTAAATCGGCATCTACCTTTAATATAGCATCTTTTCTGCGAGCTGGCCTGCGAGCCGGTAGGACTTGTAGTACCGGAGTACTAAGCAAAATGAGACCGGCGGGCTATTGTCTGCTCCGTGGGCCGCACGTATCTTGAGTCATGTTTGGCTGGTGACAGCCAATCAGGCCGCTGGTTCGGGGGGAGTCGGCGGAGCTGGTTGGCTGTCGCATTTTGGGCAGTCCCCGTCGACTGCTTCTTTCTTCCACCCGACCGCAGCTATCCCGTGACGGCGAACAGCTCCCTGTTCTTCAGGGCGCGGATGCGGTCGCGAAGCTGCGCGGCTTTTTCAAACTCGAAGTTGCGGGCGGCCTCGCGCATCTGGGTTTCCATCTCTGCCACCAGGGCATCCCGCTGCGCCGGCGTGTGGATGGCCTCATCGGGCACGTCTAGCGGCACGGTTACATAGTCGGCTTCGGCGACCGACACCAGGCTCATGTCAATCGGCTTGATCACCGACTGCGGTGTGATGTCGTTTTCCAGGTTGTAGGCGACCTGCTTGGCGCGGCGGCGATCGGTTTCCTCCAGCGCCCGGCGCATCGAATCGGTCATGTTGTCGGCGTAGAGCAGCGCCCTGCCGTTGATGTGGCGTGCGGCGCGGCCGATGGTCTGAATTAGGGAGCCCTGCGAGCGCAGGAATCCCTCCTTATCGGCGTCCAGGATGGCTACCAACGAGACCTCCGGCAGGTCCAGCCCCTCGCGCAGCAGATTGATGCCGATCAGCACGTCGAACTCGCCGCGCCGGAGGTCGCGCAGGATCTTGACCCGCTCCAGGGTCTCGATCTCGGAGTGCAGGTAGCGGCAACGCACGCCCAGCTCGGCATAGTACTCAGCCAGGTCTTCGGCCATACGCTTGGTGAGGGTGGTGACCAGGACACGCTCGCCGTGCGTGGCGCGGTCGCGAATCTCCCCCAGCAGGTTGTCCACCTGGCCCTTCACCGCGCGCACTTCCACCTCGGGGTCCACCAGCCCGGTCGGCCGGATAATCTGTTCGGCTACCACGCCGGCGCTGCGGGTCAGCTCGTAGGGGCCGGGTGTGGCCGAGACGTAGATCAGCTGGTTGACGCGATGCTCGAACTCCTCGAAGGTCAGCGGCCGGTTATCGAGCGCCGAGGGCAGGCGGAACCCGTAGGACACCAAGGTTTCCTTGCGGGAGCGGTCGCCGCGGTACATGCCCCGGAGCTGGGGGATCGTCTGGTGGCTCTCGTCCACGAACAACAGCGCGTCGCGCGGCAGGTAATCCAGCAAGGTGGGCGGGGCTTCGCCGGGAAGCCGCTCGGAGAAATGGCGCGAGTAATTCTCGATGCCGTGGCAGTAGCCGATTTCCCGCATCATCTCCACGTCGAACATAGTGCGCTGGTAGACGCGCTGCGCTTCGACGAACTTGCCCTGCTTTTCTAGTTCCGGCTTCCACCACGCTAGTTCTTCGAGGATGCTCTCGATGGCTTTGTGGCGGGTGGCTGCGTCCATGACGTAGTGGGTCTTGGGATAGACGGGCAGGCGCAAGTAGGTCTGGCGCACCTGCCCCAGCAGTGGGTCAATCTGCGCCAGGCTTTCCACCTCGTCGCCCCAGAGTTCGATGCGATAGGCGTAATCATCGTAGGTGGGAAAGACCTCGATGACGTCGCCCCGCACCCGAAAGGTGCCGCGCTTGAACTCGGCCTCGCTGCGCTCGTACTGGATTTCGACCAGCCGCTTTAAGATTTCTGCCCGCGACGTCTTCTGCCCCTTTTCGAGCATCAGCAGCATCCCGTAGTAGGCCTCCGGCGACCCCAACCCGTAGATGCAGGAGACGCTGGCGACCAGGATGCAGTCGCGGCGTTCGAACAGCGAGCGGGTGGCCGACATGCGCAGCTTGTCCAGCTCGTCGTCAATGGTGGCTTCTTTCTCGATGTAGGTGCCGGAGGCGGGAAGGTAGGCTTCCGGCTGGTAGTAGTCGTAATAGCTGACGAAGTACTCGACGGCGTTGTGCGGGAAAAACGCCTTGAACTCGTGGTAGAGCTGAGCACCTAGCGTCTTGTTGTGGGCCAGCACCAGAGTCGGCCGTTTCATCTGCTCGGTAACGCTGGCCATGGTGTAGGTCTTGCCGGAGCCGGTGACGCCCAGCAGGACTTGGTGCTGCTCGCCGTCTAAAACTCCGCGGACGAGCTGTTCAATGGCCTCTGCCTGATCGCCGCGCGGCCGATAGTCACTCACCAGCTTGAAGTCCATAGAAGACGGTGTCGCTTTGCCAGCCAGCCCGGGCTTAGAAACACGGCCGTCCGTCCCGCTGTTCTGCCCGAACCTCGCCGCCGTCCAATTATATCCGACACGGTTTGCGCCGCCCGCAAGTGAGAACCGCTGTGAGAAGCGTCGAACGGCGCTGCTGGCAGCGCGCGGTGATGGGAACGTCCGGAACTGGCGCGGTTGTGATTTCGGGGTGTTTTCATTAGAATCGTTCGCACCTACGAAGCGTAGTTCTTGCGTGGACCATGCCTGACATCAGCAAACGGGTGGCCAAAGCCCAGAAGTACATGGAGAAGGGCAAGTACGACGACGCCCTGAAAGAGTACCAGGCCGCTTGGAACGACGATCGCTCCAACGATAACCTCCTCGAGATGATCGCCGACTTGTATTTGAGGCAAAATGAGGCCCGGAAGGCCTTGGACTGCTACGGCTATCTGTTCGACAAACGAGTGGAGCAGAAGGATGGGCCCGGGACCGTCTTGATGTACCGCAAAATGACCAGGCTGGGCTCGCTGGACCCGGCTCGCACGCTGACCTGCGCCCGGTTTCAAGAGTCCCAAAAACCAGCCGAGGCAATGGAACTGTACCGGGCGTGCGCACAAACATTTCTGGAGCGTGGCGACCAGACTCAGGCGCTGGAGGCGCTGCGCCGCCTGGCCGCGCTGGACTCGGGCAACCCTTCAGCCCACATCCGCATGGGCGAACTGGCCGAGAGCCTCGGACAAAAGGAGGAGGCTGCGCGGGCCTTGGTCCGGGCGCGCGGATTGCTCAACGCCCGTGATTCCGACGGTCGATTCAGGGAGCAGTCCGTGTCCCTCTTAGAACGTGGCCACTCGTTGGTTCCCGCCGAACCCCAGATAGCGATTGCGCTGGCCACCCGGCTTGTGGACTTCAACAACCCAAACCGTGCAGTCGAGGTGTTGGAATCCTTGCCGGCTAAGGCCACCGTGGAACGGGACCGGCTGCTGGCCCAAGCCTGTCTTGCTGCTGGGAAATTCGACCAGGCCGAGACACTGTTGTGGGAGCTGGCTCCCCGTTGGCCCGAGGCTTACTCGCACCTGGTTCGGGTACTCGAGAGCTTTTTTGCTTCCGACAATCGAGAGGCCGCGTTCCGTGTGCTGCAAAGGCTCAAGCAAGCCATGTTCGCGGCGAGCAAGGACGAGGAGTTCCTCGGCTGGGTGGAAGGATTGGAACAAAAGAGCTCGAACAACTTCGAGCTGGTGGAATTTCTGGCATCCGCCTACCAGGAGCTGAACCAGACTAGCAAGTGCAGCGAGACTCTCGCCCGTCTGTTCGACCTGGCTGTGAACGCGGGTGAGCACGCGAAGGCCACCCGTGCTTTCGAAAGCCTGACCGCAGCGCGCTCCAACCCTTCCGAGGATGAGGCCCGCCTCGAACGGCTGCGCGACCACGTGGATGAGCAGACCTACGAGGCGCTGGCCGCCCGCCTCCGCCCCACCCCCGGCGCCGCTTCTGCTTCAGACAGCTGGATGGACGCGTTTGGGATTCCGGCGGAAGCAGGCGCTCCCCCGGCCGAGGGGGTAGCGCCTGCCGGCTCGTTGGATGAGATGATGTTGCAGGTCGAACTTTTCCTGCAGTTCGGGCAGAGGAACGAGGCCATCAAGAATTTGCAGCAGATCGCACAATCGTTTCCCGGCGAGGAAGGCCGTAACGAGAAGCTCCGCTCGCTGTTGGTCGAAGCAGGGCTGACGCCTCCGCCGGCAGCCGCTGCTCCCAAAGCGGCGGCTGCAGCTCCGGCGGTCCCCGGAGAGCAGGCTGTGGACATGGCGAGCGTCTCAGCCATCGTGCGCAACGTCTATCGGCAGGGCACGGTCAAGGGAGTGCTTTCCACCGGTGTGGGCGAAATCGGAAAGACGTGGCAGGTCAGCCGGTGCGTGGTGGGCCTGTGCGTGCCGGGCAGGCCGCCTACGGTCATCCAGGAGTACGTGGCTGACGGGATCCAGCCATCGGAAGGCGCCGCGGCTGCAACGCTGGTGAGCTCTCTCGTGCAGGCCACCTCGGGCGGGGACCCACTGGCGGTCGAAGACGCCAGTGCCGCATCGGATCTTCCCCAGATCGCCCCGGCCATTCAGTCACAAGGGATCAAGTCATTCCTGGCGTTGCCGCTGGTGGAAACGGAGAAGGCCAGCGGCGTGGTGCTGCTTGAGCAATGCGACCGGCTGCGCCGCTGGGATTCCCAACAGGTGATGGCCATGAAGGCTGTTGTGGACCAGATGGCGATGGCTATTTCTCACGTCAGGTTGCGCAGCCTGATGAAGGTGGTATCCGATGAGTCCTCAGGACTGCTTGCCCGCAGTTCGTATGTGGACTACCTGCTTTCGGAAACCGCCCGCGCAAAACAGCAGAACACGCCCTTGTCGGTCACTTTGCTCCAGTTTGGCAAAGGCCCGCAATCGGACCGGGAGTTGGAGGAAAGCTACTGACCTGACCGGCGCTTTTTGTACCAAGTGGAAAGAGAGAGAATCCACTTGAGGAGGAAGTGAGGTCAAGCCGACAAGGAGTTACAAGCCGGAGCAGATTGTAGCGGTGCTACGGCAGATAGAAGTGCAGATGGCGAACGGGAAGACTGCGCCCCAAGCCTGCAAAGAAGCCGGAATCCACACCCAGACCTACTACCGGTGGCGGAAGGAATATGGGGGGCTGAAGCTGGATCAGGCGAAACGGCTGAAGGAATTGGAGAAGGAGAACACTCGCCTGAAGCGACTGGTCGCGGAGCTGTCGCTGGAGAAGCAGGTGCTGCGGGATGTGGCACAGGGAAACTTCTAAGCCCTGAGCGGCGGCGTTGTGCGGTAGAGCATGCGCGGGAGCAACACGGGTTGTCGGAACGGTATGCCTGCCGGCTGCTGGGGCAATGGAGAGGGACGCAACGATAGGAACCGAATCCTCGGCTGGACGAAGAAAAGCTGACGCGAGCTGTCATTGCCCTGGCAACGAAGTATGGGCGGTATGGGTACCGCCGGATCACCGCTTTACTGCGGGGCGTGGGATGGGAAGTGGGCAAGGATCGAGTACAGCAAATCTGGCGGCGCGAGGGGCTGAAAGTGCCGCAAAAACAGAAGCCCCGGGGTCGGTTGTGGTTGAACGACGGCTCCTGTGTGCGACTACGGCCGGAGCGACCGAACCACGTTTGGAGCTACGACTTCATGAGTGCCAGAACGCACGAGGAGAGAACGCTGCGGCTGCTGACCTTGCTGGATGAGTACACGCGGGAATGCCTGGCGATCCGGGTGGAGCGGAGGATGGGCAGCCAACAAATCATTGAGGCGTTGTCGGACGTGATGTTGTGGCGAGGGATACCGGAACAGATTCGATCCGACAATGGTCCCGAGTTCATCGCCCAAGAACTGCGCCAGTGGTTGGCAAATCTAGGGACAGGGACACTGTACATCGAACCGGGCAGTCCCTGGGAGAACGGGTACTGCGAGAGTTTCAATGGGAAGCTGCGGGACGAATGCCTGAATGGAGAGATCTTCTACTCGTTGAAGGAGGCACAGGTGGTGATTGAACAGTGGAGGGTGCAATACAACACGGTGCGGCCGCACTCGGCGCTCGGCTATAGGCCCCCGGCGCCGGGGGCTATAGCCCCCCTCCCCTGCCACTGAAACCAGTTTCACAGCCCCAGGCTGCGATGTAAACTCTCGCTACGGTTGGTACAAAAAATCGGTCTGGTCACTACCTGCGGGAGTACATGCAGGAGGCTGCCCAAGGGCTGGTGGGCCACCTCCGGCAGAATGATGTCGGCATACGCTATGACGCCACCACACTGGCCACGGTGTTGAACGGCACCAACGGCAACGCCGCCCTCCCTGTCGCGGAGCGAATCCGGAAAATGGTGGCCAGCATCCGGATCGGAGACAGGCCAGGTCTGCCGGTCACCGCGGGCGTCGCCGAGGCAGTTCTGGGCGGCGAAATCGAGCCGGTCGATATCGTCACCGAACTGATCAACCGGGTGGAGGCGGCCCTGGAGGCTGCCTACGCCGAGGGCGCCAGCAGCAAGCTCCTACCGCCGCCTGCAAAATAACCCCTCACCTCCAGGCAGCGCTCCAGTGGCGGCGGCCTCCGGCCGGCTATGTCGCCAGGCCAGCGGCGCTACTATGGCCTACCTGGGGCCTATCTTGGGCCTATGTGGCCTCAGCGAATGGCTAGGGTGACCGTGTTGCTCGGCACGCCGTTCTGAAAGAGAACCAAGTTCACTTCCGCCCCTGGCTCAACGCCGGCTGGAATTTCCACGTTCACCTGGTAGAGCCCCACGAAGCCCGGCGCCAGCCCTGCAAAGCTGACCGAGGCGTTTACCTCGCCGATGGTCGCGGTGACCGGGGTGGTCACCGCCTCCCCTGCGCCTGGCTCACCTGCTCCCACCGTCGCCACCAAGATATCTGTGTTCGCAATCAAAATTGCTCCCTGGCCGGTGCCCTGCTGGTTGAGGGTGAAAATTGCCGGCTGCACGGCAGCCACAGTGATGCTTTCGGGCACGGCAATCGCTTCCGGGCCTGTCCCTTCACGGCGCGACTTCACAAACACCTGCGGGCGGCTGTTCGGGGCCAGGTCAAAGGGGAGCTGGGCGTTGATCTGGTTCTCGTTGGAAAAGAACAGGGGCACGTCTGTGCCCGCAACGTTCAGGGTGGCGCCGCCCAGCGTGGTTTCCAATGGCAGGCGCGAGGCAAGGTTTTGCCCGCTCGCCAGATTGCGCCCGAACACCGAGACGATGCTGCCCGGTGCCATTGCGCCGCCGGGGGCGAAATTGGCGCCGTTGACAACCCCGCCGGCGAACAGAGCTGGCACGCTGGGATTGCTGCCGACCTGCCCCACCACTCGCACGACCGCAGCCTCCAGCCCGGGGCACTCCGCACGCGTCGTGACCGTGACGCGGGAGGCCGCATTCACCGGGCGCCAGGTGCCGACGTAGACTCCGGTCCGCAGGTTGGACAACACCAACGGAGGATCGCCACTCGAGAAGCTGGCCACCACGGTGGCATCGGTGACCGCGTCGCCACAGTCATCGGCGAGCTGCACTTCAATCGGGCTGGGGAAGCCCACCGGCGAGGCAAAGTTGTTCGCCAGAATCCGAGGGAGCGCAAGCAGCCGCTGGGGTTCACACTGCGCCTGATTGGCGCGGCGGCCTGGGTCTGGGAACTGGGCGCTGGAGGTTGTCGCGGTCTCGCCTGCAACTAGAAGCAGGATGTTGACGACCTGCGTGGGACCTCCGTCGAGAAACAGCAGCGTCATTGCCGCGCGATACACTCCCGGCACAAGCATGTCGGAGAAGGGCTGGAGGGTGATACTGCGCGCCTCCTCCGGGGAAATAGATACATTGCCCGGTAGCGCGCGCAGCCAGTTGCCTCCATCGGAAGTAAGCAGGCCGCTGCGCGCCTCCACGCTGCCCGGGACCGGAGTCGCCAGGCGGACGCTCTGCGAACTTGGGGGGGTTCCGGTCGGCGCGGCGAAAATCAACCCTGCCGGCTGCACCAGCACTCCGGGATTGCTCCCGGCTGGCAGCACATCCAGCTCTACCGTGACGAACTGCGGCGAGTTATTCGCCCCGGGGGCTTCGACCCGGATCAGCCCGCTGTACTGACCGGCGCCCAACCCGCTCACGTTCACCCCCACTTCCACCTCCGGAATCTGAACTGAGCCCGCTTCGCTGCTGCCGCTGGCCGGCGAGACGCTTAACCAGCTGCCACCGGCGAGGGTGGAGGCCGCGGCCGTCCAGTTCATCGCGCCCTGGCCGGTGTTGAGGATGGCAAAGCTCTGCGAGGGCGCTAGTTCGCCGCCCTCAATGCCGGTGAACAGCAACCCGCGCTGGCTCACGAGAATGGTCTGGGTCACCTCCGCGAGCAGCAGGGTTATTGTCACCGTCTCAGTCTGGTTGGTGGCCGGGCTCTCCACCTGCAACGAGCCCGAGTACACCCCGGCGGCCAGCCCGGCTACATTCGCGCTGACCTCGACCACCGAGGGTGAGTCGGGCGAGGCAGAGCCGGAAGCGGGCGTGGCGCTGAGCCAGCTGCCGCCGCTGGCGGTTTCCACCACCGCCGTCCAGTCGAGCGTGTCCCCGCCGGCGTTCTCAATCCGCAGCGTCTCGGTGGGCGGGTTTCCCTGTCCCACCTGAGTTTCGAAGCCGATCGAGGCAGGTTCCACGGCAAGTCTCGGAGGCGGGACCGGGCTCACCGTCAATTCCACTGCCACCGTTTGGATGGGAGGCACGGCCAGCGGCGCCTGCACCGTCACCTGGCCGCCATAAGTTCCCTGCGCCAGAGTGGCCACGTTGACGGTGACCGAGATCACACCCGGCGCCGAGCCAGCGTCGGGGGAAACCGCCAGCCAGTCGCCGCCGGTGGTCTGTGTGGTCCATCCCAAGCCGGTAACCGTGCTGGTGACGGCAATCTGCTGCGCGGCGACTGAGGGCGTCCCGGAGGGAGCCGAAAAGGTGAGCGACGTGGGAGCAACCATGAAGGAAGGCGCGGCGACCAGCACCTTGCGAATGCGATCGTTGCCGCTGTCGGCCAGGCACACGTTCCCCGCCGGATCAATGCTGATTCCCGCGGGACTGGAAATCCCGGCGGCGTTGGACGGTCCACCGTCGCCCGCGAACCGCTCGCCACTTCCACCGATGAGTGTATTGATGATCCCGTCGGCAGTGACCCGGCGCACCACGCCAAACAACTCCGAGATGTAGAGGTTGCCGGCTCCGTCCGCGGCCACCCGCGACGGCTCCTCCAGCTCCGCGCTGGTAGCAAGACCACCATTGCCGGACGAGCCGAAGACCCCGGTGCCGGCCACGGTGGTAATCGTCCCGTCGAGGCTGACCTTGCGGACGCGGTTGTTCTGCCGGTCGGCGATGTAGACGTTGCCCGCTGTATCCACACCCACCCCATCCGGACTATTCAGCGCTGCGCTGGTTGCCGGCCCGCCGTCACCGGGGAAGGCACTGCCGCCACCGGCGATGGTGGTGATGGTCCCACTGGTGTCAACCTTGCGGATGCGCTCATTCTGCCGGTCCGCGATGTAAATATTGCCGGCCGTATCCAGCGCCACATCGAAGGTCAATCCAATAAAAGCGCTGGTCGCCGGACCGCCATCGCCGAGATCACAGCAGGGAGCGCCGCCGGCCACGGTGGTGATGATGCCGCTGGGACTCACCTGGCGGATGCTGGCGTTTCCGGTATCGGCGATGTACAGATTGCCGTTCGTGTCCAGGGCGACAGCGCGGGGTGCGCTCAGCTCCGCGATGGTCGCCAGACCCCCATCGCCGGAAAAGCCCTGGACGCCGGTGCCGGCCACGGTGGTGATGGCGCCGTCGGGAGTCACCTTGCGGATGCGGTGGTTCTCGGTGTCAGCAATGTAGAAGTTGCCGTCTGAGTCGGCCGCTACGCCGAGGGGCTGATCCAGAAACGCACTAGTCGCCGCCGCTCCATCCCCGCCGTATTTGAACGATCCGTTGCCGGCGAGGGTGCTGATCGTCCCGGCGCTCACCTTCCGAACACGCCCGTTGCTGAAATCGGCGATGTAGAAGCTCCCGCCGGCGTCCACCGCCACGGCTGTGGGGAAATTCAGCGCGGCAGCGGTAGCCGGCCCGCCGTCGCCGGCGAAGCTCGCCGTGCCGGTACCCGCCACGGTGGTGATGATCCCACCGAGGCTCACCTGGCGGATGCGGTGATTCTGCGTGTCGGCGATGTAAAGGTTGCCGGAGCCGTCCACGGCGACGCCCTCGGGAAAGTTCAACGAAGCATCCACAGCAAGCCCGCCATCGCCGCCAAACGCGACCATGCCATTGCCGGCCACGGTGGTAATGATTCCGTCCAGGCCAACCATGCGGATGCGCTGGTTCACGCTGTCGGCAATATGCCAGATATTGCCGGCAGCGTCCACTGCCACACCGGCAGGCTGTTCCAGCTGGGCATTGGTAGCCAGCCCGGCGTCGCCGGCAAAGCCTTTTACCCCTGTCCCGGCGATGGTGGTGATGATGCCACTGGTGCTGACCTTGCGGATGCGGTGGTTCTCCTCGTCAGCAATGTAGAGGTTGCCGGCCCCGTCCACCGCCACGCCTTCCGGCAGTGCGAGCGAAGCGCTGGTGGCCGGGCCGCCGTCGCCCGAGAACCACTGGATGCCATTGCCGGCGAGAATGGTCAGGGTCCCGTCAGCGGACGCCTTGAACACCATGTGGTTGCCGACATCGGTGAGATAGAGGTTGCCGGCCGGGTCCACCGCTACCCCGACGACCATCCCTAGGGGGCATTTACGGCCGATCGGTTGCCGCTGGGGAACACCCAATCGGTCCCCGCCACCGTGGTGATCACGCCCTGTGCGCCAGCCGAGAAGGGCAGTGCCACCACCACCAGTGCTACTGCATAGATCGCCAGCCGCCTCATGGTTTCGGGCCTCATCGCGGGGGAATGAGCGGATGCTACTGCCGACTGTCGCCCCGGTCAAGTGAGTAACGAGCTGGAGAAATCTGCTCGCGTCAACTCTATTGACTCGGACCGCTGAAGGGCATAGCTTCCGTTAATTCCCACTCACAGGGGCAAGGGCTCCGCAAGAAAGGGAGAGCATGTACAACCGCGCACGTCGTCGTCGCATCCCAGGATGGATGAAAGGGGCACTGGTACCGCTGGGGCTTGGGCTGCTCGCCATCGGCCTGGTGGAGTGGGGCCCCCGTCCCGGCCTTGCGCACAAGCCATCCTCCGCAGCGAAAATTCCAGCGGCCAACAAGCCGCAGGTCGTGGAGACTTTCGGAAAACTGCCTCTCTATTTCATTGAGAACCAGGGGCAGTTCGACCCCCGTGTCGCCTACTACATCCAGGGTGGCGACAAGAGCATCTACTTCACTGGCCGCGGTGTGACCTTTGCTCTGACGGACGCGCTGACGGGCGCCGGGGACGAAGAGCCCTCATCGGAGGCCCTCGTGCACCCCGTCTCTTACCGGGGGACCGGCGGCGCCAAGGAGTCGCAAAGGGAAGCGGAGCGATGGGTGGTCAAGCTGGACTTCGTCGATGCCAACCCAAAGGTGCGGCCTGTGGGGCAGGAGCCGACCGCCGCCCTCATCAGCTACTTTAAGGGACCGCGGGAGGAGTGGACCACCGGCCTGCCGACCTACGCGAGCCTGGTCTATCGCGATCTGTGGCCCGGCATCGACCTGGTGTACACCGGCACCGGCAGCCGCCTGAAATATACCTTCTTAGTTCACCCTGGGGCTGACCCCAACCAGATCAATCTGGCCTACCGCGGTGCCTCGGAGGTTCAAATCAATGAGGCAGGGCAACTGGAGGTATCCACGCCGCTGGAGGACTTCCAGGAGGACAAGCCCTACGTCTATCAGGAGGTGGAAGGCCAGCACCGGGAGGTGGCGGCGGCCTACAGCCTGGAGGGCGAGGATTCCGATGGAGTGCAATTCGGCTTCCGCGTGGGCGCCTACGACCCGCAGAAGGTGCTGGTGCTCGACCCCGTCGTGCTGCTCTACGCCGGCTACATCGGCGGCTCGGTCAACGATACCGGTAGAGACATTGCCGTGGACTCCACGGGCCACGCCTACGTTGTTGGCGGGACCACTTCCAGCGAGGCCAGCTTTCCGGTGACGGTGGGACCCGACCTAACCTACAATGGCGACACCGACGCCTTCGTGGTCAAGGTGAACCCTTCGGGCACTGCCCTCGACTACGCCGGCTACATCGGCGGCTCAAGCCAGGATGGGGGTCGGGGCATTGCCGTGGACTCCACAGGCCACGCCTACGTTACTGGCTTCACCCAGTCCAGCGAGGCCACCTTTCCGGTGACGGTGGGACCCGACCTGACCTACAATTTCGGCCAGGACGCCTTCGTGGCCAAGGTGAACCCTTCGGGCACTGCCCTCGACTACGCCGGCTACATCGGCGGCTCAAGCCTCGATATAGGTCATGGCATTGCCGTGGACTCCACGGGCAACGCCTACGTCACCGGCACGACCCAGTCCAGCGAGGCCACCTTTCCGGTGACGGTGGGACCCGACCTGACCTTCAATGGCGGCGGCGGCGACGTCTTCGTGGCCAAGGTGAACCCCTTGGGCACAGCCTTCGACTATGCCGGCTACATCGGCGGCTTGGGCACCGACGGCCTAGAAAGTGGTGGCATTGCCGTGGACTCCACGGGCAACGCCTACGTTACCGGCCAGACCCAGTCCAGCGAGGCCACGTTTCCGGTGACGGTGAGACCCGACCTAACCTTCAATGACTCCCTTGGCGGCAGGGACGCCTTCGTGGCCAAGGTGAACCCCTCGGGCACTGCCCTCCTCTACGCCGGCTACATCGGCGGCTTTTCCGGTCTTGGCATTGCCGTGGACTCCACGGGCCACGCCTACGTTACCGGCGGGACCGGCTCCGGCTTTCCGGTGACGGTGGGACCCGACCTGACCTACAATGGCGGCCTGGACGTCTTCGTGGCCAAGGTGAACCCCTTGGGCACTGCCCTCGTCTACGCCGGCTACATCGGCGGCTCAGCCTTCGATCGTAGTTCTGGCATTGCCGTGGACTCCACGGGCAACGCCTACGTTACCGGCTGGACCGAATCCAGCGAGACCAGCTTTCCGGTGACGGTGGGACCCGACCTGACCTACAATTTCGGCCAGGACGCCTTCGTGGCCAAGGTGAACCCCTCGGGCACTGCGCTCGACTACGCCGGCTACATCGGCGGCCTAGGCGACGATCTCGGTTATGGCATTGCCGTGGACTCCACGGGCAACGCCTACGTCACCGGCTTCACCAACGCCAGCGAGACCACCT
>CBDCKA010000002.1:2370000-3033981 GCA_965218055.1 Terriglobia bacterium
CACAAAATGTCAAAGGAGTCGTGATCACCGGATCACGTGGGCCAATACCGAGCGTTAACAGAGCGAGGTGCAAGGCGGCTGTGCCTGAGCTGAGCGCCACCGCGCCGGGCGCCCCAACGAACCGGGCAAACTCCCGCTCGAAGCAAGCGACCTTCGGCCCGGTGGTGATCCACTCAGAACGCAGGGTGTCTGCTACCTCTTGGATCTCCTGTTCCGAGATCCGCGGCGGGGAAAAAGGCAGAAAGGTTTGACGCATATCCGGTTCCGTCTGGTTGAGGATCGAAAGTCCGATGCGCGTTGGTGCTATCGCATTCTAAGGTATCGTCAGCATGGCTCAATCTTTTTCTGCAACACAGATGAGGCGCTCGCGCAGACATTCGAGCGTCCCGAAAAAATATCGCTGCAATTGCTGAGCGGGAGATGGAAGGCTTCCCTGGTAGCGCAGAAAGTAGGTGCGGAAGCCGGCTGAGCGCAGAAGCTCAGCAAGCTGGCCGGGAGAAAATAAGCGGAGCACGGTAGGGTCCGGGCGGTGAGCGAGAATTCCAGCCTTGTTCAGGAATCGATACCAGCGAACAGCAAATGAATTGGGGGTAATGATGCCGCATCTTCCTCGGGGACGAAGGACGCGGCGGATTTCCCTGAAAGCAATCCCAGGATCGGGTAGATGCCCAATCACATGGATGAGTAAAAGTTTGCTAAATGTCGCATCGGCGAAGGGCAGACTGCCTGCATCTGCGCGCACGAAGCCTTCCAGATCCGCCGGCCCAATCAGATCCAGCGGTCGAATCCAGCCAGGCGGGAAATCCAGCCCGACGATTTTGCAGCGGCACCTAGCGGCGATATAGCGCATCGCTTGCCCGGCGCCGCAACCAACGTCGAGCACGGTGTCTTTCTCTGTCAGTTCTAGGCAGTTGAGCAACGCCTGCAATTCCAAATGATACTTTTCCGACTGCGACCAGGCAGCAACCCGTTCATAATAGCGACTGTCATATAGCTTCGGGTCATAGGTCTTCGTCCTTCTCACGTTGTCTTCCTAAGCAGAGAACCCAGGGGTTGATGCGTAAAGTGTAGCCGGTTGGAGTCCGCTGTGCTGGCTCACGAGAAGGGTTAGGAGACAGGCCGCAAGCGCGCAACCCGCTGTCAGACCCGAATCCTTGGGTCTGTCAGAATCGCAAAGACCTGCGACGGGTTGGGCAGGCCCAATTGCTTGAGCTGGGTTGCGGTGGCGGGACGGCCCGAGGCGCAGGCCCGTTCCAGGGCGCTCTTCGGCACGGGCTGGTCTGCATTTGAGAGCTTCAGGTGGTCGGGATAAACTGCGTAGGTAAACGACTGGCCGCCCAGCCGGTAAAAAACTTCACCGGCATACCGCTCAATATCTCCCCAGGTCTCCTCAAACGCCATTCTTTTTTCCCTATGAGAGCCAGCGTGGCCACTCATATCGTCTCGTTGGCCCGTCGTCAATTGTAGACTGTGCGGTGTGCCTTCGCGGCGCCGACACCCGTCGCGCGACCCAAGAAGCGTACCGGAAAGAGAGCCGCTAGTGAAGAATCGCATCCTGGTCGTGGGGAGCCTGAACATGGATTTCGTGGTGTCGGTCAGGCACCTGCCGTCGCCTGGCGCCACGGTACCGGGCCACTCATTCCAGATGGTTCCCGGCGGTAAGGGCGCCAACCAGGCGTGTGCCGCGGCGCGGCTGGCACCACCCGGGGTGCAGGTCGCCATGGCCGGCCGTGTCGGAGACGATATCTTCGGCGAGCGCCTCCTGGCTTCGCTCTCCACCGCTGGCGTGGACACGCAGTTTATCCTGCCGGCCGCCGCGGAGCCCACCGGAGTGGCCCTCATCTTCGTCGAGCAGGATGGGCTGAACCAGATTGTGGTGGCGGCGGGTGCCAACGGACTGCTGCGCCCTGCCGATCTGTCGGCTGTCGAAGAGCAATTCGCCCAAGCGCATCTGGTACTGCTGCAACTGGAGTCACCGCTAGAGACGGTGGCGGCCGCGCTGGAAATCGCCAGGCGCCACGGCGCCACAACACTGCTTGATCCTGCCCCTGCGTGCCCGCTCCCGCCAGAACTGCTGGCGCATGTAGACCTGCTGACTCCCAACGAAACCGAGGCGCTGGCGCTCACGGGACGTCCGGGCGCCGTCGTGGCGTTGGAGGAAGCCGGGCCTCTGACGGAGCAACTGCTGCGCTTGGGTGCGGGCGGCGTCATCCTGAAGCTGGGCGAGCGCGGTGTCTACTGCGCCTGCCCGCCACTGCGTGCCCACTTCCATACACGGCAGGTGAAAGCGGTGGATTCCACGGCCGCTGGTGACACCTTCAACGGTGCACTGGCCGCCGCTCTGGCGGAGGGCCGGCCTCTGGAGCTGGCCGTTGACTTTGCCAATGCCGCCGCTGCTCTTTCCGTCACCCGCTATGGCGCGCAATCTTCGATTCCCTCCCGCCAGCAGGTTCTGGAATTCCTGGCCCGCTCTTCGTGATTCGCGCCAGGTTCACAGTGCCGAGACTCACTTCCGCCGTCGACGGCCTGTCTGGTGGCGTTTGGCTTCTGGAGGGGCTATAGTCCTCCCTATGGTGGACATCCACTGCCACATCCTGCCATCTCTGGACGACGGAGCGAAAGACCTGGAGACCTCGCTCGAGATGTGCCGGATGGCCGCCAATGACGGCATTGAAGCGATCGTCTGCACAGCGCACGCCAACGAACGCTACCCGTTCGATCCGGACCTGGTCGAGCGAAAGATTCAGGAGGTCACCGCGCAGTCGGGTGGCGTCCCGCGCCTGTATCCGGGCTGCGATTTCCACCTTTCCTACGAGAACCTGCAAAGCGCACTGGCCGAGCCGCGCCCCTTCACCATTAACCACGGGCAATACCTGCTGGTGGAATTCGCCGACTTTGCCATCCCGCCGCACATGGAGCAGACCTTCTTCCAGCTTCGCTCGCGGGGCACGGTGCCCATTGTGACGCACCCGGAGCGCAATCCCTGGCTGTTGTCCGCCAGGAGGCAACTGTTCGGATGGGTGGAGGCCGGGGCCCTGGTCCAGGTGACTGCCGGATCTCTGCTGGGACGTTTCGGAAAGTCGGCAGCCCGCTTCTGCCAGTGGCTGGCGGAAAGCCGCATGATTCACTTCGTCGCCAGCGACGCGCACAACACCACTCACCGCCCGCCCCTGCTCCGGGCCGCCTACGACAAGGCGGCGGCACAGTTTGGGGGCGACCTGGCTGAACTGATCTTTAACCAGTATCCACGGGCCGCGCTGGAGAGCGAGCACATTTCTCCAGAGCCGCCAGCCCTTCCCAAGCATAAGACTTTTTTTGACCGAATCGTGGGCAGGTTCCGCCGCTAGTGCCGTGACCAGTGGAAGAACTCAGCCGGCTCGATGTCCGACCGGCCCCCGGCCCGTCTGGTAGCCGGCCATCTGGTATAGGCCGTCTCGTATAGGATAGTCGCATATGGTCCGCAGCTGGGGGCAGGGCAGGGAAGCGATCGATTATTTCTTCGAGCTATCACTATTCCTGTTCGTAGCCACTGGCTTTGTCACGGTAGCCGCTACCGGCAAGCTGGACGCCCCGACGGTGCTGTTGGTGAGCGCGGCGCTGGCTCTGCGGGGCTTGGCGTTCCTGGGGCGTACTCGCATCTCGCTAGCGCCCTCCACGGTCACCCGCCTGACGGTGGCCTATTTCTTCTTCTACGCCTTCGACTACCTGTTTTTGTCGCGCGCCTTTGTCGAGGCCACCGGCCACCTGGTTTTCTTTGTAATGGTGATGAAGTTGTTCTCTGCGCGGGTGAACCGGGACTTCCTCTACCTGGCTGTGCTGGCCTTCCTGGAGATGCTGCTGGCGGCCATCCTCACCATCGACACTACGTTCCTGGCGTTCTTCTTGGTGTTTTTGACGTTCGGGATCGCCACCTTTACCAGCTACGAAATCCGCTGCTCCTACCAGCGGGCAACGCATCCGGCTGAGGTCCCCGGAGCGCCCATGCTGCGCAGCCTGGGCGCTGCCTCGATCCTGGTCAGCATCAGCGTGCTGCTGCTGGGCGGGTTGATTTTCTTCGTCCTCCCGCGCTACACCACCGGCTACCTCAGCCGCTTCGCGCCGAAGACGCAGTACATCGCCGGCTTCTCCGACGACGTCACCCTGGGCGAAATCGGCGAAATCAAGAAGACCAGCATGGTGGTGATGCGGGTCCGCTTCAACTGGCTTCCGCCGCAGTTGGAGCAACTGCGCTGGCGCGGCGTCGCCCTGACTCAATTCGACGGCCAGCGCTGGTACAACACCACCATGGGCGGCACGGTGCTGTCCGCGGTCCCGGCTCCGGGCGGAAGGGCCAGGATGAGCGGGGCGGGCCGCTTTTTCTTCGATCGCGGGCCAGCCCTCCGGCCGGTTCAGGAGCTGGCCTACACGGTGTATCTGGAGCCCATCTCTTCCGCCAACCTGTTCCTGATCCCCGTTCCCCGGCACGTGACCGGGCGCTTCCGCGAACTGGAGGTGGATGCGAACGAGGCGGTGTTGGTGCGCAGGCGGAGCTTCGCCGCCCTGCGCTACGACGCCGTCTCCAACCTGACAATACCCGACCCGAGGCTCCTGCGAGCCGCGCCCACCGAGTATCCGGAGCGGATCGGGCCCCATCCGCGTGACTATTACTTGCAGCTGCCCTCCATGGACCCCCGGGTGAGAGAGCTGGCCCAACAGGTCGCAGCCGCCGCCGGCAATCCCTATGACGCTGGGCTGCTGCTGGAGGAGCACCTACGCACCCAGTATGGCTACACCTTGGATATGCCGTTCACTGGCGACGATCCGATTGCCGGCTTTCTGTTCGAGCAGCGCCGCGGCCACTGCGAGTACTTCGCCTCGTCCATGACGGTGATGCTGCGTAGCTTGGACATTCCGGCCCGCATGGTGAATGGCTTCCTGCCCGGTGAATTCAACAATATCTCGGAGCTGTACGTGGTGCGGGCCAGCGACGCGCATAGCTGGGTGGAAGCCTATTTCCCCACTCTGGGCTGGATCGCGTTCGACCCCACTCCCCCCGCCGGAGTCCAGAGCCGGGGAACCTTCAGCCGCCTGGCCCTGTGGTTGGACGCGTTTCAGGCGTTCTGGGTGGACTGGGTCGTCAACTACGACTTCACTCGCCAATTCACGTTGATGCGCAACATGAACCGCGGTTCGCGGAAGGCCACGACCGAGACGCGCGATTACCTGCGGCAGCAATACCAGGCGCTGACCGCGCGCCTGAAGCTGGCGCACGGCCAGCTGAAATCGCATCCGGCCACGCTGCCGGTCATGATTGGCGTTTTGGCCGCCAGCCTGCTGCTGGTGCTGGGCTCGGGACGTCTGCTGGCATTCTGGCGGCGCTCGGCCGCACAGGTGCGCAGCCGTGCCGGCCGCGCCACCGTGCGCGACGCCACGGTTGCCTACCAGCGCCTGCTGGACCTATTGGCCCGCCGCGGCTACCGCAAGGCGGCCGGCATGTCGGCCCGCGAGTTTCTCCCCACCGTCCGGGATCCCCTACTGTCGCCTCTGGTCACAGAATTTACCGTGGCTTACGAGAGCGCGCGCTTTGGGGGGGCGGTCGATCTGGTGCCTCACCTGTATAGCTTGCTGGGACGAGTCCAACAAGGCGCCCGAGGCTGACCTTGTGCTAAAATCTTGTTTTAATTCCAGCTCGTCCGTTCCGAGGTCTTCCTTGCCGAAAGTAGGGCCGAAAGTTATGCCGAAAGTCGGTTTTGTCAGCCTGGGCTGTCCCAAGAACCTGGTCGATACGGAGGTGATGATGGGCCTGCTCGCCCGTGGCGGGTACGAGTTGACCCCCCACGCCGAGGAGGCCGAAGTCCTGGTCGTCAACACCTGCAGCTTCATTGACCCGGCAAAGAAGGAATCCATTGCCGCCATCCTGGAGATGGCGGAGCACAAGAAGCGAGGCACGGCGCGCAAGCTCATCGTAACCGGCTGCCTGGTGGAGCGCTACCGCGAGCAGATCCAAAGGGAGATTCCCGAAGTTGATGCGGTGCTAGGCATCAACGAAGTGGAGCGCATTGGCCTCGCCTGCCAGGACGCGCTGCTACAGGAGCCGGCCGCAACGCCGGTGGTGGAGCCTTACCTCTACCACGACCTGACACCGCGCGTGCTGGCCACGCCTCGGCATTACGCCTACATCAAGATCAACGAGGGCTGTGACCACACGTGCAGCTTTTGCATCATCCCCAAGCTGCGCGGCCCGTTCCGCAGCCGCCGTTTCGAATCGGTGGTCGCTGAGGCAGAGCGGCTATTGTCGCAGGGCGTGCGGGAACTCGTCCTGGTGGGGCAGGACACCACTTGGTACGGGGAAGACCTGGGGATCCGGGACGGCTTGGCGCTGCTGCTGGAGCGGCTGGCGCAATTGCCCGGGCTAGAGCGCGACGGCGGCTGGATCCGGTTCCTCTATTGCTACCCGAACCGGGTCAGCCAGCGGCTACTGGACACCATCGCCGCCTGGCCGTCCCTGGTGAAGTACCTGGATATTCCGCTACAGCACGCCAGCGCCTCGGTGTTGAAGCGCATGCGCCGCGGGCAGGATGGGGACCAGTTCCTGAGATTGTTGGAGCGCATTCGCCGCACCATCCCCGGTGTGGCGCTACGCACTTCGATGATCGTCGGCTTTCCGGGTGAGAGCGAAGCGGATTTCCAACAACTCTGCCAGTTCGTCGAGGCGGCGGAATTTGACCGGCTGGGTGTTTTCGCCTATTCCGATGAGGAGAACACCGCCAGCCACGCGCTCGACGGCAAACTGGACGGGCGCACGATCCACAACCGGCGCCGTCGCCTCATGGCCATTCAGCGAAAGATCTCCCGGCGCAAGAACCGGCGGATGGTCGGCCACAGCTTTGACCTGCTGTTGGAAGGGGTGTCGCAGGAGAGCGAACTATTGTGGGAGGGCCGCCTGGCCGGCCAGGCGCCGGAGATTGACGGCAAAGTGCTGATCCACGACGTCGCCGGCCGGCCGCCTGCGGCGGGTTCCTTCGTGGGGGTTGAGATCACCCGGGCGCTGGACTACGACCTTCTGGGCAAGGTTCTGCCCGCGGGTCCGGTAGAACGTCGCGCGTCCTTGCGGGCTGTGCCCCGGGAGGAGCATGCAGCTACGATGCCCCGTCTGCAAGAAGTCCGTTGAACTGAATTCTGTTCTCGCGCCGTTCTGTAGCAAACGGTGCCGGATGATCGATCTGGGCAACTGGGCTTCGGAACGGTACGTGATCCAGACCCCGCTTCCCGACGTGGAGGATGCTGGAGAGTCGTCGTGGGGCGGGTCCCGGCGGGAAACGGAAGGAGAGGACGTCGGCAGGAAGGGCGAAAGATAGGCAAGTGGCGCAGCGGCTCGGGGTGCTCGTGGGGACCTTCTTTGGTGCGGGTTATGTCCCGCTCGCGCCCGGCACGTTGGCCTCGGCCGTTGCTGTAACGCTGTACCTGCTGCTCTGGCCTGCGCTGCTCTCGCCGCTTTGGCTGCTGCCGGCGGTTGCCGTGTTGTTTGTGCCGGCCGTGTGGGCTTCCGGGATCTGCGAGCAGCAGTTCGGCATGCGCGATCCGGGCCGGGTGGTCGTCGATGAGGTGCTGGGCCAGATGATCGCCCTGGCCGCTGTGCCGCGCGCTCACGCCGGCGTGGCGGGCTGGAAATACTGGCTGTTGGGTTTTATACTTTTTCGGTTGTTCGACACGATCAAGCCGTTCCCGGCTGGCCGCAGTGAGCAGTGGCCGAGCGGCTGGGGTGTCGTGGCAGACGACTGCTGGGCAGGAATGTATGCGTTTGCTGGCGTCCGGCTAGCGGTGTGGTTGGGTCTGTAGATGGCGCGCAAAGGACTTTCTCAATTGTTTAACCGAAAGCCGTCCAACAACAAACCCCTGATCGCCGAAATCACTCCCCGGGCGGCAATCCCCGGAGGCGAGGTGACGATTCGCGGTTCCGGATTCGCTTCCGGCAACCAACACCGTCCGCGGGTCAAATTTGGCGATGCCGACGCCCAATTGGTGGTGAGTTCCGATAGTTTCCTGGTGGCGCGCGTCCCCGAAGGGGCCATCTCCGGCCAGGTCACCATCCGCGCCGGCCTCGCGGCCAGCAATGCCTACGAGTTTGAAGTCGGCGTAGCGATCGCTGACAATATGCACCCGGTGGCCAATCCTGCGTTGGATAAAGAGGGAAACCTCTTTGTGACCTTCAGCGGAACCCGCGGCCAGAAGGTGCCGGTGTCGATTTACAAGATCGACTTGAACTATGCCACCAAGCCGTTCGTCACCGAGATTATGAATCCCTCCGGCTTGGCTTTCGACCGCGCGGGGCAGTTGTACGTCTCCAGCCGGCACGAAGGCGTGGTGTACCGGGTGGCTTCCAACGGCACCTTCTCCACTTACGTGGAGGGCATGGGAGTCGCCACTGGCCTCGCGTTTGACCCCGATGAGAACTTGTACGTCGGAGATCGCAGCGGCACCGTCTTCAAGATCTCCCGTGACCGCCAGATTTTTGTGTTTGCCACCATGGAACCCAGCATCGCAGCCTACCACCTGGCCTTCGGTCCCGATCACCACCTATACGTCAGCGGCCCCACCACCTCCAGCTTCGACTGCGTCCATCGCATTTCACCCGCGGGGGAGGTAGAAGTGTTTTACCGGGGACTGGGGCGGCCGCAGGGCCTGGCGTTCGACGCACAGGGGAACCTCTACGTGGCTGCCTCCCTCGGTGGCCGCAAGGGAATTGTGCAGATCGCTCCTGACAGACAAGCCCATCTGGCCATTTCCGGCGCTGGCCTGGTAGGGTTGGCTTTCACTGCCGGTCGGTCTCTGATCCTTGCCAGCACCAATTCCGCCTTCCACCTGAATTGGGACGTCAGAGGGTTGCCGTTGCTCTCCTAATTCCGTGATCGGTGATTCAGTTCCTCGGGAAGCTTCCAGTCTGTGGGCAACGTCGCAAGTAAGGGCCAAGGAACTCGTGGTTCAGATGAACGGGGATCAACCGGCCAACTCACTAGAGCTATCCTGAGACTCGGATGAACGCGGAAATTATCGCCATCGGCTCGGAACTGTTGGGGCCGCACCGGTTGGACACCAATTCCCTGTTTGTCACCAGCCAACTGAATCACCTGGGCATCGAGGTCCGGCAGAAAACGGTGGTGGGCGACGACGAAGCGCAAATTGCCGCTGCGGTGGGCGCCGCACTCGAGCGCGCCCAGGTCGTGGTAGTAATGGGCGGAATAGGTCCCACCGCCGACGACCTGACGCGCGAAAGCGTAGCCCGCGCGCTAGGCCGGCGGCTGTTCCGGGACGCGCGCGTCGCGGAACTGATCGAGGGCCGCTTCCGCGCCCGCGGCTTCCCGATGCCAGAGATCAACCTCCGCCAGGCCATGATCCTGGAAGATGCCGAGATCCTGGAAAATCCCAGGGGCACCGCCCCCGGCCAATGGATTCAGGAGGGCGGCCGGGTCCTGATGCTGCTACCCGGTGTGCCAACCGAAATGGAAGCCATGTTTGAGCAGCAATGCCGGCCGCGACTGGAAAAAATCGCGCCCGGCCGGCGGTTGCTCACCCGGGTGTTGAAAATCGCCGGGCTTTTTGAGTCGCAGGTTGACGAGCTGGCCGCGCCCATCTACCGCAAGTATGAGAACCCGACGACCACCATCCTGGCTTCGCCCGGGGAGATTCAACTGCGTCTGCGGGCCAGCGGCGCCGACGAAGCGGAAGCGCGCGAAGCTCTGAACGATTTGACTTCCCGGCTGGAGGTGGCTCTCGGCGACCAAATCTTTTCCCAAGATGGCCAGTCGCTGGAAGAAGTGGTGGGCATGTACATGACGGTGAAAAGCAAGACGCTCGCGGTGGCGGAAAGCTGCACAGGCGGGCTGCTGGCGGAACGCATCACGCGCGTCCCGGGAAGTTCCCGTTATTTTCTGGGAGGGCTCGTCGCCTACCACAACGGGGTCAAGACGCGCTGGCTGGAGGTGCCAGAATCGGTGCTGGAATCCAGCGGGGCCGTCAGCGGGGAGGTGTCGCGCATCCTGGCCGAATCCGTACGGCGGCGCTTTGAAGCCGACTTCGGGCTCAGCATCACGGGAATTGCGGGGCCTTCCGGCGCCAGCGAGGCTAAGCCGGTGGGCCTGGTCTACCTGGCGCTGGCGGAAGCCGGCCGCGCAGTCGAAGTCATCGAGAAACGCTATCCCGGCACGCGCGACCGCATCCGCCTTCAGGCTACCCAAACCGCGCTGGACATGCTCCGCCGCCGGATCAAATAGCGAGTTCCCGGTGCCGGGCTTCCGGTTCCAGATCTGTAAGGGCTGGCGTGAGAGCTGGAAGCTGGCACCTGCCTTATGCGGCTCTTCGTGGCCCTGGACTTGGATGAGACCGTCCGCGAGCGGATCGCCACCCTGCTGCGCCAACTGGAGCCAGCGGCCCGCCGGGTCAAGTGGGTGAAACCGCAATCGCTCCACCTGACGCTCAAGTTTATTGGCGAGCAGCCGGAAGAGAAATTGCCGGCCTTGGTCGAGGCCATGGCGGCTTTACCCTTGCCTGGACCGATGGAACTGAGTTTCCGCGGGCTGGGCTGTTTTCCCAATGAGCGCCATCCACGCGTCTTCTGGGTGGGTGTCCTGGCTCCGCCGGCCTTGGGCCAGCTGGCCGCCGGGGTCGAACGGGCCCTGGCACCGCTGGGCATTGCGCCCGAGCAGCGGCCCTTCTCGCCGCACCTCACCCTGGGCCGGCTGAGGCAGGGCAGCCGTCTTCCGGCGTCGCCACCGGAATGGGAAGCCCACGGCTCAGACGATTTCGGCCGCTACACGGCGACGGAATTCTTCCTCTTTCAGAGCAGGCTTTTTCCCCGCGGTGCTGAATACATCAAGCTGAAGCACTTCCCCTTGGAATAGGCCCTGGCCAACCTGTTTCTCGTTGCGATGCAACCCGCGGAAGGATTCACCCGCCTGGAGTTCCGCCACGCAGAGCGGCAAGGATCGCGCAGCCTTGGCGGACCCGCTTTGCTCTCCCACAAGCCACCGGGGACCGTCGCCAGCCTGCCGGGACCCGCCTGCTGAGCACGCACCCGCTGGTCCAAAGGTACCAAGCAAAATGTAACTGTTGGGCTATTGGCCGCTTGCTGCCGCTGCGTTTAACTAGACCTCGTAATGAACGCTTCAAAGACCCAGGCTATGGCGGCGGTTTTTTGTGCGGTCGTTGCGGCACGGAAGAGCCGCAGGGGGCTGCCGGAGTTTCTACGGATTCTCCCGGTGAGTCCGGAGATGAAGTCCATGGCACTGGAAAGCTATCGAGGCGAATTTGAACCGAGCAAATTGGAGCCATGAGCGACGCGAACCAACCCAAAGTCCTCGTCATTGACGATGACGAGCTGATGCTGACCATCGTCCGGAAGATGCTGGAAGGTCAGGGTTTGTCCGTCGATGTGGCGCAGTCGGCCCGCGAGGCGCTGGACCGCTTGCCCAAGAACGGCTACAACGCCATCCTCTGCGACATGCTGATGCCAGGGATGTCGGGCGCAGAGTTCTACCAGCAGGTGAACAAGGAGTTCCCAGAATACAAGCGGAGGATTGTGTTCCTGACGGGCGATATCGCCTCGGAAGCTACCTGGGAGTTCATTGAGGAAAGGCATTTGCCTTACGTCTTGAAGCCCTTCGGAGCTCGCGAGTTGCACCAGAAGCTGCGGGAGTTGGTCGGAGAGCCGTTTTTTGCACCCAGCTCGCCCGAGAAGCCGAGTAACCAACGGCGGCATCGGCGGATCGCGGTCAAGGCTGCCATCCGGGTGCGCAAGAAGAGATGGGCCACCAGAGGTCCCGAAATTATCGCGGTCAGCAACGTCAGCAAGGAAGGCGTCTGCTTCGTTACTAACAGGCAATACCGGGTCGGCACCGAAGTGCAGGTTTCGTTTCCCTACACCGGGCCGCAGGACATAGAGCAGGAGGGCTACGTGGTCCGGGTGGACGAACGTCGTGGAGGCCGGTGGGGAGTGGCCATTGCGCTGGGTCCGGCGGCCGTAGCCTTCCGCTCCGGACTGGCTGGTGGGCCCGAAGAACGCCGACGCCAGCGCATCCTGGCCATGGCTGACCTGGCTGGCCAGAGGCCCCAGGCCCACGCTGGCGTTGAGGAAGTGGCCGATGTTGCTGACCTGAAGCGGAAGATGGAAAGCGAGCGGGAACAGGCCCGTCGCCTGGCCGAGGAACTGGCCGACCTGAGCGCCAGCCACGACCGTGTGGCTGCCCAGCGCGATCACCTGGCAGCCGAGGAGGCGCACTTCAAGCTGCAGTTGCGCGAACTCACGGCCGCCAAAGCCACACTGACTCAGATGACCGGAGACCTAAAGCAGCACATGCAGAAGCTGCAGAAGCAACTGGCGGTCAGCGAAGGCTACCGCTTCCAGGCCACGCACGATTCTCTCACCGGGGTTTGGAACCGCGCAGCGATCCTGGACATCCTCCGAGGGGAACTGCAGCGCGCCCAGCGTGAGGGAATACAGGTCGGCGTGGTGCTGGCCGACCTGGACCATTTCAAGGCCGTCAACGATACTTACGGGCACTTGGCCGGCGATGCAGTGTTGCGGGAAGCCGGCCGCAGAATGGCTTCCTGCGTGCGGCTCTACGACTCAGTCGGCCGCTATGGGGGAGAAGAGTTCCTGATTGTCCTCCCCGCCTGCAATGTCACCAGCACACTGAACCAGGCCGAGAGAATCCGAGCCTGCCTCAGCGAAGAACCCGTGAACACCCGCGAGGGCCGGATCTCCAGCACCATGAGTTTAGGAGTGGCTGCCGGCAGCGGGGAGAACGAAATGGAGACCCTGCTGCGCGCCGCCGACGCCGCGTTGTATCGCGCCAAGCGTGCAGGACGGAACCGTGCCGAGGTGGCCGCAGCCATGGAAGCCCGCGCGCCCCATTTGCTTGCAGGCGAAGCCCAGCCCAAGGGTGAGGAAGCATGGACACGCCCGACTTCATGAAAACGCAGTCTCATCTCGTTCATTTTGTCTGGCGTGCCGGCACCCGCGAGCCTGGCTTGGCTGCCCGGCAAGCCTCCTTTGGCAGAGTGAGGCGAATGCTGAAGGTTATGTCCATCGAAGCGAAGAAGGCCCAGCTATTTTCCGCAGTCAGATCGCAAGGCTGCGCAATGAGGTTTACGTTATGAGCCATACGCACCCAGTGCCGAGCTTGAATCCCCCGCCGGCCTCGGAGGCCGGTCTAGCTAGAGGAGCTGCCATGAAGCTAAACAGTTCTAATGTGATGACCCTGCCGAGCCCTTACCCGGTCCCCAAGAAGGCTTCCGCCCAGGTTGACCCCCAGCCCATGGTGGCCGAAGACGGGCTGTCGGAGTCGGAGGAGCAATTGTCCCCTCAGACCAGCGCCGCCGCCTTGTCGGCGATTCGGGACAGGCTGCAGCAACTGGAACGGAAAGATTGGCAGCTCTGGACAGCGGCCGGCGCGGTGCTGCTGTTGATGGGAGCCGCGCTTGCTCTTCCGCTGGCGCCTCTCTGGACACAGCTTTACATAGCGCTGCTGTTCACCGGCTATGCCGTTGCCCAGCAGATTGTGACCAAACGAATCCGGGCTGAGCTGTCCCGCCAGATTGACTCCATGCTGCTGTCCCGACAGGTTGACTCGGTTCTCAACCTGCGATTCCGCACGGAGGATTCCCATCAGATGGCGATGGTGGATCCGCTCACCGGACTGTACAACCGCCGCTTCCTCGAGGAACACCTATCTACCGAGCTGGCTCATTCCAACGGGCACGCCCGTTCCCTCACCGTGGCGGCGCTCCATCTGAAGGACTTCCATCAGATGACCGGCTCCTACGGGCACGCGGTCGGCGATCTGGTGCTCAAGTATTTTGGCGCGGAACTCAGGAAGGCGATCCGAAGCTCGGATATTGCTGCGCGTACAGGCCAGGGCGAGTTTATGGTGCTGTTTCCCGAGGGCAGACCCGAGCAGGTGCCGGCCAAGCTTCTCCGGCTGGCAGATCTGGAAGTAGAGCTTCGCGGGGAAAAGATTCCCGTCGGCTTTGCCTCAGGATTGACCGCTTATCAACCCGGCGACTCCCCTGGTCAGCTTCTGGATCGCGCCGAGCAGACGGTTCTGGCCGACAAGCCAACCGGCTAGGCCGAGCCGGAGATCCTCTAGATCGTCACGTGCAGGTCATGCACATGCGCTCAGCTTAACATCGGAACGCTGCTACGGTGACCTTGTCCTCAGTCGTCACTACGCAAAAGGCCTCCGGCTTCCAACGTGCGCCAGAACGCATAGTCGGCATGATGCAGGACCGTATTCTCCAGACTCCGCACCACCAGTTCGCCCTCGCCCGAATGCGCTCCGGCCATGTGGGCCACCGCCTCCGGAAGTCCCACGCTAAGACAGACGTGCACGCCGTAGGCCGGATGCCGGATCGAGGGGAATCCAGCCGCTCGGGGCGCCTCCTTCCAGCGCACCTGGTTCTTCGGATCGAACTCCCACGGCTTGCCCACATCATGGCACAAGGCCCCGGCAATCAGTACGTCCCGGTTGATTTTCAAATCCGGAAACATCGTCATCATCTCATCGGCAATCAACATTGCCAGCCGTGTCACCCCCCGGATGTGATCGGTCTGCGTCCCCGTCTTCAGCGGCGGCGTATCGGGGTTCCCCGAGGGCCGGATCTCTGCAATCGCCCCAAAGCTGCTGCCGCCTAGCGACATCGCCCAAGCCTCCACCACCTTCTTCTGCAGCTCCGGGCTGGAAATCTCCTCAACCTCCGGCAGTTCTTCGCGAACTTTAGCACGCAAAGCATCGGTCGCTGGCATAACGCCTCCTCCGAGAGAGTAAGAAGGGGAAATTCGAGACCTCGAAACCCCACCGCCCATAGTGCCAGACGGGTGTCAGGATTTCCATCGAAGTCGTTGTTTGCTTAGTACTCCATTATCGGGTGAAGCATTGAAGCGTGGATGGCGGCGAGCCGGTTCGGCGAGGACGATGCTCTGCCCCGGCTGGAGGAGTCTGTGGAGGCAGCCTGGTAGGCGCTTGGAAGAACCCGCCACCGCACGAGTGGAAAGGCGGAAGCTGTGCCCCCGCCTTTTCCCGAAGGCGCCGCGTGGGACGCTCGGTTACTGGAACGCCCCGGATTGCACCCGGTCCCAACCCAACTTGTTGAGCAGCTGGGTCAGGCGTCCCTGGACCCAGGCCTGAGGCCCCATCCGGTCGGCCAGCGCGCCGTAGACCCGGGCGGCTTCATCCAGCATTCCGTTCTCCTCGTAGAGGAACGCCAGCAAGAAGCGGGGCCCATTGTCGGATGGATTGTCCTGCAGCAGTTGGCGCAGGGCGCTCTCGGTGGCGCGGACCTGCTCGGCCCGCTCGTCGGGCAGCACCTGAAAGAAAGAGCCGGCTTCCACCAACGTGTCTTCGCCCTCGCGAGCAGTCACCCGCCACCAGTATTTCTTGCCCCCCTTCAGCGCCTGAACATCGGCCGGATACTGCAGCTCGGTCGTCGTGACCGTCTGGCGCCACAAAACCTTCTCTTCCCGATTCATCAGTTTGACCTCGTAGGCTTCCGCGTTGTCCACCGCGCCCCAGAGGAAGTGGGGATGGCGGGTAGCGACACGGGTGCGCGAGGGGGAGCGCAGGAGAAGGTTTGCGCCGCGCAGTCGCATCATGCCCGATTGCAGCCTACTGGCGCTGGCCAGAACCAAGCTGCTGGGCAAGCGGCAGGAGGGTACCTTGCGCTCGCCGTTGAGACTGCCCTTCAGCACCTTCAAGGTCCCGGCGTCAAACTGCACCTCGCCGCCGGCCGGAATCTTGGCGGCTCGGGACTCGGGGCAGAACAAGAAGGCGGCCTCGGAATTCTTGCCGATCAGGATGCGGTCGCCGGCGGTAATCAGGTCCGCAGTACGGGCCGGAACGGGGGTCTTCTGGCCGGACCGCAGGATCCTCACGTTGCCCGAGACCATGGAGAGTAAACCGACCGGGGTCGCGCCCTGGGCGGCCACTGCCAGTAACAGCAATGTAATTAAGGTCCAGCGGATTGTTCGAGTCATGCGTCATCACCTCTTAACTTCAGGATTTCATAGACCGCCATGGGTTCGGCCACCCCCTTCAACTCGGCGTGTCCCGCCAGCTCTGCCACCACGTCCTGGCGGACCTGCTCGTAGGTGGCCTCGCTGACCAGAAGCTGGGAATGGAACGTCTTGTTTTCTCCTTCGATGCGCGAGGCCACATTCACCGTGTCCCCGATAGCCGTGTATTCCATCTTCTCCGGCGCACCGATGTTGCCCACCACTGCGTCGCCGGTGTGCAGTCCGATGCCGATGATGAGCTTCCGCAGGCCGCGTTCGGTGCGACGCCGGTTGTATTCTTCGTTGCGCTTCACCATGCCCAGCGCGCTGCGCACAGCTCGCCGGGCGTCGTCGGGATGAGGGACCGGCGCGCCAAACAGAGCCATGATCCCGTCGCCAATGAATTTGTTGATCATGCCGCCGTGCGCCTTGATTTCCGCGGTCATGTCGGCAAAGTACTCGTTCAGCTCCTCCACTACCAGGCGGGGGTCGCGGCCCTGCTCAGTGCACCATTCACGACTGGTTCTGCTCCTTCTGTTGCTGACCTGGACTGCGCCCCTCGTCGTGCTGGCGCAGGAGGAGCAGCCGAATTTTTACGCAGTCATCATTGGAGTTTCCGAGTTCGAATACCTCCCCAAGGAGGAATGGCTGGAGTTTGCTGACGACGATGCCGAGGACTTTTACAAGGTCATTACCAGCCCCCGGGGCCGGGCCTTTCCTCCGGAGAACGTCTTTCTGCTGACGGATCAAAAAGCCAGCTTCTACGCCATCCGAAAGCGGCTGGGCAGCACCTTGGCCAAGAAGGTCAAGCGGGGCGACACCGTCTACATCTTCATTGCTACCCACGGCATGGTGGAAAAGGAAGTAGCCCGCGAGGGCTATTTGCTGGCGCATGACTCGGATCGGGAAGATCTCTACCTCAGCGCGCTGCGGATGGAAGACCTGGGCAATATCATGCAACGTCGGCTGCGGAAGGCGAGACGCGTCTTCCTGTTTGCCGACGCCTGCCGGGCGGGAAAACTGGGCCAAGTGCACGGAGCGCACTTTTCTCTGCAATTCACGGAGAAGTTTCGGATCGCGGGTGCGGGCCATGCCCTGGCGACAATCTTCGGCGGCCTGCTCGAAGTTTCGTTGGGCGGCGTGCACATCGCCCAGCCACGAGTAGGCCGCCGCCGCCGCCGGATTGTTCACCATCATCTGCATGAATACCTGCTCGGCCTCCTCCAGCATCTCGCTTTCCAGGAGGAACTTGCCGAGCGCTTCCAGGGCCATCGGGTTGCGGGGGGCGCCAGCCACTGCCTGGCGCAGCATGGCCTCCTGCAACTGCCGGCGGCGCTGTTTGCGGTAAATCTCCGCCAGCTTCAAGCGGGGCTCCACCAGCCGGGCGTCCAATTCCGCTGCCTTGCGGAACTGTGCCTCGGCCTGGCGCATGTCACCCCGCTGTTCAAACAGCAGTCCCAGGTTGTAGTAGCTCAGCGCGTCATCCGGCATCATTCCAACGGCGCGCCGGAACTGCTCCTCGGCATCTTTATATCGGCCTTGGTTCAGATACAGAATCCCCAGATTGTAATGCAAATAGGAATATTTCAGGCCTAGCTCGGTCCCCAACTCGATTCCTTTGTGGAATTCCTGTTCCGCATCCCGATATCGCTGCCGGGCGATGTGGACGAGAGCGGTGTTGTAATGGGGATAGACCCACTTCTCGGCGCGCTCCGAAGCTGCACGGAAGTTGGCCAGAGCGTCATTCCATTGTCCCAGCTTCATGTGTGCGATGCCGAGCGCATTGTAGGAATGCGCCGCTTCCGGGTCGAGCTTGATGGCCGCGCGCAGCAGCGAAATGCCCTCGCTGTAACGGCCGCCTTCCACCAAGGCGCGACCGGCCATGAATTTGGCCTTGGGAGGAAGCGTGAAATCCTCCGGGTCAAGCTCCAGAGCGCGGCCGTACAGCTGTGCCCCTTCGTTATACTTCGCCGCATCCAGCCGGATGACTTGATCGCCACGCCGGTAGGCCGACAGAACTCTGTCTCCTGCGGTGGCTAACGCGATGAACAGGTCATCCTGCAGGTATTCTTTCTCCGATTCGGGGACAGAGAGCTGGGCGAATTGTCGATACAGGTCCCAAGCGTTGTCCTCGGCGGGGGCTAGCAAACGTCCTTCCCGCAGAGCCTGCTGCAAGGCGGTGCGAACTTCTGCGCCCTCCGGCGGGGTGACCTGCAACGAGGCGATTTCGGTTCCTCTGGGCCGGGGTAACTGGCCCAACTGCAGTTCTTCCGGACCCGGCTTGTCAATGAAGGTTATGGGGGTTTCGGCTTCAAACGTTCCAAACTCTCGAACGTGCTGTTGCCTATCGGTGGCTTCCTCGACGTTCTGATCCAGATAATCCACCAGCTCTGTCACGTTCACCGTCTCGTCGCCATCGGTGTCCGCCTCCCCCATCATGCCTTTGAGCAGATAGTAGGTGAAGACGCCGTGGCCTCCGCCGAACTGTGGGCCCTCCCGGGAAAACTCATTGGGGCGGCTGGCCAGCAGGCCCAGAGTTTCTCCGTCGCTCTTACTGACGTCTTCAATGTAGCGATTGATCCGGCCCTGCACGGTGTATGAATTTTTCAATCACGACCGGCTCAACGCCAATTCCTTCGCCAATAACTGGCGCGATGTGCCGCGTCCGCCCTTCCGCCAGAACCAGTTTGGGGCTTCGGTCGGCGGTCCCCTGCGGCGCGACCGTCTCTTCTTTTTCGGCAACTTTGAGCGGTTCCGCTCTTCCAGTGAATGTCGGTTCGTCGCGTGCCGCTTTTCAGATGCTCCACCAGCCTTGGCCAGGGAAGAACTCGCAGACTTTGTGCCCAGCTCCCAGTTTGTCGACGGGCTGTTTGAAGGTAGCCTGTCCAAGCAGTTGCTGACTCAGTTTCCACCCCCGGAGGGAGAGCCCATCCCCGGAATCCCATCTGTTGTGCGGCACAAATTTGCGATCCCTCTCGTGCAGCGGAACACGTTTGCCCTGGGTCGGCTGGACTACAGTACCGCCGACGGCCGGCACCGGCTCAGCGGGCGCTACGCCTTTTCCCAGCAAACAGCGGATGACTTCAACTTCAGCGTCTACCCCGACCTGAACTCGCCGCTGGTGTTTCGGGGACAGAATCTGGTCGCCAACTACATACGCGAGCTGGCCGGTGGCTCCAACGAGTTGAAGTTTGGGTATAGCCGTAGCAGCGTGAGGGCGTTGCGCCCTCACCCGGAAATCCCCTTCCATGCCGCAGCCAACATCTTGCTGCCTGCCAGCCCAGCGGTTACAGACTTTTTCTTCCGCGACAATGTCTTTCACGTTGTTGACAACTACAGCCGCCTCATCGGCAAGCACGCGCTGGGGATGGGATTCGAGTGGCGGCCGACGCGGCACGAGTCCCTGCTTTCGCTGGGGCGCGACGGCTTTTATGGCTTCAGCAGCCTCTTCGATTTCCAGTTCGACAATCCCTTTTTCCTGTTTATCTCGCTCAACCGGCAGACCGGGCTGCCGGCCCCCGACGAGGACTACCGGCGCTTCTACCGACAGAATGAATTTGCGGCCTTCTTTCAGGACAACTGGAAGCTAACGCCCCGGCTCACGCTGAACCTGGGCTTGCGCTATGAGTATTTTGGCCCGCCAGCGGCTCGCAAGACCACCCGCGATTTCAACTTCGTTTTCGGGAGCGGTCAAGACATCGGCGAGCGCATTGCCAATGGTCGGCTGGAAGCCGGCCCTATATTCCGGCCCGACCGCAATAATTTTGCTCCACGCTTCGGCTTTGCCCTCGATCTGTTCGGCAGGGGCAAAAGCGTGCTGCGCGGCGGCTACGGCCTGTTCTACGACCGGGTTTTCAATAACGTCTGGCAGGACGTTCGTCTCAACACCCTGGTTGCCCCCTTCCTGTTCAACTTCAGCGGGGCGCCCATTCAATTCCTGTACACCTTTCCGGCGAGTGACGGCGTGCAGCAAACGGAGCAGATCCCGTTCAGCACGACCGTGGCGGTGGACCGCGGCCTGCGCACCCCTTATAGTCAAATCTGGTTCCTGGGCTACCAGCAGGAGATCACCCCGAACTTTATGGTCGAGGTCAACCACGCCGGGTCGCTAGGCCGCAAGCTAATGACAGGGGACACGATTAACCGGGCCTTTTCGGTTCCCACGACGAGTGAGAACACCAACGGCCATTACAATCCCGATCAGCCCGAGATCAGCTATCGCGCCAACCAGGGCCATTCCGATTACGTGGCGCTGGGAGTCGGTTTGAACCGGCGCTGGAGCAAGGGCGTGCAGTTCCAGGTGTCCTATACCTACAGCCGCACCCGGGACGTACAAAGCGATCCGCTCGGGCGGCGCGCTGCGCAGGGAGGGGAACGCGGTGGGTCGCTGGCCGATGTGAACTTTTTCTTCAGCCGTGCTTCCTGGTTCACCCGGCAGTTCGATCCCAGCGCCGACTACGGCCGTAGTGACTTCGACCAGCCCCACAACCTGGTGTTCAATATGGTGGCCGAGGCTCCCAAGTTCCGTGGCTGGCGACGCCCGCTGGGCGCCTGGCAGGTGGCGACCATCGCCGGGTTCCGCTCCGGGTTTCCGTTCTCCGTGACCACTAGCGATGTGGCCTTTACCAACCTGCTGAGCAACCGCGCCGATTTTCTCGGCCGGGACCGGGACGAAGCTTTTCTTCCCAGCCGCGCGCAGATTCCAGGCGGAGTGGTCCTGCTAGACAAGACCAAGTTCGACGTTCCCCCAGACGGCGAGATTGGCAACGTGCCACGCAACGCCTTTCGCGGCCCGGGCTTCTGGAACGTGGATTTTTCCTTCAGCCGCAGCTTTGCGCTGCCCCGCCTGGGCGAACAAGGAAGGCTGCAATTTCGCGCCGAGTTTTTTAATCTCTTCAATCATACAAATCTGGGTGGTCCTGAGACCTTCCTGGAATCCATGCGCCTGGACGAGTCGGATGCGCTGGTCTCCTCCTTTGGCGAGGCGACGTTTGGCCGGCAGGGATTCGGCTCCGCACTCCCCGGTGTTTCTCCGCTCGGCGAGCGCCCGCGCCGCATCCAGTTCGGCGTGAAGATCTATTTCTAGCAGCCTGCTGATTGCGGTATCCGGCCCCAGTGTGATCGGGGCGCTCTTTCAAAAGCAGATTACTGTGACCCGGATTCTTCTGAGCTTGTATGGGAGACCGTCAGGGCAAAAATGTCCTGGTTGCAGGAACAGGGCGTCTCGGGGCCGTTGCCGGTCCAAGCGATGTGGGTGGCGGCGGTGGTGGAAGCCACGCCGATGTAGTCGCCGATAAAGGCGGTGCCGCCCGGCGTGGTCTGGCGCTCCCCGTCGAACGGGGTGTCGGTTACGTTGAGTGACTCCCAGCTTTCGCCGCCATCGCCGCTCCAGGCGTAAGTGGCAAAGTTGAGGCGGTTGCCGGGATCACGGCTGCGGTCGTATAACACCAGGTCGAGCCGGCCATCGGGGCTGGCCGAAATCGCTGGGAAGAACTGCTCGCCTGTGCTGGCAGCCGTCACCTGTACCGGCTCCGACCAGCGGTCCGTCTCCACGGGCGAGGCTGTGGAGACCAGCATGGTCGAAACGCCGTCACGCCGATCGTTCCACACCACCACCAACCGGTTGTGCGCCGGAGCGAACAGACCCACAGGAAAGCTGACGACACGGTAGGAGGTGTTGGGCAATCGCCCGGCGACCGGGTCCTCGAACAGTGCCACCCGGCGCGGCTCATCGAAACTGCGGCCGCCGTCGCGGGATTCCGCCAGGTAGATGCCGCTGCTGGTGGCTCCCGGCTCTTCAGCAACGAAGGTGACGTACAGCGTCCCGCCCGGAGCGGTGAACGGCACCGCATTCTGAGTGAAGCCGGCCGGCCAGTTGGTCACCTCGGTCGGCGGGGAAAAGCTGTCCGCGCCGGGCCGCAGGGAGGTGAGCAAGACCGAGGGCGTCTCGGCGGTTTCCTGTTCCTGCCCCCAGGAGACGTACACCGTGCCGAAGTAGGGGCTGGCGGGATGGGAATCGGTAGTCACTGCCGCGCGGTCCGGCACGTGCCGGTGCGCGGGGCGGTCTCGCTCTTCGCGGTGCCCCCGATAGCCCACTAGCAGCCGGGGCCAGCTCCGCCCGCCGTCGTTGGAGACCGCAACCATCAGGGCCGCCTCAAAGGGCGCCGTGATGTTGAAAGCCTGTACAACCGCATAGGCTGTGCCATCTGGGCCGAAATGAAACGCCGGATCCCCGGCGAGCTGGAACGACCCCTCGCTCCCGACGACGCCCGGGATGAGCGCGGGCGGCGACCAAGTGCGGCCTCCATCAAGGGAATAGCTGTAGCCGACTCCTTGCTGCTCTTCCCAATCGTTCCAGCCGGCCAGCAGGTTCAGCGAATTGGTGGGATTGACGGCGAGGCTGACCTCGTTGTCCGTGAGCTGGTCGGCTGAGATGTTGACCACCTCTCCGACACGTGGCGGCGAGGCCGCCGCCAGACGGGCCCCCAGCAGCAGCCCCAAAGCCAGCAGCCACACCGCGAGGATGTGCCATCGTTTCAAGGTTTCAGGTCTCTCGCCTTGGCAACGGCAGCGAGGAACCGTGCCACCGTCTCCGCTCCGCGGAAGAAATTCGACAGGGTAAACTTCTCGTTGGGGGCGTGCAGGTTGTCGTCCGGCAGTCCGAAGCCCATCATCACCGTCGGAATCTTCAGGTGCTCGCCGAACAGCGCCACCACCGGGATGGAGCCTCCCGACCGCACGAACACCGTCTTGCGCCCAAACACCTGGGCAAAGACCCGCGCCGCGTGCTTCAGGTAAGGGTTGTCGAGGTTGATCAGCAGCGGCGGCGCCTCGCTCAGGATTCGAAGACCGAGCTTAACTCCCGGCGGCGCCAGTTCGGTCACCCGCCGCTCGAGAGCCGCAATGACTTCCTGCGGTTCCTGGTTGGGCACCAGGCGGATGCTGAACTTGGCGGTTGCTCGGGCGGGAATCACGGTCTTGGCGCCAGGAGCCACATAGCCACCCACGATGCCGTGAATGTCCAAGGTGGGACGGGCCCACATGCGCTCCAGCGGGTCCCGCTTCTCTCCGACCAGCGCCGACGAACCGATCTCCGCGGTACGCATTCGGTCGGCATCAAAGGGCAGCCTGCGCCAGCTGGCGCGCTCGCTGCGCGACGGCGGCTGGACGCGGTCGTACAGGCCCGGAATCCGGATCTTGCCGTCTGCGGCTTTCAGCTCCGACAGGACCCAGCAGAGCGCGTTGAACGGATTGGGTGCCACGCCGCCGTACAACCCTGAGTGCAGGTCGTGCGCCGCCCCTTCTGCCTCCAGTTCGGCATAAACCAGCCCGCGCAGCCCGATGCACAGCGTGGGCAGGTCCGGGGCGAACAGCTCGGTATCGCAAACCAGCGCGGCGTCAGCTTTCAGCTTCTCGGCTGAGCGGGCCACGTAGTCGCTGATGGAGGCGCCACCTGTCTCCTCTTCGCCTTCGAGGATGAATTTCAGGTTCAGCGGCAGCTGTCCGGCGGTCGCCAGCAGCGCTTCCACCGCCTTGAGCTGGATCATCACCTGGCCCTTATCGTCGGCGGCACCGCGGGCGTAAATGTTTCCGTTGCGGATGGCTGGCTCGAACGGCGGCGAGCTCCATTCCTCGAGCGGGTCAGGCGGCTGCACGTCGTAGTGGCCGTAGCAAAGGATGGTGGGCGCGCCCTCAACCCCGCTGTGCTCCCCGTAAACCAATGGATGGCCGCTGGTCTCGATCAGCTCGGTCTGCTGGATTCCTACCTTCTGCAGGGCCTGGACGACAAACTCGGCCCCCCGACGGACTTCGGCCTTGTACTCAGGATTGGTGCTGATGCTAGGGATGCGCAGAAATTCCGTGAGCTCGCCCAGCCAGGCATCGCGCTTCTGTTCGACGTATTGTTGCAGCTTGTCCATGCCGTTCCTCGGACGTCAGAATGAAGGGGAACAACCAACCTTCAGCAAACTCCCAGTATACATCCCATAGGTCCATGCGCCCGGCCTCACGGCCCCACAACCTGTTGCTGCCCGGTTCACTTTCTGGTTCCCTCTCTTGCCTTGATAGGAGTTCGGAGCGAGAGCTAGACAGGATTGTGAAGTTTGGCTGGGAAGGCGCGGCTTGCGCCGGAGCAGCCTCAGCGCTTCGAGCGCGATCGCCCTCGCCTGGACGGCCGCTGCCAGAGCAGTTCGCGGCACGATTCCAGTTCCTGCTCGGTGACCGCTTTCTCCCGCTCCAGAAACTGAACCAACGCCAGCAGGTAGTTGCCCAACTTCTGGCGTCCGTCCAGCATGCCGTTGGCAGCATTCTTCAGATGGGCTGCCGACTGCGGCCCCTGGTAGCGCTGCGCGCCGTTGGCCATGGAATTCAGGCTCATTTCCAGGTATTGGATCGCCAGGTACATGTGGAGGGCGCCGCTGAGCCGTATGGGTTCGTCAACCAGTCGCTCCAAGACTGGCTCAATATCTGTTACCTGTCGCCGTGTGGAAGCCGCCACCGCCGGAAAGTTTGACGCCCCGGGTCCGCGCCAGGCTGAGACCTCAAGTTGGTCCAGCGCCGCGCCCGCGTTGCCTACTTCAGCCCGGAGCTGTTCCAGCGCCTGCCGGGCTTCTTGGGTGGGCGGTACGCTGGAGCCGGCCGGCTCCTGCGGCGACGCTCCCAGAACCATTGCTAGAAGCAGAATTGTGCCGCTCATCGCGGGTAACAGTAGCACTAATCAGCCCGGTTTCGCCAAGTTCAACGAACGCAACAGGCTCAACAGGCTCGCGAAGCTCAACAGGCAAGCCCAACATGGCGCAAGCGCGGCCTTGACTGCCTAGCCCGGCAGGTCCCCTGTGCTGCTCGCCTGTTCTGCGCGGTAGTGGTGCCTTAGACACAAGTGCGCCACTAGTTGCTGCTCATTCGGGTTGACAACGGCGCCTGGATTGCCTAATCTAGATGAGTTGTGGCTATCCTGGTCCATCACATGCATCGGACGCATCACCACCCCACGTGTGTGAGCCGGGACGCCTAGCAGAAGCAATTTTTCGAAAAACAGAAGAGGCCCGGCGACAGTAACGTCGGGCCTTTTTGTTGGATACGGAACATGAACCTAGACTTTTCCAAGCTGGACGGCCTGGTGGCGGCCGTGGTCCAAGACAGCGCCTCCCGCGACGTGCTGATGGTGGGTTTCATGAATGCGGAAGCTTTCCGGCGCACCCGCCTGACTGGCTTTGTCACCTTCTACAGCCGCACCCGGCGCTGCCTGTGGACCAAAGGCGAAACCTCCGGCAACCGCCTGGCGGTTGCCGAGATTCGGGTGGACTGCGACCAGGACGCCGTAGTGGTGCTGGCTCGCCAGACAGGCGCCGCTACGTGCCACCTGGGCTACCGCAGCTGTTTCTTCCGCCGCCTGGAGGGTGAGGGGCTCTCGGAGATTGAGCGCCCGGTGATCCCCTCCAACGCGCCGCCGGCTTCGAACCCAGAGACGAGCGAGGCAAGCTCATGAAACTGCGGTTGGGCATTCCCAAGGGCAGCCTGCAAGAGGCCACCGTGGAGCTGTTCGGCCGAGCCGGCTACCGGATCCAGGTCAACCCGCGGTCTTACTTCCCATCGGTGGACGATGCGGAACTGGAGTTGATGCTGATCCGCGCCCAGGAGATGTCGCGCTATGTGGAAGACGGCGTCCTGGACGCCGGGCTGACCGGGCACGACTGGATTCTGGAGAACAAATCCGACGTGGTCAAGATCGCCGACCTGATCTACGCCAAGCAGAGCTTCGGCAGGGTGCGCTGGGTATTGGCCGTGCCGGAAGCATCCGCCATCCACAGCCCTCGGGACCTGGAGGGCAAGATCATCGCCACCGAGTTGGTCAGCGCCACCGAGCGCTACCTGACCTCCCACGGCGTGAAGGCGAAGGTGGAATTCTCCTGGGGCGCCACTGAAGTGAAACCGCCGGTGCTGGCCGACGCCATTGTCGAGGTCACCGAGACCGGCTCCTCCTTGAAGGCCAACAACCTGAGGATCGTGGATACCGTGCTGGAATCGAACACTCAGCTTATCGCCAACCGGCAGTCCTGGGACAATGCCTGGAAGCGGGAGAAGCTGGAGAGCATCCGGATGTTGCTCGATGGGGCCATCGAGGCTTACGGCAAGGTGGGGCTAATGCTCAACGTGCAGCAGCAAGGCCTGGACGCTGTGCTGAAGCTGCTGCCGTCGCTGCGAGGGCCCACCGTCTCGGCCCTGAGCGAAACGGGTTGGGTGGCGATCAATACGGTCCTGGAGGAGCAACTGGCCCGCAACGTCATCCCCAAGCTGAAACAGGCCGGCGCGCAGGGCATTGTCGAATACCCGCTGAACAAGATCATCACGTAGGAATTGACGATTGAATCATTAAGATTGAGCCGATGCGGATTCTTTCGCGACCTGGTGACATTGAGCGCTTCCTGGCCAGCCGGCGCGTGGCGCTGGCACGCGCCGAGGCGGTGGCACGCCCGATCCTGGAGGCGGTACGACGGCGAGGCGACCGGGCGCTGGTTGCCTACACCCGGCGCCTGGACGGCTACGAAGGTTCGCTGCGGTTGAATTCCGCTGCCCTGGCGCGGGCGTGGAAGCAGACCCCGCCAGTTCTGCGGCGCGCCCTGCGGCAGGCCGAACGGAATATCGCCCGCTTTGCCCGCCTGCAAATGCCCCGCCAGTGGCGCCGCCGGGTGGGCCGGGGCAGCTTCGTCGGGCAACTCGTACGGCCGCTGGCGAGCGTGGGCTGCTACGTTCCCGGCGGCCGCTTCCCCTTGTTCTCGACCGCGATGATGACGGCCGTGCCGGCCGGTGTGGCCGGCGTGGAGCGCGTCTACCTCGCTTCGCCGCGTGCGGCTCCGTCGATACAGGCGGCGGCACATGTGGCCGGAGTCACAGCCGTTTTTGCCATGGGCGGCGTGCAAGCCATTGCCGCGTTGGCCTACGGCACCGAAACCGTCCCGCGGGTGGACAAGATTGTTGGTCCGGGCAACCTTTATGTCACCGCGGCCAAGAAGCTGCTGGCAGGCGAGGTGGCTATTGAGTTTCTGGCCGGGCCGACCGAGATAGTCCTGGTAGCGCAGGAGGGCAACCCCGTCTGGCTGGCCGCTGACCTGCTGGCGCAGGCCGAACACGATCCCCAGGCGGCGGCGATTCTGGTAACTCCCTCGCGCCTGCTGGCCGAAGCTGTAGCACGGCATATCCCCCAGCGATGGAAGAATTGCACGACGCTGCTGACCGGCAGTCTCACCCAAGCTCTGGAGCTGGGCAATCGCATCGCTCCGGAGCACCTGTCGCTGGCCGACCCGCGCTGGGTGAAGCGGGTGCGTAATGCTGGCAGCGTGTTCTTGGGGCCGTTCAGCCCGGAAGCTGCCGGGGACTACGCCACCGGGCCGAACCACGTGCTGCCCACAGCCGGGGCGGCGCACGTCCGCGGAGGGTTGTCGGTGCTGGATTTCGTCAAGATCATCACCGTGCAGCAACTCACCCCCGCCGGCCTGCGCGCCCTGGCCCCCACCATCACGACACTGGCCCGCGCCGAGGGCCTGGAGTGGCACGCGCGCTCGGTCGAGGTGCGTTTTGAGACTGCGGGGCGAGGAGGGGGTCGGGCATGAAGCCCCGCGACGCCGTGCTGCGCATGCGCCCCTACTCGCCCCCGTCAGCCGGGCGCGAAGGACACCTGCGCCTGGATTTCAATGAGAACACAGTAGGATGCTCGCCGCGCGTGCTCGGCCAGCTCCGCAAGCACCTGACCCGCGACCGTCTGGCCACCTATCCCGAGTATGAATCGGCCCGCGGCCGGCTGGCTGCCGCTTTTGAGCGCGCCCCCGAGGAAACCCTGATCACCAACGGCACCGACGAAGCCATCCAGCTTGCCGTCTACACGTTCGTGGATGCGGGCCAGCGGGTGATCGTTTCCGAGCCAACCTTCGCCATCTATCGCTTTTACGCCTCACTGGCCGGGGCCGAGGTGGTGAATGCTCCCTGTGGAGAGGAGCGGGTGTTCCCCGTCGAGGCGGTGCGGGAAGAGGCACGCCGCAACCCGATCCGGGTGGTGTTCATCGCCAATCCAAACAACCCCACCGGGACGGCGGTGACGCCGGAAGCGATTGAGACACTGGTGGCGGAATTTCCTGAGACCCTGATACTGGTGGACGAAGCCTACTTCGAGTTTTACGGACGCACCGTGATGCCGCTCGTGGAGCGCTACCGGAACCTGCTGGTCTCGCGCACCTTCTCCAAGGCTTACGGGCTGGCCGCGCTGCGGATCGGGTGCCTGTTTGCTCACCGCGAAACCGCCGCCGCGATGGCCAAAGCCCAGTCGCCCTATAGCGTCAACTCGGCGGCGCTGGCGGCGGCGCTGGAAGCGGTCTCGGACCGCGAATACGTCAGCAAGTACGTAGCGGCGGTGCTGCGCTCCCGCGCGATGCTGGAGCGCGAATTGCGCCGCCGGAGCATCCGCTACGTGCCCAGCCAGGCTAATTTCATTCTGGCGCAGCTGGGCGAGCGCGCCCCAGCCATCCGCGAGGCCCTGCGGGCGCGCGGAATCCTGACGCGCGACCGTGGCTATGAGCTGCCTGGCAGCCTGCGCTTCACCGTGGGCACGCCGGCGCAAACGCGCCGGCTCATCCAGGCACTGCGGGATTTGCTCTGAGGAGGGACAAGCATCCTTAGCCCGTCCATAGTCTATGAAGCGACAGTCTATGAAGCGACGCTCTGGAAGAGTTGAGCGCAACACGACGGAAACACAAATCCGCGCGCGGCTGGTGCTGGATGGCCGCGGCCGGGCCAGGGTGCGCACCGGCGTGCGTTTCCTCGACCACATGCTGGAGCTATTTGCCAAGCACGGCGCCTTTGATCTCGACCTGCACGCCGCCGGGGACCTGGACGTAGATCAGCACCACACCGTCGAGGACGTGGGCATCGTGCTCGGCCAGTGCTTTGACCGCGCCCTGGGCGACTGCCGCGGCATCAACCGCGCCGGCTATTTCCTGATGCCCATGGACGAAACGCTGGCCCTGGCGGCAGTAGATTTCAGCGGGCGGCCGGTGTTGGTGTATCACGCGCCGCTGCGCGTGCGGCGGGTGGGCGACCTCCAGGCCGAATTACTGGAGGACTTTTTCGGCGGCCTTGCCACTCACGCCCGCGCCAACCTGCACTTGAAGCTGCTCTATGGCCGCTCCTCGCACCACAAGATCGAGGGACTGTTCAAGGCACTGGCCCGTGCGATGCGGGTGGCCTGCTCGCGCGACCGCCGCTTGGCCCGCGAGCTGCCTAGCACCAAAGGATTGCTGTGAAAAGACAACGCAAAGTCACAAAGACACCCAAGGAAACAAAGAATTTTGCTTTGTGACCTTTGTGTTCTTGGTGACTTTATATTTAATCGTAAAACCTATGATTGCTGTCATTGATTACGGGGCAGGGAATTTGCGCTCGGTTTCGAATGCCCTGGCCGTGCTGAACGCCGAGTTCTTGGTGACCAGCGCGTCGTCGGGGCTGAAGCAAGCCTCGGCCATCATCTTGCCCGGCGTGGGGCACTTCGGGCAGATGATGGAGGCGCTGGAGACCGCTCGATTGGCAGCACCGCTGCGCCACAGGCTCGAGTCCGGCACGCCATACCTGGGTATCTGCCTGGGCATGCAGGCGCTGTTCGAATCCAGCGAAGAGGCGCCGGGGCTACGCGGCTTGGCTCTGCTTCCGGGCCAAGTCCGGCGCTTCCCCAGCGGCCAGAAGGTGCCGCACATGGGCTGGGCCGAAGTGGAGCCTGGCGCCGCGGACCCGGACGGCTTCCTCGCTCAAGTATGCGGTCGCATGTATTACTTCGCCCATTCCTACTACGTGCCCGCCGACGCCGAGGGCAGCGCGGCCTGCGCGCGGCACGGGTTGCCGTTCACTGCGATCCTGCGCCGCGCCAACCTGGCCGGCTCCCAATTCCATCCGGAAAAGTCGGGGCCTGCCGGACTCAATTTCCTTCGCACCTGGGTTGAGCAATGCCAGCCAAGCGCATCATCGCCTGCCTCGACGTGAAGGACGGGCGCGTGGTCAAAGGCGTCCGCTTCGTCAACCTGCGGGACGCCGGCGACCCGGCCGACCTGGCCGCTGCCTACAGCGAAGTGGGCATCGACGAGGTCGTGTTCCTGGACATCACTGCGTCGGCCGAAGGGCGCGGGCTGATGGTTGGGATCGTGGAGCGCACGGCCCAAAAGGTGTTCATCCCGCTGGCGGTGGGCGGCGGCGTGCGCACTGTGGAGGACGCACGCCGCCTGCTGCGGGCCGGCGCCGACAAGGTTTCGGTGAACACGGCGGCCGTCGAGCGCCCGGAGTTGCTTACGGAGCTGTCGCGCGAGTTTGGCGCCCAGGCGGTGGTGCTGGCCATTGACGCCAAGCGGGAGGGCGATGGCTGGCGCATCCACACCTACGGCGGGCGTCGCCCGGTTGAGCGAGACGCGGTGGCCTGGGCGGCGGAGGGAGGGCGGCTGGGTGCGGGTGAAATCCTGCTGACCTCGATGGATTGCGACGGCACCAAGGCTGGGTTTGATTGCGAGCTAACCCGGGCGGTGGCCCGCGCGGTGGGCATCCCGGTCATTGCCTCCGGCGGCGGTGGCGAGCCCGTGCATTTCTACGACGTGCTGACTGCAGGGGAAGCTGATGCAGCACTGGCCGCCTCCATCTTTCACTATGCCGAGATCCCCGTCGGCGATCTGAAGCGCTACCTCGACCAGCGGGGTATCCCCATGCGCTTGATTGAATAGGAATTTTAATGAATCCGCAGATTTTCACAGATTTCTTTTTCTGCGGAATCTGCAGATGTTTTCCATGATTATTCCGTGCATTGATTTGATGGACGGCAAGGCCGTGCAACTGGTGCGCGGCCAGACGAAGGCCCTGGAGCGAGCCGACGTTCTGGGACAACTGGAGGAGTTTGCGGGCTTCGCTGAGATCCAGGTCATTGACCTGGATGCCGCCATGGGCGAGGGAGACAACGACTCTTTGGTGCGCCAGCTCTGCGCCCGCGCGCGCTGCCGCGTGGGCGGCGGCGTGCGCACCACGGCCCGTGCCGAGCAGTTGCTCGGCGTGGGGGCGCGCAAGCTGATTATCGGGACCGCCGCCTTTCACAGCCAGGGGATCAACGTGCCGTTCCTGGAATCGCTGCGGGACGCCGCCGGCGCCCCGCGAATCATCCTGGCGTTGGACTCCCGCCAGGGCCGCATTGTGGTCCGGGGCTGGCGCGAGTCCACCGGCCTGACGGCCGAGCAAATTGTGCGCGACCTGGAGCCCTACTGCGGCGAATTCCTGTGCACCTTTGTGGATAACGAAGGCACCATGACCGGCACGGACCTGGAGTGGTTCCGGCGGCTCCGCCAAGCCACCGCGCGGCCCATCACCGCTGCCGGGGGCATCGCCACCCTGGAAGAGATCGCCGCCCTGGATGAGCTGGGAATCCACGCCGCGCTGGGCATGGCGGTCTATACGGGGCGCCTGCGCCTGGAGGAGCTGCGTAGCTTCCGTCCTAAAACTGCCGGCTGAGGGCCTCTATGCTAGAATCCGTTCGACAGACTAGTGGAGGAGGGAGCTATGACCAGACGAGGAAGCTTGATTGGCATCGGGCTGTTGCTGCTGGGGCCGCTGATGGTCGCACAGCACGCCGTGGCTGGCGAGGGAAAGACCGTCACGCTCGAGATCAGCGGCATGACCTGAGGCGCCTGCGCCAGCACAGTGCGGTCTGCACTGCAAGAGGTGAAGGGCGTCAAGGAAGCCAAGGTTTCGCTGGAAGATAACGAGGCCGTCGTGAAGTACGACCCCGAGGTCTGCAAAGTGGAGGACCTCATCCAGGCGGTGAAGAAGGCGCGCGGGATGAGCCGGTACGACGCCAAGGTTAAGAACGAGGTTAAGAAGAAGTAGTTTGCTGTTGGTTAATTGATTCGTAGCGGCGCCCTTTAGGGCGCCGCTAGGGTGCCATGGGCAGCTCCCGGGTGGCAGGCTTCAGCCTGCCGCTACGTCCTGAGTCAGCACTATCCGACTGGCATTGCCTCGGACTCAGGCTGGAACTTCCTTACCAAGCGTAATTGATTGTAAATGAAGGTGTTTTTCGTCCCTAACTTACCCATTGACATTCGCTTTTTATTCGCCTACTGTGAATGCACCGGCGATTGCTGCATTGCTGCCCGCAACGCCCCGAGTGCGGCTTGGCCTCCATGAGTTTGACGCCTGCAACCCCGAGCCTTTCTCTCCCTGTGGCAGGGCAACCCTGGCGGCTGCCTGCGCAAGGGTTGGCGGTTTTCCAGGGGGAGGGCTGCGCAGCGCGGCTTTCCCACTATTTCCTTCCACGGGTCCTTGTTGCAGGCAAGCATGTCCTCTATCTGGACGGCGCCAACCGGGTTGACCCGCTGCTGATCGCCCGCTTTGCACGGCAGCGCGGACGCGAGCCGTCGGAGTTCAACCGCCGCATAAAAGTCGCTCGCGCCTTCACCTGCTTCCAGCTCACCGAATTGCTGGCCCGGGTGCCGCGAGCGCTGCGCGCCTTTCCGGCGGACGTTCTGATTGTCACGGCCTTCCCGGATTTGTATTTCGATGAAGACGTGCCCGACGGCGCGGCGTACGCCTCCTTCAGGCAGGCCCTGCAACAACTGAGGCAGCTGGAGCGTGCCGCGCTGCCGGTGGCGGTGTTCTCCGACGCGGCCTCCTTCGTCACGCCGCGAAGAAGATTGTTCGACCGGGTGGTTGCCGAGGCGGACCAGGTGTGGAGGTTCGCGCTACAGGCGGACGGAAAACCGCAACTCGTCTGCGAGCGCTCCCGCCTGCGGCTGTCTGGCTGAGATCTGACTGGAGGCACTATGGGCCGCACCGTCCCAACCTTTCGCCAGCTGATTGAGCAGGCGGTGGAGCGCTGGGCGAAGTTTCGCCGGGCGCTGCGCCGGGAGGATCAGGAGCACTTCGACCGCTTGTTCCTGCGCGTCCGCTCCTACACGCAGGCAGCGACTTACCAGGCGAGCGACAATCCGATGGAAGCCATCCTGCTGTCCATTGCGCTGGACCAGGAGAAGCGATTGCACGCACTCGAGCAACGCCTATGGCAAGCGGAGAGAGACCATGCGACTACAGGGCCGACTAGAAGGCCGACTACGGGGCCGATTACAAGGATGGATCCTGGACCTCTACCCCAGCCCGCAGGGGATGACCCTGTGGTTGATCGAAGAGAGCCAGAAGCGCCACCGGTTGATTGATCCGTTTACGCCCGCCTTCTTCGTGCACGGCACTCCGGCACGGCTGCGGCGGCTTCAGGATGTGCTCGGACGGCGAACACCGGTGAGATGCCGGCTGACCGAGCGCGCCGATCTGTGGCAGCCAACGCCGCTCCAGGTGCTGGAGGTCACTGTCTCGCACCCCACCGCGTTTGCCTCTTGGGTGCGCTGGGTGCACCGGTTCGACCCCGACCTGCGGCTCTACAACAGCGACCTCATGCTCGCTCCCCTCTATTGTTGGGAGAGGCGGGTGTTTCCTTTTGCCCGAGTAGAGGTGGAGGTGGGCGACGAGGGGCAGGTGCGTGCCCTGAAATGCCAGGACAGCAAGTGGGCCCTGGATTACCCGCTGCCTCCGCTTCAGGTGATGCACCTGCGGCTGGAAGGGCTTTCGGCGGTCAACCCCCGGCACGGGCGGCGCGGCGCGCTGGAAGTGGAAGTGGACGGCGAGCGCTCGGTCATCGAAGAGTCTGCCGAGGCCGCGGTGGCCACCGTTCAGCGCCTTGTGGAGCGGCACGACCCGGATTTGATCCTCACCGAGTGGGGCGACTCCACCATCTTTCCGCTCCTGCACCAGCAGGCCCGGCGGTTGAACCTTCCCCTGCTGCTCAACCGGGATGCCAGCCTGCCCGTGCACCAGAGCCGCGCCCGCAGCTTTATGAGCTACGGGCGGGTTCTGTTCAAAGACAGCGCCACCACGCTCTACGGGCGGCTGCACGTGGACCTGAGCAATTCCTTCATTGCCGATCACTGCCAGCAGGACGGGCTGTGGGAACTGGCCCGGCTCACCAAGCTGCCCGTGCAGTATGCCGCCCGCACCACCACCGGCACGGGCATCTCCTACATGCAGATGGAAGTGGCCTACCGCGACGGCATCCTCATTCCCGAGCAGAAGAGCGAGCCGGAGGAGTTCAAACATCCCGACCAGCTTCTGATCGCCGACCGCGGCGGGTTGGTCTTCCCGCCCATTCTGGGGTTTCACGAGAACGTGGCCGAGCTGGACTTCCCCTCGCAGTTCCCCAGCATCATGGTGCACTTCAATGTGTCGTCGGAAACCGTGAATTGCCGCTGCTGCCCCGACAGCCCGCCCATTCCCGAGCTGGGCTACCGCATCTGCCGCAAGCGGCAAGGGGTGGTGGGACGCACGGTCGCCCCGCTGATTGAGAAACGGCAGCAGTACAAGGAGCGCATGCGGCAGGGCGCGGACGCCGCCCTGCTGGAGACCTACCGCCGCCGACGGGAGGCGCAGAAGTGGCTGCTGGTCTGCTGCTTTGGCTATCTGGGGTACAAGAACGCCCGGCTGGGCAAGATCGAGGCCCACGAAAGCATCAATGCCATCGGGCGCGAGCAGCTTCTGGTGGCCAAAGAGGCAGCCGAGCAGCACGGCTTCCGCGTCCTGCACGCCATCGTGGACAGCATGTACGTGCAGAAACCGCAGGCCGCCCGGGAAGACTACTTGGCGCTGGCCGAAGACATCCGCGAGCGCACCGGGTTGCCCATTGCTCTGGAGGCCCAGTATCGCTACATCGTGTTCCTGCCTTCCAAGCAATTTGCCAACGTCCCGGTGCCCAACCGCTTCTTCGCCGTCAGCGAAGAAGCGGAGCTGAAGGTGCGGGGCTTGGAGTGTCGCCGCCACGACACTCCGCCCCTGGTGGCCCGGATGCAGAAGCAGGCCCTCGCCATCCTGGCCGAAGCCCGCGACGGCCAGAGTTATTGCCAAAAGCTGGAAGAAGCCCGTGGGGTGCTGGAACGCTACCTGGAGCGGCTGGGGAGTGGCATGGTGGCGGTGGAGAATTTAGTGATCAGCAAGCGTCTCACCCGCCCGCCTCGCGACTACCAGAAAGCCAGCCTGACCGCCATCGCCGCCCAGCAACTGTTCGGGCGAGGCGTGCATCTCCGTCCGGGGCAGATGGTGGAGTACGTCATCACCGACGCGGCGGCCGTGCTTCCCAATGACCGCGTCCGCGCCTACGCCCTGTGGGAAGGCTGGCACGGCTACGACCGCAAGAAATACCGCGACCTGCTCCTGGACGCCTTCCACACCCTGGCAAGCCCGCTCCACTCCTCCCTGCCAGCAGCTGCCCAGCGAGGCTGCCCTACGAAGCCGGTTGCCTGATAAAGGTTAAGAACTCCTGAGCAAGTGGAGACAATTGCCACTGTAAATCGACGAGCGGCTGATTTGGGTCACGATTCCTCGCGGTATAGGGGCGCGGATCAATCAGAAGTCCTCGACTGTTTAGATCATGAACTACGGCATCGGTAAACACATTGTCCCGAGATAACTGGGTGCGAACGGATGCCCTATCTCCGGCAGCAGCAGATGGTGAACAAATCTGCAGGAAAGCCAAGTGCACAATTGTGAAGATGTCAACCCACGTCAGAAACATCAGTTGGCGATCAGTACTCGAAGCAGTGCCGACTGCGACGTTCAGAACCGCGTTCCGCAAAGCTTCAAGCTTCTCCTCCTGGTGAGTTCGCGTTGCAACCCCCGTTGCATGAAGAGCGGCCGTGACGAACTCGTCTTTTGTCGGCAAAGATTCGATCAGACCAGGAATTTTATCTTCCATGGCTTGCAGGCGCTCATGGAGCGACCTCAGCCACTCATCAATTCGCTTTGGGGCTGGCGCGCGTATGAGGAAATTGAACAGCTCAGCGCTCGGACCGCCGACGATTGGAAGAGTGGAAATCGCGGCCTTTGTAATTGCATGTCCCAAATCACCTTTCGACCGGCCCTCCGGTAGGCTGTCCTTCATTTAGAACCTCCGGAATGGATGTGAACTCACATTCCTGACAATCTCAATATATATTGCCCTTATCGAATTACGATTGCCAGAGCCTAGCAGGCGCTTTCTTGCCGGCCTGGGCCTCACACCATAGCTGGAAATAGAGATTTTCGATTAACTTCCCAGACACGGTGCTAGCTGGTGGTGGGTTCCTCGATGGCGCCGGAGCGGCGCACCACCTCCAAGAAGGCGCGCGCCGCGTGCGAGAGATGCCGTCGCCCCGGATGCAGCAGGCGAATTTTACGTTCCACGCGCAGCTCCTTGATCGGCACCTCCACCAGCGTGCCCGCTTCCAGCTCCTGCTCCACCACCATCCTTGGCAGAAAGGCCACCCCCATCCGCAACTGCACCGCCTTCTTGATGGCCTCCAGCGTCGGCATCTCCACCTCCATGTTGAGCGGCACCTTGTGCTTCTGGAAGGCGCGCAGCACGGTTTGCCGGTAGGGGGAGACGACGTTGTGGGCGATAAAGGTTTCTATTCCCAGGTCGCGGATCTTGGCCTGCCGCTTTCCCCCGAGTCGGTGTCCGGGATAGACCACAAACGCCAGGTGGTCGGTGTAGATGATCATCGAGCGAAGATTCCGGTCCGCGGGCTCGTAGGAGATGACGCCCAGTTCCACCGAATTCTCCAGCACGTCCTGCGGGATGCGGCTGGAGAGGCTGCGGCGCACCTCTACCTTCAATCGAGGGTACAGGGCATGAAAGTTATGGACATGGCGCAGCAGGTAGATGACGCCGCTCTCGTTGGCACCAATGGTGAGCCGTCCGGTGCTGTTGTCGCGCAGCTCCACCAGCGCGTTTTGGAGGTCGCGGCGCAGGTTCTCAAACTTGCGCGCGTACTCCAGCACGATCCGGCCGGCGTCGGTGAGCGTGCCATCCTTGAGCGAGCGGTCCACCAGCGTCTCGCCCAACTCCGTCTCCAGCTTCTGCAGTGCCAGGCTGACCGCGGGCTGGGTCCGCAGCAGCCGATGGGCCGCCCGAGAGAAGCTTTTCTCGGTGGCCACGGCCAGGAAGACTTCCAGTTGGCTGAGCTCCATAGGCGGCATTATAACGGAATCTTATCTTCCTACAAGAATTATAAATTTGCTTTATCTAGCCCGGCCCGACATGCTATACCTTTCGCCGCTGAGTGCCATCCCAGGAGGGCGCCATGGATCCCAACCGCGTCTACATCTTCGACACCACGCTGCGCGACGGCGAGCAGTCGCCCGGCTGCAGCATGAACACGTCGGAGAAGTTGCGCCTGGCCCGGCAACTGGTGGAACTGGGCGTGGATGTGCTGGAGGCCGGCTTCCCCATTGCCTCTGACGACGACCATGAGGCGGTGCGCATGGTGGCCTCCGAGTACCACTGGGTCAGCGTCGCCGCCCTGGCCCGCTGCAACCGCCTGGATATCGAGCGGGCGGCCAGCTCCCTGGAGCCGTCGCGCCGTCCGCGCATTCACGTCTTCATCGCCACCTCCGACATCCACCTGCGACAGAAGCTGCGCAAGACGCGCGAGCAGGTGCTGGAGGATACCGTCCGGGGCGTGGAGCTGGCGCGCCGCTACGCGGACGACGTGGAGTTCTCGGCCGAAGACGCCACCCGCAGCGACCTGCCCTACCTCCTTGATCTTCTGGAGGCAGCCACGCAGGCCGGCGCCACCACCATCAACGTGCCTGACACGGTCGGCTACAGCGTCCCGGACGAATACGCGCGCTTCATCGGGACCGTCTGCGAGCGGTTGCGAGGCCGGGCCGTGGTCAGCGTCCACTGCCATAACGACCTGGGGGTGGCGGTGGCCAACACCCTGGCGGCGGTCGAGGCGGGAGCCCGGCAGGTGGAGTGCACCATCAACGGCATCGGTGAGCGCGCCGGCAACGCCGCGCTGGAGGAGGTGGTCATGGCGCTGAAGGTGCGCCCAGATCGGCTCCCCTATCGCACCGGCATTCGCGCTGAACTGCTCTATCCCATCTCCCAGTTGCTCACCCAGATCATTGGCGTGGCAGTACAACCGAACAAGGCCATCGTGGGCAAGAATGCCTTCGCCCACGAAGCCGGCATCCACCAGGACGGCATGCTCAAGGACCGGCTCTGCTACGAGATCATGACGCCGCAGTCGGTGGGCATCCCTGAAAGCCTGCTGGTGCTGGGCAAGCACAGCGGCCGGCACGCCTTGAAGGCGCGCTACGAGCGGCTCGGCTACCACCTGGAAAAGGAAGAGCTGAAGGACGTCTACCGGCGCTTCACCCAGCTCGCTGACCGCAAGAAGAACGTTCTGGACGATGATCTAGTGGACCTGCTGGAAGTCGCCGCGGCAAGCGGCGAGGCAGCGGGGGGCACGTTCCAGTTGGAACGCGTCGAAGTTACCGTGGACAGCGGCAGCCGCGCCGTCGTGAACCTGTCGCGCCAGGGGAGCCCGGTCAGCGGGCGCGCCGATGCCAGCGACGCGGTGCTGGCCTGCTGCGCCGCCGTCGGCGCCGCCGCCGGAGTGGCCCTCCAGGTGGACACCTACCAGGTGCGCCTCGAGGAGGGCACTCGGTTGAGCGAAGTGGAGTTGGTGCTGCGGTTGGACAGCCAGGCCTACTCTGGCCAGGCGCGGGCCGGCGACCTCATTTCTGCTGCCACCGAGGCCTGCCTGCGGGCGCTCAACAAGTTCATCCGCAACCAGCAGGGAGTCCAACTCCGCCAGCCCGCCGCCGAAAAGCCAACAGCGACGGCGGCCGCCGGCAACTAAACAATCCGAAAATTACGCAGATTACGCAGATGCTGAGGCTCGACCCGAAGAGCCCCGGCTGGCTGCCCATGTGTGCCAATCTGCGACATCTGCGAAAAATGCTTCCATTTTCTCCCGGCATACGAATACTTTCGTGAAGGGTGGAATTCAGCATTTTCCGCTAAGAGAGGTTCGCTAAAACTTCATGCGTCTAAAAATTGCGATTTTTCCTGGGGACGGAATCGGCGTAGAAGTCACCCGGGAGGCGTTGCGGGTCGTCGAGCGCGTGGCTGAACTTTTCGGCCACCAGGTAGAAGCGTGCCATGGCCTGGTGGGCGGCGCGGCGATTCACGCCACAGGCGACCCGCTGCCCCCGGAAACGCTGGAGACGGCGCGAGGCTGCGCAGCCATCCTGTTTGGCGCCGCCGGCGCACCTGAGTTTGACAGCTTGCCGCCCGAGAAGCGGCCGGAGCGCGGCCTGCTCCGGCTGCGTAAAGAGTTGGACCTGTTTGCCAACCTGCGCCCCGCGCGCATCCTTCCGGGCCTGGAGGGATTTTCTCCACTGCGAGCCGAGGTGGTGCAAGGAACCGACCTGCTGATGGTTCGTGAACTCTCCAGTGGTATCTACTACGGCACGCCGCGCGAGCTGGCCGCCGACCACGCGCTGAATACCCTGCGCTACACGCGGCAGGAGGTCGAGCGAGTCGCACGCGCCGCCTTTGAGCTGGCCCGCGGTCGCCGGAAGAAGCTGACCTCGGTGGACAAGGCCAACGTGCTGGAAACGTCGCAGTTCTGGCGACGGGTGGTCAACGAAGTGGCCGCCGAATTTCCCGACGTCGAGCTGGAACATGCCCTGGTGGATAGCTGCGCGATGAAGCTGGTGACCAGCCCGCGCTCCTTCGACGTGGTGCTGACTGAGAACATGTTCGGCGACATCCTTAGCGACGAAGCGGCAGTGCTGGCCGGCTCCATCGGCATGCTGGCCTCGGCCTCGCTGGGCAGCGGACCCGGGCTCTACGAGCCGGTGCATGGCAGCGCGCCGGATATCGCCGGTCAGGATGCCGCCAACCCGCTGGGGGCCATTGGGTCAGCGGCCATGATGCTGCGCCATTCGTTCGAGCTGAGGCGCGAGGCGGCGGTGATTGAAGCGGCCCTCGAGCAGGTCGTGGCCTCCGGAATGCGGACGCCCGACCTGGGTGGCCGGGCCGGCACCCGCCAAGTGGGCGACGCCATCTGCCAGGCGCTACGGCCCTGACCGTCGGCACGTCGGAGGCAAGACGGCTTTCTCTAGATGGCCAGGCTCAGATGACCAAGTTTTCCGTTGAAAGGGTGAAGGTCAGAAGAATCGAATCCGATAGGTAAAGCGAATCCCGCGGCCAATTTCCGGCGCCAGGTCCTTAATGAAGGAGGCGTGATTTCGGTAGAGCCGGTCCGCGACATTGAACAGGTTCACGGCGAACTGATGCACGAGACGCCGGTGTGCAATCGTGTAGGAGGCCTTCAAGTTGACCACGGTGTAGCCGGGGGTCCTCGTTTCGCCGCTAAAGGTCTGGTGCTGGCTACTGGCTAGGATCAGTTCCGGTCTCACACTCAGTCCCTGGTAGCGGAAGTCAAATCCCACCCTGCCTCGAAGCGGAGGGATGCGTGGCAGGGGAGTGCGATTCACTGTTTCTTGCGCATCCACGAAATCCATCCCCAGGTTCAGCCATAGGTTGTTGTGAAGCCCCAGGTCCAGATTCCCCTCCGCTCCCAGAAAGCGGCTGTCGATCTGGGTGAACTCGATGATGCGCAGGCCCTCTTCGAATCCGCCGGGGGCGAACGGGAAAACGAAGTTGTCGAAATTGTAGTAGAAGAAGTTCAGTTCACCGCGGGCCCTGCCGCCCCTCCGGCGAAGCGAGATCTCCACACCGTCGCCGGTCTCGGCTTCGAGATTTGGATCGCCGATTTCAAACGAGAGGGTGCCGACGTGAGGACCGAAGTTGTACAGCTCTTCCAAAGCCGGCGCGCGATAGGAATGAGCATAGTTGACGACCAAGGCGCCGTCGCGCCATAAGCCGATGCGGGCGCCGGCCGCCGCCGAAGCGCCGGTGAACGTGCGTTTCGGCAATGACAATGCGCGTTCGTTGCCCGCCAGCGCTTTGGGCTGATAGCTGGTCCGCTCCAGCCGACCGCCGAACTGGAGCCTGATTCGCTCGAACCCGAGTTCCTCGAGCCCGAACACCGCAAACGCGTTCTGGTCCACCGGAGGCGAAAGGGCCTCCTCTCCTTCAACCTCATAGTCCCGTACCAGGCCCCAGAAGCCAAACCGCCCGGTGAGCGGACCGTGCTTGGATTGCTCAAACGAACCCCGGTACACGAGTTGCTCTTGGTTGAACATGGTTTCAACCTCACGGTCGCCATTGGTGAAGATCTCCACCTCGTCGTGTTCCCATTGGGTGAAATTCAGCTTCAGAGCAAAGTTGTCGATCGCCGAACCCAGCTTGCGAATGCGCCAGTTGAACTGGTAGGACCAGCGCTCGGAGTCCAGCACGATTCTTTCGATTTCCTCTCCTTCTTCGAGACCCTCCCCTTCCTCCTCCTGCGCCTCGAATTGTGCCGCAAAGGGCACACCGTAGACGCCGTCATCTGCGTGGACGCCGAAACTGAAGAAATTCCTGTCGCCGTACCAGCCCACGCCACCGTACGCATTGGCCAAGCGAGTTCTGGAATTGAAGACTGTGCCTTCCGGAGTGTCGTAGTCTCCGCTCCGCTGGCCGCCTCCTCCACCCCAGATCATCCATTTCCCGCTTCCGTATTCGAAGCCGCCTGTGCCGGCGCCAAAGGCGTTGCCCGAGCCTCCGGTGCCGGAAATGTGGCCCCGCAGACCTGCGTGCGGGTGTTGGTGCACCGCATGATGGCGGGTAATGGTGTTGACCACTCCTCCCAGAGCGTTGCTGCTATAAAGCAAAGTGGCCGGCCCTTTGACGACTTCCACTCGATCCAGAGTGGCCGTATTCATCAGCTCTCCGTGGTCACCCGATTGGGAGGAAAGGGTCCCGGTGCGAATCCCGTCTTGCATAATCAGGACGCGGTCCCCGTCAAATCCGCGCACGATGGGCCGCGAGTTCCCCGCGCCAAAGCTGCGTGCGGCAACGCCGTTCCCGGGCCGGCCGGCCAGGACCTCGCCGAGCCCCGGTGCGATTGATTCCGCTAGGTCATAGGAGGTCTGCGAGGTGACGCTCTGGAAGGATTCAAAGGCCGTTTCCTCGCGCCCGCTGGCAGTGACCGTGACCTCATACCGTTCGGGTGCGACGGCAAGCGCAAAATTCGCGGTGGCAACCAAACCGGCCTTTATTTCCACACTCTGGGTCTGTTCGGTTAAGGTGCTGTCGAGGTGGGACAGCAGGCGATAGCGGCCCGGAGGAACTTGGTCGAATCGGTAACGGCCTTGCTCATCGGTGATCGCGTTGCGTCCCAGCTCGACGATTTCGACGATGGCTCCATGCAGCGCTTCACCGTTATTGGTTAGGATGACTCGCCCCTCAATGGAACCGTAGAGCTGGACGTTCGGCTGGGCACAAGCGAATATAGAGAAACTTCCAACGGCAAGTATAGAGAATAGGCGTCTGACAAAAAACATCAACTCGTCCTGCCTGCTTTCATTGGGAGCAGATGCTCCCCCACCGGACCGTGGTCGGCGGCCGGCGGCTTTCCCCAACACAACCAGAGCTAAAACTAGAGAAGAGTGGTTCTAGGCGGGGGGAGAGCGGGCAGTGCAGGGAGCGGCTGAAAACAAATCGGGTACTGCAGCAGTTTCAAGTCGGGCAGACCAAATCTGTAGCAGAGGCGCGTGGCAAGTGACGCGAGGAGCCGGCTTCAAAATGGGCAGGTGGCCCAGGTGGCAAAACTCGCAGCAGTGGTTGAAGTCATCGCCGTGAAATAGGCCCGGTGAGGAGCCGGCTGTGGTGACGACGAGCAGCGCCAGCCCAACCAGAAGCGTGGCCACCCACGTAGCGATCCGGATTGCGCTGTTCTTCATGACGTGAGCGCCTGACTCGATCCTGACGAGCGACGCCGACCGAACATCCCGAGCGTCCTTAAGGACGATGCTTATAAGTTCTTCTATCATGGGGGCTTCTGCGTGTCAAACAACATCGCGCGCGGGATGGTCCACCGAGCCGTCGGAGTTGCAGTTCGGACCATGGCGCTTTGCGTTGCACCGCTTTGCGTCGCACCAAAGACGCCATAGATCCAGCTAACGGAGGCTTGCAATCCAAAAGGGAGCAGATTAGATTGACGCAGGCGCCCCGAACCCGCCTCTATTGTGGTAAAGCATCCATTGCGGATTAGCGGCGCCGCGGCCCGGCCTCGCGCTTCCCGAGGGTCATGATTACCTACCTGGAAAAAGCGCTGAACGTACGCCGACATGAGTTCGTGTCGGCGTTCCTGCTGTTCCTCTACCTGTTTCTGGTCATTGCCTTTTACATAATGGGGCAGTCGGTGGGCGACGCACTGTTCCTGAACGCTTTTCCCAATCATCTGCCCCACGCGATTATCGGCACGGCGCTGCTGAGCGGCCTCTTTGTTTGGGTGTACATCCGTCTGTCGCACCGGGTGCGATTGGAACAGTTGATCATCGGCTCAATGCTGTTCTTTTCGCTGTCGTTCGTCCTGTTCTGGTGGCTGACGCGTCTGCCGGGGAACTTCGTTTACCCGCTGATTTACCTCTGGGTGTACACGGCGGCGGTGGTCGGCACCGCGACCGGCTGGACGCTGGCCAACTACGTGCTCACCACGCGGGAGGCCCGCCGGGTGTTTGGCTTCATTGGGGCCGGGGCCATCCTGGGCGGAATTTTCGGCGGCTTCTTTACCAATGCGGCGACACAGTACGTGCGTTCCGAGACGCTGCTGCTGGCCATGGCGGTTTCGCTAGGGATGTGCGCGCCGCTGGTCAAGTTGCTGTTCTGGCGCACGCGGCAGCGGCGGGCCGAGCTGAATCTGACCCCAAGCGCGGGCGGGCAGGCCCCCAAGAACCTCCTCGAGAGCTTGGCGCTGCTTCGTGGTTCCCGCTATTTGCTGCTGATTACCGCGCTGATCGTGATTGGCTCGGTGACCACCACCATCATTGGCTATCAATTCAAGGTCATTGCCAAAGCCCATTACGGGGCGGACAAAGCTTCGCTGACCGCTTTCTTCGGCAGCTTTTACGGCTACATGGGCATCGCCTCCTTCTTGCTGCAACTGATGTTGACCGGACGCTTGCTGCGCTCCCTGGGCATCCGGGTCACCCTGCTCATCCTGCCTTTCGTGTACTTGGCGGGAAGCATGCTCGTGTTGCTGGTTCCCACGCTGGTTTCGGTGGTGGTGCTCCGAGGCAGCCACAATCTGCTGCGCTACTCCCTGGACCGCTCCAGCACCGAACTGCTCTACCTGCCCATGGCGCCCGACATCAAGAGCCAGATCAAGTCGTTTCTCGACATTTTTATGTACCGGGTCGCCGACGGGGCAGCAGGCCTGGTGCTGTGGGTATTCGCCAACCTGTTGCATTTCACCCCCGGCCGCATCAGCCTGGTCAACTTTGTCTTCCTGGGGGGCTGGATCGCCATCGCCTACGGCGTCCGGCAAGAATACCTGAACGTGCTGCGACGAGCCATCCAGCGCCACGCCCTGGACCCGGAACGCACCGCTACCGGCATACTGGACGCCACCACCACCGGGGTGCTGGCGCTGGCACTGGAGCAGGGCGACGAGCAGCAGATCTTGTACGGGCTGAGCCTGTTTGAAGTGGGTGGCCAGCCGGGCCACCACCCCATGCTGCGCGACTTGCTCAAGCATCCCTCGCCTGCCGTTCGCCAGCGCGCTCTGCATCTGTTGAGCGACACCGGCGATCTGGAAATCTTGCCCCAGGCGGAAGTGATGCTGGCCGACCAATCGATTGAGGTGCGCACCGAGGCGATGCATTACCTGGCGACGCACACCGGCCGCGATCCCCTCAAACTGCTGGGCAAGGACACCGAGCTTCCCGACTACTCGCTACAGGGCTCTGTGGCGGCCTACCTGGCGCGGACGGAGGACCCGGAGAACTTGCAGGCGGCTCAGATCATTTTCCAGAACATGTTGCATGGGACTGGCCCGGAGGCGGCGCGCGCACGTTCCGAAGCCGCCCGTGTGCTGGGGACAATTCCCCCGCCCTCGTCTCTGCACTCCGAGCTATTGAACCTGTTGCGTGATGACGACCCCGAGGTGCTCGGGCACGCCCTGCTCAGCGCCGGCAACATCCAGCGCCGCGATTTTCTGCCGTTGGTCATTGAGAAGCTGGGGCAGCGGCGCGTGGTCCCCGCCGCCCGCGCTGCTCTGGTCCAGTACGGCGAACGCGCGGTGGGCACCTTGCAGGACTACCTCAATAACGAGGAAGTCCCACTGCCCGTCCGCAAGCAAATCCCTGGCGTGCTGGCTGGGATCCCCAGCCCGCAATCGGTCGCGGTGCTGGCCGACAGCCTCATCCAAGGCGAGCCTGGGCTGCGGTATGACGTGCTGAAGGCGATGAATAAACTTCGCCGCTCGGACCCGGCGCTGCTGCTGCCCAACGCGCAGTTGGAAAACATGCTGCGGGCCGAGCTGATGGGTTACTATCGCTCCTTCCAGATCCTGGCCGCTGTGAACCCGCGCTCGAGCACCGCCGCGCACGCCCCGAGCGGCGAGTCCTTGCTCACCCGCGCGTTGCGCGAGCGCATGGACCACGAGCTGGAGCGCATCTTCCGGCTGCTGGCCCTGCTGTATCCACCGCGCGATATCCACAACGCCTTCGCCGGGTTGACCTCCCCGCGCCCCCAGCTCCAGGCCAACGCCCTGGAGGTGCTGGAGAACCTGCTCCGCAACGACCTTTACCGCCCGCTGGCCTACGTGCTGGACCCGGAGATGACCCTGCAGCAAAAGCTTGGCTTTGCCCACCGGCTCGTCCACACCAGCGTGAACTCACACGCCGAGGCCCTGCGGGTCCTGCTGCACTCGGAGGACCGTTGGCTGCGCGCCTGCGCCCTGCACGCCGTCGGCGAAGCGCGGCTGGCCGAGCTGTCCGCCGACCTGCCTCATGTCCCCCGCGCCGGCGATGCGCTGCTGGAAGAGACCTGGGCCTGGACCAACGCCCGACTGGCTCCCGCTGCGACTGGCTGATGACGAGCGATGACGACTACGATGCTGACCATCCTCGAGAAGGTAAATATCCTGCAGAAAGCCCCCCTCTTCCATGAGGTTCCCACCGAGAGCCTGGCCCGGCTAGCCGCTCTGGCTCAGGAGGTTCGCTATCAGGAGGGCGACCTGCTCTATCGAGAAAACGACGCCGCCGATAGCATGTTTGTTTTGATGGAAGGAGAAGTGGTGCTGCTCCGCAGCGGACAGGAAACGGTGAAGCTGGCACCTCCCTCCGAGGTGGGTGCTCTGGCCATGCTGGCCGACCAGTCCCAGCCGGCCTCGGCCAGGGCCAGCCAGCCGACCCGGGCCCTGCAACTGGACCAACAGGAGTTCTACGACGCCATGGCCGAGGACTTCAACCTCACCCGCGGCATCTTACGCGCGCTGGTACGAACCGTCGGCGCCACCCCCTGACCCAACCAGCGCTTCGGTAGCGTCGGCATCTTGCCGGTCGCGTTAACTGCGTTCCAGACGGGTCAGGTCCTCGTAGGTTTCCCGATCGCGCACCACCCGGAAAGTCTTGCCTTCCACCAGCACTTCCGGCAGAAGAGGCCGCGAGTTGTAGTTGGAAGCCAGCGACGCGACGTAGGCGCCGGCGGTGAACACCGCCAGCAGCTCTCCGGGACGCGCCACCGGCAACTGGCGGTCCTGGGCGAAGAAGTCGCCACTCTCGCACACCGGGCCGACCACATCAGTCACCACTTCACGCCGGGCTTCCTGGACGAGGGGCCGGATCTCGTGGTAGGAGCCGTAGAGGGCGGGCCGCATCAGATCATTCATCGCAGCATCCACGACAAGGAAATTCTTCTTCCCGTTGCGCTTGCGGTAGAGAACGCGGGTGAGCAGCACGCCGGCCGCTCCAACAATGGAGCGCCCCGGGGCCACCAGGATGTGATAGCGGGCGCGGCCTGCCGAGCGAATCAGCTCCACCAGCCGTCGGGCGAACTCGGCGACGTCCGGACCGGTTTCCCCGAGCCGGTAAGGAACGCCCAGCCCTCCGCCCAGATCCAGGTAGCGAATACGGAGCCCATGACGGCGCAGCCGTTCGGCCAGCTCCAGCAGCTTCTCCAGCGCCTCCAGGAACGGCGCCACGTCCAGAATCTGCGAGCCGATGTGACAACTGATCCCGGCCACCTCCAGCCCGGCCAGCTTTGCGGTCCGCAGGTAGATGGCTTCCGCCCGGGAAAATTCGACGCCAAACTTGTGCTGGCGCAGGCCGGTGGCGATGTAGGGATGGGTTCGGGCGTCCACATCCGGGTTTACCCGCAGCCCGACCCTGGGCCGGCGCCTGGCGTGCCGGGCGCGTCGCGCAATCCGCTTCAGCTCGTCTTCCGACTCGGCGTTAAACAGATGGATGCCCGCTTCCAACGCCGCGTCCATCTCCGCCTCGGTCTTGCCGACGCCGGAGAAGGCGACGCCGCGCGGGTCGCCGCCAGCACGCAGCACGCGATGCAACTCGCCCGCCGAGACGATGTCAAAGCCGGCACCCAGCCGGGCCAGCAGCCGGAGCACGGCCAGGTTGGAATTGGCCTTGACTGAATAGCAGATGGTATGGGGATAGTCACCGAAGGCCCGGTCAAAGCGGCGAAAGTTGTGCTCGATGGTGGCGCGGCTGTAGACGTATGCCGGCGTGCCCACGGCGGCGGCAATTTGCTCGGCGGGCACGCCCTCGCAGTGGAGCCGGCCGGCGCGGTAAGGGAAGTGCGTCAGCCTCATGGGGCCGCTCCCCCGGGGCCGTTCTCTCCAACCTTCAGCGCGACTACGGTGCGGTCGTCGAACGGTTCCCGCCCCGCCGACCATCGGTGGGCCTCCTCAAAGATCCGCTCCACCAGCTCCCTGGCGCTCGCCGCGCAATGGCGTAAGACCAGATCCTGGAGCCGCTGCCGTCCGAATTCCTCCCCTGCGCGATTCACGTTCTCCGTGATGCCGTCGGAGTAAAAGACGGCGAAATCGCCGGGGTGCAACTGCACGGACGCTGGATAGTAGTCGATACTCTCGAGCAGGCCCAGCGGCACACCCTCGACGCGCACTCGCGATATCTCCCCTCCGTGGCAGAAGATCGGATGGGGCAGGCCGGCGTTGGCGATTTCCATGGTCCAGGCTTGGGGGTCCAGGAAGGCATAACAGAGGGCCAGGGAACGGGCTGCAACGCGGCGCTGGCAAAGTGCCTGGTTCAGTTGGTGCAGCATCGGGCCGACCGGCTGGCAGCGGGCGGCCAGCGTGCGCAGCAGGCCATGGGAGAGCGCGGCGTAGAGGGCCGCCGGCGCGCCCTTGTCGCTGACGTCGCCGGTGAAGATCCCCAGCCCACGGCAGTGGCCCTCCTCGGCTTTGTAGTCAATGAAGTCGTAGAGATCGCCGCCCAGCTCGCGGGCTGGTTCGTATTGGGCGTAAACTTCGAGGCCTCGGATTTCCGGGAGGTTCCGGGGCAGCAAGCTGTACTGAAGCTCGCGGGCGGCGCGCAGGTCGCCCTGCATGCGCGCCTCCTTCTGGGCCAGCTGCTGATACAGGCGGGCGTTTTCGATCGCTATGGCCACCTGCGGCCCCAGCAGCTCCACCATCTGCAGGTGTTGCCTTGTGAAGAAGTCCTTGCGCTTGCTTTCCAGGTTGAGCACGCCAATCACCTGCTCCTTGGCGACCAGCGGCACCGCCAGCTCGGAAAGCGTCCGCGGGTTCACGGTGATGTAGCGCGGGTCGCGCGTGACGTCCGGAATCAGCAGGCTGCGGCGCTCGGCGACTGCGTGTCCGATAACGCCCGTGCCTATGGGAACCGTGTCCTTCTGCCACGCCTGCTCATGCTGCGGCAGACTCAGGTAAAGCTGAAGCAGTCCGCGTTGCGGGTCCAGCAGCAGGACATGAAATGCATCATGGCCGATCAGTCGGTGCAGCAGATCGGCGATTTTCCGCAGCAAGTCGTCCAGATTCAAAATGGAAGAGAACTCGCGGCTGATCTCGGTGAGGGTGGCCAGGGTTCGGGCCTGCTGCAGCGTGGAACGGTAGAGCCGGGCGTGCTCGATGGCCAAGCCCAGCCGGCCGGCCACCACTGAGAGCAGGTCGCGGTGGCGCTCGTTGAGACAACCCTCCTGCGTACACTGCAGGTCAATCACGCCGACGACCCGGTCCCGGACGATCATGGGGACCGCCAGTTCGCAGCACACATCCTCCCGCGTCTGGATGTAGCGGGCATCGGCACCGACGTCGGTGACCAGTATCGGAACGCGCTCCGCGACGGCCGCTCCGGTGATGCCCTGGCCGGGCGGAATACGAACCGAGCGCACCACTTCCTCGCTGTGTCCGATCGCGTAGCGGATACGCAGCTCCTGCGTGCTCTCCTCCGAGAGCAGGATGGCCAGGATCTCGTAATCCACCGCCTGCCGGATCACTTCCGCAAAGCGCTCCAACAGCTCATCCAGGTCCAGTGAGCTGTTGGCTACCTCTGCCACCTGCAGCAGGAACTGGAGCGTTTCCGGCTCCGAGCGGATGTCGAAAACCGGGCTGGGTTCGGCGGGCATCTTCTTGTCTCTCAAAAACTAACTCAAAAAACGTGTTCCCGGGAACTGGTTCCCACTGCCGGGCCGACTTCGGCCCTCTCCTATTGAGTCTCACAACCCCAGGAGGCTCCCGCTAGTAGGGTGCCGGAGCGGCGGTAGAGGAGGGAGGCGGAGCAGGTATCTGACCCGCAGCCTCTTCCAGGATTTTGACGCTGGCGCTGGCGCCAATGCGCGTGGCGCCAGCCGACACCATCCTCGCTACGTCCTCCAGTTTTTGAATTCCGCCCGCAGCCTTGACCCCGAGGCTCTGACCCACCACAAACCGCATCAGCTCGACGTCGTGGACAGTGGCGCCTCCAGGGCCGAAGCCGGTTGAGGTCTTCACAAAGTCGGCGCCGGCCGCTTTTGCCAGCAGGCAGCCAGCGACCTTCTGCTCGTCGTCCAGCAGCGCCGTCTCCAGGATCACCTTGACCAGGGCTCCGCCGGCGTGGCTGACCTCGACCACGCCGCCGATGTCCAGCCGCACGCTCTCCAGATCGCCCGAGCGCAGGGCGCCCACGTTGATCACCATATCAATTTCTTGTGCCCCAACGCGGATGGCCCGTGCTGCTTCCTGGCGCTTCACCGCCGTCAGTGTGACGCCCAGCGGAAAGCCCGCCACGGTCGCGACCCTTACCGCGGTGCCTCGCAATCTCTGGGCCGCCAGCGGGACCCAGTACGGGTTGACGCAGACGCTGGCAAAGCCGTACTGGCGCGCCTCGTCGCACAGGCGCAGGATGTTGGCCTGGGTCGCCTCCGGCCGCAGTAGGGTGTGATCGATCAGCGCGGCGAAGTCCCGGGCACTCGCCGGGCCCGCCGGAACCGGCGCTGTCATCGAGACGCGGCAGGCCCCGGCGTTCACAATCCGCTCGGTCCGGGGCTGGCACGTGACTGCGCAGTCGCCCCGGCAACCGGCGCACACGCGTTCGTCGAACTCTGCGCCTTGGGCACCACCTACGCTCGACTGAGTCAGCCCCGGGTTGGTCAGGCGAAGATAGACTTCCTCGGTAATGGCCTCGATGAGGTTCTCGATATCGGCGGTACTCATCCGAGTGCCGATTTCGGGGTGCAGGCGGCGATAGCTTGCTCCGCCTCCGTCTTTGGTCGGGTGGTTTCCGGCGGCGGATTTGCTGCCTTCAGGTTACCCATGATAGCACAGTGCGACACGGCCCCTGGCCTTGTACCGTGACCGGCTCCTCCCGTTTGACCGCCATCTCACACCGCCGTTGACGGCGGGCAGGGGGAAATTCATGAATTGCCCCTACGGTCTTCAGGGATCTTCAGACCGAATTTTCCAGCGCGCAGATATGCGGAAGCTGCCGGTACCGCTCGCCGTAGTCCAGCCCGTATCCAACCACAAACGAGTTGGGAATCTCGAAGCCGACATAATCTGGCCGGACGGGAAGTACGCGCCGCGACGGCTTGTCCAGCAAGGTCACGATCTTCAACGAACGCGGCCCGCGCGACTCCAGCAGATGGCAGAGGTAGTTGAGCGTGAGGCCGGTGTCTACAATGTCTTCCACGATCAGCACGTCGCGCCCTTCCAGCGGGAGGTTCAGGTCCTTGATGATCTGGACTTCGCCCGAACTTCCGGACCCCTTGTGGTAGCTGGCAACGGCAATGAAATCCAGCGAAACTTCCAGCTCCAGCGTCCGCAGCAGATCGGCCAGGAAGATACTGGCGCCCTTCAGGATGCAGACCAGGTGGAGCGGCCGGCCCCGGTAGTCGCCGCTGATCTGAGCTCCCATCTCGCGCACACGTTGCTGGATCTGCTCGCTCGGCAGCAGGATTTTCAGCCCGTCGTCCGGGGAAACGCCGGCGCCCACCTAGGCCGCCCCCAGGGCCTTCTGAATGACCTGCCGGAGCTTGTCTGATTCTTCGTGGAAGGCGATGCCGGCACGTGGGCCTTCCACCCGCGCGATCCTGCCGGGCAACGAGAACATGAGGCCGTATTCTTCCACCGAGAAGGTCAGCTCGATCTCAGCACCCACCGGCGGCCAGGGGTGCTCCGACTCCAGCAGCATACCGCCCAGGGAAACGTTACAGGCAATGGCGGTCCCTCGCGCGTTCCCCGTCTGAAACAGTACAGCTCTTAACGCCGGCAGGGTGTGCCGCTTACGCGATCTTCTCTCGGCGCCTTCAGCCACCGCGGGCGTCCTCCTTCCAGATTCGGAACATTATACAGGCAACCGGTTTCACAAAAGCGCGTGGAACTCGCTCGTGGCTCGGAGCAAGCCGCGGCTTTCGGATCCCTCGGAGCCCGGTGGCAGCGGCTCGTCAGGGAGCCTCCAAGGCTTTCTGCGACGCGGGGGGGCTCTTGTAGGGGATGGGACAGATGTAGTAGGCTGCTGCTAGAAATTAACCTTGGTTAATTTTTATGTTGACCTAATTTTCTATGGCGCGCAAGAAGATTTCCCGAAGAATGTTCCTGGGAGCGGGGTCGGCCGGCGCCGGCGCGCTGGCGGCAGCCGGGCTGCACTCTGCCGGCCCCCAGGCCGGCCTGGCCAGTCCGCATGCCAGCAGTCACTCGGCCACGCTGGATCTGACCACCGTTGGCGACATCGCTCCCGGCGGCCTGGACCCGAGTGGCTACCTTACCGACTTTGACGGCGGCGCAGTTTCCACACTGCCCAACGGCCAGACGCTGCGCCAGTACGAACTTGTAGCGACGGACCGCGAGATCGAGATTGCCCCGGGCATTTACTTTCCGGCCTGGACCTACAACGGGCGGGTGCCCGGCCCCACCATTCGTGCGCGCCAGGGGGACCGTATTCGCATCCGCTTTGCCAATGCCGGAGCACACCCGCATACGATCCATTTCCACGGCTTCCACCCGGCGGCTATGGACGGAGCCGGGGTGGCGCAGTACGTGCACCCCGGGGAGAACTTCGTCTATGAGTTCGACGCCGAACCCTTTGGCCTGCACCTCTACCACTGCCATACGAACCCTTTGAAGCGGCACATTCACAAGGGGCTCTATGGGGCGTTCATTGTGGATCCCCCCGAGCCGCGGCCTCCGGCCCGTGAGCTGCTGATGGTGATGAACGGCTTCGACACCAACTTCGACGACGAAAACGAAGTGTATGCGGTCAACTCTGTAGCCTTCCATTTCATGCGCCACCCGATCCGCGTCCGGGTGGGCGAGCCGATTCGCGTCTACCTGGTGAACCTGCTGGAGTTCGACCTCCTCAATTCCTTCCATCTACACGCCCACTTCTTCCAAGAGTACAGAACGGGCACGCGGCTGGAACCCGGCAACTACACCGACACGGTGATGCTTTGCCAGGGCGAACGCTCCATCCTGGAGTTTGATTTCCGCTTTCCCGGCCAGTTCATGTTTCACGCACATCAGACCGAGTTTGCCGAACTGGGCTGGATGGGCTTGTTTGAGGTGGAGCCATGAGCGAGCGCGCAGCGGTTTCCGGGGAGCAGCGGTCGCCGCAACCACGCCCCTGGATAGCGGCCCTGCTGCCGCTGCTGGCCATTGCCGCTGGCTTTGTCTTGCTGCTGATGTGGAGGCCGGAGCGCGTCTTCCAAATCGGCGTGCCGCCGCCCGAGGAACTTTCGATCCGGCGCATCGTGCTCCGGCCCGGCGAGATCCTCCTCGAAGTGACGAACGTGGGCCCTGCCGAGCTAACCCTGGCCCAGGTCATCGTTGATGCGGCCTACTGGACGCACACGGTTACCCCCGCCCGTCGCATCCCGAGGCTGGGGCAAGCCGAGGTGCGAGTGCCCTATCCCTGGGTGCAGGGTGAAACGCATGAAGTCAAGTTGATCACCAGCACCGGCCTGACCTTCACACGGGAAATCCCGGTGGCCGTGGCCACACCGCAATTGGGGTGGCGAGCCGCCGGGCTGTTCACCTTGATGGGCACCTATGTCGGCGTTCTGCCGGTTTTCTTGGGACTGGCCTTCTTGCCCTTCTTGCGGCGCCTCTCCCCGGCCGGCATCCACTTTCTTCTGGCAGTGACCGTGGGCTTGCTGTTTTTCCTGGCGGTAGATGCGCTACACGAGGCGCTGGAAACTGCTGGACGGATTCCAGGTGCCTACCAGCCGTTCGCTCTGATTGCCGCCGGCGTGGTGGGCAGCCTGCTGGCCCTGGGCGCAGCGGGACAAAGACCCGCCGGTGCGCAGTCGGAGTCCATGGGCCTGGCCACCTCCATCAGTATCGGTATCGGGCTGCACAACCTGGGTGAAGGGTTGGCGGTGGGCGCCGCCTTCGCGCTGGGCGAGGCGGCCCTGGGCACGATGCTGGTGTTGGGGTTTGCGCTGCACAACACCACCGAAGGGGTCGCCATCGTGGCTCCCTTGACGCGAGAGCGGGTGCAGGTTCGCCGGCTGGTCTGGTTGGGCGCGGTGGCCGGGGTGCCGACGATCTTCGGCGCGCTGATCGGCGGCTTGGTGTACTCCGAGGCCTGGGCCCTGCTGTTCCTGGCGCTGGGCACCGGCGCCATCCTTCAGGTACTCTATCAGGTAGGCAAGTACCTGACGCGCGGCGGATCGCTGTTCAGTGCCCCGAACCTGGCCGGATTTGCCGCTGGATTCCTGGTGATGTTCTCCACCGGACTGCTGGTGGCAGGCTGAAGCCTGCCGCTACTCATTTCACGAAGCCAAGGCCCAGCACCACCGCTCCCAGCTCGCGCTCCTCCTCGCCTGTTGGTGGAACAGCGCGGTTCAGGCGGATAGCGACCCGCGTAGCCGGGTGGGGGAGGGAACCCGTCGTCACGGGCTGCAGGATCGTGTGGGCCCCCGGTTCGCGGTAGGTTTCCTCCACAAGCAGGTCGCCCTCCAGCAGGATGGAGACGGTTACCGGCCCGCCGGCCCGCTTCATGTGATCCTCCGGGAAATACAGCCCCAGCTCAAAGCTCACCGGGCTGACCGGGGATTCCTCCGGGGTCCGCAACACCGCCTGAGCTTCCTTGCTCATCCAGCGCCATCCGCCGTCCTCAATGTTGAACCAGCGCCCCAGCAACTGGGGCCTGGCACGCAGGTCACCGGCATGGAGGTAGGCGAGGGAAGGTTCGCTTGTGAGGGCGGTCAGTGATCCGGCCGCGGCGACCGTGGGGCCGCCGGAGCCGAGAGGGACCAGCTCCCCCCAGCCTGCGTGCAGTTCGGGGGAGGCTTCAACCGACAGCATCACCGCGCGCGCTCCATCAAGCAGCACCGTGCGAGGTTCCCATAACGCTGCTTGGACTTCGACTTTCTCCTCCAGGAGCACCCGGCCCGACGGGTCCCAAATCCTGAAGGTGGCCTGGCCGGTTTTGCGTGCAAACAGGGCCAGGCGCAGGCTCTCCCAAGCCGGCTCCAGCGGCAGGCGAATGGTCTCACCCGGCGCAGGTAGATACACGAGGCGGCCGTCAAACTGTGTTGGGGTCCAGGGCGCTTCCAAGTTCAAGAACGGGGAAGTCCGCGCGTAAGTAATGCGGTCCACCGGCCGCCGTGAAAACGAAAAGGGTAGCAGACCGAAGGTCACGCTGGAAAAACCGCTGTGGGCGTAACGGTCCACCAGGCGCAGCGGGCTGCGAACGGAGAGTTCTTCCACCTCGAGAGGCACTGCCAGGGCTTCCGCCAGGCTGCCGTAGTTTCCTGCCAGAGACAATTCCGAAGAGATGATCCATCCGCCGGGGTTAGGCACACTGGACTGCTCCAGAACGCGCCCACCTGAGCGGATCATGTGGTATCGGAAGCCCCATTCGCCGTTGACCAGGAAGGTGGGCCCTGGAGGCGGTTGGAGCTGGGCATAGACGCGCGAAAATTCATATGCGGCGAAGGAAAGGTTCAGGCCGAGAAAGGTATTAAACGCCAGGGCCAGCGCCAACCATCGTGGGCGCGTAGCGCACTGGCGCACCACCATCAAGACCATCGGTGCGACCAGGGGCAGCAGGTAGCGCGCCGCACCGGCAAAGAAAGCACCAAGCGCAAAGGCGAAGTACAGCAGGCACCAGCCCGCTAGGAAGGGCTCGCTGTCACGGGTGTTCCAGAGCCAAAGAAGAGCATGGATCCCCAGCGACACGAAAACGAGCAGCATCGCGCGCTCCCACCAGGGGTATCCTGAAACCAGCACGGCAGCCAGCAGGCCTGGGAGCAAAAGCACCGGCCGGAGCCGGGACAGCGGCAGCAACGTCACCAGCACACCCAGGTGCTGGAGCAGCGCCAAGGCATTGGCACCTTTCAAGCTGAGCTTTCCAAAGGTGGGACCGATCATGTAGCCCAACAGCACCGCAATCGGCATGCGGCCGGTAAGCACGAATTGCAGGGTCTGCCAGGCGATCAACAGCAAGAACGGCGCTGCGGCCGCGGCCCAGGCGGCCCGGGGTGGGCGCGTCCGCCGCCAGACATAACTCAGCAGCAGGATCGGCGGCAACGCCAGCGCCTGTAGGGCTGTGAAGCCGGCTAACGCTAGGAAGATTCCCCCGGCCAAGAAACGCTCGCGCAAGTACAAGGCTGCGCCCAGCAGCAGAAACGCCAGCGTCGGTCCCTCCGGTCCCGCCAGCGTGTTGGTGTTCAGCTGCACCAGCGGCGAGGAAGCTACCAGCAGCGCCGCCCATAGCGGCTGGGTCGTGAAACGCGCGGCCAGCGCGTAGGCCGCAAAACTGATGGTCAAGGCGAACAGCAGGTAGGTGGCGTGAAAGAACAATGGCGAGAAACCTCCCCATAGCACCCAGAGCAAAGCCAGGATGTAGGCATTCAGCGGTGGGTGAGGATGGCCGGCCATGTCCACCTCGCGCCCCTGGAACACATAGCGAAAATTCAGCGGGGTCAATGGCCGCTCGAGGACTTGCTTCGCCATGTCCAGGTAATTGACTTCGTCGCCCTGGACCGGCTGGAAGATGAAGGGCAGGTGCAGCAGCAGGGTAAAGGCGCCCAGCAACAGCAGTGGTCGCGCGCGGCTCATCGCGCCACCACAACGAGGAGGGGCCAGTCGCGGCCTCTCACACTGTGGATGTAGGTGGTGCAGGGGCCGGACATTGCGGTCAGTTTAGCACGCGGACCAGAAAGGGCCTTGTACCGGCTGTTTCAGGCGACAGGAGCGGGAGCGTTCCGTGGCGAAAGTTTGCCGAAATCTCTGCCGGTTGCTGTGCTTCCGCTTTGCGGATAACATAGAAGCTAACGCCAAGGACGGAAGCATATGCTGATTCCCATGGTGGTGGAGGAAACGCCGCGCGGCGAGCGCGCCTTTGACATTTATTCCCGGTTGCTGCGGGATAACATTATTTTCCTGGGAACGCCGATTGATGACGAAATCGCCAACAACGTCATCGCCCAGATGCTGTTCGCGGCAGCCGAAGACCCAGAGCGGGACATTGCGCTGTACATCAACTCGCCCGGGGGCTCGGTCTCGTCCGGCATGGCGATCTACGACACCATGCAGTTCGTACGCAACGAGATCAGCACCATTTGCCTGGGACAGGCGGGCAGCATGGCCGCGATCCTGCTGGCTGCCGGCACGCACGGCAAGCGCTATGCGCTGCCGCACTCCCGCGTCTTGCTACACCAGCCCTCCCTCTACGGGCTTTCGGGGCAGGCTACCGAAATTGACATCTACGCCCGGGAAATCCTGCGGCTGCGGGAGCAGCTGAACCGCCTGCTGGCCCAGCATACCGGCCAGCCGCTGGAGAAAATGGAGCAGGACGTAGAGCGCGATTTCATTCTCACGCCGGAACAGGCGGTGGCCTACGGCATGGTGGACCAGGTTCTGGAGCGCCGTGCTGTGCCCGCTTCGGTCCGCTAGCTCCGGCGCTGCTTTCCTTCCCTAGCCTGAGCCGGCTCCGAGCGGCTTACATCTTGTGGGCAGTACTGTTCTCAGAGGAAACCAGGAAGTCGAAGATCGCCAGCACCTGTTTGCGGAATTCGTAGGCGCGGCGCGCTTTGGCGGGAAACCCCAGTTGGCCGTGTTCCCAGGAGCGCTTCCATTTGGCTATGATTTCCTGGGGCACGTCAATGTCGCGGCGCAGCCGGTCGGCGGAATGGCCGCGCAGGAACAGGCCAAAGAAGAAGGCCGCTTCGCGCTGTGGGAGGGGGAACTCGTCTCTCAGCATCATACCCAATGCCTTCTTGCGACCTGGTCAACGTTACCACAGCCTTTTCCGGTTCGCCAAGACCGAAATGCCGGCCGGAATCCCGGGCCTACGGTCTCATGCCTGAGTTGGTACGCGGCATCGCTTCGATGAGCCGATTCCGTGCTAGCATGGCCTGGTTATGCCCAGTTCCGTCTGGTCGGGCTACGTGACCTTCGGGTTGATTTCCATCCCGGTGAAGCTGTTCTCGGCGGCCCGCAGCGAAAGCATCAGCTTCCGTATGCTTCACAAGGGCTGCGGCTCGCGTGTCAAGCAGCAGTACATCTGCCCGGTTGACGAGAGGACTGTCACGCGGGAGGAAATCGTCAAGGGCTACGAGTTCGAGAAGGACCGTTACATCGAGGTCAGCCCGGAGGAGATCAAGAAGATCGAACCCCGCACCGCCCGTGCCATGGAGATTCTGGAGTTTGTCCCCCTGGCCGACCTAGACCCGCTGTTTTTCGACACCTCCTACTACCTGGTGCCGGACGATCCCGGGCGGCGCGCCTACGTGCTGCTGCGGCGAGCGATGGCCGACAGCGGCAAGTGCGCCATCGCCCGGCTGTCCATGCACAACCGCGAGTACACGGTTGTCCTGCGACCGCTCGCGCAGGGTCTGGCCCTGCATAGCATGTTTTTCCGCCATGAAGTGGGACGGATCGAGGAGCTCGGCCCGGTCAACGGCCTGGAGGTCAAGGAAAAGGAACTGGAGCTGGCCCACTCGCTGGTCGAAAGCCTGAGTGCGCCCTTTGAGCCGGACAAATACCGCGACAGCTTCCAGCAGAACCTGCGCGCGATGCTCGATGCCAAGCTCCAGGGCCAGCCGGTGACGGAAGTGGAAAAGCCGAAGCTGGCGCCGGTCATTGACCTGATGGCGGCGCTGGAGAAGAGCCTGGAGGAAGCGCGCAAGTTGCCGCGCAAGCAAGCCGCCGCTGACTCAACGGCCGAGCCGGCCGCGGCCGAGGCCGCGCCTGCCGCTCGTGCGCGGCGCAAGTCCGCGCGGTCCCGGAGCAGTTAGCTCGATGGCATCCGCCCAGGGCGAGAGCTATTCACGCGAAGAGTTGAGCAGGATTCTTGGCCTTTCCCAACGCCAGTTGACTGCCTGGCAGAAGCAGGGCTTGGTGAGCAATACCGGGCCCTACAGCTTCTCCGATCTGATCGCGCTGAAGACCATCCAGAAGCTCCGCAGCAGCAACATCCCGCTGAAGAAAATCCAGCGCAGCGTAGTGGCGCTGAAGCGCAAGCTGAACGAAGTCCAACACCCGCTGACGGAGCTGAAGATTTCCTCCGACGGGAATCGGGTCATCGTCAACTACCGGGGCGGGGCCATGGAGCCCGACACCGGACAGTTGCTGTTTAACTTCGAGACCCGTCAACTGCACGCCAGCATCCGCGCCTTGAAGAGGCCCGCGGCCGACTTGCCGCGCCGCCGGCAGGAGGCCGAGGAGTGGTTCCTCCAGGGCCTGGAGCTGGAACAGCGCCCGGAAACGCTGCCCGAGGCCATGCGGGCGTACTGCCGGTCCATCGAGCTGAACCCGAAAGCCGCCGGCGCCTGCATCAATCTGGGAACGCTGTACTACAACGAGCACCGCCTGGCTGAGGCTGAGAAGTGTTACCGCGCGGCCATCGAAATTGATCCCGGCTATGCGCTGGCGTATTTCAATCTGGGCAATGTGCACGATGAGCGTGGAAACCTGGAGGAAGCCCTGCAGTGCTACGAACGCGCCCTGCGGCTCTCGCCCGGCTACGGCGACGCGCACTATAACCTGGCGCTGGTGTACGAAAAATTGGAGATGCGCGGTAAGGCCGTCCATCACTGGCGCGCTTATTTAAAACTGGACCCCAGCAGCCCCTGGGCCGCGTACGCGCGCCAGCAACTGTCCCGCGCCCCGCTCAAGCTCATCCCCACGGACGAACCACCCACCCCAACTCGGCCCAAGCCGCCCGCCTAGCCCGACTGGGGCCAGGAAAAGTACGGGCTAGAGCCCCAGGCGCCGCTGTCGCCAACTTAGCTTCGGCAACTCGCCTACAGTCCGGCAAGCAGAGAGCCCGCCAAGCGCGGCGCGGTTGAACAGCAACCAGGTCTTGGTCATAATCACGGCAGTGGCGGAAGGGCCCGTATGGTCTGCCAAACACGGGAACGGAGAACCACTGGATGAGGATTCGAGCGGCGGTTGTGCGCGAGATTGGCCGGCTGGCTATTGAAGAGGTAGAACTCGATCCTCCGAAACAGACCGAAGTCCTGGTCCGCATGCGCGTGGCTGGTGTCTGCCACTCTGATTTGCATACCTACAGGGGGGAGTTGCGCGCCACGCCGCCCATTGTTTTGGGCCATGAGGGGGCAGGTGTGGTCGAGGCTGTCGGTCGTCAGGTCGGACGGGTAAAGCCCGGTGACCGTGTTCTGGTCAACTGGCTTCCGGCGTGCGAAGTGTGCGCCACGTGCCTGAGGGGCCGTCAGAACCTGTGCCAGCGATTCGCTGACACCACTTTCAAGGGCTTGCTCCTGGATGGAACTTCCCGGCTAACAACACTCGACGGGATCACCCTGAAGCACATGATCGGCGCTGCCACGATGGCGGAATACGCCGTTGTCGATGAGGCCAGCGCGATCTCGTTCCCCGAGGATGTCCCGTTCGAGGTGGCTGCCGTGACCGGGTGCGCCGTGGCAACCGGTGTGGGCGCTGTGATCAACACGGCACAGGCAAGACCGGGGACGTCGGCCGCCGTCATCGGCTGCGGTGGCGTTGGGCTTAGCGCGGTTCTGGGCTGTAGGCTGGCGGGCTGCAATCCGATCGTGGCCGTCGATGTGACGGAACGTAAGCTGGAATTCGCCAAACGCCTCGGTGCAACGCACGTTGTGAACTCTACTACGTCGAATCTGGAAGAAGCCCTTCGTGACCTAACCAACGGCGGGCCGGAATATATCTTCGACAGCGTAGGTTCTGCGACAACGATTCCGCAAGCGCTGCTGCTCACTCGGCCGGGAGGCACGACAACCGTCATGGGGTTACATGCTGCGACGGCGGAGGTGCCGATTTCCAAGGCCGAGGTCCCGATTTCCCCCGCAGTCCTGATCTTCCAAAACAAGAGACTGCTGGGGTCGTTTGCCGGTTCCATTCGACCGCGGCTGGATCTCCCCATGCTTCTCGATCTGTATCGCTCCGGGAAACTTCCGCTGGACGAGCTCATCACCCAGCGTTATCCGCTGGATGATTTGCCCCGAGCCTTTGAGGACATGGAATCCGGAAAGGTGGCGCGGGGCGTATTGCTGTTCAGCCCCGATTTGTAGTCGCTTTCAACCTGCCCACATGGGCAGCGGGCAGGTGCACTGCCAGTCAAGGGTGGGGTGAGCGACGGGGATCGAACCCGCAACGTCCGGAGCCACAGTCCGGTGCTCTACCGATTGAGCTACGCTCACCGCAAGGAACTATCAGTCAGTACGTTCAGAGTAGCACAGCCCTGCGCGCCCATCAACTTAGCGCGATTCTCCCCGACCACGTTCTGCCAGGACCTTTCCTTGCTCATCGGTCAGGCGCACCGGGAGAGGCTTCGGCAGGTTCGCCAGGCGATCCGCTGGAATCCATACCACGTCGAATGGATACGTCAGCGCTTGGGTCACCATAGCGTCTTTGGGTGGAACAGTGACGCGGACCTCGACCGTAAGGGCGGAGCCGTGCAAGCTCACTTGCGTGATCTCGATCCGGTAGCCGCCCGTAGGTTTTTCTCCCAGGGCAGCTACGATGACCATCCGGTCTCCCCGCTTCTCCCCTCTCAACTTCTCCAAGGTAACGCTCGGCGGCGCGCGGCGCATCCCGCGCACCTTTTTTGCGAGGGAGGCACGCTCCTCGGCCGTGACACGCTTAAAAGGGATAGCGCTGGTTCCGGATGCAGCCAACGCCAATAGGAGCGCCAAGTTCACACAGAGCATCATCATTCCATGCTAGCCCAACGCGCCAGCGGCACGGCAAGGCATTCTCAAGAGCGGTGTGCATGCAGGTTGGTTCCAGGGGCTCAACCTCGATCGTTGCGGTGTTCCAGTCGCTCGTTCAGTTCCGCTAGTTGGGCTGCAGTTTCCATCAGCGCGCCCAATTTCAGCAGTTCTATATTATTTGGCGGGACCCCCACAGTCTCAGCCGCCTCGGCCACTCGCTTCCATTCTGCACGAATTTCCTGGGCTTCATTGCCTCGCCTCCCTTCCGTCTTGCTCACGTGGCTCGCACATGGCTGGCTTTCGTCAAGATTCGTCCAGATGCCGTATTGTTCCGCGCGAGCCAAAGCGCGAGGAACCTATCCAGTGCCGAACAACTGCACCCGCCTCCGCATTCCCGAGAACGGTTCTGCCCCCCAGCCTTACAACCCGGGCTTGCACCCCGCTCCCAACGTGCGCTACCCTGCTGGGGTTCTTGACGCCTCGGATGCATAGTTCTATGGTCACAGGGTAAGCTTTTTAAGATATTATGTAAAGCTTATAGTATGCGTATTTACATTTCTAATGTTCCTGTTTGACATATAAGGATTGCTTATGCAGGCATCCTCCCGCGAACTCGTCCAGCGCTTGAAGATGCTGAAGAATGCCCAGCAAATGACCTGGAGCGAGCTGGCGTCTCAGCTTGGCGTATCGAAAAGCTGGATTGACCAGGTGCTCTACGGTACCCCGCCCGAGGAGCCCAGGCCGCACGTGCTGCGGAGGATCGAAGAACTCGAAGCCAAAATTCGGCAACCAAAGAGATCCCTACAGACACTGGAACTGCGGGATCTAAAACTCCGGATGGCTGCCCTTGAGCGGCGCATGGCAGAAGTTGTTGAAATTCTCAGCCGCTTGGGAACGCCAGCGCCGGCCGTGAAACTGATGGAAAAAGGCCGCGAACTCCAGGAGCCTGAACTGCGGGAAGAAGAAGAATTGCCGAACGATTAACGGTGTCGGTTCTCAACCTCGCGGCGACATGGGAGGGAGTGTCAAATCGACGCCGAGTTGGAGCTGGCCTACGCGGCGCATTACTCGGAGCCCTACTCGGAGCTGAGCGGGGGTCGCCCGATGGAACTGTAGTGGAAGCCGTGGCCGTGCACGGTGGCCGGGTCAAAGGTGTTGCGACCGTCCACCATGATCGGGTAGCGCATCAGCTTCCGCACCCGTGCTAAGTCGAGCTGCCGGAATTCGTCCCAATCGGTACACAACACCAGGCAGTCGGATTCCTCGAGCGCGGCGTAGGCATCCTGGCAATACGTCACCTCGGGCAGCACGCGTTGCGCGTTTTTCATGGCGCGCGGGTCGTAAGCGCGCACCGAAGCGCCCTCCCGCAGCAGCTCCCGGATGACCTCAATGGCTGGGGCTTCGCGAATGTCATCCGTGTCGGGTTTGAAAGCCAGCCCGAGCACGGTGACGGTCTTGTCCTTGAGGTTCCAAATCGCTCGCCGGATCTTGCGGAGGAAGCGCGCCTTCTGGTCCTCGTTGATGGCCTCCACCTCGCGCAGGAGGCGGAAGTCATAGCCGAGCTGCTCGGCGATCTGGTAGAAGGCCCTAAGGTCCTTGGGGAAGCAGGAGCCGCCGTAACCCAGGCTGGGTTGGAGAAAACTGGCGCCAATGCGGGCATCCAGTCCGATGCCTCGCGCCACATCCACAATGTCGGCCCCGGAATGTTCTGTCAGGACGCTGACGGCGTTGATGAAGGAGATCTTCATTGCGAGGAACGCGTTCGAGGCGTGTTTGATCAATTCCGCGCTCTTGATATCGGTGAGCAGCAACGAGGGCGGGGAAGCGACTGTTACCCCGGCGTCGCGGTGATACTGCCCGGAAGTTAGTGGCTGGTAGAGTTCGGCCATCAGCTGGCGCGCCTGCTCGGAATCGGCCCCGACCACAATACGATCCGGGTGGAAGAAATCGTTCAGGCCACAGCCCTCGCGAAGGAATTCTGGGTTGGACACCAGATCGTAATCGCCGCCGCGATGATTGAGGTCGATGACGCGGCGAATGTTTTCACAGGTGTTCACCGGTACCGTGCTCTTCTCCACGATCACCCGGTAGCTGGTGAGGCACTGCCCGATGTCCCGGCACACCGCCTCGATGGCGCTCAGGTCGGCCTCGCCATCCTGGCGGGCGGGCGGGCCCACGGCAATGAACACGATCCGGGCTTGGCTGAGCGCCGGCGGAATTTCCGTGGAGAACTGGAGGCGTCCGGTGGCCGCATTGCGCGCCACCAGTTCTTCCAGGCCCGGTTCGTAAATCGGCAGGCGGCCCTGGCGAAGGTCGGCAATCTTGGTCGTATCGCGGTCCACCAGCGTGACCCGATGACCAATCTCGGCCAGCCCCACCCCGGTCACCGATCCCACATACCCCGCGCCGATGATGGCAATTTCCATTAGAGCAAGGTTCTCCAGTTCGCTTGGCTAGCGCCCCATTCTAAACAATTCAAGGTCGGTTGCCGCAACTGTCCATCACCTTCACCATTAGATACCGCGGGGGCAGTTACCGCAGGGACGGTGCGGCGTGAGAAGCTGCCGGGTTGGGCTGCAGCCAGCCAGCGGCCGGCCACGGGCGCCGGCAGAATCAATTCGCTACCCGGGAACGCCGGCAGGCTTCCGTTGCTGGGCGCGTTCTGTTCTCCACAGGTCCAGGTAAGGCTCGAGGCCCGCCATCATCTGCTGGAACATTCCGCAGGTTAATGACTGAGGGCCATCACTGAACGCGTTTTCCGGGCTGGGATGCACCTCGATCATCAGCCCATCGGCGCCACAGGCCACCGCCGCCCGAGCCATGGGTGCGATCAGGGAGCGTTTTCCAGTGCCGTGGCTGGGGTCCACGATGACGGGCAGGTGGGAGAGCTCCTGCAGGGCCGGTACCGCCGACAGGTCCAGCGTGTTGCGAGTATAGGTCTCAAAGGTCCGCACGCCGCGCTCGCACAGGATGACCTTGGCGTTGCCCTTGCTGACGATGTATTCGGCGGACAGCAGCAGCTCCTTCAGCGTGGAGCTGAGGCCGCGCTTGAGCATCACCGGCTTCTGCGTTTGGCCCAGCGCCTTGAGCAGCGCAAAGTTCTGCACATTGCGCGCTCCCACCTGGAAGATGTCGGTATACTCGGCCACCAGGTCCACGTCGGAGTCGGTCATCACCTCGGTGATGATGGCCATCTCGGTCGCCTGCTTGGCTTTGCGCAGCAGCTCCAGCCCCGCGCGCTCCATGCCTTGGAAGTCGTAGGGGGAAGTGCGGGGCTTGAACGCGCCCCCGCGCAGGATCCTGGCCCCGGCCGAGCGTACCGCCCGGGCTGTGCTCAACAGTTGCTCTTCGCTCTCCACCGAGCACGGCCCGGCCATCAGCGTGAAGTCGCCTCCGCCGATCTCCAGGCCATTCACGCGGATTGTGGTCTTCTCGCGCTGGAACTCGCGGCTGACCAGCTTGAAGGGCTGGCTGATGGGGACCACCCGCTCCACTCCGGCGGTGGCTTCCAGTTGCTCGATCGCGCGGGTAAGGTCGCCAGTGCCGACCGCTCCAATCACCACCCGCTCCTCTCCTTTAATGGAATGGACCTTGTAGCCGAACTGCCGGAGGCGCTCGCAGACGTGGTCAATCTCTTCCCGCGAGGCGCCGCGTTTCATCGAGATAATCATGGTCGGTCCTCCCTCCGGGCGGCTGCTCCCAGCGCTGGCGGGCTAAAAACGTCGCGGCCCACCGTCGCTGGTGGGCCGCCGAGATGATGCCAAATTTCTAAGACGCACTCAGCCGCCCACCTGGCACACAAGCCAGTAGGAACGGCTAAATCGAGACCCGCGAAGTTGGCCCCGAGGCGTCATCAGAAAGATTATACGTCCCTGGAAAAGTGCCGTCCAGAGATTTTTGCGTCTGCCCGCATACCGAGTTCCGGTTTGGCAAAGGTAAGCAGCCGCCTGCCCCCTATAGTACAATCACCGCATGGAAATCGCGCTGGGCGCTGATCACGCCGGATTTGCTCTGAAGGAAGCGGTAAAGCAGGAGCTGCTCCGACTGGGCCACCGGGTACAAGACGTAGGCACAAATTCTTCCGAATCAGTGGATTATCCCGACTATGCCTTCGAAGTCGCCCAGCGCGTTTCGGCCGGCCAGGCGCAGCGGGGTGTGCTGGTCTGCGGAACCGGAATCGGCATGGCCATGGCTGCCAACAAGGTGCATGGAATCCGCGCGGCCTCGGTGTTGGATCCGGTCGCCGCCCGCCTGAGTCGCGAGCACAACGACGCCAATGTCCTGGCCCTGGGCGCGCGCCTGCTCAAGGAGGCGCCCGCGCTGGAAACGCTCCGGGCCTGGCTGGAAACAGAGTTCGCCGGCGGGCGCCATCAGGGGCGCCTCCAGAAGATCGCCGAGTTAGAAAGGAATCGGGAATGAACGATTTCGCCCGCCCCTGCGTAAGGAATCGGAGATGAACGATTTCGCCCGCCCCCTGCGTGAGGTTGACCCCCCGGTGTACGCGGCTATCCAGAATGAGACACGCCGGCAGCAGGAACAACTGGAACTGATCCCCAGCGAGAACTTCGTCTCCGAGGCTGTGCTGGAGGCCATGGGCTCGGTGTTCACCAACAAGTACGCGGAAGGCTATCCGGGGAAGCGCTATTACGGCGGCTGCGAGTGGGCCGACGAGGTCGAGTCGCTGGCTATCGAGCGCGCCCGGCGCCTGTTCGGCTCCGAGCACGCCAACGTGCAGCCACATTCCGGCAGTCAGGCCAACATGGCCGCCTATGCCGCCGTGCTCGAACCCGGTGACAGCATTTTTGGGATGGATCTTTCCCACGGGGGCCACCTAACCCATGGCAGCCCGGTGAATTTTTCCGGCCGCTACTACAAGGTGATCGCCTATGGGGTGTCGCGCGAAACGGAAACGATCGACTACGACAAACTGGAGCGCCTGGCCGAGGAACACCGCCCGAAGATGCTGATCGCCGGGGGCAGCGCTTACCCCCGCACCCTTGACTTTGCGCGCATGCGGCAGATTTGCGACCGGGTAGGTGCTCTGCTGCTGGTGGACATGGCTCACTTTGCCGGACTGGTGGCCGGCGGCTTGCACCCCAATCCCGTGGAGCACGCCGACATCGTCACCTCGACCGCGCACAAGACCCTGCGCGGCCCGCGCTCCGGCTTTATCCTGGCCCACGCCCAATACGGTCCCGCGATTAACAAAATGGTGTTCCCCGGCCTGCAGGGCGGGCCGCTGGTGCACATGATTGCGGCCAAGGCCGTGTGCTTCCAGGATGCCATGCAGCCCAGCTTCAAACAGTACCAGGCCCAGATTGTGGCCAACGCGCGCGCCCTGGCGGCTGCGCTGGCCGACGAAGGACTCCGCGTGATCTCCGGCGGCACCGATACCCACCTGATGCTAGTGGATGTGTTCCGCGAAGGCCTGCTCGGGAAACCGGCCGAACAGGCGCTGCACCGCGCCGGCATCACCGTGAACCGCAACACCATTCCGTTTGAAACCAATTCTCCCTTCAACCCTAGCGGGATCCGGCTGGGCACGCCTGCGGTGACCACACGGGGAATGAAAGAAGACCAGATGCGCCAGATCGGCCGCTGGATTAGCGAGGTGCTGCGCCATCACACCGATGAGAACCGGATCGGTCGGGTCCGCCAGCAGGTGCGCGAGTTGTGCGAGGCGTTTCCCCTGTATGGGTGGAAACTGCGGCCCGTCGCGGTGTAAGAATTCTGCTTTCAGGAAGTCCGCGATCGGCTTTCCGCAACAGAGCCGCAACGGGCAGCACCAGGACTGCAAACGGGAATCGCTGATCGCTGGCGGCGGATCGTGGAACCCGAGCAATGAACATCGCCATTGACGTGCGGCGCCTGGCCGACTTCGGCGTCGGCACCTATATCCGCAACCTGGTGCGCACGCTCTCCCTCAAGGACCGAGAGAATCGCTACCTGCTGATCGGGCCGCCGGAACAGGCGGGAGAGCTGGACGCGCTGCCGCCCAATTTTGAGCCCGTGGGCTACACCCAGAGTGATGAATCTGCCGGAGACCATTTCCGGTTCCGCTTCCTGTTGCAGGAGAAGCGGGTGGATCTGCTGCATATCCCCCACATGCGCGTCCCGCTGCTGGTACCCTGCCGCTACGTGGTCACCGTTCACGACCTGGGCGATTTCCTGTTTCCCGCCGACAACGGGTTGCGCAACAGCCTGCGCCTGTATTTCGTTCGGCATGGCCTGAGCCGCGCGGCCCGCATCATTGCCGTTTCCCGCGCCACCCACCTGGACTTGACCGAATTGTGCCGGATCCCTCCGGGAAAAATCGAGGTGGTGCACAACGCCATTGACGAGCGTTTCAGCGTTCCGAGCCGTCACGAGGAAAAAAAGCTGGCGCTGGAGCGCTACGGGGTCAACTACCCGTTCGTACTTTACGCCGGCAACGTCAAGCCGCAGAAAAACCTGGTCCGGCTCATCGAGGCTTTCGCCGTGCTGAAGGGAGAGCTGCGGGCGCACCCGGTTTACGGCGACCTGAAGCTGATCCTGATCGGCGACGAGCTGGGCAAGCATCCTCACTTGCGGAGCACGGTGGTCAAGAGCCGTACCCAGCAGGATGTGCGCTTTCTGGGCTTCGTTCCGGTGGACGTGCTCCGGGTGTTCTATTCCTCGGCCGAGGTGTTTGTCTTTCCCTCACTCCACGAGGGGTTCGGACTCCCGCCGCTGGAGGCGATGGCGCAGGGCACGCCGGTGGTCGTCTCCAATGTTTCCTCTCTGCCGGAGGTGGTGGGAAACGCGGCGGTGATGGTGAACCCTGACAACGTCTTCGAGATCGCTCGGGGGGTGAAGCGCGTCCTGCTGGACGTGGATGCCCGCGAGCTGCTGCGCCAGCGCGGCCTGGAGCAGGTGCAGAAATTCTCCTGGGAGCGCTCGGTTGGACGCGTGCTGGAAATCTACCGCCAGACAGCGGAACGCCGCGCTTCCTGATTCCCTGAACTGCCGATTCCCGAACAGAGGAAACGGGCCTGTAGCCCATAGTTCATAGGCTATTAGTTTTTTCCTTTTTTATCCTTTATCTTCTTTTTGGTCGGATTTGCCACCATCAAGTCGTTGGTCACAGAGAACACCCCGGACGTGGTGTTCGCCTGGATCCCGGCAATCACCTTATCCCCCGGCGAATTCACTACACCCTCCAAAGTGACGTCGCCGTTTTTGACAATGATATGGATAGGGTGAAAGCCCGGGGGTGGATCGTATCGGATTCCAATCGTTCTTCGCGCTAGCGAGTTAAATAACGGTGTACCTCGGTTGGGGTTGTAGAGGCTCAGAGCGGGGTGGCCTTAGATGTTGACATAGACCTGGAGGCGGATATCGTCGTCTCTCCTGGACACCGGGAGGACCTCGATCTGATTGATGACTTCCTCAACAGTCTCGAGCTTTTTTACCGCAGGAGAAAAGGTGCGGGCCGTCGCTGGTCGAACGGGCGTTGGTTCTGGCGCGCGGAGGCGAGATCACGGGGCCGGGGGTGGACGAGCTGCTCGGCACTTCGCCCGTCGCCTCCGGTCGAACCTCCGGCCAATTTGGTTTTCGCGGCCGCCCGCTCCCTGGGCCTGGAGCGCAGCCATTTTTACAAAAAATGCCGCCAGCTCGGCATTGACCTCCGCGCTCTCCGGCCGGAGTGAAGTTTGTCGGCTCCGGGACAGTGACTCGCTTGGTTATCTACGTCCGATGGGGCAAGGGCTGCGTTGACATTTTTAACGTTCTGCCCGTATTGTGTTTATAGAGCATATGCAGGAGCAAACCTACGCCGTTGTCGTCTATCTTCACGGTCCTCTGGCCCAAGTTGTGAATCGCCTCCGAGAGCAGCTCAACCCCGAGTACGCTGGCAAGAGCGCCCATGTGACGGTTCTTCCTCCCCGCCCGCTGGTCATTTCCGAAGAAGCGGCGACCGAAGAAGCCCGAGCGCAGTGCACCGGATGGGAACCCTTCGAGCTGGCCTTCGGCAGCGTGCAGACCTTCCTTCCCGTTAATGGCGTTGTTTACCTTGGGCTGGAGCAGGGAACCGAACAGATGCGCCACCTGCACCAGACTTTGAACCGTGGATACCTGGCCTGCAAGGAGCCGCTCGAATACATCCCGCACATCGCCATTGCCCAGGACCTGACCGAGCAACGCATCCTGGATGTATTCGCTTCGATTTCCAGCGAATTTGCCGCCTATAGGGGACCCCGCCGCCATCTGGTAACGGCGCTGACGTTCGTACGCCAGAGCGCTTCGGGCGACTGGATCGACCTGGCTGAACTTCAGCTTGGGCGTGCCAGTGTCCTGACGCGGTAGAGATCGGGCGCGTACCACCCACCTCCACACCACATATAGACAACCAGCCTTCCACTTGCTCAACCCCTCGTTGCCAGCCTGCCAGCAGAGGCCGGAGAGTGGGCCAAGCAAAAAATTCTCTTGACAGTTATGGGTGGAAGGGGTAGAAAGTGGTCGAAAGTGGAGCTAAGTGGGGAGATGTGAATGGACTGCTCCCCATCTCTCCAGTGAAGTGGGAAGCCAGACCAGGGTCCAGTTCGTCGTCGGCCCGAGGGTGGGTAGCTAGAGTGGCTGGGAGAGGCGCAATGACACAGTTGATGGAGCTACGGCAGGAGATGGCGTGGGCTGCGGCCACCGACGCGGCTAACCAAAACATGCGGGCGCACAGGCGCACCGCTTGGGATGCGGATGACTACAACGTAGCCACCGTGGAACTGGACCGGCTCTTGGAGGACGAGAGTGAGGCGCGGCACTGCGCTGACGGATGAAGGTGTGGCCTGCATGAGCTGCACTGGAGGGCAGTCCCCAGGCAGTTTCGAGACGGGCATGAACAATGCTTCGAGGCAACTACCCGGCGCGAGTAGACGAGAAGGGGCGGCTCAAGATTCCCGCACCGTTCAAAGAGGATGTGGAGGAGAACTACGGGAAACTTTTTTATATCACCAGCCTGGACGGTCAGTACGTTCGCATTTATCCCCTGGAAGAGTGGAACAAACTGGAAGAGAAGCTCCAGACGGCTTCTTCGTTCAACAGAACGCGCCGCAAGTTCCTGGATCGGATCAACTACTTTGGCCAGTTGGTAGAGATGGACAAGCAGGGCCGAGTGTTGATTCCCGCCGTTTTGCGGGAGCAGGCCGAGATGAGAGGCGATGTGGTGGTGCTCGGCAACCTGACCTTTTTGGAAGTGTGGAACCGCGAGCGCTTCGTGAGGGAGAGGATCGAGCAGAACCCGATTACGTCTGAGGACGAGGGACTGCTGGAGCAGTTGGGGATTTAAGGATTGGCCCTGTCCGGGCACGTTCCGGTGCTGTTGCGCGAGGCGCTGGAGTACTTGGCGATCCGGCCCGAAGGAACCTACCTGGATTGCACGGTGGGGGCAGGAGGCCACAGCGCCGAGATCGCGCGGAGATTGACCACCGGCCGGCTGCTGGCGTTGGATCGCGATCCACAAGCTGTAGAGCTGGCGCGCCAGAGGCTGGCGGAATTTGGGGACGCCGAATTGGGGAACAAGGTAAAGCTGGTGCACGCCCACTTCGAAGATCTGGTTGAGACCACGCGGCAACAGGGCGCCGCACCGGCCGACGGACTGCTGGCCGACCTCGGCCTCTCCCAGATGCATTTGGACGATCCCCAGCGGGGCTTCAGTTTTGCGACGGAGGGGCCGCTCGACATGCGTATGGATCCAGCTCAGCCCCGAACCGCCGCGGAAGTGGTAAATCGGACCGGCGAGCGCGAGCTGGCCGATCTGATTTACAAATTCGGAGAAGAAAGGAGGTCGAGGAAAATCGCCAGAGCGATTGTCCGGGCGCGGCCGCTGCGGAGCACCAAGCAGTTGGCAAAAGTTGTTCAGGCCGCGTCCGGGCCATCGCGTCGCCGAGGCTTCCATCCCGCCACGCGCACGTTCCAGGCGCTGCGCATCTTCGTGAACAATGAACTGGGCGAGCTTGAGGCCATGCTGGCTTCCTTGTCTTCTTCTGGGCCTTCTTCCGGCGCCTTGCGGCCAGGGGCCAGAGTCGTCATCATCAGCTTTCATTCCTTGGAAGACCGGATCGTAAAGCACTCGTATCGGCAGTGGCAGGCCGAGGGATTCGCGCGGATCTTGACCCGGCACGTGGTGGTGCCGTCGCCCGCCGAGATTCGAGCCAACCCCCGGGCGCGCAGCGCTAAGCTCCGCGCAGCGGAAATCTCGGCCGCCGGTGGCCTTGCAAAGTTGGAAAACCCAAAGAAAGGTTGAGGCTCCATGGCAGGTGCATTGCGGTTCTCAAGCCTATCTTCCCCCAACACGCGGCCTCTTCCGCAGCGCGCCGTTCGAGCCGATATGTTCTACTTCCCCCAGAAGATTGACAATTCGCGGCTCGTGAAGGTGGCCGACGCGCGGGAGCGGCGCGCGCAGCACCGCCTGGTGCTGGTCAGCCTGCTGCTGTCGGCCGCCATCCTGGCCTCTGCCTGCCAGCGCTTCGCGATCATTCGGGCCGGCTACCGCCTGGAGGCGCTAAAGCAACAGCGCGAGCAACTGCTGGAAGCCAACCGGCAACTGCACCTGGAAGAAGCTTCGCTCCGGGACCCCGAGCGGGTGGATATGATTGCCCGCGCGCAGCTCGGTTTCGCCACGCCGGTGCCCGGCCAGATGCGGCCTCTGGAGCCACTGCCGGACAGCGCGGGCGGCGCGGTATTGGCGCGCGTCGATCCGCCCCCTCTTGCGCAGTCCGTCAGGCCAGTGCTTGCGGCCGTTGTTCCCTAAGTGAACTCCATGCTTCCGGTGGCCAACCGGCAAGGCGCTTCCCCGAGCGCTTCCTCCCCCTCCGGCCGTTACCCGGCGCTCATCGCGATCTTCGTCCTCTGGATGGCGGCTGGAGCCTTTCGCTTGGTGCAGCTCCAGGTTGTTCGTCACACGGAGTTCCTGGGCAAAGCGCAGCGGCAACAGCAGCGCACCATCGAGGTCAGTCCGAAGCGAGGTGTCATCTATGACCGCAATTTTCGCGAGCTGGCCAGAAGCGTTTCGGTAGAGTCGGTCTTCGCCGTTCCAGCCGAGATTCCCGCCCCGGAAAACGCGGCAACACTCCTGGCGCGCGTGCTGGGATTGAACCGCGGCGATCTGCTGGCGCGCATGAAGGCAAAGCGCAACTTCTGTTGGGTGAAGCGAAAAGTGGATCGGCTGAAAGCGGAGCGGGTCCGTGCCCTCAACCTGAAGGGCATCTACTTTCAGAAAGAGAACAAGCGGTTTTACCCCAAGCGCGATCTGGCAGCCCACGTGCTAGGCTATGTGGGCGTGGATGAGGTTGGGCTGGCTGGGCTCGAGTTCGGGCTGGACAAGGCCATCCGCGGACGTGCTGGCAAGCTGCTCATTCAGACCGACGCCCGCCACCGCTGGTATGGCCGCACCGAGCGGCCACCCGAGGTCGGCCAGAACGTGATGCTGACCCTCGACGAGAAGATCCAGTACATCGTCGAAAGGGAACTGTCGGCAGCGATGACCGCCACCCGGGCGCGAGCCGGCATCGTGGTGGTGCTCGATCCCAGCAACGGCCAGGTTCTGGCGCTCGCCAACCGGCCCACCTTTAACCCCAACACATATGCCCAGACGTCCCCGGCAGTCTGGATGAACCGGGCGGTGGCAGCGGCCTACGAGCCTGGCTCCACCTTTAAAGTAGTGACCATGGCTGCGGCTCTCGAGGAGCGGCTCACCCGGCCCAGCGAAGTCATTGACTGCCAGATGGGCTCCATCCAAATTGCCGGGCACACGATCCACGACCATAAACCGTTCGGTCCCCTCACGGTTACTCGCATCATGGCCTACTCCAGCGCCGTGGGGACGGCCAAATTGGGGCTACGGCTGGGTAAGGAGCGCATGTACCGCTACATTCGGAAATTTGGCTTTGGCGCCCCGACCGGGATAGGCTTGCCCGGTGAAGCCCGAGGCCTGCTGAAGCCGCCAGAGCGCTGGTCAAAGATTTCCATCGGCGCCATCTCCATGGGCCAGGAAGTGGGGGTCACCGCTGTGCAGCTGCTCGCCGCCATCTCGGCGGTCGCCAACGGTGGCACCCTCTACCAGCCCAGGATTGTCCAGAAACAGTTCCGCCACTCGCCCCGGCAGCGGCCGGCACTGCTGTTCGCCGCGTTGCGCCCTGGCACGCCGGAACCAAATGGAAGGCGGGTAGTGAGTCCCGAAACAGCGCTAGAGCTGAAGCGCATGATGCGGCAGGTGGTGTTGGTGGGCACCGGCAGGAAGGCGCAACTGGACGGCTGGTCGGCCGGTGGCAAGACGGGGACAGCACAGAAAACCGACCCGGCCACCGGCAGCTACTCGCGGACCGATTACGTGGCCTCCTTTGTGGGCTTCGCTCCGGTGAATGAACCGGCAATCAGCATGGTGATCATCCTGGACTCTCCTCGCGGACACTATCACGGCGGGGAAGTAGCCGCACCGGTGTTCAAGCGCATCGCTGAACAGGTTTTGTCCTACCAGGGCGTGCCGCGCGATTTGCCCATCCTCCCAGAAACAGAGCAGCCGCAGGTAGATGTCGCCCAGGTGATCGACTTTGCCCCTCAGCGCAATTTAGCCACCGCCGACCGGGACTTGGCTTCTGGCATCCGGAGGGCCTCGAAAGCCGGCTCGACTGTTGTGCTCGACGTCGCGGATCGACAGGTGACGCCGGAGTTCTTGGGGAAGTCAGTGCGCGCCGTGGCCGAACAAGCACTCTTGCTGGGACTGGAAGTGGAGTTGCGCGGAACCGGGGTCGCCCGCCAGCAGGTGCCCCCGCCCGGCAGCCCCCTGGCTCCCGACGGCAAAGTCATGGTCCGCTTCTCCCCGTAGGGGCAATTCATGAATTGCCCCTACGGCGGCCGTTCTGGTGTCCGAGTTTATAATCAAACAGCCGCCTCATGAATCTCAGCGAACTGCTTCGCGGAATTGAACCCATCAAGATTTCTGGGAGGCAGGATATCGCGGTCACCGGCCTGCACTATGATTCCCGCCGCATCCAGCCGGGCCATCTATTCGTGGCCATTCGCGGGGAGAAGAGCGATGGGAATCACTTCGTCCCGCAGGCACTGGAGAGCGGGGCAATCGCCGTGGTCAGCGAAGAGCCTCCGCATCCGGTAGGCACGCCGCCCTCCGCAGTGCGCGCCTGGGCGCAGGTGAAAGACGCGCGCAAGGCACTCGCCATGGCGGCGGCCAACTTCTTCGCCCACCCGGCGCGCGCGCTGGAGTTAGTGGGCGTCACCGGGACCAACGGCAAAACCACTACCTGCTTCCTGCTGGACGCCATCTTTGCCGCGGCGGGCAAGAAGTCGGGACTGTTCGGCACCATCGAGTACCGTCTGGCCGGACGCCGACTGCCGGCGCCCAACACCACGCCGGAATCGCTGGACTTGCAAGCTTACCTGGGCGAACTCCGGACGCTGGGCGCAACCCACGCCACCCTGGAGGTTTCCTCGCACGCGCTGGCATTGGACCGTGTGTATGGCTGCCCCTTCCGGGCCGCTGTGTTCACCAACCTGACCCGTGACCACCTGGATTTCCACGGCACCCTGGAAGCCTACTTCGCTGAGAAACGGAAGCTGTTCACCGGCTGGGGCGCTCGGCCGCCCGAGTGGGCTATCTTGAACGCCGATGATCTCCGGAGTGTGGAGCTGCGCAGTTGCGGAAGCCCGAACGTGCTTACCTACGGATTGGCCGCCGGCGCCGAGCTTCACCCGCACGGGACAGAACCGGCGCCGAAATCCGGAAGTTTCCTCATGGAAACACCGTGGGGCAAGCTGGAGAGCCGGTCGCGCCTGCTGGGCCGGCCGAACGTTTACAATCTGCTGGCAGCGGCCGCCACGGGGCTGGCTCTGGGGTTCGGTGTCGAACAGGTGGAGAGCGGACTAGCGGAGCTCAAGGCCGTGCCAGGACGCTTTGAGCAGGTCGAAGCCGGCCAGCCTTTTCTGGTTCTGGTGGACTACGCCCACACCGACGACGCCCTGCGCAATCTGCTGACCACGGCCCGCGAGTTGGTCGGCCGGGGTGGCCGCATCATCACCGTGTTCGGCTGCGGCGGTGACCGCGACCGCAGCAAGCGCCCGCTGATGGGTCAGGTGGCCAGTTCCCTGAGCAACCTTGTGGTGCTCACCAGCGACAACCCGCGCTCAGAGGACCCCGGGGCCATCATCCAAGACGCGCTGACGGGCCTCGAAAAAACTGGCGCCCGTCACCTGGTAGAGCTCGATCGTGCCCGGGCCATCGAGCGGGCCCTCGGCGAGGCGCGGCCCGGCGACATCGTGCTGATCGCCGGTAAGGGTCACGAGACCTGCCAGATCATTGGCGACCGAGTGCTGCCGTTCGACGACCGCCTCGTCGCCCGCCAGCTCCTCGAACGCCTGGGCTAGGAAGTGAGGGACGCAGGGAACCGCTGCCGGAACGGCTATGGACAGGCGGTGTGCACACTGCTCAGCGGGAGAGAGTAGCCCAGTCAATCCACGGGCGGGGAAGCGGGGTGCCTAACCTTTCACTGCCTTACCGGCGACCTGCAAGCGCACGAGCGCCCGTTCCAGCGCCACCCTCGCTCGCCTCGTGTCGGTATCCGGGTCGGGATGTTGCAGACGCTGCTCGGCCCGCTGCTGTGCCGATTGCGCCCGCGACAGATCAATCTCCTCGGCCTTCTCGGCGGTGTCCACCAGCACCTTGGTCTGGTCTCCCAGGACTTCCACTAGGCCGTTGCCGACCGCCATATATTGAGTCCGCCCCCCCTGCTGGTAGCTGATTACCCCAGACCTCAACTGGGCCAGCAGCGGCGCGTGGCCGGGCAGCACGCCCAGATAGCCATTGCGGGCGGGAATCTGCGCTTCTTCTACGTCCTCGCGGGCCACCATGCGTTCCGGGGTGGTGATTTCCAATCGAAAGGCCATAGTCTCACGCTGCGGCTTTCAGTTTTTCCGCCTTCTCGTAAACTTCTTCAATGGGTCCCACCATATAAAATGCCTGCTCGGGAATTTCATCGAGCTGGCCATCCACGATGGCGCGGAAGCTTTTCACCGTGTCCTCCCGCTTGACGTACTTACCCTCCAGGCCGGTGAACTGCGCGGCCACAAAAAACGGCTGCGAAAGAAACTTCTGAATCTTACGTGCCCGGGCCACGGTGAGCTTGTCCTCCTCCGACAGCTCGTCAATACCCAGGATGGCGATGATGTCCTGCAGGTCCTTGTAGCGCTGCAGCACGGCCTGCACGTCATGCGCAACCTGGTAGTGCTCCTCGCCGATCACGCGCGGGTCGAGGATGCGTGAGGTCGAAGACAGCGGGTCCACCGCCGGATAAATGCCCAGTTCCGAGATCTGGCGGGACAGCACGGTGGTGGCGTCCAGGTGAGCGAAGGTGGTGGCCGGAGCCGGGTCGGTCAGGTCATCGGCAGGCACGTAGATGGCCTGCACCGAGGTGACCGAGCCCTTCTTGGTGGAGGTGATGCGCTCCTGCAGCTCCCCCATCTCGGTGGCCAGGTTAGGCTGGTAGCCTACGGCCGAGGGCATGCGGCCCAGCAGCGCCGAGACTTCCGAACCGGCCTGGGTGAAGCGGAAGATGTTGTCAATGAACAGCAGCACGTCCGCTCCCTCTTCGTCGCGGAAGTATTCGGCCACCGTCAGCCCGGTCAGTCCCACCCGCAGGCGGGCGCCGGGCGGTTCAGTCATCTGGCCGTAGACCAGGGCCACCTTGGATTTCTTCCAGTCCTTCGGGTTGATGACTCCGGACTCCTGCATCTCCAGCCACAGGTCGTTGCCTTCGCGTGTCCGCTCCCCCACGCCGGCGAACACCGAGACGCCACCGTGCTTCAGGGCGACGTTGTTGATCAGCTCCATGATGATGACCGTCTTGCCCACTCCGGCGCCGCCAAACAGGCCAATCTTGCCCCCCTTTAGGAACGGCTGCACCAGGTCAATCACCTTGATGCCGGTCTCGAACATCTCCAGCGTGACGCTCTGCTGGTCAAATGTGGGCGCCGGGCGATGGATCGGATACCGCGTGTCGGACTCCAAAGGCCCCATGTTGTCCACCGGCTGGCCGATCACGTTCATGACGCGGCCAAGGCAGGGGCGGCCCACAGGCACGTTAATGGGCGCTCCGGTATCTGTGACCTTCATCCCGCGTACCATTCCTTCGGTGGGCTGCAAGGCCACCGTGCGCACCCTGCCTTCTCCCAGGTGCTGCTGCACCTCCAGGATGACGTCCAGCGGCGTGGGCACATCAAAGCCTTCGCTGGTGACCTGGATAGCGTTATAGATGCCGGGCAGGTGCTCTTCGCTGAACTGCACGTCGACGGCCGGTCCGGCCACCTGGATTACTTTGCCAATGTGTGAGTCGTTCATAGTCGAATTATTCCAAAGCCGCGGCCCCGGAAACCACCTCGATGATTTCCTTGGTGATGAAGGCCTGGCGAATGCGATTCATGTTCAGCGTGATCCGCTCGATCATCTCGGCGGCGTTGTTGGTGGCCGAATCCATGGCGGTCATGCGAGCAGCATGCTCGGAGGCCGCCGACTCCAGCAGCGACCGGAACACCTGCACCTCCACATAGCGCGGCAGCAGCTGGCGGTAGATCTCCTCCGGCCGCTGCTCATAGATGTAGTCCACCTGTGCTTCGCCCGGGCTGGTCGGAATCGGGTCCAGGGGCAGCAGGCGTTCCACCACCAGGCGCTGCGAAAGCACGCTCTTGAATTCGTTGTAGAGGAGATAGATGGAGTCGTACTGCTCCTCGGAGTAACGCCGACTGACCTCCCCGGCAATCTCCTGGGCGCGCGCGTAATCCACCCGGGCGAAGATGTTGATGTATTCGGCTTCCAGAGCATGGCGCCGGCGGAAAAAATCTCGTCCCTTGCGGCCGATGGGGATCAGGCCGACCTGCCGGTCTTCGGCCGTGTGTTGCGCCACGAAGGCCAGTCCTGCTTTGGCGATGTTGGTGTTGAAGGCGCCGGCCAAACCCTTGTCGCCGGAAAGCGCCAGCAGCAGCACCCGGCGCTCGGGTCGCCGGGCCAGCAGCGGGTGAACCGTGGCGTCCTCGTCGGCGGGCTGTCGGTTGGCTTCCATTCGTGCCACCACGTTCGCCAACATCTGGCGCATCAGCTCCGCATACGGCCGGGCACTGAAGACGCGGTCCTGGGCCCGGCGTAGCTTGGCCGCCGCCACCATCTTCATGGCTTTGGTGATCTGCTGCGTGTTGCGCACGCTCCGCAGGCGACGCCGGATGTCAATCAGCGAGGGCATAGTTTAACCGGGCTTAACCGAGCTTAACCGGCAGCCGCCGAGTCGCTGCGCTCGGCGCGGAAGCGCTCTTTAAATTCGCTCAGCACCGCGGAGACCTGCTGGCGCAGTTCCCCGGTCAGTTCCTTGCGCTCGCGGATGCTTTTGCCCAGCGCCGGATGCGCCTGTTCGAGGAAGCGGTAGAGTCCCTGCTCGAACAAATGCAACTCCTCCACGCTTAAGTCGTCCAGAAAGCCGTTGGTCCCGGCAAAGATGATGAGAATCTGTTTCTCGACCGCCAGCGGCGCGTACTGGGCCTGCTTGAGGATTTCGGTCAACCGCTGGCCGCGCCCCAACTGGGCCTGGGTAGCTTTGTCCAGGTCGGAGCCGAACTGGGCGAAGGCGGCCAGTTCGCGGTACTGCGCCAGTTCCAGGCGCAGCGTACCGGCCACCTGCTTCATGGCCTTGATCTGGGCGTTGCCGCCGACCCGGCTTACCGAGAGACCCACGTTCACCGCCGGACGGATGCCGGAGTGAAACAGGTCGGTTTCCAGGTAGATCTGCCCGTCAGTGATGGAGATCACGTTGGTGGGGATGTAGGCGGAAACGTCGCCGGCCTGCGTCTCGATAACCGGCAACGCGGTCAACGAGCCGCCGCCGTGCTCGTCGTTGAGCTTGGCGGCGCGTTCCAGGAGGCGGGAATGCAGGTAAAAAACGTCGCCCGGATATGCCTCGCGCCCCGGAGGACGGCGCAGCAGAAGCGAAATCTCGCGATAGGCGGCGGCGTGCTTCGACAGGTCATCGTAGAAACACACCGCGTGCCGTCCCGTATCCCGAAAATGCTCGCCCATGGAGCAGGCCGAATAGGGCGACAGGAACTGCATCGGCGCCGGGTCGCTGGCGGTGGCCGCCACTACAATGGTGTAATCCATGGCGCCCTGGTCGCTCAGCGTTTTCACCACCTGCGCCACCGTGGAGCGTTTCTGCCCGATGGCCACGTAGATGCAAATGACATCGCCGCCCTTTTGATTCAAGATGGTGTCCAGGATCACGGCGGTCTTGCCCGTCTGGCGGTCGCCGATGATCAGCTCGCGCTGGCCGCGCCCGATGGGGATCATCGCGTCAATGGCTTTCAGGCCGGTCTGCAGCGGCTCCTTCACTGGCCGGCGGTCCACCACACCGGGCGCCAGCCGCTCGGTGGGGTTGAACTGGTCGGTCACAATGGCGCCGCGGCCGTCAATCGGCTGGCCCAGCGCGTCCACCACCCGGCCGATCAGGGCGTCGCCCACCGGCACCGACATGATGCGCTGCGTGCGGCGCACCTCATCGCCCTCGCGGATTTCGGTGTAGTTGCCCAGCAGCACCGCCCCCACCTGGTCTTCTTCCAGATTCATGGCAATGCCGGAAACATTGTGCGGGAACTCCAGCAACTCGCCGGCCATCACCTTTTCCAGGCCGTGGAGCCGCGCGATGCCGTCGCCCAGCGAGATGACAGAACCGACTTCGCTCACGCTCACCGTGGCCTGGTAGTTTTCGATCTGCTCCCGGATGATCTTTGAGATTTCGTCTGCTCGGATGGTTGCCATAACTCCTCGTCGCTCACATAGCGGCGCTCTTCAGGGCGCCACCTGGCTGTGGCAGGCTGAAGCCTGCCGCTACTCAGAACTCAGCCGCTGCCGAACCTGCCTCAACTGCTCGCGGAGCGAGCCGTCGTAGATGGTGCTACCGATGCGGGTGACCGCGCCGCCCAGCAGCTCGGGGTCGGTCGAACATTGCATCCGAACCTGCTTGCCGGTCAATCCTCCCAGGGCCTGCTCGAGCAACTGGCGCTCGCTCGCCGCCAGTTCGACGGCTGTCCTCACCTCAGCTCGCACGATGCCCCGCTGCTCGTCCAGCAACGTTTCCAGCTTACCCAGGATCTCGTCGAGCAGGTTCATCCGGCGGTGATCCAGCAGCACCCGCAGGAAATTGTGGCCAATGCGGGAAAGCCCGAGCGGCTCGCCCAAACGCTCAATCAGGGCGTGTTTGCGAGCCGCTGCCACCGCCGGGTTGGCCAGCACCGTGCGCAGCTCCTCGCTGGTTTCCAGCAGCGCAAGGAACGCGCGCAGCTCGGCGACCACACCTTCGGCAGGGGCATCGGGACGCCCCAGCACGTCCGCCAAGGCACGCGCGTAGCGGGCGGTGACAGCGGCCATGTAATTGTTCCTCCCTACCTACTGCTAGACCTGTCCTGCTAGACCTGTTTTCCGCGCAGGCTTTCTGCGTACTCGCGCAGCAACGCTGCCTGCCGCTCCGGCGTCAGGCGCCCTCGAATTCGCTGCTCTGCCAGTTCCGCCGCCAGCCCGGCAACGTAGCTCTTCAGGTCCCCGCGAGCCGTCTTGGCTAGGGCGCGCATTTCCTGCTCGGCCGCAGCGAGGATTCTTTCGGTTTCGGCGCGCGCGGCTTCGCGCAAGCGCGTCCTCTCGGTCTCGGCCTCGCTGTCGGCATTCGCCCTTAGTTCGGTTATCTCCGCCTCCAGGCGCTCCAGGCGGCCTTCGATTTCCTCGAGGCGCTGCGTTGCTTCCTCGCGGGCTCGGCGACCACTTTCCAGTCCCTCCTGAATCGCTAGGGTGCGCCCGGCGAAAAATTCTTTAATCGGCTGCCGCAGCAGGTAGCCCAGCAGGCCGAAGAAAGCCAGGAAATTGGCCCACTTGAAAAAGGTCTGCCACGGCCCCGGCCCGTGGTGTTCGGCGTGTTCCTCGCCCGGCGCGGCGTGGTCCTCTGAAGCAGAAGGCGCGTGCTCAGCCTCATGCTGCTGCGCCGCAGGCGCATGCTCACCTGCAGGTTGATGCCCGGCTGGCTCTTCCGCACTCGCAGCGCGCTCGGATGCAGGCTCACCATGCTGCTCCAGGCCCGGGGCTGCGGCAGCAACCGCGAACAGCAGAAACAGCAGTGACAGGCGGGGCAGCGTCATCAACTGGCCGTCTCCGCTTTGGGTTTCAAGACCGCCTCGGCGATGGAATCCGCCATCGCGCCGCTCTGCTCGGCCAGCAGCACCTTGGCCCGCTCGACTTCGGCCCGCAGCTCCTCGCGCGCCATTCGCACCTGTTCGTCCGCCTGTGTCCGGGCACGGAGCACCTGCTGCGCGGATTCCTCCACGGTTTGCTGGCGCTCTCGCTCCAGGGCGCGATAAATTTCCGCGCGGGCTTCCTTCAGGGACTGCTGGTACTCGGCACTCTTGTGGCTGGCCAACTCCAGACGTTCCCGGGCCGCCTGCATTGCGCCTTCAGTCTGCTGGTGACGCTGCTCGAGGATCCGTTCCAGCGGGTTGAAGAACACCTTTTTGAGAAATATGTAAAGCAGCAGCACCAACACAAAGGTGGGTGCTGCAGAGAGCAGTAACCTGGCCAGGGCCTCAACGGTCTGTTCCATTGCCCCTCGGCGGTCCCTTGTGTGTGCGATTGTGGGTGCGACACAGGCGCGTCACCGAACCCACTGAAACGAGGAACGTTAACACAGCGGCCGGGAAATGGTCAACGGCATCGCTTGGTTTAACACGCGAATGGCGCAACCGACCGCGCCCCCGAGATAGCTTCGGCCCTGGCCGGCGCTCGCCTCACCTGGCGGGAATGAAGTCGCAGATGAAGCGCCGGCAGTAGTAGATGGTGAACCACTTCTCCGCGCCCTGCAATCAGCCTAGCATTCCGGTCGTCTGGAAGTCTTCCATGGCCGTGAGCCGCTTAATTGTCAAGGGATGCGTGGAAAAGATCTCGACAATCTTGGGCCCAATCTCGCGGGAGACCTGTTCTTTTTGCTCTCGAACAGCTGCCAGACTGGTAGAGGCCGCCAACTTGCGCCCCACCGCGAGCTTCACGATTCCTTGCAGCGCTGGCTGGAGCTTGTTGACGAGGAGCAGTCCAGCACGATCACACGTGTACTCCGCGCGCCGGCTCCAATAGAAATAGAGAAACGGAATCCAGGATCCTAGCCGGAGAAAAGCAGACCAGCGCACATGGCCAGCCGCATGGTGAGCCATCTCATGGCCCAGGATCATGGCTACCTCGTCACAGTCACCCGATTCGAGAGCTGCATCTACTAGGTGGGAGTAGGGGATCACGTAGCGCCGCCCAATCACCTTGGTGGCGAAGGCGTTCATCAAGGTGGCCTGTATCACGTATACCTCAGGAGCCTTGTTCAGCCCCAGGCGCGTCGCGAATTGCTGCACATATTCGTGAATCTGCGGGTACTGTTTTGCTGTTACACGAACTCCGTAGCCCCGGATGCTGGCCATGGCAAAGATCTTTCCCAGCCAACTTATAAACAGGTACATTCCCACATAAAATAAAATCCCTAGCGCCGTGGCTGGTTCGTTCACGAGCACCAATACAAGCACCGCTAACGGCAGCAATGACGCAAGAAGCAAGACGAAAAACGCACCTCTTTCTCCCGGATAGCGAATGGTGTCGATATCCAATGACGTCATAGCGGTTCCTCCTTATCCGGCACCTCACGATGAGGCCGGCCCAAATCTGCGGACCGATTCTACAGTGGCGCAGCGGCATCGTCAACGCCGCCTGGGTCTCCGCACCGCCCCCAGTGGCGGGCTTCATGCCGAGCCAGCAGGGGCAATGCACCCAATTGTCCCCACTGGGACCTAATGCTGGATTGTCTTCTCCTCGTGGTCTTGTAAACTTAAGCACTCGATAGTGGAAAGGCCGGAGTCACCGGCCGATTTCTGGGAAGGGGAGAAGCGCTGCTCCGCATCCTGCTCGCGTTGCTTGTGTTCGGCGCGGCAGGCGCCGCACTGGAGCCCGGTTGGCCGTTGCAGCCACCCATCGGTTTCCAACCAGTTCCTGTACCGCCTGACAATCCCCTGACACCCGCGAAGATCTCGCTGGGCAGGCGCCTGTTCTCTGACCGACTGCTGTCCGTCGATGGCACCGTCGCCTGTGCGAACTGTCACCGCCCCGACTACCGCTTCACCGTGCCGGAACGTTTCGGACGCGGCATCGGTGGGGTCCTCACAACGCGCCGGCCTCCTACGCTGCTCAACCGCGCCTACGGCGATTTGCACTTCTGGGATGGCCGGGTGGCCTCGCTGGAAGAGCTGGCCCTGATGCCGATTCAGCACCCTGAGGAGATGGGACTGAGCCTGGACGAATTGGAGCGTCGCATCCGCGACCATCCGGAATACCCAGGCGAGTTCCTGCGCGTGTTCGGGCGGGAAGCAAATGCCGCCGACGTGGCCCGCGCCATATCCAGCTTTCTCCGCTCGCTGCTCTCCGGTCCCAGCGCGCTCGACCGCTTTCTGGGCGGTGACCGAACAGCGCTCTCCCCGGCCGCCCAGCGCGGCTTTGAATTGTTCCGCGACAAGGCGCGCTGCATCTCTTGCCATTGGGAGCCGAACTTCACCGACGAGCAATTCCACAACACCGGAATCGCCCGCCGCCAAGTGGTCTTCGACCGTGGCCGCGGCGGCGGCGCCTTCAAGACCCCAACCTTGCACGAGGTTTCTCGCCGCCCCCCCTACATGCACGACGGCAGCATCCCTACGCTAGAGAAGGTGATCGAGTTCTACAACGGGGGCGGGGAACCCAGTTCTCGGCTGGACGCCGCGGTGCGCCGGTTGAATCTGACTACGCAAGAAAAAGCGGACCTGCTGGAGTTTCTAAAGTCGCTGTAACACCGTGTGGGGATGCCAAGCAGGGCCCCCCAGGCAGCAAGTCAGCCGGCAGGGCCGGGGCAACCAACATCACGCCGCCGGCCGTTCCAGTTGCCTATGGTAAACTCGGCTGTCATGTCGAACCCGTTTGGCGGCTTGAACGTCCTGAAAAACTGGAAAGCTGGCGACACGCGGGAACTGACCCAGAAGGAACTCAATGGCCTGCACGGCACGCCCGCGTATGATTCCTACAGCGGGACCTACCACTTCAATGGTCTCACCTGGCGCATTGTCGGACAGATGAGCCGGGCCGACGGCGAAACCGTTTTCACACTCCAGGCGACGAGTGAATAGCCGAGACCTTCCTTCCGGAGACCGCTGTTTCCCGCACAGGTGAGCGGTCCCGCCCGCAGATGGTAAAATACCCGCACGTGGTAAAATATTAGATGGGGGCGGAAGGAGAAACGCTGTGATGAAACTGCGATTCGGTCTATGGTCTGTGGCACTGTTGGTTCTTGCGGTATCGGCGGTACACGGCGACACGCTCCGGCTCCGTGACGGGCGCACCATCGAAGGCAGCTATGTTGGCGGCACCCCCCGAGAGGTCCGGTTCATGGGGGACGACGGTGCTGTCAGCGTCTACCCCGTTCACCAGATCGAGAGCATTGCTTTCTGGGAGACTCGCGTCTCGAGCCAGCCGCGCCGACCTGCTCGCCGCCGCTCTTCCGTCGTGCTCCGGCCCTCGCGGCCGGCCCAATCCCGTCCACCCGCGGCTTCCGCGGCTCCAAGCTCACGCGCGGCGTTTTCGCTGCCCGCCGGCAACGTCATTACCGTCCGGATGATCGATTCCATTGACTCCGATGTGACCCAGTCAGGAGAAAAATTCCTGGCCAGTTTGGACGACCCGCTGGTGGTGAACGAGCGGATCGTGGTCGAGCGGGGTGCCGATGTCACCGTACAGGTGGTTCGCGTCGAGCAATCGGGAAAGTTTGCCGGCCGGGATGAAGTGGCGCTGGAGCTTTATGACATTACCGTTGACGGCAAGAAATACCCGCTGATCAGCAGCTATGCCGAGGTGGCCAGCAAGTCGCGCGGTGAGCGGACGGCCAAAGTCGTCGGAGGAACCGCGGCGGTGGGCGCCATCATCGGCGCCATCGCCGGCGGCGGGAAGGGCGCGGCGATCGGGGCCACTGCCGGGGCGGGCGCCGGTGCAGCGGTGCAGGCTGCCACTCGCGGCCAGCGGGTCCAGATTCCCTCCGAATCTCGCCTGGACTTTACACTGACAGGCCCGCTTTTGGTGGAGTAGCGGCGCCCTTTCGGGCGCTATTGGGGTGGCAACATGGTGGCGGGGCGGCGGCAGGCTAGGATGCCTGCTGCCTAACTTCCATGACCACCGGATTGTTCCCTCTCCTTTTTCAAAGCGCGCGCCGTAGAGTCCTGACGGCCTTCGGCGCTGTAGTAGCCTATGCTGTCCGAGCCTGATCATGACCCATCGAGAAGTCAGCGCCGGTTCACTTCGTGTAGGAGGTAACCGAGGGCCGTTTCTGATTGCGGGCCCATGCGTGATCGAGTCGGAGGCTCATGCCAGTTCGCTGGCCGAGCGGATCGCTGCTCTGTGCGCTGAGCTAAAGCTGCCGTACATTTTTAAGACCAGCTACGACAAGGCCAACCGGACCTCCGTGGGCTCCTATCGCGGCCCGGGGCCGCAGGAAGGGCTCAAGGTGCTGGAGAGCATCAAGCGCAGAGTAAAAGTGCCCATCCTGACCGACGTGCACGAGCCAGGACATGTGCCGGCCGCCGCTGAAGTCGCCGATGTCCTGCAAATCCCAGCCTTCCTCTGCCGCCAGACCGACCTGTTGCTGGCCGCAGGCCGCTCGGGCCGCGCCGTAAACATCAAGAAGGGCCAATTCCTCTCACCATGGGAGATCGAGCGCGCCATCGAAAAGGTGGCCAGCACAGGCAATGAAAACATCCTGGTCACCGAGCGCGGCACCTGCTTCGGCTATAACAATCTCGTCGTGGACATGCGTTCGTTCCCTATCCTGCGCGGCTTCGGCTACCCAGTCGTGTTTGATGCGACCCACTCGGTGCAGCTTCCCGGCGGCGAGGGCAATGAAAGCGGCGGCGAGCGCGAGTTTGTCGAGCCTCTGGCCTGCGCGGGTGTGGCCGCCGGCGCCAACGGCCTGTTTGTGGAAGTCCACGACAACCCGGAGGCGGCGCTTTCCGACCCGGCCACGCAGTTGCCCTTGTCGCGGCTCAAGCCGCTGCTGGAAAAAATCCTGGCCGTCGACCGGGCTGTCGCCAAGCCCAGATCGGGTGAACAAGGCCCGGGTGAATAAGGCCCGGCTGAATAAGGCTGGCCGAGCGTTGTTCCTGCTCGCGAACAACACATCCGCGAAGGAAGGCTCCGATGCCGGACATGCACCACGAAGTTTGGATCAATACACCACCTGGGAAGGTCTACGAGGCCATTACTACGGCCGAAGGCTTGCGCGGTTGGTGGACAGACGACTTAGAGGCCGAGCCTCGGGTAGGCAGCACTGCCGAATTCGGCTTTAACAATCGGAACACCTTGTTTCGTATGCGCATCGTGGAGTTGACACCGGGCAAGCGGGTTGTCTGGGAGTGCCTCGGAGATCCCGACGAGTGGAAAGGGACCCGCCTGAGCTGGGATATCTCCGAGAAGGAGGGAAATACCATCCTCAACTTCGTCCACGCCAATTGGCGTTCCACAGCAGGTTATTTCGCCTTGTGCAACAGCACCTGGGGGGAACTCATGCATCGCATGAAGGCCTACCTGGAAGGCAAAGAGCCCGGCCCGCACTTTACCTCCTAAGACACCACGTCGGCTGGCGACGACGCTTCCCGATGGAGATGAGTAGAAATCTCTGCCCCACCACCAAGTTCTGGGCGGTGAACCGGCCGAAGGCGGGTTATGCTGCCTATAAGCAGAATTTATGCGGAAGGCGGTTGACATAAGCAGCTTTTAATACTAGCCTTGTCTTTTATCCCCGCCGCTTGGCGCGAAGCCGTGGTTTCGTTAGTCACCCGGTCGGGCCAACAGATCGGTTTAGGGAAGAGGAACTGCCTATGGTTGGCTCCAACCTCATACTCGAGTGCCTGCACCGGGAAGGTGCCGACGTCCTGTTTGGCTATCCCGGCGGCGTGGTCCTGCCTTTCTACGACAAGCTGGTGGAAGCGAAGCATCTGCTGCACGTGCTGGTGCGGCATGAGGAGAACGCCGTCTTCGCCGCCGACGGCTTCGCGCGGGCCAGCGGACGGGTGGGCACCGCCATGGCCACCTCAGGCCCTGGGGCCACCAACATGGTGACGGGGCTGACCAACGCCATGATGGACTCCATCCCGGTGGTGGCGCTGACTGGCCAGGTCTCCACCAGTCTGATCGGCAACGACGCCTTCCAGGAGGCCGATACAGTCGGCATCAGCCGCCCCTGCACCAAGCATAACTACCTGGTGAAGGACGTGCGGGAATTGCCACAGGTGCTCAAAGAAGCCTTCCATATTGCCCGTACGGGCCGTCCGGGACCCGTCCTGGTGGATGTGCCCAAGAACGTGTTTCTGGCCGAGGGCGGCGCGTTTCAGTATCCGGACACCATCAATCTGCCGGGCTATAAGCCCACCTATGAAGGCCATGAAGGCCAGATCAAGAAAGCCGTCCAGACCATCTGGGGGGCCGAGCGGCCGGTGATTTACGCCGGCGGCGGTGTGATCTCTTCCGGGGCCGCCCCGCTGCTCAAGGAACTGGCCGAGATGCTCAAAGTGCCGGTCGGGCTGACGCTGATGGGCCTGGGAGCGTTGCCCGGCGACCATCCGCTGTTCAACGGCATGCTGGGGATGCACGGCACTTACTCGGCGAACCAGGCAATGGTGGGAGCCGACCTGATGATCGCCATCGGCGTGCGATTTGATGACCGCGTCACGGGCAAGCTGGAGGCGTTCGCCAAACACGCCAAGATCATTCATATTGATATTGACCCGGTCGAAATCGGCAAGAACGTGGCGCCGGACGTGCCGATTGTGGGCGACGTAAGACGCGTGCTGACCAAGTTGAACCGGCGGGTGGCCGAGACGCTGGCCTCGCCGCAGGGCGGGCAGAAGCATCTGGCCGAACGCCAGGGATGGCTGGAACGGGTGCGCGGCTGGCAGCAGGAGCACCCGCTAGCCTATCAGGAGCGGGACGGCGAAATCATGCCGCAGAGGCTCTGCCAAGAGATTTCGCAGGCCGTCGACGGCGAGGCCATCATTGTGACCGACGTGGGACAGCACCAGATGTGGGGCGCGCAGTACATCAAGCTGCGCCATCCGCGCACCTGGCTCACCTCGGGCGGCCTGGGGGCCATGGGCTACGGGCTGCCGGCCGCCATTGGCGCGCAGTTTGCCCGGCCCGACCGCTGTGTCGTGGCGCTGTTGGGCGACGGTGGGTTCCAGATGAGCCTGCCGGAGCTGGGCACCCTGGCCAGCTACCGCCTGCCGGTCAAAATCATCATCATGAACAACCTGTATCTCGGCATGGTGCGCCAGTGGCAGGAGCTGTTCTACCAGGGGCGCTACTCGGCCGTCGAGTTCGATGTGTTCCCCGACGCGAAAAAACTGGGCGAAGCCTATGGCTTTCCGGGGCGGGTGGTGACTCATCCGGGCGAGCTCAGCGACGCCATCCGGGAGACGCTGGCCGAACCTGGTCCGATGCTCCTGGATGTGCGCGTGGCGCGGGAAGAGAACGTGTATCCCATGATCCCGGCTGGCGGCGCCCTGCAGGACATTATCGTGGACGACAGGGCGGCCCGCAGTCTGACCACCGCGCGCCAGGCGCCGGCCATGGTCGGTGGCGGAGCCGGGGAGATGAGTTGAGAGATTTTTTACCGAGTGTGTTTAGGAAGAGGGGCTGTTCTCAAGCGATTGTGATGTCCCTCGAAGCATAGGGTAAAAGAAAGAGTCATGGCGCAGACCTTATCGGTGCTGGTCGAGAACAAGTCGGGGGTCCTGGCCCGCATTGTGGGGGTGTTCAGTGCCCGCGGCTTTAACATTGAAAGCCTGACGGTGGCCCGGACCCCGGACCCTGGGCTGTCCCGCATCACCATGGTGGTGGACGTGGAAGACAAGACCCGCGAGCAGGTGCTGAAGCAGCTCAATAAGCAGGTCAACGTGGTCCACGTGCTCGACTTCTCAAAAATGCCTTCGGTGCAGCGCGAGCTGGCCCTGATCAAGGTGCATGTGCCCCAGGAGCAGCGTTCGCTCCTGCTGCAGGAAGCCGAGATCTTTCGGGCGCGGGTGGTCGACACCCACCCTGCCAGCATCACGCTGGAAGTGACCGGCGACGGCGACAAGCTGCGAGCGCTGCTGCAAGTTCTGGAGCACTTCGGGCGCGTGGACATGGTGCGCAGCGGTGCGGTGGCGTTGCCGCGCGGCTCCGGCCTCGGTAAGAACGGGGCGGTGAAAACTTCGACGGTCGCAGTAGGGAAGTAGCAGTAGGCGGTATGCAGTAGGCGGCAGGCGGACGGCAAAAAGGAGCCTATGGCGAAAATCTACTACCAGGGCGACGTGGACCGCGCCTATATCAACAACAAGACCGTGGCCATCATTGGCTACGGCAGCCAGGGTCACGCGCACGCGCTGAATTTACGCGATAGCGGAGTGAAGGTCGTCGTCGGGCTTTACGCTGGCAGCAAGTCGGCGGAGAAAGCCCGTAAGGAGAAGCTGGAGGTGTTGGACGTCGCGGAGGCCACCGCGCGCGCCGAGGTCATTACGATCCTGGTGCCGGACGAAAAGGCTCCGGTAGTTTACAGCGAGATGCAGCCGCGCTTGGGCAAAGGCAAGCTGCTGCTGTTTGCCCACGGCTTCAACATTCACTTCCAGCAGGTGGTGCCGTCGGCCGATGTGGACGTGGCGATGGTGGCGCCGAAGGGTCCGGGCCATCGGGTGCGCGAGCTCTACGTCGAAGGCGTCGGGGTGCCGGCGCTGCTGGCCGTGCACCAGGACCCCAGCGGCACCTCCCGCCAGACAGCGCTGGCTTATGCCGACGCGCTGGGCGCCCTGAAGGCCGGCATGATCGAGACGACCTTCAAGGAGGAGACCGAAAGCGACCTGTTCGGCGAGCAAGCGGTGCTGTGCGGTGGCGCGTCGGCGCTAATCAAGGCCGGCTTTGAGACGCTGGTCGAAGCCGGCTACCAGCCGGAGATCGCCTACTTTGAGTGCCTGCACGAGTTAAAGCTGATCGTCGACCTGGTCCAACAGGGAGGCCTGGCCTACATGCGCTACTCGGTGAGCGACACGGCCGAGTACGGCGACCTGTCGCGCGGTCCGGTGGTCATCGACGAGCACGTCCGCGCTACCATGAAAAAGATTCTGGCCGACGTGCAGTCCGGAGCCTTTGCCCGGGAGTGGATTGAGGAGAACAAGAAGGGGCGGCCGAACATGAACCGGCTCCGCAAGCAGGAAGCCGAGCATCCCATCGAGGAGGTGGGCAAGAAGCTGCGCGAGATGATGAGCTACCTCGGCAAGGGCGCAGCGGCCGCGCGCTGAGCCGGGCAGGATTTCACATGGCAGACGAAACACACGCGGAAAATTTTGTCGAACTCTACGACACAACGCTTCGCGACGGGACCCAGGGCGAAGGCATCTCGTTTTCCGCCGACGAAAAGTTGATGATTGCCCGGCGGTTGGATGAGCTGGGCGTCCACTATATTGAAGGCGGCTGGCCGGGTTCGAATCCCAAGGACGAAGAATTTTTCCAGCGCGCCGCTGAGCTCGGCCTGAAGCAAGCGCGGCTGGCGGCCTTCGGCAGCACCCGCCATCCCAAAAACAGCATTGAAGAAGACCCCAACGTCAGCGCGCTGCTGAAGGCGAACACGCCCACCGTCACTGTGTTCGGCAAGAGCTGGCGGCTGCACGTGGGGCGGGCCCTGGGCGTCACCTTGGAGGAGAACCTGACGCTGATCTCAGAGACCGTGTCCTACCTGAAGGCGCACGGCCGGGAGGTCATCTTTGACGCCGAGCACTTCTTCGACGGCTACGCCGCCGATCCCGGCTACGCGCTGAAGACCCTGGAGGTGGCCCAGGAAGCTGGCGCCGACGCGGTCGTGCTGTGCGACACCAACGGGGGCAGCCTGCCCGAGTTTATCTCGGCAGCTACCACCGAGTCCCTGCGGCGCATCCGGGTGCGCCTGGGCATCCATACCCACAACGATTGCGAGCTGGCACTGGCCAACACGGTGGCGGCGGTGCTGGCTGGCGCCACCCACGTCCACGGCACCATCAACGGCTACGGGGAGCGCACCGGCAACGCCAACCTGTGTTCCGTAATCCCGGTCCTGGAGCTGAAGCTGAAGAAACGGTTGATTGGAGCCGAGCGGCTGCGCAAGCTGCCCTCGGTCGCCCGCTACGTGGCCGAACTGGCCAACCTGCCCCTGCGCGGCGACATGCCCTTTGTGGGCCGCAGCGCCTTTGCTCACAAGGGCGGTATCCACGTCAGCGCGGTGATGAAGGACACCTCCACCTACGAGCACATCAGTCCGGAGCTGGTCGGTAACCACCGGCGCGTGCTGGTCAGCGAGCTATCCGGCAGGGGCAACGTGCAGTACCGACTCACGGAGCTGGGCTTCGAGGGCAAGCTGGATGGCAGCAGCGCTCGCGACTTGGTGCGCCAAGTCAAGCAACTGGAATCGATGGGCTACGACCTGGAGGCGGCAGAAGGAACCCTGGAGTTGCTGGCTCACCAGGCCCGGGGGACTCCGACCGAGTTCTTCCGCTTGGGCGAGTTCAGCCTCGGCATCGACAAGGGGATGGGTGCGCCGCCGGTCTCTCGCGCGTTTCTGCGCCTGGAGGCAGGTGGCCACACCTACACCTCTACCTCAGAGCATACGGGTCCTGTGCACGCGCTGGACGATTGCCTCCGCCAGTCGCTTTCGGCGCTGTATCCCGGGGTGAAAACCGTGCACCTGATTGACTACAAGGTGCGGGTGCTGGGCACTGCGCACGGCACCGCCTCACGCGTCCGTGTGCTGGTGGAATCGAGCGACGGGGAAGACACTTGGGTGACGGCAGGGGTCTCGGAGAACATCATCGAGGCCAGCTGGCAGGCCGTGGCCGACGCTTACCAGCTCTGGCTGGTCCGCGAGGCCGACAAACACCCCGAAGGGAAAGCCGCGGTCGCGGAGGACTACGCCTGGGGCGTCTGAAGATTTTTCGTTTCTTATTTTCTTAGACAGCGCCCAGAGAATCCCGTGGCCCGAAGGGATTCCATGATAGGATAAACGGCTGTGTTCATGATGCGCACAACAGGCACAACCACAACCACCCTGACGGCGGGAGTGTAGATGGTGGCCTGAGGGCGCGGGAGAAATCGGGAATCGAATCAGGCCACGGTCCGAAGCGGGCGGTGGCCATTTTATTTTGGCTCTTGGAGCTGAGGAACAAAAGACAACACAAAGTCACAAAGACACGAAGGCCACAAAACAAGGCCACAGAGCATGGTGTCAGATTGTCTCTTTGTGTCTTTGATGTTGTCTTGTGAAACCGCAATCTGATAGCAGAGAAACTTGGATGAACGAAGAATCCGCAGTTGGCAATGTAAAAAATCTTCTGGTGATGAAGTTTGGGGGCACTTCGGTGGGCAGCCCCGAGCGCATCGCGGCCACCGCCTCGCTGATTGCCGAGCACAGCCGGCAGCGGCCGACGGTGGTGGTGGTCTCGGCAATGTCGGGTGTGACCGATCTGTTGGTGCAGACTGCGCAGGCGGCCGCCTCTGGCTCCGGCGCCGAAATGGAGCGAACCCTGGGGGCCATCCGCCAGCGGCACCGGGAAGCGGCCGGGCGGCTGCTGAGCGGCGAGCAACGTGAAGCCTTCGAGACGGCCGAGGAACGGATTTTCGCCCAGGTAGAGAACACCTGCGAAGGGATCGTCCGGCTGGGCCATTTCCCGCCGCGGGCCCTGGACGCGGTTCTGTGCTGCGGAGAGAAACTCAGTGCGCTGCTGGTGGCCGCGACCCTCGCCCAGGAGGGGACGCCCGCTCAGGCGCTGGACGCCACCGAGCTGCTGGTGACCGATGGAAATTTTGGTGAAGCAGCGCCGCTTCTGGAGCCGACGGCGCACAGGCTGCGGGAAACCATGCCCCAACTGTTCGATGCTGGCGTGGTGCCGATCGTCACCGGGTTCATCGGCGCCACGGCCGAGGGCACGGCGACCACCCTGGGGCGCGGTGGCTCGGATTTCTCCGCCACCCTGCTGGCCGCCTGCCTGGACGCGGTGGAAGTCATCATCTGGACCGACGTAGAGGGCATCCTGAGCGCCGACCCCAACCTGGTCCGCCAGGCGCGGGTGCTGGAGGCGGTCACTTATCAAGAGGCCGCTGAGCTTTCCTACTACGGCGCCAAGGTACTGCACCCGAAGACGCTGGCGCCGCTGGCCGCGCGGGGCATCCCGGTGTGGATCAAATCCAGCTTTCGCCCGGAGCTGCCCGGTACGGTGATCGCGCCGCGAGGCGCCTTTGGGCTGGATGGCGGTTCGGGCGCCCGCGCGGTCACCGCGCTGAAGCAGGCTGTGCTGCTCACCATGGAAAGCAGCGGGCAGTTGAGCGTGCTGCACATTATGGGCCGGGCCCTGTCGGTGCTGGCCCACGACCGGGTGGACCTGCTGATGCTGTCGCAGGCCTCGCGGGAAGAGAGCTTTTGCTTTGCCGTCCTGCGACGCGACGCCGACGCGGTCCAGCGACGGCTGGAGGAGGCGTTCGCCGTCGAACTGGCTCACGGCTACCTGCGTCCGCTGCGCGTGCAGTCTGGCATCGCCATCCTGGCTCTGGTGGGCAGCGGCATGCGCGGCGCCGTGGGGATCGCCGGCAAGCTGTTCGGGGCGCTGTCGGGGAGCCAGATCAACGTGATCGCCATTGCCCAGGGCGCCACGGAAACCAACATTTCCGTTGCCGTGGAGGAGGCGGCGCTGGCGGCGGCAGTGCGGGTCGTGCACGCCGCGCTGCTCGAGGCGTCAGAGGATTCGCCACGATGGTCCGCAAACACCGCGGCCATCAATTGCACCTAGCCTTTCCTCCGACCCCGCAACGCACTCTGCGGCCGATTGCTCGCCGTGGAGGACGCGGGGGCGGCTACGAGGAGAGGTCGGAATTCGGAGGGATTCTTGGTTCGGGTTGGAATCGTTGGGTTCGGAACGGTTGGACAGGGAGCTGCCCATGCGCTTCTGGAGCATCGGGAAGAGATACGGGCGCGCGCAGGTTTCGAGATTGAAATCGCCGCCGTCTGTAGCCGCAACATTCACCAGCGCGAGATAAGCTGGCTGCCCGCCGGCGTGCGCCGCACGCCGAACTGGCGCGAGGTAGTCACCTCGCCCGAGGTGGATATCGTCGCCGAACTGGTGGGTGGGACCACGGTGGCGCGCGAGATCGTAACTGTGGCGCTGGAGGCGGGAAAGCCCGTAGTGACCGCCAACAAAAACCTGATCGCCGAGGCCGGTGCGGAACTGGAGGCGCTGGCCCGCGAGCGCAGCCTCGGTCTGGAGTTTGAAGCCGCGGTGGCTGGCGGCATCCCGGTGCTGGCCGCGGTGCGCGAGGGCCTGGCAGGTGAGCGGATCGAGGCACTGTTCGGCATTCTCAACGGCACCGCCAATTTCATCCTGACCACCATGGAGAAGACGGGAAGGGAACAGGGTGACGTCCTGAAAGAAGCGCAGGCGCGCGGCTACGCCGAAGCCGACCCAACGGCCGACGTGGAGGGCTACGACGCCCGCTACAAGCTGGCCATTCTGGCGCGGCTGGCCTTTGGCGTTCCGGTTGTCGCCGGCGACATCGCCTGCCGCGGCATCACGTGGGTCAGTCCCCTGGATTTCCGTTACGCCAATCGGCTGGGCTTGACCATCCGGCTGATCGGCGCCGCCCGCCGAGGGGAGGACTCGGGCCTGGACCTTTCCGTGCAACCCCTGCTGATCCCCCTGGAGCATGTGCTGGCCAAAGTGGATGGGGCGTACAACGCCGTTTGGGTCCAGGGGCGCCGCGGTGGCGATACGCTCTACTACGGGCGCGGCGCTGGCGGCGACGCCACCGGTATCTCGGTGGTGGCCGACCTGATCCGCGCTGCCCGCGACCTGCGCTCTGGCGCCCGGCGGCGCGTTCCCCCGCTGGGCTACCAGACACCCAAGCTTGTTCCCTCTGCGCTCGACGCAGCTTCTTCGGCCTCCGGTCCGGTGGGGCGGCACTACTTGCGCTTCGTGGTGCGCGACCGGCCGGGCATCATTGCCGCACTGGCCGCCGTTCTGGCGCGTCACAGCATCAACATTGACGCGGTGATTCAGGAGCGCGGCTGGGACAAGCACCATCTGCCGTTTGTCATCACCCTGGAGCCGGCGCCGCAGGCCAGCGTGCGAGCGGCGCTGGAGGAGATGCAGGGGCTGGAGTTCTTGTGCGAGCCGCCACTGGACCTGGCGATGGAGGAGTTTGCGGGTGGCTCGGGTGCGGCCGCTTCCGGCACGGCGGAGCCGGCACAAGCGTAAGCTATCGCTGGTACGATTGCGTTTCGCAACCGTGGCGGCCTGACATCAGCGAGTAATCTGCCCTGTGGCAGCACCAGCGCACCACCGGCTGCTGGTCCCCGGCCTGTGGACTTAAGGGCGTTTTGTTCCGGAGCGCTCCTTCCAGAATACCGCTAAGCACCGCTATCCCCCAAATTGAGACACTACCTTAATTTAGGTGTACTTAAGTAGTCTTCTATGCTAGCCTTCGCTAGCTTTTTCACTATCGGGGGGGGGTAGCAGGCCTATGAAAATCCAGTTTGTGAATCCTCACAACGACTCGAACATGTACGCCGCTCCGAAGTTCTTCCGCCACGCCTCGAAGATCTCCGACAGTATGAACTTTACGGCGGAAGGGGCGTTGTTTCCTCCGTTGAACCTGGCGACCCTGGCCGCGCTCACCCCGCCCGAGCATGAAGTCGCCATTGACGATGGCTGCCTGGGTGCGGTGCCGGCCACAAGGTCGGCCGACCTCGTGGCGATTACTGCGATGACCGCGCAGGCGCCTTCTGCCTATGCTCTTGCCGACCAGTACCGTGCCAGAGGCATCCCGGTTGTGTTGGGGGGGATTCACCCTTCGATGTGCCCGAATGAGGCCGCCGAGCACGCCGACTCAGTGGTGTTGGGTGAGGCCGACCAGCTTTGGCCGGATTTGGTCCAGGACTTCGCGAACGGCAGGATGAAGTCCCGCTATCACGATCCGGAACCCATCGATCTGGCCAAAATTGCGCTTCCACGCAGGGACTTGCTGGACCCGAAGGGCTACGTGATTTTCAATTCCGTGCAAACTACCCGCGGATGCCCCTTCAATTGCAACTTCTGCTCGGTCACCACCATGTCGGGCGTCCAATACCGTTTCCGCCCGGTGGAAAAGGTGGTGGAAGAGGTTCGCGCTTTGGACAGCCGCTTTATCTACTTCGTCGATGACAATATCATCGGGATGCCCCGGAGGGCCAAGGACCTATTCAAGGCATTTCGGCCGCTGAACCTGGCATGGGCTTCCCAGGTCACTATCAATTTCGCTCGCGACGAGGATCTGATGCGGTTAGCAAAGGAGAGCGGCTGCCATGGAGTGTTCATTGGCTTTGAGACCTTTTCTAATAAGAGCATCCGCGACGCGGGCAAGGGTGTCAACCGGCCCGACGAGTACATGCGCGACATTGGCCGCATCCACGCGGCCGGAATTAAGGTTTGGGGATCCTTCATTTTCGGCTTTGACAATGATGGCTTGGACGTGTTTCGGGAGACTCTCAATTTCATTGAGAAGTCCAAGATGGAGTTCGCGCAGTTCTCGCTGCTGACACCGTTGCCCGGCACGGCCCTGTTCCACCAGTTTGAGGAAGAGCAACGGATCGTTCAGCGGGATTGGTCGAAATATGACCTCGGTTCGATCGTTTTCAACCATCCGCTGCTCACCGCCGAGCGGCTACATTTTGAAAAGAACCATGCCTGGCGCCGCTTTTACTCCATCCGCTCGATCTTCATGCGGTTGGGTATGCCGAAGAATCGTGGCGATCTGATCCTCTGGATTGCCAACCTGGCCGTGAATGGCGCTCTCAAATACCGCTGGGGCAAAGATTACTGGACCTGGAACGGGAACGACTCCGGCAAGGTGGCGCAGCCTCCCCCAATTTCGCCTCATCATCCAGTCAAGGTAGGAGAGAACGAACGACTGGTGAAGCTTGCCTCCCCAGCGCGCTACGCGCACGGGTTCGCCAAAGCGCGCTAAGCCTGTAGTCAGCGCCTATTTCGCCTGCCTATTGACCGCAGTGGGGTAGACCGCGATGAGAGCCGCGAATGCGCGGGTCCGCCCGCGTAGAGCGCGCGGAAAGTAAAGATCGCGTGCGAACTCACTTTTTCCTGTCGGCGGCCATTGTGCGAATCCGCCGCGCGGGTCGTCGTTTGGCGCGGGAAGCCAGTCTGCGGGCCACGGAAATCAGGGCGCGTGCACCCTCCGGCAACTGGTAGTCCTTACGCACGGCCACCCCGATTTCGCGGGCGAGACGGGGGCCGCGCAGCGGCACCAGCTTAAACTTGCCGGAGGCAGCTTCCTCGGCGGCATAGGTTTCGCCAATGATCGTGATCCCCATGCCGGCCGCCACCAGGCGTTTGGCCAGAACGATCCCGGTGGGTTCAAATGCCACTTTCAACCGGTGCCGGTGGAGGAGAAAGATCCGGTCCAGCGCGTCGCGGGTGCGGCCCATCTCGGGCAGGATGAAGGGAAAATCCAGCAGTTCCTCCAGAGACACCGAGCGCCTGCTCGACAGTGGATGAGTCGGCGGTAGGGCCACCACCAAGCGGTCACGCAGGACGGGGATGATGCGCAGGTCGGGGTGACTGGTGGGCAGCGAGATGAAGCCGATGTCCAGGGCGCCCTCAACCAACTTACGGACGATCCGGTCGGTCGTATGCCGGAAGATGCTGATGGCTACAGCCGGATAGCGCGACTGATATTCTTGCAGCACCGGAGGAAGCACGTAGAGACAGATGGATTCGGTAGCCCCGATGTTCAAGCGGGCCGAGGGCCGGCGCAGGTCGGCCACGGACTGAATGGCCTGGCGGCGCAGGTCCAGCATTCGCGCTGCGTGTTCCAGCAGCACCATGCCTGGCTGAGTCAGGTGCACGCTGCGCCCCAGGCGGTCGAAGAGCCGGTAGCCGACTTCTTCCTCGATTTGCCGCACCTGCGAGCTGATGGCCGGCTGGGTCAGGCCCAAAGTTTCGCCGGCCCGAGAGAAGCTGCGCAGCCGGGCAACCTCCACCACCGCTCGCATTTGGGCAAAATTCATGGGAGCCGTTAGCTATCATACACTGAGCAGGCACTGAGCGGGCACTGAGCGGGAGCTGCACCGCCGGCCTCGACGAAATTGGAAGGACGGAATTTGAACAGCGAGCGCCAAAGATGGATTTCGACCAGATAGACACAATCATCGAGATCGCGAAGCACAACAGCTTCTCACGGGCCGCCGAGCATCTCTACCGCACGCAGCCGGCGATCTCCAAGCAGGTGCGTTCGCTGGAGCAGGAGTTAGGGCAGAAGCTGTTCCACCGGGCGGGCAAGCAGGTGGAGCTGACGTCGGCGGGGCGCATCCTGCTGGAGCACTGCGTGCAGCTGACCGAGCTGCGCCGCCTGGCTAGGGAAGCTCTGGAACGGATGCGTCACGTGCCACACGGGCGGCTGGCAGTAGGAGCCAACGAAGCCACCTCGCTCTACGTGCTGCCGCCGGTGTTTGTTGCCTTTCGCGCGCGCTATCCGGAAGTACACCTGCGGATTCACCGCAACTTCACCCACAAGCTGGTGGAGCGCGTGCTGGCCAATACGCTTGATTTCGCTGTGGTTTCCTTGCCGGTGGATGAGAAGGACCTGGCGGTGTTGCCTCTGTTCCGCGACGAGCTGGCAGTGATTGTCCCTCCCCGGCATCCGCTGGCTGACCAGCGGTCGGTGACGTTGGAGCAGTTGGCCGACCACTCGTTCATTTTCCCACGTACAGGGCAGACTCGGGCGCTGTTCGAACGGATGTTCACCAATCGCGGCCTGGAGCCACGCGTCTCCTTGGAGCTGTCCAGCGTCGAGGCCATCAAGAAATTCGTAGCTGTGGGGCTGGGGATTTCCCTGATCAGCCGAAGCTTCGCGGCGCAGGAGGCAGCCAACGGCACGCTCCGCCTGATCCCGCTGGAAGGCCTGAAGCTGGTGCGTGAGCTGGGCCTGATTCACCATCGTGACAAGTGCATCTGCCCGGTGATGGAAGCGTTCCTGAAACTGGTCCAGGAGCTTTGCCCGCGGCTTCGCAAATTTGGACGTGGCTCAAAACCCTGACCGTTCCAAATTGCTGGCTGTCCAGAGTCAGTGGCGCGCGCCTGCCGAGCTGCTCGCCCTCCCCCTGCCGCGCTCGGTCCGGCTGACGGGAGCAGGGATGTTTGTGCTAGGCGTTGGCCTGTTGATGTTCGCCCTGGGGTTCTTCCTTGGCGCATGGGCCATCACCGACACCCTCCACGGTGAGGAGCGCCAGCAGCGCCTGGAGCGCGAAGGCGTCAACACCGAGGCGGAGATTGTGAAGAAGTGGCTGGAGCCTAGACGCCGCGGGCAAACCAGGCGATATGTGATCTACCGCTTTGAGGCCAACGGCCGCTCCTACGAGCGCCGTGCCATGTTGTCCGGTAGGGCCTTCGAGAATATCCGTGTCGGGGATCTTGTACCCGTGCGTTACGTCGCCTCAAGCCCGGAGCAGAGTCGCCTGCCCCAGGAAAGCGACCCATGGCTGCCGCTTTGGGGTGCGCTGCTGGTGCCTGTCTTCTTCTTCTCCCTCCTGGGGCTGATGGGCTGGGTTGTCCTGCTCCAGAGAAGGCTTCTCCGGTGGGGCCAGCTGACAGGCGCGCTAGTCACCGACCTCTCGCAGATGTACATGAACCAGCACGTGTCCTACCAGTTCCTGGACCCGACAGGCAACCAGGTCAGCGGAAAGGGCACTACCGAATCCAAAGTTTCAGGGGAGGTCGTCACGGTGCTGTTCGACCCCAATAAGCCCCGTCGCAGTGCGCCCTACCCGCCTGCGCTCGTCCAGCTTGGGAAGCCGGACTAGCCTGCCTGATCTACCCGCAGATTCACAAGCCCGCTAGAAAAGCATCGGATTGCCGGCTGGCTGGCCGAATCCGAATCTTACTTGTGCAAGCCGCACTCGGTTTTCTCAGAGCCGGACCAGCGCCCGGCCCGCGGATCCTCGCCTGGGAGCACCTGGCGAGTGCAGTAGGTGCAGCCAATGCTGGGGTAGTTGCGGTCGTGCATTTCGTTGTACGGGACGTTGTGGAGCCGGATATGTTCCCAGACCCGCTCCCAGGTCCAGTCCGCCAGGGGGTTGAACTTCACCAAGCCGAACTTGTCATCCCACTCGATCTTGCGCGTGTTCGCGCGCGTGGGAGCCTGGTCGCGGCGGACGCCGGTAATCCAGGCCGAAAGCTGAGAGAGCTGAGCTTTTAACGGCTCGACTTTGCGTATGCCACAGCACTGGTTGGGCTGGTGGGACCAAAGTGCGTCCCCGAAGCGTGCTGCCTGCTCGGCCGGCGTCAGCGCCGGGCGGCAGGCTTCGATCTTCAGCGGGTACTGCGCGGCGATGCGCTCGCGCACGGTATGGGTCTCGGAAAACAAGAAGTCGGTGTCCAGGTAGAAGACGCGCGCGCCCGGATGGACGCGCGCCGCCATCTCGGCCAGCACCACATCTTCGGCGCCGAAGCTACAGGCGAGCGACATGCTCTCGCCGAACTGGGAGTAGGCAAACTCCAACAGCGCCTCCGGCGGTTCGGTTTCAAACCGTGTCGCCAGTTGAGGAATAGTGTCCAAAGCGATGGTCATCAGTGCTCCTTCCGGTATGCGATTCTCATGCCGTCCACGCCAGGCGCAGGCCCAAGGCCAGGTTCAAAGCCGCAATGCCGGTCTGGTAGTAGACTTCAGGAATCCGCCGGGTGAGCCGAGAGCCGAACAGCACCCCGGGTATAGAGCCCGCCGCCAGTGGCGCGAGAAGGTACGGATCAATGTTTCCGAGAGCCAGGTGGGCCACCGTACCGAACAGTGTGGCAATCAAGCCGTAGAAGGTGGCAGTTCCAACCAACTGGCCCAGCCAGGCGGGACGCCACAGCAGCAGCGCCAGCATCAACAGGCCGCCGCTGCCAATCGAAGTCAACGTTACTGCAAAGGAAATGACGGCGCCCACCAACAAGGCAAACACCCGCATGTCACGGCTCACAGGTTCCGGCCCTTCGCTGGCCGGCTCCTGGCTGGGGGGCTCTTCGCTGGGTGGTTGCGGGGCAGCCAGGCTAAAGGGACGCGCGGTCGCGGCCAGCAGCACGATGGCCAGCGCGATCAGCAGCAGGCCAAATAGTTGCCGCGCCTGGCCGTTGACCAGCACCACGTCTTGCACCTGAGACAGCAACAGGGCTGCCGCCGCCGTCCCGGGCACCGAGCCGAGGATGAGCCACCGGCCCAACCCCAGATGGACGTTCCCGAGCTGCCGATGCGACAGATAACCGGCCAGCTTGGTCACCGTAGCCAGCGCCACGCTGGTTCCCACGACCGTGCCCGCAGACGCCGGGGTGAACAGCAACAGCAGCGGAATCACCAAGGAGCCACTTCCAATGGCACTGGCGCCTACCACAGTTCCGCTAACCAGGCCGATCAGGACGCCAATACCGTTCATGCGGCAGCTCCCACCTCATCCCGCTTTCGATCTCGAAAAGCTTCGTTTGCCACTATCATCTATCTCCGCAGAACTCCCCGCCGGTTTCCGTCCGGGGTGGCGTTTGCTCTCGACTGGCTCTGGAAAGCAAAATGCCCGCCCAGGAGGTTGCCGGGCGGGCTGGAATGAAAACTAGATCAACTCCCTAAAAGGAGGCACTACCCACCACGGCACATGGGCGGGCTACAACAATACATGCTCAGGAGCGATCTGGCAAAATCAATCACGACAGCACTAGAGTAGAGCAGTCCGATAGGGATTTCAAGGAAAAAATTTTATGGCCAGGATAAGGTGCCGTTATGGGAAACTCCCGGTTGGACTGGTTAGAACGGTCTTTACCTGCTTCGGCAGTTACACTAGACTAAGGGTAGAACCGGGACTGGAGGAAGAGTTTTCGCCCATGAACATCCTGAAGATTGCCGAGGTCCCGCCCGCGGTAGTCTCATTGACGACAACCGTGCTGGAAGCCGTGCAGGTGATGGTCAGCAAACGGGTAGGAGCGGTGGCAGTGGTTCAGGAAGACCGCTTGGCGGGAATTTTCACGGAACGGGACGTGATGCGGCGGGTCGTGCTGGCCAGCCGCGATCCAACGACCACCACGATGCGGGATGTGATGACCCCCTCGGTGGAGTCAGCCTCTGTCGATAAGACACCCGGAGAAGCCTTGGCGGCGATGATCGAGCGTCACTTTCGCCACCTCCCCATCGCAGATTCCGACGGCCGGGTTCTGGGCATGCTCTCGGTCCGCAACTTGCTCCAAAGCCACGTGGAGGATCTGACGCAGCAACTGGATTCGATGGAGAATTACCTCACTGCAGACGGCCCAGGCGGCTAAGTCTCACTGCGGTCTCCCAATTGGTTCTTTCCCCTCGAGGACTAGCGGGTAGCCGCCGGCAGCGGGCTGGGGCGCCTCCGCAACCTGCGCGCGGTCAGCAGACCGTACTGCAAGCTGCTTCCCACAACCAGCACAGGTGTCAGCAGCAACAGGACTTCGCGGCCCTGGCGAAACCACCCGAAGCCGTAGACCGCCTCCAGTAGAACGGCAAAGATCGCGGCCACCTGCACGGCTGTGTTGGCTTTACCGAGAGACGTGGGAGTGAACGGACGAATCCCGGCGGCTAGAAACAGCACCACCACCGCCCCCAGAATGGTAACGTCGCGAGCCAGCACCAGCCCGGACACCAGCCAGGGCACCCGCCCGTTCCAGGCCAGTACCAGAAAGCAGGAGCTGAGCAACAGCTTGTCGGCCAGCGGGTCCAGGTACTTGCCCACCTGCGTCTTCTGCCGGAGCCGGCGGGCCAGCAGGCCGTCCAGGGCATCGGAGATGCCCGCTATCAGAAACAACCTCAGCGCCCAGCCCAGGTTGTCCTTCACCAGAAAAAACAGGATCAGCGGAAGGACGACCAGCCGAAGCAGGGTCAGCGAGTTCGGCAGGTTGAGAACTCGGCGAGGACGCCCCGCTGCTGTCAGAGGGTCCCTCCAGCGCTCAGAAATTCTCCCACCGTAAGGCCTACCTTTTTCTCAAACCGTTCCGCCAGAGAGGGAATCTCCCCTACCGTTTCGTCCATGGACATCCGCTCCACACGATGAATGGGGTAGAAGACAGTGGAGATCACGCCAACTCCGGCCTCGCCGGCGGCAATCTGACGCAGCACCTCGTCAAACGAATCCAGTTCAATTCCTCGCACGGTGATACCAGCCGGCGTTAGGGCCGCCAATTCGCCCCAGATTTTTTCCTTTGGGCCGTGCAGCGTCAGAACCACAATCGAGCGGGTCTCCATGCTAGCCTCTCTCCCCCGGGAGGCCGGGGCGCGGCCGCGGTTCCGAATCTCGGCCCGCCGCCTCAGCCGGCCTGCTCCTCGATTCGCTTGTCACGCCGTTCCCCATGCCTCCATCCCTCGCTTCCCTGCCTTCAGTCTACTGCCTCCTGTCCCGGATGAGGATCCTGTTCCATCAGATTCTTCAATCGTTCCCGCAGCTGCTGCGCAGCTTCGAATTCAAGTTGCATCGCGCGGGAGCGCAGGCTATCCCGCAAGTGCTCCAGTTTTTGGAGCATGGCGCTGAGCGCTTGCTCAATGTTCTCGCTGTTCGTGAGGCAAATGTCGCGCCACACCGAGTAGGGGCTTTCCGCCAGCCGGGTCGTGTCCCGCAGGCCGCCAGCAGCCAACTGCAGGTTGTCTGCCGCCAGCCTCTCCACGACCGTGGAGGCCAGCGCGGTGGCCACAAGCTGTGGCAGGTGGCTGGTCCAAGCCACCACCTCATCGTGCAGTTCGGCATCCATCACTATCACCTGCGCGCCAATGCGATCGAGCCAGCCGCGAAACTCCTGTGCAGTGGGCGTTTCCAGATGCTCGCGGAGCAGGGGAGCGAGAATATAGCAGGCGCCAGCGAACAGGTCCGCGCGGGCGTTTTCCACTCCCCGTTTCTCACTGCCGGCCATTGGGTGTCCGCCGATGAACAAAGGGCTTTGAGGGGGCCTTTGTGAGGAGCTTTGTGGGCCGTCGCAAAACAGCAGGGTGGCACGGTCCGTAATCTGAGCCTTTGTGCTTCCTGCGTCGGTCACCAGGGCGCCGGGCGCCGCCGCTTGGCGAACGCGAGGCATCAGATCCAGGATGGTCGAGATCGGCGTAGCCAAGTACACCAGGTCGGCGCCTTGAACTCCGGGTTCCAGCTTCTCGTAAGCCTGATCAATCGCGCCTGCCGCCAGCGCCTTCTCCAGTGTGGGGCGCCGTCCCACCCCGGCGATGACACCCCGGAAACCATGCTTCTTCAGAGCCAGGCCCAGTGAACCGCCGATCAGGCCAACCCCGACGATGGTGACGCGCTTCATGGCTTCCGCTTCTTTTTCCCTTTGGGCCGGTTCGGATTGGGCTGGCGGCCCACTTCCGACTGTTGTGTCTCGTCGGTTTCCATGGGCCGGCGCTGAATGGAGCGACACTCATCAATAATCCGCTCGAAGACGCGACGCAACGCATCCTGGTCCAGCGGGCCACCATTGGTCGCGGCCACATTGCGGAAAATCTCGTCTTCCCGTTGTGGCTCGTAGATGGGCAGGCCCAGCGCCTTTTTCAGCTTGGCGATTTCCAACACGCAACGCGCCCGACGGTTCAACAGCGCCACCAGCTTGCGGTCCGCCTCGTCAATTCTTGTACGCCAGTCGCTGAGATCCATGCTGTTTTACGTAACGATTCTCACTGTTTTGGTGGGACGGGCAACAGTGTCTCTCCCACCCGTCCTTTCTTCAATTCGCTGGGCTTTGACCCGCATGGCTTCAACGAGCGGGCGCGTTCGGCCAGCCGCTCTGCGGACCGGTACTGCTCGATCACCTGTACCAGGGCGCTGCCTACCACCACCGCATCAGCGTGGCCGCGCAGCGCTTCGACGTGCTCCGGCTGCGAAATTCCAAAACCTGCGGCCATAGGCAACGCAGTCGCAGCGCGGATGCGGCCGAGCAGCGGCAACAACTGCCCGGAAAGCGCCTCGCGCGGTCCCGTGACGCCCGTACGGGAGACTGCGTACACGAAGCCGCGGGAGACCTGACAGATGCGGCGCAGTCGTGCCTCAGTGGAGGTGGGCGCTGCCAGAAAGACGGTGTCCAGTTCCGCTTCTCGCATCTGGTCCAGGTAAGCGTCGGCCTCCTCCACGCTGAGGTCGGTGATCAACACGCCGTCGGCTCCCGCCTGCCGGGCCTCGCTGGCAAAGCGGCGAAAGCCGTAGCGAAGGATCGGATTCAGGTAGCTGAACAACACGAGCGGCATCTGACTGCCGCGCCGCCGCGCCTCAGCCACCGTCCCGATAACCCCGGCCAGTGTGGTTCCCGAACGCAGCGCGCGCTCGCTGGCCCGCTGGATCACCGGCCCGTCGGCCAGCGGGTCAGAGAAGGGCACGCCCAGCTCCAGTACATCCACTCCAGCCGCTTCCAGCGCCACGATGAATTCGGAGGTGGCGCGCAGGTCTGGGTCCCCGGCGGTGATGTAAGCCACAAGGCCCATCTCTCCCCGCTTGCGCAATTCCAGAAACTTGTCTGCGATCCGGCTCATAAATTACAGCTAAGAGTCGAGAGTGATTAAGTAAGTACCGAGGATAACTGAGCCTCGTGGAATTCTTCTCTTACCTGATTAGAGTCGGGTAAGTCATAAAGCCGACGAATTTCTATGAAGTCATGGTTATGGTCAGCTGCCCAAAGATACATCTCAACAATCTTTGCCGCTGCTTTCATTTTTCCGCGGTCAATGCTCCTGAAAACAGATGGATCAGTAATAGCCTCTGCACGGCCATTCATACCGTTGATTCTTACCAACTGTTGAGCAACACTCATCCAACCTCGGTATTGATTGGACCAAAGATAGCCAGGTAGCCCCTGACTATTCTTGTAGAACTGACCAAACAATCTCGTCAGTATTTCGACAGCACGCGCATACACGAGTTGACGCTTCGATTCCAGGTCCAACGCTACCGTGCCAGAGGCAAGGGAAACTGCACTGCCTGCAATTGTGCTGTTTCCGACATTCAACCGGAACTCAGTTGTAGGTTGCAAGGAGAAGTCGCCCGCATTGAGCCAATCCTGACCGCTATCTTTGACTGGGCAGCCGACTGTCCGAAGACGGGTTTTCAATTCGTTCCGAGCCTCAGAGGAACCATCGAAGAAAACAACATGCATGCCAGAAATATCTGTGAATGGCCGCAGTTCTCCTACCTGAACAATGATGGTGTGGTTCTCGTGGAGCGCGAAAGCAATTCCCATTTCAAAAAGCACATTGGCACGCGCTTGTGGCGAGGGTTGCTTTTCCCAGTCCTTATCTTTGTCCTTCCAGAAGGTTGGGTCAAGAAAAGCCACATCATCAGGGGTAAGAAGAGCTATAACTGCCCCCACGTTCCGAATCCCTTGATGGATCACTCTACTTATGTGTGGGCTTCCTTCCCCGGTTTGAGCAACAAGCTCGGACCATTCCAGCGGATTCAAATCCAAGGACCGAAGGAAATTGAACATCCCGTCCTTGATCTTCCGATTGCGTCCATGAATTACGAAGACGTTCCTTTTGTCTATCTTATCTGATGGCGACAGCGCCTTCGTCTCTGCCTCGACAGGCTCCGCTCCTGCCACCTTGTCAACCAAATCCGCCAGGCTAGGGAACCGGCTCTCGAGAATCCAAAACGTGTCCCCGCTCACACGGGTTGCTCCATCCTCGTACAGCCGGCATCCCGGCTTGACGCGGACCATGATTTTCCTTTCAACCATCGGCATTTGCTATTCCTGGTGGTAAACGCTGGTGCATTACAAGTTGTTGCAAAACCGGCCTTAACCCTATAGCCGCAGCTCGCGCTCCAGGATTTCCATGTCTTTGTCGCCGCGGCCGGAGATATTGACTAGCAACACCTGGTCACTCGTACCGGGAGCCCGACGTATGACCTCGGCCACGGCGTGCGCCGACTCCAGCGCCGGGATGATCCCTTCAAGCTCGGACAGCGTGCGGCACGCCTCCAGTGCCTCGGCGTCGGAACAGAAGCAGTATTCGGCGCGTCCTGTCTCGAACAGCTGGGCGTGCTCGGGGCCCACGGCGGGATAATCCAGCCCGGCCGAAACCGAGTGGGTGGAGGCGATCTGCCCGTCGTCGTCCTGGAGCAAGTAGCTGTAGGTCCCATGCAGCACGCCGGGACTGCCGCCGTGGAAACGGGCCGCGTGCTCGCCCAGTTCCTGGCTGCGCCCGCCAGCTTCTACGCCCACCATTTTGACCGCCGGGTCGTCCGCGAATTCATGGAAAAGGCCCAGTGCATTGCTGCCGCCACCCACGCAGGCCACCAGCAGGTCGGGCAGGCGGCCTTCGGCTTCCAGGATTTGCGCGCGCGCCTCGCGGCCGATGATGCTCTGGAAGTCGCGCACCATGAGCGGGTAGGGGTGCGCGCCCAGGACCGAACCCAGCAGGTAGTAGGTGGTCTCCACGTTGGTGACCCAATCGCGCATGGCTTCGTTGATGGCGTCTTTCAAGGTGCGGCTGCCGGAACCAACCGGCACGACTTCGGCGCCCAGCAGGCGCATCCGAAAGACGTTGAGCCGCTGCCGGGCCATGTCCTCTTCACCCATGTAGACGACGCACTCCAGGCCGAACAGCGCGCAAACGGTGGCCGTGGCCACCCCGTGCTGACCGGCGCCGGTTTCCGCGATGATGCGTCGCTTGCCCATCCGCCGCGCCAGCAGCGCCTGTCCCAGGCAGTTATTGATCTTGTGGGCGCCGGTGTGCAGCAGATCTTCGCGCTTCAAGTAGATGCGCGCCCCACCCAAATGCTCCGTCAGGCGGCGGGCGAAGAACAGCGGCGTAGGCCGGCCGGCGTACACTCGCAGCAGCTCGTCCAGTTCGCTATGGAAGGCGGGCTCTTGCTGCGCCTCTAGGTACGCCTGCTCCAGCTCTTCCAGCGGCGCCATCAGCGTCTCCGGGACGTAACGGCCCCCGTAGGCGCCGAAGCGACCACTGGCCTGGCCGCTTGCTTGGCCGCTCGCTTGGCTACTGGCCTGGCTTTTTGCCTGTTTCGGCATTGTTTGTTAATTGCTTGTCAATTGTTTGACAATTGCTCTCAGGCGCCCAATTTCAGGACTCCCAATTACCTGACTTCACGACCTTACCTGACTCACGACCGGGGCGCAGGCTGGGACGCCTGTCCTACCCGTACCTTTTCCGCCTCCCGTACCGCGCTGATGAATTCTCGCACCCGTTGAGCGTCTTTCTTGCCCGGAGCGCTTTCGACGCCGCTGGCCACATCTACTCCCCACGGAGCCACCTGCCGCACGGCTTCTCCAACGTTTTCCGGCGTCAGGCCACCAGCCAGGAGGATGCGGCCGAACTGCTTGGCCGCCACGGCGCGCTGCCAATCGAAGGTGGTGCCTGTGCCGCCAGGCGAATTTCCCGTCCCGTCCAGCAAGAAGGCATCGGCGCGGTAGCCGGCCAGCAACTCGGGAGCGAACTCCTGGTCCACGCGGAACGCCTTCACCTTCAAGTAGGTCCCCAGCGCTTCCAGGTATTCGGGGCTTTCCGTTCCATGCAACTGCAACGCCGAGAGCCCGGCCTGCCGGGCGATCTCCAGCACCCGGGTGGGCTCCTCATCCACAAATACGCCCACTTTCCAGATCTGTGGCCAGATCTGCGGCGGCAGGGCGGAAATAATTTCCGCGGCCCGCTCAGGCGGGACATAGCGGCGCCCCGGCCGCCAGAAATTAAACCCCAGGGCGTTGGCCCCGGCCTCCACGGCGACACGGGCGCTGGCCAGGTCAGTGATGCCGCAGATTTTGACGTGCACCATACCTTTAAGTTTAAGGTCCAAAGTCCTAAGGTCCAAAGTCCAAAGTGCGAAGTCTGCCGCAAAGGCCCCGCCTTCGCCACAGACCTTGGACTTTGGACCTGGGACTAAAGCAGTGCGCGAAGCGCGGCGCCGGGTTCCGGGGCGGTCAGCAGCCGTTCGCCAATCAGAAAGGCACGGTAGCCGGCAGCTTCCAGGCGGTCCAGGTCCTCCCTCGACCGCAGGCCGCTCTCGCTTACCGTGATCGAATCAGCGGGCAGGCGGGGCCGCACGCGCAGCGAAGTCTCCACGTCCACGGCCAGGGTGGAGAGGTTGCGGTTGTTCACCCCGATGAGCTTTGCACCAAGCGCGGCCGCTCGATCCGCTTCTTCTTCTGTGTGGACTTCCACCAGCGCGTCCAACCCGAGTTCGGTCGTGCGGCGCAGCAGTTCACGGAGCGCGCCGGCGTCCAGGACAGCCACAATCAACAACACCGCATCGGCGCCAGCCGCGGCGGATTCGACCACCTGATAGGAATCCACCAGAAAGTCTTTGCGGAGCACGGGCAGCCCAGTGGCCTGTCGGGCTTCCTGCAGGTGGTTTAGCGAGCCCCGGAAATAGGGGCCGTCAGTCAGCACCGATAGCGCTCGCGCTCCGGCGGCCTCGTAGGCGCGGGCAATCTCGGCCGGACGGTAATCCGGCTGAAGCAGGCCGGCCGAAGGCGAGGCCTGCTTCATTTCGGCAATGATGGCGCGTCCGGCGCGCTCCAGTGAAGCCGCGAACGGCCGCCGGACCGCGGCAGCCCGCTGTGCCTGCCGCTCCAGCTCCGCTTCGGGAACTTGCACGCTGCGCGCGGCCACTTCGGCTCGTTTCGCCGCCACAATCTCGGCCAACAAGTGAGCCCCGGACCCATATTTGGTTGCTACAGTGCGCATTTTTTCTTGAGAGTGGCTGGATGAGCCCGCGGCGCCGGCACCAACTTAGATAAACTGCCTCGCTCGATCGAGACGGGCTAAAAACACGGACACCAACGCCGCCAATAAAGCCCCCGACCACATCCCAAGGCCAGTATATCACCCGATTTTCTGCTGCCGCCGGCTTGGTCTGAGACCACCTCAGGCTTTGGGGTGGGTGCGGTCGTAGACTTCCATCAGTTGTTTGATGTTGGTGTGCGTGTACTTCTGGGTGGTGGACAAGCGGGCGTGCCCCAGCAGTTCCTGGATGGCGCGCAGGTCGGCGCCGTCACTCAGCAAGTGCGTGGCGAAGGCGTGGCGGAACGAGTGCGGATGCAGCCCGGTATCGCCGCCGACCAGCAGCGCATAGCGCTTGACAATGCGGGCTACCGAGCGGGCCGTAAGCCGGCCGCCGGTTTGGTTCAGGAACAGGGCTGGTTGGCTGTCCCTGCTGGCCGCTGCCGGGACGGCCGAGGAGCGGGTGGCCAGGTACTGCTCCAGCGCCGCTACGGCCTTGCCTCCCAAGGGCGCCATCCGCTCCTTCTTTCCTTTGCCGCGCACGCGGACCTGTCCGCTGTCGAGGTCCAGGTCCACTTCGTTCAGCCCCACCAGCTCGCCCACGCGGAGACCGCAGCCATAAAGCATCTCCAGCAGGGCGCGGTCGCGTGCCAGCTGTAGCCGGGATTTCGGGACCCGGGCCACGGGGGCCGCCGTTGCGCTTTGAGGCCCGGCCATCGCGTCCAGCAAGCGGTTTACCTCTTCCTCCGTTGGCACCGTGGGCAGGGTCTTGGGGAGCTTGGGAGACGAGACCAGGCGCGCCGGGTTGTCCTCGAGCAGGCCTTCACGGCAAAGGAAGCGGAACAACGAGCGGAGCACCGCCAGCTTGCGGGCAATGGAAGCCGATTTGAGCCGGGCGGCGTACAGCTCGCCCAGGAACGAGCGGATGTTCAGATGGGTCAGCTTCTCGAGCGGCGGCTCACCGTCAGGCTGCGCTTGCAGGAACGTGCAGAACTGGCCCAGGTCGCTCGAATAATTGCGCAGAGTGTGCGCCGAGCAGTTGCGCTCCACGCGCAACTGCTCCAGGTAGCGCTTGACCGCCGAAGCGAAGTCCACAAGCACTACAGTAGCGGAGAATTCTCTCCTGGCTCACAAAGAACACCCTGGGGTTACACGGAAAGCACGGTGTGGTGGAGCTTCCATTCCTCCAGTGCGGCCAGCGCCTGCTGGCACTGCCGGGCGCGCCGGCGCTGTTTGTCTTTGCGCTCCGCTGACGAGAGCCCTTCCGACGGGGGAAGCAGATCGAAGGTGATGTTGGCTGGCTGGTAGTGGCGCGGGTTGGCGTGGCTGACATAGTGGCACAGTGAGCCAAGGGCCGTTTCGCGCGGCAGCGGTACCGGTTCCTCTCCGCGCGCGCGGGCTGCCGCATGCCAGGCTGCCACCAGGCCCGTCGCGACCGATTCCACGTAGCCTTCCACCCCGCAGATCTGGCCGGCGAAGAAGATGCGCGGGTGTGTCCGCAGCGCCAGCGTCTGGTCCAGCAAGGCGGGTGCATTGATGTAGGTGTTGCGATGAACCTGCCCGTAGCGCAGGAAGACGGCGTTTTCCAGCCCCGGGATCAGCCGCAGCACTCGCGCCTGCTCGCCGAAGCGCAGGTGGTTCTGGAAGCCGACCAGGTTGAAGCTGTCGGCCCGGAGGTTCTCGCGGCGCAGTTGGACCGCCGCATGGGGCGTGCGACCAGTGCGCGGGTCGCGCAGGCCCACCGGCTTCATCGGTCCAAAGCGCAGCGTGTCGCGGCCGCGCCGGGCCAGCTCTTCGAGCGGCAGGCAGGCTTCAAAGTAACGGGTCTGCTCGAATTCATGCAGCGCGTGGGACTCCGCAGCCAGAAGCGCTTCGTAAAAGCGGTCGTATTCTTCCCGGCCCAGTGGGCAATTCCAGTAGTCCTTGCCGCCCTTGCCGTAGCGCGAGCCAGGGAAGAGCCGGGTGTAGTCCAGCGAGTCGGCGTCCACAATGGGGCTGATGGCGTCGTAAAAGAACAGGTGCTTGCTGCCGGTCAGGCGCTGGATGGAAACGGCGAGTGCGTCACTGGTCAGCGGCCCGGTGGCAACGATAACGATCCCTGAACTGGGAGCCTCCTGCACCTCCTGGCGCCGGATCGTCACCAGCGGCTGCGACTCGATGGCGGCGGTGACGCGAGCGGCGAACTGCTCGCGATCCACCGCTAGGGCGTGGCCGGCCGGTACTGCCACCTGCGCGGCGACGCGTAGCAACAGCGAATCCAGGCGGCGCAGCTCCTCCTTCAGCAGCCAGGGCGCTGAATTCAACTGCTCGCTCTTGAGCGAGTTACTGCAGACCAGTTCAGCCAGATGCCCGGTCTTGTGCGCCGCGGTCTGTTTGGTAGACGCGCCCGAACTGCCGTCAGTCGGACGCATCTCGTACAGCGTGCAGGGCAATCCCTGCGCGGCCAATTGCCAGGCGGCCTCCGAGCCGGCCAGCCCTCCGCCCAAGATGACGATTTCTGGAACCGGCGTCACGGAATCATTATATACAGGCCAGCCAGACAGGCCAGATATGCCAAGTCAGTCGTCTACAGGTCGCCAAGCGACTCTGACACGTGCTAGATTTGCCTGCATGGAAACTGTCTACTACTCCATCAGGGACTCTCCCGTGGGGCGGCTCACCATCTGCTGTACGGAAAAGGGAGTGCTGCAAATTGCGGCTGGACGCGGGTCCTCCACCAAGCCAGGAAATCCTAACGGCCAACGGCAGCCTCGTCTCCAGTGGATCCGATCGAGAGAGAAGACCCGGCAGCTCGAGACGCAGCTTGCTGAATATTTCGCTGGACGTCGCCGGAAGTTCCCGGTGCGGCTCGATCTGCGGGGCACACCTTTTCAGCGCAAGGTTTGGAAGGCGCTGCGCTCAATTCCCTACGGAGAGACCCGCTCCTACGCCGACATCGCGCACCGCATCGGGCGCCCGCGCGCCGCTCGAGCCGTGGGCATGGCCAATCACTGGAATCCGGTCGCGATTCTGGTTCCCTGCCATCGTGTCATAGCTGCGGATGGCGGTCTTGGCGGGTACGCTAGCGGCCTTCGAATGAAAAAATTCCTGCTGCAACTGGAGCAGGGCCGTTCCCGGCTGCGCTAAACTGGATTCCATGCCGGCACACGAGCGCGGAGCGCATACTCCCGGCTGGGTGCTGAAGATGGCCACGCTGGCCACCCTGGCGTTCTTCGGGGTGGAGCTGGCGGCGGGTTACTGGGCCCGCAGCCTGGCGCTTGTGAGCGACGCGTGGCACAACTTTTCCGACGCCCTGGTTTTGCTGGGCACCTGGTTTGCCTGGTATGTGCAGGCCAAAGCCCCCAGCGAAAGGAAAACCTATGGCTACCAGCGTGCCAGCGTGCTCGCCGCGTTCGTCGCTGCACTTTCCCTGGTCGGGCTGGTAGGGTTTCTCTTCTACGAAGGGTATCGCCGGCTGTTCGTGCTGCCCGCGGAGGCCAACGCCCCGAACACCACGGTGATGATGGCGATGGGCACGGCGGGAGTGCTGATGCACTGGTTCATCTCCTCAGCGCTTCGCCGCGCCTCCCAAAGCCAGCGCGCTCCGCGCAGCGTCCTGGTCCACATGTGGGCGGACACGCTGACTTGCTTCAGTATCGTGTTGGTCGCCGCAGTGATCTACGCCACCGGCCTGCGCGCCGCCGACCCGCTGCTCGGCATCGTGATTGCTGGACTGATCGTGTGGACCGCCTGGGACATCGTCACCGAGTCACTGAACATCCTGCTGGAGGGCCTGCCGCGCGGGATCGAGCTCGAGCAGGTCGCGACGGCCATCCGCGGTGTGCCGGGAGTCGAGGACGTGCACGATCTGCACATCTGGAGCCTGGGCGCCAGGACCCAGGCCTTGAGCTGCCATGTTCGCATCCCCGACATTCCGCTTCTCGAGAGCGAGGCACTCTTGCGCCAGGTGAATGCCGTGCTGGAACAGCAGTTCCGCATCTGCCATACGACCGTGCAGTTTGAGCACGCCCCCTGCGAGGCGGTAGAATGCTGCCGGATCCCCAGTATCGTCGGAAGCCCCCATAGTCCCCACTAATGACAGTGCCACACATCGGGAACCGGCTCTTGTGAGTATGAACGGTATCTCGCCAGCACCGAAGGCGTGAACAGCCCGGCGAGCTGCAGTGTCCTCAACTGAGTATCGTGAACTTCAAGAACGTCCAGTAGGAGCTTCCCGAGATTAACCAAGAAGATGCATCACGTTTGCTTCTCAGGACTCTCCTTCTGACTCGTTTGGGGTTGCCCAGACAGTCCTTCTGGGTCTCAATTGATCCATAGCGAGACTTGCCGCTCAGTTCGCTCTTTTGACCAATTCCACCCGCCGGTTCTTGGCGCGGCCCTCTTCCGTCTCGTTAGTTGCCACGGGTGTTACGGGACCGACGCCCACCGCCTGAAGCCGAGAGGCGGCAATGCCGTATTTCTGTGACAGCGCCGCCGCCACTGCCTTTGCCCGCGCATCGGAAAGCTGCAGATTGTGCTGGTAGCTCCCGGTACCGTCCGTATGTCCGGTGACGAAAAAAGTCACGGCTGAATTGCCCTTCAGGTAATCCGCGATAATGGCGAGGGCCTTGTCGGATTCCGGTTTCACAGCGGCCTTGCCGGTATCGAAGAAAATGCCATCCAGAACCACCTTTCCCTCGTTCGCTAGCGCCTGAGCCAGTTTGTCAAGGGAGATGGTTACCATGCCCGTCGCCATCTCGGCGCCCTCGATCGTATCAATGAAGAACACGACCCGTTCGGTAGCAAATCTGCGACGTCGATTGTCTGCATCCCTATAACGGGAGCCTCCTGCCGTCACCGTGCCTATGCCAATGGAAACCCATACAGGTCGCCCCTGGTGCTCTCCTTCAGCGGCGATATACGCCATCTGAGGAAGTGCGTGAAAGTTGTGATAGTGATCCTTCGGGATGAGCCGGTCTGGCATCGTCTGAATGAGACTCCTTGCAAACCTGCGGCCGCAGTTCCGTTGGGTGCAGCCATGGAGGATTTTCAGCCCGCTATTTTGAACCGCCCTTTCGAAGTTGCGATAAACCGCCAGAACCGTGGGGCCTTCCGGAGCGACATAAGATCGCCGCCTGACTTCGCCCTCGACCGTCCGCGAAGACTCGAAACCTCGTTTGGCCCGAGTCCAGCCTCCGAGTGGAAGCAGGTAAGCGTCATACTCCTGCTCGTCGTAGAAGAGCAAAACAGAACCTTTGTAGCGCGAGATTGCTTCGTGATCGGCCGACCCGGCCGCGTCAGCCTGCTGTCCTAACGCGGCTACAGGCAGGACGCAGCATAATGTTGCCATCGCCAAGATGATCCGGATGTACATGCTACCATGTTCCGTTCTTCTGTGATTTCTCAGTGAAGCACCGCACTGAACCTTGGACATGCTCACCCTCTTCGCTCAGTCGAGCTTTTCGTTTTGGCCTTTCTCGCAACGGCAGGATAGCCAAAGTTGTGGTTTCCACTCAACGATTTTTCAGTGTACCCAGCGGTCTTTATCGGGAGGATCTTCCCGTTCGACCTGGCGCATGTAAACTTCGAACTTTCTCCGTGCGCGGCGGAGCTTCCAGCGTTGATAGGCGCCCTTCAAGTCGAGGCGGGAGGAGCGGGACGGACGGCGGTGGGAATAGCTCAACGCCCGACCCCGCAGGAAGTACTTGATGTAAACAAAGCCGTAGGCCATGCCCCCCAGGTGAGCAATGTGGCTGATAGTGGTGCCGGGTTGGGTGCTCTGCAGGAAGAATTCGATGCAGGCCAGCAGGATGACGAAGTACTTGGCTGGCATGCGGAAGAAGAACATGAACCAGACGGGGGCGTCGGGAAATAACAAGCCGAAGGCCAGGATGAGGCCGTAAATGGCGCCCGAGGAGCCGACGGTGGCCGTGTAGAGCGCCTGCCGTGTCCCCTCCATCAGGCCTACCACCACCACGGCCATTCCCGCGGCGACTCCGCAGGCCAGGTAGTAACGTAGGAAGCGGCGCGTCCCCCAGGTCTGCTCCACTGTGGTCCCAAACATCCACAGGAAGAGCATGTTGAACAGGAAGTGCGAGAGGCCGCCGTGGAAGAACATGTAGGTGAAGGGCTGCCAGATCATTCCCCGCACCGCCAGTCCGGGTACCAGCAAGAGCCACAGGCGGTTTGGATTAATGCCCAGCAGGGCCGGAATCACGAACAGGACGGCATTGACGATCAGCAGGAGCTTTACGGCGGGCGTCATGGTAAACCCGCCGAAGCCCATGGAAGAGGTGGTGCGGTAGTAGGCGCCCATCGAAAAATCGCGGCCCAGGCGACAAGCATTTTTGCCTGTCCCCATACCAGGATAGAAAAATTACTCGCGCCTGTCGAATGAAATCCCATCGGGGTTGTTCTGCGCGAGGGTTGTCCCGCCCAGCGAAGGGATCGCCAACGTGGCCCCTCGTAGTAGAGTCGCGTATAGTCAAGGGAGAAGCTCTATGGCCGCGCAGATTAGGGAAATCCGCGCCCGGGGCATTCTGACTGCACAGCGAAAAGGGTTCCTGGCGGGCTACACGCACTCGTTGAACCCCTACGTAGGTTGTGCCTTCGGCGCCCGGGGCAGTTGCCCGTTCTGCTACGTGCGGGCTCTGCCGGTCGCACAGGCCGGAGGCGGGCGAGACTGGGGCGACTGGGTGCTGGCCAAGACCAACGCCGCCGAGCTGCTTCGCCGGGAACTGCCCCGGCTCAACGTCGGCGGCGTGCGTCCGCGAATTTTCCTTTCTTCCAGCACCGATCCCTATCAGGGGACCGAGGCGCGCTTGCGCTTGACACGCGGGCTACTGGAAGTGTTGGCGGAAATGCCGGAGGCTTTTGAAGTGGTGCTGCTGCAGACGCGCTCCCCGTTAGTCGAGCGCGACCTGGACCTGCTGATCCGCTTCCGCGATCAGCTCTGGGTTTCCTTGACGCTGGAGACCGACGACGAGCAAGTCCGCCAGGCGCTGACACCGTTGAGCCCTTCGGTGGAACGGCGTCTGGCCACGCTGGAGCGATTGACCAAGGCCGGACTGCGGGTGCAGGCGGCGGTGGCGCCGGTGCTGCCCTGTAATCCTGCCCGTCTCGCGGCGCTGCTGGCAGGCCGGGTCACCCGGGTGCTGGTGGACACCTTCTTTGCCGGCGATGGCAGCGGCGGCCGCCGCACCGTTCGCCTGGGCGTGGGCGAGCTGTTGGCCCGGCTCGGCTACGCTGACTGGTTCACCCCCGACGCCCATCTCGTCCTTCTTGAGGCTCTGGCACGCCACTTCCCCGCAGAGAAGATCGTCTTCAGTCAGGAAGGCTTCGCCGCGGTATAGCAGAGATCAGGTTTCAGGTGTCAGGATGGCGGCGTGCCTGTCCAGTTTTTCCCGCTGCTCCTCCGGAACACTGCCGTTACTCGGGCCAGGCTTCCTTTCCGACCAGAGGGACGAAGCGGCATTCGTTGATGGCGCGCCCGGCCAGCTGCCCGGAAAGCTTACGCAGCAGGCGGAGAGTCTGCGTGTGGGGGTCCCCCACGGGGATCACCAATCGGCCACCTTCGGCCAGTTGCTGCTCCAGGCTGGGCGGCACGGCGGGCGCGCCGGCTGCCACGAGGATGCCGTCGTAGGGCGCTGCGGGCGCGTAGCCTTCGCTGCCGTCTCCCTCGAGGAACTCAATACGCTCGGCAGCGGAAAAGCCCGCGGCTCGCAACCGCTCCAGGGTGCGGCGCGCCGTTTCCTGCAACTCATGCTCCCGCTCGATGGTATAGACCCGGGCTGCCAGCATTGCCAGCACCGCCGCCTGGTAGCCGCAGCCGGTGCCCACTTCCAGTACTTTTTCCGAACCGCGCAGGTTGAGCGCTTCGGTCATGACGGCCACCATGTAAGGCTGGGAGACTGTTTGGCCGGCCCCGATGGGAACGGGCCGGTCCTTGTAGGCATGCGAGCGATACCCGGGCAAGATGAATTCGTGGCGCAGCACGGCCTGCATGGCCTCCAGCACCCGCGGGTCGCGGATCCCGCGCTCGCGGAGCTGGTGCTCCACCATCTCGGCCCGCCGCCGCGCATACTGGGCTTCGCCGGTGGACCCGCCGTTGTTTCTAAACCACACAAGCCTGTCAGCGGAACTGCTTTCGCCACTTGAAGTCGACGCCGAACAGTCCGTTGCGGTCACGGACGGCGTTCAATGACCAGCGCCGGTTGATGGTCCACTCCACCTGAATCACCTGCTGCTGGGTGGAAGTCAGGTTGGTGATGTAGGTGAACCTGACGTCGGGTGTTACCTGCTGCTCCACCGTGAGCCGAGCCCCCGGATTGGTTTGTGGGCCCCCGACATGCGGGGCAATCTTTACGCGACCCGCCCCGAACAGGCGTTCGATGCGGCTGCCGACTGCCGCGGTGAGCGCCTGCTCCAGGAGGGCACTTGTGCCGACCGTCGAGAATGACTGCGCGGGCTGGGTGGCGGTCGCGCCTTCCCGCGCCCGGCCGGTGATCAGCAGCGCCTGAACGTCACTGCCGGGCAGCGGCGGCTCAGAGCGATAGGTGGCGTTGAGTCTGTCGAGTGGTCCGTTCAACGTGATGAAGATATCAAACTGCTGGGCGCGAGTCTGCAGGTGCAAGTTCACCTCGGGCTTGACGCGGAACGGGTCCACGAAGCTGATATCACTCCGACCGACTATATAGCGGATCCCTGCAAACAAGATCTCTCCCTGCAGAAGCTCGATCCGGCCCAGCACGGCCGGCCGGGCCGCGGTGCCGCGCAGCCGCAGGTTGGCCTGGATCTCCAGATCGTGTGTATTGGCAAGTTCCAGGCGCAAGCCGGGAGAGGAGGTCACTTTCACATCCAGGTGCAGGGTGTGCAGCACGCGCGTCGCAACTGGTGTGGACCCGGACTCCTGGACAAAGCCCAGGATGCTGGCCACGTCAGAACGTGGACTGAGGTTCGCGCGGGTCACCACCACATTGCCGGTGAGCACACTGTGTTCCGCCGTCCCGTCCAGGCTCAGGCTGGCATTGAGCAGCGAGCTGGTGCCCGGGGGATAGCGCAGGCGAACCCTTTCAGCCTCGCCTTGCAGGCGCAACACCGGCGGACTGTTGGCGTATTCCATAAAACCGCTCAGGAGCACCTTACCGCCGCCAGCCTCGGCTGTGAGCTTCTCGATGCGGACCCGGCGCGTGTCGAACAGCAGCGAGCCTTCCATCTTGCTCAAGCCGGTGGGAAACCCCTTGAAAGCCACGCCACCATTGTGGATTTGGACGCGCCCCGTCAGCAGCGGGCGCTGGAGCGTCCCGGTGGCCGTTGCGTCCAGCTTTACTGTACCGGAGCCGATTAGCTCCGGGTTGAGGGTAGGCAGAAGAGCCATGTTCATTTCACCCTCGGTGTGGAGCTCAAGGGCGCGCTCTGCCGGAGGCCCCATCACACGCAGCCAGCCGGCCACCGAGACGTTGGTCTGGGCGCCCGCCAGGCGGGCCGGCTCAATCTGGATCCTCCCGTCCCGCAAGGAAGCACGCAGTGGCCCTTCGTTGCGTAGTTCGACTTGCTCAATCGCAATCCGGAGCTCCCGGATTTCGGCAGCCACCAGCAACGACTCCGGTTTCTTCAGCGGCCCGGAGATGCTAATCGAGCCGGTACTGGCACTGTGCGCCGTCAGGCGGCCACGGATGAGCCAGTTGAATAGCGGGTCCAGGTCCACGCCGGTCAACTCCAAGCGCCCCTGAGCCGGGAATTCACCGGTCGGCTGAACCGACAGGCTTCCCGCGATGTTGCCGCGGACGAGCTGAGATTTCAGGCGCGCTTCGAGCCGGCCGTCGCGCGTCTGAATTGCCGCGGTCAGCTTGCCTATTCGTTCCCCATTCACTTCCAGATCTGAGAGTTCGACCGTCGCCTCGAGCCCCGGCTGCTCCAGCACGCCCGCCCCGGAAGCGCGGAACCCTACCCGGCCGCCCAAGGCAAAGCGAGGGGAGCGAAGCCGGCTGATTTCGCTCAGGGCCAGGCCCGCACCGTCAAGCTGGAACTGGTAGCCGCCGTCGACCGGGCGATGCTCAGCCTCGCCAGTAATCTTTCCCGAACCCTTCGTGAGTGCAATATTGGTGATCCGCAGTTCACCCTGGGCGAAATTCAATTCGCCCCGCAGCAGATCAAACGACTCGCCTGCAAGCGTGCCGCTGTTGATCCGGACCCGCCCGCCGCCCTGCGCCTCGCCAGCAGTTCCTTCGGCTTGGAGTGAGGCAGTCACCCGCCCCGTCATCGGATAGGCAGTGCCCGTCAGCCCAGCCAAATCGGCCAGCTCCGCGTTTTCAGCCACCGCCTCAAGGTGCAGGTGGCTGGCATCGGTGAACTCACCTCGCTCGAGCCGGGCAGTAAAGTTCAGGCCCACGACGGAGCTACCCCGCCGCAACTGCGCGTCGGTCAAGCGAAGTAACTTGGGTGAGTAGACCAGGTTGGTGGCGAACCCTGTCCAGTGCGTCCTCTCGTAGCGGAAGTCGGTCGTCTCCAGACGCCCCTCGAGACGCGGCGCGATCGCAGAACCGCGAAGCGTCCCCCGGAGTTGCGCTTGTCCTTGCCGTTCGAGCGCAATTGGGGCCTCCGCTGGCGGTGCCTCCGCTGACCGCCAGGCAGCAACCAGTGGTGCCCATTCCTGAAAGTCGGAGGTGAAAAGATTCAATTGAAGGTTGTGTTCTGAGTTGGGACCGGTTGCCCACACGCCCTCGCCAGAGATGCGCGAGGCGGGAGTTTCGAGGGAAACGTTGCGCAATGCCAACTGGCCGGCGCCCGAAGCATACCCGAGCTCTCCCTGGCCGGAGACAGGCAGCAGGCTCGGCGGTGTGACGCTCGGCGGCCGTACCGAGAGGTCCGATTCCACTTGCAGGTCCGGCGCTGCGGCGCTGGCGCCCAACAGAAACTGAGCCTTGACTTCGCCGTCCACCGCGCCGGCCCACCGCAGTTTGGTCAGCGGCAGTTGGCGAGTGGCGAGCGCGTGGGTCAGCCTGGAAACGCTTAAGCCGCGAGCTTTGCCGGCCAGGCTCAGTTTCGGTTCTCCTCCCAACTGATCAGCGCGGAAATTGCCCACGACTTCTCCCCCGAGTAGAAGCAGCCGGAGGTCGGGAATCTCGATGAAATCCCGCGTGGCGCGAACCTTGCCGGTGCCAGAGATTCGCGACAGCCGGAATGCGGGCAACGCCAGGCTCAGCCGCTCCAGGCGCAGATCTGTGGAAGAGTCCAGTGCCTTTCCGGCAGCGTCGTAACTCAGCCGGCCCTTCAAATGCAACCGGCCGCTGCGAAGTTCGCTGATTTGGCTGACGGCGGCGATCTCGCCGACATCCAAGCCGGCTTCGTAGTCCAGCAGGATTCTCGGTTGTTCGGAGGCGAAGATCTGGCCGCTGAGCGACAAACTGGAGCGAGGCGTCTCCCAATGCAGCCGTGTGATTTGAAGGCCGGTGCGGCCCAGGCGCAATTCCGCGGCCACCTTCGAGGGAGGCCCCGCCAGCGTGCGCGGCCCGTCCTTCCTGCTGAGGCCGGCGGATCCCGCTGGTGCGGTGGCAAAGGCGATGCGCCCCTGGTACTGCTCGGTCTCCGTGTCATAGGCGAAGTCTGCAAGCAGGTTCTCGGCGGCAAACTCCATTGGCAGCCGCTGGTCGTTCCAGATTAGCTCACCGTCGGTCACTTCCAGGCGCTTGACAGCCAGATCCAGGACCTTGTCCGCCAGTGGCTTAGCTGCGGTCGCACGTTCAGGCGCTGGAATGTTGAGGCGCCCGTCGCTATCGGCTTGCAGCTGAATGCGTGGACGGGTGAGCTGGACCAGGCGCCAATCAATTTTCCGCCGGAGCAGGGAAGCGATCTTCAGGCAGATGAAAATGGAATCAGCGGCAAACAGGGGGCGCTTGGGGTCCATCTCCCGGCCCCGAATGACCAGGTGCTGGAGTTTCACTTGGAGGGCAGGGAGGTAGGTGCGAAAAACAGTGGTCTCCGGCGGCGAAGGAAGCCAAGGCAGCTCGGAGAAGTTCACCCGGCAGCTGGCCAGCTCGACGCGGCCGCCGGTCGCGCGTTCGATCTGGCTGACGATGCGGGCCTGCACGTACCGGTGGAAATGCGCGCTGCGCAGGTACAGCACTCCCCCTAGCGTGGCCAGCCCGAGCAGGCCAGCGCCGATGCCGATTTTTACCCGTCGAGACATGAAGACTTATCGAAACTGAATGGGCATCTGCTCCCGCAGATCCTTGATCCAGCCGGAGTAGCGCTCGTTGATGCGCTGCTCGACCAGAATCTGTTTGATGCGTTGGCTCACCTCAGCCAGGCTGGGCAGTTCCCGAACTTGCCGCGCGCGCAAATCCGGCAGCAGCGTTTCGCGGTAATAACGTTCGATTGCCGCCTCATCCACCTGCACTCCCGGGCGAAAGCGGAAGTCGATGAAGCGAACAGTTCGGGTCGCGAGCGCGACACGCCGGCGGACCTGTGTTTCTTCCAGCTCATATTCTTCGAGGGCGCGCTGGAATGTCCCGTTGCTGAGGAAATCCCTGCGAATTTCCGCCATCTGTTGTTCCATCTCGGCTGCCGGAACCTCCGGGAAGCGGCTGGTTTCCATCTCCTGCTCAAGGAGCGCCTGGTCCACCAGGCGCTCAGCAATCTTGCGGATGTGCTCCTCGTCCAACGGCTCCACCGGCAGCTGCTCCAGCAGGCTCTCGATTCGGTAGTCTTCCCAGACATCGCTGAGGGTGATGATCCGTTGTCCCAGGGTGGCCACGATCCGGTCCACGATGACTGGAAGCGCTCGGGTTGGCAGCAGCATGAGGAGCAGGAGGGCTATGGGTCCAGCGCCGCGTTTCATCAGAAAGTTTGCCCAATCGAGAAAAAGAACTGGAAATTGTTGAGGCGACCCGTGCCGGCCGATCCCACGAAGGCCGGCGGGTTCATGCTCCAGGCCAGGTCCAGGCGCAACGGCCCGATGGGGGTCTTGTAGCGCACCCCGGCGCCCACCGCGTGCACCATGTAGTTGAAGTCAGTGAGATTGCGTTGCTTGACGCGAAAGCTGATGTCGTCCAGCCTGGCGAAGAGATTCCCCATATCATGGAAAAGGACGCCGCCGACCTTCTTGCCCGACACGGGAAAGCGCAGCTCCAGGCTGTTCAGTAACAGGACGCGGCCTCCTACCGGAAAGCCGGTCTCGCGGTCGCGGGGCCCCGCCTGGTTGACGCCGAAGCCTCGATGCGAATTGCCGCCACCGCTGAAAAATCTTTCCGGCAATGGAATATCCGGCCCGCCTTGTTCGTTCAATACCTTCCCCGGCTTCCCAAACGGCTCGGCCACGCCCAACTGTGTGTTGCGGGCCAGCACCAGATTTTGTCCCACCCTATGGTAGGTGCTGAACTGGCCCACGAAGCGGGAGAAGTTTGCCTCGCTGCCCAGCCGCGCCGAGGAGAAGCCAACGTCGGTGGTCAAGAGCATACCGTGGTAGGGGTCGGCCGGATCGTCGCGGCGGTCACGCACGAAGCTGGCGCCCAACATGCCCACCCTCACCGGTCGGGCGAACAGCGGGATATCCTCGACGGAAACCTTTAGCGTATCGCGCTCGGCTTTCACCCGGCGGTAGCTATAGCGATAGAGCAGTGTGTCGCTGCGGCCCCGCTTCTGTTGCAGGGCGACGGAACCTTCCAGCCGCTGTGAAGCAAACGTCAGCACGTCGAAGCTGCGCTCCGCGAACCCGCTAAGCAGCAACGTCAGGCGCGGCTCGTTCCAGAACCGCGGGGCCGTGTAACTGGCCAACACGCGCTCCTGGAGCCGGCTCAGCCGCGACTTGAAAGAGAGCGTATGGTTGCGGCCGCGAAAATTCAGCCGGGTGACCTCAAACGAGACCAGCGGGCTGATGCCGGCTTCCCCTTCCGGATCGGTCGCCTCCTCTGTCGCGCCGCGGAAGCGGGCGACATCGACACCGCCACCCACCGATACCGTGTAGCGCCCCCCCTCTTCGATCTGCACCATGGCGTTCTTGAACTTCTCTTTGCCCTCCCGGTTCTGCACTGCAATTTCGACCTTTTCGAAGATGCCCAAGTCATAGAGCCGGCGCTGGGTCTCCAGGATATCTAACTGGCTGAGAGGCTCGCCCTGTTCTAACAAAACCTGCTGGTCCACAATGTGGCGGCGCGTCGTATCGAGTCCGCTGATCAACACCTGGTCGATGTACTGCCGCGCTCCCTCAGAAATCTTGTAAATCAGGTCAACCTGTTCCTGCCCGCCATTGACCGGCTTGACTTCCCAGCCGAAGGTAGCCTCGGGGAAGCCACGGTTGAAATACTGGCTCAGCAAGGTCGCGCGGTCCAGCAGGACGTTGAAATCGCTAAACGGCTGCCCGTCGTCGCAGGCTACACGCGTCCGCAGCTCCTGGGCGGGGATTCCCTGGGTGCCTTCGATGGTTAGCTTCCGCACCAGCATCTGCGGACCTTCCTCCACGCGAACGCGGACAGCGATGTGCCCTAGCTTGTCCCGATAGTTGTCCAGCACCTCGGAGGTGACCTCCACGTTGCGGAACCCGTTGGCCACATACAGGTTCTGGATCGCGCCCATGTCCCTTCTCAGCAAATCGCTGCTGAAACGGCCGTCGCTTATCAGACCCTTCTCCGCCACCAACATGCGTTCCCGGAGCGTGGCCGTGTCGAAGTAATGGTTGCCGCTGATCTCCACCAACTCCACCTGATGGTCGGGGCCAGGGTTAACGCGATACTCCACCACCACCTTTCCATCGTTAGGTTCTTTGGCGCTGGGTTCTTCGCGGATGTGAGCCTCCACCTCCACGTCGAAGTGGCCGCGGCGCTGGTAGAAGTCTTGTAAGTTGTTCTTTCCTTCACGCACAAGGTCGGCGTCTACACTACCCTCAGTGTAAATGGGGAGCAGCTCGCGGCGCTTGCTGCCGGAGAGTTTGGCCCCGACGACATTGACCTCGACCTGGGGGCCGCGGTTGACTTCCAGGATCAGCAGCAGCCCGTTTTCCTCGGGAAGGTAGCGCCGCTCGGCGACGCCGATGTCGGCTTCCAAGTACGTTTTCTTCCTGTAATAATTTCGCAGACGCCGGACCGCCTTTTGGAGTCGCTGGGGAGTCACTTGTTGACCCGGCTTGAGCTTGGCAGCCCGCAGAACTGTTTCCCGAGGGAAGCCAGGAGCGCCCGTGACCTGCACTTGGGTAATATGAGCGCGCTCGCCCGCTTGGATGTCAAAATGGATATTCACCTGCTGGATTTCCGGATGCAGTTCGACCCGAGGCTCGATGCGTGCCTGGTAAAAGCCATGCTCCTCGAGCAACCGGCGCAGACCCTCGACGGCCCGCTCGCGCTTTCCCTCCGTCCAAAGCTCGCCGAACTGCAACCCCGTGCCGTTGACCAGTTGCCCCCGGTTCGGAGACCCCCGCACGCCTGCTACGAAGACACCGCCCACAAAGTGGTTTTCCCTGGTGACAAAGGTCAGCGTGAGGCCATCCGCCTGGCGTTGGGCGTCCACCTGAATATCGAGAAAACGCCCGGTAGCGTAAAGCTGCCGGATGCTCTGCCGGACCTTACCCGCGCTGTACGCATCGTTGGGCTGGATCGCCAGCAAATCCTGCAGGTGCTGCTGGTTTATGGCTGCTTGGGTCTCGATGCGAATTTCGCGAACGGGCAGCCCTTCCAGTTCGTCCGAGAAAAGCGGCCCGGCTAGCAAGAGGCCGGCTAGCAAGAAGGAGGTGAGGAGCAAGCTGAATATCGGACGGAGCACCATTCTCGGTTGGACGGGGAAAACTCGCACCCCGCTGCAGCCAGCTGCGTTGCCAATGCCGGGACGGCCCCGCATGCTCTTCAAGAAGTATAATGGTCCCGTGCCAGATGCCGTGGAAGAAAAATACTCGCGCCAGGTGTTGTTTCGAGGCTTGGGGCGGGAAGGACAGCGGCGCCTGCGCGCGTCGCGCGCGCTGGTCATCGGCTGCGGCGCGCTAGGCAGCTTCAGCGCCAACGCCCTGGTCCGCGCCGGCGTGGGCCGCCTGACCGTGGTGGATCGCGATTTCGTGGAGCCCAGCAATTTGCAGCGCCAAATGTTATTCGACGAGGCCGATGCCATCGAATCGCTGCCCAAGGCGACCGCTGCCCAACGGCATCTGCGCCGGATCAATTCCGACGTCGAAGTGGAAAGTCGCGTGGCCGATGTCACGCCCGCGAACGTCGAGGAACTGATATCGGGAGCAGGCGTCGTCCTGGACGGCACTGACAATTTTGAGACCCGCTACTTAATGAATGACGCCTGTGTCAAGCTGGGGGTTCCCTGGATCTATGCGGCCGCAGTCGGCAGCTCCGGCGCGACGATGCCGGTAGTGCCGGGGCGCACCGCCTGCCTGGCCTGTTTGTTCCCGGAGCCTCCGGTAGACGCTGGTGAAACCTGCGAGACGGCTGGCATCCTCAGCAGTGCAGCGGCTGCGGTGGCATCACTTCAGGTAGCCGACGCCCTGAAGGTACTGAGCGGGGCGCTGGAGCGGGTGGAAGCGCGCTTGTTCAGCGTGGACGTGTGGGAAAACCGGGTGCACACGCTCCGGGTGGGCGGGCCGGTCGCCGGCTGCCGGGTGTGTGTGGGCCGCCAGTTCCGGCACCTGGCCGGCGAGCGCCGTGCCCACATTACCTTGTGTGGCCGCAATTCGGTGCAGATTCACGAGCGCGAGCGCCCTCTGAATTTTGACCTGTTGAGCGCCCGTCTCGAGCCGTTAGGCCAGGTGCGTTATAACGAGTTTGTACTGAAGTTCGTTGTCGCGTCTTACGAGATGACGCTGTTTCCCGACGGGCGTGCGATTATCAAGGGGACCACCGACCCCGGTGTGGCGCGGAGTCTCTATGCGCGCTACATCGGCAACTAGTGCCTTGTGAGTTAGGATGAGTGCATGAGACCATTCCATCTGCCCATTCCAAGGTGGGCGGATTGGCGGTATCACTCGGTCGGAGCGTTGTGGATGAAATGAAGCGGAGACCCAAACCGAGTCCGGAAGCCGAGCGCAACCTCAGCGAGCAACTCGCGGGAGTGCTCTACGTCGTGGGCACCCCCATCGGCAACCTGGGGGACATCACCCTGCGGGCTCTGAAAACGCTGAAGGAAGTGGATCTGGTGGCGTGCGAAGACACCCGCCGGACGCGGCAGTTGCTCCAACACTACCACCTGAGCACGCCCACGACCAGCTACCACGAGCACAATGAGCTGACCAGGGCCGCTGAACTGATCCTCGAGCTGGAACAGGGGGCCCGGATTGCCCTGGTCAGCGACGCTGGCATGCCCGGCCTCTCCGACCCCGGCTACCGGCTCATTGCACTGTGTATTCGCCACCATCTCCCGGTGGTTCCCATTCCCGGGGCCTCCGCCGCGGTAGCTGCCCTGGTGGTCTCCGGCTTGCCCACCGATGCCTTTCGCTTCGCCGGCTTCCTGCCGGCCAAAAGCACCCAGCGGCGTAAAATGCTCCAGGAGTGCAGCGAGGAGAACAAAACGCTCATCTTCTACGAAGCCCCGCATCGCATTGTGGAGACGCTACAGGACGTTCATCGGGAGCTGGGAAACCGAAAGGTTGTGGTGGCCCGCGAGTTAACCAAAGTGCACGAGGAATTTCTCCGGGGGCACTGCCTGGAAGTGCTGGAGCAGCTCCGACGGCGAGCTCAAGCGCGGGGCGAAATCACTTTACTGATCCGGGGCGCCGAGAAGCAGCCCCAGCCCGTCGCCCGCGGGCTGTTGCGTCGGCGCATCGAGCAAATCATGCGGGAGCAAAAACTGGATCGGATGGCCGCGCTCAAAAAGGTGGCTCGGGAACGCGGCATCTCCAAACGCCAGGCGTATGGGGAGTACGAGCGAGGAGAATAAGCTCGCCCGTTCCTGTCCTGCGAGAATCAGCGCCCGCCGGTTTGCGGCCGCGCTTTTCGCTTTTACAAGTCCTCAATCCAAGGTTTTTCAGAGACTGGGGCTTTTTGGAAACTGGCGACTACGTTTCCTTGACAAACGTGCGGAACTGCGGTCCGGTGAACTCGACGGCCACGCGGAATTCCTCGCCTTCCTGCAGAATCCGAATGATCTTTCCGGTAGTGAAAAAGGGGGCCTGCTCCCGCGGACCGATGGGCGGCCGGGGAATCACGATGTCGAGTTCAGCTCCTGGCTCCAATTCGTGCTTGGTGAGAAACGCCAGGCCGCCTCGGCTGATGTTCTCCGAATTGGCGGCTTCATCGAAGGGTTGGCCCAAGCGATCCGTGCCCTTGATCAACGCCTGCATGCTGACGCTCAAGCGGGATTGCTTGCGTTGGTCGATGCCCATTCGCTACCCCAAGCTAGGCTAGCATAGATCCGCCGAGCATTCCATACGCGCTTTTCTTTCAATGAGTTGCAGTTCTGGTCCACGAGACCGGGTGCAACCCTCCAGGGGGGCCGGGAGCGGCGCCTAGCAATTCGCGCAGCGCCGCGGGCTCCTCCACCGGCTGTTCGCAGGCGTAATGCCGGCAGACGTAGGCGGTGGATCGGCCATTGCGTGGAATCATGCCGGCCAGGAAAGGGAGGGTAGGACCCAGTTCGGCGCGCGCCATGGCGTCGGCCAGCAACAGCACCTTGTTGGGGAGAAACCGCTCGTGCACCACGCGCAGCAAGGCCCGTGTGTGCGGATCATCGCGCTCGCCGGCGATGACGATCTGCGCGGGCTCATCCTGCAGAAATGCGAAGGCAACCAGCATCTGAGGCAGCGCGTGGGGTGCCTCGGTCAGTCGCCCGGAAAAAGCCTGGAGGGTCAGCTCCGCCTTCTGGCGCCACTCCGTACGGTCCAGCATCGAGGCCAGGCGCAGCAGGTTCAGCGCTGCGATCGAGTTGCCCGAGGGCTCGGCTCCATCGTAGTCATCCTTCAATCGAAGCAGAACCGAAGGGTCGCGGCCGGAAGTGGCAAAGAAGCCGCCGCCTTCGGGGTCCCAGAACAACTCCGTCATTCGCTCGGTCAGCCGGGATGCCAACCGCAGCCACTCCAGTTCCAGGGAGGCTTCGTAGAGGTCCAGCAGGGCCTGAATCAGGGACGCGTAGTCTTCCAGGTATCCTTGGAAAGCCACCTGGCCGTCGCGATAGCGCCGGTATAAGGTCGCCTCACGCTCGTCCCAAAGTGTGGAAGCAAGAAAGCGCGCTGCTCGGCGTGCCGCGTCCAGGTAGCGCGAGGCGCCGGGCTCATCCCCCAGCGCCTGGTATGCCCGCGCCAGCGCGGAAATCATCAAACCATTCCAGGCGCAAAGCACCTTGTCGTCCAAGTGGGGGCGCGGGCGGCCTTCGCGACTCGCACGCAGCTTCTGGCAGGCGCCCTCCAGCGCCTCCGCTACCTCCTCGGGCTTCCTTCCAAATGCGGCCGCCATCTCCTCCAGCGAGCGCATCACGTGCAGCACATTCTTGCCTGCCAGCTCGCCGTGCGGATCTTCGGCGTTTCCCTGGGGCTTGATCCCGTAGCGGGATTTGAACAGTTCGGCGTCGGCGCCCAGCAGTTGCTCGATTTCCGCTTGCGTCCAAACGTAGAAGGCGCCCTCGGCGCGCTCGGGGCGCCCGGCTTCCAGCAGGCTGTCGGCGTCTTCGGCCGAGTAGAAGGCGCCCGAGGCAGAGTCGGTCAGATCCCGCAGCACGTATTCGATTGTCTCCCGCGCGGTCCGGGCAAAGAATTCGTCGCGGCTGATCTGGTAGCCTTCCAGGCAGCTGGCAACCAGCTGCGCCTGGTCGTAGAGCATCTTCTCGAAGTGCGGCACGTGCCAAAAGCCGTCCACTGAATAGCGGTGAAAGCCGCCGCCCAGATGATCGTACATGCCACCGTTCGCCATGGCCCGCAGGGTGGCCAGCACCATGCGCGCGGCTTCTTCATCGCCGGTACGAGCAAAGTAGCGGAACAGAAAATTGTGGGTCACCGGGCGAGGAAACTTAGGTGCCTGCCCGAAGCCGCCGTGCCTGTGGTCGTAGCTCTGCTGGAAGATCTTGAAGGTGCGGTAGAGCACCGTGCTGTCCACCAGTTGTCGCCCGAAGACGGCCACCGCCGCCCGCAGTTGCGCTGTCATGTTTTCACTGGAACGCACCACGACGTCGCGCTGCTGCTGCCAGACTTCGACGATTTTCTCCAGTACAGTGCGGAATCCTGGGCGTCCAAAGCGGTCTTCGGGCGGGAAATAGGTGCCGCCGTAGAACGGGTTCAGCTCCGGGGTCAGCCACACCGACATCGGCCAGCCCCCGCTGCCGGTGCTAGCCTGCACGTAGGTCATGTACACGCGATCCACGTCGGGGCGTTCCTCACGATCCACCTTGATGTTGACGAACCAGCGGTTCATCATCTCGGCAGTCTCGGCGTCCTCGAACGATTCCCGCTCCATGACGTGGCACCAATGGCAGGTGGAGTAGCCGATGGAGAGAAAGATAGGCCGGTCCTGCTCACGCGCCCGGCGGAATGCCTCTTCACCCCAGAAGTGCCAATCCACCGGGTTGTGAGCATGCTGGAGCAGGTAGGGGCTTTTCTCCTCGATGAGTCGATTCGGTTGACGGTTCGGCTGTTTGGACAATATCGTTTCCTTTCTTCACGAGGAGGACTGCCCGGGAACCGATGCCTCTGCTCAGGCTACAGCAAGTCTGAAGGAACCGCAATGCGGCTGCCGGGGGAAGGGAATCACGGAAAATCCCACCGCGGCCTTACTATGTGGCGCGCGCGCCCATTTTGCGGGACAGGAGAAATTACGCCGATTGTTGATGGCAATTGTTGATGCCGATTGTTGATGTTAGTTGGAGAGAATCTGGCGAAAATAAGTGGCCGAGCATGGGCCAGACGTCTCGGCGGTTTCCAAGGAGGGCTCGGGACGAGACAAGCATGAGGCATGTGTTGGAAAAGTTGGCAATCAGCTAAGGTTACTCTGAGAAAGTTGCTCTAAGGAGGAAGTGCGAAATGGAACAGTTCCTGATTGGTGCGGCTGGTTGGGTAGCATGGGTGTACTCAGGGGCCATCCTGGTGGTGGCGGTTCTGGTAGCCCTGCTCGGGCACTATCTCGTCTTTTCTGCAGCGAAGCGGGTTGCTGCGCGAACCGAAAGCCGCGTCGACGACTTGCTGATCCAGTACGGACGAAAACCGGCCCGGCTGATCTTCCCGCTTTTGGGGGTCTTTCTGATTCTGGTAGCTTTGCCGCTCCCACCGGGTCCGGTTGGAGCAATCCGCCACGGGCTTGGCCTGGCTTTGATTGCCGCGGTTGCATGGTTGATTGTGCGGCTCTTTCAGGTCTTTGACGACCTCATTGCCATCAAATACAGGGTTGACGTCAAGGACAATCTGGCAGCACGTCGGATCCAAACGCAGGTTCGAGTCCTTCGGCGCATTGGCGTGGTCATCGTTGGTGTCGTGACTCTCTCTCTGATGTTGATGACCTTTCCACGCGTTTGGAATGTCGGCGCCGGCATATTCGCCTCGGCGGGCATGGTGGGCATCGTGATCGGCATGGCCGCACGGCCGGCGCTTTCTAACCTCCTCGCCGGAGTCCAGATCGCATTGTCGGAGCCCATCCGGCTCGACGACGTGGTCATTGTCGAAGGGGAATGGGGATGGATTGAGGAGATTAACCCGACTTATGTCGTTGTGCGCATCTGGGACCTGCGGCGGCTGGTGCTGCCGCTCTCTTATTTTATTGAGCACCCGTTCCAAAATTGGACACGCACGGCAGCAGACATCCTGGGGACGGTTTCTGTCTACGCCGATTACAGCGTGCCGGTCCAGGAGGTGCGCGAGGAGCTCCACCGTATCCTGCAATCTACGGATCTGTGGGACGGCAAGGTCTGGAATCTGCAGGTTACCAACGCTACCGAGCACACCATGGAGCTGCGGGCGCTGATGAGCTCTGTGGACTCGGGAGCATCCTGGAACCTGCGCTGCCACGTCCGCGAGAAGTTGATTGCATTCCTGAAGGAGCGCTGCCCGGAGAGCCTGCCTCGCACGCGGGCGGAAGTTCGGACGGCTGCCATGGCCTGAGGGCGCCGCGACCGCGACCGCAACCGTCTCCTGACGCGTGACCGCTGGAAGAGTGCGGCCGCGCTTCGTGGTGCGTTCCTGTTTCTGGTACGGGCTTGGCATAAAGCGACGTGCCTTTCTTAGAGCAGAGGAGGAGTCGAGATTGCAACCCTGCGGCGTTTTTCGCGCCAGACGGACGGACTGAACTGGAACGGTTTGTCGCCGTGCACAGCGAATTCATTACACCGCTTCAGAACACGGCCGTCAGCCTTGCCCCCTTTGGTACCGGTGCGACGGGCGTGCAATCTCGCCTGTAATCCGTCATTCGAAGTCGCTGAAGTCCTGCAGATGTCGCTGCCTCCCTATTGACCAGGGTTTATGATCTGATCCAATTCTTGGGCCAGCTTGTTAACTTTAAACTCGGTCCATAGCGGCAGATGATCGCTGATTTCTTTGCGCGCAGCATTAGTTGGTTGTCCGGGCTCTTTGTACAGAACCTTGCCGAATGGGACGACACCGAACTTGCCCGAGAATTTGAAGTCTGGCCGAGGCAGCCAGGCAATCTTATCGAACGGCTTCGTTTGCGAAAAGTTGGTGTTCATCGTGTTCATGCCCGGCGGCATGCCGAACTTCGGGTCGGGTCCCCGAGTGAGTGCCTTGAAAAAACGGTCCCCGTCGCTTTGGATATTGAAATCACCGACAACAAAGAAGTCGCGGTCGAAAGCCTTGCCCGTCTCTTGTCCCGACCGATTCTTGACGAACTTGACCAGTTCGTCGATCTCCTTTTCCCGAAGAGCGTGTCCGGCCGCTCCATGCCTGGAACCCTCAGCAATGTGGACCGATGCAATGACGAAGTCGAAACGTCCGGCCCGGAACGACGCACAATAGGGCATCCGATTGAACTGGAAAGCGGTTGGTTGAAGAATTGTCCCGCTAAAGCCAATTTCGCAGACGAGACCCGTGCTGATAACCGTCCGCTTGTCGTACAGGAATGCCATCCGCTCGAAGTTTCCGGTCGGATCGCACACCAGAATCTTATAATTGCCGGGCAGTAATTTCTGCAGTCGGGCCAGCCCGCGGAGGTCGGTCTTCACCTCCTGGATCGCAACGATGTCGAAACGTTCGCAGATGTCGGCGATGTACTGCAGCGCCCGGCTCTTCTTTTTATTGGAAAACTGAGCAATGTTCCATGTGGCAATCAAGATGTTCTCATCCACTTGACGGCGGGGTATCCGTGTGGATCCCGTGTCCATTAGTTTCATCAACGCTTCGCGCTCTTTGGCTATGATTTCAGCTTCGGTTGGCATAACGAACTCCTCCTGCATGTAAGGATCTGCCGCCTGGGTGTAAGTTTTGTCCGCGTTTACTTATCCTCTCAGGAAAGAACTCCCACAGATCTTGCGGCGCATCTTCGGCGGTGCGCCCGCGGCGGTGCTCCGGTTTGCCGACTATTCGTCCAGTAATCCCCGGAGTGAAGCAGCATGCAACGATAAATTTCTAGCGACAGGTGGTTAGTGACAGCTTTCTAGCGAAGTTTCGCCAAAGATCTTGGTCGTTTATACCAACTCCTTGATGGGAACGCCTGTTGCGTCGCCGATCGAGTTGGCGATCTTGATCGGGCGGCTCACAGGTGTCATGTAGGTCTTCGCCTGGAATGTTAGGCCGGCTCGATCCTTAGAAGGAATTAACTCCTGGTAATGAATTCATCCAGATTCAGCAGAAGCCGGCAGACCCCAAACCAGGCCGCTGCCTCCACAGGGTCAACCCCTTCCAGCTCGATTGCGGGGAATAAGCTGTCCGCCAACTCCTCCTGTTTCTCCAGAAGCTGCTTCTGCTGCTGGTAGTAGCCAACCAGACGACCTTTTTCCTGCGGTCGGGGATCTCGACCCAGGGAAAGCCGGAAGGCGTAAGTCAGCCGGTCTTCCCAGTTGCCTCGTTCCTCCCGCAGAATCCTGACGGCCATCACCTGCGCTGCTTCGACAAACACCGGATCGTTGAGAAGGTTCAGCGCCTGCAGCGGCGTGGTGGACCGCTCTCGTTGGGTGCAGGACAGCAGAGACTCTGGTGCGTCAAAGTTGACCAATTGCGGGTACGGCGTGGTGCGCACGAACATCGTGTAAAGACCCCGGCGGTAGCGGTCCGCTCCGGTGCTTTCCTTCCATTTGCCCTTACCCCAAAAGCCCAACTCCATCACTCCCGGTGGGATGGGCGGGCGGGCGCTCTTCCCCCCGATCGTTCGGTTCAGCAGTCCGCTAGCGGCCAGTGCCGCATCGCGGACCAATTCTGCTGGCAGGCGGAGGTGCGTCTGGCGGGCAAGCAGCTTGTTATGAGTATCGCGCTCCTGCAAATCGTCTCTCACCTGTGCGGATTGGCGGTAGGTGGCCGACTCCACAATGAGCTTATGCATCCCCTTCATGTTCCAGCCATTCCCCATGAATTCGGTCGCCAGCCAATCCAGCAGTTCCGGATGCGTGGGCTGCTTTCCTTGCCTGCCAAAGTCCCCCGAAGTTTCCACCAGCCCGCGGCCAAACAGCTCCTGCCAGGCACGGTTGACCCAGACACGCGCCGTTAGGGGGTTGTCCTTCGCAACCAGCCACCGGGCGAGGGTGAGCCGGGAAGGACTTGAGCCATTGGGAATGGAGGTCAAAATTGCCGGCACGTCAGGTTGGACTTCAATCCCAGGATTCTTATAATCGCCTCGGATTAAGATGTGCGTCTTGGGAGGGTCAGGATTTTCGACCAGAATTTGAGCTTCACTCAGTCCTGGATACTCCTCCTTCAGCTTCTTCAATTTGTCCGAGAGTTCCTCAAACTTCAGTTCCTTGTACTTCATGTCGCCAAACGGTTCGCGACTAAACCGGACGAAATGGTAGGTCAGCCTGTCCCTTTGCTTCGGTGTTCGTAGGGCAGGGTCGAGCTTCACGATCTCCTGCCCGCCTTCGAGTTCGATTTCCAAACTGCTCCAGGAGCTGTCATAGGGAGGATCCACGCCCGGATTTACCGCGGCCAGCAGCACTTTCCGTTCCCAGTCGGGCTGGTATTCTGCGACTTTGTATTCCTCCAACAATGCTTTTCTCTTCTTGTCATACGCCGCTCTGCCTTGCAGGTAGGCGCCCAATTCCCATGGACGGGGCGCTTCGATATCCTGTTCAATAGCGGTGTTGAAAAACGCAGACAATTGATAAAAGTCTTTCTGGCTGATCGGATCGTATTTGTGATCGTGACAGACCGCGCAACCCATCGTCACGCCAAGCCAGACGGTCCCCACCGTCGAGGTCCGATCCACCACCTGTTTCACGCGATCTTCTTCCTTGTTGATCCCCCCTTCCCGGTTGGTCAGCGTGTTACGCAGAAACCCGGTGGCAATCTTTTGCTGGAGCGTGGGATTGGGCAACAGGTCTCCTGCGATCTGCTCAACCGTGAACTGGTCGAAACGCACGTTGCGGTTCAGCGCCTGAATCACCCAATCGCGCCATTGCCAGGCATGCGGCCGTAGGTTGTCCTTTTCATACCCGTCGCTGTCGGCATAGTGCGCTAAGTCGAGCCACTGCCGCGCCCATCTCTCTCCGTAGTGAGGGGAGGCCAACAGGCGCTCCACCAGCCGCTCATATGCGTCCGGACGCTGGTCAGCCAGGAACTGGGCCACTTCCCCCGGGGTCGGAGGTAAACCGGTGAGATCGAAACTGATACGCCGGATCAAAGTCACCCGGTCTGCTTCCTCCGACGGCTCGACGCCCGCGGCCTCAAGCTTCGCCAGAACAAACGCGTCAATGGGATTGCGAACCCAGTCCTGGTTGCGCACCTTGGGAAGCGAAGGGCGTTGCTGCGGACGGAACGCCCAATGCGTGCTCTGCGCTTTCGGCAGTTCCTCCGCTGCTGCGCCCTGTTCCTCGGGCCACTCCGCTCCCTGGTCGATCCACGCGCGCAGCAAACCCACCTGCTCCGGAGTGAGCCGTTCCCCCCCCATGGGCATGATCAGATCTTTTTTCAGCCCCGCGACCAGGTGGATCAGCGTGCTTGCGGCGCTGTTGCCAGGCTTGATCACCGCCCCCGAGTAACCTCCGGCCAGCGCAGCCGCCTTGTCGTCCAGGCGAAGCCCGTTCATCTGCTGCTGCGGACCATGGCAGGCGTAGCACCTCTCCCGAAACAGCGGCTCGACGTCGCGCGAGAAATCAGCCTGGCTCTTTGCCGCAGGAGGCAGCGCCTGGATGTCTATTTCCTTGGCCAACTGCGGGACGTACGGGATTCCTAAAAAGAAAAGTACCGCCGCACTCGTTGTTAAGACGCTTCGCAGCACGGTAATGAACCCCTGTGAAAGCCAATCACGTATACGCATACTCCCTCCCACAGTAAAGACTTGGGAGGAGTGTATGCGCATAGTCAGCCTTGCGCCACACCTAAAGGCGTTTGGCCGTAAGGCAAGGCCCACTCCCTCCCACCCACGTCAACAGATGGAAGAGTCCAATTCGGCAGATACTTCCCCACTAGGGGGTTAGCTATCCACCCCAATGTACATTTGGTACTTGTGAATCATTGCTCGTTTATTCGGGCCACTCGCGTGGTTCTTCGATGCGCCGGGCCAGGGTGTCCAGAAACTGCGCCGCCCGGGCGCCGTCCACGATCCGGTGGTCGCAGCACAGGTGAGATCATGGCGGGCTCGACAGCGGGTTGGTTGTCCACGGCGACCACGCGCGGGGCGATTCGGCTACGCCCTACCTGCAGGCAAGTCAACGTGGCGACCCGGCCAGTTGCGCCGGTGATCTTCCGCTGCTGTACTGGCGGAGTCCAAGCGGCACGAGATACCGCCTTGCCACCAGCAATGCTGGATAGATTGCCCCTAACCCTCCAGTTCTTTCCGGTCCGGCTGCCAACTCCCGAATAGTCGGCTTACCGGACAAGTGCCTACCTTGAGGCAGCGTCACTTCAATAGCTGAGAGTAGATAGGGCCCGCCTTGTCGGCTAGGGTTTACTTATCCTTTCAGGAAGGCTAGATGTTCTGCCTGAATGGTGTGGCTTCCGCCCGTTAGGGAAGACCTATCTGGCATTGCTGCTGATAAGGAGGTATCTCGCCGGCACCCAAGGCTCGAACAGCTCAGCCGGGTGCTGTAGCCTTGACTCTCAGGTTGAGCGGCGGCCTAATTGCGGGTGCCTGTCGGCAGCGGCGCGCGGGGGTTGCACAGCGCCCTCGACCGGAGGCGGCAGGTAAAAGGAGACCGATGATGTCAAATGATAAAGCTGTGTCAGAACATTATACCCACGGAGATTTACTAAACTCGATTCAAGCTGCCCTCGCTAAGCTTGGCAAAACGGTTGATAGCGTAACGATTGAAGATCTGGCTCCTGTTGATGAGTTCCATATTGGCGGACGACAAGCAACTGAACATTTTCTAAGTCAACTCAACTTTTCTGAACAAGATCATATTCTCGATGTAGGGTGCGGTCTAGGAGGCGCTTCACGGTTTGTTGCAAACAAGTACAACACTCACGTTTCCGGAATTGATTTAACAAAAGAATACATCGACACAGGAAACGCTTTATGTACGTGGGTCGGGCTGGATAAGCAGGTCACGCTTTATCACGGGAGCGCACTTGCTATGCCTTTTCAAGATGAAATGTTCGATGGCGGTTTCATAATACATACCGGCATGAATATTGAGAACAAAACCCAGCTGTTTACCGACGTTTATCGAGTGTTACGCCTAGGTACCTCTTTTGGTGTCTACGATATAATGCGGATTGGAAACGGTGAGTTGACCTATCCGCTTCCTTGGGCAACCGTACCAAGTCTAAGTAACTTAGCTACACTTGATCAATACAAACAGGCTTTGAGTGATGCTGGGTTTGCAGTTTCCAGAGAAAACAATCGTCGTGAGTTCGCGCTTGGAGTTTATAAGCAATACGCACAAACAACGGCCAATGGAGGCCTACTCCTTCTCGGGACACACATTTTGATGGGGGAGAATAGTGCCGTTAAAAGTAAAAACCTGCTTGAGAATATCACGGCGGGTCACATTGCGCCTGTTGAACTTATTGCTCACAAATAGTGAAACAATATAACAAGTGCATCCAGACCGACTGCTACACTGCGATCCTTCGTCGCTCCGTTCCAGCAGCGGCTAATGCAAGACGTTAGGCCGCTCTATGGCCACCTTTTGCCTGGGATGCAGGAAGAAGCCGCCCGGAGGACGCATGCCGCACTACGGGCAGCCATTGAGAACCAGCATCGCAACCTAGCCTGAGCGAATCCGGGATTGGAGATTGCCAAAAGATTGCCATTAGGGCTCATCCTGAGACTCCAGGTCGTCCTAGATGTCGCGTAAGTTGTTGCTGGCGGAGAGGGAGGGATTCGAACCCTCGATAGAGGTTTAGGCCCCTATAACGGTTTAGCAAACCGCCGCCTTCAGCCTCTCGGCCACCTCTCCGGTGACAGACCAACACAGACCAACTTAGTATAGCCCACCCGGCGCGGCCAAAGCCAATGGGTTCCCACGCGCTGCGCCATCCAGGGCCTTGTCCGTGGCATGTTTGTGATAGAAGAGGCACATGCAATTCATCCGATTGTGGACCTTGGTTCTGCTGGCCGCCACATCGCCGGCCGCTGATAAAAAGCCGTTCACTGTGGAAAAGCTGCTGGCGCTTCACCGCATCTCCGACCCTCAGGTGTCGTCCAACGGACGCACCGTGCTGTTTACGGTGGTCACTCCCGATCTGGAGAAGAATACGCAGCCGTCCCAGATTTGGTCGGTCTCGCTCGAGGGCGGCGAGCCGCGCCAGCTCACCCACGAGGGCACCAGCAGCCAGCGGCCGCGCTGGTCGCCCGACGGCCGGCGCATTGCGTTTCTGAGCAACCGCGACGGATCGCAGCAAATTTGGCTGATGCAAGCCGACGGCAGCAAGGCCCGACGGCTGACGGATGTCCCGGGCGGCGCCGGCGGGGTCCTGTGGTCGCCCAACGGCCGTCAGCTGCTGTTCACTTCCACCGTCTACCCCGACTGTCCTGACATGGAGTGCAACCGGCGGCGCAAGCAGCGGCTGGCTAAGCGCCCAGTACGGGCAAAGGTTTTTACCCGGCTGCTGTTTCGCCACTGGAATGCCTACAAGGACAACAAGCGCCGCCACCTGTTTCTGATTGCCGCCGACGGCGGAACGCCGCTTGACCTAACCCCCGGCGAGTACGATGTCCCTCCGTTTTCACTGGGGGGCCCGGATGAATATGCTTTCTCCCCGGACGGTGGTGAGGTGGCCTACACCACCAATTTGGATCCTGCGGAGGCTCTGAGCACCAACAAGGACATTTTTCTAGTGCCTGTCGGCGGAAACCCGGCCGCGCCGGGCTCCACACCAAACAAGGCCAGGAAGCTCACTTCCAATCCCGCCTGGGATGCAACGCCCGTGTATTCGCCCGACGGGCGCTACATCGCGTATAGGGCGATGAGCCGGCCCGGATACGAAGCAGATCGCTTCCGGCTCATGCTCTATGACCGCAAGACAGGCCGCCACATCAACCTCACCGAGACCTACGACCGCTCCGTCGGTTTTCTGGTTTGGTCGCCGGACAGCAGCCGCGTCTACTTCGGCACGGGGGATCGCGCCACCCATCCCATCCTCGCCATCGACGTGACCGGAGGAGAACCTCGCCCCGTTGTCACCGGTGCGACCAACGGCGGGTTGAGCATCACCCCCGACGGGAGCACGCTGGTCTTTACCCGCAATAGCATGGAGCAGCCCAATGAAATATTCCGCGCGCCAGCTCCCGGCGCTACAAGCAACGCCACCATCGCCGAGCCTCAGCCCGTGACGCGTCTGAACGAGCCGCTGTTAGCCGACACGCATCTCTCCGCCCCCGAGCCGTTCACCTTCACCGGTGCCGGCGGCACTCCCATCCACGCCTGGCTGTTGAAGCCGCCCGGCTTCGACCCCGGCCGGAAGTATCCCGTGATATTCCTGCTGCACGGCGGGCCGCAAAGCGCCTGGAGCGACGGCTGGAGTTTTCGGTGGAACGTGCAGACGTTCGCCGCAGCCGGCTACGTGCTGGCAATGGTAAATCGTCGTGGATCAATCGGTTACGGACAGAAGTTCGCGGATGAGATCAATGCTGACTGGGGCGGCCAGGCTTACCAGGACATCATGAACGGCGTAGCTTACGTCGAGAAGCTGCCCTACGTGGACCCTGCGCGCATCGGCGCCACCGGGGCCTCCTACGGGGGCTACATGGCCAACTGGATCGCCGGTCATACCGGGCGCTTCCGCTGCATCGTTAGCCATGCCGGCGTCTTCGACCTCCCGAGCATGTACGGCACCACGGAAGAGCTTTGGTTCCCGGAGTGGGAGTTCCGGGGCGCACCCTGGGAGAACGCGGGACTCTACCGATGGCTGTCACCCAGCAGCTACGTAAGGAGTTTTAAGACCCCCACACTCGTGATCCACGGCCAGCTTGACTACCGGGTGGACATTGGCCAGGGGTTGCAGATGTACACGGCGCTGCAAAGAATGGAGGCGCCCTCCAAGCTGATCTATTTCCCCGACGAGGGTCACTGGATTCTGAAGCCGGCCAACAGCGCCTTCTGGTACCGGCAGGTCATTGCCTGGTGGGACCAATGGCTGAAACCTGGCGGCGCGCCAGCAAGCTCAGATGGCACCTAGATTTCAAGCTTTGAGCGCGGCCAGGCCAGCCTGCGCGCACTCCACGTCCTGCTCCTCAGTGCCGCTACTGACGCCGATGCCGCCCACCACCTGATCATCCACCACGATGGGCAGCCCACCGCGGATCGGGGTGATGGTGCCGCCCGTGGCCAGTGGCAGGCCGATGGACAGCAGGACGCTGGCGTCCTCGGCGCTGGGCATGGGTCCGGTTGGCGAGCGCCGCGTCGCTGCCGAGACGGCCTTGGTGATCGCTACCCGCACCGAGGAGATCTTTCCGCCGTCCATGCGAGAAAAGCCCAGCAGGTGCCCGCCTTCATCAACCACAGCGATGCACTGCGGCACCCTAATTTCCCGGGCCTTGGCTTCGGCCGCATCGACGATGGCCCGCGTGCCCCGGTGCGTCAGTTTCGGCGTCTGTCGAATCATAAGCTCCCTCCTGAATTCCGGCTCTGGCAACCGCTCCCTGACGGTCGCGGCCCGGGGTCAAGGCTGCCTGTCCTTTCAAGGCGGCAAATAGTCAATCGCGATTATCGCCGATCGAATTCGGCGTAGGTCTTCTGCACGTTCCAGAGGTGAAAACCTGCGAGTAGACGATCGACCTGTTCCAGACCTGCATCGGCCGGCGGGCGATACTTCTTTTCCAGTGGCAGACCAGCCAGCGTTTGCTCAAGGCTTTGCCCTGCCTGTACAGCGTCTTGCACCGACTGGAGAAGTTCGGTCAGATAGCTCAGGTAGCGTCCGAAAATTCGGCCCGAGGTGGGAGCGCCATGGCCGGGGATGATGCGCTCGACCGCGAGAGTCTCAGCAAAGCGGGCAATGGTTTGCAGGTAGGCGCGCGGGTTACCTTCAAGCAAGAAAGGGATGGTTCCTTCGCCCACCACTAGGTTGCCGGTCCAAGCAACTCGCGCTTCCGGGACGTAGATCACGGTATCGCCCGGTGTGTTGCCATGGCCGAAGTGATAGAGCTCCACTTCGCGGCCGCCCAGGTCGAGCCGCAGGTAGTCGTCAAAGACCACAGCGGGCAAACGCAAGCGCGCGTCGGCGTAGACCGTTGGATCGTTGTTTACAGTGGCCAACAGGAACTGTTGTTCTTCCTCGAAGTTGCGCATACGCTCGGCCGTCTCGCGATGGGCCACGATCACCGTGTTGTCGGGGAAGGCGTAGTTCCCGAATGTGTGGTCGCCGTGGTAGTTGGTGTTGACCAGATAAAGAATCGGCTTGTCGGTCACGTGGCGGACTGCTGTTTGGATCTTCCCCGCCATCTCCCCGTTGATGTGGGCATCAATCACTAGCACGCCCCGTTCCCCAACGATGAACCCACTGTTATCCACGAACGGTTTGGTCGAGAGCAGGCCGTAGACGCCCGGTGCCAGCAGCTTTGTTTCAAGTTCTGCGCCGGTCGGATGGATCGGCGGCGGGATGAAACCTTCTGGTCCCCGAAGGCTCCTTTGCTCTTGGGCAACCAAGGGCAATGCCAATACGATCAGTAGGATGATTGAGCCTATCGCGCCGATCTTGCTGATGGTCCCAGTTGCGAGGTTCAATGGTTTGGTCATGGGTTTTCCCTTCTCCGTCATTTGGTTAGCTCCGCTTAGTAAAAATTGATGCATGTTGAGCAAAACCGCCGTGCTAAGGCAATTGCGCCAATTGCCGTTGCCGGGTGACCATGGCTCCCCCGCTGGCTTACTTGACGGTGCCCGTCAGGCCGGCCCGAAACGATCTGCGGTCCATGCGCGAAAGCCCGCGAATCATCGAAGGCGCCAGCAGCGGGGTATGGGAGACCTGGCCCAGGTGGTCACCAATGACCCACAAATTCTGCTCGGTGCTCATCCATGAGATGCGGTCAAAGCGCGCGAGATTCACGGGCCGGGTGGAAAAGGTGCGGAGCGTTTTCTCCCCCTTGAGGTTGTAGTAGTGCTCGAAGTAGGAGATCGCCAGTTCCCGCAGGCTGCGATAGACCGGCTCGCGGAACCGCAGCCCCGCGTAATTGGACTTGGCCAAGGCACCCCAGAAGCCGTGCTGCCGGAACACCGCCAGGACGTGGTCGTCGTCGCGCACCGCTTCCAGGTCCAGCAGCAGCGGCGGAAAGCCAAGGACGCGCAGGGCGCCAGCGGCGAACAGCGCCCCTTCGAAGCACTGCGCCAGACGGTCGCGCAGCACCCGGCGAGGCGAGCGGCAGGTGGGCCCGTCGCGCTCTTTATTGTAATGGACCTGGAACTCCAGAAACTCCTGAACGCCCGACGGCGTCTTCAGACTCCGCAACAGAGAGTACTCTTCGCGATTTAGCCCCCAGGAATTTTGTGCCATCGGAGATTCCGACCTTGCGTCGGAGTGTCATCGGAACGGGAACAGGCGGCAATTCCTGTGCGACTCGAAGCAGCTTGCCGATACCAGCGACCCGGGCCTTCCGACCTGAGCAGGCTGGCTTAATGCGCCAGCAGTTTTTCGACGGCGGCCTGGACGTCGGCTGCCGAGGGCAACACCTCAGCTTCCAGCGTGGCCGCCGAGGGCACGAAACAATCCTTGGCCGCCACACGCATCACCGGCGCGTCCAAACTGTGGAAACAGTTCTCAGCCACCCGCGCTGCCACCTCCGCTCCGAAACCCATGGTGAGCGAATCCTCATGCGCCACCAGCAAGCGGTTGGTTTTCCGCACGCTGGCGTAGACCGCTTCCTGGTCCCAGGGCATGATGGTTCGCAGGTCAATGACCTCGATAGACTTGCCTTGCGTGGCTATCTGTTCAGCCACTTCCAGCGCCAGGTAAACGGTGCTGCCCCAGGTGACGACGGTCAGCTCGCTGCCTGGACGACGAATGCGCGCCTTGCCGAAGGGGATCAGGTAATCGGCGTCGGGCTCCGGCGTGCGGGCCTGCATGCGCCGGTAGAGTCCTTTGTGCTCAAGGAACAGAACCGGGTCGTTCGAGCGGGCGGCTGTTTTCAGCAGACCCTTGGCGTCCTCGGCGCAGCTCGGATAGACGACGTACCAGCCTGGGGTATGGGCGAAAAAGATCTCAATATTGGTGGAGTGCCAGGGCCCTCCCTTGATGTAGCCGCCGCAGGCCACCCGGACGACCACCGGACAGGTCCACACGTTATCGCTGCGCCAGCGGACGGTGGGAATTTCGTCGCGCAGTTGCAGGAAGCCCGGCCAGATGTAGTCGGCAAACTGGATTTCGACGATGGGCTTATAGCCGGTGATTGCCGAGCCGGCGGCGATGCCACAAATGCTGGCCTCGGCCAGCGCCGAGTTCTGCACCCGATCCGGATATTTGGTCGAGAGTCCTTTGGTCACCCCGAAGACGCCGCCCTTGGGGTCGGCGATGTCCTCGCCCCACATGACGATCTTTGGGTTGCGCTCGGTTTCTTCGTGCAGCGCGTGGTTGATGGCATCTATCATGCTCACCGGCTGGTCGGAGAGGTAGCGTGGTGGTTTCTCTTCAAAAAACGGACCGGGTGCGTCGTAGATGTGCAGGGTTGCGATCGCCGGGTCGGGTTGCGGCACCTGGTCGGCTTCCTCAGCAGCCCGGTTCACTTCCGCCTCAATTTCGGAGCGAATTTCTTGCAACTGCTCCTGGGTAAAGATCTTGCGTTTGACCAGGTATCTCTCGGTCTGCACGATCGGATCGCGCTCGACCACTTCGCTTAGCTCCTCCGCGGGGCGGTACTTCTTCTGGTCATCGGAGGAGGAATGCGGGTCAATGCGAATCACCTCGCCCTCGATCAGAGCCGGTCCCTGGCCCTTGCGGATGCGCTCCAGCACAGGCGGCAAGGTCTGATACATTGGCTCGTACCAGGTGCCGTCCAGGTCATAGGTAGGCATGCCGAAGCCGCGAGCAATCCGGTGCATTTCAGCCACGTGCTGGGTGGCTGAGGAGACGCTGATGGCGTAGCCATTATTTTGCACGACGAACAGCACCGGCAGCTTTTCGCGCGCTGCCCAGTTCAACGCCTCAAAGAATTCCCCTTCGCTGGTCGTGCCCTCGCCCGAAGAGACGTAGACGACGGCGTCGGAGCCCTGGTGTCGCAGGGCCTTCGCGGCTCCGACGGCGTTCAAATATTGCGTCCCGGTGCAGGCGGTCATGGACACCAGGTTCAATTCACGCGAGGAGAAGTGCTCAGGCATATTGCGGGCGCCGGAATTTGGATCGCCCGCTCGCGACAGCATGCACAGGAAGATGTCCTTGATGGGCATTCCCAGCGCCACCGCGATCGCCTTCTCCCGGTAGTAGCTGAAGAACCAGTCGTGCTGCGGCCGCATCAGCATGACGATGCCCACTTGCAGCTTCTCGTGGCCGCGAGTGGAGGCCAGGAAAGTGCACTTGCCCTGCCGCGTGAAGATCTTCATCCGCTCCTCGATGTAGAAGACGGTGATCATCTTCCGATACAGCTCGATCACCATCTTGTTCGGGATAATGCCGCGGTCGCTTTCCGACTTCACAGCGGTTCTTGCTTCAGCCATAGGTCCTCCAGAAGGGCGGTACAACGCGCTTCGCTAGTTTATCAGCCCCCGATATACTAGACGCGAGAATCACCTGTAGGAAATCCCCTGCGCGCCCACTGCGAACCGATTGTATCTCAAACGGGGGCCAACCGGTCGGGTTGTCACCCACTTCAGCTCCGCCTACCCGGAATGGGAGTGAGCGAAAGCGTAGTGCCCCAGTGTTCGGGTGCCTGCTAGAATGCCAGTCTGATGAAAGGCGGTGTGGCCAAGGCGCGAGGTCTGGCACGGTACCTGTCCCGGTTTCCCGAGCGGCAAATCGGTGTGCTGGGCGATTACATGCTGGATGAGTTCATCTGGGGACGGGTATGGCGCGTTTCCCCGGAGGCGCCCGTCCCGGTGCTGGAGGTGAGCGAGCAGACCGCCTCGCCGGGTGGGGCGGGCAACGTGGTGGCCAACATCCGGGCGCTGGGCGGTCGCGCGGTTCCCTTCGGCGTTCTGGGCAAGGACGACGCCGGCACACGATTGCGCGCACTGCTGCGGAAAATGGTCGTGCCCACCGCAGGGCTGTTGTCCGATGCCGACCGCCATACCACGGTCAAGACGCGGGTCATTGAAGTGGCCCGCAAGCACCAGTTGGTGCGCGCCGACCGCGAAACCAGACGACCAGCCTCCCCCGCGCTGTTGCGACGCCTGGCCCGGCGCTTGCTTCGCGAGGCTGCCAGCTTCCATGCGGTGGTCGTCTCTGATTACGACAAGGGCACCGTCACGCCAGAACTGCTGGCAGAGGTGCTGCCGGCCCTGGAATCAGACGGGGTGCCGGTGTTTCTGGACCCCCGGCCTACTCATTCACTCAGCTACCGGTCCGTCACTGTCATGACTCCCAACGAAAGCGAAGCAGAGCAGATGACGGGCGTGGAAATCAGCACGGAGAGCTTATTGAGGAGGGCTGGGGAACGGTTGCTGGAAACGTTGGGGTGCTCTTACGTATTGATCACGCGTGGAGAGCGCGGCATGACCCTGTTCGAACGTGGCGGCGGTGTCGACGTCATCGCCGCTCAGGCGCGGGAGGTCTACGATGTAACCGGGGCAGGGGACACAGTGATCGCTGCACTGGCGCTGGCCTATGCTGCCGGAGCCAGTATGGCCGACGCGGCCCGCATCGCCAACTGCGCCGCCGGCCGGGCCGTGGCTCATGTCGGAACCGTCGCACCGACGGCGGAAGAAGTCCGTATGGCGTTACTGGAAGCAGCGAGCCCTTCCACTGGCAAGCCGGGCCGACATTCCCGTTAGGCGGTAGGCGGGAGGCAGTGGGGGCACAGGGCGGAATCCGACTGCTCACTGCCGGATGGCTATTGCTTGCTGCCGCTTGCTTCCTGCTACGGTTTGCTACGGCCTTCCGGCTGCCCTCGTGAGCCGTTGGACATGGAGCCGAGGAACTCGGCGTTGGACTTGGTGCGGGCCATTTTATCCAGCAGCAGCTCCATGGCCTCGACCGGCGAGAGCGGGTTGAGCACCTTGCGCAGCACCCAGACCCGGTTCAGATCGTCCCGGCTCAGCAGCAGCTCCTCCTTGCGGGTGCCGCTCTTGTTGATGTCGATGGCCGGAAAGACGCGCTTGTCGACCAGCTTGCGCTCCAGGTTCACCTCCATGTTGCCGGTGCCCTTGAACTCCTCAAAGATCACGTCGTCCATGCGGCTGCCGGTGTCGATCAGGGCCGTGGCGATGATGGTGAGCGAGCCGCCCTCCTCGATTGTTGCGCGCCGCGCCGAAGAAGCGCTTGGGGCGCTGCAGGGCGTTGGAGTCCACACCGCCCGACAGCACCCTGCCCGAGGGGGGCACGATGGTGTTGTAGGCGCGGGCCAGCCGGGTGATGGAGTCCAGCAGGATCACCACGTCGCGCTTGTGCTCCACCAGCCGCTTGGCCTTCTCCATCACCATCTCGGCCACCTGCACGTGACGGACGGCCGGCTCATCAAAGGTCGAGCTGATGACCTCGCCCTTGACGGAGCGCTGCATGTCGGTGACCTCCTCGGGCCGCTCGTCAATCAGCAGCACGATCAGGGTGATCTCGGGGTGATTGGTAGTGATGGAGTTGGCGATCGACTGCAGCAACATAGTCTTGCCGGTGCGGGGCGGCGAGACGATCAGGCCCCGCTGGCCCTTGCCCAGCGGGGTCAGCAGGTCCATCACCCGCGAGGAGAGGCTCTCGCGCGTGGTTTCCAGCTTCACCCGCTCGTTGGGGTACAGCGGGGTCAGGTTGTCGAAGAAGATCTTGTTACGGGCCTCCTCGGGCGACTCGAAGTTGACCGCCTCGATCTTCACCAGCGCAAAGTAATTCTCTCCCTCCTTCGGGGGGCGGACCTGGCCACTGATGGTGTCGCCGGTGTGCAGGTCAAAGCGGCGGATCTGCGAGGGCGAAACGTAGATATCGTCCGGACCGGGTAAGTAGTTGTAGTCAGGGCTGCGGAGAAAACCAAAGCCTTCGGACAAAATCTCCAACACCCCCTCGGCGAAGATCAAGCCTTCCTTTTCCGCCTGCGCCTGCAGGATGCGGAAGATCAGGTCCTGCTTCCGCATGCCGGAAGCGCCGGGCATATCCAGGCCCCGCGCAATTCGGGTCAGTTCGGTAATGCTTTTTTCCTTGAGTTCAGAGATGGTCATAACTCCTCTTTTCAAGACATGACGGGGCAAGACATGACGGGGCACGGTAGGAGCCCAACCCTTTCAGGCCGGTTGCTTGGCGCTCCAGCAGTTGAATCACGAGTCTTGGACCTCAATTGGTTGGATGGCTGATCGGAGATGTCTGCCTCCCGACTGCCGGGCCCGACTGTTGGGCCTGACTGTTGGGAGAGAAGCGGAAATTCCGTCGTCAGGGGATCCCGCGAAATCAGCTCAACGCTGGGGTTGGGTCGATCCCACAAACCCTCCAGCGGCAGGGTCGTTTCGGAGCCCTCATTAATAATATGAAATGTGGCTCGGAAAGGGAAGATGCATTTCTGAGGGGATGCGTACCCTGCTCTGTAGAGGCAGAGATTCAGCCTCGGGCTATGGTCTGTGGGGCGTGATACAATCCACACTCGAGGGTCTGGGAACTGCCCTAAGAATTGGCCTTTGCGGGGCGAACGTGGCGGAATTGGCAGACGCGCCAGACTTAGGATCTGGTCCTGGAAACGGGGTGAGGGTTCAACTCCCTCCGTTCGCACCAGTTTTCAACCTTTGATTTCAATGGATTACCGCCCATTTTTCTTCGTGTACCCCAGGTGTACCCGCGTAGATGCCGTGCATGAGAGCTGAGATGCGCTCTTGTCGGGCTGGACTCCATTTGGCGTAGTGCTTCCGGGCGATAGTTTCGCTGATACCCAAAATGTCCGCTACATCGGACATTGCCCTGGACTGGGTAATTTAGACACTGAGGTTGGGAATTAACTACCCTGGTGTCATATGAACAAAAAACATCATCGTATTGCAGCTGACGTAAAAGCCGATATCCTACGCCGCGTCAAGGAAGAAGGCATCTCGGTGGCCCAGGCCGCCAAGGATCACGGTATTTCTGAAGGGAGCATCTATGGTTGGATGGTAAAAGGAGCAACCGGTGCCCCGTCCTGGGCGGAGTTCTCCCGACTTCAGAAGCAGAACAGAGAACTCCTGGAACTCGTGGGCGAGATCACGCTCAAGCTCTCCATGACTCAAAAAAACAATTGAGCGAAGGAAGAAACAAATCAGCGCTTGCCCGAGCCCTTGGCATATCCCGCGCGAGCCTGTATTACGTCCCAAGAATGAAGGAGAAGGACTGGCGCCTCAAGGTCCGCCTGGAAGAAGAGCTGCTGCCCTGGACTGGGTAATTTAGACACTGAGGTTGGGAATTAACTACCCTGGTGTCATATGAACAAAAAACATCATCGTATTGCAGCTGACGTAAAAGCCGATATCCTACGCCGCGTCAAGGAAGAAGGCATCTCGGTGGCCCAGGCCGCCAAGGATCACGGTATTTCTGAAGGGAGCATCTATGGTTGGATGGTAAAAGGAGCAACCGGTGCCCCGTCCTGGGCGGAGTTCTCCCGACTTCAGAAGCAGAACAGAGAACTCCTGGAACTCGTGGGCGAGATCACGCTCAAGCTCTCCATGACTCAAAAAAACAATTGAGCGAAGGAAGAAACAAATCAGCGCTTGCCCGAGCCCTTGGCATATCCCGCGCGAGCCTGTATTACGTCCCAAGAATGAAGGAGAAGGACTGGCGCCTCAAGGTCCGCCTGGAAGAAGAGCTGCAGATCCATCCCTCCTACGGCTCCCGGCGAATTGCTACGGCACTGGGACTCTGCCGCCAGCGGGCGCAGAGGGTCATGCGTCTGTTTGGCATCAAGCCCTACCGCAGGAGAGGCAGAAAATGGAGAAAATCCAAGGTTTCCCGGACCTATCCCAACCTCCTGCTCGCGGTCATGCCCGCATATGCAAACCACATCTGGGCAGCGGACTTCACCGAGTTCGTGCAGCACGGAAAGAAGGTCTATGTGGCGACCGTGATCGATCTCTACACCCGCCGGATCCTGGGAATCCAGGTTACGGTGAGAAAGGGAGCCGCGCTCACCATTCAGGCGCTTTCCAACGCCCTGCTCCATCATCTGGCTTGGCCTGCATTCCACTGCCGGGCCAGTGCTGGTAGTGAGAGGCTTGCAGTCTGAAATCTGCGACTCGGTACAAAGCAAACACACAGGAACCGAAAGCGATTCCTGAAATCGGCCTTTGCTTGCCCTACAGCGAATCGGACCCCTCGGCGTTTTGTCAGGAGTTGTACTGAGTTGGTTCCTGTCGCTGTCGAGATGTCGATTCGCGGCAAGCCCGCGCACCTTTCCCTTGAGTTTCACGGTGCTCAGACCATGCCCTGGGAGCAGGCCCCGACGTTCCGGCGCTGCCGGGAGTACCGCCCGTGTACCCCAGGTGTACCCCGGATACCGGTTTTGGCTCTTTTCACTCCGTGTGCTCCAATGTACAATCAACAAGTTATGTATTCTCAGGGAGGGGTGAGGGTTCAACTCCCTCCGTTCGCACCATCTCCCAACCCGCCGACCCAATGAGTCCATTCCTTCCCCCTGCGGCGGCGCGTGAGTTCTATATGGTGGAGAATGCGTGTGTGGTACGCGCCGTCATCACTGGCACCATCCTCACCGGCACCACCCCCACTGGCACCACCCTTAGTTGTGTTGAAGAATTGCCGGTCGTGAGAGCAACTGCCTGGTGCTCGAAATCCGCGGCCGGGACAGTTTTTCCCTGTATTGCGACTAAAAGGAATTGCTCTCAGTATGCCCAAATTGATGCTCTTTGTGGACGGCACCTGGCTTTCTCGTAATACTCCTCGCCTCGGCGAAGCCTGCGGCGCCCGCGATTTCCACGTTCATTACGGCCTGCTTCCCAAGGTGCTCGGCGAGGAAGTGGGGTGCCAGCTCGGGCTGGGGGAAGTGGACCTGATCCGCACCTACCTTTTCGGCAGCTACCCGGCCAACTATGACTTGCGGGATGAAGAGGCAGTCCAGCGCCAACTGGACTTCTACGCCACCTTAAAAGAGGAGTATCACTACGAGGTGGAGACCTTCCCCATTGACTTCCGGGGCCGCCGGCTGCGCCGCGAAGACCGCTCGGCGGGCGACCGTTTTGAACCCAAAGAGAAGTGTGTGGACCTCGCGCTGGCGGCCAATCTCTTCTACTATGCTGCGATTCCCAACGCCTACGACATCGCCCTGGCGGTGATTGGCGACCGCGACTATCGCCCGGTCCTGCAACTGGTGCGGCGGCTGGGCAAGCGGATCGCCATCGCCAGCATCCAGGGGTGTTGCAGCCCCGAGTTCGCCGACCCGGCAGACCGGATGCAAGTCAAAGACTTCGACCTCATCTGGCTGAACGACCTGGTCAGCCGCATCGAGTTGAAGTTCGAGAAGCATCAGCGCGAGTGCACCTCGCCGCTGCACGTGGGAGACCCCACCGTCTGGACCACCTACCATCCCCGCAAGCGCGAGCAGTTCTTTTGCGAGGATTGCCGGAAACGTTTTGTGCAGGAGAAGCTGGCCGAGCAGGAGGCTTACGTAGCCGCCACAGCAGAAAATGGTTCGGCCGAGGAGAACAACGGTGCCTTCTCCGTGCTAGCCACGGGGCTAGCCACCGGGCTGGCCACCGGCTGCGGCGGCCACGTCAAGAAGCTAGTTCGCGAACGCGGCTTCGGCTTTGTCCAGCGAGACGACGGCCAGGAGTACTTCTTCCACCTAACCGACCCCGAGAGCGGACTGGGGTGGGAAGGCCTGGAAGAAGGACGCGCCGTGACCTTCGACGTCCGGCGCGACCCGATGGGTGGCAAAGCCGGAGCTGCTGGCCGGGTGCGCGACGCCACCTCAGCAGTGGTCGAACAGTCTAGTCCCGAGCCGTGATGCCCAGGGCTTTCATTTTCCGGTAGAGGTGGCTGCGCTCCAGCCCGAGCGCTTCGGCCGTGCGGCTCATGTTGCCCTGGTTCTCTTCCAGTTTCTTCAAGATGAAGTCTCGTTCGTAGGCGGCCCGGGCCTCCTGGAGGGTGGAGAACTCACTGGTGCGCGGGGCGCGCCCGTCGGCGCCCCGCGTCTGCCGGAACAGAAGCGGCGGCAAATGCCGGCGCTCAATGCGTTCCTGTGTGTTCATGATGACCACCCGTTCGATAAGGTTTTTCAACTCCCGGACGTTTCCCGGCCACACGTAGCGCTCCAACGCGGCCAGCGCGTCGGCAGTGAGGTGCTTCGGCTTCCGCCCGTAGGCTGCCACGAGTTCGCCGAGGAAATGTTCCGCTAGCAGTCCGATGTCTTCCCGCCGATCGCGCAACGGTGTCAGATACACCGGGATCACGTTGAGCCGGTAGAACAGATCCTCGCGGAAGTTTCCCCGGCCGATTTCCTCCTCCAGCTCCTTGTTGGTGGCGGCGATCACGCGCACGTCCACGGTGAGGGTGTCGGCGGAACCCAGCGGTTGGAAGCGTTGCTCTTCCAGTGCGCGCAACACCTTGGACTGCGTCTTCAGGCTCATGTCCCCGACTTCATCCAGAAACAGCGTGCCGCCGTCGGCCTTCTGGAATTTGCCCGTCTTGTCCTCGACGGCGCCCGTGAAGGAGCCTTTCCGATGCCCGAATAATTCGCTTTCGATTAGTTCCTCGGGAATGGCCGCGCAATTCACTTCCACGAAGGGCTCGCGGGCCCGCTGGCTGAGGGCGTGGATGGCGTGGGCCACCAGTTCTTTGCCGGTGCCGCTTTCTCCGTACATCAGCACCCGGCCGTTGGTGGGAGCCATCAGCGCCAGTTGCTGCCGTAGCGCCTTGATGGGCACGCTTTCGCCAATGATCTGGTGGCGCGATTCCATCTCCCGGCGCAGCCGTACGTTCTCCTCGGCCAGCGCCTGCTGCTCCAGCGCGTGCTTCACCACCAGCAGTGTTTTCTCCAACGACAGCGGCTTCTCAATGAAGTCAAAGGCGCCCAGTTTGGTGGCTCGAACCGCCGTCTCGACGGTACCGTGACCGGAGATCATCAGCACGGTGGGCGCATTTTCCAGTTGCCTCAGCCGTTCGAGCGTTTCCAGCCCATCCATTCCCTGCTCTGGCAGCCACACATCCAACATCACCAGGTGAAACGGCTTCCGCGACAACAACTGGAGGCAGGCTTCCCCGGACTCGACGGCCTCGACAGCGTAGCCCTCGTCCTGGAGGACTCCGGCCAGCGACAGCCGGATACCCTCCTCGTCATCTACAATGAGGATTCTTTTTGTCGTGCTCACAGGAGCTGATTCTGCGGGTCTGCCTCGCAGCTAACCGGGCAACCCTACACGGGGAGTTCAATTATAAAGCGGCTGCCAACCGGCCGATTTTCTTCCACGCGGATGGAGCCATTGTGCTCGGTAATAATGCGACTAACGATGGCCAGCCCCAGACCGGTGCCGCGCTGCCTGGTGGAGAAATAGGGGAGGAACAGTTTCTCCTTCAGTTCAGGAGTGACCCCGTGGCCGGTGTCGGCCAGCGTGATCTCTACAGCCTCCTCTCGCAGGTCCGCCGTGGAGATCCGCATTTCGCGCGCCAGAGAGTCTTCCATGGCCTCGGCGGCGTTGTCCACCAGGTTGATGATGACCCGCTTGAATTGATCCGGATCCAGATCTACTTGCGGCAGGTTGGGGCAGAGATCGAGTTTTACGCGGATTCCGTCCAGCCGTCCGTCAAACGCCGCAATAGCGTTCTCGACCACCGCGTTCAGGTCCGAAGGAACCAGCCGCACGGCGGGGAAACGGGCCAACTGCGCAAACTCGTCCACCAGGCCCTTCAGCGTGGCCACTTCCCGGTCGATCAATCCCGAACATTCGCTGAGCACCCGGAGGGTTTCCTCGCCCCGCCCGCTCCAGGACGGCCCGGAGCGGGCGCGTTCCACATGCCGCCGGATGCGCTCGGCCGACAGCGCGATGGGCGTCAGGGGGTTCTTGATCTCGTGAGCGATGCGCTGGGCCACCTCGCGCCAGGCCGCGGCCTGTTGCGCATGCAACAGGTCGCTCATGTCCTCGAGGACCAGGATGTAGCCCAGGTTCTGCTCGCGGCCTCTGTGATGGGAGGAAGGATGCTCCAGAGCGGAAGCGGTCAAGGCCACGTTCCGAGTGCCACTGACCGTGGCCAGCTCGAACTGGCTGGTGACGGTGCCAAGGCGGGCTGAGCGCTTCAACAGGTGTTCCAGTTCGCGCATTGTGTCGGCAGGGAACAGGTCCCGCAACTGGCGCGCGGCCCGTGCGTGCTCGGTGCCCAGCAGCCGTTCCACGGCGGGATTGATCTTCAGCACCTCCTGGCTGGGGGAGAGGGAAACAACTCCGCTCGGAATGCTCTCCAGGATGGCCTCGGTAAAGCGCCTGCGCTGATCCAGTTCTGCATTAGCCCGCTCCAATTCTGAGCGGGAAGCCTCCAACTGCTGTCGGTTGGCTTCCAGTTGCGCCGTCATCTGGTTGAATGATTCCACCAGCACGGCCAGCTCGTCGACAGCCTCGGTTCGGACGCGGTGATCCAGGTGGCCCCGGGATAATTCGCGAGTGGCCTCGGCTAGGCTCTGGATGGGCACGGTGACCTGCTTGGAAAGAAATAGCGCTCCCCAGGTAGTGATAAACAGAATGATCACAGTCACCAGCGCCAGGATATAGATATACGCCTTGCGCAAGTCCTTGAACTCCGGATGGAGCCTCTGGTAGATCCTGAGCTCCCTTTCCATTTCCTCCAGCTTCTGGGGAACTGCGGCAGGCAGGCGGTTTGCTGCAATCAGCCAACCGTCTCCATGTTCCATCGGCACAACGGCGACGGCCAATTTGGTCCCCTCGAGATCAACCAGCCGGCTGAAGGACCCCGGGCCCGAGCGGGCAACGGGCCCGAAAAGAGGCAACAGGTCTGGCCCCGTGTCGGGGAAGCGCGCTCCCAGCCGGCCTTCCGGGGTGATCCAGACCAGGTAGTCCACTCCATGCACCCGAGCGGCATCGGACAACGTCGGTTCGCTGGCCGCGGGGTGTTCTGTCGTTGCGCGAGCCGATGACAGCGCTCGAGCAGCGCTGCGCGCGTCGGCGATGGTTTTTCGCGAAGCGTACTCGGAGAGCAGCGAGACAATTTCCCCCGTGTCCCGAGAGACCTTCTCAAAGGGCTGCCTGACCCACTTGTCCACTGTGCGGTTCATCAAGACATAGGAAGAGTAGAACAGAAACACCACCGGCAGCAGCGACAGGGCCAGCGCCCCCGCCACCAGCTTGAACTTGAACTTGGAACCGAGTACTCCCGCCCGGCGCTCGATGTACAGCTTCACGATGCTGCGGGTCAGGATGAACCCGAAGACCACGAACGCCAGCGAGACCAGCATCGAGAGCACAAATAGCAAGATGGTCGTCTGGCTGTCGGCGGACCGGAAGAACGCAAACGGAATGTTCAGCGAGACCAGGCCGAAGATCAGGGCGGCCAGAATTGCCACCACCGAACCCACAGTGATGAAGGACCTCTTCCGGCGGTTCTGTATGCCCATAGGATTAGAGGCTAGAATACTACAAACCGTGGTCAGACGTAGCGAGCGCACGGCTGGGTCAGGGTGCGCCGTACCCCTGCTGGGGGGCATGCGGCAGGAGCAGGAAAGGGCTATTGACCGCCGTTCCCAATTTGTATACTTTTAGGCAATGCCGAGTGTAAGGGTGTCAAGGACTGATTTCTTTAGACACTGATTCTGAGAGTTTTTTACGCGACTAACGCATACCGTTTGGCGAATACCACAGGCGGCATGTTGAGCGCGGAGTGAATCCGCGTGTTGTTGTAGTCCCACAGGGTGCGGTAGATCTCCGCCACTAGCTCCCCCAGTGTTTTGAAGCGGTTCGGATCTCCCAGGTCAACCTTGAATTTGTCGTAGAACGATTCCTGGTATCCGTTCTCCCAAGGGCACCCCGGGCGGCTCCGTGAAATCACGATGCCGCATCCATCAAGGATTTCAGTGAACGCCATCGCGTCATACTCCCTCCCGTTGTCGGAGTGGAATAGATCCGGGCGCGGATGATGGAGCAGGGCGTTGGAAAGCGCCTGAATGGTGAGCGCGGCTCCCTTTCTCACCGCAACCTGGATTCCCAGGATCCGGCGGGTGTAGAGATCGATCACGGTCGCCACATAGACCTTCTTTCCGTGCTGCACGAACTCGGTGAAGTCCGTTGCCCAGATGTGGTTTGCATATGCGGGCATGAGCGCGAGCAGGAGGTTGGGATAGGTCCGGGAAACCTTGGATTTTCTCCATTTTCTGCCTCTCCTGCGGTAGGGCTTGATGCCAAACAGACGCATGACCCTCTGCGCCCGCTGGCGGCAGAGTCCCAGTGCCGTAGCAATTCGCCGGGAGCCGTAGGAGGGATGGATCTGCAGCTCTTCTTCCAGGCGGACCTTGAGGCGCCAGTCCTTCTCCTTCATTCTTGGGACGTAATACAGGCTCGCGCGGGATATGCCAAGGGCTCGGGCAAGCGCTGATTTGTTTCTTCCTTCGCTCAATTGTTTTTTTGAGTCATGGAGAGCTTGAGCGTGATCTCGCCCACGAGTTCCAGGAGTTCTCTGTTCTGCTTCTGAAGTCGGGAGAACTCCGCCCAGGACGGGGCACCGGTTGCTCCTTTTACCATCCAACCATAGATGCTCCCTTCAGAAATACCGTGATCCTTGGCGGCCTGGGCCACCGAGATGCCTTCTTCCTTGACGCGGCGTAGGATATCGGCTTTTACGTCAGCTGCAATACGATGATGTTTTTTGTTCATATGACACCAGGGTAGTTAATTCCCAACCTCAGTGTCTAAATTACCCAGTCCAGGGCAAGTCGAGGAATCATCAATGGGCTCGGTGACCGAGCGCAGCGTTGTGTGCAGGCTCGCCAGTTGCGCCCGGAGAACGACATGGTGGTAGCGTTCGCGGGCGAAGCGGTTTACGGCGTAAACGATAACAGCATGGATGCGTCCTTTGTTTTGACGGCAGTAGGCGAGCAGTTTCTTGAGTTCCGTTCTGTTGGCCGTTTTTGCCGACTCGCCCTGCTCGACGAAAACCCTATCCACCTTGTAACCATGACGATCGCAGTATTCCTTGCATGCCTTTTCCTAGATCGGCAAGCTCAGGTTCTGAACCTGATCCTTGGTCGATACACGGCAGTAGATAACCGCCTTCATCGGCCTCAATGGTTCCGCTCTAGTTGACGCGCCCACCATTGCTCGTTTCCCGTCCCTTGTGGACCCACTCAAGCAAAGCAGATTTCTCAGCTTCGGTTCGGCACACGTTACCCTCACACTCCATGACGCCTGCCCGTTCTTCAATCCCGTTTCGTATTTTTTCTCTACGAGTTCGCGCCCTATCCGGACTAACTTTTCCAGGAAGTTGAACCACAGAGGGGCGTTGGTAGCACTAGGTGGACCAAAAGGCCCCTGAGGGCATCCCTTCAGGCCCTCTTACCCGGGTCCTGTAGCCGGCTCAGCTGAAGTTCCTTCCCGAAAGGATAGGTAAACGCTAACCGACTAGAAGCTATCTCATAAATGCCCTTTAGCGCCGCTAACCCGCTGAATTTCTGGCATTTGAGGTCGCCGGTACCATTTATGAGATGGCTTCTAGTGGGGACTTATCCACTCTCGGCATTAAGTGACGCTGCCTCAAGGGAGGCACTTGTCCGGTAAGCCGACTATACGTCCAAGTGACCGGGATTGATAAACGCTAGCCCGTTAGTTGGGACCTATCCGGTATTGCTCATATGTGTCATTGGCAGGATCAGCAGCTACCGGGGAGATCCCACTTTCACCACCACGGGAACTCTTCCTCAGACACGAATCGCTTGACTTTGCGATACAGCGTCTTGCCGCTGCGATACTGGCCGCGCTGATACAGCGGCGCGTACCTGCCTGGCGGATCGACGTGGACCACCTCGTTGCCCCGAACCATAAAGGTATAGTCGAAACCCTCGATCGTGCGCTTCTCGGTCCGCTCGGAGATCGGGAATGTCATCACCACTTTCTGACTCTTGCTGACCTTGCCAATCTTTGCGTAGCGCCCGTCGAATGACAACGGGCGTGCCTGGTCGTCGACGGTGCACTCCACTTCACCGGGCTTGACCCATTCGGGGATGCGCATCTCCAGCTCCAGGGGGCGCTTGACGGACACATCCACGCGACCCGTATAGGGGATGTAACTGTCGATGTCAGCCCATTTCGAGGCGCGATTGAGCAACAGGTGAACGCGGAGCCGGCCTTTCTCGAACGAAATCATGTCTCGCCAGACGCTGAACAGACCCCGAGCGCCCGAGGCCGTGCAGCAGTTCATGATCGTGTAGAGGATATTGTGAGTATTCCCGCCCCACCAGTCTTCAGCTCCAACCCAATCGTTGGGCGTCGGCCATCCCGCGAACGCGCCAACAGTGCGTTCGGCCACCCGATCCGTCGTGCGCTGAGGATTCTTGAAGAAATCCTCGTCGGTCTTGGAGCGGGAGTAGTCCAGATGGCCGTCGCTCACCCAACCGACCTGCGTGAGCTGGTTCTCGGCTAGCTGGTTGCGCGTCCAGCGGTCGACATCGTCCCACTTATCGATCCCAATCTTGGAAAGGGTCACCGCCGCGATCACCATGTCCGCCACCTGGCAGGTCTCCGCTGTCTGCGCGCCGATGTACTCATCGTACGTGACCATCGGGAAAAATCCGACCAACGTTTCGCTCTTGCTGATTCCCCACTCGTAGGCTTTCACGGCCCGGTCCAGCAGTTGTTTGTTGCCGGTCTGCATGTGGACATACAGGCAGGCCAGAATGTTCGTCGCGTGCGTGTGGAAATGGGCGTACTGGTGTTTCTCCGCCCCTGGCCCCAAGCCCATACCCTTACTCGGCTTGAAGCGCCCGCTGGGCTCGTTGTACTCGACCTTGAACATGTTATAGTTCATCATTTTCTCGGCCAGCCTGGATGCCGCCGGATCTTTCAGTGCGCGATCGTACATGGCCAGATACTGGGCGATCCACGCCTGCGTTCCCGTCTGATAGACGGTCAGCGGCTTCTTGGGCTTCACCGCGGGCTGTTCCGGCGATTTGGTGGTGCTGAATACATAGGCCTGATCCCCCTCGACAATGGCTACTTTCTTGTAGCCCTCCACCAGTTTGCGTGCCGCCTCGGCGTATGGCCCTTGGGGGTCCTTCTGGGCATAGATCAGAAACGCCGCGACCGTCCGCGCCACGCCGAAACCGATCAGGGAAAAATGTTTGATGTTTGTATCCTCGGGGTAGCCTTCCGGAATCTTCGCAATGATCCAGTCACGTCCGGTAGTGGGCGTGTAGAGGATTCCATCCGGTCCCTGCATTTTTAGAAGGGTGGTCTCAACCCATCGACGCAACACTTTGCCTTGAAAGGAGGAGGTGGAGTGTATGCGGATGAAGCAAAGAGCTCGTCGCGGTTACACGCTGGCGGAACTGGAGGAGGTGTGGGATCGGTGGAAACGAGGGGAGTCGCTCAAGTCGATTGGACGAGTGTTTGGTAAGCAGCCATCGTCTGTTTACCATCAGCTTGCTCCGTACGGAGGCATCCGTCCTCGGCCACCACGCCGTTCATGTTGGGCACTGACGTTGTCGGAGCGCGAAGAGATCTCTCGAGGCATTGCGGCACATCAATCGATACGATCCATCGCCGGGTTGCTGGGTCGCTCACCATCGACGGTGAGCCGGGAGATTCGGCGGAATGGCGGCGATAATGACTATCGAGCAGCGGAGGCCGATGAGCAAGCCGGGGAGAGGGCCCGCCGGCCGAAGCGGTGTCAGCTGGTCAAGCATCCACAACTACGACGGGTAGTGGCCAGAAAGCTCAGCATAAACTGGTCGCCTGAGCAGATCGCCAGCTGGCTGAAACGAGCCTATCCGAAGGATCCGTCCTCTCACGTGTCTCACGAGACCATCTACCGCAGCCTGTTTGTTCAAGCCCGCGGTGCGCTGAAGGCCGAGCTGATGCAGCATCTGCGGTCAAAGCGGACGATTCGTCGATCCCGACATGCAAGTCTGAGAGGCCATGGACGAGGACAGATCACCGACATCGTATCGATCCGTGAGCGCCCGGCCTCGGTCGAAGATCGTGCCGTGCCCGGTCATTGGGAAGGCGATCTGCTGTCCGGATCGAAGAACAGCCACATTGCGACTCTGGTCGAACGTCATACGCGCTACGTGATGCTTACGAAAGTATCCAGCAAGAAAACGGAGACGGTCGTGTCGGCGCTCATCAAGCACGCGAAGAAGCTGCCGACGGAACTGTACAAATCTCTGACTTGGGATCGAGGCCTGGAGCTCGCCGAGCATCGACGGTTCACGTTGGCGACCGACATTGACGTATACTTCTGTGATCCTCAGAGTCCATGGCAGCGCGGTTCGAATGAGAACACCAACGGTCTACTCCGACAGTACTTCCCCAAGGGAACGGACTTGTCGGTGCACTCTCAGGCGCATCTGAACAAGGTGGCACGTCAGCTGAACGAACGGCCCCGTCAGACGCTGGAGTTTGAAACTCCGGCAGAACGATTTAACGCTTGTGTTGCATCGACCGGTTGAGCTGGCAAGCACTTTGGTCCACGCCGTTTCCACGTTCATGTTCTGCAGGCTGCCGCACATCATTCGCAGCAGCGGCAAAACCTCTGAGAACTTTCCCTGGCAGTGCATGTCGCTGGCGCTGTGATTCATGGCCGGTGGTTGCGACATGTGGGAGACCCCGAAATACATCTCATAGTCGATATTGGGATTGGTCATGCTGGTCACTCCATGGATGGCCAGGCGTGCCCGCTCAGCCAGGTCCAGGGTGGCCGGTACCAGCGCATCGTAGTACTCGCCGGGATACTCGGGGTCCTTGAAATCCGGTATGTCTGGATTGATGTATTCGATGCCGGCCGGCCGCGGCGGATCGGGCAGGGAAATGGATTTGCCGACGGAAGCTCTCCATTGTGGAGCTTCCTCGCCAGCATGCAACCCAAGTCCCGCTATTCCCGGCCATGCCGCCAGCAGCGGCACGCTGGAGTAGCCGAGGAATCTCCGTCGGCTGATTTCCCCGCGATTTCTATTCCTCATGGATTGCCTCCTTTCGACAGATGGCCGACACACCATCGAGTTGAACTCCAGCACTTCCTACCACCATCCAAAATCCTCATCCGAGACGAATCGGGTGACCTTACGGTAGAGCGGTTCGCCCTTGCGGTAGTGCCCGCGCTGGTAGGAGGGAAAATACTTGCCCGGCGGGTCGATCCACACCACATCGTTGCCCCGCCGCACGATCGTGTATTCGCTCCCCTGCAGACTAACCTTGTCGGTCCGTTCCCGGATCGGGAACTGCAGAGCCACCGTTTGCCCTTTTTCCGCCTTGCCCACGAGCGCGTAGCGCCCCTCGAAGGCCAGCTTCCGCGCCTTGCCGTCCACTTCGCACTCGACCTGATCCAGCGGGGCCCACTCCGGGATGCGCACCTCTACCTCGGCTCCCTGCTTCATTTTGACCTCCACCCGCCCCTCGTAGGGGATGTAACTGTCCACGTCGGCCCAGCGGCTGGCCCGATTCAGCAACAGATTGACCCTCAGTTTTCCCGCTTCGTAGTCCAGAATATTGCGCCAGACGTAATAGAGAGCACGCATGCCGTTGCTCGAGCAGCAGTTCATGATCGTGAACTCCTTCCGGCTCTTCTCGTGGTATGAGGCCCGGCCGACCCAATCGTTGGCCGAAGGCCATCCGCTGAAGGAGCCCAGCGTCCGCTCCAGTACCCGGTCAGTCGTGTACCGCCGTTCGCCCCAATCGGTTTTCTTGACGAGTTCGGAGGCCGGAATATGGCCGTCGCTCCGCCAGTCCGTGCTGGTGAGCTGCCCTTCGGCCAACTGGTTGCGTACCCAGCGGTCCGCGTCATCCCAGCGGTCGACGCCCTGACGGGATAGCATGATTGCGGCGATGACCATGTCGGAAACCTCGCAAATTTCCGAAGTGGCGCGTCTAGGCTTCTCAAAGACAAACTCGGGGAAAAAGCCCAGGATGGTGCTGCCCTGCGCCTCGGGAGACTTGGCCCACTCATAAGCCTTGAGTGCCCGATCCAGCATCCACTTGTCGCCCAGGCGTTCGGCGACGCTGAGCGCGGCCATGATGTTTGTGACGTGGGTATGGAAGTGCCCAGCACGTCCCAGCCACATTTCAGCTGTGAAGTCGTCCAGGAATTTTCCGTGGTCATCGAAATAGTTCAGCGGCCCCATGTTATAGCGCATCATCTTGGCCGCCAGTTGGGTGGCCTCCGGGTCGCCGAGCGCCTGGTCGTACATCACCAGGTGGTACGCCACCCACGCCGACATCCCACCGACGATCTTCACCGGAGGCCGCTCCGGCTTGACCACTTTCTCCCCAGGCCCCATGAAGGGTTTGAAGTTGTACGCGACGTCCCCATCGACGATGATCGTCTTTTTGAACGCCTCGGCCAGCCGCCGCGCCGCGTCCTTCCAAGGTCCGGCCGGGTCCTTCTGCGCATAGAGGCAGAGCGCTCCCAGTGTACGGGCATTCCCGTAGCCGATGTGGCCGACCTGGGTGATGCCCGAGTCGCGGCCCGGCCATCCGCCGCCAGGATCAAACCGCTCAGCTAGCACATACGGGCGTCCTCCCGCGGGCAGGTAGAGCATCCCGTCGGGGCCCTGGTAGCGCAGGGTGTTCAGCAGCAAACCGCGCTCGGCCTCGGCACCCTGCTTGCTGCCGCTCATGGTCCGCAGCAGCGGAATCACTTCCAGGAATTTCCCCGCCACGTTCAGGTCCGAGGCGCCGGTGTGAAACATCACGGGCGGATCGGCCATGTGATAAACAAGGAAGTAGAGTTGATAGTCGCTGTTGGGATTCAACATGCCGGTCGCGGCGTTGATCGCCAGGCGTGCGCGCTCGGCCAAGTCCAGCGTGGCCGGGACCACCGCATCGTAGGATTGGCCCCGATACTCCGGCGTCTTGAACTTGGGAGGATTGGGATTGATGTACTCGATACGTCCCGGCGGCTTGGGATCGGGCACGCCCGCTGCCTGCTGCCCCGGCCCTCGTCCACTCGCCTCAGACCGAAAGACAGATATCGAAAGAGCAACGCAGGCAACCACCACCACCGCCAACATGACCTTAAGGACTTTCATTAGCCACCTCCCATCATGGTGGAATTTCAGCTATTGAACTTGTTCGCCGACCAGCCTACGCCCACCGCCCCGTCGCGTCAATCGCAGATCGCCATGGCCTTCTTCGGATGCCATTCCGGCTCGCTTTGGTCGTTCTGCGGACCGTTTAACTATGCTGCCACGCAGCCCACTTGGATGTATAACGCGCTAACCGGACAAGTGCCCTCGTATCACGCAGTGACGCGGCCTCAAGGTGGGCACTTGTCCGGATAGCCGACTATACGACCAAGTGAAACCGGGATTGATCAAGCCTGCCCCGTTTGTGGCGACCTATCCGGTATTGATGGTGACAAGGCAGGCAACTATCTCGCCAGCACGCACCTCTTCAGAGCCCTAAATCAAGCGATGAGAATACGGTCACCATCGCCGTCCGCTAGCCTTCCCCCCAGCCGGCTCCCAGCCCATCGTTGCCCGCTGCGCCCGTGCTAAGATCAAGCCTCTCAGGGGAGTCGTTTACGGACGCGGAGGGAGTGTTGTTGCTACGTGACGCACGCTGGCTCAACAGTAGCCTCAAGTGGCGACTCGCCATTGCCTGCCTGGCGATCCTGATTCCTTCCGCCTTTTTCCCTGGGGGGTGCCACGCGCAGGGCGTCATCACCACCGTGGCGGGCAGTACCTTTGTCTTTCACCACCCAAGGCAGGCCGAGCATCCGACCGCAGCATTTGATCCCGCCCGTCGGGAGACCACCCGCGAATATCTGAGCGCCTCGGCTTCTCTCCGGGAATCCGAGAAGAAGGTTTGCCTGACTTTGGTCAATCAACATCTGACCGAGCCCTTGGAAGTGGAAATTCACCTGGCAGGGCTCGAAGGCGCTGGGGTTCAAGGAGGCGTGCTCCGCGAGTCGACCTCGGGAAACGTGCGCGATGAGAACACCTTTGAGAAACGAGGCGCGGTCGCGCCGCCGAGCCAAAAGCAGGTCTCCTTCCACGGAAACAAGTTCACCCATATCATCCCGGCCCATTGCGTGCAGACTTTGTTGCTGGAGGTGGCCTAGCGACACAAGAAACGCCCCTGGGAAGTTGCCCGGAAAGCGGGCGGTTGTGAATAGAGTCATTCGCTGAAGTGAGTGGTGAGGGCGGCATGGGGGTCGTTTACAAGGCCGAAGACAGCCGCCTAGGCCGCCCGGTCGCTCTGAAGATGCTGCTGCCTGAGTCGGTCGCCGAACCCACGCTGCGCCCAAGAACCGCTCCAGACGTACTTCTGAGGACATTGGCTTGTTTTTGGCCTGCTGGCAGGTTTCCGGGTCATGTCTGTATCCTGAGGTTGTGAGCTTCCCTGTGCGATGGTCCTTGGCAATGCACATTTGGCTAAGCGTCCACCAATAGTATTGTGGGCATGCTGGTGGTTTATTGAGATATTGCACTTCACTCGTGTGAACCAGGCCATTGAGACATCTGCCATTGTATTTGAACTGACCCACCACACCGGGCACGCCTTCCCCGATCAGTTTTCTCTGATGGGGGCGAATGGACTCATCGATTTGGGAGATAGCTCCGGTGTGTACCAACAATCATTTGTTTTCCCGCATGACTGTATGTCGGTACAGATCCGGTGCCGAGGGTGCCATGGCCCTACCCCTGGCTTCGTCCGTCCACCACCAAAAGCCATCCGACGGCTGACTGATAACATCGGCACCTCGTGGATTGATGTTGGTGAACCTATTTTCAAGCCGCTTAAATGTTTCATCGGCTTGCGCAGACACCGATGTACCAATACCAATCACACTGACAATGAGAAAGATAAATGGCTTCAAATAGTATCTTGGTTGAGTGGAACTAAGGTGGTGGGTTTTCATTCCTTTCGTTCCTCCTGAGGGTGATGCAGAGGAGAAAATGCGGAACCAAAAAGGATAGCGCAGGATAGCGCACATCAAGACCCAGGTGGCCCAGCGCCTTGCCAATCATGGGAATGGGCCCCTCTTCCCGGACACCCTACGCCCCACCCGTAGGCAAGTCAACGTGGCGACCCTGACAGTGCCTGAGGTCTTCCGCCTGCCCCACTGCTGGAGTCCAGCCGGGATAAAGCAGCTCCACCCCGCCGGCCTTTGAATTCGCGGAATGAGTTGTGGACGAAGTGGATGGAGAGATCGCGGGGGTCCACACGTACCTGGCCGCCGGGAGGATCTATCTGGCATAATTGGTCCATCCGTGTCTGAAGCGCCAGGCTCTGGAGACTAAGTGTCGGGACGCGAGAGACTCACAAACGCGTTTTTCGACACTGCCACGTGTGCACGGACTGGGGGGACCGTCGGTTCGTGGTAGGTGTCGTGATGAATGGAACAACTTTGACCATGCAACTTAGCAAAACCACTATCCCTTTCCTGCTGATAACGGCGTTGCTGTCTTCATGCGGAACTCCGAAAGCACCCGAGGAGGCTACCGCTCCGGCTGAGGAAGGCATTGTCCCGGCCGAAGCTAAGTTGGAACACCTTTTCACACGAACAGCCGACATCAAGGGAGGACTGACAGAAGGGCCGGCGGTGGCACCCGACGGCAGCATCTATTTCTCGGACATCGCCTTCGGAGAAGACAAAGGCATGATCCTGCGCTTCGACCCGAAAACGGGCGAAACCACTGTCTTTGCCAGAGACAGCCACAAGTCGAATGGGCTAGCCTTCGACGCCGAGGGTCACTTGATCGCCGCCGAGGGGTCCGACTACGGCGGCCGGCAGATTTCGCGCTGGAACGTTGAAACCGGCAAGCGCACAACATTGGCGGACAACTACGAGGGCAAGAAGTTTAACGCGCCCAACGACCTCGCTATCGACAGCCAGGGACGCGTCTACTTCAGCGATCCGCGATACCTGGGCCCGGAAACCCGCGATCTCGACTACTTCGCTATTTTCCGGGTCGACAAAGATGGGAGGGTCATCGAAATTACCCGTGAGGTAGCCAAACCGAATGGTGTGACCCTTAGCCCGGATGAGAAAACGCTTTACGCAGCCGACCACGACAACGGGAGTGAGCATGTCGCCAATCCTAATGCGCCGCCCGGAACGCCGGGACCGATGAAAGTCTATGCTTTCCCACTCGGCCCCGATGGTTTGGTATCGGGCGAACGGAAGACCCTAGCGGACTTTGAAGACCAATCCGGCTGCGACGGCATGACGGTGGACGAGAAAGGAAACATCTATTTGACGGTCCGTAGCGCGAAACGCCCCGGGGTAATGATCATAAATCCCGAAGGCGAAGAACTCGGGTTCATCCCCACGGGTCCGCCCCACCAAGAAGGCGCGGAGAAACAAGTGGGCTTGCCAAGCAATGTCGAATTCGGCATCGGCGAAGAGGTGAACGTGCTCTACGTGACCGTCGACACCAGCCTTTACCGGGTCCGGCTAAACGTTAGAGGCTACCATCCGCACCACGCGCAGTAGTGTGGCGAATGACGAAGCTTGCACCCCCGAGCCGATAAGGGAAGTCCAGAAACCCATGGCAGCGGATTGGCTGCTGCTGTGGGTCCGTCTGTGCGTGTGCCCGGCTGAAAAATTTCCCCGTCGAGCGCCGCGTGGGGCTGTTGCAATCCACCAAGAAGCGCGCCCCAAGAAAGGTGGGGCAGGTCCTCCCGGGTCCTGTCTGGCCTCTGTCACTCGGAAGCTAGGCGGGACCTATCCACTCTCAGCTATTAAAATGACGCTGCCTCCAGGTAGGCACTTGTCCGGTTAGCCGACTACACGCCCAAGTGACCGCTGACGTTAGACGAGGAGCGGCAAAGCGCTACGATAGTTTCTGAGTTGCCGACTATTCGGGAGTTGGCAGCCGGACGGCTTGGGGAACCTGTGGCGACGGCTGGTATTGCCGCAGCGGATCGGGAACTGGTCCTTGACGAGCCTCCAGCAACGGCTGGTCAAGACAGGCGGGCGGCTGGTGAAACATGCCCGGTATTGTTGGCTACTGTTGGCAGAGAGCCATCTGACACGGCGGCTGTTCGGAGTGATGGTGAGGCGGATAGATGGGCTGCCGCTTCCGTCGGGATAGCTCAGGTTGTGGCAGCACCCAAGAAAACGATTCCGATATCCCCAGGAATGGAGAGGTGTCTGAAAAAGCTGGTTCTGGAAGCCGAGACGACGAGCTTTCAGGACCCGGCGAGGACCGCTCGCAGCCCCCAGAGAGAAGAACTGTGCTGGAAGGGCTCAGTTGGAGGCCAATGGGTGTAGACTCACGAGTCCCAGGGCCAAAAAACTAATTCCGGATCAGTTGGGTCGAAGGTGGCTAGCGGGTCAATGGCTTTCACTCCTTCAGGGGAGAATTTCAGCGCCATCCCACCTGCCGTTAGCTCTCTTTGGATAGGGATTTGGAAGGAGCAAGCGGACGCATAGCGGCCGGCGCTTTGCTCACCTGGCGGCCTTTCCTCACTGCAGAACGCAGCATCGCGCTTGCCGTGTAAACAACTACCAACACAACCAACCACCGTACTACCGTCAGCGGAAGCGACTTGACAATGAAGGCGGCAATCAGGACGGCTGGCATGCCGCCTAAAGTCAGGCCGAGCGCGGGCCGAAGGCTGTACCTTTGTTTGCGGATGAATCGAATGCTGCCCACTGGCATCAGGAATGCACAAGAGCCCATCATAATCGGAAAGGCCACCTTAGGGTTCATCCCCAAGAGACTCACCAGGATCATGCAGGGGGCATAAAGCCCAATGCCCAGCGTCATGAGTGCACCCAGAACGAAGTTGCCTACTAGTCCCGCCGCCAGGCGCAAACCCTGGAGGCTCAGGGTCTCGCCGCCCGCGGGGAACAGGTCCAGGTTGGACATCAGAAAAAAGGTGGCGGCCGCTAGCAGGGCCATGCCCATCCCGATCTGAACCCTCCGGCGCGGCCATGCCGCCACGATCCCGGCGCCCAGCCAGGCCCCGGTGACAGAGGCGCCAATCATCAGGACCAGGGTAGTCATGTGGACTTCCACGATGGCCATGAAGATGAAGGCCTGGATAATGACGGGGAAGGTGTGACCGACGTTCAGTGTTCCGGGAATGCGCTCATCGGGAACCAACTTGCGCAGCTTGAAGATCGAGGTGGTTGGCGCGAACGAACCGATGCCTAAGGTGTCAAAGAAGTTGGTAATAAAGCCAATGCCGGTCTCCAACAGTGTCGGCGCTCCTGCCCCCCCGCGCAAGTCCTCTGAATCACGGATGCGGTGGGCCTTCCTGACCTCCATGATCCACGAGAACAAGTAAATGGCTGTTAGGAATCCAAGGGCGATGAAAAGGACAGCTTTGAGGCTCAGAGTGCGAGGAACTCTACTACACTCATGACCAAAGAACAATGGTGCGACCCGTTTGTCGGATTCTCTGCTGAAAGTTGTGATGAGGAATAGGTGGGTGCTTCGGAGTATCTCCGTCCGGGAAGGAGTAGCGCCGACACACGCTTCCCACACATTGTTTCACTGAGGTAGCAGCACAGGATGGCGATGCATCGGGTTTAAGAGGTCCAGGCAACGAGAAATGCTCCCTCGGTGGACGGCAACTGGACGATCACCGCCGCCAAGACTCAGGGGATTACGTGCTCATAAAGGCCCAAACCTCTATAAACGTTTTCTGGCCTGATGATGTTCCGCGCGGACGCCGCAGCTTTCGGCTGGTGACGGTGATTAACGACTAGATTGTCAAGATCCCTGGTCTTGATCTCCCTAGCCTAGAGGTTGGCAACTCAAACCAAATTCGGCCTGGCGAGCCGGTCATGCTGCTTGGAAGCGCACGAGGGCTCCGAGGGGCAATCACCACAGGGGTGGTAAGCGGCATTCGCGACCTCCCCCAGGGTTTCAACTCGAATAGTTCGTCTCTCCGGCCGGTCCCCATCTAAGTTTTACCATGTAGAGGCAGGACCTCCCGCCAGCAAGCCCTAATGGATCCGACGCGTGAAATATTCCTTAGCCTTCCGGATTTCCTCCAGCAGGGCCGTACGATTCTTGCGGAGGAGGCCCTCTTCGACAATGTCCCCAGAACACCGTTCCAGTTTCTTGGCCAAGATCTCAATCTGATCCTCAGCCAACCGGGATTCCAAATCTTGCAGCCGGGCCAGCCACGTACGAGCCAAAGCCTTGGCCCGGGGATGGGCCGAGAGAGGAGATGCACCTTTCAGGATTACATAAACCGGAGCCGAATGAGCCTCCGACGTCGGGCGCATGGTGCCGTGGATAATATTGCCCGTGGGATCTGTTTCGCCCAGCGTGTTCAAACTGGAACCGGATCTCAGCCGACCTCCCTGTTCTCGGGAAGCTTCGCAACACCTGCCCGTTTTCAATGACCGCAAGACGTTCTAGGTCATCCCAGGTGGGATCAAAGCGCACAGCTCCTTCTAGCAGCACCGAGCCGGGCTGGCCAAGCGTCACTTCTTCCCCCATCTGCTTGCCATTGACACGGAACTCAAGGATCGGTCCATTGGTCACAAACGTCTGGCCTCTACGGACCCCCTCCAGCCAATTCTTGTAAGTGAAAGGACCTTCGACTTTCGTATAGAATCGCTCGCTCCCAGGTATAGTTGCGTGTCCGCAAGGATAGTCCGTATGCCGCAAGCTTCGGATGTAATTGCTCACCTTCGACCTTCGGGCACCTGGGTGCCACTGGAACCATCGCCTGGGCGGACCCGCAGAAAGACCTGATTTGCGTGCTCCTGACAGCACTACCGCTGGAAGTATCCAGGCAAACGGTGCTGGAACCAGTGTGCCACCTCGTCTCAGAGTCTGCAATCTAAGGTTGCGCCACCCGGCTCCACGGGCATTTCAGGCAAGGAGCAGCGTCACCTTAGTAGCCGAGGCGGGCGGAAAAGTGTGCACGAACGTTCTGCCGCTGGGCTGCACAGTAAGCGGCTGAGAAGTGACTTTATTCTTCCTGGTCTACTTGACTCTTCCTAATCCCTGAAACGGCAACAGTTGGCTCAGACTTTGCAGATAGGTCTCCACTAGTCGGTTAGCGTTTACTAATCCCTATCAGGCCAATCATCCCGCAACAGTTATGGCTTCCGGCTCCGGTAACCCCTCCCGGGTGAGCAGTTGGGCTTTTCGACGTGCATGATAGCAATGCAAATGGGGAAGAAACGATGAGAAGAGAGCCAGAAGTGATTCGGGACACATCTCCCGACTCCTCCGCTGAAACCTTCCTTCGCATGATGACCAGCTACTGGGTTTCGCAATGTATTTATGTCGCCGCAAAATTGGGGATCGCGGACTTCCTTAGCGAAGGCCCGAAAACGTGTGGTGAACTTGCCGAGGCCTCAGGCGCAAACAAGCGTTTTCTGTACCGGATGTTGCGAGGGCTGGCCAGCGTGGGTGTCTTCCAGGAGGACAATCAGCACCGTTTTGCTCTGACGCCTCTCGCCAAACATCTCCGATCAGATGTTGAGGAATCTATGCGTTCTCCAGCCATCATGTATGGCGAGGAGATGTACAAAGTATGGGGAACCTCACTGAACACGATCCAAACTGGTCAGACCGGGTTCAAGCATGTGTTTGGCCAGAACATTTTCGATTACTACCAGCACCACCCCGAAGCCGCAGAGACCTTCCATAAGGGGATGACTGAGTTGGGCCGGACGATGTATTCCAACGATAACATAGTGCGGGCTTATGATTTTTCAGGCTGCGAACGAATTGTCGATGTGGGCGGTGGTCATGGCAGCTTTCTGGCCGATTTGCTGAAGGCAAATCCACATACCAGAGGCATCCTCTTCGATTTGCCCCAGGTGGTTGAAGGCGGAAAGCGCTACTTGGCAAAAAAGGGTCTTGGCAAGCGATGTGAACTGGTTGCCGGGAGTTTCTTTGAATCCGCACCCGAAGGGGGAGATGTGTATATCCTGAAAAGGATTATTCATGATTGGGATGATCCTGAATCGATCACCATTCTGGAAAACTGTCGCCGGGCCATGGGCGAAAAGGGGCGGGTTCTGATTATTGAGACCGTCATTCCGCCCGGCAATGACCGCTTCTTCGGCAAGCTCGTTGATCTTCACATGATGATGGTCGCGGGAGGGATGGAGCGTACCGAGGAGGAATACGCCGAATTACTTGGCCAGGCCGGGTTCAGATTGTCCCGAATCGTACCTACCGAAAGTATCCTCAGTGTTGTCGAAGGGCTTCCCGCCTAACAATGCCTGTGGGATCGGCGCTTCCGCAGCGCTCAACCAGTTGGGCTTTGCTACAGTTTTTACAACAGACAGGAGCCGGTGCGACCCGGTCGTCTCGCGCCACAGCGGCACTTTTCGCGCGGGCTTCGGACACTTGTCCGAGAAGGCCCGCATCCTGGAGGTGCTGGCCTGAACGGGCTGTGCCCTGGGATGGCGACGGTTCCCGAAGCTCTGCTGCTGTGCATGTCCTCGCCTTATGCCCGGAGGGGATCGGGCTGTCTGGGGACTAGATCAGCTCTTGCAGGGGGGCGCCGACCCGATCGTCGAAGCCGTTGGCGATGTAGACCGGGCGACCGATGGGCGACATGTAGGTCTTTGCCCAATCAATCCCCATGGCCTTGTAAACGGTGGCGTAGAGGTCACCGGTCGAGACGGGCCGGTTGGCCACGTAGGCCCCCTTCTGGTCGCTGGCGCCAACGATCTGGCCGCCGCGTATGCCGCCACCGCCCACCACAAGGGACCAGCAGTCCGGCCAGTGATCCCGCCCGAGGCCCGGGTTGATTTCCGGCGTCCTGCCGAACTCGCCGGTGGCCATGACTACGGTGCTGTCGAGCAGGCCGCGCTGGCCCAGGTCCTCGAGCAGCGCCGACATCGTCTGGTCCAGCATCGGCGCCAACGCGTCGCGCAGGTTCTTGTCATGGTCGCTGTGGGTATCCCACTGGCCGTGCCTGTAGCCGGCGGCGGTGACGAAGCGGCAGCCGGCCTCCACCAAGCGCCGGGCCAGCAGCACGCTCTGGCCCACGCGGTGGCGCCCGTAGCGGTCCTTGGTCTTCTCCGACTCCTGCGACAGGTCAAAAGCCTTCTTCACGCGCGGCGAGAGTAGCATCCGCAGCGCCTGCTCCTGGAACTTGTCCATCTTGGCAAACTCGGCGATCTGCTCCTTCTCCCGATAGTGGGCGTCTACAATTTTCAGCAGTGTGCGGCGGTCCTCGATGGCCTCGGCGGAGATGGACTTGGGTAGGCTCAGATCGGGCACCGTGAAGTCCGGCTTGCTCGGGTCCGGCAGGAACATTGCATCGTATTCCGAGCCGATAAAGGCCCCCTGGTACGCCTCCATATAGTTGAAAAAGTCGCCTTCGGTGGGCGTGGGAACCCCTATGAAGGGAGGCATGTTCCGCCGCGGGCCCAACTCCTTGGAGACGATGGACCCGAAGCTGGGGAACTTCATGGCGGGGTTCGGGCGATGGCCGGTGAGCGTCTCAATGGTGGCCTGCGGGTGGTTCCTCTCCTCGGTCTTCATGGAGCGGATGATGGACAGCTTGTCCATGTTCCGGGCGATGCTGGGCAGGAGTTCCGAGATCTGGATCCCGGGGACATTGGTCGAGATCGGCTTGAAGCTGCTGTTCTCTTTCACGTCCCAGGTGTCCAGTTGGCTGACGCCGCCTTCCAGCCACAGCAGAATGCAAGCCTGCGCCTTTGTCGGCGCCGCCTCGGCAGTGGTGGCCGCCAGGGCCTGCACACTGTTGAATCGGAGGTAGTCGCTGAGACCCATACCCAGAAAGCTCAACGCGCCAATGCGCAAGAAGTCGCGGCGCGCCAGAGCAGCCTGCTGGCAGTGATAACAGGAAGAGCTTTGCATCGCTTGATTCCACTCCTTCCCTACTAATGGTTATGCGTAAACTCCCGCGAGCTGATGACCGCCCACACCAGCCCCTCCAGCGTTTCCCGGCGGCGTGATGGCCGCTGGCGAAGGAATTCCAGCAAGGCGGCCCTTTCCCGCTGGGTCGGGAACCGCGTCAGGGCTGCCAGGTAAAACTTCTCGATGATTTCTTCATCGGAAGCGCCGCCGTTCAGCAGGCGGTCCAACCTTCCTCCCGGCTCGGAGATCTTGGTGGTGTAGGTAGGCCCGGCCAGCATGTGCAGGGCTTGCGCCAGGCTCGGCTGTGGGGGCCCTCCGGGCGGCGTTTTCCGCATGGACCTTCCAAAAGTGTCCAGGAACTGCGACGGGCAGAGATCTGGAATCATCTGCATGGCACGAGCGCCAGGCGGCGGGTCTCCCCCGCCCGCCATGTAGTGATATTCAAACTTCTCCGGCACCCCAGTCGCGGTGGAAATTGCATCCAGCAGAACGGCCGCCTCCAGCGGCCGAGGCCGGGCGCGCGCGTAATTGATCCTGTCGCCCCGATGGGTCTCATTCGGCGTTCCCGACAACTGGTAGGTCCGGGACTGCACAATGGTCCGTAGCAAGTGCTTCAGGTCATAGCCGCTGTCTTGGAAATCTCCCGCCAGCGCCTCGAGCAGTTCCGGATGGGTAGGCGGATTGGTCGTGCGAAAGTCGTCCACCGGCTCCACGATCCCTCGCCCAAAGAAGTAGCTCCAGATGCGGTTCACCGTCGCCTCGGCGAAGTACGGATGCGTGGTCATCCACTCGGCCAGCCTCAACCGCGGGTCCATCCATTGGTCTTCGGCAAGCTTGGTGCCGTCCAGAAAGGTGGGAACCACCTTCTGCTTGGTGCGCGGATGAATGACCTTCATTTCCTTGGGCTGGTCCACGTACCCCCCCCCCAGTGCATCAATCACCAGCTTGGAATCCTTCAGCTCGTTCAATCCGCCAAAAAACGCCGCCAGGCCCCAGAACTGATTCTGGCTCCAGGGTTCAAACGGATGGTTATGGCACTGGGCGCACTCGAAGCGCCGCCCCATGAACACCCGAACCAGCTCCGGCATGACCACTTCCGGAGCCACGATCCAGGTGACGTAGAAGAAGTTTCCTGTTGGGGCAGCGTACCCCTGGGCGGCAATGCGCTCGCGAGCCATCTGGTCGTAAGGCTTGTTGGAGGCAATGCTGCGAACCACCCAGTCTTCATAGCGCTTCACCGCCTTGGGGATGTTGGACGTCACGTACGCCACGCGCATCAGATCGCTGAAGCGGAAGCCCCAATAGTCCACGTACTCGGGCGTGTTCAGCAGAGTCTCAATCAGCCGGTCGCGCTTGCGCGGGTCCTCGTCGGCCAGGAACTCGCGGACCCGTTGCACGGGAGGTAATGTGCCCGTCAAGTCCAGGCAAACTCGCCGCAAGAATTCCTCGTCGCTCGACAACTCTGACGGCACGATGTGGAGATTGTGGAGCTTGGCAAGAACGAATTGGTCTATGTAGTTTTGAGGCCTGCCCTTCGGGTAATTGGCTACCGGCTTGGCAATCACCCCGACGCCGGCGCTGGCCACCTGCCCCGCCGCGTGAATCAGGATCGCGGCTTCCCCTGGCTTTCCCGCCCTCATGAAGCCGTTTTCATTCACTTCCACGATGTCAGGGGCATTCGAAACGTAAAGCACCTCTTCGGTGATATCCTCGCGCCGTCCATTGACGAGGTAGGCCGTCACCAGCAACTGGTGCCGTCCCTCAGGTTCGAGCACAACCTGCTGGGGAAAGACCTCAATCCGCTCGATCGAGAAACGGCGCCCGTCCGCCTCTTCGTCATAGGGGGCCCCGGCACGGATCCACGCAAGAATCGCCTCATAATCGGGGGTGCCTACGGCGAATTGCTCTCCGCCGCCATGGGCCACTTCCATGGTCGCCTTTTCCAGCAACAGGCTCCTCTCCGGATGCTCCCGGTTGATCCGGGAAACTCTGGCGCCTTTGGGTTCGGGGCTGAGAACCTGGTAGGTTCCTCCCTCCACCGTCCACTCGTAGTCTCCCTTCGGGTAAAACGAATCCAAAGAGAGCTTGTAACCCCCTCGGCCCTTGACGCCGCCATGACACTCGCTGCTGTTACAACCCCTTTTCGTGAAGATCCCGCCGATTTCGCGAGCAAAACTGAAGGGCCGTCTCTTCCAAGCCTCTTCAATCCGGATGGCCGCGTCGGCCTTACGGCCGGCGAATCGGGCCCGCAGCACAAGCTGCCCGCCGGCCCGGGCAACAAACTTTCCTGAGCTGTCTATTTGCCCCTTGTCGGGATCGGAGAGGGAAAACCGGGCGCGCGCGGTGACGTCGCGCTCCAGCCCGTCGGCGTAGCGCGCCAGCACCAGGAAATGCTGCGAGGCCTTGTCGCCCCAAAGCGTCACATCGTCGGGGACCAGACGCACCGACCGCGGCCGAGGAGCCACGGGGGTTTTTCCCGCTGCGGGTCCCGGCAGTGAAGAAACCAACAGGAGAAGAATCTTGATGCTAGCGAATCTCAGGTTCATGGCACTTGCGACATGGCAGTTCCGGCCAGAATCAGCATCGTGACTACAGTTTTTCTTCCCGAGCCGGCGGCACCCGCTCGATCACCATCAGCGGGATCTCGCGAACCAACAGGCTTGAACCTGGCTCGCCGTTTACAATCGGACGGGCGTACAGGCGGACCACGGCGGGCATGGAAGTAATCGGGGCGTCGGGATCGGCCAGCAGGACAATCGTTGCCTTCTGTTCGTCGGGCGCGACTGTCTCCGGATTCTCGGTCACTTCCGTGGGCGCCTGCTTGTCGCGCGTCTCTGCTCCCGGAAACGCCTGCACCCCTTCAGGCAGCCCCGTCAGGGTGAAGGACACATCTCCGGAGAACCCTTCCTCGTGCGCAGTGGTAATCGTCAACTTCTTGCTTTTCCCGCGGATCAGGTTGATGCGGTCCGCTTCCTTGACCGACACCGCGCCCAGGTGGGGAATCTGCGGGCGGAGCAGAACCCGATAGGCGTAACGAGGGTCGCCGTACCGGGAGGTGATATCCCGAATCTCGAGAACATACTCGCCTTCACGCTCGAAGGTGTGAATCGCCTTGGGTTCCAGCCTCTTCAGGAACACGTGCGGTTTGGCCTCGCTGTTGTAGAGCGACAGACGCCGGTGAATGTTCGAGAACAGCTCCCTATTGTCACTGTCCACCACACCCAGTCTCGGGTTGAAGTGGGGGGGCCTGGCTTGCGGTGTCTCAATCTCAAAGGCCAGCTTCTGGCCTGCCTTTACGCGGAATTTGAAGCGGTCCACGTCCCCCGGGCGGTCAATCCGGCCTGCGAGGACAGAAGGAACGGAGACCTCCGGGGCCTCTGCTGCAGGGTCGTCCAGCTCCTGTTCAGCCACCGACGCAGGACGTGTGGACAGACGAACCACCTGGCTTGGTGCTTCCTCCTCGCCCGGTCTTGCGCCGGTGGCCTGGGTCGAGGACCCAGCCTCGGACTCCGCCTTGGATCCGTTTGCTGCGTCCACCGTCCGGGACTGGAGAATCTTCATCCAGTTGTCCTGCAACCGCCGGCGAAAGCTTCGCCCCTGCCATTCCCCTTTGAGCTGCGCGGATTCGTCCTCCCACGCGGGGCGCTCTCCGCCAGCTGCAATTCGCAACAGGTAGGAACTGTCGGGAGACCCTTTGCCGAAAAGAGAAGACACCTCGAGCAGGTACTGGCCGTCTTGAGCAACTCGATAGGTGCCCCGCGCCTCGATCGGCATTAGGTCCGAAGACCGTTCCTCCTCGAGCAGCACGCGCGTCGGCCGATCCGGATTCAGCCAGCTTCCGCCCGGCCGGTACAAGGCCAATCGCGGCTCGAAATCCTCCTCCAGACGGTTCTTAAAGCCAAGTTCCTCGAAAACCTTCGTGAAAACCTCAAACCGGAGCTCGTTGCCTCGCCGGGCGCGGAACGAGTAATAGTCCAGTTCCCCGGCGGTGCCGAGCTTCGCGCTCACAAGCGCCGGGAAGCTCACCGCCTGAGCCTGGCTGGCGGCGCTATGGGGATCCGTCGTCTCGACAACGACCGGCGCCTCCACAACCCGAAAGCGGATTGCGTCGGACACGCCTCGCGCGCAAACCAGCCGCAAGGAGTGAACTCCCAGATGAGCCGTGGGCGCAATCTCCAACTGAATCAAGGCTCGATAAACAGGCAGAGGCTTCTTTGGCTCTTTCTCGAAGGGGTTTGCCTTGCGCTTGATTTGCTCTTTTACCTCCTCCACGCTCAGCAGCCGCCCCTTCAAGCCGGCGGCATCGAACCAGAGGGCGCGGGCCCCCTCCAGCAAGTTGCCGCGCACCTCGGCCTCGACCGTCGTTCCGCGCTGGCCCGCAACCGGAAACACCGACAGCAGCTTCGGTTCGGTGACCTCCGGCTCGTCTTCGGCCAGGACTGCGGGCGGTGAAATAGCTATGAAGAACAGGAGGCAGAGGGAAAGAAAGCCGGCTTCACTTCGTCTGCAAGGGATCCGGCACCAGGTGAGATTCCTGCACATGATGTGGCTCACCTCTTCGCCACGTGCATCGAAACGTGTCCTCTAAAAAACGGGATGGCCCTTTCGGACCGCCGGCCATATCCGAGAGCGATGGCGCCTATCTCTGAGGCTCTAAGCCTTGCCCGTTTTCACCAGGGTTCATTTAGAAGATAGCACACCCACGCGCCTGCCCGCATGCGGCTTTTTGCGGGCACCTCTGTGCGCTATCTGACAGACCCCAAGCGGCACGGGTCCTTGCCCCGCTCTGTTCTCCCGGCTCGGCGGCCTAACAAGTGGCTGTAGCGGACGGGCGGCCGTGTAAGTTGAGGCGTGTCCTGTGTGTCGTCGAAGTGTCCCGTTTTCCGCATCTATACAAAGCACACCAAAGTGAGCCAAGATTTAGCTGGGCCCTTTCAAGGCGGAACCGCGGGTTCGAATCCCGCTGGGGATACCATTCTGCCAGCGCGGAGACCCTCGCCGGGTTTCTGGCCGCCGCAATGCCTGTTGCGAAGGTGCACTTTCACTTGAGGAAAGGAGAGGAGTTCACTATGGACACTGAAGTTCTGGCCGCAGCCATTATGGCCGCTGGGTTTGTTGGTGCTGAGCGCCAGGCGCTGAACTCAGGACGCCTGGACGACAATCTGCGCGAAAAGTTTGTGGAGTACTATGTGTTCGTCAGCGAAGTCACGCGCGTCAGGAGCGAGAAGAAAAAGAGCAAGAAGAAACGCGGGGCTCGATAAGCGGCGCAGCTTTCGGGCTCTGGTAGGACGCGGGTGCCGGAGCCCTTCAGGGAGCGCATTGGGCTGGCGCTTCAACCAGAGGACAGCGATGCCGGTGCCATGGATCCGGCCACTTCCGGTCCGAGTAGCCGCTCGGGCTTCCGGGTGGGCAGGGTCAGCGCGGGTAAATAAACCAGCAGCCACGTCCGCGGGCCACCGATCTGCACATACGGGATCCTGCCGCGCGCGGCCCACCAGCGAATGGTGCGAGCCGGGATGCCGGTGACGCGCGCCGCGTCGGCGATGCGAACCCAATCCTGTGACCTGGACATGGTGCTACATCCTCAGACCATCCCGAGCCGCCAGGTACTGCTCGAACGAGAGCCACCGCGCGGCGCCTCGGCGGGCCCGCCGCACGTTGAATGCGCGCACGCGGTCCCCACATCGCTTGCAAAGCCCGCTGCGATTATTCGATCCCAGACGAGTTCTACAGCTGGGGTTCCGGCAGGGCAGCCCCGGGCCGCCGTTCGGGGTGGTCTCAACGGCGGGCGGGGCGCTGCGGTCGGCGAGTGGTGACGCGCGAAGCGCGGCGGAGGTGGCTGTCGGCATGAGCTGCTGCTGCGGCTCGGTCTCCGCCCCGTTGGCGGAGCCGAGCATGGTGCCGGAGACAGCGTCTGGCTCGCGGAACATCCGGTAGTGGTGAACGCACAACCCTGCAGCCGCCACGGGCCACACGCAGGCCCGATCGGCTGAACAACGCCCGGCCGAATCACGTCCGGCTGAACGGCGCGAAGCACGGGGCTGGAACTGCGTGACCTGCGGCGAAGATTGCTCAGTTTGTTGACTCATCCAGAATCCTGCCTTGGGGGGCGGCCGCCTCTGGGCCGCGCTAGATTTTCGACTTTTGCCATTGCTTCTCACCCCTCAGCCGCGCTACAAGAGTTAGGGGACTTTTCAAGGAAAGCTCGCTACGCGGGGACCGAGGGGCATTAAGTTGAGGCTGGAACGCGGCACTTCACATGTGTAACACTTGTGTTGCACATATGCCAACACTTTTCTATGGGCTCCGGCAAAAAAATTAAGGCCGCTCGTAAGAGGCTGAAACTACAGCGCTCAGATCTCGCACGTCTGACTGGCCTCTCCTACTCGGCCATCAGTTCCTACGAGCAGGGAACCCGAAAACCACCCCAGCAGTTCCTCCAGATGCTAAAGGAACTCGAACGGCGAGCTGGCACTCCGGCCGGGGCCGCCGCCCTTACGGAAGGCGCAGGCTCACAGAAACCGAAGGGCGGGTCGTTGGCGCTGGAAGCCAGACTGAGGGCTTTGGAGAGCCGGTTTGCTGCGCTGGAGATGCGGCTGGCGGAACTGGAGGCGCACCCCGAGGCCGCATTGGCGCCCTCAGCCGGGGCGCCTGGGGTAGTGGTCCGGGGAGCGATCAAGGTCGGCGGCCAGCAGCAGGCCTCGCCGGAGAAGCAGCCAAATGAGAAAACGGCCCGCCAGCAGGAGCGCTGAGGGCGGGGAAGAGGCCGCCTCCAGCTGCTCGAAACCTACCGCCGCCTCCCATTGCTCGTCGGCGCGGCTACTTCCAGGAGATTTTGAGCGAGCTGCGGGACAGCAACCGCGTGATTTCCTCCGAGGAGATTCTGCGCGACCCCACCGTGGCGGAGGAGGCCGAGCGGCTGGCGCACGGCGCCGGCCTCGACGTCCGCGAGCTAGTCCAGGTGGTGAACCCCTTCCAGCACAGCTCGCACGCTGCGCGCTCCCGGCACTGCACCATGGTGCGCTTGCTAGGCAGCCAAGGCGGGGAAGAGTCCAGCGTGGATGGTTACACCGATGTCCATGCCGATGTTTACGTCCGGGTGCACAGGGAAATCGAGTTCCGGCACAGAATCATTCCCGCCAGCTTCGATCTGCATGTCCTGGCCGGCGCGTTGGAAATCATTCGTCAGGATACGATCACGCAGCTCGAGGGCGGCTGTGTAGCCGCGGTGGCCGCCGGGGCGGAAACCCTGCTGCGAGCCGGCCCCGGAGCGCGCTTCGTCTATGTGGATCACCCGCTCACCGCCTGGATCCGTACGCGGCAACGCTAGAGGGGTGCTGAAAAACCCGGGAAAGCGCTCGCCAATGGTCGAGGCTCTGAATCAGCTCGACTGATTCCCCAGCGGCTACCGAGCCGCGCGCGTAAGCAAGCGGTAGCTCCCTTGTCATTCCGAGCAACGCGAGGAATCTGTTTGTCCACCGGCGAGGCTTCCGAGACAAGTAGGTTCCTCCGCGCGGCTGTTACTTCTTCTCCTGCAGATCGAGGGCGGCTGAGTTGATGCAGTAGCGCAGGCCGGTAGGGCGAGGGCCGTCCTCAAAGACGTGTCCCAGATGCGCGTCGCAGCGGGCGCAGGTCACCTCGGTGCGCGCCATGCCGAGGCTGTGGTCCGGGTGGATGGCGACGTTGTCCCCCTCCAGCGGCGCATAGAAGCTGGGCCAGCCCGTGCCCGAGTCGAACTTCGTCTCGGAGCTGAACAGCGGCTGGCCGCAGCAAACGCAGGCATAGTTGCCCTGGTCCTTGGCGTCGCAGTACTCGCCGGTAAACGGCGGCTCGGTGCCCTGCTGACGGGTCACATGGAACTGCTCGGGGGTCAGCTGGGCCCGCCATTCGGCATCGCTCTTGTGGGTCTTCGCGGCCATTCGAAACCTCCTCCACGATTTTACCGCGCTACGGCCGGCTGCGGTGCTCGCTGTTACAATAAAGATGTGGCATTGCTGTGAATCTCTATCTTGCACTGGCCGCGGCTGTCCTGACACTGCATCTGGCCTGGATTGTGTGGGTCGCCCTGGGCTGGCTGCTGACCCGCAGTCGCCCGTGGCTACGCGCGTTTCACATCTTGTCGCTCCTCTACAGTATTGTCATTGAACTGGGCCCCTGGTGGTGCCCGTTAACTCTGGTGGAGCAGTGGGCGCAGAGTCGCGCCGGAATGGAACCGTATCGAGACTCTTTCCTCATCCACTACCTGGAGGCGCTGGTGTATCCGAACGTCTCCGAGCCAGTACTGGCCTGGGCCGCAGCAGGCTTCTGTGCGTTGATTCTCGGGGTGTACGGACTGAGATTTCGGCGGAGGCGAATCGCCGCATGGTAGCATGGCCGCCAGTCGCAGGCGCCGGGCGCCCAAAGGGGCGAGCCGAGCGGGCAGGGCAGGGAAGCCCTGTCCCGAAGCGGCGCTCGCCCGCGCTCGATGCTTCGCTGCGGTTGCACCGGTACTGCAGGGAGCGGACCTCAGTATGATTCATCCCTGGCATGACATCACGCCCGGTGAAAATATTCCCCAGGAGTTCCTGAGCGTCATCGAGATCCCTTCCGGCTCGAGCGTCAAGTACGAGCTGGACAAGGAGAGCGGCCTGATCAAACTGGACCGCGTACTGTATTCGGCCGTCTACTATCCTGCCAACTATGGATTCATCCCCCAGACGCTGGCCGAGGACGACGACCCGCTCGACGTGCTGGTGCTCTGCCAGGAAACGGTGGTGCCGCTCACCATCATTCACACGCGCACCATCGGGTTGATGACCATGATCGACGCCGGCAAGAAGGACCACAAGATTATCGGAGTGGCTACCGAGGACCCGGAATTCACCTCCTTCCGGGAAGCCAGCGAGATGCCGACTCACCGGCTCATGATGCTGCGCCGGTTCTTCCAGGACTACAAGCAACTGGAAGGCAAAGCGGTGGAGGTGGACGAGATCCAGCCAGCCGCCGCCGCCTATCCCATCATAGAAGACGCTCTGCGCTGTTACAGCGAGCAGCGGCGCCGCGGGTTCAAATAAGGCCGCGTGGCGATCTGAAGGTCGCCGCTACGGCAGCAATTTCAGCTGCCGATTCGGTAGCGGTTGAGTTTCTTGCGGAGTCCTTCGCGGGTCAGTCCCAAGGCGGCGGCCGCCCTCGTGCGGTTATTGCCGTAACGGTTCAGCGCCTCCTGGACGAGCAGTCGCTCCATTTCCTGTAACAGCGGAAACGGTTCGAGCCTGTCCAGAGGAAGTTCGACCGGACTAAGTTTGCGGCTCTCAGGCTCGCCGTCTAGACGAAGCCTCGTCGCTGCCGCAGCCTGCTCGAAGGGGCGCGTGAGCAGCTGTAGCAGCTCGGCCATAACATGCTGATCGGTAGGGTCAAAAGGTCTGTTGCCGCGCTCGACCGCCAGCACAAAGGTGCGGGCTGGAATGCTGCCGGTTTTAGTGCTGCCGATTTTAGTGCTGATAGTGCCAGCCATACCCACCACACCCACCACCGGCTGCGTACCCTCGGTGGGGGCATCGAACCCGGCCCGCGAGTAGTAGCGCATGCCAGCCTCCTCCAGCAGCGGCCCCAGCCTTTCCTGCCTGATGGTTTCCGCCGCCTCCGGTGTCATTCCAGCGCTAGCTATCTCGCCAGCCGCGTCGAAGGCCAGGCCTCGCTTCGCGTTCAACACCTGAATTGCCAGCCGCAACCCGGCTTCCAGCAATAGGCGCGAGTCTCCCAGGGCCTTCAGCAATTCCGCCAGCAGCTCCGCGGAAGCCCGGCTCAGCAACTTGGGCTGCAGTTTGGCCTCTGGCTGTGAGCCCATGGGTTCGTCCGATGACAACAATCTGAAGGGACCGAGAGGCAGAGCCTCCACGGGAAATCGGAGTATAGCAGAGCCGCCGCCGAAACTTGAACGAGGCGTTGCCGGCTTCAGCCCGGCGGTGTCCGCTTGAGCAGATAGACCCACGCTTGCTGCGGTTCACCGTGCTCGCGCGTGACGCGTACCGTGGCCCGGTGGAATTGCCTGCCTTCCACCGTGTCCAGGCGCCGCAACGCCGGCTCTCCGGCTCGGGCAGGTGGTAGAGTTCGCCGGGGATCATCTGGTCGCCAGTGGCCAAAGCTCCTGGGTATCGGCCGAGGTCGTAGAGCTGGCCCGCCATCGAAGCTGAGCCCACAAACTCGGCCTGCAGCCGCACCAGCTCGCGGTGAAGGGGCCGGCCCCGCTGCAGCGTGCCATAGACAAACAGATACGAGAGCATCGACCGGTCCTTCCGCTCTTGTAGCACAGCTTGTATCACAGCCCATGTCACAGCCGGTAGCAGGGGGCCGGAGGCCGTGCCCGCTGCGTGGTATCATCTTCAGGATGGCGTTTCCCACCACACGGCCACGGCGTCTGCGCCGCAGCGAACTGCTGCGCGCCTTCGTGCGGGAAACCCGGTTGTCGCCGCGCAATCTTGTCTATCCCCTGTTTGTCTGTCCCGGCAGCGGGGTCAAGCAGGAGATCCGCTCCATGCCGAACCAATACCACTTCTCGGTGGACCGCGTTGCCGAGGAGTGCCGGGAGGCGGCCGACGTGGGCATCCCGGCGGTGCTGCTGTTCGGCCTGCCGGAGAGCAAGGACGAGGAAGGTTCGGGTGCCTACCAGGACGACGGGATCGTGCAGCGGGGCGTGGAGGCCATCAAGCGCGCGGTTCCCGAACTGCTGGTGATGACCGATGTGTGCCTGTGCGAGTACACCAGTCACGGACACTGCGGACGCATCCGCGACGGCGACGTGGACAACGACGCCACCCTGGAGTTGCTGGCGCGGACCGCTGTGTCGCAGGCCCGCTCTGGCGCCGACATCGTGGCTCCCTCGGACATGATGGATGGCCGCGTGGCCGCCGTTCGCAGCGCCCTAGACGCGGCCGGCTTCAGCCAGGTCGCGATCCTCTCCTATGCCGCCAAGTACGCATCGGTGTTCTATGGCCCATTCCGCGAGGCAGCCGATTCGACGCCGCAGTTCGGCGACCGGCGCTCCTACCAGATGGATCCGGCCAACCAGCGTGAAGCGCTACGCGAGGTGGCGCTCGACATCGAGGAAGGCGCCGACCTGGTCATGGTCAAGCCAGCGATGCCGTATCTGGACGTGATCTGGCGTGTCCGCCAGGAGTTTCAGGTGCCGGTGGCGGCCTATCAGGTCAGCGGCGAGTATTCCATGATCCTGGCGGCCGGACGGCTCGGGTGGCTCGATTGCGAACGTGCAATGATGGAGTCACTGGTGGCCATCCGACGCGCTGGTGCGGATATCGTGCTGACCTATTTTGCCAAGGAAGCAGCGAAGCTGCTCTGAAGTTAAGGCAGGGGGACGTTCTATGCCTGAGGTGAGGTGGAAGTCCTTTGCTGAATTGAGTCCTGAACGGGAGTACCTTGCGCTAACTTCCCACCTTCGTCTCAAGCGGTATCGGACGATCCCCAGGTTCTTAGGCTTTTCACGCGAGATCGAGACCCAATTGCGCGAGTCCAAGGGGCTGGTCGGATACTCGCTCCGGGCGCACCTGTTCAGCCGGAGATTTTTGACATTGTCATTGTGGGAAGGTGAGCAAGCCCTTGGGGAGTTTGTCCGAAAGATACCCCATGGCCGCGTGATGAGAGCGCTTGTGCCGCACATGGATGAGACGAAGTTTGTTAGATGGAAATTCTCAGGGTCTGGAATTCCGCCGTCCTGGGATGAGGGGCTTAAGCAGTTGGAGGCGGGCTAGGCTCTGACTGAGAGTGGTGCTCAAGATCCTTAGGACAAAGCCATATTTCGTTGGGATCAGAGAGAAATTGTGCTCTGAAGGATTTCCAATGTGGGCCGATCGGAAGAGCCGACATCTACTGGTTGTGTGGCTGGTGGCTGTATGGCTGGCGGCGGCCGTGCTGGCCTCAGCCGCCGCGCCGGCCAAGACCAAGGCGGCGACCAGTGCCAGCCAGCTCCGTCGACGGATCGCAGCGATCCTGGCGGAGCGCGACGCCCGCCGTGCGCACTGGGGCCTCAAGGTCGTCTCGCTGAAGACCGGCAAGACCCTCTACAAGCGCAATGCGCAGAAGTTTTTCACTCCGGCCTCGAACAACAAGCTGTTCACCACAGCGCTGGCGCTCGCCACGCTGGGGCCGCAGTTCCGCTTCTACACGACGGTGGAAAGCGAAGTAGCGCCGGACGCGAACGGGCGGCTCGACGGCGACCTATGGCTCGTGGGTCGCGGCGATCCCAACCTGTCGGCGCGCGTCTTGCCCTACGAGGGCAAGACCCGGCGCGAAGGGCCGCCGCTGCGGGCGCTGGACTTGCTGGCCGAGCAGGTCGCCGCCAGCGGCATCCGCCGCGTAAGTGGCGACCTGATCGCCGACGATACCTACTTTGTCTTCGAACGCTATGGGGCAGGCTGGACCTACGACGATCTGCTGTGGTCCTACGGCGCGCCGGTGTCGGCGCTCAGCGTGAACGACAACGTCCTGGTCGTGGAGGTGCTGCCTGGCGAGAGGCCAGGAGACCCGGCACTGGTCAATCTGGAGCCCGACCAGGACTACTACCGCATCGAGAATCGGGTGGTCACGGTGCAAGCACGCAGGCGGCAATCGGGCCGGCGACGCTCGGTCTCGAAGGCTGGCGGTGGCGTCGCGTCGCGTCGCATCTCCGTCCGTCGCGAGCCGGGCAGCTACACGCTGAAGTTGTGGGGACGCATTCCGATCGGCGGCCGTGGAGCCCGTGAGAAGGTGGCGCTGGAGGACCCGGCGTTGTTTGCCGGCAAGTACCTGCACGCAGCCCTGCGGCAGCGCGGCGTTGTGGTGGAGGGACAGGTGCGTGCCCAGCACGCGCACCCCGCCGAGTTTGAGGATTTGAAGACCATCGGCGAGCCTCCGATCCCGGCGGAAATCCCCCGTCGCAGGGTGCTGGCCAGCCACGAGTCTCTCCCGTTGGTGGAAGACCTGAAGGTGGTCAACAAGATCAGCCAAAACCTGCATGCCGAAATCTTGCTGCGCACCGTCGCCCGCGAGCGGCGCGGCATTGGCAGCGTGGCCGCCGCGATGGAAGAACTCAAGGAGTTTCTGAATCAGGCGGGCGTTCCCAAGGATGAGTATTTGTTCTTCGACGGGTCAGGGCTTTCACGCCGGAACCTGGTGACGCCCGCCGCCGTAGTGGCACTACTCAAGCACATGGACCGCGGGCGCTTCCGGGATACCTGGCTGGACCTGCTTCCGGGCGGGCGTGGACGGCACCCTCAAGCGGCGGTTGCGTAACACTCCCGCGACGGGCCGCGTGCTGGCCAAGACCGGCATGCTGGGGCACGTCACTGTACTGGCTGGCTATGCCACCACACAGAGCGGAGCGCGCCTGGCGTTTTCCATTATGGTGAACAACCACAAGCTGCGCGGCCGTCGGATCACCCGACTGATTGACCGCATCTGCCTCACGCTGGTCCAGGACCGCTAAACCCAGTAGGCTGTAGGCAGTAAGAAGTACCTGCTAACTGCTCCCTGGCGTTCGCCGACGCCCAGCCTACTGCCCCCTGGTTTTCACAGGATTCCGGGCTTGCGCAGCAGCTTTCTGCGATACAATACATTAAGGAGGTAAATTGTGCCGTTCCCCATTGGCTTACCTTTGGCAGTATTCCCCGCCGTCGGGCCGGCCGAACTGTTGGTGATCCTGGGGATCGCCGTGCTGATCTTCGGCGGCCGCAAACTTCCTGAACTGGGCAAGGGAATCGGCGAGGGCATCAAGAACTTCAAGCAAGCCCTGCGCGGCGAAGAGAGCAAGCCCGAGCGCAGCGAAGAGAAGAAGTCCGAGCAGGCCTCCTGAAAGACTCCACTTTACGGTGAGCGGTCGTGGCCGGCGCCCTCGCCGGAGGGGCACGCGTGAGCTTGCTTGAGCAGGCGGTAGAGGGTCGGCACAGGCAGCCCCACCACGTTGAAGTAACAACCCTCAATCCACTCAACAAATTTGGAAGCCAGGCCCTGGATGGCATAGGAGCCGGCTTTGTCCAGCGGTTCGCCGGTGGCCACGTACTGGCGGATTTCTTCTTCCGTTAGGGGACCAAACCGAACCTGGGTACGCACGGTCTCCACCCAGCGGCGCCCGATTGGCGCTTCCAGCACGCAGAGGCCGGTCAGCACGACGTGGGTGCGGCCACTGAGCAGTCGCAACATGGAAGCGGCACCTGAGGCCGAATCCGGCTTGCCCAGTACTGTCTGGTTCACCAGCACCACCGTGTCGGCAGCCACAATGAGCCGGGTTTCACCAGGCCTGTCGGCGGCCACCTGCTCTGCCTTGGCCACCGCCATGCGGCGGACAAATTGTTCCCCTGTTTCGCCGGGCTGGATCAGTTCGGGAATGTTGCTGGCTATGGCCTCAAAGCTAATCCCGGCCGCGCGCAGCAGCTCCTGGCGTCGCGGTGAAGCGGAGGCCAGCAGCACCGATTCGTTGCGCGGTCCCTCCTGCGGTCTGGGGTGCGGCGGCCCTGGCATGGTAAAATGCACCTTCTTAGTAAAGTTAGCACATGATGCGGAAAGAAACCTTCGGGGCGCTGGCGACGCTGCCGCTGTTGGCGCTACTGTTGGCCGCGCCGGTGGGCAAGCCGCTACAGGTAAACGCTGCTCCCGCTGCTCCAGCCGCCACCTACCTGGCGTACACCGGCTGCCTGCTTGGCCAGATGGAACCCTGTGGCTGACCCAGGAATCCGACGGGCGGTCTGGCCCGTCGCGCGACGTTCCTGAAGCAGTTTCTCGCGGATCACGGGGCGGACACCGTCTTTCAGGTGGATGCCGGGGGCCTGTTCAATCCTCTGGCGCCGAAGCTCTCGGGGGCGCGCGGCATGTTGGAGGGTGTGGCCAGCTTGGGCGTCGAAATCGTCAACCTGACCCCAGGCGACGCGCGGGTCCTGCGGCAGCTGGGCGCAATCGGCAAGCGCCAGAGGCCGCAATTTGTCTCCGCCAACGTTTTTGGGCCGGAGGGGAAAGTGGTCGCTCCACCCTACGTTGTGCGCCGGGCAGCCGACGGCAGGCGTATTATCTTTCTGGGCCTTTCCTCGGTCCGCCGCCATGAGACCTTTGGCCACAAGGTGGACGACCCGCGAGAGACCCTGCGCCGCCTGCTACCCCACGTCCGGCAGGACGGGGACCTGGTGGTGGTGCTGGCCTACATGTCAAACCGCGAGGTCGTGGATATCGCGGCCAACGTTCCGGGCGTCGACGTGATTGTTTCCGCCTACGAACAGCAGTCGGCGGCGCCGCCCTATCAGATCGGCGGTGCCTGGATCTTGCAGTCACAGTACGAAGGCCGCTTCGTCGGCTACATAGGGCTGAGGTGGTCGGACGAAGGACGCCTGGAGAAGCTCGAACAGTACGCGTACGCGGTGTTGGATGCCAGCTTCGCGGATGATCCGGAGATGGCGGAGCTGGTCGCCAGTAGCAAACCGGTGGCCGCACCAATCAGGCCGAACCCATGAGACCGCTGCACACGCTGTTGCCCCATTTGCTGCGCAAGCAGCCGCAGAAGCACCTGCCGGTGGAAGAGATCGTGCGTTCCGTGTGGGCGCACCTGGTGGGCCGCCAGATCGCCGCGCGCTCCCAGGTGTTTCAGCTTTACCGGGAAACCCTGATCGTGCACGTGCCTGACCGCGCCTGGCAGAAACAACTGCGGCGACTGGAGAGACAACTGCTGGCGCGCGTCAACCGGCTGCTGGGACAGCGCCTGGTGACGGGAATGGATTTCCGCGTGGACACAAGCCTGGCAGCCCCAGCCGGCTCTACTCAGCAACCACCTCGCAAAGGCCCAGCCCGGGAAGAGGCGCCTGCGTGGGATGCCGAACTGGAAGATTCGGCCCGTGCAATCACCGACCCGGAATTGCGCGCGCTGTTTCTCCGGGCTTCGCAAAAAATGCTGCGCGAAGGATAACCGGGGGCAGTAAACCCATGAGAGCTAGTGTAAAGGTAAGGACGATTCACGCGGGAAAGCACCGCTTTATCCTGCCATCCCGAAGCGGAGCGAGGGATCTGCTTCTGCCGGAATCGCTGGAAACAAAAGCAGGTTCCTCGCTCCGCTCGGAATGACAAGCAAGGCTCCGAACGGCCGCAAATATTGCGACGAACGTCTGATTCAGGACACTGGCGAGCCATGAAAATCCGCGACAAGGACGTCCTGTATGTAGCCCAGCTGGCCAACCTCGAGCTGAGCCCCGAGGAAATCGCCGAGTTTGTTCCGCAACTGAACGCCATCCTGGAGTACATGGAAAAGCTCAACGAGCTGGACACCGAGGCGGTCGAGCCCATGGCCCAAGTACTGCACGAGGCCGCCGACCTGCAACCGGAGGCAACTCTGCGCGCCGACGCCGACCGGCCGGGGTTTTCCCCCGAGACGGCACTGGCCAACGCGCCCGAACATGCCGCCGGCCACTTCAAGGTGTCCAAGGTAATTGAGAGATAGCCCACGGTCATGGAGCGGTAGCTGATGGAACTGAAGGGACTGACGCTGGCCGAAGTTCGCAAGTCATTACGCGACGGCGAAACCACGGCCGTGGCGCTGGCCGAGCAGACTCTGGCTCACGCGCAGCAGGAAAACCAGAAGAACGGGGCGTACCTCAGCTTCTCACCGGAGCGTGCGCTGGAGCAGGCGCGGCGGGTGGAGGCGCTGCAGGCGTGCGGCGAAGCTCTGCCGCCGTTGGCCGGGGTGCCCGTGGCGGTGAAGGACGTCATTGTCACGCGCGGCCTGCGCAGCACCTGCGCCTCGCGCATGCTGGCCGACTACATTCCCCCCTATGATGCGACGGCGGTCGAGCAGCTGGAACGGGCCGGTGCGGTGATCATCGGCAAGACAAATTGTGACGAATTTGCCATGGGCTCCTCCAGCGAGAACTCCGCCTTCTATCCGGTCCGCAATCCGCACGACCTGGAGCGGGTGCCGGGCGGCTCCAGCGGGGGCTCGGCGGCCGCGGTCGCCGCCGACACCTGCGTGGTGGCGCTGGGCTCCGACACGGGCGGCTCGATCCGCCAGCCAGCCTCTTTCTGCGGTGTGGTGGGGTTGATGGGCACCTACGGGCGCGTCTCGCGCTACGGCTTGGTGGCGTTTGCTTCCTCGCTCGACCATATCGGGCCGTTCGGGAAGACCGTCAAGGACGCTGCCGCTGTCCTGGGTGTGATTGCCGGACGTGATCCGCAGGATTCCACCTCGGCCGATGTGCCCGTGCCGGACTACCTGGCCGAGCTGGAGCGCCCCGAGGCATCTGACCTGCGCGGTTTTCGGGTAGGAGTGCCGCGCGAGTATTTCGCCGCTGGCCTGGACCCCGAAGTGGGCGACCGGCTCCAGCAGGGCATCGAGCGGCTCCGCGTGCTGGGCGCCGAAATCCGCGAGATCCACTTGCCCCACACCGACTACGCCATCGCCTGCTACTACATCATCTGCACGGCCGAGGCCAGCTCCAACCTGGCCCGCTACGACGGCGTGCGCTACGGCTTCCGCTCAGCCCGCAGCGCCTCCAGCTCGCTGGGGGACTCCTACCGGGGCACGCGCGGCGAGGGGTTTGGGACCGAAGTGAAGCGGCGCATCATGCTCGGCACCTACGCTCTCAGTACCGGCTACTACGAGGCCTATTACCGGAAAGCCCAAAAGGTGCGGGCGCTGGTGGCCCGCGACTTCACGGAGGCGTTCCGCGAGGTGGACGTGATTGTCACCCCCACCGCGCCCACCCCGGCGTTTCGCCTGGGGGAGAAGGTTGACGATCCGCTGAAGATGTACCTGTCTGACATTTACACCATCACCGCCAGCCTGGCCGGCATTCCCGGCATCAACGTGCCCTGTGGGGTGACCCGAGCGCGGCTGCCGGTGGGCATGCAGATTCTGGCGCGGCACTTCAACGAACCGGCCATGTTGCGGGCCGCTCACGCCTTCGAGCAATCGGGCGGCTTCACCCTTTCCTGATCGGTGTGATATGTCCCCGGTCGGACTAAGAAGCGCAGCGACGTGCCGTCGCTCGAGAACTCCATAGGCAGAGGATCGTGGAGCTCGCCGTCCACCTGGACGTAAGCTGGCTGGTCAGAAGAAATCCGAAGACGCGTGGCGTTGAAATAAACGAAGTCACGGCTGCGGGGGAGCGCGCCGGCCAGTGCCAGCCCGGCAAAGTAAAAATACTTCAGGGGGCGCGCGGTGGTACAGACAGCGACCTGGAAGCCGGGCTGGCCAGGATCCGCCCCCGGCGTCACCGAAAACCAGCCGCCGTAGCCCGGGGAGTTGCCCACCACAGCAAGGTAGCCGCTCGACTGCCGCGCGTCGCAAGAGACGCTGAGCCGCGGAAAATCATAAGTCACGCTGTGGCGCATGCCTTCCAGCACAAACGCGACCGGTCCGAGCCGGCGCTTCAGCCAGCTCCGGCCCAGGTGCCTGACAATGGAGGCGTCCACACCGGCGCCGGCCATCAGTGCGAAGTAGCGCTTGCCGGCGCGACCCAGGTACAGGCGGCGTTCCACGCCATCCTGCAGCAGCGCCGCCGCCCGGCAGGGGTCCGGGGGGATGCGCAGGTCGCGCGCCAGCACATTCACCGAGCCTGTCGGCAACAGCAACAGGCGCGCCGTGCCGCCTGCCGCCACCAGGCCGTTTAACACTTCATTGACTGTGCCGTCGCCGCCCATCACAGCCACGAGGGAGAACCGGCGTCCTGCCTCCTCGCCGCGCACGAAGCCGTCCTGCGGGCCCCGGCTCGGCAACAGTTCGGGATCGCCGCCATAGCGACGGAGCGCCGCGACCACCTCGGCCACCGAACGCCGTCGCAGACGGAGCCGGCCTCCGGCGGCGGGGTTGTAGATCAGGGCCAACGGTTCCGCGTCCGGCACATGTTCAGCCTAACACACCACTGAACGGCGACCGGGCTGCGCCTGCTGGCCGGGGCTGGTTCTTCTTTGCGCCGGGGTTGGTTATTCTTTGCGCTTGATCTTGAGGGTGAGGTTGACCCGTCGGCGGGTGTCAAACGTACTGATGGTCCTGGTGCGGCTGGAGACGCCCTGGTGCTGGGCCCGCACCTGATAATCCACGTTAAAGCTCAGCCCATGAAAACGAAAGGCGCCTTCTTGGTTCGCGATATGGGTGCGCACGCGAAGTGTCTTGGTGTTCTTCAGGTAGACAACTGCTTTTTCCAGCGGTGTGTCGCTGTTGTCCACAACTATTCCGACCAGCGAGCGGGTGTTGCTTTTCTCCTTTTTCTTCTGCGCTGGTGTCGCCGGCGCCAAAGTCAGGGCCAGGATTGCAACAGTCGCTGGTATCGAGAATTTCCGCTTCATGGCGCGATCCTCCTTTTTGCCCCGCCTGTCGGTCTGTTTCCCCTAGCGTGAAATTTATATCACCACATGCTGCCGCTCGTCAGCGGCAAAGCGGATTTCCTTGGTGTCGCGAGTGAACCCAGGCGTCGTGGCCTCGACTACATAGACGGTGGAGACGGTCGCAAAGCGTACAGTGAATTCGCCGCGCCCGCCGCGCACCCGACCCGCGTTGCCGGAGTCCGGCGCCCGCGTTACATATCTCACGGCTACTCCTCTTCTTCCTCTTCCTCCTCCTCTTCCTCCTCCGCGATCCGTTTCACCTCGATGGGATTGGTGTTGACGACCTCCAGTTCCGCTCCACACTCGGTGCAGTTGATCACCTCGCCTTGCTCGACCGCGTCCTCTTCCACGTCCAACACGGCTTCGCAATCAGGGCAACTTGCCATCGATACCTCCGTCGGCGGAAACGACGCCCGGCCAGCGGTCGCACGCGCCGCAGACGACCGGCCTTCGGACTAATATATGACTCGCGGGAAGCGGGTCAAGACTCTTTTTCCGTTCCGTGCCGATGTTGCTTTCCCCTGAGTGTTTAGTGTTCACGTGATTGCTAGCGCCTTCGCTTGCGGATAACATGTGGTTCGCCTGGGGCTCACTGTGGGGCTCTCTGTTTTGTCTGGCCAGGAGCGTCTGGTGAGGGGTGAGCGTCGGCGGAGCCATGCGCTATTTCATTTTACCCACACCCGCCGAGAATTTACGTGAACGATTCCAGCGCTACGGGGAGATGGTTTTGCGCTGGGCCGGGGAGACCACCTCTCTGTGAGCCGCGAGTACCCGGAACGGCCGATCGTCGGCGTGGGAGGTGTGGTGGTCGAGCGGGGGCGTGTGCTGCTGGTGCGCCGCGGTCGAGCTCCGCTTCTGGGCGAATGGTCCATTCCTGGCGGCGCCCTCAAGATTGGGGAAACGTTGGAGGAGGGTCTGCGCCGGGAGTTGCGAGAGGAGACCGGACTCGAAGTCACGCCGCTGGAACTGGTGGACGTGCTCGATCGCATCGTGCCGGATGCCGACGGCCGCACCCGCTACCACTACGTGCTGATTGATTACCTGTGCCGGGTGGAACCTTCAGGGCCGCAAGATCCCTCCCCGGCCACCGACGTAAGCGAGTGTCGCTGGGTTCCCCCCTCCGAGTTGGCCGAATACGCGCTTCGTCCGGAAACCCTGAGGGTGGTGGAAAGAGCTCTGCAGGCGGCAGCCCGCCATGCCCCCAGCCCCTAGGGGTTGTCGGGAGCAGGCAGGCACATGAGGACGGCTTGCAAGCACTTGCGGGCTTTGCTAAAATCGCCCCGCTTCGCTCAGAAACGTCTGCGCCGCGCGGTTCTGCCGGGCGGATGAGAGTTTGGAAGTCGCATTCGGCGACGGCTGAGTGCCTGCGAGGGTCGGCTCACGCCCCCGCGCAAATATGCGAGTACGGATCGTGAAGTCCGAAGGTGCATCCGCCGAAACGGCGGGGGGGACGGCATTCTACGCCGCCGCGGCCGAATTCGAGGTGGGAGGGCGAACCGACGTCGGCCGCCACCGCACCAACAACGAAGATAACTTCAGCTTGTCCCCGAGCTGGGCCTGTTCGTGCTTTCCGACGGAATGGGCGGCGAGGCAGCCGGCGAGCTGGCCAGCAAGATTGCCGTCGAAGAGATCAGCCGACACATGAGAGAGGTGGCGCGGAACGGAAGCGCCACAGCACCGGCCGCCCCCAACCCTCAATTTTCCGAACACACCAACGATCTGGCAGCTGCGCTCCGCCGCTCCAATCGGGTCATCTGGGAGGCGGGACAGCAGCATGCCAGCCAGCGCGGGATGGGCGCCACCGTGGACGCCGCCCTGTTGCAGGGTCCGGTTCTGAGCATCGCCCACGTGGGGGACAGCCGAGTGTACCTGCTGCGTGCCGGGCAACTCAAGCAACTGACCGAGGACCACTCACTGGTCATGGAACAGGTGCGGCGCGGCCTGATGACCAAAGAAGAAGCCGAACAAAGCGAGGTGCAGAATGTCCTAATCCGCGCCCTGGGCACCGAGGAAAACGTGACCGTGGATCTCGACGAGGTGTTCGTGATGCCCGGGGACCAGGTGCTTCTCTGTTCCGACGGGCTCACCCGCATGGTGCCCGAGTTGGGTATCGCCCAGGTGATCAGCGAAGCCGAGACTCCCAGGCAGGCCTGTGACCGGCTGGTGGAAATCGCCAACGATAATGGGGGTGCAGACAACGTCACCGTAGTTGTGGTGCGGATCAAGGACGCTTCGCGGAAAGGCTTGTGGGGCTGGTTGAAGAGCCTCTTCACCTGAGCGCCGCGGGCGTCCGGCTGTATGCCTGGAGACGGAGCTTTACCGCACAGCGGGCCCACTTCTAGAGAAGCGTAATGGCAAAACTGATCTTGAAATACGAGGCGGCGGTGCTGAGGGAGATCCCGCTCACCCAGGCGTCGTTCACCATTGGCCGGGTGCCCGGCAATGACTTGGTGATTGACAACCTGGCCGTCAGCGGCCAACACGCCAAGATTTTCTTTCAGGCAGACCAATTCTTCCTGGAAGACCTCAACAGCCTCAATGGGACCTTCGTGAACAACCAGCGGACTCGCAAGATATCCCTCAAGCATGGCGACCAAGTTGTGATCGGCAAGCACATGTTGCTGTTCCAGGATGAGGGTGGGGCTCGGCCCGAACAACTGGAAGCGGTGGAAGAAAGCGATGACTCAGTAGCCAAACTGGAACAAACGGTGGTGCTGGACACCAGGAAACAGCGCGAAATGATGCAGCAAGCAGGCACCGTCACAGGCGGAGGTGTTCCACCCGCGGGTGTAGCGAAGGTGGGCTGCCTGACAGTGCTCTCCGGCAAGACCGACCAAACCGAGTATCTGCTCACCGGCAAGCTTTGCATGATCGGCAAGTCGGCGATGGCCTCGGTGAAGCTAAAGGGGTGGTTCGCTCCCGATGTCGCCGCAGTCATCAATAAGCGCGAGGCCAGCTACCAGATCGCGCCCTCAGGCCGGAGCAGGGCCAAGATCAATGGGCAATCGTTGGCCGGACCAGCCGATCTGCGCGAAGGCGATCTCATCGAAGTTGGCGGCGTCAAGCTGCAGTTCACGTACCGCGAATAACACTCCGGGCCGCGAATAACACTCCGGCCGGGACGAGGTCTCCCTCAAAGATTGTTCTCCCGGGCTCTTCCCTCCGCTCTACAATCTGGCAACTACAATGCCACTGATTCCGAGGAAGAAGAAGGCGGCGCACAGCAGTCCCAATTGCACGAGCCAGTGGGCTCGAACCGGTGGGGGCAGAAGAACGCGATTGACGTAGAAGGTGTGGAAAGCAGTAAACGCCAGAGCGACGTTCCCGAGGCCCGCTCCAACCTTGGCGATCTGCAGAGGATCGAGAAAGGCGAGCGAAGACAGGCCCCAGAGTCCGTACACGGTAAGGATGCCATAGTAAATGTACTTGACCTGATTTCCTTGCAGCCGCTGTGCCCTCTTACTTGAGACCCAAGTGAGGTCTGTCCAGAGGCGGGCGATCATGTCGGCTGCAAACAGCTGCCCCGGACCCAGAACCACGAATCCACAAAACAAAGTGATGACCCAGAGAAGCTGTCCGTAGTCGGCATACTGTTGTGTCATTGCTCCGGCGATCATAGCCGCGACGCGGTCGCCGACCACCGGGGCGTGACGAATGAAGCGCAAGGAGACCATGCAGGGCAGAGCCATGCCCAAAAACGAGCAGATCATCCAGATGCCTGCCTGGTCGCGCACGATGTGGCGGATCCAGCCGCGCCAGCGGACCAGGTTGGCTTGATGCAGGGGAAAGACCTGGCCGACATGAGAAAGAGTGACCCGTCCCCCGCCAACGGCGCTGGGGATGGCTCCCATGCGAGCACCCATTCCCCAACCTTTGTCCCGCGCGTAGTTCGATAGGAGGGAGTTGGCGAAGCCGCCAGCGCCGGCAATGGAGACAAAGGCGGCCAGCAGTGCCCAGTCCAGGGCGGGAAGCTGACCATGGGCAAAGAGGTAGCCAAGGAGGTTTTGATGCTCCACACCGTGATTGCGCACCAGCTCTGTGAACGTCGAGGCCAACGGCTCAGGGATTTCCTCCAGTCTTGTCCAGCTGGACACCCGATCGCCCTCCCGCGCTGAAAATGCCGCCGGCATCCAGCTCCCGTCCGAGTCCACATCCCCCTCGACGACGAGAGTGCTCTCTTCCTGTCGGTGCTGGACAAAGAACCCTCCCCGCTCGACCCGAGCCAGTGCCGCAGCAACCATCCGCTGATATTGAGGTTGGAGATCCAGGGGAATGCTTTCGCCCATAGCGAAGCGCTGTTCATCTTCCCCGGTGCGAACGATGAAGGAGGTCACCAATGGCCGGCCATTCTCCAGCGTACCCCTCACGGTGGAAACCGACGGCCCCTCGTATTCGGTCAGGGTGAAGTGGGGACCCACGATAATCGTATCGGCGCGCTGGGGCACGGTGCCAAAGCGGAAGAAGCCCTGGGTCACTTCCCAAGCGATGTTGCCAGGCACCATCAGTACGGTGATGATGATGAAGAAACCCAGAATGATGACTACCTTGGCAGTGAGGATCCACTCGAGCATCCGGTAAACGGTCCCTCCGAAAATCAGAGGCACGAATGCTCCCAGAAACACGCAGTAGCCCAGGATTTTGACAAGTACACTCTCTGCGATCGTTAATCCAAGTATGGTGATTGTGGCGTCGCCGGGCAGATGGCCGAGCACGGCTGCCGCCAACGGAACGGCGGCATTGGAAGCCATGTAAGGCCAGATCAAATAGGAAGATAAGATCAGATAAAGGACTATCCATAAGCGCGGACCTGGCCGGGTGCGGAAAAATCCCACGAAGACTGGCTCGCCCGTGTAGAGCGCATACCGCATCACTTCGAGATTGACGAACAGCTGGCCAACAATGCTGAGGGAGGCCAGCCAAAGCAAGGCCGCGCCATATTGAGCCGAGACCGCCGGCCCGAACAGCCACTCGCCCGCTCCCAGAGAAGCGCCCGCCATCATCATTCCCGGCCCAATTGCTTTCTTTAAAAACGCGAAACCGCCCTTTGGTGCCGGGGGCAGTTCCCCGACGGTCCAGGGCTGTAGCACACCTGCCTTCACAAGCTCCGGATTTTGGGTTTCGAAAAGCTTGGTGTCCGGGCCCGGCTCCATCGCGCCTCCCGTTTGGATAACTCTGCGCTTGCTGATTACTGGCAAGGACCTGCCGCCAGAGCATCCCGGAACGTATCACGTCTAATGTGCTTAGTTAAGAGGGATCACCGACTTTTGGAGCGCGCCTGATCTTGAAGTCAACGCACTGGTGGTCATTTTTCTGGGCGCGCTCGCCCCTCAGCGGCGTTCGATCGTTTCCACCCAGACTCCGTCTGGCGTCGTCCGACATCCGACCCAGCCATCGCCCCTGGCTTCCTCGGTGGCGCGGGAGTGCGCTTCCTCGGTGGTCATGCGGACCGGACCCCGCGTCCTGGCAAGCAGGCTTTGGATCGCCCGAATATCCGACTGCATGCGTTCCAGCGACTGATACTGCTCCCCATAGGCCGCGGCCAGTCGGTCCAGGGGGGCCCCAACCTCCTCCCTGGTTACGCCCCGGCTGCCCGAAGCGCCGAAGGCAGGTTGCAGCCACTGTCTCCACCATGCCCGGTCCTGCGGAGTGAGCTCGGACAGGTCCCCGCACAGCAGGTGCGTCCACTCGGCACCAAGCACCACCCAGTGGAACTTCGTAGGGCTCTCGCGGCATTCGACCCCCAAGCTCAAAGCCAAACAAGCGAACTGGCGGGTCAGGGTAGCGAGCATTTGGTCGTTTTCGCTCTCGGAGACGTAGCCGTTGCTCCACCGTCCACCTTGGCCATCGTGCACGACCAGTGTGTAGAGGGAGTAACCGGAGGCTGGGCCGGTCGCGCAGTAGGCAGTGTTGGACTCCACGTAAGTTGGGTGCAACGCCTCACCTGTTCTCAGGTCGACGAGCTTCCCGCCGCGGATTTCGAACTCCTTTTGGCGGGCACCCTCCTTACCCAAGCGCAGCGTCAGCGCTAGCACGATCACGGTGACCAGGGGGCCCACTGGTACAAAGTAGACGCTGCTCCACCCGAGCCGGCCCACCGAAAGCGCGACAAGCGCCGTCGACACCAGTACGGACATCGGCCACCAGTTGCAGCCGTTGACCGAAGCGGTGTCCAGACACTTCTCCTCCCCAAGCAGCGCCACGGCCAATGACGCTCCCACGTGGATGACCATGACTGATAGCACGGCACTGGTCAGGAATCCAGTGGCGATGATGAGCCAGCTCATTGGATCGGGTTTCCTTCTGTAGGTAAATCGTACAGCTCTGCGCAACAGGGCACGAAAGATACTCCTCTCAACTTCCCTTTTTTTGAGTCCCTGCCTCGGCTAAGTGAGTCTTGCCGGGCACCCAAATAGCAGCGTTCTCATCTCCGTAGGGAGTCGCTTCCTTGTTCAGATACTTGACTCCCACCCAGGCGCACACAAGCGCGTCAGCAGCATCCTCGTAGGGTTTCAGTGCCGCTAGAGACTCACCGCTTATTGTCAGTAGTGGAATATTCTTAATGTGTTTGCGCAGAGACGTTAGTATCCAGCGAAGTTGCGCCGTTACCTTTTCCAACCGCCTGGGTAGGGAACAATTGGGCCAGAACCGTTTGGTTTTGGTGATCTTGTACTGAAAGCGGTAGTTAACATTGAGTAAGGAAAGCAATGCAGGATGGGGATAAACTTCCAGAAGGCGCTTTTCTAATCCTAGTTTTGGTCGCGCAGTTGCTAACGGAAAACCATGCTTGCAAAACCCTTGGGCAATCAATGTGCTGATATGACCTGGGCGCTTAGCTGTGGGTGCATGCGTGCTGCAGCCTCTTGCACCGTATTCCCGACTAATGTTGCGATCAGCAGCTCGAAGAGAAATCACAGGAGTTGTAGCAACAGGAATGTCAACTGCAACTAGGCTGATAGGCGTCGCGCCAAGTAATTTCTGTGCAATTGACAGAAGTCTCGCTGGATCGGGCTTGGAACCTTTTGATCGTGAGTTCCAATTTACGGGAACCCCACTTGTCAAGCCTGCAAATGAGTCGTAACTAGGGGCGAGCGCAATACATTCCCATCCGAAAGCCGTTCCCTTCAGCAAGGCGATGCCGCTCGGCTGTTTCTCAGTCCAGGCGGCATCAATAGCCAGAACTGCTCTCATGTCATTTTCCGGAGAAGAGCCTTGCCCCAGGCACCGCGCCGGGGGTTTCGATGCGGACTACGTCGTCCGGCTGCGCCAGGAAATTGCCTGACTCGGCCGTTGGCGCGCAGCGTAAAGGTACCCCGGTATCAATTGCCAGGTGCATGGCAGGCTGGCCGAATTTGCTGCAATGTACACTAAACGGGAAGCAAAGGAAACTGTTGGCATCGGTTGGGAAACAAAGCTGGTACAATCCCTGCCAAGACGGGGAAGCAAATCATCTGAGAGAGGGAGACGACAACGATGGCGTCGTTCGCAGAACGAGTGATTGGCGCGGCCAAACTCGATGTTCACACCTACGAGGAAATTGAGGCAGACCGCACCGCCTTCGGTCAGGCCATGGTCGTGGTGGTTCTTTCCAGCTTGGCGGCGGGCATCGGCATGATCGGCCGGGCAGGCGCCCCCGGTTTGATTGTCGGCGTGTTGGCCGCTCTGATCGGCTGGTTCATGTGGGCCTGGCTGACCTACATCATCGGCACCCGGCTTCTTCCCATGCCGCAGACACACGCCGACTGGGGCCAGTTGTTGCGGACAACGGGTTTCTCGGCAGCTCCCGGAATCCTGCGCATCCTGGGAGTGGTGCCGGTGCTGGGAGGACTCGTCTTTCTGGTTGCAGGAATTTGGATGTTGGTCGCCATGGTGATTGCGGTGCGTCAAGCCCTGGACTACACCAGCACCGGCCGCGCCATTGGAGTTTGCCTGATTGGGTGGGTGGTCAATGTCGTTATTTTCGTGATTCTCAGCGTGTTCTTGGGCGGATGAAAAATCGGCTAACGCAGCGCCTGGCGGAAGTAGCGGAGCCGCCGGGTGACGATCCGGTTCCAGGAATAGTGAAGGGCCTTCTCCAAGGCGGCCTGGCGTAACTCCTGCGCGGCGCGCGGCTGCAGGCTGAGTATTTTCAGCAAGGCCGCCGCCAGCGCCTCCACGTCGCCGACGGGCACAGTCTCGCCCACCGCGAAACTCTCCGGTCCGCCCGAGCGCGTCGCCACCAGGGGAGCGCCACAGCCCATCGCCTCCAGCGCCGCAATCCCGAAGCCTTCCGTGCGCGAGGGAATCACGCTGACGGTCGCCAGGTTGTGGAGCTTGGCCAGCAGCGGCTGCGGGTGGTGACCGAGCACTCGAACGTTCTCCAGGTGGAACTCGGCGCGTTCCTCGACGCTGAATTCATCCTCCAGTCGCCCGGCGCCCAATATGAGCAGAAGCGATTTTCGCTCCTGTTGCACCAGCCGGTTGGCCCGCAGCAGGATATCCACTCCCTTGGTGCGGGAAATCTTGCCGGAAAAGCTGATGATGGGAAGCTCGGGTGCGTCGGCAACGCCAAGTTGCCGTAGTACCGCTGCCCGGTCGATCTGCCGGGGACGGAAGATGCGGTGGTTGTAACCGTTCTCCAGAGTAATCACCTTATCCGGCTCCACGCCGGGGTAAAGCTCCAGCACCTCCTGCCGGACGAATTCTGAGATGGCGAAGACCCAGCGCGCCCCGCGTGCAGCCTGGTTGGCATAGGGCCGCATTCGCGGGTCATAGCGATAGCCCATCTGGTCGCTGTGGTGGGCGACCACCACGTACGGCAGTCCCATCTCGCTGACCTGGTAGCCCGTGGCCCAGATGTGCTGGCACTCGACGATGTCCGGCCGCAGCCAGTCAATGAGTTGCTCCAGCTGCCGCCGCGCCTGTTGGAAGTAGAAAGCCAGCAGTTCCTCGGACAGGTCGCGGAACGTCGATGCCCCCGAGAAATTGCGCGGGTTGGGGTCGGTGATCATCAGCGGGAAACTCGGCAGTAGTTTCCCGTCGGCCTCCACGGGGAAGCGCCACACACGGTACAGATCAGGCTTTGCGTAGTAGCGGTTCTTGTCCGCGGTCTGGAATTGGGCGTCCGGGAAAAACAGCAGGGCCTGATGCCCCCGGCGCCGTAACTCCTGAAGCACCCCTTCCGCCACCATGGCGCTGCCCGTGCCCCACGGCCCGGTATTTGTCAATAGCACCTTCACGGTCTCTGGGATTATATAGAAGGGCTGCAAGAACACAGGCTGTTCTGCGTTCCCAGCATGAGGTACACATCCAACGGAGGCCAGCGGAGGGTCGTTATGAAGAAGATGCGATTTCAGGGGACAGCCGCCGTGGCGCTGCTTTGTTTGCTGGCGGCGCCGCTATGGGCGGCCCAACTTTGGGCGGCGGAAACCACGCTGCCGGTGCGGCGGGTGGTGCTCTACAAGCATGGCGTTGCCTACTTTGAGCGCGAGGGGAAGCTGGACGGGCGCGGCGATGTGCTGCTGCAATTCAAAGCGTCGCAAATGAGTGACGTGCTGAAGTCGCTCACGGTGCTGGGGACAGATGGCGCAGTCCGCGGCGTTTCCTATGAAGCCAGCGATCCTGTGAGCAAGCAACTCGAGCAGTTTGCCTTCCGGGTGCCCAAGCAAGCCACCCTCGGGCAGTTGCTGGACCAGTTTAAGGGGGCGCGGTTGCACGTGAGGCTGGCCGCCGGTGGAGACTTACGGGGCAGCATCTTGGGGGCCCGGGCGACGCGTCTGAAGCAGGGCGACACCGAGATGATCGCGCTGCTGCTCGATAGCGGTGAACTGCGCAACGTCTTGCTGTCGGAAGCGGCTGGGCTGCGCCTGGAAGACCCGCAGCTCGAGCGTGAACTGAAAACCTACCTGCAGCTGATTCGCTCCTCGCAACGCCGCGATACCCGCCAGCTGCGCATCCACCCCGGCCGGGCCAAGAAGCTGGCCCTCGGCTACGTGGTCGAAGCGCCGGTCTGGAAAACCAGCTACCGGCTGGTGCTGGACCCCCAAAAGCCCGGCGAGGCGTTGTTACAGGGTTGGGCCATTGTGGACAACACCACGTCGGAGGACTGGAAGGGGGTCAGCTTGGCTCTGGTCTCCGGCCTGCCGATCTCTTTCACGCAGAACCTTTACCAGGCGCATTACGTGCGGCGCCCGCATGTGCCCCTGTCTGTCGAGACGGCCGCCGGGCCTGTGCGGCACGAGGGTGCGGTGATGGCCAACGAAAGAGTGTCACGGTCAAAAAGTGCAATGAAAGCTCTCTCCAAGGAATCCCGTCGGTATGCCGCGATGGAGGAAGACGCGGCGGCCCCGGCGGCCAACGTCGGGGGTAGATACCGGACGGATCGTGGTATGGCGGATTTAGTTCGCTCGGTCGCAGTGGCGGCCACGGGGCGCGAATTAGGCGAGTTGTTCGAGTACCGAATGAAAGACCCCGTAGACATTCCCCGCAACCAGTCGGCAATGATCCCGTTTCTGCAGGCAACGGTGGAAGTGGAGCGGGTTCTGCTCCACACGCCCGGCGGGTCTGGCGAACATCCTTACGACGCCGTGCTGCTGCGCAACACCACCGGCAAGACGCTGGATGGCGGCGCCATCAGCGTCATCGAAGGCGGCCAGTACGCCGGCGAAGCTCTGATCCAGACCCTGAAGACCGGCGACAGCCGTCCGGTCTCGTTCGCCGTCGATCTGGGCACCAGGATCAGCACCGTCTTTGACTCGCGCCAGAACCAGGTGTTCTCGGTGAAGGTGCGGCGGGGCACGGTCTTCACTCGGGCCAAGAACGTCGCGGTGAAGACCTACACGGTTCGCAACACCGGCCAGCAGCCAAAGACGCTGGTGGTGGAGCACCCGGTGCGAAAGCAGTGGAAGCTGGCCGCGGGCATCAAACCAGCCGAAACGACGGCCCGCCATTACCGCTTCCGCCTGGAGTTGCCGGCGGGAAAAACGGCCAAACTGAAGGTCGAAGAGGAACACGAAATCTCCAGCAGCATCGCCCTGACCAACCTGACGCCAGAGTTGCTGGCCACCTACGTGACCAACAAGGCTCTTTCCCCTGAGGCCGAAAGACAATTGAAGCAACTGTTCGCCCTGAAGGAGGAGGTGGTGGTGGCAAAGCGGGAGGCAAAGGAGAAGAAGGAAGAAATCGACGAGTTGTTCCGCGACCAGAACCGGTTGCGTCAAAACATCTACAACCTGCGGAATGTGCCGGGACAGCAGCAGCAGGTTCAGGCCTACGCGGCCAAGATGGCGAAGCAGGAGAAGCAACTGGAGGCGATGCATGAGGCGCTTCGCGCGGCGCGCACCCGGCTCAAGCAGTTGCAGGCGCAAGTGGACCGGCTGATGAACACTATGGAGATCAGCTAGCTGGCATGCTTCGGACCTGAGCCTTCGGTCCAGGTTGAGGCTTTAGCGTGAGTCCCGGAGAGCTAGGTGAGGATGTGGCCGTCGCGCATGGTGACGATGCGGTGTGCGTAGGCGGCCGCTTCCGGGTTGTGGGTAATCATCAAGATGGTCTGTCCCAGGCGCTGGTTCAGGCTGCGCAGCAATTCGAGCACCGCCCGGGAATTGTCGGAATCCAGGTTGCCGGTGGGCTCGTCAGCCAGCAGGATGGCAGGCTGGTTCACCAACGCCCGGGCGATGGCCACCCGTTGCTGCTCCCCTCCGGACAGCTCAGCCGGTTTGTGGTTGAGGCGCTGCTCAATGCCCAGCAGCTCCACGATCTCCTGAAACTGCTCCGAGCTGAAGCCGTTCTGGGTGCCGGCAATGCTGCGGGCCACTTCAAGGTTGCCGGCCGCCGTCAGTGTGGGCAGCAGGTTGAAGCGTTGGAAGACGAAGCCCACTTTGTTCTTGCGCAGTCGGGTGCGGCCGGCGTCGTCCAGTGAAGCCAGGTCCTGCCCGGCGAGGCGCACTCGGCCCTCGCTAGGCGAAGTGAGCCCCCCAATGATGTAGAACAGGGTGGACTTGCCCGAGCCGGAAGGCCCCATCACCGCCACGAATTCGCCGGCATCTACATACAGGTCCACGCCTCGCAAGGCAGGCACCTCAACCCGGCCGGAGCGGTAAACCTTCTTCAGGTTTTCGATTTCGATGATGTGTGTCGCTGCCATCCTCACTCGTAGGCCAGGGCGGCCACCGCATCCTGGCGGGCAGCGCGCAGGGCGGGATAGGCGGAGCCGAGAAGCGCTCCGCCCACCGCAATCAACGAGGCGCGCAGCACCCAGGCGGGGGTAATCAGAATACTCAGGCTAGGATAGGCATCGAGGACGGTGTGACGCAGCAGCAGACTGGCAGCAATCCCCACCGCGACGCCCACGGCTGCCACCACGATCGTCTCGCGCAGAATCAGCTTCATCACGTACGCCTGGGAGGCGCCGAGCGCCTTCAGGATGCCGATTTCGCGAGTGCGTTCCAGCACCGTCGTATACATCGCCAGGAAAACCACCAGGAACCCGATGATGACGGCAATGCCGATCATGATGCGTTCGAACGGCTTCAGCCCGGGCAGGTTGCCCGCGGTCAGCAGCGAGGTGTACTCCTCCATGGAGCGAATGGTGTAGCCGGGCAGCAGGTTCTTGAAGCGCGCCAGCACTGCCTCAGTTTGTTCGGGATCAGCCAGCCGCACATAAAAGATGGAGGCCCGGCCCGGGGAGCCCAGCAGCTTCTGCATGGTGGCGAGGGGCATGAACAGGCGGGCGCCCTTGCCGCGCTGGACGATACCTACCACCTCAAACTCGCGGCTGAACAACTCTTGCCGGCTACCCACGCGCAGGTTGTTCATGTCCGCGTAGATATCATCCACGGTTAGTTCCAGGCCACTGGAGATCAGCCTCCCTGCCATCAACTGGAAGCCACCTGTAACGGCGCTGAAGCTCTCCAGGTCAATCCCGTAGGCCACAGTGATGCCGCCGAAGGACTGCAGGAATACGGGTGCCACAGCCGACACGCCGGGGTCTTGGCGCAGGCGGTCGGCGATCTTCGCCGGCATAGGCGCGCTGCTCATGCCGAGCAGGATGGAGCCACCGGGGGGCTGCACGATGATGTCGGCGCCGATGCCCCACTGTCGCCGGGCGGCCTCCTCCAGCAATCCGGTCACCAGGCCGATGACACTGATGATCAGCACCACCTCGATCGCTACCGCCAGTACGCTGAGCACGGCACGCACCGGCCGGTGGCGCAGGTTCGCCAGGACCATTTTATTGATCACCGGCTTATTGACCACCGTGTCCTCCCGGGGACTCCGGCGACTCGTCGCTGTCGCCAGACGGGCCGCCTGCCGGGCTGCCAGACGGGCCGGCTGATGGGCCCGCTGATGGACTGGTGGTAGCGCTGCGGTCCGGGGAGGAAATATCCATCAGCTTGCTGCCGGACGGCTGCGCCAGTACAAATTTTTCGTCCCCCAGCGGCGCATTCAGTTTCACCTTCTTCACTTTCAGTTTTATCCCGTACTCGTCCTTGGGGCGCATGATCAGAAAGCGCTTGGGGAAGGGAATGCCTTCGACCTCCTGGTAGTCGTCATAGCGCGTGTCGCTGATCATGTCTCCCTGGCTGTCGAAGATTTGCTGCCGGACCACGCGCAGGTGGACCCGATCGAACCAGACGTTGCGCGCCAGCAGCAGCCGTCCGTTCTGCTCCTTCAGCACGTGGAGGATGTAGTTGGCGTGCAACTCATCGGTGTCGTTCTCCAGCACCAGGCGCTCTCCATCGTTGGGGGGGCGCACCACCAGCGCCTCGAAGATATGCTGAGGCCGCAGGTTCTCCAATCGGCGGTCCGAGGGTTTTTTCTGGTGGTTGTTCCCGACGATGAACTTGTCCTTGGCCGGCACGTACAGCTTGAACTGGTCGCCGTCCGAGACCATGTCGAAGGCGCGGTTGCGTACCACCGGGTACAGACCGATCATCCGAATCATCTGCGGCTTTCGGATCAGCACGAAACCGCGCACTTCCTTCAATTCCGAGATTTCTCCCTTGAGCACCGAGCCCAGGGAAGGCTCCAGATCCACAGTGGCGTTGACGGTGCGTATTTGCTCGTCCCAGACACGCAGTTGCTCGACAATCTGCTGGAGCGAAGCCGTCTGCAGCTTCGCCGAGGAAGAGACACCCGGCCGTACTATCTTCAGCCTGCGCACAATGCAGCCCGGTAGCAGCAACAGTAGTGCTGCGACCAAGACCAACAGTGTCGGGCGGGAGACGTGGAGCGGCGCGGCTCGCACCATGCTCTTACAGATTAAACCGAAACCACGCGGAAAGGAAAGCCCGCGTACCTTGGGCAGGTTCACAGTAGTCAATAGGAACCAAGCATGAGACAGCCTGAAACTCACTTGGACTGAGGATTGCCGCTTACGGTCGGTTCCTCGATTCCAATCGTCGTGGCTACCGTAGAGGCGTCCGCGCAAGAGTGGAATTCCTCCAACCTTTCCGTCGGTAATTTAGTCCGTGAATAGTTGGGCTTAAACCATATCTCGATATCGGCGAGTGCCGCGGTTACCGCAGAGGGCGCAGGAGCTGGCCGCAGCGGCGGCAGTGCGTGCGCCGTCGGGCGTTCAACGTGCGGCAGGCGTCACAGGTGAGGTACATCCAGCGTGTGAACCAGTGGGTGAGAAGGGCGCTGAACCCCAGGATGCCGACAACGACCAGTCCTTGAAGCAGCGCCTCCATGTCTGACGGGGCCTGCCTGGGTCTGCCGGGGTTGGCTCGGAACCGTTTCGCTGCGCTTGCCGGACCCACCCCCCGCCGCCAGCGACGATGACGGCGACTGGTCGCCTTAGGGCAGGCCGACCCCCGTGGTACTGGTGGTCAACCTTCCGTGTTTGACCCCCTTGATGCTGATCAGCGCGTCGGCCACCCGCTTCACCTCGGCCGCCTTTCCTCGCACCACCAGGACTTCCAGGCAGTGGTCCCGGTCCAAATGCACGTGCAGTGTGGAGAGAATGCGCTTGTGGAAATCGTGCTGGACATCCACGAGTTTCTCATTCAGCAGGTGTACGTGGTGGTCGTAGACCAGGGTGACGGTGCCGACGACCTCCCGCTGGCTGGATTCCCAGGCGGTCTCGACCATTTCGCCCCGGATCAGGTCACGGAATGCCTCGGAGCGATTGGTGTAGCCCCGCCCGGTGATATGACGGTCAAAGCGCCGCAGCAGCTCCCGGTCAATGGCCACGCCGATCCGGCTTAATCGCGTCTTCGAAATGGCTTCCTCCGTGACCGGCGATACTAGCATTAGTGGCACGAATTCGCAAATCGTGCTACATTTTCTCGGCGATGCATGTTCCCGATGGGTTTCTCTCCCCTGGCATCTGGCTGCCGTTGGGTGTAGCGGCGGTGCCTGCGGTGGCCTACTGCGCGCGGCGCAGCCGCGCACGGATCGAAGAAGCGCAGGTGCCACTGTTGGGAACCATGGGCGCTTTTATCTTCGCCGCGCAGATGATCCATTTCCCAGTGGCCCCTGGGACCTCCGGGCACCTGAGCGGCGCAGCCCTGCTGGCCATCCTGTTTGGGCCCTATACGGCGGCTCTGGTCATGGCCGCGATCCTATTGGTGCAGGCACTGCTGTTTCAGGACGGCGGCCTGACGGCGCTGGGCGCCAATTTCTGGAATTTGGGGATGCTGGGGGTGTTTCTGGGCTACCTGCCGTACTCGCTTTCCTTGCAAGCCGGAGGCAGGTTGCGCTCGGCCGCCATTTTTCTCGGCGGGTGGCTGGCGGTGGTTGGCGGCGCTGCAGCGGTCGCGCTGCAACTGGCCTGGTCGGAGGTGGCCCCCGCGTCGTTGCTGTTTGCCTCTCTGGTGGGTGTGTACGCCGTTGGCGGCCTGGCCGAAGGTGCCCTCACACTGGCTACGGTACGCATGATCGAAAAGCTAAACCCCAGCCTGCTCCGGCGTCCGGCGGAATCGGCATGAGATGCTGTCGGTTCGAGTTGCGGGGCATGGCACTGTTGTTCGCTGCAATCACCTTGCTGTTATGCGTGGCAGGAGCTTACCTGGTCTCCGCGTCTCCAGATGGCTTAGAGAGGATTGCTGTTCAGTTGGGGTTTGCGGACCGGGCCGGACGGGTGCACGCGAGCCCCGTGGCGAAGTATGAATTTCCTTTCCTTCAATCCGCTGCCAGCCGGAAAGCGCTGGCGGCCGTCATTGGGGCTGCCGCCTGCTTCCTGGCTGTGCTGGTGATTGGCAAGTATTCCTCCCGGAGGTCAGACTCGGTTGCACCTGGTTCTGCTCGATCGCTGGAATGATCTGGAAAGTCCGCTGCACCGACTCGATGCGCGCAGCAAGATTCTGGCGGTGCTGGGACTGGTGTTGTTCCTGGTGCTCTCCACCCGCGGGCTGTCGCTGAAGCTTCCAGCGGCGGGCGCATTTCTGGTGGCGATGATCCTGACCAGCCGTGTGCCCCTGGGGTACTGCCTGAAGCACGCTTGCCTGGTCCTGCCGTTTTCCCTGATGGCTGTGGCCGCTGCCCTGTTGGGAAATTCGATCTGGGCCGCGGAGTTTTCTGGCCGGATGTCCACGATGGCGGCGGTCGGCATCGTTGGCAAATCCTACACGTCGGCGCTGGCTGTGCTGCTGCTGGCGGCGACAACGCGGCTGTCGGACCTGCTCCACGCGCTGGAACGGTTCCGGGTGCCAGGCACGTTCTTGATGATTGTGCACTTCCTCTACCGGTATCTGTTCGTTTTATCCGAGGAGGCCCAGCATATGCGAGATGCCCATCGCAGCCGCAGCGCCGGCCGAGGCTGGCCCCTGCGGTTACGGACTGTCGCTGCGGCCATTGCGGTGCTGTTCGTTCGCAGCTACGCCAGGGCAGAACGCATCCATCGCGCCATGCTGGCCCGCGGGTTTGCTGGCATGTTGCCCACCCGCTACATGTTTCGATGGCAGGTGCGTGATTCCCTGTTTCTCGGCCTTACGGCAGCCTATCTAGCCGCGGTGCAGCTGGCCATGCGACAACTACTATGAATCTGGTAGAGCTGGTATGAAATTGGTAGAGCCGGTATGAATCTGGTAGAGCCGGTCATTGAAGTCCACAACCTGCGCTTTACATATCCGGACGGCACCCAAGCTCTGGCCGGAGTCAACTTGAAAATCTCGGCGGGGGAAGCGGTGGTCCTGTTGGGGCCGAACGGCTCCGGCAAAACTACCTTTGTGCTCCATTTGAACGGCCTACTCAGCGGCCGCGGAGAGGTCCGGATCTGCGGATACCAGGTGGTGAAGCAAGGCCAGGTGGTGAAGCAAAACCTGCGGAAAGTCCGGCAAAAAGTGGGGGTGGTCTTTCAGGAACCCGACGACCAGTTGTTCATGCCCACGGTGCGCGAGGATGTCGCCTTTGGCCCTTCCAACCTGGGACTGTCGGCTGAGGAAGTGGACCAGGCGGTGGCCAACGCGCTGGAGCTGGTGGGGCTGAAGGGATTGGAGGGTCGCGCGCCTTATCACTTGAGCGCCGGCGAAAAACGCCGGGCCGCGCTGGCCGGGGTGCTAGCCATGAACCCGGAAGTTTTGGTTCTGGACGAGCCTACCACTTGGCTGGACCCGCCGGGCAGGGCCTCGTTGATCGAGTTGCTTCGTCCCCTGAGGCAGACCAAGGTGATTGTGACCCACGATCTGGAACTGGCCCACCTGCTGTGCACACGAGCGGTGTTCTTTCAGCATGGCAAGGTCGTCTGTGACGGGCCGGTGGAGCAGGTCATCTCCCAAATGGAGTGGGACTTTCGGCGTGAGCTGAGAATAGCAGGAGCCGGGACGCGTTAGGCTGAGCTGATGCCGTATGGCGCCGGCCAGCTGGCAAACAAACCTGGCCGCCCCTCACGGCTCTTGGGATACTGTGAGAGAAGCGAAGTCGGGTGGCCGCTGGGAACACAACTGGGAACACGACTATCATGAATAGCTTCAACAGCCTCGCCGAGCTTCCCATCAACGGGGAGGTTTTTCACTTCTACAGCCTGCCACGGCTGGAGCAGCAAGGTGTGGGCTCGGTCTCAAACTTGCCGTATTCCTTGAAGATTCTTCTGGAAAATATAGTAAGGAATGAAGATGGGACCGTCATCAAGCAACCCGATATCCTGGCGATGGCCCAGTGGGATCCGGCGCAGGCGGTAATTCATGAGGTTGCGTTTCTTCCGGCACGCGTCCTGCTCCAGGACTTCACCGGCGTGCCCTGCGTTGCTGACCTGGCGGCGATGCGCGACGCGGTCCGGCGCATGGGCGGGGACCCGGTGAGGGTCAACCCGCTCCAGCCGGTCGAGCTGGTTATTGATCACTCGGTGCAGGTGGACTACTTCGGCACGGCGACTGCCTTTGGGCAAAACGCGCAGCTGGAATTTGAGCGCAACCGGGAGCGTTACCTGTTCCTGCGGTGGGCCCAGAAAGCCTTCCGCAACTTCCAGGTCGTGCCGCCTGACACCGGTATCGTGCACCAGGTGAATCTGGAGAGTTTAGCGCGGGTGGTGTTCAGCTCGCGCGACAATGGCCGGACCGTCGATGGCCGGACCATGCTGTACCCGGACACGCTGGTCGGCACCGACTCGCATACCACCATGATCAACGGCATTGGCGTGCTGGGCTGGGGGGTGGGAGGCATCGAGGCCGAGGCGGCCATGCTGGGACAGCCCATCTCCATGCTGATTCCGGAAGTGGTGGGCTTCCGCCTGCAGGGACGGCTGGGGGAGGGCCTGACGGCCACCGACCTGGTCTTGACCATCACCGAGATGCTTCGCCGCCAGGGTGTGGTGGGAAAATTCGTAGAGTTTTACGGTCCAGGCCTGGCTCATTTGCCGTGCGCTGACCGCGCCACGATCAGCAACATGGCGCCGGAGTACGGAGCTACGGCGGCCATTTTCCCCATTGACGAGCAGACCCTGACTTACCTGCGGCTCACCGGGCGCAGCCCCGAGCAGGTCCTCCGGGTGGAAAGCTACAGCAAGGAGCAGGGGTTGTTTCTGACCCCGGAGAGCCCAGAGGCTCGCTACTCCGACACCCTGGAGCTGGATCTGGCCGATGTGGAGCCCAGCCTGGCCGGGCCCAAGCGCCCGCAGGATCGTGTTGCTTTACGCCAGGCGAAGGAGAAATTCCTGGAAGCGCTGGAGCAAATGCTGAAGGCAGCGCCAGGCCAGGCGAAGGCCGGCGGCAACGGAGCCGGCAAGCCCCACTCGCTGCCGGTCAATCCTCTGCAGCGACACGATGAAATTGACGCCGCTGCCAGCACGACGCAGCGTGCCCCCGTCCCGCCGGGAGGCACGGAGCCCGAGATCACCACAGCCCAGGTCACGGAAGAAGAAGGGGGCCTCCGCCACGGCTCGGTGGTGATTGCCGCCATCACCAGTTGCACCAACACCTCGAACCCCTCGGTCATGGTCGGGGCAGGCCTGCTGGCCCAGAAAGCGCTGGAGCGCGGCCTCGAGAGGAAACCCTGGGTCAAGGCCAGCTTGGCTCCGGGATCCAAGGCGGTCACCGAGTATTTGCGCGAGGCGGGGCTGCTGCCCTCCCTGGAGAAGCTGGGCTTTTATCTGGTCGGCTACGGCTGCACCACCTGCATTGGCAACAGCGGCCCTCTGCCGGAGCCGGTCGCCCAGCAGATCAAAGAGAAGCAGCTTGTCGTCGTTTCCGTGCTGAGCGGCAATCGAAACTTCGAGGGGCGCATACAGCCACTGGTGCGCGCCAATTATCTGACTTCACCGCCGCTGGTGGTTGCCTACGCCATCGCTGGCCGCATGGACCTGGACATTCACAGCGAGCCGCTGGGCTACGACCCCCAGGGCCGGCCCGTCTACCTGCGCGAGATCTGGCCCACCCAGGAGGAGATCCAGCAAGCCATTGCCTCCACGGTGCGCGCTGAATTGTTCCAGCGGGCCAATGAGGATGCTTTCCGTGGAGATGAGAGCTGGAATTCCCTGAGCGTTCCCGAGGGCGACCTGTTTGCATGGGACCCGGACTCCACTTACATTAAGTGCCCACCCCTTTTTGAGGACTTTACCCTGGAGCCGGCCTCGGTTGCGGATGTCTGCGGGGCGCGCGTGCTGGCATTGCTGGGCGACAGCGTCACCACCGACCACATCTCGCCGGCTGGCTCGATTCCCGCCGACGGCCCCGCCGGAAAGTATCTGATTGGCCGCGAAGTCCAGCCGCGGGACTTCAACAGCTTCGGCGCCCGACGGGGGAACCATGAGGTGATGATGCGAGGCACGTTCGGTAACATTCGGCTGCGCAACCAGCTGGTGCCGGGCACGGAAGGCAACTGGACGCTTCACTTTCCGGACCGAGAACGGCTGTCCATCTTTGATGCAGCAATGAAGTACGCCGGAGAAGGCGTGCCGCTGCTGGTGCTGGCGGGGGCCGAATACGGCTCAGGCTCCTCGCGCGACTGGGCAGCAAAAGGGGCGCGCCTGCTGGGTGTCCGGGCTGTCATCGCCGAGAGCTTCGAGCGCATACACCGCAGCAACCTGGTAGGCATGGGGGTGCTGCCCCTCGAATTCCAGGACGAGCAGAGCGCCTCCAGCCTGGGGCTGACCGGCCAGGAGGTCTACGACATTGAGGCGATCTCGGCGGATCTGGCGCCGCGGAAACAACTCACCGTGCGCGCCCGCAATGTCAAAGGCGCAGAGAAAACTTTCCTAGTGACCGTCAGGATTGACACGCCGCAGGAGCTCGCCTACTTCCAACATGGTGGCATCCTGTCCTACGTCCTGCGCCAGCTCCTCAAACCAACAAGCTCCTGAGGGTGGCCGCGGCCGAGAATTTCGAGAGTCGTTAAACTCGCTCCCGGCTGCCGACAAAACCAGAATAAGTTCTGACCTTTTCGCTGAACAATCCTATATTTGTGGCAGAATGGGCGGGCCTATTGGCTTGCTGGGCCGTTCCTGAAAATCTATGACGTGGAGAAAACAGTATGGAGCCAGACCGTCCGTCCCTCCTGGGCCAGTGTTCGGCTGAATTCATTGGCACCTTCGTTTTAGTCTTGCTCGGCGATACTGCGGTCGCGGTGGCCGTATTCACCGGAGGCTACGACTTAGCCGGAGTGGCCCTGATGTGGGGCGTGGGTGTCGCGTTGGGCGTCTATATAGCGGCAGGGGTATCGGGCGCGCACCTGAATCCTGCCGTGAGCATTGCCCTGGCGGCGTGGCGGAAGTTTCCTGTAAGCAAATTGGTTCCTTACATTGTGTCTCAGGTGGCCGGCGCCTTCATTGCAGCGGTCACGATTTATTGGTGCTGGCGCGGAATGTGGGAGCCGACCGCGTCCCGCTTAGGCGTCAGTGTAGGAGAGGCCGGCAGTCAGAAGTTGATGATGATATTTTCTTGCTTCTATCCCAATCCGGGCATGGTGGGCACCGACCCTGGGGATCTGGCGAAGGTCACGACCGGCGCGGCCTTTCTGACGGAAGCGGTTTTGACCGCGATCCTAGTGGTCGCCATTCTCGCCTTGATCGACGACCGGAGCCCCGCAGCTCCCAAGTCGAATCTAGCACCCTTCTTTATAGGTCTCACGGTGATGGGACTCATCGGCATTGGTGCGCCGCTCACGATGGTGGCCATCAATCCGGCGCGTGACTTTGGCCCCAGGCTGTTCGGATATCTGGCGGGTTTCGGTGACATTGCTTTCCCTGGTCCTCGCGGCCATGAATGGTGGCTCTATATTCTGGCTCCAATTGCAGGTGGCCTGCTCGGGGGCCTCGTCTACGAGACTGGAATCCGCCGCTTCTTGCCCGGCAGCAAGAATGCTGCCTGATGCTGGCACGCAACGACCGCTACTCAACGAACTGTCGCGTCCGCATTGGCGCGTTTGACATCCTGCCGAAGTTCCAGTAGATTAGTAGTTTTGTACGCAGAGTGCGGAGGATTTCGACTGGATGCGAACTTACGTTCCGTCGGCGGGCCAGGTCGCCCGGAAGTGGTTTGTGGTGGACGCCGAAGGCCGGGTGCTGGGACGCCTGGCTGTGCGCGTTGCCCGGATCTTGATGGGCAAACACAAGCCCGAGTACACCACGTTTATGGACACCGGTGACCACGTTGTGGTGATTAATGCCGCCAAGGTCCGTCTAACAGGGCAGAAGCTAGAGAAAAAGATGTATCGTCACCACACCGGCTATCCGGGAGGACTGGTGGAGCAGCGGGCGCGGCACCTGCTGGCCCGGCGTCCGACCCGCATGGTTGAGAAAGCCATCAAAGGCATGCTTCCCAAGACCAGGCTGGGCAAAGCTATGGCGCGCAAGTTGCGCGTCTATGTGGGCGACAAGCACCGGCATCAAGCACAGATGCCGGAGGTGCTTGGTTGGTGAACAGAGCAGATGTAGCTCTGATGTAGCTCTAAGGTTAGGACATGACTGAGGCGAACGAGCACACACAGGAGCAGCAACAACTGCAAGACCCGCAGCCGCAACCGCAACTCACTGAGGTGAAGGTGCCGGCTGACGGGGGACAGTTCTATGGGACGGGCCGTCGTAAGAGGAGCGTAGCGCGTGTGTTTCTTCGGCCGGGCCCAGGCGAGATGGTGGTGAACGGGAGGCCCCTGCAGCAGTACTTTCCCGACCGGTCGCTGGGGACCGTTGTCCAACAGCCGCTCCAGGCGGTGGAACTGCTGGGGAAGTTTGACATGAGGGCAACTGCGGCCGGAGGTGGTCCCGCGGGCCAGGCGGGTGCGATCCGGCTGGGAATCGCCCGCGCGCTGCTGGAATACGACGTCGACTTGCGAAAAAAGCTCAAGAAGCTTGGTTTCCTCACCCGCGACCCTCGCATCCACGAACGCAAAAAATACGGCCAGCCGGGTGCGCGCAAACGCTTCCAGTACTCCAAGCGTTAATGGCGCAACTGTCCCGCTGGGCCCCTTTTTGCCAGGGCTTTCGAGCGCGCGAGCCTGCCTAACAGGAGTGTGAATCTTTCCCGGGCGCGTGCTTGAGCGAGGTGGGATAGCGGCGCGCCCGAGAAATCTAAATCTCTCTCCGCCCGAGCAGCTGGGGAGGGAGATTGCATTTCGTCCGTTGAGACGGGAGGAGGTGTTTTGCCGGCGATTACCATGAAGGAGCTGCTCGAAGCTGGAGTTCACTTCGGGCATCAAACCAGGCGCTGGAACCCCAGGATGAAGGAATACATCTTCGGGGAGCGGAACGGCATCTACATTATTGACCTGCAAAAGACCCTGAAACTATTCAAGGAGGCGGCCAGGTTCATCGCCGAGCTGGCTTCCCAGGGCAAGACGGTTCTGTTTGTCGGAACCAAACGGCAGGCGCAGGAAGCGACCGCCGAGGAGGCCCAGCGCTGCGGCATGTTCTACGTGAACCAGCGCTGGCTGGGCGGGCTGCTGACCAATTACGCCACGGTGCAGAAGTCCATCAAGCGCCTGAAAGAGCTGGAGGCTATGGGCCAGGACGGCCGCTTCGAGATGCTCCTGAAGAAAGAGGTGGTCCGGCTGGAGCGTGAGCGCAAACGCCTGGACCAGAACCTGTCGGGCATCAAGGACATTCCCGGGTTGCCAGACGCGCTGTTTGTGATTGATTCACAGAAGGAACAGATTGCCGTGCGCGAGGCGCGCAAGCTGCGGATTCCGGTGGTGGCGATCGTGGACACCAATTGCGACCCGGCCGAGGTGGATTACGTCATCCCGGGCAACGACGACGCCCTGCGGGCGATCCGCTTATTTACCTCCAAGATTGCTGATGCTGTTATCGAAGGCAGTACCGTGGCCGAAGAGGCGGTGCCGGAGCCGGAGAAGGCCGTCGAAGAACAGGAAGCCGCGGCAGTTGGCACCGACGATTCCCATGTGAACACCACGCCCGTGGCGCCCAGCGAGGAAGCAGTGGTGGGAGGCGAGGTCGAGGTGTCGGGCAAGGCCCCTGAGGCACAGGCCGAGCCGCAGCAGGTGGAGGAGGCGAGCGGCAACTCGGGGCAGGATGAGAATCCCTCGTTGGCCACCGCGAAGACGCCTGGGCAACTCCCCTGAGGTCGTCTCGAGCGGGACTCGCGAGACCGGAGAGTTGGAGAGTAGAGGAAGAATGGCAGAGGAAAAGACGGTTAGCGCGCAGTTGGTGAAACAGCTTCGGGAGAAAACCGGAGCTCCGCTGCTGGAGTGCAGGAAGGCGCTGATCGAGGCCAACGGGGACCTGGCGGAGGCCGAAGTAGTGCTCCGCAAGCGGGGCATCGCCACCGCACAGAAAAAGGCCGGCCGGGCCACCGCCGAAGGGAACGTGGGCAGTTACATCCACGCGGGCGGCAAAATTGGGGTTCTGGTGGAAGTCAATTGCGAAAGCGATTTCGTGGCGCGCACCGCTGAATTTCAGCAACTGGTGCATGACCTGGCCATGCACATCGCGGCGACCGACCCGCGCTACATCCGTCGCCAAGACGTACCCTCGGAAGTGTTGGAGCGCGAGCGCGACATTGCCCGCACCAAGGCCCGGGCCGGAGGCAAGACGCCGCAGGTGGTGGAGCGCATCGTGGAAGGCCAGCTCGTCAAGTATTACCAAGAGTTCTGCCTGCTGGATCAGCATTTCATCAAAGACCCGAGCCTGAGCGTCGCCGACTGGCTGGCTTCCAAAATCGCCAAGGTGGGAGAAAACGTTAACGTGCGGCGCTTCGCACGCTTCAAGGTAGGCGAGTTGGTCGCGCAGGTTCCACCACCGGCCGAAGAGGTGCCCCAAACGGTGGCGCAGTAGCCCGCCGTGACGGGCCGGGCACGCTCACCAGGGCGATCTTCGAAAGAAACAGCTGGATGAGGCCGATCTTCAACCGTGTGCTATTGAAGTTGGGTGGCGAAGCCCTGGCGGGGCCGGAGAGCTTTGGCGTCGATCCGGAGCGGGTTAAGGAGCTGGCGGCCCAGATCAGCGAAATTCGGGAATTGGGAGTCGATCTGGCCATCGTGCTAGGCGGCGGCAACTTTTTCCGAGGCGTCTCCGAATCGGCCCGCGAGATGGACCGCGTCGCCGCCGACCAGATGGGCATGCTGGCCACCGTCATCAACGGCCTGGCGTTGCAGGACGCGCTGGAGAAGAGCGGTCGCTCCACCCGCCTGATGACGGCCATCGAAATGCGCCAAGTGGCCGAGCCGTTCATTCGCCGTCGGGCAATTCGCCACCTGGAGAAAGGCAGGATCGTGATCTTTGCTGCCGGTACCGGCAGTCCGTACTTTTCCACCGACACCGCCGCCGCCCTCCGCGCCATGGAGATCAAGGCGGACGTGATCCTGAAGGGGACCAAGGTGGAAGGGATCTTTGATGCGGACCCGGTTAAGGTGAAAGACGCCAAGTTATTTCCGCAGATCTCCTACCTGGAGGTCATTTCGCGCGATTTGAGAGTGATGGATTCCACCGCGATCAGCCTGTGTCGCAACCACAACCTGCCGATTGTGGTGTTCAACCTGCAGCCGTCCGGCAATCTGCGCCGCGTGTTGCTGGGCGAGAAGGTCGGCTCGCTGGTCAGTTAAGCGCTCCGCTGGCCGGTTGAGCTCAGTTCAACAAAGCTGCTTGCTGGGGAGGTGGTGTCATGGCACGCGAGGCAGAAGCCGGCAAAGCCGAAGCAATGACGGTTCGGGACAACCAGGTCCAGAGCCACGCCCGAATGGAGAAATCGCTGCAGGACCTGCGCTCGGAACTGGCGGGCATACGCACCGGCCGGGCGACAGTAGGCTTGTTAGACCATGTTCGGGTGGACTACTACGGCACGCCAACGCCGGTGAACCAACTGGCCACCCTCTCAGTCCCGGAGCCCAACATGCTGCTCGTGCAGCCCTGGGATGTCTCTCAGATTGCTGCTGTGGAGAAAGCCCTCCGCGCTTCCGACCTGGGGGTCAATCCGGTCAATGACGGCAAGCTGCTCCGCGTGCCCATTCCGCCGCTGACCGAGGAGCGGCGTAAAGAGATGGTCAAACGTCTGCACCGCGTCCTGGAGGATCACCGGGTCGCGGTCCGCAACATCCGCCGTGACGCCAACGAACACATCAAGCGCCTGCTCAAAGAAAAAAAGATCGGCGAGGATGAGGAACGCAGGGCTCACGAGGAAGTGCAGAAAATGACCGACGAGCACATTAAGAAAGTTGATGATCTGGGCACGGTCAAGGAAAAGGATATCCGGCACGTGTAAGGCCCAATTTCCCCAGGTGGATCTGGCTGATCGGGCTATTGACCGAATTCATACCGACGTGTATAGTAACTGTTTCGCGAGAGTTTCTAGCTCCCGGTAGGCGACGGGCCCGAGGGTTGCGGCCCGCGGCCGAAAGGGGCGGCTGACCTTCAGCTTTCCCGACAGGGAGTTCCTCGCTGGTCTGAGTTCTGCAACAGGTGTGTTGCAGCAGCGGGCACAATTTACCCCGTTGTTTGGGGGTACCCTAAGCCGCGCCGCTAAGTCCTGAACCCGTTCGGGATCGCTATGGCGCGTCTGTCCCTGTGTTAGGCGGGGAATACTTCGGGTAGACAACCCAAGGTACGGGTAGGCAAGAAAGAGCCTCTGTATGGTTTCTGCGTGTTTCGCCATTACAGGGGCAAAGGATTTTTTGTGCCAACATTTAATCAACTGGTTCGCTTGGGACGGCGCCGGCCCAAATACAAAACGGCCAGCCCGGCGTTGCAGCGCTGTCCGCAGAAACGTGGGGTCTGCACGCGTGTCTACACGCAGACTCCCAAGAAGCCAAATTCGGCATTGCGCAAGGTGGCGCGGGTGCGGTTGACCAACAGCATCGAAGTCACCACGTATATCCCTGGCGTCGGCCACAACCTGCAGGAGCACTCCATCGTGCTCATCCGGGGTGGCCGCGTGAAAGACCTGCCGGGAGTGCGGTACCACGTGATCCGGGGAACACTGGACACAGCCGGAGTCGGCGAACGCAAGCAAGGCCGGAGCAAGTACGGCGCCAAACGGCCCAAGACTTGATCGGGGAATCGTCCGAGCGAACTTTGGTTTGAGGTGTAGCGATGCCACGCAAAGGTATGGTCGACCGCAGGGAGTTCCTGCCGGACCCTTTATATAACAGCCCCCTGGTGCGGAGATTCATCAATTGCATGATGTGGGACGGCAAGAAGTCGGTCGCCGAGAAGATCTTCTACACGTCCATGGACCGGATCCGGGAGAAGACCAACGACGACCCCCTCAAGGTGTTCAAGAAGGCGGTGGAAAACTGCAAGCCGCTGCTGGAGGTCAAGACCCGGCGCGTGGGCGGCGCCAACTATCAGGTGCCGGTGGAAGTGAACAACAACCGCCGCACCAGCCTCAGCATCCGCTGGCTGCTCAGCTACGCGCGAAGCCGCGGTGGAAAGGGCATGGTGGAGAAGTTGACCGGGGAAATCCTGGACGCTTCCAGCAACCGGGGCGGGGCCATGAAGAAAAAAGATGATGTCCACCGAATGGCGGACGCCAACAAGGCGTTCGCTCACTACCGCTGGTAAGCGAGAGGCGCTGGTAAGGGAAGGGAAACTGGCAAGGAGAGGAGGAATGAAGAGGTAAGAGTTCCGCTGGGAAGTGGAAGATGGGTCCGGTGGCTGCGGGACTGAATCTTCACTCTTTGCTTTTCACTTTTCATTTCGAAGGTCATGGCACGAACGGTCCGCCTGGAGAAGACACGGAATATCGGCATCATGGCACACATAGATGCCGGCAAGACCACTACGACCGAGCGCATCCTCTACTACACGGGGCGGACGCATCGGCTGGGCGAAGTGGACGAGGGCACCACGGTGATGGACTGGATGGAACAGGAGCAGGAGCGCGGCATTACCATCACCTCCGCCGCCATTAGTTGCTACTGGAAAGACGTGTCCATTAATATCATCGACACTCCGGGCCACGTGGATTTCACGGCTGAGGTGGAACGCTCGCTACGGGTGCTGGACGGAGCCGTGGCCCTGTTTGATGCGGTGGCCGGCGTCCAGCCGCAGTCAGAGACCGTCTGGCGGCAGGCCGACAAGTACGGCGTCCCCCGCATCTGTTTTGTCAACAAAATGGACCGCGTAGGGGCCGACTTTGACCGCAGCCTATCGATGATCCGGACCCGCCTCAGCGCCCATCCCGTTGCCATTCAATACCCCGTGGGAAGCGAGGAGAAGTTTGAGGGCGTCATTGACCTGATGACCATGAAGGCGATTCTCTACGGCGGCGATACGCTGGGCGACCAGTACCAGGAGCACGAAATCCCGTCCGCCTACGCCGCCCAGGCCAAGTCCTACCGCGAGCAGATGGTGGAAGCCATCTGCGAGCGCGATGATGCCCTGCTTGGGAAGTACCTGCACGGCCAGGAAATTCCGTTGGAAGAACTGCGGGCGGCGTTGCGGCGGGAAACCATCGCTTTGAAGCTGGTGCCGGTTCTTTGCGGCGCTTCCTTCAAGAATAAGGGTGTGCAACCGTTGCTGGATGCGGTGTTGGACTATCTGCCTTCACCAGCAGACATTCCTCCGGTCCAGGGCCTGCACCCGGAGACCGATGCGCCCATCGAGCGAGCCGCTGACGATGATGCTCCCTTTGCGGCGCTGGTTTTCAAGCTCGTGACCGATCCCTACGTGGGGCAGCTGGCCTTCCTTCGCGTCTATTCCGGAACGTTGGAGTCTGGCTCCACCATCTACAACGTGGCCCGCAAGCGCCGGGAGCGCGTTGGCCGCCTCCTGCGTATGCACGCCAACAAGCGCGAGGAAGTCAGCGAGGTGTTGGCCGGCGACATTGCCGCCGCGGTGGGTCTGAAAACAGTCGCCACCGGCGACACCATCTGTGATGAGAAGGCGCCGGTGATACTGGAATCCATCGAGTTTCCCACCCCAGTGATCTCGGTGGCTGTGGAGCCCAAGACCAAGGCCGATCAGCAGAAACTGGGCATGGCGTTAGGCAAGCTGACCATGGAGGATCCCACCTTCAAGGTTCACACCGATCCCGACAGTGGCCAGACGATCATCTCCGGAATGGGCGAGCTCCACCTGGAAATCCTGGTGGACCGCATGATGCGGGAATTCAACGTGGGCGCCAATGTCGGCAAGCCCCAGGTGGCCTATCGCGAGACCGTCCGCAGGCGTGCCGGAGCCGAAGGCAGGTATATCCGCCAGACCGGCGGGCGCGGCCAGTATGGCCACGTGAAGCTGGAAGTCGAGCCGGTGGCCGGCGTGGGCTTCGAATTTGTCAACAAGATCTACGGCGGTGCGATCCCCAGGGAATACTTTTCTGCCATCGAGGCTGGCATCAAGGAAGCCATGGAGGGCGGCATCCTGGCCGGCTATGAATTGGTGGACCTGCGGGTCACGCTGCTCGACGGCAGCTACCACGAGGTGGACAGCTCGGAGATCGCATTTAAGATCGCCGGCTCCATGGGGTTCAAGGAGGCGGCACGGCGGGCTGAACCACGGTTGCTGGAGCCAATGATGAGTGTTGAGGTGGTGGTGCCTGAGGAATACATGGGCGATGTGATCAGCGATTTGAACGGGCGCCGCGGTCGCATTGAGGGTATGGAACTGCGGGCCGGCAGCCAGGTGATCAAGGCGGTGGTGCCGCTGGCCGAGATGTTTGGCTATGCCACCGAAATGCGCTCCCGCACTCAGGGGCGCGGCAGCTACTCCATGCATTTCCTGCGCTACGACGTGGTGCCGCAGCCCATTGCCGAGGGAATCATTGCTCGGATGCAAGGCAGTCCCGTGGCGCGTTAACGGCGCTTGCTGCAGAAGGAAGGGCCCGGTGAGCGGTTGGCCGGGCGCGGGTCAAACAGGTTCAAGATAACGCAGAGGAGTAGAGGCGACGATGGCGAAGGAGAAATTTGATCGATCCAGGACGCACGTCAACGTAGGCACGATCGGGCACATCGACCATGGCAAGACGACGCTGACGGCGGCAATCACCAAGGTTCTGGCCAAGGGGGACAAGAAGGTGGAGTTCCGCTCGTTTGACTCGATTGACAACGCGCCGGAGGAGCGGGAGCGAGGGATCACCATAGCGGTGGCGCATGTGGAGTACCAGACGGCGAATCGACACTATGCGCACGTGGACTGTCCGGGGCACGCCGACTACATCAAGAACATGATCACCGGGGCGGCGCAGATGGACGGGGCGATCCTGGTGGTGGCGGCGACCGACGGGCCGATGCCGCAGACGCGGGAGCACATCCTGCTGGCGCGGCAGGTGGGGGTGCCGTCGATCGTGGTGTTTCTGAGCAAGGTGGACATGGTGGAGGACCCGGAGCTGCTGGACCTGGTGGAGCTGGAGATGCGGGATCTGCTGAAGAGCTACGGCTTCCCCGGCGACGAGATCCCGATGGTTCGGGGCAACGCGGCGGGGGCGATGGCGGGCGAGGAGAAGTGGGAGAAGACGATTCTGGAGTTGCTGGAGGCGGTCGACAGCTACATTCCGGTGCCGCCGCGGGAGGTGGACAAGCCGTTTCTGATGCCGATCGAGGATATCTTTTCCATCTCGGGACGGGGGACGGTGGTGACCGGACGTGTGGACCGGGGCCGGGTGAAGGTGGGCGAGACGGCGGAGATCATCGGGTTCCGGCCGACGTTCTCGCGGGTGGTGACGGGAGTGGAGATGTTCCGCAAGCTGCTGGAGGAAGGGGTGGCGGGTGACAATGTGGGGCTGCTGTTGCGGGGCACGGAGAAGGAGGACGTGGAGCGGGGCCAGGTGGTGGCCAAGCCGGGCTCGATCACGCCGCACACCAAGTTTCGGGCGCAGGTCTACGTGCTGACAAAGGAGGAGGGGGGGCGGCACACGCCGTTTTTCAGCGGGTACCGGCCGCAGTTTTACGTGCGGACGACGGACGTGACCGGGGTGGCGAAGCTGGTGGAGGGAGTGGAGATGGTGATGCCGGGTGACAACGTGGAGCTGGAAGTGGAGCTGATTACGGCGGTGGCGCTGGAGAAGGAAATGCGGTTCGCCATCCGGGAGGGCGGCCACACCGTCGGCGCCGGCACCGTCACCGAAATCCTCGAGTAAAACATGGCGCAGGAACGGATTCGCATTCGACTGAAGGCTTACGATCATCGGGTACTGGACCAGTCCACCAGCGAGATCGTGGACACGGCCAAGCGCACCGGTGCTCAGGTGGCCGGGCCGATTCCGCTGCCCACTCTGAGGAACAAGTATTGTGTGCTGCGCTCCCCGCACGTCGACAAGAAATCGAGGGAGCAGTTTGAAATTCGCACCCACAAGCGGCTGCTGGACATTTTGGAGCCCACGCCGCAGACCGTTGAGGCGCTGATGAAGCTGGACCTGCCAGCCGGTGTGGATGTAGAGATCAAGACCTTTGGCAAGGACCGCAAGTAGGAGTCCTGCGAGCGAGCCTCGCAGGCAGCCGGAGTGATGGGGATGGTAACGGGCATGATCGGCAAGAAGATGGGAATGACGCAGATCTTCGCGCCCGACGGACAGGTGGTGCCGGTGACGGTATTGAAAGCCGGCCCCTGCGTTGTGGTTCAGAGGAAGACGGCCGCCAGGGACGGCTACGAGGCGGCGCAACTTGGACTGGTGGAGTTCGTCAAGCCGCAGCGGGTGAACCGGCCGCGCGCGGGCCATTTCCGCAAGGCCGGGGTGGAGCCGGCGCGGATTTTGCGGGAGTTTCCCCTGGCCCCGGACGACCAGCAGACCAAAGTGGGCGACCGCATCACCGTGGAGCTGTTCCAGGTCAGCGACAAGGTGGACGTCATCGGGGTGAGCAAAGGCCGTGGCTTTGCGGGCGTTGTCAAACGGCACCACTTCCGCGGCGGGGATGCCAGCCACGGCTCGATGTTCCATCGAGCGCCTGGGTCCATTGGCGCCTCCTCCTACCCTTCGCGGGTTTGGAAAGGGACGCGCATGGCAGGGCACATGGGGCACGCCCGCGTGACGGTGCAGAACCTGGAAGTGGTTCAGGTGGACCCGGATGACGATCTGCTGGTGGTGCGGGGCGCCGTTCCGGGACCCGACGGAGGCTACGTCATGATCCGTCGCACCAGGGCGAGTTCTGCCACGGAGGCTTCTGCCAAGGAGGCTTCTGGAAGTTAGCCTGAGGCTGGGGATGCCGAGAGTAGAGGTACTTAATCTAAACCGGGAGAAGGTCGGCGAACTGGATTTGGCCGAGGAGGTGTTCGCCGTGCGACCCAATCCTGCCTTGCTGTACCAGGCGGTCCATCACCATCTGGCGAGCCTGCGGCGCGGCACGCACCAGGCCAAGACGCGAGCGGAAGTTTCCGGCAGTGGGAGGAAGGTGTGGCGGCAGAAAGGCACCGGGCGCGCACGGGTGGGCAGCATCCGTTCCCCGCTGTGGCGACACGGCGGCACGGTACACGGGCCACGGTCGCGCGACCACTCCTACCGGCTGCCGAAGAAGATGCTGCTGGGGGCGTTGCGCTCGGCGCTGTCGGTGAAGCTGGCGGCGCAGAAGCTGACCGTGCTCGAGCAACTGCGAGTCGACTCTCATAAGACGCGGGACTTCCGCCGCCTCCTGGAGCGCTTTGAGGTGGACCGCACGCTGTTGCTGGTGGACACCACGCAGGACCGCAACCTGGATCTATCCAGCCGGAACCTTGAGAATGTCCAGTTCCGCCTGGCGCGCGAGGTGCATCCCTACGACCTGCTGCGGTGCGAGCAGGTTTGGATTTCCCAGCCGGCCGTCAGCCGCCTTGAGGAGGCGCTGAAACCATGAAAGAGGTCTGGCACGTTTTGAGGCGGCCGCTGATCACCGAAAAGGCGGTAGACCAGAAGGAAATCCTGCGAACGATGTGTTTCGAGGTGCACCCGCACGCCACGAAGACCGAAATCAAGCGGGCCGTGCAGCAGATCTTCAAGGTGAAGGTCTCCTCAGTGCAGACAGCGAATTTCGCTGGCAAGCAGCGGCGGCGCGGGCGCTTCTCCGGCTATCGCCGTGACTGGAAAAAGGCGTACGTACGGCTGAAAGAGGGCGAAAAGATGGTGGACTTCGCCGAACTGAGCTAGGCAGGCGCAGGAGGCACGATGGGCATCAAAAAATACAGGCCAACGACTGCCACCCGGCGGTTTCAGACCGCTCTGACCCGAGAGGAGATTACAGCGGAGCGACCGCTGAAGTCACTGACCGAGCCGTTGAGGAAAAGCGGCGGGCGCAACAACCGAGGCCGGATCACGATGTGGTTTCGCGGCGGGGGCCACAAGCGGAAACTGCGCCTGATTGATTTTCGCCGCGAGAAGCTCGGCGTTCCGGCCACGGTGGCCGCGATTGAGTATGACCCGAATCGCTCGGCGCGCATTGCGCTGCTGCACTATCGCGATGGCGAGAAGCGCTACATTCTGCACCCGGTGGGCCTGACGGTCGGCAGCACCGTGATGAGCGGGCCTGACGCCGATATCCTGACGGGCAACGCGCTACCGCTGCGCTCGATCCCGCCGGGCACCGCGGTGCACAATGTCGAGCTGCGGCCGGGAAAGGGCGGGCAGATGGTGCGCAGTGCGGGCTCATCGGCCCAACTGCTGTCCAAAGAGAACGACTACGCGCTGCTGAAGCTGCCTTCCGGGGAAGTGCGCAAGGTTCCGGTCGAATGCATGGCCACCATTGGACAGGTGGGGAACCTGGACCACGAGAATATCTCCCTCGGCAAGGCCGGTCGGAGCCGCTGGCTGGGCCGCCGTTCGCACAACCGCGGCGTCTCGATGAACCCGGTGGACCATCCCCATGGCGGAGGCGAGGGCAAAGCCTCCGGCGGGCGCCACCCGGTCACCCCTTGGGGGCAGCCGACGCGCGGGTACAAGACGCGGCGCAACAAGCGGACAGGCCGGCTGATCGTGACGCGGCGGAAGAAAAAATAGGCGGGCACAATGAGCCGTTCGTTGAAAAAAGGACCGTTTGTGGATGCGCACCTCGAGCGCAAGATCGAGATACTGAACCGGCGCAATGAGAAGAAGGTAGTGCGCACCTGGTCGCGGCGTTCCACGGTGACTCCCGACTTCGTGGGGCACACGATCGCCGTTCATCAGGGGAGGAAGTTCATTCCGGTGTATGTCACCGAGAACATGGTCGGGCACAAGCTGGGTGAGTTCGCCCCCACCCGCACGTTCCGCGGGCACTCGGTGAAGGTAGCCGAAAGGACGACCACTCCGGCGCCCAGGGCCTGAGGTGGGAGCCGAGTTGGTGTCTGTCCATGGAGCGGGTCGGAGACCGGAGGTCGGAACGGCGGGCCCGCCAGGGCAACAGGAGTAGGCAATGGAAGCCAGAGCGGAAGCAAAATACATTCGCTGCTCGCCGCAGAAGGCGCGGCTGGTGGTGGATCTGATCCGCGGCCTGCCGGCAGGCAAAGCCCTCAATTTGCTGCGGTTCACCAAGAAGCGCGCCGCGCATGAGGTGGAAAAAGTGCTGCGCTCAGCTATCCACAACGCCGAGAGCAAGTCGGAGGAGGTGGACGTCGACGCGCTCTACGTCAGCCGGGCGTATGTGAACGAGGGGCCACGCATGAAGCGCATCCGCGCGGCCCCCCAGGGGCGGGCCTTCCGCTACCAGCGGCGAATGGCCCACATGGTGGTCCACGTCGCCGAGAAGAAGAAGTAACGAGAAAGGAACAGAATGGGACACAAGGTTCACCCCTACGGGTTCCGGCTGCGGGTCACCAAGCCGTGGCGCTCGCGATGGTTCGCCCGGCGGGACTATGCGGACCTGCTGCACCAAGACCTGAAGCTGAAGGAAGTCTTGAAGGATCGCGCGCGAGCTGCCGGGGTCAGCTCGATTGAGGTGGACCGGCCCGGCAACAAGCTGCGCATCACCATCCGCACCGCGCGGCCCGGCATAATCATTGGGCGCAAGGGCGCCGAGATTGACAAGTTGAAGCAGGAAGTCCAGAAGCGCACCCAGTGCGAGGTCTATATTGACATTCAGGAGGTGTACAAGCCGGAACTGGACGCGCAACTGGTCAGCGAGTCCATCGCGCTGCAACTGGAGAGACGGGTGGCCTTCCGGCGGGCAATGCGGAAAGCAGTGGATTCGGCGCTCCGCTTTGGGTGCAAGGGAATCAAGGTGCGGGTCTCGGGGAGATTGAACGGCGCCGAGATTGCCCGCACCGAGTGGTACCTGCAGGGACAGCTGCCCCTGCATACGCTGCGCGCCGATATCGAGTACGGGTTTGCCCAGGCCTACACCACCTACGGCGTGATCGGAGTCAAGGCCTGGGTCTACAAGGGAGAGATTCTCGAAGCCAGGGCGCGCCGGGGACAGCTGGGTGTGCTCGCTTCCTAGCGGGTAAAAGCCACCGTTTCCACGGTGAGCTTGGAGGGCAGGGAAGAAAACGATGTTGATGCCCAAGAAGGTGAAATACCGCAAGCAGCAACGCGGGCGGAGAAAGGGCAAAGCCTGGCGGGGTGGGGAGCTCTCGTTTGGCGACTACGGCCTGAAGGCGATGGAGCCAGCATGGATCACCGACCGGCAGATCGAAGCGTCGCGCGTGGCCATGACTCACTTCATCAAGCGTGGTGGCAGGATCTGGCCCCGCCTGTTCCCTGATAAGCCGGTCACCTCCAAGCCGGCGGAAACCCGCATGGGCAAGGGCAAAGGCAATCCCGACCACTGGGTAGCTGTGATCAAACCAGGCCGGATCCTGTTTGAGATGGAGGGTGTGCCGGAAGCAACCGCGCGCGAAGCAATGCGGCTGGCCGCCCACAAGTTGCCGATCCTGACGCAGTTCGTATTGCGGCGCGGCCTGCGCCAGGGAACGGCCGCCGGGGCCGGACGATGAAGGGACGCCGGTTGAACGAACTTTCCTCCGATGAGCTGCGCTTGCAGGAGCGCGAAATGACCGAACAGATTTCCCGCTTGCGCTTCCAGGCGGCGACCGGCCAGGCCGAGGGGCTGCGAAAACTGCGCGCCGTGAAGAAGGACCTGGCCCGGGTCAAGACGCTGCTGCGGCAGCACGAGTTGCAGGCGCAGGAGCGCTGAGTGCCAAACATGTCCGAGCAGACGCAACCACAGGCAGTCGAGAGAAGCAAGACGCGACAGGAGAAGGTCGGCAGGGTGATCAGCTCCCGGATGGAAAAAACGATTGTGGTCGAAGTCAGCCGCCGCGTTCCGCACCCGCTGTACCGGCGCGTCGTGCAGCGAAGGAAGAAGTTTTACGCCCACGATGAGAGGAACCAATGCCAGGTGGGCGACGTGGTGAGGATCGTCGAATCGCGGCCGTTCAGCCGCCTGAAGCGCTGGCGACTGGCTGAGGTGCTGAGACACGCCAAGGGTGCGGGTTTGGTTGAGCCGGCCGATCTGCCGGCCGGGCCTGAAAGCCCGGAGCCAGCCACAGGGCCACCCACAGAGCCACTCACAGAGGAAGCCGAGCAATGATCGGAATGCGCACCAGGCTTCAGGTGGCCGACAATTCCGGCGCCCGGAAAATCTCCTGCATCTTGCCCCTGGGGGGATCGGTGGGCAGCCGTGCCGGGCTGGGGGACGTGATTACGGCGGCGGTGAAAGAAGCTGCCCCGGATAGCAATATCAAGAAGGGGACGGTTGTGAAAGCGGTGGTGGTGCGCATGCGCAAGGAACACCGCCGCCGCGATGGCACCTACATCCGCTTTGACGAAAACGCCGCTGTGCTCATCAACGATGTTCATGAGCCGGTTGGCACGCGGGTCTTCGGGCCGGTGGCCCGCGAGCTGCGCGAGAAAAAGTTTGCCAAGATTGTTTCGCTGGCACCGGAGGTACTCTGATGCCGGCCATCATTCGCAAGGAGGATACGGTAAAGGTCATCGGCGGCCGCGATAAGGGCAAGGTCGGCCGCGTGTTGCAGGTCCTGCCGAACAAGCACCGGGTACTGGTGGAGCATGTCATGATGGTCAAGAAGCATACCCGGCCCAATCCCGCCAAGCAGATCAAGGGCGGGATTGCTGAGAGGGAAACTCCCATCGACGTCTCCAGCGTGCAACTGGTTTGCCCCACCTGCAACGCCCCGCGGCGGGTTGGCTTCCGCGAGGAACGAGACCAGCAGGGCCGGCGGCTGCGAGCCGTACGCGTCTGCCGCAAGTGCGGCACCGTCCTGGAGAAATAGAGGCGGAATCCGATGCCCAGCAGACTCAAGGAGCGGTTCCAGAAGCAGGTTATGCCGGCGCTGCAAAAGGAGTTCAACTACACGAACTCCATGGCCGTCCCTAGGCTGGAGAAGATCGTGGTGAATATAGGGGTAGGCGAGGCTACCCAGAACGTCAAGCTTCTGGACGGTGCGTCGATGGAACTGGGGCAGATCACGGGGCAGAAGCCGATCGTGACACGGGCCAGGAAGTCCATCGCCGCATTCCGCCTCCGAGCCGGGATGCCCATCGGCGCCTGCGTGACGCTGCGCGGTGATCGGATGTACGAGTTCTTCGACCGGCTGGTGAACGTCGGGCTGGCCCGCGTCCGCGACTTCCGAGGTGTTTCTACCAGCTCCTTTGATGGGCGGGGCAATTACACCCTGGGGATCCGCGACCAGCTCGTCTTTCCCGAAATTGACTATGCCAAGGTGGACAAGATCAAGGGAATGAATGTCACCATTGTAACCACCGCGCGCAGCGACGAGGAAGGACGGGCGCTGCTGCGGCACATGGGCATGCCGTTTCGCAGTAGCTGAATCGAGATGGCGAAGGACACAAAATGGCAACCACCGCCAAGATCGTAAAAGACCTGAGGAAACCGAAGTTCCGGACGCAGCACCGCAACCGGTGCCGCTTGTGCGGCCGCCCCCGCGGCTACCTGCGGAAGTTCCAGATTTGCAGGCTGCACTTTCGCAGTCTCGCCCTCCAGGGGGAGATTCCCGGGGTGGCCAAATCGAGCTGGTAAAAGAGTATGAGCCAAACCGATTCCATTGGGGATTTTCTGACGCGGATCCGCAACGGACTGCGGGCCAAACACAAGTCCGTTGAAGTGCCGACCTCTAAGCTCAAGCTGGAGATGGCGCGGGTTCTGAAGGAAGAGGGATATATCGTCGGCTATCGAACAATCGAGGAGGGCCCGCACAAGCGGCTGGAAGTTCGGCTGAAGTACGGCCCGGAGAAACAGCCGGTGATTTCCTACATTCAACGGGTTTCGCGTCCGGGCCGGCGCGTGTACGTGGGTGGCCGTGAGGTGCCGCGGGTGATGGGCGGTCTGGGGATCAATATTCTGACCACCCCGCGCGGCGTGATGAGCGGTCGTGCTGCCCGTCAGCAGAGAATCGGTGGAGAGGTGTTGTGCGAAATCTGGTAATTACCAGCCGGGATAGGGAACTCCAGAGACGGGCCGGAGCCCGTGGTCAGGGAACAAGGCAATGTCGCGTGTAGGGAACAAACCGATCCCGGTCCCCAACGGCGTGCGCGTCCAGATCGGGGACGGCAGCGTTCTGGTCGAGGGGCCGAAGGGAAAACTGAACACCGCGCTGCCTCCGGGAATCCGGTGCGAACTGGAAGATTCGACGCTGGTAGCAAAGCGCGAGGATGACTCCTACGCCGCCATGCACGGGTTGGCTCGCAGCCTTGTCGCCAACGCGGTCACCGGGGTAAGCGCCGGCTTCCAGAAAGATTTGGAGATTGTCGGCATCGGCTACCGCGCCGAAGTCAAGGATCGGATAGTCGTCCTGAACCTGGGCTACTCGCGTCCGATCGAGTTCCCCCTGCCCGAGGGCATCCAGGTCACCATAGAGCGGCAAACCCGGCTGGCGGTCAGCGGGATTGACAAGCAGAAAGTGGGCCAGGTGGCTGCCAACCTCCGCCGCCTGCGTCCGCCTGATCCGTACAAGCAGAAGGGTGTGCGGTACGCCGGGGAGAAGTTGAAGAAAAAGGTAGGAAAAGCAGGGGCGAAGTAGAGATGATCGAGCGGTTTTCCAGGAATCTGGCGCGAGAGCAGGTGCACCGACGGCTGCGGAAGCGCCTTCGAGGCAGCGGTGCGCGCCCGAGGCTGAATGTGTTCCGTTCGTTGAAACACATCTACGCGCAGGTGATTGACGACAGCCGGGGCCACACCTTGGCGGCGGTCAGCTCGCGCGAGAAGCGCGGCGGCAACGGTGGCAGCGTCGCCGGTGCCCGGGAAGTGGGCAAGCTGGTAGCAGAGCGTGCTCTTGCGAAAGGCATTAGCCGGGTGGTCTTCGATCGCGGCGGCTACAAGTATCACGGGCGGGTCAAGGCTCTGGCCGAGGCCGCCCGGGAGGCCGGACTGACGTTCTGAGCGGTGTCCTGGCCGTGTCTGGGGCACGCGTGTGCCCCGGGCAGGGGCTGCGGACCCCTGAGGAAGGGAGCAAATTCGATTGTGCCTGGAGTGGATCGCATCGACCCAGCGTCGCTGAACCTGAAAGACCAGGTGGTCTCCATCAACCGGGTGACCAAGGTGGTCAAGGGTGGCAAGAACCTGAGCTTTAGAGCTCTTGTAGTGGTGGGTGATCCCGAGCAAAACATTGTCGGCTATGGCACCGGCAAGGCCCGCGAGGTCCCCGCAGCGATTCGCAAAGGGATCGAGGCTGCCAAGAGAAACCTGACGAAGGTGCACACGGTGAAAACGACCATTCCGCACGCGGTGCTGGGCCGATTCGGCGCGGGTTTGGTATTGCTGAAACCGGCGTCGGAAGGCACCGGTGTGATTGCCGGTGGTCCGGTGCGTGCGGTCATCCAGGCTGCCGGAATTCCCAACGTGTTAACCAAATCCATCCGCTCCGCCAACCCACATAACGTCGTCAAGGCCACCATAGATGGGCTGCGCAAACTGCGGGATCGTGAGGAGGTGGCCAGAGCGCGCGGCAAAACGGTTGGAGAATTGTAGGCGCGCAAGGTTGGCCCGACGGAAATGGCTGGCAACAGAGGAAACCCCAACAAGATCCGAATCCGCCAGATTCGCAGCGCTATTGGTTGTCCGGAGAAGCAGCGGAAAGTTGTGCGGGGTCTGGGGTTCAAACGCCTGCAGCAGGTGGTCGAGCGGCCGGATACGCCGGCCATCCGCGGCATGGTCTTCAAGGTGAAGCATTTGGTGGAAGTGCTGGAGCAGGGAGATGAATCTTAGTCAGTTGCGGCCGCCCCGGGGGCAGGTTCGCAAACCAAAACGGGTAGGCCGCGGCATGGGATCCGGCCTGGGCAAGACGGCTGGCCGGGGCGAGAAGGGGCAGCGCTCGCGGAGCGGCTACAGCCAAAAGAGGGGTTTCGAGGGCGGCCAGATGCCGCTGCACCGGCGGGTGCCGAAGCGTGGGTTTCACAATCTGTTCAAGAAGCGGTTTGCAGTGATCAACCTGGAGGCGCTGGGCCGGGTGGCCGACGCCGCCACCATTACCCCGGATCTATTGCTGGAGCGCGGGGTCATTCGCCGGCTCCGCGACGGCCTCCGGGTGCTGGGCCAGGGAGAGCTTGGGCGCGCGGTCACAGTCCGCGCTCACCATTTCAGCGCCAGTGCCCAGCAGAAGATTGAAGCCGCAGGCGGTCGGGCGGAGGTGATTCCGGCAAAGTAGGCCGGGGCGGAAGGGCATGCTTCGATCGATTCAGAGCATCTTCATCATTCCCGAGCTGCGGCGGCGTGTATTGTTCACCCTGGCGCTGCTGGCCGTCTACCGCATTGGCGCCCACATTCCTACGCCGGGCGTCAATGTGGTGATGCTGGAGCAGTTCTTCGAGGCGAATCGCGGCACCATCTTCGGCTTCCTGGACGTTTTCAGCGGGGGGAACTTCCGGCGGCTTACTATCTTTGCCCTGGGCATCATGCCCTACATCACCTCCTCCATTATCCTGCAGCTGCTGACCGTGGTCTGGCCTTATCTGGAGAAGCTGCAGAAGGAAGGGGAACTGGGGCGGCGCAAGATCACACAGTATACGCGCTACCTGACGGTGGTGTTGGCGTCGGTGCAGTCGTTCGGCATCGCCGTGACGTTGCAGCGCCCCTCACCTGGCGCCCCGCAGGGGTTTGTCCTCGACCCCGGCCCCGGCTTTGTGGTGATGACCGTGATCACGCTGACCACCGGGACCGCGTTCATCATGTGGCTGGGCGAGCAGATCTCGGACCGCGGGATCGGCAACGGGATGTCACTGATTATCTTTGCCGGCATCGTCGTTGGCCTGCCCTACGCAATCCGGGAGCTCTACCAGAAGGTGGCGATCACCCGCGAGTGGAGCGTCCTGGAGGCGCTGGTGTTAGTGGGAGTGATGGTGATGATCGTGGCCTTCATCGTTCTGGTGGAGCGCGGCGAGCGGCGCATCCCGGTGCAGTACGCCCGGCGAGTGGTCGGGCGCCGCGTCATGGGCGGGCAGTCCACTCACATGCCGCTGAAAGTCAATACCGGCGGGGTGATCCCGGTCATCTTTGCCAGCTCGGTGCTGGCTTTCCCGCAAACCTTGGGCCTGTTGGTCGACCCACAGCGAGTGGAGAACCCCATGTTTAAGCAGATTGCCGTCGGCTTGGCGAGCTTGTTTGAGGCCATGCAATGGGGCGAACCGCTGTATCAGCTGCTGTACGGCGTCGGGATTATCTTCTTTGCTTACTTTTACGTCTCCATCATCTTCAACCCGACCGAAGTGGCCGACAACATGCGCAAATACGGCGGCTTCATTCCCGGCATCCGACCGGGCAAGCACACCGCCGAGTATCTGAACCGCATCCTGACCCATCTGACCTTTGCGGGGGGTCTGTATCTGGCTCTGATCTCACTGATCCCGGATTTCATGATCGGGGGCATGCGACTTCACCACCTGCCCGGGATCGGCCCGTGGGTGGATGAGAACTTCCCCACGTTCATTCTGCAGGGGCTGGGCGTGACGTTTTACTTTGGAGGAACATCGCTGCTCATTGTGGTCGGGGTGGCTATGGACACGGTCAACCAGGTTGAGGCGCAGTTGATCATGCGCCATTACGAAGGCTTTGCTCCCCGGAGCGGACGAATCCGGGGACGTCGAGGTTGAGCCTGCTCATGGCGATTCCAGATCCAGGCTTGGGGACCGGCGGCGGGCAGAAGCCGGAGCCTTGCCGGAGGGTAGTTTTCCTGGGTCCCCCGGGAGCGGGCAAGGGAACTCAGTCGGAGGCCGTGGCCCAGCGGATGGGTGTACCGCACCTCGCCACCGGCGACATGCTGCGCGACGAGCTGGAGCGGAACACCGAGAGGGGACGCCAGGCCCGCCCAATTTTGGAAGCCGGAGACCTGGTGCCCGACGGACTGGTCAATACCATGGTCGCCGAGCGTCTGGCCCAGCAGGATTGCTCAGCCGGCTGGGTGCTGGACGGCTTCCCCAGGACCGTCGCGCAGGCACGGGCTGTGGAGCAGATGCTCGGCGGGAATCATCAGGGGCCGATTGTCATTCATATGCTGGTAGAGTACAGTAAATTGATTGAACGGCTCACGGGCCGCCGTACCTGCCCTCAATGCGGCAGGATCTATAACGTGTTTCTTCACCCTCCGGAGCGTGAAGGGTTCTGTGACCAGGACGGCACCGCGCTGGTCCAGCGGCCTGACGATCAGGAGGACGTGATCCGCGAGCGTCTGGCGGCTTATGAGGCGTTGACCCGACCGCTGGTGGATTTTTATCGCGACCGGACCAGCTTCTTTGAGTTGGACGCTAATTCGGACCGGGCGATCGTCAGCGACGCGCTGTTTCGAATCCTGGAACGCACCGGCTGTGTCGGTGCGCGATGATTGTTTGCAAGTCAGCGGCGGAGCTGGAAAAGATGCGCCGCAGCGGATTGCTGGTCGGGCAGATCCTGGCGGAACTGAGGCAGATGGTTCAGCCGGGGGTCTCGACGGCGGAGCTGGAACGAACGGCGGAACGGAGGATCCAGGAGGCAGGCGCGCGGGCGGCGTTCAAAGGCTACTATGGCTATCCTTGTGTGCTGTGCACCTCGATCAACAATGAGATCGTGCACGGAATCCCGTCGCGCGACCTCCGCTTGCGTGAGGGCGATATCCTCAAAGTGGATATCGGCGTGGAGCTGGATGGCTATTACGGGGATTCGGCTGTGACCATCCCGGTGGGACCGATTTCTCCCAGCCTGGAACGGTTGCTGCAGGTCACCCGGGAATCTTTGAATTTGGCGATTCAGCAGGTCCGTGTGGGAAACCGGCTGGGCGATGTTTGCTCGGCAGTGCAGAGCCACGTGGAACAGAACGGCTATTCGATAGTGCGTGACTTTGTCGGCCACGGCATCGGCCGCCAGTTGCACGAGGACCCCCAGGTGCCCAACTACGGCAGCCCGGGCCAGGGTCCACGCTTGCGCGAGGGCATGGTGATGGCCATCGAGCCGATGGTCAATACCGGCTCCGGCGAAGCTCGGGTGTTGAATGATCGGTGGACGGCGGTGACCGTGGACGGAGGCTATTCCGCCCATTTTGAGCATACAGTTGCGGTGACCCTCAATGGTCCCTGGATCCTGACGCACCCCTAGTGCCGTGCCCGGCTAAAGTGGTGCGCCCTAGGGAGAGCGTGGGCAGTAGGCTGGGGACGGCGGTGCCACATGGCGGTAGAGCGGAATGAGCCGGTCACGGACGGTACTAGCGAAGACCGCCCCATGAGCCGCGCCAAACTCGCGCAGGAAGTGGCCGCTACGGTGGTGGAACAACTGCCGCGCCTGCTGTTCCGCGTCGCGCTTGAGGACCGCAGGCAGTTGCTGTGCCACGTGGCCGGCAAGATGCGAAAGAACTTTGTTCGCCTGCTGCCGGGCGACCGAGTCCGGGTGGAGCTGTCGCCGTTGGATTCGGCCCGTGGGCGCATCGTATGCAAGCAGAGATAGAGCCGCCGTCGGCCGCGAGGCGGCTCAGCAGAGGGACGGCGAGCGGGCGAGACGAGCAGCGAGCATGAAAGTTCGGGCTTCAGTTCGAAAGATGTGCGACAAGTGCAAGATCATTCGCCGCCACGGAGTGGTGCGAGTGATCTGCGAGAATCCGAAACACAAGCAGCGGCAAGGCTGAGCCTGGCCAGCAGACGCTAGGGCAAGCCCAGCGCCGCTTGAGGAAAGAAGGTGGTATGGCGCGCATTGAGGGAGTAGATCTGCCCCCGACGAAGCGGGTTCCTTACGGGCTGACCTACATTTACGGAATTGGCCTGACGCGGGGCCTTTCCATTGTGCACCGCGCGGAAGTGGATCCGGCTAAGAAAGTGCGCGATCTGAATGAAGAGGAGGTCAACCGGATCCGCCGGGTTTTGGAGGAGGAAGGCAGCGTGGAAGGCGATTTGCGGAAGGAAACCACCATGAACATCCGCCGCCTCATCGAGATCGGTGCGTACCGTGGGCAGCGCCACCGCCGGAATCTTCCAGTGCGCGGGCAGCGCACCCACACCAATGCGCGGACCCGGAAGGGACCGCGCCGGGGAGCGATCGCCGCCAAGAAGAAGGCCTCGGCCAAGACCTAGGCGGGCAGGGACCTCCGCGCGATGCGCAATTTGTGCTGGGCGCGGTGAGAGGACAGGATCAGAATGGCAAAGCCGGCGACACGATCACGCAAAAAGAAACAGTTCAAGCGGAGGGAGAAGAAGGTCATTCCCAGCGGGGTGGTTCACATTCAGGCCACCTTCAACAACACGATGATCACCTTCACCGACAGAGAAGGGAACGTAGTTGCTTGGTCCAGCGCCGGATCGCTGGGTTTCCGAGGGTCGCGCAAGGGGACGCCGTTCGCCGCGCAGCAGGCGGCGATCCGGGCGGCCTCTGGCGCCAGGGAAGTGGGGATGCGCTCAGTGGATGTCCGCGTCAAGGGACCCGGCTCCGGGCGCGAGTCGGCCGTCCGGGCCCTGTCGACCGCCGGGTTGCATGTGAACAATATTAAAGACGTCACCCCGATCCCGCACAACGGCTGCCGGCCGCCCAAGCGTCGCCGCGTCTGAGCGGGCCGGGGGAAGCCAGTGGGAGAGATGAGCCTGTGCAGGCCCGAAAAACTGGGCGAAATACGGCAACTGTGGTGAAAGGGAGGTAAAGCAGGTTGGCCAGACAACGAGGACCGATGTGCCGTCTATGCCGCCGCGAAGGGATGAAGCTTTTCCTGAAGGGCGCCAAGTGTTACACCGACAAGTGCGGGATTGAGCGCCGTAACTTCCCCCCGGGGGCACACGGCAAGAGTCGGCGGCCTAAGAAGCTGCAGGGCTACGGCCTGCAGTTGCGGGAAAAGCAGAAGGTCCGCCGTATGTACGGGATCCTGGAGCGGCAGTTCCGCAACTATTTCGACAAGGCCGCCGAGATGAAGGGGGTGACCGGCGAGAATCTGCTCCAGCTTCTGGAGCGACGGCTGGACAATGTGGTGCACCGGATGGGATTGGGGACCTCGCGGGCGCAGGCCCGCCAGGTGGTCCTTCACGGCCACATACAAGTCTATGGCCGCAAGGTGAACATCCCTTCTTATCTGGTGAAGGCAGGGGATCTGGTGGAGGTCCGGGAAACTCACCGCAAGTTGAAGAACCTGTTGGAGGCCCGGGAGCTCACCGCGCACCAGCTGGCGCCGCCCTGGCTGGAAATCGACCGGGAAAACTTTCGCGCCCGGGTGGTTTCGCTGCCGCGCCGGGAGGACATCGCCCTGCCCTTGCAGGAACAGTTGATCGTCGAGCGGTATTCTAAGTAGCTCGTTGCGGTCCGGGCAGGCTCAACTGCGCGCCAGGGGCAGCAATGGCTGTGCTGGCGAGGAGAGAATTCGCGCAATTCGCTTAAAGCCTTTGTTTAGCTTTAGGGAGGGAAAGAGAAGAGATGCTTTGGAGGAGCTTTCAAAAGCCGAAGCGCTTGGCTAGCAACCTGGAATCGCTGACCGACAAGTACGGCCTTTTCACCGCCCAGCCTTTCGAGCGCGGGTTCGGGACCACCGTAGGCAATGCTCTGCGGCGCGTTCTGCTCAGCTCGATTGAGGGAGCAGCGGTCACCGCCATCAAGATTGAGGGCGTGCTGCACGAGTTCAGCTCCATTCCTGGGGTAGTCGAAGACGCCACCGATATCATCCTCAACTTGAAGCAGATTCCCTTCAAGATGGCCGGCGAAGGACCGAAGACCGCCTACTTGCGAGTCAACAAGCCCGGCGTGGTGACCTCCGGCACTGTCCAGACCAGTGCCGATTGTGAAGTACTAGACAAGGAGCTGTATGTGGCCACCATCGGTGAGGGCGGCAAGCTCTCCATTGAGCTGCGCCTGAAGCACGGCCGTGGCTACCGTAGCGCTGACAAAAACTTTGACGAAGACCTCGGCGTCGGCTTCATCCCGGTCGATTCGGTGCATTCCCCGGTGCGCAAGGTCAACTACACCGTCGAAGCAGCCCGGCTGGGCCAGATGACCGACTACGACAAACTGGTCCTGCAAGTCTGGACCAATGGCGCGATCTTACCTCAGGATTCCATTGGCCTGGCCGCCAAGCTGCTGAAGGACCATATGTCCATCTTCATCAATTTTGAGGAGGTGCCGGAAGCGGTGGAGACCGAGACCGACACCAACGTGGAGCGCCTCAACGAGCACCTGAACCGCTCGGTCGAGGAATTGGAGCTTTCGGTCCGCTCCTATAACTGCCTGAAGAATGCGCAGATCCAGACCATCGGCGAACTGGTGACGAAGAGCGAGCAGGAGATGCTCAAGACCAAGAACTTCGGGCGTAAGTCGTTGAACGAGATCAAGGCGATCTTGCTCACCATGGGTCTGAGCCTGGGCATGCGCATGAATGAGCGCGGGCAGCTAGTCCCTCCTCCCCCGGGACAGGAGATCTGAGAGACGACTGCGCGGGTCTAGCAGGCTGCTGAAAAACTCTTGCACAGACTGAAGTCTGTGCCACACAGGAGCTGCAAGTTGTTGAAAAGTGGCACAGGCTTCAGCCTGTGCAAGCCTTCTTGGGTCCCCGAAAACAGTTTTTCAGCAGCCTTCTAGGAACGCCGTGCGAGTCGACAAGCCATGAGACACCGCCGAGCCAGTTGGAAACTAGGGCGAAACACAGCCCACCGCCGTTCTCTGCTCCGCAACCTGGTGACCTCGCTGCTTCTTCACGAACGCGTCACCACCACCGTGGAGAAGGCCAAATTCTTCCGCCCGTTTGCCGAGCGGATGATCACGCTGGGGAAACGCAGCGGCGAACCCGAGGACATCCTCTACGCCCGCCGCCAGGCGGCGGCCTTCCTGAAGAGCCCGGCAGCGGTCAAGAAGTTGTTTGACACCATCGCCGCCCGTTTTGGCGACCGCAACGGCGGCTACACTCGCATGACCCGGCTCGGCTGGCGCAAAGGCGACGGCGCCGAGCTGGCCATGGTGGAGCTGATCGGCAGTGAGATCAAAAAGCGCGAACCCGAGAAGAAAAAGAAGAAGAAAGCCGAACCGCAGCCCGAACCCACCCAGTCCCAGTCGTAAACCCAACCTCCACGCGCCTGTCATTCCGAGCGGAGCGAGGAACCTGCTCCACGCTCTTGTCATTCCGAGCGGAGCGAGGAACCTGCTTTTTCGGACGCTCGCGCCGCCGTCCCGCCGGCAAGATGCTGGCACTACTGGGACGGCGCCAGTCAGTTTACCGCACCATCAGTTTACGGCAATCGTCGCGGCGTTGCTGGCGATGCCGCCGGCGATGATCTGCAGGGCCACGGCCGGGCCGGCTCCGAAATCCACATCGATGGCGGACAAGCGAGAAATTTGGCGCGTGGGCGACGGCAGGGCTACATCCGGTAGCGGGCGGGTGTTATTTCCAGTGGTGGGTCAGTTTCCGGGAAGCCGACTATACGGCCACTAGCCACATGTCAATCCCAACGGTTGCTTGTCTGGGAGGTTGAGCTATGGTCTAATTGTGCCAAGAAAGCATTACCTAGCAAGCAGTAACGACTACAACGGGGCGCCGCCGGTTCCGCGTTAAGCCGACCGGGAAGACGGTTATGCACTTCAGCCCTAAGGACTTAGACTGCCAGCCGCAACGTGGATAGGAGGGGGATGAACGTGGCAGAAACGGATGAGCAAGGCTCCGAGACAACCGGTGCTCCGAAGGCAACTCCTCGGACCCGCAAGGGCCGGGGAGCGAAGAAGAAAAAAGCCCAGGGGAAGCGGACACGTATACCTCGTATTTACCCAGCCCTCAGCTTCGAGGAGTCACTGACACTGGCCGATGCAATTCATACATATGCCGCTGGAGAAAGAGTAGCAAGGCTAACCCTACTAAAACAGATGAATGTGTCGCCAACGTCCAGTGTGACACAGATCTTAATCACGAGCTCTGGAAAGTACGGGTTTACAACCGGTAGTTTCGTCGCGGAGCACCTGGAGTTAACGCCTCAAGGCAGAATCGCGAGCGACAAGAGCAGTTCACCCAAAGCCAAGGCGCAGGCCCGGTTCGAGCTAGCCATAAAAGGTATCAAGCCATTCGAGGTACTCTACAATCGATATCGGGGCAAGAAACTTCCGTCGCATGACGTCGTGAAAGACGTGCTTCGGGAGGCGAAGCTTGAGATCGCAGATGAGAGGGAGTGCATTGACACATTCATTGTGAACGCGAAATTCCTTGGGTTGCTGCAGACGATAGCCGGCTCCGAGGCGCTGATTCCCATCGAGACGCTTTTGGAGCAACTGCCTGAGGAACATGGACCGTCGGCACCTGTCCTCGAACAAGTGGCGTCGCAATTGGACGCGTCCAAAGTCCCCGGTGCAGTTAGTCCAGCTCGATCGCACGGTCAATGGCAGAAGATTTGCTTCTACATTACGCCAATCGGCGATGACGCCTCAGAAGAGAGAAAACACTCCGACCTGTTTCTGAGCGCGCTGATCGAACCAGCTTTGTCCGGGTTCGGTTTGGAGGTCGTCAGAGCAGACGGCATCGGTCAGCCTGGAATGATAACCTCCCAGGTGTTAGAGCATATCCTGCGCTCAAAGCTCGCCGTTGCAGATCTCTCGTACCATAATCCGAATGTGTTCTACGAGATGGCGATTCGGCATGCTACCAAGTTGCCGATCGTTCAAATTTGTCGAAAAAGCGACAGGCTTCCTTTCGACGTGAATCAGGTTCGAACGATCTCGATCGATACGACCGATATTTATTCGCTCATCCCCAAGCTAGAAACGTACCGTTCAGAAATTGCGAGCCAAGTTCGCGCGGCGCTTGAAGGGCGGGCCAGCAGTAACCCAATTTCAGTGTTCTTTCCGGGTGTGACAGTGACGATTCCAAAGTCATGAGGCAGTCCAATGCTGCACCCGGCGACGGGGAGGCTGTCGATGAGTGCGCCAAACTTGGTGTGATGAGCGCGTTACCATCGTAAACTGACCCACTACCCTATTTCCAGGCCACTGCACTAGAGTAACCGTCGGGCCCCAGGAGGCATTCATGGCTGACCCCTCGGTACATCCTCCGTCTGAGTTTCCTGCGCTGACTACGCTGTCGGAAGAGGAGCAGATGTTCCGGGCCAGTGTCCGGCAATTTGCCCAGGAGCGGGTGAAGCCGCTGGCCAAGGAGATGGATGAGCAGGCCCAATTCAGCGCCGAGCTGATCGGCGAATTCTTCCGCCTGGGCTGGATGGGGATCGAAGTACCGGAGGAATACAACGGGGCAGGAGGCTCGTTTTTCCAGTGCATCCTGGCAATTGAAGAGCTGTCGGCAGCCGATCCTTCGGCAGCCGTGGTGGTGGATGTGCAAAACACGCTGGTGAACAACGCCCTGCTGCGCTGGGGAAGCCCGGAGCAGAAGCAAGGGTATCTGCCGCGGCTGGCCACCGAAGTTGTGGGCGCCTACGCGCTGTCTGAAGCTGGCTCCGGCAGCGATGCCTTTGCCATGGCCACACGCGCCGAAGACCGCAGCGACCACTTCCTGCTCAATGGCCGCAAACTGTGGATTACCAACGCCAAGGAAGCCGGCCTGTTCCTGCTGTTCGCCAACGCCGATCCGGCGGCCGGCTACCGCGGCGTCACCGCCTTCCTGATTGAGAGTGACACGCCCGGCTTCCGCGTGGGCAAGAAAGAAGACAAGCTGGGCATCCGCGCTTCGTCCACCTGCGAGCTTGTGTTGGAGGACTGCCGTGTGCCCAAAGAAAACGTGCTGGGTGAGCTCGGCAAGGGGTACAAGATCGCCATCGAAACGCTGAACGAAGGTCGCATCGGCATCGCCGCCCAGATGACCGGACTGGCCCAGGGGGCGCTGGACTATGCCCTCCAGTACGCAAAGGAACGAAAGCAGTTCGGCCGGCCCATTGCTGAATTTCAGGCCGTGCAGTTCCAGTTGGCCGAGATGGCCGTGGACGTGGAGGCGGCGCGGGTGATGACCTACAACGCCGCCCGCCTGAAGGATTCCGGCCAACCCTTCCTGAAAGAGGCGGCGATGGCCAAGTATTTTGCCTCGCAGGTGGCCGAGAGGGTCAGTTCACTGGCCATTGAAGTTCTTGGGGGCTATGGCTTCACCAAGGACTATCCCGTCGAAAAGCTCTGGCGCGATTCTAAGATCGGCAAGATTTACGAGGGCACTTCCAACATGCAGCTCCAGACCATCGCCAAGCTCCTGCTCGGAGGAAAGTAACGGGCAGGTCGCCGAGATCGGGCGTTAGTTCGCGACCTGCCCGCTTGAAGCCTGCCGCTGTTACTGCTCCGGTGGGGGAGGGGGAGGTGCTGGCTCGGAAGGTGCCCATGGGGGCCTCCCGGTGCGGTCACCGTGCTTCCACTTGCCGGCCTCCCGGCCGGATCTCCGGCCACGGAAACCTTGCTCGCGAAGCTCGCGCATCTTCTCCCGCTGTTCCGGGGTGAGCACGTCCCGGAAGTCCAGGCGCTGGTCGATACGGGCTTTCATCCCCGCCGCGTGCAGGGCGCCCATCTCCTGGATGGTGCGGTCAATTGCCGCGCGGTCGGGTTCGGCCGCGCCTAGCAGCTCTTCCAGCTCAAGCTGTTTGGTTTCCCGGTCAGCCCGCCGGCGGATAGCGCTCTTGCGCGCCTCCAGGCGCAACTGCCGAAGGCGGTTGGACTGGTCTTCGGTCAAACCCAATTGGCGGTGCGCCCTCTCGCTGCGCAACATCCTTGCCGGGTGGGAACCACTCCCACCCACGAAGCTCCTTTGCCCGGGTCCAAACCCGTGGCCATGCTCGGATGGACCGCCGTGTCGGCCGGGTCCGAAACTATAGTCGCGTCCAAACCGGCGCTGTGAGCCGGAGTGGTGGCGGGACCCTCGACTGTACGGGCGACCGTGTCGGCATGGCCCTGCCCGCCGTCTCGAGCCGGGACCTTGAAACTCGCCAGGAGGCGGGGGTGGGGCTGCCGGTCCTGCCTCGAAAGGGTCACCAGCCGGCTCGGGTTCTAGAGCCTCCGCCGAAGCAGGGGACAGCATTGCGAAAGTCACAAAAAGTAGTGTCACCAACAGTCCTCTCAACATTCAACCTCCTCTGGGCCTGTCTTTACCTTCTATAAGATATACCCGCATTGGGTGGAAAAGTTTCGGTCGTTGCGGATAAAATAAAACTTCCTGGAACATGGTCCATACCTTCCGCGACATGATTGAAGGCTGCCGGCGCCGCGATGCGCAGTCCTGGCGCGAGTTTGTGACCGGCTACCTGCCGCTGGCGCGCCATTTTCTGCTGCAATATTTTCCCGGCCTTTCTGGCCCTAACGCTTCTGGCAATGTGGAACGCCTGCTGCCCGGCGTGTTCGCCGGAACGCTCGACGATGACGGCAGCTTCTTCCGCTCCTTCACCGGGCGGGCGGAACGGGAATTCATGGTGCACTTCCGCCGGTACGTGCTGGGACGCGGGCGCACTTTGGCTGAGCTTCCCGCTCCTGCTGCTCCACCGGTCACGCTGGAGGTGCTGGAAGCGGCGCTAAAAGAGTTCAGTGCACTGCAACGCCAAGTGGCATGGCTGTTCATGCTGGGCTACCCGCCGGACACGGTGGCGCCGATCCTGAACCGGAAGGAGGGGACCACGGCAGAAGTTGTTCGTACTGCCCAGGAGCGGCTGCGCACCGCCATGGAGTCTTGGAGCGAGGAGTCGCTGCGTTCTTCCGGTCCGGCGCTGGTGGAAGCCGTCGCCAGCCGGGAGAGCCAGGATTGCTATCCGTACCTGACGGTTCACCGCATTGTAGACGGCCAGATCAGCTGGCGGGACCGCGAGCGGATCTTAAACCACCTGGCCGCCTGTTTCTTTTGCGTGGAACGCTTCTGCACGTTCCAGGAGGTCGTGTATTTTTCACGGAAGTCGCCGGCGCCCTCAGAAACCGAGACTGAGGCGGTGCTAGCCGCGTTGAACTTGCCGTCCCCCGCGAAGAAGAAATCCCTGCTGGCCAAATTGTTTGGCTGACGGGGATAGCGAGAGCCATGGGATTCATCGGCTATCGTCGCCACAACGAGGGGGTACGAATCTTCCTGGAGTGTTCCGAGCCGGGGCCGGGCGCGGGCGATGTCTCCTGCACCTACCCGGTAGACGTGATTTTTACACAGCAGGGAGTGCACTTGGAGGGCGTCGCGGATATCTTTGCGCTCAAGAAGTTCTACAAGTTGGTCAACAGCCTGGAGGAGCGGGCGCGCGAGCACAGGCGCGATCGCCAGGTTGTCTTCCGCTCACCCGAGGACCTGCTCGAACACCTCCGCCTGACCCGCAATTCCCGCGAATTCCCCGAAGACCCATCCAGCCGCCTGGCACATTAGCAGGTCGTCGCAAGCACCGCGAAAGCTGCCACCCTGTGATTATCAGGGGGCTGGGTGGCTGGGGTTCTTATTGCGGAAGGCGCAGCACACGGACCGCTCCGGGGCGGGGATGGGGCTCGGAGTAGGCGAAGAATTCCGATCCGAAGAACGCCACTTGGCTTCGGGAGTACGTCGGCAGGGACTTCCGAAACACCGCGGAACCGTCCGAGGTCCGCAGAACGTAAACCGCGTCCTGAATATTCCCGATATTGAGCCTGGTCGTCACGCTCACCGCCACGTAACGGCCGTCCCGATCTGTAGCCAGTGACCTGATCCTGCGTCCGCTTAGGACCCGATGTCGCCCAATGCCCTTCGCCACCGACCAGGAAACCATGTAGCTGCCCCGATCTTTGTAGCTGTCCCATGCTACCCAGCCATCGGCAAGGCGCAGAAGGCTTTCTCCCGAAGCTTCCACCCCCGAGGGTTTCCAAGGTTCCTCAAGAACGCTTCCATTCAGTCCAACGCGCAAGAATTGCCTGTAGTCGTATTCCAGGAACAAGGAAGGCACCTCCAGATCTGCGCTCAGGAGACGAAAGCGCCGGGAGGGGTATGGCGGGAGCCCAACCGTCATCTCCTTGCCGCTGAGTGGATTCTGCAAAATGGCCCGCATCTGCCTCCTGTCGGGGCCGCCTCCGACGCGTTGGAGCCATCCGACCCATTGCCCATCTGAGGAAAGAATGGGCTGCTGGCGATCCGTACGCTCCGGCTTCTTTAGTGGCAACGGCTCCTGATTCGGTCCTCCGACATACCACCAGCTCTCGGCATTGGTGGGCCGTTCGTAGGTGACATAAACAGCTCGGCCTCCCGGAGCGACCGAGGCAAGCCGAGGATTCACATTGCTCCACTTCAGGTTGACCGGCAAGACCTCGCACTCCGGCATCCGCAGAATTCCGAGCCGCGAGCTCTTCACCTCTGCCACCCAGGCCTCTGACGCTTTGGCCAAAGCCAGGTCGGGCGGCGTTTTCACCGCTGCAAGATAGTTCCCTGGAACGCTGCACTCTTGTGGCCACGGAGTTTTTTCCGCAGCTGTGTCGGCTTCCACGAGAAACCAGGTGGGGATAGTGATGAGGTAGAGCCATTGCAGTGCGGCAAAGAACAGCGGGACCGTCGCAAATACCGCGCCTAGGCGCTTCCAACTCGGCGCGCGAAAATACCAGAACCACAGTAGAGCCGCGGCGGACTGTAATCCCAGGGCTAGGGCCACATCCGCTGCCACCCAGAGCGGTTCGCGGTCCGCCCGGCCCCGGGATATTTCCCTCGCCAGGATCATCCCCCAGGGAATCAAGATGTGGACCGTAACGATCGGCAACAGGTAGACCAGAAATGATGCCAGTAAGGGTTTCCAGATTGCGGGTCGGTTTGGGGCGCTCATGAAGTCCCCGGTCAACTTTCCGGCTTTGTGCTGAGAAACGAACGGTCGAAGGGATGGGAGAGCAGGTCGCGCAGTTGGAGCGACTCACGGCCGCCGCCGCGGTTGACCAGCAGGATGGGAATGTCCGCGCAGAACTCCCAGAGGATCTGCCGGCAGGCGCCGCAGGGAGGCGTCAGCGGGTCACTATCGGCAACCACTGCCAGGCGACGGAACGAGCGCTGTCCCTCAGACAGCGCTTTCCAGACAGCCACCCGCTCCGCGCAGACCGTCAGGCCGTAGGTGGCGTTCTCGATGTTACAGCCGGTGAAGATTTCGCCGCTGGCGGTCTCCAGCGCCGCGCCAACAGGGAAGTGGGAGAAATCGGCAACAGCGTTTTCGCGGGCGGCCCAGGCAGCTGCCGTCAATTCTTGTTCGGTGAACATGGGAGCTATCGGGCCTGAGTCATTGCGTCATGATGCCGTAGATTCGCCTGCCTGCGCAATGTGGGGAATAACGGCTCGGAGCAGGGCGACCAGCTTGCCTGTCGTCTGCGCCCCCACCGAAAGTACCTCTTCGTGGGACAGCTTTTGATCCCGCAACTGCTTGCGGAGGCCGGCGGCCAGGTTGGTGACGCAGGCAAGACCCAACACGCGCATCCCCAAATGGTTGGCAACGATCACTTCGGGCACGGTGGACATGCCCACCAGGTCGGCGCCAATGGCGTGCAGGTAGCGGATCTCAGCCGGGGTTTCGTAACTGGGTCCGGAAAGGGCAGCGTAGACGCCCTCCGGAAGTGACGCCCCCAGTTGGCGGGCGGCGTCACGGGCCAGGGCGCGATAGGAGCCGTCGTAGGCCTCCGTCATGTCCGGGAAGCGCGGCCCGAACCGCTCTTCATTGGAACCGACGAGCGGGTTGGCGGCCATCAGGTTGAGGTGGTCGGAAATCAGCGCCAACTCGCCCGGCCGAAGCTTGGGATTGACGGCTCCGGCAGCGCTCGTCACCACCAGTGAGTGCACCCCGAGGCGGCCCAACACGCGGACCGGGAAGGTTACTTCCTTCATGCTGTATCCCTCGTAGAAGTGGGGCCGGTCCACCATCACGGCCAGGGGCACTTCTGCGAGTTTGCCCAGCAGCAGTCTTCCGCTGTGGCCAGGGGTCGGGGGGCGGGGCCAGTAGGGAATCGTTTCATAAGGAATCTCCCGCTGCTCGGCCACCTCCGCAGCCAACGCGGTCAGTCCGGAACCCAACACTAGGCCAACGCGTGGGTGTAGCGGGTTGAGCTGCTCAATGTAGTGGCAGGCGGCCGAGACCCGGGCGAACTCCTCCACGGGAAACTCTTCATCAAGCGATCTGATAACCCCGTGCACCGGACTTCTCAGCTTGTATTTTGCAGTTGGTGCAGCTGCTTGATCATGCCTGCGGGTGGGAGCGAGCGCGCCGATGCCGCCGACCTGGACGTCGATGGACCCAAACTTGGAGCACGAGAATTGCCTGTGCTGTCGGCATTGCCAGCCGGGCCCGGGCAGGTGGCTACTGAATCACCTCATAAATGAGCGGCCGGGGCTCGGGGGCCACCGAGGCGATGTGGAAGGCGTCTTCCACCATCTGCACGGCCTCCTCCAGTCCTCGGTCGTTGTTGTAGTACAGAGTGCACAGGGATTCGCCGGCCTCGACCTGCTCGCCTACCTTGCGCTCGACGACGATGCCGACGGCGTGATCAATCGTGGAATCCAGCTGCTCGCGGCCCGCGCCCAGCAACATGGCGGCCGTCCCGATTTCCTCGGCGTCCACGCGCGTCACGTAGCCGGAGCGAGGCGTGGTGATCGAGTGAGCAGCGGAAGCGGTGGGGAGGCGCTCGAAGGCCTCGATCACGCCTGAATCCCCTCCCTGCGCCTCAATAATTTGCTGGAACTTGGCCAGCGCCGAGCTGTTGGCCAGTAGCGAGTGGGCCAGCTCACGGGACGACTCGCCGCTGCGGCTGGGGTCAGCCAGCGTGAGCAACCGCGCCGCCAGTTCCAACGACAGCTCCGTCAGATCCGGAGGGCCATTGCCTTTCAGGGTGTTCACGGCTTCCATCACTTCCAGCGCGTTGCCCACCGCATTGCCCAGCGGTTGATCCATGTCAGTAATCAAAGCCAGGACCCGTTTCCCCATACGGCGGCCAATCGTCACCATGGTTTGGGCCAGCCGTCGCGCCTCGGTCTGCTTCTTCATGAAAGCGCCCGAGCCAGTTTTCACGTCCAGCAGCAACGCGTCGACCCCTTCCGCCAGCTTCTTGCTCATGATGGAGGCCGCGATCAAGGGAACGCTTTCCACGGTTGCCGTGGCGCCGCGTAGCGCGTAGAGTTTGCCGTCCGCCGGCGCCAGTTCGGCCGTCGGGGAAATGATGGCGCAGCCGGTGGTGCCCAGAACCTGTTTGAACTGCTCAATGCTCAGGTTGGTGTTGAACCCCGGGATGGATTCCAGCTTGTCTACCGTTCCCCCGGTGTGGGCGAGGCCGCGGCCGGAAGTCATCGGCACCACGCAGCCGGCGGCGGCTACGATGGGCGCCACCACCAGGCTGGTCTTGTCTCCCACGCCGCCGGTGGAATGCTTGTCCACCTTCGCCCCGGGTAGATCCGAAAGGTCCACCGTCTCTCCCGAGCGGACATACAGGTCGGTCAGGTTGGCGAGCTCGCTGTCGGAAAGCGACTGGAAATAAACTGCCATGAGGAAGGCGGCTGCCTGGTAGTCGGATACTTCGCTGTGCGCGTACCCTTCCACGAGCAGAGCAAGTTCCTCGCGGGGGAGTTCTGCTCCCTCCCGTTTTTTGCGAATCACATCAACAATGCGCATGGTCTCGTCGTATTCAGCTCTGCTTCCGGGGACAGTTCAGCGAGCCAGCAGGGAGTTGAAGAAATTTTCACGGTCTGCTTGGGATTCAAGTGGCGCGAGCAACTGCGCCGACCGCGGTGAGAGGCGGGCGGCCCATTCTGGCCGCGGAACAATTTCGTCATGAACTCAGGCGCGAACTCTACTTTCCGTCTCGGGATAGCTGCACCGGGCGCAGCCCAACAGGCCGGACTTCATCTTGGCGAAACAGCCAGCAAGCCTACCATTGCCTTGTGGCCGGTGTAAAGAAAAAGGTGAGCTACAGGTGGATATCGCGGTGTACCACCTTGGTATTGAAACCGTTCTCCGACAGGCACTTGCGGATGGATTCGGCCAGTGTCACGGAGCGGTGCTGGCCGCCGGTACAGCCGAAGGCAATGGTTAGGTAGCTCTTGCCCTCCCGGATGTAATGGGGAATCAGATAGATGAGCAGTTCCGAGATGCGCTGGATAAACTCCTCGGTCTGGGGGAAGCTCTTGATGTACCGGGCCACCCCCGGGTGCTTTCCGGAAAGGTGCCGGAACTGGCGGATGTAGTTGGGATTGGGAAGGAAACGGACGTCGAAAACCAAGTCGCTGTCGGCGGGAATTCCGTGTCGGTAGCCGAAGCTGGTGCAGGAGACCAGCAGCGAGCGTGTCTGTTCGGTTCCCCGGAAGCGCTCGTAGATGAAATTGCGCAGTTCGTGGACATTGAACTTGGTGGTGTCGACGATGATGTCAGCCAGAGCCCGAATTTGCCGCAGGCGTTCGCGCTCGGCGCGAATCGCCTTTGCGACGGGATGCCCATTGGCCAGTGGGTGAGGACGGCGGGTTTCGCTGTAGCGCCGCATCAGCACTTCTTCACTGGCTTCCAGGAATACCATCTGAGCGCCCGCCCCTGAGCGCAGCTTGCGGAACGCGGCGGGAAGCAGCCCCAGGGCTCCTCGTTCCCGGATGTCCACCACCAGGGCCGCGTGGAAGATTTCCCGCGATGTCTGGCAGAGCCGAGCAAAGGTGGCAATCAGGGCCACTGGCAGGTTATCCACGCAGTAGTAGCTCAGGTCCTCAAAAGCCTTAAGTACCGACCCTTTGCCCGAGCCGCTCATCCCGGTGATGATGACCAGATCGCGCGGCGGGCGGTTGCCCGCTTTAGGCGACGGCGGAGCCAGATTCAGCTTGGCAGTCGACGGCTCTTGGGCCTGAACGGAACGGCGGCCAGACGCCGATTCGCCGCCTTGGCGAGGCCGGCGGGCCACACTGCGTCGGCGAGCCGAACGGACTGCTCGAACCTTGGCCATGACGGTGTGCGAAACCCTCCAGCGGCCATATTACACAGTCTGGCGACTGGAAGGAAAGCCGCTGTGCGTGGGCGGGCGAATTTTCACGGGGCGGCGCTGGTTGCCTTCCAGCAGCAAGTCCGTTTATGACAAGGGAGCCATTATTTCGGCAGCCTCCAAGGGAGTTTCGCGCTCAAACTGTCGGTTTAATATTCTGATTCACGCGGAACAGATTTGCCGGATCGTATTTGTTCTTGATCTCGACCAAACGTCCATAGTTTTTTCTGTAAGTTGCCTGCACTCGCTCCTGATCCTCATCCATCATGAAGTTGACGTACGCTCCGCCGGCCGAATGGGGGTGCAAAGCTTCCCAGTACTGCTTGGTCCAGGGAATGATTCGATCATTGTTGACCGGGTCGGGATCTACTCCGACGATCACCTCCGCCCAGTTCGCTTGGCGGTAGCTGAACGCCGTATCGGTGTTGCCGGCCTGGTGCGCCGCGCCGTCGATCGGGTAGAGGTGCATTGCCGAATGCATGGTTGGCAGCTCGGCGCCATGCTTCGCATGCAACTTGATGGCTTCATCGCTCAACTCATTCACGAAGTCCGCCCGCCAATACCATTGCAAGCCGGGAGGGTACAGGGCGTCAAAGGCGCTCTGCAGGGCAGGGAACGGCATCGAATGCACACCATGGAGCGCCGGTGTGCGAAACGCTCGCACCGGCCGGAAGACGTCCTCGGCTGCCGCTTCTGGACCCGTGTAGCACCAGACCACGCCGCACATCTTCTTTAGATGGAGGTGCTCCGGGAATGGGGGCGCGGGGGGCACCGTCAGGAAGGCGAAGAATCCGTTGAGCCGTTCGGGCGCCGCCCGGATGAAATCGCGGTACCAGCGCAATACATCCGCGGCCTGTTCCAGCGGCCACAGTGTCGGCCCGCCGACGATTTGGCTGACAGGGTGCAAACGGAACAGGAACGAGGTCACCACGCCGAAGTTGCCGCCACCGCCGCGGATTGCCCAAAATAGGTCGGCATGTTCATTGGCGCCAACCGTGACGAAGCTGCCGTCGGGCAACACCATGTCAGCGCCCAGCAGGTTGTCAATCGAAAGACCGCACCTGCGAGTCAGGTGTCCAATACCTCCACCGAGCGTCAGCCCGCCGACGCCGGTGGTCGAGATAGTGCCGGAGGGCGTGGCTAGGCCGAAAGCATGCGTGGCGTGATCCACGTCGCCCCAGGTGCATCCTCCTTCCACTCGCGCGGTGCGGTTCTTGGGATCCACCCGCACGCTCCGCATGCGTGAAAGATCCGCAACCAGTCCGTCGTCGCAGACTCCCAGACCTCCTCCGTTGTGGCCTCCCCCTCGGACTGCCAGAAGTAGCCGGTTGTCGCGGGCGAAGTTGACCGCAGTGATGACGTCGGCGACGTTGGCGCAGCGCGAGATCAGCCGCGGACGCCGGTCAATCATCCCGTTGTAGACTTTTCGGGCTTCGGTGTACTCCCCGTCGCTGGGCTGGATTAGATCGCCGCGCAAGCGCTGCTTGAGTTGCTGGATCTCGCTATCCAAAGCGCCGTTTTTCCGACGGGCTGTCATTGGCTTTCCCTCCTCGATTGAGGGCGGCGGAAGGCCGCCGCCGCTGGTTTCGAGCGCCTTTTTGAAGGCAGCCACCGGCCGCCGCTTGCGTTCCCTCCCGCGGCTCTTGTACTTGACGGCCTGCTTTTCCAACTTTTCCAGCGCTTCCTGCAATGAGGCGCGGAAATTGTGCTGGACCGAAAGTCCTACCAGTGGGTGGTTCTTTAAATGGAGAGTCACTTCGGTAGTGTAGCGGTGCCGTTCCAGCGACAGAATGACGTGGGCTTCCAGATCCAGTCGAGACCCTAAGATTTTGTGGATTTTCTGTAGCTTCTGTTCCACACGGGATTGGATCGCGGGAGTGATTTCGACTTGCCTGCCCGTGTAGTGGACTTTCATACCGTCCTCCTGATTCTGGCCTGCCGGGGAGTGCAATTGGTTACAAAACGCATTCTGGAAGGGCGCGCGGGCAGCGCCAGCAGAGCAACCCCTACGGCTTCACCCGGCGCTGGTGGGTGGAGGAGATCCTCATGTCCTCCCTGTACTTGGCAACCGTGCGCCGGGTCACCTGAATCCCTTCCGACTGCAGGATCCTGGTGAGTTGCTCGTCCGTCAGGGGGTGGGCAGGATCTTCCTCTGTGATCAATTTCTTGACCTTTCGCTTCAAGACCGGCAGCGAGGTAGTGCTGCCAGACGGCCCGCTAACTGCCTCCGAGAAAAAGGAACGCAGTTCGCAGACCCCCTGAGGGGTATGGGCGTACTTGTTGGCCACCGCCCGGCTGACCGTGGAGGGATGCACACCGACTTCCTCAGCCACTTCCTTAATCATCAGGGGCTTGAGGTGATCCGGGCCGTGGGCGAGAAAATCTTTCTGCTCGCGAATGATGCACTCGCAGACCCGGGCGATAGTCTGCTTGCGCTGCTCGATGTTTTTGATCAACTGGATGGCCGAGTTGCAGCGGTCCCGGACATAGTTGCGAGTCTCCTTGGTGGCAACACCGCGCTGCAGCAGCCGGCGATAGGAAGAATTCATCCGCAACTGTGGCAGGCCGTCCTCATTGAACAGGACCTGGTAGTCATCGTCCACCTTGACAAAGAAGATGTCGGGTTCGATCAGTTGCGGCTCGGTCTTGTTGTAGCGCTGCCCGGGACGCGGGTCCAGCTTCCGGATCACCGCCACAGCCGCCTCGACTTCTGGCAGCGGTCGGTTCAGCAGCCGGGCCAGTTCCTTCCACTGCTTGTTCTGCAGCAGGGACAGGTGGTCCCGGACGATTTGGAAAGCTAGACTGTTTTCCAGGCCCAGGCCCCGCAATTGGATCAGCAAGCACTCGCGCAGGTCGCGGGCCGCCACGCCGGGCGGATCGCACTCCTGCACCAGCTTCAAGGCTCCTGTCACCTCTTCCAGCGAATGGCCTCCGCTCTGGACGATTTCCTCCAGGGTGGCGGTGAGGAAGCCGTCTTCGTTCAGGTTTCCCAGAATGGATTCGGCGGCCGCGACAACGGCATCCGGGGCCGCCGAGAGGCTTACCTGCCACCTCAGGTGGTCGGTTAGTGTGGTGGGCGAGGCGAGGAAATTCTCAAAGGAAGGTTTTTCGATGACTTCCGCAGCCGGGCTCTTGTAGCCAGGATCGAGGTAGTCCTGAAAGAAGGAGCCGAAGTCAATCTCGTTGAACGGATCGTGGCCGTTAGCCTCCAGCGTCTCCCGTTCACCCAGCTCCAGGCCGCGCTCCTCAGCCGCGGCCAACTCTTCCACCGAGGCAGGACTTTCCTGCTCTGAATCGCTCAGGTCGGCTTCACCTAGCTCCTCCAGAACCGGATTCTCCACCATCTCCTGGTTGATCAGGTCCGTCAGTTCCAGCTTGTTCAAAGCAAGAACACTGACCATCTGGACCAGGCCAGGGGTCAGAATCTGCTTCTGCGCGACTTTCAGGCTAAGTCTGGGCTGGAACAGCGACATGTGGGCCCTTTAGATGCGCCGCGTGGGAGTCGCTTCAGAGTTCGCTGGTGCGGGGCGTTCACCATCGCCAGGCAGGCCGGCTGCTTCCTGGTCGGTCTCCAACAACGAAGCAGGACGGCCCGTAAAGGAAAAGCTTTCTCCCAGGTAGACCCGTTTCACCTCCGGATCGTTGCTCAGCGCCTCAGGGGTACCGTTGCGGAAGATGCGCCCGTTGCTGATGATGTAGGCACGGTCGGTCACGGTGAGCGTTTCCCGCACATTGTGGTCGGTGACGAGGATGCCAATGCCGGATCGTTTCAACTCGCCAATGATCCGCTGGATCTCGATCACCGCCAGCGGGTCGATGCCGGAAAACGGCTCGTCGAGCAGGATGAAACTGGGCGAGATGACCAGCGCCCGCGCGATCTCGACCCGGCGCCGCTCGCCGCCAGAGAGCGTATCGCCACGGTTCTTGCGCACCGTCTGCAGGCCAAACTGATCCAGCAGAGTCTCCAGCCGCTCGCGCCGCTCGTGCCAGGAGATCGTCAACGTTTCCAAGATGGCCAGCAGATTCTCTTGGACGCTGAGCTTGCGGAAAACGGAGGGTTCCTGAGGCAGATAACTGATGCCGTGGCGGGCGCGCTGGTACATGGGAAACGCGGTGATCTCCTGTCCGTTCAGCAACACGCGACCGCTGTCGGGACTGGCCAGTCCCACAATTATGTGAAACGTTGTTGTCTTGCCGGCGCCGTTCGGGCCGAGCAGCCCAACCACTTCCCCCTGGCTGACGTGCAGGGAAACGTCATTTACAACGCAGCGCCCGCCGTAGGATTTTTCCAGCTCTTCCGTGCAGAGCGTGCTCATGGCGGCTGCGGGGGAGGTTTCTGCTGGCGGGGGCTCACTTGGTGTTCGGTTATGGTGCGCGCCGCGCTGTCCCCATGCACCAAAATCCTATCATTGCGAATATAGTAAGTCAATTCGGGGCCCCGCGTGTAACCACGTCGTGGATCGTAGAGATAAGGCTGGCCGCCGCGCAAAATCACCTTCTCGTCGGAGGCCAGATATTCGGCCACCTCGGCAGCCGCGCTTCTCTGTTGGCCGGAGGAAAAGTCCAGGATTTTCACCTCGCCGCGGGCCACAGCCCTTTGCAAGCGCGACTGTCCAGGCCGGACATCGTTCGCTGGCAGCAAGTAGCCGTCCAGCGTGGCTGCCTTGAGTAAGCTATCGCCCCGCCGCAGATGCACCTCGCCTCGGTAATGCGCACGCCGGTCCTGGTCCGTGTACACGAAGTGCTCGGCGCGAATCCGGATCGTGCTCCGCGCCTGCTGCGGCGATTCGGCCCCGGCCTCCGGAAACAGCGTGACCACCTCGCCCGCTGCGGTCAGCCGTCGGGGTTCGCGCTCCAGCACCAGGGTGCGGGCCTCGATCACTTCCCCTTTTTGCCAGAGGCGAACGCGCCCCCCGCCTGGGCCGCCCTCGTACCGGGTGACGCCGCGTTTGGGATGGGAAACCATCCGTTCGGCAATCACACGCACCGGATCGCTGCCGGAGAGTGGTCCGGCAACCGCTGGGCCGGGATTCTGTTGCGGCAGGTAGGTAGTACGCACCTGCTGCTCGGCCGTCCCCTGGCTGCCATCTTCCTCCAGGGTGATTCGCCGGGCTGAGGTGCGACTCCGACGATCCCAGATCTCGGGATTGCGGCCCGGGCGGCCGGTGAGCGTGATCAGTCGCTTGGCAGCTTGGTAGACAGCCCGTTCGGCGGTGGCCTGCCGCTCGCCTTCGATGTAGCGGAAATTGCCCTTCTGTTCCAGTCGCTCCAGTTGCTGGGAGGCGTGGGTAAAGTGGGCCACTAGCAGGTCGCTGGTGGTGATCCGAGGGGCAGGCGTCGAGCGGGGTGGGATGCTGCCGCCAGTCTGGTTCCGCGGGCCCGGGGCAGGTGTCGCGCGGGCCGATTCCAACCGTGCCCGCGGCTCGGCGCGTAACACCCGTAGCTGGCTCTGCTCTCCAAACTGCATCCAGAACCGGTCGGCCGTCAGTACACGCCGCCCAGGCTGGCTGCGCTGACTCGCGACGGGCCTCGCGGGTGGTAACAATTCCAGCCGGCCGGGGGCCATAGTCCGGACCACGTCCAGTTCGCGGCCGCCGGGCTTCAATAACATCTCCACGGCTTCGCTGGTGAGCACGCGGATGGGAGCCCCCGCCGAGGTGGGTGTGAATACGATTCGCACCCCGCCTTTCCAGTCCACCTGCGACAGCGTGTCCTGCGGGCCGGCAAAGAACATCTCCAGGCGAGCCGCCTGGAACTGGGCGAGGCTGCGTGAGGTTGCTATTTCTAGCTGGACCGTTTCGTTGGCGTAGGCCTCTTCCAGCAATTGCCGGTCGTTGAAGAGCAGCTCCAGTCGCGTGGCCGTCATGCGGGACTGCCGGCCCTCGGCCGGTTTATCACCAGGCACCGATTCGTGGATCTCTACCTGGCCGACGAACTCGGCCGCCTGCACGTGATTCTGCTCATCGAGCCTCAGCACAGCCTCTTCAGCTAGCAGGTCCCGACTACCGCCTCCGGCCAGCATCTGGTGCAATCGTGGCTGCCGCAGCCGAATCTGGCTCTCTCGCTGCAGGTAAACTAACTCCTCCGCCGTGATTTCGACCGAGGGTGGCGTCTCTTCAGAGGATTGGGGCGAGCCTGGGTCCCTCACCAAGATCTGCACAGCAGAGGTCAGTCGCAGCGTACGCTGGTGGGAGTCATAGACGGCTCCGCGGGCCTGGCCTGTCCCGCGGCTAAAGCGGAACCGGACCAGGCGCTCCGTGGAAGCGACTCCCGTGTTCTCGTCGAACGTCAGCCCCGAAGTCTGCACGTGAATTCGGGGGACCTCCCCACCGGCTACCGAGGGTGCGGGAGCTCTCCCCAGCCCGCTGGCGGTCGGGGGAACTTCCCCCGGCAGGCTGGCTAATTCGATTTCCACCTCCCCCTCGCTGTACACCCGCCCTGTTTTGGCATCGTACTCACAAAGCTTGCTAAAGATGCGGTCGTGACGGTTTCCCGGAGTGCCGAAGGTGATGATTTCCACGTCCTCGAGCAGGCTCTTGCCCGTGTCCCGCTGCTCCCGGGCGCGCAAGGCCTCAACCGTAAACACGGTGCGGCCTTGGTCTGATTTGGAGAGACGAAAGCCGGCGCTCTGAGTGACGTTGGGAGGGACGCGGGGCACCGGCAAAGGCTGGCTGGGAGCACCACCGCGGGTACGGTGCAGGTAGACGCCGCCAGTAACCAGGGCCGTAGCCACCAGCAGACCCAGCACAACCGCTCGGATCTGCTGAATCGTGAGCTTTCCCGCCATGGCCAAGATCCCGGTGTCGCTCCGGCGCCTGCCGCCAGGCCTCATTTCGCATAAGCAGTCGAGCGAGCAGCCCGTTTCTGCCTGGCGCAGACCTGTTTGGTTTCGAACAACACCAGTGTAGCATGGCCCTGCCGGACGAGCCGGGTGGAGCCTCCGGAGTGCAGGCGTTGGCACTCCGGACTCCGTAAGTCGCCACGGAACAATGAACCTCACCGCCTTGCTTCTCGTGATGCTTTCTGCTGTCAGCCATGCTTCCTGGAACCTGGTGATAAAGAGCAGCGGGGACAAGTATGCCTTCACCTGGTGGATGCTGGCCGGCGGGTTCCTGCTGACGCTTCCGGCTCTGTTCTTACTGCCCGTACGTTTTACTCCTGCTTCAGTGGCCTTGCTAGGTGCCAGCATCGTGGGGGAAGGGCTCTACCTGTTGACGCTCTCAGCTTCCTACCAGCGTTTGGATTACACGGTGGTCTACCCAGTGGCCCGCGGCTCAGCCCCGGTCTTCATTGTCGTGGGGGCCGCCGTTCTGTTGGGGGAGAGAGTTTCCGCGGCGGGGGTGGCGGGAATTCTGCTGGTCTCGTTGGGAGTTCTTTCCCTGCAGGGGCCAGACCTGCTGCGCACCCAGATGAAACACCTGAGCTTGCCGCTGGCCTGTGGTGCCTGCGTCGCGTCTTTTTCGCTGGCGAACAAAGCCGCCGTGCGGTACTTCTCGCCGCTGGCTCTGGTCTGCTTGGTTTTTGGCGGCGCGGCGCTGTTGTTGTGGCCTTACGTTGTCTGGGTCCGACGTGCCGACCTGGTGGGGCAGTTTCGCCGGCAGCGGTGGCGGATCCTGGTGGTCGCTCTGTTGAGCCCGGCTGGCTACGCGGTGGTGCTGGCGGCGATGCGGCTGGCCCCGGTCAGCTACGTGGGTGCCGCGCGGGAGTCGAGCATCATTTTCGCCGCCCTACTGGGCTGGCTAGTGCTCCGCGAGGGATTCGGGCTGCGCCGCCTGCTTGCCGCCAGTGTCATTTTCGTGGGAGTGCTCTGCTTGTTGCTGGCCCGGTAGAGCGTTTGCCCGCTCCAGCTTCCGATTGACCGCAGCCGATGTTGCGCATACGATCGGTGTTGTGCATACGATTTCCTTTGTCCCGTGGACCTGGAAAGGAGACTGGGTAATGAGATTGATGCTTCAAGCGTTGGCGGCTTTGATTGCACTGGGGTGTTCTGCCCTGGCAGTACAGGCAGGTGTGGCTCTTCAGATGAAAGAGAGTAAGCCGGGCAGTGAGAAGCCCGGGCAGCTGATCAACATGTACATAGACGCGGGCAAGTTGCGCATCGACATTGGAGAACACGGGGGCAAGAAAACCGCCATGATCTTCAACCAGGCCAAGCAGGTGATGTGGATGATTGACCACAGCGATGGCAGCTACATGGAAATAACTGCCGCCGATCTGCAGAGGATGAAGCAACAACTAGATTCTGCCATGAAGCAAATGAAAGCAATGATGGCCAACATTCCTCCCGAACAACGCAAGATGGTCGAGAAGATGATGAAGCAGAAGATGGGTATGGCCAAACCCCCAAGCATCACCATGCAGGTGAAGAGCCGGGGAGAAAAGGTAGGGCGCTACGTTTGCACCCTCTACGAGGTGCTGAGCGATGGCCAACGCATCCAGGAGATCTGGGCGGCCCCGATTGCGGAGGCTCAACTGGGGGAAACTGAGTACCAGACCTTCCGGGCCATGGCTGAGTTCTTTGAACCCCTACGCAGCAGTTTCGCCCAGGGTGGCTGGCAGATGCCCGGACACGGGGACATGGAAGGCTTTCCGGTGCGCTGGTTGGAGTACAAGGGGGAGCGCGTCGTTGCGGAATGGGAGACGACCAAGGCGGAGCGCAAGTCTCTGGAAGCAAGCTTATTCGCCGTCCCGCCGGGCCTGAAGAAGCAGAAAATGCCCACGATGCCACGGTAGACCAGGGGATAAAAGTAGGGGTTGGGGCTGGGAGGGTGGATGCGAGTCCGCGTCCTGTTCTTCGGTCAAATCAAGGAGATCACAGGAACATTTGAAGAAGTAGTTGAGGTTCTAGAAGGTGGCGACCTGCGTGGCCTATTCGAAAGCTACGCTGGACGGTTTCCACGCTTAGAAGCGATGCGCCACGCCGTTGTGCTCGCCCGCAATCAAGAATTCGCCGACCCCTCAGCGCTGCTGTCCGACGGTGATGAGGTCGCCTTCTTGCCTCCCGTTTCCGGCGGCAGCGGGCCGGCGCCGCCGAAGATGGAGCTAGGTGAGGAATTCGTTGCGATCGTCCGCGAGCCGATCGACACCCGCGCCCTGGTGGCTCGCCTGCAGCAGGCCGAAGACGGCGCGGTAGTGGTCTTTGAGGGCGTGGTGAGGAACGAGTCCCGGGGCAAGGCTACCCTCTACTTGGAATACGAGGCGTACGAGTCGATGGCACTGGAGCAAATGTGGGCGCTGGCCCGCGAGGCGTGCCAGCGCTGGCCCATTGATCGCATCGGCATTCTGCACCGCCTGGGGCGCCTGGAAATCGGCGAGGCCAGCGTGGTGATCGTGGTGACCTCGGCCCACCGCCACCCGGCCTTTGAAGCCTGCCGCCACACCATTGACCGGCTGAAGGAAACTGTTCCCATCTGGAAGAAGGAGTACTTCACCGACGGTGCGGTCTGGGTGGAGGGGAAGTGGGACGAGGCGCTAACGGGCGTTGACGGGAAAGGTTGAAAGTCCGATCTCCCAGCTCCAAGGGGGGATCACTGAGTTGCCCCGAGGCTTTTTGTTATGGTGTGTGCCAGCCTGTGACCTCCCTGAAAGGCAAGTCAGGCGGGATCCGGATGAATCTGTCGCCAGGCGGAACCTGTTGATCTGAGGCCGCGTCTTCTTGACAAGCATGCACATTGGCCGGCGCACTCTGTGGCTGGTGTCCGCCTTCTGCCTACTAACGACTGCCCACTGCGAGCCGCCCGCTGCCTCCCAAACCGCCTCTGTCAAAGTTAGCGTCCGGTTGGTCAACATCCTGGCGACAGTGCGCGACGGCAGCGGTCAGCTGGCCTCTGGCCTGACCGAGGAGGATTTTCAAGTTTACGATGAGGGCGAGTTGCAGCAGATTCGGGTGTTCAGCCGCGAGGCGGCCCTGCCCCTTTCCGTAGCGCTGTTGCTGGACGCCAGCCTGTCCACGGCCAAGGACCTGAAGTTCGAGAAGGAATCGGCGATCCGTTTTATCCGTTCCATCCTGAGATCCCAGGATCGAATGGCGCTATTCGCTGTGACGGACGTCGTCAGCCAGGTGGCGCCATTCACGGCCAGCGCCACGCGGCTGGAGAAGGCCGCGCGCAAGGTGCGACCGCACGGGGGCACTTCGCTCTACGACGCCATCTACCTGGCCTCGGGTGAGCTGCGGAAGCAACGGGGTCGCAAGGTGATGATCCTAATCACGGACGGAGGGGACACGACCAGCGGCACCGATTTTCATGCAGCGTTGCGCTCGGCCCAGGAAGCCGACGCGGTGATTTACAGCGTCGTGATCGTGCCCGTCCGCAGCGAATCCGGGCGGAACATCGGCGGCGAGCATGCTCTGCAGTTACTTTCCGAGGGCACGGGTGGCCGCGCCTTCACTCCCGATTCCCTGGCGCATCTGGACCCCGTGTTTGCCGCCATCGGCGAAGAACTGCGCACGCACTATCTTCTCGGCTACTACGCTTCACCGCACCTGGAGGACGGCACCTACCGGCGCCTAGAGGTGCGGGCCAAGAATCCCGCCTTTACCGTGCAGGCACGCAAAGGGTATTATTTGCGTGGCGACTGAGAGGAACCGGAACGGACGGAAGCGTTGCAGAAAGGCGCTCAGCTCAGTTGGGTGTCTCTGATGGGCCCGATGGGGAAGATAGGGAAGAAAACGACTCATACACGCCTGCGCCACGGTCAGGCGCTTGAAAGCGCGCGCCGCCGGGGCGCATCGGACCTGGAAGCAGTGCGGCGCGCCGTTTGCGGTACGCTGAACCGTGAGGTGGAAGTCGAGGTCGAAACGAGGCCTAGCGGGCGCCGGGGGGTTACTCTGGTGGTGAAGAAGCGCCGCTCGCCGCTCATTGTCGTGGAACACTGGGAGATGGACGCTATGCGCAAGGTGCCGCTGGTGCCGGCGCACCTGCGCGGCCATTTTCTGCGCAATTATGCAATCTTGATCGGGCAGCGAGCGGCTGCGAGCAGCCCTCAGGCATAGGTAACCGGAGAGCGCTAACCCGGGTCGGGCTGCCCAAGTGACTATGCGACGTAAGTGAATATGCGGAAGGATTTCTCGCGCCACGCGAACGAGCGTGCCCCGGCGGAAACTCACCGGGAGGGCGCCTATCTTCGCTACCTGGCACACACCCAGACTCCAGTCGTCGTGAAGCTCATTTCGGGTGAGACGATTAGGGGCTTCGTTGAGTATTACGACCGGCGGTTCATTCGTGTGACCCGGCAAGGGGAGCCGAACCTGTTCATCTTCAAGTCCAAGATCAAGTACCTGTATGAGGAGCCCTCGGCCGTGCCGGCGCCGACCGGGCCGGCGCAAGATGAGCCCCCGGCTGATGCCTGAAGTTTGCCCCCAAAGCTGACCCCGATGCCTGACTTCCTAGCCACTGCTGTCGAGATTGCGCGCGCCGCGGGCGGGTTGCTTGTGCCAATGTTCGAGCGGCGCGTGCGCGTCGAGTACAAGGGCGAAGTGGACTTGGTCACCGAGGCTGACCGCGCTTCGGAGCGCCTGATCGTCGAGCGTCTGCGCGCTCATTTCCCCGACCACGGCATCGTAGCGGAGGAGGGCGGCGGGCAGGCCGGCGAGTCGCCCTACTGCTGGTACGTGGACCCGGTGGACGGCACCACCAACTTTGCCCACGGCTTCCCGTTCTTCTGTGTCTCGATCGGACTGGAACGGGCCGGCGAGGGGGTGGTGGGCGTGGTCTACGACCCGATTCGAGACGAGCTGTTTACTGCGGAGAGAGGAGCCGGGGCATGGCTGAACAACCGCCCCATCCGGGTCTCGTCTACGGCTGCTCTTTCACAATCCCTGCTGGCTACCGGCTTCCCCGCGCGCCGCCGCCACAAGAACCCCAACGTTCACTTCTACCACCAGCTCAACATGGTCAGCCATGGCGTGCGCCGGGTGGGCTCAGCGGCTCTGGACCTTTGTTATGTGGCTTGCGGGCGTATGGATGCCTTCTGGGAGTTCAGTTTGAGCCCTTGGGACGTGGCGGCCGGCATACTGCTGGTGAGCGAGGCTGGCGGGCGCGTCACCGACATGCGCGGGGGTACCTACCGAATAAGCAGCGACACCATGGTGGTCTCCAACGGGGTGATCCATCCGGCGCTGGTGCAGGTTTTTGGGGAGATTTCTCAGGGGGTGTACGAGGCGCCGTTGCCCACGTTGTGAACCGGTCGGCGACCGGCGACCCCACAAACAACCAGCCATCGGGCATCAGCGGTTAGCGAGCAGTGGCCGTGGCTGTGGTGGCTTGGAACTTGCCCGCTCTTGCCGCATTTGCGAACACGACGGGTTTGCCACGGCCGCCTGCCATCCAGACGCGCACCCCCTGTCATCCCGAGCGAAGCGAAGGATCTGATTTTCAGGACTGCAAACGCCATGGCTGAACTGTTGCTCGGAAGTCTGCACGGGAGAAGCAGATCCCTCGCCTCGCTCGGGATGAGAGAGGGAAAGTGAGCATGGAGGGGCGGGGTCAAGCGGCTTCATCGGCGGGTTCGGTAATCTACACAGTCGGGCATTCCACGCAGCCGCAGGCGCAGTTGCTGGCGCTGGTAGCCGAGTTTGGGATTCGTCTGCTGGCCGACATTCGCAGCTTCCCAGCTTCGCGCCGCCACCCCTGGTTTTCCCGCGAGGCGCTCGAAGCAGCCGGGGCCGCGGCGGGCATCGACTACCGCTGGTTTCGCGAGCTGGGCGGCTTCCGCCGAGCCATACGGAACGAGTCGCCGCACAGCGGCCTGCGCGCTCGTGGCTTTCGCAATTACGCCGGCCACATGAGCACTTCGGAATTCCACCTGGCCGCCCGGGAGCTGATGCGCCTGGCCGAAGCGCGTACCACCGCCTACCTCTGCGCTGAGCGCCTCTACTGGCGTTGCCACCGTATGCTGCTGTCCGACTTCGTCACCGTGCGCGGCTGGCAGGTGATGCATATCCTGGGGCCCGGCCAGACTCGCCTGCATCGGCTCACCGCTGGCGCACAGGTCGAAGCCGGCCAACTCGTGTACCACCCCGTGGAAGAGGCGCTGTTTTCCGGCTAAGTGGCCGCTTGGCGGTCTGCTAGAATAGTGACCACATGTCGGAGCTGTTCCGCTTGTTGCGGTACGTCCGCCCCTACTGGTTCCGCCTGTTGATTTCGGTGATGCTGATGGCGGCCGTAGGCGCCTTTGAAGCCCTCACGGCGCTGCTGATCGGTCCTGTCTTTGACCGCATTCTCAATCCCAGTTCGCCCAGCAACGAAGTCCTTCTCGTAAGAAGCGTTCCCATCTGGGAGCGCGCGCTGGACCTCCGGCTGTTCGTGCCCGATTGGATCCACAACGTCTGGACGGTGGTCGCGGTGGCGATCGTGGGTGTCACCTTGGGCAAGGCCATCTGCGAATACCTGGCCAGCTACCTGGTCAACTACATCGGCTTCGCGGTGGTCACCGACCTGCGTAACCAGCTCTACGACAAGGTGATTCACCAGCCCCTCCGCTTCTTCCACGGGGAGGCCACCGGGCGGCTGATGTCCGCCATCGTCAATGACATCGAGAAGATCCAGTTGGCGGTGTCGCATGTGCTGGCCGATTTCCTGCGCCAGAGCTTCACTCTGCTGGCAATGGTCGGGGTGCTGCTGCTGCTGGACCCCAAGCTGGCCTTGATCTCCTTGCCCCTGCTGGTTGCTGTCGTGCTGTATGCCTCGGCCAAGATCGGCCGCCGCTTGCGCCGCACGACCCGCAAGACCCAGGACAACGTGGCCGAGATCAGCCAGATCCTTCAGGAAACCATCAGCGGTATCCGCATCGTGAAGGCCTTCGCGATGGAGAAGTTTGAGCTGGGCCGGTTTCGCGAGGCGGCCCGGCGCCTGTTCCGGGTAAACCTGCGCTATGTGCGCGCGCAGGCGTTGACCTCGCCTCTGATGGAGTTGCTGGGCGCGCTGATGATCATGGTGATGCTGTGGGTAGGGCGCGACCGCATCAAGGCCGATATGCTGACGCCGGGCGCTTTTCTGGTGTTCGTTTATGCGCTGCTGAAGATGTACGAGCCAATCAAGCGCCTGACCGGCGTCAGCAACGCCTTCCAGCAGGCGCTGGGCGCTTCGGCCAAGGTCTTCCAATACCTGGACGTGCGCGAGGAGGTGCGCGAGAAGCCGGGAGCCATCCAGTTGCCAACCTTTGGCGAGGCGGTGGTGTTCGATAACATCTCGTTTCACTACGAGCGGGAACGGCCTGTGCTGCGCCGCATCCACCTGCGAATCGAACGGGGTGAGGTGGTCGCCGTCGTGGGGCCCAGCGGGGTGGGAAAGACCAGCCTGGTCAACCTGATTCCCCGCTTCTACGACGTGACCGCCGGCCGGGTGCTGCTGGACGGGCACGACGTGCGCGACCTGACGTTGGCCTCGCTGCGAGAGCAGATCGGGATGGTCACCCAGGAGACCATCCTGTTCGACGCCACGGTTCGCAACAACATCTGCTACGGCCGGGCTGGGATGCCCGACGAGCAGGTCTTTGCCGCAGCCCGGGCGGCAATGGCTCACGAATTCATCCTTGAGCTCCCCCAGGGCTACGACACCGTGATCGCGGAACGTGGTGCCCGGCTCAGCGGCGGGCAGCGCCAGCGCCTGGCGATCGCCCGCGCTTTGCTGAAAAACCCGCCGATCCTGATCCTGGACGAGGCCACCTCCGAGTTGGACAGCGAGTCGGAGCGCCTTGTGCAGGAGGCGCTGGGAAATCTGATGGCTGGCCGCACCGTGTTCGTGATTGCCCACCGGCTGGCTACCGTCCGGCGCGCCGACAAGATCGTGGTGCTCGAACGTGGTACAATTGTGGAGGTAGGCACGCACGCGGAACTGCTGGAAAGCAGGGGTGTTTACCGCAGACTCCACCAGTTGCAGTTTGTGGACGCCTGAGCTGGGCCACGTCCTGGGGCTGAGGTCCAAACTCTGACGAGCAGCGCGCTTCTGGCCGAACACCTGACCTCGGAAAATTGACACTTGTCTTGATGCTGCGCAGCATGACCGGCTATGCGGCGGCCTCCTGTCGCACCGACACAATGGCCGCTACGGTGAGGGTGAAAAGCGTCAACCACCGCTTTCTGGACCTGCGCCTGAAGTTGCCTGCGGAGCTGGAGGCGATGGAGCCCAAGCTGCGGCGCCTGATGCGCCAACACCTGCGGCGCGGCCACCTGGACGTGACGGTGGGGCTGGAACGGGATGGTGGCCTGGACGTCCACATGAACCGTGCGCTAGTGGGCTCCTACCTGGAAGCCTACAACCGCCTGTGCAGCGAATTTGGCCTTTCGGTGGAGCCTGATCTGAGCAGCGTACTGAAAATGCCCGGGGTGGTCAGCTACGTTCCGGCGCCGTCGGGATCTGATGAGGCGCAGCAGATGGAGACGCTGGTACTCGAGACGCTGTTGGAAGCGCTCGGGCGGCTGGACGCCATGCGCGCCGAGGAAGGCCTGAGTATTGGCATGGAGATGAGCGCGCGCCTGGAGGAGGTCGGCCGCGCCACCGAAGAGATTGAACAATTGCGGGCCGACGTGCATCGCCTCTGTCTGGAGCGCCTGCGCGAACGCCTGACCGAGCTGCTAGGCGACCACTTGCCTCCCGAGCGGCTGGTCCAGGAGACCGCACTGCTGGCCGAGCGCAGCGACGTCAGCGAGGAGTTGCTGCGCCTGAAAAGCCACCGGAAGCAGTTCCATGCCGTGCTCCACTCGCCCGAGGAGGCCGGCGAGGCAGGCAAGCGCCTGGATTTCCTGCTGCAGGAGATGAATCGCGAGATCAACACCATCCTGGCCAAGACTTCCGGGCCGGGCGAGGCAGGGTTGCGGATCACCGGGCTGGCACTGCAAGTGAAGGCCGAGATTGAAAAGCTGCGCGAGCAGGTACAAAATCTACAGTAAGGGCCGGACGGGACATGTCGCAGATTAATATCTTTATCGTTTCGGCACCGTCGGGCTCAGGAAAGTCCACACTTCTCGACCGATTGATGGCTGCCGTGCCAAACCTGGTCTTTTCCGTTTCCTACACCACTCGCAAGCCGCGAGGTCTCGAGCTGGACGGGAAACACTATTATTTCGTGGGCCGAGAGCAATTCCAGTACATGATTGACCGTGATGAATTTCTTGAGTGGGCCGATGTGTTCGGAAAAGACCTTTACGGCACCCCGCGCCGTTTTCTGGACGTGGCCGAGCAGCTCGACCACGACTTGGTGCTGGACATTGACGTGCAAGGCGCCGGCCAAGTCAAACAGCGGCTGCCTGAGGCGAAGGCCATCTTCCTTTTGCCGCCGTCCCGCCAGGTTCTGGAGGCCCGCCTGCGCCGGCGCGGCGAAGATTCCCAGCAGGTGATTGAGCACCGGCTGCGCCGGGCAGTCGCTGAAATCGAGAAGTATCCCGACTACGACTATCTCATCATCAATGAAAAACTGGACCTGTGCGCCGAGCAGTTGTGCGCCATCGTGCTGGCAGCCCGCTGGGAGAAGCATCACGACGGCCGGCCGGCCGACCCACAGGTCCAGCACTGGTTTGAGCTGGCCGAAAGCTGCCGAACGCGAAAAGTCGCGTCGGCCGTAGGTCCCATCCAACAAACTTTTAAGGAGGTAACAACCGGATGAAGCGAATCGAGGATCTGGAGTGCAAGTTTCGTTTCGTGCATGCCGCCGCGCGCCGCACGCGGCAACTGCAGAGCGGCGCGCAACCGCACATCCATACGGCGGCGCGAAAGTCCGTACGGATCGCCATTGAAGAAGTCCTCGGAGGCGCGGTGACCTTTGAAGCTTTGGACCCTACGCAATTGGACCCTCCGCAAGAGGAAAAATTGGAGGAATAGCGCTTGGTGCTGGCATGAAAGTCTGTTTGGGAGTTTCGGGGGGCATCGCCGCCTATAAGAGCGCGGAGCTGATTCGCCAGCTCCAGCAGAGCGGGCTGGAGGTACAGGTGGTCATGACCCGGCACGCGCGCGAGTTCCTTACGCCGCTGACGCTGGCCTCCCTCTCCGGGCGCAAAGTCATCACCGACCTGTTTGCGGGGCCAGGCGAGGGAGCCAACATCGAGAGCGCCATCGAGCACATTGCCGTAGCGCAATCCATTGACCTGCTGGCGGTGGCGCCGGCCACGGCGAATGTGGTGGGGAAGTTTGCCCATGGGATCGCCGACGATTTCCTGACCACCCTCTACTTGGCCACCCGGGCTCCTGTGTTGGTGGCGCCCGCGATGAACGTCCAGATGTGGGAACACCCAACGGTCCAGGACAACTTGGCGCGGCTGCGCGCGCAGGGGGTCCGGGTGATCGAGCCCGACGAAGGCTACTTGGCGTGCGGCATGACCGGGGCGGGCCGCCTGGCCTCGCCGGCCAGCATCGTGGCGGCCACGCTGGAGATGCTGGGAGTCCAGCGCGACCTGGAACAAGAAACGCTGCTGGTGACCGCCGGGCCCACTCAGGAACCGCTGGACCCGGTGCGTTACCTGAGCAACCACTCCAGCGGCAAAATGGGCTATGCGGTCGCGGAAGCCGCACTCCGCCGCGGCGCCCGCACCATTCTGGTCAGCGGGCCCACCGCACTGCATCCACCCGACGGGGTCGAGTTTGTTCCGGTGCGCACTGCCGAGGAAATGGAGCAGGCGGTGCTCGCCTGGCTGGAGGAGGCCACCGTCGTGATTAAGGCGGCTGCGGTCGCCGACTATCGCCCGGCAAGCGTTCACTCCCAGAAGATTAAGAAACGGGAAGGCGCACTCACGCTTCACCTGGAGCGCACCCCCGACGTCCTTCAGGCGGTCTCCGGCCGCAAAGGAACGCGCTTGCTGGTAGGTTTTGCCGCTGAAACCGAGAACCTGCTGGAGAACGCCCGGCGCAAACTTACGGAGAAAGACCTGGATCTGGTGGTAGCCAATGATGTGGCGCAGGGCGTGTTCGCCTCCGATTTCAGCAGCGCCGTGCTGGTGGCGCCGGACGGCGTCACGGAATTACCTCGCATGACAAAGATTGAGGTGGCTCAGCGAATTCTGGACACCGTGCGAGAGTTGCGAGTGAAACATTGTGAGTTGAAACCAAATGAGTTAACACCAACAAAGTAAATGCACAATTTCCGATAAGATTTGTTCATTGTTTAAATGTAATTGTTAACCGAGATGCCTGGCGATTGGAAACAACGGCTTGACTTTTACAAGGAGTTGGGCATTGACACCTTCTACCGTCGGCGTCCAGCCCCCGCGGCGCTGTCGGTGGCAGGGAGAGAAGCTAGCTCGCCTACTGCCTCAGGACCGCGAGGCGGCGGGGGGAGCGCGCCGGTCGGCCCGACCGGAGACCTGTTTCAGGCCATCACACCGCGGGAGACTCTGGAAGAGGTCCGCGGCGACCTCGGCGAATGCACCCGATGCAAACTGCATCGCGGGCGCACTACGATTGTGTTCGGCAGCGGCAATCCGCAGGCTGAGGTGGTGTTCGTGGGCGAGGGCCCCGGCGCCGACGAGGACGCGCAGGGGCTGCCCTTCGTAGGCCGCGCCGGAAAACTGCTGACCGAGATGATCAACAACAGCGCGGCGCGGATGAACGTGCCGCTGCGGCGCGAGCACACCTACATCTGCAACATCATCAAGTGCCGGCCCCCGAGCAACCGGACGCCCGAGAAGGAAGAGGTGGAGACCTGCTCGCCATTCCTGCTGCGACAACTGGACGCCATCCGGCCCCGGGCGATCGTGGCCCTGGGCGCCACCGCCGTCCGTGTCCTGCTGAACAACCACGAGTCTATGGGCCGCCTTCGCGGTCGCTGGTTTGACTATCGCGGCGCCCAGCTGCTGGTCACTTACCACCCTGCCTACCTGCTGCGTGATCCTTCCAAGAAGCGCGAGGCCTGGGACGACATGCAGACTCTGTTGCGCTTCCTGTACGGCACGCGCTCATGAAAGATGAACCAACCAATTCCGGTTTCCACCCCTGGTCCTGACCGGAAGGAGTGAACATGAGACAGCTCCAGGTGATTCCGAAAAGTCGGTACCCGCTATTTTCCGCGCTACTGAGAAAGGAATCGGAACTGCGGCGTAGGAAGAGAGGGACATTTCGGAGCCAGTCCAAAAAAAAAGGACGGGCCAAATGGATTCACAGTAGCTACCCCGGTTGGATTAACCTGACTCAGGGAATGGGAGAGGTTGTTGGTATTGAAGTGCACCCCAAGAAAGACACCGCTGAGTGGCAGTTCCTGCAAGCTATTCTTGGAGTTATAGACCGCCACTTTGCCGGCGAAGTACGTGCCATCAATATCCAGTACGGGAATTAGCTGAAACTGTCACCAGCATCGGGCTTTTTGCGGTTGTACCGGCATTCCTGCGCGAAAACAAAGTGTGAATGACAGCGTTGTCCTTTTTCGTTATTCGCTTGTAAATTGCAAATGTCTTTCGTGCGATTCCCCAAAGTTTGTCAGGTCGCCGTCCCAATCCCATTGGAAGGATCTTTCACCTACCGGGTTCCAGCAACGCTGGAGTCGCGAGTGGTTCCCGGCGTGCGGGTCATTGTTCCCTTAGGCACTCGCAAGCTCACCGGGATAGTCACCGAGACACACTCTCGGGTGCCCGCTGACGGCCGCACGCCAGATCGACTCAAAGCAGATCGGCGCAAACCAGAGCGGTCAGACCGACTCAAGGAGGTCGAGCAGGTACTGGACACCTCGCCGGTGCTCAGCCCGGAACTGCTGCGTTTGGGCCGGTGGGTAGCCGACTACTACCTAGCGCCTGAGGGAGAAGTTTTCCGCGGGATGCTTCCGCTGGGTGTGGAGGTCCAGACGCGGCGCATGGTGCGGCTGACAACCGCAGGCCGCAGCTTTGTCTCGCCGGTGGCGGATGCGTTGCGGGAGCGGGAGTTGCCGGAAGCCTCCCTGCGCCAGCGCTTTAGCCTGACCGAAGCCGACCTGCGCAAGCTGGAGCGGAGGGGAGTGATTGAGCGCGTCTCGGAGGCGCGCGCCCGAGCGGAACGGCAGAACAAACTGGTTGCGCTGGCGGCCAGTCCTGAGGCGGCATGCGGTCCAGCAACACCTAGCGGGAAACGCGAGCAGCGCGTGGTGCAGCTGTTGATCTCGACTGGCACCCCGGTGCCGGCCGCCCAACTGGCTGCCCAGGCTCGGGTACCCGCCGTCCTGCTGCGCCTCATGGAGGGGCGTGGTTTGGTATCGTTTCTGCCTTCCCACAGGGCGACTTATACGAGTGCCTCCGCTGCGGTGACGGTTCGGCCCAGCGCCCACGTGCTGAACCCGCGGCAGAAGGCAGCCCTGGAGGCCATCCGCGAGCTCTTGGGACGGCGCGGCTTCGCTGCGGCGTTGCTCCACGGGGTGACCGGCAGCGGGAAGACGGAAGTTTATCTCGAGGCCATCAGCGAAGTGGTCCGCAGCGGGGGCACGGCGCTGATGCTGGTTCCTGAAATTGCCCTCACCCCGGCGATGGCCGATCAGTTCCGGTTCCGGTTCGGTGAGGGAGTCACCATCCTGCATAGCGCCTTTGGTGGTCGCGAACGCAGCCAGGAGTGGCGCCGCGCCCACCAGGGGGAAGCGCGAGTGGTGGTCGGCACGCGCTCCGCAGTGTTTGCCCCTTTGGAACGGCCCGCGATCATCATCGTCGACGAGGAGCAGGACCCCAGTTACAAGCAGGAGGAAACGCCGCGGTACAACGGGCGGGACGTGGCGCTGGTACGAGCGCGCAACGCCGAGGCGGTAGCGCTGCTGGGTTCGGCTACCCCCAGCCTGGAATCTCGCTACAACGCTACCAGCGGCAAGTTTCTCCTGCTGGAGCTAGGTGAGCGCGTCGAAGGCCGGCCGCTGGCCGACGTGCAGGTGGTGGACATGCGCGGGGAGTTCTTGGAGCGCAAAAAAGTCGAAGTGCTCTCGCGCGCGCTTGAGGAGCAGATCCGGCAGCGGCTCAAATCCCGCCAGCAGGTCATCCTGCTGCTGAACCGGCGCGGCTATGCCGCCGTAGCGCTGTGTCGCTCCTGCGGCCAGGCGGCGCAATGTGCCCATTGCAGTATCGCGCTCACTTACCACCGCCGGGAAAACCGTCTACTGTGCCACTACTGCGCCCACTGGACGTCGGTGCCCAAAGTTTGCCCGCAGTGCTCGAGCGAACATGTCTACTTCCTGGGCGAGGGCTCGGAGAAGATTGAGGCGCTGGTGGCCGAGCGCTTCGCCGGTGCCCGCGTGATCCGGCTGGACCGCGACACGGCTCGCGGCCGGCGTCAGTCCGAGCGCATCCTGGCTGAGTTTCGCGCCGGCCGCTACGACATCCTGGTGGGGACGCAGATGATTGCCAAGGGACACGACATCCACCGGGTGACGCTGGTGGGAGTGGTCTCGGCCGATGTGGCCCTGGGGTTGCCGGATTTCCGGGCCGCCGAGCGCACCTTCCAGTTGCTCACCCAGGTGGCCGGCCGGGCCGGGCGCGGTGAGCTGCCTGGTGCGGTCATCATCCAAACCTATTTCCCCGACCATTACGCCATTCGCTGCGCCGCCGCTCAGGACTACGCCGCCTTCTACCAGAAAGAGCTGCAATTCCGACGGGTGATGCACTACCCGCCGTTCTCCGCGCTGGCCAACATCCTGATTCGCAGCCCAAAGCTGGAGCTGGCGGTGAAGTGGAGTGGTGAGCTGGCCAGGCACCTGGCCGAGGGGAAGTGGGCCGGGGTGCGCCTGTTGGGGCCGGCGGCTGCGCCACTGGCCCGACTGAAGGAGGAGTACCGCTATCAATTCCTGGTGAAATCCCAGCGGCGCAGCACGCTGCACAATCTTCTCGGAGATTGCCGCTCGTTTGCGCGCGCCCAGCACCTTCCCCCGACCGCCATGGTCGTTGACGTGGATCCGCTCACGCTGCTATAGCGTCCCGCTACAACCCGGTCGAATCCAAAGGCCGGGCGTGAGGATAGGCCTGCAACGGGCTTAGGAAGCAGCCGCTAGCGGGCAAGCAGGGGGCTGGGGGTGAAGCACAGCAGAAAGACCACCAGAGCGAGCGCGCATAGCCAGCGGCGTCGGCGGTCCAGAGGCTCCGGGTCAAAGATGACCGGGTGACGTGTCCCCAGGAAAAACAGCAGCACCGACCACAGCAACCATCCGTACCAGTACAGGTAGCCGAGCGGGATCAGCGCCAACACGAACAAGCGCGAGTATAAGCGGTGTCTCTCCCCGACGAGGGCGTACAGGATGTGCCCGCCATCCAATTGGCCGATGGGCAGCAGGTTCAGCGCGGTGGCAAACAGGCCCACCCAGGCAGCGCGGGCAACCGGATGCAAATACAAGTGGTGCTCCGCGCCATTCGGGTGGAACAGCTTCTCCAGCAGGATGACCAGTGGTGGATTGCCGAAGGCCACCGCGCCGGCTGTCTGTGCCACCGGAACCACCTGCGAGGCAGCGATCCCAAAGATCAGCACTGGCAGCGCAACAGCGAATCCCACCAGCGGCCCGGAGATGCCGATGTCAAACAAGGCGCGCCTGCTCACGATTGGGGAGCGGATGCGAATGAAGGCCCCCATGGTCCCAAAGATAGTCGGGGCGGGAATGAAGTAGGGATACGTCGCGGCAATTCCGTAATAGCGGCAGGCCAAGTAGTGCCCCATTTCGTGGGCCAGCAGAATACCGAGCAGAGTCAGCGCGAAGGGAAACCCGCTCAGCAGCCGTGAGGGATGGCCCCACAAGCTGGTGAACGGGTCCCAAATGTGCTGGAGATTGAAGGCCGCCAGACCGTTTGCGTAGTTGAAAGCCAGGTGCGCGCCCACCGCCAGCGTGCTCAGCACCGTCAGGCCAAACAATAACAGCTGCGGCCACAGCCCCTGCCGCGCCGGCGCTGCTGCCACTTCGAGCGCTGGAGAGAGTTCACATCCGAGCGGACGCCACTGGTAGGGATGATCGCTCATGCGGTGCCTGGGGGTGTTCAGTTCTTTCGCGCCGGGCGGGGGACGGCGCGCACGAGCAGGACTAGAGACTCTGCAGCTCCTTGCCCGGCTTGAAACGAACAGCCTTGCCCGGAGGGATGTTGACGACGGCGCCCGTGCGGGGATTGCGCCCGATGCCTGTTTTGCGCGGCTTCACGTTGAAGACTCCAAAGCCACGCAACTCGATCCGGTTGCCGCGCTCCAGGGCCTTCTTCATGCTTTCAAACACGGTTTCGACGGCCTGCTCTGCCTTGGTCTTGGTGATGCCGGTGCGGTTTACAGCCTCGTTCACGATGTCGAGCTTGATCACGCGTGTCCCTCCTCTGGGAGTCTTTACATTATCAGAGGCGGTTCAAGACTTGTCAATGGCGTCGCCAGTCGCGGGAGTGGGCTACTTTGAATCCGCAGGAGCTGTTGTAGCGCCGGCCTTTAGGCCGCCATGGGTCGCCCACTACCGCCAGTCACCGACGCGCCGTCAGGCAGAGTCACAACCTTTATCGCAGATACTCTGGCGCGGAAGCCTCGACGCGCGCCAGCCGCTTAGTAGCCATTGATGCGCCGGATGGCAGCATATGCCGCAGCGCGCACCTCGCCATCCTCGTCCGGGTTGTTTGAGGCTGCCGCCAGCACCTGGGTCACCTGGCGCATGCGAGTGCTGCGGAAAACTCCCCCAAGGCATTTGGCTGACCACATGCGCACCTCGGGGCTGGGATCAGCTGCCACCATCTCCAGCAACACCTGGCCATCGGAGCGCTCGCGGAAATGACGTCCCAAGAAGCGTACGGCTTCCTCGCGCACGGCAGCGTCAGGGTGCTGGAGCCATTCGATGACTTGCTCATAGAACCCCGGCGGGTGCCTATCGGCCGTCTGCTGCCGTACGCGCGCCATGCGCCCCGCCAGTTCCGCAGCGGATTCGCCGCCGAGAGTTCCTGCGTCGGCCATCCGGTCATTGTATCCCGGCTCGGTTTGCGGGGCTAGTTGGAGCAATGTCGTAAATCGGTGCAACAGAGTCTCCTTGCTTCGTCATCAACGAGTTCAGGTATCTGCTGAGTTTGATGCAGTCATTCATGAAATGGTTTCCTGTGAACGGCGTATGCCGAGGCGATTCCACGCGTTGCTGGCGTCAGGACAGGGGATGCGAACCAGCCAGACAGGTATTACAATGGGCGCGGTAGAGAGCGAGCACCACGAACACACATGTCCAGGATTCTTCCTCGGCTCCGTACGGCTCTCGATTTCCTGCCTTCGCCGGATGCGAAGCGGCCGGGGTTGATTATCCGTGACCCGTTTCGCTACACCGACGCCGTACTGTGTCTGCCGCCGGCGTTGGCCGCCGCCTTGCCGTACCTGGACGGACAGCATACCGAACTGGACCTGCAGGAATTGCTGACCCGGGCCACCGGCCAGCTGGTCTTCAGCACCGAGATCCACAAGTTCGTGGGCATGCTCGGAGAGCAGGGTTTCCTGGAGACCAAAGAGTTTTGGCGACTGCGAGACCAGCGCGAGGCTGAGTTTCGCGCAGCGGCCCAACGCCAGGCGATCCACGCGGGCACGGCGTACCCGGCCACCGGCCCGGAAGTGGGGGCCGCCTTCGAGCAGTATTTCCAGGAGTCGACCTCCCCCGACGGCCTGCAGCCAGGCGTGTTGGGGATAGCCGCGCCACACGTCAGCCCGGAGGGTGGCCGCCACTGCTATGCTGCGGCGTACCGGCGCCTGGCGGCTCATCCGTCGCTGGCTGAGCGCACCTTGGTCGTGCTGGGCACCTCGCACTTTGGGCCGCCGGAAAAGTTTGGACTGACGCGCAAGCCGTTTGTCACTCCGCTGGGCACGCTTCGCGTGGATACCGCACTGGTAGACTGGCTGGCGCAGCGTGCCGGCGACGCGGTGGTGGAGGAAGATTACTGTCATGCCATCGAGCACTCGATCGAGTTCCAGTGCGTCTTCCTGCAGCACGCACTCCGGGCCGAGCGCACACCCGAGCCGCGGGACGAACTGAGGATTCTTCCGATCCTGTGTGGCCCCTTTGCCGACAGCCTGAGCACCGGTCGCGCCCCGGAGACGAACGAGACAGTGGCGCGCTTTTTCGATGCCCTGGGTGAAATGGCCGAGCAGCACGCCGGCCGGCTCTTCTGGGTGCTGGGCATTGATCTGGCGCACGTCGGGCGCCGCTACGGGGACTCGTTCCAGGCCCTGGCCAACCGTGGTGAGATGGCCGCCGTCGCCGAGCAGGACCAGCGGCGCCTGGATATGGTCTGCGCCGGAGACTCCGGTGGCTTTCTTGACCTGGTGAGCCCAGGCGGGGATAAGCTGAAGTGGTGCGGCTACCCACCACTCTACACTTTTCTCAGGGCAGTTCCGCGGGCCCGTGGGCGCCTGCTCCGCTACGAGCAGTGGAACATTGATCCGCAGTCAGTGGTCAGCTTCGCCGGCCTGGAGTTCTTTAGTCCCTAGACCTTGTATTCCGCTGCGTGCTGTTCGCAGAGCCAGAGGTGATGTCCCTCTGGAGTGGGGACTATTCTCAGACCCCCCCAATGTTGTGCGGGATCGAGATCATCCAGCAGGTGTCGTAGGCCGCGCAGCGTGGCGCCACCGACCTGCTTTTCACCTAATAATTCGCCCACGCCCAGCTTTTCCGGGTCTTTTATCTCGGGTAGCTTTTTCACCAATTCATTCATAAACGTGATGTCATTCCTGAACAGCTTTTCATATCCCGATTTCGGCAAGGCTAAGGACGGTGCGACCAGGGGCGCGGCATACTTCAAGACGGAGACCAAATGCCCGATGTAGGGCGCCACTGTTTGCAGCCACGCGGCAGGCTTTTCAATGACATAACGGCCTACCTCAGAAGTCGGATGCCAACGGCCGGGTGCTTGGCAAAACAGTTGCAACTCCAGCTTTTGACCTGCAAATTTTGCCCACCATTCAGCCGTCCGGGTTTTCGGTCCTTTGGGGCGCAAAACAAAAACATTGGGACAATGCAAATCGACATTCGCTTGCTCGCGTCGAAAAACATTCAGGAATTCACGCTGGGTCAGCTCACGCAGGTCTTTGAGCTCCTGGAGTGTTTCCTCGTGTTGCTCGGTTACGAGAGAAGTAAGATTGTCAATGCGCAAGAGCACGTCACCCTGGGTGCGCCAATCAATGCCGAAGAGCAAGCTGGCAACGGAAACGTTCTGAAATGCGTCCCGGCACTGGACTTCCATGACGGGCGGGTCACGTTCGATTGCCCGCTCCAGCTCAGCGAGGTCGAACTCGTAGTGGCAACGCGACCCCTTATGGCCGGGGCAGGGAATCCTGCGATCCACCCTCAGTCCGGGGAATCGCCCGATCGTCAACTCCAGGCCGTCTCGGAGCAGGGCGAAGAAGTTATGTGGAAAACGTCCACGGACAGTCAGCCGGATATACCGGTCGTGCAGGAAAGCCTGCACCAGTGCCAAATGGTTTCGTTTCGGACTGTCGGCAAAGAGAGCGCCGAGACGCCAATGCGTGTGGGTCGTGAAGCGGTGGGTGCGCGCAATAAACCACGTTGGCAGCCCAGCTGGCATCGTAGAAGAAAACACAAATTTCATCGAAATTTCCTTACTTGTGCTTCTACGTGGGGTTTCGCTCCACGTCTCTTCATACGGCGGAGGGTCCAGGGGCAAACGCTCCACGACGATACTGATTTCCCTGTTTTGCAGCGTTCTGTAGGATAGGTCGAAACGCTCCATCAGGCAAAGGAAGTGGCCTCGCATGGCAGGATCAATATCCCGCCAGATCTCTTCCATGTGGGCGCGGGTGAAGATTCCCGATCTGCCGATGACCTGCTCGCTTTCAAGAACTCTGCTGATGGACTTAGTCACCCACTGGGGGTCAAGGATTACCGTATCGTTCAGCTCCAGGTCGTCCTGGAAATAGACGATGTCACCAAGTTCATGAAGCCACTTGGAGAGCACTGGCTGTTCCTCCCCAGTGACGTTGTGCTGGGCCATCACTTGGCACAATTGCTGCGGTGAGATGAAATTTTCCTGTCTGGCCCGAATAGCATCGGCCGCTGTGAGCCACTTGGCGGGCCAACTCTGGCCCATGAGAGGTAGATCGGCCGCGGCCGCGGCAATAGCTTCCCTCAGTTGAGGAATTCCGTTGCCGTCGCGGTTGCTTATTGCATAGTGCCCAACAACTTGCGGATACTTGGCCCGCAGTTCGGCCAGGGGGATGTCGGCATCCCGCTGGTCAGTGTGCGTCGCGACAATCAAAACGGGTGACTCAGGCGCGCGGGCTTGGATGGTGTCGAGCCAGTAATAGAGTCTGCCTTGTTCGAAACCGTGCCGGGCATTCCACGCCAAGATGAAAAGCGAGCGGTTGGTGAGGAAAAACTGAAACGTGGCGTGATAAATCTCCTGCCCGCCAAAGTCCCAACCGTTGAGCTGCATGCTCACGCCCGCGTTTTTTGGGTGCGGCAAGTTTAGCGAAACGACCTCAATGCCGTGCGTGGTGTCCTGCGGAGTGAACTTTTCTCCGCGCAAAGCGCGCAGTAAGCACGTTTTTCCTACTCCACCCTCACCCACCACCAGCAGTTTCGATAACCACTGCTTTCCGCTCTCCTGAAACCGCGCGCGCAGGTAGGCGAGGACAGCCTTGGTTCCTTGCTGAATGACTTCAACCGGCGGCTCGTTCAGTGGATTATCGTCAACGTCTAAAGACTCCAGGCTGCTGAGGTGGCCGATCTCGGGCGGCAGCGCACGGAGTTGATTCCCATGGAGCTTGAGTTCTTGTAGGCTGGTGAGCTGGCCGATCTCGGGGGGCAGCGCGCGGAGTTGATTACTATCGAGGTTAAGCTCTTGTAGGCTGGTGAGCTGGCCGATCTCCGGGGGAAGCGCGCTGAGTTGATTATTTTCGAGGTCCAGCTCTTGTAGGTTGGTGAGCTGGCCAATCTCGGGGGGCAGCGCAGTCAGCCCTTGTTTGCTAAGGTCAAGCGAAGGCCGCCTATCTTTGGCTGCCTCCTTGATGACTTGCAGAAGTTGCTTCTTTGTCATGGCCAATTCGCCCGCTAGAGTGGAATTGTCTCTGCTGGTGCGAAGCCGCCTGCGACAGCGCTAAGAGCTAGCTGCCGGCGAGCTTGGTAACGGTGACTTCGCGGGCCACCACCAGGCTGCCTTCCAGTACATCGCCCACCACACGGACTGTATCGCCCACCTTCAGCGAGGCCAGGTTGCTGCGGGTGTTCATCCGGCGGATTGCGGTACCGCCGGTAAGCAGTATCCTGCGTTCCCCCTTTTCGGTGCGGAGCCGAATCTGCTCGTTTCCCGGGGTGGTGTCCAACGCAATGATGACTCCGGAGAGGCGGACCACCCCACCCGGGGAAACCTCTTCCCCCCTACTGGCGGATCGCCCCTCGAGTTGCGCGCTTTCAGGGGTCGTTGACCTTTGCACTAACACTTCGCGGGCAATCCACTCGCCGCTGTCCATCCGGTCGCCCACGATGGCCACACGATCGCCGGACTCCACGGAGCGCAGGATGCTGTCGCTGCCTGCGCGCTTGATTAGGGTGATCCCGGTCAACAGGATCTTCTGCGGTTGGTTTTTGGTGTCCCGCAGTTCGAGCAAGTCAGCCGCCGCCGTGACCACCGTGCCGACTACGCCGGAAGCGCCCTCGGGCAGTGTGGGGAACTCCAACACAGCGTTTCCTGAAGCCGGTTCCCCAGTAGCGCCAGTAGCGCCTGTAACAGGCGTTCCAGGCGGTGCTGCAGGCGGCAGCGCCGAATCCTGTGGCGGGATAAAGCCGCCGTGCCCGCCTGCTACTGGAAGCTCGGAAGGGTCAGTCTCGCCGCGCAGCTTGCGCTCTCGGACGTCTGGATGAGGCAGGATCTCCTTGGCGTAAGGGCCGCGCCCCTTGATCTTCTTCAGGCGGACGGCGACCGGATCACCTACTCGAAGGTCCTCCAGCGCCAACCGGAACTTGTCTACGCGGACCACTGTGCGCTGGTCCACCCAAAACAGCACCTCGCCATAATCCAGCGACCGGACTAGCATCTGGTCCTTGTCGATGGCGCCGATGTGGCCAGTCAGGGCCTCCCTTTTGCCCAGGCCGGTTGGCCAGGGAAGCTCCCTTTGCTGTGCCGTCAGCGGAAGCGCCAGGACAAGGACGAGGCCCACAGCAATTCGCTGCAACCTTCGCTGCAACCAGGGATGCATGACCTGCGGTTTCGTTCGCACAATGGAGTGGGCGCTCAATGCCGGGAGTTGCCGCGGAGCAGTTCCAGCACGTGGGGCAGCAGGTCGGCCACCGCGTCGAGCGATTGTCGGGCGCCGTTGGGGCTGCCGGGAAGGTTCAGAATCAGCTTGGTGCCGTGCGTGCCGGCCACAGCACGGGAGAGAGCTGCGCGGCGAGTGTGCTTCATCCCATCGGCGCGCATCAACTCTGCCAGCCCGGGCACCTCGCGCTCGATGACGGCCCGGGTGGTCTCCGGAGTCACATCGCGCGGAGCCACGCCGGTGCCGCCGGTGGTGAAGATGGCGTCCAGGTCGTCGCGGGCAACCCACTGTTCAAGGGCCAATAGAATGGCGGCGGGCTCGTCGGGCACAATGCCCTGTGCCAGCACCTCCCACCCCAGTGCGCCGAGCCGCTCGGCCACTTCCGCACCCGAGCGGTCGGGCCGTTCACGCCTATAGCAGGAATCGCTGACGGTCAGGACAGCCGCGCGCACTTCACATGCTCTCTTCGTCCATCAGGCGGAGGGCTTCCATCAGCAGACTTTGCGTGCCGGCGGTCGTGCTCCGCTCGTCGCTACGCCCGCTGAAGTCCAGTTGGAAGCTGCCGTCGTTCCAGTGCACGATATGATTGATGACGGGATCGCCCTTGACGTCGTTCATCACCGCATGATGGATTTGCCCATCGGCAAAGTAAATCGTTGCCGTTTCCCGATCGTCCGGCCCGGTAACCGACAGGGCGCAGGTCTTCTGGCCCATTTCCAGGGTCTGGAACAAGTCCATGATGCCCATCTCGCTCAGCCGACCGGCGAAACCCCCGCCGGGCGCTGCCGATTCCCGCTGCATCTTTTCCAGGTGGATGCGGTCAATGATGCGCTTGGCGCGCTTGGTCAGGTCGCGCACGAAAAAGGGCTTGATGAAAAAGTCTTCCACCTGGTCGGAAATCCCTTGCAGTCTTTCATCCACGTCCGTCTTGGTGGCCAGCAAGACGACCGGAACCTTCTGGGTCTGCGGCTTGGCCCGTAGTTTCTCCAACAGCTGGCGACCATCCAGCCCGCCCATGCGGTAGTCGCTGATCACCAGGTCGGGCGGCGACTCCAGGGCTTTCAACAGCGCATCGGTGCCGTCGGTGGCGGCCTCGACCTTGGCATGCGGTTCCAAGCCTCGACGCATCAGGTCCAGCACCAGCGGGCTGTCGTCTGCCAGCAGGATCCTTACCGCCACGTTTTACTCCGGTAGTTGCCGCTCCGGCCGCCGCTCTTCTCCAGCAAGCAGAGGGAGGTAATTTCCATCGAGCGATCCAGCGCCTTGCACATATCGTAGACCGTCAGGGCCCCGACCGCCACCGCGGTCAGCGCCTCCATCTCCACTCCGGTTCCTCCGGTCGTGCTGACAGTTGACAGCAACTCGACGCCATTGTCGCACACGCGTGCCTCCACATCAATGTGGGTCAGCAGCAGAGGATGGCACAGAGGAATCAGTTCGGCGGTTCGCTTGGCGGCGGTGATTCCCGCGACGCGGGCGATTTCCAGTGGGTCGCCCTTGGGGTTCTTCGGCAGGCGCCGCAGCGCCTCCGGGGAAATGCAGAGGAAGGCTCGGGCGCGCGCCTGACGGCGGGTGGCCGGCTTCTGGCTGACATCCACCATGCGGGCTCGCCCCTGTTTGTCCCAATGCGTCGGTTTAGACATGTTCTGCATTGCGATGGTCGGCTACCTACTGGGATCGGGGAAGCACCCCAACCAGTTCTCCTTCGGCCAGCTCGCCGCGGTCCTCGGGGACTACCAGGTAGCAGTTGGCGCGAGCCAGCGCGGCAACGTCACCCGAGCCCTGCCAGGGCACGGTCCGCACCGCCGGGAGGAAATCGCTCCGCGCTTCCTCCGGGGCCGCGGCCTGGCTCAGGATCGCGGGTAAGAAGCTCGTCAGGCCGGGCTTCTGCCGCACCGGCTGCTCCAGCCGGGCCCGTGGGAACACCAGCGGGGGTGGCTCCGCTCCGCATAGCAGATTCAGCGCCGGTCGCGCAAACAGCTCGAACGTCACCATTGTAGAAAGTGGATTTCCTGGCAGGCCAAAGAAAAGCGTTCCGCGCGCCCGTCCGAATACTAGCGGACGTCCCGGCTTGATGGCCACGGCATCGAAGTAGAACTCGGCGCCCAGGTCGCGCAACACCTGCTCGACCAGGTCGTATTTTCCTACCGAGACGCCCCCGGAGAGCAGCAGCAGGTCGGCGGCCAGCCCCTGCTCGATCAACTGCCGCAGCCGTCCGTATTCATCGGGCGCGATGGGCAACGGGCAGGGGTGACCGCCGACGGCGGCCACCTGCACCCGCAACGAGTAGCTGTTGCTGTTGCGAATCTGAAAGGGGAGCGGCTGGCGGTCCAGTTCCAGCACCTCGTCTCCGGTGGGCAGGATGGCCACCTGGGGCCGGCGAAAGACCGGAACCGTGACGCAACCGACGCTCGCGAGCATGCCGATCTCCGCGTAGCCCAGCCGCCGTCCGGCGGGCAGTACCCCAGCGCCGGCGGACGCCTCGGAGCCGCGCGGCACCAGGTTTTCACCGGCATGCACGCTGCGCTGAATCTGAATCCGCTCGGCTCCTGCTTCTTGTACATCAAGCCGCTTGCTGTATTCGATCATGACCACCGCGTCGGCGCCGGCCGGCACCGGCGCTCCGGTCATGATGGAGACGCATGCGCCGGCGTGCATTGTGCCGTCAAAGACGGAGCCGGCGCGTACCTCGCCCACCAGCTTCAGCTCCACTGGCGGCGCAGCCACTTCGGCCGCGCGCACGGCGTAGCCATCGCGGGTGGCGCGGTCAAACGGCGGATAATCCCGATCCGCAAGAATCGGCTCCCCCAGGACCCTGCCTGCTGCGGCCGAAAGCTCGGCGGTTTCCCGCGCCGGACGGTCGCTTACAGCACGCACCTTGTCCAGGACTATCTGCCGTGCTTCGGAAAATCGTAGCATCATGTCATGGCACGCTTCAGGGGAAGCAAAGTAGCGGCAATCTTTAGTTCGCCATCGAGCAACGGCACTCAAAGAGTGCGGTTGCTCGGCGAACCATTAAGTTGAAACTGTACCGGCCGGTTGCTGATTCCATTCCTCGGAAAATTTCGCGCCCGGCACCCAAACCGCTTCCTCGCGTTCCGGCCCGGTGGAGACCAGGGAGACCTCCACGCCGGCGCTGTCCCTGACGAACTGCAGATAGTCGCGGGCTCGCGGCGGGAGCTGTTCGTAGGAATTGAGGCCGAAAGTGGAGCAGCGCCACCCCGGCAGGCGGCGATACACCGGCTCCACCTGATCCAGTACGTGAGCCAGGGCGGGCATCTCGTTCAAGTTGCTTCCGCGGTAGCGGTAACCGACGCAGACCGGAATCTCTTCCAGATGGTCGAGCACGTCCAGCTTGGTGATGACCAGCGAGTCCAGCCCGTTGATGGTGCAGCTGTAGCGGAGCACCGGCAAGTCCAACCAGCCGCAACGGCGCGCCCGGCCGGTGACCGAGCCAAATTCGGCGCCACGCTCGCGGAGCGTGTCTCCCTCGGGACCGCGGGCCTCTGTGGGAAATGGCCCGCCGCCGACGCGAGTGGTGTAGGCCTTGGAAACGCCCACCACGCTTCCGATGCGCGTGGGTGCGACGCCCAAACCGATGCAGGCGCCGCCGGCCGTGGCGTTCGAAGAGGTGACGAAGGGGTAGGTGCCGTGGTCAATGTCCAGCATGGTGCCCTGGGCGCCTTCGAACAGCACCGAGCGCCCGCGCTCGATCTCGCGGGCCAGTAACGCGGCCGTGTCCGCGACCAATGGGCGCAACCGCTCCGCGTACTGTCCATATTGCTCGACGATCTGGCGGGCATCCACCGAATCCGGCGAATCCAGCGCCCGGGCCAACAGATTTTTCTCAGCCACGCACAGTTCCACCAGGCAGGCGAACGACTCCGCGTCCAGCAGGTCGGCCATCCGGATGCCGCGCCGGCCCATCTTGTCCTCGTAGGTCGGGCCAATGCCGCGCGAAGTGGTGCCGATGCGCGCTTTACCGGTCGCGCTTTCGGCCGCCTTCTCCATCATCCGATGGTAGGGAAAGACGACTTGGGCACGGTGGCTGATGTACAGCCTGCCGCTCACCTGGACCCCGGCTTGTTCCAACGCCTGGATTTCCGCCAGCAGCGCGGCCGGGTCCAGCACCACGCCGTTGCCGATCACGGCCAGTTTGTTGGGGCGCAGGATGCCGCTGGGAATCAACTGGAGGATAAACTTTTGCTCGCCCAGGCGCACCGTATGCCCGGCGTTGTGGCCACCCTGGTAGCGGGCGACGATATCAAATTTTTCGGTCAGCAGGTCGACCACCTTACCCTTGCCTTCGTCGCCCCACTGGGTTCCCACAACAACCAGATTTCTCATGGCACAATCCGGATTCTATCATGGGCCGCAGGCACGGGACCCCAGGCACGCGGCCGCAGACAGCGGCCCGTCGCGTGGGCCAGGCAGGCTGGTGAAAAGCCCGGCAACCAATAGCGCTGGAAAAACAGCTTCCCAGGATGTACCGGGGAGGGTGCGGCTCAGGGTGCCTGCACGGGGATGGTAACGGTGCGATCGGGGTTGGCGACAATCCCATTCTGGGTGAGCACCAGCGGGACGGCATCACCCGGCGCAACGCCGGAGGGCACCCGAGCGTTCACCTGGTAAAGCCCCACAAAGCCGGGCGCCAGTCCTTGGTAGGCTATTGCAGCTTCCATCCCTCCAATGGTCACCGTCACCGGCAGTTGGACGGTGCTGAACGAGGGCGCGGGGACTCCTGTTTCCACCTGCTCATTCACGGCACCCAAACCGGTGCAGAAAATTTGCAGCGTGTTGCCAGGGCGTGTCGGGTTCTGTGCCGTCACCTGCTGGAACGCGACGTCCAGGATGGCGGCGTTATCGCCGGCAATGAAGATGCCCGGCTGCACAGGAGCAATCAAGTAGTTCTGGGGCGCGGTCAGCAGGCCGCCCACCGTGACCGCAACGGGAACGCTATCGCCGGGGCTGACCTCGAACGGCACTTGCGCGTTGATCTGGTCAAAATCGGGAGTAGTGCCCACGAAATACAGCGGGGCATCGCGGCCGCCAATGCGCACGCTCACCCCGCCCAGCTCCCGCTCCAGCGGTAGCTGGGCGGCGAAATGGTTCTCGCCCGCGAAGCGGGCTCCAAACAGGGAGATGATGCCGCCGGGAGACAGCGGCCGCCGCGGGGTGAAGCCGGCTCCTTCCACCACCCCGTCGGCAAACAACGTCGGCAAACTGAAATCGCCCGGCGCAGCCGCCGTCGAAACCGTAAAGGAGCGCTGCACTTCGGCAAAGGTAGGATGCAGGGCGTCAAAGGTGACCGTCACCGAGGCCGCCTCGCTCTGCGGCACCCAGGTGCCGTTGTAGAAGCCGTCGCCCAGCGCACGGAGTGGGATGTTCAGGCCCTCGATGTTGGCCACCACGGTCGCATTGGTCACGGTGCTGCCACAGTCGTCCACCACTACTGCCGTGAGCACACGGGGGAAGGAAACCGGCAGGCTCAATCCGTTGCCGATAGTGGTGGCCAGCACTTCCAGCCCTGTCGGAGCACACTGGTCCGCGCCCGGCAGACCCACCGCCAGCGTGCGGAGCGCCGCCGCCGCAGGAGCCACGACCAACAGGACCTCTACCTCCTGCTGGGGGCCGGAGGAAAAAGTGCCGGTGAGTTTGCCGCAATAGACACCGGCTGCCAGTGCCGCTGGATTTACCGAAACCTGTACTGTGAACGGACCCGCCGACGTTCTCCCGCTAGACGGACTCACCATGAGCCAGTCCCCGGCAGACTCGGTCGAGGCCAGAAAGTTAGCCGTGAGTGTTCCTCCTCCCGCGTTGCTCACCGTCAGGTTTTGCGCCGCCGGCATAGCGCCGCCCTGCGCGGCGACGAACAGCAGCCCCTGGGGGCTAATGTCCGCGGAGGCGGGCGTAGCCGCCGGTGCCACGAGGAGCGTCACTGAAAACAGTTGGGGATCATTAATCGCTCCCGGCGCGGAAACAGTTACCAGCGCCTGGAGAACGCCGGCGGCCAGTCCTGTGGGGTCAGCGGCTAGTGTGGTCGTCAAACTCTGGCCTGAGTTACTCGTTCCCGACAGCGGGGAAGCCGTCAGCCAAGATGGCAGCACGGAAATCGACCAGTTCAACGTTCCGGTCCCGGCGTTGAATACCCTCAGCGTTTGCACCGGGGGAGCAGACCCGTCCTCCACGGTGGTGAAGACGAAATCTAGCTGGCTGAGCGATAGCCTCGCACGCGGTTCGCTTAATGTGACCGTGACTGGAAAAGTTGCCTGAAAAGTGATTCCCGGTTCGCTTACGGTGTCGGTTTCGGTGATCACTGCCTGATAGACTCCGGCTCCCGGCAAGGCTGCATAATTAACTGTCACGGTGAAAGAGTTCACCTCACCCGGCCCTATTGGGAAGGAGTTCGGAAAGCTGAGCCAGCCCGTTCCGTTCAGGTAAGTCACCGAAAGATTAGCGGTGGCCGCTCCTTCTCCTTCAATCTGGCACTCCGGCGTTGCCTCGTTTACCACAAAAACATGCTGCGTGGGAGCAGCCCCTACGATGGCGGAAAGATTCAGGGCCCGCGGAGAGAAGCAAGGGCTAATATCTTCGACTTGCTCGCTCAATGTGACCGTGACCGGAACGGTGAACTGGACGGTCTCTCCCCCATGTCGGTGTGGATGCCGCTGATCAGTGCTTGATACACTCCGGCTCCCGGCAAGGCTGCATAATTAACTGTCACGGGGATAGAGTTCACCTCACCCGGTGCGAACAAGACGGAGGCCGGAACACTGAGCCAGCCTGTTCCGTTCAGGTAAGTCACCGAAAGATTAGCGGTGCCCCTATCCACTTCCTCTAGAGGGCAGATGGCCTCGTTGACGCTAACAAAATGGAGTGTGGGTGCAGCTCCCACGACAGCAGAAATATTCAGGGCCCGTGGGGAGAGGCAATAGCTCACGTCGTCGACTTGCCCAAACGCGGGCGGGGCGACCATCAATGCCAGCCAGCAAGTTCCCCAACATAGCAACTGTCGCATTGAGGTCACGCCTGCGCCCTTCCTAAGTTCTGTGGGTTTCCCAGCACCCGTTCGGTCCTCTCGGGGCGAATGTTCTGCTGGTTGGAAGAGTAAGCCTTTTCCGCGCTGGCTGCAAGACTGCGCCGGCTCATGAAGCCGGGACGCCAGTGCTCGGGTTTCAGCGGATGACGAGGACTTCGCGCAGATTGTCGCGCGCCAGGAAAAACTTCAGCGAGTGGAATGCCTGGAAGAGGTTTTCGATGTTGCGGTTGTTCAAAGGGCGGCGCAGCAGGATCTGGCCTTGAGGCAGCAACTCCAGCGTCTCCGACCCCTGAATCCGGTACCGATAGCTAGGAATGCTGGCGCCCGGCTCTGCGATGTGGAAGAAGCAGAGGAGCACGCCGCCCGGTTTCAGCACCCAATGCAGGCGTTCCAGCAAAGGCCGCACCGCGCTTTCCTCCACCCGATCCAGCAAGTCCCAGCACAGCACGGCGTCAAACAACAGCATCTGGTAGTTTAAATTCTTGGCGAGGAAGGCTTGGGGGTCAAAACGCCACCGGCTGTTCTCTCCGCGCACGCGGTACGCACTGCTGGCCAGCGCCGGCTGAATGTCTTCGGTGTAAATCTTGTGGCTCAGCCCGGTGAAGAAATTGATGTTGGCCTGACAGGCTGCGCCTACATCGAGCACGCGCAGGCCCCGCTGCCCTTTCAGCTCGCGACAGAATTCGCGCAACCCGCTGCTGTGACGCGTCTGAGGCGCAGGGGCAGGAGACAGCCATGCTTGCTCATCGTCGGCTGGCTTGAACAGTTTTTTCAGGGTTTCGGTAAGCTGAGTCACCGCTTTCCCATCGAGCACCTACTCGGTCTCGCGCGGCCGTCCGGGCCGTGGGCATTCAGTTCTCTCCGATCGGAAGGATCAAGGAAGCTTCTTTTCCGCGCTAAGACCAGCATAGGACGATGGCGTGGTGGCAGCGGCGGTCGCCTCCGTCCTTTTTGCCTCCGCCCGGCCTGCTTCGGGCTTCTGCGTTTCAATGCTTCCCTTGACGTAGGCTCCTTCCTCGATAATGGGGCGGGCCGTGATGATGTCGCCGATCAGCGACCCGGACTTGCGAATCTCCACCTTGTCAATGGCGCGTACGTTCCCCTGCACCTTGCCGATGATCGTGATGTCCTTGGCGTGCAGGTTGGCCTTGACCCGGCCGTTGGGCCCGACGGTCAGGTTGTGGTCCTTCAGTTCCACCGTACCTTCCACCTCACCGTCCACGTACAGATCCTCGCGTGCCGCCAACTCTCCCTTCACCGTGACGGTCTTGCCGATGTACGCCATTCCACCACGAAGCGGGACTTCCCGCTCCGGCTCGAAAGGTCTCCGGTCACTGGGTGCAGCCACAGGATTCACCTCCTTTGTCACGTTGGTTGGGGCTTCTTCTTTGTGCGTTTTCCACATGCGTTGAACTCCTCGATCGTGGCAGGCTGCTGCTTGCCCACCGGCATGCCGGCTGTTCGCTGGAACTATATCACAGGCAGGTTTTGAGGACAGTGCACAAGCCGGGCCGCGTGTCTTCCAGGTACAACCCGCGTTAAAACGTCTGCGCAGGCTCTATCTTTGGACAGTGGGCAGGCAGCAGTGACTGGCTGCAAAGCAGCAGCACGTACGGCCTGTTGGGGGCGGCTAAAAGTACGCACTTGCTTTGGATCATTACACTGGCATAAAACTCGGCCAGCCAAAGCGCCAGCCAAGCCAGGCTCCGGCTTGTCAGCGGGTGGGGATACTCGTGGTAGATGGCACGGTAAGGGCGGGGCCCTGGCGTTGCGGAGTCCAGTTGCAGCAACGCGCGCAGCGGCTTTTTTTGCCTGGGGAGTCATGAAACTGAGGAGGCGTCATGGTCAGGCGGAAGTGGAAGTGCCTTGAGGTTGAACGGATTTTTTCCAGTCCCTGGCTGTGTTTGGAGAACCACCATGTGCGTTCTCCCGCCGGGCGAGAGTTCCACCACGTGGTGGTGGAGGCCGACCCTTCGGTACTGATCGTACCGGTGACGCGAGAGGGCCGAATCATCATCATCCGGGAGTATCGCTACCCGACCCGCGGCTGGAATTTCGAACTGCCCGGAGGCGGCACCGACGGGTTGCCCCTGGCGGTCGCCGCCCGCAAGGAGTTGAAGGAAGAGACGGGCTACGTGGCGAGGCGGCTGGAAAAGGTTGGCAAGTTTGTCGTCTACAGCGGCGTGAGCAGCGAATTCTGCCATGTCTTCCTGGCCACCGGCTTGCGCCGCGGAGCACAACAACTGGGACACACGGAGAATATACGGGTTCGGGAGGTTAGCTGGCGGCAACTGGAGCAGATGATCGCCACCAACCGCTTCCGGGACGGCATGAGTCTGGCCGCCCTGATGATGAGCCGCCACCGTCTCCGGCGCCTGGTTGCCACCGCTGGCTGATTTTTCCCAGAAGGCGCGATCGTGAAACCAAGGGCGGGGTCCGTTTAGTACACGGCTTGAATTTCACCCGGACTTGCCTTTCAGTGAAGCTCATGGTACAAAGGAGACTGGCGAACAAAAAGCGAAATGGGAGCTTTACTTGGTTCTGAGCTGATTCATTCGGCGGTTCGGGAACTGGAACGCCGCTCGGCGGCCAGCGAATGCCTGACCGCTGTGCGTCACTTCCCGGCCCGTCCGGCGCGCTGGGCCGGCTTTCCCCAGTGGCTGGATCCGCGTCTGGTCGAGGCGCTGCGCCGCCGTGGGGTGGAACGTCTGTTTTCCCACCAGGCAGCGGCACTGGAGGCGGTCGAGGCCGGCCGCGACGTGGTGGTGGTCACCCCAACCGCCAGCGGCAAGACATTCTGCTACAACCTACCGGTGCTGAACCGGCTGCTGGCCGATCCCGGCGCGCGCGCCCTTTACCTGTTTCCCACCAAGGCTCTGTCGCGCGATCAGATGGAGGAATTAAACGGCACGATTGAAACACTAGGACCGGACGTGCAGCTTAAGTCGTTTGTCTATGACGGCGACACACCCCAGGACGCTCGCCGGGCCATTCGCAACGAGGCGCAGGTGGTCATGACCAACCCCGACATGCTGCACGCCGGCATCCTGCCGCACCACACGCGCTGGGCGAGCCTGTTTGAAAACCTGCGCTACGTGGTGCTGGACGAGCTGCACACCTACCGCGGCGTCTTTGGCAGTCACGTGGCCAACGTGCTGCGCCGGTTGAAGCGCATCGCCGAGTTCTACCAGGCCCGCCCCCAATTCCTTTGTTGTTCAGCCACCATTGCCAATCCCGGCGAGCTGGCCAGCTCGCTGCTGGAGCGCCCGGTCGAAGTGGTGGCCGAGAATGGGGCGCCTGCCGGGGAAAAATTCTTCATGTTTTACAACCCTCCGGTGGTCAACCGGCAACTGGGTATCCGCCGCTCCTACGTCAATGAGACGCGCCAGGTGGCGCTGAATTTCCTCGCCCGGGGGCTGCAGCTGATCGTGTTTGCCAACAGCCGCCTGGTGACGGAAATCCTGGTGACCTATCTGAAGGATGCCTGCGAGAAGTCGCCCCACGCTCGGTTCGGGCGCGCCGGGCAGGCCGTGGAGGTGTGGAGCGATCTGGGCGCCTGGAGCGCCGAGGCGGTGCGCGGGTATCGCGGCGGCTACCTGCCCGAGGAACGGCGGGGCATCGAGCGCGCGCTGCGAGAGGGCCTGGTGCGCGCCGTAGTTTCCACCAACGCGCTGGAGCTGGGCATTGACATCGGCTCGCTGGACGTGGTGTTGCTGGCCGGCTATCCCGGCACGATTGCTTCCACCTGGCAACGAGCTGGCCGCGCCGGGCGGCGCTCTGGCACCTCGGCTGCAGTGCTCATCGCCTCCAGCGCTCCGCTCGACCAGTTCATTGTCCAGAACCCGGATTACTTTTTCGGCCACTCACCCGAGCACGGCTACATCCAGCCCGACAACCCTGAGATTGTGGTGAATCACCTGAAGTGCGCCGCCTTTGAGTTGCCCCTGCGCCTGGAGGAAACCTTCGGCCGGCTGGATCTGCCCGAGATGTGCCGCCTGCTCGAGGAGAACGGGCTTCTGCACCGCTCGGGCGACGCGTACCACTGGTCGAGCGACGCCTATCCGGCTGACGTTATCAGCCTGCGCGCGGTGACGTCGGACAATTTTGTCATTGTGGACATCAGCCCCGGCGCGGAAGACGCCCCTCGGGTCATTGGCGAGGTGGATTTCTCTAGCGCGCTGACCACGGTGCACGAGAAGGCAATCTACTTGCACGAGGGCCGCCAGTTCCACGTCGAGCGCTTTGACTATCAGCAGCGCAAGGCGTATGTCAAAACGGTCGAGGTGGATTACTTCACCGATGCCATCTCCCACACGCAGGTGAAAATTCTGGAGGAGCTGGCGCGGGCCGAGGCATCACCAACTGGAGAGGGCGCCGGCGGCGGGGCCGCCCGGGTGCACGGCGAGGTTGAGGTGAACACCCAGGTGGTGGGCTTCAAGAAGCTGAAGTTCTACACAGTGGAGAACGTCGGGGCAGGGCAGCTGACTATGCCCGAGCAGCAGATGCATACCACCGCCTACTGGCTCTCGCTCGCGCGCGAGTTCCTGGAGGCGCTGCCCTATCCGCCGGCTGCGCGCCAGAACGGCGTCGTTGCCCTGGGCAACGGCCTGCGTACGATGGCGACACTGCTGCTCATGTGCGACCGGCGGGATCTCGGGGTCGCCGTGGGCAACACCGGGGAGGCTGAATACGCGCCCAACATCTACCTCTACGATAATTATCCCGGCGGTATCGGCTTGAGCGAGCCGCTGTTTGAGCTGCACCACCGGCTGCTCGAGCAGACCCAGCGAATGATCGAGCACTGCGCCTGTGACGCCGGATGCCCCTCCTGTGTGGGTCCGGGCGGCGAGGTTGGCGAGCACGGCAAGGAAGTCGCCCTGGCAATGTTGGCGGCTTTGAAGCCTGAGCCCGCCCAGGCTAGGTAGCGCCCGGCCTGGCGGGGGCGCAGGCACACCCGAGGAACTGCAATGCAGACGGAGTTGGACAGGCTTCGGCGCAAGATCACCCGCATTGATCGCAAGTGGCGTGCTGGGCCAATAGCTGCTGCTGCCGTAGAGCAAGAGCGCTGGCGGCATCAACCCCGCGCGCTCTCGCCGACGGGCATCGAGGAGCTGCTGCCGGGCGAGATCCTGGAATCGCCCTCGGGCGCCTGCTTTCTCTCCTCGCGCACCTATGAGTTTCACCGGCGGCACGGCAATGCAGATATTTCCACCCTGGCTGAGATGGAGGGCGCCCCGCTGGGTGTGACCGCACCCCCGTCGCGGTGGGCCTTTCTGGATACGGAAACCACGGGACTGGCTGGCGGCACTGGCACCTACTGCTTTCTGGTCGGGGTGGGCGCGCTGGAGGGGCGCGATTTCTGCGTCCGCCAGTTCTTCATGCGCGATTATGCGGAGGAGCCGGCCATGCTGGATGCGCTCGCCGAGCACCTGGCGCGCTTCGACGTGCTGGTCACCTACAACGGGAAATCGTTTGATGGGCCGCTGCTCGAAACACGCTTCCGCATGGCGCGCCGCCGCCCGGCGCACCAGCGCTTGGCGCACCTGGACGTGTTGCACTCGACACGGCGGCTGTTTCGCCTGCGGCTTGCCTCCTGCCGCCTGACCGAAATCGAGGCGGAAGTACTGGGTTTTTACCGGGAAGGGGACCTGCCGGGGGAGCTGATCCCCAACTACTACTTTGACTACCTGCGCACTCATGACGCGCTCAAACTGGTGCCCATTTTCCACCACAACCAGATGGACATCCTGACGCTGGCCTGCCTGACGGCGCTGGTGCTGGCGGCGGTGGGCCGGCCTGAGGCTTCTCCGCTGGCCCACCCGCTGGACCTCTACAGCCTGGCCGCCTGGATTGCTAAGGTGGGTCGACGCGAAGTAGCCGCGCAGCTTTACCAACGTCTGCTGGACCAACGTGCCCTGGCCGGCCGATTGCCCGAAGCGGTCCAGTGGCGCGCCAAAGCCGAGTTGGCCGCGCTCTACAAACGCTCTCGCGACTATCATCGCGCCCTGCCTCTTTGGACCGAGCTGGCAGCCGCGGGCGATGGTACGCGACTGCTGGCCATGGAGGAGCTTGCCAAGTACTACGAGCACCGCGCCCACGACTACGCTCGCGCCCTGGCGGCAGCGCGTGCCGGCTTGGCCGCAGCCTCCGACACCGGCCCCTGGGACCGCCGCCTCCGCCGCCTCGAAAAGAAGCTAGCTGGGGATCATCGGCTCTGCCCCTCCGAGTCCACGTGAGTGTGTGATTGATCTGAGCAAGATTCGAGCGGCAGCTCAAGCCGGGCACATCAGATGGCGCTACCATGCATTCTTGCGAGCCGCCAGCGGGGCATCATCCGAGACCAAGCGTTCTGAGGAGAGCCGATCATGCGCACGAGCATGAAAGCTGTCGTCATCGAACAACCAGGACCGCCAGAGGTTCTGAGGCTCCAGGAACGGCCAGTGCCGCAGCCGAAGCCGGGCTGGGTGCTGATCCGGGTCCGCGCCTTCGGGCTCAACCGCTCCGAGCTATTCACTCGGCAAGGCCACTCGCCCGCGGTCACCTTCCCGCGTATTCTCGGGATCGAGGCGGTGGGAGAAATCGTGGCCGCTCCGGGCACCGAGTTGTCGCCGGGCCAGACTGTCGCCACAGCTATGGGAGGTATGGGCCGACAGTTCGACGGTTCCTACGCCGACTACACCTGCGTTCCGGCCGGACAGGTGCAACCGCTCGACACTACGCTTGACTGGCCGACGCTCGGAGCGCTTCCCGAGATGATCCAAACCGCGTGGGGTTCCCTCCACACCGCTCTCCAGGTGCGATCGGGCCAGACCCTCCTCATTCGCGGGGGCACGACCTCGGTGGGACTAGCGGCGGCGGTCCTGGCGCGGAAACACGGTGTCACTGTCGCAGCGACGAGTCGTCGCCCGGAAAGTGAACAGCTTCTCCGCGACAACGGCGCGGATGCTGTCTTCGTCGACACCGGCAGCATCGCCGAGGAGGTCCGACACATGTTTCCCGGTGGAGTCGACAACGTTTTGGAGCTCGTCGGGACGACCACGCTGCTCGACTCCCTCCAGGCCGCCAAGCGTCACGGCGTCGTCTGCATGACGGGGATAGTCGGTAACAAATGGGACTTCGAGCGTTTCGCGCCGATGGAAGCCATTCCGACCTCCGTCTGCCTGACAACCTACGCCGGCGATGCCGAGGATTTCGTGAGGACTCCTCTTCAGGAGTTCGTCAGCGAGATCGAAACCGGGCACAGTCGCGTGAAGGTCGGGCGAGTGTTTGGGATTGACGAGATCGTCGAGGCGCATCGCCTGATGGAAGAGAACCGCGCCGAGGGGAAGCTCGTCGTCCTCGTCGGGTAGGCGGCTGGGAGCCCGGTCTACGGGTCCGAGACCACATCGAAAACGCGGGCGGGGAGTTCGGGTTTCCCGATTGAGTCTTCCCAAGACCTTACTGAGGCTTTACTTCGGGAACGCCCTCGTGGACGGTGACAGTGTCGCCTTCGACCTCGATGGTGGCGGGGGTTTCCCCTTTGGCGGCGAGCACCTTGCGGTAAGCATCGGCGAAGGCGGTTGCTGCGGCGGGGTCGCGCCAGCGGGAACGGTGAACCAGGAAGGCGTCTGAGCGCGTCTGGTTTTCATACACGGCGTAGCGAAAGCCGCGCCATGTGGGAGCCAGCCGCTGCGCTGTGTCGTGGCCCGCGTACTGCTTCAGCAGAACCTGCACTTCAAGCTCTCCGAGGTCATTCCTATCGAGTAGCTTGTACCCGTCGGGCACCGGCGAAACCTCCGGGGGCTCGAGGTCGTCCGCAGGCGGCACGGAGTTCCCCGGGTGCAGTACCTCCGCGGTCGAGCGGGGCGGATTCTCGAGCGCTGCCGCGTAGGCCGCCGTGCCCTTCTCCTGAACCAGCCACTGCATGTAGTGCATTCCGGCGGTATAGGGGAACAGCAAGCTTTCACGCAGGTACGGAGGCGCTTCCTGGAAGACGGCGAACTGCTTGGTGTCCAAGGATGCAAGCATCGCCATCAGTTCCTCCGGGTCTCGGCGCGATAGCAGATACTCGTTCATGGCCAGCATGCCGCCGCCCTCGACCACGGCGACACGCGCCATTTGTTCGTCCTGACTCAGCTTCTCCCCTTGCGGCTGGAGAAACTTTTCCAGGCCCACCTGCTGGTCCTGAAGTGCGTGCGCAAGTTCATGGATCATGGCCGGGCGCAGAACGGGCAGCGGAGTCCAGTCGGCGACATAGAACAGCTTCTGCTTGTGGTCGTAGTAGGCCGTAGCTTGCTCGGTGAGCAGCTTCACCAGGAACGGTTGGAGCTCGAAGTCAACCGGCAGCAGGCCGAATTTCTTCAGAGCAACTTCCTGGATGCGGAGTTGTTCGGAGGTGCCTGTCTCTTCGAGCTGTTGCTGGATGTAGCTCTGGATTTGCTCCCGGGTGGCAATCCCGCTCTTGACTGGATGGTGCACAGGCAGGCCGGTGATCTGGCTGGCCTGCCGGAGCAGGGCGTCCACTTGCTCCAGTGCTTCGACGGCGGCCGTGCGCTTGTCCGCGGAGGACGCTGCAGTAGCGGGCGAGGCTGCCGGGCTGCACAGCGCAGCAAGTCCAAGCACAACCGGCGCCAGCAGCAGGCAGGTTGCAATCCGAAATCGGTTCATCGCAGGTTCAAGACCAATATTTTCCGCTCGGTCATTTCCTCAATAGCATAGCGCGCGCCCTCGCGCCCGAAGCCCGAGTCCTTCATGCCGCCGTAGGGCATGTGGTCCACCCGATAGGTGGGTACATCATTGATGATGACTCCTCCGGTTTCCAGCGTGTCAAACGCCTGAAAGATGCGGCCGTTGTCACGGGTGAAGACGCCAGCATGCAGGCCGTAGGGAGAGTCGTTGACCCGGCGCAGCGCGTCGGCGAAATCCTCATAGGGGCTGACCGTGAGCAGAGGCGCAAAGGCCTCCTGGCAATTCACCTTCATCCGGGGATCGGTGTCCACCAAGACTGTCGGTTCAAAGAGGGCATCGTGGCGGTGCCCGCCGGCCAGAACCCGGGCGCCAGCCTCCTGCGCTTCCAGCACCCAGCTTTCGGCGCGCTCGGCGGCCGCCAGGTCAATCATGGGGCCGATATCAGTGGATTCTTCGGCCGGGTCACCGACGCGCAGCCGCTCCACAATGGACAGTAGGACGCCCAGGAAAGTTTCATAGACCTCGGCGTGAACGAAGACGCGCTGCACAGAAACACAGCTCTGCCCGGAGTAGCCGAACCCGCCCGTCGCCACACGCTGCGCGGCGTACTCCATCTCGGCATCGTTATGGATGACCGCGGCGCAGTTGCCTCCCAGTTCCAGAGTCACCTTTTTCCTGGCGGCCTTCGCCTTCAAAGCCCAGCCGACAGCCGCGCTGCCGGTGAAGGTGAGCATCTTCAGACGCGGGTCGGCGGCCATGGCCTGCCCGATCTCGGCGCCGCCGGGCAATACCTGGAGAGCCCCCTGCGGCAGGTCCGAGCCGGCGGCCAGCTCGGCCAAGGCTAGGGCAGTCAGGGGCGTGCGCGGTGAGGGTTTCAGCACCAGCGTGTTGCCAGCGGCGATGGCCGGAGCCAGTTTGTGCAGCACCAGGTTCAGCGGGAAATTGAACGGTGTGATCGCGCCGACCGGCCCGATCGGGAAGCGCCGCGTCAACCCCAGGCGGCCTTCGCCGGCCTCGGCGACGTCGAGCGGCAGTAGCTCGCCTTCAATGCGTTTGGCCTCCTCGGCGGCGATGGTCAGGGTCAGCAAGGCCCGGGCGACTTCGGTGCGGGCGTCGCGGATGGGCTTGCCGGCTTCGGCAGTAATCAAACCAGCAAAACGCTCGCGCTCGGCCCCGAGCCGGTCGCGCAGCTGCATCAGCACAGCGCTACGCCTGTAGGCCGGCATGCGCCTCATCTGTGGGAAAGCCGCCTCGGCCGCTCCGATAGCAGCGTCGAGGTCCTTGAGGGTCGGCTCCCGCAGAGTCTGGATCAGTTGCTGGGAGTAGCGGTTTCGGACCTCTAGCATTTCTTTAGGTGATTCATGTATCTATCAGAGTCTACTATAGTTACTTATTCCTCTATTACGCAGGCTGTTCTGAGCTACCGCTCCCCCTCCAAATCCACGCTGACCGGGGCGACGTGGACGGGTTCACCGGAACTCCAGGCGGAACGGCATCAAGGCCATCGGGCGGTCGCTACGGAAGAGGCGCAGGAGCAGCAGGGCACGCAGCGGTTTCGGCTGCAGGTGCGGCTCCAGCCGAAACAGGCGCACGCGCGCCTCCTGACCGCGCTCCAGCAGGATTTCGAACAGGGAGCGGGGAGGCGGCATCGGGACCAACTCGACGTGAGCGGTTGGGGCAATGCCAGCTTTCTGCTTGGCCAGCTCCACAGCCCGGTGCAACCCGCCCAATTCATCCACCAGCCCCTTCTTCTTGGCCTGCTCGCCGGTGAACACACGTCCCCGCGCCACCGTATCCATCTGCTCCAACTCTATCTTTCGCGCTGCGGACACCTTGCGCAGGAACTCCTGGTACATGTCGTCGGCCAGTTCCTCGATGCGCCGCCGTTCCGCAGGCGTGTAGGCGTGATATTCACTGTCCAACATTGCGTAAGGGCCGAGGCTCACCATGTCCTTGGTGATCCCGAGCTTGTCGTACAGCCCGCGGAGATTGACTTTGCCGTACACCACGCCGATGGAAGCCGTAATGGTGGCGCGATTGGCCACGATCGCGTCCCCGGTGGCGGCGATGTAGTAGCCCCCGGAGGCGGCCACGTCTGACATCGAGAAGACTACTGGCTTCTTCTTGCGCAGATTCATCACCGCGCGCCAGATGGTGTCGGACGCCAGGGCGTCACCACCGGGCGAGTCCACGCGAAAAACGACCGCCTTCAGCGAATCATCCTCACCGGCCTGGCGCAACACGCGCACCATAGTTTCGGCGCCCATGCTGCCGCCGCCACCCAGCGGGTCCAGACTCTCCTCGCCAGCCATGATCGTGCCCACCCCGTAAACGAGGCCGATCCTGGCTTCTGGCGCCAGCCCCACATCTTCCGGCGGAACCCCCAGGTAACTGCGGGCCGACATTTTGTGGAAGCGCTTCTCGGGATCCTGATTCTTCAGCAGGTCGTAGACCTGGTCCTCGTACAGGAGCTGATCCACCAAACCGGCCGCCATCGCCTCCTGCGGTTCGTAAGGCCCGGCTTCGATGGCGGCGCGAGCTTCTTCCAGGCTCTTCTGACGGGCTTCCGCCACCGCCTCGATCATCTGGCCGTAGAGCCCGTCGACCAGCCAATTGAGCATGTCGCGGTGCGCTTCGGTCATCTGCGTCTCGGTATAGGCGTTCGAGAAAGTCTTGTATTCTCCGGTGTGCACCAGCTCGGCCTGGGCGCCAATCTTGTCCAGGGTGCCTTTCCAGAACATGGCCTCGGCGCGGATCCCCTTGATGTCGAGCAGGCCGACCGGCTGCATGTAGATTTCTCCGCAGGCGGTTGCCAGATAGTATTCGCGCAACCCGCCGTGGATCATGTGGCAGTGAACACTCTTTCCGGCTTTGCGGAAGCGGCCGAGTGCCGCGCGAAGCTCTTCCGCCTTGGCCCAGCCCAATTGCGGGGAGCGCAGGCGAACGACCATGGCCGTGACCCGAGCGTCGGCGGCCGCCTTGTCTACGTTCTCCACTATCTCGCGCAAGCTGGGCTTCATCCGGCCCTGCACCAGCCGGGCGGTCAGAGCCGTGGGGTTTTGCTCGATGATCGCGCCTTCCAGGTCCAGCACTAAAGTGGTGGGTTCCTGGACGCGCGGCGGCATGGTGGAGATTGTCGTCGCCACCAGCGCGACCGCGACCAACACCAGGAACGCCAGCAACATTCCGCACAGAACACCTAGAAACCAGTTGCGCATGCCCAACTCCTTTTAAGATGCGGCCCTACCGGCTAAATGCGGCCCCGCCGGAACAGCCCGATGCCCGCAATAAATAAAGAGGCGCCGATGATGGACCACACAATTGGATATTGTATGTCGCCGAACTTCAGAGAAAAAACCTCCGGAAGTTCCAGGGCACGAGCCAGCCAGGTGCCAATCAGAGCCCCAATGAAGCCCAGCGCCACCGACGACAGACACCCCAGGTGGCTGAACCCAGAGATGGCTTCGCCAATCGCCCCGCAGAAGCCGGCGATGACCAGTAGTACGAGGAGCTCCATCATGGTCATGGGGTTATAGTAGCACCGAAGCCAATGCCTGGGCGGGAGCTGGCCAACTCTGGGGGTGAGAGCGAGGGAACATGGGACCGACCGTGGACCCTGTGTGGAACTGCGGGCCGATAGGATTCACACCGGGCGCATCTTTCCCTTATGGCCTTTGTGGCCCTTGTGGCCCTTGTCGAGCACGAAGCGCTCTTCTTTCCATGTGATTCGATGGTAAACCAGGCTTGCGGCCCACAGGCCGAAGCTCAACAGGTCTCGGGCAGGAACCAGCGGCAGGTATTTCCTCAGGACTGGGTCGTCGAGCACCAGCACACCCGCCACCCAGGCTGAGGCCAGACGCAGCAGCAACCAGGCAGCGGCCACCGACCAGGCGGCGTTCGAATGCGGCGCCAGCGCCAGCGCCACCAGCACAAAGGGCAGCCCGTAGGTCAGAACGAATCCTCGGTGTCCGTTTGGACGCGAGCAAGCGATGGTGCGCGCCCAGCGGAACTGGTGCTGAAGCATGGAGCGCCAGGTGTGGGCTGGGAGCACGGTGTGTGGCACGTAATGGCTGAACACCACAAGGTGGCCCAGCCGGGCCACCCTGTCGCCGAGCTCATAGTCGTCGGCGAGGTAGTCGCCCAGCGGGGAGAAACCGCCGATGGCTTCCATCAGATCCTTGCGAGTGGCCACGGTCGAGCCGAAAGCAAACCTCACGCCTTCCAGCGTCCGGGCCACCATGGCGCTGGGGTGAAATTCCCCGGTCAGGCCGATGGCCTCAAACAGCGAAGCCAGCGTCCCGCCAGGTTCGCCGCGGTAGAAGCAGGTGACCATCCCCACCCGGGGATCGCGCAAGGGAGCCATGACGCGCCGCAGGTAGTCTGGAGTCACACGTATGTCGCTGTCGCTGATAGCCAGGAACCGGTAACGCATCTCCCGGTACATCTTGTCCAGGCTGTCCACCTTCCGGTTGGCTCCGTAACGACGGTCGGCAACCAGCAGCCGGATCGGCACCTGCGGGAAATCTTGCTGCAGCCGGCGGACGACCTCGACCGCCGGATCTTCTGGGTCCGCCACTCCGAACATCACTTCGTACTCGGGATACTCCTGGCGGCAAAAGCCAGCGAGCACCTCGTACGCATCGCGCTCCAACCCGTGCAAAGGCTTGAACACCGAGACCGGCGGAGTGAACTCCGGCGGCGGCTCGGGCGTCGAGCGGAAACGTAGCGCAGCCACGATCACCAGGATGTAGTACACGCAGGCGCACCCAGCCAGGAACAAGCAAACCAGGACGATGAGCTTGGAGATACTGAGGGCGGGCAGGGAAGAGGCCGCAGCCAGGAGGCCGAAGCCAGAAGGCACGGGGCAGCTTGTCATAGGGAGACCAGAGCCACCCCGGCGGCGACCAGGGCGGCGCCGGCCCAGCGGGCGCCGCTCACGCGCTCTTTGAGGAGCAGGACTGCCCCCACGGTGCTCAACACATACGTGGCCGCAGTGGCTGGAATGACAAAACTGGCGTCGGCTGCGGAAAGCGCCGCCAATAGGCAGAAGAAAGAAACAGCCATGGCTCCCACGCCCACCGGCACCCAGCCACCTCGCGCGGCCTGCCAGAAAGCGTGCAGCAGAGCGGCCGGGCGGAAGTTGACAACCTCGCCCGCCTGCTTCATTCCGTGAGTGATCAGGATTTCCCCTGCTGTCGAAGTGAGCACCAGCGTGGCCAACAGCAAAAAGATCATGGCGTGGTTCGCACCTGGGTGCGCGTCACCAGTGTGACTCCGGCGACGATGAGCGCCGTGCCCAGCCAGCGCCAGGGCGAGACCGTCTCGCCCAGCAGCCAATAGGACAGCGCGGTGATCAACAAGTAGCTTGGTGCCGTTGCCGGCAGCACGTAGCTCAGGTCGGCCCAGGAGAGCGCTGTGAGGAAAGAAAGGAAAAAGATGGTCAGCAACACCACGCCGATCGCCACCCAGGGGTTGAGCAGGGCGGCAACCGCGGCGGCGGCCATTTCCACCAGCGACAGACGGCTGATGTCGCCCAACTGCTTCATCCCTTTGCTAAGGAAAACGTTACCGAAGGCGCTGGTGAGGATAATGATGCCGAGGATGACCTTGGTTTTCACACGCCGGGAACCTTGCGGCTTCTAGTCGCCGGCCGGCGGACTGGCGCCGGCGCCGGACAGGCCTGGGCCCGAGGGAACCGCCCCCGCGGTCTGGGCCGCGCGGGAGGAGCGGACGAACTTCCTGCGCTTGCTGCGGAGCGCAAGGTATTCGCGCGCCTCTTTGTAGAGGCGCCGCCGCTCGCTGCCATCCAGGAGCGCCTTCTTCATCACCCGCCAAGCGACGCGCGGGCGGAAATAGTACTCGCCGTAAAAGCGCTCCACGGCCTCGATCAGGTCAGCCCGGCTCAGCCCCTCATACTCGATGTTGGGAAGCTGATGGCCCTGCTCGTCGGTCATGCTGTCAGGGCTGAGAAATCCGCGCTGGCTGACGTAGTCGTAGAACTCGGTGCCCGGGTAGGGGTGCGCCACCGACACCTGGATCGTTTCGCAGTCCAGCTTCTTGGCAAACTGGCGGGTGGTCTCGATGCTCTGAGGGGTCTCACTGGGCAGGCCGACGATGAAGTCGCCGTGGATGACCAGCCCCAGCTGCTTGGCGTTGCGGGTAAATCGGAGCGCCTGCTCGACGGTGGCACCCTTCTTGATGTTCTTCAGAATTTGTGGATCGCCGCTCTCGTAGCCGACGATCATCAGCCGGCAGCCGGCCTCACGCATTGCCTTCAGGGTTTCGTAGTCGGTGGTCACTCGCGAGGTACACGACCAAGTCAGCCCCAGCGGCTTCAGTTTCCGGCACAGCTCGATGGTGCGCGACTTCTTGTAGTTGAAGGTGTCGTCGTCGAAGAAGATCTCGCGGACCTGCGGGAACAGCTTCGCCGCCCGGCCCACTTCCTCCGCCACGCTGTCCGCGCTGCGCACCCGCCAGGGATGCCCGCTCAGCGTCTGCGGCCACAGGCAAAACGTGCACATGGCGGGGCAGCCGCGGCTGGTGTAGGGCGCCACGAAAGGGTGTTGCAGGAAGGGGACGTTGTAGCGCTCGACCTCCAGATCACGCGCGTAGATCTCGGTCACGAACGGCAGCGCGTTTAGGTCCTCGACCGGCGGCCGGTCGGGATTGTGATGGATGTGGCCGTTGCTTCGCCAGCTGATGCCGGCAATTTCAGAAGGGCGCCGCCCTTCCGCGTATTCCACCACCGAATAGTCGAATTCCCGCCGCGCGACGAAGTCAATCGCCTCCGATGCCCGCAGGCTGGCCTCCGGCTGCACAGTCACCGGCGGTCCCACGAAGCCGATCTTCAGCGACGGTCGAGCTTCCTTCATCTGCCTGGCCAGCCGCAGATCGTTCTCCAAGCCGGGAGTGCTGGTGAACAGCACCACCAGGTCGTAGTCGCGAGCGATCCGGATAGTTTCCGCCGGAGAAATATGGTGCGGTGGCGCGTCCAGAACGCGGCTGCCCCGCAGCATCCCGGCCGGGTAGCACAGCCAGACCGGATACCAGTAGGACTCAATCTCGCGGGTGGCCGGCCAGCGCGAACTGGCCCCCCCGTCGAAACTCTCGAACGACGGAGGATTCAGAAACAGCGTCTTCATCATGGAAACTTATCAATTACAATTTAATCACAAGGGGAGCCGGAACTCCAAAGAAAAGCGCCTGTAGCCCTGCAATGGGGAGTGACTGATTGCGCGCCCTTGCCTTTCCGCAGCCATCCCTCCTAGGGAAGGCCAACGCGCTGTATCAGCTGCTGAAACCGGGGATCAACTCGCAAATTGTCGAAGATTGGATTTACCTTCAGGTAAAGGAGCAGAGCGAGACGTCCGTCGCAGGTCTTGTTCAGAAGTTCAAAGGCCTGATCGGACTCCGACAAGGCAGCGGCTACCATGGCGCGGGAAAAAAGCACAAGAAGACCGGGATTCGGAATCCCCGTTAGTTCTTCCAGGACACTTCGGGCTTCCGGGTGCTTCCCCGCCAGAGCATAGACGTATCCGAGCGTGGCCAGAGGGTAAGGGTCGCGGCCGGATGATGCGATCACTTTTTGAGACTCGGCAACGGCCTCTTCATACTTTCCCAAATGCGCGTAGACCATCGCGAGGAATTGACGTGCCCGGGAAAAGCCCGCGTCGAGTTCGAGGGTTTTCTGCAATTGTTCCACTGCCTCCTCATAGCGGCGTGCATGAAACAACCATATTCCCAGCACGTAATTGAAGGCGGGAGACAGCGCGTCCAGTTCCACGACTCGCCTCTGCTCGGCCACAGCTTCCTCGATCCGGCCTTTAAGGATCAAGCAAAGGCTGTATGTCACGCGAGCCAGTGCAAAGTCCGGATTCAACTTCAGGACACGCAGGCAGTCACTTTCAGCGCCCGCCCAATCCCAATCGGCAAAAATGCGCGTGACGGCAAGGGCCGAAATTGCCTCCGGGAGGCTGTCATCTATAGCCAGCGCGCGTTCGGCAGCTGCCTTGGCCTTGGGAAAGGCCTCGGCGGGGGAGAGGAACCCATAAAACCCTAACATGGCGTAGGAGCTGGCCAGCCCGGCGTAGGGCAGCGGAAAGCAGGGGTCCACTTTCGTCGCCTCAATGTTGTACTCGACCGCTTTGCGCAAATTCTCCGGTGACCACTTGTGCCAAAAGTACTGGGCTTTCAGATAGAGCTGGTAAGCTTCCTCGACCCTGGTGGTGCAACCCTTGAGGCGCTTCTTCTCTTCACCCGTCAGGCGCACGCGCAGTTTTCCAGAGATTTCCCGGGCAATTTCCTCCTGCACGGCGAAGATGTCCGCGAACTTACGGTTGTATTGCGCGCCCCAAATTTGTGCCACCCTGGTGACGTCCAGCAATTCCGCCCCAATCAGCAACGTATCGCCCCGGTGGATGACCCTGCCGGTGAGCACCGCGCGGACGCCAAGCTCGCGGCCGACCTCCTGCGGGTCCGGGTTTCGGCCCTTGTAGCGAAACACCAGGCTCCGCGGGGCCACTCGCAGTTTCCGCACCTGGGACAGGCTGTTGATAAGGCTATCGGTAATCCCATCGCTGAGATATTCCGCATCCGAGTCGTCGCTGGCGTTCACGAAGGGCAGCACGGCGAGGGAGTCTATGGTCTTTCGGGAAACCTTCCGCTTGCGGGGCGCTGCAAAAGTCGAGCTGGTAAGCTGGGCTGAGTGGCTGGAATCTGAATCGCGCTGGAGCCGTTTTAAGTCAGCCAGCAGGTCCGAGGCCGTCTGGTAGCGCAGCTTGCGGTCTTTTTCGAGCGCCTTGGTCAGAATCCGCTCCAGTTCAGCGGGTGCCTCCGGATTCGAACGAAGTGGCGAGACCGGCCAGAGGTCCAGGATCGCCCGAAAGATGACCCCGGAAGTGTTGCCGGAGAAGGCCTGCTGGCCGGTGGCCATCTCGTAGAGGACAGCCCCGAAGCTGAATAGGTCGCTGCGGGCGTCCAGCTCCTCCCCTCGCACCTGTTCGGGTGACATGTAGGCGGTCGTGCCCATGGCCGTGCCTGGTGTGGTCAGGGGCCCATCGGCCCGCGAGACGGTGGGCGCATCGGCGGCCTCCCGATCCCGGGCCGCTTTGCGTTCCGTAGCCAGCTTGGCCAGGCCAAAGTCCAGTAGCTTGGCCCGGGCCCGCTGGGTGCGAAAGATGTTGGCCGGCTTGATGTCCCGGTGCACGATGCCCTTGGTGTGGGCAGCCTCCAGCGCCTCGGCGATCTGGGTGCCCAGCTCCAGCACCTGCTCGATGGGTAGCGGCTTGCCAGCGATGTGTTGCCGCAGGGTCTGGCCCTCCAGAAGTTCCATGACCAGGAACTGTCGGCCCTGGTGTTCGTCAATGTCGTGGATGATGCAGATGTTAGGGTGATTTAGGGCCGAGGCGGCGCGGGCCTCGCGGTGGAAGCGCTCGACAGCCTGTGGGTCGCGGGACAACTCTTCGGGGAGGAACTTGAGGGCAACCAGGCGGCCCAGCCGGGTGTCTTCGGCCTTGTAGACGACGCCCATGCCACCGCCCCCCAGCTTGTCTAGGATCTGGTAGTGCGAAATCGCCTGGCCAAGCACGGCAAGCAGCCCTCTTTCTCTGGTTATACTACGCGGCCCCAAGTAGGTAAGTCAACGCGCAGGGTGTTCAAGAAACGTCCCGACGCCAGTCCAGGCGCTAGTCCAGGAGACAGTCGCGCGTCTCCATAGCGCAGCTCGGAGTGCAGAGGAATTCCCGATATGGAAAACAGGGGTTTCCAGCAGCGGTAATCACATCGTGTCGTCTGCTGGCGCCAAACTTGATGTTTCCACACGACAATGGCAGACTTGCCAGGAAGCAACGAGTGACCTGCATGTTCGGGGCAGGGGAATCTTTCCCCGCCCGGACCGCAGGCGTCGTGGCTTTGTTGGTCGAGAGCGAAACCTCCATGCCCGCGAAAGGCTTCGACCCTTGGGGTCGCCAAATCTTCCCGCAGCCCGAACTGCGTCTGCATCTGAAAGAGCCTGACTATCAGCGCCCGCTGCTCCAGCTCACCGCCGAGCAGAAGCAGGTAATCCTGGAACAGTTGACGGTCCTCTATGGGAAACAGCGCGCCGAAACCTGCTTCCCTGAAATGGAGCGGGTGATGCGGGTTCATTATGCGCACCGCACCCCGGAAATGATTGAGGGGGACCGGCATTTCAATCCTGCAAACCGCTTCACGGAACGAGACCTGGTGGTGATCACCTACGGTGGGTTCTTGCGGGGAACGGCCCGGCACCCGCTACAGATTCTGCACGACATGCTGCTCCTGTTCCTCAGCGGGGTGGTCAATACGGTTCATCTGCTGCCGTTCTTCCCCTACAGCTCGGACCGGGGCTTTTCGGTCGTTGACTACCGGGAGGTCGATCCCAGCCTCGGTACCTGGGACGACATCGAGCGGTTGAGTCTTCGCTTCCGTCTGATGTTCGACGGAGTGATCAATCACGTTTCCTCGAAGAGCGAGTGGTTCCAGCAGTTTCTCAATGGCAACCCGGACTACCAGGACTTTTTCACTTGTTTCAGCACCAAGGACGAGATCAGCGAGGATCACCTCCGCCTCATTCTTCGGCCAAGGACAACCGAACTGCTCAGCCCCTTTCAAACCATCAACGGCCCGAAACATGTCTGGACCACCTTCAGCCGCGACCAAATTGACCTGAATTACAGAAACGAGCGGGTGTTGCTGCGCATCCTGGACATCCTTCTTTCCTATGTCCGCAAGGGGTCCAACATCATTCGGATGGACGCGGCCACGTATTTGTGGTGCGAACTGGGCACCAGTTGCTCCCACCTGGTGGGAACGCACGCTCTGATCAAGCTATTTCGCGCGGTGCTGGATGTGGTCGCGCCCAAGGCGGCCATCCTTACGGAAACCAACGTTCCACACGTTGACAATGTGAGTTATTTCGGGAACGGTCATGACGAAGCGCACATGGTCTACAACTTCGCGCTTCCTCCACTGGTGCTGCACACCTTTCACACAGACAACTCCCGGAAGTTGTCGCAGTGGGCCGCTGAGCTCACCACGCCGTCGGACCAAACCACGTTCTTCAACTTCCTGGACTCCCACGATGGAGTCGGCCTGCTCGGCGCAAGAGGAGTTCTGAGCTTCGAGGAGATTGACGAACTCGTGAGGAAAACTACCGAGCATGGCGGGTTGGTCTCTTATCGAACTTCCTCCGACGGTTCCCCCAGCCCCTACGAACTCAACATTCCCTGGTTTGACGCTCTCAACAGATTTGATGCCGGTGAGGACGACGATCTGCAGGTAAGTCGGGTGATTGCCTCTCGGGCCGTTTCGTTGGTTCTAAAAGGCGTGCCGGCCATCTACATCGCTATGTTCTCCGCACGAGATATCCTGCCGGTGAAAGCCTCCGACCTGGACGAGCCGCGAAGCATCAACCGGCGGCCAATGGATGAACAGGGTTTTTTTGCCAGCATGAGCGATTCGACTTCGCTCTCTTATAAGATCATGTTGCGCTTTGGTGAACTGGCGGAACAGCGGGTGGGCTGCCCGGCGTTTCATCCCAACGGGCCGCAGCAGGTTCTGATGCTCAATGAGTCGGTCTTTACCGTGGTCCGCCAGGCGCCGGATTCGAGCGCCCTCGTTCTTACCTTGACCAACGTGACGGGCCGAAAGCAGGAGGTGGCAATTCCGGAGTCAGACCTGCCGCGCAAGAGTCCCGCCTGGCAGGACATCATCGGTGGGGGAAGCACCCAGCCGGAAAAGGGCTTCCTCCGCTGCACTCTGGAGCCCTACCAGGTGGCCTGGCTAGCACCCCAGCAGTAAACGTCCGCCCTGGGCGGTCGCAGGGAATCCGCGACTGAGTTCGCAGGGTTTCGAGCAGCCTGCCGGCGCCTATTGCAGGGCGGCCAGTAGGCCGCCGGTCTGGCGGAGCAGGTCCAGCCGAGCGCGTTCCAGTGCAAAGTTGCCGTCCAGGAAACCGATCCAACGGGCGCTTTCCTCACTCCGAGCCTGCTCCAATTCGCGAGTCGAGATGCGCCCCTCCTCGAAACGGGCCAGGGAGACGGTGAACGACTCGCGCGCCACCTCCAACTCCAGTCGCGCCACTTCGCGCGCCGCTTGGCGCTGCTCGAGCTGCCGGTACAGCCGCCGCACCTCCACGGCAACATCGTTGCGGGCGGCGGCCAGGCGTGCTCGCGCCTCCCGCAGTCCCGCGGAGGCTTGACCCACACGGGCCTCGATCCGCTTGCCGTCGAACAGGTTCATGCGCATCGAGACGCCCACCTGGAAGTTATTGCGCTGAAAATCATTAAAGAAGCGTTCGTAGTTATTGAAGCGGCTGAGCACGGCATACTGCGCGACCAGGTCAAACTGGGGCCAGCGCTGCGCTCGCTCGGAGCGGACACGCGCCTCGCGCGCCTCCACCTCCCACTCCAGGCGCTTCAGCCCCTCGCTGCTGGCCAGCGTATGCTCGAGAGCCGCTTCGGCGCTGGCTGGCGTCGTCAAGGAGGGCGCGGCCTCCTTGACGACACCGTTGTCCACGGTTTCAATGGATTGCGTCTCGGGAATGCCCGTGAGGCCGCGCAGCATCTGGGCCAGCACGGCGGCCCGGCCTTCCAGTTCGGTCACCCGCTGGCGCCGACGGGCAGTCGCCAGCCGGGCCCGGGACAACTCCAGCGGGATCTCGCGACCCTCCTGGACCCTCACGTCCACCGTGCGCTCGATGCGCTTCGCGCTTTCCACTTCCCGGTGGGCATACTCCAGCGAGCGGCGCACGTTGTTCAGTTCCAGGTAGGCTGCCGCCGTTTTCCAGGCGATCTCCTCCCGGCGGTCGGCGGCGCCGGCGGAGGCCGCCCGCCGCATCTGGCAGGATTCGGTGATGGCGTGCCTCTGCGGCAGGTTCAGTACCTTGGCCGTGGAGTTCAACTGCACCAGGGAAGGGGCCGCCCCCTCGATGCTCAGCGGAAAGCCGCTGGTGGCGGCCAGCCCTGACCCAACCACCAGGTTGGGGATGAATTGTGACCGGGCTTCGCGATAGCTCTGTTGCGCTTTATCTTCCTGCGCGAGGGCCACCCGGATTTCGGGACTGTTCTGGAGCGCCATCGAAACCGCTTCCTTCAGGGTCAGCGGCTCCGCGGCTGCGATGGCAACGGGGATCAGCAGCAGAACAATGAGAAACATTGTGTCTCCCTTCCAAGAGTGAGGACTGAGCAGTAAATTGAACTGTTTCTAACCCGTGGCCCGGCTTTGTTTTTGAGCAACAAGGGACCAACTGGAAGTGCTAGGTAAGACACCTAATTTGACAGACTTGCACGCATAGAATTATATTTCAACTGTAATTGTGTTTGAGAAAGCATACGAGCTTGTTGGAAGTGCTCCCCCAGCGATGAACTGGGAAGAGTACGCAAGACGAGTCACTGATGAGTGGCGCGCGCTCCTTACGTCTCAGGACAGTACTGACGAATCGAGGTTGCATGTTTTCCTTGAACGGCATCCGTCTCTTGTCCCAGGAGCTTTCAGTTTTCCGCCCTCTGGGCATTACCCTTTCCCTGGTGCACTGATTTCCAAACCTCCTCTGAAGGGTGTGGGCGAGCACATACCGGATTTCATGTGGATCGCGGTAGATAGCGGCACCGTCTATCCGGTGTTTGTGGAGATCGAGACACCGTTGAAGCGCTGGTTTACCAAAGGAGGTCAGCAGCACGCTGAACTAACCCAAGCACTGACTCAGTTAGCTAGCTGGAGAGCGTGGATCGGGCGCGGCGAAAATATGACGATGTTCTTACAGCGCTTTGAAGTGCCGGACACCTTGTACCGTCATCGGACCATCCGCCCACAGTTCGTCTTGATTCACGGAAGTCAGCGTGAGTTTGAGGATCGGCCAGAATTAAATCGCTTGCGGGATCAGCTCCGGCGGGAGAATGAGTTCTTGATCACGTTCGACCGTTTGGAGCCGGATCCAAAAGCTGATTACCTAATAACCGTTACCAAACATAGGGAGCGCTACAGAGCGGTTGCTGTTCCCGCTACACTCCAGCTCGGATTTTGGCACCTAAAAGAATGGGCCGACATCGATGGCAAGGATATGGCTGTAAATCAAAACGACTGGCTCTCAGACGAACGGAAGAGGTTCTTGATCGAAAGGCTGCCTTATTGGGATCAACTAGCAAGGGATGGCCGCCTGCGAGCAGGAAAGCTAGGTGATGTTGAATAGGCGGATTCCTTCCCTACCTACCCTTCTGTGGTCCCAGCATGAATTAGCGATATTCTCGTGCAAGTTGCTCGACTCCGGGCGGTAAGGACTCGGCTTAACTCGCCGAGGGCATGAGTTGCGCCTGAGCCTCGGGGTAGCTCTGTTGTGCTTTATCCTCCTGCGCCAGCGCCATGCGGACTGCGGGACTGTTCTGGAGCGCCATCGAAACCGTTTCCTTCAGGGTGGGCAACTCCGGAGCTGCGATAGCAATGGGGATCAGCAGCAGAACAACGAGAAGCATTGTGGCTTCCTTCGAGAGCGAGGACTGAGCAGTAAAGAGTGAAAAACCAATGGCGGATGGCTCTTCGTTTTTCGACTCTGGTTTCGACTCCGGGCTTCACTCGTAGCGCAGCGCCTCGGTGGGCTTCAGCTTTGAGGCCCGGCTAGCAGGCACCATGCCGAAGATGATCCCGACCAGGGCCGATACCAGGAAGGCAATCGCAATGGCGGGCTTGGAGATGGGAATGTGAAGGCCCTCCACGAACAAGCGGGCCGAAAGCGGCACGGCCAGACCGACCAGGATCCCCAGGACGCCGCCGCTGAGGCTGATGAAAACCGCTTCGGTGAGGAACTGGAACAGGATTTCGCGGCGTCGGGCGCCGACCGAGAGCTTGATGCCAATTTCCCGTGTCCGCTCCGTCACCGTCACCAGCATGATGTTCATGATCCCGATGCCGCTGATGACCAGGGTCACCGCCGACACCAGGATCAGCACAATCGTCAGCGCCAAGGCAATGCGCTCGGCTGCCTTCAGAATTTCCGTCAGGTTTTCCACCCGGTAGACCGATCCGGGCCGATGGCGTTCCTCGAGAATGCGCTTCACCCGTTGCGTTACAAGCGCCACTTCTGAAGCCCTGTTGGCCGACAGGGTGAGCTGGTCCACGTAGTCGGTGCCGGTGAAGTAGCGCATGACAGTGATCGGAATCAGGACGGTTTCCTTGGTGATCTCCGACTGGCCGAAGGTCTCCACCCCTTCCTTGAAGGTGCCCAGCACGGTGAACTGCAGCCCATGGATCTTGATCTGCTGCCCGAGCGCTTCCTGCTCGCCGCCGAACAACTTCCGGGCCAGAGGGCCGGTCAGCAGGCAAACCTTGTTCCGCAGGCGCACATCCTGTTGATCGAGGAAGCGCCCGCTCAGCACGATCAGGTTTCGGGCGACGCGGTAATCGAGGTTGGTGCCGAGCACGGAGATGTCGCGTTCCCGGCCGGCGACCATCATGCGGTCGTAGTTGATGATGATGGCGGAGGCTGCCTTCAGGTTGGGGATCCGCTCCCGCACGGCCTCCAGGTCGTCCAGGGTGAGGAAATCGGACAGGCTCTGGTTCTTGCTCAGGTCGGCTTCGTAGGAGGCGTAGATCATATTGGAGCCGACGCCCTCGATCTGCGCCAAGATGTAGTCGCGTCCGGTCAGCGCGATCGTTGCCACCAGAATCACCGAGGCCGTGCCGATCACCATGCCCAGCCCGGTCAGCAGGGCCCGCATGCGGTTGGCGCGCAGCGAGTCCAGGGCGAATCGGAAGGCCTCAGCAATGAACATGCCGGTGTCAGGTGTCGGAACTCGGAGCTTGACGCTCCGACTTTGAATCTCGAAGCTTTCCTTCGTACTTCTTCAAAAACTTTTCCAAATCCCGCTGATAGCCTGCATGGACGGGAGCGGCTTCCACGGCCGCCCGGTATTCGTGCTCGGCCACCTCGTAGCGTTTCTCCTTGAGGGCGATGCGCGCCCAAGCGGAGTGCCCTTCCGCCTTATTGAGTTCTGCCATGGCCTCTGCCTGTTTGCGGGCCTTCTCGCGGCTGCCGCCAAAGGCACCCGGTGCGTCCAGGTAGAAATCCAGCAGGTCCGAACGCGCCTCAAGATTGCTCGGATCCAATTCGACAGCGCGCTCAAATTCCCGCCGCACGCCGCCCACCATAAAGGCTGCCCGCAGCGGGTTGGATTTCTCCGCCTTGCGCCCAAGAGCGCGCCCCAGCCACATATGGGCCATGGAACTGTTCGGCTCTAGCTTCACCGCCTTCTTGAATTCCTTGATCGCCCGGGTGTGCTCGCCGTTGTTGTAGAACTCCTCGCCGGCTGGCATGTGGCGCTGAAACTCGTCCTCGCCCGCAGAAGCGAGCAGCAGGGAGGCAAGAACCAGCAAGCAACACAGCCGGACTCTCATTCCACGACCCTCACTTTCATTCCGCCCGCAAGCCGGTGATCCTCCGGCAAGGCCACCGTTTCGCCAGCCTTGATCCCGGAAACGATTTCGTGATGGGTGGTGTCGGAAATGCCCAGATTGACCGCCCGTCGCCGCAGAACGTTGTCATCCGCCACGAAGACGTAATGACCATCGGGGCCATCTCCGCCACCGGCCGTATGGAGCACTGCTTCCCTGGGCAGTGTCAGGGCCGAGGGACGTCGCTCGAGAATGATTTCGACGTCCACGTTGACGTTCGCCAACAGCTTACGGTCATGGTTGTCAATTGTGCACAGCACCTCGCCGACGTTGCGCGTGCCCAGCGTCCTGACCTCGGCCGGGACTCGCTCCACCGTGCCTTTCCACTCCAGGCTGGGGAGGGCATCCCAGGTGACGCGAACCTCCTGGCCCGGCGCGGGCCGCCCCAGCTCAGGCTCGTCCACAAAGACCCGTACGCGCACGCGTTCCAGGTTGCCCACGCGAGCCACCAGATCGCCCGTGCGAAGGAAGTTTCCCGGGCGGATCGGGAGCGAGTAGATGGTGCCGGCAATGGGTGCAGTGATGCGGGTCGAGCCGAGTTGCTGGCGAGTGTAAGCCAGTGCGGTCCGCGCACTCTGGACTCGGGCGCGGACGCGCTGCCGGTCTTCTTCCCTGTAGCGCTTTTGGCTGCGCTGTTCCAGGTAGGCGACATCACGCTCCGCCTGGCGCAGCCGCTCCCGACTCTGCTCCACTTCCTGGCGGGCGATGGCGTTGCGCGTCAGCAGACGTTCGTTGGCGGCCAGTATGCGCGCCGCTTCCTCGCGCTGCGCCTGAGCTTGGCGCAGCTTCTGCTCGATCTCGTGCAGCTCGCCTGCCGAGCCGCCATGCTCGATCGCCTGCAGTTCGGCTTCGGCTTCCTCCAGTTCCGCCTGTGCGCGGGCGACTTCGGCCCGAGAGGGGCCGGCGTCCATCTCCGCCAGCAGCTGTCCGCGGCGAAGGGAATCGCCTTCTTTCAGCAACACACGCCTCACAGTTCCGGGAACGACCGCGCGCAGCTCCCGGGACTCGCTGGGTTCTACCTTGCCGTTGGTGGTCAAGCTGCTCACCAGCGGCTCCTGCTTCACCTCCACGACGCGCACCGGTTGGCTGCCGTCAACCGTCGTGAAAATCAGGAAAAGGACCCCGGCCAACGGAAGCGCCGCGATTGCCAGCCAGCGTGCTTCTCTGCGTGTTGCCAAGAATCGCTCCAGTATCTCTAATACTACATTAATAGATTCCCGGTGCCGTCTGACAGGTTTCGGGGTTCCTCGGTTTCCCTTCGAAAACCACGACTGATAAAATCAGACGCAATGTCCCAGCGCCGTGCCCTTTTGGTTCTTCTTTTCTTAACCCTGGCTGTGTATCTGGGTTCGGCCTGGAGTCCGGCCCTGTTGGATGACGCCGACGCCGGCCATGCGGTCGTAGCCAGGGAAATCCTGGAGCGCAGCGACTGGGTGACGTTTTACATGAACGGCATCCGGTACCTGGAGAAGGCGCCGTTGTTGTTCTGGCTCACCGCGATCTCCTATCACACCTTTGGCCTGAATGAAGTTGCCACCCGCCTGCCGCTGGTGTTGGCCGTGGTGGGACTCGTCCTGGTTTGCTACGCCTTTGGGCGCCGTCTCGGAGGCGAGCGAACCGCCCTGTACAGCGGCCTGGTTCTCGCGTCGAGCTTCGGGCTCTACCTGTTCACCCGCATCCTGATTGCAGATGTCCTGCTGGCATTTTTTATTGCCGCGTCCCTCTATTGCTTTTGGCGATCGTTGGAAACACCGCAATTTAGCTGGGGTTTCTGGGCTGGTGTAGCCGGCGCCGTTTTATCGAAGGGACTGGTGGGGATGATCTTCCCGCTGGGCACTGTGGGGCTGTATGTCCTGGCCACCCGTCGTTGGAGCGCCATATTGAGGCTGCGCCACCTGGCCGGCCTGTTGCTCTTCTTCGCTCTGGCCGCGCCGTGGCATCTGCTTGCCTCACTCCGGACGGAGAGCTTTGCCTGGTTCTACTTCGTTAATGAGCACTTCCTGCGCTACCTCGGGAAGCGCTACCCCGTGGACTACGACAAGGTCCCGCTGGTGCTGTTCTGGGGACTGAACTTGGTGTGGCTTTTCCCGTGGAGCGTCTTCCTCCCTCTGGCGCTTGGTCGTGATAGCAAGACGCAGGGCAACCCACGCCTGCTGTTGTGGATTTGGGCGGGCGTAGTCTTGGTTTTCTTTTCCTTTTCCACGCGCCAGGAGTATTACACGATGCCGGCCTATCCGGCGCTGGCTCTGCTGATCGGCGGGGCATTGGCGCGAGCAGAGACGGAAGAGAAGGAGAGTGGCAGCAGGCGGTGGCTCACCCGCCTGCAGGCCATACCCGCAGTTCTGGGCTTGGTAGCTGCCGTGACGCTAGCCGCCCTGCTTTGGGCCTCTCGCCAGGTTGTACCCAGCGGCGACATTTCCACGCTGCTGACCAGCAATCCCGACTATTACCGCTTGTCACTGGGCCACGTGTTTGACCTGAAGGTGGAAACGTTTGCCGCTTTGCGCCTTATCGCCATCGTCACCGCGAATGTGCTGAGTGTTGGGTTTGTGCTGGCCTGGTGGCTGCGCGCCCGCGACCACCACCTGGGGGCTTCGCTGGCCACCGCGTTTACGGCGGCAGCGTTTTTCTTTTGTGCTCACGCCGCCCTTGTGAAATTCGAACCCTACCTCTCGTCAAAATCTCTCGCCTTGGCAATTGAGCGCGTACGGCAGCCCGGCGACCTGGTGGTCTTGAATGGGGAGTACTATGAAGGCTCTAGCATAGGGTTCTACATTCAGCCTAAGGTGTACCTGCTGAACGGGCGCATGACGGGCCTGGAATTCGGGTCGCGCTACCCTGACGCCCCGCCTCTATTCATTGGCGATTGCGAGATCCAGGAATGGTGGGCAGCGGACCGCCGGGTTTTCCTTTTCACCCAGGGAGCAAAGCGAGACCGTCTGGAGCAGCAACTCTCGCGGGAGCGAATGTACCTGATCGCTGCCAGCGGCGGGAAGTTCGTCTTCAGCAATCGGCCTTAAGAAGGCCTGGCACCGGTGGAGATCACCTCCAGACGGCCGCCACGGGAAACACGGTAACTCCTTTCCCGCCAGCGGATCTTCCGTCCGGTGAATCCGCCGCACCACACTGCGAACCCAAGCAGGTCTTGCAGGGGAATCAGCAACCACCACCGGGTCAGGTTGCGGTCGTATAGAACGCCCCAGCTCACCGCCAGGCCAGCAGCGCAGCGGAGTCCCACGGCGGCCGCAAGAGCCCAGTAAAGGACAAGGAAATCGGGCGCCAGCATCACCAGCGCCAGGGCCATCAGCACCGGGTAGGTAAACGCTTGGCCCAGATATCCCCAGGGCCGCGAGAAGCGGGTGCTCCGGGCCCAACGCAACCGGTGCAGGAAGCTAGCCCGGAACGTTTCTCCCAGGACTTGGTGATTCACCACGTAGGGTGAAAGCACGACCGTATAGCCGGCCTGTGCTGCCCAGCGTCCTAGCACGAAGTCATCGGCTAAGTAGGCCCCCAGGGCCGGGAAACCTCCAATGGCCTCCAAGCAACACCGCCGCACCGCCATGGTGGGCCCCAAGGCAAATTTCATCGGTTCCAGGGCCCAGGCCACCAGCACGCCCGGCATGAACTCGGCGCTCATGGCTAGCGCTTCCAGCCGCGACCAAAAGCTGTTGCCCGGGACGCCACGATAGACGCAGGTGACCACGCCCACCTTGGGGTCGGCGAAGGGCTGTACGACCTCACGCACGTAGTGCCGGTCGACAAAGACGTCGCTGTCGCTGATCACCAGGAGGTCCCCGCGCGCCTTCACACCCATCTTCTCCAGGCTAAAAACCTTGGGACTCGGGTAGGGAGAATTTGTCGCCTGAACTACGGTTACCGAAACGTGAGGATATTTACGCTGTAGGGAAGCCACGACCTCAAGCGCAGGGTCAGTGGGCTCGTTTACAGCAAACAGGAGCTCATAGCTGGGGTAGTCCTGCTGAAAGAATGTTTCCAGGTTCGGTTCCAGGCCGTTTTCCATCCCGGAAAGCGGCTTGAGCAGCGAAGCAAAAGGGGTCCACTGCCGCGCTTGCTGGCGCGAAGTTGAACGAAAGCGCACGGTCGCACAAACGCAGAGCAGGCAGTAGACTATCCCACCCAACCATAACGGTAGCAGGACTAGGATCAGAATTTCGCGCATCGGAGCTCCTCAGTGGGGCCATTTATACCTTGCCGGAAAGAAGAGGTCCAGGGAAGTTGTCCCGAAGCTTGTCTATTGCTTTATTTTTTCTTGAGAGTTCGACGTTCTGTCGAGGAAGGCCGATGGTCAGCCAATGAGCGCGCCTGTGTGTTACGCTTCTTGCGGGAGTTCGGCACGGCGTTTCTTGGAAACAGATCGCCTGCCTTTGACGCCTACCTTCGACAAAGGATTCGATCCGAGGATCGGCTCTGCTGGAGAGCGGAGCGGGAGGCTGCTTTGAGACTCAAGAAGACCGAAGAAGAATTCCTGAAGCATTCTCGCGTGGCGCGCATTGCGACCGCAGACGAGCGGGGGATGCCCCATGTGGTGCCCGTCTGTCACCTCTGGGAACGAGGCTATGTCTATTTCGGAACTGCCCGGGAATCCAAGAAGGTTCACAATCTCGAACGGAACTCTCAGATTGCCCTACACCGACGCCTGGGCGCACTTGCGGGGTCTGCTGCTGCAAGGGCATGCACAACTGATCAGCCGAGGAGCGCAATTTCGGCGCATCCGCAAACTGCTCTATCAAAAATTTCCGCAGTATGAAAAAGAAGCTGCGTTGGAAGAAGACGACGCCATCATTGTGTGTTTCGTTCCCAAAAGGGCTGTTCGCTGGGGCTTGTAGGCCCGTCCGTACTGAAGCGGTCAGTTTCAGCTAACTGGCCAGCCAGAATCGCACGTCCTCGTGGGCAGCTTTTATTCCTACAGCAATTTCATCCAGGTCTTCGGCGACCCAGACTACCCGGAACACTGCTTGCTGGCCGGTCAACAGGTTCTTCACGTCCACGGGTTGTCCGGGGGAGATGCTGGAAAGGGCGCCGCTGGCCGCTATGCGAGCGCCACTGATGCTCACGTCGAGCGATTCGCCTTCGACCCAGGCCTTTTTCAAATCCGGAAACGAGTATTCCACCGGCACCAGCAGCGGCACCCGTAGCGCGCGCCGCTTGTTTGCGGGGGCCGCAGCCCGCGCAGAGAGAATGGGCTTTTTGCGGCGGGCCAGCAGTAAACGATTCAACGAGCCCAGCAGCGACCGCCGGCGGACCGGGCGGTTGTAGAGCAACACCTCGCCAATGGGTGGCAGTGGCTCTGCCTGCCGGGTCATGGCGAGCACGACGGTTTTGGCCGGATCTACGCGGCCCCGCAGACCCGCCAGCAGTTTGGACAGCGGCACCGGCGAGGAATCGCCGTCCAGAACGACCGCATCCCAGGAACGCTGCTGTAACTTTTCCAGCAAGTCCACAGGGCTGGTGGATTCCACCAGCTCGGCGGAGGCCTCAGCAAAGGCGTCTTGGACGGCTAGGCGGGTGGGAAGCGCTCGGGTGTATAGGAGAACTTGCAGTCCCATCGGCTACTCCGTTCCAGCGCGGCGATGGTTTTCGAGGGCGGGGGATCAGGGTTCCATCCCAGGAGGGCTCTTCCTGGCGCTGGTACTTGCGAGTTGCCGACTATACCACACCGCCTGCCTTTCCCGAGAGCCCAATACCGGTCGACGAGCTGTCGGTTTACTTTTCACCTACCATGTATCTGCATCCGGCAGGGCCGATCCTAGCCGAGTGGACGGTGTTGGCCGGAACGTCAAACCGCTCACCCGCCCGAAACGTGCGAGTCGTACCCTCAGAGGTGCCCTCAGAGGTGATGGTGATCTCCCCTTCCAGAACGAGATGGGCTGTCGTTCCGGCATGCGTGTGTTCGGGGTAATAGGCGTTGGGACGGTCTCGGCAGACAAAGATGTTGCCAAAGCCCTCTTGGTGCAGCTTCTTCTCCCATTCTCTCTCATTCATCGGAACCTCGTGACGATGTTGTCTCCCCAGGCTGGGTGTCCTAGTTTCCTGCGAAATGTCGAGGACAGCGCCGACCATCTCCACATTCTCGGCGAAGCCAGGCAAACCGAAGCATTGCGCCCGACCTGCGGCTGTGGTATCAATGAAAGCTAGCCGCGCACGATGGAACAGCCGATCGAGAGGACCCAAAACCAACCAGCTACTCCGTCCTCGTTTTGGAACTTGCGAGCCTGGGTCCGCGACCTGGTGTTGTCGGTCTGCATTGCCGTCCTCATTATCGTCTTTCTCTACCAGCCCGTGAAGGTGGAAGGCACAAGCATGATGCCCGGGCTGACCGACCAGCAGCGCATTTTCATTAACAAGTTTGTCTACAGGTTCGGCCAGATCGAGCGGGGCGATGTGGTGGTCTTCTGGTATCCGATGGATCCCAGCAAGTCCTACATCAAGCGGACCATCGGCCTGCCGGGCGAGGTGGTGCGGATCGCCGGCGGGCGAGTCTACATCAACGAACAACCGCTGCTCGAACCTTACATTCTTCCGGAGTACCTGGACCACCGGAGTTATCCGCCGGTGCGGGTCCCGCCTGACAGCTACTACGTCCTGGGCGACCACCGCAGTTCTTCCAACGACAGCCGCACCTGGGGGACGGTCGCGCGGGAACATATCTACGGCAAGGCAGTGCTGGTCTACTGGCCGGTGGACAAGTTCGGAGTTTTGGAGTGACCGCCACGGCGGACGAGGGAGGGAATGCAGGCGTTCTTGGCGCTGGAAGACGGGCGCGTCTTTCCCGGTAAGAGTCATGGCGCGACGGGCGAATGTTGTGGCGAAGTAGTTTTTAATACCGCAATCACCGGCTATCAGGAAATCTTCACCGACCCATCCTACGTCGGCCAGATTGTCATTCTCACCCATCCCCACATCGGAAACTACGGGACGAATCCGGAGGACAGCGAGTCGGCGCGCCCCTACATCGAGGGACTGGTCGTGCGCGAGTTCAGCGCCGTGGCCAGCAACTGGCGCAGCCAGCAAGAGGCTGAGCAATTCCTGAAGCAGCACCGCATTCCGGTGATCGCCGAGCTGGACACGCGGATGTTGGTGCGTCACCTGCGCAGTCTTGGGGTGATGCGCGGGGTGATCTCCACGCTGGAGTCGGACCCGCAGAGGCTCCTCACCATGGCTCGCTCGATTCCTCCCATGGCGGGCCGGGACCTAGCGACAGCCGTCTCCACCCAGCAAAGCTACCTGTGGACCGAGCCGGCCGGCACATCGAGCGCGGGGGGAGAGGTCCCGCCGGCGCGCTACCACGTGGTGGCCTATGACTACGGTATCAAGCGCAACATCCTGCGCCGGCTGGTACTGGAAAGTTGCCGCGTCACTGTGGTGCCTTCGCTGACTAGCGCCGAGGAGGTGCTGGCGCTGGAGCCGGACGGCATATTTCTCTCGAACGGCCCCGGCGACCCGGAGCCGCTCGAAGCGCAAGCCGCCCAGGTTCGCCGCCTGATTGGCCGCAAGCCCATCTTTGGCATCTGCCTCGGACATCAGGTTCTTGGTCGGGCTCTAGGTGGCAAGACCTACAAGCTGAAATTCGGCCACCATGGCGCCAACCATCCAGTGAAGAACCTGGCGACCGGGAAGGTGGAGATCACCTCGCACAATCACGGCTTCGCGGTGGACCCAGATTCGCTGAACCGGAGCGAGGTGGAGCCGACGCATATGAACCTGAACGACCAAACGCTCGAGGGTTTCCGGCACCGCTCTGAGCCCGTCTTCTGCGTGCAGTACCATCCGGAGGCAGCGCCTGGTCCGCACGATTCGCTCTATCTGTTTCAGGATTTTGTGAAGCTGATGGAGGAATGCAAAAAGAGCCCCTAGTTTGTCATCCCGAGCGAAGCGAGGGACCTGCTTTTGCCACAGTTCTACGTTTACATACTGGCCAGCCGGTCACGCACTCTGTATACCGGTGTAACGAATGATCTGAGGCGAAGGGTGTTCGAACACAAGCATGGGCTAATCGAGGGCTTTACGAAGAAGTACCGAATTCATCGGCTGATTTATTTTGAGACATTTGCAAATGTTCGTGCGGCGACCAGCCGCGAGAAGCAAGTCAAGGGCTGGCGGCGCGAGAAAAAGGTGGCCTTGATCAGCGAGACGAATCCAACATGGGACGATTTGGCAGAGGAAGGTATGGAAAAGCAGGTCCCTCGCTTCGCTCGGGATGACAGGGTAGGGCAGGGGGGGTAAAGAAAGTAGAATTGGGTCTAGAAGATAGTTCCAGGCCAGAGGGATGCCTAAGCGAACCGACATTCAGAAGATTCTGATCCTGGGATCGGGGCCGATCGTCATCGGGCAGGCGTGCGAGTTTGACTATTCGGGCACGCAGGCGTGCAAGGCGCTGCGCGCGGAGGGTTTCCAGATCGTGCTGGTCAACTCTAACCCGGCCACGATCATGACCGATCCGGATCTGGCCGACCGCACCTACGTGGAGCCGCTGGGGCGCGCCTACGTGGAGGCCATCATTGAGCGTGAGCGGCCCGAAGCGCTGCTGTCCACCGTGGGCGGGCAGACAGCCCTGAACCTTGCGGTGGAGCTGGCCGAGGCGGGCGTACTGGAAAAACATGGCGTGGAGCTGATCGGCGCAGGCCTGCGGGCCATCAAGATGGCCGAGGACCGCCTGATGTTTAAGGACGCCATGAAGCGCGTCGGCCTGGACACGCCCCGCAGCATCCTGGTGAATAACGTGAAAGACGGGGCCGGGTTTGCCGCCAAAATGGGCTATCCGGTCATCATCCGACCCTCGTTCACGCTGGGAGGCGCCGGGGGCAGCATGGCCTACAACCCCGAAGAGTTCGCGAGGCTACTCGCCCGCGGCCTGGAGATCAGCCCGGTGCACGAAGTCCTGGTCGAGGAGAGCGTGCTGGGCTGGAAGGAGTTCGAGCTGGAGGTGATGCGCGACCTGGCCGACAACGTCATCATCATCTGCTCCATCGAGAACTTCGACCCTATGGGGGTGCACACCGGCGATTCCATCACCGTGGCTCCGGCGCAAACGCTCACCGACCGCGAGTACCAGGCGATGCGCGATGCCGCCATCCTGGTCATTCGCGAGGTGGGCGTGGAAACCGGCGGCTCGAACATTCAGTTCGCGATCCATCCCGAGAACGGGCGCATGGTGGTGATCGAGATGAACCCGCGCGTCTCACGCAGCTCGGCCCTGGCCTCGAAGGCCACCGGGTTCCCCATCGCCAAGATCGCCTCGAAGCTGGCGGTTGGTTACAGGCTGGAGGAAATTCCCAACGACATCACGCGCAAGACGCCTTCCTGCTTTGAGCCCACCTTGGATTACGTGGTGGTGAAAATCCCCAAGTGGCAGTTTGAGAAATTTCACGGAGCCAACGACACGTTGGGGACCCAGATGAAATCGGTGGGCGAAGTCATGGCCATCGGGCGAACCTTTAAGGAAGCGTTGCTGAAGGGCATACGGTCGCTGGAAACTGGCCGTCGGCTCGAAGACGACCAGGTGGACCCGAAGCTGCTCTCACAACGGCTGGTGACACCTCACCCCGAGCGGCTGACGTATTTGCGCTACGCGCTGGGCCACGGATACGCGGTGGAGGAAGTGGCGCAACTGACCGGGATCGACCCGTGGTTCCTCCAGCAGCTCCACGAGATTTGCCGGACGCAGGCCAGCTTGGAGAGTCAGGACCTGGAGGCGGTTTCGGTCGAGAGACTGAGCCAGGCCAAGCGCTTTGGTTTAAGCGACACGCGCCTGGCAGGCCTGCTGACACTGGACGGGGCACCCGTCAGCCAGCAGCAGGTACGCCAGCGCCGCCTGCGTGACGGCATCCGCGCCGTATTCAAGCGCGTGGACACCTGTTCGGCCGAGTTTGAGTCCTACACCCCGTACCTTTACTCCTCCTACGAGATGGAGGACGAGGCTGACCCCACAGATCGCGACAAGGTGATGATCCTAGGCAGCGGTCCCAACCGCATCGGGCAGGGCATCGAATTCGACTACTGCTGCTGCCATGCCTCCTTTGCCCTCCACGAGGACGGCTATGAGACCATCATGGTCAATTGCAACCCTGAGACGGTCTCCACCGACTACGACACCAGCGACCGCCTCTACTTCGAGCCACTCACCTTCGAGGACGTGATGAATGTGTTCGAGCGCGAGCGCCCCGGCTCGGTCATCGTTCAGTTCGGCGGCCAGACGCCGCTGAACCTGGCCCTGGAGTTGAAGCGCGCCGGGGTGCCCATCGTGGGCACCTCACCGGACTCGATTGACCTGGCCGAGGACCGCCAGCGCTTTGGCAAACTGCTAACGTCGCTGGGCATCCCACAGCCGCAAAACGGCACTGCCACCAGCGTGCCGGAGGCGCTGCGGGTGGCGGAGCAAATCGGCTACCCGGTGCTGCTGCGGCCCTCTTACGTGCTGGGCGGGCGCGCCATGGTGATTGCTTACGACGAAGATACCGTCGAGCAGTACATGAAGCAGGCGGTGGAGTACTCACAGGAGCGCCCGGTCCTGGTGGACCGGTTCCTGGAGGAGGCCACCGAGGTGGACGTGGACGCGCTGGCCGACGGCGAGCAGGTGCTGATCGCCGGCATTATGGAGCACATCGAGGAGGCGGGCATCCACTCCGGCGATAGCTCCTGCGTGCTGCCGGCCGTTTCCTTGGGACCGGAGCAGATCGCCACCCTGCGCGATTATACGATTCGGTTGGCCCGCGCGCTGAGCGTGGTGGGGCTGATGAACGTGCAGTACGCCATTCAGAACGGCAAGGTGTACGTGTTGGAGGTCAACCCGCGCGCATCGCGCACCGTGCCCTACGTCAGCAAGGCCACCGGGGTGCCGCTGGCCAAGCTGGCTGCCCGACTGATGATGGGCCGGCGGCTGCGCGACTTCGGCTACGCGACCGGCGAGCTGCCCTGCCGTCCCGCCTTCGTCAAATCGCCCGTGTTCCCCTTCGACAAATTTGAAGGAGTGGACGGCAGCTTGGGTCCGGAGATGAAGTCAACCGGGGAAGTCATGGGCGTGGGCGGCGATTTCGGGGAAGCCTTCGCTAAGGCCCAGCTCAGCGCAGGGCAGCGACTGCCGCTTCACGGCAAGGTGTTTTTGAGCGTGCCCGATCGGCACAAACCCGAAATCGTCAAGTTGGCCCACCGGTTGCGCGACGCTGGCTTCGAACTTCTGGCCACCCGAGGCACGGCAGCAGCGGTTTCCGCCGTCGGGCTGCCGGTGAAGAGCATATTTAAGATCAACGAGGGCCGGCCCAACGCGGTGGACTGGGTCAAGGGCGGAGAGATTACGCTGATCATCAACACACCGCTTGGCGCTCATTCCTACTTTGACGAGCAGGCCATCCGCGGGGCTGCTCTGCAACGCCGCATTCCCTGCATCACCACGCTGGCTGGTGCAAGGGCCGCGGTGGCTGGCATTGAGGCGCTGCAACGCGGGGCCCCGCGCGTGTTTGCCCTCCAGGACCTGCATGCTAAGCCCAAGGTCCCGACGTCCAAGCCCCAGGTCGCAGTCTCCTAATCTGGTTTTTCGGATTTGACTTTCTGCCTGGCGACCCATTCCTTGATGTGCGCCTCGAGGATGTCGAGCGGCAGCGCACCGTTTCCCAGCACTTGGTCGTGGAAGGCACGGAGGTCGAAGGCGTCGCCGAGTTCCCGGCTGGCGTATTGACGCAGGGCGCTGATCTTCAACTGGCCGAACTTGTACGCCAAGGCTTGACCGGGGATGACGAGGTAGCGGTCAACTTCAACCACAATAGAATGTTCTGGCAGGGCCGTGTTTTCTTTGAGGAAGTCAATGGCCTGCTGCCGTGACCAGCCCTTGGCGTGCAGTCCGGTATCGACCACCAACCGCGCCGACCGAAAGATTTCATAATTCAACTGCCCGAACTTCGAGTAGGGGTCCTCCAGGAAGCCTATCTCCTCGCCCAGTGTTTCCGCGTAAAGGCCCCACCCTTCGATGTAGGCGCCGACGTAGTTTCGCTTGCGGAACTCGGGAAGGCCTTCCAGCTCCAGAGAGATGGCATTCTGGAAGTGGTGACCAGGGACGGCCTCGTGGAGAATTAGGGCTTCCATCTCCCACTTCGGGCGGCTCTTCAGGTCGTAGGTATTGACGAAGAAGGTGCCCGGCCTCCCGGACTGAACCGAACCCGGCCGAAAGTAGGCGCCGGGGGCGGATTTCTCCGCGTACCTCGGGACCGGCCGGATGGCGTAGGGCAGGCGTGGCAGCCGCCGGAAGAGCTTAACCGTGGCCGCGTCGGCGCGCTTGGCGGTGGCACGGTAGTCGCGCAGTAGTTCTTCTTTGTCGGTGTAGAAGAATTGCGGATCGCTTTGCAGGAATCTGCGGAACTCCGCCAGACTCCCCTCGAATCCGGTCTTCCTGATGATTTTGTTCATCTCCACCCGGATACGCTTCACCTCCGCGAGACCGGTTTCGTGAATCTGCTCCGGGTTCAGGTCGGTGCTGGTGTACAGGAGGACGAGGTAGGTATACCAGGCTTTGCCGTCTGGCAACGCGTTGTGAGCCGTCTCTTCCCGTGCTGCCGGGATGTAGGTCTTGACCAGATAATCGTGCAGTTGCTGATAGGCCGGACGGATGCCCTCGGTGTAGGTCTTCTTTGCCGTTGCCGTGAGTTTGTTTCGGTCCTGCTCGGGAATCGAGTCGGCAAACTTCTTGAAGGGGCGCAGCAATGGACTTTCCATCGGTTCGCCCACCATTTGGGCCTGCACCTGCTCGGGCACGTTGCGCAAGGTAATCTTCGGCGGCGTCAGCCCGCGAGCAAGCCCTCGCCTCATCAACTCCAGGTTCTGCATGATGTAAGTCGGTAGTGCCTCAAGACGCGCCACGATGCTTTCGTACTGCTTCACCGTGGAGGTGGGCATAGCGTCGATGACGTGCGCCGGGCGCTGCTGCGGCCCGCCCAACTGGTTAACGGGCATCGGACCGCCGAAGCCGGGCTCGCCCTTGAGTCCGCGCGGGTACAAGTCGCTCTCCAGTCGCTGCCTCAGATTTTTCCTGTAGAGGTCGTAGTTGAGCTTGTCAGAAGGGCCGAGCTGGGAGCGGTCGAACGACTCCAGCTTTTCGAGCGACTCCTTCTTCCGCTGGTGCCGCTGTTGGATGCCCTCCCAGGATTGGTCTGTCCAGCGATGGTTGTACCCGGGATAGCCGATGAAGGTGGCGAACTCCGGGTTGTTCTCCATGCGGCGCTTCCAGTCCTCGGCCAGGAACTGGCGAAAGCGCTCGCCTTGGCTGCTGGACTTCGCCTCCTCGCCTCGTGCGTTTGCCAGCAGAATCACTAGGGACAGCAGGAGAGATGCCAGTACCCGTTTGCTTTCACACATACGAACTCTTCTTTGCCCGAATGCGGCGCGGCCCTCCATGATAGGCGTGAGAAAACGACGACGTCAACGCATGGATCCGGTAACTCCCGGAGACTGAGCCCCGCCTGGGCGCCCGCGTCGAATCCCCGGCTGCTGTTGGTGCCCTCCTCTGCGTGGGCGGCTCTGGCTGCAACTGGGCCGTGCGCGCTACAATGAGCTTATGCGCATCATTGTGATCGGATACGGGCGCGTGGGTGTGCAAACGGTCCGGCGGCTTAGCCTGGAAGACCACCACATCACCGTCATTGACAAGGACCGCCGGGTGCTGGAGCGGGCCGCGCGCGATATACGCGCTCGCGTGGTCTTTGGCGATGCCACCGACCCGGACCTGTTGCGCGAAGCGGGCGCCGAGAAGGCCGACGTGGTGTTTGCCCTGACCCGCGACGAGAACACCAACCTGATGGCCGCCCAGATTGCCAAGTCCTTGTTCAAGGCGCCCCGGGTTGTGGCCGTGGTCTATGACACGCAGCGCGAGCAAAGCTTTCATGCTGGCGGCATTGAGACCATGGCCTTCACCGTGGCCGCCGCCGAATTCCTGGCGCTGACCCTGCAGGGGGTTTCGGCCCGCACCGAGACCGCCTTCGAGGAGGTCCGTCGTGTCCTGGATGAACGGCAGCCGACCCCAGCCCCGGAGCCAATCCGGGCCGGCGAGTTTCAGCAGCCCTGCTACATTCTCGTGGTGGGCGGTGGCAGAGTGGGCTACTACCTGGCTCGCATGCTGCTCAACAAGGGCAACGAAGTTACTCTCATCGAATCTAACCCGGAGGTTTACGCGAAGGTTTCCAACCAGCTAGATTGTCCCGTGCTCCGGGGCGACGGTTCGACCACCGAGATTCTGGAGAAGGCGGGCGCGAATCGGTGCCACGTGTTTGTGGCCGTCACCAACCACGACCACCACAACCTGATCGCCTGCCAGGTGGCCAAATTCCACTTTGGAATCCCCAAGACGATCGCCCGCGTCAAGAACCCCAGGAATGAAGCCGTGATGCAGAAACTGGGCGTGGACGTCACCGTCAGCTCCACGGCAATCATTAGCGAGGTGATTGAAAGCGTGGTGCCAGCCACCCGGATTCGAACGCTGATGAACATCCACACCGGCGACCTGGAAATCCTGGAGTTTTCGTTGGACGCCACTTCGCCCGTGGTAGGTAAGAAATTGAAGGACATCGTGTTCCCTCCCGAGACCAGCATCGTCACGGTGCTGCGCGACGGCCAGGCTCTGGTGCCGAGTGGCGACACCGCTTTCCACTCACACGACACTGTGCTGGCACTGGCGCACACGACGGCCGAAACCGCCTTGCGTAAGCTGATGCTTGGCGAACCATCGTAGCGGCCCTGCGCAGGCTGATGCTCACCGAAAGAGAGTAACGGCGGCTTGACCGCCAGCCATAGCTTTGCATCGCGGCCAGAGCCACTTCCTGATCCGACGGCTGATCCGCTGGGGATGAGGCCCGGCGGCCGTTACTCAGGCTGCGCCGCCGTACCTTTCAGCAGGCAGCGAAAAGCCGGCGGCTGAGAGACGGGGTCGGGTCAGAGGGCCAGAACCTGGTGGTCGGCACTGTTTGGTGAAATCCGTTGATAAAGGCGATCGAGTAATTCTGGGCCAAACCGCCCCAGAAAGGAAACTCCACTGTAGATCCGCTCCTGCAGGTTCTTCTGCGGGTAAATCAGGTTTTCTAAAACAACCGCGTCCCGCTCCATCTGGCGGGAACGGAGACCGGCGGCACGGGCAGCCTTGCGCTTGATCTTGGCCAGTTGGTAGTTCATTTTGTTCGCGGACGTAGCCACAGCTTCGGCTAGGGTGTGATCGAAACCCTCCATTTGCTGACGCAGATGGGTCAGCAGCTCCTCGAGCTGACGCTCATTCCGTGCGAAAGTTGCTGCCAGCTCCGCGGGCAAAAGCTGCTCGCCCATCTTCTCGCGGAGCAGCTGCGAGCCGGCCAGCACATCTGACGGTGTCACCTGGTAGCGCTCGAGCAGCTCGGAGGCACGCGCGTCCAGCAGCGTGAAACTGGCCCGGGGATGAATCACCGGCATGCGGCCCAGCAGGCGGAGGTAGAGGACGCTGGCCTGGGCCAGGTATGCAACTTCGGCCGGCCCCCCAACGTAGGCGACGGTGGGCAACAAATAGTCCTGCAAGACCGGGCGCAGCAGGACGTTGGGTGAGAAATCGTCGGGGGAGCGCTCCAGGTGGTCCAGCAATTCCACGGTGCTCCGCCGCTCGTCACCCACCAGGAATTCGCCGTCGCGGTGCCGCAAGGCAGTGCGCTGGCCGCCGGCGCGCTGAAACAACAAAGTGGAATGGTTCCCTACATGGACTTGGGCGTGGTAGCCGGCCTTGGCGAGTTCCCGGTTGCGCTCCAGCAACGCCTGGCGCAGTTCGTCGGCCGACTCCAGGGCGCGCCGGAATAGACCCCTCGCTAGCTGGTGCAAGCGCGGATGCATCGAGTCCAGCAGCAACACCCCGCGTTGGCCCATCAGTTGGGCCATCAGACACCCGAAGGCGCTTCCGAAGGTTGCTCCGGGACGATACGTTTCCTCAAGCGCCCGGGCGAGTTCCGGCTTCCAGGCGTTTTCCGGAAGCAAGCGGATGGCCTGCTCGGTCTGCTGAGAAAATCCTGCGCTCAAGGTCACTTCGCCGACCGGCGAATTCGGCACGTGCGGTCCCCCCTGGTCGGCGATGCGGTGCAGCTGGTAGTCGGCGTCGAGCAGGAAGGCGTGGTTGACTTCCTCCAGGTCGTGGTCTTCGGTAGCCAGCCAGAAGACGGGCACGCAATCCAGGCCCGCGACAGTCAGCCGCTCGGCCATGTGGATGGCCGTGAGCGCTTTGTAGAAAGCGAACACGGGGCCTGTGAACAGGCCCACCTGCTGCCCGGTCACCACCGCCGCCGAGCCCCGCCGGAAGCGTTCGAGGTTGCGTCGGGTAAGCTCAGTGGCTCCGAACCGCTTGCTCTGTTCCTCTAGAACCTCGGCCACCGCCGCGCGGGTTTCCCCAGAGTAGGTGACCGACTTGGCGGCCTGAAAAAGCGATGCGTCGTCGAACGGGGCAAAGCTGTAGAAGGACCGGACGCGATCAAATTGGTAGAGAAAGTCGGTGAACAACCTGGTGGCCTGCGGGATGTTGGTCTGCTTCATGCACTGACACTGCATTGGCCCCTCAGCGGATGGTATCACAACCTCCATTCGATTCACGGTCGTAGGCGGTGGATTCCGCCGCTGACAACCTTAAACGATTAGTTTCAGTTCTCACCGTATCTAATAGGAGAACAAGAATCCATCCGAGCCTACATAGCGAGCTTATTCGCCCGGATCGCTGGTTCCGGGGGCTAAAAACGTAGGGAAGGCGCTACGGAGGGGAGCGGGCATGGGGACATCGCCCTTGATGGCACGCCAGAGGACCGCATTCAGCTCGTGGTCATTGATGCGGTCCACGTCACCAAAGTCCATGCGGGCTGAGGTGGCGGCGCCGGGAGCCTCCGGCGAGTTTCGCTCATTCAGGTTCACCTTCGGCTCCACAGCGGTGTAGGGGCGCAGGTCGGGTTTCTCGGTGAAGGCGGCATACATTGGGGTGGCGGCCGCGTCGTACTGCGTCAGGGGCGGCAGGCCCAGGATCAGCTCCATAGTGCGCAGCACGCTGACCGTGGAGTACAGGGTGCTGTCCACCACGCCGCGCCGGGCATAGGGACTGATGAGAAGCGTGATTGAGCGGTGCGAGTCCACGTGGTCCGGGCCGTTCTGCGCGTCATCCTCCACCACGAAGATGGCGGTTTCCTTCCAGTAGCGACTGTGGGTCACGGCCTCGACGATGCGTCCCAGAGCCAGGTCGTTGTCGGCCACCATGGCGCGAGGCGTCCAGGCACCGGGGCGGGTGCCGGCGGTGTGGTCGTTGGGCAAGCGCACGATCTGGAGCTGCGGCAGATTCCCCTTCTTCTCGAACTGGCGGAACTCGCGCAGCCACTCCTCGGCACGCTGCCGGTCAGAGTAGTTGACGTCGAAATTGCGGAAGAAGGGTGCAACGTGCCCTTCCAGCTCCTTCACTCGGGGCTTGACCGGCTGCTTTGGGTCCTCTGGATTCTCGGTCCACTCGCCGTAGACGCGGAAGCTCACGCCGGCCCGCAGAGCGGCGTCCCACAGGTAGCCGCCGGGCGGGCGGCTGGTCGGGTCCTGGCCCTCGTAGTCGTAAATGGCGCGACGTCCCCCATAGGTCGATGGCCAAAGCTTCTGCACGTAGTCGCTGGCCAGCGCACCCATGGACCAGTTGTGGCCGTCGGCACTCACGTCGGCTGTAGCGTAGAAGTTGTCGAACAGCACGAACTGGCGCGCCAGCCGGTGCTGGTTGGGTGTGACCTCTTCGCCGAACAGGACCAGTGACGGATCGCCATTGCCTTCCGGGATGTCGCCGAAGACCTGGTCGTAGGTGCGGTTTTCCTTGATGATGTAGATGACGTGGCGGATCGGCGTCGCTCCGCCCGGCTGTGTGGGAATCACCGTGCCGGTGCCGGGCGCCCTCTCCAGCAGCTCGTCGCGGTAGGGCGAGGCGGCCAGCGCGCGCCGCGTCAGAATCTTCAGCTGAGCCTCGTCCGGCACGTTAATGATACTCAGGGAGCCTCGCTGGATGCCGGGCGTGTACTCGGTTTGCGGAGTCATGGGACGGTCCGGCCGCGGCCCGCCCGGGTTGGCTTGGCTGCCGTGGCCTTTGCCGTTGGCGACGAACAACCGCCTCCCATCAGCTGAAACCTCGACCGCCGTCGGATACCAGCCAGTGGGAATGAAGCCCTCTACGCGGGACTCGACAGGGCCCGGCGTGACCACCGCCACCACGTTGTTGTCGGCATTGGCCACGTACAAGCGGCTGCCGTCGGGCGCGAGCGCCAGTGCATTGGGCGTGCTGCCCGGTGGCGCCTTCGGGTGCATCGCCACCGAAATGCGCTCGCGCACCGCTCCGGTCTCAGCGTCGTGCACGTAGACCGCATTGGTGTTGGCGCAGGCCACGTACAGTCGGCCGCGCGGTGCCAGCAACATGTCGGAGGGATGTGCCCCGCTGGCGAAGGTGGCCTCGACGCTCCCTGTGGCGGCGTCGATCACGCTGATGTTGCTGCTGCCCCAGTTGCTGACGTACAGGCGAGTTCCGTCGGAGGACACCAAGACTCGGTAAGGATGGGCACCCACCCGGATCTTACGCTCGACCGTCCCCTTCTTCAGGCCCACTTCGTACACCAGTCCGGCTTGCATGTCGGCTACGTAGAGGCGCTGCCCGTCGGGGTGCAAAGCCGCGTCGCCCAGGAAGTTGTTGGGGTCCCAGCGCGCGCGCCCTAGTGCCAGCGGATTTACCACCCCTTGAAAAAGCTCGAATTCGCGCTCGGGCTTGATTTCGCCCTCGGTAAGCACGAACTCGCGCACCGTGCCGGCGTTGCCTTCCGGCACGTAGAAGCTGTCACCCTCCGGATGGATCACCAGACCCAGCCAGGCATGGCTGAGGGCGACGCGAGTGACTCCGCCTTCGCGACCGGGTGCCGACGGATCCAGGATCAGCACCGAGGGCTGCGTGTAGCCAGCGCTGAGAACGAACAGCTGCTTCCCGTCGGGGTGGAGGGCCAGACTCATGGGCAATGTGTCGGGCAGCGGCACCTGGATGCCGGTCGGCGCCAGCCGCCAACCGTTGAACAGCAGGAAGCCTTCCGGCTTCAGCCCCGGCCATTGCGGCTCTGGCGCGCTGGTTTGCAGCGCAGCCAGGGCGGCAAGCAACAGCAGTGCCAACGCGCTCCTCATGCCGCCCTAACTATACAGGGCGCGGCCGCGAGCGCAAGAAGCGTTGGTAGTAGGTCAATTTCCGGAAAAGGCGTTATACGGCAAAGTGGGCTGCGTGGCAGCATCGGTAAACACTGGCCCGCTAGTGGCGATTTATTTACTCTCTCAGAAATGGGCCGAGCGGAAGGATCGCCTCATGTCATCCAGTTCTGCTTGGAGCTTTGCCAATTGGGATTCGCGCTGCCTAAGCCCTTTCGGAAAATCAGTACCGGGACTACCAGTACTCACACAATTAATTGAAGTTCAGATAAATATTGACAACCTAAGTGACGTAAAGGATAGAATCATCTACTCCCTATTACCCCCCAAGGTCTAGGTTTGGTCGCACGCGGGTTGAGTTGGAAGATAGTCGTACAAATCAACAGGAGGGAAAGTTTATGGCAAGGGATGTTAGCAGGCTGTGGACGGTGATGGGGTTGTGTTTGGTGGCATCGTTGATGATGCCGTCAGCCGCATATCCGCAGGCCACACTCGCGGAATGCCAGGCGGATTTTGTCATTGTGATTGGAGCATTCGAAACCGAGACAGACAGCGCGACCGGTGGGACCCGCACAGGGGCACAATGCATAGTGACACAGGGGCAGGCAGAGGTGCGGGCGATGGGCACAGCAGACGGCAGCGCGGACACGACCCGAGGATTGTTAGCAGTGTATGACCGCACGGCCAAGGGGGCCGGCAGATGCAGTAACGTCCTGCAGAGGCAAGAGTCGGCTAATATAGTTAAACAGAAGGGACTCAGGAAGGGAGTCAAAACGACATGGAACAAGTTTCTCAAGGGACCGGCATGCCAACAGGTGATGGACTTATTCCCCTGAGACGCCCACAGAGCGGAGTCGGCCACCGCACAGGCATGTTTGAGTTCCATTCGGCGAGCCCGGCACGCGTCCATCGCTCCCACCGCCGAACGTACGCTCCAAGCCGGGCGGTAGCTATCTCCCCGCCCGGCTCTTGCTCATAAAGCCGGATAGCACGCTCTAGAAAATCTAACGATGCTATGGGCAATAAGACGCAAAGAGCTATTCGACTACAGATAATTCCTGGTATAGGGAAGGCGCTTGCGCGCGACTTATGGAACATCGACATTCGTTCGGTCGGTGACTTAAAATATAAAGATCCAGAGAAGCTATACAAAAAACTTGAGCAGTATGAAGGCCGTCATGTGGATAAGTGTGTCCTGTATACGTGTCGATGCGCAGTGTATTATGCGTCACATGTAAAGCATGACCCGAAGAAATTGAAGTGGTGGAACTGGAAGGATTAAAGCGCCGTCTCAGTAAAAAGTGGATGGAAAAAATAAGCGGGAACGACCCCTGCGGTTCGCTTTAGGTACTGGCGGATGAGGTTCAAAACTCGCCGCGAAAACTGATCCTCTACCGAAGCGTTGCCATCGCGTTCAGGAATTTCCACTAACGACAGGGATCGAAGACGGCTTCCTATTCAGAAAAGCGTTGGGCGATGGGGAAGCGGCGGCCGACGCCGAAGGCCTTGGAAGTGACCTTCAGGCCGGGGGCGGCCTGCTCGCGCTTGTATTCGTTGCCGTCCACCCGTTGGCAGATCTGGCGCACCAGCTCCGGCGGCAGGTCGTTCCTGACGGCAATTTCCGCGGGCGACTCGACCTCCTCAATGTAGCCCTTGAGAATCGTGTCCAGAACTTCATAGGGGGGCAGGGAATCGGTGTCTTTTTGATTGGGCCGGAGTTCGGCGGAAGGTGGTTTGTCGAAGACCCGCTCCGGGACAGCACCGCCCAGGTGCTGGGGGCGATTGGCCACCCGGGCCAGCTCATACACCATCGTCTTGGGGATGTCGGCGATCACCGCCAGGCCACCGGCCATGTCGCCGTACAGGGTGGCGTAGCCCATGGCCAGTTCACTCTTGTTGCCCGTGCTCAGCACCAGCGCGGAAAATTTGTTGGATAGCGCCATCAGCACGTTGCCGCGGGCGCGTGACTGCAGGTTCTCCTCGGTGACGTCTTCGGGCAGGCCCGTAAACACGCCTGCCATTGCGTCCCGGTAGGCCTGCCAGATGTCGCCAATGGGTACAGTGTGGAACGCAATGTCCAGCCCGCTGGCCAGGGCCTGCGCATCCTCCAGGCTGGCTGGGGAAGAGTAGGGGCCGGGCATGCCTACCCCGGTGACGTTCTCCGCGCCCAGAGCTTGCGCGGCGATGCAAGCGGTCAGCGAAGAGTCAATGCCTCCACTTAGGCCGACCAGCGCCTTACGAAACCCGCACTTGCGGACGTAATCACGCGTGCCCACCACGAGGGCGCGGTAGACAGCTTCGCACTCATCTTCCAGCAAGTCGCGTACCTCACCCCGGTTGGTGGCGGTGTCGTAGAGTAAAAGGTCTTCCTCGAAAGCGCGGGCGCGGGCGCGCGTAACGCCGGCGGCGTCCACGACGGCGCTAGAGCCGTCAAACACCAAGCTGTCATTTCCCCCCACCTGGTTCACCAGTACAACCGGGACACGATAGCGCGTCGCCAGTGCTTCGAGCATGCGGTGCCGGAACTCGCGCTTGCCCATGGAGTAGGGAGAAGCGGAAATGTTGATTAACAATGTCGCACCCTGAGTCGCGCCCTGGGCCGCACCGTGGCCCAATAGTTCCTCGACAGGGTCGCGCTCGTAGCGGCGCCGGACCCAAAAGGTCTTGTCGTTCCAGATGTCTTCGCAGATCGTGAGGGCTACCTGTTGCCCGCATAGGGAGAACAGAGACTGGCGTCCGGCGGGCGCAAAGTGGCGCGCCTCGTCGAAGACGTCGTAGGTGGGCAGCAACATCTTGCGCTGGAGAAACTGGACGCGGCCGCCGGCCAGCAGCGCCGCGCTGTTGGTCGCCGCTTTACCAGTTTCCTGTTCGGCCCGGCCCACATAGCCGCAGATCACCTGGATCGGCAGGCGAGCCGTCTCCTGTGCCAGGCGTTCCAGCTCCTGTTGGTTGCGCTCGAGAAACGAGGGCTTTTCCACCAGGTCTCGGGGTGGGTAGCCGGAGATGCCCAGCTCGGGAAAGATGATCAATTCGGCGCCGGCCTCGCGTGCCCGGCGCGCAAAGTCCACCATCTTCTGGACGTTGCCGGCCAGGTCGCCGACCGTGGTGTTGATCTGTCCCAGAGCCAGTTTCACAGCTTCATTATAGGCTCGACAATGGAAGTTACCTGGAACTTAACGGGAGCGGCGAGGAGTGAGGGGAGAGGGATGGCTCGCCCACAGACCCCGCCCGGCGGCCCGCGCCTCGCGCTCGTAGGCACGGAACTCCTCCAGGTAGCGAAAGGGGAAGCGCGTGTAGGCGAAGCCGTAGCCCTGCCGCACGATCTCGGCGTTGACGAAGGTCCCGTCCTTCAGGAAGACGTAGGCCAGGGTACGGCCATGACGGTCCTGGCGCTCGAAATCGTACTCCAGGCGTATGGCGCGCCGCTGGCACAGGCGTCGGGTGAAGTCGGTGGCCTCGGCCGCCAGCTGTCGCACACGCGGGCGCGGGTCGTCTTTCTCGGGGGTGTCGACGCCGATCAGGCGCACGCGTTCGCCGGCATCCAACACGCCGCCATCCAAGACGATTGTGTCGCCATCAATGACCCGCGCGCAAAAGCGGTGGTCCGGGGCTACTCGCGGGGAACGAATGTAGTGGGCAGCCAGCGCTAGCAGTAGCAGCGCGGACACGCCGCCGAAGAAGGCTGTCCGTTTGCGCAAGCCAGCCACGCTCCAAACCTTACCAGAAGCAGCTTCATTTTCGGTGCCAGTTGTTGACAGTTCCTCGCTGGCTCGCTACCATAAATACTCGCTCGGTCCTGGGCTCGAATCTCTGTGTGTCCTTAGGGAGAGGCTGCTATGGCGACCACCCCAACTGCTACAAGACCCGTCACTGCGTTTGACCGCTTCAATAACGTTTTGCGGGAAGCTGTCAACAAGGGCGCTTCCGACGTGCACATCGTCGTAGGAAGCGGATTTCGCATACGGCTGAAAGGGGAGATGACTCCGCCTGCGGACCCAACCCCGTTGACCCCCGCGGATGTGGCTACGATTGCCGCGGGCATTTTGCTCTCGGGGCGGAAGTGCACTCGTGAGAACGTGGCCTCCTTCGTCCAGGGAATCACGGACTACGATTGTTCTTACAGCCTGTCGGAGGTTGGCCGGTTCCGCGTCAACATCTGCAGTCAACGCGGCTCGCTATCGCTGGTCCTGCGGCACATCCCGTTCAACGTCCCGGACTTCACAAAGCTTGGCCTGCCTCCGGTACTGGAAAAGATCGCCATGGCGGACCGTGGTCTGGTGCTGCTGACCGGCACGACCGGCAGCGGCAAGTCCTCGACGCTGGCCGCGCTGATCAACCACGTCAATCAGAACAGGAGCGCTAAGATCATCACTATCGAAGATCCCATCGAATTCATATACCGCGACAGCAAGGCCAACATCGTCCAACGCGAGGTGGGCTCCGACACCGAGAGCTTTGCTAAGGCGTTGCGCGCGGCTCTGCGCCAGGACCCGGACATCATCCTGGTGGGAGAGATGCGCGACGCCATAACCGTCGACACCGCCCTGAAGGCGGCCGAGACCGGCCACCTGGTCTTCTCCACCGTGCACACCACCGATGCGCCCAAGACGGTCTCGCGCCTGATCGCGGTCTTTGATCCGGCCGAGCAGCCGACGGTGCGGATGCGCCTGGCTGAGGTCTTGCAGGGCGTCATTTCGCAGCGGCTGCTGCCCAAGGCCGATAACAGCGGCCGGGTGGTGGCCTGCGAAATCATGCGCCAGACCAAGTCCATTCAGGAGTGCATCGAGGACCCGGAGAAGACCGACACGATGAAAGACTTCATCGAGAAGGGCCGTGAGATGTACGGCATGCAGACCTTCGACCAGCACCTGACGGAACTCTACCGGTCGGAAATCATCACGATGGACGTGGCCAAGCATGCCGCGACCAGCCCGGCGGACTTCGAGCGGAACCTGCAATTCCAGTGATTGGAGGCCTCTGCCCGCGAAGTTCACCCCGCCTGCTGCTTCGCTGAAATCCCCGCGTGTCTATGGAGAGTTTTGACGTTTTGATTGTGGGGGGAGGCCCGACCGCACTGGCCTGCGCCATCGAGTGCCTGCGCCGGGGCCTCTCCTACGTGGTGCTGGAGAAGGGCTGCCTAGTTCAGTCCCTGGTGAACTACCCGGTCAACATGGTGTTTTTCACCACCAACGAATTACTGGAGATCGGTGACATCCCCCTGACCGCCGCGCGCGACAAGCCCACGCGGGTCGAGACCCTGAAATACTACCGGCGCGTTGCCCAGCATTACGGTCTGCGAGTCCGGCAGTACGAGACCGCGCAACAGGTGGAGGGTGCCGATGGAAACTTCACGGTCAGCTCGCGCACCCGTTCCGGCCAGGATCGCTGCTACCGCGCGCGCAAACTGGTACTGGCTACCGGCAACTACGGCCAGCCGAATCTGCTCGGCATTCCCGGCGAGCAACTGGAAAAGGTTTCTCATTACTATCGCGAAGCTCACCCCTACTTCGACACCGATGTGGCCGTCATCGGCGGGAAGAACTCGGCGGCCGAAGCCGCCCTGGAGCTTTACCGGCACGGTGCCCGCGTCACGTTGATTCACCGCGGGGCGGCAATCTCTGACAAGGTGAAGTACTGGGTAAAGCCGGATCTGGAGAATCGCATCAAGAATGGAGAAATCCGCGCCCTGTTCAGCACCGAGGTCCGGGAGATCCAGCCGGAATGGATCCTGCTGCAATCAGGAAATGGTACCGAACGGCTGAGGAATGATTTCGTGCTGGCTCTGACCGGCTACCACCCCGAGGTGGAATTTCTGAACCAGCTGGGTGTGACCTTGGACCCGGTTTCCGGTCGCCCCGCCTGTGACCCGGAAACTTACCAGTCGAATGTGGCCGGAGTCTACCTGGCTGGCGTGCTGGTCGCCGGCATGCAATCTGCCGAAATCTTCATTGAGAACGGCCGCTTCCACGGCCGTCAGATCGCCACCCACATTTCTCAGCTGCTGGGCCCACGCGCCTGAGCCAACGGTTACGACACTGTTTGAGCAGCTGCTTCCGTAGAAGCGCGTGGCCCCTGCTGTTTGCCCTGCGACACTCCGTGTTATAGTACCCGCGTATGGTTGGTGAAGTTTGGAAGACGGCGTCAGCGCTGGCCAAGGGGATGGCGGTGACCTTCAAGAACCTGTGGCGGCCAACGGTGACGGAAAATTATCCCGACGAGCCCCCGCACTTTGAAGCGCGCTTCCGGGGCCTGCACGTATTGCAGCGCGATGAGAACGGGCTGGAGAAGTGCGTGGCCTGCTTCCTGTGCGCCGCCGCCTGTCCCTCCAACTGCATCTACATCGAGGCCGCCGAGAACACCGAAACCCAGCGCATCAGCGCCGGCGAGCGCCATGCAGCGGTCTATAACATTGATTACAACCGCTGCATCTTCTGCGGCTACTGTGTCGAAGCTTGTCCCACCGACGCCATCACCCACGGCCACGCTTTCGAGATTGCCAGCTACAACACCACCTCTCTTATTTACCGCAAGGAGCAATTGCTGGCGCCGGGAAAACCCCTCCCTGTGACTTCTACAACCCAATAGGTAACAGGTGAATCGAGTTGCTGGATCGCTCGGTGGGCTCCTAGCTGGTCCCTCGTCACTACTCAGGTAATAAACGAGGGTCAGGTAGAAACGGGGTTAGCAGCGGCTCTGGTGGCACTCCGAGGATGACAGGAGCAAGCAATTGTGCGGTCAGCGGCCCCAGCAGAATCCCGTTGCGGAACTGTCCGGTGGCGAGGAAGTAACCGGGCAGGGTCGTCGGCCCAATTCGGGGCCGCCCGTCGGGAGACGCCGGACGCAATCCGGCCCAGGTTTCGACCGTGGGCGATTGAGCCAACCGTGGCGCCAGCCGCTCGGCGGCGGCGCGCAGCCGAGCAATCACGGCGGGGTCCACGGTCTTATCAAATCCGGCCTCTTCCATCGTGCTGCCGATAAACAGGCGGCCCCCACCCTGCGGTACTACGTACACCCCGACAGCGTGCAGGACGTGGGTCAGCGACCAGCCTGGGGCGGCCACGGCGAGCATCTGGCCCTTGACCGGACGGATCGCTGCTGACTCGGCTCCCACAGCCACAACGGTCGAAGCCCAGGCGCCTGCTGCGTTCACTACGGCGTCGGCGGTGAGGCGCGACCCATCGTCCAACAGGACACCCGCGGGACGATTGTCTTGCCCGGTGTTCTGCCAGGCCACCTCGATTGCCGTGCCCTTCACGATATCAACGCCCGAACGGCGGCAGGCCTCGACCAGCGCAGCAGCCAGGCGCCGGCTGTCCACATGGCTTTCACCGGGCAACAGATAACCACCCGGCGCCCGCACCTCTGGTTCCAGGACCCGGACTTCCTGGGCATCCAGATGCACGATGGGTATGCCCCGTTCCCGCTGCCAGGAGAAGCGCGCCTCCACCTCCCGGCGCGCTTCATCAGAGTCGTACAGGAACATCGCGCCTTGGGCACAGTAGCCGGTGGCCAAGCCCGTTTCCTGTTCCAGCTCGCGAATGTAGTCCGGGTAGCGAGCCGCCGCTTCCACGCACAATTCGAAAAAGTCGCCGGGCGCGGCAGCCTCCGCCGAAGGCGCCAGCATGCCCGCGGCGGCCCAGGTGGCTTCGCTGGCTGGCGCCTGCCTCTCCACCAGGACCACGTCGGCGCCGCGCCGCCGCAATTCCCGCGCCAGCGCCAGGCCGATGATCCCGGCTCCAATGATAGCGACCTTCATAGCTGTCCCTGCGGGTTACGGGAACGGGAGTCCTTGAACCACGCGGTAGGTATCTCGCGCAATGAGCAGTTCTTCGTCGGTGGGGATGACCCAGATGGCCACGCGGCTGTCCGGCACCGAAACCATGCCTTCCCGCCCGCCCAGTGACAGGTTACGGGTCTCATCCATTTGGCAGCCCAGTGCGTCCAGCCGCTCGCAAATCATCTGTCGGACCAAGGCCGCGTTCTGTCCGATTCCGCCAGTGAAGATCAGCGCGTCCAGCCGCCCCAGCGCTGCCCAGTAGGCCCCGATGTACTTGCGGATGCGATAACAGAACACCTCGACGGCGAGCTTCGAGCGCTCATCGCCGGCGGCCATCGAGTTCAACACCGTCCGCATGTCGTTGGACTCGCCGCTGATCCCGTAGAGACCGCTCCAGCGGTTCAGCAAGGTGGCCACCTCGTGCGGCGCCAGTTCCTCCTTGGTCATCAAGTGCAGCAGGATCGCTGGGTCCATGTCGCCCGATCGCGTGCCCATCATCACCCCTTCCAGCGGGGTGAACCCCATCGAAGTGTCCACCGACTGCCCGTTCTCGAGCGCCGTCACCGAGCAGCCGTTGCCCAGGTGGCAGACGATCACGTTGGCGGCGGTGCCCTCCGCCCCGGTCAGTTGTCGGTAGCGGAAGAAGACGTAGCGGACCGAAGTACCGTGGAACCCGTACCGCCGGATACGCTGGCGGCGGTAGTAGTCGTAGGGCAGCCCGTAAAGGAAGGCGCGCGGGGGCAGGGTGTGGTGGAAGGCAGTGTCGAAGACCGCCACCTGCGGCAGTTCAGGAAACAGGTCCCGGCAGACGAAGTAGCCTTTCAAGTTATGGGGATTGTGCAGCGGCGCCAGCGGAGTCGCCCGCTCGATGCCATGGAGCACCTCCTCATCCATCAGCTGCGATTGGGTGAAGTGCTCGCCCCCGTGCACCACGCGGTGTCCGATGGCCTCGATGGTGACGTTTTGCTGCCGCCGCTCCTGGGCGGGCGCGCTCGCGGTCGAGTCGGTCTCTGCCGGCTTGGGTTGCGGGCCCCGTTTCAGCAAGCCTACGACACGCGAGATGGCAGCATGGTGGTTCAACAGTTCTTCCATGCTGCGCTTCGGCGGGCGTTCGCCGAAAGTGTGGGTGAAGATAGCCTCCGCGGTCCCGATTTTTTCGATCATGCCGCTCAGGTGCACCGCGTCGGTGTGGGCGGCGATGCGGTCGCTATTGGTCTCGATCACTTGGAACTTCACCGAGGAACTGCCACAATTCAGCACCAGGACGTTCATCTTCAGCACGCTCCTGAAAAAGGCATTCTACCATCTCACCCACGCCGCCATCTTTGCCTGTTGCGGTCGAGGGTCTTGTGCGGGGACTTACTCTAGGCGGCCTGAGAGAAAGAGTGCTCTTTGTAGCCTCGGTGGCTGTAGTGATCGATGGGGAAAATCGAAATCCGAAGTCAAAATTGCCGTTCAGTATCGAGCAGCAGCGTGACCGGGCCGTCGTTCACCAGCTCCACGTCCATCATGGCCTGGAAGACACCCTGCTCGACCGGCACGCCCAGCTCCTGAAGGGACCGGACAAACTTTTCGTAGAGAACGCGCGCCTCCTCAGGCTGCGCGGCACGAGCAAAGCTGGGGCGCCGCCCCTTGCGGCAGTCGCCGTAAAGAGTGAATTGCGAGACGACCAGGACGGCTCCGCGCGCTTCCAACAACGAGCGGTTCATTTTGCCTTCGTCGTCCTCAAAGACGCGCAGGTGGGCGATCTTCTCCGCCAGGTGACGCGCCGCCTTCTCGTCATCGGCAGCGCCGACACCCAGCAGCACCAGCAGGCCGCGCCTGATTTGCCCAGTGATCTGGCTGTTCACTTTGACTTGAGCGCGGGAAACCCGCTGGACTACGGCGCGCATGGTAGCTGTTGGGCAATTCTATAACGCGCGGGAATCGTGGGAGGGGCACTCTCGAGCAGGGATGCGTCACCCCTGCCGTGGACCGCGTGGGCTACGCTTTCTTGACCACCTTCTTGTACCACTCGATGTTCGGGCCGGCAAACGGCTTGACGCGTGCCAGCAGCGACTGCTTTTCGGCCCTCGGCATCGGCTGGAACGTCCTGGCTAGCTCTAGGTTTTCCTCCAGCAGGTCGATGCGATCCATTCCGGAAATCAGCACCGACACCGGCAGCGACCAAACGTAGCGCAGGCCCTCGCTCACCGTATGGGCGCGGACCAGGGCGCGCCCCTTCGATAGCGTCTTGAAGGCCACCACGCCCATGTTCTTTTCCACCACTTTGGGCAGCACCTGGTTCTGGAAACTGTGCCAGTGCGCGTCCACGACATTGAGGCTCATCATCACCGCATCCCAGTCATAGCGGTCCAGCATGTCCAGGTGTACGGCAGGGTCGGTGTGGCCCGTGAAACCGAGGTAGCGGAACTTCCCCTCTTTTCTGGCCTTCTGGGCCACTTCCATGGCGCCGCCGGGTCCGAAGATGGTCGCCACGTCCTCGAAGGTTTCCAGATTATGAAACTGCCACAGGTCAATCACGTCAGTCCGGAGGCGGCGCAGGCTGTCCTCCAGTTGTTTCTGGGCGCCAGCGGCGTCGCGCGCTTTCACCTTGGTCATCACGAAGGCCTTCTGCCGCTTGCTGGGAGCCGCCAGTGCCTTGCCCATACGCTGTTCGCTGAGGCCGTCGTGGTACTCCCAGGCGTTGTCAAAGAACGTGGCGCCCACGTCAATGGCGTGGTCCATCATGCGCAACGACTCCTTCTCCTCGCGAGTCGCGCCCAGGTCATAGCCGCCCAGGCCAATCATGGAGATTTTCTCGCCCGTTCTGCCCAGGAGACGCAGCCTAATGCCGGTGCCCGTGCCGGGCGGAGCCGCGTAGCTGTCCAGCGCGTGGCGTGTCGCTGCCAAGGCAGCGGCCGATTGCAGGAACTTTCGACGGTTCATGCGTCGCTCCTCTCTCTTACGTGTTCTGCCTATGCAGCAGCGGAGTCGTTCGGCCCAGCGCCAATTTCAGGCGTGGGACCGGCTAGGTCTTCTTGACCACCTTCTTGTAATACTCGACGTCCGGACCGGCGAACGGCTTGACACGGGCCAACAGCGCCTTCTTCTCGGCCGCCGACATTGGCTGGAATTGCATGGCCTGCTCCAGATTCGTTTCCAGGAAATCCATGCGGTCCATACCCGAGATCAGTACCGACACCGGTAGCGACCAGACGTAACGCAGGCCCTCGCTGACCGTATGGGCGCGGAGCGTGGAACGCCCCTTCGACAGGGTCTTGAAGGCCAGCACGCCCATGTTCTTCTCCACCACCCTGGGCAGCACCTGGTTCTGGAAGCTGTGCCAGTGCGCGTCCACGACGTTGAGGGTCATCATCACCGCGTCCCAGTCATGACGCTCCAACATGTCCAGGTGCACAGCCGGGTCGGTGTGGCCTGTGAAGCCGAGGTAGCGAATTTTGCCCTCTTTCCTGGCCTTCTGGGCCACTTCCATAGCGCCGCCGGGTCCGAAGATGGTCTCGACCTCCTCAAAGTTTGGCAGATCATGAAACTGCCAAAGGTCAATCACGTCGGTCTGCAGGCGGCGCAGGCTGTCCTCCAGTTGTTTCCGGGCGCCGGCGGCGTCGCGCGCCTTCACCTTGGTCATCAGAAAGACCTTCTGCCGCTTGCTAGGGGCCGACACAGCCTTGCCTATGCGCTCTTCGCTGAGGCCGTCCTGATAGGCCCAGGCAGTGTCAATGAAAGTGGCGCCCAGCTCAATGGCGCGGTCCATCATGCGAAGCGCTGTTTTGTCCTCGCGAACCGCGCCCAGGTCGCCGCCACCCACGCCGACCATGGATACTTTCTCGCCCGTTTTCCCCAGTGGGCGCAGGGCGATGCCGGTGCCCGTACCAGGCGGAGCCGCGTAGCTGTCCAGCGCGTGTTGTGTGGCGGCTAGGGCCGCGGCGGATTGCAGAAACTTTCGACGGTTCATGGGTTGCTCCCCTCTCTTGCGCGTTCTGCCTACGCAGCAGCGTAGTCGTTCTGCCCGGCGCCAATTTCAAGCGTGTATGTGGACTAGGTCTTTTTGACCACCTTCTTGAAGTACTCGATGTCCGGCCCCGCTAGCGGCTTGACGCGGGCCAGCAAAGCCTTCTTTTCGGACGCAGACATGGGCTGGAACTTCATTGCCATATCCAGGTTGGTCTTCATGAAGTCCTTCTTGTTCATTCCGGAAATCAGCACCGACACCGGCAGCGACCAGACGTAGCGCAGCCCCTCCTCCACCGTGTAGGCACGACCCAGGGCGCGCCCGCCCGCCAGCGTCTTGAAGGCCAGCACGCCTATGTTTCTCTCCAGCACCCTGGGCAGCACCTGGTTCTGGAAGCTGTGCCAGTGCTCGTCCGCGACGTTGAGGCTCATCATCACCGTGTCCCAGTCATAGCGGTCCAGCATGTCCAGGTGCACGGCCGGGTCGGTGTGGCCTGTGAAGCCGAGATAGCGGACCTTCCCTTCTTTTCTGGCCTTCTGCGCTACTTCCATGGCGCCACCGGGCCCGAAGATGGTCGCAACATCCTGGAAGGTTTCCAGATTGTGGAATTGCCACAGGTCAATCACGTCCGTCTGGAGGCGGCGCAGGCTGTCCTCCAGTTGTTTCTGAGCGCCAGCGGCGTCGCGCGCTTTCACTTTGGTCATCAGAAAGACCTTCTGCCGCTTGCTGGGAGCTGCTATTACCTTACCGATGCGCCGTTCGCTGACGCCGCCCTGGTATATCCAAGCGGTGTCAATGAAAGTGGCTCCCATGTCAATGGCCTGGTCCACCAGCTCCATTGATTCCTTGTCCTCACGCATATGGCCTATGTCGCCGCCACCCACGCCGATCATGGATACTTTCTCGCCCGTTTTCCCCAGTGGGCGCAGAGCAATGCCGGTGCCCGTGCCAGGCGGAGCGGCATAGCTCTCCAGTGCATGGCGGGTCGCTGCCAACGCGGCAGCCGATTGCAGAAACTCCCGACGGTTCATGTTATTGCTCCTTTCGCTTGTTCCCGATCTTATGCCACAGGTTGCGGTCTGTCAATTCGCGGAAGCCACGTTATTTTAGCTCCAGCGAGATGGCGCGCACCGGAGTGGGGCCGATATTCTCCAAGGCCTGCTGCTGGCCCGGGAGCCACACCCACTGCGCCGCTCGGAGAGAAATCTCTTCTTGGTATCCCGTGTCGTCGGTCGAGCGCAGCCGGCCGCCCTTCAGGATCACCCAAACTCGCGGGGCATATCCGTGCATGGGAGATTTGCTGCCGGGCGCGAACGTCTGGTCAAAGGCGATCAGATGTGCGTTCTCGTAGACCTCCTTCGCTCCCTTCACCGGACCCTGGTAGGCGCCGGTGGGAGCTGTTTTCTTCAGACGGGCCTGAATGACGCGAATCCTGGAGGAGCCCACGTTCCGGCGCGCTGCAACCCTGCTGTTGCCACGCAGCCAGAGCACATCACCGGACCGCCGCTGCTGACGCTGCTTTTTTCCATTGCCCGCAACATGTTCCATCGTCCCGCCTTGGACGACAACACCAACCATCCCGATCGTGCTATCTCCCGGCAGTTTCCCAGCAGCCGTTCCGGCGCCCGGTTCCCAAACGACGTCAATGACACGAACACGTTCGTTTTCGAACAGGGGTTTCACGCGAGGCCGCTTGGCCGGGGTCTGCGCGCCAGCCACGGTCGCGACCAGAAACCATCCACTGGCCCAGAGCATGGCCAGCGTCCTGCTATGTTTGGTCATGGCACGAGCCTACCAGAACCGGCCGGGGCCTCCAACTGCTGGTTGTGGTCGAAATGGCGCCGAGACCTTCTGGTCAGTCCTTCTTGGAACTTGAACAAAACTTGTGGAACACCGGCAGACTAGCGCCGAGGACGGAGTTCGCCCGACGCCAGGCGGCGGAGTTCGGCAAGGACGTCGTCGCGGTCGGCGCCCCGCAGTGTGGTGGCAAAGCGGCGCAGAGCCACGCTGATAATCTGGTCGTGGTGCAAACCACGCAGGTGCGGGTCGGCGGTCAGCTCCAGCCACAGCCGGTGCAGTAATTCCACGTCCTCCGGGCGCAGCGATGGCGCGTGGGGCCCCATCAGGAAGCTTTGGGTGGCCCCGCTGGGCTCGATGACTTGCAAGGTCAGGCGCGGCCGGGGATGGGGTAGTTTTTCCCAGGCGAGGCCGGCTCGGCGGGCCTGCTCCCGTGGGGTTAGTCTGTGGGACGTCCCGGCTACCACGACAGAAGATTGCAGGCGCTGAGCGGTCAGCACCACCGCCTCGAAGGGATCGGTTCCCGGCACCACCGTCAAGAAGACAGGCTTACCCATTGTTTCGGCCCGGCTGACCACTCGACTGAAGAGCGCCTGCTCGTATTGGCTGAACGTGCTCTGGTCGCCGGCCAGATGCTCGGCGAAGTCGCCGCCGCTGACCAGCCTTGTGGTCATCACTACCACGTCGCGTTCGTCGGTGTCGGTGCGTCCCAGCAGGTGAGCCAGGTGCTCCAGGGTGTTTTGGTCGCGCACCCCCACCAGGATGTTGCCCGGCCGGCACCCCACCAATTCCCTGGTCACTTGCTCCTGGGCGCTCAGGTTGAATTTCTCCATGCCGACCTGGGCAGCGCGGCGGCGGGTGATAATGTACTCGGAGACGTTGAAAACGATAAACAGGAAAGCGGTAAAGGAGAGACCAGCAACAGTGGCGATTTTCTTGGTGAACAGGTTGGTGACGGCCACTGAGAGCAACACCAGCGCAATCAGACCAATGCCGACCGGAATCTCGTAGCGCCCCACCCGGATGTTGCCCGGCACGCGCCACTCGCGCGGACCGGGGTTCTTGAAGCGCAACACCAAGGTCGAGATGGTCATCAGCGTGAAACTCCACATGACCCCGAAGGCGTACGCTTCGCCCAGCATATAAACATTGCCGCGGCTGACGAAAACGGCAAACAACTGCAGGATCACCACCATATTGATCATGCGGTAGGTGGTGCCGAAACGAGGATGGGGACGGCGGAACCAGTCGGTCAGCACCCCGTCTTCGGCCATGCGATTGAGCACGCCGTTGGAACCAATCAGGGCCGTGTTCACTGCTCCGGACAACATGAGAGTCCCCACCACGACCACGAAGCCCTGAAACAGCAGTCGCAGCTCCTCGGGCCCGACGACGTTCATCGCCAGCCCACTAATCAGGTTGTTCGCGTAGCGGGTGCTCCGTTCCGCGTCCGGGATCAGGGCGACCGCCAGAAAGGCGGTCAGCGCCGTGAAGCAGAAGGTGAAGATGCCGATCACGACTCCAGCGCGCCTGAGGTTTTTTAGCTTGGGGTGCTCAATCTCGCGGCTGACTTGAGCCAGGGACTCTTCTCCGCTCATGGCCAGAACGGAATGGCCGAAGGCCATCACCATAGCTAATGCCGCGAAGTTGGGCAGGGATGTTCCCTTCAACCAGCCGAATGCCGTCTCCTTGAATTGCAGGGTTTCCAGGCTGGGAAAGGGGGCGAGCTGGCCGCCCCGCAACAGTAGAGTTATGCCGCTCCACACCAGCACCATCACTACCAGCACGGCGACCACGTACATGATGCGCAAAGCTTTTTCGCTGGATTCGCGCAGCCCGATGATGTTCTTGCGCCAGAAGTACAGGATGACCAGTACCGCAAAGAACATGGAGCTGGCATCGCGGGGCAGATCGGCAGCGAGCGAATCGTTAATCAGCCCAACCAGATACTGACCGGCCGAAACGGAACTGATAGGGCCGGTGAGCATGTAATCGAACATCAGGGCGGCCACGGCCAGCCGCGCCATCGTCCCGCCCATGGCTTCCTTCACCACGCGATAGACGCCGCCGCGGGTGAACATGCCGCAGCTCTCGATGTAGACCATGCGCACGGCATTGGCGAACAGCATCACCGCCAAGATGAACCAGGGGGCGGACCGGCCGTAGGCCTGCTCGGCGATGCCGACGGCATAGAAGGCCGAGGAACCCAGGTCGTTGAGGACAATGGCGGCGGCACGCCAGAAGCTGATGAAACTGAGCAGCACCGTGGTGGCAACTACGATGCGGACCCGCTGGGGAGCTGCTGGTGGGGTTTGCGCGATTTCCGACATGCTTCGCTAGGGGTTCGTGAAGGCCATGGTCAAACTGAGCCGATGGTACGTGCCGGCTGGCGCTACTGTCAATCCAACTGCTTCCTCAGTGTTGTTTCGTCCAGCACACCAAAGAAGAGCAGTTGTGTCCCTGGCCGCGAAGCGCTGCACTCGAGAACGCCAAACTGCGCAGTCATGGTTTCTGGTCCGGAGTCGGCTGCGCCGTGGGGCTATCCGCAGCCGGAAACTCGGGTGCAGGATGGAAGTCAGTGCGCTCGACACGCTGGTGGTATCCCCGATGTTTGATCAGACCGATGCGGGCCTGCCACCTTTCTTCTGCAAAGTAGGGGAGCCAGACACCATCGATTAGTTTCTGCCGCACCTCCATGGTAGCGCCTCGGCGCACCTTCAGTAGCAGGCCGCCCCAGACGTTGAAGTCGCTCGTCACCTGGGCCTGGAGGCGCACCACCTGCGCGAACTCGGTGTCAATCCAGCTCAGCGCGGTGACATGCTTCAACAATTCGGTGGCGCGGGATTTGGACCGGTAGCCAGGCTTTGGGGTCAGGCGATACAGGACCGTTCGCCGCCCCTCAACCATGCGCTCGCCCAGGCGAGTGAAGTCCATCGCTTTGCGGACTTCGCCGATCATCTCCTGGAGGCGCTGGCGGCGTTTGGCAGAACGCTGCACCTGCTTCTGCCATTTGTCGTCCTTGCGTATTTCGGGCCATGGATCGGTCTCGCTCTCGCCTGTCGGCTGCCCGTTAATGGCTAGTCGCCTGTACAGCGGTACGCCGTCCAGGTGGCAAACGAGCTCCTCGCGCTCCTCCTGCGCCTTGATCCGGTCGTCGCCGTGGAGCTTCTCTTCCAGGATGCGCTGGCGAAAACAGACCTCCAGCAGACGCTTCATGGTCGCCTGCTGGTTGGCGACCATTCGGGGGATCAAGGATGCATCGGCAGCAGCAGCCGGCTGCTGCTGAACGAGATCTGCGCCGTGCAACAGCCCAACCAGTGCCAACGTCAGAACGGTTGCCCAAAGCAAGCGAGTTCTTCCCACGGGAGATTGCGGCATCATGAGTCCGCGACTTCCAGTAAGCGAAACAGCTTCCGGCACCCTACCTTAGCTACGCGCCGCTGGCTTCCTCGGTTCCATGCTTGCCGAAGATGGCTGTCTTGTCCGCCGTCGTTTCCGCAAGACAAGACCTTGCTTATAGCATCCCTCCGCTCCCAATACAAATTACCCGCCCGCGGCCGCCGGGGTTGAACTACGGCCGCTACTGATCCAGTTCACGACCGAACACGCGGCTCCGGTCGCCTGCCCAGTAGTGATGCTACCGGTGTCGGCTACGGCCTGCCCGACCGACGCTGCCAGCGGAGCAATGTGGCCGTTGCCTGGCACCCGCCGTTCCGAATTGGTCAAGGCGACCAAAGTGGGACGAATCATGCAATGGCGCTTCCAGCAGATAACGTTCGATCGGCCCTCGCCTTTCGTAACACAGGCAGTCGCTAAGTCTCCCATAACTCAGGTCAAGTCTTCACTCGCCGACTAGCATGGCTCGGCCAAGCTGCTTTGGCCCCCGGTTTGCTGATTCTTCTGCGCGCTCGAGTCGTTAGAGCCCTCGGCACAGGAAAACAATCGTACGGAGGTGTGATCGCCGTGAGACATGCAGACTGGAGGCGATACGCTTGGATACCACTACTGCTCGGGACGCTAGCCATCCTACCGCAGCCAAATATCCCTGTCGCAGGCTTAAGGCCGCAGGTGCAGGCGGAAACATTTTTCTTGACATTTGTTTCGGCCCATGATTAAAGGTTTTCACGAGTGGCGGGTTCTCCCGCCGGTGCCTTCTCTGAGGATAAACGGTGAGTGCGGTCCTGAAGGAGGTGCGAGGTGAGCCGATTCCCGATTTACAAAATCATCCTGCTCCTGTTGCTGGTAGCCGTAGTGGGCGGATGGCTTGGCACCCAAACAGCGCAGGCGCAGTATGAGTCGTGCGTTAAGTGGGACGGCTGCTGCCTGACGCAGTGCCTAATCCGCTATTCCTACATGTGCGCTACGACCATATGCCAGGTGGAGATTTGTAACTTCCCCACGGACTTTCCCTACTGCGCGCCAGTGTGGGGCAACTGGTATACCGACACCTGTGTGGGGTACGGTTGGCCGGCGTGCTCGAACCCCACGTTTTTCTTTTGTCCGATAACCTGTGCTTGAGGTGGCCCCTCTCGAAAGCGTGGAAGGACCAAAGCCTATGAGACCCAGATTTCTGATTACCCTGTTGCTCATGCTGGTTGCTGGCCTAGCCTCGTTTCTGGCCGTCCGATACAGCCGTTCCCCGGCGGTTCTTGCCGGCGAGAGAAAAGCTTTCTTCGTCAAGATGTATGGCAAGGCCGGCCTGGTGGAGGATCCCACAAAGTTCAACGAACGCCACTTTTTCTATGCGGTTCGCGGCGACGGCTCCTACGCGCGAGGAGACTATACCGAGCTTCCAAATGGTCGAATGCTGATTCGGAACGGCGGAGTGACGCTGGTTCCTGAGAAGAAGATGATTGGGTTTACTCAACGTACTCGGTCGAAGACCACCTTCCACCTGAGCGAGGAACAGATCATCAAGCCATATGCGCGTTTCACAGACCCGACCTGCGCTGAGCACCCTCTGGACCCGCGGTCATTTCAGGTCGTGGGCGAGGATAGCATATTGGGATTCAGGGTCTTCCACTTGCGCGCAGCCACTGAGGGTGGTGAATATTGGAGAGCGCCAGACCTGGATTGCTACGCCCTTCGCACGAGAGTCGAGTTCCTGAGACCCGACGGGACGGTGAGCGACTATAGCGAAGAAAACGCGATATCTGTCGCTGTGGGGGAGCCGCCGCCGGAGCTTTTCGAAGTCCCAGGCAACTACGTCGAGAAGACCCCTTCCCAACACCATCGAGGGATTAGGGCAGACTGGGCTGCCAGGCAGCGGCCACCAGTTGCCGTTCCATCCATCAGTGACAACCTGCAGCAGAAGCTGGCAAACAAGGACCAGAAGTACCAACAGGCGCTGGCCAATGCGCCGCAATAAGGCTGGGATTTCATCCCTGCGCGATCCGGTGACCGGCCGGTGACCGAATAGCAGCGCTTTATCGGCTGGGGTGAACCAGTTTTCCCAGGATCACGCTGTGTCTGGCGCCGGTGGCGGAGGGCAGGTTGGCTGGGATTCTCCGCAGCGTGTGATAGGCCAGCAGGGCGAACAGCACCGCCTCTTTGGCGTCGCCGGGCACACCAAACTTCTCAGCAGGCAGGACGCGCAGCGGCAGCGCGGCCGTCAGCCGCTCCATGAGAAACCGGTTGTGGACCCCGCCACCCGAGATCACCAGGTCGTTGATCGGTCCGGGGGAAAAGCGCCGGATCGCGGCAGCGATGGAGTCGGCGGCGAACGCTGTGGCAGTGGCCAGCAAGTCTTCGCGCGACACCTTCTCCCGGAGCAGCGTGGCCACAAACTCGCGCCCGAACTCTTCCCGGCCGGCTGTGCGTGGCGCAGGCCGCCGGAAGAAGGGGTGGCGTAGCAGGCGGCGCAGCAGCGCTCGGTGCACGCGGCCGCGGGCGGCCATCGCACCGCCACGGTCGAAGCGGCGACGCCCGCCGGTGAAGCGTTCCACCAGCGCATCGAGCACCATGTTGCCGGGACCGGTATCGAGCGCCACCACGTTGCCCGGCGCCGCAGCGGGCGCGATCAGCGTGACGTTCGCGATGCCCCCGATATTCAGCGCCGCGCGGCCTCGCCGCGGGTGCCGGTAGAGCAGGTAATCCAGGAAGGGAGCCAGCGGCGCGCCCATACCCCCTGCCGCCATGTCGGCCGTGCGGAAGTCTGCCACCGTTCGAATGCCGGTGCGTTCCGCAATGATGGCGGGCTCACCAATCTGCAGCGTGGACGACACGCGAAAGCCATGTGCGTTGCTGGCGCGGCCCTGGTGGTAGATGGTCTGGCCATGCGAGCCGATCAGGTCCAGTGACTGCAGTGGGATTTGCGTCATTGCGCAGGTTTTTACAACAGCGCACCCGAACAATTCGCCAACCAGGAAGTTGAGCTGGCTGATTTCGGCTATCGAGATTTGCCTGGCGTTGCAACTTTCAAGCAAAGCCCGGCGGACCCGGGCCGGATAGGGCACTGTCCGGAAGGCTTCCAGGCGCGGGCGAATGCGGGCGCCGCCGATGCCGACGATGGCCACGTCAATGCCGTCCATCGAGGTGCCGCTGAGGAGTCCTGCGACTCGGAGTTTTGCTGCCCGCATCAGGGTTCGCGCGGAGGCCGGCGGCCGGGAGGGCGACGGGGCCGGTCGTGGGAGCTGCGAGGGCCGCGCGGCCTATCCGGGCGGCCTGGACCAGGACGGTGGTCGCCACGCCCGTGCCGGGCACCCCCTGGTCGCGGAGCTCGGCCACCACCTCCTGGGGGCCGGCGGGCCCGTTGCGGGCGCGCCGCTGCGGCTGAATAGCGAGGCATGATGGCCGCCAGCGTGCCCATGTCCTCGGCGCTTTCGTTCAGTTGGCGGATGGCCTGGGCCAGCCGCGGCCAATCCGTGCTCGCCTGCTGCCTGTTGGCAGCAGTTTTCTGCAGTTCCTGCTGGAGGGCCTCGATGCGCCCAGCGGCTTCCTGAATGCGATCGGCGAAGCCAGCCTCCTGGCCTGCGCGCCCAACCAGGGCACGGTGAACGGCCCGGATGTTCTCCGCCGTGCGGCAAACAGGCAACAGGTCGCAGCCGGCTTCGAGCGCTGCCACGGCGGCTTCACCAATTGAGCGCCCGGCCAGTACGCCGCTCATCCCCAGGTCATCGGCAATTACCACACCCCGGAAGCCGATACGTTCCCGCAGCAGCCTCCCGACGATATCGCCCGAGATGGAAGCCGGACGCGGGGGCGAGCCTGCGGCCTCGATCGCCGGATCGAGCGACGGATAGGAGGCGTGGCTCAACATCATCAGGGAAAGCTCGCTATGCAACTCACGAAAAGGAAGCAGGTCTTGCTCCCAAAGCCGCTCGGCCTGCTTTTCCACTCGGGGCATCTGGATATGAGTATCTCCAGGGGCGCTGCCCAGGCCCGGAAAATGCTTGCCGCAGCCAAGGACGCCCTGGCGGGCGAGGCCGGCCAGGAAGTTGCGGCCGAAGCGCACCACCTGCTGCGGATCGGCGCTGGCCGTCCGGGTGCCCAGCACAGGTTCCGCCTCTGGGCTGGCGAGATCGAGTACCGGCGCCAAGGTCGCATTGAGGCCAAAACTGGCCAGGGCTTCCCCCACCAACGCGCCAAAATTTCGCACGAAGAGATCGTCGTTGGTGGCTGCTACTGCTCGCGGTGACGGAAACGGCGCCAGCACCTCGCGCAGCTGGTCCACCCGCCCGCCCTCCAGGTCCATGGCCAGCAGGGGTGGCACGCTGGGCTGCGCCGGCGGGGCCAGGGCCTGAACAATCTGGCTGACCAGCGCGGCAAATTCAGCCACCCCGGCGATATTGTGTCCAAAGAAAATTACGCCGCCCGGCCGGATCTCGGCCAGCAAGCGGGCCAGCTCTTCGTCAAATCTGTTCTGTTCAAAGCCGACCAACAGGAGCCGGCCGGCGGCAGTTTCGATGTTCATCATGTGATCTGTTGCTTCAGGCGCGTCAGCAGCGTTAGCGCCTCGATGGGGCGAAGGTTGTCCAAATCCGCAGCAGCGATGGCCTGCAGGATCTCCTGATTGAGAGGCGTAAAAATGGTCAACTGCACGGGGGCCGACTCGGCCCCGGGTGACAGCGTTTCGCTGACGTGTTCTTCACCGCGCTCGTGCAGCGCCAGCACCTCGCGCGACCGCTCCACTACCCCCGGCGGCAACCCGGCCAGCCGCGCCACCTCGATCCCGTAGCTGCGGTCGGCGCTGCCGGGCTCGACTTTGCGCAGAAACACGATGCCGTCCTGGTGCTCTTTGACTGAAACATGGTAATTCTTCACCCCGGGCAGGTGCTCGGCCAGCGCCGTCAGCTCGTGGTAATGGGTAGCAAACAGCGTCTTGGCGCGGGTGCGGTTGTGGATGTGCTCCACCACCGCCCAGGCGATGGCCAGTCCGTCAAAGGTCGCCGTCCCGCGTCCGATTTCGTCCAGTAGGATCAGGCTGCGCGGCGTGGCTGTGTTCAAGATGGCCGCAGTCTCGGTCATCTCCATCAAGAAGGTGGAGCGGCCCCGCGCCAGGTTGTCGCTGGCGCCAATGCGGGTGAAGATGCGGTCCAGGAGCGGCAGCCGCGCGCTGTGGACCGGCACAAAGCTGCCCATCTGGGCCAGGATCGAGATCAGCGCCGTCTGGCGCAGGTAGGTGGACTTGCCGCCCATGTTCGGTCCGGTGAGGAGCAGGATCAGGTTGCTCGCGTCATTCAGGTAGAGGTCGTTAGGGACAAAGCGCTCGGCCCGCTCGCGCTCAGCCAGCTTCTCGATCACCGGGTGACGCCCGGCGAGGACTTGCATTTCTCCGCCCGCCTCGCCCGGCGAAAACTGCGGACGGCTGTAATGGGACTCGGCGGCCAGCGTGGCAAAGTTGCGCAGCACGTCAGCCTCGGCCAGCGCGGCCGCCGTGCGGCGGATGCGCGACGCCTGCGCGGCCACCTGTGCCCGCACCTCGGCGAACAAGGCGCGCTCCAGCTCCAGGATTTTTTCCTCTGCATCCAGTACCCGGCGTTCGTACTCTTTCAATTCCGTCGTGGTGAAGCGCTCGGCATTCACCAGCGTCTGCTTCCGCTCGTAGTCGTCCGGAACCAAGTGCAGGTTGGCGCGGGAGACTTCCAGGTAGTAGCCGAAGACGTTATTGAAGCGGACCTTGAGGGAGCCGATGCGGGTGCGGGCCCGCTCACGCGCCTCGATCTGGGCGATGTGGCTCTTGCTGTTGCGGCTTAGGTCACACAGCTCATCGAGTTCGGCATGGTAGCCGGCGCGGATCACGCCACCATCGGCCGGGTTTGCGGGGGCATCGGGATTGATGGCGCGGGCCAGCAGGCCCGCCACGTCCTCAAGCTCATCCACGGCTTCCCGCAACTGTCCCAGCCGCGCGCTCGCGAAGCCGCCGAGCGTGCCGCGCAGAGACGGCAGGCGTTCCAGCGACGCGCTCAACCCCAGCAGGTCGCGCGGCGTGGCCGTCCCCAGCGTGGTCTTACTGAGCAGCCGCTCCAGGTCCAGCACGCCCGACAGCGTGCGTTCCAGCTCTCCCCGGGCAATGGTCTCGCGCTTCAGTTCCTCCACTGCCTCCAGCCGTGCTTCGATGGTGGCCTGGTCCAGGGAAGGGCGCAGCGCCCAGCTCCGCAACAGCCGCGCTCCCATGGGGGTGAGCGTGTGATCGAGAACCGACAGCAGCGTAGCGTTGGTCTGGCCCGGAAATAGCGGCTCGACCAACTCCAGGTTGCGCACCGTCACCCAGTCCAGGATCATCCACTGCTGCTGCTGGTAGAAGCTGATGCTGTCCAGGTGCTCGAGGCCAGCCCGCTGGGTTTCGCGCAGATAATGCAGGACCGCGCCGGCGGCCGCGATGGCGGCGTAGCGGCCCGCGAGGTCGAAGCCGTCCAGGGTGAGAACCCCGAAATGGTCGCGCAGCAGCCGCCCGGAGTATTCGGGCGCGAAGGCCCACTCGTCCAGTTCGGTGCGGATGAAGTGCGCACCGCTGACACCGTCGGCAACTTCCGCCAACACCGCCAACCGGGGAGCCGACGCTGGCCACAACACCTCTCGCGGCCGCAGATGCGCCATTTCCTCGGCGCAGGCGGCCTCGCGCTCCGGGCCCTCGAACTCGGTGGTCCGGAACTCGCCGGTGGACAGGTCGGCACAGGCGAGCCCAATCCGGTCGCCAAGGGGGCGGATGGCCGCCAGGTAGTTGGGCTCGGCGGCTTGCGCTGTGTCCACCGCCGTTCCCGGCGTCACTACGCGTGTCACCTCGCGCTTCACCAACTTCTTGGCAAAGCGCGGCTCTTCCATCTGTTCGCAGATGGCCACCCGGTAGCCCTTTTGAATCAGCCGGTGAATGTAGTTCTGGACGGCGTGGTGGGGAACGCCGCACATGGGGATCGGCGTGCCGCGTTCTTTATTGCGCGAGGTCAGGGTGATCTGCAGCTCGCGCGCCGCCACCACCGCGTCTTCGTAAAACATCTCGTAGAAGTCCCCCAGCCGGAAAAACAGAAGGGCCTGGGGGTGCTGCTGCTTGATCGCGCTGTACTGGCGCATGAGCGGTGTCGACGGCTCCGGCATCTGCTCACCGATTATAGTTGGCCTGGCCAGTTTTAGCATGCTCGACGTTTGCGTTGCGAACCCGTATGATACGGCGCCATGGCTAAGCCCGACGGGACCCCCCTGCACCAGCAGATTCTCTACGGGATGCTGGCCGGCGCCGGCGCCGGCCTGGTCGCGAACTGGGTGTGGGGTCCCACCGAAGGCCTGCAAGAGTTCGTCCGCACGGTCACCTACCCGGCTGGCCAGATTTTCCTGCGCCTCATCTTCATGGTGGTGATCCCGCTGATCTTCTCAGCGCTGGTGCTGGGGGTGGCGGAGTTGGGCGACGTGCGCCGGCTGGGCCGCGTCGGGCTGAAGACCGTCATCTTTACCCTGGTCCTCAGCAGCCTCTCGGTACTCATCGGGATTACCCTGGTCAACCTGATCCGACCGGGCGCGGGCATGCAGGAGGCCGACAAAGCCAATCTGCTGGAGATTCTCGGCCGCTCGGCGGGGGATATCGAGCCGCCGCCACCGAAGGCGGGCATCCAAATCGTGCTCGACCTGATTCCCGCGAACCCCTTGCAGGCGATGGTGGACGCTTTTCGGGGAGAGATGGTGGCGGTGATGGTCTTCTCGCTGCTCATCGGCATTGCCGTCACGCTGTGCCCGCGCGAGCGCGTCCAGCCCCTGATCAGCTTGCTTCAGGCCGTTTACGAGGTGGTGATGAAGGTGATCGGGCTGGCGATGAGGCTAGCCCCCTACGGGGTGGCCGCCCTGCTGTTCAGCCTGACGGCGCGCTTCGGCTTCGAGATTCTTCAGAAGCTGGGCTGGTATGTGGGGACCGTCGTCGGCGGGCTGGCGCTGCATATGTTTGTCGTTTACTCGCTCTTCTTGAAATACGCGGTTGGATATTCGCCTCGCCAGTTCTTCTCGCGTACCCGAGAGATTCTGTTGACCGGGTTTTCCACCTCTTCGAGCAATGCAACCCTGCCAGTCACGCTGCGGGTGGCCGAGCAGGAGCTGGGCGTGCCGCGCCAGATCGGGGGCTTTGTCCTGACCGTAGGCTCGACCGCCAACCAGAACGGCACCGCGCTCTACGAGGGCGTCACCGTGCTGTTCCTGGCGCAGTTCTTCGGCGTGGAGTTGAGCCTGGGCGCGCAGGTGAGCGTGGTGCTGCTCTCCATTCTGGCGGGAGTCGGCACGGCTGGCGTGCCAGGCGGCTCGCTGCCCATGGTGGGAGCTCTGCTGGTGACGGTGGGCGTCCCCTGGGAGGGGCTGGGGATCATCCTGGGAGTGGACCGGCTGCTGGACATGTGCCGCACCGTGCTCAACATCACCGGCGACGTGGTCACCGCCGCCTATGTCACACGCTCCGAAGGCTATCCACTGCGCGGCTGACCTTACCGAACGGCACCGGTTCTCCTTGCTTTCCTGTCACAGGGATCCGCGGAATGAGTAGAGTCGTAGTCATCCACAAATTTCGCAGATTTCCACAAAATGCAAAGCTAGCTCGCGCTGACTTTTCTCAAAGTTAGCGAAAAGTTAGCCAATTCTGCGTAATCTGCGAGTTAATGAGTGGCTTGAGCCCGAGTTATAATCGATGCAGATGCAAAAGATGACACAAGAAACGGCGTTAAAGCACGTCAAGCACGCATGGGTGGCTGGTGTCGTCTCAGCCGGTGTTGGGCTGTTGTTCATCTTGATTGCTGCCTCCGGCTCCACCGTGGTAGCCGAACTCGGTGTCGATTGGCAGGGTCTGGTCGCCGTCGTAGTCATTCTTGGCCTTGCGTTCGGCCTATACAAAAAGAGCCGCATTTGTGCTGTGCTGATGTTCGTTAATTTCGTTGGATCCAAGATCATTCAGTGGGCAACGACGGGCAACGTAAGTGCGGTCCCACTGGCAATCCTGTTCGGCTACTTCTTCTTTCAAGGGATTCGCGGAACGTTCGCCTACCATTCCTTGAGCAAGCAAACTGCCCCGGAAAAGGAGGATTCTAGAATGCCGAAGTGGTTGTGGATACTGGGAGGATCGGCCGCGGTTGTGGCTGTTCTTATCATGGGCCTACTCGTGTACGCGGTTCTCGTCGGTCCGGATATTGAGGTTGTTCCCGGAGCGCAGGTGCCTCAGAGATTCCTTTCAAAGATTCGTGCGTTAGATTTGCTGGAACCCGGAGAGCGGGTTAGATTTTTCTATTCCGATGCGTTCATCAACATAGAAGAAGGGTTCTACCTTTTTACCGACCGCAAGGTGGTCGTTTACAAGAAGGAATACGAGCAACCCGCAGTAGTTGTTCCTTTCTCAGAGATAAAAAACATGGACATAGAATTCTCTGGTTCCACGTGGGAGGACAGCCACGTCTACCTGACACTGGCCGATGAGAGTGTCGTTTCGTTTCCGGTTTCCAGTGAAGGCGGAGGGGACAAGAAATTCTATGAGTCCCTGAGGGCAACGTGGGCCTCGTTCGCTAAGCGGGAATAAATCAAGCCAGTTGCATAAGCTAAAAAGCCAGTCATGAAAGGGCTTCCAGGGCACGGCGGAGGGTGGGTTCTTGCTTGGGCGGCACGGTGCGCAGATCGAGCAGGACGCGGTCCTGCTCGACGCGAGCAATCACCGGAGGAGTGGCGGCCCGCAGGCGCGCCTCCACCTCGGTGGCACTGAGCACGGGATGAGCGAGCGCGATCAGCGTCGTCTTCAGCGACTGGCCGGGAGTGGTGCCGCCGCCGACCACCGACTCGCCGGGCACCAGCTCTACTGGCACTGACAGCCCAGGGACCAGCGCGCGGGCGCGGGTGGCGATTTCCTCCGCGCTGGCGCGGATCATGCGCATCACCGGCACAGCGTCGAGCACGCCCCGCAGGTGGAGGGCCAGCGTGGCCTCCAGCGCGGCGTAGGTCATCTTGTCCACGCGCAGCGCGCGGAGCAGGGGATTGCGGCGCAGCTGCTCGATCAAATCCTGCCGGCCGGCGATGATGCCGGCTTGTGGCCCGCCCAGCAGCTTGTCACCGCTGAAGCTGACCAGGTCCGCGCCAGCCTTCAGGCTGTCGGCAACTACGGGCTCGTCGCTGATGCCGAAGGGACGAAAATCCAGCAGACATCCGCTGCCCAGGTCTTCAAACACCGGCACGCCTGCGCGGCGCCCCAGCCCGACGAGTTCCTCAAGCGAGGGACGCTCTGTAAAACCTACAATGCGGTAGTTGCTGGGGTGCACGCGCAGCAGCAGGCGGGTGCGGCCCGGCACGATGGCGGCTTCGTAGTCGGCCAGCCGAGTACGGTTGGTGGTGCCGACCTCGCGCCGCACGGCCCCGCTCTTCGCCATCACGTCGGGAATGCGAAAGGAGCCGCCAATCTCAATCAGCTCGCCGCGGGAGACTACCACCTCGCCGCCCTCGGCTAGCGTGTTCAGCACCAGCAGGACGGCTGCGGCGTTGTTGTTGACCACGACCGCCGGCGCATTCAACACTTGGCGGAGCAGGCCCGCGGCGTGCGCATCGCGCTTGCCGCGCGCGCCCTGGGCCAGGTCGTACTCCAAGTTGCTGTAGGAGGCAGCGACCTCGCTCACCCGCGCCACGGCTTCCGCCGCCAGCGGCGCGCGTCCCAGATTGGTGTGCACGATGACCCCGGTAGCGTTGATCACCGTACGCAACGACGGCTCCAAGCCATGCCGGACCCGCTCGGCAATGCGCGCCTCCAGGTTGACCAATGGGTTGTTGGCAAGTGGGTTTTCGTCACCCGTGCCCGCTCGAATTTCCGCCCGCACTTCCTCCAGCACCTCGCGCATGCGCTCCACCACGTAGCCGTGGCTGAGTTGGGTGGACAGCTCAGCCAACTCCGGTCGGCCGAGCAACTCGTCCACTGAAGGAATTTCGCGGAGCAGGGAAGTTTTCATAACCAATTGTTGCAACGGCGCGTCTCACCAACAGAGCATCTCGAGTATAACATTGCTGAATTCGCGCTGCTTCGGCTATGCTGGCTACAAGCGGCATGGCATGGCCAAGTTTCCTGTGAAGAGCATGGAGTAGGGAATGCGAAATAAGAACCGTACCACCCTGAAGCGGCCTTTGATGATTTTGACGCTGGCACTGCTGGTGGTCGTGCCGGCAACTGCGCAGTCGCTCGAAGAGTTTGAGAAAACAGTCACCGAGTTTACGCTGGCCAACGGGATGCATTTCATCCTGGTGGAGCGGCACGAGGTGCCCATTGTGGCCTTCCAGCTGTATATGGACGTCGGCGGGGTGGACGAGAACATCGGCCAGACCGGCGTCGCTCACCTGTTCGAACACATGGCGTTCAAAGGTACCCGCACCATCGGCACGAAGAACTACCAGCAGGAGAAGAAGGCACTGGAAAAGGTGGACGCGGCGTATGGAGCGCTGGAGGCCGAGCGGGCAAAGGGCGACCGAGCAGACTCGGCTCGCCTGAAACAACTCGAGGAGGCTTTCCGAAAAGCGCAGGAAGAGGCGGCCAGCTTCGTGGTCACCGACGAATATTTCCAGATTGTACAGCGCGCCGGTGGAGTAGGGCTCAATGCCTCCACCTCCTCCGACGCCACCCGGTACTACCTCTCGCTGCCCTCCAACAAGCTGGAGCTGTGGTTTGTGCTGGAGTCGCAGCGCTTCCTGGAGCCAGTGGTCCGCGAGTTTTACAAGGAACGCGGCGTGGTGATGGAAGAGCGGCGGATGCGCACCGAGAGCCGGCCGTTCGGCAAGCTGATCGAGGAGTTCCTTGCCATCGCCTACAAGGCGCACCCCTATGGGCAGCCGGTCGTCGGGCATCGCAGCGAGGTGACCCAGCTGCGGCGCAGCGAGGCCAAGAAATTCTTCCGCAAGCACTACGTGGCCGCGGCCATAACGGCAGTGATTGTCGGCGACGCGGCCCCACGGCAGGTTCGGCAGCTGGCCGAGACCTACTTCGGGCGACTCCCCAAGCGCCCGCGGCCCGAGCTGGTGCGCACCGAGGAGCCGCCACAGGAAGGCGAGCGGCGCGTGATGGTGGAGGTTGCCTCCCAGCCCTATGTGCTGGCCGGCTATCACCGGCCAAGCGTAAGACACCCGGACAGCGCTACCCTGGATGTCATCAGCGACGTTCTGGGCGGCGGTCGTACTTCCTGGCTCTACAAGAGCCTGGTGAAGGAAAAAAAGATCGCGGTGGCCGCCCAGGCTATCAGCGGTTTTCCCGGCTACAAATATCCCGGCCTGTTCCTCTTCTTCGCCGTGCCCTCGGCCGGGCACACTGCCGAAGAGGTGGAGAAGGCCCTGGATGAACAGATCGAGCGCATCAGGGAAGAAGAAGTTCCGCCCGACCGCTTGGAGCAGGTGAAGCGCCGGGCGAGGGCGGCTGTGCTGCGCGGGCTGCGCTCCAACTCGGGGCTAGCCTCTGCGCTGGCCATGAATCACGTTCTGCTCGGGGACTGGCGCTATCTTTTCCGCGACCTGGAGGCCATCGACAAAGTGACAGCCAAAGATGTGCAGAGGGCTGCCAACCAATACTTTCAACGCAAGAACCGGACGGTCGGGGTGATCTTGCCGAGTAGCCCCGCGGCTCCAGCGGCCAAAAGCGATTAGTGAACCGCGAAGACATGAAAGAAGCGAAGCAACTCATGAACAGTTCTTGCCGGTGTGGCGTCTTTGCGTTGGGCGTGCTTTTCACCAACAGCGAATCGGGGTGCCTACGATGACCCGTTGGTTGATGCCGTTCTGGATTTTCTGGCTGGGGGTCGTGGCTCCGCTTGGGGCACAGCAGAAGGCAGGAGCGGTCAAAGACTGGAAGCAGCTCAAGTATCCGCCGCTGCGCGACGTTAAGCTGCCGGAGATCAAGCGTTACACGCTCTCGAACGGCATACGGCTTTTCGTGGTGGAAGACCACCGGCTGCCGCTGATCGGCGGAGCGGCGAGGATCCGTAGCGGCAGCCGATGGGAGCCGGCGGAGAAGATCGGCCTAGCCGGCATCGCCGGGCAGGTGATGCGCACCGGTGGCACGCGCTCCAGAACCGGCGACGAGCTGGATGAGGAACTGGAGGCCATGGCCGCTTCCGTGGAAACCGGTATCGGTTTGAATTCTGGCAGCGCCAGGTTCTCAGCGCTGAAGGGTGATGAGGATCGTGTGCTGGCCATCTTTGCCGATGTGCTGATGAACCCGGAGTTCCGACCGGACAAGATTGAGCTGGCCAAGACCTTTGCTCGAACCGCCATCTCACGCCGCAACGACAACCCCATGGGCATCAACGGGCGCGAGTTTGGCAAGCTGATTTATGGTGCAGGCAGTCCCTACGCCCGCCACACGGAGTACGCCACCATTGACGCCATCCGGCGCGAGGACCTGATTGAGTTTCACCGCCGCTACTATCATCCCAATAACCTGATGATCGGCATTTCCGGCGACGTCGACGCCGAGCAAATCCGGCAGAAAGTGGAAGCCGCCTTTGCCGGCTGGAAACCGGCGCCCAAGCTCCACCTGCCGCCGCTGCCATTGGTCGAAGAGAAGCGGAACGCTTCGGTGAACTTCATCCGCAAGCAGGATGTCAACCAGACCACGATTCGCATCGGGCATCTGGGCGGCCGGCGGGACGACCCCGACTACTTCGCCTTGCGAGTGATGACCCAGATCTTGGCTTCCGGCCCGTCTAGCCGCATCTTCAAGCGCATCCGCACCGAGATGGGCCTAGCTTACCGTGCCACGGGCTTCTGGGCCGCGGCGTATGACCGCCCGGGCACCTTTGGCGTCTTTGTCGGAACCAAGTCGGAGAGCACCGTCGAGGCGATTGAGGCGGTGCTGCGCGAGTTGCAGCTCATCCGCGAAGAGGAAGTCACCGACCAGGAGTTGCAGGTGGCCAAGGAGTCGATCCTGAACTCGTTCGTATTCAACTTCGCCGATCCCGGCCAGATCATGGGCCGGATCATGACCTACATCTACTTCGGCTATCCGGAGGATTTTCTCCAGCAATACAAGACCAAGGTGGAGAAGGTCACCAAGGCCGACGTGCTGCGGGTGGCACACAAGCATCTGGAGCCAGACCGGCTCACCATCCTGGCGGTGGGCAACGACAAGGACTTCGACAAGCCGCTCACCGAACTGGCGCTGGCCGCGGGAAAGCTGAACACGATTGACATTACGATTCCCGAAGCCCGGCCCGCCGTTGCTGTTGCTCCAGCCACTGCGATGGCACTGGAGCGTGGCCGCGCCGTCCTGGCGGCGGCACAGGCGGCGGCCGGCGGCCTGGCGCGGTTGCGGGCGATCACCGATGTTTCCCTCACCACTTCGGGCAAACTCACCACGCCGCAAGGTGAGATGGCCGTGACCAGCAGCGATATCCTTGTCTTTCCCGGCGTTCTGCGGAGCGAGCAGACGCTTCCCTTTGGCACCATCATCAGATATTACGACGGCGCCAGCGGCTGGATCAGCACTCCGCAAGGGGTGCAGGAACTGCCCGACCGCATGAAGAAACAGCTCCAAGGCATGCTCGCGCGCAACACCCTCAACCTGCTGCGCGCGGAAAGCGACTTCACCGTACAATTTGAGAAACGCGAGAAGGTGGGCGGAAACGACGCAGACGTCATCCTCATCTCTCAAGAAGGCCGGAGGGTGCGCTTGTACGTGGATTCCTCGACGGGCGCTGTGCTGAAAAAAGCCTATCGGGCACCCTCGCGGATGGGTGGCATGGCCGAGTTGGAGGAAACTTACTCGGAGTACAAGGAGGTATCCGGTATAAAGGTGCCGTTTCGGGTGCAGGTCACTCGAAACGGCTCGAACTTCATGGAGGTCTCCCTGACCGCAGTGAAGTTCGACACCGGTGTGGATCTCCCAGACCTCGCCAAAAAGCCGCAGTGAAGCTTCCCGTTACCGGACAGTTCCAGAACAGGAATCGTCGTATTCCTTAACTTACACAAAACAAAGGGCACTAGGCTGGCATCCAACGTGCGTTGCATTCATTAGTGCTCCACGTTTGGACTCTGTTGTTGCCCTTGTTGCCGCTGGCCGGCATCCTGGTCATGGTCGGGTTCATGGCGATGCGGCGCTGGCGGCGAGGGCGCCGGTTTGCGCGGTGCGATAACCTGCGGCGTCAGTGGGTGGAGCGGCTCCCAGTGCTGCTGTCGGGTGTGGAGGTTTCCCGGGCCGAACTAGCGACGCGGGACCGGCGCGAGACGCTGGAGACGCTGGTCATAGATCGACTGGAAGTCGCTCCCGAACAGGAGAAAGAACGTCTCAGGAAACTGCTGGAGCGCGCTGGCTTTCTGGACCGCCATTTGGAGTGGCTGCGGCGCGGCACTCACTGGCAGAAGCTGCAATCTGCTGCCCTGCTGGGCAGAGCCGGCGCTCGTGTGGCAGTGCCGGCTTTGCTCCAACTGCTTCGTAATCCCTCTGTGGAGTTGCGCCAGACTGCGGTCCGAGCCCTGGCGGCCATCGGCGACCCGCAGGCGGCCGCGGCATTGCTGGAGCACATCGCCCAACCCTCCCTGCCTATTCCCCCCACCGTCTGGTTGCATGCAGTGGTCGATTGCCGCGTCCCAAGGGGCTCTCTGATCTCACTGCTGCACGACCCGCGGGCGCAGGTGCGCGCCCTGGTGGCGCGCGCACTGAGTGAGTTGCGCGAACCGGCCGCCTTCGATGAGATACAGGAATTTGCCTTTGATCCCGACGAAGAAGTGCGAGCGCAGATGGCCCGAATTCTGGGACGCACGGCTGACCCACGAGCCGCGCCACTCCTGGTGGCGCTGGTGCAGGATCCGGTCTGGTTTGTGCGCCTCCGTGCCCTGGCGGGCATCGGGGATTTGAACCGTCCAGAGTGCCTGGATGCAGTGCTGCACGGCACGCGCGATTCCCATTTTCAGGTACGGCAGCGCGCTGCCGCGACCCTGGCACGCTTGGGCGCCAAACCCTTACCCGTGCTGCGCTACTTGGTGAATGCGGGAGACCGCTACGGCCTGGAGGCGTATCTGTCGCTGCTGGGCCGCAGCGGGTTGCTGTGGCGAACGATGGCTCTGCTGCTGCGGTCGGCGCAGGCCGAGGAGCGTCAGGAAGCTACCAGCGTACTGGGCGCCGCACTCCGCGCCGGCGCTACCCAGGAGTTCCTGTATGCGCTGGAAACCCATCCCGATTTTCGGGTTCGCCTAAAAGTGGCGCGGCTGCTGATTCAGCATGCCACCCCAGCTCTGCTGCCGGCCATCGAGCAAATCCAGGCTCGGGTCACTGCCCGTCGGGAACAGCGCGTCCTGCGCTGGATCAACAAAAATCTACAGGGGCCGCGGGCAGAAGCGGCTGCCCCAGGTGCCGTCGGAGATCCGCATGCGCTGGCTAATCGCGTTTAACCACTTTGTCGTCCTCTACTTCCTGTATTCGGCCGCCCACTATCTGCTGTTGATGGCGGCCGCGTTGTGGTCCAGCGTGCAGCACCAGCGGCGGCTCAGGACCATTTCGCTTCAGCAAATCTACTCCTCGCCTTTCACGCCCCCCATCTCGTTATTGGTTCCGGCCTACCAATGAAGAGGTGACCATCGTGGAGTCGGTGCGTTCGCTGCTGGCCTTGACCTATCCGGAACTGGAAGTGGTGGTGATCAACGACGGCAGCGAGGACCAGACCTTGGCCCGATTGAAGCACGCCTTCCAGTTGGTGCGGACCCAGTGCGTCATTGCACCACGGCTGAAGACTCAGCCGGTGCGCGGAATGTATATCAGCCTGACCGAACCCCGGCTGCTGGTGCTGGACAAAGAGAATGGCGGCGGCAAAGCTGACGCGCTGAACGCGGGCATCAACGTCGCCCGCAGTCCCTATTTCTGTGCACTGGATGCTGACGCGGTGCTGGAAAGCGACGCGCTGTTACGGATGGCCCTGCCCATGGTGCTGGACCCGCAGCGGGTGGCGGCGGTGGGCGGCATCGTGCGGGTGGTGAACGGGTGCCGCGTCAGGGATGGACGGGTCGCCGAGGTCCTTCTGCCGCGCTCCTCTATAGAAGCCATCCAGGTTGTGGAGTACCTGCGGGCCTTCCTGTTCGGCCGCGAGGGCTGGAGCGCGTTGAATGGTCTGCTGATCATCTCCGGAGCCTTCGGTTGCTTTTCCCGCCAGCTGACTTTGGAGCTGGGTGGCTACCGTGCGGACGCCATTGCGGAGGACATGGATCTGGTGGTGCGGATGCATCAGCACCTGCGCCGCCAAGGGCAGCAGTCCTATCGCATCCTGTTCATCCCCGACCCGGTCTGCTGGACCGAAGCGCCGGGCGACGTGACTAGCCTTGCGAACCAGCGGAAGCGCTGGCAAAAGGGCCTACTGCAGGTGCTCTGGCGCTACCGCTCCATGATGCTCAACCCGCGCTACGGGTTCATTGGCCTGGTGGCATTTCCTTACCACGTCGTGGTGGAACTGCTGGGAGCGCCGGTGGAACTGCTGGGCTGGATTGCGATCCTGACTGCAGCCTTGCTCGGAGTGCTGACCTGGAACACCTTTATGTATTTCATGATCCTGGCTTACCTGGTCGGCACGCTGATTTCCATTGGTGCGGTCGTCATGGAGGAGATCACCTACCGCCGCTACCAGAAGCTCAGCGACCTGGCGCGGCTGTTATTGCTGTGCACGCTGGAGTTCTTCCCGTATCGGCAGTTTCTAGTGTTCTGGCGGGTTGTCAGCATGCTGGAACTGCTAGCGGGCAAGCGCGCCTGGGGCCGGATGCGCCGGCGCGGCTTTGCCCCAGCCACTTCCCCGTAGGCAGCGTTGACTACCACCAAAGCAGGTTGTCCAACGAACCTTCAGAGAGACCGCCACTTGGTAGTGCGGCTCTGTAGATTGAGCAAACGAGCTGAGCCACGCCAACCGGTGGCCCTCCCGGTTCTTTCGGTCCCCCCGGTTCCTCCGGCCCGTCCGGTCCTTCGGGCCCCTCCGGTCCTTCCGGGCCCTCCGGTTCTTCAGGTCCTCCGGGTCCCAAGACCAGGAGCAATACAAGAACCTCAGAGGAGGTATCTCCGCTAGTGACGGTAATGGAGCCATCGTACTGACCAGCCAACAGGCCGCTGCCGTCCACAGTTGCGGTGATCGTGCCAGGTCCGGTGCCCCCGGTGGGGTCGATATCCAGCCAGGTCATGGGGTCGTGAGTCGCCGTCCAGGGAAACGCAGCGCCGCCAGTGGGACTGGAAACCGTCACTGCGCGCGAGTCGGGATTGTCGCCCCCCTCAAACATGCGAAATACCAAAGCCCCAGGGCGTGCGAAAACCGCAGGGGCGCCGTCTGGTCCAGTCAACACGCGCAGTACGACACTGACAGTCTGCGGCATGCCCTCTGAGGGGGTGACCGTGACCTCCCCCTCGTAAGTGCCGGGCTCCAGTGTTCCTGGATTGGCAGTGAGGGTGAGGATACTGGGAACGGGGCCTTCCAGCGGCATAGCGCCAAGCCAGTCACCGCCCGTAGCGGTGCTGAAGGCCGCCACGTAGGTCAGGCCCTCGGTCGGCGGTCCCTGCTGCTGGATTCTGATCTGCCGATCAGGCAAATTGCCGTCGCCAATCGCATGGAAGAAAACCGTATCCGGCTTCACGATGACCTGGCCAGCGGGTGGCCCTCCGGGTCCGTCAGGCGGAGGACCCTGGGCCAATAAACCGAGGGCGCTGGCTAGGAAGCCAACCGTGCAGGACAATGCGCGAGCCTTTAGGCGAATGGATAGCACCGAGTTTTCCTCCTTACAGCAAGGGGCAATTCACCGACAAAGGGGGGATAAACCCAATTCTGTGATAGTGGTACGCTGTTTGTCAATGTAACTTACGTACTATCAGTACTAGGGACGCTAAGAGAGAAATCTCCTTCCGTCAATGATGGGACACGGGTTCCATCTGAGTTAGGAGAACGCGCGCTGCTTTCGCGTAATTGGCGTAAGATGTCCCGGAGGTTTGCTGATGCATCCGATCTTGATTCTGGCAATCGCCGTGGTGCTCATTTTCCTCCTGATCATCCGGCTGCGCGTGAACGCCTTCATTGCACTGATCACCGGCGCGCTGGTGGTAGGAGTCCTTTCGCCACGAGTCCCGTTAGCCGAAGCCATGAAGGAAGCCACGCGCATTTTTGGGGAAACAGCCGGCAAAATCGGGATCGTCATTGCGCTGGCCGCAGTCATTGGACAGTGCCTGATGGAAAGCGGCGCCGCCGACAAGATTACGCGCCGCATTGTGGGGTTTCTGGGTGAGCGGTATTCTTCGCTGGCCCTTCTCGGCAGCGGCTACGTTCTGTCTATCCCCGTGTTCTTCGATACAGTTTTTTATTTGCTGATCCCTTTGGCCCGCGCGATGCGGGTGCGGACGGGCAAGAACTACTTGCTGTACGTCATGTCGATCTGCGCGGGAGCTGCGGTGACCCATTCTCTGGTCCCGCCGACCCCCGGTCCGGTCGCCATGGCGGCGACTCTTCAGGTGGACCTGGGGTTGGTGATCCTGGTGGGGATTGCCGTGGCTCTACCCGCTTCCTTCGCCGGCTGGCTGTTTGCCAATTACATGGATCGTAAGATGCACGTGGAGTTTCGGGAGGCACCGGGGCTACGTATGGACGAGCTAAAGGAACTGGCCCTGAAACCGGAAAGCGAGCTGCCGGGGTTTCTGGTTTCCCTGCTTCCCATCGTGCTCCCCATCGTTTTCATCACCTCCAACACCGTGGTGAGCACCCTCGACAAGGGCAGCCCTTTGGCGCAGGTTGCAGCCTTCCTGGGGAATCCCAGTTTCGCGTTGTTGGTTTCCACAGCGATTGCCCTTTCCATCCTGGCCCATCAAAAGCGCTACTCACTGGCGCAGTTGGCCCGGCCTGTGGAAACCGCTTTGGCCAGCGGAGGAATTATCATTCTGATTACCAGTGCAGGAGGAGCCTTTGGCGGGATGCTGGTGATGGCAGGCGTGGGCGACTCGCTGAATCAACTCTCCGAGCATCTTGGACTCTCGATCCTGCTGCTGGCCTTCTTTCTGGCATCTCTGTTCAAGATTGCTCAGGGCTCGGGGACAGTGGCTATGATTACCACCGCGACCATTCTGGCCCCTTTGGTTCAGTCGTCCGCGTTGCCTTTCCATCCGGTCTATGTCGTGATGGCGATCGGCGCAGGCTCCAAGATCGGCTCCTGGATGAATGACAGCGGCTTCTGGGTGGTGAAACAGATGTCCGGGCTGACGGAGGTGGAAAACCTGAAAACCTGGACGCTCATGTTGTCCATTATGGGCGTGGTGGCTTTCCTAGTGACCGCACTGTGCAGCTGGCTTTTCCCGCTTGTGTAGTGGAATTAGAGGGATGCTTTGGCGGAGAGAGGGAGTCGACAGAGCAGCTCGCGTATTCCACCGCGCGAACGTAAAGTTAAAGTTGAAGAGTCCCGCTCAAGTTATTCTTCATAAAACTACTTGCTAGCCTGAGCGAGTCCTAAAGCCCTTCCTCGCCAGGGCTTAGTGCAGGACTCTCCCCCCGTCGACATTAATAGATTGCCCCGTGATGTAGGCCGCATCCGCGCTGGCCAGAAAAGCCACCGTCTTGGCCACGTCTTCCGGCTCACCGCGCGGCCCCGATAGCCAGCTTACTGGGACAGGACTCGTCTCTGGCTCCTTTAGCAGATCCGTCTGATCAACAACAGTCTCTGTCAGGGATGTCTGAATCATTGCGGGACATACAGCGTTGACCGTGATCCGGTGAGGTGCCAACGCTTTTGAAGCTGCTTGGGTGATGCTGATGACCGCCGCTTTGCTGGCGCAGTATGGCGCCAGGAGCGGCCGCCCTTCCTTGCCGGCTACCGAGGAGATGTTAACGATTCGTCCCCCTTGCCCCCTGCGGGTCATCTCCCGAGCTGCTGCCTGGATGCCAAAAAGGACCCCCTTGGTGTTTACGGCGAAAAGCCGATCCCACTCTTCCTCTGTAGTATCGAGAAATGGTCGGACCGAGCCGGTAATCCCGGCGTTATTGACCATAATGTCTAACCGTCCTAGCGCTGCGATGGTCCGGGCCACGAGAGCATCCACCTGAGACCTGACCGCCGCATCGAAAGGTATGGCCAGGCCGCGACGACCCGAAGAGCAAACCTGGTTCGCGACAATTTTTGCCTGGGTCTCGTTGATGTCGGCAACGATTACATCCGCGCCGTTTCTCGCAAGCTCCAGAGCGATTGCGCGGCCAATGCCTTGACCCGCACCGGTTACTATAGCTACTTTCTCCCGAGAACTCATCTCAGGTACCCCCAACAGATTCAGGCCTCTCGCACAGAGGCGAAACGCTTACCCTTAGCCCACTCTGGTATCATCCCATCTGCTGGCCGGCGGTGGAGAACAAAATGATGAAGATGAAGTATTCCGTGGTCCTGGCTACCCTGGCTACGGACGGCGGGGACGTGTGGAAGAAGGCCCGAGAGGTGCTCGAAACGGTTGCGCACGCCGGCTTTGACGGCGTCGAGATCGATGCGGAACCGGATCGCATACCCCGTCAACGATACAAGGAGGTCACCGAGATCGCGACCTCCCTGGGGCTGAAGATAGCCTCGCTGCTGGGTGCTTGGGGCGGCTCGCACGCGGGGGAGGACCGGGACCTGGCTTCGACTGACGAGGCCGTAAGAGCGAACGCCGTTGGCTATGCGAAGAAATGCGTCGAGCTGGCTGCTGACTTCGGTCGGCCAGTATTCGGAGTTGGCTGCTGCCCCTTCCGTCCTGTATACCCTTCCTGCCCAGCACCGCTCGAAGTGGTTCGGCGGAATTTCATCAAATCTGTTCAAGAAGTTGCTGAATGTGCAGCTCAAAAGCAGGTGCCCTTGGCATTGGAGGGCATCAATCGCTTCGAGGCATACCCCGGCTTCATGAATCACGTTTCCGATGTTGCGGGCGTGATCGATGAAGTTGGCGGGGACAACCTTGGCGTGTTAGCCGACCTGTTCCACATCAACATTGAAGATGCGTCGGTGACCGATGCCCTCCTGCTCGCGGGCAGGAGACTGATGCACATCCACTTGTCCGATAGTAACCACATGGCACCCGGCACTGCGCATATTGACTTCCTACAGTTGATTCGAACGCTGCGAGGTATTGGTTATCAAGGTTACATGTCACTCAATTGCATGCCGGTCAAACCGGACTGGAGGACCTTGCTCCAGAGATCCATTCGCTATATGAAGCAGTTGGAGGAAGCTTCTTTACCAGTTGTCTAAGAATGGACTTCAGTTCCCGGGTTTGGATACCCTAACCCGCGTGGAACAGCCCCGCCAGGCAGGCGTCCCCGTCGACCCCTACATCCTCTCGGAAGATGCCGTCCAAGAGCCACCGGGGTCGTTGGGAGGCGCCCTGCGCAAGATCGGTCCAGGCCTGATTCTGGCCGGGACCATCATCGGCGCCGGGGAGCTGATTGCCACCACCCACCTTGGTGCGAAGGTCGGATTTGCCCTGCTTTGGCTGGTGATCCTGAGTTGCTTCATCAAGGTCTTCCTGCAGCTCGAACTGGGGCGCTATGCCATTTCCACGGGCGAGACGACCCTCCGTGGCCTTCGTCGGCTACCGGGACCAAGCCACTTGCTGCCATGGTATTGGGTGCTGATTATTCTGGCGATGCAGGGGGCAACGGCCGCCATGATCGGGAGCATCGGCCAGGCGTTTCACATGGCCGTGCCCAGCGTTGCTCCGAAAATCGTTGAGCCGCTCGGCCTGGGCCACCGGCCCGAGTTGCCCTGGGCGGTCATGACCACGATTCTGGTTGTCATTCTGCTGGCGGTCGGCAGCTACCGTGTGGTCGAGCGGGTCACTACGCTTATGGTCGTCGCGTTCACCGTGATGACGGTGCTCTGTGTGGTGCTCCTGCCATGGGCCGGGCATTCCATTGGCTGGCGTGAGATTGGCTCAGGATTGCAGTTCCAGATCCCTCCGCATGCCGTCGGAGCGGCCTTCGCTATGTTTGGCATGATCGGAGCAGGGGCCGGTGACCTCATCGTCTATCCCTACTGGTGCATTGAAAAGGGCTACGCGCGAAACATCGGTCCACATCGCGCGACGGAAGCATGGCTGCGTCGTGCCAAGGGATGGCTGCGCGTGATGCACCTGGACGCCTGGGTCAGTATGGGGGCCTACACGTTCGCGACGGTGGCGTTCTACTTCCTGGGCGCCGCGATCCTGCACAGCGACACGAGCGGTGGCGGCTTGCCGGGAACCGTCGCCGGTATGCTCCAGGCGCTCTCCCGCATGTATGTGCCGGTCCTGGGCGAGCGCATCGCCCTCTGGTTCATTGTGACCGGGGCCGTTGCCGTACTGTTCTCCACCTTGTTCGCCGGCACCGCCGCCAATTGCCGGACCCTTGCCGATTTCCTCGGGATCAGCAATTTCGTCCGCTTCGTTCGCCCGGAGGACCGAACCCAATTGGTGCGCCGGTTGTGCATCGGGCTCCCCTTTTTCGACCTGTTGCTTTTCATCTGGTTTCCTAATCCCGTACGCCTGGTCCTGATCGGAGGAATCGCCCAGGCGCTGTCACTGCCCATCATCGCCGTCGCGGCCGTCTACCTGCGCTATCGGGTCACTGACCGGCGCCTCACCGCCGGCTTGCTGTGGGACATCTTTCTGTGGATAGCCACGCTAGGAATGTTCATCGCAGCCACGTACGCGGTTTGGGACACCTACAAGAATCTGGTAGGTTAGGAATAAGAAGTGGCAGGGTAACGGTATGCGTTGCCCTGAGAGCTGGTCTTGTGGGGTAGCGGGCCCTCAACCGCCGGCAGCGCCGGGGCTCATTGCCCCTTGCGGAGCCAGCTCGGCTGCGGGCCTGCCAGAATTCTGCGTGTTTCTTCGACGAGATTGAGGAATTCCCGCCGCTGCTCTACCTTTTCAAACACAAGTGAGGGACGTTTGAAGTAAGCAGTCTCTTGTTTCCAAATATCGCGAACAGCATTCCGGGCCGCTTCAACATGAACCGGCTTTCCTTCCCTGAGCAAGTAGACCGGATTTGCGTGAGCCCAAATCTCGGGCTCTTCGGGCTTGCTCGCGGCCTTTGCACGAGCGGCAATCCAAGAGCTCGCATCAATCGGCACGCTGTAACGTAGAGAAATCTCGGTGCTTCCCCCGTCCCCTGCTTTGGTCGCAACCACTTCTCCGTTGACCACGATTTCGACCTTTTCGATCGGACGGTAAAACACCGCCGTCGCGGTTCCTTCTACCGTGTAGCTCCCCTCACTCCATTCGAGAACGGCGCCCGACGAGTTGCCGTTGGCGGAAAACTCGAGCAATGGCCCATTGCTCAGGACAACGGCTCCCTGGCGGACTCCCTCCGCCCAGGCTTCGTAAGCAGAGTCGCCGGCGGCGGCTTTCACCAGGGCTCTTTCAGGGCCGAGTAAGGGGATCTGCCGCGGCCACGGGCCCGGGCGACCTTTCGATCTGGGATAGGGAAAGTATAGGGGTACCGGGAAGTCGCTTCCTGCCATGCCCACGACTCGAAATCCTGCATTGAGCAGCTGATACCACTTGTCGAGGGCTAGCTCGCCAAACTGGAACACTTCGACGAAGTCAATCGTATTCCGCGCCAGGTTTATCAACAATGTTGCGTGCGGTATGTCATCGCGGTAATTCAGTAAATGGGCGAACCCTGTAACAGCTCCCAGGCGTCGGCCCTCCTTAAAGAGGATGGTCGGAAACGGATACGCCTCAGGAGAGTTGGCAAGCTCGCTGCCGATACTTAGAGGCCGGATCATCTTCTCGGGACCCAAAAAAATAGTGTGTCCGTAGAAGGCGCTACGCGATTCGTGTCCCGAGCGAACAGAATAGCGCGGCGAACGAGCTTCCCCCTCGCGTCCATAGGCGTATTGGAGTGCGGCGTGCTGCTGGCGCTGCAACTCAAGAAAGTTTCCAACGGCGAGATCTTCCGCCTGGAGCCAACGCAGAAAAACGTTGTCGTCTTCCTTGCCTCGCATCAGATGAATATGGTCATCGGCAGCCAGCCACTTCTCTTGGCGGCCGGGCGCAATGGGTTCGAGCTTGGCGGTGATACGCCGCGTCTTTTCAGCTTCGAGAGAAAACTCCTCTACGACCGGTTTGTAAAAGAAACCGCGATAGACTTCCAAGCGATACTTCTCGGCAGCCGGAAGATCGAACGTCCCTCTACCCTCGAGCAGGATGAAATGCGATTCGTCGCTTGCCGTGACCTCCAGAGTCTTTGGCCGCTCACTACGATGCCAGATCCGTTCCCGGTAAAAGAAATCGAAACGCAGTGGAAGGTGGCATTCCACAGGGCTGAGTCGGAAAGGCTTGTCCGCCTTAAACAAATAGACACGTGCCGGAACGACCTCCCCCGTGTCGGCCCGCTCGACTACGATTTCCAGATTGGCTGAAGCATCAGGTCGCAGCGACCGTTGCGCCTGCGCAAAGCCGATCAACAGTGCGGAACCCAGAAGCAGGACCGAAAGCAGAACTATGCGCGCCTGCCGCCAACGAGCGAAGGGAGTTTTCATGTCAACGTGTACCTTTGTAGCTCCGCCCATGTTAGCTGTTCGGCCTCCTGCCTGGGCGATGGTACGCCTCCAGCCGCTGACACGCAATGATTTCGCGGCGTGAAAGAGGGGGCGGGCGGTTCGAGGCTCGCCGAGGCCCTGTTGTTGAACCGCTGGCTAAAACGTGGGAATCCCCGAATGGCAGTCACAGACCCAGCAAATTGGGCTCCAGTTTCTTATATCCCCTATCGTGAGCCCAAAGATCCAGCGGCGTCGTGGCCAGCTCATCTACGACTGGAACGGCCCGAGCGTCTTTTGTCAGATCGGTGGTCTTGATATAAGTCTTGCAAGAATCGCAGGCTTCCACACGAACGTACTCAAATTGCTCTGTCGTGTAGACGGGCAACTGGTCGGAGCGGTCCTCTCCGCAAGCGGGGCAGAGAATTCGACGATAGTCCCATTCCCCCGAGCAAAGCGAACAGATCAAGGAGCGCTTGGCCCCGTAGCTCTCCTCCCGTAGAACTCCAACCTGGGGCTTGTGTTTGCAGAACGGGCAGATCGTATCCTCATCCCCGGCCGAGGAAGGATCGGTTTGGGCGGCGAGGTATTCCGCATAGGGTTGTAGGAAGGCCCGCGCGAAGAATGCCTCGGTATCATTTGCTTCAGCGGCCGGAAGTTCATCTCGTCTCCACCAGCGGCTGATCCGATCCTGCCATCGCGTTTGTTCCTCCCCAACCAGTGAGGCTGCTGCCTTCGCCAGCGGAGGCGGCCCGACCCGCTGAACCAAAGCAAGCAGGGAAGCGAACCGTGGGAACAGGGAGGCCGCATCCAGGCGGTCGAGCTGATTGGCGTCTGGGTTCCCGTTGGTCGGAATGCCATTGATGGATTCCAGGTAGCCGTAAAGGTCTTTTTGGAAGCAGGCAATTTCCCGATAGAACTGCAACAGTTCGGAGGCAAACGCGTGGGTTGCAGCCAGTTGCGCAGCCCGCTCAATCCGTTGATTCCAGGAAAATCTGGTCATTTCTTCGCCGCCGAATCGTCCGTGATCTCATCCAGCCAGAGCCGGTGGTGCGTCCTTGCCCAGGTTTGGGAGACCTCACCCCTGATGATGGATGAGAATCCCTTTCGCACTACAGCCGTGCCCATGTAGACGTGAATGATGAATCCGCCGATGGTCAGCAGCGCGGCAATCACGTGGATGAGGATGGCCGCCTGTTGCAGCGCCCGCAGGCTCCAAGGAATATGTTCAGGAAACCAGAGCACCACTCCAGACAGGAACAAGGCAATTCCGCCCCAGAACATCAGCCAGAAGAGCTGCTTCTGCCCGAAATTGAAGCGCCCGGCGGGCGGCACGTTTTCATCCTCATTGCGGATGTAGTAGCGCAGGGCGCGGGCCCAAGCGCGATCGGGGTCCGAGGTTCTCATGTCGTCGCGCCACATGGCGTACATCCACAACACGGTCAGGGTGAAGACGACGCCGGCAGCCGGATGCCAAATACGTGAGAAAGTCCCACCGCCCAGCAGTCCCGCCAGCCAGTAGAGATGCGGTGAATAGAAAGCCAGCCCGGTGAGCAGCAGGTAAATGTAGCTGAGGCCGGCCACCCAGTGGACCACGCGCTCGGCAAACGTGTAGCGGAGAATCCGGCCATTCGGCAGCAACCTTCCGCTTTTCATGCTCCCTCTCCGGCTTTGGTGGCTGCTGATTCGTCTTTCACTTCCTTGGGCCCAAACCGGAGGTAGTGCAGCGCAGTTCCCAGAATGCCCCCGATCATGGCCAAACTGCCGAGCCATTTAAGCGGTACCTTCCAGAGCCAGACCGCCAGAGGGATGGTCGGGTTCTTGGGCAAACCGTAGGCTTCCAAGTTGTCCCCGTAAGCCAAAACCGTGATGACGTTGGTCCCGCCCACTCCAGCCGGATCGTACACGGCAGCGTGCTGGAACCCCTGGCTTTGCAGCTGAGCCGTGCGTTTGTTGGCCATCTCCAGCATCTGCGGCTTGGTGCCGAACTGCAGACAGCCGGTCGGGCAGGCCTTGATGCAGGCCGGCTCCAGGCCAACCGAGACACGGTCCACGCACAAGGTGCACTTGTAAACTGTTTTCGTCTCCTTCTTGAACTTTGGGATATTGAAGGGACAGCCGGTCATGCAGTAGCCGCAACCGATGCAATACTCCTGCTGAAAATCCACAATCCCGTTCACGTATTGCACGATGGCATTGGGCGCAGGGCAAGCCTTCAGGCAGCCGGGATCGGCGCAATGCATGCACTGGTCTTTGCGCATGAGCCAGTGCAAGGCGTCGTCTCGCTCATATTCCTTGAAGCGGATCAGGTTCCAGAAGTGGGGCGTCAGTTCTGGCAGCGTCTGATAGGTTCCCATCTGCACCGTAGTCTCCGCCGGCAAATCGTTCCACTCCTGGCAAGCCACCTCGCAGGCCTTGCACCCAATACAGGTGGTCGTGTCGATGTACTTGGTAACGGCGGGCGCCTGACGGATGGCGGGCGCCGGCGATGTGGAGGCGGAGATTTGTTTGAGTTCCAGGGTGTTTCCAGCCATCGCTCGTCTATAACCTCTCCAGCTTTACGAGGAATCCTTTATATTCAGGCGCGTATGAGTTCGGGTCGACAATAGTAGGCGTAACCAGATTGGCCAGCGCGCCTTTCTGCTTGCCCCGGCCCAGGAATCCCCAGTGGATGGGGAAGCCGATCTGAAACACTCGCTTGCCGGCAACAGTCATGGGCCGGATGCGCTTGGTGACCATGGCCTTGCCTTCGACGGAGCCACGCGCCGAAGTCACCCGCACCGGATCGCCGTTCCCGATTCCTTTTTCTTTCGCTAGTTCCTCGGGAATCTCCACGAAGAATTCCGGCTGGAGTTGCATGTTGTAGGGATTATTCTTGGTCCAATAGTGGAAATGCTCGGTGAGGCGATAGGTCGAGCAAACAATGGGGAACTCCTCCGCCGTGCCCAGCTTGTCCCATTCAGTCTGGAAGGGCACAATTGCAGGATTGGAGCTTTGTCCCGGGTGAAGGGGATTGGGCACCGGTGACTCGGCGGGCTCATAATGCTCGGTGAAGGGCCCCTCGGCAAATTGTCCGGGGACGAAGAGGCGTGCCACACCTTCCGGGATCATGATGAATGCTCCCAGGCCAGCTTCGGGCGGGCTGTCGGATTTGTAGTCGGGCACATCTCCAACCCACTTGTCGCCGTCCCAACGGATCACGGCACGGCGCGGGTCCCAGGGCTTGCCCTCCGCGTCCGCCGAGCAGCGGTTGTAGAGGATGCGCCGGTTAGCGGGCCAATTGAAGGCCCAGTTTTCGTACCGGCCCAACCGGCTCGGATCGGCGATCGAACGCCGTTGGGTGAGATTGCCGGCCTCTGTGTACATTCCGGTGTAGAGCCAGTTGCCGCAAAGCGTGGAGCCGTCGGCGCGCGCATCGAGAAACTTGCCCAGCTGCTGCCCCGCTTCGAGGACAACCCCCCGCCCATTCCCGTCACGAAGGTCCTCAAGCGTCCAGCCGTTGATCTCCTTCAACACTTCGTCGAGCGACGGACTCCAGGGATTCGTGTACCACCAGTTCAGATCGACAACAGGGTCCGGGAACTTGCCACCCTCTTTCTCGTAGAGTTCCCGAATCTTGAGGAAGAGCCGTGCAATGATCTCTTGGTCGGGTCGGGCATCGCCCGGCGGGTCCACGGCTTTCCACTTCCATTGGATCCAGCGGGCCGAGTTGACGAAACTGCCGTCCTTTTCAGCGAAGTTGGCAGCCGGCAGAAGGAAGACCTCCGTCTTCACCTCCTCGGGTCTGCTTTCGACCAATTCCAGGATTTCTCGCTTCCAAAACGTGGATGTCTCCTGCTCAAAGCATTCAGCGACAACCAGCCACTTCAACTTCGACAGCGCGCTGATGACCTTTTTGGAATGAGGCCCGTTCGATACCGGGTTCATACCGAAGCTGAGGAAGCCCTCCATCCTGCCCTGATACATGTGGTCGAAGATGTAAGCCCAGCTCCAGTTTTCGTATTCCCCACTGGGAGCTTGCGGGAGCTTGGGGTGGTAGTGATAGGCGAAATCGTTCTTCCGGCTGGCCGCTCTGCCGTAGTAGGCCTTCATCTGGCTGATGAAGAAGCGGTCGGTATGGCCCCAAAAGTTCATGGAGTTGGGGCGGAGCGGCTTGGGGGTGGCTGCTTTGAGAAACTGCCCCAGGGACCGATGATCGGCCTTGGGGATGGGGATGTAGCCGGGCAGATTATGGTAGGCCATGCCGCAGTCGGTGCCACCCTGGATGTTGGCGTGGCCGCGCAGCGCGTTCAGCCCGCCGCCGGCGCGGCCGATGTTGCCCAACAGCAGTTGTAGCATCGCCGCGAGGTGGATCAGTTGCACCGAGTGGCTGTGATGCGTCCAACCCAGGGCGTACATGATCGTTCCTGCGCGGTCGGGCGTATAGGTCGAGGTGATGATCTCGGCCGCTTTAAGGAAATCTTTCTCCCGACAGCCGCAGATGCTCGACACCATTTCGGGCGTGTAGCGGGAGTAGAACTTCTTCATGAGCTGGAACACGCAGCGTGGGTGCCGCATGGTGGGGTCGACTCTGGCAAAACCTCGCCCGTCCAGCTCGTAATTCCAGGTGGACTTGTCGTAGCTCTTCTTCTCGGGGTTCCAGCCGGAGAACAACCCTTCCGCTTCGTTGAACGCGTAGCCTTCCCGGACCAGAAAGGGAGCGTTCGTATAAAGACGTACGTACTCTTCGTGAATGCGGTTGTGGGTGAAGGCGTAGTGGACCAGCCCCGCCAGGAACGCTATGTCGGTGCCGGCTCGAATCTGCGTGAAGTGATCGGAGACCGCAGCTGTGCGTTGGAAGCGAGGGTCAACCGCAACGAGCTTGGCGTTGCGATTGCGCTTGGCCTCCATGACGAAGCGGAACCCGACCGGGTGGTTCTCCGCCGGGTTGCCTCCCATGGCCAGGATGACATCGGCGTTACCAATGTCGGTCCAGCCGTTGGTCATGGCCCCGCGCCCGAATGTGGCGGCCAGACTGGCCACCGTCGGGCCATGTCATATACGGGCCTGCTGTTCCAGGGGGACGACACCCAGCCCGGCGCGGAAAGCTTTTACCAGGAGGTAGTTGTTCTCATTGGTATCGGTGCAGCCGCCGATGACGCCCACCGAAGTCAGTGCGTTTAGGGTCCGTCCACTGGCGTCCTTTTCGATCAACTCCGCGTCGCGCGTTTGCTTGAAGAGGCGGGCGATGCGGTCAATCGCCCAATCCCAGGATTTCTCTTCCCAATGGTCGCCACCGGGCGCGCGGTAGAGCACCTTTCTCAGACGGCGGTCGTTGACGACGTTCTGCTTGAGCGTGACACCCTTGGGGCAGAGGGTGCCCCGGTTGATCGGATGGTCAGAGTCGCCTTCGATGTGAACCACCGTGGACTTTACATTCTTGGCCTTATCCCCGAGCGTGTGGATGATCACGCCACAGCTCACCGAGCAGTAGGGACACGTAGAACGCGTCTCGGTCGTGCGGGCGATCTTCAGTTCTCGAACCTGTGCATAGGCAGGGGTTAGGTCGAAGCCTAAAACCGAGGCTGCCACGCCTCCCACGCTGCTGACCTTGAGAAAGGATCGTCGAGTCGTGGTCAGATCCATAGGGCGGGCCATCCTTGCTTCCCAAGTTCTTACACTGCTTATACCATACATCTCACGGGTTAGACCCTCCCAAGGCAGCCCACTGCCGCTGAATATGCGCAGCCGGGCATCCAATGGTTTTGGAGCGGCCTGGGCAGCGAATTTGCATCGCAAAGCTATAATGTTCAACAGCAGGCCCATGTTGAGTAAAGCCGCTTCAAGGAGAAGACAATGCGGAGGATAGCAGTACCCGTCGCGATGGGATTCCTTCTACTGGCGGTATCCCTAGTTTCTGGACCGGACCAGTCAAGCAGAGCTGATGCGCTACGGATTACCCACGGGCCAATCCTCGGTCGACTCGGCGCTCACCATATCGGCGTTTGGGCGCGGACATCGCAAGCTGGAACTTTTCAGGTGCGCTATGGACTCAAGCCTGGAAAGCTGGACAAGCTTTCGTCTCCCGCCACGACGCTCCTGGAACGCGACAATACGGGATGGGTGTTCCTCCAAGATCTTCAGTCCAACACCAACTACTATTACCAGCTCGTCGCGGATTCTGTTGAGGGTGGCCCCGGTGGCTCGTTCAGAACCCTTCCGGACTCTGACGATTTCCACCATTCCGAATTGAATCCACTCGGCTTGTTCAACTTTCGGTTTGAATTTGGCTCCTGCAACAACCAGGACCCAAGCGGTGGAGGTGGACCTGGCTTGCCCGCCTTCAAAGTCATGCTCAGCCGGCTCAACGACAGGATCCACTTTGCTATTCAAAATGGCGACTGGCTGTATGAAGAGCTTCGTGACTATTCCCCTGAGCAATGGCTGAGCCAAGTTCAGCGGACACGCCAGGAATTGCCTCTCGTCGTTCAGCACGCTCCCACAATCGTGGGAGTGTGGGAGAACTACAAGTCATATCTGGAAAGAGGCAAGATCCTCGCCGCATGGCACCGTAAAATCCCTTCCTTCTTCACTTTCGACGATCACGAGCTTTTAAACGATATCTACGGAGCGGGCTCGGCAGGCAGGCGAGACCGCCGAGCCATTTTCCGGGATATTGGTGTGCAGGCTTGGTATGACTATCTGGGCTGGAGCAATCCTGTTCCACACACTCAGGGGGTCATCTTTGGTCAGGCCCAACTCAAGGCCGGTCAAAACGTCCTGACCGACATGGCGGCCGATTTCACCCGCCTCGACCTGGCCCAGGCGGCCAATCTTCACGTGCACTGGGGAGGGCCGACCGCGGGGGTGAATGATGATCGCCTTGACGCGATCGGCGGCGATCCCAACGCTGGAGTCTACGAAATCGTTGAAGTGCTTGATAAGCATCGGCTGCGCATCCAGCCGGCTGCAAAGCAGGATGGGAACCCTAACTATTCCATTGGCCGCCGCTCTTATTACCACGTGAGGATCAGCAACAGCGATTTCTTTATGCTCGATACCCGGAGCCACCGCCAAATGCATGATGTTCGCCACCCGAACAAACCGGGCCTCTCGATGCTCGGCTCGCGTCAGAAGGCCTGGCTGCTGAAAGCAATGGCGGAAAGTGAGGCAGACTTCTTTTTCGTGGTTTCGTCGGTACCCTTTATGATTCCGCACGTTGGCGGAGGAACCGTCGAGAACCCAAACAAAGATGAAGCCTGGACCGTTTTTCTAGAGGAGCGCGAGGAACTGATTCGTTTCTGGGAGTCATTGGGAAGGCCCGTGTTTGTGCTAACCGGTGACCTGCATAATAGCTTCGCGATCAAGATTACCGATCGAATCTGGGAGTTTGCCTCCGGACCGCACAATTCCGATAACCACCAGGCGAGCCACGAAGGAGGGCGGCCTCCGTCGGGATGGTTCGACTCCCGAGGCCGCCAATGCCAAATCCGCTGGTCCAGCCATTTTCGCGACGACATCCCACGCAAGAACCTACGGTATCCGTTTTACTGTGTCGTGCAGGTGAACAACATTTTCAATAATCCACTCCGGCCGGGCGAAGATCGCTGGGTAGCCTATCCAGTTCCTCAGGTGGTCTTCCAATATTACGACGGCCTTACGGGAGAGTTGCAGTACGCAGAAGCCGTAGTGGCCAGCAAGTAGTTTCAGGTGTGGTAGCTGGAATAATCCCGCGGCCGTGCTGAACCGCCTTGAAGGACATTGTTGACGCTCCTGTTTTCTTCGACACCCCGACGACATAAATCACCAAGGGTGAACGTTTCCAAATAATGCGAATAGCTCCCTTGATTCCAACGCTGTGAGGGCACTATGCGGTATGACTTCGATATGGTCGTAATAGGCGGGGGCGCAGCGGGCTTAACGGCTGCTGGACTTTCTGCCTCCCTCGGCGCCAAAACTGCGCTCGTGGAGGCGCACAGGCTCGGGGGAGAGTGTACCTGGACCGGCTGCGTGCCAAGCAAGACTTTCTTAAAAGCGGCCAAGGTCGTGCATACCATGCGAACGGCCGACCACTACGGACTGGCTCCCTGCACTCCCAACATTGACTTTGCGAAGGTGATGGAACACGTTCACGCCACACAAGCCCGTATCTACTCGGAAGCTGACGCGCCGCCGATTTATGAAAGCATGGGAGTCCAAGTGATTGCTGCCCACGCCAGGTTTCTGGATCCGCGCAGATTGGAAATCACAGATGAACAAGGGACCCGTTCGCAGGTGTCTTCGCGATATTTTGTGATCGCCACCGGCAGTTTACCCCATATTCCTCCCGTGGAAGGACTTTCGACCATACGCTATTTGACGAATGAAACGATATTCTCGTTGTCGGACCTTCCTCAACGGTTGATCGTTGTCGGTGCCGGCCCGGTGGGAATCGAGATGGCTCAGGCCTTCCGCCGATTTGGTTCGGAAGTGACTGTGTTCGACTTCGAGAATTCGATCCTGATTCGGGATGACAGGGAATTAACCCGCCAGTTACAGCAACGCCTTGTTTCCGAAGGTATCCAATTCGTTCTGGCGAGGACAGTGGAGAAAGTCGAGCCAAGCGACGCTGGCGTCAAAGTTACCGCCAACTCCGTTTCGGGATCGCCGACACTTACGGTCACAGGTGATGCCGTTCTGTTTTCCAGCGGCAGGCGCCCCAATACCGGCCAATTAAGTCTTGCGGCGGCAGGTGTGGAATCCAGTAAAACTGGGATTCTCGTGGATAAGCAGTGCCGGACATCAAGGAAACATATCTTCGCGTGCGGCGATGTAACAGGCCGCTATCAGTTTACCCACATGGCGGAACACATGGCCAAAGTAGCGGTGAGTAAGGCTTTGCTTGGTCTGCCTGTGTCGCTAGATTTCCAGCATGTTACCTGGTGTACATATACGGACCCCGAGTTGGCGCATGTGGGTGGGTCGGAAGAGGAACTCATACGACGGGGAATACAGTATGAAATCTATCGCTTTCCGTTCTCGAAAATCGATCGCGCCATCACCGACAACGAAACCGCGGGGTTGATCAAGGTACTAGCCAGAAGCCTCACCGGCAAGATTTACGGTGTCAGCATCGTCGGCGCCAATGCCGGGGAGATGATCGGCGAGTACGCCCTGGCGATGCGGAACGGTGTCACTCTGCGCCGAATTGCCGATACGATCCATCCCTACCCGACCTATGTCCTGGGCAATCGGCGCGCCGCGGACCAATGGTATGTGCGAAAACTCTCTCCAACGCTGGTGCGCTGGCTCCAACGCGTCTATGGTTACCGCGGGCAATTACCTGATATCGTCGATCCCGAGAAAGTTTTATAACGATTCGCTTCGCTCGGCTCCGTGCTGCCGGGCGCCCGCCTACTCTGCAATCAGGAGGTTTTCTGCAAAGGGCCACTCGTGATCAACCCACTGGTCCGTGCAGCGGAAGCCGGTTCGCTGGGCGAGCTGTTTCACTTCCTGGACATCAAATTTCTGAGAGCTCTCGGTCCAGATGGTGTCGCCGCCTTGAAACGTCACCTGGAAGGCGGCCTTGGGGATGGTGACGGTCTGGACCATTCGCGAGCGGAGATGCATTTCTATCCGACGTTCCTGGGGGTTGTATTGGACAACGTGCTCAAATCGGCTCAGGTCGAAGTCCGCGTCGAGCTCCCGGTTGAGGCGGACGAGCAGATTCAGGTTGAAGGCTGCTGTGACGCCGAGTGGGTCGTCATAGGCCAGCACCAGTTGCGGTACAGGCTTTTCTAAATCCGTTCCCAGCAACAACGAGTCTCCGGGCAGCAGGGTCTGACGAACTTGCTGCAGGAACTCGATGCCAGCCGCGCGAGCAAAATTGCCGATCGTGCTACCCAGGAATAACACGAACAGATGTTGCCCGGCGGTGCGGCGCGCAGCCACCTCTAGCAGCCCGTCGAGGTACTCGCGTTCGAGGCCCACCATGGTGACCGACTCAACCTGCCCCAACTCGAGCTGACACATCGCTAGCGCACCGGCAGAGATCTCGATGGGATAATAAGCGGTGGGGCTCCTTCGGCCGAGCGCTTCCAGGATCCAGCGCGTTTTTTTTCCACTGCCGCTGCCCAGTTCCGCCACCACCACTGGCGAGGGAAGCCGCTCGACGATGGCCCCGGCGTGGGCGCGCAGCACGCGCTCATCGGCGCGCGTCACGCCGTACTCGGGAAGCAAGGTGATCACCTCAAACAGCGCGCTGCCCACATCGTTGTACAGGTATTTGGAGGGAAGCTCCTTCTGGCCGGGTTTTGACAGACCGGCCACCACGTCTTGTGCCAGATTGGGTGCTGGATGGGCACTGATTGTCTCGGTCAGCATGCTCCCCTTTCAGGCCGCGTCCTGGACGCAGCGAAAGCCCGCATACATATATTGGTAGCGGGGCTGGAACCAGTTTCGGAAAGATCGACGCAACAGACGGGCCGCCGTCCGAGGCGATCCTCCTTTCAGGATGTAGTGCTCACCGCCAAAAAAATTGGCCGAGTAGCCCGGGTAAAAGGAAAAGGGTTGAAAGCCCGGAAAAGGGGCGAACGGTGTGGAGGTCCACTCCCAACCGTTGCCGACCAGATCGACGACGCCGAAGGCGCTGGTGCACGACGGATAGGCACTGGCCGGAGCCGGATCCCTGCGATCAAAATTGAAGTTGCCGTGGCCCCTCTGCGGAGGCCGATCGCCCCAGGGATAGGCGCGCTCGGACCTATCCGGCGCACCTGTTGCCGCGCGATGCCACTGTGCCTCGGTCGGTAGCGATTTGCCCACCCAGCGAGCGTAAGCGCTGGCTTCAGCGTGACTTACATACACCGGCCAATCCACCGGCAGGGGAATCTCCTCAAACATGCCACGGTAGGACCAGCGGTCGTCGCGGGGAGTCCAATAGCCCGGATGGCGAATGCCCTGGCTCTGCTTCCACTGCCAATTGGGCTCGCTCCACAAGTCCCGCTGCTGGTATCCGCCGCCGGCTATGAACTCCAAGTACTGCCCGTTCGTCACCTTGTGGACATCCATGGCAAATCCGGCCACGTCGGCCCGGTGTGCCTCGAACTCGTTGTCCCATCCAAAGGGGTCGATCCCGTCGACCCTGCTGCGAGGCAGCCCTAAGGTGACCGTGCCGGCGGGAATCTCCACCGTCCGCGCGGTGATCGGACGCGCCGGTGGCAAGGGCGGGTCAGGCTGTGGCACTTTGTGCTCCGGTGCCAACTGATGCAACATATAGGTGAGCGTCTCAATATGCATCAGCCGATGTTCCAACGCAACGTGAAGGCCCAGGCTGTCCCGGAGCAACGGCTGTTCGCTACCCGAGACCGAGATCTTCTCCAGGGCAGCGTCCAGCGTCTGACGGACCTTCTGGTTGTAGGCGCGAATCTGATCCGCCGAGGGCCAGTCCGAGGGGACATCGGTTGGCAGGCCGCCGTCCACCGGATCGATTCCGAAGGCAAACAAACGGTCAAGCTCCTTGTGAACGGCACTGAGACCCAGAGCGCGGGCCCCTAACAGGTTCCAATCAAAAGTCTCCAGATGCCCGAGGTAAAAGATCACACGATGGCGCTCGGGAATCGGCCGCTCGTAGAGACTCTCCGGTTTGACCGCGCAGAACAGCTTGTCGGTCATGGAACGAGCCTCGGCAATCGAGCGAAGCAAATCCTCGAAGCTGGTGCAGACACCTTGAGATTGTTCCATTCTCGCTCTCCACGTGCCGCGCCCCGAAGCGCTCAGTTCCTAGAAGCGTATGCCGAAAGGGGAGTTCATTCAACGAAAGCAACGCCAATTCAAAGCAAGGCTACCTGAGAGGCGCCACCTCGCAAAACACTTTGACGGCACCTTTCGCCTCAGTGAGTGTCTTCATCAATTCCGCGTAGTTCTCCAGGCCTCGGATTGGGTGCGTCAGCAGCTTTGCGAGCCAGCCCGGATATGCGAGTTCCGCCTGGGCCAGGTCCTGCACTCCGCGCTCAAAGTCAGCCCGGCTGGCATTCACACTGCCGAATGCCACCTTGTTCCCCAGTACGAAGCCCTGATTGATTTGATCGGCGGGAACTTCCAGTTTTCGATCCCCACCAGTCACACTCACCATAGCCAGCACTCCATTCTTACCCAGCGCCTCCATGGCCTCGAACACCAACGGCGAAAACCCAGTCCCTTCGAGGATGAAATCGAAGGGGCCGAATTCCTCAGAAGCCTGCTTTAACGTCTTGCTCTTCGTGCTGAGGTAGCGCACGCCGATTTCCGTCAGCAGATCAGAGTTCAGGAACGGGGGCTGCGTACGCGCCACCGCCACGACTTCTAAACCCCGCAAGCGAAGGAACAGTGCAGCGAGCAACCCAAGTGTCCCGACGCCGAGAACGGCGGCGCGCCGCGGGCGCCAGACCCGTAGCCGCCGCTGGATTTCATAGGCCTGGCCGATGGCTTTCTCGGCGATGCTGGTTGGCTCCATCAGCACGCCAACCGGCTTCAGTCGTTCCGGTACCTTCACCAAAAACTCGGCCGAGTCCGCATAATACTCGGCCAGGTATCCGTGGCGAAGGTTGATGCCGCGCTCAAAGTAGGTGTCATCGGTAGTCATGTCCTGGAGGCCAATCCGGTCGTAGATGCTCGAGCCCGGCCGACGCACGGAGGCCACTACGTAGTCCCCGGCTTGAAATTCGGTTACGTTGGAACCTACGGCTTCGACCTGGCCGAAGCTTTCATGCCCCAGAATTAGATAGTCGTCACCCGGCGGCGGGGCGCCATACTCGGCGGCATTAATTTCCTTGTCTGTGCCGTCTACACCCACCTGCAGGACTTTTACCAGCACCCCACGTCCATCCGGTATTTCCTCCACCCTTGGCTTCGGAACATCCCGCAGGTGAATGCTATTCGGCTTGCCGGGAATGACTGCGATCGCTTTCATGGGTTTTCTCCTTGCGCTCGAATCAGTGAAGACCGCAACACTTTTGCATCATTCGGGCTTATCCACTGCAATTGACTTTTCCACAAACAACAGTCCTGAGCGGAACACCCGAGCGGAACAAAAGATCACTGCTCGACGACTTGCATCACGTGCCCGTCCAGATCGCGTACCAACAAACCCTTCCGGAACCCAAGTTCCCCTTTGTGCACCGAGACCTGCCCGGAGGAAACGAACCCAAATTGCCCGTTGCGAAGGGCCCGCGACGCTTCTTCAATATCCCCGGTAACAAGGCGTGTCTGCCAGTGCATCAAGTCATTGGCCCGTTCGTCCAAGGGCATCGGGCGGCCGTCGCGTGGAGAGAGATACTCCAGGAACTCAATGCCAGGCCCGCTGGCCACACGCAACCCGGTGATGTGAAGCCGTGCACCGAACACCTGGTTCAGGCGCTCCTGCTCAAGACCGTAGTTCTCGCTTTCCCCAACGACTCGGAAGCCCAGAGCATCACGGTAAAAACGAAGGCTGGCATCAGTGTTGCTGACCGCTATGGCTGTATGGTCGATTCCCAGGAACAACTTTTTGGTCGGACGATGCCACTTCGCGGCCCCCTTGTCGGGAGGAAACTGGAGAATTTCCAGCGGGTGGCCGTCCGGGTCGCGGAAGTAGAAAGCGAAAATACCGCCCGCATTGGGATTCCAATCGGGCAGGCGCTGCGGCTCAGGTGAAATATGCTCCACCCGGTTTTCCCGCAGCCAATGGTAGGCGCGGTTCATGTCCCTGACGATGATGGCAATGTGCTGGAACCAGCGGTCATTGCTTCGTGAATCCACCGGGATTGGACGCCCCTTGGGTGTGAGGTACTCGGTCAACTCGATGTACTCATCCCCCAGTTGAAGACGCGCAACCCGCATCCGAAGGCCAAAAATACCTTGGAGGCGATCGTAGTCGCTGCCCGACACTTCGACCTCGCTGACCTTTTCAAAAGACAAGACCTGGGAATAGAACTCGACGGAACGGTCCAGATCAGAAACCGTCATGCCGACCGAGTCAACCGCTGCGATGGCTGCCGACGGGCTAGACCGCTGGGCCTCTGCAGTGGCGACGCCCAGCAGGAAAAGGAGCAGCAGCCACGATTGAAGTGCTTTCGATTTCTTCCCCACTTCTTACTTGAGCCTTTCGTTCAGGCAGTGGGCCGCCGCAACTGTTTTTCAGTCAATAACCCGCGTATCAGCACAAGGCCGGGAAATTGCACACGAGCTCATCAGCCCAGTAAATTCCTCAGGGTCCAGTCTCCAGGTCCCGACCGCGCGATCGTGAGCGACATCACCAGGAGCAGGAGATTAAAATCCCATCCGGCCGTCTTCCCTGTGTGAAAGGGAACCTTCCACCTAAGGGCAAAGCAAGTTGCTCCAGCCATCAGCAGGTTTGGCCTTACTTCAGCCTTTCCGTCAGGTGATCGGCCACTCGCAAGGCGTTGGCGATGATCGTCAGCGCCGGATTGACTGCTCCACTCGAAGGGAAGATGCTCCCGTCGACCACGTAGAGGTTGTCCACATCGTGAGCCTTGCAGTTGGGGTCCAGCACCGACGTCTTCGGATCGCGCCCGAAGCGAATGGTCCCGTTCTGATGCGCCACGCCCGCCAGTGGAATGCGCTGGCCGACGAACAGGTTGCGGGCAAACAGACCCACGTGGCAGTCGTGGCCGTGCTCGGGACACTTGGGCTGCTGCTTCATCAGGTTCTCGAGCTTCTTCCGCAAGCGCTTGTACGCCTCGAGGTTGTTCGGCGTATAGCTCAGCACGATCTCGCCGTCGCGATTGAGCGTGACGCGGTTGTCCGGGTCGGGCAGGTCCTCCGCCGTCAGCCAGAAGTCGAGCGAGTGCTTGCCCATAAGGTCCAGCGTGAAGCCGGGGGCGATGGCGGGCGCGCCAGCAGAGAGCGTCACCCCATCGAGCTTCCCCACGAACGAGATGTGCCCCATAGGATGGTTCCATTCTTGGGAGCCAAAATAGAAATCGTTGACGGCCAGCGTCTTCTGGAAAACCGTTGAATTGGGGCACCGGGAAATCGCCAGCACCACACCGTTCGTGTGACCCATGTAGAAACGGCCTACCAGATCAGAGCTGTTCGCCAGCCCCCCCCGATGCTTGTCGTTCGCCGAGCGCAGCAGCAGCGCGGCGGAGTTGACGGCCCCGCAAGAGACAACCACGATGTTGGCGGCGTATTCCTCGGGCGCACCGTTGTGTTTAACGGCCACCTTGGTGACCTCGCGTCCCGAAGGGCTGGTCTCTAAGCGCTCCACGTAGGCGTTGGTGATCAGCGACACGTTGGGCTGCTCGACCGCCGGGTCTACGCAGACCAGCTGGGCGTCCGCCTTGGCGTCGACCAAACAGGGATGGCCGTCGCAGGTGTCGCAGCGAATGCATCGGCTCGTCCTCGGGTTCTTCTCATCCAGCATGATGCCGAGCGGCACATGGAAGGGCTTGACGCCGATGCGTGCAAAGTCATCGCTCAACTGTTGGATACGCGGCTCATGGCTGACAGGCGGAAACGGATAGGGCCCGCTCGCGGGCGGATCGGTCGGGTCGACACCCCGCTCGCCGTGCACCTGATAGAGCTGTTCTGCTTTCGTGTAGTAGGACTCCAGATTCTCGTAGCTGATGGGCCAAGCGGGTGAGAGGCCGCCGTGGTATTTGATTTCGCCGAAGTCCTCCTTGCGCAAGCGGAACAGGGCAGCGCCATAGACTTTGGTGTTGCCGCCGACGTAGTAGTTCGTGTGCGGGTGTAGAGGTTTGCCATCCTTATCGCGCCACACTTCCTTGGTGTTGTATTTGCCTTCGAGGTTGACGGCACGGGTGCTCCAGTTGTCCTTCTCGCGGGGGACAAAGCCCCCACGCTCGACAAGGAGGATGCGCTTGCCGGTGGCCGCCAGGGCGTAGGCCAGTGTTCCACCGCCTGCACCGGAGCCGATGATGATCACATCGTAGTGATTTCCTTCAGGCACGTATTTCCTCTTTCCGCTTCCGGTCGCCCTAGCCCCGGGCTCCAAGGGCACGGTCAAGATTATAGGCTGCGCTGATCAATGCCAGGTGCGTAAATGCCTGCGGAAAATTTCCTAGCCCTTCGCCGCTGTGTCCAGTTTCCTCGGCATAGAGCCCCACATGGTTAGCGTAACCCAGCATCTTTTCAAACATCAGCCGCGCCTCTTCTAGGCGCTGCGGATAGGTTTTTCCGGCGCGGGTCAATGCTTCGACTAGCCAAAACGTGCAGATGTTAAACGTACCCTCTTCTCCTGCCAGGCCATCGCGGGTCTCCTCGACGTTGTAGCGATAGACGAGACTGTTCGAGACCAACCCTCCTTTGGCCGGCGACCGATTGGTGGCATCTAGCGTTTTCAGCATCCGAGGATCGGTCGGCGACATGAAAAAGACCAGCGGCATCATGAGATTGGAGGCATCGAGCGATTCGCTGCCGTAATGCTGTACGAAAGCCTCGACTTTTGCATTCCAGCCCTTGGACAGAATCTCTTCGTAGATTTGATCCCGGACCTTCAACCAGCGGTCGTGATCGGCGGGGAAGGAGCGCTTGGCGGCCAGGCGCAGACCCCGGTCCAGAGCGACCCAGCACATTAGCTTCGAATAAAGAAAGTGCTGCTGTCCTCCGCGCACTTCCCAAATGCCTTCGTCCTTTCGACGCCAGTTGTCGCAGACCCAGTTCAGCAACCGCCGCAGGTCGGTCCACAGGTCATAGGAAATAGGGCTGCCGTACTTGTTGTAGAGGTAGACCGAGTCCATCAGCTCGCCGTAAATGTCCAGCTGCAACTGGTTGTAGGCACCATTGCCGACCCTCACCGGACGCGACTGCTTGTAGCCCTCCAGATGCTTCATGGTCTTTTCAGTCAACTTGTGACGCCCGTCGATGCCGTACATGATTTGCAGCGAGCCGTCCGGGTTCAATTCCCGAACGCGGGCGCTGAGCCACTCCATGAACTTGGCCGCTTCTTCGGTAAACCCGATGCGCAGGAACCCGTAGAGGGTAAAGGCAGCGTCGCGAATCCAGGTATAGCGGTAGTCCCAGTTGCGTTCACCCCCCACGCCTTCCGGCAAGCTACAGGTAGGCGCGGCAACGATGGCCCCGGTCTCCTCAAAGGTCAGCAGCTTCAGCGCTAGTGCCGAGCGCTCCACCATCTCGCGCCACCGGCCCTTGTATTTGCACTTCGAAAGCCAGCGCCGCCAGTATTCGACTGTCTTCTTGAACAGATCCTCGGCTTCCCCCTCGGCCAGCGTGATGCCACAGCTGGCCCCCTTCGAGACCTCCTGCAGCACAAAGACCGCCGTCTGATCCTCACGAAGCGTGAAGTCAGCGCTCGCTCCTGTGCCGTTTCGCTTCAGGCGGATACGCGTCGCCAACCCGAGGCTGAGCCTGCGTGAACGGAAGCAGGCCCCTCTGGCGCTGATTTCTGTGGTGTGGGTGTCCTGGGCGTAGTTGAAGGCCGGCTGGCAATCCAGGCGAAAACTCAACGAGCCGCGTACCACCTTGACGCGGCGAACCAGCTGGTGGCGTCCATGCCCTTGTGCCGGCACGCCCACCGGCATGTAATCCGTTATCTCGGCGACACCCTGGGGGCAGAGGAAACGGGTCACCAGGACGTTGGTACCGGGCCAGTAGAATTGCTTCTGGGTGACATCAGGCACCGTGGGAGCAATCTGAAACCGTCCGCCCTTCTTGTCGTCCAGGATAGCCGCGAACACGCTGGGCGAGTCGAAATGGGGACAGCAGAACCAGTCAATCGAACCGTTCATTCCCACTAAAGCCACCGAGTGCATGTCGCCAATGATCCCATAGTCCTCAATTGGTTGATAAGCCATGGTTCTCCCTCCTTGCTCTCACTTTGCCAAGTGGTCGGCTTTCCCAAAGATTGGCCCGATGCCTGGCCCGAAGTTGGGTCAGAATACATCAAGACTCTCATTCCGCGGTACGATTCATGGTTAGTGGCTCAGCCGACAAATTGCCACCGACGTGGAACTCTCGGCGGCGGTAGTTGGCCTTGACACTACCTATGTAGTGTCGTGTCCCGGAAGAACGTTACATTGTGGTTGTTTACTTGTGGGCCCACTTGCTGACGAGCGTGGCTCCGTATTTTCATCGCGCTTCCGTGTCACGAGCGTGAGCGAGTGGTCATGAACTTTTGTGGCCAATCTCTGGGACACGACACTAAGTCTTGTACCCACAATGGAAAATGCAACGCTTATTATTCTGGTGGTGTAGCTTCGCACACATGACTTTCCCTCGTCCCTTCTGCCGTATGTACACTTCAGCGGCCAGCAGCATTCCCAGCGGTGGGGCCGTAAAGTATATCCACAATGTTGTCCACAGCCGAGCCGGGACCGCAGAAGCCAGAGTACGTGCGGGATTCATGCTCATGCCCGAAAGCGGAGCTTCGACCAGGATATAGGTCCCTATCAGGACCCCGGCGAACAGTCCCGTAAAGCGCGCCACGCGTGCGCTATTGGTGGCCAGCAGGACGACGGACATAAGGAAAAACGAGATCACCAACTCAGCCAGGAAAGCGACGCCGAGCCCATGCGCCCCGGGAATTGTGGCAACGTAGCGAACCGAGGGATGGCCGATTGCACTTTTTAGCGCCAAGGCGACGAGCAAGATTCCAGCCAGCGCACCGGCAAACTGAGCCACGACATAGAAATATGCGTCCCAGGGCTTGATTTTTCCGAGCCGGAAGAAGGTCAGCGTAATCGCGGGGTTGATATGTGCTCCGGACTGCTTGCCCCACGGCGAATAAATGATAACTACGGCAGTCAGGCCCATCGCCAGGCCCATCAAGCGGCGAAGCCAAGGGTTGGCGATGGCTTGTCGCCCGGGCGAACCCGGGTATTCGAGAAACGTAGCAAAGACGCCCGCCGAGATCATGAACAAGCCGAGCCCAGCCGCCTCCATGAGATACTCGGGTCAGTGATGTCTTAGCGCTTCACGCATGGCCTCGTCTTAACCAGCTTTGTGTTTCCCGCCCTTTCCTCCCGCCTGACCATCAAGTTATCTTCCCTCACCTGATTGTTGGGTCCTCAGATCAGGCGGCCAGACGCTGCAGCACCAACAACGTTTCGTCATCGCGGGCAGGCGTGTCGTTCCGAAACCTTCGCACGGTGGTGAGCAGAGCTTGCGCGACGGCTGCTGGTGAATTCATTGGCAGTCCATTCGCCAGCTCCAATAACCCTTCGTGGCCCAACTCTTGGCCCGCCTCATTCCTCGCTTCCGAGAGCGCATCGGTATAGATCACCAAGACGTCGTTGGGGTTCAAGGCTACCGCGGACTGATGGTACTCGGTGCCCGGAATCAACCCCAAAGGCAGACCGGCCACATCGGTCTCGGCGTGTGGTGTATCTTCCTTAAGCAAATCCCACTTTCTTTGGGCTGCGTGGTACCACAGCGGGGGGAGGTGTCCGGCGTTGGTGAAGACCAACTGGCCAGTCAGGCGGTAGAAGCCTAAGAGCACCACGGTGGCGAACTTGACCCCGGGCAGCCCCTGTCGGAAGGCCTCGTTGAGTTCGCGCATGAAGTTTACCTGGTCCCAGATGTTGATGTGCTTATGCATTAGTCCGCGCAGTTTGTCGGCCAGCGAACTGACCGCTTGACCGTGGCCGCTGACGTCGGCCACGGCTATGCGCGAGAGCACGTCTTGGTCGCACACGGAAAGGTAGTGGACGTCCCCACCGCTTGTGGCGGGGCGGAGTGGAGCAGAATAGACCCAGCCCGCCAGGCCTGGCAGCTCCACCGGCCGGGACACGTCACGATTGCCACCCCAAATTTCCATGCAAGCCAGTTTGTGGACGCCTTGCTCGTCGCCGCTCAAGTGAACCTCTTAATCGGAATTTCCGAGTTCCCGCCCTTCCTCCTGCCTGACCACTTCGACGCCCTAGCTGTTAGCATCGAGCACAAGAAACCTGAAGGCACAATCAGATTCGCTGCGTATTATAAAGCGATTCTCGTACGACTTCTGCCAAAGTCGGATTCCAGCCAGAGGGGATACAATGAGGAATGACCTGGGGCACTTGGTCCCTTGGGCGGCAGGGAAAGCAGGGAGGAGGCACTTGGGCCTCAACAAGAGCGGCGCTCAGTTCTGCGGAGTCAGCTGGTCCATCAGCCTTCAGAAAAGCGCGCACCACCTCGCCGGGAGATTGCTCTTGAGTCTCTTGGTGGGCGCCCTGCCGGTGGTGTTTAGTGCAGAGGCCGTCTCTGGATTCCGTTTTTCGGCCAGCCAGGCTGAGGAAGCCCCCAGGCAGGCGCAGACTGCGCCGCCCTCTCCTTCGAAACAAGCCCAAGCGCCTTCGGAAGGTGCGCGTCCAAACACCGTCAGCTGAAGTGGCTGCGAAGTTATGCCACGGCAGTGGCGGTTGCCAAGAAGCAGAACAAGCTGATTATCGCGGACCTCTACACAAACTGGTGCTTCTGGTGCGTGGTGATGGACGAGCAGACCTTTCACGATCCACTTGTTGTCGAACGAATGGGCGAGCGCTATGTCTGGCTTCGGTTGAATACCGAGACCGAAGAGGATGGCTCCATCTTGGCGGGACGATTTCGTGTCCTCAATTATCCGACCACGGTCGTGTTTGAGCCCGATGAGGAATTGTTTGAAAAAATCCCGGGATTCCGCCTTCCGGCAGACTTTCAGGAAGCGGTCAGCCTGGCTGACCGGAGGTTGCGTGCGCTGATGGAACTCCGGGACCGGGTGCGGACAAATCCAGGTGACAGCAGCCTCAAGTTTGACCTGGCTCAGAAATACCTCGCACGCCGTGAATATGGGCATGCCGAGAAATACTATCGCGCTCTCATCAACGACGGCACGGTGGACCAGCTGGACGAATGCTACTTTTCGCTTGCCCTCTGTCTTGCAAGCCAATGGAAGGAGGCTGAGGCGGCTCCCTACCTGGCTCAGTTAAGGGAGCGATTCCCTCATTCGAAGATTCTTCCCGACGCCCAGGCGATGGAGGGACAACTGTATTTCAAACTGGGGCAAACGGAAAAAGCCGTTCAACTGTGGCGCCAGTACTTGGCGCAGTCCCCCGATCACCGCCTGAGGGAATACATCCAGCACCTGCTCGCAAACGCCGAACGCCAGTAATCCTCTGTTTTCCCTGGCCCCGATGATGCCTCGTGGTAGGATTTGTTGGTGCGATGAGGATTCTGGATGATGGTCATTCACAGTCGATGGTGTTAGATTCTCGTCCGAGTCAGTGCCCCTCCGCGGCACGCGGTCAGTCGTGCTGGGGAGCGCACGGAAAACGGATAGGCGATGGCGGGGAAAATCACTTTACAATAAGTGCTTGAGTTCAAATTGATGCTGTGACAGCTATTGGGGAAAGGAAGGCAACCCATGAGCAATAGAAATCGCGGAGAAATCAGCCGACGGAGATTCATCGGCTACTCTAGCGTGCCGCTGCTGGCGGCATGGCCGGGAATCGTGGGACCTGGGTTGCGTGCTGAGGAGGAAGCTTCACAATGGAGGCCGGGCGACCCGGTTGGCTATATCACCCCGAAGATTCCCGAGGTCGGTCTGCCGCCCTATAAAGGAGAAAGCTATGAGGCTACCGTTCCCGACACACTCGACCTCGCCGAGCGCGCTCGCCTCTCTGTCAACGCGCTAACGGAGCCGACCAACCCTCTGGCGGATTATGAGCTTTACAACACTGTTTCTTTCCGGACGAACCCACCCTCCATGGAGATGCACTGCTGGTACCCCACTCTTCTTCCCAAGTTTATGTGGGCGCTGTCCATGATGCGGCTGATGAGCGGGAGCGAACAGAACTTGCAGGTTGAGCGCCGCTGGATGGAAGTCGCCCTCAGGATGCAGGGGCCGGACGGCCTGATATATACACCGATAGGGGGCCGTCCCTGGGCCCTTCTAGGATTTCAGGTGCGCGATGTCGAACTCCCGAAGGACCAGATCCTCCAGCCGTTCGTTTGCGCGGTGATGCTCAGTGCCATGGCGAACCTGGCCAGGCGAGATCCCGGAGGGGTTTGGAAGAATGCCTTGCGCCGCCTGGTGGACGGAATGATCGAATTGGCGGTCGTCGACGGAGATCTCGCTTACTACTGGCCTTCGTGCATCGTGGCAACCAAGGAAAGGCCGCCGCAGCCGGCCATGCCGACTCGTCCTTTTGATGCCGAGGGCTCGGTTGTGCCCCATGGGCTTGTGCACGCGTATGGCGTGTTGGGCTACGAACCCGCTCTGGTGTTGGCGGGAAAGTACATCAATTACTTGCGCAAGAGTTTCTACGGCTCTGACGGCAGTTTCCGAGCCTCGCCAAGCTCGTCCGCCTACGTTCATTTTCACGCCCATTCGCGTGGGCTGTTGGCCATGGAGGAGTATGCCGAAGCGGCAGGGGACAAAGAACTGATGCAGTTCGTGGTGCAATCCTTTGAGCTCCATCGAGACCAAGGGGCGAACTTTATGAGAGCTAAGCGTGAGGCGGGGGGCTCCGACTACGACATCGTGAGGACGCCCGGCGCGGGGCTGCTCGGGTTTATTCCTGAATGGGCAAACTCTCCCGTCTGGCAAACGGCCGAGACTTGTCCGGTCGTTGATATGGTCGCGCTTGCTCTTCGATTGAGCGAGGCCGGAGCCGGAGATTATTGGGAGGAGGCGGATCGCTGGATTCGAAATCAATTCGTCGAAAACCAACTGCTGGAGACAGATTGGATCTATGAACTCGGAAAGAAGATTGGAGACCCGCCAAAGACCGGCCCTAACGTTAGCACGGATCGTGTTCCGGAAAGGAACCGCGGGGCTTTTGCGTCTCACCCCAGCCCCAATGACTGGGATGCGCGGGAAAGGCCGGGCATTGCTCATTGCTGCACGGCAAACGGGTCCAAGACACTTTCTGGGCCTGGGAACGCATCCTGCGCTACAGCAACGGGAAGCTGAAGGTGAACTTGCTTCTCAATCGAGTGTCTCGCTGGGCGGACGTCGAAAGTTATATCCCCTACGAGGGCCGCGTCCAGGTGAAGGTCAAACAACCCCTGGAGCTTTCCCTGCGAATTCCCGAGTGGGTGGCTCCCGAGCAAGCAAAGTGCGAGGTCGATGGGCAAGAGCGGAAACTCGGTTGGAATGGACGTTACGCGAAGGTTGGGAACGTGGGAGCAGGGAGCATTGTCAGGTTGACGTTTCCCATAGCGGAACGCTCCGAGGTTGTCTGGATTGAGAAGCGGCGCTACAAGATCGTGAGAAAGGGCAATGAAGTTGTCTCCATCGACCCACCCGGCATCAAGCATCCGCTGTATCAGCGGGAGCATTTCCGAGCAGATAAAGCCCGGACGCGGAAAGTTCTGCGCTTCGTCAGCGGCGAAATGCTCTCGTAGTACGCAGCTCATCAACCAGGTGAGATCGACCAGGTGAGATCGCTCGTTGGGCTCTCAGAGAATTGACGACGGCCGGCGGCATCCCGAAAATCCGGCGTTAGACCGCTGAGATTGGTACACACTAATTAGCGCTCCGAGCCACGGAGGATGAGGAGACAGACAAAGATGGCGATGGGAGAGGACAAGCTTGCGGGGACAAACTTTAAGGGCGCGATCGAGCGCAGGAATGGAAAACGTTACGTCGTCCGAGATGGCATGGAATACACCTACCTGGGTCGGTCGGGCTTGGAGGTCTCCCGGTTCGCATTGGGAGCGATTCCCTTCGGGACCGGACTCGACGAGAAAACCTCGGACCGCATCGTCGGCCTCTATCAAGATGCGGGCGGCAACCTGATCGACACATCGAACCTCTATGGCGGCGGCGTCATCGGCCGTAATGAGGAACTGGCGGGGACATCCGAGCGGACGGTGGGTAAATTGCTCAAAGGGCGGCGGGACCGGTTCGTAGTTGCGAGCAAGGGCTATTGGCTGATGGAAAACAGGGTTTCGCCCAATAGCGTAGGCTTGTCGCGCACCTATCTGACGAAAAACATTGAAAACAGCCTGCGGCGTCTGGGGACGGACTATATTGACCTCTACCAATGCCACATACGCGATCACTATACTCCGGTGGAGGAAACGCTCAGCGTGCTGAACGACTTCGTCCGGGCCGGCAAGATCCGCTACCTCGGAGTCAGCAACTGGGACGGCTGGCACGTGGTCGAAGCCCAGATGACCGCCCGGCAGCGCGCTCTCGCGCCGATCGTCTCCAATCAGATCTGGTATGGCCTGGCCGACCGGGTGGCGGAGAACGCGATCGTCCCCGCCTGCCGGGATTACTCCGTGTCGATCATCGCCTGGGGGGTCATGGCCGAAGGGTTTCTCTCGGGCAAGTATCGCCGCGGCTCTGTGGAGGCGGCGCCCGGCGCGAAGATGTGGGTCGCACTGAAGGGGGAAATGTTCGCCTGGGAGCGGTTGGCGCACGAGCGCAATTGGAACGTGATGGACGTTCTGGCGCGGCTGGCCGAACGGCACCAACGCTCCATCGCCAACATCGCCATGCGGTGGGTGCTCGACGACGCCACGGCGGACGTGATGCTGGTGGGCGCGTCGCGCATCGAGCAGTTTGAAAACAATATGGAACTGCTCAAGTTCAGCCTGTCGGCCGATGAGGTGAGGGAACTTCGCCAGGTTAGCGAACATCCTCATCCATATCCCAACAATTTTTACGATATCTTTTGCTATCACGACAGCGACTACTATGGAGGATTGCGTTAGACCGCCCCCAGGGGCCGGCCAACGAAGCTGTGGCCGCCGGCCGTGACGCCGCCGTGACACAGTAGTTGAGTGAAGCTCAACGGGGCTGAATGCTCGCAATCGGGTCGATTTCAAAAGGACGATAGCGATGAACAGCTTGCCTCAGACAACTTCGCCGGAGACGCCCGGCGGCGGCGACGCGGGAAGCAGGATGTACATGATGATGGTGGTGTTGGTAGCCACCGTCGGCGGTTTTCTGTTCGGTTACGACGTGCTGATCATGTCTGGGGCGATGATCTTCATCCAGAAGGAGTTCAGCCTCAACCCCACCGCGCTGGGGTTCAGCGTCAGCATCATCAGTCTCGGCACCATGGCTGGGGCCTTCACGGCCGGCTGGCTCAGCGACCGGCTGGGACGCAAGAAGACGCTGATTCTGGCCGCTAGCCTCTTCATGCTCTCGGCCGTCGGCACGGCCTTCCCTCCGAACATCGAGATCTTTAACCTTTTCCGCTTTGTTGGCGGGATGGGTATGGGTGTGGCGATGGTGACCTCGCCCGTCTATATCGCCGAGATCTCCCCCGCTCGCATCCGCGGCAAACTCATCACCTTCAACCAGTTTGTCACCGTTTTTGGATCGATCGTGGCTTTCCTCGTCAGCTGGCGTCTGGCGGCCGATGGAAATTGGCGTGCAATGATGGGCTCGGTCGCAGCGCCGTCACTGGGCTTGCTGGTGGGATTGGCGTTCGTGCCGGAGAGCCCGCGCTGGCTGGTGGGCCGTGGTCGCCGGGACGAGGCGCGCGATATTCTGGCCAAGATTAGTGGCTCTTCTCGCGCGGAGACCGAGGTCGCCGAGATCGCTGATTCGATCGAGGAAGAGAAACGAATGGAGCACGGAAGCTGGAGCGAATTGTTTCGCCCGGGCGGCATCCGCATCGCGCTGATTGTCGCCATTGGCTTGGCCGTGCTGCAACAGTTCTCCGGTGGTCTGCCGTTGACGCTGTACGCGCCGAAAATCTTCATGGCGGCAGGTTTCCCCGACCCGCAGGAAGCGATTGGCATATCGGTGCTCATTCAATGCTGGAGCCTGCTGTGCGTGGTCGTCGCGCTCCTGTTGGTGGAAAGGGTCGGGCGCAAGCCGCTGCTGTTGGTGGGGGTCTCGGCGATGGCGTTGGGTCATCTGGTGCTCGCCTTATTTTTCCTCAAGGGCACCGTCGGACCCATCGTGCCGGCGGTGCTGATCCTGACCACGGGGATGAGCAACATCAGCATCTCACCGATGGCGTGGGTGATCCTGGCCGAGATCTTCCCCACGCGCATCCGCGGGAAGGGCATGGCCGTTGCGACCTTCTGCCTGTTCCTCGCTTCCTTCGGGGTGACGCAGCTGTTTCCGGTGGCGGACGATTACTTCAAGAGTCACTACGGCAATCCCTCGGGCGTCTTTCTGTTGTTCGCGATCATCTGCGCCGTGGGGGTGGCCTGGATGGCGTGGATGGTGCCCGAGACCAAGGGCAAGACCCTGGAGGAGATCGCCAGTTACTGGCTCCACAAAGGCAAGGCGCCTGGAGGACGCATCGCGTAATACCGCTGGGGCTCGAATACACTTCGAATGATCACGATTCGCAGTGTCTGGACTGGGCGCTTGAGGAGGATGTTGGTGAACCTGAAGCCTTTGAGTATCTCGCTAATCATTGCACTGATGCTGGGCGTGACGGCACGAGCGGAGGTGAGCTTCAATCGTGATGTCCGACCGATCATGTCGGACGCCTGCTTTCGTTGTCACGGTCCAGACGAGAGTAGTCGCATGGCGGGTCTGCGGCTCGACATCCGGGAACAAGCTCTGGGCCCAACCAAGTCCGGCCGCGTCCCCATTGTTCCCGGCAAGCCGGACGAGAGCGAGGTGATCCGGCGCATTTTTTCCAATGACCCCAGGGTGGCCATGCCGCCAGCGTTCGCCGACAAGCACCTGACCAAGAGTCAGAAGGAAACCCTTCGGCAGTGGGTGGCCGAGGGCGCGAAATACGAGGGGCATTGGAGCTTCCAGCCCGTCCGGCGTCCGGAAGTGCCTGAGAGTGGGGAAAAAGGCGCCCCGATTCGAAATCCGATCGATGCGTTTATTCAGAGTCGTCTGGCGAAGGAAGGACGAAAGGCGTCGCCCGAGGCAGATCGGCGGACGCTGATCCGGCGGGTCGCGCTCGACCTCACAGGTCTGCCGCCCACGCTTGCCGAGGTGGAAGCGTTCCTCCAGGACACCTCGCCCGATGCCTACGAAAAGCTGGTCGACGGGCTGCTGGCTTCGCCGCGATACGCCGAAAAGCAGGCGGTCCACTGGCTCGATGCGGTGCGTTATGCGGACACGCGCGGGTTCCATGGGGACAACCCCCATCCGGCGTGGCCCTATCGGGACTACGTGCTGCGGGCGTTTCTCGACAACAAGCCGTTCGATCAATTCACGCGGGAGCAAATTGCCGGAGATCTTTTGCGGGATGCCACCGTGCAGCAGCGAGTCGCCTCGGCATATAACCGCATCCTTCGCACCTCGCGGGAGGGCGGCCTCCAGGAAAAGGAGTACCTGGCCAAGTACGCCTCTGACCGCGTGCGGACAACGTCCAGCGTCTGGTTGGGTTTGACAGTGGGTTGCGCAGAGTGCCACGACCACAAGTTCGATCCGGTGAAGACGAAGGACTTCTATGCAATGAAAGCCTTCTTCGCCGACATCAAAGAGAAAGGCCTTCTACCCGGTTCCGGCCCGGAAGCCTGGATTGCAACACTGTCGTTGCCAGCCCAAAAGCAGCGCACGCGATTATCGGCGCTGAATGAAGCGGTCAAGGCGGCCAAGCAGGCGCTCCAGGAGAAGACGGCGAGCCTAGCATCACAGCAGGCGGAATGGGAACAGCAACTGTTGGCTGACTTCGAAGCAGGCCGGCTAGAGTGGCGCTATCAGCGACCCTTCTCGGCTAACTCCAGCAATGGCGCGCACCTCACCATCTACAACGACGAGCTCGTCGAACGCACCTTCCATGTCGACGCGAAGGCGACGCTGGTAACACAACGAGAGCCCGGAAATGGGCTGGTGGTGGTCAGCGGACCGAATCCAGACAACGAGACTTACACGATCAGCTTCAAGCCGGGGCTCGGGACATGGACGGCGCTCGGCGTGCAGGCAATCCAGGATGAAAGTCTGCCTGGCAAGCGGCTGGGGCGAGGCGCGGATCGCTTAATCCTGACCGAGGTCGAGTCCGTATTGTCGGCCAATGGGAAGACGCCAGAGCAGAAACTCTCGTTCGTTCTCGCGACCACCCGCGGATCCAGAGGACCCTTGGAGCAGCCGCCAATGGCCGCCATTGACGGCGACCCGGCCAGCGGTTGGGCTGGTGATCGGGGAAGTCCAGTCGCCGAGGGCAGGAGCCCGTTTCTCGCGCTGCGTTTCGCTGAGCCTGTCAAGACGGACGCAACCTCGGTGATCACGGTCCTTCTCCGGCACGATTCCTCGCTTCGCCGTGCAGCGATCGGCCGTCTACGCCTCGCGCTTTCCTCCGGCCGGTACTCCTGGCCGCTGGATGATTTGGATACCGTAGAGGACGATCCAGAAGTTGGCGAGCAGCGCTCCAGTAAAGGTGGCGCAGGTGATGGTGTGCCCAGCGAGGTGCTGGAGGCCCTCAAGGTCGCCCGGGAAGCCAGGTGTGAAAACCATCTCAAGGCCATCAGGAAGCATTTCCAATGGTCCTCTACCGAGCTGCAGCCGCTTTTTGTCCAGTTGGAACGTTTGAAGGCTTCCCGGGCTTTGCTGGAAGCTGAGATTCCCACGGTGATGGTTACCAAGGCGACCAAGCCGCGAGAGACCCGCATTCTCCCGCGCGGGAACTGGATGGATGATTCGGGCGAGATCGTACAGCCGGCGATTCCCGGGTTCCTCGGCCAGCTGGAAACCAACGGCCGGGCGAATCGTCTGGATCTGGCAAAGTGGATCGTTTCCCGCGAGAACCCATTGACAGCGCGGGCGTTCCTCAATCGGCTGTGGCGGCAGTTCTTTGGCACGGGGCTGTCCAAGGTGCTCGACGATCTGGGCTCGCAAGGCGAGCGGCCAGCACATCTGGGGCTGCTCGACTGGCTGGCTGCCGAGTTCATGGAACCGAGCTGGCGGGCGGAGGGAACACACCGCTGGAACGTGAAACACATCATCCGAACGATTGTGACGAGCCATACCTATCGTCAGTCCTCCATGAGCAGCCCGCAACTGCAGGAGCAAGACCCGGACAACCGGCTGCTAGCGCGCCAGAGCCGCTTCCGGTTGGATGCGGAATTTGTGCGGGACGTGGCGCTGGCTGTTTCCGGTTTGCTGGTGGAAAAGTTCGGTGGCCCCAGCGTCCGGCCGTATCAGCCGGAAGGCTACTTAACGGCGATGAACTTCCCCATGCGTGCATACTCGGAAAGCCGCGGCGACGACCTTCATCGTCGAAGCGTCTATACCCATTGGCAGCGGACGTTCTTGCATCCCACCTTGATGAACTTTGACGCGCCTTCACGTGAGGAGTGCACGGTGAACCGTGCGAGTTCCAACACCCCGTTGCAGGCACTGATTCTGCTGAATGATCCCATCTTCGTGGAAGCCGCGCGGGTATTTGCGCAGAACATCCTGAAGAAGGGTGGTCCCACGATCGGAGAGCGCATCGACTGGGGCTTCCTGCAGGCAGTCAGCCGGAAGCCGACCCCAGCCGAGCGAGAGATCCTGGTGGAGTTGCACAAGAAGGGCCTGGCAGAGTTCGCGGCACAGCCGCAGCGGGCGCGAGAACTCATTCGTGTGGGCGAAGCGCCGTTGGCGACGGATGTGAACCCAACCGAGCTGGCGGCGATGGTGACCGTGGCGCGGGCCATCCTGAACCTGCATGAAACGATTACGCGGAACTAGGGAGACAAGTATGGAACCAGAATGATCGGCAGTTGGGACCGATTCAACACAGCACATCCAACTCAGTAATCGGGACTCCGGCCTTTTCAGAAATTTACCAGGCGACTAGTGGGAACCTACCCGCTAAATCTGAGGCAACGTTCTTGTGCTCAGAGACTTGGACTGACGCGAAGCAGGCTACTGTACGGCGATGGTCACGGTGTTGCTGGCGATGCCGTCCTGGGTGATCACCACCGCAACGGCGGAGCCGGGGGCCACTTCCTCCGGCACCCGCGCGTTCACTTGGTAGAGCCCCACAAACCCCGGCGCCAGCCCAGCAAAGCTGGCCGAGGCGTTCACGCCGCCGATGGTCGCCGTGATCGGGATGGTAACTGTCTCCCCCGCGCCTGGCTCACCTGCCCCCACCGTCGGATTCGTGGCTCCCAGGCCGGTGCAGAAAATCGAAATAAACTCGCCGCCCTCCGCCGGTCGCGTCTGGCGGCCGGGGATGCTGCCCACCGGCGCCACCAAGATATCTGTGTTCGCGATCAAAACCGCTCCCTGCCCGCCGCCGACGTTGAAGATGCCCGGCTGGGTGGGTGCAATCAGATAGTTCTGGGGCGCGGTCAACAGGCCACCCGCACTGACGGCGACCGGAACGCTATCGCCAGGGCTCATCTGGAACAGCATCTGTGCGTTGATCTGCTCTGGGCCTACAAAAAACAGCGGCGCATCCTGGCCGCCAATGCGTACGCTGACCCCGGCCAGCTCCCGCTCCAGCGGGAGTTGGGTGGCGAAATTGTTCCCGCCAGCGAAGCGCGCCCCGAACAGGGAGATGATGCCGCCGGGAACCAGCGGCCGCCGCTTGGTGAAGCCGGCCCCTTCCACCACCCCGTCGGCGCCCAACAGCGGCAAACTCACATCGCCCGGCGCGGCCGCCGTCGCCACCGTAAAGGAGCGCTGCACCCTGGCAAAGTCGGGATGCAGAGCGGCAAACGTCACCGTCACCGCGGCGGCTTCGCTCTGCGGTACCCAGGTGCCGCTGTAGAAGCCGGTACCCAGTGAGCGCACTGGGACGTTCTTGCCGTTAGCGATGACCGCCAGCGTGGCGTTGTCCACGCTGCTGCCGCAGTCGTCCACCACCAACGCGGTGAGCACCCGGGGAAAGGAAACCGGCAGGCTCAGACCGTTGCCGATGGTGGTGGCCAGCAGTTCCAACCGTGTCGGAGCACACTGGGCCGCGCGTGGCAGACCCACCGCCTGCGTCCGCAGCGCAGAGCCAGGCGGCGTCACGATCAGCAACACTTCCGCCTCCTGCGGCCCGCCGGAGGAGAACGTGCCGGTGATGGTGCCCCGGTAGACGCCGGCCGCCAGCCCTGCCTGGTTCACCGAAACCTGCGTCGTGAACGGCCCCCCCGACGCGGTCCCGCTCGACGGGCTCACCATCAGCCAGTCGCCGCCGGAACTGGTCGCAGCCACGAAATCAGCTGTGAGTGTTCCTCCTCCCGCGTTGCTCAGAGTCAGTTCTTGCTCCGCCGCCAGAGCACCGTCCTGTTCGGCGACGAACAGGAAGCCGTTAGGGCCAATGTCGGCCGTCGCGGGCGTGTTTGTAGGCACCACATGCAGCGTCGCCGTGAACAGTTGCGGATCGTTGCTGGCTCCCGGCGCCGAGACAGTCACCAGTGCATGCAAGACCCCGGCCGCCAGCCCGGACGGATTCGCCACCAGCGTGATCGCGGAAGCCTGGGCCGCGCCTACGCCTGCCGTCCCCGACAGCGGGGAAGCCGTCAGCCAGGAAGGCAACACGGACAGCGACCAGTTCACCGCTGCGGTCCCGTTGTTCAACACCTGCAGCGTCTGCGCCGGCGGCGCGAATCCGCCTTCCGCCACCCGGAACAGAAATACTGTCTGGTCCAGCAGCAGCTGGCCGCCCGGCGAGGTCACCACCGCCTGGACGGGAACCGTAACGGAAAAACCCGCGGCCGTATCGGTCACGGTGATTACCGCCTGGAACACTCCAGCGGCCAGCACGCCGAAGTTGACCTCCGCGGTGACGGTCGCCGGCTGCTGTAAGGTGGCGGTGCCGGAGCCGGGAGAAACGGTGAGCCAGCTGATGCCATTCAACAGCTCTACAGATGCTGTCCAGTTCACCGAGCCGGCGGCGCTGCCGACCTGCAAGGCTTGCTGCGCAGGGGGATCCCCGACGGTCCCGGAGAAGCTCAGAGTCAAGGGCGATACGGTCAAGGCGGAAACCGGAGCCGTTCCTACCTGGGTCACCGTGAAGGTCTGAGTGGCAATGGTCATCGTCCCGGTGCGTGAACTGGTGTCGGGATTAGCCGCCAACGAGTACTCCACCGTGCCATTGCCGCTGCCACTGTCGCCTGAGGTGATGGTGATCCAACTGTCGTTGCTCGCCGCCGTCCACATGCACCCGTCCGGTGCCATCACCGCCACGCTGCCGCTGCCTCCACTGGCCGAGAAGGATTCGTTGGTCGGAGCAATGGAGTACATGCAGCCCGCGGCCACGTCGCTGATCTTCGCGATAAAAACGTCCGAGCCTCCGGTTTTAGTAGACTGAAAGGGAGTTGCGGTGGGGAAGTCAGTCGACGTTGTATCTCCTGTGACATAGGCGTTGCCGGAACCGTCTACGGCGATCCCTCCTCCGAAGGTCATATCGCCGCTACTCCCACCGAGGTAGGTCGAGTAAACCAGGGCACTGCCGGCGGCGTTTAATTTCGTCACGAACGCGTCGTTAGGACTACCGTTGCGAGTGGCCTGGATAGGGTTGGCCGTGGGAAAATTATCTGAGCCCGTTTCGCCCGCCACGTATGCGTTGCCGAAAGCATCTACGGCGATGCCTTCGACGTAGTCGTGGCTGTTGCCGCCCAGATAGGTAGAATAAACGAGGGCGTTGCCGGAGGCATTCAATTTCGTCACAAACGCATCTCAGATAAAGGTACCACCGCCGCCGTGAGCGGGCTGGATGGGGCTGGCCGTGGGGAAGTCGGTCGAAGTCGTAGTACCGGCCACATAGGCGTTCCCCGAGGCATCTACGGCAACAGCCAACTGGATACTATTAGTACCGCCCTCGCTACTGCTGCCACCGAGGTAGGTGGAGTAAACCAGAGCGTTGCCGGCTGCATTCAGTTTCGTCACAAAGACATCGATGTCACTGGTGGTGCCACCCTTAGAGGCCTGGAAAGGACTGGCCGTGGGGAAATCGGCCGAGGATGTAGTACCCGTCACGTAGGCGTTGCCGGAGCCGTCCAGGGCGATGCTGGTGCCCTGTTCGGAACTGTCGCCACCGAGGTAGGTGGAGTAAACCAGGGCGCTACCGGCGGCATTGAATTTCGTCACAAAGGCGTCAGTAAAGCCTCCCGGGGCAGGCTGGATGGGATTGGCCGTAGGGAAGTCAGGCCCCAAGAAGCTACCGGTCACATAGGCGTTGCCGGAGCCGTCTACGGCGATGGCGAAGCCGCCGTCGAAGCCACTGCCGCCAAGGTAGGTGGAATAAACCAGAGCGTTACCGGCGGCATTCAATTTCGTCACGAACGCATCCTCGGTGCTATCGAGAGCGGACTGAAAGGGATTGACCGTGGGGAAATCGGTTGATTCCGTAGAGCCCGTCACATAGGCGCTGCCGGAGGCGTCCACGGCGATGCCCCTGCCGATTTCGCTGTCGCTGCCGCCCAGATAGGTGGAATAAACGAGGGAATTGCCGGCGGCATTCAATTTCGTCACGAACGCGTCCTGGCCGCCCCCCCCATCGGCCTGGAAGGGACTGGCCGTAGGGAAGCCTGTGAAACTCGTCTGGCCCGTTACGTAAGCGTTGCCAGAAGCGTCTACGGCGATGGCGAAGCTCCTGTCATTGCCGTTGCCGCCAAGGTAGGTGGAGTAACTCAGCACCGGATCAATGATGAGGGGCTGGCTGCCATCATACGTGGCCACCTCGAAGCCCACCTGCCGCTCGCCGTTGAGCACATAGGCCCCCGCGATTTCCCGCCGGCCGTCGTCCATCTCCTGGTAGACGAGAGGCTTGTGCTGACGGACCTCCCCGTCATGGGTCTCAAGCAACAAATCACCCTGGGCATCAATCCGAAGCTTCTCGACGCCCTCAAAGCTGAGCGCGATGGCGGCAGGGTCAGCCCCTGGCTCGACCACCAGGTCATACTCCAGTTGGCGTTGGTTGCCGTAGTAAACCAACTCCACGCCCGGGTAGACGTCCTTGTACTGCACCTTGGCGTAATGGGGCACGTTGGTGCGCCACTTGTCGGGATCGTTTCCGAGAAAGTAATTGCTCTTGCCGGGTAACTCCTCCAACCCTGACACCCGTGGCGATGGGTTGGCTCCGACCAGCTTCATGCGCACCACGGTGGGCGGGGCAGCAGGAGTCTCCTTCGCTTCTGCATTGCGTAGTGACGCATTGCCTCTGCGCGGTGTGTTGGACGCGACGGGCTTGCGCAAGGCCACCACAGCCTCAGCGGAGGTCAAGAACAGCGTGTAGCCGCTGCCCCGTGTCAGGAAGTCCACTCGCCTGTCGGTCTGCCCTTGATTGGCTTCAAAGCTCAGAGGCAGCTTGCCGTACGCCTCCGCGAGTTGCACCTTATTGGCCGCCGGAGTTTCTGCTGCTGAGGATGGCTTGCCGGCAAGGCCAGGGCCGGAACCCAGTTCCACTACGGCGCCGGCGAGCAGCCCAAGCGCCAGCAGCGCCATTCGCGGTCTCAGGCGACGAATCAAGGTCCTATGCATGGCTGTGCTCCCCCTCAGAAACGAACGACCAAGGGTACCGCCCGCGAGGTTGCATGTCTACTTCATCCCTGCGAAATGTTTTTGCGGCAAGGGAAGGATTGCGCCCGCATCTATTCCTGGAAGCTATTCCACTGGAAGCTGGCGAGATACCTCCTTCTCACCAACGATGCCAGATAAACCTAGAAATCATCAAACGGCAGCAAACAATGGACGATAGTAGAAACGTATTTTGAGTTAGAGTAGACCCCGAGACTGCGGGGCAGAGCCTAACATGGGGTTTCGAAGCAGCGTATTGAAGGTCACGTTGCTTGAAGGAGAGATAGCTGCCTGATGGTTTCAACCGGCGCGCTGTTTCGACAGGTCTGGAACTCCATCGCCGACCGTGGCCACGACTTGCGGCAAAGATTGAGGGCGGCCGGCGGCGCGTCGCTGGAATCGCTATGCCGCGAGTTACTCTTCGAGCGCGGCGAGGCCTCCGGGATCGCTTTGGCGCGGGAAGTCGTCGAGCGCTATCGTGGGCTGGGGCGTTCCGCGCGAGAGGCATTCTTCCTGACCCTTTTGAAACCGGTCTTTCTCCCTAATCCGCAGTCTGTCCTGACGGCGGCCGGGCGGTATCGATCCAAACCGGATTCCGAAATGCTAGCCGAGCTATTCGGCGCGGTTCAGCCGCCCCGCCAGGAGCTGTTCCGGCGCGTCAATCTGACACCCGGCGGAACCGACGCGTTAGTCCGGATGCGGGAAGACCTGTTGCGTTTTCTGCCGGCCCGGACGGAGCTCAAACCGGTGGACGTGGATCTGCACCACCTGTTGGCTTCGTGGTTCAACGCCGGGTTCCTGCGCCTGGAGCGCATCAACTGGCGCACACCAGCGGCCGTTTTGGAGAAGCTGATCGAGCACGAGGCCGTTCACGAGATTCGCGGCTGGGATGACCTGCGGCGGCGGCTCGCCAACGACCGGCGTTGCTTTGCCTTCTTTCATCCAGCGCTTGCGGACGAGCCTCTGATTTTCGTCGAGGTCGCCCTGACCCGGGGACTGGCTTCTTCAATTCGGCCCTTGCTGGCCTCTGACAGCGAACCGCTGGACCCACGGCGCGCGGATACAGCGGTTTTCTATTCCATCAGCAATTGTCTCGACGGGTTGCGAGGGATCTCGTTCGGCAGTTTCCTCATCAAACACGTCATTGCCGAGTTGGAGGCGGAGGATCTCAGATTGCGGTCGTTTGCAACGCTGTCACCCGTGCCTGGTTTCCGAACCTGGTGGAATGGTCTGCCCCCCGATCGCAAGGCGGAGCTGGTCGCGGGCTACGATCCCTCCGTCTTGAGCGCTGTTCAAAAGACCGACTGGCACGAAGACCGCGACGCGCGCGACCAGGTTCAGCCCATGCTTTCGCGGCTGTGCGCTCACTACCTGCTTAGTGAGCGCGAGGAGGGCCAAGCGGTGGACCCGGTCGCTTCCTTCCACCTGGGCAACGGGGCATCTGTAGAGCAGATCAACTGGCTTGCGGATAGATCCGAGAAAGGCCTAACGCAATCCTTCGGCTTCATGGTGAACTACGCGTACCGGCCTTTGCAGATCGAGCGGAATCACGAGGCATACGTGAAACGAAGCCGGATCGCAGCCTCTGCGAAGGTCAGAGCGATGCTTCGCGACCGATCGTAGGGGCGAAATCGTGGATCTCTTGACAAGGTTCAGCGGCTGCGGTGTACAAGCGCAGCGGTAAGCGGTGAGTAGGGCCGTTCGGGACATATCATTGAGGAAATCCATGCGACGAAAAGTCTTACTCAACGCGCTGCGAGCAATGCTGCTCGTGGAATCCCTATTCTTGCTGTTCCTTGGTCTGCAGTGGATTTACCCGGGAATGATCTGGTTCTTCATCGGCGGCGCTGGTGATTTGAGAGGCCCGTATTGCTCAACCCTCCAGGCTGTGTGGGCATCCCGTATCATGAAAGCTGAGGAGACAGCGGTAGACAAAATCGCAGCCGAAACCCAACGCGTCGCCGTCGAGGGGGAGCTGGAGCTGCTGCAGACACCGGCAGGACGCTACCTGGTTCCCCGTAATACGTGGGAATCAAGAATGCCAGAGCACAACCTCCTTGCAATACTTCTGGCCCAACAACAGCGGGACATCTACGGAGATGCGGAGTGGGGCGTTCGTTCCGGAGACACCGTGCTGGACGCCGATGCACACGTCGGAGTTTTCACCCGGAAGGCGCTCGATTCCGGCGCGGCGCTGGTTGTCGCCATCGAGCCTTCCCCGAATGCACTCCGCTGCCTCCGACAAAACTTCGCTTCCGAGATTTCGGCCGGGCGGGTCATCGTTTATCCGAAAGGCGTCTGGAACCGGAACGAGACACTCACCTTCTCCTTGCACGGCAACGCTGACGCTGGGAACAGTTTCGTCATTTCTGCCGGACAGCTATCCACACTCGAAGTTCCGGTAGTTACAGTCGATACCCTGGTGCGCGAACTCCGCCTGTCGCGCGTGGATTTCATCAAGGCCGACATAAAGGGCGCAGCTGCCCGCATGGTTCAAGGCGCCCGCGAAACCCTCACCGCGCACCGGCCGAGGCTTGTTTTTGCAACAGAAGAGGTTGAAGACGACCCCCTCTTGATTGAGAAAGCAGTGAATCAAGCTTGCCCCGGATGCTACGAAATGAAGTGCGGGCCGTGCTGGGTTGGCGGCAGGCGCTGGGCCATTGGCGGCCACCGCGAAATCTACCTGGAGACGCTTTTCTTCCGGCCAATAGCGTTGTGAGTTGGATTGGTCAGCAGCGCTCAGTTGCAGGAAATCCACACAGCCGCAAGCTGACCTCCACCCTGCACTGGTTCGAGACGGACTTGCTAGCCCGGTTTGCAGCTGTCTGCCGCCGACAATTCGAGATTGTTCGTTGCCAGCACCTACGTCGAACCATCCGTTGGCTCTATCTATCACAAAAAAAGCCTTCGCCCAATGCTTAGGAATTTGGCCATAGCTCTGTCGCTCGCGAATCTATGCTTCCTAGAAGTATGGAAAAAGCTGCTTGATCCTGCATCTCGATTTTTTACGAAGTCCTCCCCGAATTCGAACAGTCTCGCAGCCATTCTGCTCAATGTATGTCTTCTCGCGGCGGTGACATGGGTTGCCTTGTCTCTTGCCAGGCCTTCGTCGCACGTAGTTTCTCGAAGAATTGGGCAATGCGTATTTCTTTTCGTGTTACTTATGGCCTTCAGTGGCGTCTTGGTCCAGCTTGTGCTTCAGCTCCTGCCTCTTCCCCTGCTGTACGGAATACTCGGCTTTCTAGCCTTACTTCTTGTCGTTTTCGTTGTTGTTGTCCTAGCCCTCAAATTCTGGGATCGTCATCCCCTCAGTGCCGGGGCGGGGATCGCCTTGGTGCTGTTTCCCTTCGTCCCGGTTACGTTTTTCCAGGTGGGCTGGTCCTTGACCAAAGCCGACTCCGCGGTTGCTTTTTCCGACAAAGCGCTGGCTCCCCCTTCTCCCACCGAAAAAACACCAGCGACACGTGTTCTGTGGCTTTTGTTCGATGAGATGGATCAGCGTATGACCTTTTCTGCGCGACCGCCGACACTTCAGCTTCCTGAGATGGATCTCCTACGCAGTCAAGCAATCTACGCCAGCAATGCCTATCCCCCTTCGGACGGGACTTTGCTCTCAGTGCCCGCTCTTCTCAGCGGGCAACTGGTCTCTCGCTCCAAACCGCTCGACGCAGACGAACTGATGATTACCTTTGCAGGGACCAGAGAGGCTGTACGTTGGAGCACTCAGGCCAACGTGTTCTCGAAGGCCCGCGGAGCAGGCTTCAGTCCCGCAATCGTGGGTTGGTTTTTTCCCTATTGCAGAATGATCACGGACAGTTTGACGAGTTGTTCCTGGCAGCTGGGACCGTGGGACTATCGGGGAATGACGGTGACCGAGTGTATGGTGGCACAGATCCACGATGTAATGGAAGTGACTCCATTCGCCGGGCAGTTGGGCTTAACCCGCATGATTTTTACCGAAGGGCGCGCACGCCTGACGAGAGAGAAGCACCTGGATGCATATCTCGCCATCCTCGACGATGCCAAGAAAGCAGCCACTGATCCCGATCTCGATCTGATTTTGGTGCACTGGCCTGTCCCGCACAGCCCTGCCATCTATGACCGGTCAAAGGGCGATTTCGTATGGAGCGGTAATTACCTTGATAACCTTGAACTGATGGATCGTAGTTTAGGCGAAGTGCGCCGTTCTATGGAAGATACGGGCACCTGGGAGACTACCACCGTATTGGTCACCAGTGACCATTCGTGGGGAACTCAGTGGGGGAGGTGGCAACCGTTTTGGACCAGCGAGGAGGCTGCCCTTGCTGACACGACAGAGCATCGGGTTCCCTTTCTGCTTAAAATGGCCGGCCAGAAGGTAGCAATTACCTACGAGCCTGCTTTCAATACTGTCCTGACCCACGATCTTCTCCTCGCACTGTTGCGGGGGAAAGTCTGCACGCCCAATAGCGTTGTGAGTTGGATTGACCAGCAGCGCTCAATCGCAGGAAATCCACACGGCCGCAAGCGGTAGGCCAGTTGCCGCCCCCCGTTTTTTTTTGGCCTACTCATAATGAGAATTCAGGGTAAGAGCGTCCTTGTGCCTTACTCCGGGCAGCCCAGCTCCTCACGATCTCGTCGGAAGAAAATATCGGGAACTTGATCTCGATGAACCTCATCCCGATGTCGTGTTTCTGCTTGTCCAGCGTCTCGACGGCGTCGGTAACCACCACGCAGTAGTACCCGCGTTCGCTCATGTCGGCAGCAGTTTTGAGGATACAGCCGTCCGTGAGACAGCCTGTGAGCACGACACACTGGATCTTCCGCTTCTTGAGGATACTGTCCAGCTCCGTGTCACGCGCGGCACTGGCTCGGCTTTTGTTAAGCACCACGTCTCCCGGCCGGGGGGCCAGCTCGTCCAAGGTCTTCGCTTCCCAGCTGCCCTCGACCACGTCGGAAATCCATTGCGCTTTGCGGTGCATGTACACATTCGGCCCGTCCATGCGCGTTGTGCCATCACGATTTCTATGGATAAATTCCGTGTAGATGATCGGCAGGTTCGCACTTCTGCCTGCCGCCAGAACTTTCTGAATGGCCGGAACCACGGACAGGATTCTGGAATTTTCATACCCGTTCTTGGCGTACCCGCCTTTGTCGGAGCCCATTTCGTTCTGCATATCGATCACCAGAAGCGCCGTGTGTTTGGGGTCCAGCAACTCGTCGGCTGTATCAAACACGTCTACGTCATTGACTCTTAACATAGAAATCTTCCCTCTGGGAATCAGTGCGTTTCGGAGCCCAGCAGGTGCTAGAGCGTTTTCAGGTAGGCCAGCACGTCGGCCAGATCTTTCTTGTTCAGCTTCTTCCCGAACGCGGGCATCTTGTCGCTGCCCTCGACGATGCGCTCGGTCACGTTCTCATCGGTGACCGGCTTGCCGGAGTGGGGCAGCTTTTCGCCTTTGTAAAGGCCTTTCAGTCCAGGGGAGCCCATCTTTTCCTCGGTGCTGTCGGTGTTGTGGCACAGCGCGCAGTTCTTGGAGAAGATCGCCTCGCCGGCCTTGGCATCGCCAGCCTTCGCGCCTTTCTTCTTCTCGGTGGGTTTCTTGTCGGCGGCAAACAGAGTCAGAGTCGCCACCAGGATCAGCACCAGGAACTTGAGGAAGTTTGGTTTCATCGTTTTTGATCCTCCAACTACAGTGAAGCCGCGTCGGGCACAAGGCAAACTAATGTCTTTTCGAAATATTGTCAAATGTGAAGACGGCCAGGAGCCGGGCGGGGTTTCCACGATTCGGTCATACTGCCGTCTCCTCTCCTCTTATATCACAACAACAGCCTCAGTTCCCGGTCTCGGACTCTTCCTGTGACACAAAACAGGATTCCTCGGCCGGGCAATTCAAGCGGCCCGATTCGATCTGGATCACCGAGTGGGCAATGGCAAACCGCTCCCGCAGCACCTGCTGCGCACTCGCCAGCAGGTCGGAGCGGCTGGCCCGATCATCAGCTACCAGATGGCAACTCATGGCCACCGCGCCCTCGCCGACTGACCAGACGTGCAGGTCGTGAATTCGATTGACGCGGGGAATTCCCCGCAGCGCCCCCTCCACCTGGTCAAAGGCGATGTGTGGCGGCACCGAGAGCATCAGCAGCGAGCTGCTGCGGCGCAGCAGCGTCCAGGCGCTGGTGAGGATCAAGACGGCGACCACCATGCTGGCCAGCGGGTCTAGGATCATGGCACCGAACAAGAAGATGCCAGCGGCGGCCATCAGCGCGGCTACCGAACCCAGCAGGTCCCCGATGACGTGCAGGAACGCGCCGCGCAGGTTGATGCTGGTCTGCTGTCCTCGGTACAGCAGCAGGGCGGCGACCACGTTGCCGGCCAGGCCGGCCAGCGTCACCACCAGCATCAGTCCGCCGTGAACCGGCTCGGGCGCCTGCAGGCGACCGAACGCCTTCCACACAATCACCACTGCCAGCAGCATCACCAGCAGGGCGTTGACGAAGGCGGCCAGGGTTTCGGCGTGACGATAGCCGTAGGTTTTTTGCGGCGTGGGCGGACGCTCGGCCAGCCGCATGGCGATCAGGCTCAACCCCATTGCGGCCAGGTCCGTCAGGACGTGGCCGGAGTCGGCCAGCAGTGCCAGGCTGTTCGAGAGTAATCCGCCGATGACTTCGGCGAGAAAGACAACAAAGGTGATGAGTAAAGCGGCGCGCAGGCGCCGCCGGTTCTGCGCCCGGCCGTCGGGGTGTGGCCCATCGGCGGGTGAATAGTTGTGCTGCTGCCCTCTTGCCCGGGCCTCCCTCATGCTGCCCTTATTCTCCTTCGACCACCTGCACTTCCGCACCAGCTGCCGCCAGTTCCTGGAGGATGGCGGCCCGCTCCTCCGACCGCGCTCGCAGCATCACCACGATGGCGCCGTCGGCCACCTGGCGCCGCGCAGGCTCCGGCACCTCCAGCTTCAGACTAAGGATGCGCCCTCGGACCAGCAGCACGATCAGGGCGGCCCCGATGGCTCCCAAGGCAGCGCCGGCGAAAGTGATAATACCGATCGGGGGTGCAGGAAGCCGGGGTAGGCCACCGACGTCCAGGCCCATCCAGATGCCGGTGGCTGCGGCCAACAAGCCTCCCAACAGGCCGCCCAAGGTGCCGCCCGCCATTGTGGCCAGACCTAAGCGCGCCTTCACGTTGGCCGGATTTCCGTGCGGAGTTTCCAGCGGAGCGGCAGAGTACAATTCTGCATCGGGCCAGCGGCCGGCTATGGCCACCGCGGCGCGCTCGTCACGGAACACTGCCCAAATCTGCGCCTCGTCGCTCATGTTCCTGCTTCCAAGCCAGCGGGTGAGGCGGTTACTGCGGAGGGTGAAGGCGTCAGCTCTCTCTGGGGCGCAGTTTCCGACCCCAGCCCCATCAGCCGCCGGCCTTCCTTGTACTCCCAGATGGCGACGATGGGAAACAGCTTGGAGAACACCACGTAGAGAAAAATGAAGTAGGCGAAGGAGCCGGCCATGATGGACAGCTCAACCCAGCTTGGCCGGTATTCGAGCCACATGAAGCTGAGGCGCGGGTGGGACAGCGTGCCGGCCACGATGGTGAAGCGCTCCAGCCACATCCCTACCACCACGAACAGGGAAGCCACCGTGGTTCCCAGCGGGGTGCGCGTTCGCGGGAAGGCCAGAATGGGCAGCGGAATCAGCAGGCAGCAGGCCACCATGGTCCAGAAGTAGGGAGCCATCGCACCGGAAATCTTGTACAAGAACACCGGCATCTCGTGCTCGCCGTGACCGTAGTAGACGGTCAGGTACTCGGCAAAAGTAAAATAGCTCCACAGCAGGCAGAAGGCCAGCAGCAGCAGCCCCAGGTTGTTGAAATGCACGTCTTCCAGGTACCTCTCCAGCTTCAGGGAGCGCCGGATGACGTAAAGCGCGACGATCACGGCGGCGATGCCCGAGAAAATGGCGCCCACCACGAAGTAGGGCCCAAAGATGGTGCTGTGCCACATGGGGTTCACCGTCATGCCAAAGACCCACGACACCACCGTGTGCACCGAAACCGCCAGGGGCATGATGATGATGGCCATCACCGCGATGGTCTTCTCCAGCAGCGCCCACTGGCGCTGGCTGCCCACCCAGCCCAGCGCCAGTAGCCGGTAAAGCCGCTGGCGCCAGCCGCCGCTGGGCAGTGAATCGCGCGCCAGCGCCAGGTCCGGGATCATCGGCAGGTAGAGGTAAGTCAGACTGCCCAGCAGGTACGCGTTGATGCAGGAGAAATCCCACAGCAGCGGCGAGCGGAAGTTCGGCCACAGGTCGCGCAGGCTGGGGTAGGGAATCACCCAGTAGAACAACCAGACGCGGCCCAGGTGGATCAAGATGAACATGGGGCCGATCATCAACGCGAATACGGTGATTGCTTCGGCAGCACGGGTAATGGGGTGGCGCCAACCTGCGTTGGTCACCCGAAGGATGGCGGAGATCAACGTGCCGGCGTGGCTGATGCCGATCCAGAAGACAAAGTTGACGATGTAGACGCCCCACATCACCCGCTGGTTGATGCCCGCAACCCCCATGCCGGTCGTCGCCTGGTAGGAGAAAGCCACTAGGGCCCAGGCCATCACCAAGCTCAGCAGGCCGATGGCGATCCAAAACCGGGGCGTGGTTTTGAGAAGCGGACGCAGCAGGTCAGCGTTGATCCGCCGGCTTTCATTGACGGTGCCGAGCGTTTCTGCGCCGGGATTAGGATTGCTCTGCTGCACCAGGCGTGCCTCTCCAGTCGTCACGTTTCAGGTAAATGACTGCCGGCTCGGTTCCCAAATCCTCCAGCAGCTTGAAGCTGCGGCCGGAGCGGGCTGTCTGCGAGACACGGCTGTCGGGATCCTCGAGGTCGCCGAAGTACATCGCTTCGGCCGGACAGGCCTGCACGCAGGCCGGCGTTACCTCGCCGTCGCGCAACGGCCGTTCCTCGTTCTTGGCGTTCATTTGGGCGCGCTGGATGCGGTGGGAGCAAAAGGTACACTTCTCCATCATGCCCCGGCTGCGGTGGGAGACGTCCGGGTTGTGCTGCAGGTCGAGCGGCGGGTCAGTCGAATAGTCAAACCAATTGAAGTAACGCACCGTATAGGGGCAGGCGTTGGCGCAGAAGCGCGTCCCGATGCAACGGTTGTACACCTGGACGTTCAGGCCTTGGTCACTGTGATAGGTGGCATAAACGGGGCAAACCGGCTCGCACGGGGCCTGGCCGCAGTGCTGGCACATCACCGGCATGAAGCGGGCCCGGACGTCAGGAAACTCCCCCTCGTAGTAGCGCTCGACGCGAATCCAGGACAGCATCCGTCCCCCCTCGCATTCCTGCTCGCCTACGACCGGCACGTTGTTCTCCGCCCGGCAGGCCACCACGCAGGCTTCGCAGCCGTTGCAGCGATCCAGATCAATGACCATTCCCCAGCGCATCCATATCTCCTAATTAGGGTACGGAAAAAACCTGTCAGCCTGTCATTCCGAGGGCCGACTCTGTTTGTCGGCCTGAGGAAGCTGCTTTTTCAACAAGCCCTTCAGCGTTGAAAAGCAGATTCCTCGCTGCGCTCGGAACGAAGGGGACTGTTTTTCCGCATACCCTACCTAAACCTTGCTGACTTTGACCCGAGTTCCCGCCCAGGCCACCGGGTCTAGCAACGCGAACACATTGGCGCCGCGTTGGCGCGCGTAGCGACCGTAGGCGGTGTGGCCCTGGCCGGCGGCCAGGATCACCACATCGGGCGGCGCCGCGGGCGAAACCGCCGCTCGCGCCTCGATTTTTCCCTGCGGCGACTCCAGCCGGATCCGCTCGCCATGAGCCACGCCCAACTGGTCGGCCGTCTTAGGATTCAATTCCGCGGCCGTGGTCCATACCGTTTGCGCCAGCGGGTCGGGCAGTTCCTGGAGCCAGGGCAGGTTGGCCCCATCGCCGGTTCCCAAACTCACTCCGGCGTAGACCTCAAGCACCAGTCCGTTCGGCTCACCCACCCAGCGCGGGGCCTCAAAGCCGGGCGGGACTTCATCAGATTCTGAGCCAGATTCCGATCGGGGCACAAACTCGTACTTTTTCGATGGGGTGCCAAATGTGAAAGGCGCCGGCTCCTCGGCCCATGCCCCGCCACGCTCCAGAGCGTCTGGGAGTTCTTCTTCGGAGGCAAACGAAGCGGCGACGGCGTCTTCCCAGTTCTCGTAGGGAAGCGGTTTGCCCACCCGCGCTGCCAGAGCCAGCAGAGAGTCGGTGGCATCTTGCGTGTCGTAAAGCGGCGCCAGCGCCGGCCGCGCCACCGAGCGGACCACGCCAATCGGCCCCCCGGCCGCCTCGCGCGACTCCCAGCGTTCCAATGCAGTGTGATCCGGCAAAACCACGTGCGCCCGCTCGGCGGTTTCATCGAGGAATGCCGACAGGCTGATGAGGAAGGGAACCTTGTCCCAGGGAAGAGCGGGGAACTCGTAGACCGGATTCGCACCGTAGACCAGCACCACGCGCGCTGAGCCGAGCAGCGCCTGCCCGGCGCTACTGGCGAGAGTCGGCGCTGCCGGCGCCGACTCCCCGGGAGCAAACCAAACCCCGCCAGGCACTCCGTAGCTGCCCACCAGGGCATTCAACGCGTTGATGGCTACCAGTGCCGGCAACGAATTGGAGTGACCCGCGGCACTGCCGCCGGCTACGGCCACTGCCGGCCGGTGCGCGGCAAATTCGTGCGCCACACGCTCAATGCGCTCAGGCTTCAGGCCGCCGGCATCCAACCCGATGGTAGGCGCCACTGCCTTCGGCGAGTAGGCCGCGACGATCTGCCGGAAGCGTTCCAGGCCCTGCACGTGGCGGGAGAGAAACTCTTCGTCCACCTGCGAGTCGCGCAGTAGCACGTGGGCAATGGCCAGCGCCAGCGCGCCCTCGGTCCCCGGTTTCAAGGGCAACCACTCATCAGCATAGGCCGCTGTGAGCGAAAAGCGTGCATCCGCCTGCACCAGCTTGCCGCGACGGCCAGGCCGTCCCTGCCGCATGTGAGCCAGCAATCGCTGTGTGCGGACCGGCGAAGGCCCAGCCTCGACCAACGGGGCGCTGAACGACAACACATAGTTGGCGTTGCCGAAATCCGGGGCGGCATGCGAAGCGTGGCCGCAAGTGAGGCGGTTTGCTTCCAGGATCGCGGCTTCATCCAGCGGTTCGGCAACGAGATGGCTGGCCCCGCCTAGCGCCCGGAGAAACTCTCCTATCAGTCGACCGCGCAGCCCGTTCAGCCGGCGCGTCACCAGTACAATGCGCTGGGGCTCAGCCAGGGCCTCACGCAACGTTTCGGCGACGGCCTCCAGCGCCTCTTCCCACGCCGCTTCCTGCCCGCCGCGGCGGGGAGCCTGGATACGGTCAGGGTTATACAGCGCCTGGAGTTCAGCCTGCCCGCGCGCGCACAAACGGCCGGCGTTGATGGGGTGAGCAGCCTGCCCTTCCAGCTTGACCGCGCGTCCATCCACCAGCCGCACCTCAACCCCGCAAGCGGCCCCGCAGCCGCCGCATACGCTTTTCACCCACTTTTCTTCCCCCAGAACCAGTTGGTCCTCGGGCACCATCACGGGCATTGCCTCGCGCATGCCCTTGCCGCAACTGGTCAGGATCGTGCTACCGGCCGTCAGCACGCTGGAAATCTTGATGAAGTCTCTTCGCTGCATTGCTACTTGAAACTCTCCGTTCTCAAACTTGAAATCGCAACTCTGCCGCCCACTACTTGTGGCCCACTACTTGTGGCAAGTTAGGCAGTCATTGGACGCCCCTCGATCCTGGTGGCAGTCCATACAGGTGGCCATAGTGAATTCCTTTTCGGTGGCTGAGACCACCGTAGTGCCGGTGTCGCCGTGGCACTCAGCGCATTCGATCTCTGCCTTCACATGACGCGAGTGGTTGAAATAAACGAACTCAGGCACCTCGTAGAGGCGCACCCAGGGAATAAACTGCCTCGCTTTCTGGAATTGCGCGATCTTCTGCACTTCCGGGCTGTCGCTCTTGATTACCTGGTGACAGCTCATGCACAGGTTGGCCGTGGGCAAGCCTGCCTTCTCAGACTGGCTGACCAGCCGGTGGCAGTCCGCGCATTTAATTTTCTGCTCCAGGTGCAGGCTGTGGTCAAAGGTGACCGGCTGCACGGGCGCGGCTGGGCGCCGGGCTGACAGCAGGACGGCCAGCACGGCTGCCAATACCAGCGGGATGAGGACCAGCAAACCGGTGCGCACGCGCTTCATTAATTGCTATTGCTTTGGAACTGGCGCAGCAGGACCCGGATGCCCGGGTCTTGTTGCCGGAGACGCCAGCCGGTCACGCCGGCCAGTTGATAACGCCAGGCCAGGGCTAACTTTTCAGAAAAATGCTGCCGCTGAGCGGCCTCGACCCGCAGCCCTTCAAAGTCTATCACGTATCGTTTGAACTGGTAGCGGCGGGGGAACTGGTATCGGCGCGCCTGCTCCAACGATTCGCGGACCAGCCGCGCTCGCGGCTGGCGTGAGCGCAGCCCCGGCGGCGGCCCAGTCGGCGGATTGAGCTGTGGCCGGATGGATTGCCAGCAGCGCGACCACGGCCGCGACCGCTGCCCCCCCGGCCCTCCGCGCCCGGCTCCGGAAGAAGAAGTAAGCGGGCACGCCCAAGGCAATCACCCCCAGGCCCACCAGCGAACGCCACCACTCCTGCTGGCGCAGGATCATCACCACCAGGGCTGCGCTAACGGCCACAAACAGCGCTGGGACCACCGGGTAGCCCCAGGCGCGATAGGGCCGTGGCCACTCCGGATGCTTGCGCCGCAGCACGAACAGCGAGGCGACGCCCAGTCCGTAGAAGCACCAATTGGCAAAAATTGTGTAGGTGAACAACTGTTGGAAGGTTCCGGTCAGGCTGATCAACGCTCCTATAAGGGTTTGGACGACGACGGCGACGTGAGGACTATAGAAACGCGGGTGCACCGCTGCCAGGCGGCCGAACAGCAACCCATCGCGCGCCATGGCGTAGGGCACGCGCGCTCCCGAGAGAATGGAGCCATTGAGAGCGCCGAAGATGGAAATCATGGCAGCCAGGGCAACTGCGCTACCGCCCCACCCGCCGAACAAGCGCCGCGCCACGTCGCCTGCCACCCGATCTGAGGAGGACACGTCGGCAGCGGGGAGGACATAGAAGTAGGCCAGGTTGGTCAGGATGTACAGCAGTCCCACTGCCACGGTACCTAGCAGCAGCGAGCGCGGAATGTTCTTCTGTGGATCGGCCACTTCGCCGCCGACCAGATTCAAGTCATTCCATCCCTGGTAGGCCCAGAGCGCTGCCACCAGAGCCAGCACGAAACCGCTGACGGGCGACTCCACCGGCACTGAGGTTCGCAGGTGACTCCACTGGGCGTCTCCCCACTGAGCCCCGAAAACCAACGCGGCCAGCACCAGCGCCAGCAGCAAGGTGACCTTAAGAATGGTGAGGAAGGTTTGTACGGCGCCGCCGGTTCGGACGCCGAAGTAGTTGACGACACCAAGGACAATCACAGCCGCGATAGCAACTGACTTTGAATGAAGGCCTGGAAATAGAAATGTCAAGTAAAGGGCGAAGGCGGTGGCCAGCGTCGCCACGGCTGCCGTCGTCATCACCAGAAACTTTGTCCAGCCGTAGAGGAAGCCCCACAGCCGGCCGTAGGCCTCCCGCAGGTAAACGTAGTCGCCGCCGGAGTGCGGCAACATGGCGCCAATTCGGCGTAGGCCAGAGCCCCGCTGAGCGAGAGCAGGCCGCCAAAGATCCACACCAGAAAGACTGCCTCGGGCGTCCCCACGCCGCGAATCATCGAGCTGGAGACCAGGAAGATACCGCTGCCAACGATGTTGCCTACAACCAACGAGCCGGCGGCCCAGACGCCTAGACCGCGTATCAGCTCGCCGTTGGATTTAGACGACATCGGTGCTCCCCGAAGGGCTTGCCAGGGCAGGAGTCCAAAGCAGGCTGGCCAGGTAGCCCACCGAAAAGGTGACCGTGGTTCCGATCAGCACGTACCAGGTCCAGGCGATTGGGGTCCACTGCCATACGTAGATCATCACCGCCAGCCCGCAGACCATGCCCACGATGGAGCCGTTCTCGTTGGCGCGCCGCGTCAACACTCCCAGCAGGAACGTGCCCAGCAGGGAGCCGAAGGCGACCGACGCGATGCTCAGTCCCATCTCAAACACCGAGGTGCGCCACTGGGCGGCGGCCATGGCAATCCCAATCAGGATGATGCCCCACAGCAGCGTGGCCCCCCGCGAGGCCCTCAGGTAGTGGGCTTCGCTGCGCCCGGGCGCCAGGTGCGCCCGGTAAAAATCCACCACCGAGGTGGAGGCCAGCGCATTCAGCGCGGCGCTCAGGTTGGCCATGGCGGCCGCCAGGATGGCGGCCACCACCAGGCCGGCCAGCACCGGCGGGAAACGCTCGGCGATGAAGATGGGGAAGATGGCGTCGGGGCGGGGGAAGGGCTGCGCCGGCGGGAAGTGCTGGTAGTAGGCGAACAGCATGACCCCGATCAGAAGGAACAAAGTGAACTGGAACAAGATCACCACCCAGCTGGCGAACAGGGCACGGCGGGCCTGACGCTCGTCGCGGGCAGCCAGCAGCCGCTGCACCATTAGCTGATCGGTGCCGTGGCTGGCGGTGGTCAGAAACATGCCGCCCAGGATGCCCGCCCAGAAGGTGTAGGTCTTGGTAACGGAGAAGGTGAAATCGAAGACCGCCAACTTGTTGCCGTGCTCGCCGGCCAGCGTCACGACCTCGCTCCAGCCGCCCGGCACCAGCTGGAGCAGCATCCAAAAGCTGAGCAGGGCGCCGGCAACGTAAATGCACATCTGGATCACTTCGGTCCAGATAACTGCGGTCAGGCCGCCTTCGAAGGTGTAGAACAGCGTCAGCGCCGTGATGAGTAACACCGAGGCCAGCTCCCCTGTGCCGAGAACCACGCTCACCAGGATGGCAATGGCAAACACGCGCACGCCTTCGGCCACGCTCCGGATCACCAGGAAGGCGGCGGCGGTGACGAGCTTCAGTCGCGGGCCAAAGCGCCGCTCGATGAGCTGGTAAGCAGTGAACAGCTCCCCCTTAAAGTAGTGCGGCAACAGCAGCGCGCTGATGACCACCCTCGCCAGCAGGTAGCCAAACACCACCTGGAGGAAGCCCAGGTTGCCGTAGTAGGCGATGCCTGGCGTCCCAATGATGGTGAGGATGCTGGTTTCGGCGGAAACGATGGAAAGCGCAATCGCCCACCAGGGGACGGTGCGGCCCCCCAGGAAGTAGTCTTTCAGCGAATGCTGGGACTTGCGGAAGCGGGCGCCAAAGGCGGTGATGCCAAGCAGGTAGACAACGATCACCGCCAAGTCCACAAAACCCAACCCCACGCACGCTCCTCACAAGCGAGATCGGTCACACATGGAATCGACCGCAGACAGAACCGGAAGGATGCTACCACGGTGCACCGCAACAGCAGTAGGTGGCGTGCCATCTCGATTAACTCTCGATTAACTGCGGATGCCAAACGGCGTTGGGTGTTTTGGAACTGCTCGCTTAGCCCCCGTTTTGCAGACCGTGCATTGGGATGTGCACACAGAACAGCTTCCTGCAAGCGAGTACTAAAGGCCCTCCATGCAAGCTTAGCGGGGGGCGGCTTGGGGCTTGCGCAGCCGGCGGAAGAAGGTGCGGGCGGCTTCAATGTCCCGGGCAATCTGATCCTTAAGCGCCTCTGCGGAGGAGAATTTGACCTCGTCGCGGAGCCGGTGCCAGAACACCACTTCCATCTGGCTGGCTCCGGGCGGCGGTGGCGCTTCCAAGAGAAAGCATTCCACGCGTAGTTCGTTGACATCGAAAGTGGGGCTGTAGCCAACGCTTGTCACTGAGGTGGCGCGCTGCCCGTCGCAGATGGTTTCGGTCACGTAGATGCCGCAGGCCGGCAGTAGATCGGCATAGGGCGCCAGGTTCAGCGTGGGGACGGCCTCCCTGCGCCCGATGCCGCGCCCGGGCACGATTCGGCCCTGAACCGAGAAGCAACGTCCCAACAAGCGGTTGGCCGGTGTTAGTTGCCCTTCTGCAATTAGCTGACGGAGGCGCGAGCTGCTGGCCGCCTGGCCCCGAAGGCGCACTGCCGGTACCATCTTCACCGCAAATCCCGACTGGCGTCCCAGCTCCACCAGCGCGTGCACGTCACCGGCCTGCCGGTGCCCAAAGCGGAAATTTCCACCGACAATGATTTCCCGCGCGCCCAGACGCTCCGTCAGAATTTGGCGCGCAAACTGTTCCGGGGTCAGTTGCGACAGTTCCCGGGTGAAAGGCAGCACCAGCACGCCGGCCAGGCCCGCTTGCTCCAGCAGGGCGAGCTTCATGGGCAGCGGGGTGACCAGGCGCGGCACGCGCTCGGGAGCCACAATATGGGTCGGGTGCGGATCGAAGGTGAGCAGCAACGGCGTGCCGCCAGCCTCAGTCGCGCGTCGGCAGACGATTTCCAGGATGCGCCGGTGTCCTAGATGGACCCCGTCGAAGTTGCCGATGGTGAGAACGGGGTACGGCAGTCCTCCGGGAAACTCCTCGAGGCTGCGCCAGACGCTCACAGTTCGACCTCCACCTGCAGGCCGTCGTAGCAGAGCCGAACCTGTTCCGGCAGGCTGGCGTTGGTCTCCTCGTGGGCCAGGTCGTGGGCGATGTGAGTGAGGAAGGCGCGGCGCGGCCGCAGACGAGCGACGTGCTCCAGCGCTTGCTCGACAGTGCAGTGCGTGGGGTGCGGTGCGTGGCGCAGCGCGTCCAGGAAGACGACGTCCAGACCTTCCAGCAGCGCGTAGGAACGCTCCGGGATCTGGCCGTAGTCGGTCAGGTAGGCGGCACTGCCAAAGCGAAAACCCAGCACCTCCATGAAGCCGTGCAGCAACGGCACGGGGATGAAGCTCGCGCCGAAGAGCTCCAGCGGTCCGTCCAGCACGTGGGCCGCTACCTGAGGCACTCCCCCGAACGGCGCGTTGCCGCCAAAGATGTAGTGGAACGTCCGGCGGATGGAGGCAATCGTCTTGCGGCTGCCGTAAATGGCGACCGCGCTGTTCTGGTGGAAATTGAAAGGGCGTATGTCGTCCAGCCCCAGGATGTGGTCTGCGTGGGGGTGTGTGAAGAGCACGGCATCCAGCCGCGACAGGCCGGCGCGCAGGGCCTGGAAGCGGAAGTCGGGTGTGGTGTCGATGACCACGTTGCGCCCGCCGTATTGCACCAGTAGCGACGGACGGGTGCGCTTGTCCCGCGGATTCTGGGATAGGCAGACCCGGCAGCGGCAGCCAATGGTGGGCACCCCCAGGGAGGTTCCCGAGCCCAGTACGGTCAGCAGCGCGGTCACGGCGCGTTCGAGTACTTGCGGTTGAGTTCCATCCAGGCCATTCGCAGCTCGTAGATGCTGTTCTCCAGCAGACCCTGTTCGTCGGCCGTCAAATTGCCGCGGGTCTTTTCCGCGAGCAGCGACAGCATGTCAATCGTGTCGCGGGCCCCGTAAAGGTCCGGCTCTAGCGGCTGAGCCGGGTCGGTCCTCAGCAGTCCCAGTTGCAGCATGGCTGTCTGGGCGAAGAAGACCACAATCTTGTCAAAGGAGGGACCGATGCCGGCTCCGACGGCTGCGTATTGCTGGGGCCCCGGATCGGATTCGACTAAGGCCGGCTCGGCTTCGACTAACGGTGCTGGGGCCGGCGGTGCTGAGGCGGCCGGCTCCACGGGCGGGGGCGGCGGTGGAGGCGTCGGCTCCGGCCGCGGAGCATCCTGGGCCCCTTCGCGCAGGTCTCCTTCCGACGTGATTCTGCGCCGGTCTGTCACCTGCAATTCCGGCTGCTTTTCCTCTGCCATCAGCCCTGTTCGCCTCCAGCTAAACCCCAAGTTTAGCATAGCCGCGTGGCCGGGCTGTGGGAGGCAGTAGCCGCCTTCGCGGCCGACTGCGTTGTCCCAGACGCGATCACTCTGTTAGTCTGGTCGACTAGTCTGGTCCAGTTCGCAATCTATGGCGAGTGAACAATTTGCCGACTTAGTGGCGCTGATGGCGCGGCTGCGCGCGCCCGACGGGTGTCCCTGGGACCGCGCCCAAACCTTTGACTCCATCAAGCCCTATCTGCTGGAAGAGACCTACGAAGTGGTGGATGCCATTGACCAGCGTGACTTTGAGGAACTGAAAAGCGAACTGGGAGACCTGCTGCTACAGGTAGTCTTCTTTTCCCAGATGGCAGCCGAGCAGGGCCACTTCACGATGGATGACGTGATCCAGCGCATTCACACCAAGATGGTGCACCGGCATCCACACGTCTTCGGCGACGCCGAGGCCCGCACTCCCGGCGACGTGCTGCGCCGCTGGGAGGAACTCAAGGCTGAGGAGCAGCACCAGCATGCCGGACGGCAAGGCGAGTCACCGCGGGGTGCTTTTCTACTGGACGGGGTGGGGCACGCCATGCCTGCGCTGCTTGAAGCCTACCAGCTCAACGCCCGCGCTTCCTCTGTGGGCTTCGACTGGCCGCGCATCGAAGAGTTGCTGGAGAAGGTCAGCGAGGAGCGGGAGGAACTACGCCAGGCACTGGCCGAAGCCGAGCCTGAGCGCCGGCACCAGCGCTGCCAGGAGGAGGTAGGCGACCTGTTGTTCGTGGCCGTCAACGTGGCCCGTTTCCTGGGATTGGAACCGGAAAGCGCCCTGCGCCGCACCAATGACAAGTTCCGCCGACGATTCGGCTGGCTGGAGGCGCGCCTCGCCGAGCGTGGCAAGAAGCCGTCCGAGGCCACGCTGGAGGAGATGGAAGAGTTGTGGCAGCGTTCCAAGAGTGAGGCGCTCGGATGAGCCAGGAGGAACTCACCTACCGCGCCTGCGCCACCCTGGACGAGTTTGGCCAGTGTGTGCAGGTGCAGAAGGCCATCTGGGACTTTGCTGACCTGGACGCACTGCCAGTCCGGCTCTTCGTGGTGGCGCAGCAGATTGGCGGCCACAACTTTGGAGCGTTCAAGCCGTCCGGTGGCCTGGTGGGTTTCCTAGTGGCGCTGCCGGGGATCCGCCAGGGCCAGCCCTATCTGCACTCGCAAATGCTAGGCGTGCTGCCCGAGTATCAGAACCGACAGGTGGCCCGCCGGCTGAAGCTGCTGCAGCGCGCCGATGCGCTGACCCGCGGCATTCGCCTGGTGAAGTGGACATTTGATCCGTTGGAGTTGAAGAACGCCTTTTTCAACCTGGAACGCCTGGGAGTGCTAGCACGGCGATACGTTCCCAACCTGTACGGGGTGAGTTCCTCCTCGTTGCATGGGCGCCTGCCAACCGACCGGCTGGTGGCCGAGTGGTGGGTGGACACGCCCCGCGTGTCCCGAGTGCTCGGGGGCGGGCCGGGCAGTTGCGGCCCGGCGCTTCGCCTGCATGTGTCGGCCGAGATTGGCGAACTCAAACGTGCGGACCCGGAGCAGGCGCGGGAAATTCAACAGCGTCTCCGAGCGGAGTTCGAGAAGGCTTTTGCCGAAGGCTGGATCGTGACTGGCTTTGACCGAAACGGAGCGTATTTGTTGGAAAAGGGGGAAATCGCGTCGTTGTAGGGGCAGGGCATGCTAGGCCCGCCGAACGTTGCAGCGTGTATCGCCCTCAGGATTCCCTGGGGCATGCAGGATGCTGGCCATGAAACTGGGGAAAATCGTGCTTCGCGAAATCCGCATGCCGCTGGTGTCCCACTTTGAAACCAGCTTTGGGCGTACCACGGACCGTCGGATTGTACTGGTTGAGGTGCAGGCCGAGGGCGGCTCGGGCTGGGGCGAGGTGACGGCGCCGGAGCATCCGTTGTACAACGAGGAGACCACCGAGACGGCCTGGCACATCCTCCGCGACTATGTCGCACCGCGCCTGCTCGGTCGGGAGCTGCGCTGCGCCGAGGAGATCGGCGGGCTGCTTGGTCACATCCGCGGCCACAACATGGCCAAAGCAAGCGTGGAAGCCGCGGCCTGGGACCTGGAAGCGCGCCTGAACGGCCGGCCCTTGTGGCAGCACCTCGGCGGGCGCCACCAGGAGATTCCCTGTGGCGTCTCCATCGGCATTCAGGACACGGTGGAGGCGCTGCTCGAGCGCATTCAGAGCGAGCTGAATGCCGGCTACCAGCGCATCAAAATCAAGATCAAGCCGGGCTGGGACCTGGACGTAGTGGCCCAGGTACGGGAAAAATTTCCTGCCATTCGCCTGATGGTGGACGCCAATTCGGCCTATACGCTGGCCGACACCGACCACTTGAAGCAGCTCGACGAGTACTACCTGATGATGATCGAACAGCCTCTGGCCTACTACGACCTGCTGGACCATGCCCGCCTGCAACAGCGGTTACAGACGCCGATCTGCCTGGACGAGTCCATCCGGAACCTGCGGCTGGCGGAGCAGGCCATCGAGCTGGGCGCGGCGCGCATCCTGAACCTCAAACTGGGCCGGGTCGGCGGCTTCGCGGAGGCGCGCCGCATTCACGACGCGGCTCAGGCGGCCGGCATCCCGGTCTGGTGCGGCGGCATGCTGGAGTCGGGCATTGGCCGCGCGCACAACATCGCTCTTTCCACCCTGGAGAACTTCGTGCTGCCCGGCGACGTCTCGGCCAGCCGCCGCTATTGGGCGCACGACATCATCTTGCCGCCGGTGGAAGTGACCCCGCGCGGGACCATCCTGGTGAGCGACTCTCCCGGACTGGGCTTCGAGATGGATCTGGATCACATTGAGACCCTTACCGCCAGAAAAGAGGAACTCCGCTGAAGCATCACAGCATTTTGCCCGCGCCGGAGGCGATGGTGCCGGTGGCGCTAGAAGCGGAACACCGCCCGCCGACGATTTCCCGTCCCCGCCTATACCTGCTGCTCGGGCTGATGGTCATGGCGTGGTCCGGCAACTTCATCATGGGCAAGGTCGCGCTGCGCGAGTTTCCTGTCCTCACCCTGGGCACCCTGCGCGTCGTGCTGGCCGCCGGCCTGCTGGTGGCCTACTTTATTGCCCGGCGGGGCCTGGCTGGGTTCCGGCCGCTCCGCCGCGAATGGAAGCTGGTGGTGCTGCTGGCTCTATTCGGCGTCCTCATCAACCAATTCTTTTTCGTTGCCGGCTTAAGTCGCACCAGCGTGGCTCATGCCTCACTGATCGTCTGCCTCAACCCCGTGTTCGTCCTCGTCCTTGCTCGCCTGTACAGGCTGGAGGCGTTTACCGCACTGAAGATCGCAGGGCTGGCTATCTCCATAGCGGGGGTGGCGGTGCTGGTTGGCGAGCAGCAGCCGGGACGCGGGCCCTCCCTGTTGGGCGACCTGCTCACCTTGACCGCGGCGGTCGCCTTCGCCTTCTACATCGTGCTCGGCAAGAAGCTTACGCAGCGCCTTGATGCGCTTTCGCTGACTACCTTCACCCACTCGCTGTCCGCCTTGGTATTGCTGCCCTACGCGGTGAGCTGCCTGCTCACTGGAGACGTCCAAGGGGTCAGTGTCCGGGGCTGGCTGGGGTTGGCGTACATGGCTGGCTGCGGTTCGGTGGCCGCCTACCTGATTTTTTACTACACGCTGCGCTTCATTTCTACAACCCAGATAGCGGCCCTGGCTTATTTGCAACCGGTGATAGCCACCGGTCTGGGACTGTGGCTGTTGAACGAACCGGTGACCGCGCACTTGCTGGTGGGCGCTGCCATCGTCTTCCTCGGAGTTTACCTCACCCAGAAGGGCTAGGCTGTAGTTGTAACCGAACGGCCGTTAGCCGCATCTAACGTCTGTGGGTAATGTTCTTTCGTGTGGCAGGCGGCGCCAGGTGTGCTAGCCTGAACTCCTGTAGGGTGGCAAGGCATTACGACAGACGGTCAAGGAACTACAACAGAGGAGAAAGCTTATGCTGCATCGAGCGGTTCGCTACCGTAACTGCGCTCTCTTGAAGGCGACCTTATTGTTGGTCGTGGCGCCGCTGATCTTGTACGCATTTTCCAGCGCCGGAAATACGGCCAACGGCAACGGGAACACGACTGGGGACGACATATTCACTAGATCTAAGGCTTCGCACCCTCCTCCTCCCCCAGGATCCGCGCCGAGCATCGGCGCTGGTGGCATTGTCAACGCCGCCAGCTTCGTAGAGGCGCCCAGCAACACCGCCGCCCCAGGCGCGCTGATTTCCATTTTTGGAGCGGACCTGGCCACCGAGACTGGATTCGCCGGCCAACTCCCGCTGCCCACCGACATTAACGGAACCCGGGTGCTGGTCAACAATATCCCTGCACCGCTGATTTTCGTTTCCCCCGGGCAGATCAACGCGCAGATGCCCGTCGCGCCTGAAATACTGGTGGGCAATAACGCCAACGTCGTGGTGCAGGTTGCCGGCCAGCCTGACAGCGCGCCTGAGCCAATCCTCGTGGAGTTGGTTTCGCCGGGAATCTTCGACATCGGCGGCGGGCAGGGAGCGGTTTTGATCGCGAACACAGATATCTTGGTGGCGCCGGTGGGCAGCATCCCCGGCCGCGAGTCGAGACCGGCCAACCCCGGCGAGTTTATTTCGATTTTCTCCACCGGTTTGGACCTGACGGACCCGCCGCAGGTGTCCGGCCAGACGGCCGCCGGCGAACGGACCGTGGAGATGCCCACCGTTACAATCGGTGGTGAGATCGCACCGGTCGACTTTTCCGGCGCCGCACCCGGCTTCGTGGGCTTGAACCAGATCAATGCCATCGTGCCGGGCCTTCCGGAGGGCGACCACGACGTTATTATCACCATTGCCAGCCGGCAGAGTCCCACGGGTGTGACGGTACGCGTCGCAGGCTCCACGCCACCTCCGCCCCCGATGTCGGCTACGGTCGAGATGCCCGCCATCGTATACACCCCCGCCAACGTTACAATTCAGCAAGGCGGTACCGTCACCTGGAAAAATACTGACGATGAACAACATTCAGCCACCGCGGATGACGGCTTATCGTTCGATACGGGGATTTTTAACCCCGGACAGAAGCGCACCGTCACCTTCAATACCGCCGGCAGCTTCCCCTACCACTGCCTCGTGCATGGCTTTGCTATGAGGGGCACGGTCACGGTAGTAGCCAAATGAAGGCCCGGGTGAAAACCCGGATGAAGACCCGGAATGTGAGGTTGCTCCGGGGACCTTCTCCGGCGCCGCGCCCGGCTTCGCGGGCTTGTACCAAATCAATGCCATCGTGCCGAGCCTTCCGGAGGTCGACCACAAGGTGATTATCACCATCGCCACCGGCAAAGCCCCATGGGTGTGACGGTACGTGTCGAACCCTAAGTACCCCTGACTACCTTGGATTTCGGGAAAGGCGTACCGAAAACACCGGCAGCTCCAGACCGCACAGGGTCTTCCTCAGTTTCTTCTTTGCGAACCATGTGACTTTGTGGTTGCCTAGGTGAATCTCAAACGATACAGGTGTAACCATGCCAGGAATGACAAAGCCCGCTGCGCTGGTGGTTCTGTTGTCGCTGTACGGCTCGCCGTTGTTCGGGCGGCCGGAATTTCTGCTGCGCTACGCCAGTGACCCGTTCTCCCGCCCGGAGTTGCGCACTTGTAACACATGCCACGTCAACCCGGAGGGCGGCGGTCCCCGCAACACCTTTGGCCGGGCGTTCGATCGCAACGACCATCGGGTGACGCCGGCATTTCGCCTGCAGTGGCCCGATCATTTCCTATCGACCATCAGCGCCGAACTCACCGGCCCCCAGCAGGCACCCTTGAAGGCTACTTTGAAAGCCACTTGGGCGGCGGGTAAGGAAGAGGAAGTGCTGGTGGAGATCGGCAGCCAGCAGTACCTGCTGAACCGCGCCGAAGGCAGCGTCAAGAAGCTGGAGGCGGCGGAGGCGCAGGCGTTCCGGACGCCGCCGTCCGTGCCCCCGCCTGCTGCCGAGCCGGAAGAAGAGCTAGAGCGCAGGCCTACCTTCGAATACTACCTGGTGAACCTGCCGACCAACCGGGTGCGGCCGCCCCGCAGCTTGCACCTGCGCTTCACGCACCGCTTCAACGATCCGCCGTTCAAGGGGACCGGAAGACTCCGCGACCTGTTCGGCTTCGACAGCTTCTCCCGCTCCTCCTTTGGGATTGAGATGGGCCTCCTGCGGCGGGTCTCGTTCGTTACTTACCGCACCCCCTACTTCCTACAGTTTCCTGCACCGTGTATTGGGGATTGCGCCGTCGGCGGCCCAACCATCGAGATGGGCCCGGTCTTTCACCTGCTGCACGAGCGCGATCGGGATCCGTTGTCGCTTTCCTTGCGCACCACTGTGGAGGGACAGGCCAACTTTACCCAGCGCTATACGGTCAATCTGGTTCCGGTGGTTTCACGCTCGATTGGCGATAGAGCCGAGTTGTTCGTGGTCCCCACCTTCAACCTCAACGTGCCAAGACGGACGCTCACCTTTGATTCTCCACGCACGCCCGGGGAGATCCGCAACCACCTGGTGTCGGTCGGCGTGGGAGCCAGCATCCGGATTCGCCCCCGCACGGCGCTGATTGTTGAGTGGCGCCCACGGGTAGCCGGATTCCGCGGGCGGCTCTCGCGCAACACCTTTGCCTTTGGCATTCAACGCAGCACCAACCGGCACGTGTTTGCGCTGACCTTTTCCAATACCCAGTCAACGACTACGACCCGCTCGCTCACTGACGGGCTGGACGATCTCCGCATCGGATTTAATCTGTACCGAAGGCTGTGGTAGATCAACTCGTTCTCAGGTGCCGGATCCGGAATCGGATGGCCCGCTCAGGCTCAGCACAAACAGCAGTAACACCAGAAGCGCAGGGACGATAACGAGCGTCATGAAAGCACCTGTGCCGGGGTCTATGGTTCAGCGACGATCGATTCACCCGGCTATAGCCCAGAAAAGGTAGCAATTGGCTGGCCAAAATGTGCCGCGCCCGCTGCTTCAAGAAGTTAGCTGCCTCTCATAGTTTGCTCTGCCAGAATGCGCTGACACACTGAGGCAGAAAGGCCGCAGTTCGTCGATTGATGCTGGCATCGCTGCCGGCATGGCTGCCGGAAAGATGTAACTATCTCGGCCGATTCGGGTTAGTATTTTGTGAAGGTGCCCCTATGACGAGACATGCCCTGATTTTACTGACGCTGCTGGCCGTTCCGCTTTCGGCACAGGAAGCTGCCACGGCGTCCCAGAATGAGCCGAAGCCACTCTCCTATAAGGTGACGACCTATAAAGTTGCAGCGGGCACGCGCATTCCTCTGCTGCTGATCAACGGCATCAGCACTCGCAACGCTCAGGAGGGCGACCAGGTGTACCTGGAGACGGCGTTCCCCATCGTGGTGGACCAGAAGATTGTCATTCCGCCGGGCAGCTACGTGCGCGGGACCATCACCCAGGTGAAGCGCCCCGGACGGGTGAAGGGGCGCGGCGAACTCTACATCCGCTTTGACACGCTGACTTTACCCAATGGCGTGACCCGGGATTTCCGCGGGCGCGTGGGTTCGGTCGAGGCAGGTATTGCCGAGACGCTGGAGAAAAAGGAAGGCAAGATCGAGAGCAGTTCCTCCAAGGGGACCGACGCCGGCACGGTCGCCAGCACGACGGCAACAGGAGCAAGCATTGGCGCCATCACTGGTGCGGCCACTGGCCGCCCCGGTCTGGGCACAGGTATCGGCGCTGCCGCCGGAGCGGCAGCCGGGCTGGCTGCAGTGTTGCTGACCCGAGGCCGCGATGTGCTGCTGTTACGCGGCACTCAACTGGATATGGTGCTGGACCGGGAACTAGTGTTTACCGAGAAAGAAGTGCGCTTTGAGGGACCCCAGTTTCGCAGCAGCACCCCGCCGGCCCGGGCCCCTGCCGACACTCGCGACCGGTCCCGCGGCGTCCCGCTCCCTTATCCTTTTCCTCGCCTCTGACAGCCACCTCGCCCCTCCGGTCCTGCGGGTATCCGGTGCCGGAGTCGTTCTCTTCTCTCTGAACGCGGCTCAAGCCTGGAGACCTGGTATGCGTTGATGCGCAGAGGTACACTGGGAAGTGGAAACCCCGGCGGGAGGGAACAGAGCATGCCACCAGTGTTGACGAGTGATCAGGTCTGGCAGGAGATAAAGAAACAGATCTTTGCCGTTTTGGGAACCGTCACTTCCCGCGGCCAGCCGCGAACCACCGGGATCGTCTATTCCGTGCGGGGTCGGCAGCTCTACATCTCCACAGGCCGGGCCTCTTTGAAAGTGCGAAACATCCTAGCCGATCCCCATGTATCGCTGACGGTGACCATTCCCAAGCGGATCCCATTTTGTCCCTGGATTAAACTCCCTCCAGCTACCATCACCTTCCAGGGACAAGCCTCCATTGAATCTCTCCAGGAGACCCCCGCGGAAATTCAAAAGGCTTTGACGAAAGGCCTGGAGATGAGCCCTGAGGCACGCTCCGACATGTGCTTCATCAATGTGCGCCCGGAGGGGCGATTCCTGACCTACGGCGTCGGGACGTCCCTGAGGGGAATGCTGAAGCCCGAACAAGCGATTGCACACACGCCCGTGTGAGCGCTGACCCGGGCACGATCGCCCGGTCGGATTTGAACCGCAGGAGCTTGCTGCTATACTTGCTATACTAGGAAATTGAACCAGAGGAGGCTTGCTTGCTGGCGCTTGGTTTCCCCGTATTGTCGCTGAGCATTTTGTTTCTGGACGGGCTGACGCTGGTCTGTCTGGTGGGGACTGTGCTGCTGTTCGTGGTGTTCGGTTTTCTGTTTGTCGTGGAGAAGAAGATGAACAAGCATCACAGTAGTCGGCTTGTTTCAGGAGACCCGACCTTGGCAAAGAAGAAAGTCCATTCCACCCCGGGCACGTCACGGCGGTGGACCAACTTGGCAGTGGCGACATTGGTCCTGCTGGTCGGCGCCGGAAGCTACCTGGCCGTTCGATCCTTGCAGCCGACTGCAACACCTGCGCCTAGTAAGCCACCGGCTGGTGCAAAGAAAAGTCTGAGTAAGAAGGTGATTCTGCCGACTTATCCCCGACGGCCCCGCCCTGCTACGCTCCCGCCCGAGCAGTTTTCCGACCCGGTGATCCGCCAGTCCTACGAAGTGGCGCAGAACAATCCACAACTGCTGGAGCGGATGCCCTGTTACTGCGGCTGCTATATCAGTCACAGGCACACCAGTAACCTGGATTGCTTCGCGGACAATCATGGCGAGACTTGAATGTTGTGTCGCGTGATTGCGCTGGAAGCGCAACAACTTCAGAACCAGGGCGTGCCGATCCCTGAGATCAAGAAAATCATAGACGAGAAGCACGCGCAGTAGTCCGCCGCCTTGGCTTGCAGGTCAAGCCGCGCCGCCGGACGGCGCAGGCCAGCGCGGGTCCCAAAAGAATTCGCCGCGGCAAACAATTTCCGCCGCGCCCGTCAGATAGACCTCTCCGTCCTTTTCCCAGCGCACTTCCATTTGGCCGCCTTCGGTCGAAACCGTGACCGGTGAGCGGGCCCGCCCGGCGTGGATAGCGGCCACGGCAGCCGCCGTGGCTCCGGTGCCCGAGGCGAGCGTGTGCCCGGCGCCGCGTTCCCAGAAGCGCGCTTCCATGAGCTGGGGTTCGATCAGGCGCACGAACTCCACATTGGCGCCATCGGGAAACTGCGGATGGCGCTCCAGCGCCCGGCCGCGCGCCTTCCAGTCGAAGTCAAAGCCCTTCACGAACACCACGCAGTGTGGGTTGCCCAGGGCCACCGCCAGCGTCTCCTCTGGACCCGTGGACACGCGCGCCACTCCGAGACCCATCTCAAAGCGAAACCGGTTGCCGTCGCGCTCCAGTAACCGCAGTTCCTTCAGCCCAGCTCCGGTGCGGATGCGGAGCCGCGCCGCGTCGGCGACTCGTCCTTCGGCTACCAGAACAGCAGCCACGCAGCGCGTACCGTTGCCCGACACCTCGGCGGGACTGCCGTCGCAGTTATAGAGCTGGATTTCGGCCTCAGCGTCCCCCGAGGCAGGCGAGAGCAAATAGAGACCGTCGGCCCCCACGCCGTAATGGCGGTTGCAGATACGCCGCACGAACCCATCCAGCGGCGCCAGTTGCGCAGGCTCTTCGGCCACGATCAGAAAATCGTTGCCGCAGCCGTGCGCTTTTGTGAAGGAAACTTGGGCCATAGGATGCTGGGCGAGACAGGCCCGCGTCAGTCGAACGCGGTCAACTCACGAAACTCACGGTAGCGACGATCAATTTCCGGGCGTGTCAGGCGGCGCAGGCGCTCCACTCCGAACTGCTCGACCGCAAAGCTGCCCAGCACCGATCCGTAGATGATCGCGCGTCGCAGTGCCGCCTCGTCCAGGGTGCCCGCCGCGGCCAGCGCTCCCATGAAACCGCCGGCGAAACTGTCGCCGGCGCCGGTCGGATCGCGGACCTCCTCCAGGGGGAAGCCTGGTGCAAGGAAAACGCGGCCGTTATGGAACAGGACCGCGCCGTATTCGCCTCGCTTGACCACCAGCGTTCGAGGCCCCAGAGAGTGGATGCGACGCGCCGCCACGGCCAGGTTGTACTCCCCCGACAGCAGACGCGCCTCGCTGTCATTGATCAGCAGCACGTCGAGGACCGTCAGCGTCCGGCGCAGTTGCTCTGGCTTGCCCTCAATCCAGAAATTCATGGTGTCGCCGCCCACCAGTTTCGGCGCCGCCATTTGCGACTGCACGCTCCGTTGTAGTTCCGGATCGATGTTGCCGAGAAACAGGAACTCGCTCTGACGGTAATCGTCGGGCAACTTCGGCTGGAATTCTGCAAAGACGTTCAGCTGTGTGTCGAGCGTGCGCCGCTCGTTTGGATCGTCGCTGTACTCGCCGGCCCAGAAAAAAGTTTTGCCCGGACGGCGCTCCAGACCGTCGGTCGAGATGTTGCGCTCATGGAAGACCGCCAGGTCGGCGTCGGTGAAATCCTCGCCCACTACCGCGACCAGCCGGACCTGGGTAAAGAAACTGGCGGCGAGGGCAAAATAGGTGGCCGAGCCGCCGAGCATGCGGTCTACACGTCCAAACGGAGTCTGGACTGCGTCAAAAGCGACCGAGCCAACAACCAGAGTGACCATTGGCCAACCTGACCTTTAGTAATAGGCGCGGGGGCGGGAATGGATTCCCCTGCGAGCACCTGCCACCTACTTCTCACCCCAGGGTGACTGGAGGTGGTTTGGGGGCCGGCGGAGGAAGTGCCCGCGCCTTCACCTCCGACTGGAAACCGGCCTGTTTGTGTTTACCGTCACAAAACGGTTTGTTTTCTGAATGCCCGCAGCGGCACAGGGAGAGCACGGTGCGGCCGGCGATGTCGAACGCATTGCCCTCTGCGTCGTGGATCGTGAATTGCCCTTCGACCCGCAGCGGGCCGTTGTTTTTTGCGCTAATCTTGGTTTCAGCCATTCCACCTCCCCGAGTTTTGCGGAGGCATCATCATACCCCGTCCACGTGTTTTCGGCCACTGCTGGCGCTGTGTTTCGTTTCGCTGCCTTCGCAGCTGCTTTGGTCCGTGGGGAAGCCCACAAACTGTGGCTCAGGAACCAGCTGGACGCCAAACCGGCCGCGTACCCCTTGCTGAATCTCACGCATCAGCGCCAGCACCTCACCAGCCGAAGCGCCACCGTGGTTGACCACCGCCAGCGTATGCTTGCTGGAGAGGCCCACCCGGCCGCGCCCGTAGCCTTTGGAGAACCCCGCGCGTTCGATCAGCCAGGCCGCCGGCACTTTTACCCGGCCGGCGCCGTTACGGACCGGGTAGCGCGGGACCGGGGTCGGCGCGCGCGCGGAAATCTCGTCGTATTGCTGTTCAGTGACAATAGGGTTCTTGAAGAATGAGCCGGCGCTGCGGCAGTCCGGGTCGCCGGAGACCAGCAGCATTGCCTTGCTGGCGCGAATGGCGCGGACCGCCTCGCGCACGTCGTGCAAAGTGGGCTTGCGGCTGCTGCCGGCAAAATACTTTTGAACCTCGGCATACTGCAAGCTGGGCTGGCCGTCCCGGGGCAGGGCATGGGTGACCGACAACACCAGGTAGCGGTCGCGCGCCGTGCTCAGAAAGATGCTGTGCCGATAGGAAAAGCCGCACTCGGCGTTGCGGAGGGTGAGGACGCGCCGGCTGGACCGATCGCACACTCGAACCGCCACGATTGTCTCCGAGACCTCCTGGCCGTAGGCGCCCACGTTCTGGATGGGGGTTCCGCCGACAGAGCCGGGAATCCCGCTCAGGCATTCCACACCGCCCAATCCGCGCTCGACGGAGGAGCCGACGAAGCTGTCCCACTCCTCTCCCGCCCCCATGGTCACGACCGCATTGTCGCCTTCAATTTGTTCAGACACCCCGCGGACAGCCATGCGCAAGACCAGGCCGGCGAAGCCTTCATCGGCTACCAGGATGTTGCTTCCCCCGCCCAGGACGAACGCCGGCAGGCGGCGCTGCTCGGCAAAGTCCAGTGCAGCCACGGCAGTTTGCTCGTCACACGCCTCCACGAAGAAGCGCGCCGGCCCGCCGATGCCCAGCGTGGTCAACGGCGCCAGCGGTACATTCTCGCGAATCTCAAGATGGCTACGCTGCACTGAGATCATGATATCTGAAGACCGAGCTGCCAGAGGAGTTGGACAACCCCTCTAGGGGCGACGAAGGGGATACCTCCCAAGGGGGAAGCGAATGCATGCGCCGGATCGAGCGTTCGAGGGGCGGATTTTTCGCACAACGGAGGCGGAACAAAGGGCCGCGGGCGGGAGATTGAAGGCAAAAAAACGCTTTCGGCCAAGGTGCTTTTTGAGTAACATGGGCCTCACGACCGAAGTGGCTAGTTCGACAGGAGACGATTTTTCGAGGTTTCCAGCTGGACACCGTCCTTAGAGGAGAGCCCTTATGAGTAGAAAGAAGCCCAAAACGCCGCCTCCCGGCAGGAAAGGCTTCTCCCGCCGCGACTTCCTGAGGGGCGCGAGTGTGGCTGTTCCGACCGGGTTGTTGGTGGGCGAAGCCGTCCCGGCACAGGCGGACGCGCACGCGGCGCCGGTGGTAGGCCCGGGCAAGGCGCCGTTCAGTCTGCGGATCAACGGCACGGCCCACAAGGTGGAACTGGAGCCGCGGGTGACGCTGCTGGACGCACTGCGCAATCACCTGGACCTGACCGGAGCCAAGAAGGTCTGCGACCGGGGAACTTGTGGCGCCTGTACGGTCATGCTGGACGGCGCCCCCGTTTATGCCTGCAGCCTGCTGGCCATCGAGGCCCAGGGCAAGGCCATAACCACCGTGGAAGCCCTCAGTGAGGGTGACCAACTGCACCCGGTGCAGGCCGCCTTCGTCAGTCACGACGCGCAGCAGTGCGGTTTCTGTACTCCAGGCTTCGTCGTGGCCTGCAAAGCCTTCCTGGACAAGCACCCCAACCCCACACGCGAGCAGGTCCGCCAAGGTCTGGGCGGCAACCTGTGCCGGTGCGGCACTTACGTGGGCGTCGAACAGGCGGTGCTAGATGCCGCCAAGGCCCAGAGAGGAGGCAGCGCCAATGCCTGAGTATTCCTGGCCCAAAGCAGGGAAGCGCCGCCACATCGGCGGACGATACAGTCGGTTGGACGGACCGGTGAAGGTGACTGGCAAGGCGAAATACACATATGACATCAACCGGCCAGGCATGTTGTTCGCCAAAGCCCTACGCTGTCCCTACGCGCATGCCCGCCTCCTCAGCATCGACGCCGGTGCCGCCAAGCGCATACCCGGGGTGAAGGCGGTCCGGGTGCTGAAGAAGCCGGGCGATGTGATTCAGTGGGAGATGGAAGATGTGGCCATCGTCGCGGCCGAGAGCGAAGAGCTGGCTGAGGACGCAGTCCGCAAGATTGCCGTCAAGTTCGAGAAACTGCCGCACCTGGTAAAGGAATCCAACCTGGCGGAAGTGGGCGACCGGGCTAAGCCGGAGGACGAGCAGATTACCGGCGAGCCAGACCAGGCCTTCCAAGGAGCCGACGTCGTCTCGGAAGGCGAATACGGTATCGCCGTCATCTCCCATTGTTGCATGGAGCCTCACGGCACGGTGGCCGAATGGGAGGACGACCAGCTCACGGCCTGGGTTTCCACCCAGAATGTCTCTGGAGTGGGCACCCAATTTGCCCAGCCGCTGAACATCCCCGGCAGCAACGTGCGCGTCCTCTGCGATTACATGGGCGGTGGGTTTGGAAGCAAGTTTGCCGCTGACGTGTGGGGCGTCGAAGCGGCGCGGTTGGCCAAAGCAACCGGCCGCCCTGTCAAGTTCATGCTGGACCGCGGCCCCGAATTGCAACTGGCCGGTGCCCGGCCCTCGGCCTTCGCCAAGATCAAGGTGGGAGCCAAGAAGGACGGGAGCCTGGTTGCCTGGGAGAGCGAAGCCTGGGGCAGCGGGGGCCTGGCCGGCCGGGGGGGGCCACCACTGCCTTACATCTTCACCAAGATTCCCAACAGTCGCCGACGTTACACTCCTGTTTCCACCAACATTGGCGCGGCGCGTGCTTGGCGCGCTCCCAACCACCCCCAGGGGGCACTGCTCACCATGGGAGCGCTGGATGACCTGGCGGCCAAGCTCAACATGGACCCGATAGGCTTTTTCCTGAAAAACCTTCACCTGACCAGTGGCGGGCGGGCCGAGGACTATCGGGCGGAGCTGCTGAAGTGCGCTGAGATGGTTGAGTGGAAGACTCGCTGGCATCCTCGCGGCGAGAAGACGCCGGGACCAATGAAGCGCGGCCTGGGCCTGTCGATGCACACCTGGGGCGGCCGCGCGCACAACAGCCAGTGTGAGGTGAGAATTTATCCGGATGGCTCAGTGAAGGTAAACCTGGGCAGTCAGGACTTGGGGACCGGCACCCGTACGGTGATCGCCCAGGTGGCGGCCGAGACCTTCGGCTTGCCACTGAATGCGATTCAAGTGAACATCGGCGACAATCGCTACCCGCAGTCGGGGGCCTCGGGCGGCAGCACCACCGTGGGTGGCGTCAGCTCTTCAACGCGGCGCGGCTCGACGGACGCGCTCGAGCAGTTGTTTGCTAAGGTGGCCCCGGCGCTGGGCGCCCCGGCCGAGGAGCTTGAAGCCGTGGGCGGCAGGATCCGGGTAAAAGGCAACCCGGCCAAGAGCCTCACTTGGAATCTGGCCTGCGCGAAGATGGGGCTCACCCCACTCACTGCTCGCGGACAGAACCCCGGCCCCGGCAAGTTAAGCGACAGCGGGGTTGGCGGCGTGCAGATGGCCGACGTCTCGGTGGATATCGAAACCGGCGTGGTCAAGATCAACAAGCTCGTCGCCGCCCAGGACTGCGGGCTGATCGTGAACCTGAAGCTGGCCGAGAGCCAGGTGATGGGCGCCTTGATCCAGGGCGTCTGCTACGCACTGTACGAGGAGCGAATTGTCGATCGGGTTACCGGTCGCCTGTTGAACGCGGACATGGAGTATTACAAGCTGGCCGGACTCGGTGACATCGGCACGTTTCAGGTCCACATGATGACCGGCAAGGGGTATGACGAACGCGGCGTCATCGGGTTGGGCGAGCCGCCGGTGATTTCGCCGGGCGCGGCCATTTCCAATGCGGTCGCCAACGCCATTGGCGTGCGCGTTCCCAATCTGCCGTTGACTCCAGACCGCGTGCTCGCCGCACTGGAGAAAGCGAGGGTAGCCTAATGCAGGCCTTCGAATACACCACCCCCACAACCAAAGAGCAGGCCGTCCAGGCGCTAGGGTCGAGCTGGGGAGAAACCGAAGTGCTGGCCGGAGGGACTGACCTGCTCAGCCTGATGAAAGAATATCTCTCCAGCCCCAAGCGAGTCGTGGACATCAAGGGCATCCAGGAACTGCGAGGTATAGCGCCCCAAGGGGGCGGCCTGCGCATCGGCGCCCTAATTACATTGCAGGAATTGGCTGACTCCGCCGCGGTCCGCGAGAAGTATCCGGCGCTGGTGCAGGCCGCAGAGGGAGTGCCCAGTCCGCAGATTCGCGCTCGGGGTACCGTCGGCGGTGAGTTGTGCCAACGTCCCCGCTGCTGGTACTACCGGGCCGGGTTTGGCCTGCTGGCCGAGCACGACGGCAAGCCGCTGGTGCCCGAGGGTGAAAATCGCTACCACGCCATCTTCGGAGTAGGGCCAGCCTACTTCGTGAACCCGTCCAGCCTGGCGCCGGCGCTGATTGCACTGAGGGCTAGGCTGCGACTTTTTGGACCACGGGGCGCGCGAGAAGTGGCGCTAGCGGATTTCTTTGTGATTCCCAACTCCAGCAATGAGCGCGAGAACGTTCTGAAACCGAACGAAATCGTGGCCGAAATCCTGGTGCCTCCCTCTGGCGGCTTCAACGCCACCTACGAAGTGCGGCAGAGGACGGCGCTCGATTGGCCGCTGGTGGCTGCCGCGGTGGAACTCGACCTCAGGGGCAAGACGGTCCGCGACGTGCGCGTCGTGCTGGGGCACGTGGCGCCAATTCCCTGGCGCTCGCCGGAGGCCGGGGAGGCGCTGCTGAAAGGCATCCAGATTAGCGAGGAGACAGCTATGGCTGCGGGCCAGGCGGCGGTCCGTAAGGCCCAGCCGCTCAGCGGGAACGGCTACAAGGTGCAACTGGCCCGCACGGCGGTAAAGCGCGCGGTCCTGCTGGCCGCGCAAGGAGCGTAAGCATGGCCGAATCACTGAACGCCGGATCACTGAACATTGTGGGGCACGAGCGGTGCCGCTTCCTGACCTCCAAAGAAATGCTGCTGGATGTCGAGCGCGACCCCTCCGAGCTGTTGGCTGAGGCAGGCCCGTTCTGGTGCGCGCTGACGCAGACCTGCCTGGGGCCGGACGGGCAGCTCGCCGACGATCGGGAATGCGGGCACGGCCGGTCCTGCTATGACGGGGTGTGACCCGGCGCCCGTGTGATAGACGTGTGATAAAATACTATTGCTTCTTCGCCTGTTATGAGTTCAGGCAAGAGGTCCTGATTTCCCAAGGAGGACAGCGCATGCGCAACTCAGTTTTGGCAGCGGCTTTGGTGGTGCTGGTCGCAACCACCGGGGCGGTCGCCGCGCAGATTTCGGGCAACTACCTTGAGGCTCGGACCGCCAGCGTGTACGTGGGGGCCTGCTTTGCCAACTCCGAAGTCGGCCTGATTGGCAACGAGGCGGTGCTGGGCTGGCAGATTGTCAACGGGGGCTGGAACGACGTTTCGCTCGCGGGTCTGGCCGTGGCTGGCGTCGTCCGCGCCAGCCATACTCTGGGGGACCCGCACCACAGCGCCCTTCCGGCCTCTTCCATTGTCATTGTGGACGAGCGGGCCACTAAGGAGCAGGAAGAAGCGCTGGTAGGCTTCGTCCGTTCCCAAGTCCCGGATCTTTTCGAGAGCGTCCTACACGTCGAGAGAGCGGAGATTGAGTTCGAGGTCGACGAGGCGCCGAGCGGAAGCGGTCACGAGTCCCATGGGAGGACAGCTAAGCTTGTGGTCGGCGACCTGGCGCGTATCGTGACTCGAGCTCTCCGGCACGAGGATGCCTCCTGCGCCAATCCCGAGGTGTACTATCCGCCGTTGGCTCGAGTGAACGGGGCTGTGCCGGCCTTCGCCACCACGCATGAATTCAAGGGCAACGGCCTCGGAGCGGTTTGGAGCGTGCCGAACCGGCCCAGCGCCTTTGTGGCGACGTTCGCACATTAGTTTTGGCTTTCAGCCAGGCGGACTTGAGCTAGTAAGAGGGGGAGAAGCTGTGCGCGTCGTGGCTTCTCCCTTTTTTCGTTTTCTACGCCCTTTTGTTTCAAGGAATGGAGAGATGAGGGACCCTATGCCGATTCGATTTGCATCCCTGCTGATGTTGGCAGTTTGTCTGGCCACGGCGCCTTTCGTTTCAAGGGCCGCGGCCGACCACAAGCTGGAGAAGGGGACAGGCGCGCCGGAGGAAGTTCCGGCGGCGCTGAAGGAGCTGGTGGAAGCCCCAGGCCTGCGTATCCTGGACGATGCGAGCGCGCCTTACGCGGAGTTGTGGCTGCACAAGGCTCTGGCCGGGGCAGCCAAACCTCCTGCGGGCGATGTCCTCTACAGCGGACTTGCTCAGGGAACGTTTCTAGGCGTGTGGCGCTTTGTGACCAAGGGTTTTGATTTTCGCGGCCAGTCGATCAAGCCCGGTCTCTACACCATGCGCTACGCCCTGATGCCGGCTGATGGAAATCATATGGGCGCCGCGCAGTACAGGGACTTCATCCTGCTGGTGCCGCTCGCTGCCGACTCCGACCCCGCCGCGCAACCGTCCTTCGCCGAAGTTGTTACATTGAGTCGCAAAGCCTCCGGGACCGGCCATCCGGCGGTTTTCCCGCTGGCCGCTCCCGAAAGCGTGGCCGATCCTGCCCTGGCGAAAGACTACGATGAAAATTGGATTCTTAAGACCAGGATCTCTACCAAATCCGGCGAGCCGCTGCCGGTCGCAATCGCCGTCTTTGGCCGCGCCGAGCAGTAAGCGGGCCCACGTTTATTACTACCACCCGGAATGAGGCGGAGCCTGCACCTGGATCAGGATGGCTTCGCTGGCGGAATCGTTCCGAACTTCCAGACTGTTCCTGCCGGAGACGAACACCGTATCGGCTTTCCCAGCCCGATGAACTCCTTGCTTCGATTTCACCGAGATGGCGCCCTTCCACACAAACAGGAATTGCTGGCCGTCCTCACCCACTGCAGTTTGGAAGCTCTCGCCGGGTTTCATCCGTCGGTGCGCCGCGGCAACCTTTGTTGAGCCCATCCCCGGATAAACAAAGAAGCCGTTCCGGTTGGCAAAATCCAGGAGTTTTACCGCACCTGGACTAATTTCGCCCTTCGGCCGCGCTGCTCCCGGACGGGAGGAGTCACGGGCGCCCGTGTAGAGAACCTTGTCGGGGGGACACTGAAAGCTGATGAGAATCGCCGTTCCCGTACCGGTCGTAATCGTGCCATGAATCTGGCCGGCGGGGACGAAGGCTGCCTGTCCGGTCAACAAAGGTCGCAGGGAATCGCCCTGGCGCACGTCCACCTGTCCCTGTAGGACAAGAAAGGTATCATCGGAGCTATCGTGAACGTGTTGCGGGAACTCGTGCCCTGGCTCAGACACAGAATAGTTGAGCGTGAAGTTGGTGGCTCCTATCTCGGGATGGAGGATGCGGCGGGAGTTGACCTTCCCCATCTGAAATGGGACGCCATCGGCAAGGCGGAGTACCTGGACGGTGGACCCTTTGCCGGCCCCGGCTGCCAACGCAGGATGGGCAGGGAAAGACCCGAGCAGCAGGCAGGTGAGTAAAGATCGCAGCACACTGACGTTCCACATTGTCATCGAGCTTCTCCTGGTCAAATCCCGCACAGAATACCACGAAAAGAATACTTCCATTTTCAACACGACCCTCTTCGCGAGATTGCCTGCATCCTGGTCGGTTGGTTTGGAAATGGGCCTGACCGGAAAGCTCGTCTTCGGCTAAAATAATTACATATGAGCAGGAAGGCGCTTTTCCATCGCTGGTGCACGGTTGTCTGCCTGTTGCTGGCAACTCCTCCAGGCGCCGCCTGGGCTGATATTTCGCCGGAGCGGTATCTGGAACACATCAAGGTGCTGGCCAGTGAGCAGATGAAGGGACGTGGCAACGACGGGCCCGAGCTGCAACAGGCCGCCAGATACGTTGCCGAGCAATTCCGCTCTTGCGGCCTCGAGCCAGTCAACGGCAGCTACTTCCAGACATTCCGGGCAACCACGGGCACCAGCGTCGGCCCCAACAATCGCCTGACGGCCCGGTTCCCGGAAACCTCCAAGTCCTACAAGAGCGGCAAGAATTTCGTGCCGCTGGGAATCAGCGATCCTGGCACAGTCTCCGGTGGGCTGGTCTTCGCCGGCTATGGCATCACCGCCGCCGAGTACCGATACGACGACTACGCGCACCTGGACGTGAAGGGCAAGATCGTGCTGGTGCTTCGTCACGAGCCGCAAGAGGGCGACGACAAGAGCGTGTTTAAGGGCCGCGAGTTCACCAGCCACGCGGGCATCGTGCAAAAGGCCATCAACGCGCGGCTGCACGGAGCTGTGGCGCTGCTCCTGGTGAACGACCCCAACCGGCACCCCGGCGATAAAGACCCCTTGCTGAAAGTGGGCCAGCTGATGGGACCTGAGCACCTGGGTCTCCTGGCCCTTCAGGTGAAACGCAAGGTGGCCGATGAGCTGCTCGCGACGGCCCGCAGGAGGCTGACAGCTGTCCAGGAAGCCATTGACAATGATCTGTCGAACCATTCCGTAGCCCTTCCTGTCCGGATGGAATTGACGGTGGAGGTAACCCGCCGGACGCGGGAGCTGGAAAACGTCGTCGGGATCCTGCCCGGCAATAACCCGGCGCTGGCCGACGAAGCCCTGGTGATCGGCGCGCATTATGATCATCTCGGTCTGGGCCGGCGCAACTCGCTGGCCCGTAATAAAGTCGGGCAAATCCACTACGGGGCTGACGACAATGCTTCCGGGACGGCTGGCCTGTTGGAGCTGGCCTGCGATCTGGCCGGCCGCACGGAGCGATTGCCGCGCCGCATCCTGTTCCTGGCCTTCGCCGCGGAGGAGCTCGGCCTGCTCGGCTCCGGCTATTACACCCGCAACCCGCTGGTCCCGACCGATGGGACCGTCGCGATGATCAATCTGGACATGATTGGCCGACCCAAAGATCGCAAGATTTACGTGGGCGGTGTGGGGACGGCGCAGGGATTTCGCGCGCTGGTGGAGGAAGAGAACAAGGCCATCGGGCTGGAATTGCAGTATTCGCTGGGAGGTTACGGCGCCAGCGATCACTCTTCGTTCACCGCGCGTCAGGTGCCAGTACTGTTCTTTTTTTCCGGCTTGCACTCCGACTATCACAAGCCCAGCGATACCTGGGAGAAGATCAACGCTCCCGATGCGGCCGACGTACTCCGGCTGGTCGGGAGGGTGGCGCTGCGGCTGAACGTCGGGCCCCAACGGCCGCTCTTTGTCCGGGTGACTGAGCCCGGCATCCCCGGCAGCTCTGGACGCGGGGGCGGCGGGGGCTACGGACCCTATTTCGGCTGCATTCCTGACTTCGGCGAGGTGGAAAGCGGCGTGCGTTTTGCCGACATCCGGGAGGGCAGTCCCGCTGCCCGCGCCGGACTCCGGGCCGGCGACATCCTGGTGGAATTTGATGGCAAGTCCGTGAAGAATCTCTACGACTTCACCTACCTGCTCCGTGCTCGCCAGCCGGGCGATGAAGTGGTGGTTGTCGTGGTACGGAACCAGCAGAGGATCACTGCCAAGGTCACCCTCGGCCAGCGGCCGGGCTAGCCATTGCTCCGAGCTGGACGCAGACAAAGCAGACAACGCTGTGGCGCAATTACCCATCCCGCGTGTAGCAATTGGGTTTCGTCCGGAGTTTCTGGACTTCCGCCGCGGCATCCGGGTAGGGAACCTGGAGCCGCATGAGCGGATCACCCGGATCCTGAAGCTGGCTTTGGAAAGCCGCTATCAACAGCCGTTCGTCACCGACCGCTGGGGCCGCGGCGTCTACTGGCAATGGATCTGTTTCCTGCCCCGCGCCGACCGTCTGGCCAAACCGGAATCGAACCACATCAATTTCGGCTGCGCCAAGTTCTTCCTCATGGTGGATACCGAGGAACGGCAGTTCAAGTGCGGGATGCAGGTCGAGCGCGGATACCTGAGGCCGCCGCGCGGCTTCCCCCAGTGCCGGCTGCGACCGGATTGGGACTGGCACCGCCTGCTTCGTGGACTGATCCCGCGTGGCCCCCTGGGACGTGAACTGCGCCGCTTGGTCGAGCGGGAAGGATTTTGGCTGCACGCCGGAAGCTGGGACCAGCCCCAGCGCTATGGGCAGGAGAATTTTCCCGGGACCGCGCGGCTGCGCCGTTCCCTGCAAAGTGCGCCGGCAGGCGACTGGAGCGGCTTCCAGCTCTATTACCGCATGGAAGAACCCGAGGTGCGAGGCTCCACGGGCCTGGACTTGGTGGAGGCCATGCTGGCGGTTTTCCACGAAGTCACGCCGGTGATGAATCTCTGCATGCAGATCCGCCTCGAAGAATAGTGCCCGTGTCATTCCGAGGGCCGACGCCTCTTGGGTGCCGTAGCGGCGCCCCTGAGGGTGCCATCGCACCACCGGTGGCAGGCTAAAGCCTGCCGCTACGGTCGCTCGAGGCATCTGCTCCGGCAAGCAATGCCGATTGAAAAGCAGATTCCTCGCCCGCCGCCGCGATCTCGGAATGGCAGGGAAGCGACTTTTTGAACAGCCTGCCAGGATGGCTTATATACTCTCCGCCATGAATCACCGATACTTCCTGCGGTGGAGTTTCCTTCTTCTTGTCTTTGCTGTCTCTGCGCCAGGTGAGGATTGGCCGGAATGGCGGGGCAAGGGCCGGCTCGGGGTATGGAGCGAAACCGGGATTCTAAACACCTTCCCTAAGAAAGGGCTCCGAATTAAGTGGCGGACACCGATCAAGGGAGGCTTCAGTGGCCCAGCGGTTGCAGGAGGTCGGGTGTTTGTCCTGGATTTCTCTCCAACTGAAGTCAACAAAGGGATCGAGCGCCTCCTCTGCTTGGAGGAAAGAACAGGCCGTGTTCTTTGGACACGGGAGTGGGAGGCCGACTACACGGGCTTAAGTTATACCATCGGACCGCGGGCCACGCCGACGGCGGACGGCGATCGCGTGTACGCCCTGGGAGCCAGCGGCATTCTCCTCTGCCTCCGCGTCAAGGACGGCGCGATCCTGTGGAAGAAAGATTTTGTGAACGACTACGGGACCGAGCTGCCGGTCTGGGGAATGACCGGCGCGCCGCTGGTCGACGGGCAGCGACTCATCGCGCTGGTGGGAGGCGAGCCGGACGCCAAGGTGGTGGCGTTCGACAAGATGACGGGCAAGGAGATCTGGCGGTCCCTTCCTTCGAGCAGCGAGACAGGATACTGCCAGCCGATCCTCATCCGAGCTGGCGGCGCGCGCCAACTTCTCATATGGCATCCTCAGGCACTCGCCTCCCTGGACCCGGTGACCGGGAAGATTTACTGGGAGCAACCCTTCAAAGTTCAGTCCGCTCTCACGGTGGCGACTCCGGTTCTGAGTGGGTCGCGCCTTCTGGTCTCTTCGTTTTACAACGGCAGCATGATGCTGGAACTCAATCCAGCTAAGCCTGGCGCCCGCCTGATCTGGAAAGGCAAAAGCGACAGCGAGATCAAAACGGACGGCCTGCACACACTCATTACCACTCCAGTCGCAGACGGCGATTACATCTACGGAATCTGCAGCTACGGGCAATTCCGCTGCCTGAGGGCCAAAACCGGCGAGCGCGTTTGGGAAACCTTTAAGGTAACGAAGGAGCGGGCCCGATGGGCCGCAGGATTCATCGTCCGCCACCGGGATCGCTACTTCATTAACAACGACCGCGGCGAGTTGATCATTGCAAGGCTTTCCCCTGCGGGGTACCAGGAAATCAGTCGCACAAAGCTGATTCAGCCAACATCCCGCTCCGGCAACCGCCGCGAACTCGGCGCGGTGAACTGGTCGCATCCGGCGTACGCGAACAAGCACATCTTCGCACGCAACGACAAAGAAATCCTTTGCGCTTCACTGGAGAAGAAGTAGGCGCCGCTTCCTCACGATCGCGGCTCGGCGCCACTTTCCGGTGTGGATCAGTGGTGCGGTTTTTGCCGCTTGCCCCGCGCGCCACCCGGCTTGGGGCTGGGTGAGGTACGCGAGATGGTCGGAGTGCGCACCGCCGTTTGGCGTGGGGTTCGGGAAGTCGTGCGTTTCACGTTTTTTCCCACCGGTGCTGCGGCCCTGGCTCTCAGGATGGCGGGCGCGGGTGGCTCAACAAAAATTGGGTTCCAAGTGACCTCTCGTGCAAGCCCTCCTCTTCTGCTTCGCCTACGATCTCCCGAACATCCGTTCCCGGTTCTCTCGGGATAGGCGCCTGAAGCTCCGCGTGCGCTCTTCCCCGATTCCGGTTGTCGTCGACTCTCGACATCTCTGCCTTGCGGCAGAAAGGCACCGAAATCAGGGTTGCCGCCTACGGTATCCCCGACTCTTACTCGGCTGAAACCTTGCGGCTCCAGCGCTTCACAGCCGGATCTTCTCCCGCCGGTCCTCCCCGAAGAACCTCTTCAGCTCCCCAGGTTGGCGTCCAGGAGTCCCCCGGTCCGACCCTCCTCCTGGCCTTTCGATCAGGATTCAGGCTCCCAGTGGTTTCCCTGGCTATCCCTGCCCCTCGCCTTGCGACGGGGTTCGGTGACCAAGCTATCCCTGCAGTTCCGACCCAGAGCCTTGCGGCCCCGGACCAGTCTGCGCTTCCTGCTCAGCTCTTCGGCAGCGGAACCTTTCGGCTAACGCTGCCGCATTTCCAGTTCCCCCCTGGGTTTTTCCAGTCGTGTCACCCTTGCGGGCGCGATAACTGGCCGTCCGGGATTTCCCCTGGGTTCCTGCCGGCTTACAATCTCTTGCGAGCCGGTCGCCCGCAGGTTCCCTTCAGGTCCTTCTGACTCCAGCCTTGCGGCTGAGATCAGCCGTTCGGGATCCGCAATCTTTGGCAGAATGCTTGGCCTGCCTTCCAGATCTCTCGGAACCCAGCATCCTTTTACTCCTGGCGGCAAAATCCAGTCAAGAATTTTATCCTCTTTGTTTTCAATGAATAGAAACGCCCCTGCTTTTTTATGCAGCAGTCCGTTCCCCGCTTTCCGAGGCCTTGCGCAAAGCGGCGGTGTTGCTCCGCACGAATTGATGAAACCCGCGCCAGTCATGGCTTGTACACTGTGCACCGTGGCGCAGCGAAGTGAGCTAGAACAGGAGATTTCCAGGATGTTCAGGTCGGCTTGACCGACCCGACGCAGCGCACACAATAGAGGCGAGCTGCACAACAACAGATCTTTGGTCGCACCGAGGCCGCACCGAGAACGAGTGCGTTTCCATTCCCGAAAGTCCACCGTGTGATTTGCAATGCGCTTCGCCCCGTTGGGCGATTTGCTGTGGGAACTGAGTTGCGTGACGCGCCGAGCTAGCGGAGTTCTTCCATGATCTCGTCCAGCACCTGTCGTTTTGGCCGGATCCTCTGTTCGGGCAGAGAGGCCAGTGGTTCGTCCACCAGGTTCAGCAAGTCCAGGAAATTCTTTTGCTGGGTTTCCAAGTAGAGAAGGCCCGTGAGCACGTGGCCCGTTTGCTCCGATTTCAGCAAGGCCTCAAGCGCGCCAGCTTTGTTGGTGGGATCGTAGTCGTGGCCGAGCTTCTTCAGCACCAACCGAGAGCCGTCGTGCATCTCGACCTCGGTCGTTTGGCCGGGCTCATAATCCACGTCGATCTCTTTGTAGGTTGGGATGAAGTCAATTTGGTGCAGCGGCTCCTCATGCTGCTTCATGTAGGAGTAGCTCTTGGTCGAACCCTCATGGTCGTTGAAGGCGACACACGGAGAGATGATGTCCAGTAAGATGGTCCCACGGTGGGCCGTAGACGCCTTCAACAGGGCCAGTAGTTGCTTCTTGTCACCCGAGAAGGAACGGGCCACGAAGGTGGCGCCCAACTGAATCGCCAGGGCGCAGCAGTCAATCGCCGGCAGGTCACTGATCACGCCGCTCTTCAGCTTTGACCCGGTGTCGGCGGTGGCCGAAAACTGGCCTTTGGTGAGCCCGTAAACGCCGTTGTTCTCGATGATGTAGATGATGGGCAGGTTGCGGCGCATGAGATGGACAAACTGCCCAATACCAATGGAGGCGGTGTCGCCATCGCCGCTGACCCCGATCTGAACCAGGCGGCGATTGGCCAGGGCCGCCCCGGTCGCCACCGAGGGCATCCGGCCATGGACGCTGTTGAAGCCGTGCGCGCCCTGCAGGAAATAAGCGGGCGTTTTGCTGGAGCAGCCGATGCCGCTGAACTTGGCTACCTGGTAGGGATCCACCCCTAGATCATAGAAGGCGTCAATGATGCGCTCGGAGATAGCGTTGTGGCCGCAGCCGGCACACAGCGTGGTCTTGCCGCCGCGGTACACGGCCAGCTCCAACCCGATTCGGTTCAGTTTCTGTGGCGTGGTGCTCATCGCGCCGCTGCTCTCTGCTCGACGGGGATTCCTTCCTGGGCGAGGATGCCGTCGGTCACGCTGCGGGCATCTACTGGCAAGCCGCTATAGTGGCGGATGCTGCGCAGCTGCTCCAGGTCACCCCAGGCCAGGCCGGCGCGGAGCAGGTGGAACATTTGGCCGTCGCGGTTCTGTTCCACTACGTAGACGCGCTGGTGTCGGCGAACGAATTCTTTGACCTCGTCGGAAAACGGATAGGCACGCAAGCGCAGGTAGTCGGTTTCCAGATCATTCTCGGCGCGCAGCTGGTCACGGGCTTCGACGATAGCCCAGTGCGTGGTGCCGAAGGCAATGATGCCCACCGACGCGCCCTGCCCGTCTAGTTCCGCGGGCGGTACCATCTGGCGCGCGGTCTCGAACTTGCGCGCGAGCCGGTCCATGTTCCCCACATAGTCGGCAGGCCGCTCACTGTATGCTGCATTCTCGTTGTGGCCGCTGCCCCGTGCAAACCAGGCGCCGCGGGGATGGTGCGTTCCGGGCAATGTGCGGTACGGTATGGCGTCGCCATCCACGTCCCGGTAGCGCCCCCATTGCTTTACCCGGTCCAGGTCTTCTGCCGACAGAACCTTGCCACGCCGGAGGGGCTCGTCCGGGTAGGGGAACGGGTCCGACATCCAATTGTTCATCCCCAGGTCCAGATCACTCATGACAAACACCGGCGTTTGCAGTTCTTCGGCCAGATTGAATGCCTCTTGGGCCATGGCGAAGGCTTCGTCAACCGAGCAGGGGAACAACATCACGTGCTTGGTGTCGCCGTGGGAGAGTAACGCAGTGGACAGAATGTCGCCTTGCATGGTGCGGGTGGGCAAGCCGGTGGATGGCCCCACGCGCTGAATGTTAAAGATCACCGCCGGCAATTCCACGTAGTAGCCCAGACCGACGAATTCCGACATCAGTGAGATTCCAGGACCGGAAGTGGATGTCATGGCGCGCGCCCCGGCCCAGCCGGCTCCCAAGACCATGCCGATGGCGGCCAATTCATCTTCTGCCTGAATGACGGCGAAGGTAGCCTTGCCGGTTTCCGGGTCGATGCGGTAGCGCTTCATGTACTCCGCAAGCGCCTCGCAAAGCGAGGAGGAGGGCGTGATGGGATACCAGGTCACGACGGTGACGCCGGCGAACATGCAGCCCAGTGCTGCGGCCGAGTTTCCATCCACGATGATCTTGCCCTGGGTTGCGTTCATGGGCTCGATCCAGTAGAGGTCGCGCTTGGACAGGTTTTGTTCGGCGTAGCTGTAGCCCACCTGGGCGGCATTCCAGTTGAGTTCGGCAGCTTTGACCTTCTTCTTAAACTGCTTGCGGAGCGCCCTATGGACCTGGTCCATGTCAATGCCCAACAGCCGCGCCACCACCCCGTCATAGATCATGTTCCGGACCAGCCTCCGGAGCTTGGCGTCGGGGCAGCAGGTCGCCACCAGCTTGTCAAACGGGACCGGGTAAAATACCAGGTCGTCGCGCAGCTGGCTCAGGTTCAGCGGCTCGTCGTAGACTACAGCAGCGCCTGGAGCCAGGCTCCGGGTGTCCTCACTGGCCGTTTCCGGGTTCATAGCCACCAGGAAATCAATTTCCTTTTTGCGGGCGACGTACCCATGCTTAGTGGCGCGAATGGTGAACCAGGTGGGAAGCCCAGCAATATTGGAGGGAAACAGGTTCTTGCCAGAAACCGGCACGCCCATCTGGAAGATGGCGCGAAGCAGGACCATATTGGCCGTCTGGCTCCCAGAACCGTTCACCGTGGCGACCTGGATGCTCAAGTCGTTAACGATGCGGTCCCGCTGAAGTCGCTGGAGTTCGTCCTCCCCTGGGACGGTGGCGGTGGTGGCCATGCTTTCTCCTGGAACGATTGCCGGCTTCAAAACTCTTATTATACCAAGATTAACAGCGCGCGGGGCTACCTGAGGAAAATCTCAGATAACTGAAATGGGGACAAAGCCACAGCCGTTTGCGACATGGGTCGGAACCTTCGCCCGCAAGGCAAAGGGCTCAGGCCAGGAGCCGGCGGGCGTCTTCAATCGTGTCGCGCAGGGTGTCGGATGGGTCCCGGAAAGTAGCCCCCAGTGCCTGGCTCGCTTTGCTGTTGTCCAGGTACCAGAAATGCGAGGCCATCTCCACTTCAGCCTGGTTCACCGGGAAATACCTTGGGGCGAGGGCGCGGCCGACGGGGGTCAGACGGGCCGCCCAGCGGGAGGCGTTCGCCGAGAGCCTTGTCTGGGGCCCGTCTACTCCCGAAAGGACTTCCATTCGGTGGAAGAACTGGGCGAAGGTCCAGTTGGCTCCCCCGAGGAAATAACGTTCCCCGGCATTTCCTTGCTCGATTGTTGCCCCTACTGCCGCCGCCGCATCGCGCACGTCCACAAAATTCAGTCCCCCGGGCGGCACGGCGAGAACCTTCTGGCGCAGGAACAGGATCACATCCTGGATGGATCGGCCCTTCTGGGCACCCGGTCCGAGCAACAGGCTGGGATTGACGACCACTACAGGGAGTCCGCGGGCCCGGTGGTAAGCCAGTGCCAGTTTTTCCTGAAAGATCTTGCTCAGATAGTAGGGCCAGCGTCCCACGACGTCGTTGGCAAACGGCTCGTCCTCCCGATGGACGACCGCCGTGCGGCTGACGGCAATCGTGCCAGAAGAGGAGACCAGAACCATCCTTTCGATGCCAAACTCCAGCGCGGCCTCGCACACGTTGCGTGTTCCCTCTACATGTGTGCGGTAAAGCAGAGGCGCCTGGCTGGGCTCGCGGGAGACCAGACCCGCCAGGTGATAGACGCCCCTGACGTCGCGCATCGCCCGGCGGACCGCCGCGCGATCGCAGACGTCTCCCTGCACCACCTCAGCGCCGGTCCCGGATTCGCTCCAGCGCCCGCTACGAGTCAGCAGGCGCAACTCCGCACTGCGGCCAGACTCGCGTATCCATTCGAGCAGGTGGGTGCCGAGAAAACCGGTGGCGCCGGTGACCAGGATTTTGCTCACCCCTGCCCGCCCTCGCGCAGCTCTGCGACGGCCTGCTGGATTCGTTCGGTCACTCGCAAGGTGGCGGCATTGAACTTCATTCCCCGCCCGAGGGTTTCCTCCGCCAGTTGTTCGGATCTGAGGACAGGACCAATGTGAGCCCCCAAGCGCCACGCGCGGAACAGCGTCTTGCCTTTGGGCAGTGCCTCATAGGTACCGCGGAGGTAGATGGGCAGCACGTCCACCTGGCTTCTCAGGCAAAGAGCAGCGGCTGTGCGCTTGAACCGTCCCATCTCCCCATCCCGGCTTCGGGTCCCTTCCGGGAACACCAGCAGATTGTTTCCCCCAGCCAGGCAGGCCTCGGCGTAGGGCAGGGCCCGATGCAGCGGGACCTCCCGGTCCATGGGCAGAAGCCGGGTGCACTTCTGGCAGTAGGTGCGTTTCAACTTGGTGTTGAAGAAATAGTCGCTAGCCGCCAGCACATACAGCCGTTTCCTTTGCCGGCCCAGAACGTGAGCCACCAACCCATAGTCGAGGTGGCTCGCGTGGTTGCTGACGACCAGGAAGTTGCTGTTCTGTGGAACCTGCTCCCGGCCCTCCACGCGCACCTGGAACGCCAGGCGGAACACGAACGCTTCGGCCAGATCCACACCCCAGTGGGTGAGGGCCGCCAAGGACCGGGGTAGCGGATAGGTATCTTCCAGATGGTTGGAGAGAGAACTTACCGTACCGGTTCCTGGCTGGCCGAAGCGGACTGTTTGGCTCTGCCGGCGCGTGGCGCCTTCATGGTCCGCACGAACTCGGGACGGATCCATTTCTCGATGCCCTTGGTGTGTTTATGGACCCAATAGTCGGCCCAGTCAATATTCTCCGGGTCCCAGATCAGCCGCTGACGATCCGCCTCGGCGAGCTGGGAGTAAGTATCGCGGACATTACGGGATTCGAAGATGAACCGGCAGCGGACCATAAAGGGAATGTACTGATCCAGGGTCTGCTCCCGCAAGGTAATCTCCCGCGACAGCACGCGCAGGCGCCGGTTTAAATCTTGCAGGCGCTCCTTGCCCGGCAGGCGCCTCCGCTGGGAAAGGCCGGACAGGCGCGTGACAGCGCGCTTGCTCAGGCTGAGCAGCTTCCGCTTCAGGGTGCGCTGCCCCTTCAGTTGTTTTTCGGTGACCGCCCGGGTCTCGATGTAGGCCCGGGCCATGTTCAGGATCTTGCTGCCTTCGCTTCTCCTGCGGTTGATCTTACGGGAATACATGCCCAGGAAATTCACCAGCCGGCGGTACAGGACCGGGTTCACGTCGGCGGTGCCAAGCTGGTAGACCTGATGGTGGCGGTTCGACAGAACGGCGGCGCTGGCGATCAGCATCCCTGCCGCGACCAAATCCACCGGCACGATTTCCAGCGGATCATCCTTGCGCACCGGCCAGCTTTTCACCCCCGCCGCCGCCATCAGGATCAGCGGCGCCGTGGTGCGAAATCCCTCCGTCCAGCCGGGGAAGGGGAAGCGAATCGCGGTGCCCACAATGGCCGGCCGCACAATGGTATAGACCAGGTCCTGTTCTCGCGCCAGAAACTGTTCGCCCAGGCTCTTCATGTAGGTGTAAGTATTGATCCAACCCCAGTGCTGGGCCCGCTCCATTCCCAGTCGCACCAGTTCCTTGCGGAGCTCCATCGGATCGTTCTGGTAGCTCTGGCGCGCCGACTCGATTGCTTGTTCGCAGTATTTCAGCTCTTTGATGCAATCGAAGCGATCATCGGCCGGGCCGTTGCGTTGGGGATAAAAGCCCGGGACGGTGCTGTCCTCCGGCACCTTGCCGTCGTAGGCGCCCACGACATAACAGGTGGAGATATGCACCAGCCGGGCGCTCAGGGCGTGGCACAGCTGGATCGTGTTCCGCGTGCCGTACAGGTTGGTGGCCAGCGACTCATCCAGTGGCGGGGAGAAATCCACCAGACCCGAGGAGTTGATGACGACGCGCACTACGCCCTTCAATTCCTTAACCCGGTCCGGCGAAAGTCCGCAGAAGGGCTCACTGACATCGCCTTCGAGCACCTGGATCTTGCTCTGCACAAAAGCTAAACCCAGCTTTTCGACACTGGGCGTCAGGGCCGGCGAGTTGGCAGTTTCACCATAAAAGCGTTGCTCGGCGGAGCGGCCGGGCTTGGCCCGGCACAGCACGTACAGTTTCTTCAAGTCCGGGTAGCGGTCCAGCAGCAGCGCCACCGTCGCCTTTCCCATAAAGCCGGTGGCGCCGATCAGCAGGATAGCGTTTTGGCGGAAGATGGCACCTGCGTCGATGGGGACGTCGGTTGGATGCATCTTGTTGCCGATTGCCGACACAGGTTCCTCTAGTACCGTTCCAACTTAAGTGGCCGGCGGCTCTTCCAGCACGTCGGTCATCACGATCGGCGCCATATGCAGCATCGTCACCGTAGGCCGCCTCCCGAGGTGGGCCTCGGCCATGGCCAGGGCCTCCTCCATGGTGCCCGCATTCGACCAGCCCAGAATCGGCGCCACGTGGTCATTCTCAGCACCTACCACAATGGTCTTGCCCAAATGGGCCCGTCCGTTTTCCCCCCAATACCACATGTAGAAAGGGTGGACGCCGTGGTAGGCGCGACCTTCCCTGTACATAGCAATATACCGGGGATCACGGGCAAATTCCTCCTCATATTTTTCCTGCAAGACGAACGAATCCCGTGTCTCGGTCAGCAGCCGGTGGAAGAACTCGATGTATGAGGGGTGGATTTCTGGGTCGAACTCGTCGTAGAGCGGGTGGGTGATGATGAGCACCCCACCCTTCTTTACAAGGGGGCGGTGCCGGTAAAAGTTGAAGAAGTACCCGTTGGCCATCACCTGCACCAGGATCGGGTTCATGATGGAGTTGACATTGTAGGGAGAGACGAACGGGATGCCAGTGATCACCACGTCCGACTGGCCCTGGACAGCCACGTTGTACTGCTCGTAGCACTTGCGCAGGATTTTCCTGTGCGTGGCCTCGGTTTCCCCGGCGAAAACGGAGGTCATTTCGTAGGGCGAGGGGATGCCGAAGAACAGTTTGCGTTTCCACGATCGGGGCAGCACGGCCAGCGTCTTCTGCAGGGCCCGGAATTTGAGGCGCTCCGACCCGGTGAACTCGTCCTCGTTCTTGGTGAGAAAGCTTAGTGATTCGGCGAACATCCGGTTGTTGACGGTGGTCTCTATGTGAAAGACCTTCAGGTGGCGGTCAATGACCCGGCCGATCCGACTGCAGGAGGCGGCCAGGGCGGAGCGGTCCGGGTCCATGTAGGAATCCGAATCCAGGATCGCCTGCGGCGTGTGGTGGGCCTGCAAGGTGGGATAGTCGCACAAGCCGGTCCCCACCGACTTGTGCCCGCCGTCCATCGAGACCAGGTTGATATTCACGTAGATCAGCAGGTCGGACTCGGCCGCTCGTCGGTTGACCCGCACCCGTTCGTGGTGTTCGGTGGCCTCCAGCTCGACGATCGCTTCCGGATCCTCGCCATCGTGGTTGTAATAGCGGTCGGGGTAGAAGGCATTGAAGATTGTTTTCCCCACGCAGCGCTTCATCTCGGCGGGGGTCATGCGCCGATGGAAGGAATTGGCGATTACAATGTGTACATCGTCCACGCCGCGCTCGCCCAGCAGCCGCAGCAACACGGTCAGCACGGACTGCCGGATGTCGGGCTTCCTCATAGGAGGCAGCGGCAGCGAGATATCGTCGATGGCGATCGTCACCTTCATGCCAGCGCGCAGCAGCGCCGGCAGCGGCTCCATGTTCTCCGGATGACGGATGGCATACTCGATGGCCGCCTCGCGGTTGGGCACCGGGGTCATGGGCGGTTTGGGGTAGACGACGCGCGTGCCGGCCGGCAGCTTCGCCTCCACCAGGTCTTCGCCCGACCAAAGGATGCGCGGGGCGGAGTTTTCCTCCAGATGGATAACGCAGTTGGAGCTGAACCTCTCGGAGTTGGTGGGCGCCCAGCGAGGTTTCAACGCGTTCCGGAGCCCGCCGCCCAATTCGGCCGGCGTCCCTGTGGCGGAATTCTGCGCCTCCCCCATACTAATCCAGGTAAATGACGGGCCAGCCGCTTTCGGCGGCCAATTTCTTCAAGCGCCGGTCGGGATTGGTGGCGATTGGCTCCCCCACAGCTTTCAGCATGGGCAGGTCGGAATAGCTGTCGGAATAGGCTCGAGATTGGCTCAGGTCAATCTCTTTTTTCTGGCAGTAGTCCGCAATGGCGGCAACCTTTGCTTCCTCGGCAATCAGCGGGGGGATCACCCGGCCGGTGGCGACCTGGTCCGCGTATTCCAGCCGGTTGCAGATCAAATCGTCAAAGCCCAGTTCCGCAGCCACTGGTTGGGCGGTAAAATCCAGCGTGCCCGTCACCAGAACGTTGCGGTAGCCGGACGCTCGATTCCCGCTCACCAGCTCGTAGGCGCGGGGATAGATGGACGGCTTGGTCACGGTTTCAAAAAGATCGTCGGACAGCCCGATCAACCGGTCGCGCTCGATGCCTTTGTAGCGTCTGAAATGGTAAACGTTAAAGGCCCGCCGGGAGTAGAGGTCAATCAGCAGCAACAGGGGCACGCTCGCCAGCACCTTGGTAAACTTGTAGAGCGACTTGAACATCGATCGGTGGTTGCGCGCATAGTAGGCGTAGGCGTGCACCAGGGTGGAATGCACCAGCGTTCCGTCCAGGTCAATGAAAGCTGCTTTTCGGGTTCCGTCCATTGCCACTTAGACGACGAGCGCCGGAACCCCACCGACGGTGGCGACAGGCCCCGGCCTTAGCGAAGCAGAAGTTAGGATACGGCTCATCCCGCCTTGCACTGAGCCACTGTGGTCGTTTGCTTCGCCCGCTGGCCTCCTCCTTGGCCACCTAGTCCCGACTGAGAAAACTCGCCGCGGGGCATATCCTTGCATCGACTCTGCTGCAACTGGGCTGCAACCTCTCCCCCGACGAGAGTTTAGTAACTCTACAGGGCGCTACCCCCCAAGTCAAGGACTCGGCACACGGCGTAACAGGCTAGGTACCTGCCGCAAGGCAGGCACCTAAGCTGCTGTTCTACCATTTGTTACGAGGCTCCTGGACTGGCAGGCAGCCCAGCTTTCTCGAATGCAGCGGCATTGTCAGACAGCACCGCTGCTAGCGGCTGAACCCGCAGGCTAACTCATCGATGTGAACTGCTGGGGCTCAATCTTGTAGATTACGCGCACCTCGCCCGGCTGCCTGAATGGATACTTGTCCTTGTCCAGATACTTCTTGGGCAGAGGGACGCAGGTTCGAGTCCTGCATCGCCCACCATTTAATCTCTGTGTTTTCAGCACCCGTCCACCTTTCCTCTCATTGCAGAAGACGGAATCGTAAAGAAACCGTCAGGAAACTGGCTCTAGTTGGCCAGCGCCGTAAAGGAAGTCGCGCCGCGCTCGTTCGCCTGCCGATCGAGCTTGGACAGCGCTTCCCGCATCATGTTGAGCTTCGCCTGGCTGTAGCGCTTGAACACCTGCGAATCGCCTTGTCGGAGCATCTGCGTCACGAAATGATCCGCCACGCCCCCGGCGCTGAGCCGGGTCGCAAACGTATGGCGTAGCTCGTATAGCGAGAAATGGGGCAGCCCGGCGCGCTGGAGCGTCCGGTCCCACAGCTTGCACACCGTCGTGATGTGCGGCTTGCTCGACCCCATCCGCGGGCTCGGGAACAGGTAGTCGGAATCGCCGCTCTGCTTCATCTGCGAGGCGAACGCTTGGCGGGCTCTGTCGGTCATCGGCATGTCCGCGATGCCGTTCACCGTCTTGGAATCCGGCAGATGCACGATCCCGTTTTCCAGGTCGACCTGTTCCTTTCGCATCGGGATCAACTCGCGATAAGGCCGCAGCCCCATCTCCACCATGATCGCGATGATGTTGCGCAGGTACAGGGGCGCGCAGGCTTCCAGCCAGGCCTGCTTCGAGGCGGTCAGATAGTGCGGCTTGCGCGTCGCACCAGCCAACGCGACCGGAAACTCCACCCCATTACACGGATTGACCGCCAGCCGCCGCTTCTTCACCGCCACGTTCAGGATGCGTCTCAGGACGCGAAACTCCTGATGCACGGTGGCAGGTTTGAGCCTGCCGCGAAGTTGCAGCCCCAACTTGGTGTGCACCCGCTTGCCTGTGTTCAATCTTGTCATCAGGTACGATTCGATATCCTCAGGTGTGATGTCCGATAGTCTGTTCTTGCCGAACCGAGGCCTGAGGAACTTCAGCGCGCCGAGGTTGTGCCGGTGGTTGCTCTCGCTCCGGAAGGGCGGTTTGGAGCGGTTCTCAAGGAACCAGTCCGCCCACTCGTTGAAGGTAATTCCACCGCCCGGCGCGGCGCTCGCCAGCAGCCCCTCATCGCGAGCCACCAACCGTTTGCGCATCACCTTCTCGGCTTCCCCTTTTTCCCTCTGGCCTGTCGACTCCTGTCTGAACCTCCCGTTCTGGTCACGGTAGCTTATCCACCAGACGCGTGAATCGCGCCGGAGGTACAGGCTACCAGCGGTATTTCTCGGTCTACCTGTCTTGTTCATCGATTCCTCCATTCACATGAAATTGCTGGCGCCACTCGACCAACTCCGACACTCGGAAGCGGATCGAGCGGCCCATCATGCGGAAATGGGGAATCTGCTTTCGCTCGACGTAAGCATACACCAGCGAGGGACTGACACCCAGGAAACGGGCGGCGGCCTTCACCGTGATCGGAGCTTCCCTCGCTTCTGTGTCCAGGCTCATCCTTCCTCCTCTACTCTCCACGCCGGACCGAGCGCTCCGTCAGATCCACCTTCCGCCCCGGATCGGCGAGTCCGGCGGCCTGCGTCTTCGGGAAAGACGCCGTCTTGTTCGGCGATCCAGGCCGGGACTTCCTGCGTCTCCTCACCACCCCGGCCGAGCTCCCGGTCGAAGTCCTCCAGAGTCTTCATCCGTCATTGTGTTCCCTCCAGATCGGCTTGATAAGCCAGCGGTTTTGCGGCGCGTCGTAACCCTGGACGAGCAGCGCTTCCTCCACGAACCGGCGTCCCTCTCGGCGCGTCATGTGAATCACCATAGCGATGCCGTCCACTACGCCCCGGCAGGTGACTTCCCAGGGAAGCTCGCCGCCGCCTTGCATGGCGCAACTGGCGATGCGCGACAAGGCCGACTCGGCGTTGTTGGCGTGTACGGTCGTCAGCGAGCCGCCGTGTCCGGTATTGAGGGCTTGGAGCAGGTCGGCGGCCTCCCCGCCGCGCACCTCGCCCACGACGATGTGATCCGGGCGGTGACGAAGCGCGTGGCGTACCAAGTCCCGGATCGTCACCGCTCCTTCCTGTAATCCGCGAGCCTCGAAGCGGACGCAATTGGAGCGCTCAATGCGAAGCTCCAGCGTGTCCTCGATGGCGACGATGCGCTCGTCATCGGGTAGTAGTTCGATCAGCGCATTGAGAAGGGTGGTCTTGCCCGATCCGGTTCCGCCGGAAACCAGGATGTTGCGCCGGGAGCGCAACACCCGCTCCGCTTCCGCTCGCACGTCTTCTGGGAGTGCGCCTTGCGTCACGAGATCATCCGCCGAGAACGCCCGCTTGCCAAAGCGCCGCATGGTGATCGCCACCGTGGGGCTCGCGGGCGGAACACAGATGGCAACCCGCGAGCCGTCGTCCAGGCGCGCATCGACAATCGGCGAGCTCGCCGGGTCCAAGCCCAAAGGACGGGCGATGTGGATGGCCGCCCGCAATAGGGCCGATTCGTCCAGGTCCGGCGCGTCATGTGCCGTCAACCGCCCGGCCCGCTCGACCCAGACATTGCCGGGGCCGTTAATCATGATCTCGCTGACTTCGGAATCTTCCAGGGCGCTTTCCAATCCCGGTAGAAATGGTTTCAGGTGTTCCAGTCCACTCGCGGCGCTCATAATTGACCCGCCGCTTTCGCTCTCCAATAGGAATAATCGAGGGGCAGATAGTGAGGCTTGAGGTAGACCCGTCGCGGTTCAAGCGACTGCGACCCGTCATAGGGCAGACAGATCGCTTGACAGTTCGAGAGCAGCGCGAAGTCTCGCGGGTGAAACACGGCCTCGCGTTGCTCCCGAAAAGACTTGGTCGCGCCGATGCTGCCCCCGCCTCCCCCGGCGCGGCCTGAGAGCGGGGAGACTTCCGCCCGCTTGGAGGTCTCGCTGATCGTGTAGGATCCCTTGATCTTCGCCACCTGCCCGCACATTTCGCTGGCAATCTTGGCGCTGGCGTCGTCGCTGAGAGACAGGAAAATCCGGGTGCGGAGCGTCTGCAACAGCGACCGCCAAGCTTCCGAGCTTCCCAACACGGAGCGTAGCGAGGAAATGGATTGAGTGGCGACAATTGGGATGCAGCGGCATTGCCGGGTCAGCGCAAAGGATTTTTCATCGCCCGATGGATCGTCCTCGCCCACCGAAGCGAAGGCTTGATATTCGTCACAGATAAAGACGGCGGGCCGGAAATAGACCCCCGGCGACTCCTTCATCTTGGTCGGGCGCATGAGAAGCGCTTGGAGCCAGGCGTTTTTGAGCATCACGCCCACGGCGCGGGCCAGCGCCGGGTTCGATCCGGCGGGCATGTTCAAGGCCAGCACCTTGCCTTCTTCGATCAATTCATAGAGCGGGGGCAGGTGTCGTGGCCCGGCGATTCGTTCCTCTTCGACGGAAGGAATCGACGTGGGCGCGGGTTTGTCTCCTTCCCCGCCGTCCGGCTTCTTGTTCGGCTCCTGGGCTCCCCGCGCCGCCCGCATAGCTACCCTGGCTTGAACTGCAATGGCTTGCGGATCGTCGGGGACTTCCGGCGGCCCCGGACAAAACACCTTCGCCACATCCGGCATATCGAACATGGCAAGGAATACCGAAACCCCCTCCACAATCGAGGACTTCACTTTGTTGTCCAGCGTTTGCCAGTCGTTGACAAACCAGCGCTTCACCGCCTCCACCCGTTCTCTCACTTCGTCTCCGGGTCCAGGGTCCCAAACCACCCGGTAGGTCAGCCTGAGTTCGTCCAGTTTTTTGAGTAGCGAGCGGCTGTAGACGGTTTGCTTTTCCTCCGAGTCCAGCGCGGTATTCCACACCCATTCCGCAAGGCTTATTAGTTCGGCTTGCAGCACGTCCTTCGACACGAAAACCGTCCCTTTGTTCAACTCGTCGCTCCACGCTTCGGCGTGCTTGATCTTGGCCGCGAAAAGGTCCGGGTCGATGGCGCAGCGGTAGACCTGCTGCAACGTCACCCACCGTTCCGGGAATACCCGGTGAAGCTCGATGATCCAGCGGACCAGATTGGTATAGGCTTGCTGCCAGAACGGTTCCTTGCCCTTGCCGAACAACTGGTTGAGAAGGCTCGAAACGGTGTAGGCCAGCGAGTAGGAATCGAGCCACCAGGCCGAGAGCGGGTTCCATTGCCAGCGGCCCTTCATCCCCAGCTCGATGTAGTCCTTTCCCCGGCCCGCGTCGATCAGGATTCGGCGGATGTCGTGACAGAAATCTCCCTTGACTTCAAGCATGAGCGCCGCCGCCCGCATCTGTGGATTCCCTGCTTGCCAGCCGAGAAGCTGCTTGGCGAAGGGGTGCATGCAAGCCGAAGTCTTGCCGGACCCGACGGCCCCGAAGATCGCCACGCCGGTATACAGCCCGCGCTCCGGGATCGTGAGCCAGGAGGGATTGAAAATCTCGCGCGCTTCGACCGGGTGATGGACCTCCCCGATCACGATGGCCGGGGCCGTTTGCCGGGTTGAAAGCGGCCAGGTCGGGAGCGCCCCAAAGGGCGCAAAATCCCGCCGCCGCGATTCCAGCCAGACCTTCCAAACGGACATGAGAATGAGGCCCGCGAGTATGACGGCGACGAAAGGCGAAGCGTAGTACCAGAGCATCACCCAGCCGTAGAAGTTCGGGGTGTGGTAGTCCATGAGATCGAGCAAGGGACTATCCCCAAGCATGGGGAAGGGACGGCGGACAAAGCTCCACAGGGCGTACCCCAGTCCGCCGAAAAACAGAAGGATGTGAGGAATGAACCGCCTCCATTTCATAGAGTCCGTTTCCCTTCTTTCATCGCCCCGCCTGGGGGGCTGTTTCGAGCCTTCCCGCAGGGATCAATGAGGACGATAGCGACCCCATGGGGCAGCGATAGAGGCGTGGAACAGCGCGCCGCTATCGGGGCCACATGCCCCCCCACTTTTCGTGGGGTCGCTATCGTCCTCCCCGATTTTCCTGGATCGGCGCGGGTGAGGCCGATTAGCAGGGGAGAACCACAGCGGAATGAGAGAGATAATGGAAGGCGGTTGTGTTCCACCTGCCGCTAGATTTATGTTCCACCTCCCCTTTGTCCCTGTAACACTTAACATGCGGTTCTTTGGAACACGAAAAGACCCCTCAATTTCCTCTCGCCGTTCCGGCCTTCGTGCTGCTTTCATCCGGTTTCCCTCGCCGCCGCAAACCGGGTGGCCCGCCACGTTCCGTAGTCGTCAATCGAGACCCCTTCCGTCAGCTTCGCTTCGGGGAGACTTTGGAGTGCCGCCGACCGTTTCATAGCGCCGCCGAATCCCCCATACTGCGCCAGAAATTGCTCGTCATCGTGGGTCATCGCGTCGTCAATCGCCTTGATTTCCTGCTTCACCGTCAGTCCTTCGGCGGGTGTCCCTGGGTCCGCCGCCGCCCACGCCCGGAGCACCCGCGCCGTCCGATCCACGGTTTCATTCTCCGCCCCGATCCCGATCACCCGGACCTGCCGCCCCTTTTTGCGCAGCGCATCCCAAAGCCGCCCATGCGCGGCTCCCCAGGAGTGCAACTCCCGATCCGTTTGGTGGCCCGGATCGACGTAGGCGAAGGTGACGGTTCCAGCGTCCCCGGCCAGGGGAAGTTTGAGCGCAAAGTAGCGTTTCTGCGCTCCCACAGCACCGTAGTAAATCCGTCGCGGAATCAGCCGCCGCGATAGGCCGAGTTTTTCAAAGAACGCGACCTTCTCCGGCTCGGCGGGGAGCCAGTTCATGCCCGGATGCTCCAATACGAAATCCAGCGATAGGAGCCGCCGCATCACCACCGGCGGGCAGGCTTTGCGACGGTGGCGGATGTTCTCGACCTCCAGCGCCCGGTAGATCGGCTTGCTTGAAATCCGGCAAGTCCGCCCGCCGCCATTGAACGTCACATGATCGCTTTCGACCGCCGCCCGCCGATCAATCAATACCTTCACGAATCGAGAGGCCGTTATTCTCTGAGCATCGAAGTAATGACAGAACTGCGCCCGCGTGAAGACGCCGCTATGCAGACACACGAGCGCGATCCACTCCGCCTCCGGCCCGGTCCAACCGAGCGGTTCCAGTTTTAGTTCCCGCCCCCGCAAGTGCTCGATCATCATTGCTTCCCGGTAACGATTGCCCGATCCCCTTGCAGATAGCTGATAACGATCCCCATAGGGTTGTGGACGATCAGGTCCGGCGGGATCGTATCGAGGAACAGGAATTGCAGCGAGAGGGTCCAGCGCTCCCGGCTGACTTCGTTTGCCATCACCATCCGCACCAGGTCAAAATCGGCCGTCGCGCTGTGCGGCTCCTGGGGGTTGGCCTGAATCCGCAAAACGACGCGATCCACTTGCAGTTCATCCCGCGCCGCTCCCGCCGCGAGAAGGGCGATGTTCTGACTCTCGGCGCGAAACGAGGCGTTGGCGAGTTCGGTGGTCAGGAAGCGCAGACTGCGGGACCAGTTCTCTTCGACCGTGGCCCGCCGCCGCGAGTAGAAGTCGTAAATAAAGCGATTGAGAAAGTACTTGGTGGTGGGGTCCAGAGGGTCGGCCTGGGCCTCCATCGCCTCGTAGGCGATGGCCTCGGCCCGGCCTACTTCATCGACCCTCACGACGATGGGACGGGGCGGATCGACCGACACAATGCGAATGACAACGATGATGAGCAAGAGCAAGCCGATTCCCAACCCGACGGAGAGCACCCGTAGATGACGGTTGGAGTGGATGGCTTCGCCCCATATTTCGGCGTACTCGGCTCCGGCGTCTTTGACGCTGGTTTCGGTGTCCTTCATTTGATCCCCCCTGCGCCCGCCTTTGCCGCCGCCGCGCCTCCGGTGGCCGCAACCGTTCCCGCCGTGGTCGCCATCCCCATGAGGCCGCTCCCGGCTGCTCCTGTGCTGGTGACGAGCATCGAAGCGAGCTCCCCGCACTTGAGGCTTGCCAGCATCCCGGCGACAAACAAGGGCACGACGGCGATCATCCACAAGCCCACGTCTATGAAGCTCTGCATGTCCAGGTCGGCATTCCCCAAGCTCGTGATGTAGGAGATTCCGACAGCGGAGAAGACCCGGAGCACCGCTCCGGCGATCACGGCATAAAGCGAGTAGGTAATCATCGCCCGGAACCATCCCCAGAACAGAAACGACAGCGGCTCGAACACCAGAAACGGAATGAAGATCGGCCCCAAGATGATGAGGATGGCAAGCGCGATCTGCGCCCAGATGACTTGAGCGTAGGTGACGGCGGCCAACAGAAGCAGCATGAGAACCACGAACACAAACATTGCAAACCCCGCAACCGCCGTTATCGCGGCATGAATCCCGCCGGTGAGTAGGCCGAGCGTGTTCCCCTGTTGCGCCTGGGCCGCCTGGTTCGCCGCGAGGGAGCGAATGAGGTTCCCAAGCTCGGTCTGCATCGAATAGACGGCATCGCCGATCAGCAGTTCGTGAAGCCAATTTCCGCCCGCCGCGATCATCCCTGGGAAGGTGAAAGCCATCCCCGGAATGGTGGTGGTGTAGAACTGCAACATCACCCACGGTATCCACAACCCGATGACGACCCGGATCAGTTCCCACGGCTGAATGTTCCCGCTAAAGGCGATCTTCAGCCCGTTCAACACCACAACGATGACGGCCAGCCCCCCGAAGAGCGCGTTTCCGGTGGCGAAAACCTCCCCACCGGCCGCCGTCGTCAGTCCATCCAGAGCGACATCGAGGAACGACTTGAAATCCCTCAGTTGTTCCGGGGAAAGGTTGGCCGGGATGTTGGGATCGAGTTGAATCTGCATCGGCGAAATGGATTACTGGCCGTTCCCGCCGTAGGCCGGGTGAATCCGAAAGAGCAACCCTTCGCGCATGGAATCGCGGCGGGCATCGAGCCCGGCCTGTTGCGCCGCGAAGGTGATCTCGGCGCGGCGCTGCGTCTCGATCCATCGAGCCAGCGCCTCCCGCCGGGCGATCTCGCGTTCGTAATCCTCTGCCGCCTCCTTCGCCGCCTGGAATGCCATCAACTGCGCCATAGCAGCGGTGAGGTTCCCTTGTGTCACCGTCCCGGCCACTTGCGACTGCGCGAGCGCGGTGTTGGATGTATTGGTGTTGTTTCGTAGTCCTTCGTAGGATTCCACGGCGTCTCGCGCCGCAACCATGAGATTCGCCGCCGCGTCGCTCATTGCGTGATCGAGCACCAGGCGCTTGTCGCCTTCCTCCCGTGCCGCGAGATAGCCGCTGGCCGCCTGCGCCGCGATCTCCGGGCGATAGTCGTCGTACAGAGTGAGGATGTCGCTCTCGGTCACCGTGTCGGCGGCGGTGAGCCGAGAGCGCCAGGATTGGGTAAAGCTCTTGCCGCTTTCGCCCATCTGTTCGACCGAATCCGCAAGCTCCGCCGCCACGCCGGTAAAGTCGCTTTTCCACGATAGGCCCACGCCGATAAACTGCGCCGGTGCGGATGCCAATTCAGTGAACGGATCGGTCAGCGCTCCCACGGCTCCAAGCGCTTGCTCTTTCAGGTGCGACGCCTGATCTATCATCTGGGTGAGTTGGCCGTCAAACGTGATCTTCGCCATGGTGTCTTTGTAGATTTGGATGCCCTGATTGATGATCATCTGCGCCCGTTGAATGCCCGCCAGGATCGAGCCGAAGACGGCGTAGGCGGGCGTGGTGCTCAGGACGATAAAGAGTGGGATAACAACTACTGCGGTCAAGATTCGATGTTTCATTTTTCAATCTCCTTTTGTGGGCCGGGGCACCAGCACGTCGGAAGTGAACCAGACGCGAAGCCGATGCCCGGCGCGAATGGTGATGGTGGGTAAACGATTCAAGAAACGCTGCAAGATTTGGGTGGCGCTTTGTCCGAGTCCCTGCCCGGCACCTGCCCGGAAGCCCGCCACGCCGCCCTCGTAAGGGTTGCCGCCTTGCGCCGTGAGTCCGCTCAGGACACCGACCGCCCCGACAGCGGCGAACATGGAAAAGTAGTGGCGGTTGACTTGATCTTTCAAGGCTCCCTCGCCGACTTGATTCAACCCATGAAAGTCGAGCGCCACCCAACGCCCGTCGGGGTAGATCAAGCGGTGGAAACTCACGGCGAGCCGGGCTTGGTCCTGATTGGATACGGCCTGAGCCGTGCCAATGACCCGCGTACCTCGCGGCACCAAGATGCGCTGCCGGTCTGCCGAGTAAAACGGCACCGAAACCACGGCGAGGATCGGGCCGGGAAAGTCACCGGAAAGCTGCGTGACCAGCGCCGCTTCTAAAAACGAGCCTTCATGGATGCGCTCCCAACCAGGGGGATCATCCGGCCCGTCAAGCCGGGCCGGAGAAGAGTAATCCCGCGCCGGTGGGGGGCCCGCTGACGCCGTGGGAACGGCGGGCGTGGCCGCAGCGGTTGGTGTCCCTCTGAGTGCTTCGATAAACGCTCGGTCCGCCTGGGCCTCCGCCGCTACTTCATCTTCGAGGCCGGTCGTGACCGTCCCAATCGTGTCGAGGGCCTGTTCGAGCGCCGCCGCCCCTTCCGCTCTCAGGGCATCGACCGGGCTTGCGGTTTCGGCCCCCTGCCCCTCGGACGACGCCCCCTCCCTGCCGTCCAGTTGCCGGTAGGTCTGTGCGACCGGCGAACTGCGAAGCGACCGGCTGCGCCGCTCGAGGGCTTCCAGCCGCAAGCGTTCCCGGAGTTCCCATTCTTCCTCGGTATAGGGTTGCCCGGTGTCGGGACTCGGCCCGGCCAGGAGCATCGCTTCATCGACACTCACCCGGCCAGCGCCGATCCCGCCTCCGCTGGCCCCCTGTTGTTGTTGCTGCCGTCCCTGCTGCTGCAAAACCCGCTCCGCCGCTTGTCGGCGCGTCTCCGCCCGAAGCGACTCTGCTTCGACCTGCGCGGCCATCTGATCGGCGAAGCTCCGGGGCGCGGTCTGCTCTGCGCCCGGATCGGGCGAAAGTTCCGCTTCCTCGCCGCCTCCGAAATAAATCCAGTACGTCAGAAATACGAGGACCAGAATGGTGATGATCCCGACGCCCCATTGAGTGACGATGCCGCCGGGCAGCGATCCCGCCGGTTTGGGGTACAGCCGCCGCCAGCCGATCACGGCCCGATCTCCGGCGCCGTGAAGCGCCATCGGACTTTTTGTTTGCCGATCTGCAACCAGCCGTCACCCAAAACGTGACGGGCAATATACAGCCCGTCCTCGCCCAGATCGTAGGCCACCAGCGCCGGTTTCCCGTCCTTCTCTTCGTACAGTGCGGGCGACTCCTGGGGGTTGGCGCGAAGGTAGGTAAACCGCCCGTCGTGCCACATCCCCTCAACTAGAAACGGCCATTTCTTCGCCTTGTCCTCCAATCGGTAAGGGAACTTGAGGCGCGTGGGATACTCCGCCCGGAACGCCTCGGTTTCCCGTGCCGCAAGCGCCGTAACGTCGGCGATGCGTGAATCCGCGTCTACCTGCACGGCCTTGGCCGTCTCAATGGCTGTTTTCGCCATCTGCTGATAGGCCGCAACCTGGGAGCGAGCGACAAAGGCCGGTTCGTGCCCGGCCGGTGAGATGCGCGGGTCGGCGTCCGCCTGCGCCTCGATGCGAACCACCAGATGCGGCTGGCCCGCACTTCGCTCGGTGACGAGGAATGAATAGATGCGACCGGAGGCGCAAACCAGCGCGACGTTGGTAGTCACGCCCTCGGCGATGGGTTTGAGGAAGGCCAGATTAGCGGCCCCGGTCAGGTGCCAGTACTCGGAATCTCCCACCACGAAATCCAGCACGTTTTCCGTCGCGGGAAGCACGATGACGGTGGTGTGCCGGGTCTTGGCCCGAATCCGGATGATTTGATCCTGGGCTTCGATGACGCGCAACACCGGCCCGCCGTCCTGAGCGATCAGCGGCAACGACGGGGCCAGCAGCGCCGCCATCACGAGTGGAATGATCTTCAACATAATCAGCTACCTCCTGGATAGGTGTTCAATGGCCTCGGCGAGACCATACTGTTTGACGGCTTCCGCCCGCTTCTGAGCATCGACCGGCGACGAGGTATAGAGCCAATAGCTGGCTGGATCGACTTCGAGCCGCAAGATGCCCGCCGCGTCGGTGCGCCGTAGGTAAAGCTCCCGTTTGGGGATCAAGCCGCGAATGGTGTTCACCTCCGTTGGGTTGAGCCGGAAGGTGTCTGCGGCTTTCTCCGGCAAATCGGGATTGGCAAGGAATAGCTTGGTCGGCATGGATTCGAGCAACGCTTCCGCCCCTGCGGTCCCGGTTACGTCCACGGCGCTCTGCGTGGCGACGACGAGCGCCGCATTCTTCTTGCGCCAGGTCTTGGCGGCCTCGGCCAGGTAGCCGAGAATGGCCGGGTCTTTCAGGTAGCGCCAGGCTTCATCGACCACCATGAGTTTTACCCTTGCGGTCTCATCCGGGTTCTCCAAAGCCAGCCGCAACCGTTCGAGAAGATAGAACAGCGCCGCTTCGCACAAGTCTTCGTGCTCCGCCGCACCGGCCATGTCGATCACCTGCCAGTCTTGGAGATTGAGATCGTCGCCATCCGCCGGATTATCAAAGTACCTGGCCCACGCGCCGGCTCCGTGCCAGCGCCCCAAAGCGGGCCACATCTTTGCGGGAAGGGAGCGAACCAGCACCCCAAGAGTGCGGCGTTGGGGCGCGAAAGCGTAGAGGTCTTCGACGCGGGCGCGGATCTCGCTGGGGTCTTCGCCGCTGAGTTTCCACCCGCCGATCCTCAACAGACGCGATATCCAGCCGGTGAGGAACTGGAAGGTGCGCGCCCCCGCCGGGAGCGAGAAGGGGCGCAACCGGAAACCGGCGCTCCCGCTCCCGTCGGGGGATAGCTCCATGTAGCCGCCCCCCAGAAACTGCGTGAGCCAGCGATAGGAGCCGCCTAGATCGAGAATGAGAACACGCGGATCGTATTGGAGCGCCTGAACCAGCAGGAAATTGAGCAAGAAGCTTTTACCCGCGCCGGTCGCGCCGAGAACCAGCGTGTGTCCCACGTCGCCTTGAAACAGATCGTAGTGATAAGGAGTCCGCCATCGCGTTTCGAGTACCGCCAGCGCCGGCTTCCGCAAGTGGCCGCTCCGGGGTGTCCCCACCGGCGGCCCGAAGATCGGGGCCATCGAAGCAACCGCGCCCGCCGATACAAACACGGATCGGACCTGCCGCCGTCGCGGTTGCGCGGGCATCCGCGAGAACCAGGCCGGAAGCTGCCCGTAACCCTCCCGGATCAGCTTGGCGTCGTGGCTGGCAAAGATGCGCCGAATATCTCCGTCCAGGCTCTCGTTCTCGGGTAACGGGCCGTGGATCGCCACGGTCAGGGCAAGGTCGCCGTAGGCGATTCCGTCCGTCTCCAACTCGACCAGGGCATCGCCCAGCCGGTCGGATTCCGCCGCCGCCGCCGTGTCCACCATCGCTGACGTCGTTCCCTCGGTTTCCTGAACGTGCGCGGACATCGAGTAGCGCTTCGAGAAGTAATGCCGCTGCGCTCCACGGATTTTGCGCCGGGCGGCATCGAGGCGCTGCGGCCGCCATTCGAGCGTCACCGTCATCGTCGCATCGAGCCGGTAAAGACCCTGGAGAAGATTGGCGCGGGCCGCTCCCGGTGGCGAAAGCAGCGAGTAGAGAATGACGGGTTCCCCGTCCAGGCGCAGATTGCGCCGCTCCGCTTCGAGCTCTGAGACGGCCAGTCGCCAATTCATGCCGCTGCCCCTCGCGCCGTCCCAAAAGGTTCCGGGCCGGTTCGTGAGTTCATTCAAGACCCCAGACGCTTCCCGCGCTTCGAGCATCCGCACCGGCGTAAGGTCATCGACCAGCGCCCGGCTGGCATCGACTAACTGCCGAAAGCCCGCCGCCGCTGCCTCGATGGACGAGTGGAGGTAAACGGATTCATGCCGGTTCCGCCTCCGGGCCATCCAGTTCTTGGCATAGGCCATCCACCACGGCCCGCCCGTCCTCTCGGTGGTGACGGCGGACAGGTGCGGATCGTGAGCCCATGCAACGTAGGCGCTCACGTCCTGCACTCGATCCGCGAGGAACGCCCGCCGCTTGCGCCGTCCGAGCGCGGCCACGCTCGACGCCGCGCCATCGGACTCGTCCGCAAAGTGGATCGGGCGGCGCAACAGATAGAAGTAAAGCCGCGTCCTGGAATCAAGCCCCGACAACATCCGCTGCCAGCGGTCGATCACCCGATCCAGTTGTTCGGGGGTCTGGCCGTCCAGGACGCGAGGTGTCACCCGCCCGATGCTCATGAGTTCCCCGGCCCGCGTCAGGCACGTTTGCCCATCTCCCAGCCAGCCCCACCAGGGCAGTTCCTCGGCCAGCGATCCCGCCGCGTCATAGTCCAGGAGTTCGTCGTTCACGTTCACGCGCTATCTCCGAATGAGAAGCGTCCAGGGCGCCGCCGCCCACTTGCCGGGATCGTAGCGGACGCGAAACTTGGCCGAGGCTCGCAGGATTTCAAGCATGTTGGGGTCTTGTTTCCAGGCCCAAAATCCCACGCCGTAGAGCACTCCGAAAATGACTCCCCCGGTCACAATGGAGTTGATGGCGTTCCACATGGCAAGGCCCAACGTGGCGCTCAACAGAAACCAGCGCCGTTCCACGCCCATGATCGTTAGGGGTTTACTGAGCGCCGGGTATCCGCGCCATGTCTTGCCGCGCTCCATCAGAAGAGCCACGCCAGAAAGTTGGCCGCGCCCATGGCCATGCCCAGACCGAAGACGATCCCGGCCAGGGCCTTTTTGCTGCCGCCCTCGCCAAAGGCGAACATGAGCCCGCCCACCACAATGGCAATCAAGCTCAGTCCTCGCGCAATGGGTCCGGTGAAGGCTTGTTGAAGCACATCAATCGCTTGCAGCCAGGGGCTCGTTCCCTGCGCCATGAGTTCTCCCGCCGAGAGCGCAAAGATGCTCACCAGCAGCGCTCCTCGCTTCCAGATGATTGAGTTGTTGTTCTTCATGCTTCCCTCCGTGTCTGTTGGGTCGCTGCGCGTCAGGCTCCGGGAAACTGCCCCCGGTCCTCTTGTTCCAGTTTCTCGGCAAGCTCGATTTGCCCGCCCTCGCCGCGCCGGATGGATCGCTCCATCAGATCGACCTTGAGGCCCATGTCGGCCAGCCCCAAGGCGCGGGCGGCGGAGTAGATCACGACCATCAGCGTCACCACGGCCAGACCGCCATGCCACGCGACGGGTAGCCAGTAGTCGGTTGCGATGATTCCTAAGTACGGCTTGAGATAAGCGAAGCTCTCGCCGGCGAGCATCAAGGCCACGGCCAGGATGATGGCCGTCAGTCCGATGCTGATCTTCCACGGTTGCATCGCTTCTCCCTCAGAGTTCGATAGAGCCCTTGTCTCGTCTGCCGCCGCTTCCCCCTCCGCCTCCGGTGCTGTGGTCCTGGCCGAGCGACCGCGCTACTCGTGCCGCCGCCCGCCCATTGCTTCCATGCACGGCGAATCCAGCGGCGGCTTTCGCGCCGATACTCTTGGCGCTGTAGTGCTCGGTCGCAATCTCGACGTTCACGCGCCCGCTGCGGCCCTCGATGTCGTACTCCAGCTGCGCGTCCGGGTACTCCACCCGTCCATCCTTGACGGGGAGCCCCAGCGCCTCCGCCGCCTGGAACCGTGCAGCGTCCGCCGCCTCCTTTCCGCCTCGCGCTCTCGCGCTTTCCGTGGCGCGGGCGACCCCGCGCTTGAGCTCGGCGTCAATGCGGACCCGCTTGAGGACGGCTCCTTGTTCGAGCAACCGCACTTGCTCAATCCTTGCGGCTCGAAACACGGCCACGTCATGTTGAAGCTCTCCGGGCTTCACGAGGCCGCTCCATGCCTCCTGCTCTTTATCGAGTCCTTGTTCGCGGGCTACCCGCTCGGCCCGCTCTACTCCGCGCTCGGTGAGCGTGAGCACCTTGTAGGCGCCGCCTTGCGGCCCCTCGGCGCTGTGCTCCCGGACGTGCCCGGCGCGAACCATGCGATCCACGGCCTTCCGCGCCGCGTAGGGGTGTCCCTCGAAGTGAGCATCGGCCAGGTCGCGGTAGGCGATGCTGCGATACATCCCCAGGTCGGCCACCGCCCGATCCGCCCGCTCCTGGAAGTTCTTGCGCTCGGTGCGGGGATCGTATTCGCGCCGGTGGCCGTCGCGCTCCCGCTGTTCCCGTTCTTTGGTGTGGTCGCGCCTGGGGCGAGCTCCGGGCGTCCGGGTTCGGGGATCGGTAGCTAGGTCTCGCGGATCGAACACGACGGCTCCTTACCGGCTCAACCCAACCTCGCGTTGGAGCTTCTGCGCGTGTTGTTCCGTGGATTGCTTCGGCGTCTGGCTGATCTGAGGCCCGCGAGCATGAGAATATTGGTGGCTCAACTCCGCCGCCGTCTTCTCCTTCACCGGGGCTTCGCGCTCGTGCTCGACCGCACGGTCCATGAGGTAATTGGTCATCTTCTGCGCGTCCCGCGCCGCTCTATGAATCTCGTGCGGGTCTTTTTCCAGCACCGCAACCCAATTCTCGACATAGGCCGCGCCGCGCTGCGGGTCATGCCCCACGCCCACGCGCTCCCCCGTCATCATGGCGCTGATCTCGGCCCGCAATTCCTCGCGGGCGTACTCAGGCGATCCAAAACCTTTATCCAGTCCTTCTTTGAGCGTGTCGCGGTCCATGCGGTCCGGATGGCCGGTCGAGTGACTGCATTCATGCAGCGCCGTTTGGTAGTAGCCGTTCCGCGTGGAGAATTGGGACGGCTCCGGGAGCACCACCTTGTCCTCGGCGAGCCGATAGTAGGCCCGATCTCCGGCGACGTGCTCGATCCTCGGCCCGCTGGCCTCAATCACCTTCTCCGCATCGCGGTGGGCGTCCCATTCAGGCCGCGCCTGCGCCGGTCGCGGTTTCAACTCCAATCCATTGGCTTGCTCGACATTGAACACGGTGTACTGTTTACAAATCGGCTTTCCCCGCTGCTCTTCCTCGTGGATCGTGTTGCCGTCCTTGTCTTTGAGCACCTTGCCCTGCTCGTCCTTTGCGGGCCGCGCCGTCCGATCCGTGAAAAACAAGACCTGCGTCCCTTTCTCGCCTTTGCGGACATGGCCTCCCTGGGCCTCGATCTGTTTGTAGGTTCCCCAGCGGTTATCGCCGTGGCCCTGACGGATGCCCCTGCTCATCAGGTAGAGACTGTTGCCGCCCGTGTAGGATTTGCCGGTCGAGAGGTTCTCCGGGCTGATCTGCTCTCCCGGCTTCCACGGCTTCTGCCACGGTGCAACACCCGCCTTGATCTGTTCGATGAGTTCTCCGCTGACTTTCTCGGCGTAGTCTTCTCCGCGCTGCCAAAAGGATTTCATCGCCATAGTGCGCCTCCGTTCCTAGTCGTGGCGGTCGTACCGCGCCGCGTCGATCTCTTCCACGGTTCCCACGTCCTCCACCATCAAACCGATCTGCTCTCCGAGTTCCCACGTCAGTTCAACCGCGAGCCCACGGTTCAACGCCTCGTGAAAATCGTCCTCGGTTTCGACCGATAGGTACTTCTCTCCCCCTTCGTTCTTTTCTCGAATCATGATTGCTACCTCTCTGGTCCGATTTTCTTCACTCCGACGCGCCCACCACGCCCGCACAGGATGCAAACGGGCCGGAGGGCGCTTTGCAGCCGCTCAAACCGGGTCCGGTCTTGCAATTTGTCCGTCAATGACGCGTTCCTTCCCGTTTCCGTCCATGTCGCCTCGATGTTGCCCGATCGGCCCCTGCCGGCGGAAGTATGATCTGTCACGCGCCGGAGGCGGCAGCGTTCCCGGTAGTCCCGCTGGCGGTCGCGGTGATCGAGCCGTGCTTCCTTGCTTCGCCGGTAGCGCTGGTCGGCCCGCCGCAGCTGTTCCCGCCGCGCTTTATCTCGGCAAATGTCCCCACAGTAGCGATGCCCCCGGAAGCAGGAATTGCAGATGTAAAACAGCAACCCGCAACCCGGCCAGCGGCAAGACAACTGCCGTAACACCACTTCTCTGGCCATCGCACCCCTCACGGGTGTGAACAACGGCCCTCTTTCGTGGCACGCTGGCTATGCTGTGGTCCTGCCCTTTAACCGGGGCCGCCATAAAAAAACCCCGATCGCTCTCACGATCGGGGTTTTCCCTTATCTGGGGGCTATCTCAGCTTGTGATGTGTGAACTGGACAATGCCATCCAAAGAGCTTTCGGGTTCCGCGAAAGTAACGGCATTTTCGTTCAGGAGGAGAGAGCAGGGAATTGCCGGCAAGGGAATGGAAAACAAATACGAAGAGAATTTACTGAGACTATATTCAAAAATCTCTCTGGATGGCGGTACCAGGACGGAAATCGGTTGCTCGTTTGACAGTGCAAAAAAGACAGATTTTGCATGGCCTGTGTTTTCGGATGGAACAATCGAGTACTTCGAGCGCTTCGATGATCTCCACACGCTCGTAGGGGAGATATTACGGAGGACGGAGTGCGATGGATCGCGAACGGCCATTCCGTGTTCGGCAACGGGCAGTCGTTCGGTCGACGGATTCTGGTAACTCATACAAGCTGGTTTACCTGATCGGCAAGGGTGAAACCCCGTTGCGTCGGGGGCGAGGCGTCGCGGATTGCCTTCACCGGCCCGTCCAGGCCGGAGAGAACTTCGGCGGCGAGAAGCAATCCTTGTTCGCTCTGCACGGCTTTATTCTCCCATGCCCCTCAGACAAGACAGGGACACTACCGGCGTCTATTCCCGATCCGTCCTCTCTGGAACCGGCACCACCGGAAGCGTCGTGAAGATGCGGGTGCCGGGGTCCATTTCCAGGGCCACGGCGGTAAACAGATCCCCCCCTGGCGCACTGCAGCGCACCGACCCTGCGAAGTCGGACGTATCGGTGTCGGGGAACGCCTGGTCGATGAGCCAGGCCGTCTGCCCGTTGGCCTCCAGAGGGATGCTCGCGCCGTCGAGCAGCACACCCTCTCGCATCAAGTCGCAGTGCACCAACCCCGCACTCGATTCCAGGTTGTGGAGCGCGACCCCCGTCGTGATTCCTCCCTCCTGGCGGCGCACCGGGAAGAGGACGTCGCTGACGGGCGGGCTGGCTCCCACCCCGGCCACTCCGAGGTCGGGGTGCTCAAACCGGAGCATCCCGCCGATGGGACCCTCCGAGACCACCCGCACCGATCCCGACACCAGCGCCCCTCGCCCGTGGGTCGAGATCGTGAGTACTCCCAGCGGCTCCATCTCGGTGCGGACCGTCAGAGCGCCGTCCTCGGTGATCTCCAGATCGCCCGTGATGTCCACCACCGATTCGGCGGCAATCGGGTGGCCCTCGGTGTCGTAGAAATAAATAGCGGGACGGCTCGGAAGGATGTCCGTATGAAAGGGGGTGGGGGCGGGACGGCTCGGCTGAATGGACAGATTCAAGAACACCAGATCGGTGATCCAGGTCCCGTTGACAAAATGCGCAAAATCCAGGACCGTCTCCCCGCCCCCGCCTCCCGTGCGGTCCACCGGCACCACCGAAAGCGTGTTGAAGATGCGCTGGGCGGCATCCATCTCCACGGCGATGGCGGTGAACCGTCCCCTGCCGGGCGCGGTGCAGCGCACCGACCCCAGGAAGTCCGACGTGTCGGTCGTGGTGAACGTGTCTTCGATGAACCAGGAGGTCTGCCCGTTGGCCTCCAGCGGGATCTCCACCTCTTCCAGCGCGACGCCCGCGCTCATCAATCGGCAGCTCACCCCCATCGCTTCCGCTCCCAGGTTGTGCAGCGCCGCCGCCGTGCGGATTCCTCCCTCCTGGCGGCGGGCCGGGAACAGGACATCCCGGACGGGCGGGCTGGCTCCCACCCCGGCCACCCCGATATTCGGCACGCCATAGCGCACGCCGCCGCCGATGGGACCCTCCGAGACCACCCGCACCGATCCCGACACCAGCGCCCCTCGCCCGTGGGTCGAGATCGTGAGTTCCCCCAGCGGCTCCATCTCCGTCCGGACGGTCAGGCCTCCGTCCTCGGTGACCTCCAGATCGACCGTCACGTCCACCACCGATGCGGGGTCAATGAGATGGCCCCCTCGATCGTAAAAGTAGATTGCGGGCCGGATCGGATGGGAGGACACATTCACGAGCACCATCTCGGAGGTGATGCCGTTCCCATTGGCGAAATGCGCGAAGTCCAGGGTAAACACTTCCGGCGCTTCCGGCGTGGCTTCGGCACGGTTGGAAGCCCGGCCCCTGCCGATCCAGTTCACCGCCTGCACCTCGAAGACGTAGGCCGTGCCGTTGACGAGACCGGTGACCGTATGGGCCGTGTCGGTGGAACCGATGGAGATCCAGGAGTTCCTCCTGTTGATCCGGTACTGGTAATCCGTGATCGCCGCCCCGCCATCGTTCTCCGGGACGACCCAACTCAACACGACCTCGCCGTCCCCGCCTACCGCCGTCAGGTTCACCGGCGCGCCGGGCACTGTTGTGGAGCTGCCACCCCCGCCGCCCCCGCCGAAGCCACCGCCGCCGCCACCGGAACCACCTCCGCCTCCGCCACTACCGCCGCCTGTGTCTCCACCGCCGCCACCCCCGGAACTACCGCCGCCTCCACCCCCGGAACCACCGCCGCCTCCACCTCCTGTGTTCCCGCCCCCGGAACCACCACCGCTGAAGACCCAGGGGCGGGCCTGCTTGATCGCCAGGATATCCTCGCTGGTGATCTTGAACTCGATCTCCATGGCGAACGGTTCATCGGGTGCGGGGTTGTACAGCACCGCGAACTGCTCATGGATCACAGTGAGGTGATCGCCCAACTGATTCAGTTGGGCGTTGCTCATGAACAGTTGCCCCGGCGGCACCTGGTTGGAGGTCGCAAGGACATAGTAATCACCGCCGCTCCGATGCAACCGGATTTCCTCCGGCAACGAGAGCGCGTCGGGATTGGTGACCAAGTCTTCGCCGAGCTGCGTGTTGACGTAGTAGTACTCGTCACTGCCGTAGATAGGGTCAAAGCTGACGGCGACGCCGTTGGCCAGTTCGTCGGAGTAGTTGGGGTACACCAGCACCCCCATCTTGGCCGCCAGGTGATCGATGCGATGAAAGTCGCGTTCGGTGAAGGCGCGGAAGTTCCACAGGCTGGCAAATACCTGTTTGAGCGATTTGGCGATGCCGTCCTCCTCGGTCTCCTCGGGATGCTGGGTCTTGGAGTCGTACAGCCCTGCTCCGTTGAACCCCGGCAAATCTTCATTGTTGGTGCTGGACCGGTAGCGCAGGGATTGCCCTTCGGGATATGTCGCGTGCATTGCGGTCAGCGCGTCGATGATCCACTGTGGGGTCTCCGCGTCCTTGATGTCGTCGCGCAGATCATCGAGCATGTCATCCTGGGTTTCGAAGTCCGTTTGGAAGTCTTCGTTGGCCAGCATGGTTTCAATGCGGGCATAGAAATCATGGGCCTTCATGAACTCGTCGTAGAAATAGAACGGGGTTGCAAACCCGTCGGGAACCGTTCCCGCTGGAAACCCCAGCGTCCCCAGCACAGCCACGTTGGCCGCCTTGACGCCGAACGCCTTCCAGTCTGCAAAACCGATCTCGCTGAGGGGCGTGATCTTCGTGACCGAGAGATCGCGTTCCGGCGTCTGTGGCCCGGCGGGCCGGGAAGACTCGTAGTGGGCATCGACTTCCTCGGGAGTGGCCGCGCGTAGCTCCCAGCCCTCCTCGGTCACCGTGTAGTGGACGTAGCTGCCAATAAGAGTGGAGATGCTGGGCTTGTCGAGGGCGTCACGGATGAAGGCATTGGGAATGGCGTCCTGCACGGCGCGCAGGTTGACGTGCGACAGCGGCGTCTGGGGTACGGTGGTGATGATGCCGGCCACGCGGGGCAGCTCGTTGGGCAGCGCCTCGTAGATCACGATGTTGCGGGGGTGGGGACGGTCGTCCGGCTCCAGGACCTGCAACAGCCCGTACCCCTCCCCTGGGTTCAAGACAAGGAAGTCGGTTTCGGTATAGATGTTCTCGGAGAACACGAGGTTGATGCGGGATTCCCTATACAACGGCAGCTCGGACTGGATATGCGAAAGCGCCCAGTTTGGCAAATGCAAGAACAGGTTGTCATCGAGCAGCGGCATGCTGGCGGCGAGCAGCGTGTAGTAGCGATCCACAAGGCCGAAGGCGTGATAGGAGACGCTTCTGGATAGCCACCAACGGTAGGCGCCTGGGCTGCCATCGGGCGCAGTGAGTTCCGGGTCATAGACGATCTCACCGCCGATTATCCCGGGCTGTCCCTGCTCGAGGCCTATGACATCCAAGAATGACCGATGTGACAGATGCGTCTTGGAGTTCTGGAAGTAGACACCTGGGCGGGCGGTGTCCATGTCGAGCACAACGAACTTGAGGTACGCCGAGGCGTAGGCGATCGTCTCGAACGTACCCTTATCGGGAATGATCACGCTGCCATCACTCAATGCGACGGCGGCGGCCGGGTTCACCGGATTCATGCCCATCGGGTCCCCGAGTTCGGTGATGTCGTCGATGCAGTCACCATCGACGTCGGCCGGGTCGGCGACGAGGTACTTCTCCACCCGGTAGCGCTCCGCAGGCAGAGCCTCCACGTTCTCGGCCAGCGTGGTCGTGCCCGCTTTCCCCAAGGTCACCAAGACCGGCACCTCCACCGTGGTGGTCTCACCGACCGTATGCCGCACATACAGCACGAAGTAGTCCGCAGTCGTGGATGCGACCACGATGGGCACCGCCGTCACCGCCACCGCCACCGGCGTCGGGTTGTAGCCGCCCCCCGGACACGGCTCTTCAAGGTCGCCCTGCGCCTCGACCGTGGCCGGGAACAGCGACACCAGCACTACGACAGTAACCGCCGCGAAGACGGCGGGCAGGGACGCCGACAAGGCGGCGAGAAGGCCAAGGAGGGTCCGTCCGCGCCCTGGACAGGCGGCGGAAAATGTGCTGGGGCAAAAAGTTAAAACGGGGTGCCGGGGTGCAATATCATTTCCCATTTTTCCATCCCAGTAACGAGCGGACTGGTTGGGAAACGACTGCTTCTCAACAGGCTTCAGGACGCTCTCGTCCTTTAGCCGGGCGCGGACCTCACGCTGATGGCCTCGCGCAATCCTTCCAGCAGCCCTTCCAGATGCGCCATGCGCTCGCGCAATTCGCCAAACTGGTGCTCCAACCCATCAAACCGAGCTGGCCCGGACAAGCTGGTTCACCTGATCGAACCGGGTGTAGTGGTGGCGCGCCTGGGGCGAGGTGTCGCGGATCGCCTGGACCGAACCGCCCAGATCGGAGAGAACTTCCGCAACCGGAACTAACTCGTCGCGTTGACGCTGCATGCCCTATTCTCCCATGTTCCCCAGACAAAACAGGGACACTACCGGCGTCTATTCCTGAGACGGCATCTCCGGGACCGGCACCACCGGCAGCGTGGTGAAGATGCGGTTGCCGGGGTCCATTTCCAGAGCCACGGCGCTGAACAGCCCCTCCCCAACCGCATCGCAGCGCACCGACCCCGTGAAGTCGGACGTATCGGCGCCGGGGAACGCCTGGTCGATGAACCAGGACGTCTGCCCGTTGGCTTCCAGAGGGATACTCACGGCGTCGAGCAGCACGCCCTCCCGCATCAAGTCGCACCGCAGCAGCCCCGGACTCGATTCCAGGTTGTGGATCGCGGCCCACGTATTGATTCCTCCCTCCTGGCGGCGCACCGGGAAGAGGGCGTCGCTGATGGGTAGGCTGGCTCCCACCACGCCCGCGCCGACGCCGGGGAGGTCAAAGCTGAGCAGACCGCCGATGGGACCGTCCGAGACCACCCGCACCGATCCTGTCACTAGCTCCCCTCGCCCGTGGGTCGAGATCGTGAGCACTCCCAGCGGCTCCATCTCGGTCTGAATGGTTAGGCCGCCGTCCTCGGTGATCTCCAGATCGCCCGTGATGTCCACCACCGATTCGGCGGCAATCGGGTTGCCCTCGGTGTCGTAGAAATAAACAGCGGGACGGCTCGGCTGGGTGGACGGATTCAGGAAGACCATCTCGGAGGTGATGCCGATCCCATTGGCGAAATGCGCAAAGTCCAGAGTCGTCTGCTGGTTTCCGCTTCCCGGCGGGTCCACCGGCACCACCGGCAGCGTGGTGAAGATGCGGTTGGCGGCATCCATCTCCAGGGCCACGGCGGTGAACCGCCCATTGCCGGGTGCGGTGCAGCGCACCGACCCCAGGAAGTCCGACGTGTCGGTTGCGGTGAACGTGTCTTCGATGAACCAGGACGCCTGCCCGTTGGCCTCCAGATGAATCTCCACTTCTTCCAGCGCGACCCCTCCGCTCATCAATCGGCAGTTCACCCCCATCGCTTCCGCTTCCAGGTTATGAAGGGCCGCCGCCGTGCGGATTCCTCCCGCTTGGCGGCGCACCAGGAAGAGGGCGTCGCTGGTGGGTTGGCCCGGCCCTACCCCGGCCACTCCGATCTCCGGGACGCTATAGCGTACAACCCCGCCGATGGGACCGTCAGAGAGCACCGTCACCGATCCTGTCACTAGCTCCCCTCGCCCGTGGGTCGAAATCGTGAGTTCGGCCAGCGGCTCCATCTCCGTCCGGACCGTCAGAGCACCGTCTTCCGTGACTTCCAGATCGCCCGTCAAGTCCACTACCGATTCGGCGGGGATCGGATCGCCCTTGGTGTCGTAGAAATAAATAGCGGGACGGCTCGGATGGGAGGCCGCGTTCACGAGCACCATCTCGGAGGTGATGGTCGCTCCCTTGGCAAAATGCGCAAAGTCCAGAGCCGCCGCCGCCCCCGGAATCGTCGCCGACGGCGAATTGGAAAGCCTCCGGGCGTCGCTGGTGCAGATGGCGTCGTCGGCCTCGCAGTTGGTCGTCGCCGGGAGCCGGATCGTCACCGCCCCGCTTGAGTCCGGCTTGACCGTGATCCTCCAGCTCTGGCTGCTGCCCTTCGTCTTGCGCCGCGCCCGCCTGACCTGCCCGTTCGTCACCGAGAACGCCGAGTCTCGCAACGTCTTGTAGCTCAGCCCCGCCACGTCCTCGCTGAACCGCAGCCCGAACTTGAAGCTCTTACCGGTGTGCTCATCCGGCACGCCGCTGAAGCTCGCCGTCAGCGCGGCGGGGACGCTCTGCGACACCGCCGCCACGTACAGGATCAGGCTCAAGAGGCTGTTGCTGAGCTGCCCGCCGGTGCCCGTGCAGATCGCGCCCGCCTCGCTGCAGGCCCGCCCGCCCAACAGCATGATCGACACGCTGCCGTCGACCGACGGCGCCACCGTGAACGTCCACCGGTCGGCCCGGCCGTCGACGCGGGCGGCGCCGGTCACCGAGCCGCCGGTCACCGTCAGCGCGTGGTCGCGCATCTCCACCGCCTCGGCATCGATGTCTTCGCTGAACTCGATCTGGAAGCTGAAGGCGCTCTCCCCGTCATGCGACTGCGGCAGGCCGTCGAAGCTGGCCGTCAGCGGGTCCGCGATTCGCAGGTTGCCGGTGCTCGTGCAGATCGCGCCCGGCCCCTTGACCGTCACCGTCGCCTCGGACGGGCTGGCGACCGCGTAGCCCGTGCCGGGCCGGACCTCGAAGGTGACCTCGCAGATCGGGTCGCCGTTGTCGTCCTCGTCGAGGACCAGGTGAGAGAAGGTGTCCGTCCTCTCCCCCGTCCCGAACCCGTTGTCGCAGGGGAGGGGGTTCTGGTTGAGGGTCGGCTTGTGCTCGGCACTGAGGCACACGGTCCTCAGCGGCGCCTCCACGGCCCCGGTGCGGCGCAGCCGGAACTGCGCGGCGTTGGCGACTCCGAACGCGACCTCCTCGCTGACCGCCTCGATGGTCACCACCGGCAGCGGCGCCCGCAGGCTCAGCGAGACCTCTTGCCCGTCGGGCCAGCTCAGGCCAGCGCTATTCCAGATCCTGGACGTGGTGCTTTTGGTGTCGGCGTCCACAAAGGCGAACGTGGTCCCGTCGACCACCAGCGTGAGCTGCGCGGCGCCGTCCGCAAGAGCGGTATCGAATGCGATTCCGAAGTTGCCCGTGTTCGTGCTGATTGCGATCGTGTCAAAGGCGTAGGAAGTCCCGTTATAGGAGAATTCATCGTCGCTGAGCACGCTGGAACTGCTGCAATTCGCCAAGGCACTGTCGTTGTTGCAACCGCTAGTGCCGCCAGATGCTTCCGCGGTAAGGGTGGCCGACCAGACCTCGTTCTCCCCCGATGTCGGATTCGCCAGGCCGTTGATGCGGATTCTCTTGGAGTCCATGGAGTTCGTCCAGGCGCCGCTGCTGCTCCGGCTTCGATAGAGACTGCCGTCGCCAATGCTCCATCGCGCCGCGCCGCCGGAATCCTGCCGGTCCGAGAGGGTGTTCACGGTGTTGACCAGGGAGGCCCCGCTGGAGTCGGCATCGATCACCACGAAGTAGGTTGCGCTCGCATCCAGCACGATGCCGGACGATGACGTGAATTGATAGGCGGCTTCGGGGCAGGGCAACACCTTGCAAGTCCCCACAGAACTCAGCGAAGGGTTCGTGAGCGTTCCCATCGAGCTGTCCGGGCGGCGGACGGAGCTTTCGTTCCAGATGCTGACGGTGCCTGGAAACGCCGTGTCCGTCGCGTTGTACAGCGCGATCTCGACGCTCGTTAGCGTATAGCCGCCGCCGTTGGCGCCGGTGGTGAAAGCCTGCGCCAGGTCGTAGTCTTTTAGCGGGCCAAAGCCGTATTTCGGCTGGTCCAGATTGCTGACCAGCTGCACAGACGGGGCGAGCGCGATGCCCTTTACGGCGATCTCGAAGGAGGTGTTGGTAATGCCCCAGGTGACGTCGTCTGGTGTCCACACGGAATCGTCGGCTATGTCCCATCCCGCTGCCGCACCAGTGTCAACACTGGCACTGTTCGTATATCTGCCATAGGCGTTGGCGCTTGTCGATTCGAAGAACACGAAATACTTGGTTGATCCACTGAGTGTTGTTGCGCTAGTAGGCGTGAAACTCTGCTCGCCCACTGTTGCGACGCTGCCGGTCAGGTCGACGACCTTGCTTCCCGGCGCGAAAGGTGGCGCACCAGTGGCAGTACTAACGAAATCGACGCTGGTATAGATACTGAATATGGGGACTGCAGAGGAACTAGCGAAGCCGATATTGACCGTGATCTCTGTCAGGGTGTAACCCGATATGTTGCTTCCCGTAGTGAATTGCTGTGCGCGGGGTGTCCCAACAACAATGGTTGCCAGGCTATGATCGGGTTGCCCGATGTTGCTGACGAACGTCGTGGGGGTCTGCGCGTCCACCGGCGCCGACGTGGCCACGAGCGCCGCGCACGCGAGCAGCAGTCCCGCCGCAGCGCGTGCGGCACCTGTGTTCCGGGAGCGGTGACGGCTGTGGCTGGCAGCGAACCGGCGGGCCGTCGGGTGGGGAGTGTCGGACAGCCGCGCCCCGGCGGGCGCGGCAGAGGGTTGGGAATCAGACTGGGAGGCGTCGCCCCTTGATGCCCGAGGCGCGCTCATGGCCGCACCGTGGCTCTCGGCTCTCGGCTCTCGGCTCTCGGCTCTCGGCTCTCGGCTCTCGGCTCTCGGCTCTCGGCTCTCGGCTCTCGGCTCTCGGCTCTCGGCTCTCGGCTCTCGGCTCTTATGATGCTGTCACCGGACCGCATTGCTTTTGTCAAGCCTTTTTTCGAGCTATTCATAACTTTTTCTCACTCCGTTCGGTCCGTATTCTCCTGGGTCCGGCGTTAGCTGGCGCTGGCCCTCACGGTGATGGCCTCGCGCAATCCTTCCAGCAGCCCTTCCAGGTGCGCCATGCGCTCGCGGAGTTCGCCAAACTGACGTTCCAACCCATCAAACCGTGACTCCAGGCCGCTGATCCTTTCATCTAGGCGGGATTCCAGACCGCTGATCCTCTCATCCAGCCGCGATTCCAGCCGCGCCATGTCTTGCCGCAGCCCGCGAGTCGCGGCCAAGACCACTCCCGCGGATCTATGGTAGCACGGAAGTGCATGATAATAAAGGGACTTTATGCATTAGCGGTAATGACTATTGTGTGAATTTAAGCGAATATCAGTTACAATCGGTCATGTTCTTTGCCATCCTAATGTTGAATCGATGGCTATATCCGGCTGAAAACAGTGCCGAACCGCATGCTGACCGCTATCCGATCGGGGTGTGAAAATATCGGGTGTAAAAAATTGTAAAATTAATGAAATAACAATGAGGAAAGCCGACGAACCGGGAGGGGAAATCCAGGCGCTACGGGAGCGCCTGTCGAAACTGAGCGAGGCCAGCCTGCGTATCAGCGAGAGCCTCGACGTCAATACGGTCCTGCGCGAGGTGGTCGACAGCGCCCGCGCGCTGACCGGCGCCGGCTGCAGCGGGATCACGACCATGGACAGCTCGGGGCAGCTGCAGGATTTCGTCACCTCCGGCGTGAGTTCCGAGGAATACCAGCGGTTCCTGAACCTGCCCCACGGGCCGGGGCTGTGGGAGTACCTGCGCGCAATCCCGCAGCCGCTCCGGCTCAAGGACTTGGCCGCCCATCTCCGTCCGCTGGGCTTCCCCGAGGATCCGACCTTGGCGCGGAGCTTCCTGGGGGCGCCGATCCGACACCGGGGCGTGCAGGTGGGCAACTTCTATTTGGCCGACAAGGAGGGCGGGCGGGAGTTCACCCGGGAGGACGAGGAGGTGCTGGCGCTGTTCGCCTCCCAGGCCGGGGCGGCGATCGCCAACGCTCGGGAGCACCGCGACGAGCAGCGGGCACGGGCGGATCTGGAAGCGCTGATCGAGACCTCGCCGGTGGGCGTGGTGGTGTTCGACGCCCGAAGCGGGCAGGTGGTGTCGCTGAACCGGGAGTCACGCCGCATTGTCGGGGACCTGGGGACGCCGGGCCGCTCGGTCGAAGAGATGCTGGAGGGGTTGCGGGTGCGGCGGGCCGACGGGCGGGAGATATTGCTGGAGGAATCCGCCCTGAGGCAAATGCTACGCGAGGCGGTGACGGTCCGCGCCGAGGAGATCGTGCTGGAGTTTCCCGACGGGCGGCGGGTGACCACGCTGGTCAACGCCACGCCCATCCGCTCGGAGGGGGGCGAGGTCGAGTCGCTCATCGTCACGCTGCAGGACATGACGCCGGTAGAGGAGCTGGAGCGGTTGCGGGCCCAGTTTCTCGGCATGGTGAGCCACGAGCTGCGGACGCCGCTGACCTCGATCAAGGGCTGCGCGGCCACGGTGCTGGGGACCTCCGCGGCGCTGAACCTGGCCGAGACGTTGCAGTTTTTCCGCATCATCGACGAGCAGGCCGATCAGATGCGCGCGCTGATCAGCGACCTGCTGGATGCGGGGCACATCGAAACGGGCACATTGTCGGTGGCCCCTGAGCCGTCGGATCTGGCCGTCATGGTGGATCAGGCCCGGAAGACGTTCCTCAGCAGCGGACGCACCAATCCCGTCCAGGTCGACCTGCCGGCGGATCTGCCGCGGGTGCTGGCGGACCGGCAGCGCATCGTGCAGGTCCTGGGCAACCTGTTGTCCAATGCGGGACGGCACTCGCCCGAGCCGTCCGCGATCCGGGTCGAGGCGGTGCGGAAGGATCTTCAGGTGGCGGTCTCGGTCACCGACGAGGGCCGGGGCATTCCGGCCGAGCGTCTGCCGCATCTGTTCCGGAAGTTCGCCCGGAGCGGGAGGGAGGACCGCGAGCGGGGTGTCGGGACGGGCCTGGGCCTGGCCATATCGAAGGGCCTGGTGGAGGCGCATGGGGGGCGCATCCGGGCCGAGAGCGCGGGGTCGGGCCTGGGCACGTGCTTCACCTTCACGCTTTCGGTGGCCGGGGAGGCCGTCGACGATCTCACGCCACGCCCGCAGGGAAAGCCGGGCCGCCCGCGGCGCACCGGGCGACCGGAGCTGCAGGTGCTTGTGGTGGACGACGACCCGCAAGCCCTGCGCTACATTCGGAGCATTCTCAAGGACGCGGGCTACTTCTCGATCGTGACCGGCAACCCGAACGAGTTACCCGACTTGCTCCGGAAGCACCAGCCCGACCTGGTCCTGCTGGACCTGCTGCTGCCCGGGCCCGACGGCATCGAGCTGATGGAACGCCTCCCCGCTCTGGCCGTCCGGCCCGTCATCTTCCTGTCCGGCTACGGCCGGGACGAGACGATTGCCAAGGCTCTGGAGGCCGGAGCGGCCGATTACATCGTCAAGCCGTTCTCACCCACCGAGTTGGTGGCGCGAATTCAGGCGGCCCTGCGCCGGGAGGCCGGACCGCACGGACTCTACCAGACGGGGGATCTCGTCATTAACTACGCGGAACGCCGGGTAGCCCTGGCCGGCCGTCCACTGACAGTGACCGCCACCGAATATGATCTGCTGCGCGCCATGTCGGTCAACGCCGGCCGGGTATCGACCTACGATTACCTGCTGCATCGGGTCTGGCGGGCGCGCCGCGGGGGCACCCCCCGCTCGGTGCGCGCCTTCATCAAGAAGCTCCGCCGCAAGCTGGGCGACGATGCGAGCCGGCCACGCTACATCTTCAACGAGCATGGAGCCGGCTACCGCATGCCCAAACCGGACAAGGGCTGAGGATCTTGCCCCTCCAGTCGAAGAAAATGGCCCGGGGCCTCGGGCACGCAAGCTCGCGCGGCCGATCGCTTAGCCGAGACCGCATCCTCCGGAACGAGGCGAACTGCGAGCATCCGTAGCAGACAGAGTTGGCTCAACGGATGTGTTGCAACTTTCAGGAAGCGGCAGGAGAGCGATTGGTCGGGTCGACCGGGCGCCGTTTCATGCAGCCACCTGGAGACCTTGACGACGACCACACTAAGTCCGGAGAAGTCGAATATCGGTGAAAGGATGGACTCGATCGGATCTTGTGTTCCGTCCTGGGTGTCCGTCGAGCTGGCGATCACGTCGCCGTCCTCATTGACCAGGAATAGGTCGTAATCGTTTGCTGAAGCCCCCAGCGGGTCGGCCCACTGAAGGACAATGGCGCTAACCCCGGAAAACCCGGAGCCGCTCACCTCGTTCGCTTCCGTCCCACTGCCGAAGTCGTGCCGGACACCGAGCGTCTCGCCATCCACGATTAGCGCGCTTCCTGCGGCGTAGTCCCCCTCCCAGACTCCGGTAGTGCCATAGGTCAGATTGCCGTCGTTGCCGCCCGCCGTGAAGAAGTCACAGCCGCCGGCGACCGCCGCGTTGACCCCTTGCGCGACGATGTCGTCCTGGAAGGCCGCTTCATTGGTGTAGCCGATGTCGTCGACGATGACGTTTGCGCCAGCTTCGCAGAGCGCCTCGATGTTCGCTGCCATCTGCGCCTGGCCACCAAAACCAGTGGCGAAGTACAACTCAGCTCCTGGAGCTAGATCATGGACAATCTCGAGCAGCGCCGTCCCCTCGTCACCCCTGCCCGCCTGTCCCGGCAGCACCGTTACCCGGGCCGGAAGGTCGCCCGACGCCTGCCGGTCGGCAAGGGACCTGACGCCATTCGAGAGCACGCCGATCCCGATGCTGGTGCCGTCGACTCTATGGGTTGTGCGCGCCGAGTTCGTCCGATGGGCGACGACGCCCTCGGACGTGTTGTCTTTGCGGGTTACCGCCTCATCGGCGGGCCGGATCGTTCGGATCGCATCCAACGCGGCAAGCCTCTCCACAGCACGCAGCGGGAGTTGCGCTCGGATGGCCTGGTACTTCGGGACACTGCTGATGACCGTGCCACCCAGATCCCGGATACGCTTCAGAACGGTCGGCGTGACGTCGGCCCGGATGTCCACCATAACCCGTTCATTCTTGGCGTCCGCTTCCGTGGCTTCCCGTTCATTTTTGGCGTCCGGATCCGTGGCTTGGAGACGGGAGGTCCCGGCCGCCGTTGGCTTCTGTAACGGTGCCCGCAAGGCATCCTGAAGCTGAGAGTTCAGCTTCCGCTGGGTGGGCGTCCGCTGCTCGTCCAGAAGCTGTGAGTTCACCGTCCGCTGGGGGGGCGTCCGCTGTGCTTCCAGGAGCTGCGAACTCACCTTCCGTTGGGCGGGCGTCCGCTGCGCCTTCTCGGCCAGAAGCGCTTCGATCTGCCGCACGGCCCTCACCGGCAAGTCGCCGCCAGCCTGCGCCGGCGGTTGCTGCGCCCCGGCGGGCCCGGCCAGCAGCAGGATCGCCAGCACCGCCCCCAGCGGTCTCCAGAACGGGACGGCGCCAGCCCGTGCCATGATTCCTGCCGCACGGGGCCGCTTCATGATCTCCCGGCAGTCTGGAACATATCGCTGGCCCTGTTTAGGTCCAGACCGAGAGTGAGGAATGGGTGAAACGCTATCCGCCGTTGTGGCTGTGAGAGGAAAAGCGGGAAAGTCAAGCGAATGGTGTTGTAGTGGATTTTCCAGACTTCGATATAGCGCCGGGCAGTAGCAAGATCGATGAACTGGTGCTGGTTCGGACACGCATCGTGGAACTTGCCCTTGAATCTCGCTACCCATGTGTTCTGAATCGACTTACCGTACGGGCCGGCGGGCAGCTTACACCTGGCGAACCGCGAACCTGTGCCGCCTAGTGGGGAGCATCACTCTCGGACGTGTTGACCGTGCGGGTTCCCGCGGCATCCGGCGCGTCCGTCCGGGCACCGGATGGAATCCCCGTCGGCTGGTCGCGCGTGACCGCCTTGTCGGCAGCGCGGATCGATTGGATCGCGTCGAGCGTGGCGAGCTTTTCCACGGCGTCCAGCGGAAGCCGCGCCCGAATGGCCCGGTATCGCGCCACGCTGTTGATCACCGTGCCGCACAGCGCCCGGATGCGTGCCAGCACCGCCGGCGTGACGTCTGCCCGGATGTCCACCATCACCATCTCGTCCTCTACGGACTCGCCCTCCGCCTGCCGGCGGGCGGCGACGGCTGCCCGCCGTGCATCCAGAAGCTGGGAACTCACCTTCCGCTGGGCGGGCGTTCGCTGCGCCTTCGCGGCCAACCGTGCTTTGATCTGCCGGTCGGTCGTCCCCGGCGACTCGCTACTAGCCTGAGCCGACGGTTGCTGCGCTCGGCCCTGCCCCTCAACTGCGCCGGTGAACAGCGACGTCAGCAGTACGACAGTGACTACCGCAATGAACACTTCGTAGACTTCACTCACGATGTAGCTCATGTTTCTTTTCCTTACCGAAGAATCGTAGAGCGGCGAGGACCGGAAGCTGGAGATCGAAAGTAAGCCTCGCTATCGGTTGGTCCGAGAACTTGCCCGTTCCCTTGAGGCTCGCGATCATTCCCTGCGGTGAGGTCGCGGGGTTCGATAGCGATAATTTGGTTCCCTCCTCGGTTCCGGCGTCGTACGGAAACAGGTCCACTTGGTGCTGCAACAGCCATTCTCCCTGAGCATCGAGCAGGGACAACCCGGAGACGCCGACGAACCAGTCCAGCCTGGGAGCGACCATCGTGACCAGCGTGACCAGAGGATGGGCTGTGGTAACCGCGACCTCCGGTTTCTCTCCTCGTGCTGCTGCCACGATCTTTCGCACAGCATCGAGTTGGTGATACCGAGGGAAGATCACGGTCTCCCTGGTGATCTGCCGCTGACTGCCCTTGCCGTCGTCGACCTTCTCCTCCCCGGTCTCCACGAAAAGGAAGTGCCCGAGGATGTCGAGGAAGCTGTCGCGCTGGAGAACGTCATCCCAGAAATAGCCTGTTCGGTAGCCCGAGGAATGCTGAGGGTTCCCAGCACCGCATTGGATCTCGCCTGGATGGCTGCCGCGGTTGAAAGGCAGGAAATGCGTCCTGTCGCCGGAAAGCCGCGTCGCCATGTGGATCTCATCCGGGTCGGCGGCGAAGTGCACCAATGCGCGAGTCTTGAATCGGAAGAGCGGGGCACGTGGATCGCGATCCTTCTGGTACTGCCGCACCGCATGACGCCAACTCTGACCAGTGCGCGGGTTCTTCAACTCGCATGTCGCCACCGGCAGGCCGTTCAGCGCGAACAGAAGGTCCACCGTGTCGTGCTTGCCCGGGTGGCACAAAACCTGACGAGTGATCGTGATACGGTTCTGCCGGTAGAGCGACAGAACCTCGTCGTTGAGCCCGTGCGCAGGCTTGAATGTGCCGATCCGGAAAATCTTGCCGTAGAACTTGAAGCCGTGCCGTAACACGTGCAGCGTGCCCTTGACGTCGAGCTCCTTGACCAGCGCGGCGATGAGCAACTTCTCCAGCCCATCGCCGTGCAGCGCGCGCATCTCGGCCCAAAGCTTGGGCTGTGTCGTATCGAGGAAAGTGCAAACCTGTGCTGGGAACAACGCGCGCTCGACGTTCCACTCAGCGTTAGTACCGGACTGCCAGCCGCTCACACCGAGAAGCGTCTCCTCGACCTGAGTCTCGAAGGCGTGTTCATTAGTCTGTTTGCTTATCAGGCAACTCCCAGCACAAACCGAGCCCGCTCGCGACGCAGCATCTCGTAAGGCGTCATGCACTTGATCCCTAGCCCGATGCAGGCGTCCGGGATCTTGATCTTGCGGGTAGAGGCCGAAGGGACTTCATGCGTGACGACCGTGTGCCCGCCCGCGCGAGCCTGAGCCACGAGATAGTAGTCGGCGACCTGTAGGAACGTGCTCACTGCCGCAGGCTCGTACGCCTGACCATCCGCCCAGACGCTGACTTCGGCCATCGCCGTAAAGACCGACGGCTCCGGTCTGAGGAAGAATCTGTTCCCGCGTTCAGCGGCCCACTCGGACAACTCGTCTCCGACTGCTTGTACCTCGTCACCTACCTTCTCGACACTGAAGACGCGCTCGGACTCGTTGCCGGCGACCAGCCAGTCCCAGAAGGCCGGGCAGAAGTCGAGGCCGTAGTGCAAGTTCTTGGCGGCAATTAAGACGTTCGCATCCAGGAGGTAGGCCATTAGTACCCCACCTCCAAGCTGCGCCCCAGCTTTTTGAAGGTCGCCATCTTCTTCAGGCCGAGCATTCGGAAGGTCTCCGTGAACGCGGTCCGTCCTTCGAGCGTGCTCACCACCAGAGCCCGGGCAAAGCGTTTGCTGACGCGCGCGCCTAGGGTCAGATAAAAGTCCCCACCGCTGCCCTTCGGCAATGCGCGCAATCGGGCGAGCTCGGCGTCGTAGGCGGTCCATAAATCTTCGTGCGAAAGCCAGCCGGCGTCGTGGATGCGTCGAAGAACAACCAAGGTGCTAACCTTGAAGCGACGCGCCAGACGACCGAGCTGGACTTCCGGGTCTGCGCGAGGGTCAAGCTCGCCGCGCAACGCGGCGAGCGGCACCAGGAGTTCCGCCGCCACCCGATTGCACCACCGCTCAGACTCATGTTCCGGAACGGCCTTTGCGTTTGCATTGGAGACGCCGGACTCACCCAGCCAGATATGCGCGATCTCATGCGCGAGCGTAAACATCTGCGCCGCCTTGGTGTCTGCGCCATTGACGAAGACCAGCGGTGCCAGCGGATCAGCGAGTGCAAAGCCTCGAAACTCCTGAGGATCGAGGCCGCGACGATTGTCGCTGCTGACGACACCGCTGACCATGACTAGGATCCCGAGGGCGTCCGCCTGCTTGATGAAGTGCTGCAGCGCGTCTTGCCAGGTGGCGAGCTGGCGGCGCTCCTCCAGATCGAGCCCGAGAGCCTGGCGCATGCGGTCAGCGGTCTCGACGACGTTGTCGCCGAGGCGGGCGGACCTCACAAACTCGAGCGCTGGTTCATGCATGGACCGTGCGAAGTCGCGGTACCAGTTCTGGCGCTGCTGGCAGAGATAGACGGTATCCAGAAGATCGGGGCTGGGGTGGCTCAAGTGGACGTTAGCGACGGTACGGAAGTCCGGGATCGGCACGCTCTCGACGGGCGGCTCCGCGAGAAAGAGGAAACCAACCGGGGTGTGGGTCGCCTTTGCGAAGGCCTCAATCTGCTTGAGCGTCGGCTGTAGTTCGCCGCCCTCCCACGCCTTGATCTTCGGGAAGCGGCCCGCCAACGCATCGACGCTGTACCCGGCGCGCTCACGCGCCCAGCGCAGAAGATTTGGGTTGATGGGAACGCGGTTCATAATGCCATACTCGCGCGAAAGATCTCAATTGCCAAGCGTCTTCCGCCTCCGCAGGGTGTTCTCTCTAGGCGCACGGTCACAGTGTACTCCTGCTCTCGAACACGCGATAGCGCAGCCATTTTGCGATGCCGTCCAGGCCGGAGAGAACTTCGGCGGCGAGAAGCAATCCTTGTTTGCTCTGCATGGCTTTATTCTCCCATGCCCCTCAGACAAGACAGGGACACTACCGGCGTCTATTCCCGATCCGTCCTCTCTGGAACCGGCACCACCGGAAGCGTCGTGAAGATGCGCGTGCCGGGGTCCATTTCCAGGGCCACGGCGGTAAACAGATCCTCCCCTGGCGCACTGCAGCGCACCGACCCTGCGAAGTCGGACGTATCGGTGCCGGGAAACGCCTGGTCGATGAGCCAGGCCGTCTGCCCGTTGGCCTCCAGAGGGATGCTCGCGCCGTCGAGCAGCACACCCTCTCGCATCAAGTCGCAGTGCACCAACCCCGCACTCGATTCCAGGTTGTGGAGCGCGACCCCCGTCGTGATTCCTCCCTCCTGGCGGCGCACCGGGAAGAGGGCGTCGCTGACGGGCGGGCTGGCTCCCACCCCGGCCACCCCGAGGTCGGGGTGCTCAAACCGGAGCATCCCGCCGATGGGACCCTCCGAGACCACCCGCACCGATCCCGACACCAGCGCCCCTCGCCCGTGGGTCGAGATCGTGAGTACTCCCAGCGGCTCCATCTCGGTGCGGACCGTCAGAGCGCCGTCCTCGGTGATCTCCAGATCGCCCGTGATGTCCACCACCGATGCGGCGGCAATCGGGTTGCCCTTGGTGTCGTAGAAATAAATCTCGGGACGGCTCGGAAGGATAGCCGTATGAAAGGGGGTGGGGGCGGGACGGCTCGGCTGGGTCTCCAGGTTCAAGAACACCAGATCGGTGATCCAGGTCCCGTTGACGAAATGCGCAAAATCCAGGACCGTCTCCCCGCCCCCGCCTCCCGTCCGGTCCACCGGCACCACCGAAAGCGTGCTGAAGATGCGCTGAGCGGCATCCATCTCCACGGCAATGGCGGTGAACCGTCCCCTGCCGGGCGCGGTGCAGCGCACCGACCCCAGGAAGTCCGACGTGTCGGTCGTGGTGAACGTGTCTTCGATGAACCAGGACGCCTGCCCGTTGGCCTCCAGGGGGATCTCCACCTCTTCCAGCGCGACGCCCGCGCTCATCAATCGGCAGCTCACCCCCATCGCTTCCTCTCCCAGGTTGTGGAGGGCCGCCGCCGTGCGGATTCCTCCCGCCTGGCGGCGGGCCGGGAACAGGGCATCCCGGACGGGCGGGCTGGCTCCCACCCCGGCCACCCCGATATTCGGCACGCCATAGCGCACCAACCCGCCGAGGGGACTGTCGGCGACTACTTTCACCGATCCCGACACCAGCTCCCCTTGCCCGTGGGTTGAAATCGTGAGCACTCCCAGCGGCTCCATCTCCGTAAGCACGCTCAGGCTTCCGTCCTCGGTGACCTCCAGGTCGCCCGTGACATCCACCACCGAGTCGGGGTCAATGAGATGGCCCCCTCGATCGTAAAAGTAGATTGCGGGGCGGAGCGGGCGGGGGGCCACATTCACGAGCACCATCTCGGAGGTGATGCCGGTCCCGTTGGCAAAATGCGCGAAGTCCAGAGCCACCGACGCGATCGGCGTAGCCTCGGCCCGGTTGGAAGAAAAGCTCTTGCCGATTCTGTTGACCGCCCGCACCTCGAAGACGTAGACCGTGCCGTTGACGAGGCCGCTGACCGTATGGGTCGTGTCGGTGGAACCGATGGAGATCCAGGGGTTCCTCCTGTCGATCCGGTACTCGTAATCCGTGATCGCAGAGCCACCGTCGTCCTCCGGCGCGGCCCAGGTCAGTGTCACCGCCCCATCTGTGGCTTCCGCCATCAGATTTATGGGCGCGTCCGGCACCGTTTGGCGCGGGCCGCCTCCGCCCCCGCCACCTCCCGGGCCGGGCGGTTGGGGCGGCGGGGGCGGTGGTGGTGGCGGGGGCGCGACGCAGACGGCCCCCTGAAAATTGATTGTCGCCAGCCACACCTGAAATGCAGTATCTAGCGGCGCACACAAAGTGGTCGACCGTATATCCAACACCGAGAGTTGTGACAGCGCCGACAGGGTTAGCGGGAGGGGTCCGCTCAACCCATTCGAGGAGAGAGACAGTTCCTCAAGATTGGTCAAATTTCCCAGCTCCGCCGGAATCTCCCCGCTCAAGCTATTGCCCCAGAGAGACAACACCCGAAGGTTGGTCAAGTCCCCCAACTCCGCCGGAATCCTCCCGATCAGCGTATTCTCGTTGAGAGACAGCTTCTCAAGATTGGTTAAATTCCCCAGCTCCGCTGGAATCTCCCCGGTCAAGGCATTGCCCCGGAAAGACAGGAGTTGGAGGTTGGTTAAGTCTCCCAGTTCCACCGGAATTTCCCCGCTCAATCGATTGCCCCAGAGATTCAGCTCTTCGAGGTTGGACAAGCCCCCCAGTTCTGCCGGGATCTCCCCCCTCAAGACATTCTGGGAGATAATCAGCACCCGAAGCTGGGACAAGCCCCCCAGCTCCGCCGGGATCTCCCCGGTCAAGGCATTGCCCCAGAGAGACAGGAGTTGGAGGTTGGACAAGCCCCCCAGTTCCACCGGAATTTCCCCGCTCAACCGATTGCTCCAGAGAGACAACACCTGGAGGTTGGCCAATTCCCCCAGTGCTGCCGGGATCTCCCCGGTCAGCATATTCTCGTTGAGATCCAGCTCCTGGAGGTTGGCCATGCCCCGCAGTTCCATCGGGATCTCCCCGCTCAACCGATTGCTGTAGAGACGCAGGGAAATAAGGTTGGTCAAGCCCCCCAACTCCACCGGAATCTCCCCGCTCAAGGCATTCCGGGAGAGAATCAGCTCCTGGAGGTTGGCCAATTCCCCCAGTGTTGCCGGAATCTCCCCGCTCAAGCTATTGCTGTAGAGACGCAGAGCAATAAGGTTGGTCAAGTCCCCCAGCTCCGCTGGAATCTCCCCGGTCAAGGCATTGCCCCGGAGAGACAGCTCCTCCAGGTTGGCCAAGCCCCCCAACTCCACCGGAATCTCCCCGCTCAAGCTATTGCTGTAGAGACGCAGAGCAATAAGGTTGGTCAAGTCCCCCAGCTCCGCCGGGATCTCCCCGATCAACCCATTGTTTTCGAGACGCAGGCCTGTGACGCGACCGTTTGCGTCCGTGTCGAGCCCGTGCCATTCCGAGAGGGCCTCGTTGGTCAACCAGTTCGTGTTGTTCGTCCAGTTCGCGCCGCCGGTCGCGTTGTAGAGTGCCACCATCGCCGCCCGGTCCGTCGCCACCGTGCCCTGTGCGCGGGCGTTCCCGGCGGCGAGAAGGACAAGGAGGATCCGAACGCACCCTAAACATGCGGCGGGAAATGTGCTAGGGCGACGGTAATTTAGGGGTGCCGGGGTGCCGGGGTGCTGCATATCATTCCGCCATAACCAGATTCGACCTGATTGAAGAATCTAGCTGCCGGTGGCCCGCACGGTGATGGCCTCGCGCAATCCTTCCAGCAAGCCTTCCAGATGCGCCATGCGCTCGCGGAGTCGCGGCTTTGGGTCCGTACCGCTTCAGTGCAGAGCCAGGCCAGGATCAGGCGCGGGAAGTTTCCGAAGGGGAGCTTGGTTTCCCCGCTTGAGTACATGATTAGCTTGAACGGACCGTTGACCCGCTTGTACTGGTGTTGGTTGCCGGGGTTGGTGCGGGGCAACGAGCAGAGCGCCATCATTCGCACCATGAAGCCGCGCTCTGGGTCCGCTTCGCTGGCCCGGACAAGCTGGTTCACCTGATCGAACCGGGTGTAGTGGTGTAACGCCTGGGGCGTGACTTTGCAGATCGCCTGGACGTGGGCCGCCCAGATCGGGGATGACTTCACCGACGGGAACCAACTCGCCGCGTTGACGCTGCATGCCCTATTCCCCCATGCCCCTCAGACAAGACAGAGACACTGCCGGCGTCTATTCCCGATCCGTCCTCTCTGGAACCGGCACCACCGGAAGCGTCGTGAAGATGCGCGTGCCGGGGTCCATTTCCAGGGCCACGGCGGTAAACAGATCTCCCCCTGGCGCACTGCAGCGCACCGACCCTGCGAAGTCGGACGTATCGGTGTCGGGGAACGCCTGGTCGATGAGCCAGGCCGTCTGCCCGTTGGCCTCCAGAGGGATGCTCGCGCCGTCGAGCAGCACACCCTCTCGCATCAAGTCGCAGTGCACCAACCCCGCACTCAATTCCAGGTTGTGGAGCGCGACCCCCGTCGTGATTCCTCCCTCCTGGCGGCGCACCGGGAAGAGGGCGTCGCTGACGGGCGGGCTGGCTCCCACCCCGGCCACCCCGAGATCGGGGTGCTCAAACCGGAGCATCCCGCCGATGGGACCCTCCGAGACCACCCGCACCGATCCCGACACCAGCTCCCCTCGCCCGTGGGTCGAGATCGTGAGTACTCCCAGCGGCTCCATCTCGGTGCGGACCGTCAGAGCGCCGTCCTCGGTGATCTCCAGATCGCCCGTGATGTCCACCACCGATGCGGCGGCAATCGGGTTGCCCTCGGTGTCGTAGAAATAAATAGCGGGACGGCTCGGAAGGATGGCCGTGTGAAAGGGGGTGGGGGCGGGACCGCTCGGCTGGGTCTCCAGGTTCAAGAACACCAGATCGGTGATCCAGGTCCCGTTGACGAAATGCGCAAAGTCCAGGACCGTCTCCCCGCCCCCGCCTCCCGTGCGGTCCACCGGCACCACCGAAAGCGTGTTGAAGATGCGCTGGGCGGCATCCATCTCCACGGCGATGGCGGTGAACCGTCCCCGGCCGGGCGCGGTGCAGCGCACCGACCCCAGGAAGTCCGACGTGTCGGTCGTGGTGAACGCCTGGTCGATGAACCAGGACGCCTGCCCGTTGGCCTTCAGGGGGATCTCCATCTCTTCCAGCGCGACGCCCGCGCTCATCAATCGGCAGCTCACCCCCATCGCTTCCTCTCCCGGGTTGTGGAGGGCCGCCGCCGTGCGGATTCCTCCCGCCTGGCGGCGCACCGGGAAGAGGGCGTCGCCGACGGGCGGGCTGGCCCCCACCCCGGCCACCCCGATCTCCGGGACGCTATAGCGCACCAACCCGCCGATGGGACCGTCGGAGAGGACCTTCACCGATCCCGACACCAGCTCGCCTTGCCCGTGGGTTGAAATCGTCAGTTCCCCCAGCGGCTCCATCTCCGTCCGGACGGTCAGGCTTCCGTCCTCGGTGACCTCCAGATCGACCGTCACGTCCACCACCGATTCGGGGTCAATGAGACGGCCCCCTCGATCGTAAAAGTAGATTGCGGGCCGGATCGGATCGGGGGACACATTCACGAGCACCATCTCGGAGGTGATGCCGGTCCCATTGGCGAAATGCGCGAAGTCCAGAGCCACCGCCGCCCTCGGCGTGGCCTCGGCTGGCAGGGAAGCCCGGCTCCTGCCGATCCGGTTCACCGCCCGCACCTCGAAGACGTAGACCGTGCCGTTGACGAGGCCGCTGACCGTATGGGTGGTGCCGGTGGTGCCGATGGAAGTCCATCCCCTTCCGTTAATCCCGTACTCGTAATCCGTGACCGCAGAGCCACCGTTGTCCTCCGGCGCGGCCCAGGTCAGTGTCACCGCCCCATTTGTGGCTTCCGCCATCAGATTTATGGGCGCGTCCGGCACCGTTTGGCGCGGGCCGCCTCCGCCCCCGCCACCTCCCGGGCCGGGCGGTTGGGGCGGCGGGGGCGGAGGTGGAGGCGGCGGTGGTGGTGGTGGCGGGGGCGCGAAGCAGACGGCCCCCTGAAAATTGATTGTCGCCAGCCACACCTGAAATGCAGTATCTAGCGGCGCACACAAAGTAGTCGACCGTATATCCAACACCGAGAGTTGTGACAGCGCCGACAGGGTTAGCGGGAGGGGGCCGCTCAACTCATTCTGGTTGAGATACAGCTCCTGGAGGTTGGTCAGGTTCCCCAGCTCCACCGGGATCGCCCCGCTCAACTCATTACCCCAGAGATACAGCCTCTGGAGGTTGGTCAAGGCTCCCAGTTCGACCGGGATTGTCCCGCTCAACCCATTCCGGGAGAGACCCAGCCCCTGGAGGTTGGTCAAGGCTCCCAGTTCGACCGGGATTGTCCCGCTCAACTCATTCCGGGAGAGACCCAACTCCTGGAGGTTGGTCAAATCCCCCAGCTCCGCCGGGATCGTGCCGCTCAACTCATTGCCCCAGAGATACAGGATCTGGAGGCTGGTCAAGGCTCCCAGCTCCGCCGGGATCGTGCCGCTCAACTCATTGTCGTAGAGATACAGCCTCTGGAGGTTGGTCAGACTCCCCAACTCCGCCGGGATCGTCCCGCTCAACTCATTGCCCCAGAGATACAGGATCTGGAGGCTGGTCAGGTTCCCCAGCTCCGCCGGGATCGCCCCGCTCAACCCATTCTGGTTGAGATACAGCCCCACGAGGTTGGTCAAATCCCCCAGCTCCGCCGGGATCGCCCCGCTCAACCCATTCTGGTTGAGATACAGCCCCACGAGGTTGGTCAAATCCCCCAGCTCCGCCGGGATCGTCCCGCTCAACTCATTGTCGTGGAGATACAGTCTCTGGAGGCTGGTCAAGGCCCCCAGCTCCGCCGGGATCGCCCCGCTCAAGTTATTGTAGTGGAGCTCCAGTTTCTGGAGGTTGGTTAGACTCCCCAGCTCCGCCGGGATCGCCCCGCTCAACTCATTGATCCAGAGATGCAGCTCCTGGAGGTTGGTCAAATCCCCCAGCTCCGCCGGGATCGCCCCGCTCAACTCATTGCCGTAGAGATGCAGGATCTGGAGATTGGTCAGGTTCCCCAGCTCCGCCGGGATCGTCCCGCTCAACTCATTGCCCCAGAGATACAGCTCCTGCAGGCTGGTCAGATTCCCCAACTCCGCCGGGATCGCCCCGCTCAACTCATTGGTCCAGAGATACAGCTCCTGGAGATTGGTCAGGTTCCCCAACTCCGCCGGGATCGCCCCGCTCAACCCATTGTCGTAGAGATGCAGGATCCGGAGGTTGGTCAAATCCCCCAGCGCCGCCGGGATCGTCCCGCTCAACTCATTGCCCCAGAGATACAACTCCTGCAGGCTGGTCAGATTCCCCAACTCCGCCGGGATCGCCCCGCTCAACCCATTGCCCCAGAGATACAGGATCCGGAGGTTGGTCAAATCCCCCAGCGCCGCCGGGATCGCCCCGCTCAAGTCAGTGTCGTAGAGCTCCAGGATCTGGAGGTTGGTCAAGTCCCCCAGCTCCGCCGGGATCGCCCCGCTCAACTCATTGCCGCAGAGATCCAGGATCTGGAGATTGGTCAGATCCCCCAGCGCCGCCGGGATCGCCCCGCTCAACTGATTGCCGTCGAGATGCAGCTCCGTAACGCGGCCGGTTGCGTCCGTGTCGACCCCGTGCCATTCCGAGAGGGCCTCGTTGCTCAACCAGTTTGTGTTTGTCTTCCAGTCCGTCGCACCGCCGGTCGCGTTGTAGAGCGCTACCAGCGCCGCACGGTCCGCCGCCACCGGGCCCTGTGCGCGGGCGTTTCCGCCGGTCAGAAGGAGGAAGGCCGCGAAGACGAAGACAGCGCGCTTGCGCCCGTGATGGGGGTGGGGCGGGTTCTGGGAAGCCGCGAAGACGGACCGCAGGGCCGCCGAGGCGCGTCCACTGACGATTGTCTGTCGGTCAAACACCTCTCCCTTGAAAAGGGTATAAACTATTTCTTGTGAATTAGGTGTGATATATGAGCTTATTATGGTGACGATCTTGTGAATTCAACCGTGAATCGCTATAATCAGTACCATCTGAGCTGAATCCGGTTGCCGCATCCGCCCGCTGAGCGGCAAGGCGGAACCGCCTGCTGCCCGCATTGCAATGGAGGTGGGGAAATGAAGAACGACGAGGAACCAAGAGGGGAGAACGAGGCGCTGCGGGATCGCATCTCCAGGCTGAGCGCGGCCGTCCTGCGCATCAGCTCCAGCCTCGACCTCGGCACGGTCCTTCGCGAGGTCGTCGACAGCGCCCGCGCGCTGACCGGAGCCCGCTACGGCGTGATTACGACCATCGGCGAGGCGGGACAGCCCCTGGACTTCGTCACCTCCGGCTTCACGCCCGACGAGCACCAGCAGCTGGCGGCCTGGCCTGACGGGCGGCGGCTGTTCGAGCACTTCCGGGACCTGCCGGGCGCAATCCGGCTGCGGGACCTGCCCGACTACGTCCGGTCGCTCGGCTTTTCCTCGGACTTGATGCGGTCGAAGACCTTGCAGGGAACGCCGATACGCCATCGCGGCGTGCACATCGGCACCTTCTTTCTCGCCGAGAAGGAGGGCGGACCGGAGTTCACCGATGAGGACGAAGAGGTCCTGGTGCTGTTCGCGTCGCAAGCGGCGACAGCCATCGCCAACGCCCGCACGCACCAGGACGAGCAGCGAGCCCGGTCCAACCTGGAAGCCCTGGTCGATACCTCGCCGGTGGGCGTGGTGGTCTTCGATGCCAGGACCGGCCACCCGGTGTCGCTCAATCGGGAGGCGAAGCGGATCGTCAGGGGCCTGCGCATGCCGGACCGCTCCCCGGAGCAGTTGCTGGAGGTTCTAACGTACCGGCGCGCCGACGGGCGGGAGATTGCCCTGGACGAGTTCCCGCTGGCTCTGGCGCAGGAGCTGAGCAGCCCCGAGCTGGTGCGCGCCGAGGAGATCGTGATCTCGGTCCCCGACGGCCGGAGCGTCAAGACGCTGGTCAACGCCACGCCGATCCGTTCGGCGGACGGTGCGGTCGAATCCGTGGTCGTCACCATGCAGGACCTGGCGCCGCTCGAGGAGCTGGAGCGGTTGCGGGCCGATTTCCTGGGTATGGTGAGCCACGAGTTGCGGGCCCCGCTGACCTCGATCAAGGGCTCGACCGCGACCGTGCTGGGCGCTTCCTCGGCTCTGGACCCGGCCGAGATGCTGCAGTTCTTCCGGATCATCGACGAGCAGACCGATCACATGCGCGGCCTGATCAGCGACCTGCTGGATGCGGGGCGCATCGAGGCGGGCACGCTGTCGGTCTCGCCCGACCTGACGGAGGTCGCCGGCTTGGTGGACCAGGCCCGGAACACGTTCCTGAGCAGCGGCGGCCGGCACGCCCTCCGCATCGACCTGCCGCCGGACCTGCCCCGGGTGCTGGCCGACAGCCGGCGCATCGTCCAAGTTCTGAACAACCTCTTCTCCAACGCGGCGAGCCACTCTCCCGAGTCGTCCCCGATCCGGGTCGCTGCGGCGCGGGACGGCGTGTATGTGGCACTCTCGGTAGCTGACGATGGCCAGGGCGTGCCGGCCGACCAGCTGCCGCACCTGTTCCGGAAGCACGCTGGCGTCGCCGGCGGCGATCGCGAACGCGGCGGCGGGAGTTTCGGCCTGGGTCTGGCCATCTGCAAGGGGCTGGTGGAGGCGCACGGAGGCCGCATCTGGGCCGAGAGCGGCGGGGCGGGCAAGGGTACGCGGTTCACCTTCACGATTCCGGTGATCGAGGAGGCCGGCCAGGGCGCCGCCGAGGGTTCCGTCCGGACCCCTGCCCGCAGGCGGCGTGAGGGGCCGCAGCCGACCCGCATCCTGGTGGTGGACGACGACCCGCAGACACTGGTGTACGTGCGGGGCATTCTCGAGAAAGCGGGCTACTACCCGCTGGTGACCGGCGACCCGAAGGAGGTGCCCGGCCTCCTCAAGAGCAACCAGCCCGAGCTGGTTTTGCTGGATCTGCTGCTGCCCGGGACCGACGGCGTCGAGCTGATGCAAAGCCTCCCCGCGCTGGCCGGTCTGCCGGTCATCTTCATCTCCGGCTACGGCGGGGCCGAGACGATCGCAAGGGCCCTGGAGATGGGAGCGGTCGATTACGTGGTCAAGCCCTTCTCGCCGACGGAACTGGTGGCGAGAATCCAGGCGGCCCTGCGCCGGCGGGCCGAGCCGCCCGAACCCTATCTGCTGGGGGACTTGGCCATTCACTACGAGGAACGCCGGGTGAGCTTGGCCGGCCGTCCGGTGCAGCTGACCGCCACCGAATACGAGCTGCTCCGCGCGCTTTCGGTCAACGCCGGACGGGTATCGACATACGGTTCCCTGCTGCGGCAGGTGTGGGGCGGGCGGTACGCCGGCGACTCTCGGCTGGTGCGCGCCTTCGTGAAGAAGCTCCGCCGCAAGCTCGGCGATGACGCCAACAGCCCTGCCTACGTCTTCACCGAACGCCAGGTCGGCTACCGCATGGCCAGATCTGGCGGGCGGTGAGGACCTCCCCCCCGCGGACGGCATTGTCAAGTTGACGAACAGTTCGTCGATCGACCCCCAAGATGCTGGGCTCCAACCCGTCGTGAACCCGCCATGCTGGGCATCAAAAACGTCCCTCAGCTTCAACTTGACAATACCGTTTGAACTGCTAGGCGTCGATGCAGGGGACAAGGATATCCGCGCGGCGTTTCTCACGACAAAAGAGCAAATCAACGAGAACAGAGGGCTCATTTGCTTCAGCAAGTCGTGGAGCAATCCGCTTATGTGGGGTCACTATGCAGAGAAGCACACGGGCATGTGTTTGGGGTTCGATGTTCCAGATAACCCACTCGCTACAGTCATTTACGCAAAGCGCCCGCTCAAGATAAAGATTGATCCAGCGAGAATACTTAAACAAACCGAGAAGCTTATGGAAAAACTTATTCGGAGGAAGTTCATCGACTGGAAGTACGAAGATGAAATGCGCCTCTTTGTCGGACTCGATCACGACACCGTGGAATCAGGAAAGTATTTCCTTCCGTTCTCAGAGTGTCAAGGACTGATTTCTTTAGACACTGATTCTGAGAGTTTTTTACGCGACTAACGCATGCCGTTTGGCGAATACCACAGGCGGCATGTTGAGCGCGGAGTGAATCCGCGTGTTGTTGTAGTCCCACAGGGTGCGGTAGATCTCCGCCACTAGCTCCCCCAGTGTTTTGAAGCGGTTCGGATCTCCCAGGTCAACCTTGAATTTGTCGTAGAACGATTCCTGGTATCCGTTCTCCCAAGGGCACCCCGGGCGGCTCCGTGAAATCACGATGCCGCATCCATCAAGGATTTCAGTGAACGCCATCGAGTCATACTCCCTCCCGTTGTCGGAGTGGAATAGATCCGGGCGCGGATGATGGAGCAGGGCGTTGGAAAGCGCCTGAATGGTGAGCGCGGCTCCCTTTCTCACCGTAACCTGGATTCCCAGGATCCGGCGGGTGTAGAGATCGATCACGGTCGCCACATAGACCTTCTTTCCGTGCTGCACGAACTCGGTGAAGTCCGCTGCCCAGATGTGGTTTGCATATGCGGGCATGACCGCGAGCAGGAGGTTGGGATAGGTCCGGGAAACCTTGGATTTTCTCCATTTTTTGCCTCTCCTGCGGTAGGGCTTGATGCCAAACAGACGCATGACCCTCTGCGCCCGCTGGCGGCAGAGTCCCAGTGCCGTAGCAATTCGCCGGGAGCCGTAGGAGGGATGGATCTGCAGCTCTTTTTCCAGGCGGACCTTGAGGCGCCAGTCCTTCTCCTTCATTCTTGGGACGTAATACAGGCTCGCGCGGGATATGCCAAGGGCTCGGGCAAGCGCTGATTTGTTTCTTCCTTCGCTCAATTGTTTTTTTGGGTCATGGAGAGCTTGAGCGTGATCTCGCCCACGAGTTCCAGGAGTTCTCTGTTCTGCTTCTGAAGCCGGGAGAACTCCGCCCAGGACGGGGCACCGGTTGCTCCCTTTACCATCCAACCATAGATGGTCCCTTCAGAAATACCGTGATCCTTGGCGGTCTGGGCCACCGAGATGCCTTCTTCCTTGACGCGGCGTAGGATATCGGCTTTTACGTCGGCTGCAATACGATGATGTTTTTTGTTCATATGACACCAGGGTAGTTAATTCCCAACCTCAGTGTCTAAATTACCCAGTCCAGGGCACCGGCCACAATCTGTTCTTCCGGGGAAACTGGAGTGGGCAGGAGAGCGACAACATCAATTTTGGGGCGCTCACGGCTCGCAGCAGAGGAAGCAACTCGAATGTCAATGATTTCGCCGCCGCATTCGGGGATACCTGGGTGATCAACCCCCGCTGGGTCAGCGAGACGCGTGTAGGCTTCGGGTATCACGACTTTGGCGTGTACCCGACCGACAAGTTCGGCCCCGCGATCGATATCGGCGCGATTAGCTTCGGCAGGGACTTCATTCTCCCGGTGCGAGTCGTCGAGCGGGTCTTCCAGATACGCCAGAACTTCATGCGCGTGTCCGGCAGCCAGACGCTCAAGTTTGGTGCCGACATCAATCCCATCCGCGATAGCGCGCAAGCGGAGACCTTCTTTGGTGGAAGATTTATTTTCGGAGAGGCCATCCCGCTCAGCAATGTGATTGACAGCGCAGCGGGGCTTGGAACGTCGCAGAGGATCAAAGCCCTGCTGGCCGGTGCCGGCGCGGCTCGTCTCGCCGGGGCCATCGACGCTCCCATTTCGGCCTTGCAGGCGTTTGCCCTTGGCTTGCCCACCGTTTACCAGCAGGGCTTCGGGAATCCAAACTGGACGGGCTGGGCTCACCGGATGAACTTCTTCGCCGAGAACTCGATCCGGGTCTTGCCGAACTTGCTTCTGGCCCTGGGACTGCGTTACGAGCTTGAGCTGAAGACGAATTTCCCGCGTGATTACAATAACTTCGCGCCAAGGGCCGGATTTGCCTGGAGCCCGGACCCAAAGACCGTGGTGCGGGGCGGTTTCGGAATCTACTATTCTCGAATCGACGGCCATATCGGGTATATCAACGACCTGCTCGGCGAAACCCCACAGATCAACCAGGTGTTCATCCCCTTGACGGGTGTCGGCGGGATTCAGAGCCCCTTGACGGGCCGGTCGTTGACTTCCGCCGAGATCTACCAGACTCTCCAGGCCCGGGGTGTGCTCGGTCAGCGGGCCATCCTGCCGGAAGACCTGGCGCCTCACGGTATCGTGCCGGGCCCGGGATACCCGCTGCGCATCGGTTTCCGGGTCGTGGATGACATCGTGAACCCATACTCCCTGCAAGGCAGCTTTGAAATTCAGCGCCAAGTTGCGGGTTACGCCGTGTCCGTGGCCTACAACTACAACCGCGGCGTCCACCTGATACGGCCGCTGGACTTGAACGTCTACAAAGCAGGCACCAACCCGGCCACCGGCCGGCCGGTGGCCGGCTTTCGCAACCCTCTGATCCTGCAGGACAACGCGTATGGCAGCTGGGGAAGATCGGACTACCACGCGATGATCGTGAAGTTGGAGAAGCGGTTCTCGGATGGGTTTTCGATCTCTGCGCATCACACCTGGAGCAAGGCCATGGACGAGGCCACGGACTACAATTCGTCATATCAGCCGCATATCCAGTGGGACGCCCGGAACGAACGCGCCCTCTCCACCTATCACCGCGGCCACCGTTTCGTCGCCAATGCCATAGCCCAATCCCCGTGGGAAGCCGCAAAGGGGCGAGGCTTCGGGCACAACCTGCTAGCGGATTTCACGCTGTCCGGAATCGTGGCGGCGAACTCGTTTGCGCCATTCAACCTGACTACCGGCTTCGATTCGCTCGGCGACCGCCATACCGACACCCACCGCCCGTGGGGCCTCGGCCGCAACGCCGGGAAGGGCCCGGATTTCTTTAGCGTCGACATGAGGCTCACCCGCACGATCCCGCTGTCGGAAACAGTGAACCTGCAGGTCATCGGCGAAGCGTTCAACCTGCTGAACCGCACCAATTTCAAGACGGTGAACGGCGTTGTTGGAAACGCGTCCATTGAAGACCTTCCGGCAAATCTCGTTGGGCGGCGCGGGCCAGTCACGGAACCGCTCTCGTTCGCCTCGGCGTTCGATCCGCGGCAGTTCCAGTTCACGCTACGGTTGACGTTTTAGAAACGGCGGCTTGGTTCCGCTATGTTGAGCGATCTCCTCCAGAGGGTACTGTCAAGTTGAGCAGAATCCGCCCGTTTTGCGGAAGGATTCTGTTGGATCAGAGACTGAGAATCAATGACTTAGCGGTGGCGGCGAGCGGCGAGAATGCCGCCAAACTACTTAACTTGACAGTACCCACCTGGGACAGACGCTAGGTATCCGTTCTGCCGGCGGGCGAGTTCGGACTCGGTCTCGGCGACCCGTAGCTTCGCCATCTTAACCAAGCATGGGCCTCGATCGCGCATGCGTTCCAGGGCCGCACGTTGAGACAATGTGATCGCGGCGATGGAGGCATGGCACTCACACCTGACCACGCAGAACAGCCTCGACGTGGAGATCAGCCGTACTCGTCACCGACGATGCCAAGGCGCTACGCAAGCGGCTGGAGGCCAACACCAGAGAGCGTCTCGGCCCTCGAAGGGATACCCCGCACCGTTGAGAAGCAGCACGCCGAGGGCACGGGCGGCGAACGCGGCCCGGAATCGTCGCTCGAATGGCCCGCCGGGATAGTGGACCACTCTCTGGACAGGAGCCACGAGGCGGAGTTGGGAAATGTGCTGGAGCAGGAGATATCCCGCGAGCTTTGCGGGATCGAGATGGAAATGTAGTTCCTGCCGAACCGCGAACTTTAAGCAGCGTCTTCGGGCCTGCTGACATCGACCACGAAGACATCGATCGAGGGGCGCCGCGCCCTGAGCAAGCGATCGATCAGCATCCGACGGAGCGATTTGGGCGTCGGCGGCAGGTCATGCGCTAGTTACACCAAGAGATCCTGGACAACCAAGGGGGGCGAAAGAATCCATCGAACGGTTGTACACTCCGTTGACAGATTCGTGCTGGCGCTTCCGGCGCATAACCCACGTGGGGCTGGCGATGATGTAGCCGCTCGTGTTTGCGAGCGGTTTCCTGGGCGTAGTGTCAGAGAACACAACAGGGTGAAAACCACGCTGAGAGGTACCAGGAGTCTCCATTCTCGTTGTCGAAAGGATCGGATCGCGGCGGGGATTGTCCCGCCGCTCTCTGATGCGCGTCGCATTAGGATTCTGCCTGAGGCTCTTCTGCCTGCTGAAGCTCGAAGATGCGCGAGTGGGCCTGATCAGCCACTTTGGCAAGCACCAACAGGTCGTTGCGACCGAAGCTCTGCGTGCTCTTCCATTATGCCGCGTGCCAGGTCATGCCGAGTGGGCAGGGTGAACGGATGCTGGGAGGCTGTTTCAAGGGTTTTTGCTCGGCATAATCAGAGGGAGTTTAAAAACGCCAACAGCTTGTCGTCTGTTCGGAATCTATAGAACCGACCGCCCAAAGGAGTGACCTTTTGCAACGCTCGTTCTTTGATCGCGAGGTCGGCCTCCAAGTACATGTGAGTCGTCTCAAGGCTCGCGTGGCCGAGCCATAGGGCAATCACTGCGATATCGACGCCGGCCTGAAGCAGATGCATGGCCGTGGAGTGCCGGATAACGTGGCAGGAGACCCTCTTTGTCCTGAGGCTACAGCAATGGGCGGAGGCCAGCCGAACGGTCTTCTGCAGGATGTAATCAACCCCGTCGCGTGACAGCATTGTTCCGCGTCCGTTCGGGAAGGCGGGTGATGAGGCCGGTTGTGTGCGTTCGCCGAACCAAGCCTTCAGCGTGCGGGCAGTTTTCAGCCACAGAGGCACGCTGCGTTCCTTACGGCCCTTGCCATGCAGATGTAAGTAGGCGGCGGTTCCTAAACAGACCTGATCGCGGTTGAGCGCGATCATCTCGGAGACGCGAGCGCCGCTGTTATACATGGTCAGCAAGAGAGCATAGTCCCGCCGACCAAACCACTGGGAGCGGTCGGGAGCAGCCAGCAAGGCCTCGATCTCCGGGCGGGTGAGGTACCCGATCAGTTTCTTATCTTCTCGTTTGATGGGGATGGCCAGCACACGCTGGGCGATGGAGATGCTGGCTGGATCGCGAAGGGTCACGAGGCGAAAGAAGGATCGAATGGCTGAAAGACGGAGATTGCGGGAACGCACGGAGTTATTCCGCTGCATTTCCAGATGCTCCAAGAAGCTCAAGACGAGCGGAGCATCCAGGTCTTTGAGGTGCAATGAGGAGGGTTCGATTCGGCGAGTGCTACGAACAAACTGCAGCAGGAGCTGGAACGTATCTCGATAACTGGCCACAGTCTCGGGGCTAGCTCGTTTTTGAACGCGCAGGTACTGAGAGAAGAAGGCCTGGAGGTGGGGCCCCAGCAGGGAGGATTCGGCAATCATCGGTCACCTCCCCGGCTGGAGTATTGCTGAAAGCGTTGGGCGGCTGCACCGAGCAGTTCAGGCACAGCGCTCAGGTACCAGTAGCTTTCCTCCGGGCGCAGGTGTCCCAGATAGACGGAGAGGTGGGGAAGCAGCGACAGGACCTCGACACCCTCCTCGTGCCACGTCACCATCCGTCTGACAGTAAAGGTGTGTCGGAACGCGTTCAAGACAGGCCGTGGTTGGCCGTCCGGGACTCTCCATCCCAGGTTTCGAGTGAGTTTGAGAAACCAGTTTCTGGGGACCCAGGACGGCAGCGCGGCACCCCGATTCGAGACGAAGAACGCACCGGAGAAGCTATCCAGCCCGAGCTCTTTTCGCTTTTGGACATAACTCCTCAGCTGTCCGGCAGTAGTCGGATGCAGCGGCACCAGCCGAGACTTGTGGAACTTACTGTCGAGGATCTGAAGCCGCGGCGGGCACAGGTCTAGCTGCACATCGGGTACGGTCAACCGCAAAGCTTCGCCGGCGCGCAACCCGGTGCTGGCAAGCAATCCGATGAAGGTGTGCAGTGTATGGGGACGCAGAGTTCCCCGAGGCCGCGCCCGCAGCGCAGCCGACATCACGGCTTGGATCTGCTGGGCCGAGAAGATGTAGGGTTGGGGACGGCGATAAGCCGCCACCAAGGTGCGGTCAGGAATCTCCGTTTCAGGCAGAGTCGCCCGCAGGTGCGAGAGAAAACACCGAACCACACTGAGGCGGCGGGCGGGAGTCCGACACAAGCAGGCCCATTCCACAGCGATCTGGGACCGGATCGGCGCGGGACATCCTTTCGACTGCCAATATCGCAGGAAGTCTCGAAGGGTATTCTTGTTCTTTCCAGGCTGGAATCCCAGCGCTTCCCGAAGATCACAGTAGGCGTCCAATTTCGCGTTCATTTTCTGCGGAGTCACTCTGCACCTCCCGGCCACGGCAAGGAGATTTTGGAAAGAGCGGGGAGGTCCAGCTTGGCGTAGATGCCGGTGGTGTGAAGGCGGTCGTGTCCCAAAACGTCGGCGACGTCTTTGAAGCTCGCGCCCCGGCAGACCATGGCCGATGCAGCCGAGTGTCGGAAGATGTGAGCGCCCATCCATCGGCCGGTTTGGAGACCGGCCCGCTGTAGGGCGCGCTGGACGATCCGCGTGACGGCGTTGCTTCCGCTCAACGGAACAATAGGGGCTCGAACACGAAGAAAGATCTGCCGATGAGCGCTTTCCGAGCGGCCGCTTTTCAAATAGGACACGATCGCTTGACCGACATCTTCGGGCAAGGGCAAGCGCCGCTCCCGGCGTGTCTTTCCCGGACGAAGCGACAGGGTTCCGTTCTCCCAATCGATGTCGTCCAGTCGGAGAGCGACCACCTCTTTGGCGCGCAGTCCGAGCCGGGCTAGCAACAGAAGAATGGCGTAGTTGCGAAGGCCTTTGGGCGTGCTGCGTCGGCAACCGTTCAGAATCTCTGTGACTTGGTCGGCGGAGATTTGCCTCGGTAGCGCGGCATGGCTGGGTTGGCGCATGACCGGCACCGCTGCCTCGAGTCCTGGACGGATCTCTCCGCACGATACCAGAAAGCGCAGAAAGACCCGGACAGCAGTACCAGGAGCCTTACGTCCCAGACCGGTGCGACCGCGGGCTTCTCGGTAGACAAACTCGGCGACATCCGCTGCGGTCAACGCTTGCCAGCTTGTCTCCCCGGCATCGAAGTAGACGCTCAAGAACCTTCGGACAAAGGGCCGGTAACGTCGAACACTGGAGACTGTAAGCCCTCGCACCTGTTCCAAATGATGCTCGAAGCCGAGCAACCATTGATCGACGATGGTCGGGGGCGAGGGCGGAGCAACGCCAACCGCCACGCCTCCTTGCCGCAGGAGGCTCAGCAGCGGCGTCAAGCCGGCTGACGCATGGGTCAGGCCCCCAGACGGACGGCGTCGAAAGCCGCTCAGATAACGCTGCATCGACGCTTCCTTGACGTCGGATGAACCCAACCCCTGTTCCGCAAGCCAGGCACCAAAGCTTGCAATGGACCAGAGATAGTTACGGATGGTTTCGCGAGAATAGCGTTCCCGCACAAGAGTCGTCGCCAGTTCTTCCATGTAAGGGCCCAGAGGGCCCTGCCGAAAACGGGCGACGACACGAGTCCGGCAAAAAAGAGTCTCAATCATGAACTCCTCCATCGGCCTGGTTGGCCTCAAGAGAAGCATCCGGGATTATGCCGAGTCACCCCAACAAGAACCCGTTTCTGATCAGCGTTTCGCGTCAAAAACCCGACCCACTCGGCATGACCTGACGCACGGCATAATGGAAGTTATGCCGAGCACGGCATAACTTCCATTCATCGCCGTCCTTGTAGAGACGAGAGAAGGTGACATTGTGCCGCGTGCGGCCGTCGGTTCCGTTCGGCCAAATCGCAGCCTTGACGCGACCGATGCGGACTTCAGAGATGGGTTTGGGGTTAGCCATGATGTGTTTCCTCCTGAAAGTTTAAGGGTTTGTGAGCGTTTCCGCTCACCCGCAAATGGCGGAAACGGCCAAACCCTGACACGGGAGGAACAGCGCCGACGAAGCCAGTGACGGGCAGGGCCGACAAGGGCAAGAGCGAGTGACAGACGCCTGCCAGGCGAGGGGACCGTTCTGGCGCGAGCCTTGCGTCGGAACAAAGCGGAACCAGCGAAGGCCAGCGGCAAATGGCGCAACCTCACACCCGTTCTCCGGTCGTAGGCGGCAAGCCTGCTTGGGGAATCGCAACCGGGACGGGGCACCTGGAACCGGACCGTTATCCCCCGGCGAATGGAACGCAGTGCGAAGGAAATTGCAGGATGTATTCTTGCCAAAGTGAACGGTATGGGGCCACAAGCTTCATTTCAGCAGGAAGCCTCGCAAGGGTAACACGCGCATCAGCAAGGGTCATGTTACCCGCCGCTCGCGATCTCACTTACACGCTCCAATATACGGACTTCGATCAAGTGCCCGTAGCTCAGCCAACATCTGGAGGCATCAATTCTGGCCCGAAAGCGGCAAGTCTCGGGAGTCGGGGGGGAGCCAAGCAAGCATGTCGTCGCGGAGCGACATCATTAGCAGTCCTTCCGCCTGCTGCTCGAACTCGACCGGCGGATCATAGTTTCGATCGATAATAGCTCTTGACACTATTAGTGGATCACACTATAGCTAAGAGGTGATCCAGAGTTACAAGAACCTCGATACCGAAGCGGTTGCAAACCGCAAACGGTGCAGGACATTTCCCGCGGACATCCAGCGCCGTGCCCAGGCCAAACTGATGATCTTGAACAACGCCAAGAACTTGAACGATCTGCGGGTGCCTCCAGGGAACCGTCTGGAGGCGCTTTCAGGAGACCGAAAAGGTCAGCACAGCATTCGTATCAACGACCAGTGGCGGATCTGCTTTTTCTGGAAGCCAGGGAATGCCTATCAGGTCGAGATCGTGGATTACCATTGAGAGCGCAAGGACCTGAGAGCAAGAAGGAGTCAAAGACATGAGCAGATCAGTGGCGCGTAGCCGTAAAAAACTACCCCCCATTCACCCCGGTGAGATTCTTAATGAGGAGTTTCTCGGCCCTCTGAAGATCACCCAGTACCGGCTGGCTCAGGTAATCGGTGTGGATGCTCGCCGGATCCATGCGATCATCCACGGTCAGCGGTCGATCACGGCGGAGACAGCCCTACTGTTCTCGCGCTTCTTTGGCAACTCTGCAGAGTTCTGGATGGGCCTCCAGAGCCAGTACGACCTGGAGAGGGAACAGGATCGCTTGGCCGACAGGCTCGATCAGGTGCCGGCGCACAGCGTCCAAGTCACAGCCTGATCCGTCCTCACCCAAGGCCGGGTTCCTGAATGTCCTCTCCATGGGAAAAGGTATTGGTGGTTGCCGGCCCGGTGCCCCCAACTCCCTAGCAGAGGGTCCACTACGAAGCGCCACCGTCCGACCGAATAACGGCGGAGGATGGATCGTTTCATCGCATGATACGGTCGGGTCGCAGCCATGCCGGACAGGGGGTCTGCTCTGACTTGGGCCAGGATCGCACATCCATCCCTTCTGAGGATGGAAACGGATGTATCGGCCGAGCCCGCACTTGCCCAATCACTCGTGGGTTGCGGGGAAAAGGAGAAATTGACGCCTCCGGATAAATGATTTGCAAAGGCGAAGAAGAAAATAGGGAGCGGCCACTACAGCTTCGTTGTGGACCCCGAATGGCTCGACAAAGCGCGGCCTAACGAGGAGCCGGGCTATTGCAGATCAAAAACCATTACTGCAACAACGTGCTGCACAGCCCGTAGAGCATGACCGTGGCAGCAACGACTGTCAAGAAACTGTCAGAAAACTCGCCCATCAAGAGGGCTAGGCGTAGGCGTTGCGAGCGAAAGCAGACGCCCTGAAGTTGTGTAAGAGCAACGAGAGGAAGGAGTTGGTGGAAAACCGTGGAAGACGCCAGCCTGCTCGACAATCAGATGATCTTCGCTGACCGCCACCTCCGCCGTGTAACCCAGCGTGAATCCCTTGCGGTCGCGCAAGAACCGGCTGTCGGGATCGGTTTCCGAACGCCGCTTCAGCCCGCTTTTGCGCAACCGCTCCAGGCATCGCGGGATTTCTTCCAGCCGCTTCTCCAGCGCTGCCATCTGCTTGCCGCTCAGTTGCTGGCCAGCCGCTTCCTCGCAGGACTGCGCGTCACATTGTTTCTGCCAGCGACGAATCTGCCACCGAATTTTGGCTCGCTCTGCCCGCAACTTGGCCACCGTCTCCACCCGGTCCCGCGAGGCGTTGGCCGCCACCCGCGTCGAGTCCATGGCCACCTGTCCCAGCCGCCCCATTCCCAGCGACCGCGCCAACTCCACCACCTGTGTGAACAGATCGTTCAGGGCACGGGCGTGCCGTGTCCGAAACTGGTTCAGCGTCCAAAACTCCGGCCCCGCTCCGGCCGCCAGATAACGGAACGCCAGGTCCTCCCGCACCCGCTGTTCCAGACAGCGGGCCGAGGTCACGCCCAGCGCGTAGGCATACAGCCACACCTTCAGCAACAGCGCCGGATGATAGGCCGGGCGGCCTTCTTCCACCTAGCCCTGCTCAAACGCACTCAGTTCCAGCCGCTCCACGACTTGGTGCACAAAAAAACAGATGCGATCTTCTCCCTGCACCTCCCGCACGCTGGGCGGCAGCAGATACGCTTGCTCCGGGTTGTAGGTCAAGAATTTCATCGCGCCTCCTTAAGGCGCACTATACGTGACTCGCAAAAGCGGTTTTCACACAGACTCTATACCCCTTTCCTACTACCAAAACCGGTTTCCCAGCCCCAGGTTGTCATGTAAACTCTCTCACAACGACTGGTACAAAAAAACGGTCTGGTCACTGGCGCTCGACTACGGGATTACCGAGCCGGAGGCCCTCCGGTATCTGGCGGACCTGCCTGGAAGCACGGTACGTCTCGCGTCTCCGGAGGTCGTAGGGATTCGCGGACAGACACCACGCAATGCTTTTCATCCGAAGCTCTACCTCTTCGAGGCTACCGCCGAAACTGGATACGTTGTAGGGTCGGCTAATCTGACAGAGAGTGCGCTGATCTCAAACACCGAAGTTGTGGTGGCTGGTCGGGAAGCTCTAGAGGCGGGAACATGGGATGGCGCGTGGACAGCTGTTGCGAGGGAGGCATCGCCGCTTACGGCGGAGTTGCTCGAAGCGTACCGAGAGGCACGGAGGAGGCCAGGGAGGCCTCCTGTGGAACCGGAGACCCTGCCAGAGGCTCCAGATATCGACGCGGGACGGCAGCGGGTATTCCGGGAGGCTGTCGGCGCAGGTTTAACTCCTGAAAACTTCACGCACTCTTGGATAGAAACCGGGTCGATGTCTTCGAGCGGTTCTCACAGTCAATTGGAACTGCCCTGCGGCGGAAACAGGTTCTTCGGCTATGACCACAGCGACTACGGTTCTGAGCACGTCACAATCGGACATCCACTGCTGACGCTAGGGAATCTCCGGTGGAATGATCGGCCGCTCACCTGGCATGGCAACAATCGCATGGAGCGACTCAATCTTCCAACACCCGCCCAAGGCGGGTTCAACTACCGCTACACAGCAGTGTTGTTTCGACGGCGGGCGGACGGATTCGAGATTGATATCTTGCCCTGGGATGACCCCGGCGCAGTCGCCTGGAGGGCAGCGTCGGCCGCGCTTGGTTTGGTGCTCAGAGTGAGAGAGAGAGGAAATCGTATCTGTGGTTTCTTCTAGGCGTTGGCGCATAAACCTTAGGGCCACGAAGACCGCGCCGACCTGGAGATCTCAGCGGCGAATCGCACCCGAGGCCGGTCGCCAAGCTCGGTCATCCGGTTCAAGATGCGGCACGCGATCGACGCCTACTTCGCCGCGGCCACAATCGGGTTGTCTTTGGCGTCGGCCGGCCGGCCTAGATATTCTTTTGCGAATTTTCGAATCTCACCGCAGGCTTGGGTCATTTCACTTGGGCCAGGGGGCGTGTTGTCGTGGCACGCTGAATTAACAGTCTTCTTGAAGACCTCCAGCTTGCCAGGGTGAGAAGGACTCTTGTCGAGGAGCGGTTCGACGTGAGGGCATAGCCACTCCAGCGTCTTCCCCTCATAGTTGCTTAGTGTAGCGCTCTGGTCGCCCTTGGTGCGACTATTATTGACGAGCATCTCTTTGCAGAACAACTCTCCTGCGTCACGAAGCTGGATTCCGCATTCCTTCCGAACTTTCGGATGACCACCCTTCGCTAGAGTCTTGGCGCGATTGATCTTTGCCATTAGGGTGCCACTCGTGTTCTCGATGATCGTGTCGGTCTGCGGCGAGTCGATATACAGCTGCGCGGTCGAGACACCAAGATGGCGATATAGAATCTCAATGTTCTCCCATGCGGCATGATGCTGGGTCAGAACGATGACCTGAATCGGCAGGTGCAGAAGCGCCTCTATGACTGTGGACTCGAAGTGAACGCGGTAGTCGTTGTCGCTAGACAGAACGGGGTCGTCGAGAACGATGAAGCCGAAGCCTTCGTGCTGGGCGCGGGCGAGGAACAGCGCCAACCCGAGGCAATGAAGCTGGGACTGGCTGAAGATGGCAATGACGTCGCGCATCTTTGGCGCTGAGCGGTCTCGATTGGCAGAGAGTCCTGCTTTGAAATCAATCGTCCGTTTGGTGCCGCTGCGCGGCTGGACCGTAGAGAAGAACGTCGCCTCGTCCGGCCGCAGCCGCTCCCACCACGATTGAGTGGCGCCGCTATAGTCGACAAATTTATCGTTGAGAAGCGCTTCTTTGGCGGTGTCGATCTGCTTGAGGGCCTTCTCAAGCTCCTTCTGCACAGTAGCGCGGGCGCGGCACTCGATCAACCCCTTACGCAACGCGGCCGGGTCCCTGGCGATGTCGAGAAAATCCTGCCAGCCAGCGGTGTCGGACTGGACATCGATCACCGCCCCGAGCGCTGCGACGAGGGCGTCAGCCGGAATTGCATATGCCTCAACGGCCAGCCGAAGCGATTCGTGCATCGATGAAAGAGTCGCGAGGGCCGTGCGAAGCGCCAGCGGATCAAGGCCGGACAGCGAGGAAGTCTGTTTTGCGATTAGGGCCTTCGCCGCGGCGGCTTTGTGACGGGATGCGCGGGATGCGCGGATGAGCGTCCGGAGCGCGGTAAGCCAGGGGCGGATGAGGCCATCGGCCTGCTCGCCGAGCAATGTCTGGAGGCGCGCAACAGTGAATCCACCCGCGTGGCGTTGGCTGTGGGTCTGCCACACGAAGCCCGGCAAAATGCCTATCGCGGCGGCGAGCAGTACGGTCGCCGAGACCGCTAGCTGGTCAAGGGTCGATCGCGCGGTAGCCTCGGCCACCTTGAATCCTGCTGCATCTTCGACATGGGTGCGAATGGCAAGGATACGCGCTGCTGTCAGAGCGCCCGGTGTCTCGCACAGGGGACAATCGACAGCTCCGGTAGCTCCCACGATTCCGGGCAACTTAAGCGCTTCATCGAAGAGCGCAACAAGCTGGCGTGTTTCGTCGTCGATCTTGGCGCGTTCCAAAATGTACTTGTCCAGTGCCGCCCATGTAGAAGGCGCAGGTTCTCTCCAGGCCGTAAGAGGCGCGTATTTGAAGGTGCTCACAGGGAAGGTTTTGCTGCGGCGTTCGTTGAGAATTCTCTCAACGGCGGCGAGGCGCTCGACTGGCGTCGCCGGTGACTGCTCGCCAGCGGCGGCGATCAGCGCCTGTGCACCGGCGTCGAGCTTGGCTGTGAGAGACGCGAGGTCAAAAATCGTAGTGTTGAGTACCGAGAGGATCGGTATCAGAGCCGGTACGGTGAGAACCTTATCGAGCTTGACGAGCAATGGTTCCTGGGGTGGAGTGAGATCGCTGGACAGACTTGCAATGTCATTCCGGAGATCGTCAAGGTCTGTAACTTCCAGGAGAGCCTTGAAGTAGGTAGCCCGGTCCTGCGGCCGGACTGAGAAGATATAGCTGAGCGTGTGCTGCGCAAGCACCGGGGCGGCAAGCGGGGGTTGCGACAACGAGATGCCGATCCCAGCCAGATCCTGGTCCGCGACAGGCTTGCCGTTGATCTCAAGACGGGATTTGCAGTCCTGCTTCTTGGCATAGTCGGCAATCAGGACACGCTTGACCTGGTGCGAGGACCCGTCAGGCGCTGTAATGGTCGCGGCGACGTAGGCCTGCTGCCCAAGCGGCAGGTGCGCGTTCCTGAGAGCATTGGCGAATTCGTCCTGACTGCTGGCCATCAGTTCGCGGCGCGCGATGCGGCCGGTCAGGAGGAACTCGATGGCCTCGGCAAGGCTGGTCTTCCCTGTGCTGTTCGGTCCCCAGACAACCGCGATGTCAGACGGCAGGTTGAGCGTCTGCTTGGTAGCGCCGTAGGTGCGGAACCCTTTGACGGTGAGCGATCTAAGTCTTGTGGCCATCAAGGCTCCCCTTCGCCTGCGCGAGACGTGCCAGCAAAACAGCCCTGGCCGAATCGGTCGGCGTTGCAGCGCCGCCCGCGTTTGCGTGTGCTTCGACCAGTTGCCGCGCGAGCGAATCGGTCCTGAGATGATTCAGAAGGCGGGCAACATTAGTCTGGGGTTTTGGAGCACTCGGCTGTGGTTTATCTGTCATGCTGATTCATCACCTAATGGAAAGCTCAGGAGGTACTGCTCCCTCAAAACATCTAGAATTCGTTGCGAAGTCTGTCTCTTCGCGTACTCAAAAACCGCCGCGCCATCCTTGTAAGATAACGCGTATTTGGTGATCTGATTCTTCCTCTTATCCAGTAGTATCCGCGCTTCCGGATGAAACCGACCCGATGTCCAGAATGCAAACGTCAATTCACGGTTACCTAGATCCCTCCGTGCCTTCAGAATCCAGTTCCTAGTTCGCGGAATCGTTTTCCTCAGCCAATCCTCAATATCTTGCCGGTAGATCAGTTTGTCGGGTGCGATCCCCTTACACTCATAGGCATTTATCTTTCGAGAATTGCCAACCAGTAAGACGTCGATCTCGACATCGTTGCCGCTCGATGGATCGGTAACTACTTTACCAATGTCAATGGACCCTCCCTCCAAGCTCTTTACACAGTGGGCCACTATCATCTCAAACAACGGTCCTCTGAGGTTGCCCGCAGCACCTTCGATCTTGCTTAAGCCACTGAATATCTTGTAGACGATATCAGGGTCTTTAGATATCGCTGCACCCGCATTCTTCAAGGTCTGGATAAGAGCATTGAGTGCTTCGGCGACTTGTGTGCCCAGTAGCGTTTCAAGACTTGCGAAGACTAGACCGTTCCGCCGACCGGCAGCCCAAGCATCCTGGGCGAAACGGTTGGAGACGAATAGGCTGAGAAACGGCCGCGTGTTCTTTTGGCTTCGCATCATCTGAACTTTGCTGAGGAAATATGCAACGCCATCCAAGGTGACTTCTTCATCCGAGATTAAGACATCGGCAACAATAAAGCCAGGTAGGGGCTTACCGTCATGAAATGCTACGAGTGGATGGACATAGCTAGGACCGACAAGATCCCATGCGAATTGGCCGAATCTAGGTATCTTGTTCCCATCACGAATCGCTACTGCGTCGTAGCTCACCAACCCGATGCGACGTACCCATTCTCTCACTCCGGTTAGCACGATATCCTCTGCTAGGAGTCTCGCTTTTATTGAAGGGAGTTGGTCAGGTTGGGGAAGTCTAAGCGCTGGAAGTGTTATAGAGCGACCGAGGCCTCCCACTGCAGTTTCCGCCACCAAGCCGATATCCGTAAGATGTTTCAATATGATGCCAGTGCTGATCTGTCCTTTTAGCGGTAAGCTCGGCCGACCGCTGACGATGCAGAACCGATCCGCCGGAACTACGCCTCCCCGCTCCATCAAGCTCGACAGCGCCATCCAGTAGGATGATTTCTCTCGCCGCAGATTTTTCACCAGGTTTTCCCAGAACTCTTCTGAACCGAACTGATCTTGGAGATACAGGAATCTCGCGTTGTGAGGGAACCTGATTCCTTTCAGGCGTCGGACTTCTGCGACAGACCGTCGGATTAGTTGCCGTGCGTTATCAGCAGAGACTCCACGGCTCCGGAGTATCTCAGCTAGGGAAGACGACAGCGTTGGCCCGCTGATTCGCAGAATTTGGCCAACGGAGGGCCGCGCCGAGCTCTCTTGAAATCCTGTCACACTACTCTATGTATAAAAAACAACTACCTCAAGCTAACAACCTAATTGTTTGATTAATGGTTTCAGTTAGTTATGAGCATGTTTGTCACAAACTCGTCACGAACTGCAAAGAACGGACCCCATACGGCGCCACTCGGCCGTCCCTCTTCGGCAACGTCATAGGCTTCGAACGACAGCTCCGCAACATGGAACAGAAAGAATTTACGTCAAAGATGTGAGGTGGCCCCGGTCAGTCGGGCAGCTTGGCGGTTTGTTTAAGGTATATTCCGATTGTCACTCATACCGCCAAAATCTCCTTGGATAGATCTTCCTGTCGCTGTTGCTGCGCCTGTGGGTATGTGGGCAAGGCGCGTAGCGGCTTGTCCATCATACCCACAAGCGGGTCGCCGCGGTAGGCCTCGGCCGGGGTTTTCCCATCGAGCGCCGAGTGTGGCCTTTCGGTGTTGTAGAAGCCGATCCACTCGTCGATGAGGCGCCGAGCCTCGAAGCCGTCGGTAAGCTCGTGCAGATAGACAGCCGCGTATTTGAGCGAGCGCCACAGCCGCTCGATGAAGATGTTGTCCAGGCAACGGCCCCTGCCGTCCATCGAAATACGGACACCGGCCGCCTGCAAGCGCCCGCTGAAGGCGAAGCCGGTGAACTGGCCGCCTTGATCGGTGTTGAAAACCTCCGGCTGGCCATGGCGGGTCAGCGCCTCATCGAGTGCCTCGACGCAAAAGCCCGCGTCCAGGGTGTTCGACAACCGCCAGGCCAGCACATGCCGACTCGCCCAATCCATGATCGCCACCAGGTAAAGGAAGCCGCGGCGCACCGCGATGTAGGTGATGTCGGCGCACCAGACCTGATTGGATCGGTTGATCGACATGCCCTTGAGCAGATAGGGGTAGACCCGCTGCTCGGGATGCGGATCGCTGGTGCGTGGCGCCCGGTAGATCGCCTGAAGCCCCATCAGGCGCATCAGACGACTGGCCCGGCGACGGCCGATGCGCACCCCCTCAAGGCGCAGATGACGAACCATCTGACGGGCGCCGTAGAACGGATGCTTCAGGAATAACTCATCGATGCGCCGCATCAGCGCAAGGCTCTCCGCGCTTTCGCCCTTGGGCGTGTAATAGAGCCAGGATCGCCCGATCGATAGCAAACGGCATTGACGACTCAAGCTCAGTCCCGGGTGAGGGCGCCTCACCATCACCCGCCGCTCGGCCCGGCTCATCGACCGGACCCTGTGGAGAAAAAATCCCGTTCAACCGTCAATTCGCCGATCTTAGCGTGAAGCTCACGGACCTCGCTTTCATGATCTCGCCGGCCGCGATCCACACTGTTCGAGAACACCTCGCCAAGCCCTTCGATCGCTTGGCGCTTCCATGTGCTCACCTGGTTCGGATGCACCTGGTGCTTCGAGGCAATCTCCTGCAGCGTCCGGTCGCCCCGTAGCGCTTCCAGTGCCACCTTCGCTTTCAAATCACCAGAAAACCTGCGTCTCCTCCTCATTGCATATCCCTCCTCAGTCGGTGGAATACACCTTAAACGTCTGTCCGATTTTCCGGGGCCGCCACTGTTCCACCACCACCTGTGCCTCCTTCAAGGAGTAAAAGATCTCTCCATTCAGGCATTCATCCCGCAGCTTCCCATTGAAACTCTCACAGTATCCGTTCTCCCAAGGGCTGCCCGGTTCGATGTACAGCGTCGCGGTCCCTAGTTTCGCCAGCCACTGGTGCAGCTGTTGGGCAATGAACTCGGGCCCGTTATCAGAGCGAAGGTGCTCTGGAATGCCCTTCCACAGCATCACCTCCGACAACGTCTCGATGACCTCCTGGGTGCCAATCCTTCGCTCTACCCGGATCGCCAGGCATTCTCGCGTGTATTCATCGATCAGCGTCAATAACCGCAACGTTTTCCCCTCATGCGTTCTGGCACTCACGAAGTCATAGCTCCAAACATGATTCGGTCGTTCCGGCCGCAGCCGCACACAGGAACCGTCATTCAGCCACAATCGTCCCCGGGGTCTTTGCTTTTGCGGCACTTTCAGCCCCTCCCGCCGCCAGATCCGCTGCACCCGATCCTTGCCCACTGGCCAGCCTGCACCCCGCAGCAGTGCCGCGATCCTCCGGTAGCCGTAGCGCCCGTACTGCGTCGCCAGGGCAACGATCGCTCGGGTGAGGCCATCTTCGTCCAGCACAGGATTCGGCTCGTATCGTTGTGTCCCTCGCCATTGCCCCAGCAGCCGGCAGCCATGCCGTTCCGACAACCCGTGTTGCTCCCGCGCACGCTCTACCGCACAACGCCGCCGCTCAGGGCTTACAAGTTTCCCTGCGCCACATCCCGCAAAACCTGCTTCTCCAGGGAAAGCTCGGCCACCAACCGCTTGAGCCGAGAGTTCTCCTTCTCGAGTTCCTTCAGCCGCTTCGCTTGGTCTAGCTTCAGCCCGCCGTATTCCTTCCGCCACCGGTAGTAGGTCTGCGTGTGGATCTCCGCTTCCTTGCAGGCTTGCGGCGTGGTCTTCCCGTTCGCCATCTGCACCTCAATCTGCCGTAGGATCGTTACGATCTGCTCTGGTTTGTAATTCCGGGTTGGCATGACCTGACTTCCTCCTCAAGTGGATTCTCTCTCTTTCCACTTGGTACAAAAAGGGCCGGTCACGTCAATGGGAGCAAGCGCTCAGCTGTGATCAATCGCCGCGTCGCGATATTCCTTTTGTTTCGCGTGCTCAGTTCGACGTAGAGTCACTGTACCTGTTTTGTACCTGGACCGCGGCGTTTGAGCGTTTCTCGCGAATCTGGCGTTTCGGTTTTCCTAAAGCATTAAGGAATATGAACTTATGGGCGGATCGACTCCCTGCGCCTCCACCACTGCCACTGTATGAGGAGTGTTTCCGCTGTGCCAGCATCGTCCACGGTAGCGTGCGGCTCAGCGCCGGCCGCCGAGCAGGCCCGCACGTCAGAGGAAGTACAAGCTTAAAGGTCTCCTGTGTCGAACATGGCGGAATAATCCTCGGTGACTGCGGCCTGCGGTAGCTTGAGGCCGCCCGAACTGAGGTTAGCGAACTGGAGGCTGCGGGGTCAATTGGACTGCATCACGAGGCTTACCGCTGACGTTCCTCAAGCAGCAGGCCAGCGACTACAACCCCACGCGCCAGGAGGGCGGGTAGTTGAGCCGCGTACCCCGAGATGACAGCGGGGGGTATCGGCGACGCGGAGATTGGCCCACGCCGAAGCCGAACCCTGTGGGTCGAGGCCCACCAGCGCGGTGGCGAGACCCTTCCGCTCGCCAGCGACGGCAAGGCCGCACGCGAGCGTTGTCTTCCATGCTCCGCCCTTCCGACTGATAACTGCGACCGTGAACATGGCTATTTAGTCCATCATAATTAGACGGGATATATAGCTGGACAGGCTAGGCAGCAGAGAACAACCCAGCGAACTTTACGGAACAACCTCAAAGCCCATCTGCCGGAAGTGATGGTCTAATGTCAATACCCGGAGAATTCGCAGTTCTTGCATGAGAACAAAGCTACAGGAGTCGGTAAAAGAAAAGTCTTTGTCCCGATAGCGGAAAAAGAGCGCCCGTGCCCGTTCTACTCGCGCTTCGTCAATGGGCTCAATGCGCAGTCGAGTTGAGCCATCGATTTGAAGCCACCACGCTTCAGCGGCATCAAGACCGAGGCGGAAGCGGAGAGTAGTCAGAGTTTCGTCGATCACATAGTCGGTTGTCGTCAACAAACCGCCAGCCGACAACCATTGATCCCGGGATTCCCGCACGAGTGGGCTTGCGGCGTCGGCACTGTCAGCGGCCGCAACCCACGCGGCCGTGTCCACAAACATCAGCTTCACCGATATAGCACCTCATCATGGCGCGCGGCAGCGTCCCCCGATTCGGATGAACCAACTGGTGTGGCCTGGTACAGCGGATCCGATTCCAGTGGCGTGCGTTCAATCGGGGGACTGCCTACTGGTACGATGTCGAAAGCCGGGCGACTTCGATAAATAACGGTAAATCGCCCTCCGTGTTTCACTTTCTCGACAACATCCTGCAGTCGCTCTCGGAGCTGTTTGGCGCTGATCATCTCAGGCATCGGAGTGCCTCCTGTTAAGTTCAACTCAAGATAACCTATTATCGAAATCGTGGCAAGTACCTTGCATCGCCTAGCGAAAGTCGGGGCTGAGAACTCGCCCAGTCGCCTTTGGTGTCAGTGTCGGTGTCGGTGTAAACAGAGGCTCCGGGCTGCAGATTGGAGGACGGAGAGCGAGCTTTGGGAGCAGGTGGATGCCATCAAGCGCTGGTATCGTAACGACTGGATCGCGCTCGACAACAAGCTGCGCAGCCAGTAGAGTGTGGCCGTGGCAGCAACTACCGTCAAGAAACCGTCAGAAAACACGCCCATCAAGCGGGCTAGGCCGTAGGCGTTGCGAGCGAAAGCAGACGCCCAAAAACCGTGTAATAGCAACGAAAGGAAGGAGTTGGGAGAAAACCGTGGAAGCCGCCTGCCTGCTTCTTGGTCATGCGGTCAATGTGCGCGTCCGCCCCTTCTTCCGTCACCTCCACCACCTGTCCACGAATTTCCAGGTAGCGGTAGGGATTGTCCACGTCCACCAGGGCCAGCGAAACGCGCGGGTCACGCCGCATGTTGCGGTCTTTCTGGCGCCCCTTGGCGGAATTGATGAGGACGTGTTGGCCGTCGAAATCGCACCAGACCGGCGTCACCTGCGGCCGGCCATCCGGCATCAGCGTGGCCAGGCTCGCGAAGGTCCTCTTGCTGAACAAGTCTTTGTATTGTTCAGGAATGACTGCAGGCATCGAAAGCACCTCCTTTGCGGACTGGCATTGTAGCACCCTCCTCGTCACGCAGGGCGTGGGGCGGAACACCGTGCGCGTCTCAAGTAGCTATGCTCGTCCTATTATGATGCTGCCTGCCGGGGGCGCTGCCCCAGCGCCACCAGGAAGATCGCGCTCTTGCCTTGCGCGTGCGGCGAGAAGAACGCGGTCACATCGTCGTCGTAGAAGGTCAGGCCGGTGGCGCCAAGCCGCTGTGCGTAAGCTCCCAGGTAGAGCTTGCCGCCGATGATCCCGGCTTCCAGTTGCACGGCGCGATAGCCGCGGTTGCCGTAGCGCGCGAGGATCGGCTCCAGGTCGGCCAGGAAGAACACCGCCGCGCTGCAATCGGCCGGCAACTCCTGCTCCAGGCCCAGGTATCCGGCAACGTCGCGGAAGTCTCCTTCTTTCAGGCACTCCAGGGCGCGATCACTCCGGTGGAAAAAATACGCGCCGGGTTCCAGGCCCTCGACCGCATGCGCAATCACGTACAGGTCATTTAACTGAGTGCCTGGCCACTGAATCCCCGGCGGTTGAAAAAAATCCGCCGAGACGCCGCGCGTGGCACGGTCCAGGATCGTCGAGAGCTGGGCAAACCCGATGGGCTCGCGCGCGAACATGCGGCTGGAGCCACGCCGCAGGATGACCTCCTCGATGGTGTCGGGCGGCATTTCCTCATCCGGCAGCGGCTCCAGCGGAATCAGTCTGCCAGCGGGGACAGACATCCTTGCCTGTCCATCATCAGCCACCGGCGAACCGCTGCGCCAGGCGCTTACTTCCTCGGCGGAAACCAGCGACGACGCCTCATGCATTTCCCGCATCGCGGGGTAATCCACTTCCTGGCGCGACAGCGGGACGGTTTCGAGCTCCAGCGGTGGAATTTCAGCCGGTGCAGGCGGTGCTGGGGCGGATGTCCGCCCCAGCGCCACCAGGGAGAAGGCGACTTCGCGTGGCGTCTCTAGCCCTAGCAGGTGATTCACTTCCTCGTCCACGAATCCCATGACCACCTTTGCCGGCATCCCGAGCGCCGAGGCTTCGGCCAGTAGGTTGGCCAGCAGGGTTCCGTTGTCCCAACCAAAGTGGCGATAGGCGCGCGCCTGGTACTTCCAGGCGTTGCGCCAGTAGGTGCCGGCCGAGACCACAACCGCCGGGGCCTGTGCCACCGCCGGCTCGCCGACGGTGGCCCGCACCAGCACGCCGCGCCAGTCGCCCGCCCGCAGCTGCCGCAGGGTCATGTCGACCGGGCTGAAGTGGTAGAGGCCGGCCTCGAGGCCCGGCAGATCGCCGCAGGCCACGTACAGCTCGAACTGGTAGAGCGCGCCGGTACAGGCAGCGGCCCGGAAAAGAATTTCGCCGCCGGGATAGCGGCGGCGCTTGGTGATGCCGGCGGCGAAGTAGAGCACCTGCGTCAATGCGGCCAAATCGGGAACGGCCTCGCCGGGAGCTTCGACTCCCTGGCTGGCCATTGCCGTCAGCGTTGGCACACCCGACTGCCGAATCTCATGCGGCAGCTGCATCGGCTCGAGCGTCGCGTAAATCTTGAAGGGCCGGGGTTGATTCCGCCAGTCCAGGAAGTGCGCGCTCGTCCGCACGCTCTCAAAGGAATGCTTGGTGCTGTTGTGATACGTCCAGGCCTGCTCTGTATCGCGATTCGCCACCGACACCTCGGCCAAAGCATATCAAAAGCCAACACAAAGCCACAAAGGTGAGCAAAACCGCGCCGTCTTCGTGACCTTTGTGCCTTCTTACCCTGCAAGCGGAGTATCATTGTGACAAGGGACGAACCGCTTAACTTGCGTTTTGCGGGCAGAGGGTTCAGCAAGATGAGAGCAAAAGCCGCCTGGCTGCTGCTGGGACTACTTTTACACGCCTCCTACGGTGCGACCTCATTCAGTGTGACTGAAGACGCGTCCTGGGAGGAACACATGAAAGCCGGTGCGGAAGCTTACCAGAGCGGCCAGTACGCCGAGGCTGAGAGACAGTTTGTGGCGGCCCTGAAGGCAGCGGAAGAGTTCGATAAGCAGGACCCTCGGCTGGCGACCAACCTCAACAACCTGGCGGCTCTCTATTCCGCTCAGACCAGGTATGTGGAAGCCGAGCCGTTGTACCAACGAGCGTTGGCGATCCGGGAGGAGGCACTGGGACCGGAGCATTCCGATGTGGCCACTACCCTCAGCAACCTGGCGGTGCTTTACGGTGCCCAGGGCCAGTACACCGAGGCCGAGCCCCTGTACCGTCGGGCGCTGGCGATCCGAGAGAAATTGCTGGGGGCGGAGCATCCCAAGCTGGCCCAAAGCCTCAACAACCTGGCGGCGCTCTACGACGCGCAGGGCAAGTACGTCGAGGCCAAACCCTTCCACCGGCGCGCGTTGGCGATCCGCGAAAAGGCGCTGGGGGCGGAGCATCCGAAGGTGGTCCAGGGCCTCAACCACCTAGCTTTGGTCTACTATACCCAGGGCCAGCATGGCGAGGCCGAGCCCCTGTTTCGGCGTGTGCTGGCGATCCGGGAGAAGACCCTGGGGCCGGAACATTCCGAGGTGGCCCGAAGCCTCAACAACCTGGCGGCGGTTTACCACGATCAGGGCAAGTACGCTGAGGCCGAGCCGCTCTACCGGCGCGCGCTGACGCTGCGGGAGAAGGCGCTGGGGGCGGAGCATCCCGACGTGGCCGCCAGCCTCAACAACCTAGCGGGGCTTTATCGTGTCCAGGCCAACTACGCTGAGGCCGCGGCGCTGTACCGGCGGGCGCTGGCGATTGACGAGAAGGCTCTGGGACCGGACCACCCTACCGTGGCTGCCAGTCTCAACAACCTGGCGTTGCTCTACGACGACCGAGGGAAATACGCAGAAGCGGACCCGCTCTACCAGCGGGCGCTGGCCATCCGGGAGAAGGTCCTGGGACCAGAGCATCCGGACGTGGCCGAGACGCTGGAGAATTACGCCGTGCTGCTGCGGAAAATCAATCGCGCCCTCGACGCGGCCAAATTGGAGACTCGCGCCCGAGCCATTCGCGCCCAGCACCCCCAAACCAACCTCACAAAGTGATCCTCCATTCCGCACGGGAATGCCGCCGGCAGATGGGCCAGACCACCAGATCCGGGTTTCAAGGCAAAAGCAGATCCCTCGCTGGGCTCGGGATGACAGTCCTGGAGGAATCTCAAACCCGAAATCCGCGCCCCGAAACTTCCCGTGGTGCCATAGAAGGTGGCATAGAATTGGCTCTCTCTCGATAATGTCGCACACGGTTTCCATTCTGGGTGGGACCGGAGCCGAAGGGTTCGGGCTGGCGTTGCGCTGGGCGCAAGCCGGCGTGCCGGTGCGGATCGGCTCGCGCGATGCGGAGAAGGCGAATGCGGCTGCCGCCCGGGTGCGCCAGGCGGTGCCTGAGGCGCAGGCGGGCGGTCAGGTTCAGGGGTTGCTGAATCCGGAAGCGGCAGCGCAGGCCGATGTGGTGGTGCTGACGGTTCCCCTGGCGGCGCAAATCCCCATCGTGAAGTCGGTGCGCGATCACCTGCGGCCCGGAACGATTTTCGTGGACGCCACGGTGCCGGCGGGCACGGTCCTGGGCGACCGTATCGCGCACGTGGTCACGCCGTGGGCCGGATCGGCTGCCCAGCAGGCGGGGGCCTATCTGCCGGCACAGGTGAGGGTCGTTTCGGCGTTCCACTGCCTGAGCGCGGTGGCGCTGGCCGACCTTTCCCACCCTGTGGATTCTGACGTGCTGGTCTGCGGTGACAGCCTGGAGGCCAAGGCGGCGGTCAAAGAGCTGGTGGGGAAGATCGCCGGCGCGCGGGCCATTGATGCCGGGCCTCTGGAAAACTCGCGCTTTGCCGAGAACGTGGCGGCGTTGCTGATCTCGCTGAACCTGCGCCATAAGGTGAAGCATTCTGGGGTGCGCATCACTGGAATTCGGCCAGGAGAGTGAGGGCGAGATGGCGGGTGAGATCGTGGCGCTGGCCGGCGGCGTAGGCGCTGCGCGCTTCCTGCAAGGGCTGGCAACCGTCGTCTCGCCCGAGCGCCTGATTATCATTGGGAATACGGGCGACGACCTGGAACTCTATGGGCTGCACATCTCGCCCGACCTCGACACGGTCGCCTACACGCTGGCCGGCATGGTCGACGAAACGCGAGGCTGGGGAGTAGCCGGCGACACCTTCACCTGCCACAGGGCGCTAGAACGCTACACGCAGGACGCCTGGTTCCACCTGGGTGACCGCGATCTGGCCACCCACCTGTTCCGCACCGTCTTGCTGCGCCGCGGCCTGCCGTTATCGGAGGTGACGCGCCAAATTTGCCAAACACTGGGCGTCCGCGTGCGCCGTCTGCTGCCGATGACCGACGATTGCCTGCGGACCCGCGTTCAGACCGACGCGGGGTTGCTCGATTTCCAGGTATATTTCGTCAAGCGACAGGCTCAGGATGAAGTGCGCGGCATCGTCTTTGAGGGCGCCGAGCAGGCGCGGCCCGCACCCGGCGTGCTCGAGTCCATTCGCAAAGCGGCAGCGGTGATTGTGTGCCCCAGCAATCCGCTGATCAGCATTGGTCCGATCCTGGCCGTGCCGGGAATTCGCCAGGCGCTGTGCCGAACGAAAGCCCGCGTGGCAGCCATCTCGCCTATCGTTGGCGGCCGGGCCCTGAAGGGCCCGGCCGACCGCATGCTGCGTGGCCTGGGTCTGGCCGCCTCGGCGGCTCAGGTGGCCGAGCTTTACCGTGACTTCACCGACGTGTTCATCCTGGACTGTGTTGACCGGGCCAAGGTTGCCGGCATCGAGGCGCTGGGAATGAAGGCCGTGGTGACCGACACGATCATGAAGGGATGGCAGGAGCGGGTAGCGCTGGCGAAGGTGACGCTGGAGGCGCTGGGTCTTGCGGATTTCGCATCGGGAGTCTCCGAGGGGCGGGTCGTAGTCGCCCCAGCCCCAGGGCTTCGAACCCCTGACGCAAGGGAAGAAGCGACATGATCTTTGCGCTGCTTCCAGTCAAGGCGCCCGCGCAGGCCAAGGCTCGCCTCAGTGCTCTGTTTTCCCCGGAGGAGCGGGAGCGATTGGCCCGGGTCATGTTTGACGAGGTGCTTCAGGTGTTGCTGGCCGTGCGCGGCCTGGACCGCGTGCTGGTGGTCTCGAGCGATGCCGACGTCCTGCGACGCGCCGCTGCCGCCGGCGCTTCCGCCCTGGCCGAGACGCATCAGAACGGCCACAGCAATTCGGCCGATGGGGCTGTCGAGAAGTGCATCGAGTGGGGCGCCACCACCCTGCTGTTGGTTCCAACCGATGTGCCGCTGCTAAGGCCGGTGGAAGTCGAATCACTGCTGGAAGCAGCCCTGGCGATGCCCGTCCCGCGCCTGATGATTGTTCCCTCAGCCGATGGCACGGGCACCAACGCCCTGGTGCGCACCCCGCCCGACATCATCAAAAGCCGCTTTGGCCCCGGCAGCTTTGCCGCGCACCTGGCGCAGGCGCACCAGGTGCAGGCAGCTGTTGCGGTAGCGCGGCCCGAAGGTTTGCTCTTCGATCTGGACACACCGGAGGACGTGGCCCGCTTTCTGACGCGCGCACCCTCGGGCCCTATCGCCGACCTATTGCGCGACATGGGTGCGCCGCAACGGCTCAGGGGAGTCGGCAGCACAAGGTAGGGGGCAGGCAGCGTCACCAGTCACGAGCTACAAGAATACGGGCGAACATGGCAAGTAATGAAACTCGCATCGTCGCGCTGAAGAGCCTGCCCGAGATTTCGCCAGGCGGCGAGCTAGCCCGCCTGATCGCTGAGGCCGCCCGGCGGGAAGGGCACTCGCTGGGGGAGGGCTGCGTGGTGGTAGTGGCGCAAAAGGTGGTCTCCAAGGCTGAAGGGCGGCTGGTAAACCTGCGGGATATTCGGCCGTCGCCGCTGGCCGACTCCTTTGCGCGGGAGCACGGGAAGGACCCTCGCCTGATCGAGGTCATTCTTCAGCAGGCGCGGCGCGTGGTGAAGATGGACCGCGGCGTGTTGCTGGTGGAGACGCAGCAAGGCCAGGTCTGCGCCAACGGCGGTGTGGACGCCTCCAATGTGGCGCAAGATGCGGGCGGCGAATGGGTGACACTGCTGCCCTGTGACCCGGATGCTTCGGCCGAGCGGCTGCGGCAGGAGCTACGCCGCCTGGCCGGCTGTGATTGCGCGGTGGTGATCAGCGACACCTTTGGACGACCGTGGCGGGAGGGGTTGGTGAACGTGGCCATCGGCGCCGCCGGCTTCCGTCCACTGGCTGATGAGCGCGGCCAGCACGACCGGCACGGACGCCCCCTCGACAGCACCATCGTCGCGGTGGCCGACGAGTTGGCCGCCGCTGCCGGGCTGGTGATGGGCAAAGCCGCTGGCGCCCCAGTCGTTCTGGTCTATGGTGCGGCGCTGGAGCGCGGCCAGGGCTCGGCCCGCGAGCTTCTCCGCCCACCCAAACACGATCTGTTCCGGTAGCGAAGTCAAGTTGTTGATCTGTCCACGCCAACTCCAGCCCGGGGGAGTTGTTCCCAGGCCCCCGATGCCCGCCGCCTGGGCAGCCTTTGCCCTGGGAGCCATTAATCCGCTGATTTCAGATAGGTTCTGGTCTCGCCACCCCAAAAGGGTGGACATCCGAAATGTTTTGGCCGGCGTGGTGGGAACCTAAGTGGTTACCCAGACAGGGATGGACAATTGGAACCGCAGTGTGTAACCTGCCACAGCAGGTGAGCGTCTTAGTGGCTTGGTGGTCCCAAACAGGAGGGTCGCCAGAGGCAAAGCGTAGGGTTAGTGGTTGCTGTACAATGATTTACGAATGGTTTACGAAGCTCTGAATCGGTTGGCATGTGGTTTGCATCTAAATCTGGCGGGGGTAGGTTATGAGGTCACGGGCTGAAGGAAGAAGATTGGCAATGCCTAAGAATTCGCTGAAAACGAAAAGATTAAGCCAGTACCGCCAGTTGCTGGAGGAGAAGGCCCGCCAGTTACGCCGGAGTATGAGTACGCCTGTGGCGGCCGAGTTTGTCACCCGCAGCGAGGAACCTAACGACACGGCCGATCTTGCCAGACAGAGCCACGACGAGTGGGTCTTTCTAAATCAGAACGCCCGGTACGCCAACCTCATGCGCCAAGTGCAAGAGGCTCTGGAACGGATCGAGGATGGCACCTACAAGCAGTGTGCTGCTTGCGCACAGCCCATCCCTCCCAAACGTCTCGAGGCGGTGCCGTGGGCCAAGTATTGCGTGCCCTGCCAGGAAAACCAGGGTCCCAGGAACAATTAGCTCGCGAGACAGGCAGCGGCGCCTGTCCGGCTTCAGCGCGAAGCGCCCTTGAACGGGCGCTTCGCGCTTTTTGATTTCGGAGCCTGTATCCGAGCGCCCCGGCGAAGCCGCCCGGGATTCCATGCTACTCTGTTCAGCATGCCCGAGGTAAAGTTGGACGTGAAGCTGAATGAGTTGCGGCGCTATGCCATCCTGAATCGCACCCCCATCACCTACCTGGACCAGAGCGGGCGGAAAGCGCGCGTGAACCGGAAGGGAATTGTGGAGATTCCTGGCATAGCCGGCGCCCCGCCATACAACGTGGAAGACGTGCTGGCTGCCGCCCAGGAGTTTGTTTTGGAACCTGAGGGCCCCGACGCCCAAGTCCGCCGGCTCAACCGCCAGCAGCTGGTCGAGCTGCTCACCGGTACCGGCCCCGGTGGCAGCCATAGACCGGCTCCTCAGGACCAAGAGGAATGAAGTAAACACCGCCTTTTCGGGCCACTCCGGATCCAACAAGCTTACGTACTAGTGGCTGGCCACGGTGGGAGCAGCTAGGGGTGACCCTGGTAGCGGATGATGAGTAGGGTGAGGTCGTCATCCAGGTAGGTGCCTCGGGTGAACTCCTCGACCGCCCCTAGGATTGCGGCCTTCAGCTCTTCCACCGAAGCGGTGGCGTGGCGCGCCACTACTTCCTGGAGCCTTTCGAGATCGAACATTTCGTCCTGCCGGTTCTTCGCTTCGTTCACGCCGTCGGTGTACAGCACGAGGGTGTCGCCCGGGGTCAGCGCGCCGGAAGAGGTCCGAAACTCGGCGTCCGGAAACAGCCCTACCGGTAAACATTCGGAGGAAAAGGCGAACTCCGCACGGCCATCGTGAATCCGCAGCGGGGTCAGGTGGCCAGCGTTGATGAATTCCAGCCCTCCGCTGCGATCCAGAATGCCGAAAAACAGCGTGGCGTAGCGATCCACCTGGGAGTGCTCGCAGATAAAGCGGTTGACGTGGTTGAAGACGCTGTCCGGCTGCTGCCCCAGCGTCATGGCCGACAACGTGCCCTGCAGCATCGAGGTCACCAGCGCGGCGCCCAGGCCCTTGCCGCTGACGTCCGCGATGACGAACCCTGTGCGGTCCCGGCTCAGTTCCATCAGGTCAAAGTAGTCGCCGCCGACCGCAAGGCAGGACTGGTTGACGCCGGTGATCTCCAAGTGGGGGGAGGAACGGAAGCCTTTCGGGAGCAGCGCCTGTTGGATCTCGCGGGCGATGTCCAGTTCCTGGACCAGGCGCCGACGATCCTGCTCCTTCTGCACTAGGCGGGCGTTGTCGAGCACGCCGGCGACTTCCCGCGAGAGCGCGTCCAAAATCTGCCGGTCCAGGCGGGAGAAGGCGGCCGGGAGGCGGCTGTCCAGGTAGAGCACAGCCAGCAGGTCGCCAGCGCCACCCACGAAGGTGGCTTCCGTGGACCGCGGGCGTGACAGCGAGGACAGGGGGATGGCAATGACCGACCGCAGGTTCTGTGCGACGATGCTCACGGCGTCGCGCAGAGCGGCTTGCGCCTGCGACACGCATTCCTCGATGATGCTGCGTTTCTGTTCAACCGCCTGCGCGATGGCCGTCTGGCTAGGGTCAAACCCTTCCGCTGGCAGACTTAACTGGCCAGCCTTCCGAGCCAACATCGGGCGCAGGCTACCCTTTCCGTGAGCCTCCAGCAGCAAGCCGCGGTCGGCGTTGGTGATGGCGATGGCGCGGTCCAACATGGCGCTCAGAACCTCTTCCAAGCTCAGCGGGGATTGCAACAGAGCCGTGGCTTCCAACAGCAGGCTCAACTGGCGGAGGTCCCGCGCGCCGGGTTCCATAGTCGCGGCCCGCTCCAGCTGTGTCAGCAGTTCCGGGAGTGATTCTTGGAGCTGGCCAGTGCGGAAGATCAGTTGGAACGAGTCGGCAGCGGCGCCGCAGGTGATGATGTCGCCGTCGCCGAGTTCCCCCACGCGGATTTTTTTCCCGTTGATGAACAGGCCATGGCGCTGCCCGCGGTCTTCGAGGCGAAACGCGCCGTCGGTATAGACCAGCAGGGCGGAGTGGCGCGAAATGCGCTTGTCGGCCAGCTGCAAGTCATTGCCGGCCTCGGCGCCGCGCCCAATGGTAAACGGGGTATGTGTCACGCGCACCACACGGCGCGTGCCGTCCGGTTCGACGACCTCGAGCACTGCTTCGGGGATGGCCTGAGCTTGGGCGGTCTGCATGGCTTACTCGTGAAAATCTTATCACGCCCGGGCGGGATGCCTGGTTCCCTGAACGGATCGGGCCCTCAGACCTGGGCCGGTTTGGCAGTGCGGTTCCACGAGCCGCTTCCACGGCTAGGGGGGCTTAACGGAAGCTTTCTAGGGCAAGACCTTCTTGTTCGTGCGCTTCCAGAATGTTCGTCAGGTGGAGCTGGTCCAGCAGGCGGGCAATCATGCGTGGAGCGCAGCACAGTTTCAGCGGGGCATTGCGGCGGTTCGCGGACGTTTTGACCGCCACCAGCATCCCGATGCCGGTGCTGTCCAGCACGCGGACTCGGGCCAGATTCAGCAGAATCTTGCCGTTTCCCGCTTGCAGCAACTCCTCGACTTCTCTCCGAATGAGCTGGCTCTCAGCTCCCGCCACCAGGCTACCCGCCAGTTCCAGCACCAACACGTCTTCCGCGTGCCGCCGGTCAAAACTCAAGCTGCCCGTATTGCCCCCGGTATTAACCATCGTTTCGGCCCTTTCCAAGCCGCAGTGAAAAAGGGTTCCATTCCTGCTTGGAACATTTGCAGCTTGCGCAGATGAGACAGATTGTCGGGACTGCGATTCTCACCTCTTATACTGAGGATCTGCGTAATCTGCGGACTGCTTCCATATCTTCATACAACTTCTGAGCGAACAGCGAAAGATGAAATATTTACCTCCTTTTACTCACCGGAGTCAACGAGGCATTCCCTGGAAGCAAAAAGCAGAGGGCAGCAGGCGCGTACACCCGCCTCACTCATTGCACGCAAAGCTGCCCGGTTCGCTTATAATTGAACAATGATGCGCCTAAGCTGGGGTTTGGTTTTGTTGGCCGTGCTGGCCGTGCCAGGGTGTGGCGCTGGTGAGGCAGATCAGGCCAGGAAGACGAAGAAGAAGGAAGCGTCCGCACCCGACAGCGCCAAGCTGGAGCGCTTCCTGCGACGGAAGTTCTCCTGGCCGGCCTCGTTTCAGGTGAAAGTTGGGCCATTCAAACCGTCACCAGCAGCGGGTGTGTTGGAGACCACGGTTGAAGTTTCTCAGCCCGGCGGCAAACAGGAGTTCCAATATCTGATTTCGGCCGATGGCCAGTACCTGGTGCAGGGCTCGCTTTTAGCTCTCGATGGGGATCCGTTCGAGGCCACTCGGGCTAAGATCGCTTTAGAGGATGCGTCAAGCCTCGGCTCTCCACTAGCGCAGGTGACGGTGGTCGAATACAGCGACTTCCAGTGCAGTTACTGCCGAGCCGCGGCTTCGACGTTGAAATGACCTGCCGGCTTTCTTCGGACCACCGATTACTGGAGAACAGCGCCAGTCGGCATGGTTAAGTCGCTCTCGTGTTCTTCTTGGTCAGCGTGAGCCGGCATCGCCGGCGAGCGCCCACCGTCATCCGAGCCAGCACGGAGCTGCGCTTTGAACTCGGCTGGCGTCAGATAGCCAAGGCTGGAGTGCGGGCGCACGTCGTTGTAGTGCCGTCGCCATTGCTCGATCCCCACCTTCGCGTCCACGCGGTTCCGAAACCACTGCAGGCTCAGATACTCGTCGCGGAACTTCCCGTTGAACGATTCGTCGGTCGCATTCTGCCACGGCTTCCCCGGCTCGATGAGCGCGGTTTCGATCTGCGCCTGGAGCAGCCACCGGAGAATCGCACCCGCGACAAACTCGGGGCCGTTGTCGGACCGGAGGTAACGTGGGGCTCCGTGGACGCTCACGAGCTGCGTGAGCACCTCGATAACGCGCCCGGACCGAATGCCGCCGGCCACGTCGATCGCGAGTGACTCGCGGGTCCATTCGTCGACGACGGTGAGGCACTTGAGCGTCTGCCCATTCGCGCAGGTGTCGAACACGAAGTCGTACGCCCAGACGTGATTGACCGCAGTGGCGGGCACCGGGCGGGGCCGGCTCAGGGCGACCCGGCGCCGCGGCCGCCGCCGAGGCACCTGCAACCCCGCCTGGCGCCAGAGGCGATGGGTCCGGTCCGTGCTCATCGTGTGCCCTTCGCGTTTTAGGAAAATCCGAATCCGGCGATAGCCGTACCGCGGATACTGCGCCGCCAGACGACGCATCGCGGCCAGCGCCGGGGCATCCCGGTCGACCAGCCGCGACTGGTAGCCCAGCGTGGACCGTGCGACGGAGAGCAAGGCGCACGCGCGGCGACCCGACAGACCGCGTGCACGTGCATACGCGACCTGCGGCCGGCGCACGCGTGCGCCTACCATTTTTTTCGGGTGATCTCCTTGAGCACGTCGATCTCCAGATCTCGATCGGCCACCATCTTTTTCAGCCGGCCGTTCTCCTGCTCGAGCTGCCGCAGCCGCTTCACATCGGCGGGCTCCAACGTGCCGAAGTGTTTCCGCCAGGCGTAGAGCGTCTGGGCGCTGACGCCGTTCTTTTTGGCCACCTCCGGAACGGGCCGCTGATCGGCCTCGCGGAGGATCGTCACCATCTGCTCTTCGGTAAACCGGGTCTTCCTCATGGCTCCCTCGTTTCTCCGAGGGCGCCATTCTCTCAGGCTTCAACTGGTCCGGAAATCGCCAGGCAGGTCACGCCTCGCTTTTTTCTCAGCTTCGCGCACGGGGCGCGCGGCTCGGCGAAAGGCGAGTCCATGTGTCATGGGGCTATTCTGAACCCTTATAATAAATGTAGAGAGAGCTGATGGCCGCACCGACCAAGGTGGACCGCTCGGTTGCCCTCGAGCGCCACGGCGGATTGAGCCGTGAGAACCTGATCCACATCTTCCGCATCATGTACCTCTCGCGGTGCCTGGATGACCGCGAGATCCGGCTCAAGCGCCAGAACAAAGCCTTCTTCCAGGTCAGTGGGGCCGGCCACGAAGCGCTGCAGGTGGCGGCCGGGGTGGTGCTCAAAGCGGCCTACGACTGGTTTTATCCCTACTACCGGGACCGCGCCCTCTGTCTGGCCCTGGGGGTCACACCCCTGGAGATGCTGCTGCAGGCGGTGGGAGCGGCTGGCGATCCGTCCTCGGGCGGGCGACAGATGCCCTCGCATTGGGGCAGCCGCCGGCTCAACATCGTTTCGCAGTCCAGCCCTGTCGGCACGCAGTGGCTGCAGGCGATCGGCTGCGCCGAAGCCGGACGCTACTACTGCGATTTCCCCCAAGCGGTCACCACCAGCGGGCCCTCCGCGCGCTGGGAGAAGGATGAGGTGGTCTACGTCTCCGGCGGAGACGGCAGCACCAGTGAGGGCGAGTTTTGGGAAGCGTTGAACCTTGCTTGCCTGCGGCGCCTGCCGGTGCTGTTCCTGATCGAAGACAACGGGTATGCCATCTCAGTGCCGGTGGAGGTGCAGACTGCCGGCGGCAGCATCTCGCGCTTGGTGCATAGCTTTCCTGACCTCCATGTGGCCGAAGTGGACGGAACCGACCCGCTGGCCAGCTACTTGACGCTGCGCGAAGCCGCGGCGTACTGCCGGGCAGGACATGGCCCGGCCCTGGTTCACGGCCACCTTATCCGGCCCTACTCGCATTCGCTTTCCGACGACGAGCGGCTCTACAAGCCAGAGGAGGAGCGGCGGCAGGAGGCCGCCCGCGACCCCATTCCGAGCTTCGCCGAATTCCTGGTGGGGGAGGGGATCCTGAACGAGCAGGATGTGGTAGCGCTGGAGAAGGATGTGGACCGCGAGGTGCTGGAGGCCACCGATCGCGCCCTGGCAGCGCCACCGCCGCCCCGCGGCTCGGCGAGCCGCTACGTCTATGCGCCCAATGTGGATCCCACCTCGGCCCAGTTCTCCAGCCCCGCGCGCCCCGGGGGCGAGCCGAAAACTATGGTGGACCTGCTGAATAAGTGCTTGCGCGATGAGATGCGGCGCGACCCGCGGGTGCTGGTTTTTGGCCAGGATGTCGCCGATTGCAGCCGCGAGCAATACCTCGGGAAGCTCAAGGGCAAGGGGGGCGTGTTCAAAGTCACCCACGGCCTGCAAACCCTGTTCGGCGGGGCCCGCATATTTAACACGCCGGTGGAGGAAGCTGGCATCGTCGGGCGCGCCATCGGCATGGCCACCCGCGGGTTGAAACCGGTCGTCGAAATCCAGTTCTTCGACTACATCTGGCCGGCCATGATGCAGTTGCGGAACGAGCTGGTGCTGCTGCGCTGGCGTTCCAACAACGCCTTCCGCTGCCCGGTTGTGCTGCGGGTGCCCATCGGGGGGTATCTCTCCGGCGGCGGCGTCTATCACAGCCAGTCCGGCGAGAGCATTTTTACGCACACGCCGGGGCTGCGCGTGGTGATGCCCTCGAATGCCATGGACGCCTGCGGGCTGCTGCGCACTGCCATCCGCTGCGACGACCCGGTGTTGTTCCTCGAGCACAAGCACCTCTACCGCGCCACCTACAACCGGGCCGCCGATCCCGGTCCCGAGTACATGGTGCCTTTTGGTAAGGCTTACGTGGCGCGCTCAGGCACTGACGTTACTGTGATTACCTATGGCGCGCTGGTGCACCGCGCACTCCAGGCGGCGGCGAAGGCCAAGCGCGACGCGGGGGTCGAGACCGAGATCCTGGATCTACGCTCGCTCAACCCCTACGACTGGGAAGCGATCGCGACCTCGGTTACCAAGACCAGCCGCGTCCTGATAGTGCATGAAGACTGCCGCTCCTGGGGCTATGGCGCTGAAATTGCGGCCCGCATCGCCCAGGAATTGTTCACCGAACTGGACGCCCCGGTGCGCCGCGTCGCCGCCCTGGACACCTTCGTCGCCTACCAGCCCCAGCTCGAACAGGAAATCCTGCCCCAGGCCGCCGACGTGGAAAAAGCCATCCTCGAGCTGGCCGAGTATTAGCCCTCCCTCAGTCTGCCGTCGGACATCCGGCCAAGCCCCGTGAAAAATCTCGGACCTGAGGGACCTTCCGGCTACGAAGACTTGGGGGCTTGCTGCGCTCACTGCGTCCTCTGTGGTGAGTGTGACCCTGCTTCTGGACTACACTACTGACCAGGCATGGAGCGACATGGGACTCTCCGATTGGGGACCTCTTCCACTCGCTCCGGCAAGTGTGCCTCGCGAAAGGAGTGAGAAGCATGGATCGTCCTGGCATTCGCATTGTGGCGGTAGCAGGCAGCGTACGGCCCGGGAACTTCACCTCCAAGGCGCTGGCGCTGGTCCTGGGATGAGTTCCGGCAGCATCAGGATGTGACCTTGAATGTCGTTGACCCGGCATCGACGGAGCTGCGTGCTCCCGGGACCGGGGAATCGGCAGACGGGAAAAAGATGAAGCAGCTCGTATCCAGTGCCACGGGGCTCGTCCTGGCGACGCCCGAATATCACGGCAGCTACAGCAGTGTGATCAAGCTGGCGATCGAGAATCTCGGATTCCCCTCCACCATGGCTGGCAAGCCAGTCGCCTTGCTGGGTGTCGCTGCGGGCCAGATTGGGGCCATCAAGGCTCTGGAGCACCTGCGCAGCGTTTGCTCGCACATCGGCGCCGTGGTGCTGCCCGGCCCGGTGTCGGTGGCCGGGGTGCAGAAGCTTTTTGACGAGGAGGGCCGGTGTCTGGACGCAGCGATCGAGAAGAGGATTCGGGGCGTAGCGACAAGTCTGCTGGACTACATCCAGGGGCACATTTGCCCGCGGGTGGCGCTGGAGGAAATGACCCGAGGGGGCAACACTGCCTGGATGAAACGTTTCGCCGGCCAAGCCGGAGCAGGTAGGTGAGGGTCGCCGTTCGAGGGATCTACCCTTAGGAAGCGTACACACGGCCGCGGTGATGAGGACACGTTCGACTATGGGAGAAAAATATTCTTGGTCCGACGCCGCCTTGATTCAGAATGCCGGCCGGCTGTGGAAGCAAGCCACGACATCCTCATTCCTGGACGCACTCGCGTCCGGCGATCTGCCCGCGGAAGCCTTCCAGCGCTGGCTGGCGCAGGACTACCTGTTCGCCAAGGAGTTGATGGTGTTCCAAGCAATGGTAGTGGCCAAGGTTCCGCGCGACTGCCATAAGCCGTTGCTGGCAGGCCTGGAGGCGCTGGGCAGCGAGTTGGACTGGTTTGAAGCGCATGCCCAACGCCTTCAGCTGAATCTCAACGTCCCACCCCATCCCGCCTGCCGGCGTTACACTGACTTCTTGCTACGCTGCGCGTATGAGCAGCCGTACCCGGTGTTGCTGGCAATGCTGTTCGGCGTCGAGGTCTCCTACCTGGCGGCCTGGAGCGCGCACGAGCCGGCGGGGCCGTATGCCGAATTCATTGAGCGCTGGTCCAGCCCGGCATTTGCCGACTATGTGGTGGCGCTGCGCGGCCTGGCCGAGCGATATCCGCATGAGGCAGCGCAGGAATATTTCAATCACGTGCTCCAGCAGGAGCGCGACTTTTGGCAGATGTCTTGGGGAGACGGCCAGGTGTCTTGAGGAAACTGCCAAGTGTGTTGAGGAAATTGCAATGCTGCACCGGATGCTGTGGCAGTCGAACCTGGACCTGGCCGAAGCCTGCCTGCGTCATCCGTTTTTGAGCGCGCTCGGCGAAGGCAGTCTGGACGCTGCCGTCTTCCGCGGTTACATCGCCCAGGACGCTTTTTTTCTTCGCGCCTTTGTCAAAGCCTATGCGCTGGCATTGGCGCGGAGTCAGGACTTGGCAACCGTCCGCGATTTCCACGGTCTGATTGGCGGCACCCTCGAAGAGCTGGAACTGCATCGCGCCTATGTCAGTGAACTGGGGGCGGGCGAACCGGAGATTGATCTGGCCCGAGTCTCACCGAATCGAGCCTGTCAGGCATACACCGACTTTTTGTTGCGCACCGCCTGGCACGCTTCGCTGGGCGAAATTGCAGCAGCGGTGACTCCCTGCATGCGCCTCTACGCCTACCTGGGCAGCCAGCTCGCCGGACGAAGCCACTCGCAGCATCCCTATCGGCGTTGGATCGAGACTTACAGCGGAGCCGACTTTGAACGCCTGGCCGTGCGGGTCGAGGCCCTGTTGGATCGGGTAGGCGCCGACACCCGCCCGGTGCGGGACAGCTACCGGTATGCCATGCAGTGCGAACTGGATTTTTTTTCCGGCGCGCTGGAGAATACCCGATGAAGCCGGTGGCGCTGACCATTGCCGGCTCGGATCCCTCGGGCGGCGCCGGGATTCAGGCTGACCTGAAGACGTTTCACCAGTTTGAGGTCTATGGCATGAGCGTCATTACGCTGCTGACCGTGCAGAATACGCAGCGTGTGAGCGCTGTCGAGCCGCTGGCGGCACGGCTGGTTCGTGAGCAGCTGGAAGCGGTGCTCGAGGACATTCTCCCGCAGGCTGCCAAAAGTGGCGCCCTGGGCACAGCCGAAATCATTGAGGTCGTGGCCGGGTGCGCCCGCAGCTTTGCGTTTCCTCTGGTGGTGGACCCGGTGATGATCAGCAAGCATGGAGCCGCGCTAATCGCCGACGACGCTCGGCAGGCGCTGGTGCGTCTGCTGCTGCCGGAAACCTTCCTGGTGACTCCCAATCTGCACGAAGCCGCGGCGCTGGCCGGGATCGCAGTGGAGGACGTGGAAGCGATGGAGGAAGCCGCCAGGCACATCGCCCAGATGGGCCCGAAAGCGGTGCTGGTCAAAGGCGGCCACCTGACCGACGACGCCGTGGATTTACTCTACTACCAAGGCCAAGTTCAGAAATTCACCGCCCGGCGGGTTCCCTCGGAGAATACGCACGGCACCGGCTGTACCTACTCGGCAGCCATCACCGCGGCGCTGGCCAAGGGGCACGAGCTGGAGGCGGCGATTGAAACCGCCAAGCGCTTCATCACCCGCGCCATTGCCAGCAACCCAGGACTGGGGAAAGGCCGTGGCCCGGTCAACCACCACGCCGGCACCGACTAGGTGATGAAGCGCGTCACAAACGACGGCACCACTCGTCCTCCATTTCCATGCACTGTCCTGGAGGAAGAATCACAGGTGGCGGACAGGTGAGGCTTCAGGCGCCGGTCAGCCGCTGAAGTACTCTTTCACTTTTTCGAAAAAGCCTTTTTCCGAGGGCGAGTTGTCGGCCGGCGAGATTTCGGCCAGCTGCTGAAGCAACTGGCGCTGCTCGCTGGTGAGGCGGGTGGGCGTCTGCACCTTTATCTGGACGTAGAGGTCGCCGCGCCCTCTCCCATCCAGGTCGGGAAAGCCGCGGCCACGAATGCGGAAGACGGCATCGGTCTGCGTGCCTTCTGGGATTTTCATTGATTGCTCGCCCTCCAATGTGGGGATGTGGATTTCCGTACCCAGTGCCGCCTGCCAGAACGAAAGAGGGACCGTGCAGCTCAGTTCGCGATCGTGGCGCTCGAAAAACGGATGCTCCCCGACGCTGAGCATCACGTAGAGGTCCCCCGGCGGGCTACCCTGCTTGCCAGCCTCCCCTTCGCCGGGCACCCGCAACCGCGTCCCGGTATCCACTCCCGGCGGAATGCGAACCTTTAGAGTCTTTTCGCGGCGGACCCGCCCCTGCCCGCGGCACTCGGGGCAGGGGTGTCGAATGATCTGACCCGTGCCGTGGCAGTTCGAGCAGGGTCGGCTGATGGAGAAAAAGCCCTGCGTGTAGCGGACCTGCCCGCGTCCGCCGCATTGGGAACAGACGGTCGGCGAGGTACCCTTCTTGGCGCCCGAGCCTTGGCAAACTTCGCAGTTCTCTCGCCGGGGAACCCGGATCTGCGCTTCCAGGCCGAAAGCGGCCTCTTCAAAGCTGATCTCGAGGTCGTAGCGCAAGTCGGCGCCGCGGTTGGAGCGGGCGCGGCCCCCGCGGCCGCCCATTCCGAACAGGTCGCCGATGCCGAAGAAGTCTCCAAAGATGTCCTCGAATTCCGTAAAGATGGAAGGATCGAATCCGCCGGCCCCGACGCCGCCGACGCCGGCCTGCCCGAACTGATCATAACGGGCGCGCTTCTGCGGGTCGCTCAGAATGCTGTAAGCTGCTGCGGCCTCTCTGAATCTCTCCTCCGCTTGCGCGCGGTCCTCCGGGTTACGGTCGGGGTGGTGCTCGAGCGCTTTCTTGCGGTAGGCGCTCTTGATTTCCTGCTCGGTGGCGTTGCGGGACACCCCGAGCACCTCGTAATAATCCTGTGTGTTGCCGTTCACTGAACTTTGCGCACTGCGACCTTTACCAGCGCCGGGCGGAGCAGCCGCGTCCGAAACAGGTAGCCGCGCTGCCATTCTGTCAGGATGGTCTGGTCGTCTTGGTCCTCGGTTTCCACTCGCTCCACAGCTTCGTGGAAGCGCGGATCAAATTTCTGCCCGAGGGCCTGGATTGGTTCCAGTCCAAGACGAGTGAATGTGTCCCACAACTGGCGGGCAATGAGTTGGATGCCGGAGCGAAACTCGTCGTCGCCGCCCTGGGAAGCCAGGGCACGTTCCAAGGCGTCCATGACCGGCAGAATTTCCCTGACCACTTCCAGGGAGACGCGATGCAGATCCTCTTTCCGCTCCTTCTCCAGGCGTTTGCGGTAGTTGTCAAAATCGGCGCGCGCGCGCAGGAACCGGTCGAACAGCGCGGCCTTGTCCTCGGCCAGACGGTCCCGCTCGGCGGTCACCGCCTGCAGTGGATCGGGGGCTTCCGCCTTGGCCGATTCTGCCGCGGCACCCTGCTGCTCCTTCGATTCTTTCTTTTGTTTTGTCACTTGGTTCGCTTCCAGCTCGGGCGTCTCGTCCATGACCGTCTCGCTACTGGTACTCCATCGCCTCTCCGACCTGCCGCGCCACTTCGGAGACGGCGCAGATGACTCGCTCGTAAGGCATGCGCGGCGGTCCCAGAACCGCCACCCGTCCCGCCAATCCGCCAGCGGTGATGCAGGGCGCGCCGATCAATGCAAAATCTTTCATCGGGGGATCGGTGTCGAGCCCGATGAAAACCTGGACCTGTTTCCACTCCGAGAACTCCGCTTCCTGGATGTAGCCGGTAATGAGTTGGATCAGGCGTTCCTTTTCTTCAAGTACGCGCAAGAGGTCTCGCAGGAGCTGGGGATTGTCCAGCTCCGGACGGCCCATCAGGTGGGACGCTCCCTCCAGATAGACACCAGCGCTCATCTCACTTTCCAAAATGCCCTGCCGCCAGAGACTGGCCAGCTGCCGCAGCAACTCGTCGTAACGGGCCCGCTCTTCCTGGAGCAGGCGCGTGATTTCGTTGCGAGCCGCTTCCAGGCGCCAGCCGGCAAAATTGCAGTTCAGGTAATTTGCGATACGGTCTAGTTCGTCCTGCTGAGTTTCTTCATCCACCCGGACCACGCGGCTGCGCACCGGAGCCCCACGCGGCGCCAGCACCACCAGCACGCGCCTGTCTGCCAACCGCACGAACTCGATATGTTGCAGTACCGTGTCGGCGGCGGTCGCCGACACCACAATGCCGATATTGTGAGTCACCAGCGAAAGTACATGCGAGGCTCGCTCCAGAATCGCCTGGGGACCTTCCGTGGTGCCGTGGATCTCGCGCCGAATCCGGTCTTCTTCGCTGCGGTGCAGGTGCCGCCCGGGGCGAGCCAGATGCTCCACGTAGAATCGGTAGGCCTTGTCGGTGGGAACACGGCCCGCCGATGTATGGGGCTGGTGCAGGTAGCCGTCAGCTTCCAGGTCGGCCATGGTATTCCGGATGGTAGCTGGGCTAAGCCGATCCCGACGGCGGTGTGAGATTGTGTGCGAGCCGACCGGCTGTCCAGTGGCGATGTAGGTGCGGATGATGGCCGCCAGAACTTCCCGGTTTCGCTCTTCGAGGCTATGAGTCCGCATCTTCGATGAGTTGCGGTCAGGACACAAATGCATTCTATGATGATTGCACTGCTGCTGTCAAGTTTGGCACTCTTGGTGCGAGAGTGCTAAACAGCTGCCAGCGTCACACTATTAATCTGCGGGCCGTTTTCTGAAAGCTCGCGCGGCGGCACGCATCTACTTTTTCTGCTTTTCTTGCGGCTCCAGACACGGTGCGACCGAAATGCCTCGAGGCAGTTTGGTTTCTGCATCTCCACATGCGAACTTGAGCTGCTCCTGTGTGAGACCTTCGCTCTCCACCAGGTCAGCCCCCTGGAGCTTGGCGCCGGTGAAGTTGGCGCCCTCGAGGTTGGCGCCAAGCAGGTCAGCCCCCCAGAGCTTGGCGTAGGCGAGATTGGCATCCTGGAAGTTGGCGTGGGCGAGGTTGGCATCCTGGAAGTTGGCGAAGGAGAGCGTAGCCTTCCGAAGGTCAGCTTCTTCGAGTTCGGTCCCCTGGAGGTTGGCGTGAGCCAAGTTAGCGTCCTGAAGGTTAGCGCCGAAGAGGTCAGTCCCCTGGAGGTTGGCGCGCGGGAGGTCGGCTCCCTGGAAGTTGGTGTCGAAGAGGTCGGCGCCCTGAAGGTTGGCGCCGCCGAGGTTGGCACCCTGGAGGTTGGCGCCGAGCAGGTTGGCGCCGGTGAGTCTGGCCATCCGAAGGTCGGCTCCATCGAGGTCGGCTTTGACCACGAACGCGCCGTCTGCGGAAGCGTAACGTAGGTTCATGCCCGACAGGCGCGCCTTCTTGACTTGCCCGATTTGGGCGGTGAGTTCATCCTCATCGCCGGATCCCGTCCAGTTCGCGGGCTTGGTCGAAAGCTCTGCTCCATCGAGGTTGGCGAACGGGCTGTAGCCAAGCTTCTCAAACGCCTGCACGACCCGATTTTTAGCGAACTGCTCTGCAGTGACCGTGTCGGCACCATCCGGATTGTCTCCCCGGAATCCCTTGATGGCTCCGAAGGAGAGCCCCAAAAGTATGAGAGCTGTACCAGCTACTTGAAAGATTCTTCGGTTCCACCAGACTGTCTTCCATCCCAACGGCGGAGGTTGTGCTCCGCTCAGCATTTGCGCCGCGGAGCGATAGAACATGATCCCCAGAGCAACAGCGGCCACCAGGATGCCAACATGCAACCCGGTGCCCCACCATTCGTGACGGCGCAGGTATCTGAGCCAGAACCAGAACAGGGTTGCTGGGACCGTCCACCAGGCGAGAAAGATGGTGGTCCATTCCTTGAACCGGACCAGCAAGGGTCTGCCCTTCTGCAATCGCGGGAAATGGCGGCGCACCAGACCATTCAGGAGCCAGGGGTAAGCGCGCTCATCTAATCGCTTGCCGTCGGGAAATATTGCGGGAAGACCCGCCAACCCTTCCCACAGCATTCCCAGGTAAAAATGGAGATAGACATAAAGCCCAAGCAGGAGAAAGGGCGCGGCCCAGTAAATCCCGGCGATGGGGATTTCCGTCCGAATGATCGGAAGCGGCGAGGAAGCCGAATTGGTGAGGAGCCGCGCGTCGGTTGTGGTCGCGATCGTCAGCAAGGAGTAAACGCAGCCCAACAACATTGCCAGGAAAATCTTGCGCGCGTTCTTGGCGGTTTCGGCGACGGTCTCCAGCATCTTGAACTCGCGAATGTTCTCCGGCAGACTTGCCCCGGTTACATCCGCGCGCGCAAACTCTGTTCCCAAAAGGCCGGTAGCACCCTCGAGGTTCGCATTTTGTAATCTAGCCTCAGCCAACCCTTTAATCCCTGCTAGCTCGGCCTTTTCAAGGTTCGCTTTAGTAAGGTCGGCCCCGGATAAATCGGCAGAGTACAGGATGGCCCCCTGGAGGTTGGCTTCGTCAAACCAGGTCCCCCGGAGGTTGGCGCCGCCGAGGGTGGCCCCCTGGAGGTTGGCGCCTCTGAGGACGGCCCCTTGGAGGTTGGCCCCGCTCAGATTGGCCTCCTGGAGGTTGGCCGCGACTAGGTGGGCCTCCTGGAAGTTGGCGGCGCGGAGGTCGGCCATCTGGAAGTTGGCGCGGCGGAGGTCGGCCATCTGGAGGTTGGTGCCTTTGAGGACGGCCCGTTGGAGGTTGGCGCCGAAGAGGTGGGCCTCCTGGAGGTTGGCACCGATGAGGTGGGCCCCCTGGAGGTTGCCCTCGACAAGGATGGCCTTCTGGAGGTGGGCGCTGGCAAGCCAGGCCCTCTGGAGGTTGGCGCGCTGGAGGTCGGCCTGTTCACCTTCCTTCCGCTCGGATTCTACCCACTTCCGATGCGCTTCAAGAATCCGGTCCAATTTCTCTTGGCTGATCTCTCGAAGCTGAGTCTCTTCAGAAGTGGGTGCTTCGGGCGCTTTTGTTTTCTTGCTCATCCTGCCTGCCTCTCGACCACGCCGGGATAAAGCTCCACCGCTTGCGACATCTTACTCCAGCAGGGCGCTGAGAAAGTGGCCTCCTTGTCATTCCGAGCTATGCGAGGAATCTGCTTTGAACGGCAATGGCTTGCTCGACAAGCAGGTTCCTCGCTGCGCTCGGAATGACAATGGGGCAGGAAAGTGAAACCGCAGCGGCTCCAGGCACGTCATCCACCACAGGGGGAGTTTCCATGCGTCAGCCTGCCCGCGTGCTGTTCCTGCTCTTGTTTGTACTCTCCCTGTTCGTTCCCTCGACCGCCGCGCAGAGCCGGCGCCCCGTCCGGGCCCCGATCGAGCCAGCGGTCCCGGAAACGACCATTCGGGTGGACGTCAACCTGGTCAGTTTCCCGGCTACTGTCACCGACCACTATGGGCGCTATGTGGGCTCCCTGCGCCGCCAGGACTTCACCCTGTACGAGGACGGCGTGCGGCAAAAGATTGCCGTCTTCCATCACGAAATTGTGCCCGTTAGCGTGGGCGTGGTGATTGACACCAGCGGGAGCATGGCGGACAAGATTCCAGAGGCGGCCGACGCCCTCACTCACTTCGTCAACACCATCCAGCCCCAGGATGATGTTTTTCTGATCCGCTTCGCGAGAACCGTGGAGCTGGAACTGGACTTCACCGCAAACCGGGCACTGTTCCGCCGGGCGGCCCACCGGCTGCGCGCTCGCGGCTCCACCCGGCTCTACGACGCGCTGGCCGAGGCACTGGACAAAGTCCGAAGCGGGCGTCATCAGAAGAAGGCCATCGTGCTGATTACCGACGGCAACGACACTTCCAGCTATGTCGGCTTCGAGGAGTTGTTGGAGATGGCGCGCCGCTCCGAGGTGCTGGTCTACGCGATGGGGATCGGGCACGGGCACCGCGGCATGCTGGGCCAAATTCTCCGCCGCCGCCGCTGGCGGAAGGGCGAAGACCGGGTGGACATGCGGGTGCTTCGGAACATTGCCGGCGCTACCGGCGGCCTCGCGTTCCATCTGGAATACGCGCACCGCCCCGGCGCAGACCTGATTCACGAGGCCGCGCAGGAAATTTCCAGCGAACTGCGGCAGCACTACACCGTCGGCTACTATCCCACCAACGCCGCGCGCGACGGAACCTACCGGAAGATCCAACTGAGGGCTGATGTCCCGAGCCTGCGGGTACGTCACCGCCACGGCTACTACGCGCACCAGGAAACCGCCGCCCGCGCCGGTCCTTGAGAGTCCAGATCGCGGGACGGGATCAGTGGGCAGCCGACCTTAAGCGATGCCCGGCTTCGGGCCGCGTTTTCCGGGAATCTTCTCCTCTTCCCGCTGTTGAAGTTGGAAAACCTTGTCGGCGACGAAAATCTTGGCGCCGGAGCGCAGCGCCAGGGCGATGGAGTCGCTCGGGCGGGCATCGTAGGTTTGTTTGCGACCGTCTTTGTGAAAGGTCAGGTTGGCGAGAAAGGTGCCGTTTACCAGATCACGCACCACCACGCGCTCGACCTGCCAGCCATTGCGGTCCAGGAATTTCTTGAAGATGTCGTGGGTCAAGGGTCGTGCCGCCTTCTTTTTCTGTTGCGCCAGGTTGATGGAGTGGCCCTCGGAGAACCCCACAATCATCTCGATCCGGTCCACGCTGTTGACCGCGCGCAGCGCCACGGCGAAGCCCTCGCTGGTCAGCATCAGGCGGTCCACCACGACTTCACGGATGTCCTCCTTCGTTTTCTCTACGGCCGAAATGGAGCTGGGAGCAACCAGCAGGGTAGGCCATAAGCACAGCAGCAGCGGCCAGCCGACATTGCGTTTCATATGCAACTCCTCTGTTGCCAGGCCGCCACAGGTGCAGCTCAGGCCCGGCATCCCACGTCTCCGGTGATGGTAGCACGGCTCGAATCGTGGGACAGCGCCGCCGTGGTAGAATTCGCGGACGCGGGGAAGCAACCAAATTCTCGCGATTGTCCTTTAAAGAAATAGCGTGCCGGCCCGCATCGCTCTTCTGATTCCTGCCCTGAACGAAGAGGCATCTATCGGGCATGTACTGAGCAACCTGCCCTCGGGCCTGTTTTCCCAGGTCGTGGTGGTGGACAACGGCAGCACAGACCGGACCGCCGAGGTGGCTCAAGCCCACGGTGCCGCCGTGGTCCGGGAACCACGGCGTGGCTACGGACGGGCGTGCCTGGCAGGATTAGCTGCGCTCGATCCGACGAGCGACATCGTTGTGTTCATGGATGCCGACGCGAGCGACGTTCCCGAGGAGGCGGAACGCCTGCTGGAGCCGATCATCTCCGGTGCTGCGGACTTGGTGATCGGTTCGCGGGTGCTTGGCCAGGCCGAGCCCGGAGCGCTGGCCCCACACCAGCGCTTCGGCAACCGCCTCGCCACCTCGCTGCTAGCTTGGCTCTACGGCTTTCGTTACACCGACCTGGGTCCGTTCCGCGCCATACGCGCCGACCCTCTTCGCCAACTAGGCATGCGAGATTGCGACTTTGGCTGGACGGTCGAGATGCAGGTGCGCGCGTTGCGTTCCGGGCTGCGCGTGCAGGAGGTGCCGGTCAGCTATCGGCGTCGCATCGGAACCAGCAAAATCTCTGGCAACCTGCGCGCCTCGCTGGCCGCAGGGTGGAAGATCATTGCCACCATCCTGCGCCTGCGCTTCGTCTCTTAGCGAGGGTTCGGACGACCTGCTTCCGGCGCACGGTGGTGGCCGCCTAACTGCCAACGTTTCCCTTGGGAGGGGCAGTGTCGTTCTGCCCCGCGGACATCTCCAAATTCAGGGCGTTCTTCAGATGCAGGACCAGTTCCTGCTCCACAAAGAGGACTTCCATGCCCTCCCGCACCAGGACCTTGCAGGAGAGGACCGTGCGCGGCCTGCCGTCCAGGCCGATCACCACTACCCGGCAGTACTGGCATTCTTCATTCCAGCAGAAGCGGCCGTAGGGAATCGTGTTGGGGCTGACGAATTGGAAGCCCCGAAGCAGGATGTTGTTCTCCGGGACCTCGACGGTTTTCCCCAGCACGCTGATCTTGATTAAGCGTTCGTAGGGTGAGTACAGCCCGCTGGGCTCGGTGGACATCTCGACCATTCTACTCTAGCAGGTTGCTTTTTAGCGCACCGCGGGATACCAGCGGGCCAGCCGCGCCGCCGGCACTCCCAGCGTATAAAAGGTCTGAATCCAGAACCAGGCCCACATCGTCCGCCACACTCCGTGGTTCTCCCATCGGCGCGATGACACCTCAAGTTCCTCGCCGAGATGAGCCAGCCGTCCTGCCTTCCACAGGCGGCGAGCGAATTCGTAATCTTCCATAAGCGGCAGAGGAGCGAAGCCCTCCAGCCGCTGGAAGACAGCGCGCCGCACGAAGATGCCCGAATCCCCGTAGAAGATCCTCAAGCGCCGCCGGTGGTGATTGATGGCGGTGAACAAGCGGCTGGCCAGAGGATAGCCGCCGCCGGCGAAACGCAGCCGGAAGTTGCCTCCCACGACCGATGTGTTCTCCAGGGCTCGCTCGATGGCCAGGATGCCATCCGGGTGGAAGCGCACATCGGCGTGCAAGAACAACAGGATGTCACCGCGCGCGGCGCCTGCGCCGGTGTTCATCTGGGCTGCGCGTCCCCGCGCGGCGTGCAGCACCCTGCAGGCCGAGTTGAAAGTCGCGGCCACTCTGGTCGTGGCGTCCGTACTGCCGCCGTCTACGACCAGCACTTCAAACGTTCCCCGGGCAGCGGCCATCGAACGCAGCGTGGCAGCCAGCACGCGCTCCTCATTTAGGACGGGAATGATGACCGAAACCATCTAGGTGCGGACTAGGCGTGGGAAGGGCCTCGGCTGTCAGGAACCCAGCAGCTTGCGGACTTCTTCAGCCAACGCCGCCTCGGAGGTGTCGCGGAGAAACTCTTGGAGTGCCTCCCGAGCGAAGGGCAATTCCAGGCGAGTCAGGGCACGCAGGGCGGCCACGCGCAGCGGCCGCTCGAGTGTCGCCTCATTGGCGCAGTTGAGCAGCGCCCGGGCGGCTTCCTCGGTGCCGATGGACCACAGAATGGCCACCGCCTTCTGGAGCAAATGCGGGTACTGGTCGTCTCCCGGATGCCGGAGGAATTTCTCCAGGTGGGGAGCGGTCTGTGGCTCCTTCAGCACCAGCAGGTCGTCCAGGACGGTCTCCAGGACAGCTGGCTTCATAGCGGGCAGGGCGCGGGCCAGGGGCAGCGCCCGCGCGGGGGACTGGGTCCTCAGTACGGCAGTGACAGCAGCCTGCTGCACCCGCTCCTCGGGGTGGGAGAGCGCTGGCTCAAGGCGGTCCAGCAGAGCTGGGTCAGCCAGTTCGGCTAGCGCTACGACCGCGTTGCGCACCACGTACCATTGTGGGGCCGAGAGTCTTTCCGACAGCGCAGCAACGGCTGACCTGCCGAGCAGTTTCACCACCTGCAAAATCCTCAGCCGCCGTGCGGCCACCTGCTCCTTTTCCAAAAACACCAGCAGTTCCTGCGCCGCCGGGTCACCCACCCGCTTCAGCAACGGCAACACGTACCTGCTCACCCTTGGGTCGTCTGTGTGCGAGGCGCAGCTTCTGACCAGCTCCTGGAGGGTGGCTGGCTTTAACAGACGGGACGCGGCCTGGCGGGCCACGTGGCCGCGCCGAGAAAACTCTTCCGCAATCTCGGTCACCACTCCCGCGCCGCTTATAGCCAGAGGGTATTGCTCCCGCTGGGCGGCGGTCTGCGTCAGCACGACCAAAGATTCCACCAGGGGCGTGGCCACCACCACTGAGCTTTCCTCGCGCAGGCGGTTGGAGATGGTCTCCAGGAGCTTTTCCGCGTTGGAAGGCAACCCGTCCGAACACAATTGCGCAAGCAGGTGTCGCCCGCGGGTGAACACCTCGGCGCGCGCCGGCTCCGATTGAGGGGCGCGGTCCTCAAACAGGGCCATGGCCGCTGCTTCCTCCGACGTCCCCATTGCAGCACATTCTACCCACCGCTCAATCAGGAAGCAAGGAGGGCCAGTAGAAGAACGCGCTTCCGAGCCACGAGCATGAGCGAGTGGTCATGAACTTTTGTGGCCAATTTCTGGGACGCGACACTAGCGCACTACCCAACGACGACCCCACAAGTTGACATGCCCCAAGGGCGCTGCTATACGGTTCAGCATGGGTGCGCAACCCCCGCGGCGCGGGACCGGAGGAACTGGAGAGGGCACCTTACGCGTCTCTTTCGCCGGCGGCGGCGAGAACCTGATGCGCGGGTTGGAACGTTTGCGAGAGGGTTTGGTACGGATCGGCACGCAGCCGGGTGGCAGAGGCGCGCCAACGGCAAGCATTCCATATCTTGACCGACCATGATTTTGACCAGCCATGATCTTGTCCAGCTATGATCCCGACACCTGGCGAACCCGAAGCTCACGAGAGCTTAGCTGGCGCTGACCCCGGGTCTCCCGTGGTCCAGGCGGATGCCTCACGCGTGGACGCGGAGGCGCTACGCCGGGAATTGATGTCCCATCTGGCAGGCGAAGTCCGCTTCGACAAGCTTTCCCGAGCGCTTTATTCCACCGACGCCAGTGTCTACCAGATTGAGCCCCTGGGCGTGGTCGTAGTGCGCTCGCGTGAGGATGTGGTCCGCACGGTTCAGGTTTGTAGCCAGCTCCGTTGCCCCATCACTGCCCGCGGCGGAGGCACTTCGCAGGCGGGCCAGGCCATCGGACCCGGCCTACAGTTGGACACCTCGAAATTTTTCAACCGGCTTCTGGAAGTGAATGTCGCGGAGCGCTGGGCACGGGTGGAGCCGGGCATCGTGCTGGACGAGATGAACGAGCAGCTCCGTCCCCACGGCCTGCAGTTCGCGCCTGATGTCTCCACCTCCAACCGGGCGACCCTGGGCGGGATGATGGCCAACAACTCCTGTGGCGCGCGCTCGGTGATCTACGGGAAGACCATTGATCACGTGCTGGAGCAGCACGTGGTGCTGGCCGACGGAAGTGTCGCCCACCTGCGACCGCTCGCGCCAGAGGAGCTGGAAGCTGTCTCGAGAGGCCACAGCCTGGAAGCGGCCGCGTATCGCACGGTGCAGGAGGTGACCGCTTCCTGCGCCGAGGAGATTGAACGCCGCTTCCCCAAGATCCTGCGGCGGGTCGGAGGCTACAACCTGGATGCGTTCCTCCACCGCGATCAGCCGTTCAATCTGGCCAAGCTGATGGTGGGCTCCGAGGGAACGCTGTGCGTCGTGGTGGAGGCGAAGCTAAAGCTGGTTCCGATCCCTCGGACCAGTGTCTTGCTGGTCATCCACTTCACGGACCTTCTGCCAGCACTCGCCGCTACCCCAGCCATCCTTGAGCACCAGCCGTCAGCGATTGAGTTGTTGGACAAGTTCATCCTCGACTCCACGCGCCAGCGGCCCTCGTTGGAAAGCCTGCGCGACTTCATTCGCGGCGATCCCGGCGCCCTGCTGATCGTCGAGTTCCAGGGCGATCACCCAGAATCGCTGCTGGAGCAGCTCGATTCGCTGGAGCTGGACCTCACGAGCAACCAACTCGGCTACCACTACCATCGCGCGCTGGACCCTGTGGCCCAGGGCCGCATCTGGAGTTTGCGCCGGGGGGCGCTGGGTCTTTCTATGGCCATGAAGGGGGATGCCAAGTCGTTTTCCTTTGTGGAAGACACAGCGGTAGCGCCCGAAAAGCTGCGCGACTACATCGAGCGGTTTCTCCAACTTGTTCGCCGCCACCGAACCTCCGCCGGTGTCTACGCGCACGCCTCGGTTGGCTGTTTACACGTCCGGCCCGTGGTCAACTTGAAGACCGAGGCAGGCGTGCGGCAGTTTGAGTCCATTGCCAGCGAGGTTGCCGACCTGGTGCTGGAGTACGGCGGGGCAATCTCGGGCGAGCACGGCGATGGCTTGGTCCGCAGCCCGTTTATGCACAGGATGTTCGGGCCCACGCTCTATGAGGCGTTCCGCACCATCAAGCGCGCCTTCGACCCGCTCGGCATTTTCAATCCAGGAAAGATCGTGGACTCTCCCCCGCTGACAGCCAATCTTCGCTACGGCCCGAGCTACCAGACGCCAGACCCGCCCACCTTTTTCGACTATTCCGAGTATGGCGGCCTGGGAAGGGCCGTGGAAATGTGCAGCGGCCTGGGCGCCTGCCGCAAGAAGCTGGCAGGAACGATGTGCCCCTCCTACATGGCCACCCTGGACGAGATGCACACCACCCGCGGCCGCGCCAACGCGCTGCTGCTGGCAATGACGGGCCGGCTGGGCGAGACTCGCCTGACGGATCAGCAGGTGCTTCAAGCTCTGGACCTGTGCCTGGAGTGCCGCGCCTGCAAGTCCGAATGCCCCGTCGGGGTGGACATGGCGCGGTACAAGAGCGAGTTCCTGGCCGGGTACTGGGAGCGCAACGGCATTCCCAGGCAGGCGCGACTCCTCGGCCACCTCCACACCATTTCCCAATGGGGCAGCCGCTCGGCCCCGGTGTCGAACTGGCTGGTCCGCAGTTGGCCGGTTCGCAAGCTCAACGAAATGCTGTTTGGCATTGATTCCCGCCGAAAGTTGCCCGAATGGCGGCGGCCGACGCTGGCGCACTGGTTTGGCCGGAGAAACGGGGTGTCCCGACCGTCGGGGGATGCCCCCAGGGTCGTATTGTTCAACGACACGTTCACCAATTATTACCAGTCCGAGGTGGGAATCGCCGCCGTCGAACTTCTGGAAGCGGCAGGCATTGGCGTTGATCTGGTGCAACACGGCTGTTGCGGGCGTCCGCTGATCTCCCAGGGCCTTTTGGCCCAAGCTCGGGAGCAAGCCGCGGCAAACGTGGAAATGCTGTTCGCATCGGCAGCGCCGGGTAAAAAGATCCTTTTTTGCGAGCCGAGCTGCCTCTCGGCGATGCGCGAGGATGCTCCGGCGCTGCTGCGCGGCGAGGCTCAGAGCAGGGCAATGGTTGTGGCCGGGGCCTGCATGCTGCTCGAAGAGTTCCTGGAGACGGAGTGGCAGCGCGAGCGACTGTGCCTGGCCTTGCAGCCGGGGCCGAGGAAAGTCCTGCTCCACGGGCATTGCCACCAGAAGGCAATGGGACTGCTGCCGGCTGGCCGGGCCCTGCTATCCCGCATCCCTTCCTGCACCGTGGTGGATCTCGATGCTGGCTGCTGCGGGATGGCAGGCTCGTTCGGGTATCTGCGCAACCACTATGATCTGTCGCGCCAGATCGCCGAGCGCCGTCTGCTGCCAGCGGTCCGCAGCAAAGAACCGGATACGGTGCTGGTAGCGCCGGGAATTTCCTGCCGGCATCAAGTGGAGGACTTCAGCGGCGAGAAAGCGTTGCATCCCGCGGTCCTGCTCCGATCCCTGCTGGCAGGTAGCCGATGATTCAGTTTGTTCTCAGCGTCTTCGCGGTGAGGGAATGAATCTGGCAGCGATCTCGTTCGGCGCGCTGCTGCTGGCGATCCTCCTCAGCAGCACGACGAAGGTCAACGTCGGGTTCCTCTCGATTGTCTTCGCCTGGATCATCGGCGTCTATTTAGGCGGGATGCAGGCGGCGGAGGTGGCGGCCGGTTTCCCGACCCAACTGTTTCTGACGCTGGTGGGCGTCACGCTGCTATTTGCTCAGGCCCAGGTGAATGGGACTCTGGACAAAGTGGCACACCGGGCCCTGCGGATATGCAAGGGGAACACGGGGCTGATCCCGGTGATGTTTTTCTTCCTGGCGCTCGTGTTGGCCTCCGTTGGGCCGGGCAACATTGCCACGGCCGCCCTGATAGCCCCCATGGCCATGGCGGTGGCGGGTCGCGCGGGGATCTCGGGCTTCCTGATGGCGATCATGGTGGGCAATGGCGCCAACGCCGGTTCGCTTTCTCCCTTTGCGCCGACCGGCATCATTGTCAACGGCCTGATGGCCCGGATGGAGCTAGGCGGCCTGGAGTGGCAAACCTACCTCAACAACTTGGTGGCGCATACGGCGGTCGCCTTTGCCGGTTACTTCCTCTTTGGAGGCTGGCGGCTTTTCAAACGAACCTACGCCGGCGAGCAACTTTTGGCAACGAAGGCGCCGCCGGACGGCGCCTCGCCCGGCAGCACCTCCTTGGATGCCCAATCCTTGGATGCCCAATCCGACGCTGGACAGCCTTTCCAACCCAGACAGTGGGTGACACTGGGCGTCATTGGCGCCTGGATCCTGGCCGTTATCCTGTTCGGTGTGAATGTCGGGATGGGGGCCTTCGCGGCGGTCATCCTGCTGCTGCTGTTTCGGGTTGCCGACGAGAACACCACGGTGCGTGTCATGCCCTGGCGCATCATCTTAATGGTGACCGGCGTGACGGTGCTGATCGCGATGCTGGAAAAGACCGGCGGGATGGATCTGTTCACTACCGTGTTGGCCCGCTTCTCCACCGCCGACTCGGTCACCGGCGTCATTGCGTTCCTCACCGGCTTCATCTCTGTTTATAGCAGCACCTCCGGCGTTGTATTACCGGCGTTCCTGCCGACTGTCCCCGGGCTGATTGAGAAACTGGGCGGCGGAGACCCGCTGGCCATCGCTTCGGCGATGAACGTAGGCTCGCACCTGGTGGATGTTTCTCCGGTTTCCACCATCGGCGCGCTTTGTCTGGCCTCGGCTGCCGCCAGCGAAGACAGCCGCGCACTATTTAATAAGCTGCTGGCCTGGGGGCTTTCGATGTCCGTGGTGGGCGCCCTGCTCTGCTACGTCTTCTTTGGTCTGCTGTGGTAGCCCCTCAGTACAATGGCTTCTTTCTTTTTGCACGTGGAGGGGGCTCACGCCCACGCGCAAATGGCTCGCGCCATCACCGCTGAAGTACTGGCCAAGAAGGTGGAGGATGGCTACCTCAAAGAAGAAGAAGCGGCGGTGCTGATGGAGAGAATCCTCCACCGCAACGGTAGGGAGTTGTGTGCCTCGCGGTGAGGTGAATGGCGAGCGGATGCAGCACCAAAGTTGCGGGCGGTTTTGAGACTCCCCCCATTGGCTCGGGGGTATCGGCATTCCAGCGCTGGATGCTCACCGCTCCAGCAGTTCATCCAGCGAAATCTTCTCGAATACCAGATTGGACTGGCTTCCTTCGTAGACAATGCCGATGTGCTCGTCGTCAATGCGGGTGATGCTCGGATAGCCGTTGCCGCGCCCTTCGTCGAGCAGCAGCCGGTACTTCTCAGGCCAGGTGCGGCCTTCGTCGAAACTGACTTGGATCGAGTGGTGATCACGGCCTGTCTGTGAGTGCGGGTTGGCGAACAGCAACACGTGCTTCGGTTGTCCTTTCTCTTGATAGTCAAATCGAAACAGACTGCCGTTGCAGTTGGGTTCGATGAGCGCCTTGCGATGCGTCGGATGTGGCCGCCAGGTGCGGCCGAGGTCGTCGGTCACGTACACCGAGCGAAACTTGGTCGGGCGTTCGGTACGGGCGTTGAGCATGATCGAGCCGTCGTCCAACTGAACCGCCTGACATTCGGTGTTGCCGATCGCTGCGGGGGAGCCGACGGTCCAGGTGGACCCATGGTCACGGCTGACGATGAGTGTCGAGAACATGCGGTCCTTTTCGTCGCGTCCTTCGCCGGGCATGACCAGGGTGCCGTCGCGCAAAGTGATTCCTTGTTGAGGGGCCGGGGCGAAAAGAATCCACTCGGCCTTCTTTAGTTTGCGAGTCATGTTTTGCGGCTTCGTCCAGGTGCGCCCGTCGTCGGTGGAGCGCACCATCAGAAACTGGGCGCTTTTGCCGATTTCGTAGCCCGGTTCGGAACCGTCGCCTCTCCATTGATGCTTGCCGGGCTTGCCCCACATCCAGACGGCCCCGCAAAAAATCTCCCCGGTCTGCTGATCCACGACGATGCCCGGGTCGCTCACGCCGTTTTGTTCCTGGGGAAGCCCTCCATATTCACCCATGTCCATGATCGCGCGCATCGGCTCCCAGGTGCGCCCGCCGTCGGTGCTGCGGCTGAGGCCGATATCGATGTCCTCTTGCAGGTCCCGGCGCTTGCGCCGGCGAACGTCGTAGACACACAAGAGCGTCCCTTTTGGCGTCGTAGCCAGCGCCGGTATGCGATATGTGTGCACGCCGTCATCATTGTGCCTGCGCAGCGCGATGCCGATCCGCTTGCGCACCCCGGGCGATTGATCGCGCGGGGTCAGCTTTCCTGCCGTGGTGTCAATCGAGGTGCAAGCTGCATCCACTTTGCGAGACAAGCCGGCCTTGGATCTCAACCGGCAGGACAGCCAGAAGACGTGGGTCCCGGCGCGCAGGATTTGATCCCCGTGGAAAGAGATCCGGGCAGCCGGCTGGACCGGCTTGCCAAATGCAGTTTCAGGAGCAAACTCGCGCTTTTCGCCCGTATAGAACAGCTCCAGGGATTCCAGATCGCTCAGGTTGTCAGTCCCATCGAGAGAGAATCCGACCGACCGCACACGAACGTCCTGCTTGTGCTTCACTTCCACGACTACTTGGAGCAGTGCGTTATGGTCGTTGCGAATCAGCACGGGGTGGACTCGTTGGGTCGTGCTGGCATCCAGTCCCTTTGATGAACCCGCCCCGCGGGTCCCGCCCGCGAGAGGCAACAGCAGAGCTGCCAGACACAAGATACTCAGACGAAATATGGCCTTCTGCACCCGACTGGGCATCACGGGGTCTCCTTTTTGCTCGGCGCGGGCGTGCCGGTGGCGGACCTGCCAGGTTGTTTTGATTTTCATTGACCTACCATGTTCTTGGCCATGTAACTCGCTGGCCGGGGTCGGCAAGTTTTCAGGTACGGGCGAGGGCGCGCCGCAAGCGGGCGCCCGTCCAGGTGGCTAGCGGCGCAGCCAACATGGTAACGCTAATGCCAAGTACAGCAAGCAGATACAAGTAAGTCTTAAAGAGTACATTCAAGTCTGGCACCCATTGGGTCATCCACAAGCCTTCCGACCAATACACCCACAAGACCTGAGCTGCCAAAGACAGGCTGATCAGCATGGTGGTGGCCACCGAGAGCCGAAGGCCGGCACGGCCGGCAATCAGACCCATGAAGAAGGCGCCCACTAAGAGCGCAGCGCCAGCCAAAGCCATGTTTTTCAGCAGGAAGTCTGCCAAGTATTCTTCTCGGTTGACGGCACTGAGTGAGTAACCCAATCCCAAATGGGCAAAGAGGGAAAAATACGCCAGGTAGAACGCACCTATCGCACCCAGGGCACCCCGCCATTCGGCCGGCGTCTCAAAAACGCTGATAAAGAGCCAGGCCAGCAAGAACAGTAGTCCCAGCCCAAGACGCCTGGCGATGGGGCTACGAACACGGCGAAGCCGTTCCACGGCCTGCTCTTGCGTGCCTGCGAACACCCCACGCCGGATCAAGGCGAACGCTCGCTGCTGGTGTTGCTGCAAACCGAACAGCCTGTCGCGCACGTCGGAATCGAGATAGAGAGCATCGAACAACACCTTGCCTTCATTGGTGGCAGGAAAGGGCAGGCCGAGCAGCACACAAATCGTGGGCGCCACGTCCACCTGCTCGGCTTGTAATCGAGCACCGCGGCGTACCGGGCCGCCGGCCAGCACCAGCGGCACTTCGAGCACCTCGGGCTCGGTGCCACCGTGGCCTCCCCGATCCACATGGCCGTGGTCCGCGGTCACGATGACAACCGTTTGGCTGAGGTCCTGCGATGCGACCAGCTTGCCCAAGCAGTCGTCAATGGCGCCGAAGACCTCCTGGGCAGCAGGCGAAAGCGGCCCATAGTCGTGAGAGGCGGTGTCGCCGGCGGTCCAGTCAATGGCCAGGAGGCTGAACTTCGTACTCCGCACAAACTCCAGCCCCTCCGCACAACGGCGCTCCTGCCAATCGAGCAGTTCCGCTGGCGGGACGAGTTTCGGCTCCTTGGCCGCCGGCAGCAACGCATTCAGATGATGACCAAACCCCCGAACCCACAACTCCGAGCCTGCCGCCGCGGTGCGTCGTCCAGCAGCCCGGGCCAGGGAGAACACCGAGTCGGCTTCCACCGGCTGCATCGCGAAGTTGGAGGTGATGCCGTGTACCGCGGCCCAGGCTCCCGTGGCCAGAACCGCCCGCCCCGGGTAGGAGAGGGAAGGCACACCTACCTGCGCACGGCCGTAGGCGCCTCGCTGCCGCAGTTCGTTTAGGAAACTCAGTTGGCGAGAGGTATCCAGGCGGAGACCGTCTATAGTCACCAGGATGACGCGCGGAACCAGGGCCTGTTCAGCCGGTAGCCGTGGGTGAAACCGGTAGGGAGTGCGATAGCGAACCACGCTGTTCCACGCTGAGGCCGCAATCTGGTACCCGCCCCAGGCCATCGCCAGGACCACCAAGGCACAAGTAACGATTGGTCCCCAGTCTCGCATCTAAGTTAGAAATAGCTCACTAGCACCAGCTCTGGTCGCCGGAGATGGAACGCAGGGCAAATCGGAGCAAGGGAACGGCCCTGCCGCCCCTGGATCGCAGGGGTCAGTCAAGAGCAGTAGCAAACCGGCGTTCCACATAGCTAGGAACCTTTGTCCCGGACTTGCGTAGAATACCAGCACAGCAGGGCGCTGTGATGAATTTGCCACTTCCAGAACTGTTGGCCCTGGCACTCGCTTCCGCAGTGGCTTCTGGCTTGAATGCCTATGCCAGCGTGGCCATGATCGGTCTGCTCCAGCGCTACGCCGTGATTCATCTGCCTCCGCCCATGAACGCCCTCAGCCAGGACTGGGTGGTCGCGGTGGCAGCGGCGCTGTTTGTGATCGAGTTCTTCGCCGACAAGATCCCCTACTTCGACAATCTCTGGGATGCCATCCACACCTTCATCCGCGTGCCGGTTGGAGCAGGCTTGGCGGCCGGGTTCTTTGCCGATCAGACGGCTCCCTGGCAGGCGTTGATGGCGGTCGTGGGGGGCGCGCTGGCCCTGCAATCGCACGGCACCAAGGCCTCGGCCCGACTGGCAGTCAACACCAGTCCGGAACCGTTGAGCAACTGGGCGCTCAGCTTGGCCGAGGACGCCCTGGTCGTGCTGCTGCTGTGGATGGCTGCTTCGCACCCCTACCTCACCCTTGCCATTCTAGCCGCGCTGGTGGTGGTCTTTATACTGCTAGTGCGTGTGATTCTTGGTGGACTGCGGCGGCTGCTGGCGCGCTTGCGCGGGCCGTCGGGCGCGGCACCCTCCGCCGGGCCGAGGACCGCCGCGAGCTCCCCGCGCTGAGATTCCTACCCGCCCGAAAGGCGGCGGCCTTAGAAGTGCAGGTTCAGGCGTCCGGCAACGACGCGGCGGCCTGCGAATTGGATTGGCGGAGGCTCGCAACTTCCATTGTTTAATCCCTTGAGTTTGTATGGACTATTCCAAAAGTGTCTCGCCAGAAGGCCAGCACGCGACGTTCGTACTCCTCAGGAGCCGTTTCCCAACCCTTGCCGTGGGGGGCCCCTGGCACCTGCCAGAATAGTTTGGGTTCCTTTGCCGCCTTATAAAGCACTTTCACTGAGTCGGACGGAAACAGATCGTCCTCGCTGTCATCTATGAGGAAGACAGGGCGTGGGCTGATCTTGCCGATGACTTCTACGGGTGACACGCTATCAAGAACAACGCCCAGCCGGAACTCACTGATCCACTTTGTTACCAAGGCGAACGGGAAACTAGGCAAGCCAAATTCCTTCTCGAAAGTGTGATTCAGGATGCCATTGATACTGCTGAAGGGAATTTCAGCTATCAGGCCTTTTATCTCCGGTGTTTCCGCTACCGCGAGAATGGCCGCTGCAGCGCCCATGGAATTCCCCTGCACACCGATGCGGTCTGGGTTTACGCCGGGACGGGTCTTGAGATACTCCATTGCGCTTTCGATGTCCCACGCTTCCTTGGCCCCGAGCGTCTGCGCATCGCCCTCGCTCTTACCCCGGTAGCGAAAGTCAAACAGCAGGACGGAGAAGCCGTCCTGATACAAGTAATTGGCATCAGTTAGCATGTAACTATGGTCGCTACCCCTGCCGTGGGCCAAAATGACAGTTGCGCCGTTTGTGCCTGGAATGAACTGCCCGGCCAGCCTTAGACCGTCACGGCTTTGAAAGTGAACACTCTCCAGTGGCAGATCGAACGCCAAAGGGTCTTTCGGCGGGTCATGGGGCGGGTGGATGACCTTCCCGCTTGCGTGCCAACCGAACGCCCCGAGAGCCACTACAACCCCGAGCACGACAGCAGCCGCCCAGTACACCTTTCGCCTCCTCGCCGGCGGGCCTTTCATACCAAGTTCCAGGGCGTACACCCGCTTCCGTTTTCCGAAGCCGTAGCAGGGGACAAAAGTAGGGCTTATCCGAAGAAGGTGGAAGCGATCCTGTAAAGCTCCTCGTCGACGCGGCGGGTGATCAGCGCCTCCCGAAGCGGGACGGACACAATCTGGCGGCCCTGGAGAGCCACCATTTTGCCGAATTCCCCTCGGTGCACCATCTCGCTGGCGGCAAATCCGAAGCGCGTGGCTAGGATGCGGTCGAAGGCTGTTGGCGAACCCCCGCGCTGGATGTGGCCGAGGATCACGACGCGCGTCTCAAACCCGGTGTGCTGCTCGATCTGCTTGGCCAGCACCTGCCCGATGCCCCCCAACTGCACGTGCCCGAACTCATCCACGCGGTCGCTCTGGCGCACCTCCTGCGGCGCTCCGCCCGGCAGGCTCAGCTTGCAGCCTTCGGCCACCACCACGATGCTGAATTCGCGCCCGCGCTGGTTTCGCTTGTGAAGGATTCCAGCGACCTCCTCCAGGTTGATGGGGATTTCTGGAATCAGAATGACATCGGCCCCGCCGGCCATGCCGGCGCCGACGGCGATCCAGCCCGTGTCCCTGCCCATCACCTCCACGACCATCACCCGCTGGTGTGCCTCGGCGGTGCTGTAGACGCGGTCAATGGCCTCGGTGGCGATATTGACAGCGGTGTCGTAGCCGAAGGTCTGGTCGGTGCCAGACAGGTCGTTGTCGATCGTCTTCGGAACGCCGACGACGTTCTTGCCCTGCCGGCAGAGCTCGTCCGCCACCGACATGGTGTCGTCGCCGCCTACCGCAATGAGCGCATAGAGGTCTGCCCGGTCGAAGTTCTCCATCAACTGCTGGATTCGCTTGGCGGGGTTGGTGCGCGAGGTGCGAAGAATGGTGCCGCCTCTCGGCAGAATGCCTGTCACTTTGTCCAGGTCCAGAGGCTCCCACTTGGCTTCCAGCAGGCCGCGCCATCCCTCCAAGATTCCCAGCACTTCGTACTCGTGCTGGAGAGATCTGCGCACCACGGCACGAATCACCGCGTTCAAGCCAGGGCAGTCACCTCCGCCAGTCAAGATTCCGATGCGCTTTGCCATGGCGACAGCCTGGTCGAGGCCCGATCAAGAAGGGTTTCATGCGCCAGATTACCACACACGCTGCGAGCGCCATGAAGTGCAGCCAATCCAAGCAGAAGCCGTAGCCTAACTTACTCCGTTCCTGCGGAGAGCCTTGAGTGAAGGCGTGGAGAGGGGCAGGCGGCCAAGTCCCGCCCGATCCATGAAACGGAGCGAGCCGGGCGCCGAGGCTGCTGGTTGTCGGGTTGTTCGCTGTCGTTTTATGCGTTGTCGTCTTGTGCGCTTTAGCCGCGCGCGAAACACCTGCACTTCGATGTTGCGGTAAGTGACCGAATGACGGAACGAGCTGACGCGGTCAAGCCGCGCCAGCTGCGGGTGCGGCAGTTCCGGCAACGACCAGAAGCGCGGCCACCAACCGCGGTTGCTCGGAGGCGCCAATAGGACCCGTCCATCCTGCTCCACCAGCGCGAGCTGTAATTGAAACCGTTCGAGCGGCCGGCGCGGCCTCGGTGGGGGGAAGCGGGCGACCGTGCCCGTCTGCCGCGCCCGGCAATGCGCCGCCAGCGGACATTTCCGACACAGCGGGGCCCGCGGCCGGCAGAGGGTAGCTCCCAGCTCCATCAATGCCTGGTTGAAGTCGCCGGGCCGGGTGCGGTCGAGCAGCGCGGCCGCCGTTTCCTCCAACCCTCGGGCCCGGGTGAACAGCCGCGCCAGCACGCGCCGCACGTTTCCATCCACCACCGCGTGCGGCTTGCCGAAGGCGATACTGGCCACGGCGGCGGCGGTGTACGGACCAACCCCGGGCAGGGCGCGCCATTCCGCGTAGGTGGAAGGGAAGCGGCCCCGGGTGCGGATCTGGCGGGCGGCGGCCTGCAGCGCACGCGCTCGGGAGTAATAACCGAGCCCAGCCCAGGCGCGCAGCACCCTTTGTGGCCGGGCCCGTGCCAGCGCTTCCACGGAGGGGAACAGCCCGAGGAAGCGCTGGTAATAGGGCTCGACCGCAGCCACCCGCGTCTGTTGCAGCATCACTTCGGCGAGCCACACTCGATAGGGGTCCGGCGTGCGACGCCAGGGCAGATCGCGCCGGTGCCGGTCATACCAGTGCAGCAGCTTGCGGCGCAATTTTTGCGGGTGATACACTTCAGCAGAGATGTTGGCCGGTAGCCCCATCTTCTTGGAGTTGTACCTTGGGACATTATAGACGGGCCTCGCGACACAGCCAGCGATTCCGAATATTGCTATCCTCCCGCCAATGGTTGCTGACCATTGTTTCCTTACTCCTTCTGGGTTCCCCTTATCTGTGGGCAGACGACGCGCCGCGGCTTCTGGTGACGGTGAGCAACGAGTTCGGCTTTCCCGTCAGGGATCTGAAAGCGGAAGATTTCAAGGTGAAGTACAAGAAACAGGTCCGGCCGGTTGAGGCGGCCCGCTACCGCACCCATGACCTGTTGGACGTGGTCCTGCTCCTGGAGACAAGTGAAAGAGGAGCGCGGCTGCGGGGCCCGATTCAAAATGTAGCCGGTCTGTTTATTGACGGCCTGAGTGGGAAGGATCAAATGGCCATTGTCGGCTATGCGTCTGCGGCCGACATGGTGCAGGACTTTACCTCCAGTAGGAAGCTGCTGAAACGCGCTGTAGGCACGCTCAACTACGGCAACCCTCCGGCCCTGCTGGACGCCATCTACGCGGTTGTGGATGGGGCCTTCGAGCGCGCCGCGGGCCGCCAGATCGTGGTGGTCATCGGCAGCGGCGTGGACTGGCGTAACCGTGTCGAGCGGCGGGAGGTGCTGCGAGAGGCGCGGCGAAACGGAGTTTCCATATTTGCCATCTCCTTCGGCCGCGACGGCGATCTGAAAAGGCTTGCCAAGCAAACGGCCGGTGACTTTTACAGTGGCAAGGAGCTGCGCCAGATAAAGCAGCTAGTCAGGAATATTCTGGCCGCGTTTCGCGGCCACTACGAGCTGGTGTTGCCCGGCCCGCCGCTGGGTAGCGGCAAGCTCAAGGTCGAGGTGCCTGGTAGCGAGAAGCCGCGGATCAGCTTCCGCATCGCCCGCTGACCCTCAGCCCGTTCCCAGGCCAGCGGCAGGGGGTTCTGTTCACTTCGGGGAGGCGACGTAGCCGACAATGCGATTCTTGTGGACCTCGTTGACCACAATTTCGTGCAGGCCCCGTGACCGCGCCAGGTAGAACTGCACCGGCTCATTCACCGTCTTGTTCTTCTTCTCGATCCGCTTGTCGTCGGCGTAGAGTTCCAAGGTATAGCGCTGGCGCTTGGTGCTGGTTTTCTTCAGCTTCAGCGAGATGTTGCCAACGCGGCGGGGCCGCTTTTGCTTTCGCAGGTCGAATTCGACGTAGGTGCGATCGCCGCGTCGCCGCAGCTCTTCCAACTCCTCGCCGTTCCGGGCAATCAGAACGTTATGCTTGCTGAGGTCGCCGACGGCGGTGGTCAACCGGAGCTTGGTTTCTTCCAGATCCTTGCGGGTGGTCGCAATATCGTCCTTATTGATCGTCACATTCCCGGTCAGCGCGCCCAGCTTGGCGGTGGACTCCTGACGCAGGCTGCTCACCTGCTGAACAATTTGGGCCGACGCCTGCTTTTGCTCTTCGCCCAGGGCCTGAGCCAATTCCCGCGCTCGTCTCAGGTCGCGCCGGGTTACGCCCAGCTTTTCCCGGGCCATCAGGACCTCGCCTCGCAGCTCGTTATGTCGCTCGTCACTGGCCTGGATGTTGGTTTCCTGGCGGCGCGCGAGCACGTTGCTTTGTTCCTTCAGCTCGGTGACCTGCTGCTCGAGCGACGCGCGTGTGGCGCTGAGCTCGTACAACAGAAAGATATTGACGATCCCGAGCGCCACCAGCGCGGCGATCACAATCGTCGGGAACCAATTGCGCGGGGCTTCGGGAGCTTCCGGTTGCTCCGGCTGTTCAGGGAAAATGCTTCCGGTCGGCGGGCTAATGCTCATAAATCTCTCCTTCCACGGATATTCTACCACCCTACCCCTTGGCGTAGCAGTGGCGCTGGCCGCGTCACTGCGAGTTGCCCTACCTCTAGTTATAAGATGCATACAGCCGCTCCCGGGTTTCGTCCATGACAATTATGTGCTTTCAGCCGGTACCGAACTGTCCCCCAGGGTAGATGCGATGCCCGGAACCCCGTGCTGGAAACGAATCCCGGGTGGACCGAGGAGCCGCAGTCGGGGCAGCGCTGCGCCGGTCCCGAGAGTTCGCGGATCAGCCCCAACGAGGCGCGAGGCTATCCAGGAAGAGGGCATGGCGTTCTGAGTTTGAGTCAGCGGGGCGGCCTGGGTTAGAATATTATGTCGGCTAAGGTTGAACTTGGAAGAAACCGGAAAACCCGGATTTCAGCAAGAGAGGACGCAACAATTTCTTGGACACCGGCTTTTGGAAACCGGTCCTTAGACACGGGAGGAACCAACAATGAGAAGCAAGCACCTGGTTCTGGTCGCGCTCACTCTCGCGGTGAGCCTTGCGCTGCTGTCCCCCGCCTTCGCACAGGGCGCGGGCGTGAAACAGAAGCTCTCCGGCGTGATCGTCAAGCGAGATGCAGATAGCTTTGTTCTGCGAACGGGTAATGGGATGGAACAGAAGGTCAAGCTCACCGCTGTCACAGAAATCAAGGAGAAGAAAAAGAAGGGGATTATAAATAAACGTTGACAAGCCATCCCCTCCATAGTATCATCCCCCTGCCAAACACATCATGCGCGCCGCCCATCGTCGGGCTGCCCGCTGAATAGAATACTCTTACGGGGAATAAGCGGGACTCCTCACAAAGCGTGTGGTGTGTTTGAGATACGGAAGCTTCGAAACCGCAGTACGAGATCCTATCATCTGACATCAACCGAGTGCGCGGCACCCCATTGGCTGTAGGCGTTGGGGCTGATGTATTTTCCTACCGGCTAGTAGTGAGGAATCCCACCAGTGAGACGCGCCAGTATACGGCCACGCTGGAGTTCCTGGAAGGTGAGATTTTGTTGGACACTGCCGTGATTCCACAAAGCCCTTTCAGCATTGTGGCTGGAGGAACCAGAACCCTTTCGGGTACTGTCGGCGACCCGGGGAAGAGGCAGCGATTGCTCGGCGTACAAGGCGTCACCAACGCTAGGGTGACTATCGACGTGGTGCAGTAAGCCGCGGTTTGGACCTGCATCGACTGTGGTAAGATGGCCCCATGAAACGGCACCGAAAGCTGATTCGCCTGATCCTGGAGTACGCCGAGCTGAATGCCACCGGTTCCGAGTTGGACCCACCCAAGATAGACGGATTCACCCCGGCTGAGGTCAACTACCACATCGGTTTGTGCGACGAGGCTAAGTTCCTGCATGTCAATAGCACTAAAAGTCCAGATGACCCTCGCCAGTACACAATCGTAAACCTGACATGGGCTGGCCACGAGGTTCTTGACCCGAACGGGGTTTCCCCCTAAGAGACACCATGCCAAATCGCCAAGCCAGTTAGCGACAAAATAGAACAGCCCTGGCGTGCATCTACCAGTACTGAGCGCCGTGCTACAATAGGCGCAGTTCGACCGCTGCAAACGGTTGAACTGGTCTGACAGGAGGGTACTAACGGTGAGTCCAAGAGCATTCTCCCACCGTTAGCCCTTCCCTGTCAACCGAAGAGTTCGACAAATTCACAGGGTAGGCCGTTGGCCGCGCTGCCTAAAGGAGCGTCCGCGCCTATTCGAGTAAGGAGATTTTACGATGGGCAATGAGCCGCCCCCGAAAGAGCTTCATTATGTCAGGATGACGGTTATCGAAAATCCAGACAAGCATCCGGGTGTAATTACTGTCCGTATTGCTTCAACAGATCCGCAAGCTGCGCTCGTGTCAGAACTGGAAGTTCTTTACGGAGATTCCAGCGAAGAACATACCGGCCCTTTCGACCCTGCTGATCCTGATCTGGTTTGGTCGCCCCTGTTTGTTCTGACTCCAAAGCAGGCGGAAGAGATTTCCCGGAATCTTGCGAAGGCTGTTGGGGATTTCCGGTCAAAGTTCTGTTAATCTTGGGCATCGTCAAGAGGACTATACCACACCCAAAGCGAGATCTAAAAGGCTGGGCGAGCAGGAGAAGGCGGCCCTGATGTGCATCTACCAGTACTGAAGGTTGACAGCCCGTGCTAGGATAAATCTCAATGAAACGCTACATGGATCTGATCCTGGCGATTCTCCGTTACGTCGAGAAAGAGGGCAACGGAGTGGAATTGGACCCGCCCAGGTTTGCCGATTACACGGAGACTCAAATCAACTACCACGTCGAGCTGTGCGGTGAGGCAAAATACCTGCATGTTTCCAAAGTTCACAGCACGCCGCCGGCTTTCAGGATCAGCAGGCTCACCTGGGCGGGCCACGAGTTTCTGGATCAGAACCGCTAATCAAGAGAACTGATCAAAGGTACAACATGAGACCAGGAATGCTAGACCCGGAACGCGACCTGAAAGGGGCAACCCCGGAGACGCTGGCCCGCGCCCTGTTCCGGCGCACCGAGCCCCTAAGACCGCGCCGCCGAGGAAAGCCCGTTGTCCGCAACAAGGTCACGGTGAAGAAGCCTGTGGCCGACAAGCCGAGCAACGGTGTCGCGCATCTGAGCAAGCGTTCCTGATTCCCGAATGTTGTGTTTTCCGGCAAACTCCTGAACGTACCGATCAAGGTGCTTCGGGCTGATCTTGTGGAACGTGCCCTTGTGGGCGCGCTTCAGCATCGACCAGAAGCTCTCGATCCCGTTGATATGGGCCATCCCGTTCACGAATTCCGCCACCGAGTGCTTGACCGACTCGCGATTTGGAAGATGGGTGTAGGCGGTGGCGTCGTCAGTGTATACTGTCGCGCCATCGGCGACGTGATCCAACACGAAGCCTTGCAGAGTCTCCGCGTCGGTGTTTCTGACCACATTGGCCGCAACCTGATTACTCGCCCGGTCCTTAGCACCCACAACGGCCACCTTGCCAACCGGCCCACGTCCCGCAAGGGTATTCCGCTTTGCATTTGACATGTTGCGGCGGCGACCTCCGAAGTAGGTTTCGTCTACTTCGACCGGACCGGAGTAGTCACCATGACCGTTACCGCCAGCCCACGCCTCACGGATCCTGTGAAGCATGAACCAAGCCGTAGGCTGCGACACCCCTATATCCCGGCTGAGCTTCATGCTGGCAACGCTCTTGAGACTGGTCAAGCAGAGGTAAATGGAAATGGCCCACTTGCGGAGGGGAACCTTGGAGTTAGCCATAGGCGTTCCAGTGCGGATGCTGAAGTAGCTCCGGCAGTCCGAGCACCAGTAAGGCATGTACTTGTGGATCGCTTTAGTCGTACGTACACTCCCGCACTTCCCGCAGCACCGATCATCATTCCACAGCACTTCCTCGAACCATTTCATGGCCGCTTCTTCCGTGGGAAACATCGCCATGAGTTGAATGAGTGTCAGACCTTTTCGGTGAGCTTTGCCGGGTGCTTTTTTCGCCATCGTTAACCTCCTAAGTAGGATAAGATTCTATCTGATGGCGGATGGCTTGTCAACGTTTATTTATAATCCCCAAAAAGAACCCCTTCCGGAGCGCAACCGAGTACGACGCCCGCGAGCTCCTGCGCAGCCTGAAACTGGAGGTGGAAGGGCGTTTAGACGATTCTGGCGCGCTGGTTGCTAAGAAGATCCGGTTTACGAACGACGACCTGGAACTGGCCCACGCGGTCGAGGGACGAGTGACGCCGGTGGAAACGCGGGTGGGCGAGGCCGAAGCCAGGCTGACTTCGTCGGAGAAGCGCCTGGGCCAAAGTGAGGACAACGCGGAGCGGCTGGCCGGCCAGATCGATGAGCTGAACACGATCTCGAATGCAGCGCGCGGAGGAGCGAAGGCGGCCCAGCAAACAGCGGATAACGCTGTAGCCGCGGTCCAGGCCACCAATGCAAGAATTACGGCGCTGGACGATTACCAGCTCGAAAAAAGCGTCACCATTCAGTTTAAAGCTGGCAGTGCCTTCCTGTCGCAGGAAGCCAGGGGTATGCTGGACGAACTGGCGGCCTATGCGGGAACTCAGAAGGGGTTTGTCGTTGAAATCGCCGGCTTCGCCTCAGCCGACGGCGACGAAGGGCTCAACCGCCGTCTCAGCCAGCGCCGTGCTGACGGAGTTGCTCGGTACCTGGCCGAGAACCACGATATTCCTATGCGGCGAATGATCATCCCCTTCGGGTATGGCGAGACGCATCCTGTGGCTGACAACTCTACGCGCCAGGGTCGAGAGGGAAACCGGCGTGTGGAGGTCAGGGTCCTGGTCAACCGGGGCTTGACAATGCCCACGGAGCCGCAAGCCCGCCTGGTGAAGTAGGCACACCGCACCCTCGCCTTGCCACCGACTACGGCAATGGGCGGAATACTGCGGGGCGCGGTTGCCATGCACGCCCGAAATGGAAGAGTCAGGATCAGGTCCGTCTTGCTTTGCCTTGGCCTTCTGGGCGGCCTGCTGAGCGGCCTGTCGAGCGGCCTACTAGGCGAGTCGCTCAGCCTGTTGCCAGGGCACGCGCCTCCCACGCTGCCGCTCACCCCACACTCAGCCACGAGCCTGAAGCAGGGAACTGAGCCCGCGGCGTTCGCGCCTGTCGCACAAGTAGCGCAAGGGGTACCGGCGGCAGCTGCGACGCAAGATCCAGGCTCGGTCATCCGGGTGAGTTCGAACCTGGTGAGCGTGCCAGTATCGGTGACGGACAGTTTTGGACAGCCGCGGCGGGACCTATCCGCCGCAGATTTCCAGATCAAAGAAGACGGCCAACTACAGCGTGTCATCAGCCTGAGCGAACCGGGGAAGACACCGATCGACCTGGCGCTGCTGCTCGACGTTTCCGGCAGCATACGCAAGCGCTTTCAGTTCGAGCAGAAGGCAGCGAAAAACTTTCTGAAGCTGGTGCTCAAGCCGGGCGACACGGTGTCGGTCTTCTCCCTGGGCCGAGCGTTGCGCCTGGTCGAGCCACGGACCGCAGGAGTGGACAGGGGAATGTCCGGCGTGATGGCCTTGCAACCCACTCGGGAACCCACTGCGTTCTTCGCTGCCGTGATCGAAGCGGCGCGCTACTTGGCCGCCGACGCGCAGCCGGGCACGCGGCGGGCGTTGCTGGTGATGTCGGATGGGGAAGACAACAACAGCCTTAGCCATGACCTCGGTGATGCGCTCAGAGAACTCCAGCGGGCTGACTGCTTGTTCTACTCCATCAACCCGAGTGGGCCGGCAATCCGGCTGAATCCGATCAGCTTGAAGGGGCAGCAGGCGATGGCAGCTCTGGCGGCGGAGACTGGCGGTGCTTTTGTCCCAGCCACACCCCAGGAGTTGGAAGCGGCTCTCGGACAGATTGCCAGCGAGCTACAGGCGCAATATCTGCTGGGATACTACTCCAAGGAAGTGCGCCAGGACGGCGAATTCCGGGCCATCACCGTGAGCTTGCCCGGCAGGCCGGACCTTCGGGTTCGGGCACGAAGGGGTTACTACGCAACGAAGTTCCAGCCTTAAAGGGCTTGGCAGCCGCAGCCGTTTGATTGTCCTTGCCGCAGAAGCCCCTGGCCAGCCAAGCACGACCTGATTTTCCCTGTTGGTCCGTCGCCGTGGTTCGTGTTATCCTGTGTTCGAGACAGAGAGAGGTTGAAACCGAAGAAGGAGTAAGAAGGCGGATTGATGGCACTGGTTGCCGAACAAAAGGGAGCCGTAATTGCGAAATTTCGGCTTGGGCCGAAAGATGTTGGCTCCTCCGACGTCCAGATTGCATTGCTGACGGAACGGATTACGCAACTCACCGAACACCTGAAGTCGCATCGCAAGGACCACAGTTCCCGTCGGGGCCTGCTGATCTGGGTGAGCAAGAGGCGCCGCCTGTTGAAGTACCTGAAACGGACCGAGACGGAGCGCTACCGGCAGGTGATCGAGAAATTGGGCCTCCGTCGCTAGACCGCGTTTCCTCGAGTCCTTTCTTCCCTATACCTTTCTCAGAAAAACGCAGTTCAAAAATAAGGAATGGACCCTCGCGCTAGGGCAACATCAGCAATCTAGCTCTTGGGACCTTCCATAGGAGTTGAGATTTGCCAATGTCACAGGACGTTAAGGAAGTAAGTGTTGAGTTGGGGCACACCCAGCTCTCGATTCAAACCGGGAAGATGGCCAAGCAGGCCGGCGGGGCGGTGTTCGTGCGCTTCGGCGATTCGATGGTGCTGGCCTCGGCCTGCGCCAACCAGGAGCCCCGCGAGGGCATTGATTTCTTCCCTCTGACGGTGGACTACCGCGAGTACACCTACGCCGCCGGCAAGATCCCCGGCGGCTTCTTCAAGCGTGAGGGGCGACCGACCGAGAAGGAGATTCTGACCAGCCGGCGGATCGACCGGCCGATTCGCCCGCTGTTTGCCAAAGGCTTTCGCTGCGAAACACAAGTCGTGGCCATGGTCTTGTCGGCCGATGCCGACAACGACCCGGACGTGCTGGGCCTGGTGGGAGCTTCGGCAGCGCTCCACTTGTCCGACATCCCGTTCCGGACCCCGATTGCAGCGGTCCGCGTGGGCCTCGTCAACGGCAGCTTCGTCGTCAACCCCACCTACCTGGAGAGGTCGCAGAGCTTGCTGAACCTGCTTGTGGCGACCAGCGAGCAGGGTATCGTGATGGTGGAATCCGACGCCCAGCAGGTGGCCGAGGAGACCGTGATGGACGCGCTGGAATTTGGGCACCAGCAGTGCAAGAAGATCATTGCCACCATCGAGGACTTGCATGCCAAAGCCGGCGTGCCCAAACGCGCGGTGGTCGAACCGGTGATGGATCGCGAGCTGTACGCCCAGGTGGAGGGCAGCTACCGCGACCGCTTGAGAGAGGCGCTGGATACCGCCAAGCTCCAAAAGCAGGAAAGCGTCCTGCAGCTGAAGGCACTGAAAAAGGAACTGGTGGGCTCTTACCCGCCCGAGGAATCCGACAAAGCGGCCGCGGCCGGCAAGCTCTTCGGCCATCTGCGGGAGCAGATTTTCCGCGAGGACCTGTTGCAGCATCGCCGCCGGCCCGACGCGCGCGCCTTCGACAAGGTCCGCGCCATCAACTGTGAGGTCGGCTTGCTGCCGCGCACTCACGGCTCGGCGCTGTTCACGCGCGGGGAAACTCAGTCACTCGCGACTGCGACTCTGGGGACGAAGGAAGACGCGCAGCGGATGGATGCTCTGGAGCCGGGCGAGCACTTTAAGCGCTTCATGATGCACTATAACTTCCCCCCCTTCAGCGTGGGGGAGGTGGCTTTCTTGCGCGGTCCGGGGCGGCGCGAAATCGGCCATGGCGCTCTGGCGGAGCGGGCCTTGCTCCCGGTGCTGCCCGACGAGACGGTCTTCCCCTACACCATCCGCGTGGTTTCCGACATTCTGGAATCCAACGGGTCCAGCTCGATGGCCTCGGCCTGTGGCGCGACCCTGGCGCTGATGGATGCGGGCGTTCCGATCAAGGCACCGGTGGCCGGCGTCGCCATGGGCCTGGTGATGGGCGACGACGGGTCGCATTCGATCCTGACCGACATTGCCGGCGCCGAAGACCACTACGGCGATATGGACCTGAAAGTGGCAGGCACGCGCGACGGCATCACCGCCCTGCAAATGGATATCAAGGTTGCCCGTGTCACGACGGAAATTCTTCGCGAAGCGCTGGAGCAGGCGCGGCATGCCCGGCTGTACATCCTCGACCGGATGCTGGAAACGCTGCCCGAACCGCGCACGGCCATCTCTGCCTATGCGCCCCGAATCTACGTCATGCACATCCCCACGGACAAGATCCGCGATGTCATCGGGCCGGGCGGTAAAATCATCCGCTCCATCATTGAGCGAACCGGCGTCAAGATTAACGTCGAGGACGACGGCTCGGTGCACATCGCCTCTTCCGACGAGGCCGCGGCGAATCGCGCCATGCAGATCGTTGGCGAACTGACGGCCTCGCCCGAGATGGGCAAGACCTACCTGGGGAAGGTTGTACGCCTGGTGGATTTCGGCGCCTTCGTGGAAATCATTCCCGGCACTGACGGGCTGCTCCACATCAGCGAAATTGCCGAGCAGCGGGTGCGCGCGGTTAGCGATGAGCTGAAGGAAGGCGACCAGATCCTGGTGAAAGTCATTAACATTGACGGGAACAAGGTCAAGCTGAGCCGCAAAGCCGTGCTCCGCGACCAGCGGGAAAAGCGGAAAACGGCGCAGGCGGAACAGAAGGCAGAACAATAGCTAGGTTTCAGGTGCGAGGTGTCAGCTCGTCAGGTGGCACTGGGAATTACCGAATCTGCAAGGCGGCCACCTTATCGAAGTTCAAGCTGGGCGAGTTCAAGCTGGGCACCTCAAACCTGGCACCTGACACCCGACACCTGCTTGTATGCCGTTTTACCTGCTAGGGTTGGTGGGTTTAGGAGCCGGGGCAGGTCTGTTGGGAGCCCTGTTGGGAATCGGCGGCGGGTTGCTCATTACCCCCCTGCTGACGCTTCTGTTTGGCATCCCCATCGAGCAAGCGATTGCTGCCAGCCTGGTGGCGATTATTGCCTCCTCCAGCGTTGCCGCCAGTTACTATGTGCAGGAGAGGCTCAGCGACATCCGCCTGGGAATGGTCCTGGAGCTGGCGACCACGCTGGGAGCCATCAGTGGTGCCTTCGCCGCTGGGTTGCTGAGCCGGCGCTGGCTGACCCTCATCTTCAGTCTGTTTCTGCTTTACGCTGGCAGCACGTTGCTACGCCGCGCGCTGAAGCCAACGCCCCGCGAAGAGGATCTGACTGACTACCAGGTGCGGCGTCTCCCTTTAGGCATGGGGATTTCCTACCTGGCGGGGAACATTTCCGGCCTGCTGGGAGTGGGTGGCGGTCCCGTGAAGGTTCCCATGATGTACCTGCTGATGGGGGTACCACTGAAAGTGGCCACGGCCACCAGCAATTTCATGATCGGCGTCACGGCAGCGGCCAGCGCCTTCATCTACTACCTGCGGGGCGACGTTCTGGTGCACATCACCGCGCCGGTGGTGGTGGGAGTGTTTCTGGGTTCGCTGGCCGGGTCGCGGATCTTCCCGCGGGTGCCCACTCGCTGGATTCTCTGGTTGTTTGTGGGCCTGATGTTATACCTGGCTGTTTCCATGGGCCTGCGAGGCTTGTGGATGGAGGGGTAGTGTCGCACGATGGAGGGCCAGTGTCGCATATAGTTTCGCGCCAGGACGCCACCATTCGCTGGATTTCCGGGGTGCTCAAGTTAGGCTCCTACAGCTCGGCCTTGCTGATGCTGGTGGGGGTCTTGCTGGCGCTGCTCCGGCCCAGCCGTCGAGCGAGCTATCCGCTGGAGGATCTTGCCAGCCATTTGCTGCGCCTGGATGCTACCGCAGTCATGCAGGCCGGCATCACCTTGCTTCTCCTGACGCCAGTGATCCGCATCCTGGTGGCCATCCTCTGCTTTGCCCGGGAGGGCGACTACCGATATGCATGGATCTCGAGCGGGGTTCTGCTCATCGTGATCTCCTCGGTCTTGTTCCGCGTTCTCCTCTGAGAAGCGGTGTGATAGGCGGTGTGATAGAATGTTGGTGGGTGGTTCCTATGACCACGCGTCGGCTTTTGCTCCTGCTGGTCCTTACGCTGGCAGCGCCCGCGGCGGCGCAACACGTCATCTCGGCGCGAGCCGGTTACGTGAATTACTGGCAGGGCGCGGTGACGCTGCCCACCGGTCCAGACGGGGCGGTCGTGCGGCAGATCGCTGAAGGCCGGAGCGTAACGACCGAGCGGGGCCGCTTGGAACTGCTTCTGACTCCGGGCAGTTTTCTGCGCCTGGACCGCTACTCCAAAGTACGGCTGCTCTCCTCCAAGCTGGCAGACGTTCGCGTCGAGCTCGTTTCGGGCACCGCCACGTTGGAAGTCAACGAGACCGGGAAGGGAACTTCCATAGTCATGCTCTGGCGGGAGCACGCGATTCCCATCAAGCGCACCGGGCTATACCGGTTGGAAGCTGCTCAGGACTCGTTGCGCGTCTACGTCGGAAAAGGCAAGTTGCGAGTGCCTGGCAGGAAGGGCTACGTCAAGTCGGGCAAGTACGTGGACCTGGCCGCGGCGGGAACCGTCAGCGCGGCACTCAAGTACAACCGGAAGGACCTGGATGAATTTGACCTTTGGAATCGGGTCCGGTCTGCGGAATTGGCCACCGCCTCCTACGTAGCAGCTAATCGCTTGCGCAATCGGCGCTCCTCCTTCCGGTCCAGCCAGTGGTTTTATCATTCCGGCTTCGGCTTCTACACCTTCCTACCGAGCCGCTACTCGATCAGATCGCCGTTTGGCTTTGTCTACCGGTGTCCGCGTCCGAGCTATTTCTATCGACAACCCTCCAACCCCTCGGGCGGTTATCCCAGCCGAGGTTTGGCCAGCCGGAGTCGTTCCTCATGGCCTTCCCTGAGTAGAGGTAGCGGCGGCAGAAAGCGAAGCGGAAGCTGGCGAGGGGGCGGCCGCCAGCGGGTCCCTCGTGGCCGCCAGAGCTCGTCACGTCGTTGACCGTTATCCGGATCCGGGGTGTGGAGCGGGCCTATCTTGGCCGGGGTGGGGGTACTTTCTGAGACTTCCCTGGAAACAAATAACTCTAGACAAATCAGAGGATTCCGCTTAACATCCGCTTGACATAGCGCAGTCGCCATTGGGGATAGCGGCGCCGCCATTCGATGTAAAGCGGTTTACGGGAGCTTGGTGTTGCCGTAAAAATCACGTGGGAGATATTGTGTCCTGGGGTCCCGGGCTTTCCGCAGTTCCATACGAGGAGAAGAGATGAGCACAAACAGCCAGCCTTTTCAGACGCCCAGCAGGGGGCTTATTCAGATCCAGCCGGTCGAGGAGATGATCCAGCAGCGCTTGGCCGAAGAACGGGTGCGCATGGAGAAGGAAGCAGGCATCACTGGAAAATCGGTACATCACTTCAAAAAACCCGTGGAGCGGGGTTTCACCAAAAGCCAGCGCCCCCACACCACGCTGCTGTTCGGCGGCCTCACCTGGAAGCACGAGAAGCTTATCCTGGGTGCGTGGGAAGGCCTGGGCTACAAATGTGAAGTGGTGCCCACGCCGGACGTGAAGGCCTTTCAATTGGGAAAGGAGTACGGGAATAACGGGCAGTGCAACCCGACCTACTTCACGGTGGGCAATCTGGTCCAGTATTTGCAGGAACTGGAAGCCCAGGGCATGAGCAAGGACGAGATTAGCAACAACTACATTTTTCTCACCGCCGGCGCCTGCGGGCCGTGTCGTTTCGGCATGTACGAAGCCGAGTACCGCCTGGCGCTGCGCAACGCCGGCTTTGATGAGTTCCGGGTCGTCTTGTTCCAGCAGGGCGGTGGGCTTTCCCAGTCCGATGCCGAGGCCGGGCTGGAAATGAATCTGGATTTCTTCCTCACCATGATCAACTCCATGAACATGGGCGACCTCATGGGCGAGATGACTCACCTGATCTCTCCCTTTGAGGTCAAGGCGGGAGAGACCGAGGCGGTGCTGGAAGAAGTGATGGACTACATGCACGAGGTGATGCGCAAGAAGCACCCGTGGCAGCTCAACGGGAACCTGGAGCGCTACCTCAAGCACTTCCCCAAGGTCGCTAGCACGGGCTCTTACATGGGCAAATTCCTGAACCAAATCCTGGGCGACGACTATATCGAGGCCCTGCACCACGTGCGGGACCGGTTTAACCAGATTGAAGTGGACCGCCTGCGGGTCAAGCCCATTGTGAAGGTCACCGGCGAGTTCTGGGCACAGACCACCGAGGGCGACGGGAACTTCAACATGTTCGCTTTCCTGGAGCGGGAAGGGGCCCAGATCCTGGTGGAGCCGATCGGGACTTGGATCATGTACATGCTGCACCAGGGGGTGCAGGGTATCCGCGACAAGAAGGGCCTGGAGGAAGGCATTGTCAGCCCGCCCAAGTGGCGCCTGGACAAGCACGCGAAAATCGAGATCAACTACCGCAAGAAGCTGGCGCAATTGAAGATAGCGGAAACCATCTTCAAGCGGGAATACCACCGGGTCAAGGATGCTCTGGGAGGCATCGCACACGGGCTCACCGACCAGTACGAGATGCAGCGGCTGGGCCATCCATTCTATAACTCGCGGTCCGGCGGCGGCGAAGGGCACCTGGAAGTGGCCAAGAACATCTACTACTCCAACAAAGACCTTTGCCACATGGTGCTGTCGTTAAAGCCGTTCGGCTGCATGCCCTCGACGCAGTCCGACGGAGCGCAGTCGGCGGTCGTGTCGCTTTACAAGGACATGATCTTCCTGCCGATCGAGACCTCGGGCGAAGGCGAGATCAACGCCCATAGCCGCGTGCAGATGGCGCTGGGCGAGGCCAAGCTGAAGGTGAAGAACGAGTTCGCCGAAGCGCTCCAGAACACCGGCTTGACCTTGGAGCAGTGCAGGTCTTACGTGGACGTGAACCCGGAGCTGAAGCGGCCCATGTACCACGTCCCGCACCGCAAAGGTGTGGTCGGCGGCGCCGCTCTGACCGTGTACCACATCGCCGACCGGATGAAGCAGGAGGGGAAGGGTGCCTCAGTCCAGGTGCACTAATCCCTGGAGACAGCGAGGCCCGGGACTGTGCACTCTGCTGCGGCCGGCAATGACATTGAGATCAAACACATGAGCACAAACTACCTGATCGGGATGGACGTTGGTTCCACTACCGTCAAGGCGGTGGTGGTCGAAGCGGCGACGGACAAGATTCTCTGGGACGATTATCAGCGCCACGACACCAAGCAGCCGGAAAAGGTCCTGGAGTTGCTCAAGCAGATCGAAAGCGACATACCCGACCTGAAGCCAGAAACTACGAGGCTGTTCGTTACGGGCAGCGGCGGCAACGGGCTGGCCAAATTCCTGGGCGGCAAATTCGTCCAGGAGGTCAATGCGGTTTCGCTCGCCGTCGAGAAGCTTTACCCGGCGTGCGAGTCGGTCATCGAGCTGGGCGGACAGGACGCCAAGATCATCATCTTCAAGCCCGACCCGGAGACGGGGCGCAAGAAGAAGATGCCCAGCATGAACGACAAATGCGCGGGCGGCACCGGGGCGGTGATTGACAAGATTAACGCCAAGCTGCGCATTCCGCCGGACCAGCTTTGCGAAATGGGTTATTACGGCATGAAACTGCACCCGGTGGCGGGCAAGTGCGGCGTCTTTGCCGAAACCGACATCAACGGGCTGCAGAAGCAGGGCGTTGTGCCTCCAGAACTAATGGCTTCGCTGTTCGAAGCGATCGTGCAGCAGAACCTTTCGGTGCTGACCCGCGGCAATACGCTGCGCCCCGTGGTGCTGCTGCTGGGAGGCCCTAACACCTACATCAAAGGCATGCGGGACTGCTGGAAGCACAACATCCCCAAGATTTGGGAGGAGCGCAACTTCCCGCTGCCGGCGGGTGTGGACCCCAAAGACCTGATCCAGACTCCGGAAAATGCCCAGTACTTCGCGGCGATTGGCGCAGTGGAGTTCGGCAAGACCGAAGAGGAGCAAATCGGCCGCTATCTAGGCTGGCAAAAGCTGGAGTGGTACATCACCGTCGGCCGCGACGAGGAGAAGGCCAAGAGATCCGGCGGCGGCGGCCTGGCAAAGAACCAGGAAGATCTGGAGGCGTTTTACGCCGACTACGGCAAGCGGGAAAAGTTCGAATCCGCCCAGCTCCGGCCCGGCGACGTGGTCGAGGGCTTCATCGGCATTGATGGCGGCTCCACCTCCACCAAGGGCGTCATCGTAGACCACAACCGCAACCTGCTGTTCAAGAGCTATTCGCTGTCGAAGGGCAATCCTATCGAGGACACGATGGAGTTGCTGGCCCGGCTGCGCCAGCAGGTGGAAGACCAGGGGGCCACGTTGCAGGTGCTTGGCGTGGGCACCACCGGCTACGCCAAGGACATTCTAAAGGACAGCATCAACGCCGATGTGGCGCTGGTCGAGACGGTGGCCCACACCCAGTCGTCGCTGCACTTCTACCCCGGTGTGGATGTCATCTGCGATGTCGGCGGGCAGGACATCAAGATCATCATCCTGAAAGACGGCCGGGTGAAGGACTTTAAGCTCAACACCCAGTGCTCGGCCGGCAACGGCTACTTCCTCCAGTCCACCTGCGAGGGCTTTGGCCTCAAAGTGGAGCAGTATGCCGAGATTGCCTTCGGCGCCACCTCGTTCCCGCAGTTCGGCTATGGCTGCGCCGTGTTCATGCAGTCCGACATCGTGGACTTCCAGCGGCAGGGCTGGAAGGCAGAAGAGATCATGGCCGGGCTGTGCAACGTGTTGCCTAAGAACATTTGGCTGTACGTCAGCCAGATCCCGAACCTCTCCTCGTTGGGAACCCGGTTCGTGCTCCAGGGTGGGACCCAGCACAACCTGGCGGCTGTCAAAGCGCAGGTGGACTTCATTTCGTCCAGGTTCAAGAGCAAGGGACTGGAGCCGGATGTCATTGTCCACAAACACTGCGGAGAGGCCGGCGCCATCGGGTGCGCCTTTGAGGCCGTGCGCCTCTATGAGAATGAACACCGGACCACCTTTATCGGGCTGGATGCCGTCGCCCAGATCACTTACACGACCACCAGGGACGAGAGCACCCGCTGCTATTTCTGCAAGAACAAGTGCCTGCGCACCTTCATTGACATCCAAGCGTCTACGGCCACCGACACCACCCGGCCCCCGGTCAAGACCAAGGTACCGCTGGCACCCGGCGCGCAGCGTCTGATCATCGCCACATGCGAGAAGGGCACGGTCGAGAATGTGGACGACATGCGTCACATCAAGGCCGGCCTGGACGCGGTGAAGAAGGAAAATGCCAACCTGGTGGAAGTGGCCTCCAGAGCCGCCTTCCGCAGCTACGGCGCCCCGGTCGTGGCGGACCCGATCCCCCGGCGGGCTTTTACCCAAGCACAGAAGAAGCGCGTCCAGCTTATGAAGCGGCGCTCGGAAATCAAGATCGGCATGCCGAGGCTGCTGAACATGTACTCGCAGGCGCCCTTCTTTTCCGGCTACTTCGAGGCGCTGGGCGTGAAGCCGGAGAACCTGATTCACTCCGAATATACCAGCGAGCAGATGTACAAGGAGGGCGCCAAGCGCGGCGCAATTGACCCCTGCTTCCCCAGCAAGGTTGGCATCCCACACGTCCACAATCTGCTCTACGTCATTCACCCCAAGAAGAAACTGGACGTCGTCTTCTTCCCGATGATTGACAGCCTGACCTCAGACTTGGTCGGCACCCAGGACAGCCGCGCTTGCCCGACTGTGACGGCGACACCGGCGTCGGTCAAGGCTGCTTTCACCAAGGAAGGCGATCTGTTCCGGGAGAAGGGCGTGCTTTGGCGAGACACTCTGGTCTGCATGGACAAGCCCGACGTGCTGTGCCGCCAGATGTACGAGGACTGGAAGGACATCCTGGGGCTGAGTGAGGAAGAGAATCACCGTGCCGTCGAGGAAGGGTACAAGCTGCTGGATTACTTCGACAACGTCGTGTTGCGCGGTCAGGCTAGGGAAATCCTTAACAAGCTGGAGGCCGAGGACAAGCTGGGCATCGTGCTGTTGGGCCGGCCCTACCACAATGATCCGGGCGTCAACCACGAAATCCTAGAGGAGTTCCAGAAGCTCGGATACCCCGTCTTTGCCCAGGACGCGCTGCCGATAGATGACGACTTCACCTGGAAGCTCTTCCACGAGGAAGTGGAGACCGGGGAAATCGAGCACCCGATGTCCATTAGCGACGTCTGGAAGAACTCCTACAGTGAGAACACCAGCCGCAAGGTCTGGGCGGCCAAGTACGTTTCCCGGCACCCGAATCTGGTGGCCCTGGAGCTGTCCAGCTTCAAGTGCGGCCACGACGCGCCCATTTACACGGTGGTCGAGGAGATTGTGGAACACTCCGGGACCCCGTACTTCTGCTTCAAGGACATTGACGAGAACAAGCCAACCGGATCGATCAAGATTCGGGTGGAGACCATTGGCTACTTCCTGAAGCGCTACCGCGAGGACATGGTCCGGGCCAAGCAGAAGAACGTTGAGATTGACGCCCGCCTGCGTGAAATGGAGGAGCAGCTCCGCCGGGAGTTCGCCGCCCAGCCCAATTGGACTCCTTCGCTGGAGCCGGCGGCCGAGGTCCAGGAAGCCGTGCCCGGCGACTAGCGGCGTTTGCTCGCAACGGTTTCTAGAGCTGACAGAAAAAAGCCCTCTCTTCCGGGAGGGCTTTTTTCTCTGGGAAGGACGTGTTAGTCTTCCGTATGGGCATCTTCGGCAAAAGGACGACAAAACAACAGAGGGTGAGTGATGTTTGAGGCCGACAAGGTGATGTTTGAAGTCTACCGCGAGCCGTTGGCTGGCAAGTACAAGGTGCTGTACTTCACCGAGCTGCAGGATCACAACAAGGAGTGGGAGCTCAACCGGGCGCTGGCCGGTGACCACTTCTACGATGGTTTCATTCGCAACTACCGCAAGGAGCAGGCCAAAGGCGTCATCCAGCAAATGCTCGACCGCATGAACGAGGGGGAGCAGATTACCGCCGAAGAGTTTGAATCCGCAATCCGCGAGTATACCCCGGCCTGACTCCCGCCCAATGGAAGCCGAATACCTCCAGATCGCAGGCCTGGTCGAGGCGGAGTTTGCCCGCAACAAGGCCCGCTTCGGCGACCGGATGCGCTGCTGCCTGGGGTGCACTGACTGCTGCCATCACTTGTTCGATATGGGCACGCTGGAGGCCCGGCGCATCGCTGCCTACGTAGCCGGGTTGCCGAACCTGGAACAGAAGAGGCTTGGGGCCCGGGCCCGGGTCTATCAGCAGCAGTACAGGCAGCAACAGCGCAGCAGGCTCGAAGGCCGGCGGCTGGCTTGCGCAGCGCTCACACAGGACGGCGCCTGCTCCATCTATCCCGCCCGTCCGCTGGTGTGCCGCAAGTTCGGCATGCCCATCTACGACCCGCGCCAGCCCGGGCAGCTCAAAGCCTGCGAACTGAACTTCCGAGCCGGCGAAGAGATCGACTCGGAGGGAATCGTCGAGAGCCAGACGGAAATTCACGAGCGGTGGGAAGCATTGAAGGCCCGCGATTCCGACCTGCGCCGCTGGACAGTAGCCGCCGCCCTGCTGATGGGGTCCAATGCGGATTCTTGACCAGCCTGCTCTCGACCACACCGAGTACTCGGCCTGCCTGGCTGCATTCTGCAACTCACTGGGGCGCCACTTGGGGGAAACCGAGGCCTACCTGGCAAAGCTGGCCGGCAGGCGCAAGGGCGGCCACTTCGGTTGGGAGATCGCGCTGGACAAGGCCCGCTACGGCACCCTGATCGTTCTGGAGCGCTGGAAAGAGCTGAACGAAAGTTTCGCCGAGTCGCTCCGCAACACCCCCGCGCGGGCCCTGGCCGAAGCGGCTGCCTCCCGGTGCGACGGAGCCTCGGAGGCTCTACAGGCGGCCTACCTCAGCCTGGATCAGTTGGATGAGTACAGCGAGCTGTTTGTCCAGGAGGCGACCCGGCGGCTCCGGGCGGTCGAGGAACTCTTTGCTGAAGAACGCGACGCCGCGTCGCGGGCAAGCAGCCAGTTTAGCCCAGAGAGTACCACTCTTACGGTGCTGGGCGGGGCTGCGGGACCTGCGTCCTCCGAGAGATTCCAGCGCGTGTATGACAGCTTTCTCACCGATCTGGGTCGGCGGTAAGAGGGCGTGGCTTTCGGCTGTTCCGGTGCCTTGACCGAGGGGAAGGAACCTGATGGATGAGTTTTGGCGGGAAGAGGTCATCGGATTTGCGCTCGACCACGATACAGAGCGTCATGTCGCCGAGCAAAAAGCCGCCATTGCTGCCAATCCAGAGGATGCCCGCCCCTACCTGAACCTCGGCCTGCTCTACCAGATCCAGTACAAGCAGGACCTTGCCGTCGAGTATTTCCTCAAGGCGCTTTCGCTCGACCCCCGCCTGGCCGAAGCCCACGTCAGCCTTGGACGCGTCTACGCGGTGCGCGGCGAAACAGAGAAAGCCTGGGAGCACGCGCACGTCGCGGCCGCCATGGGCAACAACCAGCTCCTGAAACAGCTTGAGCGATACCAGCAGGATACGAACGCTAAATAAAGTAATACATTAATGCGTCTCCCGCCGGCACTCTCGCCCACGCTCAATTCTCTCCGGCATTCTCTCTAGTTGGCTCCCTAGCGGGGTTGCTCCAGAACCTTGCGGACCGCGGCGTGCGAGGTCAGGTAGTCCGGGTCATGGGGGCGAAGTAATAGCCCCTGCTGATAGATACGATCGGCTTCGGCGAAGCGCCCGGTCGTATAGTACAAGTAGCCCAGGCTCATCACAGCCGTCTTGGAACTGGGGGTGACGCGCAGGGTGTGGGTCCACAGCGTCTCGGTGTGGCGCCAGTTGTGGATCGCGACCACCGAAAGCGCGCCCCAGACCAACAGCAACGCCATGGCCGCTACCGTCGCAACGCGGCTGCTGGCCGCGTAGCCGATCAGCAAAGCGAGACCCAGCACCGCGACATACGCATAGCGGTCCTGCGCCTGACGCATGGCTGGCAGGACGACGCTGGAAGCCAGGACAGGGGTCATCGGCAAGAAGACGAGCAGCAGGGCAACCCGCGCCTCCCGGTAGCGGGTCGCGGCCCAGGCTGCCAAAGCGCACACGATCGCAAAGGCCACCCAGGCGGCGGGCGGATGCGCCAGGTGGTACTCGGGAGCCAGCGGCCACGGCCAAATCAGCTTCTTCGTGTACTGCAAGGCCGCGGCGGCAATCACGTGGAGGTGGCCCAGCAGCGGGCGCTGAGGCAGACCGGCAACGCCGTGGCCCAGCGTCGCAAAACGCAGCAATAGCGCGCCGCCGGCGATGGCAAACAACGGCCAAGCACGCCGTCGGACAAACAGCGCCGCCATCAGCGGCAGCGCCAATGCGGTTTCCTTGGTCAGGAAAGCCATGGCCGCGGCCAGGTAGCTGACGGCCAGCAGCCATCTTGGCCCGCGCTGCGCGCGGACCAGCGCGTACAGGCTCAGCAGCATCAGGGCGCCGGCCAGCACCTCGGAGAACGCCGCCATCCAGGCCACCGCTTCCACATGGACTGGGTGGACTACGAAGAGTGCTGCCGCGATCCAGGCAACGCGGATTTCCACAAACTCCAGCAGCAGCAAGAACGCCAGCACGGCGGCGGCGGCGTGTACGGCCAGGGACGCAAAATGCAAGCCGAAGGGCTGCAAACCGAACAGTCGGGCCAACCAGGAGTGCGCGAGAAACTGGAGCGGACGGTAAACCATGTACTGCGCGTTCTCCTTCTGGACGGGGTAGGCGTCGGGGCTGAAGACCGAGATGATGGTTTCCTTGAACAGACGGGGGTTGTCGAAGTAGAGGTACTCGTCGTCCCAGATGAAGGCGCCACCCAGGGCGTGCGCGTACACCAGGCCAGCCAGCAGCACCAACGCTATCGCCCCCCGGCGCACCGTCAGGAGCGGGCACTCTAGCATGGCAGATAATTTCATTGCTTGCAGCCGGCATCCACTATTTCACGGCCTTGGTTGAGGTTTTCTCCGAAAGAATCCACTTGTCCGGATCGAGTTGCAACTTTTTGGGCCGCATAGGAACCTTTATCTTAAAGGCTGTCTGCGGTCCCATAGCATGCACGGTGCCGCGAGCGGCTTTGTCTTTCCCAAACCGTATCACCAGGGGCAGGGGCATAAACCAGTTCTTCGGTGCCTTGTCCTGATAAACTGTTCCCTTCGTTATCCAGGAACCGTCCGGCTGCTTCTCTAGCTGGTATTCCAATCGATAAGATGGTAGATGTGCCTCATAGACCCACTGTCGGAAGAACCAATTGAGGTCCTTTAGCCTGTATTTCTTCCCTATAACCGAGCGCGAGAAATGCTCGTTGGCGACTGCGCGAAAACTATCGGTGGTAGCAGGGCGGTTGTGGTGTCGCCGCACGAAATCGCGCATCATATCGTAAAACGCTTTGTCCTTGCCCGTGCCCGTATCCGTGAACAGGAAGTGGAGCATACGCAGCACTAGGGCGCCCTTGTTATAGATCAGGGTGGAATAGGCACCCTGGGTTTCGCGCGTGCTGAGGCGATGCCCGAGGATGATTGGCCCCACGTCCACCAAGCGTCCTTTGCCAATGCCAGTGTCGGTCTTTGGCGGATCCTTCAAAGACCTGCGCATTGCGCGAATCAGTTCTTTTTCCGCGCCCCTCTTGGCCCGCCCCTGCGTATAGAGAATACCCGAGTACTCGGCGAAACCTTCGCTGAGCCACTGGTCGCGATAAGAACGCCAGCCGACAACATTGCCCCACCACTGATGGGAGGTCTCGTGGGCAATGAAGGAGTATGCATATTTGGTGCCGCTGTCGGACCGCGGTAGGAGCATCATCGACGGGAACCCCTGGCCGAAGCCGCGCGGATGGTACATGGCCCCGAAGCTTGCGTAGGGGTAGGTGCCAAAGAGCACGCTGAAAAACTGGACACAATTCATTAGCTCAGCCACGATGAAGTCTTCCTTGATGGCCAGAATGGAGCCTGGCAAGGAATAGAATTCGACGGGCAGATCTCCTTCCTTTCTTTTCACTATTTCGGTGTGGCGTTCAAGGCGGCCAACGCCAAATGTGACCATTTTGACAGGCGTCTCCATCTTCCATTGGGTGACCATCTCGGAATCATTTCCTGGCGCCATCTCTTCGCGAATGCGAACCCCCACCGACGCCACGCGGTGATGTTTCCGGTGGCGGAAAGTCAGGTCGTAGGTCGAGAGTTTCAGAAAACCGTGGCGGGGATACCACCCACGGGTAGCTCGGGGATAGAAGCACTGCAGGATGAGATCGTCATCGTACATAAAATCACCCTCGAGCTCCATCACGACCGAAAACTCCTCCCCGGCGGCTCGCGGAGCAGGCAGGAATAGCGTCAGGCCGCCTTCCCAGTCCTCCTGGACGGCACCGAGTCGGCTGCCGTCGGCAAAGCGGACCGCTTTCAACCGCATGGCCTTCTTCAGGCGGACCGATCGCTTTTCGGGCAACGACTCATTGATCACCAGCGGGATTGCGCGCAGACCACTGGCCGCCGATGCAAAATCCATGCGTACCTCGAGCTTCAGGAGTTTTTTGGGGCGGCGGACATCAACCTGCATGGCGTAGTGTTTAATTGCAACCAAGTCGAATGAATCGGAGTACGTTGTTCGGCGGCGCTCATAGTCCTCCAAGCTGTAAAAGGCGACCCAGACGTCATTCCTGGAATCTCTGTGGTCGTGTGCAAAGATCAGCCCTTTCGTCCCATCGTTCAGGTTAAAGGTGGCCACGGGGAGTCGCTCCTGGTAGTCGAGCAAGAACGTAAAGCGGCCTCTCTTCCCTTTGTCGAACTGTGCCAGAAAAAACCCGAGGCTTTCCTGGTTCAACACAGAGACCGCAAGGCGAGCAGAAAGGTTTGCACCGGTTTCCTTCAGGAGCTGGGGCTCGAATTTCGCAGCCAGTTTTTCCGCTCTGGCGATGGGTGTTCCAGCCGGGCTCAGGTTTTTTCCGATGTAGTCAAAGGTGTCGTCGGTGAAACGCAGCACGGCCCGCCGAAAGTCGGATTCAACCACGTCAGCGTTGAGCATGCGACGTACATGGTCGCGTTCGAAGCTGCTGGGCGGCAACTCAGCGCGGAACTTCCCGGCCCCGAGGAAAACGGCACCGCGCACTCGGCCCGCCACTGGCCGCTCAAAGTAGAAGGTACCGTTGAAGGTCATCTCTGCTCGGTCTCGCTTTAGCGTTACGTTCTCGGCGACGGCAGTTCCCCCGGAGAGCTGAAACTGCTTCAAGGCTTGGTATAGCTCGAGCCCGGTTCCCTGACTGGCCTCTTGCGCCAGCGTCGGAGGCGCGCACAGGATCAAGCCAAGAAACAGTCCCCAAGAAAGACCGTATGGCCATCGAAAGAGTTGGCTAAGTTTCATCGCTGCCCCCAGGAGAGAAGCCCCGAAAATTTCTCCCATTGTATCAATCGGCTGAGGCAGAATCAATTCCCGCAGGTTCGGCTACATTCATCCGGACAGGCGTTGTGCGGCGTAGAGCCGCATAATTGCCAAGGGCTTAGTGCTAAATTTGAGGAATTGCCAAGAGGTAAGCCAAGCAGTCTAAGTCCATGGCCGCTTGAGGTTACCTACTACAGATACTTGCCTACCAGCAGCTCCAGCTTCTGGCGGGTGGCGGGTGGGATTTTACTGCGGTCGGTAATAATGGCGTGCGACAGAGCGGAGCCGCACTTGCAAGAGTGCTTCCGCGGCATGGACTCCAGGGCCCTGGTGAGCACCCGGACGGCGTTAGCAGCATTCTTGTTCAGATAGTGAATCACCTCGGTCACTGTGACGGCATCGTGCCCCGGGTGCCAGCAATCATAGTCGGTGACCATGGCCACGGTGGCGTAACAGAGTTCGGCCTCGCGCGCCAGCTTGGCCTCCTGCACATTGGTCATCCCGATGACGTCCATCCCCCAGGAGCGGTACACCTCAGATTCAGCTTTGCTGGAAAAGTTGGGGCCCTCGATGCACAGATACGTCCCGCCAGACTTGGCCGGCACGCCGACCGCCTGGCAAGCCTGATAGGCAACCTTGGCCACTTCCGAACAGACCGGGTCGGCAAAGCTGATGTGCACCACCAAGCCGTCGCCAAAGAAGGTGGAGACCCGCAACTTTGTATGGTCATAGAACTGGTCGGGAATCAGGAACTCCAGCGGGTGATGCTCCCCCTTGAGCGAACCCACGGCGCTAAAGGAAATCACGCGCTCCACGCCCAGTTTCTTGAAGCCGTATATGTTGGCGCGGAAATTCAGCTCTGTGGGCATAATGCGGTGGCCGCGTCCATGCCGCGCCAGAAACGCCACGCGGCGCCCGGCCAGAGTGCCCAGCAGGTAGCTATCGGAAGGGCTCCCCCACGGTGTCTCGAGCTCCACCTGCTGTGTTTCCTCGAGCCCCTCCACGGTGTAGAGGCCGCTTCCGCCGATAATGCCGATTTCTGCGCCCGCTTCTGCCATCCTACTCCTTTCCGCTGCCTAGCTGCCCCTACTGGCCTTTCTCTTCTTCGATCAGCTCCAGCAGCACGCCCCCGGCGCTCTCGGGGTGAACAAATACGTACCGCTGCCCGCCGGCCCCGCGTCCCGGCTCGGCGCTGATCAGGCGGAGGCCCGCTGCTTTCATTCGCTCCACCACGGCCGCCAGATTTTCGACCCGAAGCGCAATGTGGTGCAGCCCCTCGCCGCGCTTCGCCAGAAAACGAGCGATGGGAGAATCCTCGGCGGTGGCCTCCAGCAGCTCGATGCGGCTCTCGCCCAACGGCAGCATAGCCAGCCGCACCTTCTCGGCTTCCACCGTCTCGATGCCGGCCACTTCCATTTGCAGATGTTTGGTGTAGAACTCGAGCGCCGCCTCCAGTGACCGGACTGCGATCCCAATGTGATCCACGACGTAGCGACTCACAGGCCCGCCTTCCTCATGACTTCATCCACCACAGAGTAGGGGTCCACCTTGCGCGCCGCCACTCGCGCCGCGTACTCGTCCAACAGGCCGTTGTCCAGCGCCTCAACGACCACGCGGTTCAGCAGCCGCTCCCGCAGCAGCGCCAGCAGCCGCTGGCGCCAGATTTGCCGCGCCTTCTGCCCGGCCAGCCCGGCGCTGTCGAGGAACCCCCGGTAGCGCTCGATCGCGGCCAGCAACTCTTCCACCCCGGCTCCTTCGGTGGCCACCGTCTTGAGCACCGGCGGCGCCCAGCCGTCGGCGCGCTGGGAGATGGCGAGCAAGGCGTGGAGTTCCTGCTCGAGCCGGTCGCTGTCCGCCCGGTCGGCCTTGTTGATGGCGAAGATGTCGGCAATTTCCATCAGGCCGGCCTTAATGGTCTGCACGCCGTCACCCATGCCGGGGACCAGCAGCAGCACGGTGACGTCGGCAAGCTTCGCAACGTCCACCTCATCCTGGCCCACACCCACCGTTTCCACCAGGACACGGTCCCGGCCGGCGGCGTCGAGCAGGGTGGCCACGTCCGCGGTGGCACGCGCCAGGCCACCCAGGTTGCCGCGGGTAGCCATGCTGCGGATGTAAATCCCCGGGTCGCTACTGTGACCCTGCATGCGAATCCGGTCGCCCAGGATGGCGCCGCCCGAATATGGACTGCTAGGATCGACGGCGATGATCCCGATCGTTTTTTCCTGCCGGCGGTAGCCGGCAGCCATGCGGTCCACCAGCGTGCTCTTGCCCGCGCCGGGCGATCCGGTAATGCCCACCACCAGCGCGCGTCCGGAGTGCGGGAACAACTGCCTGAGCAAATCATCCGCCTGCGGGTCGCCATTTTCGACGGCGGTGATTGCCCGGGCCAGGGCGCGCAGGTCACCTGCCAGAATACGCTGGACCGTGGCTTCAGCCGTGCTCATTTCTTCACACCTCAAGGCCTCCACACCTCAAGGGAAGAGACGGTGACGATGTTGCTCGTGACGCCGTCGATGATGATCTCGACCGGCTGCTCCGGACCCGACGGGACATCCAATGGCACCTGCACGTTCAGGATTGTGGCAGCAAGAAGCAGCCACAGGGAAAGAAGCACGAACGCTTTTCCTTTCATCGCAGTCCCCTCAACAGGCTCCTGAAAAACCCTGACGTGTGTCACTCCGAGAGCCGACGCTCTTTGTCGGCCCGAGGAATCTGCTTGTCCGCCAAGCAACTCCGGTCGCAAACGAGATTGCTCGATTCGCTCGGAGTGACAGGGAAGCTACTTCTTGACCGACCCACTTAAGAGCAAAAAGGCCGAGTCAGCGCCGTGGTTCCCACAGATATTGCCATTCGTCGCTCTGAGTCTCAAGCCTCACGGCGTCACTCGCCCAGGATGTGCCGCGCGATGATCAGGCGCTGGATTTCGCTGGTGCCCTCGCCGATGGTGCACAGCTTCACGTCGCGGTAATACTTTTCCGCCGGATAGTCCTTGATGAAGCCGTAGCCGCCGTGGATCTGCACCGCCTCGTTGGCTACCCGCTCCGCCGTATTCTTCGGGGAAGATCACGCCCATCAGGCCCATGGCCGCCAGCTTCGGTATGAGTTCTTCGGGGAATTGTGAGTCCTGGTCCCAACGCCGGACGTGGGGCGCGATTTCTGCTTTCGCAAATTCGCGGGCACTCTTACGAAGTTGGAGTTGCTCCGGCGTCAGTTCAAAGTCCATACCCGGCTCCAGGATGCGGCGTTACCCGACGCCCACCGGCTTGGCGCCCACCACGCGCGCCATCACTTCCAGCGCCCGGTCAATCATCTGCCGGTTCACATCCAAGTGGGTGACCATGCGCATCGTTTCCGGGCTGACTGCCGAGGCCAGCACGTTGTGCTCTTTCAGCCTGGCCGACACCTCGGTAGAAGTCAGCCCCGTGCCGGAGACATCCAGGATCAAGATGTTGGTCTGAACCTTGGCGGGATTGATCCGGATCCCGGGAATCTGGGCCAGCCCTTCGGCCAGGTAGCGCGCATTGTCGTGGTCTTCCGCCAGCCGCTGTGACCCCTTTTCCAGGGCGACGAGGCCCGCAGCAGCCAGCACCCCCACCTGGCGCATGCCGCCGCCGAGCGTCTTCCGGTGGACGCGCGCCTTCTCGATGAAGTCGCGGCTGCCGACCAGCATCGAGCCCACCGGCGCCCCCAGCCCTTTCGACAGGCAGAACATCACCGAGTCGCACTTTGCGGTCAGGGTGCGCACGTCGCGGCCCAGGTGGGTAGCGGCGTTGAAGATGCGCGCCCCGTCCATATGTACGGGGATGCCAACATGGTGCGCCGCATCGCAAATCTCTGCAATGACCTCCTGCGGATAGACGGTGCCGCCGGCTAAGTTATGCGTGCTCTCCAGCAAGATGAGCCCGGTCTGCGTGCGGTAATAAACCTTGGGCCGAATCTGGCGCTTCAATTGCTCCCAGCGCAGGATGCCAGCCTCGGCATAGATGGGGCGGGGCACGGCGCCGGCGATGGCGCTCATGGCACCCATCTCGTAGTTGTAGATATGTCCCCGCTCTTCGCAGATCACCTCATTTCCGGGCCGAGTGTGGATTTTGACGGCAATCAAGTTCCCCATCGAACCGGAAGGGACAAACAGCGCTGCTTCGCGCCCGAAAATCTCCGCTGCACGCTCCTGCAGGCGGTTGACGGTGGGGTCCTCCATGTAGACGTCGTCGCCCACTTCGGCCTCGGCCATGGCCCGGCGCATCTCGGCCGAGGGCTTGGTGACGGTGTCGCTGCGCAAGTCCACCACACTGCGCTCCGTCTCGGATGTTCCTTTTGAGGATCGGGCTTTCGGGTTAGGCTCTGCTTGCACGGTTTTCTTCATCAGACGCTCCACTCAGTTACAACAATTCGTCCAGTCTCCGCTGCGCCCTCTATACGAGCAACTCATTGAATCGCTTCCGGGCGAATGGTGTACATCCCAGTGTCAGTGGATGAAAGCGCTAAAGACTTCGTTGGAAAGAAGGCGGCCGCGATGGGTCAGGTGCAGCCGGCCTTCGGAAAATTTCAGCAGGCCGGCTTCGGCCAATTCATCAATTTCGCGACGGTAGCGATGGTGATCGGCCGGCGAAAGTTCCACCCCGTCATTGCGGCGCAAGCCGAGGAACATGCGCTCTTCCGCACGGTGGCGCTCATCCAACCAATAGCGCTCGGCCACCGGCAACTGTTGCCGGCCGACTCGCTCCAGATATTCCTCCAGCGAATCGATATTAGCCCACCGCTCGGTTCCATCAAACGAATGCGCGTCCAGGCCAAAACCCTGGTAGGGAGCGCCTCCCCAGTACTTGCGGTTGTGCCGCGAGTCGCGGCCGGGCAGGGCAAAGTTGGAAATTTCATACTGGCCGTAGCCCATCCCCGTGAGCTGCTCGCCGGCGCGGCAGTAAAAGTCGGCAACCGCATCTTCCTCCGGCAGGTTCGAGGCCGAGCAGCGAGTGCCGCCCGCCAGCGCTTCGGCGCCCAGGTGGCTGTCGGCGTCAATCTCCAGCGTGTACACCGAGACGTGCGCCGGGCGCAGGCGCGCTACCCAGTCCAGAGAGGTCTGCCAACTGGCGGCGGTCTGGTGAGGAAGCCCGGCAATCAGGTCGAACGAGATGTTGGTGATTCCAGCGGCGCACAGTGCCGCGACGTCGGCCGCAACCATTTCATCCCGGTGCGGGCGGCCCACTGCCTTCAGCTCGCGCTCCACAAACGACTGCACTCCCAGGCTCACCCGGTTCACTCCAAAGGCCTGCCAGGTGTCCACAAGCTCTCGGCTGAAGCTTCCCGGGGCCGCTTCCAGGGTGATCTCGGCGTCTGCCGTAACGGAAAACACCTGCCGCAGTTCCGCCAACAGGCGGCCGAGCTGGCTGCCCGTGAGCAGGCTTGGCGTTCCGCCACCCAGGTAAATGGAATCGGCAGTAGGGCTGGAGCCGCCCGTCGCCGAATGCCAACTACACGAACGGATTTCCCAACAGAGCGCGTCGAGGTACTGTGGCGGCTTTTCCGGGTGAAAAACTCCCGAGGCGAAGTTGCAATAGGTGCACTTGAAGCGGCAAAAGGGAATGCTCACATAGAGACCCCAGAGAGGCTGCCCAGAATTAACCGGCAATGATTTTCACCTTCAGTTCGCGTTGGCGAGGCCCGTCAAATTCGCAAAAAAAGATGCCCTGCCAGCGTCCCAGCGCCAGCCGGCCGTCTTCGATGGGGACGGTCTCCGAGGTGCCGACCAGGGTGGCCTTGATGTGGGAGTCGGCGTTGCCCTCCCAGTGCTTGTAGCCACCGTCTTTGGGGAACAGCTTGCGCAGGACGGTGTCCACGTCGGCCATCACGTCCGGGTCATCGGATTCGTTGACGGCAACCGCCGCGGTCGTGTGCGGGACGTAGAGGTAGCACACCCCGCTTTTCACCCCGGCGGTGCGCACCAACTTTCCCACCTCAGCGGTGACGTCGCGCGTCTCGTTCCTCGCTTCGGTCTTGATGCGGAGCGTATGCAGCACGTCAATTCTGAATTATACCCATTCGGGCAGGGCGGTGTACACGGGCCCAGGCGGCAGGCTCCCATACCTGCTAGCAGGATGCTGCGCTGGGAAACGGAGATGCGATCAATCTCGGCTTTTACTTGAATTTGGCTTTAGGCTGCATCTGGCCGGAGCGCAACCGTCCGACGTAGTCGTGGTAGCTGGCCATCGTCTGACGGCTGAAAATCAGGATGATCGGAATGTTGGCGAAGAGCATGACTCCGGTTCCCAGCGCGGTCACCGCATCCAGTTCCGCGTCCGTCGTGATGAACCCGGAAGTAGCCACGAGAATGAGCAGGCAGTAGAGGATTTTGTAAGTCCGAACCCACTTTGCGCCCAGCATGAAAACGATGCCTTGCTCTCCATAATAGCTCCACGAGATCATTGTGGAGATCGCGAAGAGCCACGAAGCGAGTGTCACGAGCCATCGGCCGAGGCCGGGCCGCACGCGATCAAAGGCGTGGCTCGTCAGACTGGCTCCGGCGTAAACGATGTAGACGCCGCCCGTGTGGACGGTAGGGGCCCGGTTGCCATTGTTGCCTGTGTAAGTGGTCCAGGCGATGCTGTACTCTCCGTTCGATTCCTGCACGACTCCGAAGAGCTTGACCAGCGACGCTCCGGTCTGTTCATTGACGACGCCGGTGTCGAAGACCGTAAAAACGTCTTGCCCCGCCTGCCAGAGTGGGTTCGGCGGCAGTGGTCCCGACTCAAGAGTCCACTGACCGGGCTCCGCCTCAACAACCACTGGAGTGTCTAACATGGCATCGGGTCCCCGGTTCCAGGCTCCGCTGGACAGGATGACAAGCGCGGTGAGCGTGCAGACGATGATTGTATCGATGAACGGTTCCAAGCCGGCAACGATCCCCTCGCGCACGGGTTCGCCGGTTCGCGCCGCGGAATGTGCGATGGGCGCCGAGCCCTGCCCGGCCTCGTTCGAGAATAATGCTCGCTTCATACCCCAAAGAAAGGCATAGCCCAATGTGCCTCCGAGGAATGCCCCTTGGGCTTCGACGGGGCTGAAGGCCGATGTGAAGATCAACCGGATCAGTCCGGGAATGCTCGCAAAGTTAACGATCAGAACGTAAGCGCCCGCCATCAGATACAGTCCACACATGAACGGTACGAGTCTGGCGGCGACCGTGCCGATACGCTTGATCCCGCCGATGATCACGAGCCCCGTGATAATGGCCAGAACGAGGCCCGTGAGCGGCTCGGGAACGCCAAAATTCAATTCCGTGACGTTGCCCGCGTTCCAGGCCTGGAACATGTTGCCGCCCGTGACGGCCGAAATGAGTAACGTGACACAGAAGATATATCCAATCGCGCGCCCGAGGCCCGCCAGCGCAGGGTGCCACGCTGCCAGTCCACGGCTGGCGACATACATCGGTCCGCCGTGCGGGTTGCCTGGGTCGGTCGTGTTCCGGTAGATCATGGACTGGGTGACTTCGGTCATCTTGATCGCCATCCCGACGATGCCCACGACCCACATCCAGAATACGGCTCCGGGGCCACCCAGGGAGATCGCCACGGCGACCCCGGCGATGTTGCCGAGGCCGACCGTTGCGGAAAGGGCTGCGGAAAGAGCTTGGAAGTGGTTGATTGCGCCGAGCTCGTTCTTATCGTCGAAATCGCCCCGGATGACGGCCACACCGTGTGTGAGCGCAACGAAGGGCCCGAACTTGGTCCAAACTAGTAGAAGAGTGCCGACGCCGAGGATGATGTAGAGGACTACGTCGTGCCAAAGGATGCTGTTGACCGCTGACAATATGGCGTGGAATGTCTGCATGCGCGTATTCCCAATTAAAACAGATTCGATCCCTGGCCGCTCACATCACTTCGGGGATTTCAATGCCCAGCAGATCCAGGGCGCACTCCAGTTGGCTGCGGACGAAGCCGGCCAGCCATAACAGAAACAGCTTCTTCCCTGGATCAGGTTCTCGCAGGATTGGGTGGCGATGGTAAAAATTGTTGAAGCTCTGCGCCAGCTGGAAGGCGAACTTGGCGACGACCGCAGGCTCACTGGTGGCCAGCGCCTGCTCGGCCACCGCGTCGGCCTGTGAGGCCAGCAACGCCAGTTGCCAATATTCCGGGCCCGCCGGGGAACTCAAGGCCCCAGCCAGTGTGTCGGCAGAGAGGCGGCTGAAGTCGGGCGGCGTGTCGAGCTTGCGAAAAATGCTGGCGGCCCGCACCGCCGCGTACTGCGCGTAGGGCCCGGTCTCTCCCTCAAAGCTGAGCGCCTCAGCAAAGTCAAAGGCAATCACAGAGGCGCGCGTGTACTTCAGCAGGAAGTAGCGCAGCGCGCCGATTGCTATCCGCCGCGCCACCTGCTGCTGGAACTCGGCTGGCGCTTCCGTGTGGCGCGAGCGCACTTCAGCCAGTGCCTGCTGCTCGAGCCGGTCCATCAGGTCGTCGGCCTTTACGCCCAGCCCCTTGCGGCCGGAGACCTCGACATAGGGTCGCTTCTGTTCCTCCGGCGAGAGCTCGATACCCAGCTCGCCGCAGCAGCGCGGCGACAGAGCGACCATCTCATATGCGAAGTGCACCGACCTGTCGGCCTGCCCGGCGAAGCCCAGCGCCCTCAAGCCCTGGGCCACGATGTTTTGCAGGTAGGACTGCCGCACGTCAATCACGTTGTAGACCATCTCGGCACGGCCGAACGGCGGAACACCGTCTTGGGGCGGGGCAGTGGTGGTGACCCAAACCTGATGTCCGTCGGGATAGCGGTGGAGGGGCCGGTAGTGAAAGTCGCGATCGAGGAGTCCGAACTTCCAGAGCTGGTAAGCGATGTCCTTGCCAACGTAGGTCACGGTGCCGTTCGAGCGCATGATGACCTTAGCGTCGTCGGGGGAGCGCCCCGCGGCATCTGGTTCTTTTGGGGGGTCTTCCACGGCGGCTCCGGTCGAATCCACGGGCATGATCCAGCAACCCCGGTTCCGGCCCTCGGTTTCGAGATGAATGGCGCCGCGCTCCTTCAGCAGGGAGAAGGCCTGGTCCCAAAACTTCAGCCGCAGGATTTCACTCTCGCGGGGCAGCAGGTCGTATTGCACATTCAACCGCTGCATCGTGGCTAGGTGAGCGTGGACGATGTTTTCCGCAACGACGTCAGCCAGCTCTGCTGCCTCGCCCTGCCCGTGTTCAATTTCCCGCAACGTCTGGCCGCGCAGCTCCAGCCGCGCCGGATCCTCGTCGTAAAAGCGGGAAACGCGGGCGTACAGGTCCCAGCAGTAGTAGTCGAAGCGTACCCCGGGATCGGCGAGCAGCTTGCGAACGTCAGCGGTTGTCTTCTGCTCCAAGTGCCAGAATGCAACGACCACGTCGGCGACCTGCACGCCCGTGTTGTCAATATAGTTCTGTACTTCAACCTCGCGCCCACGGGCCCGCAGCGTCCGCACCAGCGTGTCTCCCAGCGCGGCGTTGCGAAGGTGGCCGATGTGCGCCGCCTTGTTGGGGTTGATGTTGGTATGCTCGACGACGATTTTGCCCCGTGCCGCTGCTGGCTCGTCCCGCTCCCCGCGCACCAGCCCTGCCAGATACGCCGGGCGGTCGAAGAACACGTTGATGTAGCCGCCGCCGGCTGGCTCCAATCGCTCCACGCCTTCGATCGGCGGCATCGCCTTCACCACCTCCTCGGCGATCTGGCGCGGGGGGCGTTTCAGCGTTTTGGCCAGCTCAAAGCAGAAGGGCAACGCCATTTCGCCGAATTCCGGCCGCCGCGGCTGTTCGACCAGCAGCGACATCTGGTAGCGCGCGCGGAGAAATTCCTCGAAGGCACTGCGAATCCGTGTTTGCCGGCGCAAGTACATTGCTGTTGTCAGTTTCCTAGCAATCGTTCAGAATGATAGGTTTAAGCGCGGGGTGTCAACCATCAAGTGAGTCGGGCCCGAGGGGCCACAAGGCATGGTCGTATGAGGATTGCCTATCTGGAGTGCTTTTCTGGAGTGAGCGGCGACATGCTGTTGGGCGCGCTGGCTGATGCGGGGGCGTCCGCCTCGGAGCTGGCATCGGTCCCGGAAAAGCTGGGGCTGGCTGGGGCTTCTCTGCGGCTGGCGAGAACCAAGAGGTCGCATATCAGCGCCACCCAGGCGCACGTGGAAGAAGGAGAGAAATCGGCACATCCCCACCGCTCGCTGTCCGCCATCGAAAAGATGATCGCGCGCTCCTCGTTGTCGGAGCGCACTCGGGAGACCGCGATTGCCGTTTTCCGCCGCCTGGGAGAGGCCGAGTCGCGCGTCCACAACGTGCCGCTTGAGAAAGTTCACTTTCATGAAGTGGGCGCCGTGGATTCGCTGGTGGACATTGTGGGCACCTGTGCCGGACTGGAACTGCTGGGCATCGAGAAGCTGTACTGCTCGCCGCTGAACGTTGGCAGCGGCACGGTGCGCACCGAGCACGGCGTTCTGCCGGTGCCGGCGCCGGCCACCGTGGAGTTGCTGAAAGCCGTTGGCGCGCCGGTGTACTCGTCCGGCCCGGAGGCCGAGCTGGTCACGCCCACCGGCGCTGCTGTCGTGGCGACGCTGGCCGCCGGCTTTGGCACATTGCCTGCTATGAAGGTGGTAGCTGCCGGTTACGGCGCGGGCTCTCGGGATTTCCCCGAGCAGCCAAACACGCTCCGGATTCTCATTGGGGAACTCGCCGGCAGCTCGGTGGAAGCGGCGGCCCCGGCGGCAACCGTGTCCGTGATCGAAGCCAACATTGACGATATGAACCCGCAGATCGCCGGGCACCTCGCCGAGCAGGCCCTTGCCGCCGGGGCGCTGGATATCTACTTCACCCCGGTGCATATGAAAAAGAACCGGGCGGGCATGGTGGTCTCGCTAGTGGTCGAGCCGGCCGACCGGGACCGTCTGGCGCGCCTGCTGTTCCGGGAGAGCACCACCATCGGCGTGCGCATCTACACGGCCGAGCGGCACACCCTGGACCGCGCCCACGTTACGGTGGACACCGCCTACGGTCCGCTGCGGGTCAAAGTCTCCCGGCTGGATGGCGAAATCCTGAACTTTGCTCCCGAGTTCGACGACTGCCAGCGGGCCGCCCGCCAGCGCGGCGTCCCGCTGAAAACGGTGCTGGCCGAAGCCAATTTCCGCTACCTGGAAAAGTTCGGGAAAACGGATTGAGCAGCATGCGCAAGTATTACCTGACCACTCCCATCTACTACGTGAATGCCCGGCCGCATCTGGGCCACACCTATTCCACGATGGTGGCCGACGTGGTTCGCCGCTTCCGGCGCATGCAGGGTCAGGAAGCCTTCCTGTTGACGGGCACCGACGAGCACGGCCAGAAGGTGGAGCGCTCCGCCCAGGCAGCCGGAATGAGCCCGCAGCAGTTCGCCGACCGCATTTCGGAAACCTTCCGCTCGCTGTGGAAGGATCTGGGGCTCGGATTGGACTTCTTCGTACGCACGACCGAGCCGCGCCACGCACTGGCTGTGGCCCGTCTTTTTGAGACGGCGCGTGCTGCCGGCCATATTTACAAAGGTAGCTACACCGGCCCCTATTGCGTCTTTGACGAGTTGTACGTCGGCGAGGGGAAGGTGGGCGAGCCCTGCCCCGAGTGCGGCCGGCCCACCGAGCAGGTCACCGAGGAAAACTACTTCTTCCGGCTATCGGCGTTCCAGGATCGGCTGCTCGAGCTCTACGAGCAACAGCCGGAGTTCGTCCGGCCCGAGTCGCGCCGCAACGAAGTCATCTCCTTTGTGCGCGGCGGGCTGCGCGACCTTTCCATCAGCCGCACGACGTTGAAGTGGGGCATCCCGCTACCCACCGGCGATAACCATGTGTTCTACGTCTGGTTCGACGCGCTGACCTCCTACATGAGCGGGATCGGCTACGGGCAGGGCGGGGAACAGGAGAAACGCTGGAAGCGCCTCTGGCCTGCCGACCTGCACCTGGTAGGTAAGGAAATCCTGCGTTTCCACGCCGTCTACTGGCCGGCCTTCCTGATGGCTGCCGGCCTGACGCTGCCGCGCTCGATCTACGCACATGGCTGGCTCCTGTTCGAGCAGGACAAGATGAGCAAGTCGCGCGGCAACATCGTGCGCGCCCAACCCATCCAGCGCGTGGTGGGCGCCGACGGGCTGCGCTACTTCCTGCTGCGCGAGATCGTCTTTGGCCAAGACGGCTCGTTCAGCTACGACGCCCTGGTGGACCGCTACAACAGCGACCTGGCCAACGGTCTGGGAAACTTAGCCAAACGAACCCTGGACATGATCGCCCGCTACTGTGGCGCGCAGATCCCGGCGGCTTCACCCGTTGCCGAGCAGCTTGAGGGTGACCGTGAGATCCAGCGCCGGGCCGGGGCATCCATTGAGGCAACAGTGACTGCATTCGACGCCCTGGAGTTTTCGCGCGGTCTGGAAGCCATCTGGGCGTTGATTGCAGCGGTCAACAAATACCTGGTGGAGAACGCCCCCTGGGCACTGGCGGAAGAACCAGAGCAGCGGGGCCGGGTGGCTACGGTGCTCTACACCGCTGCCGAGGCGCTGCGCATCGCAGCGGTGCTGGTCGCTCCTGTGCTGCCGGTTGCTTCCGGGCGGATATGGCGGCAGCTGGGCCGGCAGGGGGAAGCGGGGGAGCAGTTGCTGGCCAACCTGAAGTGGGGGCAATTGCGAAATGGCCAGCAGATCGGCAAGGTCGAGGCAATCTTTCCCCGGCTGGATCGGGAGGCCGCCGTGGCAGCAATGCGCCGCCTGGAGGAGGTACTGCAAAAGGAGGAGGCTTTGGCGCGTGAAAAGGAAGCAACGGGCGTGCGCGTGGAAGCGGCCCCGCCGGCGGCTCCGTCGTCGTCGGCGACGGCCAGCAGCCAGCGAATCGGCCTGGAAGATTTCGAGAAAGTGGAGATGCACGTGGGACAGGTGCGCACCGCCGAACGGGTGAAGGGAACCAAGAAACTTCTGCAAATGACCGTGGACATCGGCAGCGAGGTGCGCCAGATCGTTGCCGGCATTGCTGAGCAATACCCCCCCGAGTCTTTGCCGGGCCGCAAGGTAGTTGTTGTGACCAACCTGGCGCCCCGGAAGCTCCGCGGGATTGAATCGAACGGTATGGTGCTGGCCGCCGCCGTAGGTGAAGCAGGCGTCCCGGTGCTGATCAGCGTGCCGGACGAGGTGCCGAACGGCTCCCGGCTGCGCTAGTGACGTGGTAGCGGCAGGCTTTGACAGGTTTTAGCAGGCCATTGCCTCGGCGCGTTGGCGTCCTGAAGGACGCCACTACGTAGATTTGGTATGTTGGCTGGGTTCTGTATGTTGGTTGATTCTCACTGCCATCTGGATTTTCCGCAGTTTGACGCGGACCGCGAGGCCGTGCTCGAACGCGCCGAGCAGGCAGGCCTGCGGGCGCTGGTGGCGATTGGGGTAGGGAAGGGACCGCCGGAATTGGATGCGGGGCTGCGTATGGCCGCGTTGCGCTCCTGGATTCACCCGACCATCGGCATCCACCCACACGAGGCCAGGCAGGCTGACGAGGCAGCCTTCGCCGGCCTCGAGCGCTTGGCGGCCGAGACGCGGGTTGTGGCCGTGGGAGAGATTGGCCTGGATTACCACCACGAGAATTCGCCCCGAGCCGTGCAACAGGAGGTGTTTGTTCGCCAGATGGAGCTGGCCCGGCGGGCCGAAAAACCAATCATCATCCACTGCCGCGACGCGTGGCCGGACTGCTTGGCGTTGTTGCGAACCCACTGGGGTCCCCATGGCCTCCCAGGCATCTTTCATTGCTTCAGCGGTGACCTGGCAATAGCCCAGGAGGGGTTGGAGATGGGCTTTTACGTTTCTTTTGCCGGCAACCTGACTTTTTCCAAAGCGGGAGAATTGCGAGACGTGGCCCGCCAGATTCCGCGGGACCGCCTACTGGTGGAAACCGACGCTCCGTACCTGGCCCCGGTGCCACATCGTGGACGGCGGAATGAGCCGGCGTTTGTGGCTGCGGTGGCCAACCAGTTGGCGGCGCTCCACGGGGTTGTTCCGGAGGAGATGGCCGAGCAGACGGCTCAAAACTTTTTTCGATTGCTGATGCCCAGCACCTGCCCCTAAACTATTTCTGCAGATGCCAAAAAGCGCGCCCATCACCCGAGAGGAAGTGTTCGAGCTGGTCCGGGAAGACCTGGAGCAGGTCGAACGCGCCTTTGGCACTGATACTGTGTGCTCGGTGCAGGCGGTGACCGCCATCGGGCACTACCTTCGGTTCAGTGGAGGAAAGCGGCTCCGGCCCGCGCTGGTGCTGCTGGCCGCGCGGCTTTGTGGCCACTCCGGACCCTCGGCCATCCAGTTGGGCGCGGTGGTGGAGATCATCCACACGGCAACGCTGGTGCACGACGACGTCATCGACGGAGCTGACCGGCGCCGGGGCCGTCCCTCGACCAACTCCCGCTGGGGCAACCATATCAGCGTGCTGGCCGGCGACTGGCTCTACATGCAGTCGTTCCAGATTGCTTTGCGCGAACGCAACTTCCGCATCCTGGACTTGCTGATCTATACCACCCAGATGATGGTGGAGGGAGAGCTGCTGCAGCTGGAAAAGCTGGGTCAGATCAACGTCACCGAAGAGGAGCACCTGGACTTGATCCGGCGAAAGACGGCCTGCTTGTTTGACGTTTCCATGCGGCTGGGCGCGGTGCTGAGCGGAAAGGAGAACGCCGAAGAGGAGTTGGGCGAATATGGCCGCAACATGGGGACGGCGTTCCAGTTGGTGGACGATCTGCTGGACTTCACCGCCAGCGAAAGCACGCTCGGCAAGCCGGTGGGCAGCGATCTGCGGGAAGGCAAGGTGACCTTGCCGCTGATCTATGTGTTACGCCGCTGCACTCCCGAGGAGCGCCGGCGGGTCGAGACGGTGATCGAGGAACGTGCCTTCCACAGCGTGACGCAACAGGAAATCCTGGACATCCTGGCGCGCTACGGTACGCCGGCGGATGTGATGGTCCAGGCCACTGAATACGGCCGCCGGGCCGTGTCCCACCTGAAAGGCTTCCCCGACTCGCCTTACCTACGGGCCCTGGAATCGCTGCCGGAGTTTATCCTGCACCGCGAGCACTGAAGAAGGGAGGGTTCTTCCACACACGATGACGCGAACCAAGCAGCGAGCGGCTGCCCTGGGGGCAGTTTTATGGACGATGCTTTTCGCAGCCGGCCTTCATGCGCACCACGAGGCCATCTTTGGGCCACAATCTTCCACCCTGATCACCCGCAAACGCTTTGTGTCCACCCAGTACTATTTCGTGAATGAGGGCCGAACTGCTGACACAAAGGGCCGCAGCCACATCGGCGTCCTGAGCGTGGGCACGTCTGTTGGCGAACAATGGTCTGTGACAGCGACGGTTCCCTTCGAAGCTGAACGGGCGTTTGACGAACAGGCTACCGGCATCCAGGATGTGGTACTGGGGCTACGCTATTCGGCCGATTTGGGGGACCACGACTCGCTGATGGGGGTTATGACGGTCGAACCTCCAACGGGCACGTTGGAACATCGCGCGGTCGGACTCGGGGGTGGGCTCATTTACGGGCACGAATGGGGGCACTGGTCCCTGCTCGCATATGGCCTGGGGCGCACTGAGTCTTCGCTTGAAGAAGGGGACAAGCGGGGAAACCGGCTTTTCCTCGGCGGAGGCTTGGGGTACGAGACACACGACTTGCCGTTTAGCCCCCAACTCGGAATCTCCTGGGAGCGAACTGGAAGACGGCGCGAGAAGGGAGTGCTGGTTCAAGAGTCGAACAGCTCGGCTTTGATGATTCACCCGACGCTATCCAAGGTCATTAACGAGTCGCTACAGACATTCTTTATCGTCTCATTTCCGCTCGCCCAGCGAAGCGGCGCCGAGGGGTGGCAACGGTTCCGGATAGCGGCTGGGATGGTATGGGCGTTTTGATGCGCCGCCTGTGCCCATATTCTGCCGCTCCCGTTTCACCGGATAACATGAGACGTGTAGCTTTGCGTGCTACGATCGCCGCGCAAGAAAGTTTCCGGGTGCATGCACAGTGACGGCACAAGGCGTAGAGGTCGAAGTCAAGCTGGCGGTGGCGAATGCCAGCGCGATGCGGCGAGCCCTGCGCCGTCTGGGCTTTGTGCTGGCGGGGCGCGAGTGGGAACGCGATATCGTACTGGACACCCGCAGCCTGGCGCTTCGGCGCAGCCACTGCCTGCTGCGGCTGCGTCACCACGGACGGCGGTGGAAGCTGACCTTCAAGGGTCCGCCCGCCGCCAACCGGCGCTACAAGACCCGCCCCGAAACTGAGGTCGAGATCCAGGACGGGCGGCGACTGCTGCAACTCCTGGGGCAGCTTGGCTACCGCCCGATGTTTCGCTACGAGAAGCGGCGCAGCACGTACCGCGCCGGGCAGCGGGACGGCGTCGCCAGCCTGGATGTAACCCCCATCGGCACGTTCCTGGAGCTGGAAGGGCCTGGACGCTGGATTGACCGTACTGCGCAGGCGCTCGGCTTCTCCCGGCTAGACTACATCACCCGGTCTTACGCCACCCTGTATCAACAATATTGCCGCGCGCACGGCGGCAAGCCGTCGGAAATGGTCTTTGGCTCATGATTTACCTGACGGAACTGCTGCAGCTTCCTGTGCTGGATCGTGCTGGACGCCGGCTCGGGCGGCTCTGCGAGCTGCCTGGGCGACAGTGGTCATCGTGATTGCGCTGACAATCGTGTTGCTGGTGGGAGGTTTGTGCGGCTAGCAGAAGTTCGAGCGATCAGATCAGGTGCGCACTTTCAAAAGCATGTACACCCCGGCGAGACCAAACAGCAGGTCCGGCGACCAGGCGGCCATAGCAGGCGGCAGCTCGTTGATGTTCCCTAGCTTTTCAAACAGGCCCGCCACGGTCCAGTAGAGCATGGCGATCCCGATGCTCACCGCCACACCGGCCAGCGCGCCGCGATGTCCGACGGTGAACGCGAACGGGACGGCCAGCACGGCCATAATCAGCGCAAACAGGGGGAAGGAAAACTTCTTGTGGAACTGGACCGAAAGCTTGGTCACGTCAAATCCGCTCTGGTGCAGATCCCTTATGTAGCGCCCCAATTCGATGTAGTTCATCTCCATCGACTGCTTCACCTCTTTCTTGAAGTACGATGGCGTTTCTTTCACGTGTGGAAAGAGTTGCACGTCGAAAGGCCGGAAGCTGGTCACCTGCGTGCCATCCGTCTCGCGCACCCAACCGTTCTCGAAGACCCAGTTGCCCAGTCGCGGCTCCCAGTGAGCGCGCTCAGCCCAAATCCGTCGCCGCAGTTGAAAGCTCTCCGGGTCCAGCTCAAAGATGCTGACACCTCCCATCACGTTTGTGCCCGGCTCAAAGAAGTTGTAGTAGAAGATTCGTGACTGCTGGCCAAAAATCCATTTCCGATCCGGGCGGTAATAGGTTTGTGGGGGTCGCCCTTTGATGTGGCTGCGCAGTGCTTCCTGCTTCTTGTTGGCAGAGGGCAGGTAGAAGTGATCGAAGGCAAACAGGATGGCGCTGAGGACGGCTGCCGCCAGCAACACCGACAGGCTCGCCCGATACAAACTGACACCGCAGGCCTTCATGGCGGTGAACTCATTGCGTTTGGTGAGAAGGCCGAAGGTCACCAGGACCGCCACCAACACGCTGATCGGCGCAATCACGTAGATCAGCTGCGGAGCCAAGTAAAAGAAGTACGCGGCAATGGTGCTCCACCGGGCCCGATTCTGATAAATGTCATTCAGAAGGTCAAAGAACGTCAGGGCTTCGGCCAGAAAGAGGAACCCGAAGAGCAAGACCAGGAAATAAAACAGGAACACGCGGAGCAGGTAACCATCCAGCACCAAGGGGAAGTTCGGGCTGAGCCAGCGCTGGGGCAGGGAAGTGAGGCTGGCGGTGTGGCGGCGCAGTCCACCTGCCCGGAGAAACTCAAACCGCCCGCGAATCCAATGGACCGTACCGCCCAGCACCCCGCCCCGGTCGACTCGCACCAGAAGCAGGCATCCAAGCAGGAAGAAGAAGGTGTTGGCCAGCCAGAGCGCGGATCCCGGGCTCATCCGTCCCTGGCGCGCCATGCTAATCCCGGCTACCAGCAGCAGGTAGTAGCAAAACACCAGCAACAGCGTCAGGATCACACCCATGGATTTGCCGCCGCGCTGCGAGGAAAGGCCGAGAGGAATTCCTACCAGAGCCAGCACCAGACAGGCGGCCGGCAGAGCCAGCCTCCGGTGCAACTCGATGCGAGCCCCGAGGCCAGCGTCATCGCCCAAGGGCCGCGCCAGCAGTTCACTGGTGTACTGCCCGGTAAAACGCTTGGCCTGCAGCTCGGTGGGCCGTTCCAGGGTCATGGGGATGTCGCTCTGCTCGAAGCGGGAAATCAAATATTTTTCCGGCTCCGGCTGGACCTCGTGACGGCTTCCATTGACCAAGTGCAGCTGCAGCTTATTCCCGTCAGCGTCAGGCAGGACCCGGCCTCGTTCGGCAAAAGTCACCTTCGGACCGTTTTCTGAAGCCAAGTCCGCCAAGAACACACCCCGCCAATCGTTCCCGTCGCCACGCACATCGTTGACGTAGAGGACCAGGTTGGGAAAGCCTTCCTCAAAGACCCGCGGCTGGATATTGGCCGGCACCTGCGAGGCGGCCAGCGAGTTCTGGATGCGCACCAGTTCTCGCACCGCCCGTGGCGCCAGGTAGATGGAGGTGAAGGCGCTCAGCGCAGTTCCGACCAACGCAAAACCGGCCACAGGAACCACAAAACTTGCCACACTCAAACCAGCGGCGCGGGCGGCCGTCACCTCGCTGTCGCTGGCCATCCGGCTCAGGCCAATGAGGATGCCGACCAGAACCGCCATGGGAATCGTGAGCGCAAGCGTAGGAGGCAGGGTCAGCAGGAACAACCAGACGACCGTCTCGAAGGAAGCCGACCGGCGGACCAGCAGCTCCAGCAGCCGTCCCACGTCCCGGGCGAACAGCACGAAGGTGAACAGCGCCAGCCCTAGCAAGGCGTGCGTCAAAACTTCTTTGAGGATGTAACGGCTTAGGATCCGCATCAATCTAACGGGATAATTCCCCCAAGCTGTTTTTATATCCCGATTCTTCTCAACCAGAAAGGCTTCTCGGTCAGGACCGGGGCGGGGACTGCTAGATTTGAAAGACAGAAACGACCAACTCCTTTTTCATCAATGACTTCCTCGTTTGTTGCAAGAAAGGCTATCCATCTCTCGGAAAGACCTTCGCGCAGGTGAGGAAAGGCTCTAGCGCGGGATGGGAGCGGAAAGCCAGGTAGTTAGAAAAGGGCCCCTTCTTCAGGAGGCGCGTTTCAGGCGGGCTGGCTGCTCTTTAACCGCGGCTGAGGCAGCAGCTTGGTTGCGCGGCAGCACTTCTGACCTGCTCAGGCCAGCCATGGCATGAATCGGGAGGCCCTCGGCTTCCTTGGAAAACGTCAGGCACCCTCCGGAGGGATCGAAGTCCACCCTTACCAAGTCGCCGAGATGCACCTGCTCGGTGGCGATCAGGTTCGACAGCGGATAGACCAGCTGCCGCTCCAAGGCGCGCTTCAGATGCCGGGCGCCGTATTTCGGATCGGTGCCTTCGCGCAGCAGGTACTGCTTAGCGGCTCCGGTGCACTCATAGATAAACTGCGGGCCCTGGACCGATTCCAGGATGCGCTCCTGGACAAAGCCCAGCTCCAGATCCAGAATTTTCCCCAACTGCTCTTCGCCGAGCGGTTTGAACACCACCACCTTGTCGATCCGATTCATGAACTCGGGGGCGAATTTCTTGCGGGCTGCCTCTAAGCCCGCGCCGGAAATTTTTGCCCACAGCTTGCCGCTATCGTCCACCGGCCGATTGAGGAAGCCCATGCCCGGCGAGACCAACGCCGACATTTCGGCAGAGCCTAGATTGCTGGTCATGAAAATCAACGCGTGTGAGAAGTCAACCCGCCGGTTGTCGCCCAGCGTCAGCGTTGCTTTGTCCAAGATTCCCAGCAACAGATTCCACAGCGCGTCGGACGCCTTCTCGATTTCGTCGAACAGCACGAAACTCAGCGGGCACTGCTCGGTGGCGTACTGGTTGAGGGCTTCCTGGCTCAGCAGCGCATGCGTCTCTCGGTGACCCAGGTAGCCGGGCGGGGAACCGATCAACTTGGCAATTTCATGGCTGTGCTGGAACTCGGCGCAATCAATCTTGATGACCGCGCGCGGGTCGCCGACCAGCGACTGTGCCGTAGCTTCAACCATCCGGGTCTTGCCCGTACCGGTAGGACCCAGGAACAGGAAGTTGCCGACTGGCCGGTCTGGCGTATTCATGCCTGCCAGGTAGGTCTGATAAACCTTAACCACCTGCTCGACGGCTTCTTGTTGACCCACGATGAGCTTGCGAAGGCTATGGTCGAACCTTTCCGCCTTTTTGCCCACCAGGTTGGCGTCCAGAACCTTGCGGGTGCGCGTCATGGTGTTCTCCTCAGTAAAGCTTAGCAACTTGGATGCCAAATCCGACCTGCTGGATTCGGCAACACCTTATAGACGTACAGGAGTGGCGTTTGCGTTCCGCGTTACAGAAAACGGGAAGTTTCCACCCAAAACTTGCTTCTGCTGTGGACTGACCTCTAATGTTAGACACCACTGGCGCCAGGAAAATTCTTGAATGAACTTGTTCTTGCTAGAGAGTCACTTACGCGGGGGCATCAGCGGCCGCATGTCTATACTGCTGGCCAGTGCTTGCGGCGGCAACCGCAGCAGATGCAACACAGTCTGGGCAATGTCCTCCGAGCGTAACTTCCAGTCCTTGTGAGCCCTCCGCGCCGTGGAGCTGCTGAAATCCGTGGAGACGCTGCCGGGCAGTACACAACTCACACGGATGTTGTCGTAGCGGACGTCGAGCATGAGAGCCTCGCTGAAGCCAATCAGCCCAAACTTAGAAGCGTTGTAGGCGGCGCCGCCGGCAAAGGCATTCTTGCCGGCCAGGCTGCCGATATTGATGATGTAGCCACCTCCGCGGCTCTTCATTAAGGGAATAGCCAAACGGCTACAGTAGAAAACTCCGGAGAGGTTGGTGTCTATGACTGTGCGCCAGTCCTCGGGTGCCAGCTCAGCGACACTGCCGAACAAACCAACCCCGGCGTTGTTCACCAACACGTCCAGGCTGCCGAAGCGTTGCTCGACGACGCGAAACAGTTCGGCCACCTGCTCTTGCTGGCCCACGTCGCAAGGAGCGGCGACGGCGCGCGGCCCCAGCAGGGAAGCGCTGCGCTCCAGGCGTGCGCGGTCCCGCCCGCAGATAAGCGCTTCCGCCCCCTCGTTCACCAGTGCCTGTGCAATCGCTAACCCGATGCCTCGTGAGCCGCCCGTCACCACTGCTGTCTTTCCGTCCAGAAAGCCCATGCTCGACCTCCGATCCTTTGATTGGGTCTAACCCAGGGTAAGAGAAATATTAGGGCAGTTTAAGCCCGGCGAGGCCGCAGAAAGCGAAACTCAATCTCAGGCTGGAAGAACGCCGCCACTGGCGTTCTCAGCTCCTCGGGCATCAGCACGCCAAGTTCGCCCCATTCGTCTAGTTGAACACGGTCCAGGATCAGGTCCTCGGGATCCATGACAGCGTGCTCCACGGGCAGTTCCAGGTGCCGGCCGGAGCGCAGGCGTAAGAAGCCACGCAGCACATGAGTGACAGTGTGGACCGCCTGGGCTCGGTCTCCGAGCCCGGGGAAGTCCTGGCGCCGTTCCGGGCTCCGGCGAGCAGCGATCTCGCACACGCGGCCGGAGCTTTCTGCGCGGACGAATATTTCCTCACCCTGCAGGCACCAGCAAAACCGGCACGCGGGTAGCGCCACCGGAGTCAGCGCCTGCATGGCCGTTGCCTCCCAGCCGCTTAGGCACATGCGCAGAAAGTACACCCCACCGGCGCCTTGCCGTTGGACGTAGACGCGATAGTTCACTTGGTGAAACCGCAGCCTCGGGAACGGGAGCCCGGCCGAGCCCAACGGGTCGTAGGAAAAGACCAGGGTCGCCACCAGGGCGTGATTACCCTCCTGCCCGAACGGTTCCGGTTCGTAGCCGGTGGGCAGCAGCGGCAGAACTCGCTCGGAAGGCACCAAGTACGTCAGCACCAACAGGTTACGCAAACGCGCCAGAAACTCCATAGGGAGCAGAGCTTGGGTCTGCCAGCCCGAGGTGCCTGAGGCTAATGAAGCAACATATTTAGAATCAATGTATTGACTCCAGGGATATAAACCCAAATATCAGAGTTGACATAATATCTCTTATCAGACGCTGCGGCGGCAACTGCCCCTAACCCTTCCCCGCAGCGATGGCACGGCTCTGCCCTCGAACGGCGTGTCGTTTGGGGCCGGCTGGGGCTGGAGGCCATAGCTGGGCGCAGCGTGTTACCATTGAAAGTAGGCAGCTACGATGGCGAGCACGGATCCGGCCAGCATCGACATTTCCAAAAGCAGTGGCGTGACAATCAGCTGGCGGGATGGCCATCACAGCGAGTACGAGCTCCAATACCTGCGGGAGCAGTGTCCCTGCGCCATGTGCGGCAAGGTAGAAAGCAAGCCCGCCCCGCCGCAGCCCTCCAACCCACTACCCATGTTCAAACCTCGGGCCCGCATCCTGGAGGTGGAGCCGGTCGGGCGCTATGCTATGCGCTTCTTTTGGGGTGACGGGCATAGCACCGGCATCTATTCCTTCGAGCACCTGCGCCACATCTGTCCCTGCGCGGAGTGCAGCCGGGCCAGCCAGCCGGCAACTCAGCGACTCTAGAACCGGAGCCGGCAGTAGGCGACGGCAATTTCTGCCGCGAGGCGGGCATTGTCTTCCAGCAGCGCCAAGTTGGCGGCGAGCGATTCCCCGCCCGTCAGATGTGTCAACTCGGCCAGCAGAAACGGCGTCATCTCCGGCCCGCGCACTTGCGCGGCTCGAGCGCGGTCGAGCGCTGCCTCGACAGCCTGCTCCAGGGTGGATCTTTCCAGGGCGGCCCTGGCTGGCGGTGGGTTGGCAATCAAGATCGAGCCGGCATAGCCCAGGGTGCGGCAGGCGGCTACGGCGCACGCCGCTGCCTCGGGTGTGTCCGCGCGGTGAGCCAGGCGCAGGCCCGATTCGCGCGCCAAGAACGCAGGAAACTCATCGGTGCCATAGCCCAGCACCGGGACGCCGAGGGTCTCTAAATATTCCAGAGTGCGGGGCAGATCCAGAAAGCTTTTGGCGCCGGAACAAACCGCAGTCATGGGGGTGCGGGCAAGTTGCTGCAGGTCGGAAGAAACGTCGCCGTCTCCGGCTTGCGAATTTGCGCGACCCGAGCGCCGCTTCCCCGCCCCAACCCCACGGTGCACGCCGCCAACGCCACCTGTGGCAAGAAATCCGATCCCAGCCGCAACGGCCACGGCCAGCGTGGCACTGACCGTGGTGCCGCCGGAAAGCCCGCGAGCCGCCGCCAATCCCAGATCACGGGCGGCGCATTTTACTCGTGCGCTTCCTGTACGGGCCAAGCGCTCCAGCTCTTTTCCGTCGAGCCCGACTCGCACGCAGCCATCCACCAGAGCCACGGTAGCGGGAATGGCGCCGGCCTGCCGCACGGCTCGCTCAGAGGCCGTCGCTGCCTCCAGGTTTTGCGGAGGCGGCAGACCGTGGGTGAGCACAGCCGTTTCCAACGCTACCACCGGGCCACCGCTGTCCAGGGCGGCGCGAACTTCCTCGCTAATCAGAAGGGTGGTTCTGTTCCGCACTTCCGCTGCTGTTGTTGTGCCTGCCGCTACGGCTTGATGCCGAGCACCGCATAATCCTGATAGCCGAAGTAGATCTGGTTGAAGCGCTGGGCCTCCTGGTTCCAGCGCTCTACTCGGGCGTTGCCCACCTTTGGTTCCAGTAGTGGCAATTGGGGGAGTTGGGGCGCCACCGGGGAAACGTAGTGTGTATGCAGCTCGCGGAAGCCAGCCTCTCCCATCCAGAACCGCAACTGCGCCGCCGGCACTGGACGCACATGCGTTGGGTCCACGAAAAAGCTCTGGCTATAAATGGCCAGGCACTCCGGGTTTTGTGTTTCCAGTAGCAAGGCGCCTCCTGAACGGAGCTTGCGATAAGCCAGCTCGACCAAGCGCACGTAGGCGGCCGTGGGCAGGTGCTCGATAAATTGCGCTGAGAAGATTCCACCAAGCGAATCGTCGGGGGTAGCTTCGAGGAAGGCGAAGACGTCGCCGCAGGCAACCTCCAGATCCTGTTCGCGGCAGCGGGCCGCCATGTCCGCATCCCGGTCTACGCCCCGCCCCGCAATGCCATTCTCGCGCAGCAGGCTGAGAAACTCACCTCGGCCGCAGGCCAGATCCAGCACCGGCCCGCGCTGCCGAAAGAATTCCACGTACGCCTTCTGGCGCTCGCGGACCTCTTGTTCCGAGCCACGGAAACGCCCTTCGAAATAAGGATAGTCAAAGGCGGGCACGGCAGGTGCCCCAAGGCCCCCGGCGGACGTACCGGTAGCCGCGTCGACACCTGTGAGGCTACGCAGGCGCTGGCGGATCAGGCGTACTTCCTCTTCCAACCACTGTTTCCCTTCGGCGTGAAGTTTCAGGTGCTCGTCCCGATGGCGAGTAATGTCCTCCAGGATGCTCTGCTGGAGCCCCTGCAGTGCGTCGTCCAGCCGGGTCACGTTGGCCATGATACGGCCATCCAGCGACCGGTGCTGGGTCCCAACGGTTTCGCGCAGGCGCTCCAATTCGGCCAGTACCTCGCGCCGGGCACGGTCCGCGGCCTCGGTCACCTGGGCCAGCACCAGCAGGTTGCGGTTCTGGTCGGCGAATAATTGCCGCATCTCGTCCATCGTTTCCAGTACGGCGCGGTCGAATTCGCGCTGCGGACGCACAAACCAGCGCATCGAGCGTGCCACCAGGTGCTTCAAAGCCTGCACCAGCTTGTTGTGCAGGCCAGGAGGACGGGGGTTCACCGTACCCACCTGAGCAGCCCACTTCTCGGCCGCCTGGTGCCTCTCCGCCAGCGCCTCCAGCGAGGGCAGGCGAAAGTCGGGCACCTCCGGCGCGCGCGCTTCCACCCGCTGCTGGATCCGCTCGCGCACCGCAGACAATGTCTCGGCCAGCTTCATCAGACCTTGATCCTCAGATCTTTCTCCTCCACTTCCCTGCCCTACCGCGCCGCTGAAAAACCCCCGCACAGACTGGAGTCTGTGCCACTCTGGCGCTGCAACTTGTGGAAAAGTGGCACAGGCTTCAGCCTGTGCAAGCCCTTTCCTCGTTCTACAAAATACTTTTTCAGTCCCTTGCTAGGGCACGGTGGCCATCCCTGCCGGAACCTTTCTTGCCGAGATACTGGCATGGAGGTTCGCAACTCCGGCCGCCTGCCGCGAGTCTATCACCTGAAACGACAGCACGTCGTCGAGCCAGTCGTGACTGGAGCCATCGGCGGACTGGGCGGCCACCGTCAGCGTGTACTCCTGCGGCGTCAGCCAGCAGGGGAAGCTGAAGTTGACCTCCAGCACGTCCCCGGCTTCGAGTGGCCCAAGCCGGCCGCACCTCTCCTGCTCGAGAAGCGTGTTGGTTCCGTAGACCTCCATCCCTATGCGCGTGCGCAACATCATCCCCACGACGGGATTGGGATGGGACTGAGCGAAGCGCGCCAGCACGCGGACGCAGACGGTTTCTCCGGAGCGCACCGCGCGCGACGGCACGCCTTCCTCATTGAACAGTTGCGCCCGCAGCACCTGGGCCTGGCGGTCCCCATGGCGAAAGGACCATTCCAGCGGCGCACCGACTTCTTCCTCCACTGCTTCCTCCACTGCCAGCGGAGCTTGGGCCGGAGCGGGGGCAAAGGCGCGCTGCCGGTCCAGTACGAGGGCGTTGTAGTGGTTGGCGACATCGCCAGGCTCGCCCTCCGCCAGCGCCCGGCCTTGAAAGAGCAACATGGCCCGGTCACAGATCAGCTTCACCAAGCCCAGATCGTGCGACACCAACACCACCGTGACGCCACGAGCCTTCAGTTCCTGAAATTTCTGAATGCAGCGGTTCGCGAAGATGGCGTCACCGACCGCCAGCGCCTCGTCTACCACCAGCACGTCCGGGTCTACGTGGATGGCGGTGGCGAAGGCCAGCCGCACCCACATGCCGGTGGAATAGGTCTTCATCGGCAGGTCCATGAAGGCCCCGATCTCGGCGAACTCGGCGATGCGCTGGAAGTTGCGCTCCACGTGCTGGCGTCCCAGCCCCATGATCTCGCCGTTCATGAAGACGTTTTCCCGCCCAGTGAACTCGGCATTGAATCCGGCGCCCAGGTCCAGTAGGGCTGCCACCCGGCCGGAAGACCACATTCGTCCGGCCGTCGGTTGCAAGATCCCAGTAACGATTTCCAGCAACGTGCTCTTACCGGAACCGTTGGGGCCGATGACTCCGAAGCTTTCCCCGCGGGCCACCTGGAACGAGATGTCGCGCAGGGCCCAAAACGCGCGATGGAATGAGCGCCGGCCCAGCCAGACCATTTCCTTCAAGCGGTCTGAGGGCGCGCCGTACATGCGGTACGACTTCGAGACGTTGGTAGCGACAATGGCAGGGCGAGACATCACAAAACGTCGGCAAACGATTTGCGGGATTTCCAGAACCAGCCAAAGCCGAGCACGTAGGCCGCCAGCCCTGCGGCCGCCAGCCAGCCCAGCTCCGGCCACGGGAGCGCGGTCTGCTCCAGGAAAATCGCCCGGTAAGAGTGTACCAGCACGTAGACAGGGTTCTTTTCCAGCAGCCACAACCCGCCAGCGGGCAGCATCGATTCGGGGTAGCAAATGGGCGTGGCAAAGAACCACAGCGTGAGCAGCGACCCCATGAATTGTCCCGTATCGCGCAGGAATACGCCCAACGCCGCCAGGAACCAGCACAGGCCGACGGTCAACAGAACCTGGGGGACCAGCACTACCGGCAGCAGAAGCGCCGTAGCGGGAATCCCCCCCCGCAGAATGATCAGACCCGCCAGGTACACCAGCAGAGCAAACAGTTGGCTGACCAGCCCGGCCACCGCGATGTTAAGCGGAAGAATCTCTACGGGAAACAGCACGCGCGTCACCAGTGTGCGGTGCTCCAGCAGCACGGAGGGCGCGCGCGCCAGCGCTTCGCTGAACGCCAGCCAGGGCAGCATCCCGCAAATGAAGTAGAGCAGGAAATCCAGGGGGCCGGATTCTTCCGGGCGAGGCCCAAAGCGCACATTGAGTACCAGGGCAAAAACGAAGAAGTAGGTGAGCATCAACAGCAGTGGCTGGATCACTGTCCAGAACAACCCGGCCATCGAGCCCCGATAGCGGCCTTGCACGTCGCGGCGTACCATGGAGGCAATCAGGGCCCGGTGGCGAACCACCGTGACGAAAGGAGCGACCAGCAGGCGCCGCAGGCGCCGCCGGGTGCGTTCCCAATGTCGTCCAAAGGAGGTCAGGCGGTGGGGTTCGGCCCGCAGAACCCCTGCTCCGTTGACCTCGACGTGCAGCACCAAGCAGTCGGAGCCGTGCGTGTAAAACCAGGCCACTGGCTCTTCCACCGGCGAGACCACCACGCGATAAGTCCCTTCTTCCAGTGGAAGCCGGAGGGTGAGGGAGGTTTCCACAGCTTCGCCAGGCGGTACCTCGACTCCGAACGGCGTGCGTTCTCCTTCGGCCAGCAGTGCCTCGGCTACCTCGTCCAGCACCTGATACGCAAGGAACACCGGGCCGGTGGCGGGCCAGGGGCGGTCGCTCAGGTTGCGCACCTGTACCCGCATGTGCACCGACCGGGCTCCGACAGGATTCACCTCGGTGGCTGCCAGGTGGGCGCGGAATCGGGCCATGGGAACTTGGTTCCTGCTAAAGCTGCTACGCCGAAACACGGCGCGCTCGGTTTGTTCACCATACCCGAACGCTGCCGGGGCGGGCAACCCCAAAGCATGCCAGAGGCTTCGCACCTTCCGCTTGCTTAGGAAGCAGTTAAAAGAGCCGAATCATCGGCCGGGCCGCCGCAAGAATGACGCCTCTATAGGCTGCGTGAAAGATCCAAAGCCACAACGTTGCTCCTCCGGCCACCCGCCTCCACATGGACAGGGACCAGGGGACCGGCCACGCCCTGCGGAATCTGTAGCCGCACTTCGTAGATGCCGGGTTGCGGCGAGTCCAGGAGAAGCTTGCAATACTCCACCCGCACGGGCCTTCCGCCGATCCAGGCCCGGCAGGCGCGCGTGGTTTGCCCGTCCGGGCTGACGGGACCAAGGCCGGTGGCCAGCAGGGTGACCTTTCCGCCTGGGCGCACGCCCCCCAGCGTCGCGGCTATTCCCTGCCCCGTTTCATCACGCGAAAACAGGCCAGGGCCAGTGAGAAACACCGGGACTCGAACCTCCGGGCCTGCTTGGTCCCCCTGCCACACTTGAAACAGCGTCGGACCTCGGGGCAGATCCGGCGGCAGGCAGGCGTTCAACTGCCCGATCGAAACAGACAGCGACGGCACCTGGCGCCCGTTCACCAGTAAAGTGGCACCGGGACCAGCCAGGTTCTTGCCAAACACTGCGATCACTGTTCCCGGGGCAATAGCCGCAGCGTGACTGGCAGCATTCACCAACCCATCAGGGTTGATGACCGGGCCACAGACCGCCGCCGGGGACTCCTGGGCGGGCAGCCATGCGGGAGCTGAAGGCCGATGTTCCTCTTCGTCCCAAGGTCGCGCGGTGATTCGTGAGGCGAACCACTGGCCAAAAAAGGGGTTCTGGCAGCCGCATTCCGGACAGCGGTACAAGAGGGCCAGGCGGGATCGTTGCAACGTGCTCAGTGCATGTCCGGCGCCACAGCGGGCGCAGACGTTGAGAAACTCCTCCCGGTTGGGGGCCCGAAGCTGGGCGGCTGGACGCCCGAAGTAGCACGCCCAACCGTAGAGCGAGAGCCAGGACCCCAGCATTGCATCCAACAAACGTGTCGTTACGTTGAGCAGTCCCAGCACCAGGTCGCGAGCCGCTCGGGGCAGGTACTTGAGCAATTGGGCACGGGGCGGCAGATGAAGCGCCGTTCCCGGGCGTGGATCCAGGAAGGAAAAGGAACTGTAGAGGCGGCGGGCGTAAAGCAACTCCAGGTCGCTGCCTTGCTCGATCAGTTCCTGGAAACGGCAAAAGCGGAAACTTTGCAGGTGCCCGCCGCCCCGCGTCCAGAGGCGGTAAAGGCGATCGCTGAAGGAAGTCCCAGCGGGAACGCTGGCGAAGAGGAGCCCCTCGGAGCGCAGTACGCGGGCCACCTCGCGCACTGCCAGCACTGGATCGGCCAAGTGTTCGAACAGGTGGTTTGCGACCACCATGTCCACACTCTCGCGCTTGAGAGGCAGCGCCTCGGCTCGGGCCGGCACATAGCTGATCCGGCGCGAAACTGGCCGTTGCGAGCCCTGGCCAGCGGCCGCTGCCTGCGGCAGTTCCGTGTCCACGGCAATGACTTGGCAGGAATACCGTTCGTAGGGGAAGCTGCCGAGGCCGGAACCCAGGTCGAGGACGCGCTCACCCGCACTGAGGTGAGCTAGTAATTCATCCACTACCTATCCCCACCGACGACCGGTTTGCCCGTTCCACGCGGCCGTTGGCGACGGCAAGCACCTCTTCCGACAAGGTGTCTTCCTTGGGGGCGGCCAGCTGAGCTGGCGCCCGGCGGCTCCGCCAGAGCACCCACGCCAGCAGGGATGCGCCCGCCGCCAGCCGCAGCGGGTAGGCCAGCAGATGGAGCAGGTGCAGCAGCCAAGGGCGTCCCCGGCGCACTGTTAGAGCCTGGTAAAAGATGCGGTGCTCCAGACGCCAGCAGAAATGACGCCACAGCATACGCAGGCGCCGGGCCAGGTAGGCATCGCCATTTTCATTGTAGATTTTGCGCAACCCCAGCGGCAGCCAAAAACCCAGCACCTTGATGGGTGTGTATCCTTCGTCTGTGCAGGGGATCACCAAGTGTCCCGAGCGCTTGGGTCCCAGACTCAAGCTCAGCAGGTCCCCCCAGAAGCCAGGAGAGAACACTCGCAACGCTGAGTAGGAATCAAACAGGTGGGCTGCCGGCCCCACCAAGTGAGCCGGGAGCAGGCCGTGAAGGGGAGCGCCTGGGTAGCGGCGCCGCAGATCGGCGACTATGGTCTTTAAGTACAACCCGGACGCCGAACCTACCACGGTTACCCGATGGGGACGTCGAGTGAGCAAATGGGGCACCACCGTGCGTAAACGCCACCAAAGGTGCCCTACCAGCACATCAACATCGCGCGCCGAATAAGAGTCGTTGTTCTCGTTGTAAATCTCCCGATAGCCCAGCGGCAAGCACCAGGCCAGCAGTTTCAGGGCCCAGAGTCCATTACCCGTACAGGGAATGACCAGGATGGCGAAGCGAGGTTGACGTCGGCAGGCCTCGAGCAAGGTGCTGGCCGTCAGTCGCGCCGCCGAGTCGGCCGGTAGCCCGTTAACCTGCGTGGGCAACAGGGCGTGGATGGCGCGGTCGGGATAGCGTTTTCTCAGGTCGGCCAGGATGCGCTCCAATTGCACGCTTCCAGCGGTCCCCAGCAAGCAGATGTCGCCTGCTCGCCATCCGAACGTCTTCCAGCTCAGCCAAAGGAACCGGGGCAACGAAAGAGAGACTGCTTCGCCGGCCGGAAGCGTGAATGTCACCCGCCCGCGCAACATGAAGGCCAGCAGCTTGAGGGTGCTGGAATGCCCAGCCGCCAGACAGACCACCCGTACCTGGTGCGACCAGCCCAGGAAGCAAAGCAGCTGTAGCCAGACCCACAGCCAGGCGGCAGCAGAAACGCCCAGAACCTGATGTGGCGCCAGGGCGCCGGCGCGAACCAGCTCCGCCCGCTGCCCTGCCCTGACCACTACCCGCAGGCTCCCCGGCGGGACACCGGCGCTTGCACGGGGCAGCGCCTCAATAACATCGCGGACCGCGCCGGTGACGAACAACACGGCCTTCATGCAGCCCGCTCCATCAAGAAGTGCCGATAGCGCCGAGCGACGTTCGGGCCCTGGCTCTGCAGGCTAAAGTGAGTTTCCACAAATCCACGGGCGTTCCGCCGCAGGCGACCCCATAAAAGATTGTCGCGCAACAGTCGCAGGATATGCTGAGCAAAACCGGCGGGCGCGTCGGAAGCCAGCAGATGCTCGCCCTCTTCGGTCCCAATTCCGAGCGGCGCAAAGCTGGAGGCCACCACTGGAACTCCGGCGGTCATCGCCTCTAGGATCTTGGTGCGGATCCCGCCGCCGGTGAAGATGGGAGCGATGTAGACGCGGCTTGCCGCGTAGACGGGGCGCAAGTCCTCTACAAAGCCGCGATATTCTACCCCGCTGTCATGCATGCGGCCTAGCAAGGCATTGGAAGCGCCCGCGCCGATGACCGTCAGCCGCGCGTCGGGCCTCTCGCGCTGCACCTGCGGCCACACTTGATCCAGAAACCACCGCAGCCCCTCCTCGTTCGGCGTGTGGGGAAGAAAGCCAACAAAAAGCACCCGCGGCGCTCGAGGAATCTCCGGCGTCGGCACGAACTGTTCGCAATCCACCAGCAAAAACGGCAGCACTTCCACCCGGGCCTCCGGAACCAGTTTCAGGGCGCGCAGCCGCTCTTCTTTGGAGGTGACCAAGACCCGGTCAAAGCTGCGTAGGGTACGTCGGTTGGGGCGGATGGTATCGAGCGAGCCGAGCAACTGGGTGAACCGGGCCCGGCGCCTCAGCGATCGTTTCCATCCCAGATAAAAGTGCCACCATTCCTGCACGTGTGCTCGGATCAGCCGGGTGGCCGGGATGCCGTCGGCGTATTCCGCCATGCTGAGATACTCCACCTGCACCAGGTCCGGGCGAAAGGAGCGGGCCATCTCCGCTACCCGTTGCCGGAGCGTGTCATCCTGGAGATTGGAGAAATAGAAGGGTGTGGAGGAAAAAGCGTCCAGGTGACGCCGCTCCGGCGGCCGGACCAAAGCGACATCCCGGCAGATCAGCCGCAACCCCTCCTCAGCCTGGCGCAGCAGACGGGGCGGGCAGAAGCCGACAAAGGCAATCTCAAAATCCGAGCGCAGCGTGCGTAGGTATCCAAAAATGGCGCTGCCGGCGCCGTGAAACACCGGGTAGGGCGTTTCACGAGAAATGATCATTAGGCGCGGTTTCATGTCCTTCTCCCGGTTGCCCGGTTCGAATCTGCGCGGTCTCGCCGACCCCGCCAGGCTGCCCGACCCGGCTAGAACGAACTGTATAATTCTATAGGATAGCGCTGCTGGAGGGGCCCCACTTTTTGGCCCACCGCGTAGATGATGTCGCCTCGCAGCTCGCGGGAAAACCCCCATCGTTCCAGCAACTGATCCGCCTCAGCGTAGGTCGCCGCGTCTTGCTCTCTCAGCCAGCCGGTTTCCAGGTGCAGCAACTCCAGCCCCGAGTTTTCAAACAGAACCCGCACGTCCCCAGGTGCGTACTCCCGGTTGTGTCGCCCTCCCTCTTCCACGCCCGCGCGGGGCACGACATAGGTGTGAAACAGCCCTGGGTGGCGACTCTCCAAGATCGCCTGCAGCCCTCGCGTGCCGGTGATATTGGGGGTGCTCAATACCAGGTACCCGCCCGGCTTCAGCACCCGGTTGATTTCCGCCATCATGTGCATCGGGTCCTGAGAGAGGTGCTCGACCAGCTCGCAACACAGCACCGTGTCGAAAAACTCATCGTCGTATGGAAACTGGTCCTTCTCGGCATCAAACAGATCGATCAAGCAGGAAAACTCTTCACCCGTGGCGGAGTGGGCGACCTTGGAGTCGGTGCGCCCGGTCTGGCCGAAGTAGCTGCCGCGGATCTCCTGGTAGCCCAGAAAGCGGTGCAGAGCCGGGGTTAATTGCATGTAGCAGCCCATCTCCAGCAGACGGCTGTGGTCTCCCGGCGTGGCGGGCGGCGTGATCTCCAGCGTCCGCACCAAGCGCCGGAGGTGCACGCGGACGTAGTCTTCTGCTGCCTGGCTGGCAAGGCCAAACGAGAGGATATATTCCGCCGCTGCCTCCGGGTCGAAAGCCGCGGTAGCAGTTTCCGCAGACGGGTATTCCTTTGTGGCGCCGGTAGGGGCGACCCGCCGGGTCGCCGTCGCTTGTTCGCGGAGAAACGCAGCATATTGTTCGGCCACCTTCTCCCAGGAGCATTCCTCTGCCGCCCAGCGGCGCGCCCTGTGGCCTACGGCATCGCGCAGTTCCGGCGTATTCAGGAGGGTCGTCAAATACTCGGTCAGCCACTCGACCTCCTCGTTCTCTGCCGGCCCATTGCCTCCGGGCTCATTGCTTGCGGGCAACTTGAGGCAGGCGTCGTCCGGCAATTCCGAGTAAAAACCCAGGTCGGAAACCAGCGCCGCTTTGCCCAGGGCCATTTCCTGCAGCAGGCTGCCAGAGGATTCTCCCGCGGTGGGATAGCGCAGGTTGAGGCAGACGTCGCAGGCGGCCATGTAGTCGAGGAAATCTTCCTGGGGAACAAAACCCAGCAGGCGCACACAGTCCTCCAGTCCCAACTGTTGAATGAGAGGGCGCAGCGGGTAGCGGGGATGCTCTTCGCCGACCAACAGGAGCTGGGCGTCAGGGAAGTCGCGTCGCAGCCAGGCCAGGGCTTGAATCGCCGTGTGGATGCGCTTGTAAGGTTTCAGGAAGCCGAACGCGCCGATCATTGGTCTCGACTGGGGCTCGTGGTCCAGGCCAAGCCGCGCCCGGGCCTGCTGGGGGTCCACATGCAGGACTGCCACGCCGTGGGGGATGCGGGCCAGCGGGCGGACGAATCCCGCCGCCCGCATCAGCCTAACCATGTACTGGCTGTGCACAATGGCGGCCGGGATGTTTTCCAGCAGGCGCCGGTTCATAGGGACTCGGTCGTACTCCGGTTCGCTTTCTCCGCGCAACACCTTCTCGGCATGCTCCAGCGCGTCGGGCCCGGCGTTGTACTCCAGCTCGCGCAAGTATCCGTCCCAGTCGTTCCGCGTAATGGTGACGTCAGCCAGCAGGTAGTGCAGGTTGAATTCGTGCAACATCACCACGCCCGGGACGCGCATCGCCAGGTCGTAGATATAGACGTGCAGCGGGTTATTGCCAACCTGGTAGACGACGCTGTCGTAGCGCCCCTGCGCATGCCCTTCCTCAAACTCTCGCCAGTGCCGGATGCGGACCAGCTTCTCGAGACCTTGGTTGGCCGGCGCGTAATCTTCGATGAACACCTCCAGTTCGCAGTGCCGGGCGAGGTGAGGCAGCAGCGCCTCGCTGTAGTCGGCGATTCCCGAGCGGTTCGGGCGCAGCGGCGAAAAGTAGGCGATTCGCATATCAGGTGCCGCTCCTGTTGACGGAATCCCGCCCCCTCAAGTCGCGTCCTCGAGAAACTGCTCGAGAGCCTGGCGCCACTCCGGCAGCGGCCCGATGCCGAGCTGGGCAAGCCGGCGACTGTTCAGGACGCTGTATGGAGGACGAGGCGCTGGCCGGGGTGCCTCACCGCTGCTGATTGGTTCCACAGGTACCCGCGGCGCCAGCCCCCTGGTAGCTGCTTCCTCTACGGCCGCCACTGCGAATTCGTGACGCGAGCAGAAGCCGCCGCCAGCCGCATGCACGATCCCGGTGGCGTCGCTCGCCAGCAGCGCGGCCAGAGCCTGGGCCAGATCACGCGTCCAGGTTGGGCAGCCCACTTGGTCCTGGACCACGCGGAGGGGCTGGCCACGTTGTGCCCGTTGCAGGATAGCGCTGATGAAATGGCGCCCGTAGCGGCCGTACACCCACGCGGTACGCACAACAAGATGGTCAGGGTGTTCCCGCACGGCGTGCTCGCCCTCAAGCTTGGAACGTCCGTAGACGCTCAGCGGATTGGGGGTGTCTGCCTCCGTGTAAGGGCGGCGCTGGGTGCCGTCGAAGACGTAGTCTGTACTGATGTAAATCAGGCGCGCCCCGCATTCGGCGGCGGCCTGAGCCACATGACGTGTCCCCTTGGCATTCACCTGCAGGGCGCGGTCGGGGTCCCGTTCGCAGCCGTCCACATCGGTGTAGGCGGCGGCGTGGATTACGACCTCCGGATGGGCCGAACCCAGACTGGCGCGAACTGCCTCCGGCTGGGTGATATCGCAGCCGGACCTCGTCAACAAAACCAACTCGTGCCGCTGGGGAGCCGCCAAAACGACAGCGGCCAGCTCGCGCCCGAGCATGCCCGCCGCCCCGGTCACCGCGATGCGCATGGCCTCAGGAATCGCCGCTCTGGCCGCCCAGAATGGCGGTCAGCGATTCCTCCCGCCGGGTGTAATGCCGTTCGTAATACTGGCGGTAGGCGCCGTCGCGCACGCGCGCGACCCACTCCGGGTGCTCCACGTACCAGGCGACCGCCTTGCGGATGCCCGCGAGAAAATCTTCCCGCGGCGCCCAGCCGAGCGCACTTCGCAGCTTGGAGCAGTCCAGAGCATAGCGACGGTCGTGCGCCGGGCGGTCCGCCACCAACGTAATCAGCGAGGCGGGTTTGTCTAGAAGTTGGAGGACGGTGCGGGCCAGTTCCAGGTTGGTCCGCTGTTCGCCGGTGCCGATGTTGTAAATTTCGCCCGGCTCTCCCCGCTCAAGCAGCAGGTCCAGCGCCCGGCAATGGTCTTCCACGTAGAGCCAGTCCCGCACGTGCAGGCCATCGCCGTAGAGGGGCACCGGGCGGTCCTCCAAGGCGTTGGCGGTCACCAAGGGGATGAACTTCTCCGGGAACTGGAAGGGACCGTAGTTGTTGGAAGCGCGGCTGATGAGGGCGGGCACCCGGTAGGTGCGTGCGTAGGCCAGCACCAGCATGTCGGAGGCGGCCTTGGCCGCCGCGTAGGGGTTGGTCGGCGACAGCGGCGCATCCTCGCCGGCCCGGCGACCTTCCGCGAGCGAGCCGTAGACCTCGTCGGTGGAGACGTGCACGAACCGTTTCACCTTGCTTCGCCGCGCGCACTCCAGCAGGGTGTAGGTCCCCCATACGTTGGTCTCGAGGAAGGGAGCCGCGCGCTCGATGCTGCGGTCCACGTGCGATTCGGCCGCCAGATGCACGACAGCGTCGGCCTCGGCCATTAACTGCCCGACCAGCTCCGCCTCGCACACATCGCCCTGGACGAAACGGTAGTTGCTAGCCTGACTGCAGTCCGACAGGTTCTCCAGGTTGCCTGCGTAGGTCAGCTTGTCCAGATTGGTGATGTGGTACTCAGGATACTTCTGCAGAAGGAAGCGAATGAAATTCGAGCCAATAAAACCTGCCCCGCCCGTTATCAATACCCGCATGGAGGTCGTCGCCCTTTTGTTGCGGCTTAAGCTGTCGGCTCGAAGCGCCACCCCGGGGGAGTGATCCCCTTGAGCCGGAGGTAGACCGCCAACTGCCCCCGATGCTGAGCCGTGTGCATGTAAGCTCGCAGCATAATGTCGAGAGCGGTGTGAAGATGTCCTTGCGATCCCAATCTCAAATCGCGGCGGTTGACATCCTTCTCGGTTAGCCCCGCCAGGACTTCGCTGAACCGATCGAAAGTCTCGATGACGTACCCTCTGACGGCCGCTTTGGAGGAAGGATCGGGCCTCTCCAGAGAAAGTTTGTGTCCAAAGGTCGAGACGTAGCCCGTGTTGGCGTCGCAGAGATGGACAACCTGCTCCCCGAAGGTCATTTGCTCCGGCGTAGGTTTGAAGTTAAAACCGTCGGCCGGCATGGCGTCGACGAAAGCGAGCAGGTATTTCTTGGTGCTGTGCCAGTGTTTGGCGAAGTCATCTCTCCACTGCCTGGCAAATCCGTTCTGCCACTTGCCCTCGGCTGAGGCCATAGCGGGGACACCTGCGCCGCCCGAGACAGCGAGATATTGCAAAGCCTTTCTTCGATTCATGTTCCTACCCTATAGACCAAGCCGTGCTGGGGCGTCCGGCCCGGCGCCCGAACAACTTGGTGGCGAACAACATGGTCTGTCTGTCACTGAATTGTGCGTTCCCGATCGTAGTGGATCACCTGTGCTGGGTTTCCCAGTCGTAGTTGATGTCGGGGTCGTTGTAGGGAATGCGCCCTTCGTCCTGCGGATCGTAGAAGTGGTCCGTGGCGTAGACCAGCAGGGCCGGCCGGGTCCCCAGCACTTTATACCCATGACCCACTCCGGGCGGGATGCGCAACGACCAGGGCCGCAGCTCACCCGCGTACAGCGTGTTCTTCACCCCGAAGCTGGGTGAGCCCACCCGCAGGTCATACAGACTCACCTGAAGCATGCCCGTGACCGGCGCCCAAACGTCGGTCTGGCGCAAGTGATAATGAAACGCCTTGATCGTGCCGGGATAGGAAACGGCGGCCGAAACCTGCAACTCGTCGGTGGAAAGTCCGGCCGCCAAGCCCTGGCCAATCCGCATGAGTTCCAGGAAATAGCCGCGATCATCCGGCCACAGTTGCAGGGGAGCGATGCTGACTCCCTGGATGAGTCGCTCGGACCGCTGGTGAACAATCACCTCCCCGAGGCCACGGTGGCCGCCGGTGGCGATGGCCAACTCCAGTCCCTCCCGCTGCGCGACCGGTTTCAAGTTGGCCCCGACTTTGTGTGCTGACGACGCCACAACCTCCCAGCTCCGGTCTCCTAGCGACGGCCCGCGCCTGCCACGCTTACGTCGTCCGTTTTGTTCGCCCCGGTTTCGGCTACCAGGTTGGTCGCCCGGCGCAGCGACTCGAAGGTGCCCGCGTCGGTCCACCAGCCTTCCAGAAAATCGTAGGTCATCGTGCCCTCTCGGATGTAGTGGTTGTTCACGTCGGTGATTTCCAGCTCTCCGCGTGCTGAGGGCTTCAACTTCCCAATTTTCTCAAAGACCGTGGAATCGTACATGTACACGCCGGTGACCGCGTAGCGCGACTTGGGGAAGCGCGGCTTCTCCTCGATGCCCACCACTCGGCCATCGCGCAATTCGGCCACCCCAAAGCGCTCGGCGTCGTCGACCTCTTTCAGCAGCAGTTTGGCCCCGCAGGGCTGCCGCAGGAAATCAGCGACCGATCGGGCGATGTTTCCCTCAATGATGTTGTCGCCCAGGATGACGCAGATACGGTGATCGTCGGCAAAGTGCTGGGCCAGCGAGAGCGCCTCCGCGATGCCACCCTTCCCTTCCTGGTAAGTGTAATTGACGTGGCTCAGCCCAAACTCCTTCCCGTTAGCCAACAGCCGCAGGAAATCCCCGGCGTTCTCGCCGCCGGTGACCACCAGGATGTCTCGGATCCCGGCGTTCACCAGCGTTTCGATGGGGTAGTAAATCATCGGTTTGTCGTACACGGGAAGCAGGTGCTTGTTGGTGATCTTGGTCAGCGGATCGAGCCGGCTCCCGGTCCCGCCCGCCAGCACTACCCCTTTGAGCATAGCTGGTAATCCTTCGCTGCCCCGGCCTCAAACAGGGGAGCAATGGCGCGCATTGTCCAGACGCCTCCGGAGAGCTCCGAACGGCGAAGGCTCCGTGGCAAGAGGCCAAGTATACAAGCTTTTACCAACCCCGGGAAACCAGCTTGTTGCTCCCAGGACTTCGTGCTCGGGGTTTTCAACATGTCGCGGAAAGCCCTGGTGTTACAATACCAGCCGAATCTTAGGAGGAAAACAAAACACTATGCCCTGTGAACGCTTTGACTGGCAGACGCTGGCCCGCGAGCAGCTCAATCCCGGGTTGGCACGGCAATTCATTACTGGTGCGAGGACAACGGTGGCGCGCTTCCAATTCCGGAAGGGCTGTGCCGTGCCAGTCCACTCACATGAAAATGAACAGGTCACCTACGTCCTGGAAGGCGCGCTGCGGTTCCAGCTCCAGGACCAGAAAGACGGGGAAGGCTCCCGGGAGTTGGATATACGGTCCGGCCAGGTGCTGCTGATCCCCCCGAACGTCGCCCACGGTGCGATGGCGCTGGAGGACACGGTTGCCTTTGACTTTTTCAGTCCCGTCCGCCAGGACTGGCTGAGCGAGACCGACACTTATCTGCGAGGCTGAGGCCGCAGGGAATCAGCGCAGCAGGGAATAGCATGGATCTGGGAATTCGCGACCGGGTGGCCATCGTGGCCGCTTCCAGCCGGGGGCTGGGCAAAGCCGTCGCCGCGGCGCTAGCCGCTGAGGGGGCGCGCGTGGCGATGTGCTCGCGCAACGCTGCGGCCGTCGAGGCCGCCGCCGGTGACATTGCGACCCGGCACGGGGTAGAAGTGCTCGCTCGGGCCACCGATGTCACGCAGCAGGACCAGGTGCGCGAGTTTGTGGGGGAGGTGGCCGCGCGCTTCGGGCGAATTGACATCTGCGTCACGAACGCCGGTGGCCCGCCCGCGAAGACCTTTCTGAACATCAGCGCGGAAGAATGGCAGGCGGCGGTTGAGCTGAACCTGATGAGCACGGTCTATCTGGCCCGCCAGGTGCTTCCCCACATGCAACGGCGGCAGTGGGGACGGCTGGTCACCATCACCTCGGTCACGGTTAAGCAACCGGCGGACAACCTGCTGCTGTCAAACTCGGTGCGCGCCGGCGTGGCCGGGCTGGCCAAGACCCTGGCCAATGAGTTTGGCAAGGACAACATCACCGTCAACAACGTGTGTCCGGGCTACACCGCGACCGACCGGCTGGAGGAACTGGCCGGAGTGCAGGCGCTGGCGGCGGGCGTCCCCAAACAGGAGATCTACACTCGCTGGGCCGACAACGTCCCTTTGCGGCGCCTGGGGAAGCCCGAGGAATTCGCTGGGGTGGTGGCCTTTCTTTGCTCCGAGCGCGCCAGCTACCTGAACGGCGTCAGCATCCAGGTGGACGGCGGCCTCATCAAGGGATTGCTCTAACTGCTCCCCTGTCATTCCGAGCGAAGCGAGGAATCTGCTTTTCAAGCACAATTGTTTGCCGGACAAGCAGATTCCTCGTGCCAAGAAAGGGCGTCGGCCCTCGGAATGACAGGTGGAGAAATTCAGCATCCTGTAAGGAGAGGTTTCATGAAACGTGAGACGGTCTTCGCCGCGCTTGTCCTCTTCATTAGCTGTGTTGCAAACGCACAGGAGCTCGACCCGGCCACGCGCTGGGCCACCATTGCGTTCAGTGAGTACCGGGTCTCCCCCGACATCGTTTACAAAACGATCGGCGGGCAGGAGCTCAAGCTGGATGTCATCACGGCCGGCAATCCATCGGAGGTTCGCCCCACCGTCATCTTCATCCATGGAGGCGGCTGGGTGGGGCACAGTAAAGAAAGTCACATGTTGTTTCCGCTTCCGTATCTGGCCCGGGGAATGAATGTGGTCAATGTGGAATACCGCCTGGCGTCAGAGTCGCTGGCGCCGGCGGCGGTCGAAGACTGCCGGTGCGCGCTACGCTGGGTCTACCGCAACGCCAAGGAACACGGATTCGACACCTCGAAGCTTGTCATGGCAGGGGAATCCGCCGGCGGCCACCTGAGCCTGATGACCGGCATGCTCGATGCCAGCGCGGGATTCGATAACGATTGTCCTGCGGACGAGCCGCCGGGCAACCCCCCGTTGAAGGTTGCCGTCATTGTGAACTATTGCGGAATCGCCGACGTGGCCCACCTTTTGGACGGCCCCCGGCGCCAACACTTCGCCGTCAGCTGGCTGGGCAGCCAACCGAACCGAATGGAGCTGGCCCGGCGGCTCTCCCCCATCTCCCATGTTCGCCGCGGACTGCCGCCGGTGATCACGCTGCACGGCAACGCCGACGACGTAGTGCCCTACGAGGATTCAGTGAAGCTGCATGAGGCGCTGGGCAAAGCGGACGTTCCCAACCAGCTCGTCACCCTTCCCGGTGCGAAACACTGGAATTGGCCCCGCAAACACTACCTGAAGGCGCAGCAGGCAGTCTTCAAGTTTCTGGAACAACACGGGGTCCTATCTCACTGATTATCTTGGTGTCATTGGGCACGGAGGGCACCTCTGTCATCCCGAGCGAAAGCGAGGGACCTGCTTTTCCTCCGCCGTGCATCCAACCAGACTCTGTTCTCATTCAAAAGCGGATCCCTCTCTGCGCTCGGGATGACAGGCAAGGGTGGACGATCAGGTGTCGCTCAGGACCACGACGTGCAGCTCGCCCGGACCGTGCACGCCCACGGTGAGGGTCAACTCGATATCTGCAGTGCGGCTGGGGCCAGTGATGAGCACCAGCGCGCTGGAGCGGGCGGGTAGCTCGGGCTCCAGGGTAAAAAGCTCCGCCAGGGTGGAGACGATGCGGGACGCTGGGACCAGGCAGGCGTTGACCGGCGCCAGTAAGGAAAGTATACGACCTTCACCGGCAACGGAAAACAGGACAAGGGTCCCGGTGTCAGCCAGGGCATAGTCGGCTTCGGTGATCGAGAGGGTGGCGTTCTCGGCGGCAAAGCTGCCTTGCGGGTGAAATTGAGGCCCGTTGAGGCCCAGCGATTCCACCCTCGACCGGCGCGCCCACACCCCTTCCCCGCCCTTCTCCAATGCCAGGCGCTCCAGATACTGGCGGGCAGCAGCGGCATCCCGCGCCACGAACGTCTTGCCCCCGAGTCCCTCCACCTCTTTCAGAAAGGTGGAAAGCAGCTCCTCGCGCGTGCGACTGGGGAAATTCAGCCGCACCGGAGGCGCTTCCGGGTCGGTGGGCGCTCCTAGCCTGGTCTGAATCTCACCCAGAATTTTTTCGCGCGCTGATCTCATGTTTTGGCTGACTTATTCACGTTGCTGCGTTTGTGCCACCATTGGCGGAAGGAGGACTCGGGCGGCACGGGCAGCTCGCGCGTCCTGTTCCACGCAGCCGCCGGGCCCAGCGGCAGGGGCGCAAACCGTGCGCCCATCCCTGCCCATTCATACAGCCAGGGCCGTTCCATCACCCGGGCCCACACGCGGAAAGCCAACTTCTCCAGCCGATGGCGCTCCGGAGCCGATTCGGTCTCCTGCCGCCGCAGGGCCAGCAGTAATTCCGGGATGCGGATCTTCACCGGACAGACATCGCGGCAGGCGCCGCACAGCGAGGAAGCGTAAGGCAGCTTGGGCTCGGCGGCCAGACCGAGAATCTGCGGCGTCAGCACAGCACCGATGGGCCCCGAATACACACCCGGGTACGCATGCCCGCCGATCTTACGGTACACGGGGCACACATTGAGGCAGGCGCCGCAGCGGATGCAGTAGAGCGCTTCGCGCAACAGCGGATCGGCCAGCGCGCGGGTGCGCCCGTTGTCCAGCAGCACCAGGTGGAACTCGGTGGGCCCGTCGGGCTCGTCTGGGCGCCGCGCTCCGCTTAGCACGGAAGTGTAGCTGGTCAGCTTCTGGCCGGTGCCGCTGCGGGCGATCAGCCGCAGGAACACCGCCAAGTCGGCCACGCGCGGAATCACCTTTTCAATCCCCATCACCGCCACGTGCACCTTCGGGACTGAGCTACAGAAGCGGATGTTCCCTTCGTTCTCCACCAGAACCACGCTGCCGGTTTCGGCGACGGCGAAATTTGCGCCCGTGACGCCCATCCCGGCCGTCAGAAACTTCTGGCGCAGCACGGTGCGGGCCGTGGCGGTCAGCGTGGGAATGTCCTCGGTGCGCGGCAGCCCCAGCTTTCGCTCGAACAGGTCGGCCACATCCTTGCGCGTCTTGTGGATGGCGGGGGCGATGATGTGAGAGGGCTTCTCACCGGCGAGCTGGATGATGTACTCGCCCAGATCAGTTTCCACCGCCTCGATCCCTTCCCGCTCAAGCGCGTGGTTAAGTTCGATCTCCTCGGTCAGCATGGACTTGCTCTTCACCACCAGCCGCACCTGGCGGGCGCGGGCCAGTTCCGCGATGTAGGCGCAAGCTTGCTCTCCATCGGCTGCCCAGAAAACGTTGCCCCCGCGCTCCAGCACGCGCCCCTCGAGCTGCTGTAAGTAGTAGGAAAGATTCTCGATGGTGTGGCGCTTGACGGCGTTGGCTTGCTCGCGGAGCTGCTCCCATTCCGGCAGGCCCTGGGCGGCTCTGTCGCGCAGCTCGACGAAGCGGAAGGTGGTCCTTGCCAGGGTGTCCTGCAGGCGCAGGTCGTCGAGCGCGACGTCAATGCGGCGGTCGAAGGCGGCTCTCATGTCGATGCTTCGGGCAGAGTGGCCAGCACCTCGGCGACATGCAGGCAGCGCAGCGGGAGACCCAGCCGGCGGGCCCGGCCCTCTAGGTGCATCAAGCAACCCATGTCGCAGGAGACCAGAGTGCCGGCACCCGAGCGACCCACGGACCGCAGCTTCTCGTCGGCCATGGCCGTCGAGATCTCGGGAAACTTGGCCGAGAAAGTGCCTCCGAAACCACAGCACTCCTGCGCCTGATCCAGATCGCACAGCTCCAGCCCGCGGACGTTCTCGAGCAGCGCGCGCGGCGGCCGGCTGACGCGCAGTTCGCGCAGCAGGTGGCAGCTTTCGTGGTAGGCCACGGCGCCGCTAAAGCTAGCCCCCACGTCCTGGCGGCCCAGCACGGAGACCAGAAACTCGGTGAATTCGTACGTGCGCCCCCCGAGGCGCTCGGCTTCGGCTCGCTCAGTAGTTCCCTCAGGGAACAGTTCGGAGAAGCCGTGGCGCACCATGGCCACACAGGAGCCTGAAGGCGCGACAATCACTTGGCTGCCGCGAAACGCCGCCAGCCAAGTGCGCGCCACGCGCCGCGCTTCCTCGCGAAAGCCGCTGTTGAACGCGGGCTGCCCGCAGCAGGTCTGCGTCGCGGGGAACTCCACGACCACGCCCGAGCGCTCCAGAACCGCCACCATTGCCTTTCCGACGTGCGGGAACAACTGATCGACCAGGCAGGTAATGAATAGGGAAATTCGTGCCGGAGCCGGCATTCAGAACGGATTGTAACACGCGGGCCAATCAGTGCTAACATGGGGCCGTGACTGGAGTGCTGGTCTTGCTGGTGCCAGTGCTCGCGCTTGCGGCACTGGCGGTTTGGTACCGCTCACTGAGGCTGACGCGCCGGCACCGGGCGCTGGAAGTCGTTACCTGGCTGCAGGGAGGGGTGGCTGGTCGCGGCCGCGTGCTGGGTACGCGGTGGGTGGGTCCCACCGAGTTGCTGGCACCCCTGGATCTGGAGAGCCATCGGCTCTATAGCAGTTCCGCTCACGTTCGCCTGGGAGGGCCCAGCTGCCCGGATTTCCTGACCCTGCGCTGCGACCTGGATTACCCGCCGAGCTTCGCGATCGAAGTCAATTGCGAACGCTGGAAGCTGGTTCCGGCCGACGCCCCGCCCAACTTCGGTGAAGGTCCCCGCGTACAGACCCGGCGCCTGGGGGTGTACGTGGTCACCGCCGAGCATCGCGTCACGCAGAATTACCGCGAGCTGATGCGTTCTCTGTTGAATTCAAAAGGGCTTCAAATGGAGCGACTGTTGCTCAGTCCCGTGTCGCCGCACCTGGAACTGAGCCTGAATCTGGACTTTGCCTCCCCGCCCCCGCCGGGACCGCTGTTCCGGCTGCTGCAACGACTGGCGGAGGTCACACCCCAATACTCACGCTAGTGCCGCCGAAACAGGCAAATGCAATCTGCTGACGCGCAACAAAAGCGGGTCCTGCTAGTTCATCCCAGTTCACTGATGTACTCGGAGATCTATCTCCGGCTGGAGCCGCTGGGCCTGGAACTGGTGGCGGAATCGGTGCGCAGGGCGGGTTACTCAGTCAAGCTGCTGGACTTGCAGGTCTTTCGCCACCAGGATTACTTCCGCTTGCTGGAGCAGTGGCGGCCCGCCGCGGTGGGCTTCTCCCTGAACTACCTGGCCAATATTCCCGAGGTGCTGGACCTGGCAACCGAGACTCGTCGCCGACAGCCGGAATGTTTCCTCTTCGCCGGGGGACACAGCGCCTCGTTCACGGCGAGGGAAATCTTGCGGCACAGCGGAGGTGCGATTGACTGCGTGGTGCGGGGCGAGGGGGAACAGGTAACACCGCAACTGCTGGCGGCGGCCCATGACCGCGACCAGCTCCTTCGCCTTCCCGGTGTCATCAGCCAGCACGGGGAAGGGCCGCCTCCGAAACTGGCCGACAGCCTGGACGCGCTCATCCCTTCCCGCGACCTGCTGGCGAGGCGCCGCAAGTATTTCATCGGCGTGCTCGACCCCGCTGCCTCGATTGAGTTTACTCGCGGATGCCCCTGGGATTGCGCCTTTTGCAGCGCCTGGACCTTCTACGGTCGTGGCTACCGCAAACGAAGCCCCGAGGCCATTGGCGCCGAACTGGCCACCATTCGAGAGCCCGGTGTCTTTGTTGTGGATGACGTTGCCTTTATCCAGCCCGAGCACGGCTTTGCGATCGGGCAGGAAATTGAGAGGCGCGGCATCCGGAAGAAGTACTACCTGGAAACGCGCGGTGATGTTCTCCTGCGCAACAAAGAGGTGTTTACCTACTGGCAGCGCCTCGGCCTGGAGTACATGTTTCTGGGTCTGGAGGCCATTGACGAGGAGGGGCTAAAGCTTCATCGCAAGCGCACCACCTTGGACAAGAACTTTGAAGCTCTCGAATGCGCCCGTGCGCTGGGAATTACCGTGGCGGTCAACATCATCGCCGATCCTTCCTGAGACGAGGGCCGCTTTGCCGCGATCCGGGATTGGGCGCTGTCGGTTCCCGAAATCGTGCACCTGACCGTGAACACTCCGTATCCCGGGACCGAGACCTGGGTGACCGAATCGCGCGGAATGACCACCAGAGACTACCGGCTGTTCGACGTGCAGCACGCCGTGCTGCCGACGAAACTGCCGCTGGAGCGCTTCTACCAGGAACTAGTTGGCACGCAGCAAGTCCTGAACAAAAAGCATCTGGGTCTGGCGGCGTTGCGCGACACTTTCCTGATCGCTGCCCGGCACCTTGCGCATGGCCAGACGAACTTCCTTCGCATGTTGTGGAAGTTCAACCAGGTTTACAACTGGGAGCGGCAGGTGGCGGACCACCGGCGAGAAGTCCGCTACGATATGGCCCTTCCGCCATCGGCGCCCGAAAAGCGTGTCAATGCGGCTGCCCTGTACGTTCATTCGCAACCGCCGTTCGAACCCGCCAAGCAGAGCCAGCAACCGGCTGGACTGGGCTCCTAGAGCACGCCCGCTGCTGCCCCGAAGTTAATCGCCGGTGCCCGAGCCTTCGGCTTTCACCCGCACTTGGGTTCCAGCCAAGTCCTCCATAAGCGTAATGGCGGCCGCGTAGTCCTCGTCTCCGTGGCCGCGGGTAATGGAGGCGCCGAGCAGCTCATGCACCAGGGCCAGGCCCGGCAACGGGACACCCAGTTCCCGGCCCGATTCCAGCATCAGGGAAATGTCCTTGCGCATCCACTTCATGGAGAAATTGGTGCTCCAATCCCCATTGAAGACCGCATTCTTCTTGTATTGCAAGATTCCGACCTGAGCCGCGCTGTTCTGAACAATGTCGTACATCAGCTCGGGCGGCACACCGGCCTTGGTCGCCAGCACGAAGCCTTCGCACACGCCCTGGTAGGTCAGGGCCAGCACCAGGTTCTGGGAAAGCTTGGCGTGCAGGCCCATGCCGTTGGCGCCGACGTAGTAGAGGCTCTTGCCCATCGGCAGGAAATACTCGCGGACGCGCTCGAACACGGCGCGATCGCCGCCAATCATGAACGTCAGGGTCCCCTTTTCAGCGCCTGCCTTGCTGCCGGTGCAAGGCGCATCGAGAAACTGGGCGCCCCGGGCCGCGAACTGGGCCGCCACCCGGCGGCTCACCGAGGGTGAAACCGTGCTGCAGTCCACCACGGTAGCGCCCTTGCGGATGCCTTGGATCAGGCCCTGGGAGCCAACCGTGATCTCCTGCATGTGCTCGGAATTGCCCACGCAGAAAAATACCAGGTCGCATTTGCCAGCCAGGTCGGCTGGGGAGGTCGCCACCTGGGCACCTTCTTTCCCCAGTTGCTTGGCTTTCTCGAGAGTGTGGCTGAAGACCGTCAGCGGGTGCCCCGCTGCCAGCAGGTGTCGCGCCATGGGCATACCCATGATGCCCAAACCGATGAATCCCAGTTGCATTGTTTTCCTCCGAGAAGATCGAGTCATTTTGGACTAACGGCGCTAGCCCGCCACCAACACGCGCAAATCCCGCACGTTATTGCCGGTGGGACCAGTGACCAATGCATCGCCGAGGGTTGAGAAAAAGGTGTAGGAGTCGGAGCGGCGCAAGAAGGCGACCGGGTCCAGGCCATCGGCTCGGGCACGGACCAGTGTGGTCCCGTCGGCCACCGCGCCGGCCGCCGGGCTGTTGCCGTCCACGCCGTCGGTCCCCGCGCTCATAACAGCGATGTTCTCCCCCTCGATCTGCGTGGCACAGTAGAGGGCAAACGCCAGGTTCCGGCCGCCAATCCCATCGCCGGTCACCGGACAGCTCAGCTCCCCGCCGCTGATTAGGCAGAGCGCTCCGCCCACCTGCTGCCGCAAACCCCGCAGCCTGCCAAGCAGATGGTCAGCGGCCTTCTCCAGCGGCCAATCGTCGCAGCTCAGGTCCACCTCAGCTTTCCAGCCGCGCGCTTCAGCCAGCCGCGACACCGCAGCGATGCCGTCCGCATTCGACAGCACCGCCTGGTAGCGGCACCGGGCAAAGCGCGAGTCGCCCGGTTTGGGCGTCCCCGGGATTTCCCCAGACACCAGCCGCCGCCGGTAGGGTTCGGGAAGCTGGGCCGCCATGTCGTACTGCTTCGCTACTTCCAGACACTCGGCCACGGTGGACTCGTCCGGCATGGTGGGACCGCTGGCCACCGAGGAGGGCTTGTCGGCGGGCACGTCGGACACGTAGAGCGTGACCTGCCTGGCCGGATAGGCGGCTAAAGCCAAGCGGCCTCCCTTGACTGCCGAGAAATGTTTCCGCACTACGTTCATCTCATAGATATTGGCGCCACAGGTGACCAGAAGGCGATGAAACGCTGCCGCGTCCTGCAGGGTGGTGTCGTCAAATAGGGGCTTCTCCAGCAGCGCCGAGCCCCCGCCGGAGATCAGAAACAGCATCAGGGTCTGCTCATCGGCTTCGGTGGCCAGTTTGAGCGCGGCCCCGGCGGCTTCCAGACTTTCCGCATTGGGATAGGGGTGGCCGCCGACGATGTAACGGAACTGAGGAAGGGGCTGGCGAGGCGGCGCGCTGGGCACCACCAAGCCGCTCACCCGGCCTGTGCCCATGATCTGGTCCAGGGTGGCAGCCATTTCCGCAGCTGCCTTTCCGAAGGCCACAACCTGAATGCTGCCGTACTGATCGAGCGGGTATCGGTCGCTGCCCGTCTCCAGCGCCATGTTTTTGACCCTGATGCCCGCCCGCATCCGCAAAGGCAGGTCCAGCTTGCGGAGAGCATCCAGAAACATCTGGCGGAGAAGTTCGCGCATGCGAACGGAAGTCCTGACCTCCAACGGCGTGAGGGGACACATGCTTCCCTGTCCGTCCCCCGGCCAGGGGGTAACGGACACCCGGCGCTCGTCAGGAGGGCCAGTCGCGCGGGTCAGCCTTTGCTGGCCAGCACGTCGCGGTTCACCAGGGTGGGCGGCGTGCGCCCGCTCAGTCCGGCGATGCAGTTTTCGGCAGCCAGAAGCGCCATGCGCTCGCGTGTGTTCACCGAGCCGCTGGCAATGTGCGGCGCCAAAACCGCGTTGTCCAGCTTGAGCAGCTCGGCATGCACCTTGGGCTCGAGCTCAAACACGTCCAGGCCGGCGCCAGCCAGCTGCCCAGATTTCAGCGCATCCACCAGGGCCTGCTCATCCACTACCGGCCCGCGCGCGGTGTTAATAAGGATGGCGCCAGGCTTCATCATTGCCAGCGTCTTGGCGTTGATCAGATGCCGTGTTGTGGGCAGCAGCGGCACGTGCAAACTGAGGAAATCGGATTCGCGCAGCACCGTGTCCCTTGGTACGAATTCCACACCCAACTCGCGCTCCACCTCCGGCTTGGGGCGAAACTCGTCGTAATAGATCACCCGCATGTCAAAACCGCGAGCCCGGCGCGCCATGCTGGCGCCGATCCGCCCAATGCCCAACAGACCCAGCGTGGCGTGGTGGATGTCGGCTCCCAGGAGCAGGTCCATCTTCCACTCCTTGAATTTTCCAGCACGCACGAAGCGGTCAGCCTCGGCGACGCGACGCGCTGCGGCCATCAGCAGGGTGAAGGCGAAATCGGCAGTGGTGTCGGTGAGCACGTCCGGCGTGTTGGTGAGCATCACGCCGTGACGGGTGGCGGCCGCTACGTCCACATTATCGAAGCCGACGGCCACGTTGCAGGCGATCTTCAAGCCGGGCGTGGCGGACAGCAGTCCCTCGTTGATCTTGTCATGCAGCAGACAGATCAAACCCTGCCGATCGGCCAGCCGGTGTCTCAGCTCCTCGGCCGAAAGCGCCCGGTCTTCCTCGTTGACGTCCACGTCGTAATTCTGCTTCAGCATCTCGATGGCTTTTTGCGGGATGCGTCGGGAAACTAGAACTTTGGCACGCTCGCTCATAGAGGCCTCATATATAGGATCAGCAGCTCATCCTACAGTGCGGCAGCCCGGGGCGCAAGTGCTACGATTCGGTTCGGCAATGGCTATCGAGGCGAGATCAGTTTTTTCCAGGCACCGTAGACTTCCTGGGATTGATAAACCGGGAAGCGGCCTTTGATCAGATCGGAGTCCACATACTGTGGCTGGTCCACTAAGTCTTTGACATAAGTGGCGAAGTACCCCCGTTCCATGGCACCCATGGCTGTAGCGAAAACACACCCCCCGCCCGCGGTGCCAGCTAACAACACGCTTCGGATGGACTTTCCCTTCAACGCATCGTCCAAGTAAGTCTTATAGAAAGTATTTGACCGGCCCTTGCGTACGACCAGATCTCCAGGCCTGGGAGCAAGCTCCTTGATTGTTCGCGAACCCCAGGTCCCCTCCACCGCACAGGAAACCTAATCACTGTTGCGGTGAGTCCAATACTCCGGACCATTGACCAACATTCTCCCATTTCGAGCCCGATGGATGTACTCCGCATACACAACCATGACACCCATCTCTCTGGCTCGCTGGAGGAACTGGGCCAGGCCCTTGACCTGTCCCTTATACGCAGGCACGACTTCGTGTTTCTGCGGGTCGGGTTCTGCAGATTGGTCCTTGCGCCGGTAGCCGCCCTGCGACGACAGAATTTCGTTTTGCATGTCGACGACTATGACGGCAGTATGGGTCGGATCGACCAGTTCATCGATCGTGGTCAGGACCCTGACTCCGTTAATGATGCGCTCACAAAAGGCGAGAGCGGGGAACAAGAGAACCACGAGTCGCGAGGAAGTGACCCTTTTCATTTTCTATCAACTCCTGTCAAAGACTGATTTCTTTAGACACTGATTCTGAGAGTTTTTTACGCGACTAACGCATACCGTTTGGCGAATACCACAGGCGGCATGTTGAGCGCGGAGTGAATCCGCGTGTTGTTGTAGTCCCACAGGGTGCGGTAGATCTCCGCCACTAGCTCCCCCAGTGTTTTGAAGCGGTTCGGATCTCCCAGGTCAACCTTGAATTTGTCGTAGAACGATTCCTGGTATCCGTTCTCCCAAGGGCACCCCGGGCGGCTCCGTGAAATCACGATGCCGCATCCATCAAGGATTTCAGTGAACGCCATCGCGTCATACTCCCTCCCGTTGTCGGAGTGGAATAGACCCGGGCGCGGATGATGGAGCAGGGCGTTGGAAAGCGCCTGAATGGTGAGCGCGGCTCCCTTTCTCACCGCAACCTGGATTCCCAGGATCCGGCGGGTGTAGAGATCGATCACGGTCGCCACATAGACCTTCTTTCCGTGCTGCACGAACTCGGTGAAGTCCGTTGCCCAGATGTGGTTTGCATATGCGGGCATGAGCGCGAGCAGGAGGTTGGGATAGGTCCGGGAAACCTTGGATTTTCTCCATTTTCTGCCTCTCCTGCGGTAGGGCTTGATGCCAAACAGACGCATGACCCTCTGCGCCCGCTGGCGGCAGAGTCCCAGTGCCGTAGCAATTCGCCGGGAGCCGTAGGAGGGATGGATCTGCAGCTCTTCTTCCAGGCGGACCTTGAGGCGCCAGTCCTTCTCCTTCATTCTTGGGACGTAATACAGGCTCGCGCGGGATATGCCAAGGGCTCGGGCAAGCGCTGATTTGTTTCTTCCTTCGCTCAATTGTTTTTTTGAGTCATGGAGAGCTTGAGCGTGATCTCGCCCACGAGTTCCAGGAGTTCTCTGTTCTGCTTCTGAAGTCGGGAGAACTCCGCCCAGGACGGGGCACCGGTTGCTCCTTTTACCATCCAACCATAGATGGTCCCTTCAGAAATACCGTGATCCTTGGCGGCCTGGGCCACCGAGATGCCTTCTTCCTTGACGCGGCGTAGGATATCGGCTTTTACGTCAGCTGCAATACGATGATGTTTTTTGTTCATATGACACCAGGGTAGTTAATTCCCAACCTCAGTGTCTAAATTACCCAGTCCAGGGCACCTAACCTTTTTGCGTCTTTGTTGATTGTCACAACTCCTCCTTTGGCATCAATGATTTTTTGGTCGGGTCCCAACACCCAGCCCTCAACCGCAAAACGGTGCGGTTTCTAAATTCTGACCGAAGACAAGTATATTTTACATGTTCGCGGTTGCCAGCAACCGAAACTCTTTGAATTGGAATGCGCTTTTCGCGGAATAAGGCGCTGGTGCTTGCGGCTATGGCCGTTTAGGGTGCTCCAAGGGTCGCTCTCGCAGATCGTAATTGGATGGTTCGTAATGGTTCAGTGCTGTATAGGGTTCGCTGAAGCGGTCGCCGACGAGGTCTTGGCGAACAAAGAATGCATTCACTCCACCCAAGGTGCAGCCAACGAGCACATAGCCCTTTCTGCGGCCGAAAATTTCGAGAGCCGTCAAACTCGCGCCAAACTGATCCGTGCCATCCCAGAACGCATTCGCATCGTACTCTATGACCCATTCAACTCCCGGTGGGAATTTCTCATTGTACTCCACGACAACTGTCCTGGGACGATATCGCTCGATCTTCCGCCAAACCCAATAGTCATTTCTGTCAATGTCGATGGCCAGCAAGTCGAACTCTAGCGGCACATTGGCTCTGGCGAGGAGATTTTCAATGTTCTCCGCCGTGACAATCGCATCGAGGATAACTAGCCGACGCGATTGAATGTCCACCGCAAAATTCTTTCGGACAGTATTCACAGCCTCCCTGTCCGCGTCGATCCACAATCCAGTCCAAGCATGACAAAGAAGAAAAACAGTATTGTTCTCGTGACCGTCACCAGAACCGAATTCTACAAACACCTTGTTCGTGACGCCGATCCTGCGGAAGATCTCGGCTATCGTGCCATCCTCACCGGCCTGCGAGTACATTCTCGCTTCGTGCCTGTTGAGCCGCTTTGGATCTTGATACCTGGGCTGGGAAAGCAGCCTTTGTGTCACTTGTTGCACGTGCATTTCGTAAGGCGGATCGCTTCGAATTCCGGAGCACGTGTCTCCCAGGCAACAAGTTCCCAAATAAAGGCCAAAAACGCCACGCCAAATCTCGTTCCATTCCAAGTAGGAATGATGCCCAGAGAGCTTTCCGTAAACAATGCTCCCCCTCCACCATACCGAGCAGCGTTTGCTATCGATGCTGGACCACCACAGCCCTGCCGCCACCATCACCGTCGCCAGCGCCCAGGCTTTCCACTCGTGGCTGGACCAGATCAGGCCGGCGGCACAGACCAGGCTCATCAGCAAGAGCGCGTCGTGGATGCTCCAGATCCCCCCAGCGGTCGCGATCAGAGCCGCCAGCACCAGGGCTACCTGTCTGCGCCCGGAGACAGTTAGGTTTGGCAAAGTCGTTACCCCAAGGGAGGACTGTTCAGGAACTCCATGTCCGATCCGACCTCGATTCGGTTACGCTTTCGGAAGGGAGGGCGGCCGAACGGACGGATCGTTTTGATTGTCACGCCCGCCCGAATGAGGGTATAAGCGACGAGCTTCACGTCCGAGGTCGAGATATCTTCGCCGAGCCAGATCGCGTCGGTAGCGACCCCTTCCGGTATTCGCGGGTTGGGGGGCTTGAGATCTACGGCGAAGCCAAGCTCCCGAAGCGATTCTGCGACAACATCTCGATCTAGGTCCCGTGAGAAGACATCGACGGTTACCTGGGAGCGCGCAACCGCAGACGAACGGCTCGCCTCTTTGCGTCGAGCGGAGTTTGCCTCGATTGTCCGGCGGATTGCTTCAGGAGGAAGTCCCCGGGCTGCGGCCCTCTTACTGCTCCATCCTAGATTAGAGAGCAGCGCCGTCCGGTTTCCCTCCAGTAGTTGAATGTCGCGCTCCAGGTCCTGGCTAGTCTCAATCAATCGCTGCCTAGTCTCAAGGAGTTGCGGAATCTCGAGAGCTAGGACGATTGTGAGTGCAGCAGCGCCGACAGAAATGCCGATCTGAACCTTGACGAGCTTGGCGAAGCGCTCAGCCATCTTTTTTTCCTCCAGAGAGAGCAGCGCGGATATATGCGTAGCCGACGCTCCCGAATCCGAGGAGACCGCTCCCAACGCCAATTCCCTTAACGCTGCCAATGTGTGCGGGGTCGATGGCGCCCCGGCTAAGGAGCAGCAACGTGCCAACGAGCAGGACCAAGAGGCACAGGCAGCCAGTCGTGGCCACGATGAGCCTAATGATTTGCTCTGGGCCCCAAAATGTCGTTCCGACGGGCCGGTTCATTGCGCCTGACCTCCCAGAAGTATATACCCGTCGGGGTGCACGAAGAGAAGATCCTGCCGCCCTATGGCTTGCCGGGATACCAGGCCAGCCATGCTTGCGTGCGTCTGCTGCCCCGCGACGCCGAATGGCTGTTCCATTGGGGGGAGGGCTGGAAGCTCGGCCCGCACGGGTGGGGCGTGGTCGAGCACGGTACTCCCGTGCTCATCCTGGGTCGCTACGACTTCGGTTCCCCCCCCTGGCGTTCCGATGACCGCATTCAGGCAGCGACCGACCTGCCGGTACCCAGCCCCGAACGCCCCACTCTCACCTCCGGCTGAGATACACGAGGAGCCGCATTACTTTTCCCGGTAGACGGCCAGGGCCGGGTGGTTCAGGCCGTGCCGGCGAATGAGCCAGATGACCGACAAGAAGCAGATGCCTCCGGCTACCTGTGCCGCCAGCGCCGTGTGCATTGCGGTCAGCAGGTCGTAGCGGTCAGCGATTTTTGCGATCAGCCACCCGGCAGGGACGGTGGCGCAGAGGTTCACAAAGAAGTAATTCAACCCCATGGCGGTGGCATGGGCGCGCGCAGGAATCAGATCATGGATGGTAGCGGCCGACGGCCCGTGGTACCAGGTCATAAAGAAGCTGCCCAGGGCGAAGGCGCCGAGGAAGTGCAGTTTGCTCGGCGTGTTCAGCGCGTACAGGATGAGCGGGGCCGAGATCAGAAACCCGAGGGAAATTGCCAGCACACGACCTCCGGGAAAGACGCGCGCCAGGCGGTCGGCGAGGGCGGCGCCGGTCAGGACCCCGAAAATGCCGGCGACCACTACGATCAAGCCCAGGCTGATGCCGGCTTCACGCAGTCCCATACCTTTATGTTCGTGAACGAAGGTTGCGCCCCAAATGACATAGGAGTGACCAGCAAAGGTGATGAACCAGCTGCTGACCATCACCATCAGGTAGGCCGGCACTCGCAGCAGCTCACGGATGGGGACTTGCTTTTCGCTGCGCTCGCGGCGAACTTCCGGCAGGCGTAGGACTGTCAGCGCCAGAAACAACCCCGGGATCCCGACCAGGAAAAAAGCCGGGCGCCAGCCCACCCACTCCGCCAGGATGCCGCCCAGGGCAATTCCCATGGCGCCGCCGATGAACATGCCCAGGTCGAATCTTCCCTGCACGCGGGCGCGGACTTCGCCAGGAAATGTGGCCGTAACGATGGCGCTAGCGGCCGGCGTATAAGCAGCTTCGCCCACTCCCACCATGGCCCTTGCCACGAGCAAGGAGCGGAAGGAGGTGGCGAGGCCGCTTAGGAAAGTCGCCCCGCTCCAGAACAAAATGCCGTAGCTGATCACTTTCTTGCGCGAGGTGCGGTCGGCTAAGACGCCCAGCGGCAGGGTGCCGAGGGCATGAACGACGCTGAAGGCCGAAACCAGTAAGCCGATCTGCGAGTAGCTAAGCGCAAACTCCACGCCGATCAGCGGGAACAGCGGGTAGATGATTTGCCGGTCCAGGTAATTGACAAAATTCAGCAGCGCCAGGATCAGCAGGACTTTCTTCTGAAGGCCGGTGAAACTTGGCGTTGCCATCGCTGCCTCCACACAGAGCAGCTGCCTCCACACAGAGCTTCCAGGGGGGAGGCTGCCGCTTTCGAACGCCGAGTCTCGTCCACCCAAGCGCGGTTGTCAACCAACTTCGGCGCGCCGGCCGACAGCGCTAGTGGGCATGGAGCGCCGGGATGCCTAGCCTAAAGCAGTAGATTAGATTTTGTGTGTTATCAGATGTAAACAAATACTTAGACGCAACGCATATTTCTGAATTATTCACAGCCTTTCTTGGAAGACGAAATAGGAGGAGGTCCACAGGTGGGTGGGGATGGAGCCGGGAGCAGCTGCGGTCAGGATGATTTTGAACAGGTCGCCGTCTCCCAGCGCCTCGAGCAAATTCTCGGAAGCCCGCCGGGGTTCGACCCGCGCCAGGTAGCTCAGGATGTCGAAAATGACCTCGGCGGCCGGGCCCGAGCGGGTACGGAAATCGTCGGAGACGAACTCCACTTGCGAATCAATCTGGTAGAAGTGCCAGGCCAGAGCGGCGCAGAAGTCTACGGCGCGTTCAAACCGCTCCAGCGTTTTCCCGTCAGGCGGGCGGCCGGGCGGTCGGACATCGGGTAGGCTGCGGTCAAAGACCAGTTGCACCCGCCGCTCGTCCTCCCGAGTGAACTCCCGCACCTTCAACGCGGAGGTGTGAGCTGACGCTTTCCAGTCCACAACGCGTGCGCTGTCGCCGGGTTGGTAGTCACGGATGCTGTACAGGTCGTGCCCGCGCCCGCGGTAGAAGCTTTCCAGTTCCCCGCTGAGCAGCGGCAGGATTTCATAAAACTCCTCGGTCGGCTCCACGGCCGGGTAGACCAGCAACTCGCGGTGTGCAGGCACCTTCAGCACTTTTTCCAGAAAGCCAAACGGGAAGCGGGACCGGAGCGCGAACTGCTCCTGGCAGTAGCTGCCGCGACGAGCAAAGCGCACTTCGAGTGACTGCGCCACGGTGGAGCTGCCGCGCAAGTAGGGGAAATAGACGCCGGGCCCGAGCAGGTCAGCCGCCGGCATTTCCGAGCTGCGAATGCGATCGAACCAGCGAGTCGACGCCTCGATCCCTGTCACGGCCACCGAAAAGGACGGCAGCAGCCGCTTGCCATTGCGGAGTCTCACGCGGGCCAGCGCAGGCTGCCGCGCGAAGACGTGATCCGGCAGCAAAATGTCCAGCTCCAGCCTCCCCAGCACGATGCGCGACACCGCGCCGGAGACCAGCAAGGAAGCCAGCATCGCCGCCAGGATCAAGAACAGCATGTTGTTGCCGGTGTTCAGCGCGGCGATACTCAACACGAAGATGCTGCCGATGAACAACGAGCCGGCGCGCGTCAGGTGGTAATCCACGCTGGCCCGGAGCCACCCAATACTGGTGCGCCGGGCCAAGTAGGGGACTACCGTCACGGCGACGAAGCCGGCCAGCGCCAGTGCCAGCGAACCGGTTACGGCGACGCCCAGCAGGTTGCCCTCCTTCGCCATCACGTCGGAATACACCGCCAGCAGGAAGGCAATGGAAAGGGCCAGCATCCCTCCTCCAAATCGCTTCCAGGCTGGAACGTCGACTGGCATCGGGGATCAGAAAAGCGCTGTGCTAGAATGGAGAATGGCCAGAAAGCAATGGTGGGCGACAGGGGACTCGAACCTCTGACCTCCTGCGTGTGAAGCAAGCTGGCGTCTTCTCTCAACTCCTTCCTTTCGTCGCGCTTACACAACTTCGGGGCGTCTGCTTTCGCTCGCAACGCCTACGGCCTAGCCCCCTTGATGGGTGAGTTTTCTGACAGTTTCTTGACAGTCGTTGCTTCCACGGTCATGCTCTACGGGTTGCGCAGCGCGTTGTTACAGCAATGGTTTTCGAGCTGCAATAGCCCGGCTCCTCGTTAGGCTACACTTTGTCGAGCCGGGGGAGCTACTTTCCCTAACTACTGCCCTCTGCTTCGGAGTCCACAGCGAAGCTGCAGCGAGCTGGCGAGTTCCGTCCTCGGCCTGCTCTACAAGGCCGCCAGGAGGGAGGGAAAGCAAGTCTGCCTTGGCCCGGCCTTACTGAGCTAGGTCACCGTCCAGATAATAGCCGGAGCCGACCAGGATCGGCAGGCCATAGGTTACGACCCTCTTGACGAAAGTCACCTTCCGCTGCAGTTTTCCGGTCGAGGGATTGCGCGTCGAGTAGTACAGGAAGGTTTCACCGAACGCGTTGCCGACGCTCACCACATCCCGGCCGCCGAAGGGTCCTTCCGGATAGTCGTTCAACTCGGGAGCAATGACGCCATACCACTGGCTGTAGGGATCGCCGCTGAACAGCGTGTAGCCGTAGGTATCCAGGCCGAACACATAGATCGAGCCGTTCCTCCAGCGCGGATCGCTTGACAGCGCCCGGGTGGCGAAGTACCCATGCGATTCAAGCTCCATTGCTGCGCAACGGACAAATTCCTTCAGCCTCTCGCTGGAAGGCGCGGCCTCGAGCCCCAAGGCGTTGACCTCTTCGCTCCTGCAGGTGCCAGGAATGTCGCGGCGGTAAATCCCCGCGCCGATCGCGGCCAAGTGCCCTTCCCAGTCGATGCCCTTGATGTAGGAAGCCTTCGGCTCATCCCTGCCCGTCGCTGGATTTGTAAATGAGTAGTAGAGCCATCCGTCACCGAAGCTGCTTACGATACGATGCTGTTCCTTGTAGTAGTCGTTGCCGAAGGCGTCGATCAGCAGTCCTAATGATGATCCTTCCCTCGACCGGGCGGGCGGGAAGACGAAGAGTCGCGCTTGATCGCTCATCGGTGTCGCTTCGGAGACGAAGACATAGATTGGGCCCCTCTTCCAACGCTCGTCCTCGTTAAAGGCCCTGCGGGCTTCCTCAAATCCTGCCTCCTGGACGAACTCGTAGGCGCATTGAACGAACGCCTGAACGTCCTCGCGCGTGCGCACCGCGCCAGCGGTGACGGAGCGATCCGCGCAAGACAGCGGTTCGGCGCCCCCCTGGGCAACGAGAGCCGGCACGGCGAACGTTAAGATTAGGGGAATCAGGAGTGGGAAGAGATTACGTTTCATCATTTGGAATATGACATCAAGATCAACCCTCCTTTTTTGATGACATCAGCGGCAGCGAGTAGGTGCGTCTTGGAACACGCCTCTACTCGCACGCCAGGGAGGGTCGCTCCCGTCTCAAAAGTCCCTGCGGGAAGGCTGCGAAAAGGCCTACCGGCGGCGCTGACGCGCCGGAGATGGACATGACATGCAACGTAATGCTCTCGCACGAATCAATGTTCTCCAGCTTGCGATCTGGCCGCTGACCGCCATCCTGGCGACTTCCGCCTTCGGCTTGCTCTACAAGGCCGCCACGGAGGAGGGAAAGCAGGTCCGCCTTGGCCCGGCCTTACTGAGCTAGATTACCGTCCAGATAATAGCCGGAGCCGACCAGGATCGGCAAGCCATAGGCCACGACCCTCTTGATGAAAGTCACCTTCCGCTGCAGTTTTCCGGTCGAGGGATTGCGCGTCGAGTAGTACAGGAAGGTTTCACCGAACGCGTTGCCGACGCTCACCACATCCCGGCCGCCGAAGGGTCCTTCCGGATAGTCGTTCAACTCGGGAGCAATGACGCCATACCACTGGCTGTAGGGATCGCCGCTGAACAGCGTGTAGCCGTAGGTATCCAGGCCGAACACATAGATCGAGCCGTTCCTCCAGCGCGGATCGCTTGACAGCGCCCGGGTGGCGAAGTACCCATGCGATTCAAGCTCCATTGCTGCGCAACGGACAAGCTCCTTCAGCCTCTCGCGGGAAGGATCCTCATCGAGCGCCAGGGCGTTGACCTCTTCGCTCCCGCAGGTGCCGGGAATGTCGCGGCGGTAGATGCCCGCGCCGATCACGGCCGGGTTTCCTTCCCAGTCGATGCGCTTGATATAGGAAGCCTTCGGCTCCTCCCTGTCGGTCGCTGGGTTTCTGAAGGCGTAGTAGAGCCAGCCGGAATCAACAGTCGACATGATGCGATCCAGTTCGCTTACGATGTCGTTGCCGAAATTGTCGACCAGAGATCCCCAAGGGCTGCCTTCCCGGGACGGATCGGGCGGGTAGACATACGGGATTGAGTCCTCCCCTGATTTCGCGATTCCGTCGACGAAGACATAGATCGGGCCGCTTCTCCAGCGCTCGTCCTCGTGGAAGGCCCGCCGGGCCTCTGCAAAGCCTACTTCCTGGACGAACTCGTAGGCGCATTGAACGAACGATTTGACGTCCTCCGTTGTGCGCACGGCACGGGCGGTGACGGAGCGATCCGCGCAAGACAAAGGTTCAGCGGCGCCGAAAGCCTGCGGCGCGGCGCACATTAAGATTAATGGAATCAGAAATGGAGAGAGGCTATATTTCATCGTAATAGGAATGCTGGCAGAGACTTAAATAAAAAGTCAAGCATAAAGGCGGTTCGGTAGTGGTCTAGTTTGAATCCTATTAAGGAAGGCGAAATCCGATTTTGGTTGTTCCCTTGTCTTCGTGTGCCATGCGATAATCCTATCATGCCTTCCAGAGCAAGCAGGAAAAACACAGGTAAGAGGAGCTATGAAACGCACGAAGATACTCGCTATACTTCTGGCAACCATCGCGTGCGCGTTGCCCGCTGCTGCTCAGTACGATGAAACCGCGAAGAGCTTTCGCCTCCTGCCGCATCTCGCCGACGGCGGTGGGTGGCAATCTGTCCTGTTGGTCACGAATGTTTCGCAGTCAGCGAGCCGCTGTACCTTCAACGTGTACGGTGTTCCGTTGAACAGGTTCAGTGAATTAGGCAGCTTCGTTACGGCGGCTGGTTCGACTGCAACATTCCAGCTGGAGGGACCCTGCGGTTATCTGATATGGCGCACCAAGAACGAATTGGCGGCGGTGGCGTCCGGCTACGCAACTCTCGATTGCTCTGCTCCTGTCGTTGCACAAGTCGTGTTTGCGTCGTACGACGGGTTGGGGGTGACGGCGGCGGCCACGGTATTCAGCGCACAAGGCGCAACGGTCTTCCAGTTTCCGGTTCTGCAGCCAGCGGCCACACTCGGAGTGCGGGGTGGCCGGTAGGCCAGGATCGAGTACAGCAAATCTGCCGGCGCGAGGGGCTGAAAGTGCCGTAAAAACAGAAGCCCCGGGGTCGGTTGTGGTTGAACGACGGCTCCTGTGTGCGACTCCGGCCGGAGCGACCGAACCAGGTTTGGAGCTACGACTTCATGAGTGCCAGAACGCAGGAGGGGAGAACGCTGCGGCTGCTGAGCTTGCTGGATGAGTACAGGCGGGAATGCCTGGCGATCCGGGTGGAGGCAAAAGCTCCTGCAGTAGATCAGAGACATCGCGTGATTCACCGTCATCGAACAAAACCCTGACAACAGCCCACCGGCTGCGATGATCGCTTCGTAAAGTTCAGCCACGATGTAGCTCATGTTCCTTCTCCTTGTCGAAGGATCGGAGAGCGGCGAGGACCGGCCCCGCCGCTCTCTGATGCCTGTCGCACGCTAGGACTCGACCTCCGGGGCTTCTTCCTGCGAAAGCTCGAAGATGCGCGAGTGGGCCTGATCGGCCACTTTCGCAAGCACCAACAAATCGTTGCGCCCGAAGCTCTGCGTACTCTTCCACTGATCGCCGTCTTTGTAAAGACGGGAGAAGGTGACGTTGTGCCTCGGGTGCTCTTCGGCTCCGTTGCGCCAGATCGTGGCCTTGACGCGACCGATGCGGACTTCAGTGACCGGGTTTTGGGGTTGCCATGATGTTTCTCCTTTTGAGTTAAGGTTTGTGAGCGTTTCCGCTCACCCCGAACGGCGGAAACGGCCAAACCTGTACGGAAGGAATAGCGCCGCCGCGCCGGTGACGGGCCGGGCCGACAACAGCAAGAGTGAGTGACGGACGCCGCCAGGCGAGGGGACCGTTCTGGCGCGAGCCTTGCGTCGGAACCAACCGGACCCGGCTTCGGCCAGCGGTAAATGGCGTAACCCACACCCGTTCTCCGGTCGGTGTCGTCAAGCTCGATTGGCGCATCGCCCGTGCCAACATCACCGGCTCCCGTCCGCTATTCCTCGGCGAATGGCGCGCAGAGCGAAGGGTGCAAACGGCTCCTTGCCAAAGTGTGCGTTGCCCTCGCGCAAGTTTCATTTCAACAGGAAGTCGCCCCGAGTCCGTTCCATAACGCGGATCAGCGGCGGTTCCACAAGCTGAGTTCTCGCACCCCGCGCCCGGTCTTCCAAGGTGATGTACCGTTGCGTTTCGGTGTAGCTGAAACGGCGGATCGCGTGAGCGTAGCCATCGCGGATGAGACGAGCGTTGAGGTCCTCGCCGGCTAGGTAGACGTAGCGCAACGACCGCCCATAGCGGTCCCGAGTATCCCCAACTCGATCTTGCCGGAGTTCCACGGATCGGCCTTCGGGCTTACAGGCAAAGAAGGAAATACAGAGCGGTCACTACAGCTTCGCTGTGGACTCCGACGCAGAGGGTGGTGGTTAGGGAAAGTAGGTCCCCCGGCTGGACCAAGCGCGTCCTCACGACGAGCCGGGCTATTGCAGATCAAAAACCATTACTGCAACAACCTGCTGCGCAGCCCGTAGAGCATGACCGTGGCAGCAACCACCGTCAAGAAACCGTCAAAAAACTCTCCCATCCAGCGGGCCAGGCTGTAGGCGTTGCGAGCGAAAGCAGACGCCCCGAAGTTGTGTAAGAGAAACGAGAGGAAGGAGTTGTGAGAAAACCGTGGAAGACGCCAGCCTGCTTGTCGAGCAGCGCGTGGGGCAAAACGCCACCGACAACGCGACGCTGGTCCCTGTGGTGGAGACGGTCGAGCGCCGCTGCCGGGAACGCCCGCAGAAGCTTAGCGCCGACAGCGGCTTGTTTTGCTTGGAGACCATCGTGGAACTGGCCCAGCGTGGCCTGGACGTCTATGTGCCCGACTCGAACTTGGCGCGGGAACTGAACCGAGGCCAACGCGCGCCCGGAGCACCTGCTGTACGGCATCCGGAACACCGGCGAATGCGACGCAATCTGCGCGACCCGGCCGGCCGGGCGGTTTATCAGCGACGCAAGGCGATCGTGGAACCAGTGATCGGGGTTTTGAAAGAACAGCGTGGAATACGGCAGTTCCGGCGGCGGGGCCTGGGGAAGGTCGCGGTGGAGTTCGCGCTGGCCGCAACGGCCTTCAACCCCACCCGCCTGTGGCGCAACAAACCGAAGCTAGATCAGGAAGGCTAGTTCAGCAGACTCCCGGACCGGCGACTCGGCGAAGATCGAAACACCAGAATTCTGGAGCGGATCATGATCCCTTTTGATTTCCAGCCAGCTAAACCGAGTTTCCACACAGACTCTATAGCCCTTCCCTGCCACTGGAACCAGTTTCACTGCCCCAGGTTGTAATGTAAACTCATCTATGACGTCGTCGGCGTTGTCAAGAGACACTTGTCCCTTTGCTGACGAGAGTTCCCGGTTTAGGCACGGGCTTCGTCCTCTCTGCAGATTTCCTTTTTCCGTTCGACCAAGGCTTGTGTCTCTGAATCTTACGGTGGACTCTGAGTCCACCAATCATCTATTCGATCATCTACTGCAGACCATGATTCGTAATGCGAACTCCCCTTTCTCTGGCAAGAGGAGGCAGGGCGCTCAATCACACTCGCGATAGGCTTTTTTCTACCAATAGTTTACCCGGGCTACCCTGCATGCGAGCCAACAGCACGAGATGGACTTGCCTCTCGTAACTTCCAGTACAGTCGTACCGCCAGCTTTCGTGCAATGGCGACCTTGGCCACCGCACTGCCACGGCGAAACTGCAACCGCTGGTAGTTGCGCCGTAATGCTGGATCGAACCGCGAGGCCACATTCGCGGCCTCGACCAACAAATAGCGCAGCATCGTGTTGCCTTGCTTACTGATCGAACCCAGTCGCTGCTTGCCACCGCTGCTGTACTCGGTCGGGTTCAATCCCAGATAACTCACCAACTGCTTGCTCCTGGGGAAGCGATCGATGGGGCCCAGGGTCAGCACAAAGGCCAGTGCCGTGACCGGTCCCACTCCCGATTGGGTCATCAAACACACTGCCTCAGCACGGCTCTCGGCTTCCTGTTTCACGGCTTGGTCCAACTCTTCGATCGAAGTGCTGAGCCGATCCAGTATCTCCAGTAGTTCCCGCTTGCGGCGGTTCGCCCAAGGACCGAAGGCGAGACCTTCCAGTTCGTTCCGACCCACCGCCGTCCACAACTTCTTTCTCCGGCAGAGTCCTTGCCCCATCGCCAGAGCCTGCAACTGATTCATCACCGAGGTTCGAAAACGAACCAGCCTCACCCGGTGCTGTAAGAGCCGCCGCAGGTCCCGCTCGCCCGGCGACGGGATCCATATCCGGGGAAAGCGGTTCTCCAAGAGCATCTTGAGGATATGGCTGGCATCGCGGGCATCGGTCTTCTGCTTCCGGACCACCCCAGCACGAATCTGTGCTGCGTCTCCTACCCAGAGTGCGTGTCCCTGCTCGGCCAGCATCCGTTCAAACCACTGTGTGCGCCCCGTGGCTTCCATCCCGATGCGGGCCGGACCCGGAAGTGCTGCGTAAAACTTCCGTGCTTCGCCTGCCTCGTGGTCCAGTCGGCGCTCGATGATCTCGCCGGTCTGGGAATCCATCATTGCAATCTGCTGAAAACGTGTGTGAAAATCACATCCGATCATTGAGCATCGCTCGGCTCCTTCCTTCCGAGCCTTGGTCGATCAACCGCTGCCAAGTCTACTCGGTCCCGAGGAGCCGACGACGTCATCCAATCACACTACTGTTGGTCTCAAAAATGGTTCTTTGGCAACGGGAAGAAAAGAAAGAGGGTTGCGAGGAAAAGAGGTTGAGGGAAACTGAAGAAGATCTGGCGATTTGACGCGAAACCAAACCCATGCATGGACGCTGGGAACTCAGCGACGAGCAGTGGGCTTTGTTGGAACCGATCCTGCGGTCGGAGCGGCGGCCCGATGGAAAGGGGCGACCGCCGAAGGAGGCGCGCGCGGTGCTGAACGGCGTGTTGTGGATTTTAGGAACGGGAGCACAGTGGCGGGAGATACCGGAAAAATATCCTCCGTACCAGACCTGCCATCGCCGCCTTCAGCAGTGGGTGCGTTCGGGGGCGCTGGCGAAGGCGTTGCGGAAACTGGCGCGCCGGTTGCAAGCCGAGGGACGCTTGAATCTGGAGGAAGCCTTTATCGACGCGACCTTTGCTGCGGCGAAAAAAGGGGCTTCGGGATTGGTCCTACCAAGCGAGGTAAGGGGACGAAGATCACGGCTATCACCGTTGGCAACAGTCTACCTGTCGCCGTCCGTGTCCAGGCTGCTTCACCCCACGAAAGCCAACTGGTCGAAGAAACCCTCGGCCACAGCTTCCTCGGCCAGCTTCCCGAACGACTGATCGGGGACAAAGCCTACGACAGTGACAAGTTAGACCGTCAGATGCAGGAACAATACGGGGTGCAGATGATTGCTCCGCACCGCAGCAACCGGGCACGCCCGACGCAAGACGGCCGGCCCTTACGCCGCTATCGGCGGCGCTGGACAGTCGAGCGTCTGTTCGCTTGGCTGCAACTGTTTCGCCGCCTGGTTACCCGCTACGAGTACCACATCGACAATTTCTTGGGTATGGTCCGACTCGGATGCATCAAAATCATGCTGAGGTATTTTTGAGACCACCTCTAGTGTTGGCACAAAAATCGGTCTGGTCACTCGGTAGGAGGGGAGGCGCACCCGATTTTGTGCGTAATTGTGCAGTAAACGGGTTCCTATGGCTTTTCGCTTCACTGATCTGATCCGGCGGGACGTGATTGTGCGGGACGTCCATAACCGCTACCCGCAGACCGAAGAGGTTTTCGAGCGGTTTCGTGTACGCCCGTCCTGCTGGGATTGTTCCATGACTGAGGTTGCCCACCGCAGCGGTGTCAGCGTCGAGGATTTGCTCGATGCCCTGAATGAAGTTGTCTTTCCGCGGAAACTCCGGCGAGCAGGAAAAACAGGGCTAAGCCGTGAACTCGGTTTTTGCAAGGGCAGCCGGCGAAGGCAGCTCGAAGTGGTCTGTGCTTCGAGGGTCAGTATCGACGCCTACCCTGTCGCCGTGTCGTTCTCCCAAACCAGACCGGTTCAATGTGAGGTTGACGCCAAGAAGGATCCGTACAAACGCTCACACACCACAACCCCACTAGCGCACGAAATGGCCCAGGACAAACTAGGATTCGATCGATTGACGCGCCGCGAGTTGTTTTGGAGGCTGAGTTTGCCCGCCAGCGTAGCTCTCGTGGGACCGCTCGCGGGCTGCTCCGGCCTATGGGAGCGCACGCCTGCCGTTCCCGTGCACGCTTGGCACAAGGGTGTCTGTCGCTTCTGCGGGACCGGCTGTGGGATCCAAATCGGTGTGCGCGACGGCAAGGTGGTGGATGTCAAGGGCGATGAGTATGCCCACAACAAGGGTCGCCTCTGCATCAAGGGCATCCTGAACCGTGACATCCTCTATACCCGGGACCGAGCCCTGTATCCGATGGTGCGGAAGAACGGCGAGCTACAACGAGTGAGCTGGCAGGAGGCGATGACTCTGGTGGCAGAGCGCTTCCGCCACATAATTGACCGCTTCGGCCCCGACAGCGTCGCGTTTTATGGGAGCGGGCAACTCTTCACGCAGGAAAGTTACACGGCCAACAAGCTTTTCAAGGCAGGAATCGGTACGAACAACGTAGATGGCAATCCGCGGCTTTGCATGGCCTCGGCGGCGGCCGGTTACGTATCGGTCTTCGGTAAGGATGAACCCATGGGTTGCTACGAGGACCTGGATGCCGCCGACTGCTTCTTCATCACTGGATCCAACATGGCCGAGTGCCATCCAGTTCTTTGGGAGCGAGTCCGGGACCGCAAGCGAAGCCGGCCCGAGACCTTCATCATCGTAGTAGACCCGCGAAGCACAATCACTGCCTGCCGGGCTGACTTGCACCTCTCCATCCGCCCCGGCACCGACGTGGCTCTTTACAACGCCATGATCCACGAGTTCATTCGCCTGGGGCTCATCGATGCCGACATGGTTGAGAACTACCTGAGCTTCCAGTCTGGAGACGCGAGCCGCAGCTACTCTGACTTGAAGAGGCATGTCGGTCAGTACGCACCTGGACGGGTGGCGAGCATCTGCGGTCTGAGTTCCAAGGACATCAGCGAAGCAGCCTTTCGGTTTGCTTCCTCCAGAGCCACGATGTCTCTATGGACCATGGGGCTGAATCAACAGTCGCAAGGGACCGCCGCCAATCGGCTGGTGATGGCGATGCATCTTTTGACGGGACAGATCGGCCGACCGGGCGCAACCCCTTTCTCGCTAACCGGCCAGCCGAATGCCGGTGGAGGGGTGCGCGATACAGGCACGCTGGCGCATGCGCTGCCGAACGGGCGGGTTGTGACCAACCCCAAGGACCGGCAAGAGATGGAATATCTCTGGGGTGTTGCACGCGACCGTATCAGCGCAAAGCCGGGCTATCACGCGGTAGCTCTTTTCGAGGCAATGGAACGGGGCGATGTAAAGTGCTGCCTGGTGATGTCCACGAATCCTGCGCAGTCGCTCCCCAACGCCGACCGCTATCGCCGGGCCATGCAGAAGACATTCCTCGTGGTGGCCGATACTTTTCATCCCACCGAGACTACGCAGTTTGCCGACGTGGTCTTGCCTGCGGCCCTGTGGGCTGAAAAGGAAGGCGTCTTCAGTCAATCCGAGCGCCGCTATCACCTTGTACCGAAGGTGGTGGAGCCGCCGGGAGAGGCACGCAGTGACCTAGAGATATTGGTAGAACTTGCAGACCGCTTGAACCTTGGGGAGCTAATCTCGGCACGCACGCCCCGGGACGTCTGGGAAGAGTGGCGGGTAATCTCAGCTCACTCAAAGTACAACTTCTCTGGCATCACGTACAAACGTCTCCAAGAAGAGCGCGGTTTGCGTTGGCCGTGTCCATCCGAAGCCCATCCCGGCACATGCCGCCGCTACTTGCCCGGCGAAGACCCCCTAGCTCGCCGAGGCGGGCGCTTCGACTTCTACGGACGACCCGACGGCAGAGCCGTCATCTGGCTGCACCACCAGGAGGAACCGAAGGACCCACCCACGGACGATTTCCCGCTGGTTCTCACCACAGGGCGGATCTTGGAGCACTGGCACACCATGACCATCACAGGCAGAGTGGCAGCGCTAGACGGTATCCGGCCCAATTTTCTCGAGATTCATCCGCAGGACGCTCATTCCCTTGGTGTCGAGGAGGGAGCGGAAGTTGTTGTGCGAAGCCGACGAGGACAGGCGGAGTTCGTCGCCCGACTAACAGGCACAGTTCGCCCGGGTGTTGTCTTTGCTACGTTCCACTCGGCGCGTCACTTGGTAAACGTAGCAACCAACGATGTGTACGATCCCATTTCCAAGCAGCCGGAGTACAAGCTATGTGCCGTCTCCGTCCAACGGAAAGTGCCCCGTGGCGCGGGGTATGAAAACGGTGCAGGCCAACCAGAAGCGGGTTGAGAGGTAGGGTGGGTATGCGTCTAACCACGTTTGTGGTGTTCGCTTCCGAAAGGGCGAGGGACGCGGAGCAAGCGCTGTCGGCGGGAGAATTCATGCGCGGCCTGGGGCTGGCAGCTGCTGTGGTCGCGATCGTCGCGCTGGTACTCATTGAGTTCGTCTACCGCAACCGCTTCCGGAGAGCCACATATCACTGGCTGCTGTTCCTGGGACTTTTGGTGCTTCCTGGCATCACTCTCATGAGCATGACCGCGATGGTTTCCGAGGAGACCAAGAAGGTTGACGCTTGCGCCACCTGCCACGTCATGGACCCGTTTATCAACGACATGAGAGATCCCTTCAGTGCAACTCTGGCGGCCCGCCATTACAAGAACAAGTGGGTCCCCGACCATCAGTGCTACATGTGTCACACGACCTATGGAGCGCACGGCACGTTGGCAGCTAAGCGCGACGGTTTTCGCCACTGGTTGCTCTATGTAACAGCCACGTGGGAGGAGCCGATCCAGTACGGCAGCAGCTATCCGAATTCCAACTGCCTGACTTGTCACGAGGGAACGTCGAAGTTCGACAGGGGCAAGAGCCACCAGGCACTGGCCAAAGATCTGGTCCGCGACCGAGTGAGCTGCTCTACCTGCCACGGGCCGCCGCACCCTGTCCCAGGCGAACGCCTCTCCATCGCGAGACACCCATGATGACCCCTGAGGAGGCAACCGGCGTCAACACCTTGGTGCGCACAGCAGTGGCATGTGCGCTCATTGGCTTATTGAGTGTCTTGTTATTCCTGTGGAGTGGTTTTGCCCCTTGGAGTGTGGGTATGGGCGTCTTTTTCGGCGCGCCGCTATTGGTGATTGCCGTGATGCTCTACCTCATCGCCGTGGTGCGTGATCTTCGGCAGCGAGGAGTCTTATGACTCCTAGAGAACCGAACTCCCTTAGCACCCGCTAGCTTCCAACTGACAGAGGCCAGACAGCACCAAAAGGAACGGGGTTAGTTCCTCAGGAGTCGGTCTGGGCGCCGCGACGGCGCTCTCGGGGCTACTGGTGCCTCACCTGCGCTTCCTCTACGACTACTCCTGGTTCGTCGGCTTTGCGGTCGCCTTCGCGTCCTACTACACCCTGATGCAGCGGCGACCGGTTCGCCCGTGCGCCCCGTGCGGGCCACCAGACGCGCCCTCTGTTGCCGGGCTCGGACTCGGTTGCCGTAGTCGGTGATTACGCCCGAGGCATAGGCGGAAACGATGGAGGCGGTGTTGGAATTGCTGCCGTCCAGCAGGACCTGCACCCTGGTGGTCTTGCCGCGGGTGATGTTGCGGCCAAAGCCGGGCAGTAGGCGCACCACGGCATGGACGCGGCCGTGGTCCAGCAGCTCCGCAACCTCGCTCTCCCGGTCAGGTGCTGCGAGCACGTGAAACCGCCCCGAGCCAGCAAAGGCCTCGAACAACTCGCGGCTGGCCGGCGTCCGATCCTGGTCCATCCAGGCGATGCGGCTGGTCTCCACGTCCAGGTTGACTGCGTAGCCAAAGATGATCAGTTGCATCAGGGGCGGGATGAACAAGACGACCCGCATGCGCGGCTCCCGCAGCGCCTGGAGCAGTTCCTTTCGGACGATTTCCCGGATTCGCTTCCACATCGCGGTCAGGCCAGCTTCTGCTTCACCTTCCTGGTTGCAACGGCGAAGACAATCGTCGCGTACACGATCAGCAGTCCGACTTCCAGTAACAGGACCTCGAGCCCGACACCCTTCAGGTAAATCCCCTTCAGGATGGTGACGAAGTACTTGGCCGGAAAGATGTAGGTCACTACCTGAATCACGGCCGGCATGTTTTCGATGGCGCACACAAAACCGGACAACAGGAAGGCGGGCAGGAAAGAGGTCAGCATGCCCAGCTGGTATGCCAGCAGTTGCGAGCGCGCCGTGGCCGAAAGCAGAATGCCCCAGCAGAGCGCGCCGAACAGGAAGATGCCGCCGGTGAAAAACAGCAGCAGCGCATTTCCGCGGAGCGGCACGCGAAAGACCAGGACGCCGACCACCACCGCCACCAGCATGTCCACCAGTCCCACTCCGAAGAAGGCAATCGGCTTGCCCAGCACCAGTTTCGCCGGCCGCAGCGGCGTGGCGAGCAACGACTCCATGGTGCCCGATTCCCACTCGCGAGCAATGGTCAATGAGGTGAGCAGCGCGGCGATGATCATCAGGATCACCGCCATCAGGCCCGGCACGATGTAGTTCTTCGACTCCAGGTCGCTGTTGTACCAGACGCGCGAACGGGCCTCCACTGGCGGAGGCGAGCGGACTCCCATCTTGCGGACCTGGGCCTGCCCCTGCAGCTCCACCGCGTGCAGGCCCACCAGTGCCTCGGCATAGCTGCGGGCGATGGAAGCGGTGTTGGAATCGCTGCCGTCGAGCAGTAGCTGCACTTCCACTTGGCGGCCGGCCACGAGGTCGCGGGCAAACCCCCTGGGAATGGAGACGCCGAGCAGGCACTCATCGCGGTCAATTTTATGCTCCACGGTGTTCAGCCGGTCGGCGATGCCCAGAACCTGAAAGTAGCGTGAGGCGCGAAATCGCGAGATCAGGTCCCAGCTCTCGGGGCTTCGGTCTGCGTCGTGGATCCAGGTCGGCACGCGGCCCACGTCCAGGGACAGCGCGTAGCCGAACAGCAGCAACAGAACCAGCGGCATCGCCAGCGCCATGATCAGGCTGTTTCGATCCCGCAGGATGTGCAGGAACTCCTTTCTCATCACCGCCCGTGTTCGTCGAAGATTCATGCCGACTTGCGTTCCTCCTCGGTGATCATGCCGACGAACACATCCTCGATGGAGGGTTGAATCGGTTCCAGGCGCTGGACGCGAATCCCCTGCTGCTCCAGTAGGCTGCGAATCCGAGGCGTGGCTGCGCCTGGGTCAGGGCCTGGATGAGCGAGGGGATGAGCGCCTGGATGAGCGAGGGTGATGTGCAGTCCTGCGCCGAATACCGCCACTTCGGAAATGCCTTCCACTCCCTCCAGCGCTTTCAGACTCTCCAGCAGGTCCTAGCTGTCCAGTTCCACCAGGGTGTGGGATGCCAATGTCTGCTTTAAGGAGGCGGGCGCACCCAGGGCGATGATTTTTCCCTGGCACATCAGCGCCAGCCGGTGGCAATGCTCGGCTTCATCCATGTAATGCGTGGTGACAAAAATGGTTTGGCCGGCTGCCGAAAGCTCATAGATCAGATCCCAGAAGTCGCGGCGGGCAATCGGATCGACACCAGAGGTCGGCTCATCGAGGAAAATGATGGGCGTGATCCGTTGCGACTCTCCGCAGGGGTCGAAGAAGCTGGTGGCCGAGTCCGGTTACCAGGTCACCTGCCCAAACCTGAGGGCGGCGCGGGAGTTCTTGCAGAGGGTCGCAGGCGTGCGGAGCGTGGAGCCGTCCGGCGCCACGCTGCATCTTTTCCTGGCCGCTCCGGAAACCTCGGCGGCGGCCCTCGAACAGGCCTTGGAGCAAAACGGCCTGGGCCCGGCCAGCTTCCGCCCAATTGCCCCCTCGCTGGAGGACGTATTCATCGCGGAGATCCGCAAGGCTTCAGCGGAGAGCCATGCCTGAAGGGAATGCGCATCGGTGGGCCGTCGAGGTGGATGGCCTCGTGAAGCGATTCGGCGCCTTTGTCGCCGTGGACCACGTTTCCTTCGCCGTCCGCGCCCGCGATTGAGCAGGCCCACCCGGTTGCAGCGCTCGGCTTCATCCAGATAGGCCGTGGTGAGCAGGACGCTCATTCCCTCTTTCACCAGCTGATAGAGGATGGCCCAGAAATCGCGGCGGGACACCGGGTCCACCCCGTTGGTGGGCTCGTCGAGAAAAAGAACTTGTGGGTGGTGGAGCAGGGGGCACATGAGTGCCAGTTTTTGCTTCATGCCGCCCGAAAGGTGGCCGGCCGCTCTGTGCTGGAAAGGCTGCATGCGGGTGACGCCCAGCAGGCGCTCCATCAGTGGCTCGCCTTCGGCTGCCGGGAGCCCGAACAGGTCAGAATCCAACGGCAGCCATCGAGGGCCAGGTCGCCGCGGCAAGGAGGACTATCATGACCAAGACCAAGCCGGAGCGTGCTGGGAAGCAGCGCAGGGCGAGGCCGGGACGGCGACGAGTCCTGGTTGTCCGGGCTGTCCGGCCACGGACGTAGCGAAACCGAACGTGCAAGTTCTCCGCACAACGACCCCGCCCCTGGACACGGCGAAGTCGGGCGTAGCCACGGTGGCGATGGCGAGCACCCACGTGTACTGGATCCCGATGTACGAGCTGCTGGAGTCGCGGAGGTTCGAGGTGGTGCTGGCGAACGCCCGGCAGCTGAGCCAAGTACCGGGGCGCAAGAAGGACTTGTTGGACTGTGGGGCACTCGCACACCAGGGATACAGGCCGCAGCCTCAGAGGCGACCCCTGGCGGTCGCGGAACTCCACGACCTCGTACCGAAATACTCGCAGCTTCCAGAGCGGGCCCGCCACAGACTGCGGCGGCCGATGGCACGCCCTACCGTTTACACAGAAGTCTTGTCCGGACGCATCCTCTGATACAGCTGATACAGCTTGCTGTCTTCGTCCAGACGGAGCGTCCGTTTGCAGCGCCGGATCATCGGCGGCGCCACACAGCGGTTCAGTTGGCGCACGCAGTGGCACAGCCCGGCCAAGGCCTGCTCGCTCAGGCGAGCCAGGTGCTCGCCCAGCTGCCGGCTGTCCGGCACCACTAGCTGGCCGGTGATGCGACGGGCGGTCGCGTCGGCGCTGAGGGCGTCGACATCACTGAGATGGCCGCCGTCGGGGCAGAAAGAATAGATCAGCGAGAACGGCATCTGGTCGTCGCGGCAGCCCCGCCGGCGGCGCTTGAGGCGCACAGAGCGGAAGAGGCGAGCTGGCAGGTCGAGAAGGCTCGCCAGAGTGGCCACCAAGGCCAGGCCGGCCTTGCCGGTCAATTGCTCGCCGGTGACGCCAAGGGTGTCCTTGGGGGCTCTGGACACGGCCATCATCGATAACAGACTGCCGTGAAAATGACCCTGCGTGCGGGTGCTGTCCTGTCACCTCCGAGGTGAATCACCGTGCCGCCGTCCATTCACCTCTATCCCCTTACGGACATGTGACGTGACCGGGGGTTTTTGTACCAGGTGAAATGAGAGAGAATTCACCTGAGAAGGAGCCCCGATCATGTCGACGAAGAGGTATAAGCCGGAGCAGGTTGTAAACCTCCTGCGGCAGATCGAAGTGGAGACTGCCAACGGGAAGACCACGCCGCAAGCCTGCCGGGATGCTCAGATCACGGTGCAGACGTACTATCGCTGGCGGAAGGAGTTTGGCGGGCTGAAGCTAGACCAAGCGAAGCGGCTGAAGGAACTCGAGAAAGAGAACTCTCGGCTCAAGCGGTTGGTGGCCGAGCTTTCCCTGGAGAAGCAGGTTTTGCGGGATGTGGCGCAGGGAAACTTGTAAGCCCTGAGCGGCGGCGTTGTGCGGTAGAGCGTGCGCGGGAGCAACACGGGTTGTCGGAACGGCATGGCTGCCGGCTGCTGGGGAAATGGCGAGGGACACAACGATACGAGCCGAATCCTGTGCTGGACGAAGATGGCCTCACCCGAGCGATCGTTGCCCTGGCGACGCAGTACGGGCGCTACGGCTACCGGAGGATCGCGGCACTGCTGCGGGGTGCAGGCGGGCCAGTGGGCAAGGATCGGGGTGCAGCGGATCTGGCGGCGGGAGGGGCTGAAAGTGCCGCAAAAGCAAAGACCCCGGGGACGATTGTGGCTGAATGACGGTTCCTGTGTGCGGCTGCGGCCGGAACGACCGAATCATGTTTGGAGCTATGACTTCGTGAGTGCCAGAAGGCATGAGGGAAAACGTTGCGGTTATTGACGCTGATCGATGAATACACGCGAGAATGCCTGGCGATCCGGGTAGAGCGAAGGATGGGCACCCAGGAGGTCATCGAGACGTTGTCGGAGGTGATGCTGTGGAAGGGCATTCCAGAGCACCTTCGCTCTGATAACGGGCCCGAGTTCATTGCCCAACAGCTGCGCCAGTGGCTGGCGAAACTAGGGACCGCGACGCTGACTGCCGAAAAGTAGTCGTAATGAATTGATTTAAATACATTATTGTTGTTCAGGATTATTTAGTTGCCCCCACAGTTGCCCCCAGATTTTGAATGTCATTGCCGACCACCGAAGGACCATCTCCATCTCCTTGTCGAAGGATCGGAGTTCGTGCTCACCCGCCGCGCGGGGCTACAGCTTCCGATGCGCGCCGGCGATCTAGAACCGCCCGTCCGCTGTGTGATAAGCGTGAGGGGAGTGGGACTGCCCAAGATACGAAGAGCCATGCAAACAGTTGCACAATTCCGTTCTGGCTCCCGCCCATTGTTCAACATAATCTTCGAGACAGACGGTTTGGACCTGTTTATAGAGCAACTCCCGAAGAAGTTTCTCAATGTGTCATTGGGCGGACAATATGCGTTCAGGCCAATTCTTGCGGCCTTCCTTTAGTCGAATAGACATTGATCCTCGGCGGCCCGCGCCAACTGTTTCCCTTCGTTAGGAAAAAGACTCCAACAGAACCGAGGATGAGCCAAATCAATCCACAGATTGCATTTGGCAAGCCGGTGATCGCAGGTACAGGTATGTCCTCGCGCAAGCCCTTGATGCCTGCGTTCATGTCCTCGCGCAAGCTCTTAAAGCTTGCCAAGAGGAAGCCTCCCAGCGCCACGACCACGCTTCCCTACTCGTAGCGGGTAACCAGGCGGCGAAACAGTTGCAGCCAAGCGAACAGACGCTCGACTGTCCAGCGCCGCCGATAGCGGCGTAAGGGCCGGCCGTCTTGCGTCGGGCGTGCCCGGTTGCTGCGGTGCGGAGCAATCATCTGCACCCCGTATTGTTCCTGCATCTGACGGTCTAACTTGTCACTGTCGTAGGCTTTGTCCCCGATCA